>NZ_SGWY01000006.1 GCF_004216665.1 Agromyces ramosus | reverse complement strand
TTTGGTGGGGGTGGGATTCCTTTGGATTGATGGACAGTCAGTAATGATTGTTCTCGGTCAGAGATTCAACTCTTGGCCTGCCCTTTTGGGGTGGGTTGAACCAGTTTTTTTGGAGAGTTTGATCCTGGCTCAGGACGAACGCTGGCGGCGTGCTTAACACATGCAAGTCGAACGATGATCTGGCAGCTTGCTGCTGGGGATTAGTGGCGAACGGGTGAGTAACACGTGAGTAACCTGCCCTGGACTCTGGGATAACCCCGAGAAATCGGAGCTAATACCGGATAGGACCTGGAACCGCATGGTTTTGGGTGGAAAGTTTTTCGGTCTGGGATGGACTCGCGGCCTATCAGCTTGTTGGTGAGGTAATGGCTCACCAAGGCGTCGACGGGTAGCCGGCCTGAGAGGGTGACCGGCCACACTGGGACTGAGACACGGCCCAGACTCCTACGGGAGGCAGCAGTGGGGAATATTGCACAATGGGCGCAAGCCTGATGCAGCAACGCCGCGTGAGGGATGACGGCCTTCGGGTTGTAAACCTCTTTTAGTAGGGAAGAAGGGCTTCGGCTTGACGGTACCTGCAGAAAAAGCACCGGCTAACTACGTGCCAGCAGCCGCGGTAATACGTAGGGTGCGAGCGTTGTCCGGAATTATTGGGCGTAAAGAGCTCGTAGGCGGTTTGTCACGTCTGCTGTGAAATCCCGAGGCTCAACCTCGGGCCTGCAGTGGGTACGGGCAGACTGGAGTGCGGTAGGGGAGAATGGAATTCCTGGTGTAGCGGTGGAATGCGCAGATATCAGGAGGAACACCGATGGCGAAGGCAGTTCTCTGGGCCGTAACTGACGCTGAGGAGCGAAAGCGTGGGGAGCGAACAGGATTAGATACCCTGGTAGTCCACGCCGTAAACGTTGGGCGCTAGATGTGGGGACCTTTCCACGGTTTCCGTGTCGTAGCTAACGCATTAAGCGCCCCGCCTGGGGAGTACGGCCGCAAGGCTAAAACTCAAAGGAATTGACGGGGGCCCGCACAAGCGGCGGAGCATGCGGATTAATTCGATGCAACGCGAAGAACCTTACCAAGGCTTGACATAACCGAGAACGCCGCAGAAATGTGGAACTCTTTGGACACTCGGTTACAGGTGGTGCATGGTTGTCGTCAGCTCGTGTCGTGAGATGTTGGGTTAAGTCCCGCAACGAGCGCAACCCTCGTCGTATGTTGCCAGCACGTCATGGTGGGAACTCATATGAGACTGCCGGGGTCAACTCGGAGGAAGGTGGGGATGACGTCAAATCATCATGCCCCTTATGTCTTGGGCTTCACGCATGCTACAATGGCCGGTACAAAGGGCTGCGATGTCGTAAGGCGGAGCGAATCCCAAAAAGCCGGTCTCAGTTCGGATTGAGGTCTGCAACTCGACCTCATGAAGTCGGAGTCGCTAGTAATCGCAGATCAGCAACGCTGCGGTGAATACGTTCCCGGGCCTTGTACACACCGCCCGTCAAGTCATGAAAGTCGGTAACACCCGAAGCCGGTGGCCTAACCCTTGTGGAGGGAGCCGTCGAAGGTGGGATCGGTGATTAGGACTAAGTCGTAACAAGGTAGCCGTACCGGAAGGTGCGGCTGGATCACCTCCTTTCTAAGGAGCAGCTCGGAGGCCTTTCGGGGTTTCCGCAGTGCAGACCGGATCGGGTCCTTTGTGGCTCGCTGGTTGCTCATGGGTGGAACATTGACATAGGTCCTCGTCGGAGGCCGGTCTGGGTCAGTACGCATCTTCGGATGTTGGAACGCTCGGGTTGGTGGATGACGGGGACGTGCACGCTGTTGGGTCCTGAGGGACCGGACAACCCTGCGTTCTCTTTTGGGCGTGGGGGTGATGGTTTCTTCAGGCCTTCACCGATGCCGGCGGTTGCTGGTGGGTGTGGGGGTTCTGGCCGTCTGTTGAGAACTACATAGTGGACGCGAGCATCTTAGAAGCAGCCCTTCGGGCTGTTTCACAATAGGTGAGTCGCCAGGTGGGTGTCCTTTCGGGGGTGCCTGGTTTGGCGTATTCACTGGTCAATTTCGCAGCACCTTTCGGGGTGTTGCACGAATTCGATCGAACTCATGTGATTTCAAGTTTCTAAGAGCAAACGGTGGATGCCTTGGCATCTGGAGCCGAAGAAGGACGTCGTAATCTGCGATAAGCCTCGGGGAGCTGATAAACGAGCTGTGATCCGAGGATTTCCGAATGGGGAAACCCCGCCAGGCCCTTTGGGTGACCTGGTGACTCCCGCCTGAATGTATAGGGCGGGTAGAGGGAACGTGGGGAAGTGAAACATCTCAGTACCCACAGGAAGAGAAAACAACCGTGATTCCGTAAGTAGTGGCGAGCGAACGCGGAAGAGGCTAAACCGAGCCATGTGTGATACCCGGCAGGGGTTGCATGGTCGGGGTTGTGGGACCTTTCGGGTCGATCTGCCGGTCGACCACGGTGACGCGTCAGGTATAGACGAATGGCATTGAAAGGCCAACCGGAGTGGGTGTGAGTCCCGTAGTCGAAATGCCTGGCCGGCCGGAGAGGTATCCCAAGTAGCGCGGGGCCCGAGAAATCCCGCGTGAATCTGTCAGGACCACCTGATAAGCCTAAATACTCCCAGATGACCGATAGCGGACAAGTACCGTGAGGGAAAGGTGAAAAGTACCCCGGGAGGGGAGTGAAATAGTACCTGAAACCGTTTGCTTACAAACCGTTGGAGCCTCCTTGTAGGGGTGACAGCGTGCCTTTTGAAGAATGAGCCTGCGAGTTAGTGATCTGTGGCGAGGTTAACCCGTGTGGGGTAGCCGTAGCGAAAGCGAGTCTGAATAGGGCGATTCAGTCGCAGGTCCTAGACCCGAAGCGAAGTGATCTATCCATGGCCAGGTTGAAGCGACGGTAAGACGTCGTGGAGGACCGAACCCACTTCAGTTGAAAATGGAGGGGATGAGCTGTGGATAGGGGTGAAAGGCCAATCAAACTTCGTGATAGCTGGTTCTCTCCGAAATGCATTTAGGTGCAGCGTTGCGTGTTTCTTGCCGGAGGTAGAGCTACTGGATGGCCGATGGGCCCCAAAAGGTTACTGACGTCAGCCAAACTCCGAATGCCGGTAAGTGAGAGCGCAGCAGTGAGACGGTGGGGGATAAGCTTCATCGTCGAGAGGGAAACAACCCAGACCACCAACTAAGGTCCCTAAGCGCGTGCTAAGTGGGAAAGGATGTGGAGTTGCACAGACAACCAGGAGGTTGGCTTAGAAGCAGCCACCCTTGAAAGAGTGCGTAATAGCTCACTGGTCAAGTGATTCCGCGCCGACAATGTAACGGGGCTCAAGCACGCCACCGAAGTTGTGGCATTGACATTTGTGGTAGGCCTTCGTGGTCCAGCCGTGTTGATGGGTAGGAGAGCGTCGTGTGGCGAGTGAAGCGGCGGTGGAAACCAGCCGTGGACGCCACACGAGTGAGAATGCAGGCATGAGTAGCGAAAGACGGGTGAGAAACCCGTCCTCCGGAAGACCAAGGGTTCCAGGGTCAAGCTAATCTGCCCTGGGTAAGTCGGGACCTAAGGCGAGGCCGACAGGCGTAGTCGATGGACAACGGGTTGATATTCCCGTACCGGCGAAGAACCGCCCACACGAGACCAGAAGTGCTAAGCATCCCAAGCCGCGCGGATCCCTTCGGGGTGAGGCGCGGGGCGGCATGCGACCCCGTCTGGTGGAGTGAGCGTATTAACAGGTGTGACGCAGGAAGGTAGCCCAGCCCGGGCGATGGTTGACCCGGGGCAAGCGTGTAGGCCGAGCGATAGGCAAATCCGTCGCTCACACAGGCTGAGACGCGATGCGGATGAAAAGTGGGTGATCCTATGCTGCCGAGAAAAGCATCGACGCGAGGTTCCAGCCGCCCGTACCCCAAACCGACTCAGGTGGTCAGGTAGAGAATACCAAGGAGATCGAGAGAATCGTGGTTAAGGAACTCGGCAAAATGCCCCCGTAACTTCGGGAGAAGGGGGGCCCGAAGCGTGAACCTGCTTGCCAGGGGAAGCGTGGAGTGGCCGCAGAGACCAGTGGGAAGCGACTGTTTACTAAAAACACAGGTCCGTGCCAAGTCGCAAGACGATGTATACGGACTGACGCCTGCCCGGTGCTGGAAGGTTAAGAGGACCGGTTAGCCGCAAGGCGAAGCTGAGAATTTAAGCCCCAGTAAACGGCGGTGGTAACTATAACCATCCTAAGGTAGCGAAATTCCTTGTCGGGTAAGTTCCGACCTGCACGAATGGCGTAACGACTTCCCAGCTGTCTCAACCGCGAACTCGGCGAAATTGCATTACGAGTAAAGATGCTCGTTACGCGCAGCAGGACGGAAAGACCCCGTGACCTTTACTACAGCTTGGTATTGGTGTTCGGTGTGGCTTGTGTAGGATAGGTGGGAGACTGTGAAGCTGGCACGCTAGTGTCGGTGGAGTCATTGTTGAAATACCACTCTGGTCACTCTGGATATCTAACTTCGAACCGTGATCCGGTTCAGGGACAGTGCCTGGTGGGTAGTTTAACTGGGGCGGTTGCCTCCCAAAAAGTAACGGAGGCGCCCAAAGGTTCCCTCAACCTGGTTGGCAATCAGGTGGCGAGTGTAAGTGCACAAGGGAGCTTGACTGTGAGACTGACAGGTCGAGCAGGGACGAAAGTCGGGACTAGTGATCCGGCAGTGGCTTGTGGAAGCGCTGTCGCTCAACGGATAAAAGGTACCTCGGGGATAACAGGCTGATCTTGCCCAAGAGTCCATATCGACGGCATGGTTTGGCACCTCGATGTCGGCTCGTCGCATCCTGGGGCTGGAGTAGGTCCCAAGGGTTGGGCTGTTCGCCCATTAAAGCGGTACGCGAGCTGGGTTTAGAACGTCGTGAGACAGTTCGGTCCCTATCCGCTGCGCGCGTAGGAAATTTGAGAGGATCTGACCCTAGTACGAGAGGACCGGGTTGGACGAACCTCTGGTGTGCCAGTTGTTCCGCCAGGAGCACCGCTGGTTAGCTACGTTCGGGATGGATAACCGCTGAAAGCATCTAAGCGGGAAGCCGGCCTCGAGATGAGATTTCCATCCCTTCGGGGGAGAGGCTCCCAGCCAGACGACTGGGTTGATAGGCCGGATGTGGAAGACAGGACTAACGACTGTCGGAGCTGACCGGTACTAATAAGCCGATAACTTGACAATCACTACACTCACACACGTTTGAAGATCATTCATCGAAAGGCCGTGTGAGTGGCCCCAAGATTGCTCGCGTCCACTCTGTGGTTCCCAACAGACGGAAACCCAACACACGTAAACTCAACACAGAATTTTCACACCCCACCACGGTGGGGTGCCGAGACCACACACCCAACCCACCACCCGTGGGGGCAACGTGGGTGTGGCACGAGTTTCGGCGGCCATAGCGCGAGGGAAACGCCCGGACACATTCCGAACCCGGAAGCTAAGACTCGCAGCGCCGATGGTACTGCAGGGGCGACCCTGTGGGAGAGTAGGACACCGCCGGACATTCATT
>NZ_SGWY01000005.1 GCF_004216665.1 Agromyces ramosus | reverse complement strand
CGGCGATCATCGATGCCGACACGGGCTTCGGCGAGCCGATGAACGTGGCCCGCACCGTGCAGGAGATGGAGGACGCCGGCCTGGCCGGCCTCCACATCGAGGACCAGGTCAACCCCAAGCGCTGCGGGCACCTCGACGGCAAGCAGGTCGTCGACGAGTCGACCGCGCTGCAGCGCATCCGCGCCGCCGTCGACGCCCGCCGGGACCCGGACTTCCTCATCATGGCGCGCACCGACATCCGGGCCGTCGAGGGCCTTCCCGCGGCGATCGACCGCGCGAAGAAGCTCGTCGACGCCGGCGCAGACGCCATCTTCCCCGAGGCGATGGCCTCGCTCGACGAGTTCGCCGCGATCCGCGCCGCCGTCGACGTGCCGCTGCTCGCCAACATGACCGAGTTCGGCAAGAGCGAGCTCTTCACGGTGCAGCAGCTGGCGGATGTCGGCATGAACCTCGTCATCTGGCCGGTGTCCCTGCTGCGCCTCGCGATGGGGGCCGCGGTGCGCGGACTGGACGAGCTCGAGGCGACCGGCTCGCTCAACGGCATGCTCGACACGATGCAGCACCGCGCCGACCTCTACGAGCTCATCGACTACGAGGGCTACAACCACTTCGACACGAGCATCTTCGACTTCCGCATCGCGCGCTGACCTGACCCCCTCGGCGCCCCCCGCCGCTCCCCTCCCCGCAGGGCGGCGCACGGTGACGCGGACGGGATCCGTGGGTCACGAGGCCCTGCGACCCACGGATCCCGTCCGCGCAACCGGCGGACTCGGGAACCACCGGGAGAGGACGACCCGTCCGTCCCAGCCCTTGCGAGCCAGCGTGCGGCCCACCCGCCGTGCGAAGGCTGCGGGTTCGTCGAGATCCGACTGGGTGACCTCGGTCACGTGAAGCCCCAGCGATTCGAGCTGGGCCTCGCGGGATCGGTCGTGTCGCCATTGCGCTGCGTCGGTTCGATGGTGGTCGCCCTGGTACTCGAGGACCTCGTCGTACTCCTCGTAGAGGAGGTCGACTCGCCCCACGAACCGGCGCCCGTCGAAGACCGGCACATTGACTCGTGGTCGAGGGAGGCCCGCCAGCGTCAGGATCGCCCGTGTCTCGGACTCCTTCGGGGACTCCGACGCGGCATCCAGGAGCTCGAGCGCGACACCGAGCTTGACGCTCCCGCGTCGATCGGGGAGTTCGGCGATCGCCGCGCCGAGGTGCGCTCCGGCGGCGAGCAGCGGATCGCCGGCCGCCACGAGTTCGGGCACCGAGAGCGCGCCGACGAGGTCGCACCAGGTACGGGCCGGCGTGGTGACTCGAATGCCGCGGAGGTCGACCACGTCGGCATCGCGGACGAGCAGGCTGCGGCCGCGGATGCCGGCACGGCGGACGCCGCGCGCCGGCGACGGGAGCCCGACCTCGAGGAGCGGAGACCGGGCCAGGCGCCATGGGAGCGGGATCCCGTGCAGCAGCGCAGCGGACGTGCCGCAGATGAAGGCGTCCTCCGGCAGCACCAGGAGCACCGCGCGACACCGGTCGGGGAAGGACGCCGATGCCGGCATCCGCACTCCGCTCGTGGGCGTCACGAGGTCGCGAGCGCGCATGCGCCCGGGACTCACACCGGCCGCCGAACCATCGCGGGTCGTGAACGGGCGGCCCGCGAGCGGTACCGGGAGGGGAGCGCGTCGGGTCATGCGCCGATCTTCGGCGGGCCCTGCGAGCCCACCCGCGATGCCGAACTTGGACTCGACGACCCGCTCCGCGAGCCACACGTTGAGGACGAGTGGCGTTCGCCGCCCGGTCGGGATATGCGGGTGCGGTCGTCTCGACACCTGCCGATCCCGTCCGCTTCGCGCAACACCTGGCCGTCCCCGGGAGGGGCGGCGCACGCCGGTGCGCCATGGCAGGCTCTAGGCTGGGGGAGCGGTCGCGCCGCAGCGGCCGCGTCGTCACGCGAGGAGCACGATGAGCGATCAGCAGGGGGCGGTGCCCGCCGAGCAGGGCCCGGTCATCTACAAGGGGCTGGCGGGCGTGCCGGTCGACTACACCGCCGTCTCGAAGGTCAACCCCGAGACCAACTCGCTGCTGTACCGCGGTTACCCGGTGCAGGAGCTCGCGGCATCCGTGACCTTCGAGGAGGTCGCGTACCTGCTCTGGTACGGCGAGCTCCCCGACGACACCCAGCTGGCCGAGTTCGAGGAGCGCGAGCGGGGGCACCGCGGGCTCGACCACGAGGTGAAGCGCATCATCGACGAGATCCCCCTCACCGCGCACCCGATGGACGTGGTGCGCACCGCCGTCAGCGTCATCGGTGCCAGCGATCCGCAGACGCCCGACGACTCGCGCGAGGCGAACCTCGACAAGGCGATCCGCCTGTTCGCGAAGCTCCCCTCGATCGTCACCTACGACCAGCGCCGGCGCCGAGAGCTCGAGTTCGTGGAGCCGCGCGACGACCTGGGCTACTCGGCCAACTTCCTCTGGCAGGCCTTCGGCGAGGCGCCCGAGTTCGCGGTCGTGAACGCGTTCGACGTCTCGATGATCCTCTACGCGGAGCACTCGTTCAACGCGTCCACGTTCACGGCGCGCGTGATCACGTCGACGCTCTCCGACCTGTACTCGGCGGTCGTCGGCGCGATCGGCGCCCTGAAGGGCCCGCTGCACGGCGGTGCCAACGAGGCGGTCATGCACGCGTTCGACGAGATCGGCACCGCGGATGCCGCGGCGGCCTGGCTCGACGACGCGCTCGCCCACAAGCGCAAGATCATGGGCTTCGGCCACCGGGTGTACAAGCACGGCGACTCGCGCGTGCCCACCATGCGCGACGCCCTCGAGCGGATGGTCGAGCACTACGACCGCCGCGACCTGCTCGAGCTGTACGTCGCCCTCGAGACGGCGATGGGCGAGCGCAAGGGCATCCTGCCGAACCTCGACTACCCCGCCGGTCCGACGTACCACCTGATGGGCTTCGACACGATCACGTTCACGCCGCTCTTCGTGGCGAGCCGCGTCACGGGGTGGACGGCGCACATCATGGAGCAGGCCGCGTCGAACGCGCTCATCAGGCCGTTGTCGGTCTACAACGGCCCCGAGGAACGGCACGTCCCGGTCAAGGGCTGACCCATGGCGCACGTCTTCCTCGAGATGACGATGACAGTAGACGGCTTCACCGCCGCGCCGGGCGTGAGCCTGGAGCATCCGCTCGGCATCGACGGGGAGCGGGTGCACGAGTGGCTGCTCGGGAGCGACACCGGCGACCAGCCCCGCGAGCGGGCGATGTTCAATCCCGGCTACGGCACCGAGGGCGCGGCGGATGCCTCGCCCGACGAGATCGACCGCAGCGTCGCCGCCCGCATGTTCGACACCACCGGTGCCTTCGTGATGGGCCGGCGCACGTTCGACGTCGGCGAGGGGCCGTGGGGAGAGGGATCCACGTTCGAGGGCCGTCCGTGCTTCGTCGTCACCACCCGGCCCCGCGAGTCGTTCGTGCGCGGCGGCTCGCGGTTCGAGTTCGTGACCGGCGGGATCGCCGAGGCCGTGGCACGCGCGAGCGAGGCTGCGCACGCGGCGTCCGTGTGCATCATGGGCGGCGCGGATGTCGCGCGGCAGGCGCTCGTCGCCGAGCTCGTCGACGAGGTGCGGCTGCATCTCGTGCCGGTGCTGCTCGGCGAGGGGTCGCGGTTGTTCCCCGAGTCACGCAGCCGCCGGGTGGAGCTCGAGCCGCTCGGGGTGGAGCAGGGTGCCCGTGCGACCCACCTGCGCTACCGCGTCATGCGCGGCGACTGAGGCCCCGGTTCGCAGAACCGCACAATCGTCGCGCGGCGCCCGCGGCAGGTGACTGTGGCGACCCGCCAACGTCGGGGAATCGACCACGATTCGCGGATACAGTCGTGGACCATGCACATGTTCTTCCGCACGCTGCTGCACGTGCTGTTCCTCTCGCGCCGCAAGCCCGACCTCGGGCACTACGACATAGCGCGCACGAACTTCATCACGCTGCCGACCGACCTCGACATCAACCGCCACATGAACAACGGCGTGTACTTCTCGATCATGGACGTGGCCCGGTTCGACATGCTCGTGCGCAACGGCGTGTGGCGCGCCTTCCGCAGCAAGGGCTGGTACCCGGTGGTGGCGAGCGAGACGATCACGTTCCGCAAGTCGCTGAGCCTGTGGCAGCGGTTCACGATCGAGTCGAAGCTCGTCGGCTACGACGACAAGGCCGTCTACATGGAGCAGCGCTTCGTGCGCCCCGGGCCTGACGGCGAACCAGAGGTGTACGCGCAGGGGTTCATCCGGGCGCGCTTCCTGCGCAAGTCCGGCGGCACGGTCCCGGTGTCCGAGCTGATCGCGGAGTTCGGCGCGCTCGAGGGCGAGGGCATCCCCGAGTGGATCGAGCGCTGGGGCGCGGATGTCGCGCTGCCGGCCACGCGCGCCGCGGCGCCCTCGGTCTGGCACTGAGGCCGCCGGCCGGGCACCGAGCCTCGGGTGACGGATGCCGCGGCATCCGCGAGCCCCGCGCGTGTCGCTAGGAGCGCGCCTTCGCGGGCACGACCACTTCCTTGATGATGAGCAGGATGCCGGCCGCCACCGGGATCGCGACGAGGGCCCCGGGCAGTCCGGCGAGCGTGCCGCCCGCGAGGGCCGCGATGAGCACGATCGAACCGGGCACCTGCACCGCCTTGGACATGACCCGTGGCGTGAGGATGTACGCCTCGACCTGCATGTAGACGAGCATCGCGGCGAGCACGATGATGCCAGACAGCGGCGAGACGAAGAGCGCCAGCACGGTCATCACGATCGTGGTGAGCACCGTTCCGATGAGCGGGATGAGCGTGATGAAGAACGCCGAGACGGCGATCACGAGCGCGAACGGCACCTGCGCGATGAGCAGGACGATGAAGCTGAACGTCGCGTTGAAGAACGCGAGGATCACCATGCCGCTGAGGTAGCGGCCGACGTTCTGCATGATGCGCTCGGCGTAGTCGACCACCCGTACGCGGTGCGACGCCGAGATGAGCGTGTAGATCGCGGCCTTGGAGGAGTCGAGGGTGGCGATGAAGTAGATCGTCAGGATGAAGATGAAGAACGCGGTCGAGATCCCGCCGACGATCGCGAGGCCCACGTTGAGCGCGCCGCCGCCGATGGTCGCCCAGGTGTTCGGATCGCTGATGACGCCGACGACCCAGTTGTAGATCGTCGTGAGGACGCCGCCAGAGCCCGACGAGGCATCCTGGAACCACTGCTGCTGCTGCAGGTTGGCGTACATCTGCGGCAGCGACTCCACGAGGGTGACCGCCTGGGTGATCACGAGCGGCAGGACGATCCAGAGCATCCCGGCGATCACCAGGACGAACAGGATGATCACGGTCAGGATCGCCACGCCGCGCTTCATCCCGCGCCGTTGGAACCAGCGCACGAGCGGGTCGAGGCCGAGCGTGATGAACATGGCCGCGAACACCGAGAAGAGCACGCCCGAGAGGCTGAGGAGCGTCCACGCCAGGGCGAGGCCGAGCAGCACGCCGAGGGTGGCGACGAACGCCCAGACGAGCGGTCGGTTCGCCATGTAGTTCGTGCGTTCGCGAACGGTGGTGCCCGTGGCGTGCTCGCGAGCGCGCCGCTCGATGCTCTTCACGGGCGCCAGCCTAGGGGTGAGGATGTCTCGTGCCGCGGAAGCGCGCCGGACGCGGCGCCGCCGCGCGGGCGCGTGCCGGCCGACGTCGCGGTCGCCGGGTCCGACTCAGTGGCGGGCGCCCTCGGGCACGTGGAGCTCCTGGTAGTGCTCGGCGAGGGCGGGATAGTACTGCTCCCACTCGGGCAGCGGTCGCCCCGCATGGGAGGCCATGAGGCGGTCGAGGTAGTAGTCCCAGCCGGGACCCATCGTCGCGGCATCCGCCGGGTTGGGAAGTCGATGGCCGAACGTGAGGGTCGTCATGCCGCCGGCCTCACGGAGGTGGGAGAACACCCGGATGCCGGTGGGGCCCGGGCCGGAGTCGGCGAGGAATCGATGCGGCGGCGCGCACTCGAGGATGCTCACGTTCTGCCACTCGCCCTCCTCTCCCTCGAAGCCCATGCGGAAGCGGACGCCGCCGGTTTCGGGCCGCCCGGTGTACGTGCCGATCCAGCCCTGCATCGCGGTCGGGTTGGTCAGGCTGAACCAGACCTCCTCGATCGGAGCGCGGAACAGGCGGTCGAACTGCAGGTAGAGGCCATCAGGCTTCAACGTGTAGTGGCCGGTCGCTTTCGCGGTCATCTTCGTCCCCCGCTCGTCGTGGTTTTCAGGCTAAACCCGCGGCACTCCAAACCACTAGAGTTGGCGCCATGGGTTCCAGTGGGGGCGCGAAGCGCAAGCCGAATCATCCGTCCAGCGGGCAGGTCCACGAGGAGACGATGAACGTCACCGAGGGCAAGTCCGGGCTGTGGGGGGCCCTCGCGGGACTCTTCACGTTCGCGCTCATCGCGGTTCCGCTCTCCGCGGCGTTCTCGTTCGCGACGCATCCGAACACCCAGCAGCTCTTCGCGGGTCGGCTCGAGGAGATGGGGCAGGGCGGCTACGTCGCGTTCTGGTGGATCGTGACGATCTTCCTCCTCGCGCTCCCGTTCCTCGTGGGCTACGCCATCGCGCGGCTGTCGGGCCGATCGCTCGCGATCGTGGGCGGCATCATCGCCCTCTTCGTGATCGCGATCCTGGTGCTGGGCCAGCTGTTCGTCTTCTGATCGATCGGGGGAGCCATGCAGCTCGCGAAGGCGTCCGACGACGCCAAGGCGCTGTTCGCCTCGGTGGTTCCCGATGATCCGCGCGTCGTGGTGAAGCCCATGTTCGGCAACCTCGGCGCGTTCGTGAACGGCAACATGTTCGCCGGTCTCTTCGGCGAGCGCATCGGCGTGCGGGTGCTCGACGAGTCGAGGCGCACTGAGCTCGCCGCCACCGACGGAGCCGGGCCGTTCGGCCCGGGGGAACGCCCGATGGGCGAATACGTCGCGGCGCCGTCGGCGTGGTCGGGCGAGCCCGAACGCCTCGCCGAGTGGGTGGCGCAGGCGTTCGAGGACGTCGCAGCGCTGCCGTCGAAGGCGCCGAGGGCACCGAAGCGCACCAAGCGCTGAGTCGGCCGCCGCGGGCCGCGGCGTCTCGTTCGCCTTCATTCCGTACCATGCGGTATGGTATGGATGATGACCGTCCTCCCCGATCCGATCTGGCCGGTGGTCGTGCTCGCGGCGATCCAGGTCGTCGACGGCGTGCTGAGCTGGAAGCCCGTTCCGTTCGTGGCGCAGTGCTTCGACGACGTGCGCTTCCCGCGCCGGTGGTGGTGGATCTTCACGCCGATCAAGTTCGCGGCGGCGGCCGGCCTCATCGCGGGGATCTGGATCCCATACCTGGGGGCGGTGACCTGCGCGGCACTCATCGCGTACTTCCTCGTCGCGATCGGCATGCACGTCGCGGCCCGCGACTTCGGCCGCAACCTCTTCGTGAACGCGACCGGAATGCTCGTGATCTGCATCGCGACCGCGTTGTGGAGCTTCGTGCTCTGAGCGACGGCCGGCGACGGTCAGGCCTCGTCGGCGGGTACCGACTCGAGCAGCAGCCGGTACACGGCGTGCAGCTCGGCAGCCTCGACGGGCGGCACCATCGCGGCGGCCCCGAGCGACACGAGGTACGGCACGAGCGCGGCGGTGCGCGCCGCGGCATCCGACCCCACGGCCGGGCGCCACGTGGCCTGGAGGGCCGCGATGGCCGCGTCGTCGATGCGGGCCTGCGTCGCCCGCGCCTCGGGGTCGCCGTGCGCCCACGCGCGCACGGCCGCATCGAGCTCGGGCCTGCGGAGGGTCGCGCCGTCCTCGGCGACGAGGGTCGTCAGCCACGCGAGCGTCGTGCGCGTGCCCGCGTCGCCGCCGGTCGCGATCGCCTCCGCCAGTGCAGCCCGCGTCTGCGCCTCGTAGTGCGCGAGCAGCGCGCGCCGGTAGTCGGCGATGCCGGCGAAGTGGTGGTGGAACGACCCCTTCGTCACCCCGAGCCGTGCCGCGAGGCGGTCGATGCGCAGGCCGTCGACCCCGTCGGCCGCCAGCACCTCGAGGCCCTCGTCGAGCCAACGCGCGCGTGTCGTCCGCATGCTGCCACCGTACCCGAGGGTACGGTCGGGCGCGTGCCCCCAGGGTACGGTCGGGCGCGTGCCCCGAGGTCAGCCGCTGATGCCCTCGAGCACCGCCATCGCCGCGTTGTGGCCGCCGATGCCGCTGACGGCGCCGCCGCGCACGGCTCCGGAGCCGCAGAGGAGGATCCGCGGATGGCGCGTTGCCACGCCCCAGCGCTCCGCCGGCGTCGCGAGCGGCGCGTCGTCCTCGGCCCATGGCCACGACAGCGGCCCGTGGAAGATGTTGCCACCGGGCATCCGCAGCGCCTCCTCGAGGTCGAGCGTCGTCTTCACCTCGATGCAGGGGCGGCCCGCGGCATCCGTGGCGATGACGTCGGCGATGGGCTCGGCGAGCACGGAGTCGAGTGAGGCGAGCACCCCGGCCTGCAGGCGGTCGCGCAGCTCGTCGTTGCCGAAGCGCTCGAGCAGCCGGTGCGGCACGTGCAGCCCGAACACGGTGAGCGTGTGGACGCCGGATGCCGCGAGCTCGGGCGCGAGGATCGACGCGTCGCTCAGCGTGTGGCAGTAGATCTCGCAGGGCAGCGGCGACGGGACGCCGCCGCGGGCCGCCGTGCGGTACGCCGCCTCGAGCTGCGACTCGAGCTCGTTGATGTGGAACGTGCCGGCGAAGGCCGCGTCGGGCGCGACCTCCGCATCTCGGAGGCGGGGGAGCCGGGTGAGCAGCAGGTTCACCTTCACCTGCGCGCCCTCGGGCTCGGCGAGGCGGCGCAGGCGCTCCCGCACGACGGGCGGCACGGGCACCGAGTCGTTGGTGAACGGACGCTCGTCGCGCGGCGCGATCACGTCGGACGACGCGCGCGCCGCGGCATCCGTTGCCCCGGCCGAGAGCAGCCGGTCGAGCACGACGGGGGCGACGTTCGCGAGCACCGTGCCGGCCGCGACCGTGTGCTCGGCACCGCCGCGGGAGTAGCGGACGAGTCCGTCGGGCGCCACCGCGAGCACCTCCGCCTCCGTCACGAGCTCGGCGCCCGCCTCGCGTGCGGCGCGGGCGAGCTCGCCGCTCACCGCGCCCATGCCGCCGACCGGCACGTCCCAGTCGCCCGTGCCGCCGCCGATCACGTGGTAGAGGAAGCAGCGATTGGCATCGAGGGCGGGGTCGTCGAGGTCGGTGAAGGTTCCGATGAGGCCGTCGGTCGCGACGACCCCGCGCACGAGGTCGCTCGTGAAGCGCTCGTGGATGGCGCGACCGAGCGGTCGCTCGACGAAGTCGGCCCAGGCCCGGTCGTCGCCCACGAGCTCGCGCGCCTCGGTGCGCGTGGGCAGCGGCTCGGTGAGGGTCGGGAAGAGCCGTTCCGCGAGCGCCGCGGTGTCGGCGTAGAACGCCTCCCACGCGGCGGCGTCGGCCACGGCGCCGACCCGCGCGAAGGCGGCGGCGGATGCCTCGTCGTCGGCCTCGCGGTCGATGAGCAGCCCGCGCGAGGGGTCGGTCGGGTCGGGCGTGTAGGACGAGTAGCGACGGCGCACGAGCCGCACGTCGAGCCCGAGGTCGTCGATGATGCGCTGCGGAAGCAGGCTCACGAGGTACGAGTAGCGGGAGAGCCGCGCGTCGACGCCCTCGAACGCCTGTGCCGACACGGCCGCACCGCCCACGTGGTCGTCGCGCTCGAGGAGCAGTACGGCGAGGCCGGCGCGGGCGAGGTAGGCGGCGGCCGTGAGGCCGTTGTGTCCGCCGCCGATGATCACGACGTCGTGGGGCATCCCACGAGCGTACGTGATGCGGCGGACGCCGCCGTCCTCGCCCCGGGCGACGGCTGCGGCATCCGCGCGACGGCGAGCTGCCGGCTCGTCAGTGCGCCTTGCGCATCGCGCGAACGCCCACCACGATGCCGATCACGCACGTGGCCGTGGCCGCGATGACGCCGCCGACGACCGCCGGGGCGCCGAGGTCGCCGGCCAGCAGCGCGCGCTCGGCCCCGACGAGGTAGCTCAGCGGATTCACGGCGGCGGCGGCGTGCATCCACGCGGGTCCGTCGTCGAGGGGCAGGAGCATGCCCGAGAGGATCATGAGGGGGAACAGCAGCGTCTGGTGCACCATCCAGAACATCCAGTCGCGGTTGCGGCAGGCGAGCGCGAGCGCGTAGCTGAGCGCACCGAAGCCGACGCCGAAGACCGCCAGCACCACGAGCCCGGCGAGGAGCCCGGGGACGTCGAGGCGGAAGCCGAACGGCACGGCGACGAGCACGACGATCGTGCCCTGGATGACGAGCGGCACGACGTCCTTCAGCGCGCGGCCCACGAGCAGGGCGCTGCGTGAGAGGGGCGCGACGAGGGTGCGCTCGTGCGACCCCGTCTGCATCTCGAAGAGCAGGTTCGCGCCCGTCGAGGCCGTGCCGAACAGCGCCACCATCACGAGGATTCCGGGCACGAACCACTGCAGCGTGCCGGCGACGTCGCCGCCGGACGCGCCGACGAGCAGCGGCCCGAAGAGCCCCAGGAAGACGAGTGGCTGCACGAGCGAGAAGACGACGCTGAACGGGTCGCGCACGAGCGGCCGCGACTCCCGTACGAACACCGTGGCGGTGTCGTGCACGAAGCCGGTGGGGCGAGCGGATGCCGCGGGGCGGTCGCTCACGGCGACGGCGGAGGCGGGGGTGATCGTGTTCATGATGGTGCTCCCTTCGGTGGTCGTGGGGTCAGGCCGCGGCGTGCTGGGACGAGGCGTCGGCGGGGGACTCGGTCTCCGACGCCTCGGCGTGGGCGCCGTCCTCCCGCAGGCTCCGGCCCGTGAGGGCGAGGAACACGTCGTCGAGCGTGGGCTGGCGGTGGGTCGCGGCGACGACCTCGATGCCGGCGTCGTCGAGCTCGCGGATCCAGCGGGGGAGGGCGCGATCGCCGCCGCGCGCGGTGATCGTGACGACCGTGCCGTCGGGCGCACCGCCGATGCGCGCGGCCGCGGTCGCGGCATCCGTCGCCGTCGTGAACGACAGCGTGACGCGATCGCCGGCGAGGGACTCCTTGAGCGCGTTCGCGGTGTCATCGGCGATGACGGCGCCGTGGTCCATGACCATCACGCGCTCGGCGAGCTGGTCGGCCTCGTCGAGGTAGTGCGTCGTGAGGAAGATGGTCGTGCCCGTGGCCCGGCGGAGCTCGACGATGTGCTCCCAGAGGTTGGCGCGGCTGTGCGGGTCGAGGCCGGTCGACGGCTCGTCGAGGAACAGCAGCTCGGGGCGATGGATGAGTCCGAGCGCGATGTCGAGCCGGCGCTTCTGGCCGCCCGAGAGCGACTGCACGGCACGGTTCGCGACCTGGCCGAGCTCGAGCGACTCGATGAGCTCGTCGGCCCGCGCCCGCGTCTCGCGGCGGCCGAGGCCGTAGAACGCGCCCTGGGCGTGCAGCTCGTCGCGCACCCGCTGGGTGTGGCCGCCGGACGTGCCCTGTCCGACGTAGCCGATGCGGCGGCGCACGCCGGCCGGGTCACGACGGATGTCGCAGCCCGCGACCACCGCTTCGCCCGACGTGGGCGCCAGCAGCGTGGTGAGCATGCGCAGCGTGGTCGACTTGCCGGCGCCGTTCGGGCCGAGGAAGGCGACGAGCTCCCCCTCCTGCACGGAGAGGTCGACGGAGCGGACGGCCTCGACGACCTGCCCCTTGGAGCGGAACGTCATCGTGAGGCCTCGAGCGGTGATCATCTGGTTCGTCATATCGACAGTCTGGCGAGGCATCCGGTCACTTCCTGTCCTGATTGCGGCGATACTGGGTGACATGGCCGCCACCACCTCGAGAACCCTCGAACTGCTCTCCCTGCTCCAGAGCCACCGGCACTGGTCGGCGCGCGAGCTCGTCGACCGCCTCGGCGTCAGCGAGCGCACCCTCCGCCGTGACGTCGAGCGGCTGCGCGAGCTCGGCTACGGCATCGAGTCGATGCGCGGCAGTGCCGGCGGCTACCGGCTCGAGGCGGGCACGGGTCTGCCGCCGCTGCTCCTCACCGACGACGAGGGCGTCGCGATCGCGGTCGGCCTTCGCTCGCAGGCGACGGCCGGCCTGCGCGGGGCCGAGCACACGACGCTGAGCGCGCTCGCGAAGATCGAGCAGGTGCTGCCACCCGCGCTGCGACGCCGCATCGACGCGCTCGCCTCGCACGCGACGGTCGGCGTCGGCGCGCGCGATGCGCGTGGTCGCCCGGCGCCCGAGGTCGACACGGAGCTGCTGGGCCTGCTCGCGCTCGGCTGCCGCGACTCCGAGCGACTGCGGTTCAGCTACACGGATGCCGCGGGCGAGTCCTCGTCGCGCGTGATCGAGCCGTACCGGCTCGTGCCGGTGGCCCGCCGCTGGTACCTCCTCGCGTGGGACCGGCAGCGCGAGGACTGGCGCACGTTCCGGCTCGACCGGATCAGCGACGTGTTCCAGACGCGCGTGCACTTCGACCCGCGACCGATGAACGACGAGACGGCCCGGGCGCGCGTGGAGACCGCCCTGCGCTGGCGCGACCGGAGCGTGCGGGCGCGGGTCGTGGTCGACCTGCCGCAGGCCGAGCTCGTCGACCACCTCGGCTGGTACGGCCGCGACGTCGTGGCCGACGGTCCGATCCGTTGCGTGTGGCCGCTCGAGGCCGACACGGTCGAGAACCTCGTGATGGCGCTGATGTGGGTGCCGCGAGAGGCGACCTACCGCGTCGAGGGGCCGCCCGAGGTGCTCGAGTTCCTCGCCGCCCAGGCCGAGCGGTTCGGCGCAGCCACGGCTGCGCCGCCGACCTGATCCGGCGGACCCGATCGGCGTCGGCCTGATTCCGGGCACCCGTCAGGGGTTGCGGATGCGGGTGATGCGGCGTTCCCTTGGCGCATGGACATCGCATTCGTGGCCGGCTTCGGTCCGATCGGCACCGCCGACACCTCGTCGGCCGACTTCTGGGGTGGGGCGTTCGGCATCCCGTTCAGCGAGGACGGAGGGTACTTCCACACCGAGGAGCTGCCGGGCGTCAACGCCTTCGCGATCTGGCCGCTGAGCCAGGCGGCGCAGGCCACCTTCGGCACGGCGGAGTGGCCGGTCGATCGCCCCGTGCCACAGGCGTGGATCGAGTTCGACGTCGAGACGCCCGAGGCCGTGGCGGAGGCGGTCGAGGAACTGCGGGCGAGCGGACACGAGATCCTGGTCGGCGCGCATGAAGAGCCCTGGGGACAGACGACGTCGCGACTCATGAGCCCCGAGGGCCTGCTCGTGGGCGTCAGCTTCACGCCGTGGATGCACGAGCCGGGACCGGCAAGTGAGGCCGTGGTCGGCTACGACCCCGACGCCGACGTGTTCGGCACCCCGGGACTCGATACGGCGTGACCCGCGCGGGCTCGACGCGCTCGCGTGCCGACGCCTCCGAGCGCTCCTGCGGTCGATCACCGGCCCGCGGGCGTCGCGGTCGCCCGCGCGGCGCGCGCGAGTGCATCGCGACAGGCCACGACCGCCGGGCGCGCGGCGGCGGCGAGGCGCGTCGAGCTGAAGACCTCGCGCTCGGGATGCCCCGGCAGGTCGACGAGCGTGACGCTCGGCGCTTCGCCCGCCCACACGAGGTCGGGCAGCAGGCCCACGGCATTCCCCGAGCGGATGAGGCGGATGTGGGCCATCAGGTCGGCGGTCTCGAAGCGCACGTCGGGCTCGAACCCCGCCTCGCGGCAGAGCTGCTCCGCCCACTCGCGCGACGCCGTGCCCTGCGGCTCGAGCACCCACGGCATGGCGGATGCCGCGGCGAGACGGCCGGTGCCCAGCCGCGCAGGATGGGGCGGCAGCGCGAGCCGGATGGCGTCGGCGGCGAGGTGCACGCGGTCGAGGTCGTCGCGGTGCGCGCGGGTGTGCCCCGGATACTGCTCGGCGATCACGAGGTCGAAGTCGCGCGCCGAGACCTCGAAGAGGCCTGCATCGGGCTCGCGTTCCGTGACCTCCACGCGCAGGTCGGGGTGTTCGCTGCGGAGCAGGGTGAGCGCCTGCGGCACCATCGCGTGCGCCGCGGACTGGAACACGGCGATGCGCACGGTGCCGCCCACCGCGGTGAGCGACCGCGCGACATCCGATTCCGCCTCCTCGAGGCGGTCGAGCACCGCGCGGGCGTGCCCGACGAGGAGCTCGGCCTGCGGCGTGAGCTGCACCCGGCGGCCCACCTGCACGAGGAGGGGCACGCCGGCCTCGCGCTCGAGCTGGCTCAGTTGCTGCGAGACCGAGGACGGGCTGTACGAGAGCGCCTCGGCCACCGCCGCGAGGGTGCCGCGCTGGCTGAGCTCCACGAGCAGGCGCAGGCGTCGGACGTCGAGCATGTCGCCCTCCTCCACGGCGCGTGATCGTTCGGCTTCTTCGAACAGTATCCGTCAGATTCATTCGCTGTACCGAATGGATGCCGCGTCGCACACTGGAAGTGCCCGGCACACCCCTCAGCGTGCCCGAAGTGAAGGACACTACCCTCGTGACCATGTCGAATGCCGCCACGGATCTCGCGCCGAGCACCGACCACGTCGTCGCCCTCGTGCGCCGCTGGCTCGCCGAGAGCGCCGACCACCCCGTCGACCCGGCCGCCGAGCGCCTCGCCGGGGTCCTGAAGGACCCGAACGGGCTCACGTTCACCGTGGGCTTCGTCGACGGCGTCATGCGCCCGGAAGACCTGGGGGTCGCCGGGCGCAACCTCGAGCAGGTCGCGAAGCTCACGCCGCGGTTCCTGCCCTGGTACCTCCGCGCGGCGATCCGCCTCGGCGGGGTCGTCGCCCCGGTCTTCCCGTGGGTGGTCATCCCGATCGCGCGCCGCGTGCTGCGCCGCATGGTGGGTCACCTGGTGCTCGACGCGACGCCCGCCAAGCTCGGCCCCGCCATCGCCACGCTCCGCGAGTCGGGCAACCGCCTGAACCTGAACCTCCTCGGCGAGGCCGTGCTCGGCGAGGACGAGGCCGACCGGCGCCTGCGCGGGACCTACGAGTTCCTCGCCCGCGACGACGTGGACTACGTGTCGATCAAGGTGTCGAGCGTCGTGAGCCAGCTCTCCATGTGGTCGTTCGACGAGGCCGTCGCCAAGGTCGTCGCGAAGCTCACGCCGCTGTACGAGCTCGCAGCGAAGAGCCCCACCCCGAAGTTCATCAACCTCGACATGGAGGAGTACCGCGACCTCGACCTCACCATCGCGGTGTTCACCACGCTGCTCGACCAGCCGCAGCTGCGCGGCCTCGAGGCGGGCATCGTGCTGCAGACCTACCTGCCCGACGCACTCGGCGCGATGCAGGAGCTGACCGCGTGGGCGATCGCCCGCCGCGCGGCCGGCGGCGCGCCGATCAAGGTGCGCGTGGTGAAGGGGGCGAACCTCGCGATGGAGCAGGTCGACGCCGCCATCCACGGCTGGCCCCTCGCGACGTACGACACGAAGCAGGACTCCGACACCAACTACAAGCGCGTGCTGCACTGGTCGATGACGCCGGAGCGCACCGACGCGGTGAAGCTCGGCGTCGCCGGCCACAACCTCTTCGACGTGGCCCACGCGTGGCTCACCGCACGGGAGCGCGGCGTGGACTCGCGCGTCGAGTTCGAGATGCTCCTGGGCATGGCGACCGGCCAGGCCGAGGCGGTGCGTCGCGACGTCGGCAACCTCCTCCTCTACACGCCCGTGGTGAACCCCAGCGAGTTCGACGTGGCGATCGCCTACCTCATCCGTCGCCTCGAGGAGAACGCGAGCCAGGACAACTTCATGTCCGCCGTGTTCGAGCTCGCCGGCGACGAGCGCCTCTTCGAGCGCGAGCAGGGACGCTACCTTCGCTCCCTCGCGGCACTCGAGGCCGACACGCAGGCGACGCCCTCCCCGAACCGCACCCAGAACCGCCGCACCGAGTGGACCGACGCCTCACTCGCCGAGGCGATCGCGATGCCGGATGCCCCCGCGCCGGGCACCGAGCACGAGGACGACGCCTCGCTCACGAGCACCGTGCTCGAGATCACGCGCGGCTCCCGCGGGCAGGACGCCTTCGACGGGTTCGGCGGCCTCGGCTTCGAGACGTCGACGGATGCCGCGGAGCCGGCCGCCGACGGCGGCCCATCGGGCCCGGGAGCGACCCCCGGCTTCCGCAACGAGCCCGACACCGACCCCGCCATCGCCGCGAACCGCGAGTGGGGACGCCGCATCCTCGCCCGGGTGCCGGAGTCGCGCCTCGGCCTCGACACGATCGCGGCCTCCCGCATCGACGACGCCGCGACGCTCGAGACCGTGATCCAGTCGGTGGCCGCCAACGGCCGCGCCTGGGGCGGGCTGCCCGGCGCCGACCGTGCCGCCGTGCTGCATCGCGCCGGCATCGCGCTCGCCGCGAACCGCGACCGCCTCATCGAGGTCATGGCCGCCGAGACCGGCAAGACCATCGCCGAGGCCGACCCCGAGGTCAGCGAGGCCATCGACTTCGCGCACTACTACGCCGAGCGCGCGCGCGAGCTCGACCACGTGCAGGGCGCGGTCTTCGTGCCGCCGAAGCTCACCGTGATCACCCCGCCGTGGAACTTCCCGGTCGCGATCCCGGCGGGCGGCGTGCTCGCCGCGCTCGCCGCGGGCTCGGGCGTCATCATCAAGCCGGCCAAGCTCGCCCAGCGCTCGGGGGCCGTCATGGTCGAGGCGCTCTGGGAGGCCGGCGTGCCGCGTGAGCTCCTCGCCCTCGTCGACATCGGCGAGCGGGAGCTCGGCCGCGAGCTCGTGTCGCACCCCGCGGTCGACCGGGTCATCCTCACCGGCGCGTACGAGACGGCG
The DNA here is from genome assembly GCF_004216665.1 of Agromyces ramosus. Taxonomy (GTDB): domain Bacteria; phylum Actinomycetota; class Actinomycetes; order Actinomycetales; family Microbacteriaceae; genus Agromyces; species Agromyces ramosus. The sequence continues at coordinate 9,009 of NZ_SGWY01000005.1, read as the reverse complement.
CAGCTGTTCCGCTCCTTCCGCAACGACCTCCCCCTGCTCGCCGAGACGAGCGGCAAGAACGCGATCATCGTGACGCCGTCGGCCGACCTCGACCTCGCGGCATCCGACGTCGTGAAGAGCGCCTTCGGCCACGCCGGGCAGAAGTGCTCGGCCGCGTCGCTCGTGATCCTCGTGGGCTCGGTCGCGAAGTCGGAGCGGTTCCGCCGCCAGCTCGTCGACGCCGCCACCTCGCTGCGGGTCGGCTGGCCCGAGCAGGCGCAGAGCCAGATGGGCCCGATCATCGAGCCCGCGAACGGCAAGCTGCTGCACGCGCTCACCCAGCTCGGCATCGGCGAGGAGTGGCTCGTCGAGCCCAGGCAGCTCGACGCGACCGGCCGGCTGTGGTCGCCGGGTATCCGTGCCGGTGTCGCCGCGGGCTCGTACTTCCACCTCACGGAGTTCTTCGGGCCGGTGCTCGGGGTCATGCACGCCAAGGACCTCGACGAGGCGATCCGCATGCAGAACGCGGTCGACTACGGCCTCACGGCCGGCCTGCACTCGCTCGACCCCGAGGAGCTCGCGCACTGGTTCGACCGTGTTCAGGCGGGCAACCTCTACGTGAACCGCAGCATCACCGGCGCCATCGTGCAGCGCCAGCCCTTCGGCGGCTGGAAGCGCTCGGCGGTCGGCGCGGGCGCGAAGGCGGGCGGCCCGAACTACCTGTTCGGCCTCGGCGAGTGGATGCCGCAGCACGGCGCCGTGTCGAGCACGCTGCACCTGCGCGGGCTCGAGAAGCGCGTCTCCGAGCTCATCGAGGCGTCGCAGCCCGCCCTCGACTTCGAGTCGTTCGAGGTGCTGCGCCGCTCGGCGCTCTCCGACGAGGTCGCCTGGGCCGAGGAGTACGGCGTCGTCAAGGACGTGTCGGGCATCGGCGTCGAGCGGAACCTGTTCCGCTACCGCCCGCTGCCGGTCACCATCCGCATCGGCGAGTCGTCCACGCTCGCGGAGGGGCTCCGCATCATCGCGGCGGGCCTGCTCGCGAAGTCGGCGCTCACGGTGTCGACCGCGGTCGAGCTCCCGAAGGGCGTGCGCACGATCCTCGCCGCCCGCGAGGTGCGGGTCGTCCGCGAGGGGGACGGCGCGTGGCTCGCGCGCGTCGCGAAGGAGGGCGTCGGATCCACCCGGGTCCGGCTGCTCGGCGGCGGTGCGGCGGCGCTCGCCGAGGCGCTCGGCGGCACGCCGGATGTCGCGGTGTGGTCGCACCCGGTGACCCCGTCGGGTCGCGTCGAGCTGCTGCCGTTCCTGCACGAGCAGGCGATCTCGATCACGAACCACCGCTTCGGCAACCCGACGACGATCTCCGACGGCGTGATCTGACGCCGCGCCGCGACGGAATCGCCGGCTCGTGGGGATTCCGTCGCGGGGCCGGCCCGGTCTCGATCAGCGGCCGCGGTTGAGCCGCCGCACCGGTCGCGGCGCCCGGCCGCCGAGGAACGACTCGCCGGCCGCGACGAGGAATCCGTTGCGCAGCGCCTCGCGCCCGATGAGCATGCGGAAGCCCATCTCGTCGCGGTTGGTGAGCGTGATCTCGATCGTCATCGTGCGGCCGAGGAGCGTCACGTCCATGAGCACGACGATGCGTTCCTCGGTGTGGCCCGAGGAGCTCCGGATCGTGCGGCGGTCGTGCACGGGGCACTCGACGACGACCGCGTCCTCGTCGCTGTCCTGCCACGGGCGCACGCCGAAGCGGACGCCGTCGCGGCCGTCGGGCAGCGCGATCTCCTCGAGGTCGAACGCGTGCAGCGACGAGGTGCGTGCTCCCGTGTCGAGCTTCGCCTTGATCCACGGAACGCCCGCCCCGGGCAGGCTCACCCACTCGCGCCATCCGGCGATGGTGCTTGAATGAGGGGGCTGCTCTGTCACCCGACCATCTTCTCAGGGGCTCAACGATGAAACTGGCGATCCTCTCGCGCGCCCCGCAGGCGTACTCGACGCAGCGACTCCGCGCAGCTGCGCTGCAACGCGGGCACGAGGTGAAGGTGCTGAACACCCTGCGGTTCGCGATCGACCTCTCGGGCCCCGAGCCCGACCTGCAGTACCGCGGACGCCCCCTGTCGGACTACGACGCGATCGTGCCGCGCATCGGCAACTCGATCACGTACTTCGGCACGGCGGTGGTGCGTCAGTTCGAGCAGATGGACGTCTACACCCCGAACACCGCGAACGGTATCACGAACTCGCGCGACAAGCTGCGCGCCAACCAGATCCTCTCCCGCCACAACATCGGGATGCCGGCCACGGCGTTCGTGCGGAACCGCGCCGACGTGCGTCCCGCGATCGCGCTCGTGGGCGGCGCGCCCGTCGTGATCAAGCTGCTCGAGGGCACGCAGGGCATCGGCGTGATCCTCGCGCCCGAGGTGAAGGTCGCCGAGGCGATCATCGAGACGCTGCACTCGACGAAGCAGAACGTGCTCATCCAGCGGTTCATCGCCGAGAGCCGCGGTCGCGACATCCGTGCCCTCGTCGTCGGCGATCGCGTGGTGGCGGCCATGCGGCGCGTGGCGACCGGCGACGAGTTCCGGTCGAACGTGCACCGCGGCGGCACCGTCGAGGCCGTCGAGCTCTCGCCCGAGTACGAGCAGGTCGCGGTGCGCTCGGCGCAGATCATGGGCCTGAAGGTCGCCGGCGTCGACATGCTCGAGGGCAACCAGGGCCCCCTCGTCATGGAGGTGAACTCCTCGCCGGGCCTCGAGGGCATCGAGACGGCGACGAAGCTCGACGTGGCCGGCGCCATCATCGACTACATCGCCAACCAGGTCGCCTTCCCCGAGATCGACGTGCGCCAGCGCCTCACCGTGTCGACCGGCTACGGCGTCGCCGAGCTGCTCGTGCACGGCGCCGCCGACCTCGTCGGCAAGACGCTCGGCGAATCGGGCCTCTGGGACCGCGACATCACGGTGCTCACCCTGCACCGCGGCACGACCGTGATCCCCAATCCGCGCAAGGGCGTCGTGCTCGAGTCCGAGGACCGGCTGCTCTGCTTCGGCAAGCTCGAGGAGATGCGCTCCATGATCCCCGAACGGCGCCGCCGTCGCGCCCGGGTGCGCAAGCTGCCGAAGGAGCCGATCCCCGAGGGGTGACGCGGGAGAGCACACGCTCCGGCGGATGCGGGCCCGCGGTCACCGCTCCGCGTCGAGCGCCGACTCCACGAGGGCGATCGCGGTCGCGCGATCGACCCCGAGGTGGTGCACCCGGTCGGCGTAGGCGATCGCCGCGAGCTGCGCCTCGCGTGTCGTCGGGTCGCCGGTCGCCGACACGAAGCTGCCCGCCCGGCCGCGGGTCTCGATCACGTGGTCCGACTCGAGCGCCCGGTACGCCTTGGCGACGGTGTTCACGGCGAGGTCGAGCTCGGCCGCGAGGGCGCGCACCGTGGGCATCCGGGTGCCGGGCGCGAGTCCGCCCTCGGCCACCGCGTCGGTCACCTGCCGTCGCAGTTGCTCGAAGGGCGGTGCGGATGCCGCGGGGTCGATCGACAGCTTCACGCGTCGCTCGCCCGGGGCATCCGCCATCGGTCAGTCCCGGTTGCGGTTCACGAGCCGTGAGAGCACGATCGCGCTGCGCGTGTGGTCGACGTTGGGGGCGACGCGCACGCGTTCGAGCGCGTCCTCGAGCGAGGTGATGTCGCGCGCCCGCATGTGCACGATCGCGTCGGCGCTGCCCGTCACGGTGCCGGCGTAGACGACCTCGGGCACCCCCTGGAGGATGCGCTGCAGCTCGTCGGGCGCCACGGTGCCTCGGCAGAACAGCTCCACGTACGCCTCGGTGCTCATGCCGTCGACGGTCGGGTCGACCTGGATCGTGAACGAGCGGATGACGCCGTCGGCGACGAGGCGGTCGACGCGGCGCTTCACCGCCGACGCGGACAGGCCGACGGACGAGCCGATGTCCCCGTAGCCCGCTCGCGCGTTCTGGCGGAGCAGGTCGAGGATGGCGCGATCGAGGTTGTCCATGCTCGGAGTGTACGTCGATTCGTTGCGTTGGCACAGTGCAGCACGCAGAATTCCTGCGTTGGACCTCGGGCTTCGTCCGCCAGCCTAGGCTCGAACGCATGACCCGACAGTCCCCCGTGCGGCTCGGCATCCAGGTGCAGCCGCAGCATGCGAGCTATTCCGCGATCCGTGACACCGTGCTGCGCCTCGAGGACCTCGGGGTCGACATCGTCTTCAACTGGGACCACTTCTTCCCCCTCACCCGCGGCCACGAGGGGAGGCACTTCGAGGCCTGGACCATGATCGGCGCCTGGGCCGAGCAGACCGAACGCGTCGAGTTCGGCACCCTCGTCAGCTGCAACTCCTACCGCAACGCCGACCTCCAGGCCGACATGGCCCGCACGATCGACCACATCAGCGCGAAGGGCGACGGCCCGGGGCGGTTCATCTTCGGCACCGGCGCGGGCTGGTTCCACCAGGACTACGACGAGTACGGCTACGAGTTCGGCACCCCGGGCTCACGCCTCGACGCGCTGGCCGAGGCGATGCCTCGCATCGAGGCGCGCTGGGCGAAGCTGGACCCGCCGCCGACACGGCGGATCCCGATCATGATCGGCGGCAAGGGCGAGCAGAAGACCTTGAAGATCGTGGCGAAGCACGCCGACATCTGGCATTCGTTCGTCTCGCCCGCCGACCTGCCCCACAAGCTCGACGTGCTCGCACGATGGGGCGACGCGGTCGGCCGCGACGTCTCGCAGATCATCGTGTCGAACGAGCTCAGCCGGCACCGCGTCGACCTCGACCACGCGGACGCGCTGTACGACGCCGGCGTGCGCCTCTTCACGCTCGGCATCTCGGGGCCCGACTACGACCTCTCGCCGGTGACCGAGTGGCTCGCCTGGCGGGACGCGAGGAACGGCTGAGCCCGACGGGCGGCCTCAGCCCGTCGGCACGCTGACGAGCACGGTGCCGTCGGCGTGCCATTCGGCGCGCACGCGGCCGTCGCCCTCGATGGAGACGTCCGTCCAGAGCTCGCCGTCGCGGAACACGCCCTGCTGCGTGCAGGTGCCACCCGTGCCACCGGAGCGGACGACCACGAGGCAGACGTCGTCGGGGCCGATGTCGGCCGAGCGTCCGCCAGGGACCGCCTTCGCGCCGTAGACGCCCACGCCGTCGGCGGTGGTCGCGAGGAGGCGCAGGGTCGACGTGTCGAGCCATCCGTCGGCCCAGTCCTCCTGCACGATCGGCGGCGGAGCGTCGGTGGGCTGCGTGGGCCGGTCGAACACGTCGTAGGCGGGGGACTCGACCACCGGGAGCGCGAATCCGTCGGGTGTCCCCGCGGCGATCGACGCCGACGCACCGAGCGCCTGGTCGACCGCGCCCGCCGCCCCGGGCCCCGCGGTCCGCGTGCCGAGCTGCCACCCGACGGCGATGCCGACGAGCAGCGCGGCCGTGCCCGCCGCGACCGCCCAGCGGAACCGCCGCACGGATGCCGCGTCGGATGCCGCGATCCACTCGGACACCGCTCGCGTCGACCCCGTCGGCGTCTTCTCCTGCACGGGCCACGACGGATCGGCCGGCGGCGGCGCGTCCGCCGCCTCGGCATCCACGTGCGCCTGCTCCCGCCGCATCGCGTCGAGCTCGGCGAGTGCGGCGGCGCGCTCCGCGCTGCTCGTGACGGCGCCGTAGGCGATCCGCTGGAGGTGCCGCAGCCGCTCGTCGTGGGCGGGTTCGTCCATGCGGCCTCCATCGGTCCGTCCGGCAATCGAAGCCGGGTCGAGCAACAGGATGCCGCACTCGCGCTCCGTGAGCAACCGCTCTCACGCGCGCACTGCGGCATCCGTTCGCGGCCCAGCGCACGAATGCGGCGAATCATGGCGGAACGAGCAGGAACGTTGCGCAGGACGCCCGGAACTGCGACGGGGTTCGGCGTCACACTGAGAGTGGCGTCTCGACGGCGGCGCAACCCGAACGTCGTCGTCGAGGCTCGCAAGAGCGACCTGGTCCGCCGACATTGCCAACAGTGCTGATGTCGCCCTGCACGGTGCGCCGCGACATCCGCCGACCCACCGAGGAGTGAGATGTCGACCGTGATCGAGACCGACGAGCAGCCGGGCACCCGGCCCGAACGACGCCCCACCGGACGCAGCGTGCTCATGTGCCGCCCCGAGCACTTCACCGTCGTGTATCGGATCAACCCGTGGATGAATCCCGCCCAGCCGACCGACACGAGCCTCGCGCTCACGCAGTGGCAGGTGCTGTACGACACGTACCTCGGGCTGGGGTACGACGTGCAGCTCATCGACCCCATCGCCGGGCTGCCCGACATGGTCTATGCCGCCAACGGCGGCTTCGTGATCGACAACGTCGCCTACGGCGCGAAGTTCACCCACCCCGAGCGCCAGCCCGAGGGTCCGGCGTACATGGACTGGCTCCGCGGAGCCGGCTTCGACGTGCACGAGCCCGAGGAGGTCAACGAGGGCGAGGGCGACTTCCTGCTCGTCGGCGACACCATCCTCGCCGGCACCGGGTTCCGCAGCGACTCCCTCTCGCACCGCGAGCTCGGACGCATCTACGGGCGCGACGTCGTGACGCTCCGTCTCATCGACCCGAGCTTCTACCACCTCGACACCGCCGTCGCCGTGCTCGACGCCACCCCGGGGCAGGAGCACATCGCCTACCTGCCGGCCGCGTTCGACGCGACCTCCCTCGCGGTGCTGCAGGAGCGGTACCCCGATGCGATCCTCGTGAACGAGACGGATGCCGCGGTGCTCGGCCTCAACTCGTTCAGCGACGGCTACAACGTGGTCATCGCCTCGCGCGCCACCGACTTCGAGCGCCAGCTGCGCGAGCACGGCTACAACCCGATCGGCGTCGACCTCTCCGAGCTGCTGCTCGGCGGCGGCGGCGTCAAGTGCTGCACCCTGGAGCTGCGCCGATGAACCCCTCGAACAACGACGTGATCAACGACCTGGATGCGGCGGTCCGAGCCGAGGGCTCGGGTGCGGTCGGGCGTCCATGGGCGGAGCCGTCGGCTCGGACCACCGCGTCCATCCACGAGGAGGACGAGCACGCCGCCCACAACTACCACCCGCTGCCGGTCGTCGTGGCATCCGGTGCCGGCGCCTGGGTCACCGACGTCGACGGACGCCGCTACCTCGACTGCCTCGCCGCCTACTCGGCGGTCAACTTCGGGCACGGCAACGAGCGCCTCGTGGCGGCCGCACGCGAGCAGCTCGACCGCATCACGCTCACGAGCCGCGCGTTCCACAACGACCGGCTGGGCCCGTTCGTCACCGAGCTCGCGGCGCTCTGCGGCAAGGACATGGTGCTGCCGATGAACACCGGCGCCGAGGCGGTGGAATCGGCGATCAAGGTCGCGCGCGCCTGGGGCTACCGGGTGAAGGGCGTGGCTCCGGATGCCGCGAACATCATCGTGATGGCCGGCAACTTCCACGGCCGCACCACGACGATCGTGTCGTTCAGCGACGACCCCGACGCGCACGACGACTTCGGCCCGTACACCCCCGGATTCCGCATGGTGCCCTACGGCGACGCCGCCGCGGTGGAGGCGGCCATCGACGACGACACCGTCGCCGTGCTCGTCGAGCCGATCCAGGGCGAGTCCGGCATCGTGGTGCCGCCCGCCGACTTCCTGCCCTCGCTGCGGGAGACGACCCGCGACCGGAACGTGCTGCTCATCGCCGACGAGATCCAGTCGGGACTCGGCCGGGTCGGTGCGACCTTCGCGTGCGAGCTCGTGGGCGTCGTGCCCGATCTGCACCTGCTCGGCAAGGCGCTCGGCGGCGGCATCGTCCCGGTCTCGGCCGTGGTCGGCGACCGCGACGTGCTCGGCGTGCTTCGACCCGGCCAGCACGGCTCGACGTTCGGCGGCAACCCGCTCGCCGCTGCCGTGGGGCTCGAGGTGGTGCGCATGCTCGCGACGGGTGAGCCCCAGGAGCGCGCGCGGACGCTCGGCGAGCACCTGCACCGCCGCCTCGAGTCGCTCGTCGGCCACGGCGTCGTGACCCTGCGCGGTGCCGGCCTCTGGGCGGGCATCGACATCGACCCGGCGATCGCGACCGGACGCGAGGTGTGCGAGGCGCTCATGCGCCGCGGCGTGCTGGCGAAGGACACGCACGGTTCCACCATTCGCCTCGCGCCGCCGATCGTCGTCGAGGAGGCGGACCTCGACTGGGCCGTCGACCAGCTCACCGCGGTGCTCGACGAACTGCACGGGTGATCGCCCGGTTCAATCCTCTTCGATGGTGATGGAGCCGTTGGAGGTGCGGAGGTCGAGCGTGAATCGACCATCGGAATCGTTGGGCACCTCGATGTCGGTGCTGCCGTTCGAGGTCTCGGTGGTGACCCGATAGGTGTCCGACGGCACGGTGAGGTCGATCGCGCCGTTCGACGTCCGGGCCTCGACGTCCTGAGGTTCGCCGAGCTCCAGATCGATGGCGCCGTTCGACGTCGTGGCGCGCACGCCGTCGCCGTCGAGGTCACGGCCGATGATGCGACCGTTGGACGTCTGGGCGATGACGCTCCCGGCGACCTCGTCGAGCTCGATGCGCCCGTTGCTGGTCTGCACATCGACCTCGCCCACGTCGCTGAGCTTGATCGCGCCGTTCGAGGTCGAGCCGCGCACGTCGACGCCCGCGGGCACGTCGATCGTGTACTCGACCGTGCAGCGGCGGCCGCAGCCGTGCAGTTCCAGCGTGTCTCCCGAGACCTCATGGGTCTCGTCGGTCGGGCGATCTCCGCGATACGACACGGTGCGCTCGATCTCGACCTCGGTGCCGCCCTCGGTGCCGCGCACCGTGACGCTTCCCGACGAGTCGACGAGCTCGATCGTGCGGATCTCCTCGTTCACGGTCGCCTCGTCGGAGAATCGCGCGGGCGGCGTGAGCAGCGCGCACCCGCCGAGCGCGCCGACGACCACCGCGGTCACGGCCGCCGCGAGCGATGCACGCACGAGCCTGCCCATCGGAATCCCCTTCGCGACCGGTGCCGGCGGACGAGATCCGGTCGTCTTCGCTGA
>NZ_SGWY01000004.1 GCF_004216665.1 Agromyces ramosus | reverse complement strand
GTAACCCGGCCCGGGGCATCCGTTCCACATCACACCCCTCTTCCAAGGAGACATCCATGTCCACACCCAGATTCCGATTGGGCGCGCTCGTGCTCAGCGGACTCCTGGCGGTGACCTCGCTCTCGTTGAGCGCCGGCGCCGCGTATGCCCACGACGGCGAGGATCACGGCGACGAGATCACCGCCACCACCTGGGCCAACTACGAGAAGGTCACGCTGACGAAGGACGTCGGCGAGCCGATCGACATGGCCGTGCTGCCCGACTCGCGCGTGCTGCACACGACGCGCGGCGGCCAGGTGCGACTCACCGACCCCGCCCAGGGCACGACGACGGTGGTCAACACCATCGACGTCTACGCCAACTCGGAGGACGGCCTCCAGACGATCACCCTCGACCCCGACTTCGAGGAGAACGGCTGGGTCTACCTCTACTACGCGCCCCGCACCATGACGGCGCCGTACCCGACGACGACGCCGACCGGCTCGGCGCCGAACAGCCTCCCGGCCGGCGCCGACGCGAGCTACTGGAACCAGTGGAAGGGCTACAACCAGCTCAGCCGCTTCAAGTGGAACTCCGCGACGAGCTCGCTCGACCTGTCGACGGAGCAGGCGATCATCAAGGTCGAGGTGCAGCGCGGCCAGTGCTGCCACGTCGCCGGCGACGTCGCCTTCGACAACGACGGCAACGTGCTCCTCGCGACGGGTGACAACACCCCCGCGAGCGCGCCTGGCGCGAGCGGCTACGCCCCGATGAACGACCGTCCCGGGTTCAACCCCGGGTTCGACGCGCGTCGTGGCGCCGGCAACTCGAACGACCTTCGCGGCAAGATCCTCCGGATCGACGTGCAGGACGACGGCTCGTACACGATCCCATCGGGCAACCTCTTCGCCCCCGGCACGGCCGGGGCACGCCCGGAGATCTTCGTGATGGGCGTTCGCAACCCGTTCCGGATCGACTACGACCCGGTGACGTCTGCGCTCACGTGGGGTGACTACGGCCCCGACGCGGGAACCGCGAACGACCTGCGCGGGCCGATGGGCTATGTCGAGTGGCAGTCCACGACCGTTCCGCTCAACGGCGGTTGGCCGTTCTGCCACGGTCCGAACGCGAACTACAGCAACTGGGACTACGAGACCCTCACCGTGCGCGGCTGGTACGACTGCGCCGGAACGCTCGTGAACCCGTCGCCCTACAACACCGGCCTGCAGCAGCTGCCGTCGGCCACCGCACCGCAGATCTGGTACGGCGACCAGCCCACGCACCAGCCGTGGACCGAGTTCGGCAGCGGCGGCCAGGCGCCCATGGGCGGCCCGACCTACCGCTACGACGAGGAGAACACCTCGGCGACGAAGTTCCCGGAGTACTGGGACGGCAAGGCCTTCATGGCCGAGTTCTCGCGCGACCGCATCTTCGTGTTCTCGCAGGACGACCCCGACGGCGAGGTCACGAGGATCCAGGACTTCCTGCCGAACTCGGCCCTCACGGCCGCCGGCATGCCGGTCTGGGACAACGTGATCGACTTCGAGTTCGGTCCCGACGGCTCGCTCTACGTGCTCGACTACGGCGACGGCTTCTTCCGGCCGAACCCCGACGCGGGCCTGTACCGGGTCGACTACGTGGTGGGCACGAAGGGCCCCCGCGCCGACCTCACCGCGTCGGTCACGTCGGGCCACGGCCCGCTCGAGGTCGACTTCTCGGCCGCGGGCAGCACCCACCCCGACGACCTCGCGCTGAGCTTCGCCTGGGACCTCGAGGGCACCGGCACGTTCACCGACGGTCCCGCTGAGATCAGCCACACCTACACCGAGGACGGTCAGTACACGGCCCGCGTGCGGGTGACCGACAGCGGCGGACGCGTGAGCCTGACCTCGGTCGTGATCACGGTGGGCAACACCGCCCCGATCGTGGAGATCATCACCCCCGAGAACGGCTCGTTCACCGACTGGGGCGACAAGGTCGCCTTCGAGGTGAAGGTCACCGACCCCGAGGAGACGATCGACTGCAGCCGGGTGCTGTGGAGCTACGGCCTCGGGCACGACAACACGCACGCCCACCCGCTCTTCACGGGCAGCGGATGCACCGCCACCATCGAGACGCAGTCCGAGGCGGGGCACGGTGAGACCGAGAACATCTACGGTGTGATCGGCGCCTCGTACACCGACAGCGGCACCGCGACCGCACCGGCCCTCCTGGGCGATGCGGTGACCCTGCTCAACCCGCGTGAGCTGCAGGCGGAGCACGCCGACGCCACGAGCGGCGGCACGCAGATCGTCGACGACACGACCGCGCACGGCGTGCGCAAGGTCACCTCGTTCGACGAGGGCGACTGGCTGGCGTACGACCCGGTGAACCTCGTCGGGATCACGGGCGTCGAGGCACGCGCGATCGGCACCGGCACGCTCTCCCTGCGCTGGGGTGCCGCCGACGCCGAGCCGTTCCTGACGATCGACGTCGCGAACACGAGCGGCGCCTGGACGGAGACCTCGTCGCCGCTGGTGGAGGTCCCCGAGGGCACCGACCGCGTGTACGTGACGAGCACCGGCGGAGTCGAGCTCGACCAGCTGGCGTTCACCACGTCGACGAGCGACATCCGTGCCCTGCTCGACGCCCTCGAGGCCGACCACCGCATCACCCGTGGTGCTGAGGCGTCGTTCGGCGACACGCTGGTGGAGATCGACGCGGCGCTGGCCGCGGAGGACACCACCACCGCGCTGAGCAAGCTCGACTTCATCGTCGAGCAGGTCCCGAACCGGATCCGCACCGACGCTGACGCGGCGGCGCTCGTCATCCGTGCGGCCGAGGCGGTGATCGCCGACATCCAGCAGCGCCTGTAGGCGCCACGACCCGGGAGCCCCGGTCTGCCCATGCGGCGGGCCGGGGCTCTCGCATGTGCGCGGACACTCGTGGCGCCTGGAGCACGGCTGGCGACGGTGCGCGGGCACGGGGCAGGGGGCGCAGGCGGGGGGCGCAGGGCAGGGGCGCAGGGGCACGGGGCGCACGGCAGGGGGCGGAAGGCGTCGTAGCGCGTCGCGAAGTGGCGAAGTGGCGAAGTCGCGAAGTGGCGAAGTCGCGAAGTGGCGAAGTCGCGAAGTGGCGAAGTCGCGAAGTGGCGAAGTCGCGAAGTCGCGAAGTGGCGAAGTCGCGAAGTGGCGAAGTGGCGAAGTAGAGGCGTGGCTCACTGTCGCAGTGCCGCAGTCTCGAAGTAGCGGTGTCGAAGTACCGCTCTGACGCACGAGCGCCGTGACGCAGGAGGCGGCAGGTCGCGGAGCCCGGCGCACATGGCGCAGGACCGTGAGGAGGGGGCCGGCGCGGCGGCGCCCGACGAACGCGGCCGAGTGCCGTGGCCTGGCTCGCGCGGGTGCGCAGGGCGCGGGTGCGCGCTGGAGCCGGGGCGGGGGGCGGGTGCGCGCTGGAGCCGGGGCGGGGCAGTGGCAGGAGGCGCTGGCAGGGGGCAGGGGCAGCCGGCAGGGGCAGGGCACGCGGCGCCCCCGGCGCGATCGAGTCGGGGAAGCTTCCGGGCGGCCGGGCCCTGACGCGGTTCCGCTGTGCCCCTCCCGGGGGCGTCGAGGACCGGGCCGGAGCGATGCCGCCATGCGGAATGCGGCGGCCGGAAACGGCGCGTTCCGGGTCGCACCCGTAACGCGCGACCCGGAACGCTGCGCCACCCCTCTTCCGAAAAGGCAGGCGCCTCAGGCTAACACCGCAACCTCCGCGCGCCCCGGCCTGCTGCGGTGAATGCCCCGTGGACTGGGGGCCCGGGGCACACGACTGCGCCCCGACGACCAGGGATCGTCGGGGCGCAGTGATGCGGCGGGTCGGCTAACTCGAGCGACCCGGACGTGCAGCGAAGCGCTGCTGCAGCAGCACCGCGATCACGATGATCACGCCCTTCACGATGTTCTGCACCGAGGTGGACAGGTTGTTCTGCGTGAAGACGTTCGTGAGCGTCGCGAAGATGAGCACGCCGAGCACCGTGCCGACGATCGTGCCGCGACCGCCCACGAGGAGCGTGCCGCCCACGACGACGGCCGCGATGGCGTCGAGCTCGTAGAGCTGACCGTGAGTCGAGGTGCCCGCGGTCGTGCGGCCGAGCATCATGACGGCGGCGATGCCGGCCGCCAGGCCGGCGAGCACGTAGAGCGACACCAGGTGACGCTTCACGCGGATGCCCGCGAGTCGCGTGGCCTCGAAGTTGCCGCCGATCGCGATCGTCCGCCGGCCGAACGTGGTGCGGCCGAGCAGGAACCAGCCGCCGACCGCGGCGAGCACGAAGATCCAGATCAGCCACGGGATGCCGAGGAAGTCGCCGCGGAAGAAGTCGAGGAAGCCGGTGACGGTGACGATCTGCGTCTGCCGGTTGGAGAGCAGCTCGGCGAGGCCTCGCGCGGCGACGAGCATGGCCAGGGTGGCCATGAACGGCACGACGTTGCCATAGGCGATCACCAGGCCGTTGATGAGCCCGGCCAACCCGCCCACCGCGACGGCGACGGCGACCATGAGCAGCCAGCTCGACTGGGTGGCGCCGGCCTGGATCCACGACAACGAGGCGACCACGCTGGCAAGTCCCATGACGGACCCGACCGAGAGGTCGATGCCGCCCGCGGTGATCACGAAGGTCATGCCGATGCTGATGACGCCGATGATCGAGGCGAGGCGGATGATCGTCAGCATGTTGTCGACGTTCATGAAGGTCTGGCCCGCCGTGATCCAGCCGACCGCCACGAGGAGGATCAACGCGATGATGAGGCCGAGGTTGCGTCCGGCGGCACCACTCAGCAGGCGCTGTGCGATGCCTCCCTTCGGCTTCTCGCTGGGTTCGATGACCGTGGTCGGAGGTGCGGGTGCGGGGGATTGCTCGCTCACGCGGCTGTTCCTTTCATGACGAGGTCGAGCACGCCGTGCTCATCGATCTCGGTGGCGGGTGTGGTGTGGAGGATGTGGCCGTCGCCGATGACGAGCACCCGGTCGGCGAGACCGAGCACCTCCTCGATCTCGCTCGACACGACGACGATCGCCGTGCCGGCGTCGGCGAGGCGACGGATGAGGGCGTAGATCTCGGCGCGGGCGCCGACGTCGACGCCACGCGTCGGCTCGTCGAGCAGGAGCACGGATGTTCCGTGCAGGAGCCAGCGAGCGAGCATGATCTTCTGCTGGTTGCCGCCGGAGAGCGTGCCGGTGATCCGATCGGGGTCGGCCGGTCGGAGTTCGAGGGCGTCGATCTGCTCGCGTGTCACGGCCCGCTCCCGGCGCTCGTTCAGCACTCCCCCCCGCGCGAATCGAGCGAAGGAGGAGAGCGTCACGTTCTTGAAGATGGGCTCCTCGAGCAGGAGGCCCTGGCTCTTGCGCTCCTCGGGCGACAGGCCGACGCTGGCGACGACCGCCGAGTTCACGGAGCCCGGTTGGAGGCGCTTGCCGCTGACCGAGACGTTGCCCGTGGTCGGTCGACGAGCGCCGTAGATGGTCTCGAGGATCTCGGAGCGCCCGGAGCCGACGAGGCCCGCGAGGCCGACCACCTCGCCGGCGCGCACGCCGAAGGTCACGTCGGTGAACGTGCCGCGCAGCCCGAGGCCCTGAACGTCGAGGACGAGGGGCGCATCGCCCGGGAGGTCGCGGCGCGGCGGGAACACGAACTCGACGTTGCGCCCGGTCATGAGCCGGATGAGCTCGGGCGTCGGGGTGTCGGCAACGAGGAGGCCGCTGGCCATGCTCGCGCCGTCCTTGATCACCGTGATGCGATCGCCGATCTGGCGGATCTCCTCGAGCCGGTGGGAGATGTAGATGATCGCGATGCCCTGCTCGGTGAGCTCGTGGACCACCCGGAACAGGTTCTTCACCTCTTCGGCATCGAGCACGGCACTCGGCTCGTCCATGATGATGAGCTTCGCGTCGTGCGAGAGCGCGCGCGCCATGCTCACGATCTGCTTGTGGGCGGCCGAGAGGGTGCCGACCTCGCGGTGCGGCGACAGGTCGCCGTGGCCGAGCCGGTTGAGCAGTTCCCGGGTGGTCTTCGCGGCCGAGGCGCGGTGGAGCACGCCGCCGGTGGCGAGTTCGTGTCCGAGGAAGATGTTCTCGGCGATGGTCAGTCCGTCGACGACGTCGAGCTCCTGGTACATCGTCGCGACGCCCATGTCGATGGCGGCCACGGGGTTCGGGATCTCGCGGCGCTCGCCCTGCCAGATGATCTCTCCGCCGTCGGGCTGATGCGCCCCCGCGAGGACCTTGATCAGCGTGGACTTGCCGGCACCGTTCTGCCCGAGCACGCAGTGCACCTCGCCCGCGACGACGTCGAGGTCGACGCCACGAAGGGCGTGAACGCCTGCGAACGACTTCGTGATCCCCCGCATCGAGAGTAATGACGTCGCATTATCACCTTTGATCATGCGATGAACATAACAGATCAGGGGCGGGCACTGCCAGCCTCAGTGCGGTGAATGGTATGGCGATCGGGTGTCCGCCGCAATGAGGACGTCGAGGAGGCCGCAAATTTATTTATGACGATCGACAAACTTAAGTTGCCAACTCGAGCGCCACTTATGCTACGGTGACGATGTCAGCGTGGACGACGCGGCTGAGCTTCCCTCCGGGGCAGTCGTGCCAGTCGAAGTCCTCGATGGCACGTCTGCGAATCACTCACATTTGGAGGACACATGCGCACAGCGCGCACCCGACGGCGCATGTTCGCCGCTGCCGGCGCCATCGCCATCGCCGGTCTCGTGACCGGCTGCACCGCCGGCGCTGAGACCGAGAACACCGGCCCCACGAACAACGCCAACAACACCGAGAGCGGAGAGACGGTCACGATCGGCTTCTCCGGCCCTGCCGCCGACCACGGCTGGCTCGGCGCCATCAACTCGGCGGCCATCGCCGAGGCCGAGAAGTACGACGACGTCGAACTCGTCGTCGCCGAGGGCACGAACGACGCGAACCTGCAGATCAGCCAGGTCGAGACCTTCATCAACGACGGGGTCGACGCGATCGTGCTGCTCCCCACCGATGGTGCGGCACTCACCGAGGTCGCCATCAAGGCGATGGAGGCCGGTATCCCGGTCATCAACGTCGACCGCGAGTTCTCGAGCACGTTCGCCGCACGCGCCACCGTCCTCGGTGACAACTACGGCATGGGCGTCAGCGCCGGAACGTACATCTGCGAGAAGCTGGGCGACAACCCCGACGCCGTGGTCGCCGAGATCGCCGGCATCGACTCGCTCCCGCTCACGCAGGACCGTTCGCGGGGCTTCGAGGACGCGCTCGAGGACTGCGGTCTCGAGGTGAGCAACCGCGTCGCCGCCGACTTCACCGTCCAGGGTGGGGAGGCCGCGGCCTCGCAGCTGCTCGCAGCCGCGCCGCAGATCGACGCGATCTGGAACCACGACGACGACCAGGGCGTCGGCGTCCTCGCGGCGATCGACGCCGCGGGACGCGACGAGTTCTTCATGGTCGGTGGCGCTGGCTCGAAGAACGCGATGGAGGCCATCAAGTCCGGTGACAGCGTGCTCGAGGCGACGGTCATCTACCCGTCGACCCAGGGCGCGGACGGCATCGCGCTCGCTCGCCTCGTCGCCCAGGGCAAGGCGCTCGGCGACCTCGTCGAGCAGGACGTGCCCTCGCGCATCGTGCTCTACGCGCCCGTCGTGACGGCGGAGAACGTCGACGAGTACCTGCCGACCGCCTTCACCTCCTAGCGCGACGGGTGCCGGGCCGCGGTCCGGCACCCCGCACAACCCTCGCGGACGCCCGCGTCGCCACTCGCGACGCGGGCGTCCGCCCCGACCGGCCCGTCGTGGCCGATGAGAGAGAGAACGATGACCTCGATGCGGGTAGCCATGATCGGCTACGGATTCATGGGTGCCGCGCACTCGCAGGGCTGGCGCGTCGCGCCGAGATTCTTCGATCTTCCCGCGGCGCCGGAGATGGGCCTGCTGGTCGGCCGCAATGGCGGGCGCGTGGCAGCCGCCGCCGAGAAGTGGGGCTGGGCGGAGACCTCCACCGACTGGCGGCAGGCGATCGCCCGCGACGACATCGACGTCATCGACATCGTGACCCCCGGCGACTCGCATGCCGAGATCGCGGTGGCGGCACTGGAGGCCGGTAAGCACGTGCTCTGCGAGAAGCCGCTCGCGAACTCCGTCGCCGAGGCCGAGGTGATGGCGGCCGCCGCCGCGCGCGCCGCCGAGCACGGCGTCTTCGCGATGGTCGGATTCACCTACCGACGCGTTCCGGCGGTCACGTACGCACGACAGCTCGTGGCGAGCGGCGCCATCGGCGACGTGCGCAACGTGCGCGCCGAGTACCTGCAGGACTGGCTCGTCGACGAGACGGCTCCGCTCGCGTGGCGACTGCAGAAGGAGCACGCGGGGTCGGGCGCTCTGGGCGACATCGGAGCCCACGCCATCGACCTCGCCCAGTTCATCACCGGCCAGCGCCTGACGAGCGTCGCCGGCACCATCGACACCGTCGTCGCGGAGCGCCCCCTGCTCGCCGAGGGCAGCGGCCTCTCGGGCACCGCGGGCACCGGTCGCGGCGCCGTCACCGTCGACGACGTCGCCCTCTTCAGCGGGCGGTTCGAGCAGGGCGCCCTGGGCGCGTTCGTCGCGTCGCGAATGAGCACCGGTCGCAAGAACGCCCTTCGCATCGAGGTGTCGGGTTCGCGCGGCGCCATCGCCTTCGACCTCGAGGACATGAACGCACTGTCCTACTACGACGACACCGCACCCGCCGACCGGCGTGGATTCACCAAGATCCTCGTGACCGAGCCCGAGCATCCGTACGTCGCCGCGTGGTGGCCGGCCGGGCATATGCTCGGCTACGAGCACGGGTTCGCACACCAGGCGAAGGACTTCGTCGAGGCGATCGCGGCCGGCACCCAGCCGACCCCCTCCTTCGCCGACGGCCTCCAGGTGCAGCGGGTCCTGGGCTCCGTCGAGCGGAGCTCCGAGGCGGCCGGTGTCTGGACCGCAATCGACTGAACCTGTCAGGAACGCATCAAGGAGGATCCCGTGACCCGACCCATCACCCTGTTCACCGGCCAGTGGGCCGACCTTCCCCTCGAGGAGGTCGCACGGCTGGCCGCATCGTGGGGCTACGACGGCCTCGAGCTGGCGTGCTGGGGCGACCATCTCGACCCGTGGCGCTGGGACGACGACGACTACGTCGCCGACCGGCTCGCCCTGCTCGACCGCCACGGCCTCAAGGTCTGGGCGATCTCGAACCACCTCACCGGGCAGGCCGTCTGCGACGACCCCATCGACGCACGGCACCAGGGCATCCTCCGCGAACGCGTGTGGGGCGACGGCGACCCCGAGGGCGTGCGACAGCGTGCCGCGGAGGAGATGCAGAACACGGCTCGACTGGCCGCCCGCCTCGGCGTCGACACGGTCGTCGGCTTCACCGGGTCGGCGATCTGGAAGTACGTCGCCATGTTCCCGCCGGTCTCGCAGGAGGTCATCGACGCGGGCTACCAGGACTTCGCCGACCGCTGGAACCCGATCCTCGACGTCTTCGACGAGGTCGGTGTGCGGTTCGCCCACGAGGTCCACCCGTCGGAGATCGCGTACGACTACTGGACCACCGTCCGCACGCTCGAGGCCATCGGGCACCGCCCGGCGTTCGGCCTCAACTGGGACCCGAGCCACATGGTGTGGCAGGACCTCGACCCGGTCAGCTTCCTCTGGGACTTCCGCGACCGCATCTACCACGTGGACTGCAAGGACACGAAGAAGCGCATGGGCAACGGACGCAACGGCCGGCTCGGCTCGCACCTCGCCTGGGCCGACCCGCGCCGCGGCTGGGACTTCATCTCCACGGGCCACGGCGACGTGCCCTGGGAGGACGCCTTCCGCATGCTGAACACGATCGGCTACCAGGGACCGATCTCGATCGAGTGGGAGGACGCCGGCATGGATCGCCTGCTCGGCGCTCCCGAGGCAATCGAGTTCGTGCGCCGACTCGCTTTCGATGCACCCGAGGCCGCATTCGACGCCGCGTTCAGCACCAAGGCCGACTAGCGCCGAGCACGCTCGAACATATGACGGATGCCCCGGGGTCACCCCGGGGCATCCGTCATATCTACCGAGCGCATTGCGAAGCGCGATGGATCAGACCTTGGCTGTGGTCGGCGCCCCGATGACCATCTCCTCGATGTTCGCGGGCGAGAGGGCGTGGTGGATCGCGAGCATGCAGGCGCCGAGCACCGCGGCATCCGCACCGGCCTTCGACTGCGTGATCTGGAGGTGCTCGGTGGCCAGCGGCATCGACCGCGTGTAGACGATCTCGCGGACGCCGGCGATGAGGTGCTCGCCCGCCTGCGCCAGCGACCCGCCGATGACGATCACCGAGGGGTTGATGAGGCTCACGCAGGTGGTGAGGACCTCGCCGATGTCGCGGCCGGCCTGTCGGACGGCCTGGATCGCCGTGATGTTGCCGCCCTTGACGAGCTCGACGACGTCCTGGCTCGACTCGGGCGACATGCCGGTGTCGCGGAGGTCGCGGGCGAGCGCGGGACCCGAGGCGAGCGCCTCGAGGCATCCGCGATTGCCGCACTGGCAGGGCACGTCGGCGCCGCGCGCGACGTGCACGTGGCCGATGTCGCCCGCGGTGCCCTGCGCGCCGCGCTGGAGGATGCCACCCGAGATGACCCCGGATCCGATGCCGGTGGCGACCTTGACGAAGATGAGGTGGTCGACCTCGGGCCAGGAGAGCTCCCGCTCGCCGAGCGCCATGATGTTCACGTCGTTGTCGACGAGCACGGGGGCGTCGAAGCTGTCGTGGAACCAGCCGGGGACGTCGAAGCGATCCCAGCCGGGCATGATCGGCGGGTTGATCGGGCGGCCGGAGCTGTGCTGCACGGGACCCGGAAGCCCGATGCCGATCGCCAACAGGTCGCCGGGAGCGCGGCCGAGCTGGTCGAGCAGCTCGTGCGCTGCGGTGGAGACCCAGCTCAGCACCGCCTCGGGACCCTCCGCCACGCGGATGCGCTCGCTGCTCTCGGCCTGGATGCGGCCGGTGAGGTCGCTCACCGCGATCCGCACGTGCGAGGCGCCGACGTCGACCCCGAGCACCACCCTTCCGCTCGCGGCGATCGCGAACTGCGAGGACGGCCGGCCGCCGGTGGAGACCGCGTCGCCCACCGGACCCACGAGGCCCAGGTTCATCAACGCGTCGATGCGCAGCGCGACCGTCGAACGGGCGAGGCCCGTCATCGACGACAGCTCGGTTCGGGTGCGCGGGCGCCCGTCACGGAGGATCTGGAAGAGGTCGCTCGCCACGGACGAGCCGAGGGCGGTGACATGTCCGTCCTGCCCTTGGCGACTTATGTCGGTCATAGGTCCATTCTTCCACAATCTCCGATCAAAGTATCGGGAGCTCGGTCGCAAGGGCGCCCCCCTTTCGGTTGTCACGACGGCGCCTCGAGGATCCGCGCCGCGCGCAGTTCCTCCGCCTGCAACACGCTCCACGGACTGAGGATCGAGGGCATCGCGTCGACGACCCGCAGGAAGTCCGCCGGGTCGACCCAGCGCCACTCCATCACCTCGTCGGGGGCAGGCTCCGGATCGCTCGGCAGCTCCGCGAACCAGACGGGGCACACCTCGTTCTCGACGATGCCGTCGGGGGCGACGGCACGATACCGGAACTCCGGGAGCACCGGTCGGAGCGAGCTCGGCTCGACGCCCAGCTCGTCCTGAACCCGCCGGCGGATCGCCGACTCGACGTCCTCGCCGGGCCCCGGGTGACCGCAGCAGGTGTTCGTCCACACGCCGGGCCAGGCCCGCTTCGCGAGCGAACGCCGCGTGAGGAGCATCCGGCCGTCACGATCGAAGCCGTAGCAGGAGAAGGCGAGGTGCAGGGGCGTGTCGGGGCCGTGCACGTGCGCCTTGTCCATGGTGCCGACCGGGGTGCCGGCCGGATCGAGGAGCACGACCTGCTCCGTCGGGGCGGAGACGGTCGCCGAGGGGGTCATGGCGCACCCACGGGCGCACCCGCCGGCGCGCCGACTCGGGCCGCCTGCAGCACCAGGTCGCGGACGCGGGCGGCGGCCACCGTGTCTCCCGCACCGTCCCAGAACGGCAGCGACGCGTCGGAGCAGAGGAGGAGCGGGCTGTCCGCATCGGTCGAGGGCAGCCGGCCGTGCGTGCCGCGCACGCACGACGGATCGAGCGGGATGACGTTCATCGCGTACCGCAACCCGACCTTCTTGCGCAGCAGGCCGAGGCCGGCGCGGGCCTTCGCGAACCGATCGGCCGGGTCGAGGAAGAGCTCCGCCGGGTCGTAGCCGGGCTTGCGGTGGATGTCCACGCCCCGCGCGAACTCGGGCGCCCGGTCGTCGTCGAGCCAGTAGTAGTAGGTGAACCACGCCCCGGGCTCGGCGATCGCGACGAGCTCGCCCGAGCGCTCGTGGTCGAGCCCGAAGCGGGCCTGCGCCGACCGGTCGAGCACCTCGTCCACCCCGGGCAGGGCGGTCAGGAGGTCGCAGACGCGTTCGAGGTCGGCGGGGTCGGCGACGTACACGTGCGCGACCTGGTGGTCCGCCACCGCGAACGCCCGCGACGTCCACGGGTCGAGCTGCTCGCGACCCTGCTGCTCGTAGACCTCGAGGAGTCCCTCGGTGCGGAGGGCGCGGTTGACGTCGACGGGGCGGTCGGCGGTCTCGATCCCGTACTCCGCCACCGCGATGACCGTCGCGCCCGCCGCGCGCGCGTCGTCGAGCAGCGGGGCCAGCACGGCATCGAGCTCGGCGGCCGCGCGGTCGGCCTCGGCCGAGTCGGGGCCGAACCGCTGGAGGTCGTAGTCGAGATGCGGCAGGTACGCCATCACGAGGTCGGAGCGGTGCTCGCGCATGACCTTCCGGGTTGCTTCGACGATCCAGCGCGTCGAGGCGATCGACGCCGTGGGCCCCCAGTACTGGAAGAGCGGGAACTCTCCGAGGGCGCCCGTGAGCTCGTCGTGCAGGGCGGGCGGGCGCACGTAGGCGTCGGGCGACTTGCGCCCGTCGGCGTGGTAGATCGGCCGTGGCGTGACGGTGATGTCGGTGCTCGCGCCCATCGCGTACCACCAGCCGATGTTCGCGGCGGTGAAGCCGGGCCGCAGCCGTCGGGCCTGCTCCCACACCTTCTCGCCCTGCACGAGCGCGTTGTGCTGTCGCCAGAGATGCACCTCGCCCTGGTCGCGGAAGTACCAGCCGTTGCCGACGATGCCGTGCTGGGCCGGCGAGAGGCCGGTGAGCATGGTCGACTGCACGCTGCACGTGACCGCGGGCAGCACGGTGCCGAGGCGGACCTGGGCACCGGATGCCGCGAGGCCGCTGAGGCGGGGCATCTGCGCCAGGGCTCGCCTCGTCATGCCGACCACGTCGAGGAGGAGGACCGAGGTCATGCCGGCACCCCCGAGCGTGCGGGGGCCGCGGGGGCCGGATGCCGCGTGGCGGCGTCGAGGGCGCCGACGGCCGCGTCGGTCGCGTGGGCTGCGCCTTCGTCGGCGTCCAGCGCCGCGGCGGCCCAGCGCACCTCCCCGGCGATCCCGGCGACGAGGTCGTCGACGCCGCCGGGCAGCACGGTCCAGGTGTACGTCTCGACGTCGACGTGCGCCTCGTCGCCGTGCGGGATCCCGCGGATGGCGTCGAGCACGGTCACCAGCACGTCCGTCGTCGCCGTGAGTGGCGGCGTTGGCGCCAGGTGCAGCGGCACGTGGAAGTGGACGCGCCACGGGCCCTCGCCGGGCAGGGCGTCGAGCGCCTCCGCGAGGTCGTCGGCGGCGAGCACGACGCCGTCGGCCCGGAGCTCGCGAGTCTGGTGGAGGTAGCGCGGCTCGCCGAAGCTCGCGATCGCGGCACGGCTGACGGGATCGGACGGCCGCTCCACGTGGAGCGCGGCCGACGCCTGCACCTTCACGACCCGCAGTCCGGCATCGGCGATGCGTCGCATCGCGACCGCCGGATCGGCGAACGACACCGCGAGGTGGCAGGTGTCGAGGCAGACGCCGACGAACTCCGGATCGATCAGGCCCGACCGCGTGCGCGGGGCGAGCCAACCGACCACGTCGTCGACGGTGTCGAGCACGCAGCCCGGCTCGGGTTCGATGGCCAGCCGCACCGTGCGGCCGGTCGCCTCGCGGAGCGCGCGCAGCTCGCGCGAGACGAGCGCCAGGGCCTCGGTCGCCGCCCGATCGTCCGCCTCGGTCCACGGCTCGCGCCACGCGAGCGGGAGCGTCGAGATGCTGCCGGCGGCCCCCTCGGGAAGGAGGTCGGCGAGCACCCTGGCGCAGTCGAGGGTGTGGGCGACCCGGCGGGCGTCGGTCCAGTCGGGACGGTAGACGTCGAGCTTCACGACGTCGGCGTGGAACGCGCGGTAGGGGAAGGCGTTGATCGTCCGCAGGACGAGCCCGTTGACCTCCAGCCGCGCCTGCAGGCGACGCCGATCCTCGGAGCTCGAGGCGAGCCGTGCGGCGAGGTCGGCCGGGAGCCACAGCCCCACGCCGAGCCGGTCGAGGCCGGCCGCCCGGCGCACCGGGCCGGCGAAGGCGTCGAGCTGTTCGAGCACCCCGTCGAGGTCCTCGGCGGGATGCACGTTGGTGCAGTACGACAGCTCCATCAGGCCCTCGCTCCTCGCAGCACCGAGTTGCCCTCGAAGGTGGCCGGGGCGGGCGGCTCGGCCTCGCTGAAGCCCGGGACCGGGTCGAGGTGCAGGCGCCCGCTCTGCCCGTAGAAGGCCACGGGGTTCTGCCAGAGCACGACGTCGACGTCGTGCTCGGTGAATCCCGCGTCGAGCATCGCGCGACCGGTCTTCGCGGTCTTCAGCGGGTCGGACTGCCCCCAGTCGGCGGCGGAGTTCACCAGCATCCGCTCGGTGCCGTATTCGCGCAGGATGGCGACCATCCGGCGCTCGTCCATCTTGGTGTCGGGATAGATCGAGAAGCCCATCCAGCACCCGGAGTCCGCCACCTCGGCGACCGTCGTCTCGTTGAGGTGGTCGACCACCACCCACCCGGGCGAGATGCCCGACTCGCGCACGACGTCGAGCGTGCGGGACGTGCCGGACGCCTTGTCGCGGTGCGGCGTGTGCACCACCGCGGGAAGCCCGAAGTCCCGTGCGAACGTCAGCTGCGTGCCGAAGACCTCGTCCTCCTCCGGCGTCATGGAGTCGTACCCGAGCTCCCCCACCGCGACCACGCCGTCCTTGGCGAGGTAGCGCGGCAGCACGTCGAGCACCTCGCGGCAGCGCGGGTCGTTCGCCTCCTTGGGATTGAGGCCGATCGTGCAGTGGTGGCGGATGCCGTACTGGGCGGCACGGAACCGCTCCCATCCGATCAACGCGTCGAAGTAGTCGACGAAGCTGCCGACGTTCGTGCGCGGCTGGCCCAGCCAGAACGACGGCTCGACGACGGCCCGCACGCCGGCCTCGTACATCGCGACGTAGTCGTCGGTGGTGCGTGCGCTCATGTGGATGTGGGGGTCGAGGATTCGCATGTTCAGCCTCCCGGCGTCGTGGTGATGGTGGCGAGTCGCCGCATGTCGTCGGTCACCGGCCGGCCGGCGGCCCGTCGCTCCTCGACGAGGCCGACGGCCATGCGGGCGAGTTCGTCGTCCGCGCGGCGATCGAGTCCCGCGACGACGTCGAGCGGGATGCCCATGAAGAGGGCCTTGAGCACGCCGTGCCGCCAGGCGTGCTGGTCGAGGTGCTCTGCGGCGAACGACCCGAGGGCCGCCGCGACCAGGCGCGGGTCGTTCGTGCGCAGCGCGTCCGACACCAGCTCGAGGCCGGCCGCGACCACCTCCGGCGGCGTGCCGGTCGCGGCGTTGAGGCCGCACAGCACCCCGCGGCGCTCGGCGTCATCGCCGTGACGGTAGAGATCGCCGAGCTGCTCGGCCGAGTCCACCGGTGACAGCGCGCGCAGCAGGGCCCCCACGAGCTCGGCCCGCGCCCCGTCGTCGACGGTCCCGCGGCGCACGCCGAGCGGATCCCCTGCCGGATCGAGCGGCGCTCGCCCCACCGCGCGACCGGCCGCCGGGAACAGCACCACGATGCGCTGCGGTTCGGCGGCGACCTCGCGTGCGGCGTCGATGGTCCACTGGTTCGTCATGGTTCCCTCCAGGCGTCATGGATGGCCCGCATGCTCCGCGACGCCACGCCCGGGGCGTCGTGCGCGTGCCGCGGCAGCTCGACGGCCGCCACGCCGCGGTAGCCGAGTTCGTGAAGCGTCGCCAGTGCCGCGGCGAGGTCGAGCCGACCGTGGCCGAGCTCGAGGTGCTCATGCGCCTCGGGCGACATGTCGTCGACCTGCACGTTGACGAGCAGCGCGCCGGCCGCCCGCAGCGCGCCGACGACGCCCTCCGGTTCGACGACGACGCAGTGGCCGAGGTCGACCGTGATGCCGAGCGCGGCGGGCGAACCCAGCTCCTCGCGCAGGCGCAGCGCGTCGGCCACGGTCTCGACGAGCATTCCGGGCTCGGGCTCGAAGCCGAGCACCACACCGGATGCCTCCGCATACGCGACGATCTCGCGCATCCGGCCGACGAGGCGGCGGCGGGCCGCGTCGGGTGCGGAGTCGTCGGGGACGACCCCGGACCAGAGCGAGACGCAGTCCGCACGGAGGATCGCCGCGAGGTCGATCGCGCGACGCAGGAAGCGCATCCGCGGTTCCGCATGCTCGTCGACGAGCGTCGGCCGGTGCTTCACGTACGGGTCGAGCAGGTACCTCGTGCCGGTCTCGACGACGACGCGCCAGCCCAGCTCGTCGAGGCGCTCGCGCAGGCGCGCGGCGCGCTCGTCCGCGTCGGGCGCGAACGGATCGAGGTGCGGGTGCCCGAGGGTGAGCGCGAGCGCGCCGTAGCCGTTCGACTCCAGCACGCGGAGTGCCGTGTCGAGCGTGTGGTCGGTGAAGCCGTTCGTGCCGTAGCCGATGGCGAAGCCGGCTCCGGGAAGTGCCGACGGCGCCGTGATGGCGGTGCGGACCGCTGCACCCGTCATGTCACGTCCCCCGCCGTGCGCCGCGCCGAGAGCCGGCGGCGGACGAGGTCGACGGCACCGAGCGCGGCGGCGGGCAGGAGCGCGCCGGTGCGAGCCACGAGCGCCGCCTGGAGCGGGATCATCGCCCCGATCCCCGCACGCGTGGCCGTGCGGGCGTTCGCGGCCGACGGGTCGCCGAGGGTCGCCAGCTGGCTGGGCAGTGCCGACCCTGCATAGGCCGCGGCGCCCGTGATCGCTCCCGCGACCGCGCCCGGTCGGTCGCCCGCTCCGGCGATGGCGGCGATCGTCGTCGCACCGGTGGCCGCGATGCCCGCCAGGGCGACACCGGTCGAGCCGCCGTGCACCTCGCCACGCGACTGCGCCGTGACGGCCGCCGTGTGCAGTGCGACCGTCGCAGCGGCCGGCGCCGCGACTCGGGCACCTCCGGCCCCCATCATGACGTCGAGGCCCCGGCACGCCGCCATGCCGACGGGTCCGACGGCGGTGTCCTTGAACACGGTGTTGTACGCCACGATGGCGCCGGCGAGCGGCACCGCGACCGCGAACGCTCGTCGGCCACCGCCGGACGCGGCCAATCCGAGCCCGGCCGCGAGGCACGCGGTGGCGATGCCGAGCGCCCGACGAGGCGAGACGCGGCCCGAGGGAATCGGGCGCTCGGGACGCTCGACGGCGTCGAGTGCGCGATCCGCGTAGTCGTTGAGGGCCATGCCGCCGCTGTAGAGGAAGACGGATGCCACCGGCAGCAGCCACTGGCGACGGCCGAAGCGCCGACCCCCCGCATGCCCTCCGGCGATGGTGTCGCCGATCACCGTCAGCGCTGCGGGCGCTCGAACCAGTTCGAGGACGTCGGTGACGGCGCTCACCGCGCGGTCCCGGCGGACCGCGCCTCCGACGACAGCCTGGCCCCGACCTGCTGGGCCCACTCCCGCAGCTCGGTCGTCTGCTGTCCGAAGTCGTGCACGTCGCTCCCCCACGGGTCCTTGAAGAAGAAGCCGAGCTCGGGCACGACGCCGCGGGCGCCCGCGGCGTCCGCGAGTGCGAGCAGGCGCGCGATGTCGAGCACGAGGGGCGCGGCGAGCATGGAGTCGTACGCGCTCCAGATCGTCTGCATCGTGATGCGCGACCCGAGGAAGCCCTCGGCGTGGATGTGGTCCCAGGCCGTCTTGATGTCGCCGAGGTCGGGCACGTTGTCGATGTGCAGCGGGGCCACGACATGCTCCCCCACGAGGCTGCGGAGGCCGCGCGTCTTGGAGGCGAGCTTGCTCCGCACCGCTTCGGGGTCGGCGAGCGTCGCGCCGTCGCCGCCGCCGAGCAGGTTCGCCCCGGCCCACGACTGCACGTGCATCCCACGAGCACCGAACATGGGCGCGAGTGCCGTGCGGATGAGCGTCTCGCCCGTCTTGCCGTCCTGGCCGGCGAACGGGATGCCCCGGTGGACCGCCAGCGCTCGCAGCGCCGGGAGCGCGAGCCCGGCCGAGGGCGTGAAGCACGCGTATGCGCTCCCGGACTCGATGGCGGCGAGCGCCGCGACGGCGCTGGAGGGCAGCACCGCCTCCGTCGAGTCGGCGAGCGCCCGCGTGAGCAGGGTCGCGTCGTGGAACTCGGGCCGATCGTCGGGGATCGGCTCCGTCGAGGAGACGTCGATCACGACGACGCGATCGAGCCCGTTCGCGTCCCGGAACGCCACGATGTCGCCGGCGAGGCGCAGCACCGCCTCGGCCTGCGTTCCCGCGTGCGTCGAGGGGTCGTAGCCCGGCCGGATCTCGGCGTCGGCCTGCTCGAGGCCGGCGAGCGACGCGGTCACGTACCGCTGGGGAATCATGCCCGAGTCGGCGAGGGCCTGTGCGCGGTGCACGAGCGGCGTGGTGCTGATGTCGTGCCCGCCCAGGACGAGGTCGCCGAAGGCGGGCAGCGGCACGTCGTCGAAATCGAGGCCGGCCGTCGTGCACCCGGTCGGCGGCGCGAGCTCGGTCGCGAGGGCGTGCAATCCGACGGCGACGGCGGTGGCGACGGATCCGCGTGCGCCCACGAGCCACACGCCGACTCGGCCGTGGGGCCAGCCGGTCGCGGTCGCGTTCGCCGAGGTAGCGGTGTCGAGAATGGTCACGTCGTTCCTCCAGGGTGTTCCGGTCATCGGGTTCGGCTCCGCATCGATCCGGCGAGGGTCGCCAGGTAGGCGGCGAGCGGGGCCGGCAGGTCGTCGGCGAGGCGGATGCCGCGCGCGATGAGTTCGTCGATCGTCTTCGCGACCTCGTCGCGCGCGCCCGTGCGCAGCACGATGTCGCGGACGAGGTCGGCGTCGTCGTCGGTGGCCGTCGTCGTGCCCAGCACCGCGTCGAGCGTCGCCCGGTCGGCGCTGCCGGCACGCAGGTGGGCCAGGCGGATGTGCTCGGTGCGCTTGCCCTGCCGCACGTCGGACAGGACCGACTTGCCGGTCGCCGCCGCCGAGCCGAACAGGCCGAGGTCGTCGTCCGCGAGCTGGTAGGCCACGCCGAAGGCGATGCCTACCCGGTCGAGGCATCGGATCACGTCGACCGAGGTGACCCCGGCCGCGATGGCACCGAGGCGCAGCGGGAGCGACACGCTGTAGACGGCGGTCTTGAGCTCGGCGACGTGCAGCGGCATCGCGAGGTCGGGGCGGAGCAGCTCCGACCGCACGTCGAGCAGCTCGCCCGCGATCGTGCGCTCGACCGCGGTGGTCGCCTCGACCGCCAGCCGGTGCCGCACGGGCAGCGCCGCCGGCACGAGGAGCAACGCCAGGAGGGCGGCGTTCAACGCGAGATCTCCGGCGAGCAGGCCGGCGGCGATCGCCTGGCGTTCCGCCGCCTCCTCGGCGACGCCCGCCGCGCGGTCGCCGGCATGGTACCGGGCGATGAGGTTCGCCCGCCCGTGCCGCATCCGGTCGCCGTCGATGAGGTCGTCGTGCATGCAGAGGCCGAGGTGCAACAGCTGCTGCGCCCCGGCGACGTCCTCGAGCAGGGCGCGGTCGTCGCCGCCGAAGCCGAGGTACGCCGCGGCGACCAGTCGGGGACGCAGGTGCTTGCCGCCGTCGGATGCCTCGGCCTCGTCGAGGAGGCCGGCGAGCTCGGGCCCGGCGTCGGCGCACCGTGCGCGGACCCGATGCCACTGCGCCGCTGTCGTCGCCGGCGACGCGGCGGCGTAGGCCTCGACCTCGGCGGCGAGCCACCCGATGGCGACGTCGGGTGCCGGAAGCGCGTCGACGGCCGACGGAACCTGGTGCGCGGGCGCCGACGGCACGGTCATCGCCGGTGATGGCTTCATGCAGCTCCTCCGTCGACGATGACAGGCCCGCCCGACGCGGGCGGCGCCCGGGTCGCGTGCACGAACGGGTGAGAACCTCTCTGGAGGCTTCTGCCGATCCGTGCGACAAAAGCCAACCTAGCGACGACGTAAGTCGAGCGCAACGGGTCATTACGGCGAGTTGTGTGGTACAACTTTCGATTCTCGGCGCCATCGCAGATCGCGGGCGTCGCCGCGGCATCGCGGGCGGCGCCGCGGCTCCGCCGCGTCAGTCGACACCGGTCGTGACCGGGATCACACCGCCCGGAGGGAGTCGCGGCCGATCTCGTCGATCGAGCGGTGCCCGGCGAGCGCCATCGTGAGGTCGAGCTCCGCGATGTGGTTGCGCACGACCTCGCGCACGCCGGTCTCGCCGGCGACCGCGAGGCCGTACGCGTACGGCCGGCCGATGCCCACCGCGGTGGCGCCGAGCGCGAGCGCGATGAACGCGTCCGCCCCGCCGCGCACGCCGCTGTCGAGGACGATCGGCACGCGTCCCGCGACGCGCTCCACGATCGCCGGCAGGGCGTCGAGCGTCGCGACCGAGCGATCGACCTGGCGGCCGCCGTGGTTGGAGACCACGATGCCGTCGGCACCGACGTCGAGGGCGCGGCTCGCGTCATCCGGATGCACGATGCCCTTGAGCAGCACGGGCAGCGACGTCCATTCCCGCAGGCGTGCGAGCCGGTCCCACGTGAGGCTCGGGTCGGAGAACACGTCGAGGAACGTCTCGACGGCCGCCCGCGGCAGCGGCGACCGGAGGGCCTCCCGCACGCCGCCCTCGACGAGGCGGGTGCCCGCGCCGGCGCGGGCGATCGAGAGTGCCGACGCCAGCAGCGTGGGCGTGACCTTCGGGCGCGCCCCTCCGCCGCCGTCGCGAGCGACGCGTCGGCGCACGAGGTCGGCGAACACCGGGTCGCTCGTGTACTGGGCGATGCCCTGGCCGCGGGTGAACGGGAGGAACGCCAGGTCGAGGTCGCGGGTGCGCCATCCGAGCACGTGCGTGTCGAGGGTGACGACCACGGCCTCGCAGCCGGACGCCTCGGCCCGCCGCAGCAGCGACGCGTTGAGTTCGTCCGATGCGCTCCAGTAGAGCTGGAACCACCGCGACCCGGCGCCCATCGCCGCGGCGACCTCCTCCATCGGGCGGGACGCCTGGTTCGACAGCACGTAGGGCACGTCGAGGGCGGACGCCGCTCGGCCCACCGCCACGTCGGCGTCGGCGTGCGCGAGCTCGGCGACGCCGATCGGCGAGAGCAGGAACGGCGTGGCGCGCCGTCGTCCGAGCAGCTCGATCGACAGATCGCGCTCGGCGACGTCGCGCAGCACGCGCGGCCACACCTGCCAGCGCGCGAACGCGGCGCGGTTCGCGGCCATGGTCGCCTCCGCGCCCGCACCGCCGGCGAGGTAGGCGAACGCCTCGGCCGAGGTCGCCCTGCGCGCCGCGCGCTCCAGGGCGCCGCCGTCGACCGGGACGGCGGGCTTCGTGCCGCTCACGCCCGCCCGGTACACCTCGGACTGCACGGCTCGCGCGTAGCCGCGGTGCGCATCGGTCATCGGGCCGCTCCTTCGCGATCGGACTGCGAGCCAGCGTAGCCATGCTCGTGCGCGCTCACCACGGCGTCGCCGCATCGGCTCGACGGATGCCGCCCGCGCCCGCCCTATGGTGGAGTGGATGTCCCAGCTGCCCGACCTGCTCGTCGCCGCCATCGCGCTCGTGCGCGAACGGCGCGTGCTCATGGTCACCGCGCGCGACCGCGACGTGCACTACATGCCCGGCGGCAAGATCGACCCCGGCGAGACCGCCGCGCAGGCCGCTGCGCGCGAGGCGCGCGAGGAGGTCGCGCTCGAGCTCGACCCCGACGCCCTCGAGGAGCTCTTCGAGGTGGTCGTGCAGGCGCACGGCGAGCCCGACGGTCGACTGGTGCGCATGCGGGTGTTCCGAGCCGAGACGGATGCCGCGCCCGCCGCCTCGGCGGAGGTCGGCGCGCTGCACTGGGTGACGACGGCCGACGCGGGCCGGTGCCCGCCCGCGGGCGCGGAGGTGCTCCGGCGGCTCGCGGCATCCGGCGTCATCGACTGACGCGACGCGGATCCCGCCGGCACGGCAGGGCGCCCGGTACGCCTCGTAGACTGCGGTCATGTCGGTGACACGCGAGTTCCGCCGCGACGACGGTGTGACGGTGATCACCGAGTCCGGGGTCGCCGGCGGCCCGTGCTTCGTGCTGGTGCACGGCATTGGCATGGGCCACCGCTACTGGTCGGATCTCGCCGACGCGCTCGCCCGCACCGGCCGTGTGCTCGCACTCGACCTGCCCGGATTCGGCGACGCGCCGGAGCCGGAGCATCCGCTCTCGATGCCGGAGTCGGGCGACTACCTCGCGGCGCTCCTCGACGCCGAGGACCTGCGCGACGTCGTGCTCGTCGGCCACTCGATGGGCGCGCAGATCGTCGCGGAGACCGCGGCGCGGCGTCCGCAGCGCGTGGGCCGGGTGGTGCTCATCGCCCCCACCGTGAACCCTCGGGAGCGCAGCGCGACGATGCAGGCCCTGCGCCTGCTGCAGGACGAATCGATCTCGAAGCCGAAGGTGCTCGGGCTCGCCCTGCTCTCGTA
Source organism: Agromyces ramosus (assembly GCF_004216665.1). Lineage (GTDB taxonomy): Bacteria > Actinomycetota > Actinomycetes > Actinomycetales > Microbacteriaceae > Agromyces > Agromyces ramosus. The sequence goes on along the minus strand of NZ_SGWY01000004.1, from coordinate 380,595 downwards.
CGTGCAGGCCGGGCCGCGGTGGTACTTCGCGAAGCTCCGCCTGATGGTCGACCATCGCGTGGAGGACGCACTGCCGCACGTCTCCGCGCCGGCCCTGGTGATCCGGGGAGCGGACGACCACATCTCGCCGCGCGGCTGGGCCCAGGAGGTCGCGCAGCTCCTGCCCCGCGGCCGCTACGTCGAGGTGCCGCATCGCGGGCACGAGACCATGGTCACGGCCGGCGAGTACGTGGCCGCGCTCGTCGATGCGCACGCCCGCGGCGAGGCCGTGGGCATCGACGTGCGCGTGCCCGCCGAGCCGGAGCCCCTCTCGCTCGTCGCACGGCTCGCGTGGTGGGCCGCCGACTACGCGTACGCCGGTGTGCGGCAGCTGGCGCTGTTCGCGCCGCCGTGGGCCATCGGACGCCGCCGGCCCTCGCCGGCCGGCTGGAGGTCGGGGTCGCCGGAGCTGCCCGAGATCGTGCTGCTGCCGGGCGTGTACGAGCACTGGACGTTCCTGCGCCCGCTCGGCGACGCGCTGAGCCGGGCGGGCTACCGGGTGCGGGCGGTGCACGGGCTCGGCACGAACCGCCGAGGCATCGCCGAGACGTCGGAGCGGCTCGGTCGCGCACTCGCGCGCACCCGCCCACCCGCCGCCGGCCGCGTCATCGTGGCCCACAGCAAGGGCGGGCTCATCGCCAAGCACCTGCTCGTCGCGTCCGGAGCCGCCGTCGCGGCGGCGGTCGAGGGTGCGGCAGGCGGCGACCCGGCCGCGGCGGCGGCCAACGCGGGCGTCGCACCGACCGGTGAGCGTTCGGAGGGCTCGGCGGGCTCGGCTGAGACGACCGCGAGCGCCGCCACGACGACCACGCAGGTCGCACCGCTCGGCCTGCTCGGCGTCGTCGCCATCTGCACGCCGTTCCGGGGCTCGCGGCTCGCGGTGCTCCTGCTGGATCCGAGCGTGCGCGCCCTGCTGCCGAGCGACGAGACGATCGTGCTGCTCGGTCGCGAGACCTCGGTCAACGGACGCATCGTCTCGATCTTCGGTCCGTTCGACCCGCACATCCCCGACGGCAGCATGCTCGAGGGCGCCACCAACGTGCGGGTCCCGGCGGCCGGCCACTTCCGCGTGCTCGGGGCGCCCGCAACCCACCGCGCGGTGCTCGACGCCGTGCAGCTGCTGTCGGCGCGCTGACCGGCGGCTGCGGATGCCGCGCGGACGCGGCATCCGCCCGAGGGAGGTCAGCGGGGCTGGCCGGGCTGTTCCGGCCCGATGCGGTATGGCCGCATCATCTCGTTGTCCTCGTGCTCGACGATGTGGCAGTGCCAGACGTACTGGCCCGCGGTGTCGAAGGTCGCCCGCACGCGGGTGATCTGGCCGGGATACGCGATCACCGTGTCCTTGCGGCCGGTCTCCCACCCCTCCGGGCCCGAGACGTCGCCGTCAGGCTGGAACGGCACGACGATGTCGTCGGGGTCGTCGACGTCGCGCACGAGTCCCTCCCGGTCGACCACCTCGAACGCGACCTCGTGCACGTGCATCGGGTGCGCGTCGGCCGTCGTGTTGACGAACTCCCAGACCTCGGTCGACCCGACCGCCGGGTTGTCGCTCACCGGGTCCTCCCACTCGTACTCGACGGGCACCCCGCCATCGGCCGTTCCGAGCAGCGCCGCGACCGGCCCGTCGACGGCATCCCCGTTCGCGTCGAACCCGATGCCCGACTTCTCGACGAGCACCAGCGAGCGGATCACGGACTCCGGCGGCAGCGGCGCGACCGCCGGAAGCACGAGGAACTCCCCCGGCGTCGTCGGATCCGGCGCCGTGGCGGGAACGACGCGGAACTCGAGCACCTGACCCGTGGACTCAGGGTCGGCGACCGGGAAGTCGACGCCGGGGATGCCGCCGCCGAACGGCTCGTCGGGACCGACGTTGCGAAGCACGTGGTTGCCCACCGGCACGTTCGTGAAGTCCACGATCACGTCGGCCCGTTCGGCGAGGCCCATCAGCAGCCGGCCGCCGTGGTCGGCGGTCAGGTTCACCGGCGCGGACAGGAACCCGCCCTCGTTTCCGATCTGCCACGCCTCCACGCCCGGGATGCCGTTGAAGTCGAGGATGAGGAACCGCGACTGGCAGCCGTTGAGGAAGCGGAACCGATACCGGCGCTGCTCGACGACCTGGAACGGCCACGTGTTGCCGTTGGCGATGAGCATGTTGCCGAAGAACTCGGGGTTCCAGATCGGCGAGAACTCGCCGACGGGGATGTAGTCGGCGACGATCTTATCGAAGAACGCCCTCGAGTCGGGGTAGAAGAGCGAGCCATCGTCGTTGAACGAGCGGTCCTGCACGGCGATCGGGATCTCGTAGTACGTCTTGTTCGACGGGAACTTGTCGTTCTCCTTCGGGGCGGGGCCCGGGAGCACGGCTGTGGTGCCGGAACGGCTGTCGAGCACCGAGTCGTCCCCGTCGGGGCCGCCCCGGATGAGGAAGAAGCCTGCCGGGCCCGCGTACACGTTCACGCGGGTCATGCCGAGGGTGTGGTCGTGGTACCAGATCGTCGAGGCACGCTGTGTGTTCGGGTACTGGAACGTGGCGAACCCCGGCCCCCACTCGACCCCGTACCTGGTCGCGGCCTTGTCGGCGAAGAACTCGTACCAGGTGCCCTCCGTCGCGTAGCCGGCGGGGATGTCGGCGGCGGCCGGCAGGTACCACGCCTCGGCGTAGCCGTCGCTCTCGTCGCCGACGCCGACCGAGCCGTGCACGTGCGTGACGATCGGCACTGGCCCCCCGTACGCGCCAGGGGTCGCCTCGAACATCGGCCGCGAGTCGCGCCCGTCCTCGCCGCCGGGCGGGTTCGCCCAGTGCAGCGTCGGGTCGACCGGCAGCAGGTGCGGCAGGTGGTTCCCGTCCACGTCGACGAGCTCGTTGATCCACTTGACCCGGACCGGCCGATTCCACCGCGCCTCGATCGTGAGCGAGGGCGCGTTGTGGACCAGGAGCCCGTCCTTCCTCGCGGAGGCCACGGCTCCGTAGCCCCAGACGAGCGTCGGCGGGAGACCGGCGGGCAGGACCTGCTGCGCGAACTGCCGCATCGAGATCTCATAGGAGTCCACGTTCTTGCCGCCCTGCACGGTGATGGTGCCGGCCCGCGGCATGACCGGCGGAATGAGCAGCGGCGTCCGGAACTTCGGCACGTCCAGGGGCGACAGCGTGCCGCCGGGAACCTGGGCGAGTGCAATCGCCGCTCCGTCAGGGCCGGTCGCGTAGAGGACGAAGCCGACCCCCGCGGCACCCGCAGCTGCGATGAACGTGCGCCGACTGATGGACCGCTCTGATCGGCGCTCCGCATCCATGAGGGACACCTCCTTGTGGCAACCGACGCGACGTTGCGCCAGCGCTCCTCGTAATCGGTCGCCCCCCGGCTGATTCCACGAACCTACGCGCGAGGCGTGTCCTCGGTCGGGACCTTCGGCCCCCGCGACCGGAGCGATGACGGATGCCGCGCGGTCGCGGCATCCGCTCAGTGCACGTACTCCAGCAGATCGAGCCCGACCTGGCGCATGCCGTCGAGCACCGCCAGGCGCGAGGTGAGCATCGTGTCGGCGAAGTACATCGACACCGCGTAGGCGACGCTCGCCCGCGGGCCGCGGAGTACGCCCACCTCGCTGCGGACGCCGCCGTCGGTGCCGGTCTTGTTCATCAGCAGCACGCCGTGGTCGGGCATGCGGTGCGCGAGCGGATCGAGCCCGAACGCCGAGGCGACCATCGAGAGGTCGGAGTTGAGCGACAGCCAGCCGACCACGCGCTGCGACACCTCGGGGCTCACGATCTCGCCGCGGGCGAGCGACGCGAAGAGCCACGTCAGCTCCTTGGCGGAGCCGATTGAGAGCTGGGGCGCGTCGTCGGGGCCGCGATGGTCGCGCACCAGGTCGAGCAGCGCCGTGCGGGTGAGCCCGAGCGCCTCGGTGCGGGCGCGCACCGCCTCGAGGCCGATGTAGCGGATCAGCACGTTGGTGGCGAGGTTGTCGCTCGTCGCGCCGATCAGGCCGGCGAGGTCGGCGAGCGGCAGCGACGGCGACTGCATGTGCTGCCAGATGCCGGAGTCGCCGACCGAGTCGCGCGGCGCGCGGTCGAGCACCGTGAACGCGTCGGAGCTCGCGCCGGTGAGACGCGAGGCGACCTCGACGAGCAGCAGCACCTTGCCGATGGAGGCGGTGGGCATCACGACGTGGTCGTCGACCGAGAACAGCACCTTGCCCGTCGCGAGGTCGGTGGCCCTGGCCGACACCTGCACGCCGTCGAGGGCGAGCTCGCCGAGGGCGTTGAAGCCGCGCGCGAAGTTCTCGTTGGGCTCCTCGGTGCGGTGCCGTCCACGTCGCATGCTCGCATGCCGTGCGCGCCGCTCGGAACCCTGCGACGACGTCACCACGGTGATTGCACGATCTTCCTCGGACGGTCGGCGCTCCCCCACCGCGGTCTGCGGCGCGCTCGAGAACAGTTGGCTGGACGGTTGTGTTCGGTCGGCTACCAGATGGTCACCCGCTCGGCCGGCTCGAGCCAGAGGGCGTCTTCGGAAGTCACACCGAAGCCAGTGTAGAACTCGTCGATGTTCCGCACGATCTGGTTGCAGCGGAACTCGTTCGGGGAGTGCGGATCGATCGCCAGCAGGCGGATGACCTCCTCGTCGCGCCCCTTCATCTGCCAGGCCTGTGCCCACGAGAGGAAGAAGCGCTCGGCGCCCGTGAGGCCGTCGACGACCGGCGGTTCGGCGCCGTCGAGCGAGAGCACGTAGGCCTTCCAGGCGATGGCGAGGCCGCCCAGGTCGCCGATGTTCTCGCCGATCGTGAGCGCGCCGTTCACGTGGTGCTCGGGCACCTGCGCGGGTGCGAGCGCGTCGTACTGGGCGATGAGCGCCTTCGTGCGGTCCTCGAACGCGTCACGGTCGGCCTCGGTCCACCAGTCGGTGAGTCGCCCGTCGCCGTCGTACTTCGAGCCCTGGTCGTCGAAGCCGTGGCCGATCTCATGGCCGATGACCGCGCCGATCGCGCCGTAGTTCGCGGCGGCGTCGCGCTCGGGCGTGAAGAACGGGTACTGCAGGATCGCCGCGGGGAAGACGATCTCGTTGAACCCCGGGTTGTAGTACGCGTTGATCGTCTGCGGCGTCATGAACCACTCGTCGCGGTCGATCGGCTTGCCGATCTTGCCGAGCTCGCGGTTGAACTCGAACTCGGCCGTGGCGCGCACGTTGGCCACCAGGTCGTCGGCGTCGATCTCGAGCTTCGAGTAGTCGCGCCACTTCACGGGGAAGCCGATCTTCGGCGTGAACTTCGCGAGCTTCTCGAGCGCGCGGGTGCGGGTCTTCTTGCCCATCCAGTCGAGCGCCGTGATCGACTGCCGGTAGGCCTCGACGAGGTTGGCGACGAGGTCGTCCATGGCCTGCTTCGCGGCCGGCGGGAAGTGGCGCTCCACGTAGATGCGGCCCACGGCCTCGCCCATCGCGCCCTCCACGAGCGAGACGCCGCGCTTCCAGCGCTCGCGCATCTGCGGCGTGCCGGTCAGCGTGCGGCCGTAGAAGTCGAAGTTCGCCTCGACGAAGTCGTTCGACAGGTAGGCCGCGTTCGAGCGGATCACCTGCCACGCGAGCCAGTCCTTCCACGCCGGGAGCCGCTCCTCCGTGAGCAGCGCGCCGAGTCCCTCGACGAAGGACGGCTCGCGCAGCACGAGCTCGTCGAACGCGCCCTCGGGCACGCCCATGGCGTCGCGCCACACCTGCAGGTCGACGGATGCCGCGGCCGCGGCATCCGCCCACTGGAACAGGTTGTACGTCTTCTCGCTGTCGCGCGTGTCGACGTTGTTCCAGTGCACCTTCGCGAGGTCGGTCTCGAGGTCGAAGACACGGACGGCCCGGTCGGCGGGATCCTCGAGCTGGGCGAGCCCGAACATGCGCTCGAGGTGGGCGTTGTACGCGGTGCGCACGCCCTCGAAGCGCTCCTCGCGGAAGTAGCTCTCGTCGGGCAGGCCGATGCCGCCCTGCTCGACGAAGACGAGGTAGCGCTCGGGGTCGCCGGGGTCGTTGTCGACGTACAGCTGCAGGAAGCCCGAGACGCCCTGGCGCTCCAGGCGGCCGAGCGTCTCGAGGAACGACTCGACCGAGGCGACGAGCGACACGTCGACGAGCTGGCCCGCGATCGGCGTCGCGCCGAGCAGGTCGGCTCGCTGCTCGTTCATGAAGCTCGCGTACAGGTCGCCGACCTTGCGGGCCTCGGTGCCCGGCTCGGCCTGCTGCGCCTCCTCGATGATCTCGCGCACCGCCTGCTCGGCCTCCTCGTGCAGCACGAGGAACGAGCCGTAGCGGGCCTTGTCGGCCGGGATCTCAGTGCGTTCGATCCACCTGCCGTTGACGTGCCGGAAGAGGTCGTCCTGCGGACGCACGTCGGCGTCGAGTTCGTCCTTCGCGATGCCTGAGGGAAGCGTGACGTCGGTCATCCCCCCAGCCTAGGCCGGGGTGCCCGGCGAGCGGATGCCCCGACGGCGCGTCTCACGGCGCACTCGCAGCGTGGCGGCATCCGGCCCCCTCAGCGCAGCTGCGCGAACCCCTCCGCCTTGCGAGTCGGACCGACGATCAGGATGGTGTCCTCACTCTCCAGCACGGTGTCGGCGTCGGCGTTGGTCCACTCGGCGCCGGGCTTCTTGTACGCCGCGATGGTGACGCCGAACTCCTTGCGCAGCCCCGTCTTGCCGAGCGGGATGCCGTGCAGGCGCGCCGGCGGCGACGACTTGACCACGGCGTAGCCGCGCTCGATCTCGATGTAGTCCTGTGCCGCGCCACGCACGAGGTGGGCGACCTTGCGGCCCATGTCGCTCTCGGGCGACACGACGTGGTGCACGCCGAGCTGCTCGAGGATCAGGGCGTGCTCGTCGCTGTCGGCCTTCGCCCAGATCGATGGCAGGCCCATCGACAGCAGCGCCGACGAGGTGAGGATCGAGGACTCGAGGTCGCCCCCGATCGCGACGACCACGCGGTCGAACTGGTCGATCGAGAGCTGGCGCAGCACCTCGGTCTTGGTCGGGTCGGCGCGCACTACCTGGGTGAGCTTGCCGTTGAGGCTCTGCACATTGTCGTCGCCGGCGTCGATGCCGAGCACCTCGGTGCCGCCGGCCATGAGCTCGAGGGCGAGCGATCGGCCGAACCGGCCGAGCCCGATGACCGCGACCGAATCGGCCTCGGCGATGCGGCGAGTGGTGCTCTGGTCGCCGAACAGCGAACGTCTAGCCAACGACGGGCCTCTCCTTCGGGAATTCGTACAGGATGCGGCGGTCGCGCAGGACGAGCGCGGTGCCGAGGGTGAGCGGGCCGACGCGGCCGGCGAGCATGAGCACCGCGAGCACGATCTTCGCCGAGTCGGGCAGGTCGGGGGTGATCCCCGTCGAGAGACCGGTGGTGCTGAACGCGGAGATCACCTCGAAGAGGATCCGCCCGAGCGGCAGCTCGGTGAGCTGCAGCAGCAGGAGCGTCGGTCCCACCACGGCGGCGACGCTGACGAGCACGACCGTGATCGCCTGGCGGTGCACCGCGCGGGAGAGCCGCTTGCCGAAGATGTTCACCTGGAGCTCGCCGCGGAACTCGGCGAGCATCACGAAGAAGAGCACGAAGAAGGTGGTCACGCGGATACCGCCGCCGACGCTCGCAGGTCCCGTGCCGATGAACATGAGGACGTCGCTGGCGAACCAGCTCTCGTCGTTCATCGCCGCGATGTCGACGGTGTTGAACCCGCCCGACCGGGTCATCACCGACGCGAAGAAGCCGGCGAGGACTCGCGTGGCCGGGTCCAATGGACCGAGGGTGCCCGGGTTGTCCCACTCGACGATCGTGAGATAGCCCGCCCCGAGCAGGAGCAGCACGACGGTTCCGAACACCACCAGGTTCGTGTTCATGCTCCACCGCAGCGGGTGCCGCCACTCCTTCCAGAGCTGCACGATGACCGGGAACCCGAGACCGCCGAGGATGACCGCCGCGCAGAGCGGCAGGCAGATGAATGGGTCGCCGACGAACCGCATCATGCTGTCGGACTGGAGCGAGAACCCGAGGTTCGTGAACGCCGAGATCGAGTCGAAGATCCCGTTCCACGCTGCGCGACCGACGTCCCACCCGTAGTGCGTCAGGTACCGCAGGAAGAGGAGCAGGGCGACGATCGCCTCGATGAGCAGCGTGATGCCGATGACGGTACGCACGAGCTTGCGCAGGTCGGTGAAGCCCTCGGCGCGGAACTCGTTCGCGGCATTGAGGCGCGTGCGCAACGAGAGCCGGCGCGCGAGCAGCACGCCGATGAGGGCGGCCGAGACGAGGATGCCGAGCCCGCCGAGCTGGGTCATCACGATGAGCAGGAGCTGGCCGAGGAAGGTCCAGTGCGTCGCAGTGTCGACGGGGGTGAGGCCCGTCGTGGTCACGGCGGACGCGGCTGTGAACAGCGCGTCCACGGGCGTCGTGACGCGTCCGGGCGCCGTCATGCCCGGCAGCAGGAGCAGCACCGTGCCCGCCGCGATCGCGACCGAGAAGCCGACCACCACCACCTGCGCCGGGTGCAGGCGGAATCGCCGACGCAGACCCTCCGTCGGGCTCTCGTTGACGGGCTTGCGCGTGGCCACGGGCACACCATACGCCCGTGGGAGGCCGTTCGGCAGCATGCCCGCGCCCCGAGCATGCCGGCGGGCGGAGATCCCGTGCGCACGCCGCTCGGACCGGCCGATCTCGCGTCCACGGAGGATTTCGGCTTGACTGGAGGTCATCCAGGGGTCACAGGCGATCGGTGCACCGGCGTTCGCCGAGCCCCTTCGAATCGAGGACGAGGTACAGGGTGACGGCGATGGGGCGGTCCTGGCGACTGGGAACGATGGTCGTGCTCGCGCTCGGCCTGACGGCGTGCACGGCGGAGGCCGATCCCGCGCCGAGCGGTCCGGTCGTGCAGCTCGGAGCACCCGGCCAGCCGAACCGCACCCTCTCGCCCGAGGAGGCGGGCCAGCTCGGGGCGCCGACGTTCGTCGAGGAGGACGTGACGTTCATGCGAGACATGATCGATCACCACTCCCAGGCCATCGTGATGACCGGCTTCGTGGACGCCCGAACCGATGACCGCGACATCCGGCTGCTCGCCGAGCGGATGCAGATCAGCCAGGAGGGCGAGCTCGACCTCATCGTGCAGTGGCTCCAGGACCGGGTCCAGCCGCTGCGTGACGGCGACCACGACGGGCATGCCGAGGGGCACGAGATGCCCGGGATGCTCACGGAGCAGCAGCTCGCGCGCCTCGAGGCGGCCGACGGCAGCACGTTCGACCGGCTGTTCCTCGAGTCCATGATCCAGCACCACCAGGGTGCCCTGCAGATGGTCGACGAGCTCTACGCCTCCGGCGGCGGCCAGGAGTCGGCGATCGACCAGTTCGCGCGTCACGTCGAGTCCGACCAGGGCATCGAGATCGCCCGAATGCAGGAGATGCTCGCCGAACGCGCGTCCTGATCCGCGCCGCGGCGGCGGGCGGACGTGACGATGCCCGGTGATCCGCGGACCACCGGGCATCGTCATCGAGTGGGGAGGCCGGCCGGAACCGGCCTCCCCGAACGGAATCAGCCGAACGTCCCGGCGAGCGCGTCGAGCGCCTGCACGAGGTTCGAATCGGCCGGAGCGCCCGACGTGCGAGCCGCCGTGTCGAGGTGCGCCGCGATGGCGGCGGCACTGGCCGACTCGCCCGCCAGCTTCTCGGCCTGGTCGATGGACTTGTTCACCTGCTTCAGCGCGTTGCCGCTCAGGCTGCCGTCGCGCGCCGCCTGGTCGACGTACGACCGTGCGACGGCGAAGCTCGGGGCGTGCACCAGCTTCGTCTGGAGCTGTGCGTTGAACTCGTCGAGCTGGATCTCCCCGGCCGCGGCGATCTCGTTGGCCGACAGGTGGTCGCTCGGCGTGAAGGCCAGGCTCTCGAAGCCGCGCGCGATCTCGCTGCCGAGCACGTTCCCGTTGTACCAGTACGTCGACCAGTACCCGCCGAGGTTGAGTCCCGTCGGGTTCGGCGTGTTGATCGGCCCACGGTCGAGGTAGGCGATCTCGGTCGGGTTGGCCGTGTCGGTGAAGTCGATGACCGACAACCCGCCCTGGTACCAGGCCTGCACCATGATGTCGCGACCCGGAACCGGCACGATCGAGCCGTTGTGGGCGACGCAGTTCTCCTGCGACGTCTGCGGAACCGGGAGCTTGTAGTAACTCGCGAACTGCAGCTTGCCGTCGACGATGTCGAAGATCGCGTCGGCGCCCCACTGCGGCTGGTCGGTCACCCGGCAGCGAGCGGACGTGCCGCCGCCCCACTCATCGGTGAAGATCACCTTCGTGCCGTCGTTGTTGAACGTCGCCGAGTGCCAGTACGAGAAGTTCGGGTCGGCGACCGCGTCGATCCGCACCGGATTCGCCGGGTCGGAGATGTCGACGAGGAGGCCGTTGCCCTGGCACGCGCCCGCGAGGAGCCCGATCTCGGGGAACGCCGTGACGTCGTGGCACGTGTTCGTGTTCGGCAGCGGGCTGTACGGCGTGCCGCTCGGGTGCAGCGTGCCGGACTGCGTGTTCTGCAGGCCGTTGTACGCGCCCGTGGTCGGGTCGGTGAAGATCCTCGGCTGGCTGACGATCGCGGCCGTCTGGGGCGCCGCGAGCGGCACCTTGATGACGTCGATGCGCCACTGCGTGGGGTTGCCCGTGGTCACCGGCGCAGTGGTGAGTGCCGCGTTCTCGCAGCCCGCGAGCTCCGCCGACGACCGGACGCCAGAGGTGCCCGAGTTGTAGATGTAGACGTTGGCAGGGTCGTCGGGATCGGTCACGAGCGTGTGCGTGTGCGAACCGCGACACGTCTGCACGCCGGGCAGTTGCACGGGGTTGTCGATGTCGCTGATGTCGAAGATGCGCACGCCGCGGAAGCGTTCGGTGTTCACCGGACCGGGAGCGCCCTGGGTGCCGCAGTCGATCCGGCCGCGGGTCTCCTCGACCGACATGAAGAGCAGGTCGCCGTAGACCGACACGTCACCCTGGCCGCCGGGGCACACGAACGCGGAGCGCAGCGTCGGAGCCTCGGCATCCGCGATGTCGTAGACCTGGAAGCCGTTGAAGTTGCCGACGATGGCGTGGTCACCGGTGAACGCCAGGTCGGAGTTCACGAAGCCGAAGTTGCCGGGGGCCGCGTCGAACGGTGCGACGCGAGGGAGGCTCGCCAGGAGCTCGATGTTGCTCGTCGCCGTGACCGCGTCGAGGTATCCCGGCGGGAGGTCGACGCGGGGGTCGGTGTCGGCGGCGGCCGCGGTGGCCGTCAGCAGGGACGCGCCGAGCAGCAGTGCTCCGGCGGCGGCGAGCGCTCGCCTGCGCGATCGTGGTGGTCGGTGTGAGGTTCTCATCGGTGGTGCCCTCTCTCTTCGCGCTTCTCCGAGCGATCGATGCCCTCCGACGAGCGAGCCGCACGACGTCGTGCTGCTCGCGGCCCCGAGGGCCGAACTGTTCACCAACGTATCGGGAAACGGGGTACGAGCGCAGCATGCGTTTTCCGGTACCGCGGTCGGTCCGCGCGCATAGGCTCGAAGGCGCATGAGCACCACCACCCGATCTGCCCGCGCGGTCGACCGCGACATCCTGCGCCTCGCCGTGCCCGCGCTCGGCGCGCTCGTCGCCGAGCCGCTGTTCCTGCTCGCCGACACGGCGATGGTGGGGCACCTCGGCGCCACGCCCCTGGCGGGCCTCGGCCTCGCCAGCGCGGTGCTGCAGACGATCATCGGCCTCATGGTGTTCCTGGCCTACGCCACGACACCGGCGGTGGCCCGCCGTCTCGGCGCGGGCGACGAGCGCGCAGGGGTGGCGGCCGGGGTCGACGGGCTGTGGCTCGCGCTCGGGCTCGGTGCGGTGCTCGCGCTCGCGGGCTGGGCGGCGACGCCGTGGCTGGTCCAGCTCTTCGGCGCGTCGGCGGCGGTCTCGGCCGAGGCATCCGCGTACCTCTCGATCTCGATGGCCGGCCTGCCGGCGATGCTCGTGGTGTTCGCCGCCACCGGCCTGCTGCGCGGCCTGCAGGACACGCGCACGCCGCTCTGGGTCGCCGGTCTCGGGTTCACGGCCAACATCGGGCTCAACGCGCTCTTCATCTACGGGTTCGGCTGGGGCATCGCGGGCTCGGCCATCGGCACCGTCATCGCCCAGTGGGGCATGGTCGTGGTGTACCTCGTGGTCATCGCCCGGCACGTGCGGCGCGTCGGTGCGAGCCCGTGGCCGCACCACGCGGGCGTCCTGCACGGGGCGAGGTCGGGCGGGTGGCTGTTCCTGCGCACGCTGAGCCTGCGGGTCGCGCTGCTGCTCGCGACGTGGGCGGCGACCTCGCTCGGCCGAGACGAGCTCGCGGCGTACCAGGTCGCCATCACGATCTACTTCACGCTGGGCTTCGCGCTCGACGCGCTCGCGATCGCCGCGCAGGCGCTCATCGGCAAGGGGCTCGGGTCGAGCGACGTGGCGCATGTGCGGGCCGTGTTGCGTCGCTGCGTCGAATGGGGCATCTGGTCGGGTGCGGTGCTCGGCGCGATCGTGGTCGCGACGGCCTGGGTGCTGCCTGCCCTGTTCACCTCGTCGGCCGAGGTCGCCGCGCTGCTGCCGCCGTCGCTCGTGGTGCTCGGCCTCTCGGCGCCGCTCGGCGGGCTCGTGTTCGTGCTCGACGGCGTGCTCATCGGCGCCGGCGACGCGCGCTACCTCGCGTGGACGGGCCTCGTGAACCTCGCCGTGTTCGTCCCGCTCGCGCTCGGCACGGTGTGGTGGGCGGATGCCGCGGGCCTCCCGGGCGCCGCATCGCTCGCGTGGCTCACGGCGTCGTTCGCGATCGGCTACCTCGCCGCCCGCGCGATCACGCTGTCGGTGCGGGCGCACGGGTCGACCTGGATGGTCACGGGCGCGACGGCGTAGCGCCCGCCGCCGACGGCGAACGGGGTGGCGGGCCCGTGGTGTCGCCGACGTGGAGCGTGCTCGTGAAGCAGACCGACTCGGGCGGCTCGCCCGCGAGCAGCTGCACCACGGCCTCGCCCGCCGCGCGGCCCTTCGCGACCGACGGCTGCACGAGGGTCGTCAGGTCGTGCTGCAGGCCGTCGACGCGGATGCCGTCGAATCCGAGCACGCTGAGTTCCGCGGGCACGGCCACGCCGAGCTCCTCGGCGGCCTGGATCACGCCGGCCGCGAGCAGGTCGCTCTGCGCGATGACCGCAGTGGGGCGGTGGGCCGGGTCGGCGAGCAGTGCGCGCCCGGCCTCGAGGCCCTCCTCGATCGAGCTCACCGCGGCGGCACGGCCGGTGGCGTGCGGGAACACGTCGCGAGCGCCGAGCAGCCGCTCGCTGGCGGTGTCCGCGGTGCTGCCGCGCTCGAGGTCGGGCGTCAAGGGGCCGCGCGTGCGGGCGGCGTCGAATGGGAGCGTGACGAGCGCGACATCCGTGTGCCCGAGGTCGCGCAGGTACTCGGCGCCGCGTCGGGTCGCCTCGCGGTTGTCGATGGAGATCTGGGGCACGTCGTCTCCGGTCGCGCCCTCGATGGCGACGGCCGGGATGCCGCGGCGACGCAGCGCCTCGACGGAATGCCCGAGCCGCGGGCTGCATCCGACCAGCACCACCGCATCGACGGGTGCGCTCTCGATGCCGACGGCGTTGCCGCCCTCCTCACCGGTGTCCGTGAGCAGGAGGAGGCCCGCGCCGAGCGGCGCGATTCCCTCGGTGATGCCGTCGAGCATCTGGATCTTCACGGGATCGAGGAAGGCCGCGCGCACGCGCTCCTCGAGCACCACGCCCACGATGCCCGAGCGGCCGCGGCGCAGCGAGCGCCCGCGGGGGTCGGGGCCGGCGTAGCCGAGCTCGGATGCCGCGGCGAGCACGCGCTCCTTCGTGGCATCCGACACCGGGCCGGAGCCGCTGTAGGCGAGCGAGGCCGTGGACGCCGAGACGCCGGCCAGCGCCGCCACGTCGGCGAGCGTGGGACGGGTGATCGGGGCGGTCCGCGGTGCGGGATCCGTCTGCATGGGGCTGATTCTAGGCCGAATCGATTCGAGCGGGCTGGGGCGCGGTACCACGGCGGCCGCTCGGCATCGCATGGCGGCTCGGCCGGCGCAATTCAGGAGATCGGGCGCCCTCCCTCCGGTCAGCGGGTCACGGGTCCCGAAACTCCTGCGTTGCGGGCACCGCTGGCGATGCACACCCTCGCCGAGATGACGCGAACTGCCGCTTCGCACCTGGAAGAGCGACCGTTCGCGTCATCTCGCTTGGGTGAAGCATCCGCGCCGGCCGCGCCGGGCGCCGTCCGCCCGCGCGAGCGCCGTCACGCCGGCGCGGCCGCCGTCACCTCGTCGCGCGCCGCCGCGAACGCCGCGACGCACCGGCGGATCTCGTCCTCCGAGTGCGCCGCCGACAACTGCACCCGGATGCGCGCTGCGCCGCGCGGCACGACCGGGAAGCTGAACGCGGTGACGTACACGCCCTTCGCCTGCAGGGCGTCGGCGATGCGCGCCGTGAGGGCGGCGTCGCCGAACATCACGGGCACGATGGGGTGCTCGCCGGGCAGCAGGTCGAAGCCCTCGGCCTCCATGAGCGCGCGGAAGAGCGCCGCGTTCGACCGCAGGGTGACACGCAGCTCACCCGACTGCTCGAGCAGTTCGAGCGCCTGCAGCGTGCCGGAGACGATCGCGGGAGCGAGCGTGTTCGAGAAGAGGTAGGGACGCGCCCGCTGGCGGAGCAGCGCCACGATCTCGGCACGCGCCGCCACGTAGCCGCCGGATGCCCCGCCGAGCGCCTTGCCGAACGTGCCCGTCGTGATGTCGACTCGACCCTCGACGCCGCAGTACTCGGGCGTGCCGCGTCCGTGCTCGCCGACGAACCCCACGGCGTGCGAGTCGTCGACGAAGACCAGGGCCTCGTACCGCTCGGCGAGGTCGCAGATCTCCTGCAGCGGGGCGATGTAGCCGTCCATCGAGAACACGCCGTCGGTCACGATCACGCGCCGTCGCGCATCGGACGCCTCCTGCAGCCGGGCCTCGAGGTCGGCCATGTCGCGGTTCTTGTAGCGGTAGCGCCGAGCCTTCGACAGGCGGATGCCGTCGATGATCGACGCGTGGTTGAGCTCGTCGGAGATGATCGCGTCATCCGGCCCGAAGAGCACCTCGAAGACGCCCCCGTTCGCGTCGAAGCACGACGAGAACAGGATCGTGTCGTCGTAGCCGAGGAACTCCGACACCCGCCGCTCGAGCTCCAGGTGCAGCTCCTGCGTGCCGCAGATGAACCGCACGCTCGCGAGTCCGTAGCCCCACTCGTCGAGGCCGCGGTGCGCGGCGGCGACGATGCGCGGGTCGTTCGCGAGCCCGAGGTAGTTGTTCGCGCAGAAGTTCAGCACCTCGCGTCCGGCGACCTCGATCTCCGACGACTGCGGCCCGCGGATGCCGCGCTCCCGCTTCGTGAGCCCGGCCGCCTCGATCTCGTCGAGCTCCGTCCGCAGCTGCTCTTTCACCGTTCCGTACATGTCCGACAGCTCCTGTTCCTACAGCTCGGTCCAGTCGAGGATGACCTTGCCGACCCCGCCCGAGGCCGCGGCGTCGAAGGCGGCGCGCCAGTCGCGCGCCGGGTAGCGGTCGCTGATGATCGACGCGATCCGCGAGCGCAGCGTCTCGCTGGTCTGCAGCATCGCGCTCATCGAGTTCCACGTCTCGAACATCTCACGGCCGTAGATGCCCTTCATGGTGAGCATGTGCGTCACGACCTTGCCCCAGTCGATCGCGTAGGGTTCCGACGCCAGGCCGAGCAGCGCGATGCGTCCGCCGTGGTTCATGTTCTCGATCATCTGGGGCAGTGCGGATGCCGCTCCGCTCATCTCGAACCCGACGTCGAACCCCTCGCGCATGCCGAGCTTCGGCTGCACGTCGTGGATGCGCTCCCGCGACACGTCGACCGCGGCATCCGCCCCCATCTTCAGGGCGAGCTCGAGGCGCGCGGGGCTCACGTCGCTCGCGACGATGAAGCGCGCGCCGACGTGGCGGGCGACGGCGATCGACATGAGGCCGATGGGGCCGCAGCCCGTGACGAGCACGTCCTCGCCGACCAGCGAGAACGCGAGCGCGGTGTGCACGGCGTTGCCGAACGGGTCGAAGATCGCGCCGACCTCGGGCTCGACCGACGCGTGGTGCACCCACACGTTCTCGCCCGGGATGACGACGTACTCCGCGAACGCCCCGTCGCGGTGCAGGCCCACGCCCTTGGTGCGGATGCACATCTGGCGGCGGCCCGCTCGGCAGTTGCGGCACATGCCGCACACGATGTGGCCCTCGCCCGACACGTGGTCGCCCGGGGCCACGTCGTGCACGAGCTCGCCCACCTCGACGACCTCGCCGTAGAACTCATGGCCCGGGATCAGCGGCGCCCGGATCTCGGCGGCGGCCCAGTCGTCCCACCGCTCGATGTGCAGGTCGGTGCCGCAGATGCCGGTGCGCAGCACCCGGATCTTGACGTCCGCCGGTCCCGTCTCCGGCTCCCGCCGGTCGACGAGTTCGAGGCCGGCGCCGGGCGCGGGCTTGTAGAGGGCCTTCATTGGCAGGTGTCCGTTTCGTACGGGCGCCGCGGGGTCTGCGGTGCCGAGCTCGTGCACCGAGGGTCACGGCGCGCGTCGAGGTGACCCGTACATCGTAGTCACGGGGCGAAGCGGATGACGCGGCCGCCGTGGACTCCGAGCCGCGGTCGACGTTGCGGATCGAATCGATTCGACTACACTGGATCCGACCACCTGGACGTTCCGGCCGATCGGCCCCACCTTCGACGACGAGGCAGTGATGTCGCAGCACCGAGACGACGAATCCGTCCTGGCCGAGAGCCACGACGGCGGCCGCCCCGCGGAGGCCGCTCGACCGCGACGCGAGCTCCTCGCCTGGCGCAACGCGGTCTTCGCGATCTTCTTCCTCTCGGGCCTCAGCATGGCGAGCTGGGTCGCCCGCATCCCCGTGGTGCGCGACGACACCGGCCTCAGCACCCAGGGCGTCGGACTCGTCATCCTGGGCGGAGCAGCCGGGTCGGTGCTCGGCCTCATCGCGGCGCCGTGGCTGATGGCGCGATTCGGCACGCGCACCGGCATGATCGGCGTGCTCGTGACCGTGTCGGTCGGCCTGGTCTTCGTGGGCGTGGGCGGCTCGATCCTGCCGTCGATCCCGCTCGTCGTGATCGGGCTCGTGCTCTTCGGATTCGGGAACGGTTCCGTCGACGTGATGATGAACGTCGAGGGCGCCGAGGCCGAACGCGAGATCGGCAAGACGCTCATGCCGCTCATGCACGCGTTCTTCAGCTTCGGCACGGTGGCCGGCGCCGGCATCGCCGCCGCGGCATCCGCTCTCGGCATCTCGATCACGATCCACCTCGCGGTCATCGCGCTGCTCATCATCGGCGCGGTGATCGTCGCCGTGCGGTACGTGCCCATCCGTGAGGAGCTCGGAGACCACCCGCACCACGACGCTCCGAGCGTGCCCTGGCGGCAGCGCCTGCGAGAGAGCCTCGCGGTCTGGGGCGACGGGCGCCTGCTCCTCATCGGCGTGGTCATGCTCGGCATGTCGTTCGCCGAGGGCGGCGCCAACGACTGGCTCGCCCTGGCGGTCGTCGACGGCCACCACTTCGACGCGACCGTCGGCGCGGCGATCTTCACCGTCTTCACGGTGGCGATGACGGCCGCGCGCGTGCTCGGCGGCCCGGTGCTCGACCGATTCGGCCGCGTGCCGGTGCTGCAGGTCCTCGCCGCCACCGGCGTGGTCGGCCTCAGCCTGTTCATCTTCAGCACCGAGACGTGGATGCTCATCGTCGGCACCGTGCTCTGGGGCGTCGGCTGCTCGCTCGGCTTCCCCGTCGGCATGTCGGCGGCCGCCGACGTGACCGACCGCCGCCTCGCGGCCTCCCGCGTGAGCGCCGTGGCGATCATCGGCTACTGCGCCTTCCTCGCGGGCCCGCCGTTCCTCGGCTTCCTCGGCGAGCAGTTCGGCATCCTCAACGCGCTGCTCGTGATCCTCGGCCTCATGGTGCTCGCCGGCGTCGCGGCACCCGCGGCGCGGGAGCAGACCGGGCCGAGGGCACGGGTCACGGCCTGACACCCGGTCGCCTGCGTCACCGGCGACGTTCCGCGACATCCGGTCGCCGTACACTCGACAGGTGCGCCTCGTCATCGCCCGCTGCTCCGTCGACTACGCGGGGCGGCTCTCCGCCCATCTGCCGCTCGCGACGCGACTGCTGATGGTCAAGGGCGACGGCAGCCTGCTCGTGCACTCCGACGGCGGCAGCTACAAGCCCCTCAATTGGATGAGCCCCCCGTGCACGCTCGAGGCGGCCGAGCCCGACGACGACCAGCGGGCCGCCGGGGTCGTCGAGCTGTGGAAGGTCACCCACAAGAAGACCGCCGACCAGCTCGTCGTGTCGATCCACGAGGTGCTGCACGACTCGGCGCACGAGCTCGGCGCCGACCCCGGCCTGCAGAAGGACGGCGTCGAGGCGCACCTGCAGCAGCTGCTGGCCGAGCAGATCGAGCTCCTCGGCGAGGGACACCGGCTCGTGCGCCGCGAGTACATGACCGCGATCGGCCCGGTCGACATCCTCGCGACGGATGCCTCGGGCGCCTCGGTCGCGGTCGAGCTCAAGCGCCGCGGCGACATCGACGGCGTCGAGCAGCTCACTCGCTACCTCGAGCTCATGAACCGCGATCCGCGCCTCGCGCCCGTACGCGGCGTCTTCGCCGCGCAGGAGATCAAGCCGCAGGCGCGCACGCTCGCGGAGGACCGCGGCATCCGCTGCGTGGTGCTCGACTACGACGCGATGCGCGGCATCGAGAGCGGCCACGCCCGCCTGTTCTGAAGCTCGATGAGCCGGTTCTGAAGCTCGATGAGCCGGTTCGGTGCTCGGCGCCGAGTGCGGTTGGGGCGTTCGAAACACGAATGTCGTTCGGTTCCTGAGAAACGCTCAGGGAATGCCCCCGTAGGATGTCACGGTGACTTCCCCCATGCCCACCCAGACCCTCGCGCCGCAGCGCACCTGGTCGGCCGTGCTGTTCGACCTCGACGGCACGATCGTCGACTCGGCCTCGGACATCACCGCGTCCCTCGCGCACATGTTCAAGGAGCTCGGACTCGACGTGCCCTCCGATGAGGTGCTCCGCTCCTACGTCGGCCCCCCGCTGCTCGACAGCCTCCGCCTCACCGCCGGCTTCGACGACGCCGAGGCCTGGGAGGCGCTCAACGTCTACCGCGACCACTACGCCGACCACGTGCTGCGCTCCCCCGTCTTCCCCGGCGTCGCCGGCGTCCTCGAGCGCCTGCATGCCGCCGGCGTCCCCGTCGCGCTCGCGACCTCCAAGCCCGAGTCGATGGCCCGCGAGGTGCTCGACCACGCCGGCCTCACCCCGTACTTCACCGAGATCACGGGCGCGAGCGACGACGAGGAGCTCAGCACCAAGGCCGACGTCGTGCGCGAGGCGCTGCGGCGCTTGCGGGAGCGGGGTGTCGACGTCTCCAATCCGGTGATGGTCGGCGACCGCGGCTACGACACGCTCGGCGCCGGCGCGAACGGCGTGCCGACGATCCTCGTCGAGTGGGGCTACGGCTCCCCCGCCGAGGCGAGCGACGCGATGGCGGTCGTGCATTCGACCGACCAGCTGCGCAACCTGCTGCTGGGCTGACGAGGCGCGCTAGCGCTCAGTACCCGCCCGTGTCCTTCGGCACGACCTCGACCGTGAACGTCACGGCGTCGCCGGTCTCGCCGTTCTCGAGCGTCACGTCGGTCTCGCCGACGGACGTCGCCGTGAGGCCCGGGTTGAACTGCGCGCTGCCGTCGTCACGCCCCGGCACGAACTCGACGACCTCGGGATCGGCGATGTCGGCCGTCCACGCTGTGGAGGTCTCGTCGTCGCCGGTCAGGTCGACCGTCCCGCCCTCGGGCACCTCGACCGTCGTGCCCTCCAGTGCGTCGATCTCGACGATCACCGGCGGCAGCGCCGACGACCCGCCCGTGGAACCGCCCGACGAGCAGGCTGTGAGTCCGATCGCGCCCGTCGCCAGCAGCGATGCGACGGTGACGGATGCCGCGACGCGGCCTCGCCCGTGCCACCCCCGGATCCCACGCATCCGAACCACCCCCGCGACCGATCGTACGCCGCGCCGGGGACGACCGGGAGGGCGGCGCGCGACGACGGCGGGCGGCATCCGATCGCTACTGGATGAACCGCTGCACGAACGCGAGCGCCTCGTCGGCGACCTCGCGCCAACCCGAATCGATCGTGAGTGAGTGCCCGCGGCCGGGGATGGTGACCTCGGTGGTCGTGCCGGGATTCCTCGACTGGATGCGATAGCTCGCGTTCGTGATCGCCGGGGGCACGGTGTGGTCCAGCTCGCCGCCGATGATGAGCATGGGGCCGCGCTCGGGATTCTTCGAGTCGACCGCCGTCTCGCCGCCGAACGGGTTGAAGTTGGCGAAGGCGGCCTGGAAGAGCGGGGCTCCGGCCGCGGGCACGTGGAAGGTCTCGTAGAGCTGCCGCGCCTCGACCTCGTCGAGGGCGTTGGCCCAGCCGTAGGCGAACTGGTCGAAGGTGAGCGAGACGCCGCGGCCGGCGTTGGCCGGGTTGGCGAGCACCGGTGCCGCCGACTTCAGCGACGAGGCCGGCAACGGCAGCACGCCCTTGAAGGGCGCGTTGTCGATCGAGACCGTGGCCGCCGCGACGCCGGCTCCCGCGATCTTCTGGGCGATGAGGCCCCCGAACGAATGGCCGACGACGACGGGCGCCTGGTCGAGCAGGGCGATCGCCGCGAGGTAGTGGTCGGTGACCTCCTGCACCATCTTCCTCGCGAACGCCTCGGGATGGTCGCGGGCCTCGGCGACGGTGTCGGGGTCGTCGGGCCAGCCCGGCGCGAGGGTGATGAACCCGTTGTCCTCGAAGAAGTCGCGCCAGGGCTGCCAGCTGCTGGAGAGCAGCCACAGGCCGTGCACGAAGACGACGGGCGTGAGCTCGGAGGCGTTCGCCCGGTCGATCTCCGCGCGTTCCCAGTCGGCCAGGGTCGGGGCTGCCTGTTCGCTCATCGGTGGATCCTCTCGCCGTCGGCCGCGGGCTTCCCGGCCCCGGCTCAGGCTATGCCCGCCGGCACCGCACGACCAGACCCCTCCGGGGTTCTGTAACGCGCTGTTCACGTCGACGCAGCCGCAACTCCTCCGGCGGCGGCCCGGCCGATTCGTGCGCCGCACGCAATGGATCTGCGTCTCTCTCCACAGATTCGGGAAAGGGGTTCCATCGAGCGCGCACGGCACGGCAGGATGCCGCTTACGCCCTCGAACGGGGGGCGTTGTTTCGTGCGCCGGGGTCATCCCCCGGCGCATTCGGAGGGAGAAGCATGATTGGAATGACCACTCGCGCGCGCAGGCGCGTGGTGGCGACGATTCCCGTGCTCGCGCTCGCGGCCGCCGGATTGGCGACCATGGGTGCGACCACGGCATCGGCTGCGCCATCGCACGTCGCTGCGCCGGTGATCGGCGACGACGAGTACTACATGAACTACGTCTCGCCCCGCGCCGAGGAGGCCTTCGGCACGGATGAGGAGGTCGTCGCCGACGCTGCGGGTCGCAGCACCGCGGGGGCGGATGCCGCGATCGAGAAGGCCGACGCGCTGGACCGCAAGTTCGGCCAGGGCAACCCGGTCGCCGCTCGCGGACTCGCGAAGCTGGAGGCGAAGTCGATCACGACCGGCAAGAGCCCGAAGGAGCTGAAGAACGCCAAGCAGGCGTCGTCGACGCAGGAGGCGAAGCTCCTCACGATCCTCGTCGAGTTCGACGAGGACGCGCAGGACGACTTCTCCGGCTCGTACGTGCCGACCGAGTTCGGCTCGACGGAGTGCAAGCCGGGCGACGTGCAGAGCGGACCGCTCCACAACAACATCCCGAACCCGGCCGACTACGACCTCGAGGACAACAACTCGATGTGGGTGCCGGACTTCTCCTCCGAGCACTTCAACGCGATGCTGTTCACCGACGAGGGCATCACCGAGCGAGTGCGCACCGACCTCACGGGACCCGATGGCAAGCCCGGCTTCGACATCTCCGGCTACACGATGAAGAACATGTACGAGGAGATGTCGCGCGGCGCCTACACCGTGCACGGCTCGGCCACGCCGTGGGTCACCGTGCCCCACTCCGAGGCCTACTACGGCGCGAGCCTCTGCTTCCAGAACGAGGCCGGCGAGTACGAGGCGGGCGCCATCCAGGACATGCAGGGTCACCCCGACAACCCGCTCGGCCCGGGCCAGCTGCCGATCGACGCCGTCGCGGCGCTCGCGGACGCGCAGCCCGACTTCCCCTGGGCGGACTACGACATCGAGGACCAGGGCGACCGCGACGACGACGGCAACGTGCTCGAGCCCGACGGCGTGATCGACCACGTCGTGCTCGTGCACGCCGGCGAGGACAAGTCCGGCGGCGGCGGCGCCGAGGGCACGTACGCCATCTGGGCCCACTCATCGGCTGTCGCCGGCGGCGCTCCCATCCCAGGCACCGACCTCACGCTGTCGAACTACATCGTGCAGCCCGAGGACTCGGGCGTCGGGGTGTTCGCCCACGAGTACGGCCATGACCTCGGCCTGCCCGACCTCTACGACACGTCCGGCGCCGGCAGCTCCGACGTCGATTTCTGGGACCTCATGAGCTCCGGCTCGCACTCGGGCCCGATCTTCCAGTCGATGCCGACCCACATGGGCCTCTGGGACAAGTGGGTGCTCGGCTGGGCCGATCCGGTGGAGGTGAACCCCGGCGACGACCCGACCACGGTCAAGGTGGGTCAGACCTCACGGCCGCAGAAGGGCACGCAGGACGGCGTCAAGGTCAACCTGCCCGACAAGGTGGTCACCCTGGCCGAGCCGCACAGCGGTGAGAACATGTGGTACACCGGTGCCGACCAGGACTGGGCCGACCTGCGCCTGGGCCGTACGGTCGAGAACGTCCCCGCCGACGCGAAGTTCTGGATGTGGAACAACTACGTCATCGAGGCGGACTGGGACTACGGCTTCGTGGAGGTCTCGGCCGACGGCGGATTGACGTGGACCGAGCAGAAGGTCTACGCCGAGAACGGCACCGAGGTCTCGACGAGCGACGCCTACGCCGACCCGAACGGCCGCATGGCCGACTACGGGAACAAGAAGTACGGCCTCACGGGTGACTCGCACGGCTGGGCGCACCACTACATCGACCTCTCGTCGTTCGCCGGCACGACGGTGCAGGTGCGCCTGCGCCTGGCGACGGATGCCGCGTTCCAGGACCGCGGCTGGTTCTCCGACGACTTCGCACTCACGAGTGCGGGCGCCGAGGTGTGGAGCGACGACGTCGAGGGCGGCGAGAACGGCTGGGAGACCGAGGTCGCCTCGTTCACCACGACCACCGGCCCGGGCTGGCGCATCGACACCGGAACGTCGGTCAAGGCGCAGTACTACCTCGTCGAGTGGCGCAACTACGACGGCTTCGACGAGGGCCTGAAGTACGCCTACAACTCGACGTACAGCGTGGGCGCCTGGAAGGTCGAGAAGCTCGCCTACAACGCGCCGGGTGCGCTCGTCTGGTACCGCGACACGACGTACGGCAGCTCGAACCAGATCCTCACGAACGAGGCGGCCCTCCCGAGTTACGGCGCGAAGGGCGGCCTGCTCATCGTGGACAGCCATTTCGATCCGCTGCAGCGCACGGGTACCGCCGCGGACGTGGATCCGTCGGTGCTCAACGTGATGCCGTCGCGTGCGCAGTCGTCGAACGCGGCCTTCGGCCTCGTCGACACGCAGCCGTTCACGGAGTGCTTCACGGATGCCGCACTCACGGAGTACTGCACCGACATCGCGTCGCAGACGCCGGTGAGCACCTTCACCGACGACCAGGGCTGGGTCCCCGGATTCGCGCTGCGCGAGTCCGACGGACGCCTGTTCTACCGCGATCGCGACGCCTCGGTCGTCGTCCCGTCGGTGGGCAACGCCCAGTACACCACGCCGCTCTACGACCTGCAGGGCAACCGCCTGCCGGCGTACGACGGCGTGAATGTCGGCCTGGGCCCGTTCGGGTCGGGCAACCCGGCGGACTCCGGCGTCGGCTACGGCACGGTGATCGCCGTCAAGAAGGCCCTCGACGGCAACCGCGGCGCCCTGATCAGCATCACCCCGCCCAGCGCGGAGTGAGCTGACCCACGGCGACATCGGCGAGGCGCCGGCTCCTCAGGGGCCGGCGCCTCGTCGCGTCCGCCGCCGGAGGCAGGCCGTGTCCGTCGCGCCGCCCGTCATGGCACGCCGTCGCGCCACGACGCCGCGGTTCGTCCTCAGCGCACTCCGATGAGCCCGTCGAGCAGGCGCTGCACGCCCCACGTGAACTGGGCGGTCGAGTTGTGCTGGGCCGCCACCGCCTCGGTGCGCTCGCTGAGCGGGAAGGTCGCGAGATCGGTCCACAGCGTGGCGCCCGTCGCCTCCGTCGCGAATGCCCGGTCGGATGCGTCCGCGGGCTCGGACTCGGCGTCGGCTTCCGCCGACTCCAGCGCGATCGAGCCGAGCACGTAGACCTGCAGCGCGTATGCCGCACGGGCGGCGTCGTCGAGCTCGAGCCCCGCCGCCATGAAGGACTCGAGGAGCGTCTCGTTGAGGCGCATCGCGTTGGGCCCGTCGAGCGGGCCGCTCATGATGAGGCCGAGTGCGCCCGCGTGTCCGGTGAGGAGTTCGCGCAGGCGGAGTGCCAGCGCGAGCAGTCGGGTGCGCCCGGCGGCGACGCCGGCGGAGCCGGGAGCACCGGCCTCGCCGGCGGCATCCGTTGCGCCGGTCTCGCCGGGGTCGAGGCGGGCGAGCAGGTGCTCGACCATCCCGCGGAGCAGGGCGTTCTTGCTCGGGTAGTAGGTGTACAGGGCGGTCGGCGTGAGGCCGAGGCCGCTGGCGACGCCGCGCACGGAGACGGCGGCGAAGCCCTTGGCCTCGAGGAGGTCGAAGGCCACGTCGAGGATCTCGGCATGGGTGAGGCTGCGACGGGGTCCCGGCCTCATGCTCGTGCACGCTTGCGATTCATCTCAACACACCGTACAGTGTTATATCACTGCACGGTGTGCAGAGTTACGCGACGAGGTGCATGCGTTCCATGGTCCATCCCGCAGGTCGGCCCACGACGGCCGTCTCACCCGCCCACGAGGCCGACGGATCCGCCATGGCGATGATCGCATGACCGGGCCCGTGCACGTCGTCTTCGGGTCGGGTCCCGTCGGCCGCGCGACGGCGCTCGCGCTCGTCCGCCGCGACCTGCCCGTGCGCCTCGTGAACCGCCGCGGTCGAGCGGCGCTCGGTCGCGACCGTGAGGCGCTGCGCGCGGTCGAGCTCGTGACGGGCGACGCCACGGATGCCGCGTTCGCCTCGAGCGCGGCGCGGGGCGCGGCATCCGTGTACCAGACCCTGAACCCCGAATACCACCGCTGGGCCGAGGACTTCCCGCCGCTGCAGCGCGCGGTGCTCGCCGCCGCGGAGTCCGCGCGAGCGCGGTTCGTGAACATGGACAACGTCTACTCGTATGGCCGCCCCGGAGGGCGGCCGCTCACCGAGCAGAGTCCGCAGCATCCGCACACGCGCAAGGGGCGCGTGCGCCTCGAGATGGCCGACGAGCTCTGGTCCGCCCACCGTGCCGGTCGGGTCGAGGTCGTGAGCGGACGGGCGTCCGACTACTACGGCCCGGGCGCCGGCATCGCCTCGCCCCTCGGCGACCGGGTGCTCGACGCCGTCGTCGCGGGCAGGCGGGTCTCGCTGTTCGGCGACCCCGACCTGGTGCACAACTACACCTACCTCCCCGACATCGGCGAGGGCCTCGCCGTGCTGGGCACCCGTGCCGACGTCGTCGGGTCCGCGTGGCACCTGCCGAACGACCCCGAGCCGTGGTCGAGCCGCGCCATGGTGGAGGAGTTCTCGCGGCTGGCCGGCACCCGACCGCGCATCGGCGGCCTGCCGAAGACCGCCCTGCGCGCCGTCGGGATCTTCAACCCCACCGTGCGCGAGCTCGTCGAGATGGCCTACGAGTTCGAGGAGCCGTTCGTCGTCGACTCGAGCCGCATGGCCGCCCTCGGCGTGCGGGCGACGCCGATCCCCGAAGCGCTCGAGCGCACCGTCGCCGCCTACCGCGCCGACCACGCCTGACGCCGCAGGCGCAGACGACGACGGCGCCCGCGTCGAGCGCAGGGCGCCGCCGCCGGGCTCAGCCGATCGGTGCCAGGAACGTGAGCACCGAGCCGTCCTCCACGATCAGGGGCGCGAGCGCCGCGTTGAACTCCGCCCCGTACGGTGCGGCGAGGTGCGCGGCGAACGCCGCCTCGTCGCGGTACGCCTCCACCACGGCGAAGCCCGTGCCGATCGGCTCGGGGCCGGATGTCGCGGCGGATGCCCCGGGGGCGGGCGCGACGCGGTGCGGCTCGAACGCGAGGCATCCGGGCTCCTCGCGAACGATGGCCGTGAGCGCGAGGAGGAGGCGTGCGACCTCCTCCTCCCGCCCGGGCAGGGCGGTGAACCGGGCGATGAGCTCGACCCGGCCGTCCTCGCTCGACCAGCTCATGCGCGCGCGGCCCCCGTCATGATGGCGACGGCGTCGGTCATCGAGTGCGACTCCGGTGTGATCGTCGCGGCCCGCTTTCCGAGGCGCTGGATGTGGATGCGGTCGGCCACGTCGAACACGTGCGGCATGTTGTGCGAGATGAGGATCACGGGGATGCCGCGGTCGCGCAGGTTCCGGATGAGCTCGAGGACCTGGTTCGACTCGCGCACGCCGAGCGCGGCCGTGGGTTCGTCGAGCACGACGACCTTCGAGCCGAAGGCCGCGGCGCGCGCCACGGCCACCGCCTGGCGCTGGCCTCCCGAGAGGTTCTCCACGGGCACCGTGACGTCCTGCAGGGTCGAGATGCCGAGGGCTTTCAGCTCGTCCTTCGCCTTCTGCCGCATGCCCTTCTGATCCACGACGCGGAAGACCGAGCCGAGGACGCCCTTCTTCCGTTCCTCGCGACCGAGGAAGAGGTTCGCGGCGACGTCGAGCGCGGGCGACACCGCGAGGTTCTGGTAGACCGTCTCGATGCCTGCGGCGCGGGCGTCCTGCGGGCGCTTGAAGTGCACCGGCTTCTCGTCGAGGAAGATCTCGCCCTCGTCGGGGATCTCGGCGCCCGTGAGGCACTTGATGAGCGTCGACTTGCCGGCGCCGTTGTCGCCGATGACGGCGAGCACCTCTCCCGGGTAGAGTTCGAGGCTCACCCCGTCGAGGCCGACCACGCGGCCGAACGTCTTCACGAGCCGGCGGGCCCGCAGGATCGGCACTCGCGTGTCCTCGATGACGGGCGACGGGGCCGCGGCACCCGTGAATGCGCCGATGGCCTGGTCGATGTGTGCGTCGCCGGCCGTCTCAGCCGGTTCATTGGCGTTCACTTGCGTACCTTTCGGATCCACTGGTCGACGGAGACCGCGACGATGATGAGCACGCCAACGGCGAAGGTCTGCCAGAGCACGTCGAGACCGGCGAGCGAGAGTCCGTTGCGGAACACGCCGACGATGAGGGCGCCGAGCAGGGTGCCCCAGACGGTGCCCCGACCGCCGAAGAGGCTCGTGCCGCCGATGACGACGGCGGTGATCGAGTCGAGGTTGAGGTCGACGCCGGCGTTGGGCGAGGCGGCGTTGGTGCGGCCGATCTGGATCCACGCGCCGATCGCGAGGATCGCGCCTGCGGCGAGGTAGACGCTCATGAGCACCCGGTTGACGCGGATGCCGGCGAGGCGGGCCGACTCGGGGTCGTCGCCGACGGCGTACACATGCCTGCCCCACGCGGTCTTGGCGAGGATGAACGCGATGACCACGTACAGCAGCAGCATCATGACGACGCCCACGGTGAAGTTCACGCCGAGCACGTTGAACGTGGCGCCGGTCCAGGTGAGGAGTTCGGGCATCTCGCCGCCCCGCACCGTGGCACCGCCCGAGTAGAGCAGCGTGAGCGCGACGAAGATGTTCAGGGTGCCCAAGGTCACGATGAACGGCGGCAGCTTGAGCCGGGTGACGAGGAAGCCGTTGAGCGCGCCGGCGCCGAGGCCGACCACGAGGCCGAGGAAGAGGCCGAGCACGGCTGGCAGCCCGGCCTGCACGGTGGTCTGCGCGATCACCATCGAGCTCAGCACCATCACCGCGCCGACCGAGAGGTCGATGCCCGCGGTGAGGATGATGAGCGTCTGGGCCACCGCGAGGGTGCCGACCACGGCGACCTGCTGTGTGATGAGCGACAGGTTCGCCGGGTTCAGGAAGCGCTCGTTGAGCAGTCCGAACACGATGACCGACAGCACCAGCACGATCGCCGGGCTGATGGCCGGATAGCGGTGCAGCGTGTTGCGGATGCGGCTGAGCGGGGTGGTGCGGTCGAGGAACTCCTCGGCCAGGTCGAGTGCCGCCGTCGGCGGCTCGGTCGTGTGCTGACTCACGTCTGGTTCTCCGATGTCTGGTGGCGGGACGGCGCGACCCGGCCGGTGTCGGCGGATGCCCATATCGGGTCAGGGCATCCGTCGCCCGGGTCGCACCGCCCCGGCGGGGTGATGCGGGAGCGTCAGCCCCAGCAGATGTCGGCGGCCTCGGCCGTGTCGATCGACTCGACCCCGTCCTGGGGCTCGTCGGTGACGAGCTCGACCCCGGTGTTATAGAAGTCGAGGCCCTCGGTGTTCTCGGGCGCCTCCCCCGACTCGACGAGGTCGTAGATCGCCTGCACGCCGAGCTCGGCCATCTTGACCGGGTACTGCTGGCTCGTCGCCCCGATGATCCCCTCCTTGACCGCGTCGATGCCGGCGCAGCCGCCGTCGACCGACACCACGATGAGTCCGTCGGTGGCGCCGGCGGCCTTGAACGCCTCGAACGCGCCGTACGCGGCGGGCTCGTTGATCGTGTAGACGACGTTGATGTCGGGGTTCTTCGAGAGCAGCGTCTCGGCGGCGGTGCGGCCGCCGTCTTCGGCGCCCTGCGACGCCTCGTTGCCGACGATCTCGTAGTCGCCGCCGCTGTACGCGCCGGCGGCCTCCTCGTCGCCGTTCGCGGCGTCATCGGCGAGATCGATGCCCATGCCGTCGAGGAAGCCCTGGTCGCGTGCGACGTCGACCGACACCACCTTGTCGTCGAACAGGTCGATCATGGCGATGGTGGCCTTCTCACCGGCCAGCTTGGCCGCCGTCCACTCGCCGATCTTCTGTCCCGCGAGGAAGTTGTCAGTCGCGAACGTGATATCGACGGACTCGGGGTCGGCGGGCGGCGTGTCGAGCGCGATCACGAAGAGCCCGGCATCACGTGCCTTGACCAAGGCGTCCTCGACGGCGGGACCGTTCGGCGTGATGAGGATGCCGGCGTCGCCCTTGGAGATCGCGTTCTCGACGGCCTGGATCTGGGTGTCCTCGTCGCCGTCCTCCTTGCCGGCCGCCATGGTGAGCTCGACACCAAGGTCCTCGGCTGCGGCCTCGGCGCCGTCCTGCATGGCGACGAAGAAGGGGTTCGTGGTGGTCTTCACGATGAGCGAGACGCCGACGGTGTCGTCCCCTCCGGCGTCGGTCGAACCGCCCGAGGCGCCGGATGCGCATCCCGTGAAGGCGAGTGCTGCCACCGCGGCCAGCGAGCCCGTGGCGATGAGGCGGCGGCGGAGCGCGCGCGGTGCTGCGTGATTCATCGATGAATCTCCTCTTGTTGGGGGAACCGCTGTCACCCTGACAACGATGTCAACATAGGTGTAGACCATGCTGATGTGTATAGTCAAGTCGCACACACACATTGGAGACCGAATCGTGACATCGTTGTCAGACGCGACGTCATCGCCGGATGCCGCGCGCTCGCGCCCGACGATGCGGCATGTCGCCGCGCTCGCCGGCGTCGGCGTGAAGACCGTCTCGCGCGTGATCAACGGGGAGCCGAACGTGTCCGCCGCGACGATCGCCAAGGTCAACGCGGCGGCCCGCACCCTCGACTACCAACCCGACCTGCACGCCGGCAACCTGCGGCGCGCCGACGGGCGCACCCGCACGCTCGGGCTCCTCGTGGGCAGCGTCGACAACCCCTTCGCCGGTGCGGTGCACCGTGCCGTCGAGGACGTCGCGCTCTCGCGCGGCGTCGCGGTCTTCGCCTCGAGCCTCGACGACGACCCCGACCGGGAGCAGGAGGCCGTCTCGGCCTTCCTCCGCCGACGGGTGGACGGGCTCATCCTCACCACGGTGTCCGGAAGCCAGGCCTACCTCGCCCCCGAGCTCAGGCGCGGCACCCCGGTCGTGTTCGTCGACCGCGAGCCCGCCGGCATCACGTCCGACTCCGTGGTGAGCGACAACGCCGACGGCGCGGCCCTCGCGACCCGCCACCTCCTCGAGCGCGGCCATCGCCGCGTCGCGTACCTCGGCGACCGGCACGTGATCCAGACCGCGCGCGAACGGCGCCGGGGCTTCCTCGAGGAGCTCGGCCGCGCCGGCGTCGCCACCCGCGACGTGCCGGTGATCGAGGGCCTCCATGACGAGGAGACCGCCCGCCTCGCGACCCTCGAGCTGCTCGAGTCCCCCACGCCGCCCACGGCGATCTTCAGCAGCCAGAACCTCGTCACGATCGGCGCCATCCGAGCGCTGCGACAGCTCGGCCGGCACCGGGACACCGCGCTGGTGGGCTTCGACGACGTGCCGCTCGCCGACCTCCTCGACCCGGGCATCACCGTCGTCGCGCAGGATCCGCAGCGCATCGGGCGCACGGCCGCCGAGCGCGTGTTCGCCCGCCTCGATGGCGACCACGAGCCAGCGGCGCGTACGATCGTGCCGACCCGACTGATCGAGCGCGGCTCCGGTGAGATCCTGCCGCGCGGGGAAGGTTGACCGCATGACGAACGCGACTCCGTCGCCGAGGCGGATCACCGTCGTCGGCGACGCGCTCATCGACGAGCTGCGCGACGAGCACGGCGCCCGCGAGTTCGTCGGCGGTGCGGCGCTCAACGTGGCCGTGGGACTCGCGCTCCTCAACCAGGACGTCACGCTCGTCGCGATGCTCGGCGACGATGAGCCCGCCTCCCGCATCCGTGCCTACCTGCGCGACTACGGCGTGCGGCTCGTCGAGAGTCCGTCGGAGCATGGCACCTCGCGCGCAGTGTCCGACCGCACCGACGGCGAGCCGCGGTACGAGTTCAACGAGGCGGCGAAGCGCCGCGGCATCCGCTTCGACGACGCGACCCGGGCCGCGCTCGACGCTGCGGAACTCGTGGTCGTGAGCTGCTTCCCGTTCGACGACGCGGCGCAGTACGCGGCGCTCGTCGAGGCGATCTCCCGTCCGGGCGATCGGCTCGTGGTCGACGGCAACCCGCGATCGGGCATGCTCGCCGATCGCGACGCGTTCCTGGCGAACTTCGAGGACTTCGCCTCGCGGTCGCTGCTCGTGAAGATCGGCGACGAGGACGCCGACCTGCTGCTCGGCGACTCGCTCGACGCCTTCGTCGATCGGTTGCTCGCACGCGACCCCGGCGCCGTGCTCGCCACCGCGGGTCGGGACGGCGCCACGCTGCACCGCGCCGGCGAACGCCCGATCCACGCCGACATCGTGCCGCTTCCCGGCCCGATCGTCGACACGATGGGCGCGGGCGACGCGACGCTCGCCGCGGTCGTGCGGCACATGGTCGTCGGCGGCGTGCCGACGACGAACCGGGAGTGGGCCCAGACGCTCCACGAGGCGATGGTCATCGCGGCCGCGACCGTGCGCCACGAGGGCGCGCTGCTCCGGATGCCGCACCACGACGCCGAGCCCGCCTACCCGAGCTGACGAGCCCGGTCCCGCGGCACGAACGCTCAGCGCCGGCTGAGCCAGTCCGTGAGCCGCCGGCGGGGCGGCGCGACCGATCGGCGCTCGACCAAGGCGCCCGCGAGCAGGAGCGGCGCAGCGGCATCCACTTCGCGACCCTCGATGCGGTCGAGCAGCGACCGCATGCCCCACCGGCCCATCTCGCGGTGCGGCAGCGTGATGGTCGTGAGGCCCGGGTCGAGCGCCGCGGCCACGATCTCGAGATCGTCGACGCCGATGATGGAGCAGTCACGAGGCACCTCGAGCCCGAGCGCCTCGGCGGCCTGGTAGACGCCCATCGCGACCTGGTCGTTGAAGCAGAAGATCGCCGTCGGACGCACGCCGGGGGCGCGCTCGAGCAGGCGACGCCCCATGCGGCGGCCGCCCGCGGCATCGGGCGTGGTGCGTTCGACGACCGCGTGCATGTCGTAGAGCCCCGCCCACTCGACCGCGGACCGGAATCCCGCGTGACGACCACGCGACGCGGGCGTGTCCGCCGCCGAGTTGATGAACGCGAGGTGTTGATGCCCCGCGGCGACGAGGTGCGCGACCGCGACCGACGCGATGGCGCGCTCGTCGGGTGCGACCGCCGGCACGGCCCAGCCGGGCGTCGGAACCGCGTCGATGAGGACGAACGGGATGTCGTCGATGCCGTGGGGGCGATCGATCTCCTGGTGGGAGCTGCGGGCGAACAGGATCCCGTCGACCCTGCGATCGGCGAGCGCCCTCACGTGGCCCTGCTCGAGCTCGAGGTCGCCTCCGGAATCGACCACCATGAGCAGCGCGTCGCGCTCGCGCGCCTCCTCCTGCACCCCTCGGATGATTCGGCCGGCGAACGGCGTGGTCGCGATGCAGTCGATGACGAGTCCGACGACCGCCGAACGACGCCTCCGCCGCGCCACGCCGTTCGGCACGTACCCGAGACGTGCGGCCGCCTGCACGACGCGCTCCCGCGTCTCCGCACGCACCGCACGCGTTCCGTTCAGGGCGTGGGACACGGTGGAGGGCGACACCCCGGCCTCGGCGGCGACCTCCGCGAGGCCCACTGTCCCGACAGTCCCCACGGAGGCGCCCGGCCTGCGTGCGTTCCCCGGCTCGTTTCCCATGTGCATGGAGCCTACGGTGGAGGGACGGCTTCGGGCACGGCGGGACCGGCCGCGACGACGGTCGGATGCCGCGGCATCCGCTTCTCGCCCGGCATTCCGTCAGCGCACGAAGCGCACCTCGGTGACCTGCCAGAGCTCGTCGAACTGCTCGGCGCCGTCGAGTTCGAAGCCGTTGCGCCGGTAGAACGCGTGCGCGCGAGGGTTGTCGTCGAGCGCCCAGAGGTAGGCCGGACGGTCGCCGATGGCGGCATCGACGAGCGCCTGGCCGACGCCCGTGCCGTGGTGCCCCTCGAGCACGTAGATGGCCTCGAGCTCGAGCTCGCGCGGGGCGCCCGGCTCGTGGCCACGGCTGGTGGTGGCGAACCCCACGATCTCGTCGTCGACGACCGCGACCCAGATCGCCTGGCGGTGGAATCCCTCGGGCACCGGGTACACGTCGTTGGCGATGGCGAGGTTCGCCGTCCAGAACGAGATGCGGATGACCATCGTCCACGCCTCGACGCGCTCGCGGTCGACGCGGCCCGGCCGGACGTAGGTCGTCTGGTGGCTGTCCCAGTGCACGCGCGCGATGCCGGGGGCATCCGCGACCAGCGCCGTGCGGATGACGGTGGCCATGCGTCGAGGCTACGACAGCCGCCCGCCGGGGGCCCGACTCGCCGCCCGCCGGGGTCACCGGCGTGACGCGATTCGTCGCTCCAGGGGACGGATGACGACAGTTCGCGTCACCTCGGCGAGATGCGGCGGGTCGACGCTCCCAGGGGTCGGATGACGACACGTCAGTTCACCTCGGCGAGATGACCCGAGTCGACGCTCCCAGGGGACGGATGACGACACCTTGGGTCACCTCGGCGAGATCACGCGAGTCGTCGCTGCAGGGTCGGATGACGACAGTTCGGGTCACCTCGGCGAAATGACGCGAGTCGACGCTCCCAGGGGTCGGATGACGACAGTTCGCGTCACCTCGGCGAGATCACGCGAGTCGTCGCTCCACGGGACGGAAGACGACACTTCGCGTCACCTCGGCGAAATGACGCGAGTCGTCGCTGCGTGGGACGGATGACGACACTTCGCGTCACCTCGGCGAGATGCGGCGGCGCGGCCGCGACATCCGGGCCGCGGCGCGCTCGGATGCGACGCCCGATGGGTGGCCGGCACGAGGCGGCGGGAGGGACCCTGCGAGGGCAGGTGGACCGGCATCCGGGCGGGCATGACGCCGCGGCATCCGGCCCCCCTTGCAATGTCCGGCGGACAGTGCGTAGCATCGCGGCCGTTGACTGACAACGATGTCACGACAGACTCGTGACGCGCGCGATGAAGGGCGAAACAGACGATGACGACGAAATCACGATGGCGCACCGCCGCGGCCGCGGTCGCGGTCGCCGCGCTGGCGGCGGGCATACTCGGAGCCATGCCCGCCAACGCGGAGGAGACCGGGGCGCCGACCCTCGCCTCGCCGGCTGAGGAGCAGTACCGCCCCTACCTGCACTTCTCTCCCGAGCGGAACTGGATGAACGATCCGAACGGCATGGTGTACGAGAACGGCACCTGGCACCTGTTCTTCCAGCACAACCCGCACGGCACGCGCTGGGGCAACATGAGCTGGGGCCACGCCACGAGCACCGACCTCGTGCACTGGGAGGAGCAGCCCCTCGCCATCCCGCAGACGTTCGACGCGAACGGCGTGGCGATCGAGGACATCTTCTCGGGCTCCGTCGTGGTCGACGAGCAGAACACGAGCGGCCTCGGCACCGCCGAGAACCCGCCGATGGTCGCGATCTACACGAGCGCGTACACGCCGGCGCACCCGACGCACGCGGGGATCCAGGCCCAGTCGCTGGCGTACAGCCTCGACCACGGGCAGACCTGGACGAAGTACGAGGGCAACCCCGTCTACGACCGCGGCTCGGCGAACTTCCGCGACCCGAAGGTCTTCCGCCACACCGACCCCGACACGGGCGAGTCGTACTGGGTCATGGTCGCCGTCGAGGCGCTGCAGTACAAGGTCGTGCTCTCCCGCAGCGACGACCTGAAGACCTGGACCCACCTCAGCGACTTCGGCCCGGCCAACGCCACGGGCGGCATCTGGGAGTGCCCTGACCTGTTCCCGCTCGCGGTCGACGGCGACCCGGCGAACACCAAGTGGGTGCTGGTCGTGAACCTCAACCCCGGCTCCGTCGCCGGTGGCTCGGGTGGCCAGTACTTCGTCGGCGAGTTCGACGGCACGACCTTCACGTCGGAGAGCACGGTCGGTTCGGAGACGCTCCCCGAGGGTGAGGTCTTCGCCGGCTTCAACGGCGGCGACTACGAGGGGTGGACCGTGGCGAACGAGCCGGGCAACTGGGCGAACGGGCCGTGGACGGATGCGCCCGCTTCGGGCACCCTCGAGGGCCAGAACGCGGTGAGCGGATTCGTCGGCGCCGGCCTCGTGAACGGATTCGCCGACCACGACTGGCCGGTCGGCTCGATGGAGTCGCCGACGTTCACCATCGAACGCGACCACGTGAACCTCCTCGTCGGCGGCGGCAACCACCCGCACGTCGACGGCACGCAGCTCGGCAACGAGCCGCCCGCCGGGCGCCTCCTCTTCGACGGCTTCGAGTTCGCCGACGGCACCACCCTCGCCGACACCGGCTGGCAGGTCACGGGCGACTTCGCGACCGAGCCCTGGCGCAACCCGTCGACGGCGGGCGGCGACTATTACCTGGGCCAGAAGCGGCTCAACACCTGGGAGGGCGGCCCGAAGGGCGACGACAACCTCGGCGACCTCACCTCGCCGAGCTTCACGATCGCACCGGGCGAGGACCACCTGTCGTTCCTGCTCGGCGGCGGGAAGCGATTCAACGGCACCCTCGAGGTGCGGCTGCTCGTCGACGGGGAGGTCGTGCGCACGGCCACCGGGCCCGAGGCCGGCCAGCTCAACTGGCAGTCGTGGGACGTCTCCGAGTTCGCGGGCCGTGCGGCGCAGTTCCAGGTGCACGACGATGCGACCGGCGGGTGGGGTCACCTGACCGTCGACCACGTGGTGCTCGGCGCCGCCCCGGCGCAGCCGCGGAGCGAGGAGACCTCCGTCAGCCTCGTCGTCGACGGCGCGGTCGTGCGCACCGCCACCGGCCGCAACAGCGAGACCCTCGACTGGGTGAGCTGGGACGTGTCGGAGTACGCCGGCCGCGAGGCATCCGTGCGCATCATCGACAACAACCGCTTCGGCTGGGGCCACATCCTCGTCGACGAGGTGATGTTCGCGGATGCCGCGGCCGCGCCCCGCATCGAGGGGTACGACTGGCTCGACTGGGGCCGCGACTACTACGCCACCGTGTCGTTCAACGGCGCACCCGACGGCCGCCGCGTGATGCTCGGCTGGATGAACAACTGGGACTACGCCAACGACATCCCGACGGGCTCGTGGCGCAGCGCGATGGCGCTCCCCCGCGAGGTCGAGCTGGTCTCCACCCCGAAGGGGCCGCGGCTCGCGCAGTCGGTCGTGGCCGAGTTCGCGCAGCTCGAGCAGGACGAGCGGGTGTACACGGATGCCGCGCGGCCGATCGCGTCCGGTTCCGAGACGCTGCCCGTGGCCGGTGACGTGCTGCGCATCGACGCGGTGATCGCGCCGGGCGAGGCCGACGCCGTCGGGCTCAGCGTGCTGGCGGACGGCGAGTCCGCGACCCGCATCGGGTACGACGCGGCATCCGGTCGCCTGTTCGTGGACCGGCGGGACTCGGGGAGCACGGGCTTCCACCCGGCGTTCGCGTCGCTCGACGACGCCCCCGTCGCGCTGGCCGACGGTCGCCTCGCGATCACGGCGTACGTCGACCGGAGCTCGGTGGAGGTCTTCACCGCAGACGGGCGGACGACGATCACCGACCAGGTGTTCCCGAACGCCGGCGCCGACGCGATCGGCCTCTGGGCCGACGGCGAGGGCGCGACGCTCGAGTCGTTGACGGTGACGCCCATGCACGGCGCGATGTGGAAGGAGGCCGGCGTCGACGGGGCGACCGCCGCTCCGCCCGTGGCGGAGGTCACGGCACTGACCGGCCCCAAGCGAGGGCCCGACGCCGACGGCGACTTCCTCGTGAAGGTGAAGGTGGGCCGGGGCGAGCCGACCACGGTCGTGCGGCTCGTCGAGCACGGGTCGGTGATCGCGCGCACGTACCGGTCGGCCACTGGCGAGCGCGTGGTCGAGTTCGCGATCACGGATGCCTCGCCCGGCGAGCATCGCTACACGGTCGAGCTCGAGAACTCGGCCGGCATCACCGACGGGGGCGGCCTCGTCGTGCGGGTCGCCGGCTGAGACCGGCGGGTGGGATGCGGCGCTGCTGACCGCCGCATCCCGCCCGCCGTGGTTCCGGGCGCATATCCCCCGTGCGGGTGCTGGACGGGCGCGGGGAAGCCGCCCACAATTGCTCCATGGGGCGGCGGCGATCTCTCTCCCCGGCGACGTCGACGGCGTCGCCATGATCGACAGCGCCGCCGGGCTCCCGATCCGCACGCCCGACCAGCGGCTCCGGATCTTCGTCAGCTCGACCCTCAAGGAGCTCGAGCCCGAGCGACGCGCCGCACGCGCCGCGATCGAGCGGCTGCACCTCGCGCCCGTCATGTTCGAGCTGGGCGCCCGGCCGCATCCGCCGCAGGAGCTCTACCGCGCCTACCTCGAGCAGAGCGACGTCTTCGTCGGGATCTACTGGGAGCACTACGGCTGGATCGCGCCGGGCGACGAGATCTCCGGCCTCGAGGACGAGTACCGGCTCGCCCCGCGCGACATGCCGAAGCTCATCTACCTGAAGCAGCCCGCTGAGCGCGAGGAACGCCTCGGCGACCTGCTGACTCGGATCCGCGACGACGACACCGCGTCGTACACGCCCTTCTCGAGCACCGAGGAGCTGGCGGAGCTGATCGAGGCGGACCTCGCCATCCTGCTCGCCGAGCGGTTCGACGCCTCCCGCCGGCAGTCGGCGCCCTCCGTCGCGGAGAGCGTCGCGGAGATCCCGGGAGCCACGGATCACATCCCCGTGCCCTACACCGAGGCGGTCGGCCGGGAGCAGGAGGTCGCCACGCTGCTCGACTGGCTCGGCGACGACGCGCAGCGGCTCGTCACGCTCGTGGGGCCGGGCGGGATCGGCAAGAGCCGGCTCGCCATCGAGGTCGCGAGGAGCGCCGGGGCGCCGTTCGACCGGGTGACGTTCGTGATGCTCGAGCACGTGCACGATCCCGGCGACGTGCTCCCCGAGATCGCGCGGGAGCTCGGCGTGCGCGACACGGGCGACCGTCCGCTCAGCGCGCAGCTGGGCGTCGCCCGTTCGGGCCGACGCGACCTCATCGTGCTCGACAGCTTCGAGCAGGTGCTCCCGGCCGCCGCCGACGTGATGTCGCTGCTCAACGACCTGCCCGACGCGACCTTCCTCGTGACGAGTCGGGCCCGCCTGCGCGTGCGGGGGGAGCGCGTCTTCGACGTCGAGCCGCTCACCATTCCACCCGACCCGTCACGGGCCTCCGTCGCGGCGATCTCCGAGGCGCCGGCGGTGCAGCTCTTCCTGGCGCGCGCACGCGCCGCGGATCCGCGCTTCGACCTGACGGACGAGAACATCGAGGGCGTCGCACGCATCTGCCGGGCGCTCGAGGGCGTGCCGCTCGCGATCGAACTGGCCGCGGCACGCATCCGCGCGCTCACGCCCACCGCGATGCTGGGCCGGCTCGATCGGATGCTCCCGCTGCTCGTGACCGCGGCGCGCGACATCCCCGAGCGCCAGCGCACCATCCAGGCTACCGTCGAGTGGAGCATCGACCTGCTCAGCGCCGATGCGCGGGCACTGTTCGTCCGCCTCGGCGTGTTCGCCGGGGACTTCAGCCTCGATGCCGTCGAAGCGGTCACGGCGCGCGCGCCGTGGGCGACGGACCTGCTCGAGAACCTCCTCGAGCTCGTCGACGGCAGCCTCGTACGCCAGCACGACGACGAGGGCGTCCCGCTCTTCTCGATGCTCGTGCCGGTCCGCGAGATCGCGGCCGCGCGCTTCGCGCTCGAGCCGGATGCCGCCGCCGTCCGCCGCGCGCACGGCGAGCACTACCTGCGACTCGCCGCCGAGATCGAGCCCCTCCTGCAGGGACGCACGCAGGCCGGCGCCCTCGCACGGCTCGAGGCCGAACGCGACAACCTGCGTGCCGCGTACCGCCACCTGATCACCATCGGGGCGGTCGACGGCGTGGCCCGTGCGGTCTGGCGCCTCTTCCTCTACTGGTGGATCCGCAGCCAGCTCGCCGAGGCCAAGGCGTGGATGGAGGACATCCTCGACGCCGGCGTGCCGATGCGCGACCACACCCGGGCGATCGCGCTCGGGCTGCGGGCGTGGGTCTCCCTGTCGCAGCCCGGCAACGAGGTCGACCTTGGCCCCATCGAGTGGAGCCTTGCACTGTTCCATGCCGTGGGCGACCGACTGGGCGAGGCCGGGGCGCTCACGACGCTGAGCATCGCGTGCACGGCGACCTCGCCGCCCGACCTCGAACGCGCCGAGGGATTGCAGCGCCGGGCGCTCGAGCTCGTCACCATCGAGGAGCAGCCGACCTTCGAGGGGCTCTTCCGCGTCGCGCTGGGCAGCCTCGCCCTGATGCAGGGCGATGCCGACCGTGCCGTCGAGGTCTTCGAGGGCGTCCTCGAGGATGCCCGCCGGCAGGGCGACGTGTTCCTCGAGAGCCTCACGCTCGCGAACTCCGGCTGGGCCCGGCTGGCTCGTGGCGAGGCGCGTCCCGACCTGTTCGCCCGGCACCTCGAGCTCTCGCTCCAGCTCGGCAACGACGACGGCATCGGCTTCGCGCTCGAGGGACTGGCCGCCTGCGCGGCCGCCGCCGGCGACGTCGAGCGCGCCGGCGTCCTGCTCGGCGCGGGCGAGACCGTCCGCCTCCGGACCGGTCTCGTGGACCAGCGTTCCAACGTCACGTACCGGCCGTTCGTCGAGCGGATCCTCGCATCGGACGGCGCACGCGAGTTCGAGGCGGCTCGGGGGCGCGGTCGACGGATGTCCCGTCGCGTCGCGCTCGACCTCGTGCTCGACTCGGCGGAGCCGATGGCGTCATGAGCGCCGAGGCCCGCGCCGCGCCGATCCGCACGCCCGACCAGCGCCTGCGCATCTTCGTCAGCTCCACCCTGAAGGAACTCGAGCCCGAGCGCCGCGCCGCCCGCGCCGCGATCGAACGACTGCGGCTCGCCCCGGTGATGTTCGAGCTCGGCGCCCGGCCGCATCCGCCGCGACAGCTGTATCGCGCGTACCTCCAGCAGAGCGACGTGTTCGTCGGCATCTACTGGCAGGAGTACGGCTGGATCGCCCCGAGCGAGGAGATCTCGGGACTCGAGGACGAGTATCGGCTCGCCCCGCGTGAGATGCCGAAGCTCATCTACGTGAAGCAGCCGGCCGAGCGCGAGGAGCGGCTCGCCGAGCTGATCGCGCGCGTGCGCAGCGACGACACGGCGTCGTACACGCCGTTCTCGACGGCGGACGAGTTGACCGAGCTGCTCACGGCCGACCTCGCCACGCTGCTCGCGGAACGGTTCGACGCGTCGCGCGCGGTGGTCTCGCCACCCGGCGTCGAGGCCATGCCGGCGGGGCGCATCCCGGCACCGTTCTCGGACGCCGTCGGCCGCGAGCGCGACCTCGCGACGCTCCTCGAGTGGCTCGGCCAAGACGCCCGACGACTCGTCACGCTCGTCGGCCCGGGCGGGATCGGCAAGAGCCGCCTCGCGATCGAGGTCGCCCGCAACGCCGGCGGACGCTTCGACCGGGTGACGTTCGTGTCCCTGGCGCAGGTGCGCGATCCCGACGAAGTGCTCGGCGCGATCGCGCGCGAGCTCGGGGTCCGCGACACGGGGGACGCCCCGCTGAGCGAACAGCTGGGCGTGGCACGCGCCGGCCGACGAGACCTCATCGTGCTCGACAACTTCGAGCAGGTCGTCGACGCCGCCCCCGACGTCGTCTCGCTCCTCACCGACCTGCCCGGCGCGACCTTCCTCGTGACCAGCCGCGTGCGGCTGCGGGTGCGCGGCGAACAGGTCTTCGACGTCGAGCCGCTCGGCCTGCCTCCGGAGCCCTCGCAGGCGTCGGTCCAGGCCATCCTCGAGGCGCCGGCCGTGCAGCTGTTCCGCGATCGCGCGCGGTCCGCCGACCCCAGGTTCGACGTGACCGACGACAACGCGGAGGACATCGCCCGCATCTGCCGGGCGCTCGAGGGCGTGCCGCTCGCCATCGAGCTCGCCGCCGCCCGCATCCGCGCCCTCACGCCCGCGGCGATGCTCGGGCGGCTCGACCGGGTGCTGCCGCTGCTCGTCACCGCGGCGAGGGACGTGCCCGAGCGCCAGCGGACGATCCGGGCGACGGTCGAGTGGAGCATCGACCTGCTGGGCTCCGACGCGCGCGCGCTCTTCGAGCGACTCGGGGTGTTCGCCGGCGGCTTCAGCCTCGATGCGGTCGAGGCCGTCACCGCGGGCGAGCCGTGGGCCGCCGACCTGCTCGGCATCATCCTCGAGCTCGTCGACGGGAGCCTCCTGCGGCAGCACGAGGAGCACGGCCTGCCGCTCTTCTCCATGCTGGTACCGGTGCGCGAGATCGCGGCCGCACGCTTCGAGCTCGACCCGGATGCCGAGGCGGTGCGCCGCGCGCACGCCGAGTACTACGTCGGCCTCGCCGCCGAGACCGAGCTGCTGCTCCGGGGTGCGACGCAGTCCGCCGCGCTCGACCGGCTCGAGGCGGAACGTGACGACCTGCGCGCCGGATGCCGTCACCTCATCGCGGTCGGCGAGGTCGACGTCGTCGCCGACGTGGTGTGGCGCCTGTTCCTCTACTGGTGGGTCCGCAGCCTGCTGCCGGAGGTGAAGGCGTGGATGGAGGCCGTGCTCGAATCGGGCCGGCAGCTCTCACCCCGTACGAGGGCGATCGCACTCGCGTTCTCGTCCTGGGTCGCGCTCTGGCAGCCCGATTCGGAGATCAGGACCGAGCGCATGGAGGAGGCGGTCGCGCTGTTCCGCGGGGTCGGCGACGAGTTCAGCGTCGGGTTGGCCCTCGCCATCGCATCGCTGTCGTACATGTCCGCCACGCCCGCCGACCTCGACCTGGCCGAGGAGCGGCAGCGCTCGGCGCTCGCGCTGGACACGGTTCGACGCGATGCCACCTTCCATTCGCTGTTCGAGAGCGTGCTCGGTCGCATCCTGCACCTTCGTGGAGATGCCGCCGGAGCCGTCGCGTGCTACGAGCGCGCACGGGAGATCGCCGGACACGCGGGCGACGAGTTCGCCGAGCGCATCGCGCTCAACCAGATCGGCTGGTCGCGCATCGCGACCGGCGAGCCGCAACCCGAGCTGTTCCGGCGTGCACTGGAGCTCTCGCTGCGCCTGCGCAACGAGGACGGCGATGCCTACGCGCTCGAAGGATTGGCCGGCTCGGCCGCCGTGGTCGGCGACATCGAGCGGGCCGGCTTCCTCTTCGGCGCGGCCGAGGCGCTGCGCGCGCGCACGGGCCTCCACGAGCAACGCTCGTACAGCACGTATCAGCCGTTCGTCGACGCCATGCTCGCCACCGACCGTGCCGCCGAGTTCGAGGCGGCGCGCGTCGTCGGTCGCCGGATGCCGCGACGGGCCGTGCTGGAGATCGCGCTCGACCCCGAGACCGTGGCCGCCGCCACCGGGAGCCCGCGTCCGTC
This sequence comes from Agromyces ramosus, assembly GCF_004216665.1. Taxonomy (GTDB): domain Bacteria; phylum Actinomycetota; class Actinomycetes; order Actinomycetales; family Microbacteriaceae; genus Agromyces; species Agromyces ramosus. The sequence goes on along the minus strand of NZ_SGWY01000004.1, from coordinate 337,965 downwards.
GGAGGTGCCATCGTGAGCGCGGACCCCCGGTCATGAACCGCCCGACCGGCCCAGCGCCGATCCGCACGCCCGACCAGCGCCTGCGGGTGTTCGTCAGCTCGACCCTGAAGGAGCTCGAACCCGAGCGACGTGCGGCTCGCGCCGCCATCGAGCAGCTGCGGCTCGCCCCCGTCATGTTCGAGCTCGGCGCGCGCCCGCATCCACCGCGCGAGCTCTACCGGGCCTACCTCGGCCAGAGCGACGTGTTCGTCGGGATCTACTGGCAGCAGTACGGGTGGATCGCGCCCGGTGAGGAGATCTCGGGGCTCGAGGACGAGTACCGGCTCGCCCCGCGCGAGATGCCGAAGCTCATCTACGTGAAGCAGCCGGCCGACCGCGAGGAACGCCTCGCCGAGCTCGTGTCCCGGATCCGCGACGACGGCACGGCGTCGTACACGCCGTTCTCGACGGCCGACGAGCTCGCCGAGCTCCTGGCGGCCGACCTGGCGACGCTCCTCGCCGAACGGTTCGACGCGTCGCGCGCTGGCCCCGCCGCCGCGGCTGAACCATCCCCGGCATCCGTCGCACCGACCGGGCGCATCCCGGCTCCCTATACCGAGGCGGTCGGCCGCGAGTTCGAGGTCACGGCGCTGCTCACGTGGCTGGGGGACGACGCGCAGCGCCTGGTCACCCTCGTCGGCCCCGGCGGGATCGGCAAGAGCCGCCTCGCGATCGAGGTGGCCCGCAACGCCGGCGCGCCCTTCGACCGCGTGACCTTCGTGTCGCTCGAGCACGTGCGCGAACCCGAGGACGTGCTCCCGGCGATCGCGCGCGAGCTCGGAGTGCGCGACGCGGGCGACCGGCCGCTCTCCGAGCAGCTGGGAGTGGCGAGGGCGGGGCGCCGCGACCTGATCGTGCTGGACAACTTCGAGCAGGTGCTGGATGCGGCGCCCGACATCGTGTCGCTCCTGACGGACCTGCCCGACGCGACCTTCCTCGTGACGAGTCGCGCGCGACTGCGCGTGCGCGGCGAGCAGGTGTTCGACGTCGAGCCGCTCGCCGTACCGCCGGATCCGGAGCAGGCGACCGTCGAGGCCATCCTGGAGTCGCCGGCCGTGCGGCTCTTCCGGGACCGCGCACGTGCGGCCGATCCCCGGTTCGACGTGACGCCCGACAACGCCGCCGACATCGCCCGTATCTGCCGCGCCCTCGAGGGCGTGCCGCTCGCGCTCGAGTTGGCGTCCGCCCGTATCCGCGCCCTCACCCCCGCCGCGATGCTCGCCCGGCTCGATCGCGTGCTCCCCCTGCTCGTGACCTCGGCCCGCGACCTGCCCGAACGCCAGCGCACGATCCAGGCGACCGTCGAGTGGAGCATCGACCTGCTCGGGGCGGACGCGCAGGCGATGTTCGTGCGCCTCGGCGTCTTCGCCGGGGACTTCAGCCTGGATGCGGTGGAGGCGGTCACCTCGGGTGAGCCGTGGGCGTCGGACATCCTCGGCACGCTCCTCGAGCTCATCGACGGGAGCCTGCTCCGGCAGCATGGCGACGCCGACGTGCCCCTGTTCTCGATGCTCGTTCCCGTGCGCGAGATCGCAGCGGCCCGCTTCGACCTCGATCCGGATGTCGCGGGCGTGCGCCGCGCGCACGCGAACCACTATCTCCGGCTCGCGCTCGAGACCGAGCCCCTCCTGCGCGGCGCGACGCAGGTGTCGGCGCTCGAGCGACTCGAGGCGGAGCGGGACAACCTGCGGGCCGCCTTCCGCCACCTGTTCACGATCGACGAGGTGGACGCGGTCGCCGATGCCGTCTGGCGGCTGCTGCTGTACTGGTGGATCCGCAGCTACCTTCCCGAGGCGAAGACCTGGACCGAGGAGGTGCTCGACATCGGCGTGCCCATCTCGACGCGCACTCGCGCGATCGCCCTCGCGTTCCCGTCGTGGGTCTCGCTCTGGCAGACGGATGCCGAGATCAGCACCGAGGACCTCGAGCGCAGCGTCGAGCTCTTCCGCGAGACGGGCGACGAGTTCAGCGAGGGCCTCGCGCTCACGGTGCTCTCGCTCGCGTATATGTCGGTGGACCCGCCCGACCTGGTGGTGGCCGAGCAGCGGCAGCGGGCCGCCCTCGAGCTGGCGGACGTGCAGCGCGACGCGACCTTCCACTCGCTCTTCACCGGCGCGCTCGGGCGCCTCAGGGCGCTGCTCGGCGACCCGGCCGAGGGTGCCGCGCTCCTCGAGGCAGCACGCGCGGAGGCGGCGAGCGCGGGCGACATCTTCGCCGAGAGCGTCGCACTCACGCAGATCGGGTGGGCTCGGCTGGCGGTCGGCGCCCCTGATCCCGCTCCGTTCCTGCGCAACCTCGACCTCGCGCTCCGACTCGGCAACGACGTCGGGGTGGCGTTCGCGCTCGAGGGACTCGGGGCGAGCGCCGCCTCCTCGGGCGACCTGGAACGCGGCGGTGAGCTCCTCGGCGCGGCGGAGAACCTGCGCACCCGCACGGGGCTCTGGGACCAGCGCGCGTACATCACGTACCAGCCGTACGTGGACGCGGTGCTCGCCGGCGAGGGGTCGGCGGAGTTCGAGGCCGCCCGCGCACGAGGACGGCGGATGCCACGGAGTGCCGTGCTCGCGATCGCGCTCGGCCCGGAGGTCGCGCAGCCCTCCGCGAGCGGCTCTCCCGTGACGTAGCGGCATCCCCCATCCGGGTGCTGGACTGCCGCGACGGCCGCGCGGACAATGGGCAGCATGGGGCGTCGGCACGGATGCACCCAGGGGTTGAAGGCGCCGCCACCATGACCGGCGCCTCGGGGTCGCGCGTCATCCGCACGCCGGACCAGCGACTGCGGGTGTTCGTGAGCTCCACCCTCAAGGAGCTCCAACCCGAGCGGATCGCCGCACGCGCCGCGATCGAGCGACTGCATCTCGCTCCCGTCATGTTCGAGCTCGGCGCGCGGCCCCACCCACCGCGCGAGCTGTACCGCGCCTACCTCGAGCAGAGCGACGTCTTCCTCGGGGTCTACTGGCAGGAGTACGGCTGGATCGCGCCCGACGAGGAGATCTCGGGACTCGAGGACGAGTACTGCCTCGCGCCGCGCGAGATGCCGAAGCTCGTCTACGTCAAGCAGCCCGCCGAGCGCGATGCACGACTGGCCGGGCTCGTCGCCCGGATCCGCGACGACGACACGACCTCGTACAAGTCCTTCTCGACGGCGGAGGAGCTCGGGGAGCTCGTCGAATCGGACCTCGCGATCCTGCTCGCCGAGCGGTTCGACGCGTCGCGCTCCCCGGCCTCGACGGCCGAGGCGAGTGCGACGATCGCGACGACCGACGCGGGTCACGCGGACGACGCCGCCGAGCACCTCCCGGTGCCGCCCGACGAGCTGCTCGGCCGGGAGGCCGACCTCGGGACGCTGCTCGACTGGCTCGGCGGCGACGATCCCAGGCGACTGGTGACGCTCGTGGGTCCGGGCGGGATCGGCAAGACGCGGCTCGCGATCGAGGCCGCGCGGCTCGCCCGCGACCGGTTCGACCGGGTGACGTTCGTGGAGCTCGAGCACGTGCGCGACGCCGGCGGCGTGCTGCCGGCCGTCGCGCGGGCGCTCGGCGTGCGTGACGACGGCAGCGTGCCGACGCTGGAGCGTCTCGCAGTGGCGCGCGGCGGGCGTCGGGACCTCCTCGTGCTCGACAACTTCGAGCAGGTCATCGCGGCCGCCCCCGAGGTCGCGGCGCTGGTCATCGAACTCCCCGACGCGACCGTCGTCGTGACGAGCCGCGCCAGGCTCCGGGTGCACGGCGAGCAGGTCTTCGACGTGGAGCCGCTGCGCCTCCCACTGGATCCCGACGCCGTGTCGCTGGCCGAGGTCGCCGACGCACCGGCGGTGCGGCTGTTCCTCGAACGCGCGCACGCCGCCGACGCGAGGTTCGACCTCACCGTGGAGAACGCGGAGGACGTGGCCCGCATCTGCCGGGCGCTCGACGGCGTGCCGCTCGCGATCGAGCTCGCGGCGGCGTGCATCCGCGTGCTCACGCCGACCGCGATCCTCGCGAAGCTCGACCGCGTGCTCTCCATCCTCCGGACGTCGGATCGCGACATGCCCGAGCGCCAGCGCACCATCCGCGCGACCGTGGAGTGGAGCATCGACCTGCTCGGGCCGTTCGCGCGCGCGTTGTTCATGCGGCTGGGCGTCTTCGTCGGCGACTTCAGCCTCGGTGCCGTCGAGGCGGTGGCCGGCGGCGAGGTGTGGGCCGTCGACCTGCCCGGCACGCTGCTGGAGCTCGTCGACGGCAGCCTGCTGCGCCAGCACGATGTCGGAGGCGAGCCGTTCTTCTCGATGCTCGTCCCGGTCCGGGAGCTCGCCACCATGCGATTCGCCGAGGATGCGGATGCCGACGCGGTCCGGCGCGCGCATGCCGCCTACTACGTGCGCCTCGCCGAGGAGATCGAACCGCTGCTGCGGGGGTCCACGCAGCAGGCTGCCGTGGAGCGGGTCGAGGCGGAGGGCCACGACGTCCGTGCGGCGTTCCGTCACCTCATCGCCCTCGGCGAGGTCGACACCGTCGCGGATGCGGCGTGGCGGATGCTCCTGTACTGGTGGATCAGGAACCTCCTGCCCACGGCCAAGTCCTGGACGGACCGCATCCTCGAGTCCGGCGTGCCGCTCGCGGATCGCACTCGCGCGATCGCGATCACGTTCTCGTCCTGGGTCGCCCTCGTGCACCCCGGCACCGAGATCGATCGGGCGCCGCTCATCGAGGCCGCCGCGCTCTTCCACGCCGCCGGCGACCGATTCGGCGAGGGCGCCGCACTGACCGTGCAGGGCATCGCCTGCGCGACGGCCTCGACGCCGGACCTCGACCATGCCGAGGAGCTCCAGCGCCGGGCGTTCGAACTCGTGACGTGGCAGGACGACGCGACCTTCAACTCCCTGTTCCGCGGCCAGCTCGGCGCCATCGAGCTCCGGCGCGGTCGCACGCGCGAGGCGCTCGAGATCTTCGACACGGTCATCGACGACGCGGTCCGCATCGGCGACCACTTCGTCGAGATGATCGAGCTCACGAACTCCGGCTGGGCGCGGCTCGCGCTCGGCGACCCGCGCCCCGAGCTGTTCGCGCGACACCTCGAGCTCACGGTGCAGCTCGGCAACGAGGAGGGGGTGGGGCATGCGCTCGAGGGGCTCGCCGCCTGCGCGATCGCGATCGGCGACATCGAGCGCGCCGGGGTGCTCTTCGGCGCCGTCGACACGGCACGGACGCGCACGGGTCACATCGACCAGCGCACCTACCCCACGTCGGGGTCACTGGTCGAGCAGGTCCTCGCCTCCGAGCGCGCCGCGGAGTTCGAGGCGGGCCGGGAGCGCGGTCGCACGATGTCGCGGCGCGCCGCGCTGCGATTCGCGCTCGGCCACTCCGCCACGAGGGCGGCGGCGCCCGCCTGACCTGGCGGCCGGCGGCCGACGGCCGCGGCCGCGGCCGTTCCGGCGTCATCGGCGACCCGCCGGCAGGTGGGCGAGCGGATGCCCCGGGGCCGACCGCCCCGGGGCATCCGTCGTTCGATCGCCTACTGCAGCTTGCCGCCGGAGTTGACGTCGAGGCCCGCCGGGATGTCGGCCCAGCCGCCGAGCCCGCCGTCGCCGTACGAGTAGTCCACGCTGGTCGTGTCGCCGTGGATGTCCATCTTCACGGTCGGAGCGAGGGTTCCGCCGCGCACGAAGTCGTCGTGCGTGCCGATCGTGTCGATGAAGGACTGCACGAGGCCGCCGGGCATCACGTAGTGCGAGTACGCCTGGAAGTGGCCGGGGTGCTGGTTGAAGTCCGGTGCGAACGGCTGGCCGCCGGCGAAGTTGAGGTTCGTCGGATTGCCCAGCGCCAGGCCCGAGCCGCCGTTCAGCGGCTGGAAGTCGCTGCGGATGCCGTCGCCCACGAAGCCGTAGACGCCCTCGGGCCCGTCGAGGCCCGCTGCGAACGTGCTGCGGTGGCTGATCGTGAAGAGGTAGGACTTGCCGTCCTTGAACACGAACTGCGGGCGCTCGGTCTGGTCGGTGACGCAGTTGGCCGAGAGGATCGGCGGCAGGAACTCCCACTCGGTCAGCTCGTCGTTCTTCGCCTTCGCGAGGCCGATGTTGCCGATCTGGTAGGGCGCGCCCGAGGCGTTGACCTGCTCGACCGTCTCGGCGTAGGGGTCGCCCTCGCGATAGCCGAGGTCCTCGGCGTCGCAGGTCGCCGACTCGCGCGGCATGGCCGAGTTGCCCTCGAAGACCATGTAGGTCTCACCGGGGTGTGCCGGATCCTCGAACGTGAACGGGTCGCGGAAGTTGAAGAACTGGTTCTGCTCGCCGGTCTGGTAGTACGTGCCGTCGGCCTGGAGGAGGTCGGTGACCGTGTCGAAGCCGGTGAGCTTCACGCCGTTCTTGTTGGCGTGGACCTTGCCGACGCTCAGCGCGATGCGCGGGTCGTAGGGCTTGATGTTCGAGCCGTCCGGATTGCGGTAGAACGCGACATCCGTGAAGAACAGCTTGATCTCGCCGCCCTTGAAGATGCGCGCCGAGCCGGACCACTGGGTCTGGTGGCTGTACGACTGGTCCTCGAAGATCTGACCGGTCACGCCCTCGTCGAAGACGAGGCCGCCGTAGGTCCAGCCGCCGTTCTCGGGCCGCTCGTCGGCCGGGATCCCGGCCGGGCGGAAGAAGTAGCCGATCTTCGCGTAGTGGTGGCGCTCGTCGAAGCCGAGGCTGCGGTCGGCGACCAGGGAGAAGATGACCTCCTGCCCGTTGACGCTGTACTGGTTGCCGTCCTCATCGGTCAGGGGCCACGTGTCCCAGACCCAGACCTCGCCGTTCGACATGTCGGGGAAGTCCTGCGGCACCGTCGGCATGGTGAGCGCCGCCGGCATCGAGTTCTCGCGGGACGGCGCCTCCGCATCGGAGATGCGCTGCAGCTGCCGAGCGTCGGCACGGGTCCACTTCGCGGTGAAGTCGTCCTCCGGTGCGTACGCCTCCTGCGTGTGCACCGTGGGCTCTGGACCGGGCTGCAGGTCGTCGGGCGCGGCGACGGCTCCCGCCGTGCCGGTGAGGAGCGTCGCGACCAGCGCGCCGACCGTGGCCGTTGCTCCGATGAGCGGGCGCCTGATGCGCCGAGTGGATGTTGACATGTTCGTCGCCTTTCGATGGTGATCGAACCGACTGCGACCGCGTCGCGCGGCAGGCGCCGCTCGCGTGGCCGGATGCAGCCGGCATCCGACGGACGTGCGTCCGTCGAGGGGGACGGGCCTCGCGACGAGGCCGCCCGGTGGGCCCGCCGCAGCGGGTGCGGCGAGGGAGGGTCGGATGCCGCGGCCGGACGTGGTCACGTCCTGCGGCGTCCGTCCGGACTCGGCCCGGCTCCGTTCGGCGTCAGCCGACCGGTCGGGACTCCCGGGGCGCCATGGCGCCCGTGACGAGCTCGACGGGCGGGCGGATGCCGCCGCCGACGCCAGGGTGCGTGCGCGGTGCACGGCCTGGCATGTTCATCTGATGTCGCTTCCGTTCGCTGGTGGATCGGCCCGAGCGGTACGCGGGTCGGATCTCGAGAACGTGGCGTTGTACTCCCCCGGCACAGGAACCTATGCGCCGACTGACAACGTTGTCAAGTCGATTCGGCGAACGCGTGGCTCAGTGCGTACGCATGCAAATTCGCAGATCAGCGGGCTGCTGCGGATGGTCGCGGTTTCATGCCCCGAGGTCGGGCTGACGAAATTTGCAAATCGATTTGGAGCCGGTAGCGTGGCCGACGATTCCTCGAGTGGCGCTTGCGCTCCTCCCACAGAACCGCTGCGACGGCGCACCTCCGGAGACGGACCCCGCGCAGGCGGGGCGACGTGACCGGCGGTGCGCGAACCACACGACGGAGGATCATGAACCGAACACCTCGACCCGGCGCGCCGCCCGGCGCGACGCCCGACGCGTCCGTGCGCCGTCGGCGAGCCATCGGCTGGGCGGTCGCCGCACTGACGGCGACGATCATGCTCATCACGGGTGCCCTGATCGCCATCGGCGCCGGCGGCGACTCCGGTTCGCCCGAGCCCGTGCCGGAGGCATCCGCTGACCCGGAGCCGCGCTACACACGGCCGGCCGACTGGAGTCCCTACCGGCCGGCCGTGCACCTCACGCCCGCCGAGCGGTGGATGAACGACCCGCAGCGCCCGTTCTGGCTCGACGGCGCGTGGCACTACTACTACCTCTACAACGCCGACTACCCCGACGGGAACGGCACCGAGTGGTACCACGCGACCTCGACGGACCTCGTGCACTGGCGCGAGGAGGGCGTCGCCATCGAGAAGTACGCGAACGGCCTCGGGGACATCGAGACGGGCAGCGCCGTCGTCGACACCGAGGACACCGCCGGCTTCGGCCGCGGCGCCGTCATCGCGATCCTCACGCAGCAGGACGAGGGCGTGCAGCGCCAGTCGCTCTTCGTCTCCACCGACGGCGGCTTCCGCTTCGAGCCGTTCGACGGCAATCCCGTGATGGACAACCCGGGCGCGCAGCACTGGCGCGACCCGAAGATCGTCTGGGACGACGCCCGCCGCGAGTGGCTCATGGTGCTCGCCGAGGGCCACAAGCTCGGCTTCTACACGTCGCCCGACCTGAAGGACTGGACGTACCGCTCGGGATTCGAGCGCGACGACCTCGGCGTCCTCGAGTGCCCCGACCTGTTCCGGATGTCGGCCGACGGCGACCCGGCGAAGACCACCTGGGTGCTCGCGGCCGGCGTGAACGGCAGCGAGCACGGCATGACCACCGGCACCGCCTACTGGACCGGCGACTGGAACGGCGAGTCCTTCACCGCCGCCGACCCCGAGCCGTCCTGGCTCGACCGCGGCGCCGATTTCTACGCGACCGTCACCTGGGACGACCCCCGCCTGCCCGAGTCGGAGCGACTCGCCGCGCGGTACGCGATCGGCTGGCTCAACAACTGGGCGTACGCCGGCGATCTGCCCACCGGCGACTGGCATGGGGGTGCCGACTCGGTCGTGCGCGAGCTCGTGCTCCGGACCGTCGACGGCCGGCCGGCGCTCGTCTCCACGCCGGTCGAGGCGCTCGACTCGCTCGAGGGCGAGGCCGAGACGGTCGACGGTGAGCGGGTGACGGATGCCGCGGCCACGCCGCTCCCCCAGCCCGACTCCGACGCCTACCGCCTTCGTGTCGCGGTCGCACCCGACCCCGAGGACCCCGCATCCGAGGTGCGCTTCCGGGTCAAGGTCGGCGATGGCGCCTTCGCCACGGTCGGCGTCGACTTCGCCGCGGGGGTCGCATTCGTCGCCCGGGACGCGGACGTCGCGGCGGCGACCATGCCCGACGCCTACCGCACCGTGCGCACGGCGTCGGCGCCGGCGCGCGACGGGGTCGTGACGCTCGACGTGATCGTCGACGCCTCGTCGGTGGAGGTCTTCGTGAACGGCGGCGAATCCGTGCTCTCGAGCGTCGTCTTCGGCGCGCCGGGCGCGAACGGCCTCGCGGTCGAGTCGGTCGGCGGCACCACCGAGCTGCGCTCCCTGCGGCTGGCGCCCCTCGCGGTCGCCCCGGTCGAGCGCCTGCACGACCGCGCCGCGGGCTGACGCCTGAGCGCGGGCCGGGCGGGTGACGGCGGCCGGGCGGGCTCACGGCGGCCGGGCGGGCTCAGCGGGGCGGGGCCACCGAGGCGCGCTCCACGAGCTCGCAGGCGAGCAGCACGGTGCCCGCGACATCCGTCGACGTGCCCTCGATGCGGTCGAGCAGCGTCGTCATGCCCCACCGGCCCATCGCGCGATGCGGCAGCGCGATGGTCGTGAGCCCGGGCTCGAGGCCGTCGGCCACGATCTCGAGGTCGTCGACGCCGATGACCGAGCAGTCGGCCGGCACCTCGAGGCCGAGGGTGGATGCCGCCTGGTAGACACCCATGGCCATCTGGTCGTTGAAGCCGAACACGGCAGTGGGACGCTCGCCGGGCGGCGCCTCGAGGAGCCGGCGCCCGGCGGCCCGCCCGCCCCGCGCGTCGGAGCTTCCACGCTCGACGCGGCTCCCCGCGGCGGCGAGACCGGCGTCGGCGAGCGCCGCCCGGAAGCCCGCCTCCCGACCTCGGGTCGCCGGGGCGTCATCCGTCGTCGAGGCCATCGCGATGCGCCGGTGGCCGGCGGCGACGAGGCGGCCGACCGCCGTCGCCGCGATGCCGTGCTCGTCGGGGGCCACGGCCGGCACGAGCCAGCCACCGGCCGGCACGCCGTCGACGAGCACGACCGGCGTGGCCCCGAGCGCCTCGGGCTGCGCCACCTCCTGATGGGACATCCGTGCGATCAGCACCCCGTCGACGCGATGGTCGAGGAGCGAGCGGAGCTGCTGCGCCTCGAGGCCGGGGTCGCCCTCGGTGTCGACCACCATCAGCACGACGCCGCGGTCCCGGGCCGCGTCCTGCGCGCCCTGCACGATGCGGCCGGCGAAGGGGGTCGTGGCGATGCGATCGCTCACGAGTCCGACGACGCCCGTGCGCTGCAGCCGCAGCCCGCTCGCGACCCGGTTCGGCGTGTAGCCGAGGAGTTCCGCCGCTCGGATGACGCGCTCCCGGGTCTCGGCGCGCACCGCCCGGGTGCCGCTCAGCGCGTGCGAGACGGTGGTCGGCGAGACGCCGGCGGTCGCCGCGACGGCGCGGATGCTCGGACGAGGTGCCGCCGCGGCATCCGCTCGCCCCCCGCCCGGTCTCGGCCCCATGCCCATCGAGCCTACGCGCGCCGCCTGGCGGCCGGGCGGTGACGAGACGACACCTGGACGACCTCTCGCTCCCCGGCGGGCGGTGGGCGTACGATCCAGCCATGACAGCGTCCACCGCGGTGCAGGCCACCGCCGATGCCCCTCCCCGACGCCGGCTCGCCGTGGAGTCCGAGGCCCTGCTCGCCGGGGCCGTCGCCGCCGGGGTCACCGGCCTCATCGCCCTGCTCCTCTTCGCCGGCGGCGTGTGGCCGCTCTGGGGTGGACTCTCCGTCGGCCTCGTCGCCGCGGTCGCCGTGCTGCTCGTGGGCCTCGGTGCGGGCGCCACCGGCTACTGGCGCTCCCGCAACCTGCCGGGGCAGGAGTGGCGCCACCGGCTGAAGCCGTGGAAGTTCTCGGTCGACGTCGGCACGGTCGCCGCCGTGCACGCGATCATCGGCTTCATCCTCACGATGGTCGTCTTCGTGATGCTGCAGCGCAGCTTCGAGGGACTCGTCGTCGACGTCTGGACGTCGATGGGCGCGGTCGCCGTCGCCTCCGGCCTCGCGGCGTACTGGATCTACCTCTCGGTGTCGTCGATCACCACGCCGAAGCTCGCGATGCTGCTGATCGTGTTCATGGCCTCGGCGACCCTCGCCAGCATGGCGACGGCCCAGGACCCGCAGTGGTGGGAGTACCACTTCAGCCAGCTCGGCACGGCCGACGACTTCTCGAGCTCGCTGTTCAACCTCGCGCTCATCATCGGGGGTGCGTTCGTCACGACGTTCGCGCTCTACGTCGACCGCGACCTCACGACGCTCGTGAAGCAGGGCGTGCTCGAGCGGCCCTCGGCGCCGCGCGTCGTCTCGGTCGTCTTCATCATCATGGGCGTGCTCCTCGCCGGTGTCGGCCTGGTCCCGGTGAACGTCAGCACGCCGATCCACAACCTCTGCGCGGTGGGCATGTCGATCTCGTTCCTCGCGCTGCTCATCGGGTCGCCGTGGATCCTGCGCGGCATGCCGCGGCGCTTCTTCGTGTTCTGCACGGGCGGCATCGTGCTGCTGCTGGCCTCAGCCGTGCTGTTCGAACCGCTCGGGTACTACAACCTCACGGCGTTCGAGCTGGCGGCGTTCTCGATCATCTTCGGCTGGATCTCGGTCTTCATCCGGTTCGTCAGCGCGCTGACGGTGCCGTCGACGGATGCCGCCGCCGGCGTCGCCGACGTCGCCCGCGCCGCCTGATCCGACCTCAGAGCGCCGGGCGCTCCATGCGGTTCGACACGACCGAGCCGGCGAGCACCCCCAGCGAGATCGCCACCATCGTCGAGAGGGTCGCGACGATCGAGTTGAGCCCGCTCGTGTCGCCGTGGAGGAGGTCGGTCATGCCCACGAGCCCGAGGGCGCCCGGCACGAGGAGCCAGAACGACGGCATGAAGCTCACGAGGGCGGCCGGGCCTCGCGGCTGCTGCGCGACCAGCGCGGTCACCGGCACCACGACGAGCGCACCGACGAACGCCGAGAGCACGCCGCCGAGGAACGCGGCGCCGATCACCTGGGCGGCGTAGGCCATGAAGAGGACGAGCAGCATCCACAGGATGGATCGCCGCGGCACGCACTGGTGCACGGCGATCCCCACGCCGAAGACGGCCACCGCGATCCACGGCGCAACGGGACCGAGCGCGTCGGGGTTCTCGGTGAAGTCGAAGTCGGGGACCCCGGCGATCGCCCCCGCGGTGACGATGCCGGCGGCCAGGAGCACCAGCTGCCAGCCGCCGGCCGCGAGGCGGCCGGCTCCCGAGATCATCTGACCGGTCGACAGCTCGAGGGCCGCGGTGGTGAGCAGCACGCCGGGCAGGAGCACGACGAGCGGCGCGATGAGCGCAGCCAGGATCCCCGGGCCGAACCCCGCCCGCAGCAGGAGGAACACGACGAGCGCGACGAGGAACGCCATCCCGACGGTGAGGAGCGCGCCGTAGCCGCTGGGCAGGCGCTCGCCCACGAGCAGCGCGGCGCCGACGACCACGCCGAGCCCCGCCGACAGCGCCACCCCGGTCCACGACGATCCGAGGAGCGCCGCGAGCGCGCCGCAGAGCACGACGTAGCCGACCACTCGCAGCATGGGGCCGTACGGCGGAGTCATCGCACGGATCTCACGGATGCGGCGGACCGTCGACTCGGGGTCGAGCACGCCCTTCCGGGCCGCGTCGACCGTGCGCTGCAGCTCGTCGACCTGCGCCAGCACGAGGCGCCGCTCGCCGCTCGTGATCGCGCCGGTGCGGTGCTGGCCCTCGCCGCGCGCGGAGACGAGCAGGGCCGTCGGGAACACCAGGACCTGGCTCGACGGCAGGCCGTTGACCCGGGCGATGTCCTCGAGGGCCCGCCGCACGGTCACGCCTGAGAATCCCGCGTCGATCATCGCGTCGCCGACGGACTCGGTCGCCGCGAGCGTGGCGGCCGAATCCGGCTCTCCCGTGCGGATCACCGGGGTCGACCCGGTGGTCACCGCGGATTCCGCGGTCGCGACAATGTCCCGCCGCCGGCTGTGCAGGGCCAGCAGGATCAGGACGCCGACGAGCAGCACGCCTCCTGCCACCAGCACCGAGATGTCGACCATCGCCCATCCCCTCAGAACGGCCAGACGAGCGGAACGTAGAGCACCGCGACGAGCAGGAACAACAGCAGCAGCGGAAGCCCGAGCTTCCAGTAGTCGCCGAACCGGTACCCGCCGGGCTCGAGCACCATCGTGTTGGCCGGCGTCGCGACCGGTGTGAGGAACGACGCGGCACCCGACACCGTGAGCGCCATCATGAACGGCAGCACCGAGACACCCAGGTCGGCCGCGACGACCACCGCGATCGGCGCCACGATGAGCACGGTGGCGGTGTTGGAGATGAGCTGGCCGAGCACCATCGTGAGCAGGCACATCGCCGCGAGCGCCAGGTACGGCGAGGCGTCGCCGATGACGTCGAGCAGCCCCGTCGCGATCACGTCGGCCGTGCCCGTGGTGATGAAGGCCGTCGACAGCGGGATCATGCCCGCCACGAGCACGACCGTCGTCCACGAGATGCTCCGGTAGGCCTGCGTCGGCGTGACCACACGGCTGAGCACCAGGGCGGATGCCGCGGCGAGCCCGGCGATCGCCGCCGGCACGAGTCCCGTCGCGAGCAGGAGCACCATCGCGGCGAGGATCACGATCGCCCGCTTCGCGCCCGCGCCGAGCGGCACGGCACGGCGCACCCGCGCCGGATCGTCGACGACGAGCACGTCGGGACCGGCCGTGTTCCGCTGCAGCTCGTCCCAGCCCCCGGTGAGGAGGAGCGTGTCGCCGGCCCGCAGCCGCGAGTCGGCGCCGACGAGGTTCTCACCACCGCGCTGCACGGCGAGCACGACGAGATCGCCGCTCGGCGTGACCATCCCCGGGAACAGGTGCAGGCCGATGAGCTCCGACCGCGGCGCCACCACCACCTCGGTGACCCCGCGGCGCACGCCGATGAGCTCGGTGCCCTCGGGCAGGGCGTACTGCTCGCGCAGGGTGCGCGCGTGCGCACTCACGTCCTGCGGCAGCGCGGTCGGTGCACGATCGGGCAGCAGCCGTCGCCCGAGCACGGCGATGACGAGCAGCGTGCCGACGACGAGCGGCACGCCCACCAGTCCGAACTCGAAGAAGCCGAACGGCCGCGCCCCCGCATCCGCCGCGGCCTCGCTGACGATGATGTTCACCGGGGTGCCGGTGAGCGCGAGGAGCGACCCCGCGTGGGCCGAGAAGGCGAGCGGCATGAGCATCTGCGAGGGCGGCAACCCGGCGCGCGTGGCGACGACCACCACGACCGGGATGAGCGCCGCGACCGCGCCGTTCACGCTGATGAGCGCCGTCACGCCCGCGACGAGGAGGCACACGACGAGCAGCAGCGGCGTGCGCCCGGTGCCCGCCCGGCCGATGACCTGCCGGCCCGCCCACGCCGTGACCCCGGTGGAGTCGAGCGCCTCGCTCACCACGAAGAGCGAGGCGATGAAGATCACCGTCGGGTCGCCGAACCCGGCGAGCGCCTGACCGAGGTCGAGGATGCCCGTGATCCACAACGCCACCGCGACGCCGATCGCGACGATGCCGAGCGGCACGCGATTCGACATGAACGCCACGATGGCCAGCGCGAGGATGACGAGCGTCGTCACCACGGGATCCATTCGCTCAGGCTAGTGGCGGATGCCGCCTTCGGGGCGATCCCGGGGTTCGCCGTCCTGTTCCCCACGGGCGCGCGTCGCAATACAGTGAGACCGTCCGATGCGCGTGCATCGACGTGCGACCGGGGGCATGTATGACATCAGCGACGGGTTCGACGGGAGCGAGCGGCGCGGCGGCGACCGGCGAGGGGATCACGGCCGCGGCCACGTCGTGGCTCCCGCTCATCGTGGTCGTGCTGACCCAGATCCAGGCCTCGTTCGCGGTCAACGCCCTCACCGTCTCGATGGCCGGCATCACGACCGACCTCGACACCCCGGCCACCTCGGTCGGCACGGCGATCACGGCCGGCACGTTCGCCATGGCGGCGTTCATCCTGCTGGGCGCCAAGGTCGGATCGCGGTTCGGCACCCGCGGAGTGTTCCAGATCGCGGTCGCCATCCACGGGGCTGCCATGCTCGCGGTGGCCCTCAGCGTGAGCCCCGCGATGCTCTTCATCGCGCAGGCGTCGTCGGGCGCCGTCATCGCGCTGATCGCGCCCGCGCTCACGGTCTTCATCGCGACGAACTACCACGGCGCGCAGCAGGCCAGGGCGATCGGCTTCCTCGCCGCGGCGATCCCGGCCGCCGGCGTCCTCGCCCTGCTGCTGGCCGGGTGGTTCGCGAACACGATCGGCTGGCGCTGGTCGTTCGTGCTCATGGTGGCGCTGGCGGTGGTGAACCTGCTCCTCAGCTTCCGCCTGAAGCGGGTGCCCGCGCAGCCCGGACTCACCATCGACTGGACCGGTGCGATCCTCGCGGCGATCGGGATCATCCTCCTGAGCTTCGGCTTCAGCGGCCTCGCCACATGGGGCCTCTGGCTGGCGACGCCGCAGGCGCCGTTCGACGTGGTCGGCCTCTCCCCGGCGCCGTTGCTCATCATCGCGGGCCTCATCGTCGGGCAGGCGTTCTTCGCCTGGCTCCGCCGCCGCGGGCGCGAGGGCCGGCCGCGCATCTTCGACCTGCGGGTGCTCGCCACGGGCTCGGAGCGGGCCGTGACCGCATGCATGGCGACCATGCTCTTCGTCGGAACGGCCGCGAACTTCCTGATCCCGCTGTACATCCAGGTGGTGCAGGGACGATCGAGCATCGAGACGTCGTTCTCGATCATCCCGTACACGCTGTCGATCTTCCTCGCGTCGACGCTCGTCGCGTACCTCTACGGTCGCTTCACCCCGCGGCTGCTCGCGACGGCCGGGTTCATCGTCGTGGCATCCGCGCTCATCCTGCTCGCCTTCACCGTGCGCGGCGAGTGGAGCCAGGGCTTCGTGGTGGCCGGCCTCATCCTCCTCGGCCTCGGCCAGGGCGCCATCGTGGCGCTGGTCTTCAACACGCTCCTCTCCGCCGCGCCGAAGCAGCTCGCCGGCGACGTCGGCGCGTGGCGCGGACTCGTGCACAACCTCTCGGGCAGCATCGGCATCGCCGTGGCGAGCGCCTTCGCCGTCGGCATGCTCTCGACGCTGCTCCTGACGAGCGCGCAGGAGCATCCCGAGATCTCCGACGAGCTCATCGCCCAGGTGAACTTCAGCGAGGCGAACTTCCTCACCAACGAGCAGCTCGCCGACGTGCTGCGCTCCCGTGCCTCCGGTCCCGAGCTCGACGCCGCCATCCTGATCAACGCGGAGGCGCGCCTCGAGGCCCTGAAGATCTCGCTCCTCGGGCTCGCGGCGGTGTCGCTGCTCGCCATCGTTCCGGCGACCCGAATGCCCGGCCGGCGCGACGGCGACCTGCCCGAGAAGCTCGAACCAGACGATGACGACGTCATCGATCCCATCGACGAGAAGGAGGCGCTGGCATGACGCGCGATCCCGGCAGGCTGATCCCCGACGACTTCAGTGCGACCCCCTCGCTCGACGCGGTGCCCGCCGTCGCGGTGGTGGGCGAGCTCGACGATCAGGGGCTCGACGCGATCGGCGTGCTCATCACGAGCGACGGCGACCTTCCCGGCGGCATCGGCCTCGATCGCGAGGCGCTCGCGTTCGCCGGCTTCGAAGCGAAGTCGGGCACGACGATCGCGCTGCCCAGCTCGGCGCGGCCTCTCATCATCGTCATCGGTGCTGGCCCGTCGGCGGAGCTCGGCACCGACCGCCTCCGCGACGCGTCGGCGGCGTTCGCGCGCGCCACCTCGCGCTTCGGCCGCATCGGGCTGCGCGTGACCTCGATCGGCACGGCGGATGCCGCGGGCGCCGGCCAGGCGCTGGCCGAGGGCGCCGTGCTCGCCCGCTACCGCTTCAGCGAGCTGCAGCGGAAGCCGAAGGACACGCCCCTCGAGCGCATCGAGCTGCTGCTCGACGGCGCCGACCGTGCGGCGGCATCCGGCGGCGTCGAGACCGGGGTCGTCACCGCCCTCGCCGCGAACATCGCTCGCGATCTCGCGAACAGCCCGCCCGGCCACCTCACCGCCACCGACATCGGGCACGTCGCCGTGGCGCTCGGGGCGCGCTTCGGCTTCGACGTCGAGGTGTTCGACCGGCAGCAGCTCATCGACCTCGGCTGCGGCGGCCTGCTCGGCGTGAACGCCGGCAGCGCCGAGGAGCCGCGCATGGTGAAGCTGAGGTACACGCCGGCCGGAGCGTCCAGCGGGCACCTCGGGCTCGTCGGCAAGGGCATCATGTACGACTCGGGCGGCATCAGCCTGAAGCCGTCGGACCCCATGCACCTGCTCATGAAGATGGACATGGGCGGCGCGGCATCCGTGCTGGCGGCCTTCACGGCGCTTCGGGCGCTCGGCGCGACGGCGACCGTGACCGGCTGGCTCATGTGCACCGACAACATGCCCTCGGGGTCGGCCTACAAGCTCGGCGACGTGCTCACCGCACGCGGGGGCACCACCGTCGAGGTGAAGAACACCGACGCCGAGGGCCGGCTCGCGATGATGGACGCCCTCGTGCTCGCGAACGAGGACGGCGTGGACGCGATCATCGACATCGCGACGCTCACGGGCGCGGCCCTGATGGCGCTCGGACCGTCGGTCGCCGCCGTGATCGGCAACGACGCGTCGACGGTCGCTCGGGTGAAGGCGGCCGCCGCGGCGACGGACGAGCCCGTCTGGGAGCTGCCGCTCGAGCGGAAGTACCGCAAGCAGCTCGACTCGGATGTCGCGGACCTGTCGAACCTCGGAGGCCCGTACGCCGGCGCGACCACCGCCGCGCTCTTCCTCGCCGAGTTCGTGGGCGAGACGCCGTGGGCGCACCTCGACATCGCGGGCACCATGCAGTCTGGCGAGGACGACTCGTGGCGCTCGAAGGGCGCGACCGGATTCGGCGCGCGGCTGCTCATCGACATCGCGCGGGGGTTCCAGCCGACCAAGTGACGGCGCGGCCCCGGTCGGCCTCGTGCGCGCCGCCGGAACGCGTCTCAGGCGACCTGGCGGTTGCGCGCCGCCCATTCGAGACCGTGCGTCGCCTGTTCGCGCGTCAGGGCCGTGGTACCGCCGCAGTTCGAGCAGACCACGACGTAGCGCCGGGAGACCGTGAACAGCGGGATGAAGAAGACCGAGAACCGCGTGGCGCTCTCGATCACCTCCTGCGACGCAGGCGTGCGGCAGTATTCGCAGACGAAGGACACGACCGCGAGCACGCGGTCGCGCAGCGTGGTGCCGAAGATCAGGAGCATCCTCGGATGCTACGGATCACGGCCGTGCGAGGGGAGGGACTTGCGGTCGTCGCGCGCACGTGCGTGTGCGTGCGTCAGCGCAACGCGCCGGCCCGGTACGCGGCCTCGGTGCGGGTTGCCGCGCCGAGCTTGCGCAGGATCGCGGAGACGTGCACGCTCGCGGTCTTGCCGCTGATGAAGAGGCGCTCGCCGATCTGGCGATTGCTCAGGCCCTCGGCGATGAGCTCGAGCACCTGCCGCTCGCGTGCGGTGAGCTCGGCCGCCGCCAGTACGTCGGCATCGGACGGCGCACCAGCCACGCCGATCTCGGGTACGGCCAGGCCGGCACCGCCGCCCACGCCCTCGAGCGACAGGCCGGCGGCCGATGCGACACGCAGGACGCGATCGCGCACCGCCACCACGCCGCCCGAGTCGGCGACGTCGAGCGCCGCCTGGAGGGAGGCGCGAGCGGCCGTGCGGTCGGCCCCGGCCAGCTCGGCCTCGGCCTGCCGCAGGAGCGCGTATGCGACGAGGAACCCGGGCGCCTCGGGTGCGGCGACCGCCTCGACGGCCGCCCGCCACGCGCCGACGTCGGTACCGGCATCGCCGGCGCCGGCGCCCTCGGCCGCCTCGGCGAGCTCGGCCTCGAAGAGCGCCGCCCACACGGGATGCGTCGGCCAGTACGACATCTGCTCGAGCAGCCCGCGCAATTCGGGCACCGAGGCCTCGACCTCGTCGGCGACGGCTTCGCTGACCGCGTGCGGCCGGGCGCGCACGGCGGCCGCCACGCGGGCCCCCACCCACAGGAACGGCAGCGCGTAGCCGGCGAGCGGCGGGTACTGCTCGTGCAGGAGCGGGCGGACCTCGTGCCACGCGCCCGGGAGGTCGTCGTTCGCGAGCGCGAGCTCGGCGGCGACGCGCCCCACGCCGAGGCGGGTCTGCATCTCGACCTCCATGACGGCGGACATCGCCGGACGCGCGCCGCGGTACAGCCGGGTCGCGGCCTCGGTCTCTCCGCGCCAGAGCTGCGCCCAGATGCGGGCGCGCAGCAGGTAGACCGTGTCGGCGGTGGGCGGATCGAGTGCCAGCGCGCGATCGATGAGCTCGTCGGCGCGCTCCCACTCCCCGAGCGCGAACAGCGGATCCACCGCGTTCGAGGCCAGGATGACGCCGGAGCTGCGCTCCACGC
The DNA here is from genome assembly GCF_004216665.1 of Agromyces ramosus. Lineage (GTDB taxonomy): Bacteria > Actinomycetota > Actinomycetes > Actinomycetales > Microbacteriaceae > Agromyces > Agromyces ramosus. The sequence continues at coordinate 318,296 of NZ_SGWY01000004.1, read as the reverse complement.
CCTGCGCGCGCGACTGGGCCAGACCCTCCTCGGCGAGCCGCACCGCCTCGTGGTAGTTGCCGACGAGGTAGTGCTGGTCGGAGGCGTTCACCCAGTAGCGCAGCAGCGCCACGCCGTCGCCCTCGGCGAGTTCTCGCGCGCGCTCGAGAAGGGCGAGCCCCTCCTCGACGTCTCCGCGATCGGCGCGGCTGATGCCGGCGATGTTCGTGGCGATCGACGCGTACCGTGGCGACCCGATCTCGCTCGCGACGGCGAGGGCGCGATCGGCGGTCTCGACGGCGTCGTCGAGGCGGCCGTCGATCATGAGCCGACCGGCCAGCGCCGTGAGCGTGGTGGCGCGGAGGTCGCTCGGACCGGTGTCGCCGCGCGCGTCGAGGGCGGCGAGCGCCTCTTCGAGCACGGCCACGGATCCCCCCTTGCCGACGTTCGCGAGGTAGAGGCCCTTGTCGCGCAGCAGCCTCGGGTAGTTCGGGTCGTCGCGCGGGCACTCGGCCAGCGCCGACTTGATGAGCGCGAGGCTGCGCTCGCCCTCGCCGGCGTTGCGGAGGTAGGACGCCGTGCGGCCCATGAGCTCGAGCTTGCTCATGCCCGCGGCCGCCTCGGGGTCGGGAACGACGTCCCACAGGCCGAGCGCGCGTTCGCCGAGCTGGGCCGCCGTCGCGTACGCGGCGGCGGCACGCGCCTCGCGCATCGCCTGCATCGTCGCGGGGAAGGCCCGGGCCGCATCGTGCGCACCGAGCCAGTGGTAGGAGATCTCGGCGGCGACGCGCCGGGTGCCCGCGGCGGCGGCCGCCTCGTAGGCCTCGGCGTAGCGGGCGTGGAACCGGGCGCGCTCGCCCGGGAGGAGGTCGTCGAGGATCGCCTCGCGCACGAGCGCGTGACGGAACGAGTAGTCGTCGCCGTCGACCGTGAGCACGCCGAACTGGACGCACCGGCGTGCCGCGGCGTCGAGCTCGTCGTCGGTGCCGCGGTAGACCTGCGCGAGCATGGCGTGGGACACGCGGACGCCACCGGTGGAGATGAGCCGCAGCAGCTCCTGCGCCGACTCGGGCAGGCGTTCGTAGCGGGCCAGCAGCAGCTCGCGGAGCGTGTCGGGCACGAAGCCCTCGTCGCGGCATCCGTCGATGCCGACCAGCTCCTCGACGAAGAAGGGAACGCCGTCGCTGCGGCGGAACACGGTGTCGAGCACCCTCGCGCTCGGAGTCTCGTCGACGATCATCGACCTCGTGAGCTTGCGGACCTGGCCGCGGTTGAGCCGGCCGAGCTCCCGGCGCTCGACCCACCGGTCGCGCTCCGCCTCGGAGAGGAAGTCGCGAACCGGATGCCCCCGCGTCACGTCTTCGGTGCGATAGCTCAGCACGGTGAGCACGCGGCTCGAGCCGAGCGCGCGCATGAGGAATCGGAGCAGGGCCAGGCTGGCCGCGTCGATCCAGTGCAGGTCTTCGATGACGAAGACGATGGGCCGCTCGCGCGAGAACGTCTCGAGCAGCACCGCGATCGCCTCGTGCAGCTGGCTGGTCGCCGCACCCGCCGCGGCCTGCGCGGTCGACGCGGCGGGCACGGGCTCGGCGCCGGGCGCCGCGAGCTCGGGAAGGAGCGCGATGAGCGCCGCCCGCCCGGGGCCCACGGCCTCGAGCACCCGCTCGGCATCCTCCTGGGCGACGAGCGTGCGCAGCGCCGTCTTGACCGGCGCGTACGGCGCCGCCACGCTGCCGAGGTCGACGCACTGGCCGGCGAGCAGCCGGACGTCGGAGGGAAGGCCGGCTTCGAACTCGCGGATGAGCCGGGTCTTGCCGATGCCGGCCTCGCCGCCGATGATGACCGTGAACGGCGCGCCCGCACGCACCTCGTCGAGACGCTCGTTGAGCCTCGCGAGGTCGGTGTCGCGGCCGATCATCGCGGGCGCTGACATGCTCACGTTCTCATGGTGCCACGCTCCACCGACACCGGCGGCAACCGGGATGGTCGTGATCGCGCTCGGCGGAACGCCGTCGGTCACGACCGCCGCCCCGCTCACCGCAGGGCGAGTCGGAGTGCGCGACCGTGACCGCGGTGCGAGCGGTGCGCGACGGGCTCGGACGACGCCCCCGCGTCGTCCGAGCCGCGCGCCTCCGCCGCCATCCGCAGGACGAGCTCTCGCTCTGCGCGGTGCACGTCGGCCTGGTGGAGGCCGAGTGCGACGAAGTCTGCCGAGAACTGCATGATTCCTCCCGATGTCGTCCGATCCGTCCGATCGGATGCCTTCAGCGTGCTCGGTAAGGTGCCGGGTGCTCATCGGGCGATCGCCCTATTTCCACGCAGCAGGTGCTCAGTCCCACAGGGGCCTGGGTCGCGCGGGCGGCAGGGGGCCCGGGCGTGCCGGTCGACGGGGTCGTCCGGGAGGCGCGTCGTTCGTCGGGTCGTGTGGCTCAGAAGCGCAGGGTCGGCGTGCGGCGGTAGCCGTCACGGCGGAACTGCACGAGCGAGGTCGTGATCGCCACGGCGGCGAACACTCCCAGCACGATCATGGTCGCGAACATCTCGCACCTCCTTTCCATCAGGGAAGTCTGTGCTCCGAGCGGGAGCGCGTCATCAGGGCGACCACCGAGACCGGGGTCGGGGTCCCCTCGGGCGTGAGGGGTGAGGGAACGGGCGTTCCCCATCGGCGTTCGCGCGGCACGACGCCGGCCCACGTCGAGTGGTCCTCGCCGTCGTCGGTGTCCTCGGATGCCCCGGCCGCACGCGTCTTCATCACCACGTCGTCGAGGGCCAGGCGCAGCACGCGGGTGGCGGCGGCCTCCCTGCGCGTGATGGCGCGCACCTCGGCGGAGCGGCCGGGCATGAGCCGCTCGGAGAGGGCGAGCAGCGCGGCATCCGCTCGCTCGTCGTCGACGGGCTCGAGCACGCCGTAGACCACGGCGCTGCGGTAGTTCATCGAGCTGTCGAAGAGCGACCGGGCGAAGACGAGCCCGTCGAGCGCCGTGACCGAGAACGCGACCGTGGCGCCTTCGGCGGCGGCGCGAAGGGCGAATCCGCCGCCCGTCGAGCCGTGCACCAGGAGGTGCTCGCCGTCACGCGCGTACCCCATGGGCACGACCACCGGGACGCCGTCGACGACCGCCGCGAGGTGTCCGACGAGCTCCTCGTCGAGGAGCGCGAACAGCGCGTCGCGGTCGGTGGTCTGCCGCTCGGCGAGTCGGCGGATGCGGCGGGGGGCGGTGGTGTTCGTCAGGGTCACGCTGCTAGTCTCGCGAGCACACTGGTTCGACAGTCAGTCCAGTTCTCGCAACTTCCACCAGTCCAGTGAGCACCCCAGGAGGAATCGTGGACGGTCCGATCCTCGTCATCGACCGCGACGCCGCCCGGCCCATCGGCGCGCAGCTCGTCGACGGCCTGCGGCGGGGCATCCTCGCCGGGGTCCTGCGTCCCGACGACCCCGTGCCCTCGACACGAGCCCTCGCGGCCGAGCTCGGCGTCTCCCGCAGCGCGGTGGTCGCGGCGTACGAGCAGCTCGCCGGCGAGGGCTACCTCGAGATGCGGCAGGGCGCGCCGACCCGCGTGGCCGAGCTGCTGCGTCCCGACGCCGACGACGGACGGCGGCCCGAGTCGCCGTCGCCCGCGCCGGATGCCCCGGCGGGCTCCGTGGCCGAGGCGCCGGTCCGACCCCGCATCGACCTGCTGCCGGGGCGCCCGTCGACGACGCGCATCGACGCCCGCGCCTGGCGGGCGGCGTGGCGGCACGCGGCCGCGCTGGAGATCCCGTCGGAGTCGCCGCCGCCGTTCGGCGTGGCGGCGCTGCGCACCGAGATCGCCGACCACCTGCGCCAGGCGCGCGGCGTGGCGTGCGCGGCCGACGACGTCGTGGTCACCGCCGGCACGAGCGAGGCCCTGTCGCTCGTGGCCGCCGCCCTCGCCACGCTGGTCGACGGCGGAGCGCCCGTGATCGCCGTCGAGCACCCGGGCTACCCATCGGCCCGGCGCACCCTCGAACGTCGCGGCGTCCGGACCCTCCCGGTGGCGGTCGACGGCGACGGCATCATGGTCGAGGGCCTGCGTCGGATGCCGCGACCGCCGGACGCGGTCCTGGTCACGCCGAGCCACCAGTACCCCCTCGGCGGCCGCCTCCCGGTCGCCGCCCGGCTGGAGCTGCTCGAGTGGGCGCGGGACGCGGACGCCCTCGTGATCGAGGACGACTACGACAGCGAGTTCCGCCACCTCGGGCCTCCCCTCCCGGCCCTCGCCTCGCTCGACGACGGCGGGCGGGCGGTGCTCGTCGGCAGCTTCTCGAAGGTGCTCACGCCGTGGCTCCGACTCGGCTACCTCGTGCTCCCACCGAACCCGGCGCTGCGTGCCGCCATCGCGCGCGTCCGCGACGACGAGGCGTGTCCCGTGCCCGGCGTCGCCCAGGACGCGGTCGCGGCGCTGCTCACGGGCGGCGCCGTCCGGCGGCACATCGCGGTGACGCGACGCGACTACGCGCACCGGCGACGTCTCGTGATCGAGGCGCTCGACGGCCTGCCCGGCGCGCCGCTCTCGGGGCTCGACGGCGGCCTGCACGCGGTCCTCGCGCTCCCGGATGCCGCGGCATCCGCCGCCGTGGTCTCGCGCCTGGCCGCGGAGGGCGTGGCGGTCGCGTCGCTCGCGGAGTACTCGGCGGTGCCGGGCGACGAGCCGCCCGGCATCGTGTTCGGGTACGCCGGGCCGGGCGACCGTCTGCTCGCCGAGGGACTCGCCCGGATCCGCGCCGCGATCCTCGCCCTCGCCGGGCCGCTCGAGGGCTCGTCGGGCTCCGGCGCCCCGGGCCCTGTGGAGAGCGGATGACGCTTCCCCGCCCGATCGATAGGCTGGCCCGAACGGCGCGCCCGACGGAGGAGCGCCGTTCGGCACGTCGATCGGGGGCTCGGTGAGGCGACGGCTCGGCACGGCCGCGGCATCCGCCGGACTCGCTGCCCTGTTGCTCAGCGGTTGCGTGGCCGCACCCGTTGCCACACCTCCGCCCGTGACCATCACCGCGACGGTCACCGCCACGCCGACGCCGACCCCCGGGCCGCCGTCGTCCGCGCCGGCCCCAGCCCCCGCACCGGCTCCCGAGCCCGTGCCGAACGCACCGGCGCCGGTGGTCGAGTGGGGTCCCGCCTACGACACCGGGTCCCGCGACGGGGCCACCGGCACCCCGGTGCTCGACGGCAACGGGGTGCCCGCCAGCTACACCGTGGTCGCGGGCGACAGCTTCTTCGACATCGCGCAGCGCTTCGAGCTGCCGCAGCAGCAACTGCTGCGCATGAACCCGCAGATCCACGACTTCGGCGAGACCGTCTACATCGGCGACGTCATCAACCTGGACTGGACGAAGACCGGCTGAGCGGATGAGCCCACGACCGGATGTCCTCCCTCCGGAGTACCATCGGCGGCAGATGAAGGCGGTCTGATCGCATGAACGACGTCGTCACGCTCGAGCCGTGGAGCCCATGGCCGCTGCTGATCCCGGGGGTCGTCCTCGTCGTGGCGGTGGTCGCCTCGGTGCTCGGCACACGCCATCGCCACAAGCGGGTCCGCGAGCTGGGATACCTCGGCTTCCTCGTCGCCGCCCTGGCGGCACTGGCGATGGTCTGGGTCCTGTCGGCGATCTGGGACTCCCGGCAGCGGGTCGAGGCGCTCACCGAGCTCGGATACCTCACGCCGACGTTCGGCGGTGGCATGAGCTTCGCGGCCGGCACCACCGGCGTCGTGCCCTTCCAGGCGGTGCACGGGGAGGAGCGGGTCCGCGGTGTGCTGCGACCGCTCGGCGGCGACCAGTGGGAGGTCTCGCTCGTCGACGAGGACGAGGACGACTGACCCTGGTCGGTGCCATGCTCCTCCTGACCAGCGCGATCGCCGACGAGGTGGTGCGAATCGAGCCCTGGAGCCCGTGGCCGTTGATCTTCCCCGCGATCCTCGCGGTGATCGGCATCCTCGCGTCGGCGGTGGGCACGCGGTTCCACTCCAAGACGATGCGCGAGACCGGCTATGTGGCGTTCCTCCTCGGCGCCCTGGCCGTCGTCGCGATGACCTGGTCGCTCTCGGGCATCTGGGATTCCCGGCAGCGCGCGGACGCGCTCATCTCGATCGGTTATGAGACCCCCACGTTCAGCGGCAGCCTGAACCTCGCCGGGAACCGCCTCGCGCCGATCGCCTGGCAGGCGGTGCGCGACGGGGAGCGCGTGCGCGGGGTCCTGCGCCCGCTCGGGGACGATCGGTGGGAGGTCGCGGAGATCGAGGAGGACGAGGACTGAGTCCCGCCCGCTCCATCACCGGCTCAGGCGAACAGCGCCTGCCCCACGAACTCGCCCTCGCGCACGCCCCCGGGCACCGCGAAGATCGCCGAGCCAACGTGCTTGAGGTACTCGTTCAGCCCGTCGGCGGCCAGGCTGGTCTGCACGTCGATGAACTGCTGCGGCGTGCGCTGGAACGAGAGGAAGAACAGGCCGGCATCGAGTCGGCCGAGCTCGTCGTTGCCGTCGACGAAGTTGTAGCCGCGCCGCAGCATCCGCGCCCCGCCGTTCGAGGAGTGGTGCGCGAGGCGCACGTGCGCGTTCGTGTCGATGAGGGGCTTGTCGGCGACCCCGGTCGCCTCGAAGTCGGGCTCGGAGAACTCGGTGCCGCCCGAGAGCGGCGCCCCCTCGCCCTTCGACCGGCCGACGAGCATCTCCTGCTCGCCGAGCTGCACGCGGTCCCAGTTCTCGATGATCATGCGGATGCGTCGGGCGACGAGGTACGAGCCGCCCGCCAGCCATGCGGGGCTGTCGGAGGCCTGCACCCAGACCTGCTCGTCGAGCAGGGACCCGTCCTCGGCCTTGAGGTTCGCGGTGCCGTCCTTGAAGCCGAAGAGGTTGCGCGGGGTCGTCTGCGAGGTCGAGGTCGACGACGTCCGGCCGAAGCCGAGCTGCGACCATCGCAGGCTCGCGCGGCCGAACGCGATCCGGCTGAGGTTCCGGATCGCGTGCACGGCCACCTGCGGGTCGTCGGCGCAGGCCTGGATGCAGAGGTCGCCGCCGCTGCGCTCGGGCTGCAGCGCGTCGCCCTGGAATCGCGGGAGCGGCTCGAGGGCCGCCGGCCGACGGGCGGCGAGGCCGAAGCGATCGGCGCCGGAGGCATCCGTGAAGAGCCCCGGACCGAAGCCGAACGTGATCGTGAGGCCGCTGGCCGGCAGGCCGAGCGCTTCACCGGTGTCGACCGGCGGGGCGTAGTCGGAGCCGCCCGTGGCGCCGCCCTCGGCGACCTCGAGGCCCTGGGTCAGCCGTGCCGCGGCCTCCGTCCACTCGGTGAGCAGCTCGATGAGCCCCGTCCGGTCGAGCGTGGAGCTCACGTCGAAGGCCGCGAAGTGCAGGCGGTCCTGGGCGGGGGTCGTGATGCCCGCCTGGTGGGCGCCGAAGAAGGGGTAGGCGGATGCTCCGCCGCCCCCGCCCGCGGCGCCGATCGTGCCGGTGGCGGCGACGGCGACCCCCGCGGCTCCCGCCGCGCCGACGGCGGCGCCGGCCGCCCCGGCCCCGAGGAGGCCGAGGAGGGCGCGTCGGCTGACCCTGTCGGCGGGGCGCGGCTCGGTCATCGGGCCTCCGGCTCCGCGACGCCGAGCACGGTGTGGGTGAGCTGCGACAGCGGCTCGGCCAGGGCGTTGACCTGGTCGGAGAGGGCCTTCTTGTCGGCATCGGTGAGCTCGGCGTAGTTCACGAAGCCCGACTCGAGCGAGCCGTACTCGCTCAGCGCGGCCTCGAGGGCGGCGAACTGCGCGTCGATCTCCGCGGCGAGCGCCTCGCCGTCGTCGCCCTTCGACTCGGCGAGCGTGCGCACGGCGCCGAAGGCGACGCCCGCGCCCTGCACGTTCGCGGCGAAGTCGGAGAGGTCGGTGCCCGACCACCAGTCCTCCTCGCCGGTGATCTTGCCGGCGGCGACCTCGTCGAGGAGCGCGATCGCGCCGTTCGAGATCGCGTCGAGCGACACCGAGAAGTCGTCGGCGGTCACGAGGTCGTGCAGCTCGGCGACATCCGCGACGAGGCCGTCGGCGAACGCCTGGCGCTCCTCGTGGGTGGACGGGGCCCAGTCCGCGAGGGCGTCCTGGCCGTCGGAGTTGAGGTCGCCCGCGGCCGGCGGCCAGAGGTCCTTCTCGATGCGGTGGAAGCCGGTCCAGTCGAGGCCGTCGGCGACGGCGTCGACCTCGCGGAAGTCGATCTTCGGGTCGAGGTCGCCGAACGCCTCGGCCGTGGGCTCGATGCGCTCGTAGGGCACGCGGGTGGCGGCGAACAGCGACCGGGCCGTCTCGTCGTCGCCGGCGGCGTAGGCGGCGGCGAACGCCTCCACGGCGGGGAGCAGCTCGGCGGCCTGCGAGCGCACGTAGCCGAGGTACTCGGTCACGGCCTGGTCGGCGAGGGCCTGCTCGTCGTCCGAGACGGCGGAGGCCTCACCGGTGACGGTGAACTCGGCGAGCCCGATCGGGGCGCCGACCTGCTGGAACTTGCAGGCCGTGTAGTACGTGCCCGGCGCGAGCTGGGCGACGAACTCGACCTCCTGGCCCGGCGTCACGTTCTCCTTCTCGCCGACGATCCGGAGCTGGTCCTCGGCGAGGATCTCGAACTCGTTCACGTCGCTGCCGGCGTTCGCGAGGCTGAACGTCACGGCGCCGGCGCTCGCGGTGGCGGTGGCCACGGCGCATCCGTCGTCGGTGATCTCGACGGGGATCGCCGAGGCGAGGTCGGCTTTGGCGACGCAGCCCGTGAGGGCCAGTGCCAGTGCGGTCACGGCAGCGGATGCCGCGAGGGCACGTCGGGTCATCGGAGCTCCAATGGGTCGGGGGTCGGGGGTGGTCAGTTGCCTGCGACGGCGGGAGCCGCCGCGGGATCGGGGGCCGGCGCGGTCGCCGCCGGCGCGCTCGGGACGGCCGACGCGCGTGACGTGAACCGCCGCCGCTGCAGCAGCCGCAGGTAGAGCGCGACCGTCACGATGACGTAGGCGAGCCACCCGATCACCTGGGCCCACGTCGGCTCGGGCGTGAAGTTGAAGATGCCGCCGAGCACCGTGTCGATCCAGCTGCCGGGCGGGACGACGCCAGTGAGGCTGTATGCGTGGGTGCCCCAGCCGGGGATCACAGATGCCTCCTGCAGGTCGCCGATGCCGTAGGCGAGCACGCCCGCGGCCACGAGGATGAGGAACAGCCCGGTCCACGTGAAGAAGACCGAGAGGTTGAAGCGCACGAGCCCGCGGGAGATGCCCCACGAGATGACGACCGCGGTGAGGATGCCGAGCACGGCGCCGACGGTGCCGAGCACCGGGTCGCTGCCGCCGGCGACGTTCGCCCACACGAAGAGCGCCGTCTCGATGCCCTCGCGACCCACCGACAGCGCGCCGAGCACGACGATCGCGATCCAGGAGCGGTCGATCGCGGCATCCACCTGGCCGCGGAGCTCCTTCGACAGGCCCGCGCCGTGGGTGCCCATCCAGAAGATCATCCAGGTCACCATGGCGACGGCCACGAGCGAGAGCGCGCCGCCCAGCACCTCCTGCGCCTGGAAGGTGAGCGCGTACGGTCCCCACGTGAGGAGCGCGCCGACGCCCAGTGAGACGGCGACGGCGATGCCGATGCCCACCCAGAGCCGTCCGAGCAGGTCGCGACGCCCGAGCTTGCCGAGGTAGGCGACGAGGATGCCGACGATGAGGCCGGCTTCGAGGCCTTCTCGGAGGCCGATCAGGTAGTTGGCGAGCACACGCGTCTCCCGGGACCGGTGGGTGGATTGAGCTAAGGCTAACCTAACCACTTCGCCCAAAGCGAAACGGATGCCCGTCTCCGTCGCGGGACGTCGCACTCGTCGCGCCGCTCCCGGGCTCATCCCCCGCGGTCGAGGGCGTAGCGTGGAGATCGTGCTCACTCCTCCCAAGACCGAGAAGCGACCGATCGAGCGCGAGCATCACGGCGACGTGGTGGTCGACGAGTACGAGTGGCTCCGTGCGAAGGACGACCCGGCGGTCGTCGCACACCTCCACGAGGAGAACGCCTACACGAAGGCGAGGACCGAGCATCTCGCGATCCTGCAGGAGCAGCTCTTCGAGGAGATCCGGGCGCGCACCAAGGAGACCGACCTCAGCGTGCCGAGCCGCGAGGGCGACTGGTGGTACTACTCGCGCACGGTCGAGGGCCTGCAGTACGGCATCCACTGCCGCGCACCGATCGCGGGCCCCGACGACTGGGAGCCGCCGGTGCTGCCCGAGGCATCCGCACGCGGGTCCGCGGATGCCTCGCCCGCCGCGATTTCGGGCGAACAGGTGCTGCTCGACGACAACCTCGAGGCCGAGGGCCACGAGTTCTACTCGCTCGGCAGCTTCGACGTGACCGCCGACGGGTCGACGATGCTCTACGCCACCGACGTCGAGGGAGACGAGCGCTACACGATCCGGCTCCGCGCGATCGACGACACCGGCCGGGCCTACGACGACGTCATCGAGGGCACCGCGGCCGGCGCCGTGTTCGACCCGACCGGGCGGTATCTCTTCTATGCGACCGTCGACGAGTCGTGGCGCCCCGACACGATCTGGCGCCACGAGGTCGGCACGCCGACCGCCGACGACGTCTCGGTGTTCCACGAGCCCGACGAGCGGTTCTGGCTCGGCGTGGGCCTCACCCGCAGCCGCAGGTTCCTCATGATCGAGGCCGGCTCCAACGTCACGAGCGAGACCTGGCTGCTCGACGCCGACCGGCCCGAGGGTGAGTTCACCGTGGTGTGGCCGCGCAAGGAGGGCGTCGAGTACGACGTCGAGCACGTGGTGGCCGGCGGCAGGGATCGGCTGCTGATCGTGCACAACGACGGCGCGGTGAACTTCGAGCTCGTGAGCGTCGCGGCATCCGAGCCCCGGGGACCGCGACGGATGCTGCTGCCGCACAACCCCGACGTGCGCCTCGAGGGCGTCGACGCGTTCCGCGACTTCGTCGCCGTCGAGTACCGCCGCGAGGGCCTGCCCCGGGTGGCGATCGCGAAGGTGCCGGCGGCCGGCATCCCCGAGGGTGCCACGCCCGACGACACCCTGCATGAGCTGCCGTTCGACGAGGCGCTGTTCTCGGTGGGCGTCGGCGGCAACCCCGACTGGACGCAGCCGACCCTGCGGATCGGGTACTCGAGCTTCGTCACGCCGTCGACCGTGTACGACGTGGTGGTCGCGACCGGCGAGCGGAAGCTGCGCAAGCGCCAGCCCGTGCTCGGCGACTACGACGCCACTCGCTACGCGCAGCGCCGCGAGTGGGCGGCCGCCGACGACGGCACGCGCATCCCGATCTCGCTCGTGTACCGGCACGACCTCGTCGACCTCGGCACGCCCGCGCCGACCCTGCTCTACGGCTACGGCTCGTACGAGCACGCGATCGACCCCGCGTTCGGGATCCCCCGCCTGTCGCTCCTCGACCGGGGCATGATCTTCGCCGTCGCCCACGTGCGCGGCGGAGGTGAGATGGGGCGCCTCTGGTACGAGCACGGCAAGAAGCTCGAGAAGCGCAACACGTTCACCGACTTCGTCGCGGTGGCCCGCCACCTCATCGACGAGGACGTCACCGCGCCCGACCGGCTCGTCGCCCAGGGCGGCAGCGCCGGCGGTCTGCTGATGGGCGCCGTGGCCAACATGGCGCCGCGATTCTTCTCGGGGATCCTCGCCGAGGTGCCGTTCGTCGATCCGCTCACGTCGATCCTCGACCCGTCGCTGCCGTTGACCGTGATCGAGTGGGACGAGTGGGGCAACCCGCTCGACGACGCCGAGGTCTACGCGTACATGAAGTCGTACTCGCCGTACGAGAACGTGCACGCGAACCACTACCCGCCGATCCTCGCGGTGACCTCGCTGAACGACACGCGCGTGCTCTACGTCGAGCCGGCGAAGTGGGTGGCCCGCCTGCGCGACGCCGGGGCCGACCCGCTGCTGAAGACCGAGATGGCGGCCGGACACGGCGGCGTCTCGGGGCGCTACTCGGCGTGGCGCGAGCGTGCGTTCGCCTACGCGTGGGTGATCGATCGGGCGAAGGCGCACCCCTCGGGCGAGTAGGCGCGGGGCGGATGCCGCGGCCTCGGCGCCGTGGCAGGAAGTCGGTGTTCGCGGGCAGCGAGCGACCTTCCCGTGTGTCGGCGGCCGCTGCCAGACTGGCGGGATGTCGATCCTCTCAGAGCTGAGTGAACGCGTTCCCGGCCGGGCTCACGGACCCGGCACCACCGAATACGACGCCGGCGCCGCGGTCTTCGCGGGCGTCGGAGAACCCGAGGTCGTCGTGCGCCCGCGCACCGCGGCCGAGGTCGCGACGGCCGTCGGCCTCGCCGCGGCATCCGGCCTCGCCATCGCCGTCCGCAGCGGCGGACACGGCCTCATGCCCGTCGACGACGGACTCGTGGTCGACCTCGCCGAGCTGTCGTCGGTCGAGGTCCGCGCCGACGGACTCGTCAGCGTCGGAGGCGGCGCGCGATGGGCCGACGTGGCCGCCGTCCTGGCCCCTCGCGGGCTGGCGATCAGCTCGGGCGACACCCGCGACGTGGGCGTCGGCGGCCTCGCCCTCGGCGGCGGCATCGGCTGGTTCGTGCGCCAGCAGGGCCTCACCGTCGACGCCCTCCGCGAGGTCGAGCTCGTCACCGCGGCGGGCGAGGTGCTCACGGTCGATGCCGAGCACCATCCCGACGTGTTCTGGGCCCTGCGGGGCGGCGGCGGCAACTTCGGCGTCGTGACCCGGTTCGTGTTCCAGGCGGTGCCGGGCGATGGCCTGGTCGGCGGGCACGTGCACTACGACCAGTCCGACGTGCCGGCGGTGCTGCGGGCTTGGCGCGACGTCATGCGCGCGGGCCCCGACGAGCTCAACTCCACCCTCATCGTCATGCCGCCGTTCGCACCCGAGATGCCCGCCGGCCCGCAGCTCGCCGTCGCCCTGCAGGGCGGCGAGCAGCGGCTGCGCGAGCTGCTCGAACCGCTGCTGTTGCTGCCCTCGGTCACCGAGGTCTCCCTCGCGCCGGTCGCCTACGGCGACCTGCTCGAAGACGCTCCGCCCGGCCGGCCGCCGTTCCTGTTCGTCGGCGGCAACGGGTTCGTGCCCGACCTCTCCGACGAGGCCCTCGACGCGATCGCGCGGGCATACGACCGCGACGTGCCGACGATGGTCCTGCTCCGCGGCCTCCGCGGCGCGTTCGGCCGGGTCGCACCCGACGCGACCGCGATCGCCCACCGCGACGCCGAGGCGCTGCTCATCGTGAACGGCGTGCTGCCGCCCGACGCCGGGCCCGAGCAGATCGCGGCCGCCAAGGCCGGCAGCGACGCCGCACTCGCCTTCACGACCGGCACGTACGGCAACTTCGCGATGGAGCGCGGCGAGGAGGTCATCGCGTCGATGTACCCGCCGGCCACGCTCGAGCGGCTGCGGCGCATCAAGGCCGAGCTCGACCCGAACAATGCATTCCGGCAGAACCACAACATCACGCCGGCTGGCTGAGCGGGGGCGTCACGCGATCGGCGGATCCTCGTGCAGGTCGGCGTCGGCCGGCGCGAGCTCCCAGCCGGTGAAGCGCACCTCGAGGTCGGCGCGCATGGGTGCGCACACCATCGGCCCGGCCGACGCAGCGCCCGCCGTGAACGGGGCGACGCGCAGCGTGCGCCATCCGCTCGTGGCGGTGCGTGCGCGCATCGTCACCGAGTCGCCCGCCTCGCCGCCGCGGCTGGCGCGAATCGTCACGAGCTTCCCCGCCCACTCCGGCACGGGCGCCAGCGACCAGTCCGAGACCCCGTCCGTGACCACGGCGCCGAGGTGCAGCACGCCGTCGGAGACCTCGAGGCCGGTCTTGATCCAGTGGTCCGGCCCGATCCACAGCAGCAGGCCCGCCTGATCGTAGAGCCCGGTGAGGCTCGACGCGTCGAAGGTCGCCTCGACCGCGGAGGCGGCAGGCCAGTCCACGAGCAGCGCGTGGCCGTCGTCGTGGACGAACCCGTAGTGGGTCGTGCGCCACCAGTCGCTCCCCGCGGATGCCCCGACCACGAGGTCGTCGCCGTCGAGGCGGGAGGTGGCGGGCTCCCTCGTCCAGCTGCCCGCTGCCCAGTCCACGCGGCGTCGCTCCATGGCTCCAACGCTAGCGCGGCGCCGAGCGCGGCCCGATGGTCAGACCGAGCGGAGCGGCGCCGCGACGGCGTCGAGTGCGCCGGGCACCAACCGGTAGTACGCCCAAGTGCCGCGCTTCGAGCGCGAGAGGAATCCGGCCTCGGTAAGGATCTTCAGGTGGTGCGAGACGGTCGGCTGGCTGAGGCCGACCGGCTCGATGAGGTCGCAGACGCACGCCTCCTGCCCCTCGGAGGCCGCGACGATCGATACGAGCCGCAGTCGCACGGGGTCGGCGAGCGCCTTGAGCCGCCGGGAGAACACCTCGGCGTCGGCCGCGGTGATGGTCTCGCGGGTGAGCGGTGCGCAGCACGCGGCATCCGTCGACGGCACCGAGACGAGCGTGGCGGATGCCTCGTCGCGAGTCACGAGCGTCAGGTCGGTCAGGGTCACGGAACCAGCCTACCTGAATATTGACAATCATCGATATAGTCGCCACACTCAGAATATCGACAAACGTCAATACACGAAGGATCACGGATGACCCTCCTCGACCTCACCCCTCCCCGGCAGCTCGCCTCCCGCCTGCAGGGCCTGCCCGTCGCGATCATCGGCGCCGGCCCGATCGGGTTGGCGGCCGCCGCCAACCTCGCCGACCGCGGCCTCGACTTCGTGGTGCTCGAAGCGGGCGACCGCGTCGGCGCGAGCGTGGAGCAGTGGGGGCACATCCGGCTGTTCTCGCCGTGGAAGCACCTCGTCGACCCGGTCTCCCGTCGCCTGCTCGCCGAGACGGGCTGGGTCGAGCCGCCCGCCGACTCACTGCCGACCGGTGCCGAGCTCGTCGAGGCCTTCCTGCGACCGCTCGCCGCGCTGCCGGCGATCGCGTCGCGAATCCGATTCGGCGTCGCCGTCACCGACGTCACCCGCGAGGGGATGGACCGCACGCGCACGGCCGGCCGGGCGCAGGCGCCGTTCCTTCTCCGGGTGAGCACGGCCGACGGCGTCGAGGAGCTCACCGCCCGCGCGGTGATCGACGCGTCGGGCACGTACCGCACGCCGAACCGGCTCGGCTCCTCGGGGCTCGACCCGCTCGGGCTGCCCGAGGTCGCCGACCTCGTCGGCCACGCACTGCCCGACGTCCTCGGCCGCGAGCGCGATGCCTTCGCCCGGCGTCGCACGGTGGTCGTGGGCGCCGGCCACTCGGCGGCCAACACGCTGCTGAACCTCGCCGCCCTCGCCGAGTCGGAGCCCGGCACGCGCGTCACCTGGGTCATCCGCAACGCCTCCGCGGCGCGCGTCACGACGGCGCCCGACGACGAACTGCCGGCGCGGGCGTCGATCGGGGCACGCGTCGACGCCCTCGTGGCGGAGGGCCGCATCGAGCTCGTCGACCGGTTCGAGATCGTGCGGCTCGGTCGGGTGGAGGGCGATGCCGGCGGCGCGGCATCCGTGCGCATCACGGGGCGGCGCGGCGACGGGCTCGAGACGATCGAGGCCGATCGCATCGTGAACGCCACCGGGTTCCGGCCGGACCTCGAGATGCTCCGCGAGATCCGCCTCGAGCTCGATGACATCGTCGAGGCGCCGAAGCGGCTGGCACCGCTCATCGATCCCAATGTGCACAGCTGCGGCACCGTCGAGCCGCACGGGTTCGCCGAGCTCACGCAGCCCGAGCGGGACTTCTTCATCGTGGGCATGAAAAGCTACGGCCGGGCGCCGACGTTCCTGCTCGCCACGGGCTACGAGCAGGTGCGGTCGATCTCCGCATGGCTCGCGGGCGACGCCGCGTCGGCGCGCAACGTCGAGCTCGTGCTCCCCGCGACGGGCGTGTGCTCCACGGATGCCGCGCCTGCGGGCTCGGGCTCCGTGGGCGGGAGCTGCTGCGGCTAGGCGACCGAGGGCGGCGGCCCGTCGGAGGCATCCGGCGAGCCGCCGGCTCGATGCCGCTCCGCCGCGGCCGCGGCCCGCGCCGCGAAGCGTGCCCGCCGTGCGGCCTCGCGCATGTTGAGGCGGCGCTGCCGCATGGCGAGGAACAGCGGGAACGTGAACGCGAACGCCGTGAGCGCCGACGCCACGACGTAGAGCCAGCCGAAGCGCATGCCGAGGCGGCGTGCCTCGACGATGATGAAGATGCTGCCCGCGACCGCCGCGACCAACAGGTCGACCGTGATCGACGAGACCGCCGGTCCGCTCGTCACGAGATCGCCGATGAAGTCGCGCATGCCGATGATCGCCAGGCCGTTGAACCACCACGTGCCGATCAGGCCGCCGATCGAGAGCAGCAGGTAGACGACGGCGAGCGGACTCCAGTGCGCGGTCATGCCTCCAGTGTGTCGGACGCCACGTCCCGCACGACGCATAGACTTCCGCCTATGAGTGCGAACGGGGCGGCGCGCGACTTCCGCCTGCTCACCGACCCGACCAGGATGCGCATCCTCGGGCTCATCCAGGAGAGCCCCGACGGCCGCGCTCTGGTCGGGCGCCTCGCCACGGAGCTCGGCCTCACCCAGCCGACCGTGAGCCACCACGTGAAGGCCCTGCACGACGCGGGCGTGCTCGACCGCGCGCCAGAGGGCCGCCTCGCCTGGTACTCGATCGCGCCGGCGGCCGCCGATCGCGTGCGGGACGTGCTGCAGACGGATGCCGCGGCGCACGCCTCGGCCGAGGTGCTCGCGCGCGTGGCATCCGACCTCGCCGACCGCTTCGAGGGCGTGTTCTCGCCCGAGACCGTGGGTCGGTACGTGCGCGAGAGCCACGACCTGCTCGTGGAACGGTCGGGGCTCACCCGCTACGTGCCCTCGCGCACCGCCGCGTTCGCGGCCGAACGGCTCGAGGCGCTCGCGAGCGAGCAGGCACCCCACCGTGGCGTGCGCCCCGAGGTGCTGTTCGTCTGCGTGCAGAACTCGGGACGCTCGCAGTTGGCAGCGGCACTGCTGCGGCAGCTCGCGGGCGACCGTGTTCGCGTGCACACCGCGGGATCGGCCCCGGCGAGCGAGGTGCGATCCACGATCGTCGCCGCCCTCGACGAGGTGGGCGTGCCGCTCGGCGGGGAGTTCCCGAAGCCGCTCACCGACGAGGTGGTGCGTGCGGCCGACGTGGTGGTCACGATGGGCTGCGGCGACGCCTGCCCCGTGTATCCGGGCCGTCGCTACCTCGACTGGGAGCTCGACGACCCCGCCGAGCTTCCGCTCGCCCGCGTGCGTGAGATCCGCGACGACATCGAGGGGCGCGTGCGCACCCTGATCGACGACCTCGCGGTGAACGCGGCGTGAACACGCGCACGGCGTCCGTGCTGCGGCTGGCGTATCGATAGATGGCGGTCTATGCTTTTGGTGTGACCGGAAGCGAGGGACCGATGTCCGAGAAGCCCACCGTGTTGTTCGTCTGCGTGCACAACGCGGGCCGGTCGCAGATGGCCGCCGGGTTCCTGCGCGAGCTCGCCGGCGAGCGCGTCGAGGTGCTGTCGGCCGGTTCCGAGCCGAAGGACCGGATCAACCCGGTCGCGATCGAGGCGATGGCCGAGGAGGGCATCGACATCGCGGGGAACACTCCCAAGGTGCTCACGGTGGAGGCCGTGCGCGAGTCCGACGTGGTGATCACGATGGGCTGCGGCGACGCGTGCCCGATCTTCCCGGGCAAGCGCTACGAGGACTGGGAGCTCGAGGACCCGGCCGGGAAGGACCTCGAGACCGTGCGCCGGGTGCGCGACGACATCCGTGCGCGAGTCGAGTCGCTCGTCGCCGAGCTCGTGCCGGCGGCGTAGCCGTGACGGATCTCGACATCGCCGGCCGGCGCGGCCTGCCCGGGCTCGCGTACCCCGAGCGATACCTTCACGAGCTCGCAGTGGAGCTCACCCATCGCTTCGCCGGCACCTTCAGCGCCGAGACCGTCGAGCGGTACGTCCTCGAGTCGTACACGGCACTGCTGCGCACCGCGACCGTCAAGGCGCACCTCGCCAACCGCGTCGCACGCTTCGCCGGGGACCGGCTGGCGGCCTTGGCCCAAGTCGAGGGCGCGATCGCGCATGACGTGCCCGAGGTGCTCTTCGTGTGCGAGCAGAACGCCGGACGATCCCAGATGGCCGCCGTGCTCATGCACGACCTCGCGGGCGATCGCGTGCATGTCCGCTCCGCAGGCTCGACACCGGCCGGCGACCTGAACCCGGCCGTCGTCGTGGCGCTTCGGGAGATCGGGCTCGACGCGAGCCGCGAGTTCCCCAAGCCGCTCACCGACGACGTCGTGCGCGCGGCCGACGTCGTGGTGACCATGGGATGCGGCGATGCCTGCCCCGTGTATCCGGGCAAGCGGTACCTCGACTGGCAGCTCGACGACCCCGAGCTCCTCTCGCTCGACGAGGTGCGTCGTGTTCGCGACGAGATCCGAACCCATGTCGACGAGTTGCTCGCAGGCTTGACGGTGACGCTCGCCTGACGAGGGCCCGACCCGCGCCTGGCGACTCCCGGATCCGCGTCAGCCCGGTCCGCGTCAGCCCGTCCCGCGTCAGCCGGCCGCCGCGTCAGCCTGACCAGGCGCCGAACGAGTCGTCGAGCTCGTCGAGCGTCTCGCGACGGCGGCGGGCGTCGGCCACCTCTCGTTCGAGGGCCAGCTCGAGCCCGCGCATGCGGTCGTCCCGTTCACGCTCGTACGCCTCGTCGACCTCGATCTGAGGCCACTCTCGGGCGAGGCGCTGGTCGATCTCGCCGGCGATCTCCGCCCATGCCTCCTGCCGCGCCCGCTCGGCGAAGTCGGCGAGGTAGGCGTCGTCGCTGCGCAGCTCGGTGAGGCGGGCGGCCACGGCCGCGTTCACCCGTTCGCGCAGGCGGAGGTTCCAGGCATCCGCGCGGTGGTAGTCGTGCTGATGCGCGGAGCGCCCCTCGCGCTGGTTCGCGGACTCGCGCTCCGCCGCCGACCACTCGGCGACCTCGTCCATCTCGCGCACGAGCTCGTGCAGCACCTCCCGGGCGGCCGCCGCGGCGCGCGTCGCGTCGAACGGCTCCTCGCCGCGCAGCGCCATCACGATGATGCGGTTCTTGAGCGCCATGCGGCCCGCCGCCTCGGAGACGAGCAACCCCTCGGCGTAGGACTCCTCGAACGTGAGCGGCTCCACCTCGGGCAGGGCGGCGCGGTCGAACGGCGTGAACCGCTTGCGCTTGCGTCGCCACCAGGGGGCCATGGTCCGCGCACCTCCGAGCGCCCGTGTCCGCCGCGGGTCGGCGGGGTCGGAGAACGAGCCTACCCCGGGCTCGTCGGCGACGATCGGGTGTCGGCGGTCGTGCGTAGCCTGCGTTCATGAGGGCAGCGGATGCCGCGGGGCGGCCCCGAGCGAGTGCCGCGTCGGGGTGCTGCGTGGTGGCCCCCGACGGGCGCATGTGCGGACGGCCGATCGAGCCCCGGGCGCCGCTCGGCCTGTGCCGGGAGCACCTCCTCGAGGCGCACGACTGGGTGACCCGGGACGTGGGCGCTACCGACCTGTTGCCCTCGCCGTGCCGCGCCTGCGGTTCGCAGGTCGGCGTGCGGTACCCGTCCGGATGGATCTGCGCCGAATGCGAGTGGCGGGTCGGCGACGTGCCCGACGACGAGCTCGACCGCCCACGCGTCGAGGTCGTCTACTACATCCGCTGGCGCGACCAGATCAAGATCGGCACGTCGGTCAATCCGCGGATGCGACTCGCCACGCTGCCGCACGACGAGGTGCTCGCCTTCGAGCGCGGCGGGCGGGCGCTCGAGCAGCGCCGGCACGCGCAATTCGCGGCGCACCGCTTCGCCGGCACGGAGTGGTTCGCGGTGCACGACGCCCTGCTCGACCACGTCGCCGAGCTCGCGGCCGGGGTCGACGACCCGTGGGCGGAGTACGAGCGCTGGGTGCTGCGGCGCATCGCGCTCCGCGCCGGCTGACTGCCGCGAACCCCGTTGCCGTCGGCGCACCGGCTTCGGCTCCTCGGCGGCTGACCACCGCGAACCCCGTTGCCGCCGGCCCACCGGCTTCGGCTCCTCGGCGATGGTTTGATCGGTTGTTCGGTTGATCGGTTGATCGATTGATGGAGGGTTCGATGGTTCCATCTGGGGTTCGGTGATCCGGTTTGGGGCCGGGACTTCGATGGTCCGGAACTCCGAGACTCCGGAAATTCGAGACTCCGGAACTTCGAGACTCCGGAACTTCGACACTTCGACACTCCGACACTCCGACACTCCGAGATCCGAGATCCGAGACCCGAGACCCGCGACCCGCGACCCGCGACCCGCGACCCGCGACCCGCGATCCGAGACCCTCGGTACTTCGGCCCTTCGGTACTCGGTACTTCGGACCCGCAGAACTTCGCACTTCGGCACCGTCGCGCATCCTGCGGCAGATCGTTTCCGGCGCGTGATGACCGCACAACCGCACACCCGCACACCCGCACAGCCGCACAGCCGCACAACCGCACAGCCGCACACCCGCACAACCGCACACCCGCACAACCGCACAACCGCACAACCGCACAACCGCACAACCGCACAACCGCACACGAAGCGTCGCCCTGCCACTGCGATCTCGGCGTCGTCGTCGCAGGAGCCTTCGGACGTGCAAACGGCCCTACGGGCAGTGCAGCTGCGTGCGCTCCCCCGAGCGGTCGATGACGTGCTCGGACATGGGGGCGCCGCACAGCGGGCACGCGGCGGGCCGGGCGGGCGTCGGCTCCTCGTCGTAGGGGCCGAGCGGAGGCGGGCCGATGTACGGCAGCAGGCGCGCGTTGAGCCGCTCGATGAAGCCGGCGTAGCCGCGCGGGCCGGTCCGCTCGCCGCGAGTACGTCGTGTCATACTCATTAGTGTACTAACTATTTGGACACACCGCATACTGGAGCCATGGACCGACGACCCACCCGCGACGAGCCCGTCGTGGTCGAACGCCACGCCGGGGCGGGCGCGACATCCGTCGACGTCACCGATGGAGCACTCCCAGACACGGCCATCGCGACCGACGACGACCTGCTCGCCCTCGAGAACCAGGTGTGCTTCGCACTCGCGGTCGCCGCGCGGGGCGTGATCGGCGTGTACCGCCCGATCCTCGAGCCGCTGGGCCTCACGCATCCGCAGTACCTCGTGATGCTGGCGCTCTGGGGTCGCAGCCCGCGCACGGTCCGCGACCTCGGCGAGGCGCTGCAGCTCGAGCCCGCGACGCTGTCCCCGCTGCTGAAGCGGCTCGAGGCGCAGGGATACGTGACTCGGGAGCGCAGCGTTCGCGATGAGCGGGCCCTCGACGTCGCGCTGACGGATGCCGGACGCGCCCTTCGCGAGCGCGCGCTCGGAATCCCGCCCCAGGTCGTCGACCGGCTGGGCATGAGCCTCGAGGAGCTCGCCCTGCTGCGCGACCGGCTCACCGAGGTCATCGCCGCGGTGCAGCGCGGCTGACGCGGCTCAGCTCGGCGTCATCGCCGCGGCGCCGAAGGACACCGCGAACTGCACGCACCAGAGGTCGACCGTCGGATACGCCGCGAGGTCGACGCCGGTCGGGATGTCGTAGAGCTGGTCGCCCTGGTTGCCCTTGATCATCCCCAGGTCGACGTACGGATGGCCGCCCGCCGTGAACCAGCCGTCGAAGCCCTCGACGACGGGACCGGCGCTCAGCCACACGTGCACGTCGGGACCGTTCGTCGTCTCGAGGTCCTCGATCGCGAGCTGCCGTGAGCCGTCGGGCAGCTGGATCACCCGCACGGTTCCCGAGGTCTCGTGCTCGTGGCTGATGAGCGTGCCGTGCGACAGTTCGACGGGCGCTGCGGGCGGCGGCGACGGCGCCGGCATCGCCGTGTCGCGCGCCGACGGCGGCGACGAGGACCCGGCCGTGGGCTCACGCGCGGGCGCCGCCGTGGGCGCCGCGGACGCGACCGGGATCTCGTCGTCGACCCGCACGTCGATGAAGAGCAGCCAGGGCTGGAACACCAGCGCGGCGATCACCGCGCCGACCGCGAGCACACCGCCGATCACCCACCACCACACGTGACGGCGATGCGGCGGCGGTGTGGCATCCGTCGTCCCGGTGGCGGCAGGCTCGCCGGCGTCAGGCATCGGGATCGAAGCCCTCGACGCGGCCGTCGGCCGATGCGTACTTCACGATCAGGCTGCAGTCCTTGCCCCCGTACCCCTCGGCGATGAGGCGCTCGAACTGGTCGAGTGCGATGCCAGCGGCCGGGAGGTGGAGTCCGGCCTGCTCCCCCGCCGCGAGCGCGAACGAGAGGTCCTTCTCGGCGAGCACCGTGGTGAAGGTGGCGTCGAAGTTGCGGTTCGCCGGGCTGGTCGCCACCACGCCGGGCGCCGGGTACCAGGTGCGCAGCGGCCACGAGTCGCCCGACGAGACCGAAGCCACCCTGAAGAAGGTCTCGGCATCGAGGCCGAGCTCGGCGGCCAGCTGCGACCCCTCCGCGAGGCCGAGGAGCGAGACGAAGAGCATGAGGTTGTTGGCGAGCTTCGCGGCGATGCCCATCGTGGGGCCGCCGACCATGAACACGTGACCCGCCATCGGCTCTACGAGCGAGGCCGCCTCCGCCACCGCGTCATCCTCGCCGCCGAGCATGAACGTGAGCGTGCCGGCGGTCGCGCCGGCGATTCCGCCCGACACGGGCGAGTCCACGAACCGGAAGCCGCGCTCGGCCGACGTCTCGTGGCAGAACCGCGATGTCTCGACGTCGACCGTCGACGTGTCCAGCAGCAGCGCCGTGGTCGGCGCCGTCGCCCACACGCCACCCGCGCCGCCGAGCACCTCGCGCACGTGCTCGCCTCGAGGCAGCGAGGTGAACACCGCGTCCGCGTCCACCACGGCCTCGGCGATCGTGTCGACGACCCGCACCCCGCGGGCCGCGGCGGCCGCGCGGCACGCCGGGTCGGGGTCGACGCCCCGCACCTCGTGTCCGGCGGCGACGAGGTTGCCCGACATCGGGCCGCCCATGTGCCCCAGACCGATCCAGGCGATGGTCGCCATGGCCCCTCCCGACTTCATCGACGCGGAGTGCGCTCGGTGCGGTCGCCCCGGCAGGGCCCCGCGATTCCACGATACGTTCGCGGCATCCGCCCGGCAACGGATGCCGCGGCCCGGCGGCATCCGCTCAGAACCGGATGACCTGCCGGATGGCCGCGCCGGCCGCGAGCGTGTCCATCGCGTCGTTGACCTGGTCGAGCGCGATGTGCGACGAGATCAGTCCCTCGACGGGCAGGCGGCCCTGCCGCCACAGCTCGGCGTACCGCGGGATGTCCCGCGACGGCACCGCCGAGCCGAGGTAGCTGCCGACGATCGTTCGTGCCTCGGCGGTGATCGTGAGCGGCGAGAGCTCCACCCGCGCCGCCGCCGACGGCAGGCCGACGGTCACCGTGCGCCCACCGGGCGCGGTCAGCGCGAAGGCCGTCTCGAAGGCGCGCGGATGCCCCGCCGCCTCCACCACGAGCGGCACCGTGAGTCCCCCGGCGATCGCCTCGTCGGGCGTGAACGCCGCGGTCGCCCCGAGCTCGCGTGCCCGGTCGAGCTTCGACGGCACCGCATCGACGCCGATCACGCGTCCATGGCCGAGCGACACGGCGGTGATGAGCGCCGCCATGCCGACCCCGCCGAGGCCCACGACGACGACGTCCTCACCGGGACGCACGGCGCCCGCGTTCACGACCGCACCGCCGCCCGTGAGCACCGCGCACCCGAGCACGGCCGCGACGTCGGGCGGCACGTCGGCGCCGACCACCACCGCCGAGCGTCGATCCACCACCGCGTGCGTGGCGAACCCCGAGACGCCGAGGTGGTGGTGCACGGGTCGTCCGTCGCGGTGGAGGCGGATGGCGCCGTCGAAGAGCGTGCCGGCGGTGTTCGCCGCCGTCCCCGGCGCGCAGGGCATGACGCCGTCGGTGCGGCATCCGTCGCACTCCCCGCACCGCGGTAGGAACGCCGTCACGACCCGGTCGCCGACGGCGAAGCCCGCAGCGGATGCCGTGGCGCCGACCGACTCGACGATGCCCGCCGCCTCGTGGCCCAACAGCATCGGCACGGGCCGCGGCCGGTTGCCGTCGACCACCGACAGGTCGGAGTGGCAGACACCCGCCGCCTCGATGCGCACGAGCAGCTCGTCGGCGCCCGGCGGGTCGAGCTCGAGCTCGCCGATCGCGATCGGCCGCGACGCGGCGAAGGGTCGCCGCCGCCCGAGCTCCTCGAGCACGGCTCCGGTGATCGTGCGGGTGGCAGTGGTCGTGGCGGTGGCGGTGGCGGTCATGCGGTACCTCCGGGTGGCGTCGCGGGCGGGCGATGGCGTACGGATGCCGCGGCACGGCCGGCTCGTGAGGAGCCCGCCGTCCGCGGCATCCGCTCGAGGCCTAGACCTTCGCCTCCTCGGCGAGCTTCTCGCGGTCCGCGTCGTCGATCGAGCGGAGCGAGATGCCCACCGTCTCGCGCAGGGCGATGACGGCGATGAGCGTGACGCCCGCGGCGAGCGCGAGGTAGATCGCGACCGGCACCCAGCTGCCGTAGGTGGAGAGCAGCATGGTCGCGATGATCGGCGCCAGCGAGCCGGCGACGATCGACGTGACCTGGTAGCCGAGCGAGACTCCCGAGTAGCGCATCCGGGTCGGGAACATCTCGGCCATGATCGCCGGCTGGCTGGCGTACATCAGCGCGTGGATGACGAGGCCGAGGATGAGGACGCCGACGATCAGCCAGTCGTTCTGCGTGTCGAAGAGCGGGAACGCGACGAAGCCCCAGACGGCGGCGAGGATCGCGCCGGCCGCATACACGGGCTTGCGCCCGAGCCGGTCGCTGAAGCGCCCGACGATCGGGATCACCGCGAAGTGCACGACGTGGGCGATGAGGATGAGCGTCAGGATCGTCGACGTGATCATGCCGAGGTGCGCCGACATGTAGGTGATCGAGAACGTCACGACGAGGTAGTACATGATGTTCTCGCCGAAGCGGAGGCCCATCGCCGTGAAGACGCCGCGCGGGTAGCGCTTCAGCACCTCGATGACGCCGTAGTTCGTCTTCTTCGCCGCCTCGACCTCCTTCTGCGCCTCGAGGAAGATGGGCGCGTCGGTGACCTTCGTGCGGATGTAGTAGCCCACCGCCACGATCACGACCGAGAGCCAGAAGCCGATGCGCCAGCCCCAGGCGAGGAACTGCTCCTCGGTGAGCGTGCGCGACAGCGTGAGCAGCACGACCGTGGCGAGCAGGTTGCCCGCGGGCACGGCCGCCTGCGGCCAGCTCGCCCAGAATCCGCGCTGCTTGTCGGGCGAGTGCTCCGCGACGAGGAGGACTGCGCCGCCCCACTCGCCGCCCACCGCGAAGCCCTGGAAGAACCGCAGCACGATGAGGAGGATGGGTGCGAGGTAGCCGATCTGGTCGAAGGTCGGCAGGCAGCCCATGAGGAAGGTCGAGACGCCGACGAGGATGATCGCGAGCTGCAGCAGCTTCTTGCGACCGTACTTGTCGCCGAAGTGCCCGAACACGATGCCGCCGAGCGGGCGGGCGATGAAGCCGACCGCGTAGGTGAGGAACGCCTTGATGATGTTGTCGAGCGGATTGTCGCTCGGCGGGAAGAAGATGACGTTGAAGACGAGGGTCGCCGCGGTGGCGTAGAGGAAGAACTCGTACCACTCCACGATCGTGCCGGCCATCGAGGCGGCGACGACCTTCCGCAGCCCCGCGGGGACGCGAGTGCCGGGCGGTTCAGTGGTGGTGCGGGACGTGCCCTGGGTCGAATTGTCGACAGCCATCGGCGACTACCTCCTTGTAGTTGGCGACGCGATAGGGGGAGATCGC
Source organism: Agromyces ramosus (assembly GCF_004216665.1). GTDB lineage: Bacteria > Actinomycetota > Actinomycetes > Actinomycetales > Microbacteriaceae > Agromyces > Agromyces ramosus. Next base: position 292,484 of record NZ_SGWY01000004.1, on the reverse strand, counting down.
GATGCTGGCGATTCTGACGTGCGCGGGGGTGTGCAGCAATCGCGTATCCCGCACAGTGGGTGTGCATCCATGCAGATAAGGGTCCATGAACCTGACAGGTGAGTCAGGTCAAGCCATGCCCTCTGCCGTCTGCTCGAGGTCGGACTTCGGGCGGTCGCGCTGGGTCGCGATCGCGGTGCCGGCGGCCCCGCAGACGATGGCGATGGCGATCACCTCGACCGGCGTGAAGGTCTCGGAGAGCACGAGCCAGCCGAACACCGCCGCGATCACCGGCCCGAAGCTCGTGATGATCGCGTAGAGCCGCGGCGTGATGCGCCGCAGGATGAACGTGTCGAGGCTGTATGGCAGGGCCGACGAGAGGACGCCGACGCCGAGGAGCAGCCACACGACCCGCCAGTCGATCACCGACGCGTCGAACGTCGCGATCGCGAAGGGCAGCAGCAGCGCCAGGCTCACGATGCTCGCGACGGTGAGCCCCTCGAGGCCCGGCAGGCCGACTGCGACGCGCCGTGTGAGCACGATGTAGCCCGCCCATGCCGCGGCCGCCGTCAGCGCGAGCGCCACGCCCCACGGGTCGATCGCCGCGGCATCCGACGACCCCGGCCCGATGAGGAGCACCACGCCGACGCCGGCCGCGAGCGCGCACCCCACGTCGAGCAGGCGTCGCGACGTGGCCAGCGCCAGGCCGAGCGGGCCGAGGAACTCGATGGTCGCGGCGATGCCCAGCCCGAGCAGGTGCACGGACTCGTAGAAGGCGAGGTTCATCACGGCCAGGACGACGCCGAGCGCGAGCGCCGGCCACAGCCGCCGCCAGGTGAGCTCGGCGCGCCTGGGCCGATAGAAGGGCAGCAGCGCCGCGACCATCACGACCTGGCGCGCGGCGACCACCACGAACGATCCGACGATCGGGATGAGCAGGCCGGCGAGCGACGAGCCGAAGTTGATCGACACCTCGGTTCCGAGCTGCGTCGCGGCACCCGTGAACCGGCGACGGCGCAGTACGGCGTCGGGCTCGGGCGTCGGCGAGGGATTCGGCGCGGCGGTCACCGTTCGACGATACGCGGTGCCCGCCTCGTCATCCGGCCAGCTGCTCGCGGAACGCCGGCGGCCCGCCCTCCACGGCGCGTGCGGGGGCCGCGGCCGCCACGAACCCGTCGGGGCGCACGAGGTACACGAGGCCCGGGTCGAGCCGACGGTGGGGATCGGGTGGGAACGCGTGCCACTCGAGCTCGAGCGACTCGCCGATCGTGCGCACCTCGGGCTCGTACGCGCCGTACCCATGCACCTGCCACGTGAACGACCGCAGCACGTCGAAGTTGTCGCCCGTCCACGGCAGGCGGCGGCCGACCACCGGGTCGCGGCGAGACGAGGGTCGCGGCGACATCCGGTAGTGGATGCGCGTCTGCGACAGGTAGCCGAACACGCGACCGCCACCGGCGACGCGGGGAACCGCGCGCACGACGATCGGGCCGAGGAACGGCACGATGCGCCCGCGCACGAACCGGGCGAACGGCCCGTCGGCCGTGACGGCGGCGAACGCGCGATCGGTCGTGTTGACGAGGATCCGGCCGACCGGGCGGCGCTCGGCCTCGTACCGGTCGAGTCGCCGGTCGGGCATGCCGCGCACGAGCACGTCGGCGATCGCGCATGCGAGGTTGTGCGCCTCCTGCAGCCCCGTGTTCATGCCCTGCGCGCCGACCGGGGAGTGGATGTGCGCCGCGTCGCCGACGAGGAAGCACGGGCCGACGCGGAAGCGCTTCGCGAGCCGGTGGTGCAGGCGGTAGGTCGTGAACCAGTCCGCATCGGAGAAGCCGACCCCGAACTCGCGGTGCGTCATCGTGCGCACCTCCTGCTCACGGAGTTCACCCGCCGCGTCGAGGTCGCGGTCGCGGACCACCCCGAGCAGGCGCATGCGACCGGGGCCCATCGGGAAGGCGAGCAGGAAGTGCTCGGCAGTGATGCGCATGTTGATCGCCCCGTCGACGAGGCCGGTCACGCCCGCGGCATCCGCCACGTAGAAGGTGTGCGCGTTCGTCACGCCCTCGAACGGCACCCCGAGCGCCTCCCGCACGGGCGAGTGGGCCCCGTCGGCGCCGATGCAGTACCGCGCGCGCACGGTGACCGTGCCGCCGGGCGCGTCGAGCGTCGCGACGACGGATGGCGCGTCGTCGCCGCTTCCCCTCGCGGTCTCGAGCCGGGCGAGCCGATGTCCCCAGCGCACCCCGCGCCCGAGGTCGGCGAGGGCGTCGACGAGCATCCGCTCGGTCCGGCTCTGCTCGAACACGGTCAGCTCGCGGTACGGCGTCACGCCCTCGCTCATCGCCCGCAGCTCGATCCGCCCGAACGGCCGGCGGCCGGCGCCCGGCACGAGGGTGGTGGCCGGCGATCGATCGGCGAGCACGCGGTCGACGAGCCCGAGCTGGTCGTACAGCTCCATGGTGCGCGCCTGCACGGCGAGCGCCCGCGACTCACGGGTCGGCCCGTCCTTGCCGTCGACGATGATGGCGTCGACGCCGAGGCGCGCGAGGCACACGGCGGCCATGAGCCCGCTGGGGCCCGCGCCGACCACGAGCACGTCCGCCTGGAGTTCCCCGACCTCCGCCACCTCTCAACTGTGGCACCGACGCGGCATCCGATGCCAGACTCCAACGATGGCGGCGGTACGGGGGACGAGGGAGCGATCGGAGGAGCCGGCCGAGAGCCTGGTGACGGTCCTTGTCGCGCTCGCGGTGAACGCGCTGATCGCGGTGGCGAAGTCGTTCGCGGCCGTCATCACGGGGTCGGCGTCGATGGTCGCCGAGGCCGCGCACTCCTGGGCCGACACGGGCAACGAGGTGCTGCTCGTCATCGCGGAGCGGCGGTCGAGGCGGCCGGCCGACGAGCGGCATCCGCTCGGCTTCGGCAAGGACGCCTACATCTGGTCGATGTTCGCGGCCTTCGGGCTGTTCACGGCCGGCGCGGTGGTGTCGATCCAGCACGGCATCTCCGAGCTCGTCGACCCCGAGCCGGCGAGCGACTACGGCGTCGCCTACGCCGTGCTGGCCATCTCGTTCGTGCTCGAGGGGGTCTCGTTCATCCGGGCCTACCGCCAGGCGCGCGCCGACGCGCAGCGACGCAGCGTCGCGACGCTCGAGCATGTGGCTCGCAGCTCGAACCCGACCCTTCGCGCCGTGTTCGCCGAGGATTCCGCCGCCCTCATCGGGCTCCTCCTCGCCTTCCTCGGCGTCGGCTTGCACCAGCTCACGGGCTCCCCCGTGTACGACGCGATCGGCTCGCTGCTCGTCGGCGTGCTGCTGGCGGTCGTCGCCGTGGTGCTCATCGCCCGGAACCGCGTCTTCCTCCTCGGGGAGGCGGTCGACGACGCGACGCGCGACACCGTGCGCGCCGAGCTCCTCGCTTCGCCGGCCGTCGATCGCGTCGGCTTCCTGCACATGGAGTACATCGGTCCCGGCGTGGTGCTCCTCGTCGCGGCGGTCGACCTCGTGGGCGATCGCACCGAGGCGGATGCCGCGCGCGAGCTCCGTCGGCTCGAGGCCGAGCTCATGCGGCGCCCGCACGTGGGCCGCGCGTTCCTGACGCTCGCCGCCCCCGACGACGGGGCAGTCACGCGAACTAGGTGATGCCGTCCGCGGCATCCGCTCGCTATGGTGGGCACGAGCGCGGGCCCTGGGTAGTTCGCGGATCGGAGTCCTCATGTGGTGGACCAGGAAGCGATCGACGTCGCGTGAAGCGGCCGAGGCAGCCGCGGAGGCGGCAGCCGAGGCCGAAGAGGAGGCCGAGGCGAAGGCCGAGGCGGAGTCGCTCGCGACGATGTCGAAGCATCGCAACGCGTACATCCTCATGGGCATCGGCGGCGGTGCGCTCGCGGCGTTCGGCCTCGCCGCGATCTCCGGGATCTTCGCCCCGGTGTTCTTCGCCCTCGTGCTCACCATCTGCGTGCACCCCCTGCGCATCTGGCTCGAGAAGCGCGGCGTGCCGCGCGGCATCGCGACGGGCTCGGTGATCACGGCGGTGACGCTGCTGCTGCTCACGTTCGGCTACGCGGTGATCGTGGCGTTCGGGCAGTTCACCGAACTGCTCCCGCAGTTCGCGCCGCAGATCGCCGCATTCGGGCAGGACGTCGCCGACTGGCTGACCTCGCTCGGCATCAACTCGGCGGAGATCAGCGCGGCCGCCTCGAGCTTCGACCCGGCCACGCTCATCGGCTTCCTGGGCGGGATCGTCGGCGGGCTCACGGGGTGGATCACGATCCTCGTGATCATCTTCACGATGCTGCTGCTCATGGCCATGGACGCTGGGTTCATCCCCACCCTCTTCCGCCAGCTCTACCCTGCGCGGCCGCTCGTCGTGGGCTCCCTCGTGGCCTATGGCCACAACGTGCGCCGCTACATGGTGGTCACCACCGTGCTCGGCCTGGCCCAGGGCTTCGTCAACTGGATCGCCCTGGTGATCCTGCAGGTGCCGGGCGCGTTCATCTGGGGCCTGCTGGCGTTCATCTGCTCGTTCATCCCGAACGTCGGCTACTTCCTCGCGATCATCCCGCCGATCATCTTCGGCGGGCTCGTGGGCGGATGGCCGACCGTGATCGCGGTCATCGTCGTCTACGGGCTCATCAACGCCGTCATCCAGTCGATCATCCAGCCGCGCGTCGTCGGCAAGGCGGTGTCGCTCAGCCAGACGATCACCTTCTTCTCGGTGCTGTTCTGGGCGGTCGTGATCGGCCCGATCGGCGCCATCCTCGCGATCCCGCTGACGCTGCTCGTGCGACTGCTGCTCGTCGACACGAACCCGCAGATGAGCTGGATCCGTCCGATGATCGGGGAGCTCGACGAGACGAAGGCGATCATGGCCCAGTTCGACGCCGAGGCGAAGGCCGCGCGCAAGGCGCGCAAGGCCGCAGGGAAGGCCGCGGCCGGCCGGACCGGTGGTGGTGGCGGAGTCGAGGGCACTCCCGAACCGGCGACGGGCGCGCCAGCGGGCGCCGCGACGGGCACCACGACCTAGAGCAGGATCTCGCCGGGCTGCTCGACGAGCCGCCACCCCACCGCGGTGACGGTCGCCGGCAGCCGGTCGGCAGCGACGAGCTCGGGCATCGCGAGCCGCGTGAGCGCGGCGATGTCGGCGATGGGCACTTGGAACGTGCGGAACGGCCCGAGTGGCGGCGCCTCCCCGGGCACGGGCTCGCGCACCGCGCCGGTGTCGACGAGCGGCGCCTGGTCGACGACGAAGCCGATCGCGGCCAGGCCGCCCCCGTCTGAATCGGCGCCGGTGCTCCACGCCGCGATCTTCCAGAACCGCAGGGGCACGCGGATGCCGCGATACGGCGGATCGCCGGCGCCGAGCACCGGTGCGGTGAAGACGCTGAGCCGCTGGCGATGCACCCGGGCGTGCTCGAGCACGTGGTCTTCGAGCCCGAGCCACAGCTCCGTGGACTGGTTGAAGCCCGACGCCTGCGGTGCCGCGTTCGTGTACCGGAACGTGTCGCCGTTCGCGCGCGCGGCGACCTCTGGGCTGCCCCACACCGGATCGCGCCGGCGCACGAGGTGACCCCGGTCGAGGTCGTTGTCGGCGTACACCAGTGGGCCGGCCTGCCAGTCGGCCGGGATGCGCTCGTCGAACTGCCAGCGGTCGCCGCGCTCGAGCTCGACGAGCAGCGCCCCGTCGACGTTGACGCCGGTGACCCGTGCGAAGCGGCGGACGGAATCGAGCACCACGGTGAAGTGCACGTAGTCGAGTTCGACGGCGGCCGCGGCATCCGCCTCGTCGACTCGCGGCATGGGTGCCGCCACCCCCAGGAACCGCGCGTCGAAGCCCATGTCCCCACTCGACCACGACCCGCCGACACCCCGCAATCCGTTCACCTGCGGGGTGTGGACGGCGGACCGACCCGCGGGCAGAATGAGCCCGGGCGGGCCGCGGGCGCCCGCGACGGGGGGATGCGCAGATGACCGACTCGACGCGGAGCAGGAACGACCGGCGGGGACCGGCCGATCCGGCCTTCCCGTACGACGACCGACGCGACTTCGACGACGCGACGCGGGGGCGCATCGCGACGCTCGAGCCGGGCGTGATCCGAGGCGCGGCGGGCGACGTGGTGTACGACATCGACTCGTTCGGGTTCCTGAGCGGCGAGGGATCTCCGACGGTGCATCCGAGCCTCTGGCGGCAGTCGAAGCTGGTCTCGATGCAGGGGCTCTTCGAAGTGGTCGACGGCATCTACCAGGTGCGCAACTTCGACCTCTCGAACATCACGTTCGTCGAGGGCGACACCGGCGTGATCGTCATCGACCCGCTCATCTCGACCGAGCCGGCTGCGGCGGCGCTCGCGCTGTACCGGGAGCACCGCGGCGAGCGCCCGGTGGTCGCCGTCATCTACACCCACTCGCACATCGACCACTTCGGCGGCGTCAAGGGCGTCGTCACCCAGGAGGAGGTGGACGCGGGCGTGCCGGTGATCGCGCCGGAGGGATTCCTCGAGCATGCGATCTCCGAGAACGTCTACGCCGGCACGGCGATGGGCCGACGCGCCGCGTACATGTACGGGGCCGCCCTCCCACGGGGTGAGCGCGGCAGCGTGGGGGCCGGCCTGGGCCAGTCCACGTCGTCCGGCACGGTCACGCTCATCGCGCCCACCGTGTACATCACCCGCACGGGCGAGGAACTCACGATCGACGGCGTGCGCATCGTCTTCCAGATGGCGCCCGGAACCGAGGCGCCCGCCGAGATGCACTTCTACTTCCCCGACCGCAGGGCGCTCTGCATGGCGGAGAACGCGACGCACACCCTGCACAACCTGCTCACGCTCCGCGGGGCCGTGGTGCGCGATCCGCATGCCTGGGCCGGGTACCTGACCGAGGCCATCGAGCGGTTCGGCGGCGAGGCCGAGGTCGCGTTCGCGTCCCATCACTGGCCCACCTGGGGCACCGATCGCGTCGTCGAGTTCCTCTCGACGCAGCGCGACCTCTACGCCTACCTGCACGACCAGACGCTGCGGCTGATGAACCAGGGTCACACGGGAACCGAGATCGCCGAGCTGATCGAGCTCCCGCCGGCCATCGAGGCGGCCTGGCACACCCACGGCTACTACGGCTCGATCAGCCACAACGTGAAGGCGATCTACCAGCGCTACATGGGCTGGTACGACGGCAACCCGTCGCACCTCTGGCAGCACACCCCCGTCGAGGCGGGAAAGCGGTACGTCGAGTTCATGGGCGGCGCCGACGCCGTCGTCGAGAAGGCGCGCGGCTCGTTCGAGGCGGGCGACCTGCGCTGGGCGGCGCAGGTGCTCGACCATGTCGTGTTCGCCGAGCCCGACCACGAGGGCGCCAGGGCGCTGCTCGCCGACGTGCTCGAGCAGCTCGGCTTCGGCAGCGAGAACGGCACGTGGCGAAGCGCATTCCTCTCCGGCTCGATGGAGCTCCGGGGCGCCGCATTCGGCACCCCCACGAGCCCGGCAGCGGCCGACATCCTCGGCCAGCTGACTCCCGAGCTGTTCTTCGACGCCGTCGCCGTGCAGGTGAACGGCCCGAAGGCGTGGGACCTCGACGTCGCGACGAGGTGGACCTTCCCCGACCACGACGGCGCGACCTACCGCGTGACCCTGAGGAACGGCGTGCTCAGCTCCGTGCGCGACGGGCGTGGCGACGTCGCGCTGACGCTCACGGTGCCGAAGTCGGCGCTCGGACCGCTCGCGATGCAGGACGTGACGGCGGCACTGGACGCGGGCCTCCAGCTCGATGGCGACGCGAGCGTGCTCGGGGATGTGCTCGGCGTGCTCGACCCCGGCGACCCGAACTTCAATATCGTGACGCCCTGAGCGGGCGGAGTGATCGATGCCGCGGCGCCGACGTCGCGGCATCCGCCACGCGTCGGTCAGACCAGGATGTCCGCGGTCGACTGGAGCGGCCGCCACCCGGTGACCGATCGAGGCAGGTGCTCGGCGTCGATCAGCTCGGGCATCGTGAGCCCGGTCAGCTCCGCGATGTCGCGGATCCGCACCTGGAAGGTCCGGAAGGGTCCGAGGGGCGGTGGTGCGCCGAGCGCCCGCGGGAGCTCGTCGACGTCGACGAGCGGCGACTGGTCGACCACGAAGCCCGTCGTCGCGAGCCCCTCACCGGTGTTCCACGCCGCGATCTTCCAGAACTTCAACGGGATCCGGATGCCGCGGTACGGCGGATCATCGTCGGTCAGCACCGGGCCGGTGAACACGCTGAGCTTGAGCTCGTGCACGCGCGCATGCTCGAGCACGTGGTCCTCCAGGCCCAGCCACAGCTCGCGCGACTGGTTGAACCCCGAGGCCTGCGGGGCCGCGTTGGTGAACATGAACGTGTCGGTGTTCGCCCGCGCCGCGACCGCCGGCTCGCCCCAGACCGGGTCGTTCCGGCGCACGAGATGCCCGCGGTCGAGGTCGTTGTCGGCGTAGATCTCCGGCCCCGCCTGCAGCTCGGGTGGGATGCGCTCGTCGAACACCCAGCGATCGTCGCGCGGCACCTTCACCAGCCGCGCCCCGTCGATGTTCACCGCGGTGACCCCGGCGAAGCGCCTGACCGTGTCGAGCATGACCGTGAAGTGCTCGTAGGCGAGCTGCACGGATGCCGCGGCCTGCGCGTCGCCCATCCGCGGCATCATCGCCGCCACCCCGAGGAACTCGGGGTCGAAGCCCGTGGCCTCGCGCGCCTCGCTCGGCGGCGGCGCCGCATCGGCGACGGTCGGTGCCGTCGTTCCCTCGTCCGGTTCCATGATGTCCCTCCGAATCGGACCCCACATCGATGAGGGTTCCTCGACTCAGGTGTACTCCATGCCGGGCGAGGCGGCATCAGGGACTTCCCCGACGAGGATTCCGCGCTCGTCAGCGCGCTCTCCAACGGCATCGCGCACGACGTGCGGCGATCGCGGCCACTTTCCTGCGTGGAGCTCCTTCGTCACGCATGAAACCTGCATTCCGCGAAGACTCCACTGCGCGATTTTGCGGACGAACCGGTCGGTGTGCGACCCTGCTCTGGGCCCGTCGCCGCCAGGCGGGCTCGAGAGGAAGATCGATGAACGCCCAGGACGCATCCGCGGCACGCGCGACGAACGGCGCCGACCCCACGCGCATGCACGCCGTCTCCGCCGAGACCACCGACCTCGTCGACCTCGTGCTCGACTACTCGCGGCGACGGATGCTCGCTCGCGACACTCCGCTCGACAAGCCGGTCTCGGAGTTCGAACTCGATCGCCTCGCCGGTCGGGCGATCGGCGAGGCCGGCATCGGGGCCGCACGCGCGCTCGCGCTGTTCGAGCACGTGCTCGCCCCCGCCTGCATCACCACCGACCACCCGCAGTACCTGTCGTTCATCCCCACCGCGCCGACCAAGGCGGCGACGGCCTTCGACCTCGTCGTGTCCGCGAGCGCGGTGTACGGCGGGTCCTGGCTCGAGGGGGCCGGCGCGGTCTACGCCGAGAACGAGGTGCTGGCCTGGCTCGCCGGCGAGTTCGGGCTCCCGGCCACCGCGGGCGGCGTGTTCGTGCAGGGCGGCACGCTCGGCAACCTCTCGGCGCTGGTCGCGGCGCGCGAGCACGCGCGGTTCGTGCTGCGCACGGCGGGCACGGATGCCCCGGGCCGCTGGAAGGTCGTGTGCAGCGCCGAGGCGCACTCGTCGATCGCCTCGGCCTCGCGCGTGATGGACGTCGACGTCGTGCCGGTCGCCCCCGGCGACGACGGGATGCTGCGCGGCGACGCCGTGCGGGCCGCACTCGAGGAGCACGGGGCATCCGTCTTCGCGGTCGTCGCCACCGCCGGCTCGACCAACTTCGGCATCGTCGACGACGTGGACTCGATCGCCGCCCTCAAGGAGGAGTTCGACTTCTGGCTGCACGTCGACGGCGCCTACGGGCTCGCCGCCATGCTGTCGCCGCTCGCGCGCGACCGGTTCGCCGGCGTGGAGCATGCCGATTCGGTGATCGTCGACCCGCACAAGTGGCTGTTCGCGCCGTTCGACGCCTGCGCACTCATCTACCGCGACCCCGAGACCGGTCGCCGCGCGCACACGCAGCATGCCGAGTACCTCGACACCCTCACCGAGACGAGCGAGTGGAGCCCGTCGGACTACGCGGCGCACCTCACGCGACGTGCCCGCGGCCTGCCGCTGTGGTTCTCGCTCGCGACGTACGGCGGCGGCGCCTATCGTGCGGCGATCACGAGCTCGATCCGGCTGGCGCAGGACATCGCCCGTGAGATCGAGTCCCGCGACGGCCTCCGGCTCGTGCGCGACCCGCAACTGTCGGTCGTGGTGTTCGAGCGCGAGGGCTGGTCGCGGGAGGACTACGGCGCGTGGTCCGCGCGCCTGCTCGACGACCAGCGCGCGTTCGTGACGCCGAGCTCGCACGCCGGCCGCCCGAACACGCGCTTCGCGATCGTGAACCCCACGACCACGTTCGACCAGCTGGCGGGCATCCTCGACACGATGTGACTTGCTTCCCCTCCGATCGGCGAGGAGCCTTGAAGGAGGAGGTGACGGCACCCGGACGGGCGCGGATCGAGGCACCGTCCGGACGCGAAGCGAGATGAACGAGACGCGCCCACTCGCCGGCCGGAACGTCGTGGTCACCGGAGGCACCGGGGGGATCGGGAACGCCAGTGCCGCGGGACTCGCCACCCTCGGGGCGCGGGTCGCCATCGTCGGTCGGGATCGAGCGCGAGCGGAAGCCGCCGCCGAGGAGCTTCGCCGCCGGTCGTCGAATGACGAGATCGACGTCTTCGAGGCCGACCTCTCCGTTCAGGCGCAGGTGCGCCGACTCGCCGCCGACCTGCAGGAGCGCTACCCGCGCCTCGACGTGCTGGTCAACAACGTGGGCGGCTTCTGGGCGCATCGCCACGTCACCGAGGACGGGCTCGAACTGACGTTCGCACTCAACCACCTCGCGCCGTTCCTGCTCACCAGCCTCCTGATCGACCGGATGCGGGCGCAGGAGCGTGCTCGGATCGTGAACGTCACGTCCAGCGCGGAGTCGCTCGGCAGGATCGACTTCGACGACCTGCAGGGGGCCGAGCGCTACTCGGGTCAGCGCGCCTACAACCAGTCCAAGCTCGCCAACGTGCTCTTCACCTACGAGCTCGCGCGTCGCCTGAGCGGAACGGGTGTCACCGCGAACGTGGTGCACCCCGGCGTCACGCGCACCGCCTTCGGCGCGGAGGACCAGATGCGGTTGTTCGCGGCGACGGGTGGCATCGCGCGTCCGTTCATGCGCTCCCCCGAACGCGGCGCGGACACGGTCGTCTGGGCGGCCTCGTCGCCCGAGCTCGACGGCGTGACGGGCGGGTACTTCCATGATCGCCGCCCCAAGCGCTCGTCACCGCGTTCGCACGACGAGGCGACGGCGAAGCGCCTGTGGCAGGTCAGCGAGGAGTTGACCGGAGCCGCCTGGTGACGCCCGGATGTCGCGGACCTCGGCGCGCGCCGCGGCGGCATCCGTCGTCATCGACGGATGCGGGCGCGCTCAGGTCATGCGGCCAGGTCGCCTGCAGGTGCTCCGAGCTCGACACCGGGCTGATAGAGCGTGCACAGGATCACGCGGTCGCCCCAGTTCCACGAGTCCTCCACGGGGGCCCAGTACGTGTACGAGAACTCGGAGTCGTCCCACCGCTCGCCGATGTACGGTTCGAATGCCGAACGGCACTCGTCCTCCGCGACGCGCATGATGCGGTCGTCGCCGGGGAACTCGGCGCCCTCGAGGATGCGGTACTCGTGGTACACCTCCTCGATGTGCGGGCCGTCGCAGGGGAGGAGTACCACGAGCCCCGTCTCGTAGTCGAACTCGCCGATGCAGTCCCCGACACGGAGCGCCTGCACGCTCACCCGGACCCGCCCGTCGTCGACCGGGGCCGGGCCCGCGCCGGGTCCGGCGGGTTCGACGGTCGAGGGGGCGTCGGTTGGCTCCGCGGCCGGAGTCCCCAGGAGTTCACGCGCGCCGCCGCGAAGGCGCTCGAGGCCGTCTGCGAAGGGAGCGACGGAGCATCCGGTCAGCACCCCCGCGACGACGACGGCCGCGACGAGGGCGATGGCGCGGCGGCGGACTGCTCTGACAGGTGGCAACGGCGGCTCCTCGCTCGATGATGGGCGGTCGCTGCGACCGGTCAGAGCATCATACGGCTCCGAGGTACCCGGGCATGCTCCCGTTTATTGAACTTTTCGGTTCAGTGTTATACACTGAACCACATGGTTCAGCAACAGGCACTCGATCGGGCGTTCGCCGCCCTCGCCGACGAGACCCGCCGCGCCATCCTGACCCGCCTGGGCGAGGGGCCGGCCACGATCACCGAGCTCGCGACGCCATCGGGCATGACGCTCACCGGCATCCGCAAGCACGTGGACGTGCTCGAGGCCGCGGGCCTCGTCACCACCGAGAAGGTCGGCCGCGTGCGGCAGGTCCAGCTCGGCACCGAGCGTTTGGACGACGCCATGGCGTGGATCAGCTATTACCAGCGACTCTGGGAGCGTCGCCTCGACGGCCTCCAGGTCTACTTCACTCTCAGGAAGGGAACGGAATCATGAGCGAGATCGACACGAGCGAGACCATCGGGCTGCGGCTGACGCGAGAGCTCCCCGCGACGCCCGAGGAGGTCTTCGACGCGTACACCGACGCCGAGAAGCAGAAGATCTGGTTCTCGATCCTCGACGAGGAGCCCGGCGTCGTCGAGATCGAGGTCGACCTGCGGGTCGGCGGTAAGCAGGTCGCCGTGTGGGGGCCGAACCGCGACACGCTGTTCCGCGAGGAGCAGACGTTCGTCGAGATCGACCGCCCGCACCGGCTCGTGACCGAATCGACGGGCAGCGACCCGAGCGGGCAGACCATGTCGACGCACGTCGTCGTCACCTTCGAGCCCAGCGACGTGGGAACGCTCGTGACCGTCGAGCAGACCGGCTTCCCGACCCCCGAGGTGCGCGACTTCTTCTCGACCATGGTCTGGGTCGGCGCGCTCGACCGCATCGAGGCGTTCCTCACGCGCGCATGACCGTGTGCGCGGCGGCCCGACACGGCTCGCCGCGCACGCGGTTTCGGGCGTCAGCCCTGCAGCACGAGCGAGTGGTTCACGCTCGTGGTCGGAACCAGGAGCATCCGCAGTCCCTTCGGGCTGCTGTCGGTGCTGGACGTGCGCCAGCACCAGTCGAACGCCCTGACCGGCAGGTTCGTGACGAACGGGCCGGCCCACTGCATGCCGGCGTCGTTCTCGGCGTACCAGAAGTACTTCGCGCCGTTCGACGCGCCCCCGCGGATGGTCGCGCGCCCGCCGGGCCCGATCTGCCACCACCCCTTCTTCGCCCAGTTGTCGCCGTCGCAGTTCGGGGAGTGATAGGCCAGCGCCACGTACATCGTCGAGGCCGTTCCGTTGTGGACGTAGATGGCCATGTCAGTCCCCCTCGCCGACGCTGCGCGGATTGGGGATCGTGTCGGCCTGCTCCGCCCCTGCCGGGGCGGACGCGAGGAGCCCCGGGCGATGGACCTCGCCCGTCGCCTCCGATCCCTGCTCGGATCGAGCGGTGGTCGGACTCTCGGCGTCGGACTCGGGCGGCGGGGCCAGCGTCGCGACCTCGTCCGCGGTGAGTGGACGTGAGAGCTCTGATCGGTCGTTCATGCGTTCCTCCATTCGGATGGTGCGTCCGACGGTGGTGGACACGCGAGGCGCCCCGCAATCGCCGGCTCGGCACGATGGCGAGCTGGAGCGCGTCGTCTCGACGGGTGCACGGCAGAACCGACGGCCGACGCTCCCCCACGCGAGCCGACCAGGCTAGCCCCCCAACACGGCGCAATATAGTGCTCCGCCGAGAGGCGGTCAAGAGCGGATCGGGTCCGTTCCCACCGACGCCGTGGCGATGTGACCCGCGAGCGCGCTGGTGGGCGCCACCGCGGCCAGGGCGGCGGCTCCGTCGAGCGGATGCGCCTCGCCGATCCGGATCTCCGCCGACGGCACGCCCTCGAGCACCGCGGCCGTGAACGCGGACGTCAGTTCGGCACCGCCGAACACGCCGCCGACGGCACGGACCCGGGGTGCGGTGGCCTCGGCCTCGCCGACGCGTCGAAGCCCGGCGATCACGGATGCCGCGAGCTCGCGCCCCGCCGCCGACACGATCACCCGGGCGACCGCATCGCCCGCGCCCGCCGCGTCGGCGACGTGCCTCGCATACGCGGCGATGCGCCCGACGCGACCCGGATCCGACTGCAGCTCGATGTACGCGTGCTCCAGGTCGGGGAACTCGCCCAGCGCGATCGCGGTGAGCGCCGTGGCGTCGCCCCGCCCGTCGTGGGCGCGCATCACTGCGTCGAGGCCGGCGCGTCCGAGCCAATAGCCGCTCCCCGCGTCCCCGAGGAGGTAGCCCCACCCGTCGACCCGCGCCAGCTCGGTGCGTCCGACCGCGAGGGTGACCACGCCCGTGCCCGAGGCGACCACGGCGCCGCGGTCGTCGCCGAGCGCGCCGAGGTAGGCCGTGATCGAGTCGTGCGCGAGGTGCACCGCTCGAACGCCGTGCTGGGCGGTGGCGGCGAGCAGGTACCCGGGGTCGGCCTCGTCGGACGTGAGGCCCGAGACGCCCAGCCCGACCTCGTCGAACGACCGGCCGGCCTCGACCGCGTCCTCCATGACCCGGGCGAGCTGCGGCAGGAGCGGCAGGTCGGTGCGGATGCCCGGACCGGCCCACTCGCTGGCGCCCGCGGCATCCGCGTGGCGCACCTTGATTCCCGACTGGCCCGCATCGATCGCGAGCCGCCCGCCGTCCGTCACATCGTCCTCCAGCCGGCCGAGGCCCTGGCGTCATGCTAACCCAGCGCGTGCAGGGCCCCGCTCGTATGCTGGAGCCGAGCGCTGCGCTGCGCGCCGGGAGGGGGCCGAGATGAGCGACGAGGCCACGGGGCTGCGGCCTCCGAAGCGGGTGATCGTCGTCGTGGTGCTCGCCTACATCTCGGGGGTCTTCGACATCGTCGCCGGCGTCGTGCTCATCCTGCTCCGCTACGACGACTCGGTCCGCGCCTCGGGCAACGCGTTCCCCGTGACGCTCTGGGGCGCGGGCATGATCCTCATCGGACTCCTGACGATCGCCATGGCGTCGGGCCTGACCCGTGGGCGCAACATCGCGCGCATCTTCGTGACGGCGCTCGTGGCGCTGTCGACCATCGTCGACCTCATCGACATCATCGCCGCGCCGGGCGACGGGGGCGCCTGGTGGTCGTTCGGCATCGGCGCGGTCGTGACCGCGCTCATCATCCTCGCGCTGTGGGCGGGACGGTCGGCCGAGTTCTTCCGCCGCGCTCGGACGCTTCCTGCTGCCTGACGGCGGCGGCGAGCGCGGGCGCCGGCACGAACGTCATGCGCGCGACCGCGCGCCGGTGCACGAAGCGCACCACCTCGATGCCGGCGATCGCGACGAGCGACGATCCGATCACGAGCAGCGCGGTCGTCAGCGACGGGTCGGTGAACTGCAGGAAGTCCGAGATCAGCGGGACCGAGTAGACGAGCACCAGTCCGATCATCATCGAGCCGATGATCAGGATCTTCCAGCCGTCGATCGGCCGTGAGAGCACGATGAGCACCCAGAGGCCGACGATCGTGAGGATCATCGTCGACCCGGTGCGCAGCTCGTCCTGCGGGATCCCGGCGTCGGTCGCCATGCGGCTGTAGAGCGCCAGTACCAGCGCGATGATGATTCCGGCGGGGATCGCGAAGCTGAGGGAGCGCCGCAGGAAGCCCGGCACGTAGCGCCGGCGGTTCGGCATGAGCGCGAGGAAGAACGCCGGCAGGCCGATCGTGAGCCCGTCGACGACCGAGAGCTGGCGCGGGAGGAACGGGAACGGCAGCAGCATGACGCCGAACAGCACCGCGAGTGCGGTGGCGTAGGCGGTCTTCGTGAGGAACAGCATCGAGACGCGCTCGATGTTGGCGATGACCTGCCGCCCCTCGGCCACGACGCCGGGCAGCTGCGAGAACCGGCCGTCGAGCAGCACGAGCCGGGCCACGGCCTTGGTCGCCGCGGAGCCCGAGTCCATGGCGATGCCGATGTCGGCCTCCTTGATCGCCAGCGCGTCGTTGACGCCGTCGCCGGTCATCGCGACGGTGTGGCCCCTCCGCTGCAGGGCGGTGACGATGTCCTTCTTCTGCGACGGCGTCACCCGGCCGAAGACGACGTGCTCCTCGAGCGCCTCGCCGAGCTCGTCGAGGTCGACGGGCAGTTCGCGCGCGTCGAATCCCGACGGGGCGTCGACGCCCACCTCACGCGCGATCGCCGCGACGGTCTGCGGGTTGTCGCCCGAGATGATGCGCACGGCCACGCCCTGCTCGGCGAAGTACTCGAGGGTCTCCTTCGCGTCGGGGCGCACGCTCTCGCGGAAGGTCAGCAGGGCCACGGCGGTGAGCGACCCGGGCAGGCGCTCGGCGTCGGCGCGCTCCTGCGTGAGCTCCTCGGGGCTGTGGGCGAGCACGAGCGTGCGCCGGCCGGTCGCCGCGAGCTCGGCCGCTCGGTCGCGGAGGTCGACCGCGGCATCCGAGGCGTCGACGGATGCCGCGAAGACCATCTCGGGGCCGCCGAGCACCCAGGTGCCGGCACCCGCGAACCCGACCGCGCTCCACTTGCGCGCCGACGAGAAGGCGATGCGCGCCTCGGGCTGGAGCACGCGCTGCACGGGATACGGCTCGACCAGGCACCGGGCCGTCGCATTCGCCTCGGGCTCGGCGCCGTACCATGCGAGCACGTCGGTCCATCCGTCGGGCGGCGTGGCGACGAGGGCGTGCGAATCGTCGAACACGATGTCGCCCTCGGTGAGGGTGCCCGTCTTGTCGAGGCAGATGAGGTCGACCCGCGCGAGGCCCTCGACGGCGGGCAGCTCCTGCACGAGCACCTTGCGGTTGGCCAGCTTCACGGCACCGACCGCGAACGTGATGCTCGTCATGAGCACGAGCCCGAGCGGGATCATCGCGACGACCGAGGCGATCGTCGCCACCGCGGCGTCCTGCCACGAGCCGTCCTCGATCGCCTTCGGCCATCCCCCGGCGGCGACCATCTGCGCGTTCAGCACCAGCAGGCTGACCGGCCCGATGATCCACGCCACCCAGCCGAGCACCCGGTTGATCGAGCTGCGCAACTCGGATGCCACGAGCGAGAACTGCTTGGCCTCGCTCGAGAGCCTGTTCGCGAACGAGTCCGCACCGACCTTGTCGACGACCGCGGTGCCGCCTCCGCCGATCACGATCGACCCCGACAGCACGGCATCGCCGGGCGCCTTGTCGACCGGATCGGATTCGCCCGTGAGCATGGACTCGTCGAGCTGCAACCGTTCGGACGACGCCACCGAGGCATCCGCCCCGACCTGATCGCCCGCGCGCAGCACGAGCGTGTCGCCCAGCACCACCTCGGCGATGGCGATGTCCGTTTCGGCGCCGTCGCGGAGCACACGCGCCTGCGGCGCGTGCATGAGCGCGAGCTTGTCGAGCGAGCGCTTCGCCCGGAACTCCTGCACCGAGCCGATGATCGTGTTCGCGATGGCGCTCACGCCGAACAGCGCGTCCTGCCAGCGCCCGATGAGCAGCAGTACGAGGAAGCACGCCGCGATGATGCCGTTGAAGAGCGTGAAGACATTGGCGCGGATGATGCTCCACGCGCTTCGGCTCGTGGGACTCTCGAACGCGTTGGTCTCGCCGCGCGCGATGCGCTCCGCGACCTCGGCCGTGGTCAGGCCGGTGGCACTCGCGACGCTCGCCCCCATGCGGTCATCCCACCACACAAGGGGGTGAGGGCGACAGCATCGCGGGAGAGTCCGCCGTTCGGGGCCGGGAATGCGGCGGCCCTCGACCTCGCTGGAACGACGAGGTCGAGGGCCGGCGGTGCCGGTGCCGCGAACCGGGACGCGCGGGCCGGTCAGGCGGAGCGCGCCGGGTCGCAGCCGGGCGTCAGAGCAGGGCTTCCTGCCACTCGATGAGGTCGCCGATCTTGGCGACCAGGACGTCGTCCTGGATGCCGTGCGCCTTCGCCCGGGCCTGCTGCAGCGTGGCGACCGCCGCCGCGTGGTCGCCGGCGGTCGCCGACTCCTCCGCTTCGGCGAGGTACGCGGCGATGTCGGCGCCGAGGTGCGTGTTCTTCACCGACGCGGGGATGCCCGCGAGGATCTCGTCGACCTCGGTGAAGGTGACGCAGTCGCCGCCGCCGGTCACGACGCCCGCGGTCCACTCGATCCCGGCCAGGATGTGCTCGAGGAAGAGCGGGTCCGCCCACGAGGCATCCGTGTGCCCGGCCCCCTCGTACCAGGAGCGCCCGCCCTCGAAGTTCTGGCACCAGGCGATCGGGTGGTCGGCGCCCATCGCGCCGCTGCCCGGGTTGTAGGTGGATTCGTCGAGGGTGATCAGGACGTGGACGTCCTCACGCGGGTTGGTCGTGAAGTTGTACCACTCGTCGAACCGCACCCACTCGGCCGGCAGCATCTCGGTGGAGGGGTGGCCCGGGCTCTCGACGCGCATCGTGGCGGTCTGCTGCGCGGGGTGGTTGCGGAATCGCGCTCCGCCGCCGGTGAGCTCGCTGTACCACGGGACGGTGTGCATCGAGTCGGTCGCGGCATGCAGGCCGACGTATCCGCCGCCGTCGTGGATGTAGCCCTGGAACGCCGCGAGCTCGGCGTCGTTCAGCAGCCGAGGCCGGTTGGGGTCGAGGTTGTTCGTCCCGTCGACGGGCGAGGCGAAGATGATGGAGGCGTATTGCGAGAGGTCCTCCGCCGAGGTGAACGGCGTCGTGGGCAGCGTGAGGCTCGGCTGCCGCGAGTCCCACACGTCGACGGTGAATCCGTTCTCCACTCCCAGCGCCTTGACGGCGAGGGTCGTGTCGTCGATGTGCGAGTGGCGGAACCCGAGGGTCTGGCCCACCACGAGCACCTTGTACTCGTCGGCGCTCCCGGCAGTGCTCTCGGCGAAGGCGGGTGCTGCGCTCAGCCCCAGAGTGGCGGTGATGCCGATGGCGCAGACCCCGGTCATCACGCGACGGACGCGTTGCTTCATTGGTCGTTCTCCCCTTCGAGTTGGACCGTACGGAGGCCGCCTGCCACACCTTCGTGAATATGTTGCCGCAGACGACATATGTTCGGAATCCGACACTAATGCTGCCGACATCCGTATGTCAATGAGTCGTGGATCCTTACCTGCACTGCGGACGCACATCTTTTGCACGTCGGCAGGAGAAACCACGCGGCGAGCATGACGGTGGCGGCATCCGGGCCCTCGCGTTATCGTGGCCGCGCGTTCGGCTCGACGACGAGGAGGATCACGATGGTGCTCAGGTACGAGCGACCGGATGACGCGACCGACGACCTGGACTGGAACGACCAGGTCGAGGGCGCCACGATCGGGTCGCAGGTGTCGCTGATCTTCGTGTACTCGTCGCGTGACGGCGCGGGACCGCGCCTTCACCAGCACCCGTACACGGAGACGTTCGTCGTGCGTCACGGCCGCGCGCTGTTCACCGTCGCCGAGGAGCGGATCGAGGCGGTCGGCGGCCAGGTGCTCGTCGTTCCCGCGCTCACGCCGCACAAGTTCGCCGTGATCGGCGGCGACCCGTTCGTGTCCACGAACATCCACGCGAACCCGACGTTCGAGACGGAGTGGCTCGAGTAGCCGGGGAGTCGCGGCCGACCCCGGCGGCGGGCGCGGCGCAGGAGTAGCCTGTGCCCAATTCCCCCTGACGACGAGGACGGGAGGGATCATGGCCGGGAAGAAGCTGCGCTGCCGCCTGGGCGTGCACAAGTGGGTGCTGCACCACGAGCCCGAGTCCGGCACCCGGTTCTACCAGTGCGCCCATTGCGGAAAGGACCGGTCGCCCGACGGCGCGCTGCCGCCGATCGGCATGGGCTGAGCCACGGCGGCGGCGACCGGCCGGATTCCCCGCCAGACTGAGCGGGTGACCGATCACGTCTTCATCGCCGGGCCCGCGTCGTGGAACCGGATCGTGCTGCTCGACCGCCTGCCCGAGCCCGTGCCGCACATGCAGTTCGCGCTCGACGAGTACGAGACGCTCGGCGCGACCTCGGCCGGCAAGGCGCTCGGGCTCGTCGGCCTGGGCCGCCCCACGGTCCTGCATGCACTCATCGGGGGTGACGTCGAGGGTGAACGCGTGCGCTCGCTGCTCACCGAAGCGGGCATCGAGTTGATCGAGGGCGACGGCGGCACCACCGAGCGGCACCTCAACCTCATGACCCGGGCAGGCGAACGCGTCTCGCTGTACGTCGCGACGCCCCGGCCGCTCGAACCGGGTCCGGCCACCGCGGCCGTCGCCTCGATGGCGGATGCCGCGGCGATCGTGCTCGACCTCGCACCCGTCGCGCTCGACCTCATCGAGGCGGCGCGCGCCACCGGCCGCCCGATCTGGACCGACATCCACGACTACGACGGCGAGGCCGAATTCCACCGCCCGTTCATCGACGCGGCCGACGTGATCTTCATGAACGCCGACCGCATCGGCGACGACCCGTTCCCGTTCATGGAGGGCTGCATCGAGGGCGGCGCGTCACTCGTCGTGTGCACCCTCGGAGCCGACGGCGCCGTCGCGATCGACGAGCGGATGACGCGGCACCTGGTCGCGGCGGAGCCCGCCGAGGTGCGCGACACGAACGGCGCGGGCGACGCGTTCATGGCGGGCGTGCTCGACGCGACGCTGGCGGGGTCGCCGCTGCCCGCCGCACTGCGCGCCGGGGCGCGGCACGCGGCATCCGTGCTGGGCACCCGGCACCTCCACCCGCGGTTGGACGTGCTGCTCGGCGACTGATGGCGAGCGGCCGCCCGTCGCGGCATCATGGGTCGATGGACGACGGGGAGCGACGGCGACGCCCGATCCCGAGCGATCGCCGCGGCGACCTGCTCGCGGGTGCGCGTGACGAGGCGGCTCGCCGACGCCCGGCCGACCTGCTCACCCGGTGGTCGACGGATGCCACGGTCGGCCCGAGTCCCGTCGACCTCCGCACCAGCGTGGCCTTCGACGCGCTCGCCCTCGACGCCGCCGAGGCCTACGAGGGCGTGCTGCTCTCACCCGTGACGCCGCTCGGATCGACCTCGGTCCTCGCGCCCACCTCCCAGGACCGCGCCCTCTCGACGATCCGCGCCTCCGAGGTCGTATCCGATCCGACGAACGTGCTGGCCCTCGAGTGCGGTCGGCGCCTGCGCGCGGATCCGACCGCACATGTGCGGTTGTGCACCACCCATCAGGTGCTGCGGATGCAACCGGCGGGGAACGAGCCCGGACGCACCCTGCACTTCCGCCTGTTCGTGCTGGCCGACGCGGGACCCGGCCTCGCCGACGACGGGTTCGAGGTCGCGGCCGTGGTCTCCCAGCTCGAGGCCCATCGACGGATCCTCGACTTGGCCGGGCGCACTCGCGACGTGCACTGGAACCGCCCGGCGGCGATCGTGCGCTCCGACGGCACGTCCCCCGCCCTGCTGGAGCGGGTGCTCACGGCGATCGGCTCGGCGCAGCCCGACGTCGACGTGCGCACCGAACCGCTCGTGTCGGACTACTACCACGGACTTCGGGTCGGGTACGGGGTGCACACCGCGAACGGCGACTTCGCCGAGATCGTGGACCTGGGCCTCTTCGACTGGGTGGCGCAGCTCACGAGCAATCGGCGCCATCGGTTCGTCGCGAGCGCGATCGGCATCCAGCTGCTGGCGATGCTGTTCACCGACGCGTGACGGCCGTCGCGGCGTGAAACGCTACGCCGGGCGCACGTTCGCGTTGTCGCGGAACACGTTGCCGGGGTCGACCTGCGCCTTGATCGCGCGCAGCCGCGCGAGCGTCGCGGGCGGGAACGCGGCCTCCACCTGCTCGTCGCCCTGCTCGGTTTCGAAGCTCAGGTAGGCGCCGTCGAGGTGCGGGCCGATGAGCTCTCGCCACCGCTCCGAGGTGCGCTGCCGGCTCGACCCGAACGCGACGACGCTGAATTCCGACGAGCGATGCGCGAAGGCCATCGCCTCCGCCGGCACGTCGTGGACGGCGCCGCCGACCGCTCGCAATTGGAAGAAATACGTCGCCCCGCTGTCGAGGAACCGCGCCGCGTCGCGGGCGAACTCGGGGGTGATCCGGCCGATGAGGCCCGACCGTGCGGTCGGATCCCCCTCTGCGGCGTGCGCGGCGTCGTCGGAGTTCGAGATCACCGTGCGGTAGCTCGTGATGCGTACGTCCTGCCCGATGAGCGGCGCGGCCTCCGCGAGCGGCTGCAGCCGTGCGAGCACGGTCTCGGGGTCGTCGGAGTCGACGACGGCCATGACCTGCGCGACGCGCGGCTCGCCCGGTCGGGCGCCGCCCATGATGAGGAAGCTCGTGAGATCGCGCGGCGCATCGACCACCCAGTCCCCCCACGCCCGCAGGAACCCCGCGGCGTCGCTCGCATCGAACGCGAGCTGTGCGAATCCCACATCGCCCACCTCGTCCACCTCGAACTCGAACGCGGTGACGATGCCCACGTTCGCACCGGCGCCCCGAACGGCCCAGAAGAGCTCCGGATGCCGCGTGGCATCCGCTCGCACGATGCGACCGTCCGCGAGCACCAGCTCGACGGCGCGCACGTGGTCGATCGTGAGCCCGTGCTCGCGCACCAACCACCCGATGCCGCCCGCGGTCGCGAGGCCGCCGACGCCGACGCCGCCGTAGTCGCCCGAGCTCAGCGCCCAGCCATGCGGCGCGAGGAACGCGGCGACGTCCTTCCAGCGGGCCCCCGCGCCGATGCGCACGAGTCGCCGCGACGCGTCGAGCACCTCCATCGCGTCGAGCCGGCCGAGGTCGATGACGATGCCGCCGTCGTTCGTGGACCGTCCACTGATGCCGTGGCCGCCGCTGCGCACGCCGAGCGGCACGGTGGGGTTGGCGCGGGCGAACGCGATCGCCTCCGCGACCTCCTCGGCATCGCCCGGGCGCAGCACGAGCCCGGGCGACCCGCCTCGCAGATACGTGGACCTCACGCGGACGTAGCCGGCGTCGCCGGGCTCGACCGCGTTCGCCGCGAGCGACACGGGCAGCGCGTCGTAGTCGATGCCCGCGCGGCGCTTCGCGCGCACCGCAGTGCTGCGACCGACCCAGGTGGCCTCGGCGACCGTCGCGGCATCCGCGTGCCTGAGCTCGTGCGCGACGGCCTCGCGGAGGGCGGGGGCGACCTCGGCGGCGAACCGCTGCATCGTGGCAGGGTCGTCGCTCGCGAGGATGAACGTGCCGATGCCGTCGTCGACCACGTACGGCAGCAGCTGCTCGACCCACTGGGCGGCCGGCCCGTCGAGGAAGCCTCCGCCGCCGCCCGACGAGAATCGGCCGCCGATGTTCACGAGGCGGCGGATCTCGCGCGGATCGCGTCCGGCGGCGAGCGCCGACTCGTCGATCGTGCGGTTGCCCGCGGCGAGGTCGCCGGGCTTCAGGTACGCCAGCGACGGCAGCCACCCGTCGCCCTTGCGACCGATGAGCCGCAGCATCCGGGGCTTGAGCGCGCCGATCCAGATGGGGATGTCGTGCGCTGGAGCGGGTCCGCGCTTCGCGCCGCTGACGTGGTAGTAACCGCCGTCGACCTCGAAGCGGGTGCGCTCGCCCTGGTCCCAGACCCCGCGGATGACGTCGATCGCCTCCGAGAGGGCGTCGACGGCCTGCCCGGGCGTGAGCCGTCGTCCGCCCATGGCGTCGATCGCGTCCCAGAATCCGCCTGCGCCGAGCCCGAGCTCGAAGCGGCCGCCGCTGAGCAGGTCGAGGCTGGCGGCGGCCCGTGCGAGCACCGCGGGCGGGCGCAACGGCAGGTTGGCGACGTTGGCTGCGAGGTGGATGCGCTCGGTGCGCGCGGCGACCCAGGTGAGCAGCGTCGACGTGTCGTGGAATCGCGGCTGGTACGGGTGGTCCTGGAACGTGACGAGGTCGTAGCCGGATGCGTCGGCCAGTTCGGCGAGGCGCACGGCCGCCTGCGGCGGGTCGTTCGTCGGGGTGATGAAGGTGCCGAACTGCAGCTCGTGGCCGTAGTGCATCCTGCTCCGATCGGGTCATGCGAATGGATGCCTCCATGCTCGCCCAGCGCGATCGGGAATGCACGGAGGGGGTAAGTCGCTTACTCCGAGTGAGTGATGGAGGTCTCATGGGTGCACGCCCGAACGAACGACTCGAGGAACTCGGGCACATCGACGAGGCGGCCTGCCGCCGGTTCCAGTCCACCGTCGAGTTCGCCGGCCGCAAGTGGAACGCGGCCATCCTGCTCGCCGGCGTGCGCGGCGCACGGCGCTTCTCGGAGTACCGTGCCGCGGTCACGGGCATCTCCGACCGCCTGCTCGCCGCCCGCCTGCGCGAGCTCGAGGCCGAGGGGCTGATGGAGCGGCACGTGCGCGCGACCACGCCCGTGGCGATCAGCTACACCCCCAGCACCGACGGCCTGCGACTGATCGAACTGCTCCAGCCGCTCACCGAGTGGGGACTCGAGCACGCCGAGCCCATCGAGCGGCGGGCATCGTGACGCCGCCGCCGAGGCGCACACCCGCTCAGATCGCGCGGTGGTCGACGAACGACATGCGGGGACCCCGGCGCGGACGACCGCGCACGCCCGCCGCGCCGAGCAGGCGCACCACGCGGTAGCGATGCCCCGCCCACGGCGCCATCGCCACGAGCATCTCGTCGTCGGTCATGTCGCGGCCCCAGAGCGCGTGGCCCAGGTAGTTCGACAGGTGGTAGTCGCCCACCGAGAGCGCATCGGCGTCGCCGAGCGCGCGCTGGGCGACCTCGGCGGCGGTCCACGCGCCGACGCCCGGCATGAGCGTGAGGCGGGCCGCGGCATCCGAGGGGCTCATGGCGACCGCCTCCTCGAGGCGGGCCGCGTAGCGCGCGGCGTTCACGATCGTGCGGGCGCGTCGCGGGTCGACGCCGGCGGTGTGCCACTCCCACGTCGGGATCGACGCCCACCGCTCGGGCGACGGGGCCACCCGCATCTTCCGCGGCGTGGGGCCGGGTGCCGCGTCGCCGAAGCGCCAGACGAGCCGCCGCCACGAGTCATGGGCCTGCAGCGTGATGACCTTCTGCTCGAGGATGGCCGGCGCGAGCGCCTCGAAGACCCGGCCGGTGCGCGGGATGCGCAGGCCGGGGTTGCGTCGGTGGGCGTCGTCGAGCAGTCGGATGCCGGGCTCGAAGTCGCCCGGATCGTCGCGTTCGCCGAGCAGCTCGGGTGCCGAGGCGACGCCCGATCGGGCGCCCGGCCCCCAGCCCTCGCAGCGCAGCTCGTCGGAGGCGGGCTGGGTGTAGCGCAGGGTCGCGACGCCCTCGTCGGTGCGCGTGGTGCGCCACACCGCCCCGCGCTCGTCGCGGTGGTACGTGGGATCGCCGCCCCCACGCCGGAGCGCACCGATGGTCTGCAGCAGGTCGGTCGGATGCCGCGGGCTCCAGGTCAGCGCATGCTCGGCGATCACGGCTCCAGTGTGCACCACCCGCCTGACAGCGACGGGTCCGCGCATGGGCGTCGCGCGATCGCCCGGAGGGCTCAGGTTCGGCGCCCGGCCGCCTCGCCGACCCGGGCCGCGGGCGAGTGCCGACGCGGTCCGAGGCGATGGTGCACGTCGAGGAGCAGCAGCACCAACCCGATCTCGAGGAGCCCCACGGCGAAGTACACCGCCTGCAGCACGCTGAACGGGATGACCGCCATCTGCACGAAGATCCAGATGAGCAGGGCGAAGCCCGCTGCCGCGCCGCCGAACAGCGCCCACGGACGGTGGCGCTCCAGCTCCGCGAACGCGAGCGCATGCCCGCCGCCGATCACCACGGCGAGGAGGAGCCCGGGGACGAGGTACGACGAGAATGGCGACCCCGCGAGGAACTCGGACGGCGGAGTCCACGAGGACGAGAACCCCTCGGAGAGCGCACCGATCATCAGGGCCGCTCCGCCGGCCAGGGCGGTGACGGCGACGAACGCCTGGACCAGCAGCAGCGTGAGCCGGATGCCTCGGTGCTCGATCATGCTCCCAGACTCTCCCGGGCCGACCTCTCGAGACGGGCCGAAGGTCCCCCGGATGCCGCCGCGCCCCGCCTAGCGTCGAGCCGTGCACGCAGGAGCGGTCGGCGCGGTGGGCGGAGTCGGCGCGGGTGCCTCGGACCGCCGGCGTGATCGGCGCGCCCTGCGCTGGATCCTCGCCGTCTCGATCGGGGAGGCCACCGGCTTCGCCGTCGCCGCGGGGACGGCCGTCTTCACGATCGTCGCGGGGATCGACGACCCCCTGCGCCTCGTGCTGGTGATCGCGGCGGGCGCGGTGGAGGGGACGGCACTCGCGATCGGCCAGTACGCCGGGATGCGCGCCGACCGGCCGCGGGCCGGGTGGTGGATCGTCGCCACCGCTTCGGCCGCGGCGTTCGCGTGGACCCTCGGCATGCTCCCGAGCACGCTCGGCATCGACCTCTCGTCGCCGGGGCCGCTCGTCCTGGTCGCGGTCGGCGCCGTGCTGCTGCTCGTGAGCATCCCGATCGCGCAGTGGCTGGTGCTCGCGCGCCCGCGCCCCGCCCGGTGGGTGCCGGTCAACGCCGGGGCATGGCTCGTCGCGATCCTGTGGACGTTCACGCCCTCCCCGTTCATCGACGAACAGAGCCCCGTGGCGCTGGTCGTCGCGCTCTACGTGACGGCCGGTGTGCTCATGGCGGTGACGTTCGCCTGTCTCACGGCGCCGCTCGCCCTCCGGCTCTTCTCACCCGCCGGCATCGCTCGAGGCGGACACGCGGACGAGTGATGGGACGGACACCGGGCGCTCGGCGGTCGATTCGAACGGCACGATGACGACCGGTCCGCCGGCGTTCATGAGGAGATCGCCGTTCGTGCGACCGAGCGGACGGAATCCGCGCGCCCCGGGAGCCGTCGGCCGGCCGCTGACCGTGAGCACTGCTCGTCGGGAGACGCCCGCCAGCGTCTCGCCCGGAGGCGCCGTCGACCGGCGCACGACGATGTCGTCGGAGAGGTCGGACGCCTCCGGGAGGTCCCAGACGATCCGCAGCACCGCCTGCTCCTCGACGGCCGTCGGCCCCTCGGCGCGGACGAGCATCAGGCGCTCCTCGAGGCGCAGCGCCTCGCGCATGGCGAACCTGACCACCTCCGTCCAACCCGGCGGGCCCCCCACGCCGACCGCGACACCGCTGCGCCCATCCGACGCGTCGACCGGCACGACCACCGTCGGCACCGGCGAGACGGCGGCGAGCTGGAGCCCGCGAGAGCCCAGCGCGTGGCCGTGGAACGTCCCCACCTTGTGGGTGCCGATGACCACGGACTCGAACGCGGATGCCTCGGACGCCAGCACGAGCATGGGCGCACCGACGGCGATCGCCGCCGTGACGTCGACCGATCCCGCCCGCTCGCGGGCGAACTCCAGCTCGCGCAGGGCGACGCCTTCAGCCGTGGCTCTGAGCTCGCCGAGGTCGCGATCGCCGATCGCGCCCCACTCGTCGTCGGCGACGATCAGCAGCACGACGCCGGTGCGGATGCTCCGCGCCCGCTCGAGCGCCCACGAGACCGCCGCGCGGCTCGCCAGCGAACCGTCGATCCCGACGAGGATCCGGCTCGGCATACTCGACCACCCCCACGATTCGGCCGGCGGTCGCCGGACTGGGAACGAATGCTCCCAGCGTGCCGCTCACGTGCGACGGATGGCGGGCCGTAGGTCCCGCCGGACCGCGCCATCGCGTCGCTCGTGGGAGCCGTCCGGCGGTGATAGCCTGCCGACATCCCCCGGGGTGGAGGTGAAATGGCGGAGCGATCACCGCTGTCCTTCCCCGATCATCCGAGATCGGAGCTCGACCGGGCGCTCGAGGAGCTCGTGGAGCGCGCGGGCGAGGTCATGCACACCCAGGGGCGGCTTCGCGCCCTGCTCAAGGCGACACAGGCCGTCGTCGAGCCCATCGAGCTGCCGATGGTGCTCGAGCGCATCGTGCACGCGGCGCTCGAGCTGGTCGACGCGGAGTACGGCGCGCTCGGTGTCGTCGCGCCGGGGGGCGGCCTGGAGGAGTTCATCCACGTGGGCATGCCGCCCGAGACGGTGACCGCGATCGGTCACCTCCCCGAGGGTCGCGGGGTGCTCGGGGCCCTCATCGACGACCCCCGGCCGATCCGCCTGGCCAACATCAGCGACGATCCGAGGTCGGTCGGCTTCCCGCCGGGGCATCCGCCGATGAGCGGATTCCTCGGCGTCCCCGTCCGCGTGCGCGACGACGTGTTCGGCAACCTCTACCTGTCGAACCCCCGAGCCGCCGAGTTCACCGCGGAGGACGAGCAGCTCGTCACGGCACTGGCGGCCACGGCGGGGTTCGCCATCGCGAACGCCCGGCTCTTCGACGAGACGAGGATGCGCCAGCTCTGGACGGCGTCCTCGGCCCAGATCGCGTCGTCCCTGCTCGACACCGCCAGCGGCTCGGCGCTGCCCATGCTCGCCGACGAGCTCATCGCGCGCACGACGGCGGAGCGGGTCTGCATCGTGCTGCCCGGGCCCCGACCGTTCACCGTGACGGTCGCCGAGGCCCGCGGCCATGGGGCCGGCGACCTCGCGGAGTCCGAGATCCCCGCCATGCGCACGGCTGCGGGCATCGTGCTCGAGAGCGGCGGGTCCCGGACGCGCCCGGGTGGCCGTCACGACGATCTCGCCGATGCGCTCGCGATCGCCGACGGGGGCGACGTCGGGCCGTCGATGTTCGTCGCGTTGACCAGTTCGCAGCGGGCCTGGGGGGTGCTCGTCGCCGCCCGGTCGCCGGGTCGACCCCATTTCACGGCCGCGGAGCTCGACATCGCCGACGACCTCGCCGCGCGCGTCGGCCTCGCGATCGAGCTCGCGAAGGCCCGCGAGGATCGCCAGCGCGCCCTGCTCGTCGAGGATCGCGCGCGCATCGCCCGCGATCTCCACGACCACGTGATCCAGCAGCTGTTCGGTACGGGCCTGACGCTGCAGGCGGTCGCGGGCGAGATCGACGACGACGGGCTGTCCCGACGGCTCCGCTCGGCGATCACGACGCTCGACGAGAGCATCGCGCAGATCCGCACGATCATCTTCGCGTTGCGGCCGCACGATGAGGCCGTCGGGTCCGTCCGGCGTCGCGTCCTCGAGATCGCCACCCAGTGCTCCGCATCGCTGGCGCATCCCGTCGCGGTCGGCTTCGCTGGACCGCTCGACCTCCTCGTCGAGGGCACCCTCGCCGACGACGTGGCGGCGGTGGCACGCGAACTGCTCACGAACGCGGTGAAGCACGCCGCAGCCGACACCGTCCGGCTCACGGTCGAGGCGGGGGACGAGGTGATCCGGGTCGTCGTCGAGGACGATGGCGCCGGCATCCGCGACGGCGGTCAACGCAGCGGACTGGCCAACCTGCAGGACCGTGCGGAGCGCCGCGGCGGCGCCCTCGAGATCGACTCGGTGCGCGGGCGCACGACCATCGCGTGGAGCGTGCCGACCGAGACCGAGACCGAGGCCGAGTCCGACGCCGACGCCGGCGGCGGTCGATGACGACGCGGATCTTCCTCGTCGACGATCACGAGATCGTGCGCCGCGGCGTCGCCGACCTGCTCGATCGCGAGCCCGACCTCGAGGTGGTCGGCGAGGCGGGCGACGCATCGCATGCCCTCGGCCGGATCGCCGCGACGATGCCGGATGTCGCGATCCTCGACGTGCGGCTGCCCGACGGCGACGGGATCGAGCTGTGCCGCGAGGTGCGCTCACGCCATCCCGAGGTGCGCTGTCTCATCCTCACCGCGTACGACGACGACGAGGCGGCCATGTCGGCGGTGCTCGCGGGCGCTGCGGGCTACGTGCTGAAGAACATCAACGGGTCAACGCTGGTCGACGACGTGCGAGCGGTCGCCGCAGGGCGGTCGCTGCTGCCCGCCGGGGTGACCAGGCGAGTCGCCGCCGGCGCGACCGACGAGGACCGCACCGACCCCCGGTACGGATCGCTGAATCTCCGTGAGCGGCAGGTGCTCGCGCTCATCGCGGAGGGACGCACGAACCGCCAGATCGGCGACGAGCTGGGGCTCGCCGAGAAGACCGTGAAGAACTACGTGTCCGGCCTCCTGCGCAAGCTCGGCCTCGAGCGCCGCACGCAGGCGGCCGTCTACCAGCTCGAGCACCGGCCGCCGAAGTCCACGACGTGAACGGATACCGCGCACGTGCGATCTGGCGTGTCAGCCCCGCTCGGCGGTTCTGGGGCGCTCGAACGTGCGGCCGCGCACCTCGGTGGCCGTGATCCGCACCCAGCGGTCCTTCTCCTCGGGCGCCCACGGCGTGATGCCGAGGCGTTCGGCTGCGGCGACCTCCGACTGGCGGTCGAACTCCTCAGCGGTCCCCTTCACCACGACGCTGAAGGCATCGGTCTCGGTGTAGCCGTCGACCTCGAAGGCGACGTGGTTGCGGATGGTGAGCTCCAGGAGCTTGGTGCCGGGAGAGGTGCGGAACACGATGGTGCGTCCGTCCACCGCGTGGTTCACCGGGAAGATGTCGATCTCGCCCGCGGCCGTCGCCGCCACGCGCCCGAACGGCGCGTCCGCGAGGTGACGCCAGCATTCCTCCTCCGACAGCTCGCGGGTCGGTGTGCGCTCGTCGTCGTCCATGCGTCGAGTCTGCGCTCGGCGGAGCCCGCGGAGCCGGGTCGAAGGTCCCGCAGCATCGCCGTGGCGGCGCTGTCCGGCGGTCGCTCGACGGCGCTCAGCGGCCGTGCACGACGAGCACCGGGCAGTGCGCGTGCTCGGCGACGGCAGCGCTGACCGAGCCGAGCAGCAGTCCGGCGAATCCGCCGTGCCCGCGGCTTCCGACCACGATCATCTCGGCGTGGGTCGATTCGTCGATGAGCGCCTCGGCGGGCCGTCCACGCCGGGTCCGGGTCGCGAACCACTCGGGCGTCACCTCGCCGAACACCTCCTCGGCCGTCCGCCGCACGATGCGTTCGGCGTCGTCCTCCGGCGTCCAGTCGAGCTCGGGGTAGTACCCGCCGTAGACGAACGACGGGTAGTTCCACACGGCGAGCGCGCGGACGTGGAGATCGAGCCGGGGTGCGAGACCGGCCGCGTACCGCAGCGCCGCGATCGAGGAGTTCGAACCGTCGACGCCGACGATCATGGCGGGCGGTCCGGGCTCGGGTTCGGGGTGCGGATCCGGCGGATGCGGGTCGCGCAGGCTCTCGGGCATGCCCGCATCCTCCTCGGATCGCGCGCAGGGGACTGGGCCGAAGGTCACACCGCGCGTTCGCGGCATCCGCTGGCCGTCGACCCGCCGGCCCTACCGGCGCGTCGCGTGCGTGTCAACGCGTTCCCTCGTGCGGCATCCGGTGGTTGGCTCGTTCGAGGACGGAGGTCGCGCATGGTGCGGGAACTGTGGCTCGCGAGGCACGCCGAGAGCGTGGGCAACGTCGCCGCGACGCGGGCGGAGGCCGAACGCCTCGAGGTCATCCCCCTCGACATCCGCGACGCCGACGTCGGCCTCTCGCCGACCGGCGCCGAGCAGGCCGACGCCCTCGGCGACTGGCTGCAGCCGCGGCTGCCCGAGCTCGACACGCTGTGGAGCTCGCCCTACGCCCGGGCGCGCCAGACCCTCGCCGCCGCGCTGGGGGACCAGCACGGCGATCGGGTCGTCTTCGCCGACGAGCGGCTGCGCGATCGGGAGCTGGGCGTGCTCGACCTGCTGACGCACGCCGGGGTGCAGGCCCGCTTCCCCGGCGAGCTCGCGCGCCGCCGGCACCTCGGCAAGTTCTACCACCGGCCGCCGGGCGGTGAGTCGTGGGCGGATGTCGCGCTGCGGTTGCGCTCCTTCTTCCGCGACTTCGAGGCCACCGCGGGCGATCGCGCCTTCGTCATGGCGCACGACGCCATCGTCATGGTGTCGCTCTACGTGCTGCTGGGATTGAGCGAGGCCGAACTGCTGGAGTTCGCGCAGGAGAACCTGGTCGGCAACGCGTCGGTGACGCACCTCGAACGGGTCGACGGACGGTTCCGCCTGGTCGAGTTCGGGAACGTCGACCACCTGCGCGTCGAGGGCGCCCCGGTCACCGCGCACCCCGGAGTCGACGATGTCACGCCCCGGTGAGCCCGTCGGGGTCGATGCGCGGATGCTGCGCGAATGGCCGCTCCCCCCGCCCGGCGGCTCCAAGAACGCGCGCGGGCGGGTGGTGGTGATCGGCGGATCGGAGCATTCGCCAGGCGCCGTCATGCTCGCGGGCATCGCCGCCCTGCGCGTCGGCGCGGGACGGCTGACGTTCGTCACGCCGTCGGCGATCGCCCTGCCCGTGGCCGTCGCGGTGCCCGAAGCCGGCGTGCTCGCACTCTCCGACGGTGGGGCGGATGCCGCGGGCGACCCGCTCGGCGAGCGGGTTCGGTCGGAACTCGCCACCGCGGACGCAGTGCTCGTCGGCCCCGGACTCGACGACCCGGACGTCACCCGGCGCCTGGTGGAGGCGGTGTGCGCGGCGGACGGCGGGGCCACCGCCCTCGTGCTCGACGCCTTCGCGCTCGGAGTGCTGCCCGGGCTCGACGTCGCGTTGCCCCGCGCGGCGGTGCTGAGTCCGAACCTCGACGAGGCGGGCATCCTGCTCGGCGCGCACGCCGGCGACGACCCCGCAGGCGGCGAGGGCGGCGGCGGTCCAGACGCCGACCCCGGCGACATCGCCGCCGCCGTGGCGCGCATCGCGGAACGCTACGGCGCCGTCACGACCTGCTTCGGCGAGGTCGCCGCACCGGGTGACGGCGCCTGGCACGTGGAGGCGGGCGGTCCCGGCCTCGGCACCTCCGGCAGCGGCGACGTGCTCGCGGGCGCGATCGCGGGCCTGCTGGCGCGCGGCGCCGACGCCGCGCAGGCGACGGTCTGGGCGACCCACCTGCACGCGAGCGCCGGCGACCGCCTCGCCGAGCGGATGGCCGACGTGGGGTTCCTCGCGCGCGAGCTCTGCGACGAGCTGCCGCGCGGCCTGGCCGCGAGCGGCTGACGCCGCGGACGCGGTCAGGCGATGCGCTGCAGCGTGGCGTACAGCTCTTCGCTGGTGTGCGTCTCCTGGTCGAGGTTGTCCTGGAGCAATGCGACGGCCTGGGGCGCCTGCATGCCCGAGACCGCGATGATCAGCGACTGGTAGGCCGAGATCTCGTAGTGCTCGTTGCCGAGGGCGCACGACAGGACGACCTGGTCGTGGAGCTTCGGGGCGGTGCGCTCGATCAGCGATCCGGCCTGCCTGCTGATGCCCTTCGTGCTCGGCGAGGGCGCGGTCGCCTCCTTGAGCTCGAGCAGTCGGAACACCTCTCGCAGGTTCGCGATCTGGTCCTTGGTCTCGTCGGCGTGGTGGCGGAACAGCTTCTTGATCTCGGCCGAGCGGGCCGCCTTCGCGAGCTCCCCCAGCGCGGCGAGCGAGTCGTTCTCCATCGTCATCGCCGTTCGCAGCTGGAACCGCAGGAGTTCCTCGGGGGTCTTCAACGTCTGCTGCACCATGGTGCGTCCTCTCGATCCTCACCCGCCTCGGTGCGGGAGGCCATCACGATCGCACCGCCCTGTGGCCGCCGATAGGGGCTTGACGCCGGTCGATGGCTCATCGCCGCCCACAGGAGGGCACGGTGCCCGCACGCGCGAGCGCGTACGTCAAGGGGGCTGTCCCGGGGCGCCGTGGACCGTAGGCTCGCGAGCGAGCACCCGACACGGGGACCCGCTGCTGCGGCATCCGGAGTCGACGGCCGCCGGCCCGGCGCCGCTCACCGATCCGAGGACGTGAAGCCCTGACTGCCGTGGAACCCGAAACCGACGACCGCACCGCACCGGACGCGACGGAGGCAACGCCCCCCGCTGCGACGGAGACCGCCCAGCGCCTCGCCGCCGTCATCTACAACCCCGTGAAGGTCGACGTCGAGGAGCTGCGCGCGGCCATCGCCGCCGAGCCCGCCTCGGCCGACTGGGCCGAGACCGCCTGGTACGAGACAACGGAAGCCGACCCGGGCGGCGGGCAGGCGAAGCAGGCGTTGGAGGCGGGCGCCGACCTGGTCATCGCCGCGGGGGGCGACGGCACCATCCGCGCCGTCGCCGAGGTGCTGGGCGGCACGTCGACGTCGCTCGCCCTGCTGCCGTCGGGCACGGGCAACCTGCTCGCGCGCAACCTCGACCTGACGCTCGACGACATGGAGCACTCCATCCGCACCGCCTTCGACGGCGTCGACCGGCGGATCGACCTCGCCTGGGCCGACATCCGGCGCGAGGGCGGCGGCGTGGAGCGCGCGGCGTACCTCGTCATGGCCGGGTTCGGGCTCGACGCCAAGATGGTCTCGAACACCGACGACGACCTGAAGGCCAAGGTCGGCTGGCTCGCCTACGTCGACGCGATCCGCAAGGCGCTGCGCGAGGAGAACCGCATGCGGATCAAGTACCGCGTCGACGGTCACGGCACCCACAGCGTCTCGGCCCACACGCTCATCATCGGCAACTGCGGGTCGCTGCCCGCCAACATCCTGCTGCTGCCGACCGCGGCCATCGACGACGGCCGGTTCGAGGCGGTCTTCCTGCGGCCCGAGAGCGCGTGGGGCTGGACCCAGATCCTCGTGAAGGTGATCTGGGAGAACGGGGTGCTGCGCCGCACGAGATTGGGTCGCAAGCTCGTCAGCCGCGACGTCGACGCCCTGCGCTACGTGCGCGGGCAGCGGATGGACGTCGTGCTCAGCCACCCCGACGAGATCGAGCTCGACGGCGACACCTTCGGCCGCGCCGAAGCGTTCCGCACGTGGATCGATGCGGGCGCGCTCACCGTGCGCGTGCCGGCCGGCGACGGCGAGCCGACCGCCGAGTGACGGATGCCGCGGCATCCGTCACTCGCGTGAGCGGCCCTCCGCGACGTACGCGAGCCGGTGCAGCGTCTCGCGGTTGCGCAGGAAGAGCATCGGCTCGATGAGGAATCGGGGCACCCACGCCCCGGGGCCCTCGACCGGTTCCTCCTGGAGCCGCACGACGCATCCGGTGCCGCGGGGCCGCACCTCGATCGTCACGCGCGCCTCACCGAGGGGCCAGCCCTTGGCGCGCACCACCGCACGATGCGGCGGGTCCCACTCGAGGCTCACGGTCTCGTCGTCGATCAGCACCGGCCAGACGCCCACCGAGTGCGCGAGCCTGCTCCGCTCGGCCGGCCAGGCGGCGTCGACGTCGCGCATGCGGGATGCCCCGACCACCCAGGTCGGGTAGAGCCAGCCGTCCGCGAGCACACCGAAGACCGCGGTCGGCGGGCAGGACATCGCCCGTACGTTGCGTGACATCGCGCACCTCCCCGGGCCGCATCCACCGGGCCCGAATCGACGCTAGCCCGCACACGCGGTCGCCTCGGGGGGATTGACAGGCGCGACGCCGCCGTCGCCGCTCGCCGTACCCGCTCGACGGCGGCGCGGCAACCCCTCGACGGCCGCCGTCGCCGCGGCCTACGGTCGCAGGACGATCGAATGGAGCAGCGATGGCAGCCGACCCCGAGCTCACCCCGTCCGTCCCCGACACCGGTGAGCAGCCGCCCGATGTGCACGCCACCGGCCGCGGCGGCGACGACATCCCGTTGCCCGAGGAGTTCGAGGAGGGCGGCGAGACCGTCGCGGCGGACACCGCCTCGGGCGGAGCGCCCGAGCCGGCGGGCGACCCGGTTGATGTTGATGAGTGACCGCGAGCGGAGCTCGGGCGACGCCGGCGCCGACGCCGAAGACGTCGGAGAGATCGTCAACCCCGAGGACCTGCCCACCCGCATCGAGGTGAGCGAGCACGACGGCGTCACGCGGATCGACATCGCCGATGACGCCGACATCCGGCCGGGCGAGGTCGACGAAGCCTGATCGCGGCGTGACCGGGCTCTGCCGGCCCGAGCGTCAGCGCGGTGCGAACGCGGCGTGGAAGATCGCCCACGCCCGGCGCGCCACCGCGCGCCGGTCGTCGACGTCCGTGCGGGCGAGCACGTCGGCGAGCATGGTGATCGCGAGCAGCACGTCGTCGGTCGCGACGTGCTCGCCGATGCGGCCGGCCGCGCGTTCGCGTTCGAGCACCGTGCCGGCGACGGCGGCGAGCCGGATGCTGAGGTGCGCGACGTGCTCGTCGTGCCGGTTCGTCCAGATGAGGTCGATGAGGGCGGTCGAGACGACGGCCTGCTCGATGATCGCGTCGAGCAGGTCGTCGAGCGTGGCATCCGGGGGCTCGACGGATGCCTCGAGCTCGTCGATGTTCTCGTCGAACACGGCCACGGCGAGCGCGAGTCGATCGGGGAAGTGCCGGTAGAGGCTGCCCTGCCCGACGCCCGCCTTCTTCGCGACGGCGCTGAACGGCGCCTGCAGGCCGTCGGCGGCGAACACCTCCCGCGCGGCCGCGATGAGCGCCCGGCGATTCCCGGGGCCGGCGGCCGGACCACGATTGGGCTTCGCCGTGCGCGGAACTCCCTTCCCACGTTCAGGCATGGGTGCTACCTTACTACCGGACAACGATGTCCGGTATGGCACGGCCACCGGCGGCCGCCGCAGCAGCGGACAGAGAAGGAAGCAGCATGAGCACCCCCAAGACCCTCACCGGCGACGACTCGATCAAGACCTGGCTCGAGCACCCCGTCGGCGGCCCGATCGTCCGCGACCTGCTCTCGCAGGCCGGCCAGAACCCCGATGTGCTGAAGCCCGTGCAGCGTCTCGCGATCAAGCGCCTCGTGAAGCTGAGCAAGGGCCAGTTCAGCCAGCAGATGGTCGACGACCTCGTCGCACGCGCGGCCGCAGGTGAGGTGCCGGCCGGTGCGGCGGATGCCGCGACCGAGGGCCGCGCGCCCGCCGAGTCCGCTGCCGAGGCGGCCGACGGCGCGCCCGAGGTCGAGCGCCCCGAGTGGATCGAGCGCCTCGACCATGGCCGCTTCTCGGGCCGGACCGTGATCGTGACCGGTGCGGGCTCCGGGATCGGGCGCGCCACCGCGTCGCGCATCGCACGGGAGGGCGGCCGCGTGATCGCCGTCGACGTGTCGCAGGAGCGCCTCGACGAGTTCGCGTCGGAGCACGTCGGCGCCGACATCGTGACCCTCGTGGCCGATATCACCGACGACGCCAAGGTCGCCGAGATCGTCGCGGCGGCGGGCGAGCGCATCGACGGGCTCGCGAACATCGCCGGGATCATGGATGACATGACGCCCATCGGCGAGCTCACCGACGCCGTATGGAAGCGGGTCTTCTCGGTGAACGTCGACGGCACCATGAAGCTCATGCGCGCCGTCGTGCCGACGATGCTCACGCAGGGCATCGGGTCGATCGTGAACACCGCGTCCGAGGCGGCGCTGCGCGGCTCGGCGGCCGGTGTGGCCTACACCGCGTCCAAGCACGCCGTGGTGGGACTCACGAAGTCGACCGCGTTCATGTACGGCCCGAGCGGCCTGCGCGTGAACGCCGTGGCCCCCGGCCCGACCATCACGAACATCGAGGCGACCTTCGCCTCGCCGCTGGGCGCCGAGCGCGTGCGCCAGGCCATGGCGATCCTGCCCGATGCCGCAGAGGCCGAGGCCCTCGCCGCGTCGATCACGTTCCTCCTGAGCGACGACGGCGTGAACGTCAACGGCGTCGTGCTCGCGTCGGACGGCGGCTGGTCGGCGGCGTGAGCCGCGAATGACCGATGGGCCGGCACGCGACACCGTGCCGGCCCATCGGGCGGTCAACGCGTGCCCGGCCCCACCGTCTCCCACGCCTCCCTGAGGAGGTCGTCGAAGGCATCGTCGAGCTCGTCGACCGAGCCGAACGTCAACCGATGCATCGTGACCTTCTTCGTGGTCGGGAACGCCGTTCGCAGCTTCGGGTGCTCGGCGCGCCGCAGCAACTCGATGCCCACCTCGAGCCAGTGGCTCTTGACGTAGGCGCTCGCGAAGACGCGCCTGCGGGCGAACGAGACGTCGGTGCGGTTCACCCGCATCTCGACGTCGCCGAGGGCGAGCCCCCGGTCGCGGAACGCCTCGAGCTTCCCGAGGTCCTCGGGCGAGAGCCCGTCGGTCAGCTCCTCCCAGGTCGCGCGCGCCATCCGTCACCCCCCGCTCCGGTCACCTGTTGGGCAGGTTACTCCCGGGCCGCGGCAGCCGTGGCATCCGTCGTACGCTACTCGTCATGCGCTTCGGAACGCTCGACTTCACGGCGGCCGCCGACTCCGCCGAGCTGCTCGCGGCGCCGACGGCCGCCGCGATCGAGGCAGCGGATGCCGCGGACGCCGCCGACGTGCTGGTCGCGGCCATCGACCCCGGCCTGGCCGACACCGCCGCGTTCTGCGCGAATTACGAGATCTCGATGGCCGACGGCGCCAACTGCGTCATCGTGCAGGCCCGACGCGGCGAGCGCACCTGGTATGCCGCGTGCCTCGTGCGCGGGTCGGACCGCGCCGACGTGAACGGCGTCGTGCGGCGCCACCTCGACGCGCGGAAGCTCTCGTTCGCGTCGATGGACGACGCGGTCGCACTGACCGGCATGGAGTACGGCGGCATCACGCCCCTGGGCCTGCCCGCCGACTGGGCGATCCTGGTCGACGAGTCGGTCGCGGCGCACGAGCGCCTGATCATCGGCAGCGGCATCCGCGGTTCGAAGCTCCTCGTGACGGGGGCGTTCCTGGCGTCGCTGCCGAACGTCGAGGTGCTGGCGATCGCGCAGGCGGGCTGAGCGAGGCGCCCGGGCTTGACGTGTCGGCGGGCGGGTGCAGACTGGCAGCATGTGCGGACGCTTCGCCAACGACGCCAAGGTCGACGAGATGATCCAGGAGTTCGTCGCCCAGGGGGGCGACTACCGCGACTGGGTGCCGCAGTACTCGATCGCTCCGACGCAGGTCGTGCCGATCGTCCGCGAGCGGCAGAACACGGAGTCGGGCGAGGTCACCAGGTCGGTGGATGCCGCGGTGTGGAACTTCCACCCCTCGTTCATGAAGGACTCGAAGCGACCGCAGTTCAACACCAGAATCGAGACGGTGGCCACGAACGGACTGTGGAAGGGCGCCTTCGCATCGTCGCGGTGCCTCGTGCCGATGCGCGGCTACTACGAGTGGACGGGCGAGCCGGGTGACAAGCAGGCGTGGTTCCTGCACGGCGAGCAACCCATGCTCGCCGCGGCCGGCATCTACACGGCGCGCAAGGTCGGCGACGAGTGGGAGGTCTCCACGTCGATCATCACGCGGGAGGCCCGGGACGCGTCGGGTGAGATCCACGACCGCATGCCCGTGTTCCTCGAGCGCGACGTGTGGGACGACTACCTGGCCCCGGTCAAGCTCGACGACTCGGGCAAGGAGGAGATGGTGTCGATGCTCACCGCGGAGTCCGAGAAGGTGGCGTCGACGATCTCGACCTACGAGGTCGACCGCCGTGTCAACAACTCCCGCACCGTCGACCCGACCGACGCGACGCTCATCGAGCCGCTCGACGCCTGAGCGGATTCCGGCTCCGCGCGCCGAGCGCGCCGACCGAGCCCACCTCCTTGCGCAGCCGGCCTCCAGTCGCAACCCGTGGTGCGCTCCCGTGCCACGCGTGTACAACGGGGCGATGAGCACCTCCGACCGTGTCCGCGCCGTCCTCTTTGACATCGACGGCACGCTCGTCGACTCGAACTACCTGCACGTCGACGCCTGGCAGCGCGCTCTCGCGGAGCAGGACGTCCACGCCGACGCATGGCGGATCCATCGGGCCATCGGGCAGGATGCCTCGCGGCTGGTCGCGTCATTGGCCGGCGAGCGCGACGACGCGTGGGTCGAACGGGCGAAGGAGTCCCATTCCGCGCACTACCGCGAACTCGCGGAGCGCCTGCGGGCGTTCGACGGCACGGCCCCGCTGCTGCGGGCGGTGTCGGCCCGCGGCATCCGCATCGTGCTCGCCACGTCCGCGCCCGGTGACGAACTCGAGCTGCTCCTCGCGACGCTCGCCGACGCGCGCGAGGCCGTGCACGCGACGACCTCCGCCGAGGACGTCGACCGGGCCAAGCCCGACCCGGCCCTCATCGCGGTGGCCCTCGAACGGGCCGGCGCGGCGCCGTCGGAGGCGGTCTTCGTCGGCGACTCGACGTGGGACATGATCGCGGCAGGCCGCGCCGGTCTCGCCGCCTTCGGGCTCCGCTCGGGAGGGGTCTCGGACGCCGAGCTGACGGATGCCGGTGCGCAGGCCGTGTACGACGACCCCGCCGACCTCGAGCGCCACCTCGGCGACGTCGTCGAGCCGTGACACCCGTTGGCGGAGACTGGAGGAACGATGAGCTCGTGGACCGAGGATGAACTGCGCCGCATCGCCGGCGCGGAGGAGCTGAAGATCGCGTCGTACCGGCGTGACGGGTCGCTGCGCCCGTACGTCACCATCTGGGTCGTGCGCGCCGGCGACGATGTGGTCGTGCGATCGGCCTACGGTCCCGACAACGGCTGGTTCCGGCGCGCAACGGCGAGCGGCCGCGGTCGCATCCGGGCCGGCGGCGTCGAGCGCGACGTCGAGTTCGCGGATGCCGCGCCCGACGCCCACGCGGCGATCGACGCCGCGTACCACGAGAAGTACGACCGCTACGGGCCGCGGATCGTGAACACCGTGGTGGGCGACCAGGTGATCGACACGACCTTCCGGCTCGTGCCCTCCGCGGACTGAGCCCGCGGACGACGGTGGTCGACTTCGCGCGCGGGTGATCGCTCCGAACCGCGTCTACGATCGGACGGTGCTCCTCTTCGCCGCGATCCTGCTGTTCGCCAACGCCCTCTTCAACGCCATCGCGTGGCCGCGCTTCTACCCGCGCATCGCCGCCGACCCGCGGGCCCGCGACGCCGACGGCCGACGCACGGCCTTCTACACCGTGCACGTGGTGCTCATCGTGATCGCGCTCGTGCTCGCCGCGGCATCCGCCGTCACCGGCGTCGTCATCCTGCTCTGAGCACGCTCACTCGAACAGCGGCGAGAGGAAGCGTCGCTCGTACCTGCGGATGCACTTCGTCTCGGTCGCGAATCGGAGGGCGTCGAGGCACTCGGCGTCCTCCGCGGCGGCCGCACGGTACTGCTCGTACGACGCGAGCGACGGGAAGGTGAGTGCGAACGCCTCGTCGCTGTCGCCCTCGCTCGGGAGGAAGTAGCCGTGGTGCGTGCCGCCGAGCCGGTTCACGAGGTGGATCCAGCGACGTCCGTAATCCGCGAACTCCGCCTGCTTGTCGGGGTCGATCTCATAACGGAGGTGCACGGTGATCATGGTTGCGCCCATTTCGTCGGCTCGGGATGGTCTTCATGAGACTGCCACAGCCGACCGCGGTCGGTCATCGGGCCGATCCGTCGGGCACCCGGGCGAAGCGCGGCACGGTGCGACCGTCTCGCTCGACGAGCTCGGCGAACATCGCCGCGGGACGCACCCAGTGGGCGTAGTCGCCGTAGAGCTGGCGGTACACCACGAACTCCTCCTCGGTCTCGCTGTGGCGCGCGACGAAGAGCACCTCGTACGCATCGCCCTTGTAGTGCTCGTAGACCCCGGGCTCGATCGCGTGGGGCGCGCTCGCTTCGCTCATCGCCCCATGCTACGGAGCCCGCGGAGACGGAAACGGCCCCGATCGATGATCGGGGTCGGGACTGCGTGGTGCGCGAGGGGGGACTTGAACCCCCACACCCTTGCGAGTACTGGCACCTGAAGCCAGCGCGTCTGCCAATTCCGCCACTCGCGCACGTGTGGATGCACCGGAGTGCGTCCAACCACGAGAGACTAACATCTCGCGGCGCGCAGCACCATTCGGGCCCGGGCTCCGATGGCGCCGGATGACCGGGCGGATGCCGGGCGGATGCCGCGAGCTCGCTCCGTGATTCCTCGGAGTCCGCCTTCGGCCTCGCGCTCGCCCGCCACCGGGAATAGCATCGATCAGCGGTACCGGTGCCCTGACCGATGCGACGAAAGGACGGCGGTGACCTCGCCCGACAACTCCCCCACTCCCCCGACTCCCGTCGATCCGCGCGACGCCGACCTCAGCGGCATCCGCGGCTGGCTGTTCGACCTCGACGGCGTGCTCACGCCCACCGCGGTGGTGCACATGCACGCGTGGTCGCGGCTCTTCACGCCGTTCCTCGAGGCGCACGGCGCGAAGCCGTACTCCGACGACGACTACTTCGCCTACATCGACGGCAAGCCCCGCTACGACGGGGTGCGGTCGCTGCTCGAGAGCCGCGGCATCCGCCTCGAAGAGGGCGAGGTGACGGATGCCCCGACCGCCGACACGGTGCACGGACTCGGCAATCGCAAGAACGACGCGTTCAACGCCACGCTCGCCGAGGAGGGCGTGACCGCGTATCCGGGCAGCGTCGCGCTGCTCGACGCCGTGACGC
Source organism: Agromyces ramosus (assembly GCF_004216665.1). Classification (GTDB taxonomy): domain Bacteria; phylum Actinomycetota; class Actinomycetes; order Actinomycetales; family Microbacteriaceae; genus Agromyces; species Agromyces ramosus. The sequence goes on along the minus strand of NZ_SGWY01000004.1, from coordinate 250,227 downwards.
GAGCCGGCGCCGCGATCGCCGTCGTCTCGAGCTCGAAGAACGCCCCCGCCGTACTCGCTGCCGCGGGCCTCGCCGACCGCTTCGAGGTCGTGGTCGACGGCGCCGTCGCCGCCCGCGAGGGCATCCCCGGCAAGCCGGAGCCCGACATGTTCGAGCGCGCCGCCGAGCTGCTCGGGCTGCCCACCGAGGCCTGCGCCGTCGTCGAGGACGCGGAGTCGGGCGTGAAGGCCGGCGCGGCCGGAGAGTTCGGTATCGTCGTCGGCGTCGACCGCGGCGTCGGCCGCGAGGCGCTCGAAGAGCTCGGCGCCGATGTGATCGTCGACGACCTCGACGAGCTGCTGCCCGCGGTCGAGCGCGCTGCCGCGGCATCCGCCCCCGAATCCCCCGCACCGAGCACCACCCGAGAGGACCCCTCATGAGGTTCGCCGACCACGACCCGCTGAACCGCAGCCGGTTCCCCATCGACGAGTGGGCGCTCGTCGAGACGGACTTCGGCCTCGCCGACATGGGCCGAACCGAGACGCTGTTCGCCGTCGGCAACGGGTACCTCGGCCTCCGCGGCAACGTCGAGGAGGGCCGCGACGGCCACTTCCATGGCACGTTCGTGAACGGGTTCCACGAGACGTGGCCCATCCGGCACGCCGAGGAGGCGTTCGGGTTCGCCCGTGTCGGCCAGACGATCGTGAACGCACCCGACGCGAAGGTCATCCGCCTCTACGTCGACGACGAGCCGCTGGTGCTCACCGTGGCCGAGCTCCTCTCCTACGAGCGGCGCCTCGACTTCCGGCTCGGCGCGCTGAGCCGCTCGATCGAGTGGCGCACGCCGTCGGGCAAGCGCGTGCTCATCACGAGCCGGCGCATGGTCTCGTTCACCGACCGCCACCTGGCCGTGCTCGACTACGAGGTCGAGATGCTCGACTCGGATGCCGCCGTGACCATCTCGAGCCAGATCCTCAACCGCCAGGACGGACGCGACGAGTACCGCTCGGGCGTCACCGAGACGCCGGCCGGATTCGACCCGCGCAAGGCCGAGCAGTTCATCGAGCGCGTGCTGCAGCCGCGGGTGAAGCGCGCCGAGGGCTCGCGGTACATGCTCGGGTACCAGACCACCAACTCGGGCATGACGATCGCGATCGGCGCCGAGCACTCGATCGCCACCGAGAACCAGTTCACCGAATCCGGCTCGATCGGCGACGACCTCGCCAAGCACATCTACCGGGTGCACGCCAAGCAGGGCAAGCCGATCCGCCTCACCAAGACGATCAGCTACCACACGGCCCGCACCGTGCCCGCACGAGAGCTCGTCGACCGCAGCGACCGCACGCTCGACCGGGCCGCGGAGCTCGGCGTCGCCGAGATCTTCGAGCAGCAGCGGTCGTGGCTCGACGACTACTGGGCCCGCTCCGACGTCGAGGTCGCCGACCAGCCGGCGGTCCAGCAGGCCATCCGATGGAACCTCTTCCAGCTCGCCCAGGCCAGCGCCCGCACCGACGGCGACGGCGTCGCCGCCAAGGGTGTCTCCGGCTCGGGCTACGGCGGCCACTACTTCTGGGACAGCGAGATCTACGTCCTCCCGTTCCTCAGCTACACGGCCCCGATCGTCGCACGCAACGTGCTCCGCTTCCGGCAGCGGATGCTCGACGCCGCCCGCGCCCGGGCGCTCGAGCTCAACCAGCGCGGGGCCCTGTTCCCGTGGCGCACGATCAACGGACAGGAGTCGTCGGCGTACTACGCCGCCGGCACCGCGCAGTACCACATCGACGCCGACATCTCCTATGCGCTCTGCCAGTACGTCGCGGCCACGGGCGACGAGGACTTCCTCGGCCGTGGCGCGATCGACATCCTCGTCGAGACCGCCCGCATGTGGGAGGACCTGGGCTTCTGGCGGTCCAACGCCGACGACGTGTTCCACATCCACGGCGTCACCGGGCCCGACGAGTACACGACGGTCGTGAACGACAACCTGTACACGAACGTGATGGCGCGCTTCAACCTCGCGTCGGCGGCCGCGGCGGTCGACAACCTGCAGGTGCACGACCCGGTCGCCTACCACAAGCTCGTGACGCGCCTCGAGGTGACGCCCGCCGAGGTCGCGAGCTGGCGTCGGGCGGCGGCGCACATGCACATCCCGTACGACGAGCAGCTCGGCATCCACCCGCAGGACTCGGCGTTCCTGCAGAAGGAGCTGTGGGACCTCGAGAACACGCCGGAGGACCGCCGTCCGCTCCTGCTGCACTACCACCCGCTGGTCATCTACCGGTTCCAGGTGCTGAAGCAGGCCGACGTGGTGCTCGCCCTCTACCTGCAGGGCGACCGGTTCACCACCGAGATGAAGCGCGCGAACTTCGAGTACTACGACCCGCTGACCACGGGCGACTCGACGCTGTCCGCGGTCGTGCAGTCGATCATCGCGGCGGAGGTGGGCTACCACGAGCTCGCGATCCGCTACTTCCGCTCGGCGCTGTTCGTCGACCTCGCCGACCTGCACCACAACGCGGCCGACGGGGTGCACGTGGCCTCGACCGGCGGCGTGTGGAGCGCCCTCGTCGCGGGCTTCGGCGGGTTCCGCGACCACAACGGCGTCTTCGCCTTCGACCCGCGCCTGCCCGACGCGTGGTCGAAGCTCACCTTCCGCATCACGCTTCGCGACACGCGTCTGCGGGTGACGGTCGAGCCCCAGTCGATCTCGTTCACGGTCGAGGTCGGCGACGAGGCTCGCGTGCGGGTGCGCGGCGCCGAGGTCGTGGTCTCCGCGGATGCCCCGGTCACCGTGCCGCTCGACGGCCAGGGCCCTCGCCTCTACGGCGCGCCGACCATGCGCGACGTCACGGGTTCGCGGCGAGCCGACGGCACGCTGCTCACCGCGTCGATGCCCACGCTGTCGCTCGATCTCGACGAGGAGGATACGGTCGTGCCCGTCGACTGAACGCGGGCGTTCACAGCCGCTGCGGCTACCATGTCACACAATCACGGAACGGGATCGGGAGACCTGTGGGCCTACTGGACAACTTCGAGAAGGGTCTCGAACGCGCCGTCAACGGCGCCTTCGCGAAGACCTTCCGCTCGGGGCTGCAGCCCGTCGAGATCACCGCGGCGCTGAAGCGCGAGATCGACACGAAGGCGGCGGTCGTCTCTCGCGACCGCGTGCTCGTGCCGAACACGTTCGCGGTGCGCATGTCGCCGACCGACCACGACCGCATGGCGGGCCTCGGGCCGGCCCTCGTCGACGAGCTCACCGACCTCGTGCAGAAGCACGCCGCGAGCCAGCGCTTCCAGTTCGCGGGCGGCATCTCGATCACCCTCCAGCCCGACCCCGGGCTCTCCGAGGGCATGGTGCAGGTCGACTCCCGCAACGTAAAGGGGCAGGTGGCCTGGACGCCGGTGCTCGACGTGGCCGGCAAGCGGTACCCGATCCTGAAGGGCCGCACCGTCATCGGCCGCGGCAGCGAGGCCGACGTCACCCTCGACGATTCCGGCGCCTCGCGGCGCCATGCCGAGGTGCAGTGGGACGGCACCCGGGCGCGCGTGCGCGACCTCGGCTCCACGAACGGCACCCAGCTGAACGGCGCTCCCGTGAAGGAGGCGGTGCTCGAGCCCGATTCGGTCATCACGATCGGCCGTTCCCGCATCGTGTTCCGCGTGCTCGCGCAGGCGTCGGCGGCCGACGCCGGTCGTAGCGTCGACCCGGCGACCCAGCGCCACGACATGGGCGGGTTCTGGGGGCCCGGCGAATGAGCGAACTCACCCTCCTGGTCCTCCAGCTCGGATTCCTGCTGCTGCTCTGGGTCTTCATCTTCGCCATCGTCTACTCGTTGCGCAGCGACCTGTTCGGGCAGCGCGTGCGCAAGCTGCAGCCGGATGCCGCGGCCGCGTCGCCCGCGCCGGCGTCGCCCTTCCCCGGCTCGCCCGCCGCCGCGGCGGCCGCCTCGGCACCCACGGCCGCCGTCTCCCATCCGGCAGCGCCCGCCTCCGGGCCGGGCGGGGAGACCGCGTCCACCGACAACGCCAGCCGCCTCGTCATCACAAGCGGGCAGAAGGCCGGCGCCGAATTCCCGCTCGGACGCGACGAGATCACGATCGGCCGCTCCAGCGACTCGGCGATCATCATCCGCGACGACTACACGTCGACCCATCACGCACGCCTCATGCTGTGGAACGGCCGCTGGATGCTCCAGGACCTCGATTCCACGAACGGCACCTTCCTCAACGGCTCCCGAGTGACCGTGCCGACCCCCATCCCGCTCGGAGCCACCGTCAAGGTCGGAGCGACGACGTTCGAGCTGCGGCGGTAGGCCATGGCCACGGTCAAGGCGAGCGCGGCGGTCTCGCACGTCGGGCGGGTCCGCTCGAACAACCAGGACTCCGGCTACGCCGGGCGCAACCTGTTCCTCGTCGCCGACGGCATGGGCGGCCACGCCGGCGGTGACGTGGCGAGTGCCATCGCGACGCGCCGGATCGCGGAGGCCGACGGCGACTACGCGTCGGCGCCCGATGCCGCGGCCGCCCTCGAGGGCGCCCTGATCGCCGCCAACCGCGAGCTCGCCGAGACCGTGGCCGAGCACTCCGAGCTCACCGGCATGGGCACCACGGTGAGCGCCGTGCTGCTCGACGGCGACCGCGTCGTGATCTCGCACATCGGAGACTCGCGCATCTACCTGCTGCGCTCCGGCGAGCTGAGCCAGATCTCCACCGACCACACGTTCGTGCAGCGGCTCGTCGACGCCGGCCGCATCACCGCCGAGGAGGCGATGGTGCACCCGCGGCGCTCGGTGCTCATGCGCGTGCTCGGCGACGTCGAGAGCTCGCCCGAGATCGACTCGATGGTGCTCGACACCCGCGAGGGCGACCGATGGATGCTGTGCTCCGACGGCCTCTCCGGCGTCGTGTCGTTCGACGAACTGCACGAGCTGCTGTCGGCCGACGCGGGCGCCAAGCAGGTGGCCGACCGGCTGGTGAAGGCCTCGCTCGACGGCGGCGCACCCGACAACGTCACCGTGGTGGTCATCGACATCGGGGATCCCCCTGCGCCGGCGACGCCGCCCCTCGTCGTCGGGTCGGCGGCGGCGCCCCTCGCGTTCGGTGCGGCGGAACCGGTGCGCGCCCGAGGCATCCGGCTCGCGCCCTTCCGCGCGCACCCGGTGCAGGAGACGCACTTCGAGCCCGACTCGGCCGACTACTTCGACGAGCTCATCGAGGAGGACGCCCGCCGTCGCCGTCGCCGTCGCCTCGTGTGGAGCCTCTGGATCGTGCTGCTCGTGGCGGCGATCGTCGCCGTGTTCGTGCTCGGCTACCAATGGACCCAGACGCGGTTCTACGTGGGCGAGTCCAACGGCCGCGTGGCGATCTACCAGGGCATCCAGCAGGACCTCGGCCCGATCTCGCTGCACGAGCTGCACACCGAGACGACCATCGACGTCGCGGACCTGCGCACGTACGACCAGCAGCGGGTGGAGCAGACGATCAGCGCCGGCTCGTTCTCGGAGGCCCATCGAATCGTGCAGCGACTGGAGGAGTCCGTTGACTGACCGCGCCGGCCGCACCGCCGAGGCGCCCCGCTCGAGCGGGCCGCCCACCGGCTCCGTGCGCCGCATCCGCCTCCCGCAGAGGCTGCGGAACATGGAGCTCTGGCTGCTCATCGTGGCCTGCATCATCAACGCCGCGGCGATCGTGCTCGTGCAGCTCGGCGCGATGGGGCGCATCGACACGCAGCTCGTGCTGCTCGGGGCCGGCCTCTCCGTCCTCGTGTTCGGGCTGCACATCGCGATGCGCTTCGTCGCGCGCGACGCCGACCCGTTCCTGCTGCCGATCGCGACCGTCCTGAACGGGCTGGGCATCGCGATGATCTACCGCATCGACATCGCCGACGGCGAGAGCGGCTGGGAGAGCGCGTCGGTGCGCCAGATCGTGTGGAGCGCGATCGCCATCGTCGCGGCGATCGTGACGATCCTGGTGATCCGCAACCACCGCGTGCTCTTCCGGTACACGTACCTGTCCGGTCTCGTGGCGATCGTGCTCCTCCTGCTGCCGCTCGTGCCGGGCATCGGGCGCGAGGTCAGCGGGGCGCGCGTCTGGATCGGCATCGGCGACGTCGCGACCTTCCAGCCCGGCGAGATCGCGAAGATCGCGCTCGCGGTCTTCTTCGCGGGATACCTCGTGCGCAACCGCGACTCGCTCTCGATGGTCGGGCGCAAGTTCCTGGGGATGCAGTTCCCCCGTGCACGCGATCTCGGTCCGCTGCTCGTGGTGTGGGCGCTCTCGATGGCGGTCATCGTGTTCCAGCGCGACCTCGGCACCGCCCTCCTGTACTTCGGGCTCTTCCTCGTCATGCTCTACGTCGCGACGAGCCGGTTGTCGTGGGTCGTGCTCGGACTCAGCCTCTTCATCGGCGGCGCGATCGTCGCCAGCCAGACCCTCGACTACGTCGGCAACCGGTTCGCGAACTGGCTCGACCCCTTCAACGCCGAGCGCTTCGACCAGGAGTTCGGCGGCAGCTACCAGCTGGTCCAGGGACTCTTCGGGCTCGGGAACGGCGGCCTCATCGGCACGGGCTGGGGCCAGGGCCGCCCCGACATCACGCCGGTGCCGCAGAGCGACTACATCATCGCGAGCCTCGGCGAGGAGCTCGGCCTCGCCGGCATCTTCGCGATCCTCGCCCTCTACGTGCTGTTCGTCGCCCGCGGGTTCCGCATCGGGTTCGCCGGGCAGGACGACTTCGGCAAGCTCCTCGGCGTCGGACTCTCGTTCGTCATCGCCCTGCAGGTGTTCATCGTCGTGGGCGGCGTCACCCGCGTCATCCCCCTGACGGGCCTCACGACGCCGTTCCTCGCGGCCGGCGGCTCGTCGCTCGTCGCGAACTGGATCATCGTGGCGCTGCTGCTGCGGCTGTCCGATACCGTCCGCAACCATCCGAGGCTGGTGATCGACGGATGAACCGCGAGCTCAAGCGCGTGACCATCGTCGCGCTGCTCATGTTCCTGACCCTGTTCGTCTCGACGACGATCATCCAGTACGTACAGGCGGAGGCGCTCGCGGCCGACCCGCGCAACTCGCGCACCCTGTACGAGAGCTATTCCGTCGAGCGCGGCCCGATCCTCGTCGGAGGCGACCCGATCGCGTACTCGCAGCCCTCGGACGACGACTACAAGTTCCAGCGCGTGTACTCGAACGGCCCGCTCTACGCGCCCGTGACGGGATACATCCCCGTGAACGGCGAGGCCACCGGGCTCGAGCGGTCGCTCAACTCCTACCTCAGCGGGCAGAGTTCCAGCCAGTTCTTCGACCAGCTGAACCGCCTCATCTCCGGCCAGGATCCGATGGGTGCCTCGGTCGAGGTCGCCATCGATCCGGTCGCGCAGCAGGCCGCCTGGGACGCGCTCGGCGACTACACGGGCGCGGTGATCGTCACCGAGCCCTCCACCGGCCGCATCCTCGCGATGGTCACGAAGCCCACGTACGACCCGAACGCCCTGGCCGTGCACGACAGCGCGCAGGTGCAGGCCACCTACGACGGGCTCCTCGCCGACCCGAGCGACCCGCTGTTCAACCGCGCGACGGGCGGCGACATGAACCCGCCCGGCTCGGTGTTCAAGCTCGTGGTCACCGCCGCGGCCCTCGAGTCGGGACGCTACACGCCCGAGTCGACCTTCCCGAACCCGTCGTCGCTCACGCTGCCGGGAACCGACGCGGTGGTGCGCAACTCGGGCGGCGGCACGTGCGGGGGCGGCGGCGAGGTGACGCTCGCCGACGCCCTGCGCCTCTCGTGCAACATCCCGTTCGCCGAGCTCGGCATGGAGCTCGGCGACGCCGCGATCCGCGAGCAGGCGCAGAAGTTCGGGTTCAACAGCGAGTTCGAGATCCCCACCGCGACCGAGCCGAGCGTCTACCCGCGCGTGCTCGACGAGGCGCAGACCGCGCTGACCGCGTTCGGCCAGGGCGACGTGCGCGCCACGCCGATGCAGATGGCGATGGTCTCCGCCGCGATCGCGAACGGCGGCATCGTCATGGACCCCGACCTCGTGGACGCGATCACGGCCCCCGACTTCACCCCGCTGCAGGAGTTCGAGCCCGCGGAATTCGGCCGCGCGATCAGCGAGGAGACGGCGAACACCATGGTGCAGATGATGGTCAACGGCGTCGAGAACGGGGCCGCGAGTAATGCAAGAATAGACGGCGTCAGCGTGGCCGGTAAGACCGGTACCGCAGAGAACGGCGAGAGTGACCCCTACACTCTCTGGTTCACGGGTTTTGCCCCCGCCGACAACCCTCAGTATGCGATCACGGTACTCGTGGAGGATGGCGGGGGACTTGGACAGGAGGGGTACGGCAATCTCATCGCCGCACCCATCGCAAAGCAGGTACTAGAGGCGGTGCTGAACACATGAGACCGAGCGCAGGGCTCACCTTCGGAGGGCGCTACGAGCTGCAGTCCCGGATCGCGATCGGCGGCATGGGCGAGGTGTGGCAGGCCACCGACCTCGTCATCGGTCGCCAGGTCGCCATCAAGATCCTCAAGGACGAGTACCTCGGCGACCCCGGATTCCTCGAGCGGTTCCGCGCAGAGGCCCGCCACGCCGCGCTCGTGAACCACGAGGGCATCGCCAACGTCTTCGACTACGGCGAGGAGGACGGCAGCGCCTACCTCGTGATGGAGCTCGTGCCCGGCGAGGCGCTCTCGACGATCCTCGAACGCGAGCACGTGCTCTCGACCGACAAGGTGCTCGACATCGTCGCGCAGACCGCCGCGGCGCTCCAGGCCGCGCACGCTGCGGGCCTCGTGCACCGCGACATCAAGCCGGGCAACCTGCTCATCACGCCCGACGGGCGGGTGAAGATCACCGACTTCGGCATCGCCCGGATCGCCGACCAGGTACCGCTCACCGCCACCGGCCAGGTGATGGGCACGGTGCAGTACCTGTCGCCCGAGCAGGCGTCGGGTCACCCGGCGTCGCCGACCACCGACATCTACTCGCTCGGCATCGTCGCCTACGAGGCGCTCGCCGGCCGTCGCCCATTCACGGGCGAGTCGCAGGTGGCGATCGCGATGGCGCAGATCAACGAGACGCCGCCCGACCTGCCCGTCACGGTCTCCGAACCGGTGCGCAACCTCGTCTACGCGTGCATCGCGAAGAACCCGGCCGACCGCCCGCAGACCGCGGCGCACCTGGCGCGCGCCGCAACGGCGCTCCGTCGGGGCGACGTGCAGGCGGCCGCCGCCGCCGTGCCCGCCGTGCTCGGTGCCGCCGGCGCTACGGCGGCGACCATGCTGATGCCCTCGCAGGGCGCGACAGCCGCCACCACCGTCCTCCCGGCCGCCGCGGCGGCCGGTGTCGTGTCGAGCGAAACCATCGAGGACGAGCCCGTCGAGAAGAAGCGGAGCCCCTGGACCTGGCCGCTCATCGTGCTCATCGCGATCCTCGCGATCGTGCTCATCGGCACGATCATCGCGCTGACCCTCAACCGGGGTGGCGGCGAGGATCCGGTGACCTCCACGACGGCACGGCCCACGTCCACGAGCGCGCCGCCGACCACGCAGGCGCCTCCCACGAGCGAGGCGCCGCAGACGATCCAGGTCGACCGCAACGCGTACATCGGCATGAACGTCGACGAGGCGGCCGCGCAGATCGAGGCGCTCGGCCTGCCCGTGGTCCGCGAGGAGGGCGGTGCCGCGACCGAGCCCGGACTCGCCGACACGGTCTCCGAGGTGAACCCGAGCGGGCCCGTACAGCCCGGCACCACCATCACCCTCACCTACCTGACCGCGCCCGAGGCGCCGAGCGCGCCGACGAGCGCCCCGACGACGAACACCAATCCGGTCGAACCCGACGTCGGCCAGATCACGGTGAACTGGACCGCCCAGACCTGCCCCGCCGGCCAGACCCTGAGTGGCTACGAGGTGTCGGTCACCGGCGACGCGACGGTCCCGAACAACCCGGTCTTCGGTCCGGGCACCACGAGCGCATCGGTCAACGTCAACAACACGCCCGGCGGCTCGTTCGACGTGACGTTCCGCTACTTCTGCGGCCAGCTCGACTCGCCGTTCTCGCCCGCCCTCACGGTGGACATCGAGCCGTGAGCACGGATCGGAACTGACGAGAACACCGGACGAGTCGAGGACGGAGCTGCAGGGTGAGCGATGAAGGACGCGTGCTCGCGGGACGATACCGCGTGGGTGCGCTCATCGGTCGCGGCGGAATGTCCGACGTGCACGTCGGCAGCGACGCCCGGCTCGGCCGCCAGGTGGCGATCAAGCTCCTGAAGCCGCAGCTCGCCACCGACCCCGCGTTCCGCATGCGGTTCCGGCAGGAGGCCCAGTCGGCCGCGCGGATGGCGCACCCGACGATCGTGCGCGTGTTCGACGCGGGCGAGGAGACCGTCGTGGACTCGGCCGGCCAGGAGGTGCAGCTTCCGTTCATCGTCATGGAGTACGTCGAGGGCCGCCTCCTCAAGGACATCATCCACGACGGTCCGCTCGAGCCCGTGGCGGCCGTGCGCGTCATCGACGGCGTCCTCACCGCGCTCGAGTACTCCCATCGAGCCGGCGTGGTGCACCGCGACATCAAGCCCGGCAACATCATGATCACCACCACGGGCCAGGTGAAGGTCATGGACTTCGGCATCGCGCGCGCCGTGTCGGACTCCGCGACGACGGTCGCGCAGACCACCGCGATCCTCGGCACGGCCTCGTACTTCTCGCCGGAGCAGGCGAAGGGCGAGACCGTCGACGCCCGCACCGACCTCTACTCGACCGGTGTGGTGCTCTTCGAGATGCTCACCGGGCGGCCGCCCTTCCGCGGCGAGACTCCGGTGGCGGTGGCCTACCAGCACGTGAGCGAACGCCCGGTGAAGCCGAGCGTGATCAACCCGAAGGTCTCACCCGCGCTCGACGCAGTGGTGCTGCATGCGCTCACGAAGAATCGCGAGCAGCGATACCAGACGGCGGCCGAGTTCCGCGCCGACGTCGACACCGCGGCATCCGGGCGCGTGCCGGTGCATCGCCAGCCCGACGAGGCGACGATGCTGTTCGGAGCGCCCACCAGTTCGCTCTCGAGCTCCGAGCTGGCCCTGCGCCAGCTCGCCGAGGACGAGACCATGACGCGCACGCAGCGGCGTCCGCCGGCGATCTGGATCTGGTCGGGCATCATCGCCGTCGTCGTGATCGTGATCGCCGTCATGTACTGGGCATTCAACCTGCAGCCCACCGACGACCTGCCGTCCAACGCCCGCGAGATCCCGACCCTCGCCGGCGCCAGCTACGAGGAGGCGGTCCAGCAACTCCAGGAGCTCGGGCTGCCCGCGTCGCGGATCGACGAGTCGAGCGACACCGTCCCCGCCGACCAGGTCATCCGCACCGATCCGCCCGCCGGTGAGATCGTCGACACGGACACCCCGGTCACCGTGTACGTCTCGACCGGACGAGAACCGGTCTCCGTGCCCGACGTGCGCAACAAGACCCTCGAGCAGGCGAAGGCCGACGTGCAGGCGGCCGGCCTCACTCCCGGCACCGAGACGCGCGAGAACTCGCCGTCGGTCCCCGCCGACACGGTACTCGGCACGACGCCCGAGGGCGGCACGTCGGTCGAGGCCGGTTCGGCGATCGACTTCCGCATCTCGAGCGGGCTCGTCACGCTCACCGACCTGACCGGCCAGACGCTGTCGGCGGCGTCGTCCTACCTCTCCGCCGAGAACCTGCGGCTGACGCCGGTACCGAAGCCCGATGCGTCCTGCAAGTCCCAGCCGGGTTCGCCGGTCACGCGGCAATCGCTCGCTCCGGGCGATGTCCCGCAGGGCTCGGAGGTCGAACTGACCTACTGCGCGGGCTGACGCACCAGCTCGGCGCCGTGCCGTCAGCTGACGCGCACCAACGGGTTGAGGTGCACCGCACGCTCGCGCGCCTCGGGCAGGCCGGCGACGGCGAGCCAGTTGCCGAGCATCCGGTATCCGCCCTCGGTGAGTACCGATTCGGGGTGGAACTGCACGCCGAAGATCGGCGCCGACTCGTGTCGAAGGCCCATGATCACGCCGCCCTGCGTTCGGCTGGTCACCACGAGTGCTCGGGGCACGGTGCCGTCGACCACGGCGAGCGAGTGGTAGCGGGTCGCGGTGAACGGCTGCGGCACGCCGTCGTAGAACGCGCTGTCGTCGTGCGTGATGCGCGAGGTCTTGCCGTGCATGAGCTCCTCGGCGTTCGTCACCACCGCGCCGAACGCCTCGGCGATCGCCTGGTGGCCGAGGCACACGCCGAGCAGCGGCTGGCCCGAGCTGAGGGCGGCCTCGACGACGGGAATCGACACCCCGGCATCCGCGGGCTTGCCGGGACCGGGCGAGATGAGCACCGCGTCGAACTCCGCGATGCGCGAGGGCACGTCGGATGCCTCGATGACGTCGTTGCGCACCACCTCGGTCTGCGCACCCAGCTCCTGAAGGTAGCCGTTCAACGTGTAGACGAAGCTGTCGTAGTTGTCGATGACGAGAACGCGGGTCATGTGTCCACCGTGACTTCGATCGGATTGACGATGCCGTCGACCCATGGGAAGACCCACGTGAAGAGGGCGAAGACGGCTGCCGCGAGGAGCAGCAGCAGCAGGATGATCCGCAGCCACACCGGGCCGGGGAGCACACGCCACAGGGCAGCGTACATGTCAGGACTCCCAGGTTGCGACGACGTCGGCGATCTCGGCCGGCGGACCGGCGCTGCCGGGGCGCCACGACTCGAGTACGCCGTACGCGATGATGCGCTCGGCGGTCGAGTACAGCGGGTTGCAGCTCGTGAGCGTGACGATGCGGTCGGTGGGCTGCAGGTCGGGGTGATGCGGCACGGGCGCGAGCACGTCGACGGCCTCGGGCGTGACGTACTCGAAGTCCCGGAAGCGGTAGGTGTACCACCCGTCCTGCGTCTGGATGTAGATCGCGTCGCCCAACTGCAGCTGCTCGATCTCGTGCATGCCGCCGCCGTAGGCGCTGCGGTGCGAGGCGATGGCGAAGTTGCCGACCTCGCCCGGCATCTGGGTGCCGGCGTAGTGACCCACGCCCAGGTAGGTGCTGTTCAGCACGTCGGCCCCGGTGCCCTCGGCGATCCTCCGCTGCGAGCCGTCGCCGAAGCGGGGCACGTACATCACCGCGAACGACTCGCCGTTGGCATGCTCCGAGGCGTCGACCACCGGATCCCCGTAGTCCTCGGTCTCGGTCGGGGGTTCGGGTGCGTCGCCGCGTGCGGAGCGGCCCTCCTCGAGCCATTCCGCGCTGAGATCGGATGCCGCGCTCGACTGCTGCCCGGCCATGATGGCGTCGTTCCACCACAGCTGCCAACCGAGGAAGAGCAGGATCAGCGCGCCCGCGGTCAGCAGCAGTTCGCCGAGCACGCCGACGACGCTCACCCGCGGTCGAGCACGCCCCGACGCCGGCGTCGCGCGACGACGCTCGGGCTGCTCGACGGACATAGGAGCGATTCTATTCCGCGTCCGACAGGCCCGAGTGGGAGTACGCATCCGACTCGGATAGAATCGCCCGCATGGCACGTACGAAATCATCGAAGCCCGCGCGCGCGGAACAGGCGAGCGGCGAAGACGCGCCGAACCCGGTCTGGTTCAAGCCCGTCATGTTCGGCTTCATGCTGATCGGGCTCGCCTGGATCATCGTCTTCTACGTGAGCCAGGGCCGGCTGCCCATCGCCGACCTCGGCTCGTGGAACATCCTCATCGGGTTCGGCATCGCGTTCGTCGGGTTCCTGATGACCACACGCTGGCGCTGAGCCGGCGACGCTTTCGAGCGGGCGGATGCTGCGGCATCCGCCCGCTTCCTGTGTCGTCGCGCGCGCACGACGCCGAGTTCTCCACAGGTTGTACACAGGGTGGATACCCCCGCCGATACGCCGTGTCCCCTGAAATGGCGTCAACTACACCCGTGTAACTCTCCCCAACTGTGGAGAGTGGTGTGGATAACTCCACAGCGGATGCCGCCTCCGCTCGTGATGGGCTCGAACGCGCGGCGAGACCGCCGAGCGAGCCGTCAGGTGATCGGCAGGTGGCCGTCAGGTGATCGGCAGGTAGAAGTACCGCAGGCTCAACAGCAGGAGCACCACCGTCAGCGCGATCAGCAACCACACCTGCAGCGCCTGCTGCGATCGCTTGCGCGTCTCGACGTAGATGAGTCCGACCAACGCTCCCCCGACCAGCCCGCCGAGGTGCGCCTGCCACGCGACGTTGAAGCCGGGCACGAACCCGATCACCAGGTTGATGCCCAGGAGGACGAACAGCTGGGTGGTCTGCCCGCCGAGGCGTCGCTGGATCACGAGGAACGCGCCCATCAGTCCGAAGATCGCGCCGGATGCCCCGACCACCCCCGTGCGCGGATCGCCGAGCCAGAGCACGCCCACCGATCCGGCGAGCCCCGAGACCAGGTAGAGCGTGAGGAATCGCCAGCGCCCGAGGAGCCCCTCCAGCAACTGACCGAAGATCCACAGGGTGTACATGTTGAGCAGCACGTGGAAGATCAGCCCGGTCGAGTGCACGAACACCGACGTGATCATGCGCCACGGCTCGAAGTTGCCCGGCAGCGAGTAGACCCCGGCGTAGAGCAGTCGATCGGTGACCGCGAGACCGGGGATGAGCTGCAGCAGGAAGACGGCGAGGGTGATGCCGATCAGCGCATACGTCACCACGGGAGCGCCGCGACCTGCCGCCGAGCGCGCACGGGTGAGGACCGCGGACTTGGTGCGCGGCGCCGACGCACGCTGCTCGCGCATGCACTCGGGGCAGATCACGCCGACCGGCGCCTGCGTCTGGCACTCGGGGCAGATCGTGCGGCCGCACCGCTGGCAGAGGATGTAGCTCTGACGATCGGGATGCCGGTAGCAGAAGCTCGATCGCTCGGCGTCGCCATCGCCCCCGGCAGGCACAGTGCTCACCGGCGGGTCAGGCCTCTTCGATCGTGATGCTCTCGATCACGACGTCCTCGAGCGGGCGGTCGCGCCCGTCGGTCGGAACCGAGGCGAGCTTCTCGACGACGGCCTGGCTGGCGGCATCCGTGACCTTGCCGAAGATGGTGTGCTTGCCCTGCAGCCACGTGGTGGGGCCGACCGTGATGAAGAACTGCGAGCCGTTGGTGCCGCGGCCTCCCTGGATGCCGGCGTTGGCCATGGCGAGCACGTACGGCTCGGTGAAGTCGAGCTCGGAGTTGATCTCGTCGTCGAACTGGTAGCCCGGGCCGCCGACGCCCTGACCGAGCGGGTCGCCGCCCTGGATCATGAAGCCGGGGATGATGCGATGGAAGATCACGCCGTCGTAGAGCGGGTCGTTCGACTTCTCACCCGTTGCGGGATGCGTCCACTCGATCTCACCGGTCGCGAGGCCGACGAAGTTCTTGACGGTCTTCGGGGCCTGGTGCCCGTAGAGGTCCACCTTGATCGGGCCGTGGTTGGTGTTGAGGGTCGCGACTGCGGTGTGAATCGGCATGCTCCTTATTCTGTCACGGGCGGATTCGTCAACCGGCATGAAGGATTCCGACTCCCACCCCGCTTCCAGCCGTTTCGGTGGCAAGATGGAGTGATTCGCTGCACAACGATGGAGGTCGAGATGAGCCTGTCACGCAAGCGCCGGAAGGAACTCAAGCGGCTGCGCAGCAGTGCGTCAGAACTCTGGGGGAATCAGCAGGACCTGCTCGAGCACGCCAACACGGTTGCGCGAGAGGCGAGCCGCCAGCTCGGCTACCTCACCCGTGAGGAGGTCGTCCCGCGCGTCCGCACCGGCTACGAGGGCTACGTCCGCCCCGGCGTGGAGCAGGCGAAGAGCTTCGTTCGTTCGGCGGGCGACACGGCCGAGCGCACGATCGGGAACGCGCTCGGCTCGGTGCTCGCGATCGGCGACATCGCCAACGACGCACGCGTGCGACGCGCCGTCGAGCGCGTCTCCCCGCGTGCCGCCGCCGTGGTGAAGCAGAAGCAGGGTCCGGGCGTCGGCACCTACCTCGCGATCGGCGCCGGCATCATCGCCGCCGTCGGCGTCGCGTACGCGGTGTGGCAGACGTTCCGCGCCGACGACGAGCTGTGGGTCGCCGACGACGAGCCCGACACGACGGCATCGACCACTCCCTCGGTCTGACGAAGTTCACGAAGGCCCCGCCCATCGAACGGCGGGGCCTTCGTCATGCGCGGAACGACCTCGCGCGCTCAGTGCCAGCACTGATTTCCGACGAATCTGGGAAATCGCCTTGCATTCAGCCTGAGATCCCCGCTAATGTCAACTCTCGGCCCTGGCAAACAGAATCCGGAGAGGAGTTGATACCCATGATGCGCATCTATGACGAGCCGCACACGGGAGTCCTCCTCGCGCCGACGGCCTGCTAGTCCGCTACGACGACGCGCGCGTCAGCGCCTGATCGTCTCTCCGCCCACTCGGGCGTGACCCGCGGCTTCCGCCGCAGCATCCGACGACCTCGATCGTCACGGTCCAATCGACCCACGGATGCCGCACCGGACCCGGTCCGTCGGACACCGCCCCGCCAGTGCGCACTGCCGTGCGCCCGCATCCGCCTCGCACTCGCGTGCCCCCGCGCCGATTCGTCCACGGGCGCACGCTTCCCGGCACCACCGACGAATCACCCGCCGTCCCGGCATCCGCCGGATCGGCTCAACCACCGCACCACCAACCGAAGGAATGATCGTGAACACGACGTCTCTCACCGCAGGTTCGGCTCCACAGGGCCAAGCCACCGAACTGCGTGCCCAGGCACGCCAACTGCACGAGCGGCTCGCCCGCCGCGTCGGCCTCGCGCTGCTCGCGTGGAGCCGACGCCAGGACGAGCGCCGCAGCCACGACGCAGTGCACCTGCGCCGCCGCACCGCGGAGCTCGCGACCCGTGCACACGACGAGCAGTACCGTCTCGTCACCCTCGGCGCCCCGCTGGCCTGATCGCCATGGGTACCTCGATCACCGAGACCCCGCGGCTCCTCCCCGACTCGATGGGGATGCGACCCGCGGGGGCCTCGGCTGCGTACGGCGGCGTCGAGAGCGCACCGGCCGACCAGGTCGCTGCGTTGTCGTCGTCGCCGTCGCGGCACTCGTGCCCGCCGTGCCCGCCGGGCGACGGTCAGGGCGCCGGCGGCGCCACCCCGTCTGCCGGCTCAGCCTCGTTCATGCGCAGGGCGATGTCGAGCAGGCTCACGCGCTTCAGTCGCGGCACCTCCGAGAGCGGGAACCAGCGCGCCTCGTCGCTCGAGCCGCCGATCTCACTGCGCAGCTCGCCGCCGAGTACCGTCGCGCGGTAGACCACGCGCATCGCGTACAGCGGCACCGTCCCCGAATGCCGCTTCGGCGCGGGCACCACCATCGTGTCGATCCCGAGCAGTCGATCCACGGATGCCTCGTAGCCGGTCTCCTCGAAGATCTCGCGCTTCGCCGCGTCGACCGGATGCTCCGACCCCTCGATCCCGCCACCGGGAAGCGTCCATCCGGACCGGCCGTGCTCGTTCCAGTGGGAGAGCAGGATCTGCCCGTCCCGGATGATCACGGCGTACGCGGCGATGCGGATGTCCATCTCGTCACTGTACGACAGTGATGAGCGCTCGACCCCGCCGGGGCGACTGTCGCCCGCCGGGACGCGGTCGCATCGATCAGGGGTCAGGCGGGCTCGTGTCGAACTCGAATGAATCGACGACCGCAGTCGAGGCCGAGAGGTGATCGTCCCACGCGGCGGCCTCAGCCGAGTAGATGACGATCATGACCGTGGCGTGCATCCCGCTCGGGAGGCCGGCCGCGTCGAGGACGATGATCCGGAACTGCTCACCGGGCTCGGCCCCCCACGAGATGAAGCCGGGCGAGTACACCAGCGGCACCAAGGGACCGCCGCCCGAACAGGTCCCCGTCCAGTCCGCGGCGAGGGACACATCGATCTGCTGACCGGAGAGCCCCCCGATCGTCACCGCGACGGGTCCGCTCGTGCTCAGGCCGGGCCGGGTCGCCAGCGCGCCGACGACGTCGCTCGCCGCCGCGCCGACGCCGGGTGCTGCCGCGTCCGCGCAATCCTCGGCTGCGACACCGATGTTCGGAAGCACGTTCAGGAAGGTGACGGGAGGACCGCCGGCCCGGATCCGTTCGCGGTTGTCGGCGGTGTCCGGCGTGAGTGCGAGGAGTCCCTCTGCCGCAGGCTCGGAGAGCCATCCGTCGGGGGCCGTGAAGGTGAGCGGAGGCCAGAAGCTCGGGGCGGATTGCGCACCGGCTGCAAGGGCCGCGTAAGGGGTCCCCTCGAATGCGGGCATCGGCGAGGTCGACTCCTGTCCGCTCGGAACGGCGTTCGGCTCCGACGTCTGGTTGTCATCGGTGCCGGCGCATCCGAGCAGCGTGAGTACGAGAGCCACTGCTGCGGTGGCCAGAGGTGCGTACATCGCGACCTCCCTTCGGTCGAGTCGAACCGGCCGATCACGTCGATCGCCCACGTCGGGGTGAGCTCGGAGGTCACCACTCAACCACCCCAGGCGATCCACCCTCCGTGGGGCAGGACCGGGTGGATGGCCATCTCGACCTCCGCACCGTCCGTGGTCGTCAGCACTCCGAGTGCGGGTTCACTCTGCGGCACTTCACCGGCCGTCGCGCCGACACCGTCGATGGGTCGCGCGGTGGCCCACACGGCAGTCGCCGTTGCGCGGGTCACGACGAAGCATTCCGTTCCACGTGCGGATGCCATGGCCGATGGATCGGGCACGAAGCTCATGCCCGCGTTCCGGTCGGTGAATCGCCGCTCGGTTCCGGCGAGGATCGGCTGCAGTGTCGCGGGGAGACGCGGGACGAGGTCGCCGACGTCGACGAATGGCTCGGCATCACCGCCGTCACCCAATCTGCACATCGCGTAGTGGGTCGGCAGGTACTCGACCGGCATCCGGTCGGACCACGCTCCTGCCGGCACCGAGCCCCAGTCGATGAGGAACGAGAACGGCGTGAGCTCGCCCGAGCGCACGAGTTCGAGGCCCTGCGGGCTGAGGTGCTGCTCGACGATGCCGGGAATGCGGTCGGGATGCCAGAGGAGGCGACCGTCCTCGTACACGTAGACCCATCCCATGTGGATCCGAGACCATCGGGCGACGACGCCGGCCTCGCGCTCGGTGCCGCTGAACCAGGCCGAGCCCGCCGGCCCAGCGGCGACGCGGATCGGATCGGATCCGCCGCCGCCGAACAAGGTCGCGGCCCCGAGTGCCACCGCGACGGCCGAGGCGGCGAGGGCGATCGTGTAGCCGGTGCGCCGACGGCGTCGACGCCGGCGCCGCCGTGCGTCGGAGATCACCCCGTCTTCGACGCTGGGCGGCCCGGCGACCAGGACCGCCTCGTCGTCAGCAGACGGTCGGTCGGGTCGGTCGTCTCGGTCCTGTTCTTCCCACTCGTCGGCCTCGCGGACACGTGGACGGTGGGGGACCAGCATGGTCATCATTGCGTCCTACCACGGGAATGACACTATTATGATTAGCATCATGATCGACGTCAAGCTCGACCGGAACGATCGGACCGACCTGTACGAGCAGGTCGCCGGCGAGATCAGGAGGTCCATCGCCGACGGAGAAGCACAGCCGGGCGAACGACTTCCGCCCGCGAAGGACCTGGCGGCGGTGCTGGGCGTCAACACCAACACCGTGCTTCGAGCCCTTCGCCTCCTGCGCGACGAGGGCCTGCTCGAGTTCCGACGCGGTCGGGGCATCTCCGTGGCAGCGTCTCCTGAGCGCGGCGCCGTGGTGCAACGGTCACGCGAACTCGTCGAGTTCGCGCGTCGCCACGGCTACAGCGCCCAGGAGATCATCGAGATCATCGGCGGCATGGCGTAGCCGCGGTCGACCGAGATCCGCGCCGGCCCCGACGAGCATCACAGCTTCATCACGGCGATCACGGCTTCATCACAGACGGCGCCGGCACCCCGTCCGCCTCGTTAGCATCCCTGCATGCGAGACGAGGTGAACCGATCCATCCTCCTCCAGGCCGTGATCGCGGTCGGAGCCGGCATCGCCCTGTTCTGGCTCGCCTCGCTGCTGCCCGTCATCTGCCCAGCGATGGGAGGCGGCGCCTACTGCGGGCCGGAGCTGCGACGGCAGGCCGCCGCATCGAGCACCCTGCTCGTGGTGGCGGTGGGCATCGCCGCGGTGGCGGCCGCGATGTCGGTGCCGCTGCACCGGCGCCGACGGGCATTCGGATGGGGCACGCTCGTGCTGTGCGCGGTGATCGTGGGCGGCATCGGCTGGATCGTGGTCTCGGCCGGATTCATCGTGATCTGAACTGTGGAGCCTAGGAGATTCGAACTCCTGACATCCTGCTTGCAAAGCAGGCGCTCTACCAACTGAGCTAAGGCCCCCGAGCGGATGCCGCGGGGCATCCGCGTGTGTGGAGTTATCGGAGTGGGGATACGAGGACTTGAACCTCGGACCTCTTCGTTATCAGCGAAGCGCTCTAACCGCCTGAGCTATATCCCCGAATTTCGGCCGAAGGAAAGACTACCGGACGCCCCGGGAATCTCCGAATCGAGCCGATCCCGGCGTCAGTTGTTGGTGAAGCCGACGAGCAGGCCGCCCGTGATCTTGACGCTGAGGTTGTACAGCACCGCCAGGATCGCACCGAGCGCCGTGGTCACGACGAGGTTCAGGAGCGCGGCGACGACCGCGAAGCCCATCACGTTGCCGAGTGAGAGCACCGAGGTGAGGTCGCCGCTCGAGCCCGCGACATCCTGCACGAGCGAGTTGACCTGCTCGAAGATGCCGGTCGAGTTCAGCACCGTGTGGATGAGGAACGTCACCACGATGCTGATGACCGCGAAGCACACCGCCACGAGGAACGAGAGCTTCACCGCCGACCAGAAGTCGATGTAGACGAGGCGCAGGCGCACCTGCTTGGCCGGGGGCCGGCGGTTCGACTTGCGGGCCAGCTTCTCGGCGACGCTACTCATTGACGGTTACTCCTCTCCCGCGGGCTCGGCCGCTTCGGACTCTGCGGCCTCCTCCACGAGATTCCGTTCGGAATTCTTCGCGATGGCGATGATCCGGTCGTCGTCCGCGAACTTCGCGAACACGACGCCCATCGTGTCCCTGCCCTTGGCGGGAACCTCGGCGACGTCAGAGCGTACCACCTTGCCGCTGGCAAGAACCACAAGCACCTCGTCGCCGCTGTTGGCGATGAGCGAGCCTGCGAGGTCGCCGCGGTCCTCGTTGAGCTTGGCCACCTTGATGCCGAGGCCGCCACGTTGCTGCTTGCGGTACTCCTCGACTCGCGTGCGCTTGGCGTATCCACCCTCGGTGACCACGAACACGTAGGTGTCCGACGGGCTGAGCTTCTGTCCGTTGCCCTCGTCGCCCGCCGCCGCCGGCTCGGACGGCGCCTCCTGGGCCGTCTCCGCCTCGGTCTCGATCCCGTTCGAGTGAGCCACGACGGATGCCTCGAGCAGGCTGTCTCCACCGCGGAAGCTCATGCCCTTCACGCCCGACGTCGAGCGGCCCATGGGCCGCAGCGCCTCGTCGGTCGCCTCGAAGCGGAGCGACATGCCCTTCTTCGACACGAGCAGGATCTCGTCGTGCTCGTCGGCGAGCATCGCCGAGACGAGTTCGTCGTCGCCGCGCAGGTTGATGGCGATGATGCCGCGCGATCGGTTGGTGTCGTAGGCGGTGAGGTCGGTCTTCTTCACCAGCCCGTCGCGCGTGGCGAGCACGAGGTACCTCGCCACCTCGTAGTCGCGGATGTCGAGGATCTCGGCGATCTGCTCGTCGGGCTGCATCTCGAGCAGGTTGGCGACGTGCTGGCCCTTCGCGTCGCGGCCGCCCTCCTGGATCTCGTACGCCTTGGCGCGGTAGACGCGACCCTTGTTCGTGAAGAAGAGGAGCCAGTGGTGGGTCGTCGTGACGAAGAAGTGCTCCACCACGTCGTCGGCGCGCAGCTGCGCACCCTTCACGCCCTTGCCGCCGCGGTGCTGCGAGCGATAGTTGTCGCTGCGCGTGCGCTTGACGTAGCCGCCGCGCGTGACGGTGACGACCATCTCCTCCTCGGGGATCAGGTCTTCGACGGACATGTCGCCGTCGAAGCCCGGGAGGATGTGGGTGCGCCGCTCGTCGCCGAACTTCGCGACGATCTCGGCGAGCTCGTCGGAGACGATGGTGCGCTGGCGCTCGGGCGACGCGATGATCGACTGGTAGTCGGCGATGAGCGCGGCGAGCTCCTCCGCCTCGTCGATGATCTTCTGGCGTTCGAGGGCGGCGAGGCGACGCAACTGCAGCTCGAGGATCGCGCGCGCCTGCAGCTCGTCGATGTCGAGGAGCCTGATCAGCCCGTCGCGCGCCTCCTCGACCGTGGGCGAGCGGCGGATGAGCGCGATGACCTCGTCGAGCGCGTCGAGCGCCTTGAGGTAGCCGCGCAGGATGTGCATGCGCGCCTCGGCCTCCCGGAGGAGGAACTGCGTGCGTCGCACGATCACGTCGATCTGGTGGTCGACCCAGTGCGCGATGAAGCCGTCGATCGACAGGGTGCGCGGCACGCCGTCGACGATCGCGAGCATGTTCGCGCCGAAGTTCTCCTGCAGCTGCGTGTGCTTGTAGAGGTTGTTCAGCACCACCTTGGCGACGGCGTCGCGTTTCAGCACGATCACGAGGCGCTGGCCGGTGCGGCCCGAGGTCTCGTCGCGGATGTCGGCGATGCCGCCGATCCGGCCGTCCTTCACGAGGTCGGCGATCTTGATCGCGAGGTTGTCGGGGTTGACCTGGTAGGGCAGCTCGGTGACGACGAGGCAGGTGCGACCCTGGAGTTCCTCGACCGAGACGACCGCGCGCATCGTGATCGATCCGCGGCCGGTGCGGTAGGCGTCGTTGATGCCCTTGACGCCGAGGATCTGGGCGCCGGTCGGGAAGTCGGGCCCCTTGATGCGCTGGATGAGCGCTTCCTGCAACTCCTCGCGCGAGGCATCCGGGTGCTCGAGGTACCACTGGGCGCCGGATGCCACCTCGCGGAGGTTGTGCGGCGGGATGTTGGTCGCCATGCCGACGGCGATGCCGACCGAGCCGTTGACGAGCAGGTTCGGGAAGCGCGCCGGCAGGATCGACGGCTCCTGGGTGTGGCCGTCGTAGTTGTCCTGGAAGTCGACGGTGTCCTTCTCGATGTCGCGCACCATCTCGAGGGCCAGCGGCGCCATCTTCGTCTCGGTGTACCGAGGCGCAGCCGCACCGTCGTTGCCGGGCGAGCCGAAGTTGCCCTGTCCGAGCGCGAGCGGGTAGCGCAGGCTCCACGGCTGCACCAGGCGTACGAGCGCGTCGTAGATCGCGGTGTCGCCGTGCGGGTGGAACTGGCCCATCACGTCGCCCACCACGCGCGCGCACTTCGAGAACGACTTGTCGGGCCGGTAGCCGCCGTCGTACATCGCGTAGATCACGCGGCGGTGCACGGGCTTCAGGCCGTCGCGCACCTCCGGCAGGGCGCGGCCCACGATCACGCTCATCGCGTAGTCGAGGTACGAACGCTGCATCTCGAGCTGCAGGTCGACCTGGTCGATCTTGCCGTGGATGCCGGGACCCTCGGTGTCGTCGGCGCCGGGATTCAGAACATCAGATGTCAAGGAAACGCACGTCCTTCGCGTTCTTCTGGATGAAGTTGCGGCGGCTCTCGACGTCCTCGCCCATCAGGGTCGAGAAGATCTCGTCGGCGGCGGCCGCGTCCTCCATGGTGACCTGCAGCAGCGTGCGGGTCTCGGGATTCATCGTGGTCTCCCACAGCTCCTGGTGGTTCATCTCGCCGAGGCCCTTGTAGCGCTGGATCCCGTTGTCCTTCGGGATGCGCCATCCACGGGCGGTGCCGTCGGCCAGCAGCAGGTCGCGCTCCTTGTCGGAGTACACGAACTGGTGCTCGGCGTTGGTCCACTTGAGGCGGTAGAGCGGCGGCTGAGCCAGGTAGACGTAGCCGAGTTCGATGAGCGGGCGCATGTAACGGAACAGCAGCGTGAGCAGCAGGGTCGTGATGTGCTGGCCGTCGACATCGGCGTCGGCCATGAGCACGATCTTGTGGTACCTGGCCTTCTCCGTGTTGAAGTCCTCGCCGATGCCGGCGCCGAACGCCGTGATCATCGCCTGCACCTCGTTGTTCGCGAGAGCACGGTCGAGGCGCGCCTTCTCGACGTTGAGGATCTTGCCGCGCAGCGGCAGGATCGCCTGCGTCTCGGGGTTGCGTCCCTGAACAGCGGAGCCGCCGGCGGAATCGCCCTCGACGATGAAGATCTCGGAGATCGAGGGATCCTTCGAGGAGCAGTCCTTGAGCTTGCCGGGCATTCCGCCCGACTCGAGGAGGCCCTTGCGACGGGTGGCCTCGCGCGCCTTGCGGGCAGCGATGCGGGCGGTGGCGGCCTGGATGGCCTTGCGGATGATGTCGCGGGCCTGCGTCGGGTTGCGCTCGAACCAGTCGCCGAGCTGGTCGCCGGTGACCTTCTGCACGAACGACTTGGCCTCGGTGTTGCCGAGCTTCGTCTTGGTCTGGCCCTCGAACTGCGGCTCGGAGAGCTTGACCGAGATCACGGCCGTGAGGCCCTCGCGCACGTCGTCGCCGGAGAGGTTGTCGTCCTTCTCCTTAAGGATGCCCTTCTCGCGCGCGTAGCGGTTGATGAGCGTCGTGAGCGCCGCGCGGAATCCCTCCTCATGGGTGCCGCCCTCGTGCGTGTTGATCGTGTTCGCATAGGTGTGCACTGATTCGGTGTACGCCGTCGTCCACTGCATCGCGACCTCGAGCGCGATCTTGCGGTCGGTGTCCTCGGACTCGAACGAGATGATCTCATCGTTCACGAGGTCGGTCTTCTTCGACCGGTTGAGGTACTCGACGTAGTCGACGAGGCCCCGCTCGTACAGGAACGTGTCGGTGCGCGGAGCCGCGGCATCCGTGACGCTCTCGGCCGTGTCGTCGGGATCGATGTCGACGTGCCCGCTGCGGAGGTCGGTGAGGGTGATGCGCAGGCCCTTGTTCAGGAACGCGTACTGCTGGAACCGGGTGCGCAGGGTCTCGTAGTCGAACTCCACGGTCTCGAACACGTCGGGGCTCGGCCAGAAGGTGATCGTCGTTCCGGTGGCGTCGGATGCCCCACCCTCGGCGAGCGGCGCATCGGGCACGCCGACCGTGTACGACTGCGTCCAGACGGAGCCCTGGCGTCGCACCTCGACGTCGAGCCTCGACGAGAGGGCATTGACGACGGATGACCCGACGCCGTGCAGGCCGCCCGAGACCGCGTATCCCCCGCCGCCGAACTTGCCGCCGGCGTGCAGCACGGTGAGCACCACCTCGACGGTGGATCGACCCTCGGCCTTGTGGATGTCGACCGGGATCCCCCGGCCGTCGTCGATGACGCGCACACCGCCGTCGGGGAGGATCGTGACGTCGATGGTCGTCGCGTACCCTGCGAGCGCCTCGTCGACGGAGTTGTCCACGATCTCGTAGACGAGGTGATGGAGCCCGCGGGGCCCGGTCGAGCCGATGTACATGCCCGGTCGCTTCCGAACCGCTTCGAGGCCCTCGAGAACCTGGATGTCATCAGCGCCGTATGCCGGCTTCTGCTGGGCCTTCGTGGGTTCGGCTGTCATGTGTGAATCGGGCTCCTGACCGTCATTCTGGCGACCCTTCATCCTATCAAACGGAGGGTCGACCTCGGCCCGGAAGCGCCGATCTGAGGCGATGACACAGGGGGAGTGACCGAATTTGCCGTCTCAGCCGTAGGTATCGCGCGGACCACGCCCTGGAACCGATCTGGGACCCCTTTTCCAGGTGGGGGCATCCGGCCCTTGGAAGCGGATTGTCTCGACCCCGGCGCCCGGGTACCGATCGAGGATGCGCGTGACGAGTTCGGTGCGCATCAGGCGGAGCTGCGTCGCCCACGCGGTGGACTCGCAACGCACCTGCAGCACCCCGTTCTCGATCGCGATCGGCTCGGAGTGCTTCGCGGTCTCATCGCCGGCCACGTCGGCCCACGACGCGAGCATCTCGTGCTGCGCCATCGGGGCGGCCCATCCGAGCTGCGTGGTGAGTCCGTCGATCGCGTCACCGAGCGGCTTCGGGTCGCGTCCGGGCGTGAACGGCTCGCTGCCCGTGACCTCGCGCGTGCGGCTGCGGGCTCGGCCCGGCCGCGGCCTGGTGTCGCCGAAGATCTCGCGGAAGTGCCGGTAGACGCGCGCCGCCTCGGACCGTGCGGGGTCAGACATCCGTGGTCGCCCCCTCCTCCTCGACGATGCGGCCGGCGTCGATGTGCACGATGCGGGCCGTCAACGGCTCGGGGACATCCTCGAGCACGGCCGCGGTCACGAGCACCTGCTCGAACCCGCCGATCGCGGCGGCGAGGCGTTCGCGGCGAAGCCGGTCGAGCTCGGCGAACACGTCGTCGAGCACCAGCACGGGGTCACCGGTGGTGGAGTCGCGGCGCAGCAGTTCGGCGGAGGCCAGGCGCAGCGCGAGGGCGAACGACCACGATTCGCCGTGGCTCGCGTACCCCTTGGCGGGCAGGCCGTTGAGGAGCAGCACCACGTCGTCGCGGTGCGGGCCGACCAGCGTGATGCCGCGCTCGAGCTCCTTCGGACGCAGCACGCGGAGCGCCTCGGTGAAGCGGCGGCGGGTGTCGGCGGCGGCGACCGCGGGGTCGGCCGGCGTCGCGGCATCCGCGAGCCCCTCGTCGTCGGGATCGGCGCCGTCGATCGAGAGGGACGGTCGGAGCTCGGGTGCGTGGTCGGCGTCGACGATCGACCGATAGGCATCGGCGACCGGCGTCGCGAGCTCGGCGACGAGGGCCACCCGCTGGTCGATGAGCTCGGAGCCGAGCTCGATGAGCCGCTCGTCCCAGATGTCGAGCGTGGGGAGCTTGTCGGCGGCGAGCCCGCGGGCCCGGGCGCTCTTCAGCAGCGAGTTGCGCTGCCTGAGCACCCGGTCGTAGTCGGCCATCACGCCCGCGAGCCGGGGGGTGCGCTGCACGAGCAGCTCGTCGAGCATGCGACGACGCACCGATGGCTCCCCGCGCACGATCGCCAGGTCTTCGGGCGCGAACAGCACGCTGTGCGCGTAGCGCGGCAGCTCCCGGGTCTTCACCGGTGATCGGTTGAGCTGGGCCCGATTGGCGCCCTGCCGGTTGAGCTGCAGCTCGACGAGCAGTTCGCGGTCGCCGTGCGTGAGGAGGGCCCGCACGATCGCGGCATCCGCCCCGGCCCGGATCAACGCCTGGTCGCCGGAGACCCGGTGCGAACCGAGCGTCGAGAGGTAGCCGATCGACTCGACGAGGTTGGTCTTGCCCTGGCCGTTGCGGCCGACGAACACGGTGGCGCCAGGGCCCAGGTCGAGTTCGGCACGCTCGTAGTTGCGGTAGTCGGTGAGGGAGAGGCGGGCGACGTGCACGCTGGGCTCCCTTCGAATCCGAACGGATCAACGCTACCCCGCGCCACCGACGGCCTCGCGGGTCCGATCCCCACGCCGGCTCGGACGGTCGGCGGACTCAGCGCAGCAGGAGGTTCGGCTGCAGCAGGTAGCGGTAGGTGTCGGCACCGGCCTGCTCGCGCGAGGACTGGCTGGTGATGAGCACCGGGCCCGGCTTGTTGGGATTCTCGGTCTTCGTGAACGAGATGCGCACGAACTCCGAGTGCACGGCGCCGAGGCCGTCGAGCAGGAACTGCGGCTTGAGCGACACGACGGTGTCGTCGCCGGTGAGGATCGCGTCGATCGTCTCGGAGGCCTGGGCCTGCTCGCTGCCGATCGCCTCGAGGGTGAGGCCGTCGGCCGTGAAGGTGTAGCGCAGGGCGGCCTCCCGCTCGAGCACGAGCGCGACGCGGCGTGTGGCCTCGATGAGGTCGGCGGTGTTCATGACCGCGTGATTGTCGACGGTGTCGGGGAACAGCCGGCGCACCGGGGGGAAGTTGCCCTTGATGAGCAGCGAGGTCACGGTCTTCTTCTCGGCGCTGAACGCGATGAGCTCTCGGTCGTCGCGGCTCGTGATCGCGACCGAGATGGTGCCCGAGTGACCGAACGTCTTGCCGACCTCCTGCAGGGTGCGGGCCGGGACGAGCGCGGTGACCGACTGCTCGCTCGCGACCCCGCCGCCGTCCCACTCGATCTCGCGCACGGCGACGCGATAGCGATCGGTGGCGACCAGGCTGAGGTTGTTCTCGCGCACCTCGAGCTGCACGCCCGTGATGACCGGCGTGACATCGTCGCGCGACGCGGCGACGGCCACCTGGGCGACGGCGGTGGCGAACTCCTCGGCGGGCACGACGCCCGACTCGGCGCCGATCTCGGGAATGGACGGGTATTCCTCGACCGGCATCGACAGGAGCGTGAAGCTGGCGGAGCCGCAGCTAACGGAGATGCGCGACTCCTCGGTCGCGACGCGCACGGGTGCGTTCGGAAGGCGGCCGGCGATCTCGGCGAGGAGTCGTCCGGAGACGAGCACGGTGCCGGGCTCCTCGACGTCGGCCTGGATCTCGGTCTGCGAGGACACCTCGTAGTCGAACGAGGAGAGTACGAGGCCGTCGTCGTTCGCCTGGATCAGCACCCCCGACAGGATCGGCAGGGTGGTGCGCTGCGGGAGGAGCTTGACGGCGAAGGAGACGGCCTCACTGAAGACGTCGCGATTGACCTGGAACTTCACGGTTCTCCCTCGTGGATGTCGCTTGGGTGGCTCCCATGCTATCGGCAGTGCTCCGGCGGGTGATGGGACATTCCGAGGCGGATGGTCGGCGGGTCGAAGGTGCCGCCGGTCGCGACCCACAGCGTGGCGGAGTCGGACGAGCGGTCGGAACGGCGAAGCCGAGGCCCGCGACTCGACCCCCGACTCGAATGTTGTCGGGTCCCCGGTTAACCAGTTCTCTCTTAACGGTGTTAACCGTTGTGGAAACTGTGGATGGTGTTCAGGGATCCGCGGAACGACGCCCGAGTCGGCCCATCCGATCTGTGCACAGTGTGTGCATTCAGGTACGGATGCCGCGTGCCGGCGACGTGGGCGGCACCGCGTTATGCACAGGCTCCGGCCCCGTCTCAACAGGCTCAGCGGGGTTGCTCGTTAACAATCCACAACTTTTCCACAGTTGTGGGAATCGCCTCCTGAGCGGGCGGACGAGGCGCCGGATGTCATGCCGGAGGCGTGTGCCGGGTCGGCGGACGTCACGAGGTCGGGGAAGGACTCGGTGGTCGGGCCGGCGCCGGCCGGCGGCATCCGATCAGCGGTAGCGGCTCGTCTGCTTGATACGAGCGGTGAGCTCGGTGACCTGGTTGTAGATCGACCGTCGCTCCTTCATCAGCTCGGAGATCTTCTTGTTGGCGTACATGACGGTGGTGTGGTCGCGGTTGCCGAACAGCTGCCCGATCTTCGGCAGTGACAGGCTCGTGAGCTCGCGGCACAGGTACATCGCGATCTGCCGCGCCGTCGCGACCGCCTGCGAACGACTGGAGCCGTAGAGGTCGTCGACGGTCAGCTTGAAGTACTCCGCCGTCGCCGTGATGATGTCGACCGGCGCCACGACGTTGTCGGTGTCATCGGTGATGAGGTCCTTCAGCACCGTCTGCACGAGTGGCATGTCCACCGGCGTGCGGTTCAAGCTCGCGAACGCGGTGACGCGGATGAGGGTGCCCTCGAGCTCGCGGATGTTGCTCGACACCTTCGAGGCCATGTACTCCAGGATCTCGTCGGGCACCTGGAGGCGCTCCGACTGCGCCTTCTTGCGGAGGATCGCGATGCGCGTCTCGAGGTCGGGCGCCTGAACGTCGGTGATCAGGCCCCACTCGAAGCGGCTGCGCATGCGGTCCTCGAAGCCGGTGAGGTGCTTCGGCGGCACGTCGCTCGTGATCACGACCTGCTTGTTGTGGTCGTGCAGGGTGTTGAAGGTGTGGAAGAACGCCTCCTGCGTCTCCGCCTTGCCCTGCAGGAACTGGATGTCGTCGATCAGCAGGATGTCGATGTTGCGGTATCGCTGCTGGAAGAGCGATCCGCGGTTGTTCGCGATCGAGTTGATGAAGTCGTTGGTGAACTCCTCCGACGACACGTAGCGCACGCGGATGCCCGGGTAGAGGCTCATCGCGTAGTGGCCGATCGCGTGGAGGAGGTGGGTCTTGCCGAGGCCCGAGTCGCCGTAGATGAAGAGCGGGTTGTAGGCCTTCGCCGGCGCCTCCGCGACCGCGACGGCCGCGGCGTGCGCGAATCGGTTGGACTGGCCGATCACGAAGCTGTCGAACGAGTACTTCGGGTTGAGCCTCGCGTCGCGCGGGCGGTCGCCACCCGTGTGCTCGAACACCGACTGCGGGGAGGCCGGGAGCTCGACCGGATTGGGATAGTCGTCGAGGCCCGCGGTCTGCGGCTCGGGGGCGCGGGCCTCCTCGAGCTCGGGATTCACGACCACGTAGAACGAGGTGACCGACGACGGCGCCTCGATGGCGCTCATCGCCGAGAGGAGGCTCACGCGCATCCGCTGGTTGAGCATGCTGGCCGTGAAGTCGTTCGGCACCTCGAGGTAGAACGTGCCGGCGGCGATGCCCTTCGGCTCCACCAGGTTGAGGAAGCCCTGCAGCATCGGCGTGATCGCAGCGTCGTCGGAAAGCCGGTCGAGGACGGTCGCCCAGGTGTCGGAGATGGGCTGCTCTGTCATCGTTCCCCGCATTCGTTCGGTGCCGTCGTGTGCCGCTGATCGATCCCCCGATCGACGATGCAAGCGGCGCGAGGCGAAGTGTTCACAGCGTTATCCACCGCCTGTGGGCAGAATCGGGAAGTCGCCCGGAATTCCGCGTGCGAAGCTGGGGATAACTGGTCTCACACGGTAGCGAATCACAGCCCCGGGAACAAATGCCGGGAGAGGGATTCGACGGCCCGCGCGTGTCGATCCACAGGGGATCCCGAGGTACGCGCGATACTGTGTCGTTTGCACTACGCCGGGTTCGAGCCGCACCTGGTTTGACCCCGGGACTCCGAGGCCGTAGTTTTAATAGGTTGACCCCAGCCCTTTCGGGCACCCAGTTTTCCTGCCGCGGCATCGCATCCACTGCGCGGCGCGGAGATTCCAACAGCCGGAGAAGAAGAATGAGCAAGCGTACGTTCCAGCCGAACAACCGTCGTCGCGCCAAGAAGCACGGCTTCCGCCTTCGCATGCGCACCCGCGCCGGTCGTGCCATCCTGTCGGCACGCCGCGCCAAGGGTCGCACCGAACTCTCCGCATAGTCCTTCGGTGCTCGCCAAAGCCAATCGCATCACGAGCGCCGACGACTATCGAGTCATCGTGCGCCGCGGTGCGAAGGTCGCCGGTGCCCACACCGTGAGCTATCTGCGCTCACGGGAGTCGGGCACCGACGCACGCTTCGGCTTCATCGTCTCGAAGAAGGTCGGCACCGCGGTGCGTCGCAATCTCGTCCGGCGCCGGCTCAAGTCGGTATGTCACGAGGCACTCGCCGACGGCGCACGAGGCGTCGACGTTGTGGTGCGCGCCCTGCCGGGTGCCGCCGAGGCGGAGTGGAGCCAGTTGCGAGCCGAGGTGCTCGAGGCCCTGTCGGCTCCCGCCGCCGTTCCCCTCGCGAAAGGTCGCTGACGTGCGCGACCTCGCCCTGTTCCTGCTCCTCCTCCCCCGCAATGCCGGGGTGCTGATGCTTCGGGCGTATCGCAAGCTCATCTCACCGCTCTACGGCGATGTCTGCCGGTACTACCCGTCCTGCTCGGCCTACGGCCTCGGTTCGGTGCAGCAGCAGGGCCTGCTCGTCGGGTCGGCACTGACGGCGTGGCGCATCGTGCGCTGCAACCCCTGGACGGCCGGCGGCATCGACGACGTGCGGATCTCCCGCCACGACCGTTACCGCATCACGACGTTCGGCTGGGTCGTTCCGAAGGGCATGTTCCCGAAGGCCGAAGCGGATGCGGCGGCCGCTCGGCTCGCCCATGAACTCGAACACCAGGCCACCGTCGACGCCGGCGTCGCACGCCACTCGCACCTGCGCCCGGTCACCGTTGAACCGGTGCTCACGAACTCGTCCCCCATCCTGTCCCGAAAGGACTGACCCGCACCCATGGACATCCTCAGTCTGATCCTCTGGCCGATCAAATGGGTGATCGAGCTGATCCTCGTCGCCTTCCACTCCATGTGGACGTTCTTCGGCCTCGACCCGGACGCGGGCGTGACGTGGGTGCTCTCGATCGTCGGACTGGTCATCGTGGTGCGCGCGGCGCTGATCCCGATCTTCGTGCGCCAGATCAAGAGCCAGCGCCGCATGCTCGAGGTCGCGCCGCAGCTCAAGAAGATCCAGGACAAGTACAAGGGCAAGAAGGACCAGTACTCTCGCGAGGCGATGTCGCGCGAGACCATGGAGCTGTACAAGAAGACCGGCACCAACCCGCTCTCCTCGTGCCTGCCGCTGCTACTGCAGATGCCCATCTTCTTCGGCTTGTTCTCGGTGCTCAACGACGCATCGGTGCATGACAAGGCGGGCGTGGGCTTCCTCAGCCAGGAGCTCGCGGACTCGTTCGCGAACTCGGTCTTCCTCGGCGCGCCGCTGAGCTCGACCTTCATCGAGGCATTCAACAACGGCGGTCAGCCGTGGCAGACCATGGTGGTCGCTTCGGTCATGATCGTGCTGATGACCGCCTCGCAGTTCATCACGCAGCTGCAGATCGTCTCCAAGAACATGTCGCCCGAGACCAAGGCGAGCCCCATGTTCCGGCAGCAGCGCATCCTCCTGTACCTGCTCCCCCTCGTCTTCGCCTTCTCGGGTGTCGCCTTCCCCATCGGCGTCATGTTCTACTGGCTGGTCTCGAACTTCTGGACCATGGGCCAGCAGTTCGTCGTGATCCGCAACATGCCGACCCCGGGCAGTGAGGCCGCGAAGGCCCGCGAGGCCCGCCTCGCCAGGAAGGGCAAGCTCGTCGTCGAGGAGAAGCCCGAGAACGACGTCGCCGAACAGAAGAAGCCCACACAGCGCCAGCAGCCTGTCAGCAAGGCTCGCGCGAAGAAGCAGGGCGGGAAGTAGACCATGACCGACGTGCAGAACGAGACCGACGACCGCTCGATCGCCCAGCTCGAAGAAGAAGGCGACATCGCAGCGGACTATATCGAGGAGCTCCTCGACATCTGCGATCTCGATGGAGACATCGACATCGACGCCCGCAACGGTCGCGCCTACGTTTCGGTGAACGCCGGCGATGGAGCGAACCTCAACCTGCTGTCGAAGCCCGACACCGTGAGCGCCCTCCAGGAGCTGACGCGCTTGGCGGTGCAGACGAAGACCGGCGTGTTCTCCCGCCTCATCCTCGACATCGGAGGGTCGCGAGACGTTCGACGCAACGAGCTCGCGGGCCTGGTGAACCGCGCCGTCGAGCGCATCGAGGGGGGCGCGGCCGAGGCTGCACTCCCGCCGATGTCGTCGTACGAGCGCAAGCTCGTGCACGACCTCGTCAGCGAACGCGGGTTCCACTCCGAGTCGCGCGGCGAGGGCGCCGATCGCCACACCATCATCACCCGCGGTGCCTGACGTTTCACGTGAAACGATGATCGGCGGACTCGAACCTGAGCCCGCGGCGGCGGCCGAGGTGTTCGGACCGCACATCGAGCGCGGCCGCCAGTTCACGGAGGCGCTGGCGCGCCACGGCGAGGAGCTCGGCCTGATCGGTCCGCTCGAGCTCCCCCGCCTGTGGACCCGCCACATCCTGAACAGCGCGTTGGTCAGTCCGCTCCTGCACCCCGGCCGCGTCGGCGACGTCGGGTCGGGCGCGGGTCTCCCTGGTCTGGTGCTGGCCATCATGCGCCCGGATGTCTCGTTCACGCTCATCGAGCCGATGGAACGACGTGTTGCCTGGCTCGAACGCCAGGCCGGCGAGCTCGGTCTCTCCAACGTCGAGGTCGTTCGCGCCCGGGCCGAGGAGTCGAAGCTGAAGGGTGCACTCGACCAGGTGACCGCCCGCGCGGTGAGCGCACTTCGGACCCTGATCCCGGTGACCGCTCCCCTGCTCCGACCTGGAGGCGAGCTCGTGCTCATGAAGGGCGCGGGAGTCGACGGAGAGATCACCGCCGCCGAGAAGGCGATCCGCAAGTACCGGGTGCACGACGCTGAGGTGATCGTGCTGGGTGAAGGCGTGGTGTCCGAGGTCACCCGCGTGTTCCGCGCGACGGTGGGCTAGGTCGATCAGACCGTACCGCGCTTCGTTGGGGCAGCTCCTGATCCCCGTGATCCACCGTTCCCAAGAGAACGGACGAGTCTGCCCTTCGACGTGGACGACTCCGCGTGGCGCGTGGCGTCGGCGGGTCGTGGTTGCGATGGACGGAGAGCCCACCGAGACGGCACCCGACCGACCACTCGCCATCCGGTCGGCTCGAGTCGATCTGCAGAGCCGGCGCCGACGCGAGGCCGTCGAACTCGACGGAACTGGAACGGCACCCGCCTGAGTCCGAGGTGACCCCCGTTCAAGGTGACGAGAAGACGAAATCAGACTCCCCCGGAGCTCACACGTCACGATCGAGTGATCGGCGTCGTCGATCGAGCCCGGTGGATCGTCGAACCCGGTGGGGGCCGGCCGGCCCTCCCCTTCCCGACGTCGTCACACGTTTCCTCGACGTCGTCACGCGCGCGGGATCCACGTCTCCACTTGCCACAGTCCCGCGTCGGGGGCAGGGGTGTGGGTTGCCTCGGCCCAGCCGCCAATGCGGGAGTGTCGCGCCCTGGCACATCAGGGCGGGCGAACACTCTGGTCATGCCTCGACGCGGGCACCGCGTGTTCGTTCCCCGAGCCACGGTGCCACGAAGCCCACGAGCCTCCCCCATCGGTCAAGCGAGCACCAACACGATCCCAGTCCACCGGCTCCTGCGCGCTCCGAGTGGCCGCTTCACGACCGGCGACCAAGAGAGAGGCCCTGTCGGGGTCGAGGCGTTCGTCCCTCGCGCTCACCCGCACCCGGGGGTCACGCGCATCCCAGACGTTCGTTTCACGTGAAACGGGTGAGAGGGGCCCCGAAATGGGCGAGAGTGGTCCCGGGGGTTCCGGTTCGTCCTTCCTGTTGTTCAGTCTTCGACTCAGGGCGTCAACG
Source organism: Agromyces ramosus (assembly GCF_004216665.1). Taxonomy (GTDB): domain Bacteria; phylum Actinomycetota; class Actinomycetes; order Actinomycetales; family Microbacteriaceae; genus Agromyces; species Agromyces ramosus. The sequence continues at coordinate 215,231 of NZ_SGWY01000004.1, read as the reverse complement.
TCAGCACCAGTCGGTGATTCAGGAGGAGCTCACGGTCGCCTGTTTCACGTGAAACAGCTTGTGAGCCCGGCTGGGCCGGTGCGTCGGGAGATTCCCGCCGGGTGCTGGCCGGGGATGGATGCCGGCCGGATGCAGGCGCGATTTGGGACAGCTCACATACGGGATGCTGGTGTGGTGCAGCCCGATGGAGTGTTGCCGTGCTGCGAGCAGATCAGCGTATTGGTGCGCGCCGCCGCAGTACGCACATGAACCACGTGATCCCTCGCAACCCTCACACCCTCGAGCGCGCCCATCGCCTGAGGTGGACCGGGCACCAAACCCGATCTGCCGTCGGAGCCCACCACCGCCGTCGAAGCGATGCGTCTATCGCCGTGCGACGTGCTCATCCGACGCGGACCGAGCCTGCGGTGGGCCGCGCGCGATGCTCGGCGCCGGGCAACACCATCTGATGCACTCACCCGTTGGAGTCACCACCGTCGTTGAAGCGATGCGTGTATCGCCGTGCGACGTGCTCATCCGACGCGGACCGAGCCGCCGGTGGGCCGCGCGGGATGCTCGCCGCCGGCCAACACCATCTGATGCACTCACCCACATCGGCGCCCCCCACCTCGAATGGGTTCTCGAAGCCACCATGTTCTTCCCGCCGCAGCTCAGCCAGCCCGAGCAGAGCAGGCGGAGCCCGGTGGCGGTCGACACACGACACCCTACGCAAGCACCGAGTGGCTGAGCGAGGTTCCGTTGGCCTGGTCCAGGCTGACGCGCATCACAGGTGGTCTGACCCTGCTCCTTTCATACGTTTCACGTGAAACACTCACGGACGAGCAGTGGGGAGAGATCGCTCCACGATCCACCCCGGTGATCGCACACGCCGACTCGGCGTTCCACGAGAACGCTCGTTGTGGCGCTGTGACCGCCGATGCACACCGCCATTGACGGCATGGGACGGATCCGGCTCGATTGATTGACCCCGCGGAGTTCCAGCCCGTCCTCTTCAATAACCTGGGATACGGGCGCTGAGCCAACGAGGTTGGAGCCGCGCGCGGTGCAAGCGAGGTTCCTCATCGAGGACGGAACAGGGTCCGAGACCGACCGTCCGCGAATTGCCTCCGGATCCGGAGATCCGGGGTGATCCGCCCCATGCCCGACGGTGGCGACGGTTAGGCTTGACACTCAAGTCGGGAACGCGGCAGCGCAACCGACGGCGAGATGGCGCAACGGTTGGAGCGACGGGTATGGCACAGGGTGGACGCGGATGGTTCCACCGCAAGCGCCACCAACCCGAATCCGAACAGCCCACAGGCACCACCCACGCCAGTTCCTTCACACCACAACAGGCTCAGCCGAATCCGACGCCGCCGCCAGTCGTTGTGCCACCCGCGGTCGCGGCCGGACCCGATGCGCAGTGGAGTCCCGAAGCGCGCGCCACACCAAAACCGCCGCAGACGCCGACGGTGAGTCCTCCACCGCCGCCGATCGGCGCATCGCCCTCATGGGCGCCTGCGCCTACCGCAGTCTCGTCGCCCACGGCCGACGGCCGGCGCGACGACCAGGCGGAAGCCGAGGGAACCGGCATGGAACCGCCCACGGCGTCGACCACGGCGTCATGGGTGCGCGACCCGGATTCGTCAGCTCCGGCAGGAGAGAGCAGCGGCACGCTCGGTGCGGTCCCGACGGCACCCACCCGCGCCACCGCGGCCGACACGGAATCACCGACCACCGCCTGGACGTCGACCGGCGTCGGTCATATCGACCCGGCTGGAGAGCAGTCCCACGAGGATTCGCCGGTGCGCGAGATGAGGCCGAACACGGCGCCGATCCCGCCCGAGCCCACCGCGACTCCCGTCCACGTCGGCGTCGGATCACCGAAGCCACCGGCGGCGACGAACTGGCCGAGGTCGAGCAGTACGGAACCGGCGAACCCCACAACCGCCACCGGAAGCTATGACTGGGATGCCGCGACGGCCGCCGCACTGAACGATGAGCCGGCCGCGCCGGACGCAGCCGCTCCCCCGCACGAGCACACCCCGACGACCGCCGACCGGTTGCTCGAGGACATCATCCGCGAGATCGTGGGCGACGCCGCGGCCGAAACAGCCTCATCGCTGCAGCCCGAACGACCACGGCCTGATTCGGCCACCGGTGGGCCTGAGGATGAAGGTGGACGAGCACCGCGTGGCCCGGGGCTCACCACCGAGCCGACGTTCGAATCGACATCGACCTCCCCCACGGCTCCCCGACCCACGGCGGCCACGGTCGGTCCGGCCGCGGGCGGCGACGGCAGCGTGCCGTCGACCACATCTGCCATCGCGCCGATCGCCGTTCCCCGCGAAGTGCCGCGAGAGGCCGCTTCCGCTCCCACGGACCCACCGGGGCAGCTCGCCGCCGGGTCCGGCGCGCCCGACGCCGGCGCGGTGACCCATGAAACCGAGGAGCTCACTCCAGCGCCGAGCCCGTCGAACCTCACCGGCGAACCGAGGGGCCACGGATCCACCGCCGCGACCGGTAGCCTTGACGAGCGAGTTCCGACGAACCGCGGCACGTATGACGACACCATCGCGCCGCGCTTCGCGCACGGTTCCACGGAGATGATCGCACCGCCGATCCAGCCCGCCAGCGCCGGTGTTTCACGTGAAACCGTCGAGCTCGCCCCTGAAGTTCCCGTTTCACGTGAAACGGACACCCGACACGGAGGAACTCCCCTGGCCGATCAACTCGCGGACGAGACACGGCGCCGCCTCGCCCTGGACGAGGAGGTGCTGCCGTTGCCGGCCAGCACGCGCATCCTGACGATCTCCAACCAGAAGGGCGGCGTCGGGAAGACCACCACCGCGGTGAACCTCGCCGCGGCCTTGGCGCGGACGGGTGCACACGTGCTCGTGATCGACCTCGATCCGCAGGGAAACGCCTCGACCGCGCTCGGCGTCGATCATCGCTCCGAGCAGGAGAGTGTCTACGACGTGCTGGTCTCCGACCTCCCCCTCGCGGATGTCGTGCGCCCGTCGACCGAGCACGAGCACCTCGACTGCGTCCCCGCCACCATCCACCTCGCCGGCGCGGAGATCGAGCTCGTGTCGCTCGTCGCGCGCGAGCAGCGCCTCCGCCGTGCTTTGGACGCACACCTGGCGAGCATGGATCGTCCATACGACTACGTGTTCATCGACTGCCCGCCGTCCCTGGGCCTGTTGACGATCAACGCCTTCGTCGCCGCGCGTGAGGTGCTCATTCCGATCCAGTGCGAGTACTACGCGCTCGAAGGCCTCTCGCAGCTCCTCAGCAACATCGAGCTCATCGAGAAGCACCTCAACTCCGAGCTCCGCCTCTCGACGATCCTGCTCACCATGTACGACTCGCGCACGAACCTCGCGCAGCAGGTCGCGCAGGAAGTGCGCGACCACTTCCCCAACCAGACGCTCGACACGATCATTCCGCGCTCGGTGCGAGTCTCCGAAGCACCGAGCTACGGCCAGAGCGTGATCAGCTACGACTACGCGTCGAGTGGCTCCCTCTCCTACCGAGAGGCGGCGGCCGAGATCGCGCGGCGTGGCGCAGCAACCCAGAAGGACACCAACTGATGGCAACCAAACGAACCGGTCTCGGCCGCGGCATCGGCGCACTCATCCCGACCGGCGACGACGCCAGTCGCGCCACGCGCCCCGTCGACGTGTTCTTCCCCGATGCCGATTCCACCCCGGCGACGGCGATCGCTGCCGTCGAGCAGGCCGCCGCCGCGGAGGGGCTGCTGACGGTGCCCGGTGCGCACTTGGCGCGCCTCGATCCCGACGACATCGTCCCGAACGCCCAGCAGCCGCGCAGCGTCTTCGATCCCGAGGACCTGGCGGAGCTCGTGCACAGCATCCGCGAGTTCGGCGTGCTGCAGCCGATCGTCGTGCGCCCGCATCCCGACCAGATCGGCAAGTACGAGCTGGTCATGGGCGAGCGCCGGCTTCGAGCCACGAAGGCCGCCGGTCTCGACACCATCCCCGCCGTCGTGAAGGACACGGCCAACGAGGCCATGCTCAGGGACGCGCTGCTCGAGAACCTGCACCGCTCGCAGCTCAACCCACTGGAGGAGGCATCCGCCTACCAGCAACTGCTCGCCGACTTCGGCATCACCCAGGAAGAGCTCGCCTCGCGCATCGGTCGATCCAGGCCGCAGATCTCGAACACGCTCCGACTGCTGAAGCTTCCCGAAGCCGTCCAGCTCCGGGTCGCTGCCGGGGTGCTGAGCGCGGGTCACGCGCGGGCGATCCTCTCGATCGGCGACGACCCCGAGGAGATGCAGCGCTTCGCCGACAAGATCGTGAACGAGGAACTCTCGGTCCGTGCCGCCGAGGCGATCGCCACGAGCGAGCCGAAGCCGTCGCGAGCGAAGCCGGCCGCCGGAAAGCGCCAGGACTTCCTCGACGACTTGGCCGGTCGACTCGGGGATCGCCTGAACACTCGGGTCCGCATCGCATTAGGTACGCGGAAAGGCCAGATCAGCATCGATTTCGCGACGGTTCAGGACCTGCGTCGGATCCTCACGGACCTCGGCGAGGAACTCGACGGCGTCTGACGCGAGGTCGCGCTCAGGATCGTTCCTGACGAACCGAAGCAGGCGCGCTCAACACGCCATCGACCGTCGATCCACGGAGTCAGGACGCGCGTGCCGCCGCCGAGCGAACGAGTCCTCCGTAGACGGTCGGCGCGTCGGTACCCGACGCCTCGATCGCGAGCGGGACCAACGACGTCTCGGTGAGTCCGGGGATGACGTTCGCCTCGAGGAACCACGGCCTGCCCGACGAATCCACGATGAAGTCGACGCGGGAGAGGTCGCGCAACCCGAGCGTGCGATGCGCGAGCACCGCGGCATCCGACACGACGGCTGCCACGTCGTCGTCGAGGCGCGACGGGGCGTAGAAGGTCGTCTCCCCCGCGTTGTACCGTGCCTGGAAACCGTAGACGCCGGAGGTCGGTTCGATCTCGACCGGCGTGAGCGCGCGCGGCCCGTCGCCGGTGTCGACGACGGCGACGGTGATCTCGGTTCCCACCACGCGTCGCTCGACCACGGCGACATCGTCGTACGTGAACGCCTCCACCATCGCGCGCGGCAGGTCGTTCGTGTCGTCGACGATCGTCACGCCCTGCGCGGATCCGCCCGACCCGGGCTTGACGACCAGGTCGCCCTCGAGCCCGCCTCGCACCACTCGGAGCACGCTCGCGGCGCCCAGTTCACGGAACGCCTCGTGCGAGAGCACGATCGACTCGGGGATCGACAGGCCCGCCTCGGCCACGAGCGAGCTCGCGACGGGCTTCGACCAGGCGCGACGCGCGGCGGCACCGGTCGAGCCGACCGTCGGCACCCCGAGGGCCCGCAGCAGGTCGAGCAGCGACCCGTCCTCGCCGCTCGAACCGTGCAACGCCGGGAACACGACATCGGGCCGCTCCTCGTCAAGGAACGGAAGCAGCCCGGCATCAGGATCGCGGAGCACCACCCGGTGGCCCGCCTCGATCAGCGCATCGGCGACGCGCCGTCCGGAACGGAGCGAGACGTCGCGCTCGTGTGAGATGCCGCCCGCCAGCACGACGACGTACAGGCCACGTGAATCACTCATGATCAGGGGTTTCTCCACTACTTGAGGTCGGACGGCGGGGCGGAGTCGAAGTCGGCGCTCGGGGGGAGCTGCAGGGTGCCCGTGCCCGCGAACGTGTCGAGAAGATCGAGCTCGCCGTTGACGACCGTAGCGAGTCGTCTGATGCCGACTCGGATGGCGTCGGGTGTCGGGTAGCAGAACGACAGCCGCATCGCGTGTCGTCCGCGACCGTCGGCGAAGAAGGCGGTGCCCGGCGTGTACGCCACGAGTTCCTTGACGGCGCGTGGGAGCATCTGCTTCGAATCGAGCACGTCGGGCATCGTGACCCACACGTAGAAGCCGCCGTTGGGGTTCGTCCACCGCAGCTGCGGCAGGTACTCCCCCAACGCCTCGATCATGGCGTCCTTCCGCTCGCGGTATACGCCGCGGAACGTGTCGATCTGCGCGCGCCAGTCGGTGCTCGACAGGTACTCCGACACGACGAGCTGGCTGAACGAGCTCGGCGAGAGGATCGCCGACTCGGCGGCGAGGATGAGCTTCTCGCGGATCGCGTGCGGGGCGAGTGCCCAACCGACGCGGAAACCGGGGGCGAGCGTCTTCGAGAACGAGCCCAGGTAGATCACGTGCTCCTCGTCGAGCGAGCGGAGCGCATTCGGCGCCGGCTCGTCGAAGTGCAGCAGGCCGTAGGGGTTGTCCTCGAGCACGAGGATCTCGTTGGCGCGGCAGATCTCGAGGATCTCGGGTCGTCGCGACGCCGACAGCGTGACACCGGCCGGGTTGTGGAAGTTCGGGATCGTGTAGAGGAACTTGATGCGCCGTCCCTGGCCGCGCAGATGCGCGATGGTCTGCCGCAGTGCTTCGGGAATGAGCCCGTCGTCGTCCATGGCGACGTGCACCACGCTCGCCTGGTACGAGCGGAAGACCCCGAGCGCGCCGACATAGCTGGGCGATTCGGCGAGTATCACGTCGCCCGGGTCGATGAACAGCTTCGCCACCAGGTCGAGCGCCTGCTGCGAGCCGGTCGCGGTGACGACGTTGTCGACGGAACCCCGGATGCCCTCGAGCGCCATGACGTCGAGGATCTGCTCGCGCAACGCGGGGATGCCCTGGCCGGAGCCGTATTGCAGGGCCGTCGGACCCTGCGTGCGCATCACGCGCTCCATCGACGAGACGATGAGCTCCTGCGGGAGCGCGGAGACGAACGGCATGCCGCCGGCGAGGGAGACGACCTCGGGGCGGGAGGCGACGGCGAAGAGGGCTCGGACCTCGGAGGCGGAGAGCCCGGCGGCTCGCTCGGCGTAATTCGCGTACCAGGGGTCGAGATTGTTGCCGGTCCGCTGGGGGACGCCGTCAGAGGTCACTTCGCTTCCGTTCTGCTCAGGGTATTCATGCTAGTTGCTGGGTTCGGGCGGCCCGTCCGAGATGACGGGGCGTGCGGGACGCGGCATCCGGAGCCCTCGCGGACCCGGAAACGCGAGAGACCCGCCCGGCGTGTGCCGGGCGGGTCTCTGCGTGTGCGAGGCGGCCGACTACGAGATGTAGGCGGCGAGGTCGGCCTCGAGTGCGGGCTTCGGCTTGGCGCCGATGACGGTCTTCACGACCTCGCCCTTCTCGAAGACCTTGAACGCCGGGATTGCGGTGATCTGGTACTTCATCGCGAGCTGCGGGTTCTCGTCGACGTTCAGCTTGACGATGTCGAGCTTCTCGGAGTGCTCGGTCGCGATCTGGTCGAGGATCGGGCTCACCATGCGACACGGGCCGCACCATTCGGCCCAGAAGTCCACGAGCACGGTCTTGTCGTTGTTGAGGACCTCCTGCTCGAAGGTGGCCTCGTTCACTGCGCGTGCAGTCATTGTGTTTCTCTCCTTCTGGGTGAACCGGATGTCGGGGACGCGTCGGTGACGACGCTCAGCTCGTGCGGGCGAAGTTCTCGATGGCCACGGCCTCTTCGATCGCCTCCGCCTCGATCTCGGCGATCTCGGGCGAGGCCGCGCCCTCGAGCGCGGCCAGGTAGTGCTCCGCATCGAGGGCCGCGACGGTGCCCGAGCCCGCTGCCGTCACTGCCTGCCGGTAGAACGGATCGATCACGTCGCCGGCAGCGAAGACGCCGGCGACCGAGGTGCGCGACGAGCGGCCGTCGACCGCGATGGTGCCCTCGCGGGTGAGCTCGAGCTTGCCGTGCACGAGGTGCGTGCGCGGGTCATTGCCGATCGCGACGAACAGGCCGTCGAGGTCGAGTCCGCGCTCCTCGCCGGTGACCGTGTCGCGCAGCGTCACGCCCGTCACCGCGGTCGCGCCGTGGATGGCGGTGACCTCGGCGTTCCAGATGAACTCGATCTTCTCGTTGTCGAACGCGCGCTGCTGCATGATCTTCGACGCCTTGAGCGAGTCGCGGCGGTGGATCACGTAGACCTTGTCGGCGAAGCGGGTGAGGAACGTCGCCTCCTCCATCGCGGAGTCACCGCCGCCGATGACCGCGATGGTCTTCTGGCGGAAGAAGAAGCCATCGCACGTCGCGCACCACGAGAGACCGTGGCCCGAGAGGATCTCCTCCTCGGGAAGGCCGAGCTTGCGGTACGCGGAACCGGTCGCATAGATGAGCGCTGCGGCCTCGTGGGTCTCGCCGTTGCCGAGCTTCACACGCTTGACGGGGCCGTCGAGGTCGAGTTCCACGACATCGTCGTAGACGACCTCGGTGCCGAACCGCTCGGCCTGCGCCTGGAACTTCGCCATCAGGTCGGGGCCCATGATGCCCTCGGGGAACCCGGGGTAGTTCTCGACCTCGGTCGTGTTCATCAGCTCGCCGCCGATCTCGACGGAGCTGGCGATGAGGAGGGGCTTGAGCTCTGCGCGGGCGGCGTAGATCGCGGCCGTGAATCCGGCCGGCCCCGAACCGATGATGATGATGTCGCGCAACGCAACTCCCTCTGGTTCTCGTGCGTGTGGCATCCGAGTTCCGGATGTCACGTGTGAGTCAACACAGTCTAGGCGTCGGCTATTCCGGCGGTCCCCGCGATGCCCGTGTGTAACGGATGCCTCGGCGTGGCCGCCTGCTCAGCCGCGCCCGAAACGCCGGAGCACCGGCTCGGCGAATCCGCGCAGCTCCGGCGAGCGGAGCAGCCAGAGGCCCGCGAAGTACAGGACCGACATGGCGACGCCGATGACCGCCATGGTGACGACGGCGCCGAGGATCCCCGAGACCGCGAATCCACCCTCCACCGTGCCGCCGAGCAGCACCAGCAGTCCGATGCCGGCGGCCAGGGGGAGCACGAGTGCGGCGAACGACCTGCCGAAGCCTCGGGCGATGCGCCCTCCGTCGAGCGTGCCGAGGCGACGCCGCAGGAGCCAGGCGGCCACGGTCAACTGGGCGATGCACGCGATCGTGGTGACGAGCGCGATGCCGGCCGCCAGAAGGTCTTTCGGCAGCGCGAGGCAGGCGAACGCGCCGGCGGTGAACACCACGACCTGGAAGAGCGTGAAGCGGAAGGGCGTGCGGGTGTCGCCGAGCGCGTAGAAGGTGCGTTGCACGACGAACAGCACCGAGAAGGGCACCAGCCCGAGCGTGAATGCGATCACGACGTTGCCGAGCGCCGCGGTGTCCGCGTAGCTGGCGGTCTCGAAGACCGCCGCGAACGGGTAGGCGATCACGAGGAGCACCGCGGCCGCGAGGTTGATGATGAGCGTGATCCCGCGGATGGCGCTGGAGACGTCGTCACGGACCCGACCGAGGTCGTCACCGGCGGCGTGCTCGCTCATGCGCGTGAAGTACGCGGTCGCGATCGACACCGTGATCACCGAGTGCGGAAGCATGAAGATCAGCCACGCGTAGTCGACGGCCGCCACGGAGGCGTTCTGACCGGACGCCGTGCCGAGCACCTGCGTCTGCACGATCCCGGCGAACGTGGTGAGCAGCAGCATCCCGAACGTCCAGCCGGCCATCCGGCCCGCCGTGCCGAGGCCAACGCCGCGCCAGGCGAAGTCGGGGCGGTACCGCAGCCCGATCCGGCGCCAGAACCAGAAGAGGATGAGCGCCTGCGCGGCGATGCCGGCGGTCGCCGAGCCGGCGAGCACGGCGATCATCGCGGGTGTCCAGGCATCCGCTGGTCGCGCACCGTCGGGGTCGACGCCGAACAGCGACGCGAACACGAGCAGGCCGGCGATCGCCACCACGTTGTTGAGCACCGGCACCCACGTGAAGGGCCCGAAGCTGCGCCGCGCGTTGAGCACCTCGCCGAGCAATGTGTAGAGGCCGTAGAAGAAGATCTGCGGCAGGCACCACCAGGCGAATGCGATCGCGAGCTCGAGGGTCTCGCGTGGCAGCGTTGCGCCGTAGAGGAGCGTCAGGAGCGGCGCCAGTGCCGTCGCCGCGACCGTCGCCACGGCGAGGATGACGAGGGCGACGGTGAGGAGCTTGTTGATGTAGGCGCTGCCGCCGTCGGCGTGCGCTCCGGCTCGCACGATCTGCGGCACGAGCACCGCGCTCAGCACGCCGCCCGCGACGATGACGTACACCGTGTTCGGGAGCCCGTTGGCGACCGCGAACGCGTCGGCGCCCGCGGATCCCACGACGCCGATGGTCGCCGCGACGATGATCGCCTTCACGAACCCGAGCATGCGCGACACGATCGTGCCGGATGCGAGGAAGGCGCTGGCGCGGCCGATGCGGTCGGCGTCAGTCACGCGCGGGTTCCCTCGGGGCGTCGTCATCCGTCGCATGGGCGTCTCCGTGGACCGAGTCGGCCGCCGGGACAGGGGCGTCGCCGGTCACCGAGTCGTCGGCCGCGTCCGCCGCGGCCGCCGCGGCCGCCGCCCGCTCGCGTCGCCGGCGGCGGATGTTGCGCCAGACGCCGATGCCGAACACGAGGATCGCGATCGCCGCGAGCACCGCGGCTCCGAGGCCCTCCCAGTCGGCCTGCACGTTGGCGGGGATCTCGACGGGAGTGCCGATCGGCACGCCGGTGGGAGACGTCAGCGAGACCTCGAGGGTCACCTCGCCGTTTCCGACACCCGCGGCGACCGGCACCCGAACGGTGGAGCGCGACTCGGGCTCCACGGTCTGCTCGACCCGCTCCTCGACGATGAGCCGTCCGTTCGAGGGGGACACGTCGACCACGACCGTCACGGGGTAGGGCAGGTCGTTCTCGATCGTCGTGGGCACGCCGGTCTCGGTCGAGACCACGTTGATCGTGCTGCTCGGCACGACGGAGACGCTGCCGAGCACCCCGCGTTGCGTGACGAGCCAGTCGGCGACCGCGGCGTTCCACGCCTCGCGATCGTCGAGCCAGGCGACGTCGAGCAGCGACATGAGCTCGCGCCTCGTGGGCCCGGTGAGCAGCCGCTCGTCAGCGAGGACGGTCGCGAACTCCGTGACCTGGGCCTCGGACTCGACCATGCGCGCGACCTGGCTGCGGCGCTCGTCGGACTCGGGCTCGTCGATCAGCATCCGGGACTCGGGCGGGGCGCCGATGGCCTCGGACAGGCCGGCGAGCGAGGACCAGCCCGATCCGCCGATCGCGTCGATGAGGGCCGAGACGCGGGCCGTCTGCGAGGTGGCGCCACGGTCGAAGGTGGCGAGCACGGTCGTGCGCGAAGCGCCGGCGTCGAGCGCGAGTTCGGCCAGCAGCTCGCCGGTCGCTTCGCGCCATTCGGTGTCGGTCGAGGCCTCGGATGCCGCTCGGAGCGGCGCGTTGAGCCCGGCATCCGCAACCAGTGCCGTGGATCCGTCGATCGTCGCCGACGCCGACGCCGGCCCGTCGACCGGCTCGACGTTGCCCGGCGCGAGGAGCGCGGTCGTGAGGCCGGCGGCGTCGAAGTAGGCGAGGTTGCCCGCGGCGACCGTGTCGTCGGCCGGCCAGGCGAGGTCGGTGCGCGTGTACGGCCACTCGAGCAGTTCCTCGGTCGTCGGTACCTCGCCGGGCGTCGGCTCCGGCTCGACGGGCTCGTCGGTGGCCGGCGCCGATTCGCCGCCGCCCGTGTCGACGCCATTGCCGGCGCCGGCGGCGAAGTTCGCGGGGTCGAGCGCATCGGAGAACGACGTCGGAGTGAGGAGTGCCGGCAGGCCGAGCTGCGCCTGCACGGCCAGGTCGGCGTCGGCGTACGCGAGCGGGAAGACCTCGTTCGGCACGTCGGCGAGGCGCTGGAGCCAGGAGAGGGCGGATGCCGGCGCAGTGGTGCCGAGTGCGCGGATGGAGGCGATGATGCGCGGGTCGATGCCGATCGCCACGCGTCGCCCGGCCAGCGCGTCGAGCTGGCGCGTGAGGAGCCCGGTGGGGCCCGTCCAGTTCTCGAGCTGGCCGGCGTCGATGAGACCGGCGGCCCCGCCGGACGTGGGCACGGTGAGTGGGGCGGCGAGTGCCACGGCGACCGAGCCGGATGCCGGGACATCGGCATTCGCGTACGCCGACGTGCCGGCGGCGACCACGGTGTCGCCGACGAGGAGCTCTGCGCCGAGGCCGACGACGGGAGAACCGTCGAGTTCGGCGAAGGCCTCACCGGGCACGGTGAAGGCGACGACGGTGGCGCCGCCGGCGGCGAGGCTGCGCGACTCGCTCTCGGCGAGCGGCACGTTCGACGACGTGATGCCGGTGGTTCCCTCGAGGTCGGGGGCGAGCCAGTCGTCGAGCGCGGCCTGGTCGTCGATCGCCGAACCCGAGCGCACCAGCCGCACGACGCCCGCGGCCAGCGCCTCGCCGGTGGCGTTCTCGATCTCGACCGAGACGGCCACGGGCGCTCCGAAGGAGAGGCTCGTCGCGATCGTCGGTGCGACCCGCACCCGGAGGCCGCTCTCCTCGTCGTCGGCGGCCTGTCTCGAGCCGGCCGGTGACATTCCGCCGACGGCATGCGACCCTGCGTGGCTGCCCGCAGCCCATGCGGCCTGCTGGCCGGCGCCCGGGTCGACGCCTGCGCTCGCAGCGAGCGGGGCCGCCGCCGCACCGGTGAGCGCGGCCAGGCCGAGCGCGGCCAGCGCCAGGCGGAGACGACGTCGAGGGAGTCGGGGGGAGGAGTCGGCGCGGCGACGCGCAGGGTTCGACTCGGCCACCATGCAGGCGATTCTACGGCGTGGGCTCGAGGCATCCGCTCGGCGTCCACAGCGGGGGTTCGTCGCGGGCCCGCTTAACATAGGGGGCATGCAGAGTGTCGCGGCGGCCCTCGACCGGCTGGGCGAGCTGGCCGCTTCGCCGACCGTCGCGACGCTGGCCGCGGCATTCGCGTCGTCGGGACACGAGCTGGCCCTCGTCGGCGGCCCGGTCCGCGATGCGTTCCTCGGCCGTGGCACCAACGACCTCGACTTCACCACGGATGCCACACCCGACGAGATCCTCGCGATCGTGAAGCCGATCGCCGAGGCGCACTGGGACATCGGCCGGGCGTTCGGCACGATCGGCGCGAAGATCGCCGGCGAGACCGTCGAGATCACCACGTACCGCGCCGACTCCTACGACGGCGACTCGCGAAAGCCCGAGGTCGTCTTCGGCTCCAGCCTGGAGCACGACCTCACGCGCCGCGACTTCACCGTGAACGCGCTCGCACTGCGGCTCCCGCAGCTGACCCTGGTCGACCCGTCCGGCGGCGTGGAGGACCTGCTCGCCAAGACCCTGCGAACGCCGGCCGCTCCCGAGCAGTCGTTCGGCGACGACCCGCTGCGGATGCTGCGCGCCGCCCGGTTCTCGGCCCAGCTCGGCTTCGACGTCGAAGCGGGCACGCGTGCGGCGATGACCGCGCTGGCACCCGAGATCGACCGCATCTCCGCCGAGCGCGTGCGCGACGAGCTGTCGAAGCTGCTGCTCACCGCGGCGCCGCGCGGCGGCATCCGCCTGCTCGTGGACTCGGGGCTGGCCGAGCGCGTGCTCCCCGAGATCCCCGCCCTGCGGCTCGAGGTCGACGAGCACCACCATCACAAGGACGTCTACGAGCACTCGCTCACGGTGCTCGACCAGGCGATCGACTACGAGGTGTCGCGCGGCAACCTCGACTCCCCCGACCTCGTCCTCCGCCTCGCGGCGCTGCTGCACGACATCGGCAAGCCGGCCACGCGCAGGCTCGAGCCGGGCGGGGCGGTGTCGTTCCACCACCACGACGCCGTGGGTGCCAAGCTCGCCCGCAGGCGCCTGCGGGCCCTGCGGTTCGACAACGACACGATCGCGGCCGTCTCCCGCCTCATCGAGCTGCACCTGCGGTTCTTCGGGTACGCGGATGCCACGTGGACCGACTCGGCCGTGCGTCGCTACGTGCGTGACGCCGGCGACCAGCTCGAGCGGCTGCACATCCTCACTCGGGCGGATGTCACGACGCGCAACCGCCGCAAGGCCGACCGCCTCGGCTTCGCCTACGACGACCTCGAGGAGCGCATCGCCGTGCTCGCCGAGGAGGAGGAGCTCGCGGCCGTGCGCCCCGAGCTCGACGGGCAGCAGATCATGGCCCTGCTCGACGTGAAGCCGGGGCCGGTCGTCGGCGAGGCCTACCGCTACCTGCTCGAGGTGCGGCTCGACGAGGGCCCGATCGGGCCGGATGCCGCGGCGGAGCGCCTGCGCGAATGGTGGGCGACGCGCGACGCCTGATGCGCGGCCGAGCCGACCGGGCTCAGGGCTCCGCGGGAACGAACTCCGCGATCAGGCAGCGGTACTCGGGGGTTCCGTCGGCGTCCTCCTGCTGCCATTCGGCGACGCGGTCGACGATGAATCCGGATGCCTCGCCGAGGCGCCCGAGGGCCTCGGGCGAGCCGAACGGCGCGTGCGCCTCCGGGCCGCCGCGACCGTGCCTTCCCGGACTGTCGTCCGCGAAGCTCGCGACGATGACGCAACCGCCCGGACGCAGGACCCGGCGCCACTCCCGCATCGCCGCCGCCGGATCGGGCACGAGGTGCAGCACCGTCGAGCACGTGACCACGTCGTACGAGCCGTCCGAAGCGTCGAGGTGCGTGGCGTCCCCGACCTCGAAGTCCGCACTCGGGAGCGCGGCCCGGGCGACGGCGATCATCCCGGCCGAAAGGTCGACGCCCGCGAGGCGCCAGGGGCCCGACGGCAGCGACCGCAGCACGAGGCCGGTGCCAGTCCCCACGTCGAGGAGGTCGCGCACGGCGCCGAGCCGAACGAAGTCGGCCACCGCCTGCGCGAGTCCGCGATGCATCGCCGAGTCGTCGTAGGTCGCCGCACGTTCGTCGAACCGGGCGGCGAGTTCCGCGGTGGTCTCCACGTGGCCAGCGTAGGCCGACAGCCCGAGTCGCGGTCAAGGTGAGGAATCCGCTAGACTGCCAAGGTTGCCCGTGTGCCGCATTGCGCGGCCTCCACGACGCGACGTATGCACAACCCTCCTGCTGCAGAGATCCTGTAGCCGTTTGAGTCCGAAGGAGGTGGGTTAGTCATGCACCAGTACGAGCTGATGGTCATCCTCGATCCCGAGATCGACGAGCGCACCGTTGCTCCCAGCCTTGACAAGTTCCTCAACGTCATCCGCAATGATGGCGGCACCGTCGACAAGGTCGACATCTGGGGACGTCGTCGTCTGGCCTACGAGATCAACAAGAAGTCCGAGGGTATCTACGCCGTCGTGGACTTCACCGCCGAGTCCGCGACCACCAACGAGCTCGACCGCCAGCTGAACCTCAGCGAGGCCGTCATGCGCACGAAGGTGCTCCGCGCCGAGGAGGCCATCGCCCAGGTCGCCGCTCACGCGAAGGCCCAGGAGGAGAAGGCCGCCAAGAAGGCCGCCGCGTCCGCGAAGGCCGGCGCGAAGGCTGCCGCGGCCGCCAAGGCCCCCGCCTCGAAGGACGCCTAGTCCTCATGGCCGGCGAGACCATCATCACCGTGGTGGGCAACCTCACTGCAGATCCCGAGCTGCGCTACACGCAGAACGGGCTGGCGGTTGCCAACTTCACCATCGCGTCCACTCCCCGCACGTTCGACCGTCAGGCGAACGAGTGGAAGGACGGTGAAGCGCTGTTCCTGCGCGCGAGCGTCTGGCGTGAATTCGCCGAGCACGTCGCCGGTTCACTCACCAAGGGTTCCCGGGTCATCGCTTCCGGGCGTCTCAAGCAGCGTTCCTACGAGACGAAGGAAGGCGAGAAGCGCACCACCATCGAGCTCGAGATCGACGAGATCGGTCCGAGCCTGCGCTACGCCACCGCGTCGGTGACGCGCGCCCAGTCCAACCGCGGCGCGGTCGGCGGCGGCTCCTTCGGGGGCGGCCAGTCCGACGACGCGTGGGCGCCCAGCGCTCCCGCAGCCCAGTCGGGCGGCGGCGACGTCTGGAACACGCCGGGCACCAGCTACGGCGACGAGACCCCCTTCTAATATTCAGCGGGTCTCGCGACTCGCATCCACAAGACAGGAAAACCAATGGCTGGAAAGAGCAGCGGCGACCGCCGCAAGCCGAGCCGCGGGAAGGGCGCGAAGAACGCCGCCCCGGCGAAGTCCATCAAGGTCGGCGTCATCGACTACAAGGATGTCGCCACCCTTCGCAAGTTCATCTCGGAGCGTGGGAAGATCCGCGCCCGTCGCATCACCGGTGTCTCCGTGCAGGAGCAGCGCCTCATCGCCCGCGCCGTGAAGAACGCGCGCGAGATGGCCCTCCTGCCCTACTCGGGCTCCGGCCGCTAAGGAGCACGACAATGGCAAAGGTTATTCTCACGCACGAGGTCACCGGCCTCGGCACCGCCGGCGACGTGGTCGAGGTCAAGAACGGCTACGCGCGCAACTACCTGGTCCCCAAGGGCTTCGCGACGCCGTGGACCCGCGGCGGCCAGAAGCAGGTCGAGCAGATCAAGGCCGCGCGAGCGGCCCGCGAGCTGCACTCGCTCGAGGACGCCCAGTCCCTCAAGGCCAAGCTCGAGTCGGCCAAGGTCAAGCTGACCGTCAAGGCCGGCCTCGGCGGCCGTCTCTTCGGCTCCGTCAAGACGGCGGATGTCGCGGCTGCGGTCCAGGCCGCCGGCCTCGGCGAGCTCGACAAGCGCAAGATCGAGATCCCCACCCCCATCAAGGCGGTCGGCGAGCACGAGGCGACCGTTCGCCTCCGCGACGAGGTCTCGGCCACGATCACCCTCCAGGTGGTCGCTGCGAAGTAATTCGCACACCCACGCAGACGGCGGTTCGGGCTTCGGCCCGGGCCGCCGTTTCGTCGTCGTCGACGGACCTTCACCGTAGCCGAGGTTCTCAGAGGCGCGATGAACGCTGCGGGCGGCGACGCGCGCAGGAGCGATGTTCGGGACGCCCGCGAGGGCGTCATCGACCCGCCCGACCGTCTCCCTCGACGGCCGGCCCCCACGGATTCCGACTGGACCGGTCTACCACCGCGAGCGGTCGGACGCAACCTGAGGCTCGGTGTTTCCTGTGATGGTTGTGCACAGGCGTTCCCACACCCGCCGTGGACTTCTGAAGAAGTTTTCCCCCACAGGTGTGGAAACAGGAAACGGCTGGTCAATACTGAATTCAACCCGTGTAATTCGCCACTTCTCCACAGTTTTCCACAGGCAGTGTGCACACATTCTGCGGCGTTTCGCGCAGTTTGTCCCCAGAGTTATCCACAGGCTGGGTTGTGCTGGGGACGAGCCTCCCATACCGTGAAGCAGCGTCCTTCGATCAGCGGGTTTCCCCCGGTCGGTCAGCCCATGTCAGAGGCTCCGGCCACACTGAGTTGCGGGCGCTGAGCACTCAGCTGGCGGAGCCTATCGGAGGTCATGGAGTTGTCGATCGCGCACATCGGGATCGCCGGGCCGATCGACGACGGCGAGGCTCGCAGGGGTGAACGCACCCCCCCGCACGACCTGCTGGCAGAGCAGAGCGCGCTCGGGGGAATGATGCTCTCGAAGGACGCCGTCGCCGACGTCATCGAGACCGTGCGCGGCATCGACTTCTACGTGCCCAAGCACGAGGTCGTCTTCAACGCGATCCTCTCGCTGTACTCCCATGGCGAGCCCACCGACGTCATCGCGGTCACCGACGAGCTCACCAAGACCGGCGAGCTGCAGCGCGCAGGCGGGGTCGAGTATCTGCACACGCTCACGAGCCTCGTGCCCACGGCGGCGAATGCGGGCTACTACGCGTCGATCGTCGCCGAGCGCGCACTGCTTCGCCGCCTGGTCGAGGCCGGCACGCGCATCGTGCAGATGGGCTACGCGGGCGAGGGCGAGGTCACCGAGCTCGTCAATAACGCCCAGGCCGAGATCTACGGGGTCACCGGATCCACCGAGAGCGAGGACTACGTTCCGCTCACCGACGCGGTCACCGCGGCGATCGACGAGATCGAGGCGGCCAAGCACACCGACGGCAAGTTCACCGGCGTTCCGACCGGATTCGCCGACCTCGACGAGCTCACGAACGGCTTCCACCCGGGGCAGATGATCATCGTCGCCGCCCGTCCCGCGATGGGCAAGTCCACGCTCGCGCTCGACTTCGCGCGCGCCGCGTCCATCCACCACGACCTGCCGTCGATCCTCTTCTCCCTCGAGATGGGCAAGAGCGAGATCGCCATGCGCCTGCTCTCGGCCGAGGCATCCGTTCCCCTGCAGATGATGCGCAAGGGCACCGTCGACTCCCGCGACTGGACGACCATCGCCTCGACGCGCGGTCGCATCAACGATGCGCCGCTCTACATCGACGACTCCCCGAACATGACCCTCGTCGAGATCCGGGCGAAATGCCGGCGGCTCAAGCAGCGCGTGGGTCTCAAGATGGTCGTCATCGATTACCTCCAGCTCATGACGAGCGGCAAGCGCGTCGAGAGCCGCCAGCAGGAGGTCTCCGAGTTCTCACGTGCGCTCAAGCTGCTCGCCAAGGAGCTGCAGGTGCCCGTGATCGCCCTGTCACAGCTGAATCGTGGGCCCGAGCAGCGCGCCGACAAGATGCCGGCGCTCTCCGACCTGCGCGAATCGGGCTCGATCGAGCAGGATGCCGACATGGTGATCCTCCTGCACCGAGAGTCCGCCTACGAGCGCGACAGCCCCCGTGCGGGCGAGGCGGACCTCATCGTCGCGAAGCACCGCAACGGCCCCACCCGCACCATCACGGTGGCGTTCCACGGCCACTTCTCGCGGTTCACCGACATGGTGCAGGTCTAGCCGGCCGACTCGGCGTATCCGCGACATGTCGGGGACCGCGCCGACTCGGCTGCAGGGGGTCGGCCGCCATCACCGGGCATTTCACGGACTGGTCGAGGCGATCATCGCGGCGGCAAACTCCATCTGGCGGAGGGTGCTCCACGTGACAGGGCCAAGGTCTTCAGCAGCCGTGCGGCTCCTTCGGATTTCGACTCCATTCGGGCGCGACATCGATACTCGGATGGCGTTTCAGATGGCGCGTTCGGGGGGCGACGGTGCCTTCGGTCGCCGAGGGCGGATCGCGCGCTGCTCGGGGAAGGTCCACCCGAGGAGGAGGGCGGCCAGACGCACCGATGTGGTGACCACCACGCAGATGACGCCTGCGATCGGGATCGGCGTGCCGAACTCTGCGAGCAGGATGAGCGCGCCGGCGCCGGCTCCGGAAGCGACGGCATAGAGCGTGCCGACGTGGAGGAAGGAGATCGGCACATTCAGGAGGATGTCGCGCAGCATTCCGCCCCCGACGGCTCCGATGACGCCGACCACCAGCGCCCCGGCTTCACCGACGCCCAGCGAGAGCGCCTTCGAGGCGCCGACCGCGCCGAACAGTCCCATCACGACCGCGTCGAGCACGGTGATCAGCCAGTCCGCTCGCGTGAACAGCGGCTGCAGTACCATGCCGAGGATCGCGGATGCGCCCGCCACCAGCAGGTACCAGTTCATCCAGACGACGACGGGCGGCTGATTGAGCACGACGTCGCGGAGGAGGCTTCCTCCGAGGGCGACGGTAAGGCCAATCACGATGACGCCGAGCACGTCGATGCGGCGATGTCTCTCGCCCGCGGCGAACAGGGCGCCTTGGAGGCCGCCGAGTCCGGCAGCGACGAGCTCGATCCACAGCGTCACCTGAAACGGCGTGATGGACATGCGGCAACTCCTGGGGAGTTCGGGCCGGCTCAGGCGACGCGCGCGAGCCGGCCCGAGGGTGGGAACTGTCGTGGTGTGTTCAGCCGGCGCTGCCGGCAGCGTGCTGTGCGGCGGTGACGATCACGTTGGAGACGACGCCGGACTGCGTCATGAACACGGCGTGGCTGGCCGAGACGTGGGTGATCTCTGCGCCGGCGCGCGTCGCCATGTGCTGCAGCATCGCCTGGTCGAAGGACATGTCCTCCGTCGCGATGACCGCCCAGCTGGGCTTGTCGCGCCAAGCCGCCTGCTTCACCGGGGTGGCGAAGGCTGACATGTTGATCGGCACCTGCGCGTCGCGAAGGAACGCGGCATCCGCGTCACTGGCATCGGCGGCGAACCCGATCTTGAAGGTGTCGCGGTTGAGGAAGCCGAATCCGTCGTCGACGACGTCGATGACGAAGTTCGGAGTGGGCGCGAACCCTTCGTACTGCTGCGAGGTGTTCTCGCCGCTGTCCGGGGCGAGCGCCGATACGTAGACCAGTCCGGCGACCGCGGGATGGTTGCCGGCCTCGGTGATCACCGTGCCACCCCAGGAATGGCCGACGAGGATCGTCGGCCCGTCCTGCAGGTCGAGCACCCTCGTGGTGGCCGCGACGTCGTTCTCCAGCGAGGTGAGCGGGTTCTGCACGATCGTGACCCGGTAGCCCCGAGCCGTCAGGTTGTCGTACACGCCCCGCCATCCCGAGCCATCAGCGAACGCTCCGTGCACCAGCACGACGTTCTTGGTCTCCTGATCGGTGGTGTCCATGTTGCTCTTCCCGTCTTCTCTCGCCGGGCTCTACCCAAGCGGATCTCGATTCGAGGCGGCGATTGCCGTTTCCGATGTGCAATATATTGCATGTTGCAAGGCGCCGCAAGCGTCTGCCGAGTTGCGATGGATGCGAACTGCTCGATGGAGGGGGAAGCGGCGGGCAGCGTCTGTTGAGTTCGACGTCTGGCACACGGCGACCATGACCCCCGCCCTTCGAGCCACCCCATCTCGTCCGATCGTGGCCACACGGGATGCTCCAGTGGGCGCCGCAGCTGGACGAGCAGGGCGGGTCTCACGGGCTGCGGGCCTCGGACGCGAGATGATGAAGCATGTCCTCCTCCGTCGAACGCCGCTCCAATCCGGCTGCCTGGGCCGCGTTCTGGTTCGCATTGGCCGGCCTCGTGCTCATGCCCATCCCGCTGTTCATCGGGCTGATCCTCGGCGGCGGCCTCTCGATCGTCGCCGCAATCCTCGCCGTGATCGCCCTCTTCAAGGGGCTCGCGCGCGGCGGCAAGGGCATCGCGCCCGTCGTGTTCGCCGCGATCTTCATCGCGCTCACGTGGGGCGGCATCTCGGTCGGGGGCGGCACCGTCTGGTAGGTCGACCGGCCGGTGGTTCATGCTCATCAAGCGTGCCGTCGCATCCGCAGGCGCGGTGCCACGAGTCCGGATATGGTCTACTCCGGAGCCGCGTTGTCACTCCCCATCGAGCACGGCCTCCAGCTCCGGCCACACGTGATCGGCGTAGGCGGCTTGGCCGATTGCATTCAGATGGTCGAAGTCATCGTTGGAGAAGTACTCCGGAAGCGCCACGAACGCGGCACCGGCGCCCCCGTCGTCGGAGCACTGCGGAAACTCTGCGCACACCCGTGACTGCTCGGCCTCGTACGCCTCGATGACTCCGGTCAGGTACGCCGCGCCCGTCGGGTTCCAAGCGCCGTCAGGCGTGTACAGGTCGCACCGCCCCTTCCCCGCGAACTTCCGGGCCTGTTCCGGGGTCAGGATCGCCTCGTTCTGAGCCGGCCGACCCGCCTGGGTCGTCACGACGACACGGGACTTCGGTGAGGCGTCGACCACGGCTTGGATGGCGGACCGCATGCCCTCGCCGAATTGAGCGACGTTCTCGGCATCCGACCCGTCGCATCGGATGTCTCCACCGATCGCGCCGATGACCACGAGCTCGGGAACGGGCACCTCGGCGAGGCCCTGGGAGGCCTGGCCCTCGAGGGCGGATGCCCGTGCGCCACCTGAGCCGGCGTTCGCGGCATGCCCGTCCGTCTCGGGGCGGCGCTCGATCATCCGCTGGTAGATGCTCCCAACGCCGGGGTTCGTTCCCGTGACCCACGATCCCGCGAACATCCCCGCGTCGGCCGTCTCCGGCGTCAATGACCCCTTGCCCGTCACCGTCCAGTTCCCGAGGGCGATGATGCCGAGCGGGCCCTCGACTTCGGTCGAGGCTGACGTGGCACATCCCGTGGTCAGCAGCACCGTCGCGACAAGGGTGAGCGTCACGGTGGGAGAAGGACTCCGGCGCATCTCGTCTCCTCCCTCCACTGGGAGCACCGAGCGCCAGCGTCGGCGAGAGCACTCGCTCTGGAACTCGCCGCGAGGGCGGACGTCGCATTGCCGAGTACGTCGCCGTGCCGGGCAGGAGAGCAGTCGCAATCGCGGTCGCTACGTCAAGGTTCCCACAGACCCGGAGTGCGGCGAACAGGAGAAGCCCGGATGTTCTGAGTGCCGGGGTGCACGGACGTCATCGACCCGGATCGACCGGCTTCCGGTCCGGTGATTCCGTCACGGCCATGGTGGCGTCGAATTCGGCCATGATCAGCGCGACGGTGCTGGCGAACCCGGCCGCGAGCACGATGAGGAGCGAGGGGATGAACGCGGATGGTTCGGGCACCCAACCGCCGATGAGCCAGGGCAACACGACGGCCACGAGGACTGCGGCGTTGGTGAGCCATTCGTTGATCAGGGGCGCCCTGGACAAGCCGGATCCGCCCTGCATCAGTATCCGCCTGCCGGTGTCGATGCTGGTCAACACCAGCACGAGCCCCAGGACGATGAACGTCAGGGTTCCCCAGATGGGATCGAGGGCCGCGAGGACGAGCGCCACGAGCAATGGGAGCGAGTACGCCGCGAAGACCCATCGCATTCCGGAGCGAAGGTACCGATCGGCGGCGACCGAACCGGACATCCGCCGGTGCAGGCCGGACTCGATGTAGAAGAACACCCCGACGATGAACGTGCCCAACATCGTGGCGGAGACGCCGGCCAGGCCGAGCAGGAAGTCACCCTCACCGACACGCATCCGCAATCCCCCTCACCCCGTATCACCGGCCATGACGTCGCGGATGGCGTCCATGACGACCTCCGGTCGGTCGTCTTGGATGTTGTGGCCCGTGTCTTCGACCTGGATGAGCGCGCCGCGCGTCGACTCGCCGGCGAACTCCTGGTGACCGGCGGTGATGGCCGCCAGCGTCGCCTCGTGGTAGTCGCGTGGCAGACCCGGCAGGTACGGAAGGGGTGGCGCTCGGAGCACGACGACCGGGAGCTCCCCGAAGATCGGCCCGGGCTCGTTGTCGAGCAGCCCCGCCACCTCCTCGTCGCTCGCCGCCACGAGGAGGTGCTCCGGGTTCTGGGCCGGGTCGAAGAGGAAATCGGTCAGGAAGCGGCGCTCCTCGGCCACCTCCGGTGACTCGTCGGGCTTCTCCGGAGGCAATGCGGCGCGTTGGGCAACGCTGACGCGCGGTGACCATGGGTCGATCAGCACCACTCCGGCGACCCGCTCCGGAGCACGAGCCACGAGCCCGACGGCAGGAAGCGAGCCGAGGGAGTGCGCGGTGAGGATGACCGGCTCCTGCAGGTCGGCGGCATCGAGCAGCGCCACCAGGTCCGTCACCTGGTCCTTCGTGGTGCGGCTGGCCTCCGGCGCCGGGTCGCTCCCGCCGACTCCGGCCCGGTCATAGGCGCACAAGTGGTGGCCGTCGGTCGCGAACTCGCTGGCCATGAGCTCCCAGGACGACGTCGTCGGCCCTTGGCCAGTGACGAGGAGGACAGTGGGCTCACCGGCGACCTGTTCGCCCCAGCACTGCAGGTGGAGCGCCCGACCCCCGATATCGATCCGCTCAGAGGACCTGGCGATCTCGTCTGCGGCGTCCGACGCGGCGGAGTCGCCGCGGGCGCCGGCCGGGCTCGCCTGGTCGCCGCCCGTGGTGCATCCGCCCGAGACGAGGGCGGTTGCAACGGCGAGGGAGACGGCGAGCCCGAAACGAGGCTCCATCCCCCTCATGGTCCTCCCCCTCGGTCGTGGGCACAACCGGTGCCGTAGTGGGGAGCGGCCCGAGCGGAATGATGCTGGCGCTGGCGGGCGTCGACGCGGGGTGCTGGACATCAGCCCAAGGGCGGGGTGCTGGACATCAGCCCAAGGTGAGCCTGCTGCGCAATGCGGCGTGCACCGGAGCCACCATCGGTTGAGTCGGGCGCGGGCACGCGGCGATGTACCTCAGAACGCGGCGATGAGGCCGAGCGAGACCGTTCCGGTGGGGCTGAGTCTCGCCGCCGAGAGTCCGTAGCCCTCCGCGCCGTACAGGATGCTCAGGCCGTCGGGTGGGAGGCGCCCGTCGACGGTGCACTCCGTGCGTGGCGTGCCGTCGGGCATCAGGAGCACGAGGCACACGTCCTCGCCGTCGGCCGTGCGCGTCAGGTAGGCGGCCGGTCCGTCGACCCGGGTGGCGAGCAGCCGCACGGATGCGGGATCGATCGCATCATCGACGGCGGCGACCTGCGTCGACTCGGCGGCCGGCGGCAGCCGATCGAACACCTCGAGGATCTCGGTCTCCTCGAGCGGCGGCCCGGGCTCCGCCGAGGCGACCGGCGTCGTCGACGCGGCGCCGTCCCCCGGGAGGCGGCCGGCGCCCCACCCGAGGACGGCGCCGAGCAACAGGCCGAGAGCGCCCGCGGCGATGGTCCAGCGCACGAGCCTCCCACGTCCCGTCCGGTCGCCGTTCAGCGTCCGCTCGGCGGACGAGGAACCCGTCGTGGCATCCGTGGCATCCGTGGCATCGGCGGACCCGGCGCGACTGCTCGCCCGATCGTCGTCGGCCGTACCGCGGACGTCGTCGCGGTCGGCAGCGCGTGCGAGCTCGCCGAGTTCGTCGATCGCCGACGCACGTTCGGCATCGGTCACGTCGGCCCCGTACGCGAGGCGCTGCAACGCTCGGATCCGGCCTTCGCTGGCGTCCACCCCAGCCCCCTCGCGGCCAGCATGCAACACCGTCCGTCCCGCTGCAAGGGCTCGCGGCGCGACGAGCGACCGTGGACCGACCTAGCGGCGCGCCGTGAGCTGCACGTGCACCGACGCGCCCTCCTCCTTGCCGATGGCACGGCGCACCTTGGCGGTGACCGCGAGCTTGTGGCGCCCGTCGCCGAGGGCCATGAACGAGCCCTGGAACGGCTCGCCGTCGATCGTGCCGGCCACCTTCACGAGACCGTGGGTGCCGAAGAACTCGGCCGACCGCGGCCAGACGACGTAGGTCCACCCGCCCTGGGCGGGACTTTTCTCCAGCACGGCGTCGAACGAGACGTCGAGGGGTTCCTTCGCCGCGTCGATGCGCACGCCATCGGTCATGGTGCTCATGATGCCCTCCTTCAGGCGATGTCACCAGTGAGTCGGATCCGCCGGCGAGTTCTCGACATCCGGGCGCCCTCGTCCGAGTCCGAGGATCCACGGATGCCTCAGTGGCATCACGGATGGCCGACGGGCCATCCGCGGTGTAGACCTGACCCCACAACCCGCATCCGGTACGGAGGTGTCGTCGACATGGACGAGACGCAGGCCGACGACGCCCCGCAGGTCGACGAGAGCCCTCCGGGCAGCGACCCGACGACCGGCGCGGGGCCTCGGGCCGGCCACATCGCCGGCGAGACCGCTCGCCGGCTGCCATCCGCGACCGCCTCGATCCTCGTCGGGGCCGTCTGCGGCCTCGCGTGGGCTGCCGCCTTCCGGGCGTGGATGGCCGAGTTGGCGGGCGGTGCGTCACGGCTCGACTGGTATGGCACCTTCGTGGGCATCCTCGGCGCGGGCGTGGTCGCCGGTGCGCTCCTCGGCCTCGCGGAGTACTTCCGCCGCACGGGCGGACGCCGGCACTGGCGATGGCTCGCGCTCGCGCCGCTCGCGTTCGCGGTCCTGCCCATGACGATGCCCGATGCGCTCCTCGCGCTCGTCACCCAGGGACTGGGCGGCGGTGCGATCGCGGTGTCCCTCACGGCGATCGCGGGCGGATTCGCCGTCTCGGGTCGCGGCCCGCTCTGGGCGCGGATCCTGTGCGGGGTGCTCGCGGTGGCGATCATCGTGGCGCTCGTATTCACCGTGCCCGCAGTCGGCGGCATCCGCCTCGCCCTCGATAAGCCGCGCGGCGTGTGGGTCGCGATGCTCGGCGCCGCGTGCGTCGCCGTGCTGTGCCTCGCCGCCTCCATCCCGTTCCGCCGCGTCGAGTCCGTCGTTCGCGCCCGTTGATCAGCCGCCCAAGCGCGTCAGCTCCTGTGCCATCGCCCGCGCGAACACGGCGCCGGGCACGTTCGCCGCATCGAAGTGGATGCCGCACCGGAGCCGACCGTCGTACGACACCGCGGCGACGCCGAGGCGCACGTTGGCGGCGAGCACGGAGACCGGCCAGATCGCGACGAGGGGGGCGCCCGCCAGGCGGAGCCGTGCGGTCGGGCCGGGCACGTTCGTCACGAACCCCGCGACGACATGCTGGCGGCGGCCGATGCGGTCCATGAGACGTGCGCCGACCGGACCGCGCATGAATTCGAGCGTCCCCTGCCCGCGTGCGCGCACCTTCTCGGTGCGGGTACGCGCCGCGATGAGCCGGAGGCGCGCGTCGGGATCGCGCTCCTCGAGCGGGAGTCGTACGAGCATGACGCCGACCTGGTTCGCCGAGGTTCCCCGCCGCCGCAGGGCCACCGGCACCGATACCGGAAGCTCGGCGGGGCGCTGTTCGCCGGCGGCCGAGAGGGCCACCAGGTACCCTGCGCCGACGGCGGCGAGCAGCGCGTCGTTCACGGTGGCGCCGAGGGGTCGCACGCGCTCCTCGAGCGCCGCCAGGTCGGCGTCCACGAATGCGACCCCGTGCTGCGAGCTGCGTTCACCGAGCAGCACGGTGGGGCCGAGGCCACGGCCGACCAGCGTCGTGAGCACGCGCCGAAGGCCGAAGGCGAGCCGTCCGATGAGGTTGGGCGGATGCCGCGTGGGGACCACGGCCGCCGGGCGCGGTGCGGACGGGGCGGCGGCATCCGGCCCATCCCTGTCAGCCGGCTCATCCCGCTCGAAGAGCTGCTGCGCGATCGCGACCGCAGCCACCCCGTCGGCGATCGCGTGGTGGATCCGCAGCACGACGCCGACGCGGCCGACGCTCGCGCCCGGCACGACCAGGAGCTCCCACGGAGGACGCTCGAGCGACAGCGGCAGGCTCATCAGCTGCCCGCACGCCCGCTCGAGGCCCTCGAGCCCGTCGACCGGCTCGACGAGCCGGACGTGGTGTTCGAGATCGGGTGACAGCTCGACCCAGCGATGCCTGCGACCCGCCGCCACGGGCACCTTGCGCAACTGCGGGAGCTCGGCGATCCGCGCACGCAGGGCCGTGCGCAGCGCGGCCGGGTCGGGGCGACCGTCAGCGCCGACGAAGCCGCCGGGCGCGAGCAGGCCCGCGATGAGGAACACGTTGACCTGGCCGACATGATCGAGCACGAGGTTCGCTTCGTCGACTGCCGCGAGCCGCCCTGTCGCCGACCGCATGCCCCCAGCCTAGGCGCCGCGGAACCGCGCCCGCCGAGCGGCGACGCTTCCGCGGCCTGAAAGATCGACCGATCTTTCGGGCCGGAAACCGGGCGAATCATCGATCGGATGCCGCGGCGACGGGTACGCTCGCCACACGTGCAGCAGTGCCGCGGCACGGAGACTCGCTCACCCCGCGGCCCCGCTGCACTCCCGTGTGAGAGGAGGACCCGTGAGGGTCGGCATCGCGAGAGAGCGACGAACAGGCGAGCGGCGAGTGGCCGCCACCCCCGAGACGGTGCGGCAATTGGTCGGCCTGGGGCTGGAGGTGCTCGTCGAGCACGGTGCGGGCGAGGCATCCGGTCACTCGGATGCCGCCTACGAGCAGGCCGGTGCCGCCATCGTCGACCCGCTCGGCCTCGGTGATCTCGACGTGCTCCTGCACGTCCGTCCGCTCGCGCCCGAGACGCCGGCACGGCTCCGTCGCGGGGCGGTGGCCATCGGCCTCGCGTCGCCCTCCACCGAGCTGCCCACCGTGCGCGCACTGCGCGATGCGGGCGTCACCTCGTTCGCGCTCGAGCTCGTGCCGCGCATCTCGCGGGCGCAGTCGATGGACGCGCTCACCAGCCAGGCCCTGGTGGCGGGTTACCGATGCGTGCTCGAGGCGGCCATGCGGCTCCCCCGGTTCTTCCCGCTCTACATGACGGCCGCCGGCACCATCCCGCCCGCGAAGGTGCTCGTGCTCGGCGCCGGCGTCGCGGGCCTGCAGGCGATCGGCACCGCGAAGCGCCTCGGCGCCCGCGTGTCGGCGAACGACGTGCGCGCGGCATCCGCCGATGAGGTGCAGTCGATGGGCGGCACGTTCATCCACCTCGACCTCGACGCGGCCGACGCCGGCGGCGGATACGCCAAGGAGCTCGGCGCCGACCGGGCGGCGCGACAGCGCCAGCTGCTCGCACCGCACGTCGCCGACGCCGACGTGCTGATCACCACCGCGGCCATTCCGGGCCGTCCGGCACCTATGCTCGTCACCGCCGACATGGTGCGGGCGATGCGCCCGGGATCGGTCGTCGTCGACCTCGCCGCCGAGTCCGGCGGCAACGTCGAGGGATCGGTCGCCGGCTCGGATGTCGCGGTGCCCACCGCCGACGGCGGAGGCACGGTGACCATTGTCGGCATGAAGGACGCCGCGTCGACCATGCCGACCGA
Organism: Agromyces ramosus; assembly: GCF_004216665.1. Lineage (GTDB taxonomy): Bacteria > Actinomycetota > Actinomycetes > Actinomycetales > Microbacteriaceae > Agromyces > Agromyces ramosus. The sequence continues at coordinate 186,922 of NZ_SGWY01000004.1, read as the reverse complement.
CGCGTCTCGCCTCTACGCGAAGAACGTCGCCAACCTCCTCGCGCTCATGACGCACGACGGATCCGTCGAGCCCGACTTCGGCGACGTCGTCGTGATGGACGCCTGCCTCACGCACGACGGCGAGGTGCGGCATCCGGCGACCGTGGAGGCCCTCGCGGCCGCCGACGCGCTCGCGCCCGACGAACAGGAAGGAACCCGCTGATGGACGGCGTCGCCCTGCTCACGATCACCGTGCTCGCGGTGTTCGTGGGCTTCGAGGTGGTCTCGAAGGTGTCGAGCACCCTGCACACCCCGCTGATGTCGGGCGCGAACGCGATCCACGGCATCATCCTGGTCGGGGCGATCATCGTCGCCGGACAGGCGTCCGACGGCTGGACCCTCGCGATCGCCCTGCTCGCCGTGGTGCTGGCGACCGCCAACCTCGTCGGCGGGTTCGTGGTGACCGACCGGATGCTGGAGATGTTCCGCGGCCGCAGGCCCACGCCCGCGGCATCCGGCACCGGCGCTCCCGCTGCGCCCGGCGCCCCCGGCGCCCCCGGTGCGCCCGGCGCCCCCGGCGCCCCCGGTGCGCCCGGCGCCCCCGGCGCGAAGGAGGCCGGTCGATGACGATCCTCTCCCCCACCTGGACCGCGATCCTCTACCTGGTCGCCGCCGTCTGCTTCATCCTCGCGCTCAAGGGGCTGAGCTCACCCAAGACCGCGCGACGCGGCAACCTGATCGGCGCCGCCGGCGCGATCATCGCGGTGGTCACCGTGTTCCTCTCGTCGAGGCTCGACAACATCCCGTGGATCCTCGCCGCCATCGCGGTGGGCTCGGCCATCGCGGCGCCGGTGGCCCGGCGCGTGCAGATGACGCAGATGCCCCAGCTCGTCGCGCTCTTCAACGGCGTCGGCGGTGGTGCGGCCGCGCTGGTGGCGCTCCTCGAGCTCGCCCACACGGATGACCCGTGGGTTCGCATCGCCATCGTGTTCACGCTGCTCGTGGGCGCGGTCTCGTTCTCGGGCTCGCTCGTGACCTTCGCGAAGCTGCAGGAGCTGATGACCACCCGCCCGGTGGTCTTCCCCGGACTGCCGGTGATCATGGGCCTCGTGCTGCTCGCGGCGATCGGCGCGGGCGTCGCGCTCGTCTTCACCGGTGCCGGGTGGCTCGCGGCAGTGCTGCTCGCCCTCGGCCTCCTGGCCGGCGTGCTGCTCGTGCTTCCGGTCGGCGGCGCCGACGTGCCGATCGTGATCTCGCTGCTCAACGCGTTCACCGGCCTCGCCGTCGCGGCGTCGGGCCTGGTGCTCGGCAACGTGCTGCTCGTGGTCGCGGGCACGCTCGTCGGGGCATCCGGAACCATCCTCACCCGGGCCATGGCATCGGCGATGGGCCGCAGCGTCTCGGGCATCCTGTTCGGTGCGTTCCGTGGCGGGTCGACGGCCGGATCCACCACGGCGTCCGACCGGCCCGTGCGCTCCTCGAGCGCCGAGGACGTCGCGGTACTGCTCGGCTACGCGCAGAAGGTCGTGATCGTGCCCGGCTACGGCCTCGCGGTCGCACAGGGCCAGCACACGGTGGCGGAGCTGCAGTCGGCCCTCGAGGCGCGCGGCATCGAGGTGGTCTTCGCCATCCATCCGGTGGCGGGTCGCATGCCCGGGCACATGAACGTGCTGCTGGCAGAGGCCAACGTGCCCTACGAGTCGCTGAAGGAGATGAGCGAGGTGAACCCCGAGTTCAAGACGGCGGATGTCGCGCTCGTCGTCGGCGCCAACGACGTCGTGAACCCCGCGGCGAAGTCGTCGCCGGGGTCGCCGATCTACGGCATGCCGATCCTCGAGGTGGAGGACGCCCGCCAGGTGGTGTTCCTCAAGCGCTCGATGCGCCCGGGCTTCGCGGGCATCGAGAACGAGCTGCTCTTCGAGCCGCAGACGACACTGCTCTTCGGCGACGCGAAGGACTCGCTGACCAAGGTGCTCGGGGCGGTGAAGGCGCTGTAACCGCCGAGTGGGGTTGCGGTCGCGGCCCGGCGCCGCAACCCCGCGACGCGGCTCGGCGCCGCAACCCCGGGACGCGGCCCGGCGGGTCGGCGTCAGTCTCCGGTCGGCCCCGAGGATGCCGCGGCGCCGCGGTCGCGAGCGACCGTGTCCAGGTAGTGCTGGTTGTACATGATGCCGAGCAGGTTGCCGAAGGGATCGACGACCACGGCGGTCACGAACCCGGGCCCGCGTTCGATCACCGGCTGGTACGGCGTCGCGCCGAGTTCGAGCAGTCGCTCGTACGATCCCGGCAGGTCGTCGACGTGCCACTGGATGATCTCGCCGCCCGGCTCGGTCGGGCCGGCAGGGCGGTACTCCGCGTCGATGATGCCGAGCTCGTGCTCGTAGTCGCCGACGCGGAACTCGATGTAGCCCGGCCGACGGAAGTACGGCTCGATCCCGAGGACCTCGGAGTACCAGGCGGCGGCGGCGTCGAGGTCGGCGGCGTAGTAGCTGACGGTGGCGAATCCCCTGAGCATGGGTGGTTCCTCTCGTGTGTCCGGTGCGATCGATGCGACCGGTGTCGGTCGACGATTCGGTGATGGGTCAATTCTCGAACGCAGAAGTGCTCATCCTCTGACTACTTTTGCGAGGAGAATCGGAGCATGCGCGCAGATCGGCTCGTCGCCACGCTCCTCACGCTGCAGGCGCGCGGACGGGTGACGGCGGCGCAGCTCGCGGAGGAGCTCGAGGTGTCGGTGGCGACCGCGCGGCGAGACCTCGAGGCGTTGTCGGCGGCCGGCATCCCCGTGTATCCGCAGGCCGGGCGGGGTGGCGGCTGGCAGCTGCTCGGCGGCGCGCGCACCGACCTCAGCGGGCTCACCGGCCCCGAGGCACGAGCGCTGTTCCTGCTCGTGGGGCCCGCGGCATCCGTCGACCCCGATGCGAAGGCGGCGCTGCGCAAGCTCGTGCGCGCGCTGCCCGAGAGCTTCCGAACGGATGCCGCCGCGGCCGCCGAGGCGGTCGTGATCGACCCCGGTGAATGGGGCCGCCCGACCGCGGAGCGCCCGGCGCTGCTGCCGGTGCTCGAGGCCGCCATCGTGCAGCGGCGCCGAGTGCGCCTGCGGTACGCCGCCTGGAACCGGGAGCCCGCCGATCGCGTGGTCGACCCGTGGGGCCTCGTGCAGAAGCAGGAGCACTGGTACCTGCTCGGCGCGGTCGCCGGCGAACAGCGCACCTACCGGGTCGATCGCATGCTCGAGGCCGAGGTCACGGACGAGGCCGCCGAGCGTCCCGACGACCTCGACCTCTCGGAGCTGTGGGAGCGGGTGACCGCCGAGGTCGAGCGGCGGCGCGCCGGCGCCGAGGCGACCGTGGTCGCCGACACGGGCATCGTGCCGCTCCTGCGCACCCAGTTCGGCCAGCGGGCGATCGAGGAGGCGCCGCTCGACCCGATGCGCTCGCGCGTGCGCATCTCGGCACCGACCGAGCAGCTGCTCGCCCGCGGCCTCGCCGGCTGGGCGGAGTACCTCGACGTGGTCGAGCCGGCGTCGCTGCGCGAGGAGCTCGCCCGCATCGGCCGCGCGCTCGTCGCCCGGAACCGCGACGACGACGCCGGCGCCCGGGAGTGAGGATTCCGCGCCCGTGAGTGAGGATCCTGGGTCCGAGTGCGGCGGGAGTGCCCCTCGGCGCGGAAACCTGCTCCACCACATCGAGGCCGGCCGCCGGCGGGCGGCGGGCTGGCCGGCCCTGGCGCGCGGCCCACGTAGGATGGATCGGTACCCCCCTCCGACGTGAAAGAGGTCGCCGTGGCCACCGCCCGCGATTCCGCTCCGGAGCGCACCCAGTACTGGGTCGTCCCGGTCGTGCGCGGACTCCTCGCGCTCGTGCCGGCGACCGTCATCACCTTCTCGCCGAACCACGCCCCCGAACTCGGGCTGCTCGTGTTCGGCGTCTGGGCGATCGTATCCGGCCTGCTGGTCGGCGCCCTGTCGATGCGCCTCGTGGCCGACCGCGGCATCCGCTCGCTCTTCCTCGTCACGGCGATCGTGACCGTCGCCACCGGCCTCCTCGCCGTCTCCGTGCCCGGCGGGCTGCCGTTCCTGCTCTACCTCGTGAGCGTGTGGGCGGCCGTCACCGGGTTCGTCGAGCTCTACGCGGGGATCCGCGCGCGGGGCCGCACCCCGGCCGCACGCGACTGGATGGCGGCCGGCGGCTTCACCGCGCTGCTCGCGATCGTGTTCCTGCTGCTGCCGCCCGACGCCGTCACTGCCGTCGGCCTGCTCGGCGGCTACCTCGTGATCCTCGGCGTCTACCTCGTCATCGGCGGGTTCTCGTTGAAGTGGGCCGCGGCGCCGGGCGCCGCGGCATCCGGATCGGAGCAGCACTCGTGAGCCAGTCCCCGGGCGAGTACAAGCCGAGCCGGCGCGAGGTGCTGCGGCCCGTCGAGTACGTCGGCGGTGCCGCGATCGCCGCGATCTTCACGGGGGTCATCACGCTCGTCGTGACTCGCGATCTCACGCTGGCACTCATCGGCACGGGCGGCGTGTTCATCATCGTGCTCGTCGCGCTCGCGCTCCTCGCGATGGCGGTCAAGCCGGATGCCTCGGAGTCGGCCGAACTGCACGAGGACGACGCGCACCGGCATGAGGGACCCGACGGTCGTCGCGAGCCGGGCGCCGACGGTCCGAGCACCGACGGGCCCGGTCTCGACGGGCCCGGACTCGACGGCCCGCAGGCTCCGCCGCCCGCGCACTGACCGGCGCACGGTGCGCCCTACGCGGCGTCCGCCCGCCTCCGCCGCGCCGTTGCGCCACTTCGGCGCCCTCAGCGCCAGCACAAGTGGCGCAGGCCGAGGCGAAGTGGCGCGGAGCGGCCTCGCTACGCGTTGCTACGCGTCGCCCGCGACCACGGGGCGCGCCCTCACGCGCGCCCGGCCCGCGGGTCAGAGCCGGTCGACGAGCTCCGACGCGATGCCCGTGTAGGTGGCGGGCGTGAGGGCGAGCAGGCGCTGCTTCGCGGCATCCCCGATCTCGAGGCCCTCCACGAAGGCGGCGAGCTCGGCGGCGCCGACGCGCCTGCCGCGGGTCAGCTCCTTCAGCAGCGCATACGGGTCGGCGATCGTCGAGCGCCCGGCGACGACCTCGGCGCGGATGACCGTCTGGATCGCCTCGCCGAGCACCTCCCAGTTGCCGTCGAGGTCGTCGAGCAGCAGCGTGCGGTCGAGGTCGATCTCGCCGAGCCCGCGCTGGATGTTGTCGAGCGCGAGCAGCGAGTGCCCGAAGCCGACGCCGATGTTGCGCTGGGCGCTCGAATCGGTGAGGTCGCGCTGCAGGCGGCTCGTCACGAGCGTCGCCGCGAGGGAGTCGAGCACCGCACTCGAGAGCTCGAGGTTCGCCTCGGCGTTCTCGAAGCGGATCGGGTTCACCTTGTGCGGCATCGTCGATGAGCCGGTGGCGCCGGCCTGCGGGATCTGGCGGAAGTAGCCGAGCGAGATGTAGGTCCAGATGTCGGTCGCGAGGTTGTGCAGCACCCGGTTGGCGTGGGAGATGCGCGCGTAGAGCTCGGCCTGCCAGTCATGCGACTCGATCTGGGTGGTGAGCGGGTTCCAGGTGAGGCCGAGCGACTCGACGAACTCGCGCGACACCTCGGGCCACGCGACATCCGGAGCCGCGACGACGTGCGCGGAGAACGTGCCGGTGGCGCCGGAGAACTTGCCGAGGTACTCGGTGGCCTCGACCTGGCGGGCGATGCGCTCGAGGCGGAACGCGAAGACCGCGAGCTCCTTGCCCATGGTCGACGGCGTCGCGGGCTGACCGTGCGTGCGGGACAGCATGGCCGCGTCGCGGTGCTCGACCGCGAGGGCCGAGAGCGTGTCGATGACGCCACGGTACTTCGGCAGCCAGACCTGGCGCACCGCATCGCGCACCGTGATGGCGTACGACAGGTTGTTGATGTCCTCGCTCGTGCACGCGAAGTGCGTGAGCTCGGCGATCGCGTCGAGGCCGAGCAGCTCGAGCCTGCGGCGCACGTAGTACTCGACCGCCTTCACGTCGTGCCGGGTGGTCGCCTCGAGCGACGCGAGCTCGTCGATGTCGACCTGCCCGAACTCGGTCACGATCGACCGCAGCTGCGCCTTCTGCTCGGCCGAGAGCGGCGCGGAGCCGAAGAATCCGCGGTCGGTCTGCGCGATGAGCCACTCGACCTCGACCTGCACGCGGGCGCGGTTGAGGCCGGCCTCCGAGAGGTGCTCGCCGAGTTCGCCGACGGCGGCGCGATACCGTCCGTCGAGCGGGCTGAGCGGCTGGGGAGGCAGCGAGGTCATCGGATTCCTTGTCTGAGTGCGGGGGCCAGTTGCCGGAAGAGCGCCGACGTCGACCGCTCTATCATCCCAAGAACTCGGTCGAAGGTCGCCGCGTCCGAGTAGTAGGGGTCGGGCACGTCGTGCAGTGGAGCGAGCTCGGAATCGAACTCGAGCAGCAGCCGCACCTTGTCCTGGTCGAGTCGCGTCGGCGCCTGGTTCCGCAGGATCCGCGACTGGCCCCGGTCGAAGGCCACGATGAGGTCGAGGGCCGGGAAGTCGCCCGCGTCGAACTGGCGCGCGCGATGGTGCGTCCCGTCGTAGCCGGCGCGATCGAGGGCGTCGATGGTGCGCTGGTCGGCGCGCTCGCCGACATGCCAGTCCCCGGTCGCAGCCGACTCGATGGCGATGCGGTCGCCGAGCCCCGCACGTTCGGCGAGGGAGCGCAGCACGACTTCGGCCATCGGCGAGCGGCAGATGTTGCCGGTGCAGACGAAGGACACTCGGAAGGGCTGCGCGGCGTCCCCGGCGGGTTCCGCTCGCGTCATGCTCCCATTCTGGACGAGATCGTCGCCGGGCACAGCAGGGAAAACGACGCCTGCGCTACGCTGGGCGGTCCGCGTCGAGGGAGGGTCGAGATGACGGATGCCCCGCCGGCCGACTTCCACGTCGACGAGGCGCTGGCCGCGCGACTCGTGGCGACGCAGCATCCCGATCTCGCCGGGCCCGTGCGGCTCGTCGCGCACGGGTGGGACAACGCGATCTTCCGCCTCGGCGACCGGTATTCGGTGCGGATGCCGCGGCGTCGCGCCGCGGTCGGACTCGTGCGCAACGAGCAGCGGTGGCTTCCCGAACTCGCGCCGCGCCTGCCCGTGGCGGTGCCGGCCCCGGTGCGGAACGGCCGTCCCGCGCCCGAGCTCGGCTACGACGTGCCGTGGAGCATCGTGCCGTGGTTCGACGGCGCGAGCGCGCTCGCGTTCGATGCCGAGACGCGCGGTGTCGCCGTGAACGCCATGGCGGACTTCGTCGCCGAACTGGCCGCGACGCCCGCTCCGGCGGATGCGCCGGCCAACGCGTTCCGCGGCGTTCCGCTGCTGCACCGCGACGAGGCCGTGCGCGCGCGACTCGCGGGCGGACGCGTGCCCGAGGCGGCGGCACTCCTCGGGGTGTGGGAGCGCGCCACCTCGGCGCGTGCGTGGACGGGCCCGAGCGTGTGGCTCCACGGCGACCTGCATCCGGCGAACCTGCTGCTCGCGCCGTCGGGAGCCCTGGTCGCGGTCATCGACTTCGGCGACATCACCGCCGGAGATCCGGCCACCGACCTCGCGACGGCGTGGCTCACGTTCGACCCGCACTCGCGCCGGGTCTTCCGCTCCGAGCTCGAGGCCCGTCGTGGCGTGGACGAGGCCACGTGGGACCGTGCCAGGGGGTGGGCGCTCCTGATCGCCTCGGCGGTCGTCGAGGTGGCCGGCACCACGGGTGACTTCGGCAGCGTGGCGTCGTACGTGCTCGAGCAGGTGCAGCTGGACTGAGGCGGCCCCTCCTCCACAGCGCCGTCGTCGGCGACAGGGTGCACGGATGCCGCGATCCCCGGGCCGTCGTCCGCACCGCCGCGCGAGGCTCGAGTCATGCACGAGGCCGAAGCACTCACCGCGATCACGGGTCGCGCCGCGACCGAGCAGGTCGACGGGGCGCGTCGGCACCTGTCGATGCTGCGGTCGCTGCTCGACGAGATGCAGGGCACGACGCACGCGTTGGTGCCCGGCGGCCCCGGGTCGTGGCGGTCGGCCGCCGCCGACGGGTACGCCGAGGGCCTCTCCTACCTGCGCGAACGCCTGGCGGGGGCGCTCGCTGCGATCGCCGATGCGGAGTCGGCACTCGAGTACTGCATCGCTCGCATGGAACGACGACTCGAGGCGTCGCGCCTCGACGGAGGCCGATCGTGAGCGGTGACCTCACCGTCTCCGGCGGAGGCTCCACGGCCGTCGCGATCGACGCCCTCTTCGTCGACGCGGCACGCCTCGGTGCCACGATCGCGGTCGTCGGCGACTGGATCGATCGGGCGGCGGTGATCCGCCGGGGACTCCACGTGCTCGACCTCGACGTGCCCTCGGTGATCGGTGCCGCGGGTTCCCCGACGCTCGATCTCGCGTTCGCGGGCATGTGCCTCGACCAGGGACTCGATCGTGCACGATGGCTGCGCTCATCACTGGTCGAGGCGGCGGAACGCTATGGCGCCACCGAGCGACTCGTCGACGGCCTCTGGCGACTCGGGGCGTTCATCGGGGCGCCATGGCTCGGCTTCCACGCGCCGGCGCTCCTCACCGGCGGCCTCCTCGCGGCCGGAGGGCTGCAGGCCGGCTCGGCCGCCTGGCGCGCCGCCGGCTGGGGATCGACGCCGCTCGAAGCCTGGCTCGTCGACCACCGAGGGATGCTCTCCGATCCCGACTTCGTCCGACTGGTGCGGGTGGCCGTCGACCACGCCGACGAGGTGGTCGCCGGTGCCGCGCGCCTGCCCTTCGCGGGGTGGATCGGATCGGCCGTCGGAGCACCCGAGAGCGCCTCGCTCGTGCTCGGGCTCGCCGGACTCCTCGGAGTCGCGGGCAGCCGCGTGCTCGTCGACCGGCCGGTTCGGGTGCAACAGGTCGACCCCGCCGGGCTCGGAGCGGTGGTGCCGCCCCCGGCCGGCATCGGCGAGCTCGCGGATCGAGTCCCGACGGGCGACGACGGGTCGCAGATCCGGATCGAGCGGTACGGCCCGCCCGACGACCCCCGCTGGATCGTCTACATCGGCGGAACGGTCGACTTCGGACTCGTCGCCGCAGCGCAGCCCGCCGACATGACGAGCAACCTCCACGGCATCGCCGACGACAGCGCGCTCGACGCGCTCCGCCTCGCGGGGGCCGACTCGGGCGCGGGCGAACGCGCCGTGCGCGAGGCCATGCGCGAAGCCGGGGTGGAGGCCGACGACCCGCTGCTCGCGGTCGGCCACTCGGGGGGTGGACTCATCGCCGCGGGCCTCGCCGGCGATCCCGAGCTCAACGCCATGGGAGCGGTCAGCCTCGGCGGCCCGGTCGCCTCGGCGCCGACGCGCGAGGGCGTGGGGGTGCTCTCCATCGAGCATGAGGAGGACCTCGTGCCGGCGACGGGCGGCGCGGGGCATCCGTCGCCCGACCGGGTCACGGTGTCGCGCAGCGTGCTCGATCCCGGTCGCGAGTACGGGGCCGTGTTCCCGGCGCACGAGTTGGCCCGGTACCGGGAGACGGCCGCCATGGTCGACGGATCGGAGGAGGCGCGCCTCGCGTCATTCCGCTCACTGGTCGCCGAGGTCACCGGCGGAGGCGACGGGTTGCGCAGCGACTGGGTCGCGACCCGCGAGGTCAGCTCTTCGACGACGGGCGGACGATGAGTCCGATCAGCCAGCTGATGAGGCCCAGCACCAGTGCGGCGAGCACGCCCCACCAGAATCCGTCGATCACGAGCCCGAAGCCCATGAGATCGCTGATCCACGCCACGAGCAGCAGCAGGAGCCCGTTCACGATGAACGAGATCAGTCCGAGGGTGAGCACGTACAACGGGAACGCGATGACGCGCACGAAGGTGCCGACGACCGCGTTCACGAGGCCGAAGATCAGCGCGATGAGCAGGTACGTGAGCACCGTGGCGAGCGTCGTGTCCTCGTACGGCACGACGCGCACGCCCGAGACGATGAACGTCGTCAGCCACAGGGCGAGCGCGACGACGATGACCTTGACGATGAACCGCATGCACCCACTCTGGCAGAGAGGTGGGTCGCGATCGAAGGGGTACGGTGGAATGCGTGACCGCACCGGAGCCAACGGGGGCGAGCGTTCGCCTTCGCCCCGAGATCGCCGCCCTTCCGCCGTATCGACAGGGCCGACCGGCGCCCGACGACGGCTACAAGCTGTCGAGCAATGAGAATCCGCACGAGCCGCTCCCCGGGGTGGCCGAGGCCGTCGCCGCGACGCTGCCCGAGATCAACCGCTATCCCGACGCCACGGCCCTCGTGCTGCGCGAACGACTCGCCGAGCGCTTCGGCGTCACACCCGATGAGGTGCTCGTCGGCGCAGGTTCGGTGTCGCTCCTGGCCCAGTTCATCGCCGCAGCCGCGGGCCCCGGCGATGAGGTGATCTACTCGTGGCGGTCGTTCGAGGCCTACCCCGGGCTCGTCACCGTGGCCGGCGCCACCAGCGTGCGGGTGCCGAACCGGCCCGACCATGGCCACGACCTCGACGCGATGGCCGCGGCGATCACCGACCGCACGCGCGTGGTGATCGTGTGCTCGCCCAACAACCCGACCGGGATGCTCGTCACCGCGGGCGAGTTCGAGGCGTTCATGGCACGAGTGCCCTCCGACCTGCTCGTGCTGCTCGACGAGGCGTACATCGAGTTCGTCCGCCATGAGGACTCCGTCGACGGCCGCACCCTGATCGGTCGGTACCCCAACCTCGTCATCCTCCGCACGTTCTCGAAGGCCTACGGACTCGCCGGACTGCGCGTGGGCTACGCGATCGGGCCCGAGCCGATCCTCGATGCGGCGCGTGCGACCGCGATCCCCCTCGGCGTGACCGCGGCCTCCACCGCCGCCGCGCTCGCGTCGCTCGAGCCCGCCGCCGAGGCGGAGCTGCTCGACCGGGTCGAGGTCATCGCCCGGCGGCGCGAGGCCGTGCACACTGCGCTCCTCGCCCAGGGCTGGCCCGTGCCCGGGGCGCACGGCAACTTCATCTGGCTGCCCACGGGCGAGGCCACGACGACGGTCGCCGAGCGACTCTTCGACGCCGGGCTCGTCACGCGGGCGTTCCCGCCCGAGGGCATCCGCATCTCGATCGGCGAGCCCGAATCTGTCGATACCCTCCTCCGGATTCTGGAGGAGCTTGTACCGGGCTCACAAGAACGGCACCCGGCGTAGCGGGTACCGTGGAACGGTGGCAGCCCGCGAGAGAGACTTCACCGCGCCGACGGTCCAACTCCTGACCCCCTCGGGAGAGTTGCGTCCGACGCCCGAGGCGGAGGAGTACCTGCCCCTCATCGAGGCGCTTCCCGACTCGATGCTCGAGCAGTTCCACCGCGACATGGCGATCTCGCGGCGGCTCGACCTGGCCTGCGCCAACCTGCAGCGACAGGGCCAGCTCGCCCTGTGGGTGCCGAGCCACGGGCAGGAGGCCGCGCAGGTGGGTTCGGCGCACGCCGCACGGGCCCAGGATCACATCTTCCCGTCCTACCGCGAGCACGTCGTCGGCATGATCCGCGGCCTCGACCCCGTCGCGATCCTCTCGCTGCTGCGCGGCGCGACGCTCGGCGGGTGGAACCCCGCCGAGAACGGCAACTTCCACCTCTACACGCTGGTCCTCGCGTCGCAGACGCTGCACGCCACGGGGTACGCGATGGGGATCCAGTTCGACGGCCAGGTCGGCACGGGCGACCCCGACGTCGACACCGCCGTGCTCGTCTACTACGGCGACGGCTCCACGTCGCAGGGCGACGCCAGCGAGGCCCTCGTCTTCGCCTCCAGCTACGAGACGCCGCAGGTGTTCTTCGTGCAGAACAACCAGTGGGCCATCTCGGTCCCCGTGTCGCGCCAGTCGCGCAGCCCCCTCTCCCTGCGCGGCGGCGGCTTCGGCATGCCCGGGGTGCGCATCGACGGCAACGACGTGCTGATCAGCTACGCGGTCACGCGGCAGTCGCTCGAGGAGGCGCGTGGGGGCGAGGGCCCGAGCCTCATCGAGGCGCTGACCTACCGCATGGGCGCGCACACCACGGCCGACGACCCCACCAAGTACCGCACCGACGCCGAGGTCGAGTACTGGGCGCAGCGCGACCCGATCACCCGATACCGCACCTGGCTCGAGAGCCGCGGCGCGTCGGCATCGTTCTTCGACGAGGTCGAGATCGAGGCGGCGGATGTCGCCGCCGACGTCCGCCGGCGGGCACTCGACGTGCCCGCGCCGTCGCGCGACCGGATCTTCGCCCACGTGTACAGCGAGCCGCATCCGCTCATGGCCGAGGAGTCCGCGTGGCTCGAGGCGTTCGAGACCGGATTCGAAGGAGGAGCGGCATGAGCGCATCCACCGAGCAGGAGCACCGCGTGGCCGACGTGCGCGCCTCCGAGGCGGTCGATACGCGACCGGCGCTCCCCCCGGCGTCGCCCGCCGTCGCCTCCGATGGAGCACATGCCGATCCGGGCATGCGCGGCATCCACACCCTCTCGATGGCGAAGGCGATCACCGCGGGCCTGCGCGAAGCGCTGCGCGCCGACGAGAAGGTGCTGCTCATGGGCGAGGACATCGGACCCCTCGGCGGCGTGTTCCGCGTGACCGAGGGCCTGCAGGCCGAGTTCGGTGACAAGCGGGTCCTCGACACGCCGCTCGCCGAGTCCGGCATCGTCGGCACCGCGATCGGGCTCGCGATGCGCGGCTACCGTCCCGTCGTCGAGATCCAGTTCGACGGCTTCATCTTCCCGGCCTTCGACCAGATCACCACCCAGCTGTCCCGCCAGACAGTGCGCCACGACGGCACGATCTCGATGCCCGTCGTCATCCGCGTGCCCTACGGCGGCCACATCGGCTCGATCGAGCACCACCAGGAGAGCCCCGAGGCCTACTTCGCGCACACGCCGGGCCTGCGCGTGGTGAGCCCGTCGAGCCCGCACGACGCGTACTGGATGATCCAGGAGGCGATCGCCTCGAACGACCCCGTGCTCTTCTTCGAGCCGAAGAGCCGTTACTGGCCCAAGGGGCCGGTCGACCAGGACCACTCGGGGATGCCGCTGCACGCGAGCCGCGTCATCCGGCCGGGCACCGACGTCACGGTCGTCGGCCACGGCGCGATGGTGTCGACCCTGCTGCAGGCCGCCGACATCGCCGCGGGCGAGGGCACGAGCCTCGAGGTCGTCGACCTGCGCTCGCTCTCCCCCATCGACTACGGTCCGCTCCTCGACTCGGTGCAGCGCACCGGCCGGCTGGTGGTGGCGCAGGAGGCGTACGGGTTCGTGAGCATCGGCTCCGAGATCGCGGCGACCGTAGCCGAGCGGGCGTTCTACTCGCTCGAGGCGCCGGTGCTGCGGGTGTCGAGCTTCGACACGCCGTTCCCGCCCGCCGCGCTCGAGACCGAGTACCTGCCGAGCCCCGACCGGGTGCTCGAGGCCGTCGACCGCGCACTGGCGTACTGACCCGCGGCTGCGGCCGCGACCCGAGAGAGGCGTGAGATGAGCGAGATCCGGTTCCCGCTGCCCGACGTGGGCGAGGGGCTCACCGAGGCCGAGATCGTGCAGTGGCGCGTGGCGCCGGGCGATCGCATCGCACTCGACCAGGTGTTCGTCGAGATCGAGACGGCGAAGTCGCTCGTCGAGCTGCCGAGCGCGTTCGAGGGGGTCGTCTCCGAGCTGCTCGTCGACGAGGGCAGGACGGTCGACGTGGGCACCCCGATCCTGGTCATCCAGACGGATGGCGGCAGTGCGGATGCCGCGGCGCCGTCGTCCTCCGCTGCGGTTCCCCCGGCCGACACGCCCGCGACGGCCGAGGCAGCGGCCGGCGCAACCGTCGCGTCGCACGCCGCCGCGCCGTCCGAGGGCGGCGGAGCCGTGCTCGTCGGCCACGGATCCTCGGGCCCGGCGGCCACTCGCCGCAAGCGGCATCCGTCACCCGGCGGCGCGCACGAGAACCTCGCGACCGTCCCGGCGCCCACCGCCACTCCCCCGGCGGCACCCGTGCCGCGCCCCCAGGCAGGTGCTCCGGCCGGCGCGGCTGCGGCACCGGCTGCACCGACCGCACCGCGACCCGACTCGGGCGTGCCGGTCATCGCGAAGCCGCCGATCCGCAAGCTCGCGAAGGACCTCGGCGTCGACCTCTCGCGGGTGGCGCCCACCGGGCCGATCGGCGACATCACCCGCGACGACGTGATCCGCTCCGCGAGCCAGGTGAGCGTGTTCCGCAACATCCAGACGCCCGAGTGGCCGACCGATCGCGAGGACCGGATTCCGGTGAAGGGCGTGCGGAAGGCCATCGCGAACGCGATGGTGCAGAGTGCATACTCCGCGCCGCATGTCAGCGTCTTCGTCGACGTCGACGCCACGCGCACGATGGAGTACGTGAAGCGGCTCAAGGCCTCGCCCGACTACGCGGGGGTGCGCGTGTCGCCCCTCCTCATCATGGCGAAGGCCATGATCTGGGCCGTGCGCCGCAACCCGTCGGTGAACGCGCAGTGGACCGACGAGGAGATCATCGTCAAGCACTACGTGAACCTCGGCGTCGCGGCGGCGACGCCGCGCGGTCTGATCGTCCCGAACGTGAAGGAGGCGCAGGCGATGACCATGGTCGAGCTCGCGACGGCGCTGGAGCAGCTCACGCTGACGGCGCGCGAGGGCAAGACCCAGCCCGCCGAGATGCAGGGCGGCACGATCACGATCACGAACATCGGCGTCTTCGGCATGGACACCGGCACCCCGATCCTCAACCCGGGCGAGGTGGCGATCGTCGCGCTCGGCACGATCAAGCAGAAGCCCTGGGTGGTCGACGGCGAGGTGCGGCCGCGGTTCGTCACCACGGTCGGCGCCTCGTTCGATCACCGGGTGGTCGACGGCGACGTGGCGAGCCGGTTCCTGGCCGACGTCGCGTCGATCATCGAGGAGCCGGCGCTGCTGCTGGAGTAGCGGATGCCGCGGCATCCGCTGCGCGTCAGAGCCGGATCTCGTAGGTGAGCGAGTCGCCGGAGCGGCTCACCTCGGCGAGGCCGGCGTTCTCGAGCGCACGCCGCGCCGGCAGGTTCGCGAGCTCGCAGTCGGCTCGCGCGGTCGTCGCTCCCGCGCGACGGGCGAGTTCGACCGCCTCGAGCACCGTGTGCAGGGCCAGGCCCTGGCCGCGCACGGCCGGCACCAGCCCGAAGGCGAACTCGACCGCCCCCGCGTCGTCGGGGGGTCCGAACAGGTTCACTCCCCCGATGGTGGCGCCATCGTGGGCTCGTCGCACGAGGTAGGGGCCGAACGGGGCGGGGTCGCCGTTCTCGTGCACCGCCTGCACGTACTCGCTGAGGAGCTCGGGCTCATCGGTGAAGGCGTAGCCGCCCTCCCACCCGTCGCGCGGGTCGACCTCGCCGGAGAGCATGCGCTCGGCGTCGGCGACGGTGAACGGATGCAACGTGAGAAGGGTCGTCGTCGTATCCACGTGGCTCATGGTCGCACGACGGTGCGACACTCGCCAAAGCTCTCCACAGGAGTCGCATGGAATGTCACGTGCGGTTCAGCGGTTCCACATCTCCGGAATCGAGCGCCACATGGTTTTGACAATCATTATCAATAACAGGTAGTTTCGACGCATGACCTCGCGCACCACGCCCCGGCACCGACGTGCCGGCACCGCGATCGCCACGGGTGCCGCGATGGTTGCCGCAACGCTCGCCCTGGCCTCGTGCGCCAGCCCCGGGGCATCCGGTTCGGACGGACCGAGCGGCCCGTCGATCGTCGCGACGACCACGCAGGTGGGGGACTTCACGCGCGAGCTCGTGGGCGGCACGGCTGCGGTCATGCAGCTCCTCGCGCCGGCGCAGAGCGCGCACAGCTTCGACCCGTCGGCAGCGCAGCTCCTCGCCCTCGCCGACGCCGACGCGCTGGTCGTCAACGGGGCGGGGCTCGAGAGCTGGCTCGACGACGCGGTGAGCGCGTCGGGCTTCGACGGGGTGTTCATCGACGCGAGCACGGGCATCGAGGTGTACGGCACGGGCGACCACGACCACGACGACGAGGCGGCCGACGGCACCGACGGCGCGGACGCCGCTGAGGACGGGCACGACGACGCCGCGGGTGGCGATGCCCACGACGGCCACGACCACGGCGACGGCAACCCGCACATCTGGACCGACCCCGAGCTGGCCGAGCACATGGTCGAGAACATCGCGCGCGGCCTCGAGAAGGTGCCCGGCGTTGATGCCACCGCGCTCGCCGCGAACGAGCAGGCGTACCTGGACGAGCTCGACGCGCTCGACGCGTGGATCGAGGAGAACGTCGAGGCGGTGCCGGTCGACCGCCGACTGCTGGTCACCAATCACGACGCCTTCACCTACTTCATCGACGCCTACGACCTCACCTTCGTCGGCAGCGTGATCCCGAGCTTCGACGACAATGCCGAGCCGAGTGCGGCCGAGATCGACGACCTCGTCGCGAGGATCCGGGCCACCGGCGTCCAGGCGGTGTTCTCCGAGGCGTCGATCTCGCCCAAGGCGGCCGAGACCATCGCCCGGGAGGCGGGCGTCACCGTCCACTCGGGCGACGACGCGCTCTACGGCGACTCCCTCGGCGCCGAGGGAACCCCGGGGGAGACGTACCTGGGCAGCCAGGTCCACAACGCGACCCTGATCCTCGAGTCGTGGGGCGTCACGCCTTCCCCGCTCCCGGCAGTCCTGCAAGGATGACCGCATGACCGAGTCGCCGGTGCTGCGCCTCGAGGGCGTGGCCTTCACGCACCCGGGCGGTTCCGGGGTCTCGGGTCTCGACCTCGAGATCGCCCCCGGCGAGGCGGTCGCCCTCATCGGACCGAACGGCGCGGGCAAGTCCACCCTGCTCATGGGCGTGCTCGGGATGGTGACGCTCACGGCAGGCCGGATGACCGTCGCATCGAGTGAAGCGGATGCCGCGACCGAGGCATCGACGGCGGCCGCGGGTCCCCGCCGCACGCATTCCCAGGACGGCATGATCGGCTTCCTGCCGCAGGCCGCGGAGCTCGACCCCGATTTCCCCATCAGCCTCGAGCAGGTGGTGATGCAGGGACGATATCGCCGGCTCGGCTTCCTCCGCTGGCCCGGACGCGCCGATCGCGAGGCCGTGCGCCGCGCGCTCGAGACGGTCGGCCTCGGCGACCTCGCCCGTCGCCGGTTCGGCGAGCTCTCGGGCGGACAGCGGCAGCGGGGCCTGCTGGCCCGGGCGCTCGCGTCCGAGCCGCGCCTCCTCCTGCTCGACGAGCCCTTCAACGGCCTCGACCAGCAGAATCGCGACGCCCTCATCGACACGGTCCGCGGCCTCAAGGCCCGGGGTGTCGCCGTGCTCATCTCGACGCACGACCTCGAACTCGCGAAGCTCGTCTGCGATCGCGTCGTGCTCGTGAACGGGACGCAGCTCGCGTTCGGCCCCGTGGCCGACGTGCTCACGCTCGACAACGTGCAGGAGTGCTTCGATGGCGTCGAGGTCGAACTCGACGAGCACACGCTCGTGGTTCCCGGCCACGAGGGACATTGATGCAGAACGCGGCATACTGGCACGCGACCGCGCCTGGCATCCGGTGGGGGAGTGGCGCACGATGAGCCTCGTCGACGCGCTGTTCGGCGCCTTCACGGTGCCGTTCATGGCGCGCGCCCTCGTCGTGATGCTCGTGCTCGCCGTGGTCGCGGGCATCGTCGGCGTGCTCGTGAACCTGCGCGGTCTGGAGTTCATCAGCGACGGGCTGACCCACGCGGTGTTCCCGGGCCTCGCGATCGGGCTGGCCGTGGGCGGCACCGCCGGACTCCTGCCGGGTGCCGCCATCGCCGCCATGACCGCCGCGGTGGTGCTGACGTGGCTCGACCGCGCCGGCATCGCGTCGGATGCCGCCATCGCGATCGTGCTCACCGCGACCTTCAGCGTCGGCGTCATCGTCGTGTCGCGCGGCGACGACTACGCGGGCGAGCTGGAGGCGCTGCTGTTCGGACGGGTGCTCACGATCCCGCCGGCCGAGGTCCTGCCGCTCGTCGGCGTCAGCGCGGTGGCGCTCGCCGCGGTGGCGGTCACGATGAAGCAGCAGCTCTTCCGGGCCTTCGATGCGCGTGGAAGCCGCGCCGCCGGCGATTCGGCGTCGTGGCTCGATCTCGTGCTGAACGGCGCCGTCGCACTCGTGGTGGTCGCCGCGGCCAGCACGATCGGCACGCTGCTCGTGCTCGCCCTGCTGATCGTGCCGGGCGCCGTCGCCCGCCTGGCGACGCAGCGACTCTGGCTGCTCTTCCCCGTCGCCGCCCTGTTCGCCTCGGTCGCCGCGTGGCTCGGGCTCGCCGTCGGCTTCGCCGGTTCGGTCGGAGCGGGAATCGACCTCCCGGCGGGCAGCACGATCGTCGCCGTGTTCGTGGCGGGCTACGCGCTGGTGCTGCTCGGTCGCTGGATCGCCGACCGCCTCGGTCACCCGCGGGCCACCGAGTCGGGGACGCCCCCGGTGACCGCGTCGCTCGCCGCAACCGTGGGGGAGGGGCGCTGATGGGCTACTTCGAGCGTGCACTCCTCGCGTCGATCGTCATCGGCGCGGGCGCCGGATTCGTCGGCGCGCTCGTCGTGCTGCGTCGTCGCACGTTCTTCGCGCAGGCGCTCACGCACGGCACCTACCCCGGAGCGGTCGCGGCCGCCGCGCTCGGCGTGAGCGTGCCGCTCGGGGCGGCCGCGGCATCCGTGGTGCTCGTTGCGGTGATGTCGGCCATCGCCCGCGTGCGACGGCAGGGCGCGCAGGTCGCCGCGGGCATCGTGCTGACGGGCGGGTTCGCTGCCGGCGCGCTCCTGCAGGCGGTGATCCCCGGGCTGCCGGTGCGGGCCGAGTCGCTGCTCGTCGGATCGATCCTCACGGTCACCGACGCGGACATCGTGCTGGCGGCCGCCGTCGCCGTCATCGCCGTCGCGGCCGTCGCGGTCTTCGGCAAGGAGATCGCGTTCTCGACGTTCGACCCGTCGGGCTTCCGGGCGTCGGGCTACCGCGAGTGGCCGGTGGAGCTGCTCGTGCTCGGCCTCACCGCCGCCATGGTCGTGAGCGCGCTGCCGGCGGTCGGGGCGATCCTCGCGATCGCGCTGATCGCGGCGCCGGCCGCCGCCGCCCGGCTGGTCGTGCCGACCTACCGGGGCATCCTGCTCGCCGCACCCGTGATCGGCGCGGCATCCGGGATCATCGGGGTCGTCGCGTCCCGCGCCCTCGCCGTGGCTGCAGGACCCGCCATCGCGCTCGCCGCGACGGCGTTCTTCGTGCTCGCGCTGGGAATCTCCAAGGTGCGCGCACTACCGTTGAATCGAGTCGCCATCCCCGTGGAGACCGCAGAGGACGCACGCACCGCATGAAGCGCAACACCTGGCAACGCGAAGCCGTTCGCGAGGCCCTCGACGAGACCGAGGGATTCATCAGCGCGCAGGCGCTGCACTCATCGCTGCACGCGAGCGGCTCGCCGATCGGGCTCGCCACGGTCTACCGCGCGCTCGGCGATCTCGCGGCCACGGGCGAGGCCGACTCGCTGCAGTCGCCCGAGGGCGAGGCCCTCTACCGCGCGTGCACCACGACGGGCCACCATCACCACCTGATCTGCCGCAACTGCGGCCTCACGGTCGAGATCGCCGCCGACGAGGTCGAGGTGTGGGCCAAGCGGGTGGCCGCCGACCACGGCTTCACCGGCGCGGCGCACGTCGTCGACGTGTTCGGCCTCTGTGCGAACTGCACCAGGCTGCTCACGGCGAACGCGGGCTGAACCGCCGCGAACCGGGCCTCTCGGCGGATATCACCCAGAACGCGTGATATCGCCGACGGTCGGTGCGGCGTAGGGTCGGCGTGAGACGGTGACCGAGCACCGTCCGCGACACGCGGATCCCGGAGGACGTGGAGTGAGCGAGCCGGTCCGCCCACCGGTCCCGACCGAGAGGCGACTGCGCCGGGAGGCGTGGGGCTTCGCGGTGGGGTCGGTGTGCTTCTTCCTCGGTGCGCTGCCCTGGTACGCGAACTGGCTCGGCGTCGTCGGCGCGAACCTGACCTTCTTCATCGGGTCGATCTTCTTCACGACGGCGGGCTTCATCCAGTTGAGCCTGAGCGGCCGGAAGGCGCCGCACGCCCGGATGAACCGCGCCGATCGCGCCGACTGGTGGGCCGCCGCAATCCAGTTCCTCGGAACGCTCCTCTTCAACATCTCGACCGGTGCTGCGCTCGCCGCGGCGATCGCCCGACCCGACGCCGTGGGCATCGGCTGGCGGCCCGACGCGTGGGGATCCCTCGCGTTCCTCGTGTCGAGCTCGCTCGCCGTGATCGCGACCAGGGATCGCGAACAGCTCTGGGACGCGGACGCCCGCACCTGGCACGGCACGTGGCTGAACCTCGCGGGGTCGGTCGCGTTCGGCGCCTCTGCGGTGGGTGCCTACGTCGTGCCGGTGACCGGTGACCTGGTGAGCGAGTTCTGGGCGAACCTGGGCACGGCGCTCGGTGCCGTCTGCTTCTTCACCGCGGCGATCCTGTCGCGACGGCCGATCACCCGGAAGGCACGCAGGGACCTCACGGATGCCCCGGCCGCCGGCTGAGACGGGCCGGCGCAGCGACTAGTCGACCTCGTGATCGAGGTGCTCGCGGACGAGCTTCGCGGGCGCGGCCGCCGCCCATGCCTCCGCCACGAGCTCGCCCAGGCGTCGCCTCGAGATGCGGTCGAGGTGCACGAGCACCGCGGCGTAGCCGTCGAAGTGCGGGGTCGTGAAGAACACCGCGGGGTCCTCCGAGACCAGGGCGAACTTCACCGCCTCGTCCTCGGTCCTCGCGCCGAGCACGGGTCCCGCCTGCGCGTCGATGCCGAGCGAGTCGAGGTCGGCGCGGCGCAGCGGACGCTCCCAGACGAAGCCCTTCGTGCGCACCTTCCACTGGGCGCTTCCGCGCGACACGTGCTCGCTCGCCTCGGGCAGCGCAAGCGCCAGCTCGCGCACGTCGTCCCACGTCGCCATGCGCGTCAGGCTACGCCGCCGGATGCCACGTCCGCAGCCCCGTCCCACCGGCTCCACCTGCGCGCATCGCATCCGACACCTGGTCGCATGCGCCCGCCGCCGGCGCGGCTGCGGCATCCGCCGATGACGGCCGCGATCGGCCGGTCTGGTAGACTCGACGTTTGGCTGGGTGCTTCCACCGCCCAGACCGCGACATTCCTCCCAAGAGATCCGCGAGAGATCGCGGGTTTCGGCGTGGGGAGCGTCAGCAGACAAGAGACCTTGGGAGGGGCATCCGCCCCTCGGTATTGGAGGAAAGACCAATGGCAGCAGTGTGCCAGGTGACTGGAGCCGTTCCCGGCTTCGGGCACAACATCTCGCACTCGCACCGCCGGACGAAGCGCCGCTTCGACCCGAACGTGCAGAAGAAGACCTATTACGTGCCGTCGCTCCGTCGTAACGTCACCCTGAACGTGTCCGCCAAGGGCATCAAGGTGATCGACGCCCGCGGCATCGAAGCGGTCATCAAGGACATCCAGGCTCGTGGGGTGAAGCTCTAATGGCCAAGGCGCAGGACATCCGCCCCATCATCAAGCTCCGCTCGACGGCCGGCACCGGGTACACCTACGTGACCCGCAAGAACCGTCGCAACAACCCCGACCGTCTCGTGCTCAAGAAGTACGACCCCGTGGTGCGCAAGCACGTCGACTTCCGAGAGGAGCGCTAAGACATGGCGAAGAAGAGCAAGATCGCGCGCAACGAGCAGCGCAAGGTGGTCGTCGACCGCTACGCGGCGAAGCGCCTCGAGCTGAAGAAGGCCCTCGTCGACCCGAACGGCACCGACGAGACCCGCGAGGCCGCCCGCGTCGGCCTGCAGAAGCTCCCCCGCAACGCCTCGCCGGTGCGCGTGCGCTCGCGCGACGCCATCGACGGCCGCCCCCGTGGCGTGCTCACGAAGTTCGGCGTCTCGCGCGTCCGCTTCCGTGACATGGCCCACCGCGGCGAGATGCCCGGCATCACGAAGTCGAGCTGGTAGGCGAGACCCGCTTCACCGAGAGGGGCGTCCCGAACGGGGCGCCCCTCTCGTCGTCTCCCGGGGTCGAGGCGACGGATGCCGCGGCATCCGTCACGGCGACACGCCGGGTGCCGATCGTCCCGAAGTCCCGGAAATCCGCGTGTTTCCGCGGTTCTCTGCTACATTCGAGGCGGCCCGATCGGCCACGGGGGCGGTAGAACGATCGTTCCCGAGAACTCACAGATAGCTGTACCGAAACAGCGGAAGTCCGAGGAGGACATTCAATGGCTGACAAGTCGCTGAACAAGACCGAGCTCGTCGCGAAGATCGCCGCGTCGACCGGCCAGAGCCAGGCCACCGTCGACGCCGTGCTCGGCGGTCTCTTCGATGCGCTCTCCGAGTCCGTCGGTTCGGGCACCAAGGTCTCCATCCCGGGGTGGCTCGCCGTCGAGCGCACGCACCGTGCCGCGCGCACCGGCCGCAACCCGCAGACGGGTGCGACCATCGACATCCCGGCCGGCTACTCGGTCAAGGTGTCGGCCGGATCGAAGCTCAAGGCTGCGGCCAAGTAACGAGGTCCCGAGACTCCTGAAGGGGCGTGCGGCATCGGCCGCGCGCCCCTTGGTGGTCTCCGGTCGTGAACGCCGGGCGATCGGCGTGAGGCCCGGGGGAGTGGCCGACACCGCGGGGGAGTGGCGGATGTCGCGGGCCGCGTCGCACGCTCCGGGCGATCGCACGGGCGGCGGCGTCTAGGCTGGTTCGGTGCCCCGCTCCGTTCGCGTGCTCGGCCCCGCCGTGCTCCTCGCCGTCGCGCTCCTCGCGATGTTCGCGGGCCTCGCGTACGGCGGCGGCGCCGCGCCGCTCCCCATCCAGGATCCCGGTCCCGTCGCCCGGTACGGCCTTCCCGTCGCCAAGCTCGTCGTGAACCTGGGCGCGGCCGGCATGATCGGCGCGCTCGTGCTCGCCGTCTGGGCGCTCTCGCCGAAGCGGCGCGAGTTCGACCTCGCCCTCGACGTCGCCGCGGCATCCGCTGCCGTGCTCACCGTCGCGAGCGCAGCGACCGGCATCTTCACGTTCCTCGTCGTCACGGGCGAGCCGTTCTCGTTCGGCCCCGCGTTCGGGCAGAAGCTGGGCCAGTTCGTCACGACGATCGCGCTGGGCCAGGCGTGGCTCACCACCACCCTCGTCGCCGCCGCCGTCACGGTGCTGTGCTTCGCGGTGCGCAACCACACGGCGCTCGTGTTCGTGACGGTGCTCGCCGTCGCCTCCCTCGTGCCCATGGCGCAGCAGGGGCACGCTGCAGGTGCCGCGGGTCACAACGCCGCGATCGCGTCGCTCGGACTGCACCTCGTGTTCGCGGCGGTCTGGCTCGGCGGCCTGCTCACGATCGTGCTGCTCCGCCGGGAGCTCGACCGGGAACGGCTGCCCATCGTGCTCGCCCGGTACTCGTCGGTCGCGCTCATCGCCTTCATCGTCGTGACCCTGTCGGGATACGCGAACGCCGCGCTCCGCATCGGCACGTGGGACGAACTGGGCACGACCTACGGCGTGCTCGTGCTCGTGAAGGTCTCGGCCCTCATCGCGCTGGGCCTGTTCGGCGCGGCGCAGCGTCGCTTCCTGATCTGGCGGATGCAGCGGCCCACCTCGGCCCACGGCGCCCCCGCCGACGCGTCCATCTCCCGCGACTTCTGGGTGCTCGTGGTCGTCGAGCTCGCGTTCATGGGCCTCGCCTCGGGGGTGGCCGCGGCGCTCGCGCGCACGGCGACGCCCGTGTCGGAGGATGCCGCCGGCTCGCTGGCCCGCACGCCGGCCGAGATCCTGACGGGCCAGCCGCTCCCCCCGTGGCCCGAGTGGACGCGCTACTTCACCGAGTGGAACCCCGACCTGCTCTGGCTCCTCGCCTGCGGCTTCGGCATCTTCTTCTACCTCGCGGGCGTGCGGCGGCTGCGCAGGCGCGGCGATCATTGGCCCGTGTACCGAGCGGTGCTCTGGGTGGCCGGCCTGCTGCTGCTCGCCTACGTCACGAGCGGCGGCGTGAACGTCTACGAGCAGTACCTGTTCTCGGCGCACATGGGCGCGCACATGGTGCTCACGATGGCGGTGCCGGTGCTGCTCGTGCCCGGCGCCCCCGTCACGCTCGCGGCGCGTGCCATCCACCCCCGCAAGGACGGTTCGCGCGGCGGCCGCGAGTGGATCCTGCTGGCGGTGCACTCGAAGTTCGCGTCGATCATCGCGAACCCCATCGTCGCGGCGGTGCTCTTCGCCGGCTCGCTCTGGGTGTTCTACTACACGCCGCTGTTCCGCTGGTCGATGCTCGACCACATCGGGCACGAGTGGATGATCGGGCACTTCGTGATCACCGGCTACCTCTTCGTGCAGTCGCTCATCGGCATCGACCCGGTGCCGTACCGGTTGCCGTACCCGTTCCGGCTCGTGCTGCTCCTCGGCACCATGGCCTTCCACGCGTTCTTCGGCCTCGCGATCATGTCGGGCACCGGACTCCTGCTCGCCGACTGGTACGGCGCGATGGGCTGGGGAACCGACGCGCTCGTCGACCAGCAGCTCGGCGGCGGCATCGCCTGGTCGGTGGGCGAGATCCCGACGGTCGCCCTGGCGATCACGGTGGCGGTGCAGTGGGCGCGCAGCGACGAGAAGGAGTCGAAGCGCCGCGACCGCCACGCGGACCGCACCGGCGACGCCGAGCTCGAGGCGTACAACGAGCGGCTCGCCGCCATCGCCGAGCAGGACGCGCACCGCGGCTGACGCGGGCGAGCGGATGCCGCGGCACCCCCACACGTGTCACTTCAGCTGGATCGCGATGCTGCCGTCGGGCCGGATCGACGCGCTCAGGGCGACCAGGAACGGCCGATCCTCCTCGAGCGTGTAGAAGTCGCCGTCGAAGAGCGACTGCAGCTCCACCGAGATGTGCGCCACGCCCTCGGTGGGCGGCATCTCGAAGGCCGTCTCACCCGGCGCGAGGGTGACCGGGGGATTGGTCACCATCGTCCAGACGGGCGGGCTCACGACCCGGTCGTCGATCTCGATGCCGAAGGGGCATCCGGCCGGTTGCAGGACCTGCTGGGTCGCGCACTGCGCGAGGTAGTCGTCGAGCTTCACCTGCACGCGTTCCACGAAGGTGGCGGTTGGCAGGGAATCGACGCCGACGGCGTACCGCGAAGCCGGCGCCACGGCCATCGACGTCGGCACCGCCTCGAGCAGGGTCGAGGTGTAACCGAACTCGTAGACGGCCGGTGCGATCGCGAGGTATGGCGCGGTCTGCGTGAAGGCGGCCAGCTCGTCGCCGGTCTTCGTCGCGCGCGTGTCGAGCGTGAGCGTGCCGACGGTGAACAGCGGGTTGTGGGCGGCCGTGACATCGACCACGGTGAGCGGGCTGGTTGAGAACTCCCACCGGTTGAGCACGCCGTAGAGCGGAGCGATGGGGCGAACGTCGAAGGTCGTCTCGATGATGGACACGTCGAGGCGGTAACTCGCGGTTACCGAGTGTGTGCCGTCGGGGTTCGCGACATCGCTCACGATGCGCACGTCCTCCGGGCCGGCCTCGACGACGCCCGAGCGGAACATCGCGGTCGACACGTTCTCGGGCAGGCCCATGGCGGTGAGCTCGGCGGCGTCGAGCGCCACGCCCGGGGTCGTGGATGCGGCGGCGATGTCGTCGTCGGCGATCGCCTCGAGATAGCGCTCGACGAAGTTCGATGCCCCGTAGATCGTCTGGTTCAGCGCGCCGAGCGCGGCGAGGAAGGCGCCGACGAGGAGCATGGCGAGCCCGACCCAGCCGATCACCGCGGCGGGCGACACCGGACCCCGCCGCACGCCTGAGCTCCCCACCCGCACAGTCTATGCGGGCGCCCGGCGCCGTCCCGTCCTCCCCGGGCGCCCGTCGGATGCCGCTCGCGATCCCGGCCGGCGTGGCCCTGCCGCCGCGCCGTTCCGCGGTTACAGTGGGAGCGCGCCCCCACGGGCGTCGCCGCCGCGGGAGCCGCCCGCGGCATCCGCTCGCCGAAGGCAACCAGTGCAGAACGTCACCCTCACCCGCGAACAGGCAGCCGTGTTCCAGGCCATCGAGGGCACGCGCGAGCACGTGTTCGTCACCGGCCGCGCCGGCACGGGCAAGTCGACGCTGCTGAACCACCTCAACTGGCACACCCAGAAGCAGATCGTGATCTGCGCGCCCACCGGGGTCGCCGCGCTCAACGTGGGCGGGCAGACCATCCATTCCCTGTTCCGGCTGCCGATCGGGGTCATCGCCGACCACGACATCGACCAGAACGACACCGTGCGCAAGATCCTGAACGCCATGGACACGCTCGTGATCGACGAGGTGTCGATGGTGAACGCCGACCTCATGGACGCGATGGACCGGTCGCTGCGCCAGGCCCGCCAGCGACCGCACGAGCCGTTCGGCGGCGCGCAGGTCGTGCTCTTCGGCGACCCCTACCAGCTGGCCCCCGTGCCCGGCAGCGGCGACGAGCGCCGCTACTTCACCGACACGTACACGTCGATGTGGTTCTTCGACGCGAACGTTTGGCGCGAGGCCGACCTGCGCATCTACGAGCTCGGCGAGGTGCATCGGCAGCACGACGACGAGTTCAAGCTCATGCTCAACGCGGTGCGGCACGGGGCGGTCACGGCCGAGATCGCGGGCGTGCTGAACGACGTGGGCGCGCGCCGGCCGCTGCCCGAGCAGGGGGCGATCACGCTCGCCACCACCAACGAGACGGTCAACCGCATCAATCGCACCCAGCTGCACCGGCTTCCCGGGCAGTCGATCGCCAACGAGGCGGAGGTGAACGGCGACTTCGGCGGGCGGGCGTTCCCGGCCGATGAGCGGCTCGAGCTGAAGATGGGTGCGCAGGTGATGTTCCTCCGCAACGACAACGCCCTGCGCGGCGACGGGCCGCGGTGGGTGAACGGCACGATCGGCACCGTCACCTCGCTCCAGCGCGAGGTGCGGGTCGAGATCGACGGCGAGGAGCACGAGGTCGAGCCCGTCACGTGGGAGAAGTTCCGGTACACCTGGGACCCGGCGGCGAAGAAGCTCCACCGCGAGATCGTGGCCGAGTTCACGCAGTTCCCGCTGCGGCTCGCGTGGGCGGTCACCATCCACAAGTCGCAGGGCGCCAGCTACGAGACCGCCATCGTCGACCTCGGACCCCGGGCGTTCAGCCCGGGACAGACCTACGTGGCGCTCAGCCGCCTCACGGCGCTCGACGGGCTCTACCTGAGCCGTCCGCTGCGACCGAGCGACATCATCGTCGACCGCGACGTCGAGCGGTTCATGGCCGGCGCGCTCCGCGAGATCGGCCTCGATGCCGCGGCGCCCGGGGCGGCCGGATGAGGTGACCGGGGGTGCGACCGGGGACGTCGTCGCCACGCATCCCCGGTCGCGGTCAGTGGTGTCCGTCGCCGCCGTGGTCGACGTCGGTCACCGAGGTGCCGGTGCCGCCGTGCTCTCCGTGCGGCACGGCGAGCTCGCCCGCCTCGGTCGCGGCGAGTGCCGGTGTGGCGAGTCCCGCCACGAGCAGGGCGCCCGCCACCAGCCCCGCGAGCGAGAGTCGGCCGTCGACGGCCGGCTGCGGCGCGGCATCCGCCGGCCTCGTCGGATGGGGGATCGTGCGGGCGGCGGCTCGGGATCCGCGGCGCACGACGAACGCGCTGTGCACGGCCACGACGCCGATGAAGGCGGATGCCGCGACGAGCGGGCCGACCGCGACTCCGGTCGACGCGGCCAGACCGGTGCCCACGAGGGCGCCGGCGCCCACGAGCACCGCGGCGCCCACGCCGAGCGCGACCGCCGGCGCGATCGCACGCCCCGCGCGGAGCGAGAGGAGGCCCCAGCCGAGTCCGCCGATGCCGGTCCCGGCCAGGGCGACCCCCGCCGTTCCCCCCGCACCGGCGGCGAGGGCGAGGAGCACGAGTCCGCCGCCGAGGGCGGAGAGCATCGGCCAGGTCCTCGCCAGCGTCGTCAGTGCGTTCATGGCGGGCTCCCTAGGCCGTCGCCACGCGTGCCGAGCGCTCGGCCCCGAGCCCCACGCCGAGCAGCACGATGGCGCTCGCGAGGTGCAGGAAGTGGTCGGCCGTGTTCAGCGCCAGGATGTTCGCCGCCGTGCCCGCAAGGAAGAACCCGATGATGCCGAGCAGCAGGTAGGCGCCGCCGACGACGGTGTTGACGGACTTGGCGGCGGTGACGTTCGCGAAGCCCGCGATGAGCAGGGCGGCGCCGATGAGCAGGTGGGCGATGTTGTGCAGCGGGTTCACCTGGAAGACGCCGAGCAGCAGCCCTCCCTCGGTGGCGATGAACCCGACCCCGCCGGTGACGGCGAAGCCGAGGAGCCCGACGAGCACGTAGACCGCGCCGAAGACGGTTGCGACGATGCGATTCGGGGAGTTGCGCATGAGGTGCCTCCTTCGTGGAGCCCGGTGGTCCCGGGTGTGACCGTGGTTCGGCGCGGCCCTCGACGCGGATTGGTCGGCCCGCGGATCGCGGCGATCGAAGGTCGCGCGTCGGGTGGCCACGGGCGCGCCGCCATTGCGGGTTACAATCGCAGCGGACACACGGCTAGGGGGGCTTGGTGGCTGGAGGCCCGGGGAGGTTCCGACGGCGGCTCGTACCCGCCGTCGCGATGGCCGCTGCGCTGGGGCTCGGACTGAGCGGATGCTTCGGCGGCGTCGTCGATCCGGCATCGCAGTTCGACCCGGTCGAGGCGCCGCTCGGCGACGACCTCGCGACGAGCCTCGATGCGGTGCTCGACCAGGCCGTCGCGCTCAGCGGGTCGAGCGGAGCCGTCGCGGGTGTCTGGGCGCCCTGGGCCGGCGAATGGACCGCAGCGACCGGCACGGTCGAATTCGGCGAGGGCGCCCCGGCCGCACGTGCGGACAGCGGCTTCCACATGGCGACGCTCACGACCGAGATCACCTGCACGGTGCTGCTGCGACTCGTCGACGCGGGAACCGTCAAGCTCAACGACGAGGTCGAACAGTACGTCGACTGGATCCCGACGCTCGATGGCATCACCCTCGAGCAGCTCTGCCGGCACACCTCGGGCCTCGCCGACTACTACCCCACCCTGCGCAGCCACTTCATCGCCAATCCTGCGCGCCTCTGGCCCGCCAACGAGCTGCTCTCGAACGGCCTCGCCCTCAGCCGCGTGGGTCCGCCGGGGGAGCAGGTTCGCGAATCGCGCACCGGCATCCTCCTGCTCGGGCTCGCGCTCGAGCGGCGCACCGGCAAGCCGTGGACCGAGCTCGCCGATCAGTACGTGTTCGGGCCGCTCGGTCTCGAGGACACCCGGATGCCCCCGCCCTCGGTCACCGATCACACGGGAGTGCTCGGCGCCTACTCGTCGGCCATCGCGCCGACCGGCGCCGTGGATTGCGCGGTGCTCGTCGACGCCTCCGAGCAGTCGAGTTCGATGGGCGGCGCGGCCGCGGGCGCCGTCTCGACGCTCGAGGACACCCGGGTGCTGAGCGAGGCGTTCGCGACCGGTGCACTGCTCAGCGAGGCCACGGAGCGCAAGCAGTGGGCCGCGATCCCGCTCGGCGGGTCGGCGCCGGCTTGGCAGACGGCCGGCATCGGCGCGCTGCAGTACGGGCCCATGCGCGGCTCCGCCGGTGAGTCCGCCGGTGCCCTCACGGCCGCGTTCACCGACCCCGCGAGCGGGCTCACGGTGGTGGTCGCCCTCAACAACTCGACGGCGGGCGCCGACTTCGTGCGGGAGACGGCGTTCGCGCTCGCCTCCCTGGCGTCGAAGGCGAACCCCGTCGACGGTCGGGAGCGCCCGCTCGTGGAGCTGCCCTGGTCGATCGACCAGGCGACGGCCAAGATGCAGGAACTCGGCATCTGCCCCACGGCATAGGCGAGGAGGCTCATGGGCGCATTGGTCAGCGGCGGCATCATGTCGCTCGACGGGTACATCGCCGACGAGCATGGCGACTTCAGCTGGGGTAGGCCCGATGCCGAGGTGCACGCCTTCGTCAACGACCTCGAACGCTCGGTCGGCACCTACCTCTACGGCCGCCGCATGTACGAGGTCATGCGGTTCTGGGAGACCGCCGCCGACCTGCCCGACCTACCGCCGGTGGAGCGCGAGTACGCCGCGACCTGGCGGAAGGCCGACAAGTTCGTGTACTCCTCGTCGCTCGAAGCGGCGCCGACGAGCCGCACCAGGATCGAGCGCGCATTCGATCCCGAGGCCATCCGGCGCCTGAAGGCGCGGTCCGAGCGCGACCTCTCGATCTCGGGTCCCGGCCTCGCGGCGAACGCGTTCCGGGCCGGTCTCGTCGACGAGGTGTGGATGCTCCTGTACCCCGTGGTGCTCGGCGGCGGCACGGCGTTCCTGCCCGACGGCGTGCGCCTCGACCTCGAACTGCTCGACGAGCGCCGCTTCGACAGCGGCGTGGTGTACCTGCGATACGCGGTGCGCGAGGAACGCTGAGGGGGCATCCGCGCGCCGCTTCCGGTCGGGACGGTTCGGTGGGAGCATCTGACGAGGGCGACCGTCGGGTCGCCGCCATCGCGTATCCCCTACTGGGGCGGGATCGGGGTTGAGATGAAGAACTGGCCGGTCGTTGCGATCCTCGGCAGCGCGCAGTTCGTGATGGTGCTCGACGGCACCGTCATGAACGTGTCGATCTCCACGGTCGTGGAGGACCTCGACACGAGCGTCGACGCCATGCAGGCGGCGATCACGTTCTACACCCTGACGATGGCGGCACTGATGCTGCTGGGAGCGAAGCTCGGCGACGTGTGGGGGCGACGGCGTGCGTTCGTCATCGGCTCGATCGTGTACGCGCTCGGCTCGCTCACGACGGCGTTGAGCCCGAACGTCGTCGTGCTCTTCCTCGGCTGGTCGATCGTCGAGGGCATGGGAGCGGTGCTCGTCATCCCGGCCATCGCGGCGCTCATCGCCGACAACTACGAAGGCCACGCCAGGGTCGCGGCGTATGCGATCATCGGCGCGGCATCCGGTGCCGCGGTCGCAGCGGGGCCGCTCATCGGCGGCTTCGTCACCACCTACTTCAGCTGGCGGTACGTGTTCGTCGCCGAGGTCGTGATCATGGCGTTCGTCGTGCTCTTCTCGCGACGCGTGACCGATCGTGCCGGCGCCAGGCCGGTGCGCATCGACGTGCTGAGCGTGCTGCTGTCGGCGGCCGGACTCGTGTTCGTCGTGTACGGGATGCTGCAGAGCAAGACCTGGGGTTGGGTCATCCCGCAGAACCCGCCGGTCGTCAACGGGTTCCCCATCGCACCGCTGGGCGTGTCGATGACGACCTGGTTCGTGCTCATCGGGGCGGCGCTCATCTGGGCGTTCGTCGTGCGCCAGCGCCGCCTCGTGGCGACCGACCGGGCGCCCCTCGTCGACATCACCCTGTTCCGGATCCTGCGCCTGCGCAGCGGCCTCACGGTGCTCCTCGCGCAGTACGCGATGACCGCGGGCCTGTTCTTCATGATGCCCGTCTACCTGCAGATGACACTCGGCCTCGACGCGCTCCAGACCGGCATCCGGATCTTCCCGCTCTCGATCTCGCTCATCCTCTTCTCGATCCTCGGCACGCGTCTCGCCCTCACGTGGTCGCCCCGACGGATCATCCGCATCGGCCAGGTGCTCCTCGTGCTTGCGTCGTTCCTGCTGCTCGGCGCCGTGGACATCGAACTGCAGAGCCCGGCGTTCGGCGTGGGGATGTTCGTCGCGGGTGCGGCCCTCGGACTGCTCGCCTCGCAGATCGGCAACGTGAACATGTCGAGCGTGGGCGAGGACCAGTCGAGCGAGGTCGGCGGGCTGCAGGGCGTCTTCCAGAACCTGGGCTCGTCGCTCGGAACGGCCCTCATCGGCTCGGTGCTGATCGGCACGCTCGCCACCTCGTTCGCCTCGGGGGTCGCCACGAGCGACCTGCCGCAGGACACGCAGGTCGTCGTGGCCGAGGCGACGCAAGGCGGGGTCGACATCGTGCCCGCGGCATCCGTGCCCGACCTCGCGCGCGAGGCGGGGCTCGACGACGCCGAGGCAGCGGAGCTCGAACGCGTCTATGCGACCTCGCAGATCGAGGCGTTGCGGGTGTCGCTCGTGGCGCTCATCGTGATCGCCCTGCTGTCGCTGTTCTTCTCGCGCGGCATCCCGGCGGAGGTCGGGGGGCGCCCGCGCAGCGAGATCGCGGAATCGGATGAAGGGTCGGAGGTCAGGACATGAGCAGCCAGGGAACGCCCGCAGTCCGGAGCACGAACGAGGAGCTCGCGCCGCCGCCGACGGACTTCGACGCGCGCCGTGCGTACGGGAAGGAGGCGCGTCGGCGTACGCCGCGGTCCGACCACGAGGGCTGGGCGCCCTCCGCGGACCGGGCGGATCCGGTCGCCCTGCTCGAGGAGCAGGCGACGACCCGCGTGCAGGAGCTGGTGCCGATCCGGCACGCGCGCATGATGGTGTCGCCGTTCACGTTCTACCGGGGCGCCGCGCTGCTGATGGCCGCGGATCTGGCCGGCACCCCCACCTCGGGCATCACGACCCAGATCTGCGGTGACGCGCACCTGTCGAACTTCGGCGTCTTCGGCACGCCGGAGCGACGGATGGTCTTCGACATGAACGACTTCGACGAGACGCTACCGGGGCCGTGGGAGTGGGACGTGAAGCGGCTCGCGGCGAGCTTCGAGGTCGCCGGAAGGAGTCGCGGCTTCACCGACGAGGAACGTCGGGAGATCAACCTCGCCGTCGTGCGCGGCTATCGCGAGCGGATGCTGCAGGCCGCGGACTCGCGGGTGCTCGACGCGTGGTACGACCAACTCGACACCGACCGGTTCCTCGCGTTCGTCGAGCAGGAACGGAAGCAGAAGCAGCTCGCCGGAAAGCAGGCGAAGCGCGCCGACGCCGCGCTCGCGAAGGCCCGCACGCGCGACAGCACGCGCGCCGTCGCGAAGCTGACCGAGGTGATCGACGGCCGGCTGCGGATCGTCGCGGATCCGCCGCTCATCGTGCCGGTCGAGCAGCTCGACCCGGTCGGTCGCAGCTACGAGGAGGAGATCGCATGGATGGAGGAGGTGCTGGCGTCGTACCAGACGACCCTCCAGCAGCAGAACCATCCGATGCGGGAATTCTCGTACGTGCACATGGCGCGCAAGGTCGTGGGCGTCGGCAGTGTCGGCACGCGCGCGTGGATCGTGCTGCTGCGCGGCCGCGACGACGCAGACCCGCTGCTGCTGCAGGCCAAGCAGGCCGAGACGTCGGTGCTGGAGCGGTTCCTGCCGCAGAGCGAGTACGGCAACCACGGCGAGCGCGTGGTCAGG
This sequence comes from Agromyces ramosus, assembly GCF_004216665.1. Classification (GTDB taxonomy): domain Bacteria; phylum Actinomycetota; class Actinomycetes; order Actinomycetales; family Microbacteriaceae; genus Agromyces; species Agromyces ramosus. The sequence continues at coordinate 153,682 of NZ_SGWY01000004.1, read as the reverse complement.
GGGCAGCGCCTGATGCAGGCGGCGAGCGACATCTTCCTCGGCTGGCATCGCCAGCCCGGGTTCGACGGCGTCGACCGCGACTTCTACATCCGCCAGCTGCACGACTGGAAGGGCGCGGCCGACGTCGACGCGATGGTGCCGTCTGGTGGCCGCGTGTACGCACGAGTCTGCGGCGAGACGCTGGCGCGGGCGCACGCCCGTTCGGGCGACCGCGTCGCGATCGCCTCGTACCTCGGGCACGCCGATCGCTTCGACCGGGCGATCGGCGAGTTCGCACGTGACTACGCCGACCAGAACGACCGCGACTACGCCGCGTTCGTCGCGGCCGTGCAGTCCGGCCGGCTGGAGGCGGCCGCGTCGGTCTAGGCCGGGGCGATGAGCCCCGCGACACGTCGGACCCAACGTTCCGGCGCCCTCCTTCGTCTGTATCGATGAGGGAAGGAATCGACCATGCCCATCACGACCTCGCCGCCGCGGCGACATCCGCGGGCCTTCGCCCTGGTCGCAGGCATCGCGTGCCTGATCGCGCTCGCCTCCAGCGGCTGCGCCTCCACCGCCCCGAGCGCGCCCGTCGCGCAGCCCGTCGCGCAGCCCGGCGACGAGCTCGACTGCCGCACGGAGGGCACCTGGATGCTGCCGGATGCCCCGCCCACGCCCGATTCCGCGATCCCCGTGCCGGGTCGCGTGCCCGACGGGTTCGAGCCCGCAGCCGCCCTCCGCTGCACGCCGCTCGCCCCGGGCGCCGCGGGCACGGCTCCGGTGGACGACACCCCGCCGGGCGAGCCCGTGGCGCGGGTGGAGCGCTTCGAGGGCGACCTCGCGCCGCTCATCTCGGCGCTCGCCGAGCCCGACGATCCGGTGCCCGACGGTGTCGTGTGCACCGCCGACCTGGAGCTCGTTCCCCCGCTATGGCTCGAAGGCGTCGACGGGCGACTGATTCCGGTGCACTACCCGCGCGACGCGTGCGGCAAGACCAAGCCGGGCGTGCACGACGCCCTCGAGGCGCTGCAGGTCACCTCGGTGAGCGAGGTCGCGGTCGCCCCCAGGAGCGAGTGAGGCGCTGCACCGCGCGACGCGGCAGCGATCTCGTGTCGGGGTGGAGGGTGACGGCGGCGAGCTCGGCCGACGTGCTCCCGACCTCGACCGTGACGACGCAGGTCAGCGGATGCCGCGCGCCGACCAATCGCGTCGCCGACTCGTCGAGCCGCCACGCGATGCGGCCATCGCGGCCCTGCTTCCTGGTGCGCACGAGCGGCCCGCGGCCGCCGTGCTGCACGGCGAGCACCACGCTCGCGTGGCGCGGGACGCCGCGTAGTGCGGCGGAGAAACGGAGCAGCCCGCCTCGGTGCCGCAGCCGGAGCCGATCGGCGCGCGCGTGGATCTCGACGGCCGGTCGGTCGTGCCGCCGGGCGGCGGCGCGCTGCACGCGCCCCCACTCGGCGACGATCCGACGGTCGTCGTGCCGCGCGGCCGTCGCCCGCGCCGCGTCGCGCATGCGCTCGCGTTCGTCGGGCGCCATGGCCACGAGCCTCGCGACGGCGGCAGCCGCCGCTGCCCGATCGCCGTCGGGCACGAGCAGTCCGTCGACCCCGTCCACGATGAGATCGCCGGGTCCATAGGGGATGTCGTAGGCGATCGGGATGCATCCCCGGGACATTGCCTCGGCGAGCACGAGCGGCGAGCCCTCCGACGTGCTGGTGAGCAGGGTCCACGATGCGGTCGCGAAGGCCTCGGCCGCGTCGTCGCGGTGTCCCGGGAAGGTCACGGCATCGGCGAGGCCGGCATCCGCGGCGCGCGAACGGAGGGTTGCGGCATCCGGCCCGTCGCCGTAGACGCCAAGGGTGACCGGGATGCCAGCGACCCGACACCGCCGCACGACGTCGAGGGCGTGGTGGACGCGCTTGCGCCGGGTCAGCCCGGCGACCACCACACCCGCGCCGGCGTTCCGGCCGCGGTCGGTCCTCGGATCGGCGACGGGCGGATCGATGCCGTTCGGCACGACCGAGAGGTTGCCGGGGTCGGAGAGGAGGGCCGCGGCATCCGCACGCTGCCGTTCGGTGAGGAACACGACGCCGTCGAAGCGCTCGAGGCGGGCGAAGACGGCGCGGCGCGACGGGCGCACTCGTGCGTAGGGCCGGCTCGCCCCCTCGTGGGAGTCGAGGTGGGAGTTGTGCACCACGTGCAGCGAGACGAGGTTGGGGCGGCGATGCTCGGCCATGAAGTTCGCGATGGTCTTGCTGTCGGTGAGGGCGAACGTGCGATCCGAGCCGATCCGGCCGTCGAGCCAGTGGGCGTAGAACTCCCACGCGCCGGTCCACTGGCGCACGGGCTCGCCCGCCTCGTCGAACGCGGTCAGCAGCCGCGGCGGGCCCGACGCCCTGGCGCGCTCGTCGAGGAGGGCCAGCGTGCCGTCGGCGCGGCGGTGCTCGAGCGCGAGACGACGCGCGCCCCGCTGCGCCACGAGTAGGGCGGAGCCGTCGCCGGCCTCGGTGACCTCGACGGCGTCGGCCTCGACATGCCCCGTTCGGAATACGATGGGAGCGGGCTCCGGCGCGGCGGCGCGCAGGTCCTCGTAAGGGTTCAGCAGGCGGATGCCGCGCACGAGCTCACCCCGCTCCGCAAGGCGTTCGCGCACCTCGCCGTATCCCGGGCGCGGGTCGAACGTGAGCACGTCGACCTCCCGCCCCGCCAGTCGCACGAATGCGCGCGAGCGGTGGAGCAGGGCCGACGTCATGCCCCCGTACCGTTCGGGGATCCCCCACGTGACGGCGAGCTGTCGGCCGTCGGGCAGCGCGTCAGTCCCGGCGAGATCCTCTCCGAGCGTCATGCCACCACGCTACCGATCCCCACTTTCACGCAGTCTGAGTGATGCGGCCGAGGCGGGCGGGACGTCGAATCGGTGAGGAAACGGAGTTGACCTTGACCGCATCGGGGAGCGGGACCACACTGAGCACCTGGGCCCACTGTGAGTCGACACCCTACCGCTGCCCCCTCGTTCCGGGTCTTCACCGTGCAGACGCACATCCGCGAAATTGGGGGACCACATGACCGACGTCAAGCGCGGCTCGGCATCCGGCGACGGTACCGGACCGATCACATCGAACCGTCCGCCCCACGCCTTCTCGGGGCGGGGCACCCGCAACCAGGTGAACCCCATGTTCGCCCGTGAGGGGATCGCCACGGACTTCCCGATGGACCGGATGCCGGACGTCGGCACGCTGCCCGAGACGGCCTACCAGATCGTGCACGACGAGGCGATGCTCGACGGGAACGCCCGGCTGAACCTGGCGACCTTCGTCGGCACCTGGATGGACCCCCACGCCGCGAAGCTGTACTCCGAGTCGTCCGACAAGAACATGATCGACAAGGACGAGTACCCGCAGACGGCAGCGATCGAGACGCGATGCTGGAAGATGATCGCCAACCTCTGGAGTGCTCCCGACGCGGAGAAGGCGATCGGCACGTCGACCATCGGCTCGTCCGAGGCCTGCATGCTCGGCGGCCTCGCCCTGAAGCGGCGCTGGCAGGTCGCCCGAAGGGCGGCCGGCAAATCCACGGAGAAGCCGAACCTCATCCTCTCGAGCGCCGTGCAGGTGTGCTGGGAGAAGTTCTGCAACTACTGGGACGTCGAGGCGCGGTACGTCCCGATCAGCGACGAGCACAAGGTGCTCGACGGCCACGACCTCGACAAGTACGTCGACGAGAACACCATCGGCGTCGTCGCGATCATGGGCGTCACGTACACCGGAATGTACGAGCCGGTCGCGAAGATCGCCGCCGCGCTCGACGAGATCCAGGAGAAGACCGGGCTCGACGTCAAGATCCACGTCGACGGGGCATCCGGTGGAATGATCGCGCCGTTCCTCCAACCCGAACTCGAGTGGGACTTCCGGGTCGAGCGGGTGGTCTCGATCAGCACGTCGGCGCACAAGTACGGCCTCGTCTTCCCGGGCCTCGGGTGGGTGGTCTGGCGAACCGTCGACGACCTGCCGCAGGACCTCGTGTTCGACGTGACCTACCTCGGCGGGCACATGCCGACCTTCGCACTGAACTTCTCGCGGCCGGGCGCCCAGGTGCTGCTGCAGTACTACCTGTTCCTCCGGCTCGGATGGGACGGGTACCGGAACGTGCAGCAGGCGTCGCAGGATGTCGCCGTCTACCTCTCGGGGGAGATCGGCAAGATGGAGGCGTTCGAGCTGTGGAACGACGGCACGGACATCCCCGTCTTCGCGTGGCAGCTCGCCAAGGGCCATACCGAGAAGTGGAACCTCTACCACCTCTCCGAGCGCCTCCGCCTCAAGGGCTGGCTCATTCCCGCCTATCCGATGCCCGACGACCTGACGGACGTCGTGGTCCAGCGCATCGTGGTGCGCAACGGGCTGAGCCTGAACCTCGCCGAGTCCCTGGTGCTCGACATACAGGAGGCCGTCGAGTACCTGGACCGCCTCGAAGCGCCGATGCCGCACGAGGGCCAGGTGTCCTCCTTCACCCACTGAGCGCTGCGCGCCTGCCGTTAGCACGTTCCCGCTCGACGTGCAATGCATCGGGTGGGGCTTCTGGCGGGCGCCCGACGGGTCATACGGTGGAGGAGCCGCACCGCGAGGGTGCGGCGGAAGGGCGCATCGGTGACGGAGACGACGGAGCGACCCGGCCGGCTGCGACGGTTCCACGAGAAGTTCCTCGTCGAGGAGCGCGTCGTCCCGGCATCCGCCAAGCGCAACCTCTACCTGATCTCGATCGCCCTGGTCGTGGGAGGCCTCACGGCCTTCCTCTTCATCTTCGACTCGGTGCTCGAGGCCGACGACATCTCCGCCGTCGACGCCCCCGTGGAGCGTTGGCTCGAGACCGGCCAGACCGACTGGCTGACCACCGTCATGACCGTCATCGCGTTCGTGTTCGGGCCGATCGTGATGCCGATCATCATCCTCGTCACGACCGTGACCTGGGGCATCGTCGCGAAGCACGCCTGGCGCCCGCTGCTGCTGGCCGGCGGCATGCTGCTCGGCGTGATCATCGTGCAGGTGCTCGCGCCGGTGATCGCCCGCGAGCGGCCGCCCATCGGCGACATGATGCTCGAGATCGACCACACCTCGTCGTTCCCCTCGGGGCACGTGATGGGCGTGGCGGACTTCCTCTTCATCACGACGTACCTCGTGTTCTCGCGGCACCGCAGGCCGGTGATCACGGTGCTGGCGTTCGTCGTGGCATCCGGGATCGTGCTGCTGACCGCGGCCTGCCGCATCTACCTCGGCTACCACTGGGCGACCGACGCGCTCGCCTCGATCGCCTTGTCGCTCGTCGTGCTGGGCATCGTGATCGCCGTCGACACGTGGCGCACGGTGCGGGTCGGCACGCCCTCGGAGGTGGACGCCTCGGAGTCGACCCGGGAGGAGGACGGGAGTGTCGGGTAGCGACGACGAGCAGCCGGTTCCGGCGGCAGCGCCGATCGACAACGCGCACACCGCGCCCTCGCCGGTGGGCGTCGCCCGGTTCTGGCCGGTCGTCTCGGGCTCCGCCGCGCTCGCACTGGTCGCCATGCTCGCGCTCGTGATCTTCTACCGCGAGAGCGACAAGCCGTTCGGGTTCGAGATCGAGTTCATGGCCGGGATGGTGGCCAACCGGGCCGAGTGGCTCACCGTGCCGGCCCTCGTCTTCAACGCCGTCGGCGGCGGCATCCTGTCGAACCTGGTCGTGCCGGCCGTCATCATCGGCGCGCTGCTGCTCTTCCGCAGGCCGTGGGGAGCCGTCTACTACGTGACCGCGGCGATCGCGAGCGCGGCGGTCACCCGCCTCATCAAGGTGCTCGTCGGCCGTGAACGGCCCGAGGACATCCTCGTGAATCCCGACTTCGGCTCGTTCCCCTCGGGCCACAGCTCCAACGCCGCCCTCGTCGCGACCGCACTCGGCATCATCTTCATGCGCACGTGGGTGTGGGTCGCCGGCGCCGTGTACACGGTGCTCATGATGCTCAGTCGCACCTACCTCGGGGCGCACTGGATCTCCGACACGATCGGCGGGATGCTCGTCGGCGCGGGCGTCGCGGTGATCGTCTGGGCGCCCTTCGCGGAGAAGCTGTACCGAGAACACCGGATGCCGCACCCGCCGATCTGGGTGCGGGTGCGCGCGCCGTCGGAGGAGGCAGCGGACCGCTGACCGCTCGCCGACGGCCGGCGACCGCCGACTCGATGGCTCCAGCGACACCCCGAACGGGGTGATGACACGCGCGTCGCGGCGGGAGTAGCTTGTGCCCGACCGCACCTCGTCCGATCGAAGGAGATCATCATGGCAGGTCCTCGTCCGGGCGGGGTCACCCTCGTCGCCGTCATCGCATGGATCAACGGCGTGCTCGGGGTGATCACGGGAATCCTCCTCCTCACCGGAGGCGCCGCGGCCGACTCGCCGGCGGTGACGACCGCCGCGTGGGTGACGATCGTCATCGGCATCGTGACGATCCTCGTCGGCGTCGGACTGCTGCGGGGCAGCAACCTCGCCCGCATCGTCGCCACGGTCGTCTTCGTCCTGAACCTCGCGAACGCGATCTGGACGATGTTCGCCGTGCCCGGCCAGTTCTGGACGGCGATCATCAACGCGCTGCTGGCCGTGATCGGCCTGGTGCTGCTCTACTCCGCCCGCGCGAACGAGTTCTTCCGCGACTAGCGGCGCGCGGATCGTCGTCGCCTGAGCCCCGACGGCCTCGCCGCGGGGCTCAACCCTCGCCCGTCTTCCCGCTCGGTCCAGACGGATGACGCGCCAGCCGCCGCTCGTCGCTTCGGCGCACCTGCGCCGCATGCCATCATGGGCCATGCCCTTCGGACTGCGACGCGATGTGCTGCGGCCGTCGGATTCGTCGCGCGCCGACCGGGTCACGTACGTCGAGCTCTTCTTCGACCTCGTGTTCGTCTTCGCCCTCACCCAGCTCTCGGCGTACCTCTACGAGAACCAGACGCCGCTGGGTGCGCTCGAGGGCGTGATCATGGTGCTCGCGCTCTGGTGGGCCTGGGTGGCGACGACGTGGGTCACGAACTGGCTCGACCCCGTCCGGCTCCCGGTTCGCGGTGCCGTGATCGCGCTCGCGTTCGTGGCCCTCGTGATGAGCATCTCCATCGCCGACGCGTTCGGCGAGCGTGCCTGGGTCTTCGCGATCGCGTACGTCGTGCTGCAGCTCGGCCGCACGGGCTTCATCGTGCTCGCGACATGGCGGCACGATCGCGAGGCGGCGTTCGACTTCACGCGGGTGTTCATCTGGACGGCCGCCGGAAGCGTGCTCTGGCTCGTCGGCGCGCTGCTGCCGCTCCCCGCCCAGCTGCCCTTCTGGGCGATGGCGCTCGGCCTCGAGGTCATCGGCACGCTCACCGGCTTCCCCCTGCCCATGATGGGCTCGATGGACATGGGGCGGTGGGACCTCTCCGGCGCCCACATCGCCGAGCGCTCCGCGCTGTTCGTGCTCATCGCGCTCGGCGAGGGCCTGCTCGTGACGGGATTCGCGTTCGTGGACCTCGAGATCACCGTGGAGACGACGACGGGCATGGTGCTCGCGTTCTTCTCAGCGGCGGCGATGTGGTGGATCTACTTCGACCACGGCGAGCGCATCGGGTCCGAGGCGATGGAGGACTCGGATGCCCCCGGGCGGCTCGCGCGCACCGCCTACACGTTCGTGCACCTGCTCGTCATCGGGGGAATCGTGCTGACGAGCGTCGGCGACAAGGAGCTGCTCGGGCATCCCGAGGAGCAGAGCCTCTCCGCGGTCATCACCGTGCTCGGCGGCCCCCTGCTCTTCCTCAGCGGCACGCTCGTCTTCCGCCGGCTGCTCGAGCACCGCTGGGTGACGCCGCAGGTGGCCGGGCTCATCGGGATCGTCGCGGTCGCCGCGGTCTCACCGCTGCTCACCCCGCTCGGGGTCGGCGGCGCGTCGACGCTGGTGCTCGTCGGCGTGGCCGTGATGGAGACCGTCGACCGGGTCCGGCGCGGGCGGCGCAGCGGCGGCTGAGTCCGCCCGGCTCCAGCCTGACGTGCACGGCCGGCCCGCGACGCACCGTGGTCGAGGCGATACTCGGCACGGCGGCGGGGCACTGCGCGAAGATGGACCCCGAAGGGGGCCGAGATGGCGGCGAAGCGGATGCGGCGGTGGCTGCCGCCGGGCGTCGAGACGGCGCTGCACTACCGGCGCACCTGGCTCCTGCCCGACCTGCGTGCGGGCCTCGTCGTCACCGCGCTGCTGATCCCCGCCGGCATGGGCTACGCGGAGGTCGCCGGGCTTCCCCCCGAGACCGGTCTCTACGCCACGATCGTGCCGCTCTTGGCATACGCGCTGTTCGGCCCGTCGCGCATCCTGGTGCTCGGGCCCGACTCGGCGCTCGCCCCGATCATCGCGGCGGCCATCCTGCCGCTCGCCCTCGGAGACGACACGCGCGCGGTGGCGCTCGCCGGACTCCTCGCGATCATGGTCGGCGTGATCCTGCTGTTCGGTGGAATCCTGCGCCTGGGCTTCGTGACCGACCTGCTCTCGAAGCCCATCCGCGTGGGCTACCTCAACGCCGTCGCACTCCTCGTGCTCATCTCCCAGGTGCCCAAGTTGCTCGGATTCTCGATCGATTCCGGCTCGCTGTTCGGCGACGTGGTGGCCATCGGCGCGGGCATCGCCGCGGGCGAGGCCCAGCTGCTGGCGCTGGTGTTCGGCGTGGCATCCCTCGTCGTCATCGTCGGGCTCACCTGGGCCAGGTCGCCGGTGCCGGGCGTGCTCGTCGCCGTCGTGGCGGCGACCGCGCTCACCGCGATCCTCGGCCTGGCCGACCGACTGCCCGTGGTCGGCGCACTGCCGCAGGGCCTGCCCGCGCCCGCGCTCGGGGGCCTCGAGTGGTCGGATGTCGCGGCGCTGGCGCTGCCCGCGGCGGGCATCGCGCTCGTCGCGTTCACCGACACGGCCGTGCTCTCGCGCACCTTCGCCGCGCGGCGGGGCGAGACGGTGAGCGGCAGCGGCGAGATGGCGGCCATCGGGGCGGCGAACATCGGCGCCGGGCTCCTCGGCGGGTTCCCGATCTCGGCGTCGTCGTCGCGTACTCCGGTCGCCGAGCAGGCGGGTGCCCGCACGCAGCTCACGGGTGTCGTGGGCGCCGTCCTGATCACGGCGTTCATGCTCCTCGTGCCGGGACTCACGGCCTTCCTGCCGTCGGCGACCCTCGCCGCCGTCGTGATCGCGGCGGCCGCTCGCCTCATCGACGTGCACGGCTTCATCCGGCTCGTGCGGATGGACCGGGTCGACGCGTTCCTCTCGCTCGCCGCTTTCGTGGGCGTACTCGTGTTCGGTGTGCTTGCCGGCATCGCCGTGGCGATCGGCCTCTCGCTCCTGGCATTCGTGAACCAGGCCTGGCGACCGTACCGCGCCGAACTCGGGCTGGTGAAGGGGCTCCGCGGCTACCACGACCTCTCGCGCTATCCCGAGGGCGAACGCATCCCCGGCATCGTGATCGTGCGCTTCGACGCCCCGCTGTTCTTCGCCAACGGCGGCATCTTCGAGGACTTCGTGCGTTCACGGGTGAAGGCGGCGGGCCCCGGCATCCGAACGGTCATCCTGGCCGCCGAGCCGATCACCGACATCGACACGACCGCGATCGACGAGCTCGTCGAGCTCGACGACTGGCTCGACTCGCACGGCATCCGCCTCGTGCTCGCCGAGATGAAGGACCCCGTCGTCGACGTGCTGCGCGACTACGGACTGCTGCAGCGCTTCACGCCCGACCGGTTCGCGCCGACCGTGGGCGCCGCCGTGGACGACATCACCGGGCGCCTGCGGAGCGATCTCGACGGCACGAAGTGGGAGGACGACCGTGGCGAGTAGCGGCAGGTCCTGGTGGCCGAGGGGGCCTTCGGTCCCGTGCGGATCGGGCCGGGGCGCGTATCGTGTGCCCGGGAGGTCGACATGAACGACAGGAGTTCGAACGCCGGATGCTTCGCCGGCGGTGGGGCGATCTACGGGCTGGGCATCATCGGCGCCTGGGTGTTCTTCTTCCAGCGTGCCGACGAGTTCTGGGAGTTCATCTGGGCGTTCTTCCAGGGGATCTTCTGGCCGGCGTTCATGGTGTACGAGGTGTTCCGGACGCTCGTCGAGTGACTCCGGGCTCGTCGGGCCGCGCGGGCCGCGCAGGTCGCGCAGGCCGCGCAGGTCCCGTCGTCCACGCGGTGAGCGCGATCGTCACGGATGCCGCGGGGCGGGTCCTGCTCGTTCGTCGGTCCCACGCGCCCGAGGCCGGTCGGTGGGCGCTCCCGGGAGGAAAGGTCGAACCGGGGGAGACCCTCGCCGACGCCGTCATCCGGGAGGTCGTCGAGGAGACCGGACTGGCCGTGCGACCCGGCCGAGAGGCGGGAGTCGTGCGGCGCCGGGCGCCCGGCGGAGGCACCTATGAGATCCACTGCTTCATCGTCGACCTGCTCACGGGCGAACCGGTGGCGGGAAGCGACGCCGCGGGTGTCCTCTGGGTCGCGCCGGGTGAACTCCCCACGGTGCAGACGGTTCACGGCCTGGTGGACGCGCTCCGTGCATGGGGGTGTGTGTGACCGACCCCTGTGAGTGATCGCGGGCGCGCGGCGGCCGGATTGCCTACACTGTTCCGGTCATGCCCGATCTCGAAGGCGCGCTGTCCCCTGCCACGTCCCGTGCACGCACGTCGTCGCGCGGCGGCGCCGGTCGCGCGACGAGCGGCGACGCGTTCCCCGGCGTGCTGCTCGCGGCGCAATCGGGTGCCTCGTGGGCGTGCACCAACCTCTGGATCGACTACGCGCCGGCGGTCATGGGCTTCCTCAGGGCGCGCGGCTCCCTCGAACCCGAGGACCTGACGAGCGAGGTGTTCCTCGCCGTCTTCGATTCACTCGACCGCTTCAGCGGCGGCGAGCCGGAGTTCCGCACCTTCGTCTTCACGATCGCCTACCGCCGCCTCGTCGACGAGCTGCGTCGGCGTTCGACCCGCGGCGTGCACGTGGAGTGGCGCGACGATGCCGACCCGCGGCGCAGTGCGAGCGCGGAGGACGAGGCCATCGGCAACCTGGCGGATGCCTCGGCGAGGGCGCTGCTCGAGGGCCTCCCTCCCGACCAGCGCGACGTCATGGTGCTGCGCATCATCGGCGACCTCACCATCGAGCAGGTCGCCGAGATCGTCGGCAAGCGGCCAGGGGCCGTGAAGGCACTGCAGCGGCGGGCACTGGGTTCGCTTCGGAGGAGATTCTCGGCAGGGCGTACCCCTGCGACGCCCTCCGGCGATAGCAGGGAGTGAGATGAACGAACGCATTCCGGATGCCGCGGCCGAGGCCGTGCTGCGCGGACACGTCCCCGCGGGCTCCCCCGAGCTCGCGCCGGTGGCGGAGGCCGTCGCGGCGCTGCGCGCCGTCTCGTTCGAAGTGCCTCCGCGGCCCTCGGCCGACCTGGCGCTTCGCCTCGACCTCAAACGCGCGGCGAGGCTCTCGACCGACCGACAGCACGTATCGACCACGGTGGTCGCGCAGCCGAACGGGGCGCCGACGCCGAGAAGAGGAAGACGAAGAGTGGCACTTGGTGCATTCGCGGGTCTCGGACTCGCAGCGAAGATCACGATCGGAGCGGTCGCGGCCGCGGCAGTCGGCGTCGCCGGCGCTGGAGCGGCGGGCGCCGTGGGCGGGCTGCCCGCGCCGGTCCAGGAGGTCTTCGACGAGGTCACCGGGCACCCCGGTGGCGAGCACGTGAGCGACACCGGTCTCGAGAAGAGCGAGTTCGGCCAGCAGACCGCCGAGGAGGCGCGTCAGAAGGCGGAGGAGCAGCGACAGGCGGCGCTCGAGAACGCCGAGGAGCGGCGGCAGGCGGGACTCGACACCGCCGAGGAGGCGAGCCGGACCGGCGCCGAGCATGCCGACGGCGCTGGCCAGGCCGGGCTCGAGAAGGCGGGCGACGCTGGTGGAAGCTCCGGCACCGCGAACGGGACCGGACTCGAGACCGCCGGAGAGAAGGCGAACGCCGAACTCCCCGAGCCGGGCGGCAGCAACGAGGCTGAGCAGGCGAAGGAGCGCGACTGACTCCTGACGCCGACCGCCTGCGGAGCGAACGCCCCCCCGTTCGTTTCGCACGGAAGGAGTGATCGTCCCCCCACGAGAGCTCCCCGGGAGAGGACCCCCGCCACTCGGCGGGGGTCCTCTTCGTCAGGGCTGCGGTCCGGATGTCACCCCGAGCGGGATGCTGCCGGATCACGCGTCTTCGGGCGCGCCCAGCGTGCGGGAACGTCGTCGCCGTCCCACACCTGCACGACGCCCCAGGCCGCGGCGGTGAGCGGGACCGCGAGCAGGGCTCCGGTGATTCCGCCGACGGCCGTGCCCGCGGCGATGACGACGAGCACGACGAGGGCGTGGAGGCTGACCGTTCTGCCCATCAGGATCGGCTTCAGGACGTTCGCTTCGACCTGGTTGACGACGATCACGACGAGCACGACGAGGGCCGCGTTGAGCGGTCCGTTGCTGACGAGCGCCACCAGGGCGGCGATCGCTCCCGCGCTCACGGCGCCGATGATCGGGATGAAGGCGAGCAGGAGCGTGAGGATGGCGAGCGGTATCGCGAGGGGGACCTGCAGGATGAGGAGACCGATGAGGATTCCCACGGCGTCGAACAGTGCCGCGGTGGCCGTACTGGAGATGTAACCGCCGAAGACATCGACGGTCTTGCGCCTGATGCGTTCGGCGCGGTCGTAGGCCGTTCCCTCGAACGGTCGGGCGAGGAACTCCCACATCGCCGGGCCGTCCTTGAGGAGGAAGAAGAGGATGATCGCCATCATCCCGAGACTCGCGCCGACCTCCGTGACGGCGCCGATTCCGCCGAGCGCGCCCGATCCGAACTCTGCGCTCGTGACGAAGGCGCTGACCTGCTCCGTGACCTCATCCAGCTGACGCCGGTCGGGTGAGAACGGCATCGTCTGCAGCCAGGCCATGACGCGCTGGAGGCCGTCCTGGGCCTTGAACGCCAGCTCGCCCCATTCGTGGCTGACGGATCCCACCACGAAGGCGAGAGCGCCGGCGATCACCGCGAGGAGGAATACGAGTGCGAGCACGGCGCCGAGGGAGGGCGGCATCCTGCGTCGTCGTGTCCACTCCATCCACGGTGCGAACGCCGCCGCGAAGATGAGCGCGAGCACCAGCGGGATCGTGACGATCGACAGGCGGCTGAGGAGCCAGACGAGGGCCACCACGACGGCGCCGACGAGGAGGAGCTGCGCCCCGCGGGTCCCGGCGCGCCCGAACCCGTCGCTCCAGAGCCGGGTCAATGGACCACGACCTTGAGCAGGACGACTCCGCCGACGGCGGCCAGCTGGAGCAGCAGGTAGCCCGCCTTCTGCCACGTCGTGGTGGCGCTCCCGCGCAGGCCCCAGAGGACGAGCACGAGCTGGGTGACGGTCAGGGCCGCGATCGCGAGGATCAGCCCCGTCCTGAGACTCCAGATGCCCGTGTCGCTGAGCAGCAGGAGGACGGCGGGCACGACGGTGATCTCCAGCGCGCGAATCGACGCCCCGAGGATGCGGCGCATCGTGCTCCGCCGCGTTGCTCCGCCGTGCTCGCTGGCGTGCGCGATCGTGTCGGCCACGAGGCCCGCGGCGAACAGCCCTCCCATGGTGCCGAGGAGACTGCCGGCGGCGGCTCGTCCGGTGAACGCCTCGGACGACGGGATCATGACCAGGAGCGTGGCGACGCCGGTGATGGACGCGTACAGCGCCTCTCGCGCATGCTGCGTCATCCGCGCCGGTCGCGTGTCGCCGGTCGCGAGCACTGGTCGTTCGACCTCCATGGTTTCGTTCCCTCCTTCTGGATCCGGTTGTCGGCGGCCGAACGAGCAACCGCTCGCCGAGGCCCCTCCCGAGACGGTGATCGGGGCGACGGTCCGCGCCGAAGCGCGGCTCGGTGCCCCGATCTCCGCGGCGTCTCAGGCGGCGTCGAGCTTCTCCTTGAGGGCGGCGATGCGCTCCTCGGCGTTCTGGCGGCGCTCGGCCCTGCGCTGTTGGCGCGCTGCCTTGTCGGCTTCCTTCTGCGCCGTCCGGTAGGCGTCCTCGACCGCCTCGAGCTCGGCGAGCACCACGTCGGCGGGACGTCGGTACACCGTGCCGCCCTGCTCGGTCATCAACGTGTCGACGATCTCGACGGCGTACTCGTTGACTTCAGCGACGACGGCCGTGCCGCCCAGTGGGATGTAGCGGCTGATCTCGCCGAGCACGCTGTCAGAGTCGTCGGCGCGACGGATGTCGAAGGCGCCGCCGACGAGCAGGCCTCCGGTCCACCCGAACAGCATCCCGATCGGGCCGCCGATGACGCCGACCATGAGCCCGATGAGGCCGCCTCCCCAGGTGGCGGCCCCGACGACGGCGTCGCCTCCCTCCGGGGTGTCGAGACGGCCCTGCTCGTCACGGGTGACGATGCTCGCGGAGAGCACCTCGACGCGCCCCTCCAGCCCGGCGCCCTTGAGCTCGCTCAGCGCCTGATATGCCTTGCTCCGGTCCTCGAACGAGACCGCGATGACATTGTGTTCGTACATTGTGTGTGACCTCCAGATCACTGTGATTTCTGATGGATTCGCGGGGATCTCCCCGACTCATCAACGGTCTCGTGGATGGGTGCTGGGGTCATCGTGCGGTCTGTCGCTGCAGTCGACGTGGTCATGTGCACTCTGCCCTCGGAGGACTAGGCTGACCGCGTGTCAACCGCTGATGCGATGGCGAGGGTCATCGCAACGCTCGACTGGGACGGCGACCTCTGGCCGGACTCGCTGCCGTTGCACGAGGCCGAGCAGCTCCGCTCCCGACTGGGAGACGGCGCCGCGCGGTGGGTGGCCGGGGCCGTCGAACGGTCCCTCGAGGCATTGCAGGAGCAGATCCACGACTCGCTCGCACCGTGGCCGACCATCCGAACATTCGCCCGGCACGTCCTCACCGCGACCCTGCTCCGGCTCGCCGGCGAGGACGGGCTTCCGGCCGACACGGAGGCGATCGATCGCGACCTCGCCGAGGACATCGTTGCGCGGGACATCCCCCTGTCGGATATCACCGGAGCCCTGCGGAGCATGCAGCACGAGTGGCTGTCGCTCCTGATCGATGCCGCCGTCGGCGTGCGACCGGAGGGCATCGGCGTCATACCCGCCTTGGCGACCTCGGTGACCGGAACGATGGACGCGTGGATCGGCGCGGCAACCGATGCGATCGTCGACGAGCGCCGTCGTGTATTCCTGGCCGAGCAGGTTCGCGTTCGCAGCGCGATCGAATCGCTGGTGACGGCCGAGCCCGTCGATGTCGAGGCGGCCACGCAGTTGCTGCGGATCCCGCTGGCCGGCTGGCACCTCGGCTGCGCCATCGGAGTGCCGCCGGGAGGCGCGGTCGAACGGCGAGTCCTCGATGGCCTCGTGCATCGGTTCGGCCGGGCGGTCGGCAGCGAACGGATGCTGCGATACGAGACGAGCGCCGGGAAGGTCCACCTCTGGGTGACCACCGATGGCCGGCCGCGAGCGCCACGAGTCGAGGATCTCCGCGTGCCGGCCCCGCTGCTCGTCGGCATCGGCGCACCGCACCGGGGAGCCGACGGATTCCGTCGCACCTTCGTCGAGGCTTCCGATACGCTGCGACTCGCCGCCGGTCTGGGCGACCACGGCGGTGCCTCCTACGGCGACGTCGCGCTGGCGATCGTCCTGAGCCAGGACGAGGAACGCGCCCGCTGGTTCGTCGAGCACGAGCTTCGCGAGCTGGCCGGCGACAGCCCCGAGACGGCCGAGATGTGCAACACCCTCCGGACGTTCTTCGACACGCGGATGCGCATCGCTCCGGCAGCCGAACGACTCTTCCTGCACCGCAACACGCTCATCAACCGCCTCGAGCGGATCCAGGCCGTGCTCGGCCACGGCGTCGCCGAACGCTCGGCCGAGACGCAGGCGGCGCTCGTGCTCGCCGAACTCTTCGTACGGCGCCTCGACGACCCGGCCACCGAACGCGACGACAGCGGGTGAATCTCGAGCGGATGACGGGAATCGAACCCACGCGCTCAGCTCCGGAAGCCGAGCCCAGCCCGAGGTATGTCAGCCTCTGCTCTGGTAAAGGCTGATGCCGCAGCTCGCTCACGGCGCTCAGCCAGCCGATTGCACCCACCCTCCATCGGGCAGGACCGGTCCGAACACCACCTCGAGGTCGGCACCGTCCGAGGCAGTCAGTGTGGCGTAGGACGTGTCATCCAGCAACATCATCGCCTGGTCCCTGGGGTGACCCTGCGCCCACACTGCCCGCGCCTGCTCCGGACTCAACACGAAGCAGTCAACTCCCGGTCCGGGCCCGGTGGCGTATACCCACCCTGCCCCCGCCGCCCCTGCCTCTGCCGCGCCCGCCGACAGGGTGAAGGTTCGTTCGGTTCCTCGGAGGAGCGTCTGCAGGTCCAGTGAGAGACGGTCCCGGATCGCGCCCACGTCGCCGATCGCGCCCACGCCGCCGGGGTCGGTGGGGCAGAGGGCATACTGCGACGGCAGGTACTCCTCAGGAGTGGGATCGGACCACACATCCATCGGCACGTCGTCGCGGTCGACGAGGAGCATTACATGGATCCTGCTCCATCCGGCAACGATCTCGGCCTCGTCGACCGGAGCCGAGAACCCGGTGGATTCGCCGTGTTCGGATCCCTGCTTGGGAACCATCGACGAACTCTTCGCGCCGGCATCGACCCGCTAGGAGAACTAGCGGCCCCTCGGGCCCGGATGCCAGGCCACTCCGGTGAAGAGATCGTTCGCCGGAAGTTCGGCGAGGACCCGTGATGCCGAACCGTCGGAACCCATCAGCAACAGTCGGCGGTCCGAGGGGGCGAAGTCGATCGCGGCGATCTGCGCGCCGTCGGGCGACCACGCCGCGGCGACATAGTGGCCTGAGGCGATCGGGTGCAGCGCCGAGGCCGAAATCGCCGGGCTGGAGCGGTCGGCGCTGACCAGGTACAGGCCGGCCTTCTTCGGGCTGGTCAGCGGGTTGAGCGATGTCGATTCGGGGTTCTTCTGACGCCAGGGGCCTGCGATTACGAGAAGCTGCGAGCCGTCGGGCGACCAGGCCATCTGTCTGATGTGGTCGAACCCGGGGCCCACCAGTTGTCGAGTACTGCCAGTGTCGAGGTCGACGACATAGACGGAAGGCAGCACGTCCATGCCGTCCTGCTGGTACGCGAGATAGGCGATCCGGGCGCCGTCGGGGGACCACGCGGTGACCGGCACCACGCCGGTGTCACGGTCTCCCACCGGCGGATCGAGTTCGATGACGCGAGACGCGTCGACACCCTCGAGATCATTGAGGCGGAGCCGGTCGCCCTCGTCCTCGAAGAACTCGATGGCGGCGGTGCCGTCTGGGGAGAGCCAGGGATCGGTCACGAACCAGCAGCAGCCCCCAGGGCCCGGGACCGGCGTGATCGCACCGTCGGCATCCATCACGTAGCTGCTGCCGCTGTGTTCGGAGGTCAGGGCCAGCCTGGTGCCGTCGGCGGACCAGCCCGCCGGCGTGAGTGCACTCATGCCATTCGGGAGAGCCAGGGCATTGACAGAGGACGGGTCGGTTGGGTCGATGGAGTTCAGCACACCACTTACCGGGTACACGATCCGACCACGTGCCGGCTCGAAGACCCCGAAGGACGCCGGGAAGGCTGGTGGGTCGACCGCAGCTCCCTGGCTCTGCGGCGCGCCGCCGTCCAGAGCAGCCGTCACGGCGATCGCAGCAACGGCGACCGTCGCAGCAGTGACGGCGCCGATGACGAGGCGCCGTCGACGGGCGCGGTTCCTGGCCTCCTTGATGAGCACCTCGACGGGCTCGCGCGTCGCGGACTCGTCGAACGCGGACCGAGCGGCGACGGGCTCGCGTAGCCGGGCGTTGCCAGGCTCGTGCGATATAGCCTCGTCGAACTCGGACGGGGCGGAAGCTGGCTCATGGAGCGGAGTCGTGACGATCATCGGTACACCTTCGTCCTTGGTGCTATTATCACTAGCATCATAATTCCTGTCAAGGTCGACAAAGCCGAACCGACCGACCTCTACGAGCAGGTCGCCGCGGAGATCCGTCGCGCGATCGCAGAGGGCGAGGCCGAGCCGGGTGAGCGGCTCCCGCCGGCGAAAGACCTCGCGGCCGTGCTCGGGGTCAACACGAACATTGTGCTGCGGGCGCTGCGGCTGTTGCGAGAAGAGGGCCTGCTCGAGTTCCGCCGTGGCCGCGGCATCTCGGTTGCCGGCACGCCGGCGCAGGGTGCCGTCGTCCAGAAGGCGCGGGAACTCGTCGCATTCGCGCGTCGTCACGGGTACCGAGTCGACGAGTTGGTCGACCTCATCAATAAGCTCGCTTGACCCAATGGAGCACGTGAAGGCACGCATCATGACGAGCACCGCGACCAACACAGACGACGTCGCCGGCGTGGGCGGCGTGGGCGGTCCTACTGCGGCGTAGCCCGCTTTGCGGCCGTGGTCTGCCCGGTCATCAGTCCCCTCCGCATGCCGTCCGTTGCGCCCACTCTCCGCCGACTACCAGCCGACGCCAGATCCGCGAGGAAATCTACCCACGGTGAGTGAGCGCGGCTGGCGTGACAGTGGGTCGCTCCACGGAGTTGAGCGGGGTTCACTCACGAGAACAAGTTGAACCATTAACCGTGGGTGAACCGCCACCAAGTCGAACCGATGCAGAATCTCGGCCGCCGCCGCGAGGCTCGAATGTGCTGCTGATCAGGTGAAATTACCGGAGAGCGGATGACGGGAATCGAACCCGCGCTATCAGCTTGGGAAGCTGAAGTTCTACCATTGAACTACATCCGCACGCGGCATCCGCAGCCCCGCCTGGGCGGGTGACGGTGCAACGGAAGCCATCCTAGCAAGCGTTGCTACGCTGGCTGCGTGCTTCTCTCGGATCGTGACATCAGGGCCGAACTCGACCGCGAGCGCATCCGGTTGGAGCCCTACGAACCGGGGATGATCCAGCCGTCGTCGATCGACGTGCGCCTCGACCGGTACTTCCGGCTGTTCGACAACCACAAGTACCCGTTCATCGATCCGGCCGAGGACCAGCCCGAGCTCACCCACCTCATCGAGGTGCGGCCAGAGGAGCCCTTCATCCTGCACCCGGGCGAGTTCGTGCTCGCGTCGACGTACGAGGCCGTGACGCTGCCCGACGACATCGCGGCGCGACTAGAGGGCAAGAGCTCGCTCGGCCGTCTCGGCCTGCTCACGCACTCGACCGCCGGCTTCATCGACCCGGGCTTCACCGGGCACGTCACGCTCGAGCTCTCGAACGTCGCGACCCTCCCGATCAAGCTGTGGCCCGGCATGAAGATCGGCCAGATGTGCTTCTTCCGCCTGTCGTCGCCGAGCGAGCGTCCCTACGGCTCGGCCGAGTACAGCTCGCGCTACCAGGGGCAGCGCGGACCCACGGCGTCGCGCTCGTTCCAGAACTTCCATCGCACCGACGTCGGCGTGACCGAGGCGGGCTCGGCCGGTCGCTGACCGAGCGGATGCCGCGTCCGCCCCGTCCGCCCGCCGGATCGGGGAGTCCTTGCGGTGAGCGGCTCGCCGTGCGGTCCGCGCACCGGCATTCGCGCCGGCACCGGACTGCCCGAGCGCGAGGAGGGTGGTGCGCACGCCGAACGCCGACCAGGCGACGAGTCCGAGCAGCTTGGCGCCATCCTCGACGAGCACGGACGACTGCGTGGGCACCAGCAGGAGGTCGGTGACGACCGAGACCCCGAGCCCACTGAACGCGAGCAGCAGGAGTCCGACATCGAGGTCGCGAAGGATCGCCTCCCGGAATCGCACGACGAAGCGGAGGAAGGCGAGCCCGTAGGCTGCGGCGACCAGTGCGCCGACCCCCGGAGCGAACGCCGCAGCCTCATGCAGCAGCAGGAGGTCGTCGAGCGCGAGCACGAGGGTCAGCACGGCGATCCACGAGACCAGCCGGCGCCACGGCGCCGAGGCATCACGCAGGATGAGCCGCCCGATGGCCGCGGCGCCGCTCGAGAGCGCGAGCACGACGATGCCGACGTTCGAGACCAATCCGTAGGCGGGACTCGCGCCGGCACGGGCGGCGGCGACGACCTGGCTGTCGCGCAGCAGGTCGCTCGGTGGGAGCCACGGCTGCATCGCGGTGAGCGCGATCACCCCCGCGACCGGAAGGACGACGGAGAGGTACACCGTGGGCGGCGTGCGCGAGAAGGTGCGTGTCAACCACGCGATCGGGCGTTCATCGGTGCGGGCGCGACTCATGGCATCTCCACCCCGGCACATGCCACGCTGCGGCCGGGATTCGGGTTCGGGAACGGTCGGGGCTGGGTAGGGCGCCGCCGATCGGGTGGCTCTCGGGCAGAACCGGTGCGCGCTGCCGACCGGGGTCGGCGCTCGTCCAGGCCAGCGGCTGGACCCACGCTATGCGGGCGCCGGCATCGGGTGAAGGGCTTGACAGGAGGGTGAACGGATGCCGCGTCGGCGCGACGTCGCTCGCCCGCCGGCGGCGGGAGAATGGTCGGGGTCCTCCGCGGTGCCGCGGCCGCGTCGTAGGATTCGGCAGGAACACGCACGAGAGGGGGCGGCAATGACCGACGTCGTCCTCGCCCATGACTACCTCGTGCAGGTCGGCGGCGCCGAGCGCGTGGTCGCCGAGTGGGCGGCCGGGTTCGGCGCCCGCTCGATCGTGACGCTCGCCTACCGACCGGAGTCCACGTTCGAGGAGTTCCGCGACCTCGACGTGCGGGCCACGATCCCGCGCGCGCTCGCGACGCAGGTCGAGCGGATGCTGCCGGCACTGCCGGCGATCGCGGCGCGCACGAGGGTCTCGGGGGGCGACGTCGCGCTGGCGTCGAGCAGCGGATGGGCGCACCGCTTCCGCTTCGAGATCCCGCACGTCGTCTACGTGCACAGTCCAGCGCGCTGGCTGTACGCCGCCGACGACTACCGGATGCGGCTCAGCGCCGTGCGCCGGGCCGGGCTCGCGGTGAGCACCCCGCTGCTGCGGCGCGGCGACCCCGAGGCCATGCGCCGCGCGCGTGCGATCGTGGCGAACTCGGCCGTGACCCAGGAGCGGATCCGGGCGGCGTACGGGCTCGAGTCGATCGTGGTGCATCCGCCCGTGCAGCCCGTCGCGAGAGGCGCCGAGCCGCCGCCGCGCGAACTGTCGCCCGGGTTCGCACTCGTGGTGGCGCGCGACCGCGGCTACAAGAACGTCGCCCTCGCCGTCGCCGCCGCGCGGGAGGCGGGGATGCCGATCGTGATCGTCGGCGCTGGCTCCGAGTCGCTCGACGATCCCGACCAGGGCGTGCGCGGCCTCGGTCGTGTGACCGACGGCGAACTCTGCTGGGTGTACCGCAACGCCGCGGTCCTCGTCGGCGCGGGGCGCGAGGACTTCGGCCTCACGGTCATCGAGGCGGCACTCGAGGGCACGCCAGCTGCGACGGTCGCCGCCGGCGGTTACCTCGAGACGGTGCGGCCCGGGAGGAACGGCGCCCACGCGGCATCCGCGACCGCCGTCGACCTCGCCGCCGCGATGGGCCGCGCCCGTGACATCGACGCCGACCACTGCCGCGAATGGGCACGCGGGTTCAGTCGAGACGTGCACGTCGCCCGCCTCGCTAGAGTGATCGAAGAGGTGGTGCAGCGGGCGTGAACGAGACCCAGGTGAGCGTGCCGCTTCCGGTGCGCCTGCGATTCGGGCACGCTGCCGTGCAGCACCTTGCCGACTCGATCGGCGTCGACCTGCTGCACATCAAGGGGGTCGCGGCCGATGCCTCGCTCCGCCCCGACGGCGATACCGGCAGCGATGTGGACGTCCTCGTCAGGCCCGACCACGTGGCCCGGCTCGATGCCGCGCTGCGGCGGAACGGGTGGCGCCTCTACAGCACGTTCGAGCTCGGGTCGCCGTTCGGTCACGCGCAGACCTACCTGCACGACGCGTGGGGATACATCGATATCCACCGGTTGTTCCCGGGGATCCGCGTGGCGCCCGAGCGCGCGTTCGACCGGCTCTGGTCGGAGCGCCTGACGACGGAGATCGCCGGGGTGGCGTGCGCCGTTCCGACGGTGCCCGCACAGGCGCTGCTGCTCATCCTGAACGCGGCCCGCTCGACCGGCTCCAGCCGGAGGGACATGAGGTACGCGTGGGACGGCGCATCCTCCGAGCGTCGTGCCGAGATCGAGGCGCTCGTCCGCGCCCTCGACGCCGAGGTGGGCTTCGCGGCGACCGTCGGCGGGTTGGAGCGATTCAAGGGCGAGCGTGACTATCGGCTCTGGAAGGTCGTCTCACGAGGCGGCAGCCGGTCCGAGGAATGGTGGGGGCGCATGCGGGCCGCCCCGACCCTGTCCGATGCGGTGCGCATCGCCGTCCGAGCGCCGCTCGTGAATGTCGAGCACCTCGCATTCCAGCTCGGACGACGACCCTCACGACGCGAAATCGCGATCGAGTTCGTCGCTCGTCCGGCCCGCGCCGTCGGCGAGGCGTGGCGGGCACTGTTCGACCGGAGGTCGGCGCGATGACGGCGGCACTCCGCCCTCCTCCCGGTGTCGCGGTCATTGAGGATGGCGAGACCGTGTACGCCGCCGCGCTCCCACGAGGTCCCATCGTGGTGCTGGAGGGTGTGGCGGCATTGATATGGACGACGGCCCGACACGCCGATCGAGCGGACATCGCCAACGAGATCGCCGAGGCGACCGGCGCGGACATCCGATCGGTCGGTCCCGAGGTTGATGCCTTTCTCGATGGGCTGGTGGAGCGCGGCCTGCTCGAGCCTGCACTCGACTGATCGTCGGCGCCCGGCACCTGCGATACTGGAGCGAATCTCAGCAAGGGAACTGCCATGACGTCCACGAGTCTCCGCGCGCTGATCTGGCGCAGCCGGATCGCGGAGTGGTGGGCGAACGCCTGGCGCTGGGTCCTCATGGCCGCTGCGGCGGCGGCCGTGGTGTA
Source organism: Agromyces ramosus (assembly GCF_004216665.1). Classification (GTDB taxonomy): domain Bacteria; phylum Actinomycetota; class Actinomycetes; order Actinomycetales; family Microbacteriaceae; genus Agromyces; species Agromyces ramosus. The sequence goes on along the minus strand of NZ_SGWY01000004.1, from coordinate 130,754 downwards.
CATCCTGCTCGAACAGAACGTTCAGAACGCGCCGATGACGGCCATTTCCCTCTCGGCGCTCATCATCGCAGCGGTCATCACGCGATCGCAGCCTCTCGCGATCGCGCTCGTGGCCATGCCCGGCCTGTTCATCGTGCAGCGCGTCGGCCTCGGCGGCGGTGACCTGTCGGTATCGGATGTGGCGCTTGCGGCGGCCTTCGGCTGCGCGCTGCTTCTTGGCGAGCGACCGTACAGCCTCCCATTGCGCCGGATGCTGTGGCTGAACCTGCTCTTCCAGTTCACCACCCTGTTCACCGTCATCGTCAACCCATTCCCGGCCAATACGGTCGAATGGTTCCACGCCTGGCTCCTGGTCTCCGGCGCGCTCGTGGTCGGCTGGGCGCTTGGTGCTGGGGGTCAAGCGCGGCTCGCGCTCAATCTGATTGTCGCCACGGGTGGCGTGCTGGCGGTGGTCACACTCGTTCACGGCATACTGCAATACGCCCGCGGCGACTTCGCCGCGGTCTATCTCACCTGGCCGTTCGAAATGCACAAGAACTTCGTCGGAACGGTACTGGCCTTCGTCGCCGTCATCGTCTACATCAACCCCGACTGGTTCGGCTGGCCCAAACGGTCCGCCGCGGTCGTCTTCTGGCTGGTGATCGCCGCGGTGCTCATGACGCAATCTCGTCAGGCGCTGATCGGGCTCGTCATCGCCGTCCTCGTCGCGGTGTTCCGGCGACGCGCAACGGGCCGGTCGCGCTTCATGCTGCTGCTCACCATCCCCGCCGCCATCCTGGTCGTGACGATGGTGGCCGACCAGATCGCGTCACAGAATCAATACAACTCGGTCTTCCAGCGCCTCAATTGGTTCCGTGAGGTCTACCACCTCTGGCGAGAGTCACCCGTGTTCGGGCACGGCCTCCGCTACTGGTACAACGACACCACCCTGTTCCAGCCGCCGCAGGCGGAACTGGAGGTGCTGGTCACTGCAGGTGTCGTCGGGCTCATCGGCTTCTTCGTGATGTGGCTGGGCATGGTCGTCGTGCTCTGGCGGGTGGATCCCCGCTTCGGCACGCTCGCGGTCGCGGTCCTGCTGTCGCGGCTCACCCAGGGCCAATTCGATCTCTTCTGGACTGCAGTCCAGGTTTCGATCCCGTTCGTGATCGCCGGTGTGTGCCTCGGTGCGTTGGCGCGAGAGGAGCGCGGCGACGCGGCGTCGTTCCGAATCGACACCCGAGCCTCGACTGAGCGCCTGGGATTGAGGTCGACCTAGCGCCGGGTGAGCAACCGGGCATCGACCAGTTGCTGCAGTGCGGCGCTCACGACCTCTGCCGCGTCGATGTCCTCCGGCGGCTCGGAGAGCTCACTGATCGCGGCATCGACGAGGTCACGTTCACTCGTGCCGTCGGCTGCAAGCCAGATCACCGGGCCGACGCCCTCGAGCACAGTGACCTCGTGCGGCCTGAGCACGAGCAGACCGTCGTCGACGAGCAGCGCGTCGGTGTGGTCGGTGCGTCGATATGTGCTGTGCGCGCCCGTTCCATCGGCAGCCTCGACGACCTCGTGCGGGTCGGTGACGCTTCCCTTGACGCAGTCGCAGCCACGCTGCGACTGTGACGCCAAAGGGGTGAGCGATGGCTTGCGTTCGTCGACGGTTCCGAGGATCTCTTCGACCAGGCCGGGAAGCGTCTCGGCCTCGGTGTAGACGATGCGGCGCAGGCCGCCGGTCGCGAGGATCACCTCCGCAAGCGTGCTGAGCGGATTCTCGAGTTCGGCCAGGTAGCTGGTCTCGGGGATGAGGAGCGGCAGTGCCTCGGCGACAGGTACGGACTCGACGTACGGCCGATCGATGCCGGGTCGACGATCAAGCAGCGCGAGTGCGCCGAGCCGGAGACCATCGCGCGGGGCTGCGCGAAGTCCCAGCTCGGAAGCGGCGCGGTGGACTTTTCGGTCGGGGCGCTGCCCGAACGAGAGCGGTTTCGGGTATACGAGGACGTCGCCGCCGGGGCGGATCGCCAGGGTCTCATCGGTGACGTAGGCATACGCCGAGCCCAGCGCCCGCGCCGCGGTTGTCTTACCCCGACCGGATGGCCCCACCAGACCGACGACCCGGCCGTCATCGAGGGCCACGGCGGCCGCATGCAGCATGACGGCCTCGCCCCTGAGCCCGTCGATGGCGCCGAGCGTGACCTCGGAAGTGAGCGTGTCAGCGAGTTCTTTCGGGGTGGCGGCCCGGATCGTCTTCTCATCCCGGATCAGCTTCTCGTGGGGCGATCGGGCGACTGCGACGGAGGTGTCGATGCTGCCGCGAACGGTCAGCGACGGCACGTGGCCATTGTCGGCGATGAGATCAGTCCACTGCGATCGGATACCGTCGCGCTCGTCGGCAGATAGCGAGTCGTCGAGCTCGACACGGATGGTTGAGGTGAGCGCCCGCACATGGAAGGTCGTTGGCATAGCATGGAGCCTACTCGTTGAAGATCTGCCGCGCCGCGGCGGGGGCCCCAAACGCGACGGAGGTGTCATGGAGCTCCGCGATTACATGCGTGGTCTGCGCAGGCACTGGTTGGCAATCGTGCTGATGACCGCCATCGGGCTGGGAGCGGGCTACGGCTGGACCCTGCTTCAGACGCCGGTCTACACCGCGAATGCGAGCGGGTATGTCGCGTCGAAGCAGAGCGAGGATGTCGGTATCTCCACTATCGGAGACAACCTGGCGCGATCCCGGGTCCAGTCGTATCTCGACATCGCGGGTTGGCGTGCCGTCGCCGAGAACGCGATCGAGGAGCTCGGTCTCGATACCACGCCCGAGGATCTCGTCACCCGGGTGACGGTGGAGAACCCCGAAGACACCGTGATCATGAAGATCAGTGCCGAGGCGTCGACGCCCACCGACGCACGTGACCTCGCCGAGGCGTGGCTCCGCGGGATGATCATCGAAATCGACGCCATCGAGGGCGACGGCACCGAGGGGTCGGCGCCGGTCACGGTCATCACCGGTGACTCCGCCTCCCTTCCGTCGAGCCCGTCGTTCCCCGACGTGCAGTCGGCGGTGCTGGTGGGCGGCATCCTCGGGCTCGGATTCGGCATCGCCTTCGCCATGATCCGCACCGTCTCCGACCGGCGCATCCGCAGCGCCGATGACGTGGAGCAGAAGACCGGGGTGGCGGTCGTCGGTACGATCCCCATCGTTCCCGGTCTCGATGCCGAGAATCGCCTCATCGATGCGAGTGAGAAACCCAGCGGCAAGGTGTCTCACTTCGCCGTGTCCGAGGCGTTGCGATCGCTCCGCACGAATCTCCAGTTCATGGACGTCGATCACCCGCCGAAGACCATCGTTGTCACGAGTCCCCTTCCGGGCGACGGCAAATCGACCATCGCCTGCAACCTGGCATTGACGCTCGCCGCGGCTGGAACCACCGTCGTACTGGTGGACGGCGACCTCCGCCGGTCGATGGTCGCCAAGACCATGGGGCTTCCTGGTGGGGCAGGGTTGAGCGATGTACTGGCGGGCCGCGCGAGCCTGGCCGAAGTGCTGCAGCGCACCCCCCGTTCGAACAACCTCCTGGTCCTTGCGGCGGGCAGCGTGCCGCCGAACCCGAGCGAGGTGCTCGGGTCGGAGCGCATGCACACGCTGCTCTCCGATCTGACCAAACATGCCACGGTGATCATCGACGCGCCTCCACTGCTTCCCGTGACCGACGGCGCCGTGCTCACCCACCAGGCCGACGGCGCGCTGGTTGTCGTCACCCTCGGCAAGACAACCCACGACCTGCTCGAGAAGGCGCTCGACACGCTCCGCAAGGCGCGCGGACGCGCGCTCGGCGTTGTGCTCAACAAGACCCCCCTCCGTGGCGCCGACGCCTCGCCCTACTCGTACGACTATCGTCGGGACTACACCGCGACCGTGCCCGAGGATGCGCCCGTGCCCCACACCGATATCGGAGCGGATCTGTCCGCAGAACTCCCAGACCTCGACAGCGAGCACGAGCCCGTGCCGGCGCCCGCACGACGCGGTCGGCGAAGCTGAGTTCGGCGCGGCTGCGCACGATGACGGGGGAGTCGGTCGGCGGGTCGGCCGGTGCTGACGTTCAGCCGATCGTCTCGGTCGTGATCCCCCTGTACAACGGCGCCGCCTACATCGCCCAGACGCTCACCTCGATCTCCCGCCAGACGCTCGAGAACATCGAGGTCATCGTCGTCGACGACGGCTCCACCGACGATGGACCTGACCTCGTTCGCACTCATCCTGTCGGTGCCTCGCTCCACGAGCAGTCGCACCTCGGCGTGGCGGTCGCACGAAATCGCGGACTCATGCTCGCGCGCGGGCGGTGGGTCGCCTTCCTCGACCAAGACGACCTCTGGCATCCGACGCACCTCGAACGAGCTCTGCGCTGGCTGCACGCACACCCCGGCGAACACATCGTCTTCGTCCGGGAGATCACATTCGGCATCGCAGATGAGACCGACCGACTCCGTTCGATGGACTCGGGTGTCGCCGGCTGGGCGACTCATCTCGTCGGCCGCGAGGGCGCATTGGAAGAACTCACCGGTGCGGCCGAGGTGAGTGGTTCGGATGCCGTCGAGGTACATGACCTCCGCGCGATGCTGCGCGGCCCGATCTCCGTGACCACGAGTTTCGTTGCGCAGCCGGAGCTCCTCAGGCTCGTCGGTGGGTTCGCGCCGCACGCGCTCGCCATGGACGACTACTGGATGCTCGTGAACGTGGCACGACTGCAACCGATACCGCAGATCGATCAGCGCACGGTGTTCTACCGCGTGCACGTCGGCGCCACCTCCCGCAGCACCCGCCTCGGCATGCCCTTCCTCTCCTCGGCGATTGCCCTGCGCCTCGGGGGCGGCCTGATCGGCATTGATGAGGGGCTCCGTGGCGGCCTCGTCGGAAAGCTTCATTCACATCTGCTCCGCGAGCTGCTCACCTCCCCCGAGTACGCCGGAGAGGCGAGGGTGCGCCGCGCAGTCGGTCATCTCGCCTCGCTGCTCTGGCCCCCGCACGGCCTGCACGGCGAACGTCGCCGAGCGCTGATCGCGGCTCGTCTGCCGTGGCTTCGACGCGCCATTCGCACGCTCCGCGGCGGCTTGCCACCCGCCGCTCTACGGCACGACGGACAGTAGGATCAACGTGCTCGGTTGACGGTTCGAAGAAATGGCGGTTTCCTTGGTCGAGAATCCCGCGTCCCACCCTGCCGCGGACGTACGCGCCGAGAGCGCGCCACCCGGGCTCAGGGCAAGGGCGCTTGCGTTCTACCTTCCGCAGTTCTTCCCGATTCCCGAGAACGACGAATGGTGGGGTCCCGGCTTCACCGAGTGGACCAACACCGCGAGAGCGCGGCGGCTCTTCCCCGGGCACCTCCAGCCCACGCTTCCCGCGGACCTCGGCTTCTACGATCTGCGGGTGCCCGAGACCCGGCAAGCGCAAAGCGACCTCGCTCGCGAATACGGGGTGGAGGCCTTCGTCTACTGGCACTACTGGTTCGGCGACGGCGATCGGATCCTCGATCGGCCGTTCCGTGAGGTGCTCGAGCTCGGAGTACCCGAGATCAGCTTCTGCCTCGCGTGGGCCAACCAGTCCTGGACGGGAATCTGGCACGCCGCCGCCGACAAGGTGCTCAAGCAGCAGACCTATCCGGGCCACGACGATGATCGTCGCCACTTCGAGGCGATCCTTCCGGCATTCCGTGACGAACGGTATGTCCGAGTCCACGGTCGCCCGTTGTTCTACGTGTTCCGGCCCGAGGAGTTGCCGGATGCCGCTGCGTTCGTCGATCGCTGGCAGGCCATGGCACGACAGGCGGGACTCGATGGCCTGTACCTCGTCGCGGAGTCGAGCGATCTGCTCGGTGCGGGTGCGAGATACACGGATGCCGCGGCCGATGGTTTCGACGCGAGCGTCTACATGCGGCTGCCCGCACATGTGACGCGGGCCTCCCGCTTCCGCATGCGTGCGATTCGGAAAGTCATGGGCGGACCCGAAATCTGGCCCTACTCCGACTCGGTGATCGCCACCTATCCCCGCGATCCCGACGTGCAGCCATGCGTCTATCCCAACTGGGACAACACGCCGCGTGCCGGCCGCCGTGGCCTCGTCGTGCAGGGGGCCACACCGGCGCGGTTCCAGCGCGCCGTCGAGCAGGCGGTCGACCTGCTGGCCGACCGACCTGCCGAGGACCGACTGCTCTGGGTCAAGTCGTGGAACGAGTGGGCCGAGGGCAACCACCTCGAGCCCGACCTCCGAGACGGTCATGCGTGGCTGCGCTCCCTTCGGTCCGGCCTGTCATGACCACCCCGCAGCGTCTCCCCGCGGCATCCGATCGACCATTGCGGATCGCGATGATCTCGTATTACTTGCCGAGTGAGAGCAAGATCGGCGTCGGCTACCAAGTGCACGCGCTCGCGAACGAGCTGGTTCGCCGCGGACACACCGTCGACGTGTTCAGTCCCTGCGCGCCGGTCGACGGGGCGCTCTACGGTCATGTCCACCTCCCGATGTCCGGTCCGCTCAGGACGTTCCGCTTCGCGTTCGTCATGCGCCGGCAGGACCTGTCGTCGTACGACGTGCTCCATGCGCACGGCGAGGACTACTGGATGTGGCGCAGGCGGGTTCCGATGCACGTCCGCACGCTGCACGGCTCCTGCTTCGAGGAAGCGTTGCACGTGAAGGGTGTCAAAGAGACGGCGCGGATGCTGTTGCTAGGCCTCACCGAAGTGCTCGCGAGCCTCGTGGCCGATCGGACCGTGCTCATCTCCCCAGGGACCCGCCGCTGGACGCCATGGGTGCGATCCATCATCCCGAACGGGGTGGATCCAGCGATCTTCGGCCGGGCTTCGCCGAAGGCCGAACGGCCCACGGTGCTGTTCGTCGGCACGTGGGGTGGTCGCAAGCGCGGTGCTGCGCTCGCCGAGGCGTTCGCGCGCGACGTCACCCCGCGCCTACCTGACGCCGAGCTGCGCATGGTCACGCAGGACGCGCCTGCCAGCCTCCCTTCCGGTGTCACTGCGCTCGGCCGGCTCAGCGATGCCGAGCTCGCAGACGAGTACAGCCGTTCCTGGGTGTTCTGCCTCCCCTCGACGTACGAGGGTTTCGGCATCCCGTACGCCGAGGCCATGACCGCCGGAGTCCCGGTCGTCGCGACACCGAACCTCGGCGCCAGATACGTGACGGAGGAGGGCAGTGCGGGAGTTCTCACGGGGATGCAGGACCTCGGGCATGTGCTCGCCGATCTCCTCTCGGATCCGGATCGTCGCGAGCGGGTCGCACGCCGGAGCCGCGAACGTGCGAGGTCCTTTGAACTCGGAGCCGTGGTATCCGCCTACGAGCAGGTCTACCGCAGCGGGAGACGACGTGGTCGCTGACCGGCGACGTCACCGTGTGCTCTGGCTCAGCAACGAGACGCCCGACGTCTCGGGACAGGGAGGCCAGCGGCGCCAGTACTTCCAGATCAGGGAACTGGGGCGCGCCGGTGTCGCGGTCGACGCGATCACCCTCGCCGGTCCTCAGGACGACACCTCGCTCAGGGCCATCGCCGACGTGCGTCGCGTCCACCGCCATCGGGGGTTCGGCATCCCCGACCCTGTCGGCCGATCGACAATCGCGCGCGCAGTGCGCAACACGGCATACGACGGGGTCGTGGTCGCTCATCTCGACTCGTGGGCCATGGTCGAGCGGGCTCCGTCACACGGCGGCGCTCGCATCCTGATGGACCTGCACAACGTGCTGAGCGCGTGGGCCGATCGAGAGGGACATCACGTCCGCGCTGTCGAGTTCGGGAGAATCGAGCGGGCAGTGCTTGGTCGCGTCGACGCGGTTGCCGTCTGTTCCGACGCTGAGGAACTCCGGCTCGGTACGGGCGGCACTGCACGGCGGATCGTGCTGCCCCACGGGATCGATGCCGCGGAATGGCCCGAACCGGGCAACCGAATGGGGCCGCCGGCGGTGGGCGCCATCGGCAATTGGGACTGGGAACCGAACCGTCACGGCATCGAGTGGTTCATCCGCACCGTGTGGCCGGCCGTCGTCGGGCGCGTTCCGGATGCCGAATTCATCGTCGCGGGCGCCGGTCTGCGGGCCGCCCTGGCCGATGCACCTGGCGTGCGGTACCTGGGCCGGATCGAGCGACGTGAAGATCTCATCGCGCGGGTCGACGCGATCGTCGTTCCCGTGCTCGACGGCGTGGGCGCTCCCGTCAAGTACGGCGAGGCGCTCGCCAGTGGGCGTGCGGTGCTCGCCACGCCCGACGGGGCGAGTGCTCATCCCGGCGCACCGGCGTTCGTCTCGTCGGACCCCGGCCAATGGTCCGAGGCGCTCGTGGCCTGGTTCTCGGATCGAGCCGCGGCGGCGGCGGCCGGGGCGGAATCGAGGCGATACGCGTTGACTGAGCTGACCTGGAGTCGGACGACCCGGGCACTCGTCACCTGGGTGCGCGAATCCCCTGGGATGTCGTGAGCCTAGCGCTGTGGACGCTCGAAATCGTCGGCTGCGTCGACCCGATACGTGAAGTCCGTGAGAACGATGCCGTTGGAATAGGCGTCCTCGGGCACAGCGTCGGGATACGGCAACTCGGGCAGCACCTCGAACGCCTGCGCACCCTGCCATGCATCGAGGATGCCGGCGCGGCAGACGAACACATCGACGGAGTAGCGCCCGGGACGTAGCCACAGACCGCTGATGGTGAGCGTCGCGCGTTGCGGTTCGGTCGGATCGAGCCAGACGCCGTGCACACGAGAGTCGCACTGGGCGATGACGGCACCGTTCGCGTCGTTGATGTGCGCGGAGACATAGTACGGCAGGGTCGAGTCGGCACCGGTCGACCCGAGGTCGATCTCGATCACCTTGTCGTCGGCTGCGTGATACGCGCGCTCCATCCGCACATCCGTCGCGCGCAGCTCGCCCGATCCGGGTCTGCGGGCGGCCTGCCGTTGGGCGGAGGCGAACTCCTCGAAGGTCGCCCGGTAACGCATCAGGGCGCCATCGACGGATCCGTGGTAATCGAGCCGACCGGCATCCAGGAATAGTGCGCTCGTGCAGAGGGAGGTGATCGTTTGCATCTGGTGGCTCACGTAGAGCACCGTGCGGCCGCTGCGCGCGGCATCCCGCATCTTGGCAAGCGACTTCCGCTGGAACTCGGCGTCGCCGACAGAGAGCACCTCGTCGATCGCGAGCATTTCGGTGTCGAGGTGCGCGGCCACCGCGAACGCGAGTCGCACGTACATGCCCGAGGAGTAACGCTTGACAGGGGTGTCGAGGAAGCGCTCGACGCCCGCGAAGTCGACGATCTCGTCGAAGCGCTGCTTGATTCCGCGCTTGCGCATGCCGAGCAACGTGCCGTTGAGGAAGATGTTCTCTCGGCCGGTGAGCTCGGGATGAAACCCAGTGCCGACCTCGAGTAGGCTGCCGATGCGTCCATTCAGCTCGATGCGCCCTGTGGTCGGAGCGGTGATGCGTGTGAGGAGCTTGAGCAGCGTCGACTTGCCGGCGCCGTTGCGGCCGATGATGCCGACTGCTTCGCCACGCGGGATCTCGAAATCGATCTCGTCGAGTGCCTCGAAGTACTCGTATTCGGCGCGCTGGAACGGATGCCGGAGTCGCTGCACGATCGCTTCGGTAGCCCGATTGCTCCGGTGCTGGTGACCGATGCGGTAGACCTTCGAGAGGTTGGAGACCGAGATCGCCATGGCGTTCGACATGATCTCCCTCGTCTTCTGGCGCATTCCGGCCTGCGACCGGGCGTGGAGCCTACGCTAACACCCCGGATCAATGCCCCCCGAAAGTGGGGGTCGTCAGTATTGGAGGAGATCGACACGACCCCTAGAGTTGATTCGCCAAACCCGATAATGTGCCCAGAGAGAGTTCCGCTCTCTCCCAAGAAACCCGAATGTGTCCAGCAGCCTCAGCCCAGGAGGAATCACCCATGAGCGACCTCGAAGAGCAGAAGCCGGGCGTCAGCCGACGCACGGTCGCCAAGGCGATGGCGTGGTCGGTTCCCGCTGTCGCGCTCGCCGTGCCGGCCCCGGCATACGCCGCCAGTCCGAGGTGCGTGCCCACAATCTCGTTCGAAGGCTGTCGATGCCCCGGACAGTCGAGCCCCGAATTCGACTTCGAGTACTTCGTCCGGTTCTGCGCTGTCCTTCCCGAGGGCTGCGGCACAGGGGACGTCGTGATCGAAGGCATCTTCGCCAACACGGGCGACAATCCCCCCCTCGTGCCGGTCGGCTTCAGCTTCCCGGTCAGCGTACCCGCTGATGGTTGCACCGAAACGGTCTTCCAGCTCGGCTCCACGAACAGCAGCGTCAATGTGCTCGTCGATGTTCAGGGCTTCGCTGACCTCGTTGAGGCCAAGATGCCGGTGCAGTCGTGCCCCGAATGCGAGGGAGAAACCACCCCGTAGGAAAGAGGCTTCGCGCCTGAGCGCTGTGACGACGAGAACCCCGGTCTGATGACCGGGGTTCTCGTCGTCACAGCACGTGGTCCGCTCAGATGAGGTCGGCGAACGACCGCTCGTGGCGCTGGAAGACGATGGCACCCAGCAAGAACCCGCCGATACTCACAAGCACCGCGCCGACGATCTGCCACGTTGGTGGCAGCGCCTCGCCGAGGAGCGAGTACCGGAAGAGCTCCATGAGCCACGAGAGCGGATTCGCGGCGAACACGGGAAGCAGGTTGTCGGGCACCGCGTCGAGGGAGTACGCGACCGGCGTTGCGAACAGGGCGAACTGGAGCGCCCACGGCAGGATGTACCCGACGTCGCGATAGCGCACCATCCATGCCGATGCGGCGAGCCCGATGCCGAGCGCGAGCAACACGAACAGCAGCACCCAGACCGGGAGCAGCAGCACGCCCCATCCGGGGTTCACCCCGTAGATCACGAGCAGCACGATGCCCAGCGCCAAGCCCACGGCGAAATCGAGCAATGCCGACATGGCGGTCGAGATCGGCACCAGCATGCGCGGGAAGAACACCTTCGCCACGAGTGCCTGATTGGCGACGAGCGAGGGCGCGGCGCGGCCCAGCACGCTGCTGAAGAGCGTCCACGCGAGCATGCTGATGAAGGAGAACAGGAAGTACGGTATGCCGCCTGTGGGCAGGTTCGCGACGCTGCCGAACACGAGCGAGAAGATGCCGGCGGCCGCCAGCGGCTGGATGAGCACCCACGCGACCCCGATCGCGGTCTGGCGATAGCGGAGCACGACATCGCGCTGGCCGAATCGCAGCGCGACCTCTCGAGCCTCCCACAGCTCGCTCCAGGGTGGGAGGGGCAGCCGGCCCGGGGGGTTGATCACGGTCGTTCGCATGTGTGTCCGTTCGAGATTGCGGATGCCGCTGCCCGCCTGACTTGGAATGCTACCCGTCGGCGACGGAAGTGAGCACCTCGCGCATGCGGGCCACACGTTCGCCCCAATCGGCCACGGTGCCATCGGCGCCGTCAGGGAAACGAGTGGGGGCAGGCAACGCGGCGGCGACCGCCTGTGCAAAAGCCCGACCGTCGGCGATCGTGATCCGCGGGTCCGCTGCATGACGGAATCCTGCAACTGATGTGGAGACCACATGCCGCCCGACCGCCTGGTACTCGTAGAGCTTGAGGGGATCGAGACTGTCGGTGAAGGAGGTGACGACGTGGGGAACGACGAGCACGTCGGCGTGCTGCAGGTACGCGATCACGTCGTCTCGCGGCCTTGCGCCGAGGAATCGAACGCCGGCCTGCTCCAATCGCTCCGTCTCCTCCGCGGCGAGGAGGTTCGGGCCGACGAATGTCAACGTGCCCTTGGACCCGAGTGCGCGCGCCGTGGCCTCGACGAGGGGGACGTCGAGCCGATCGGCATGCACGGTGCCGAGGTAGAGCGCGACTGCTGCGCCGGGCAGGTCCGACGGCCGCGGCATGGGGTGGCGGTAGGCGGCGACATCCACCGCATTCGGGATGAGCGTGACCGGCCGCGCGGCGCCCTTGCGCCTCGCAAGCTCTTCGGAGCAGACCACGACCTCACGAGCCGAACGCAGCAGGAATGCCTCGTTGTCCGCGATGCGCGCCAGTTCGGCGGGGGCGCGGTCGGCGGCCAGCCAGTCGTCGGTGATGTCGTAGAGCGTCGGCCAGCCCGAGAGCCGCGCGAGGGTCGCCGCACCGGGGTCGTTGATCCAGAGCAGTGGCGCGCGAATCCCGAGCCTCCCAGCGGCCCGCATCACTGCGCGGGCGAGGCGCTCATCGGCGTGCGCGTCAAGCCGACGGGGCAGCCACTTCACCGCTCGCATCGTCCAGAGCCGCTCGCGAGCCGTCCCCGCCACCGCCGCAGGAGCATGCCCGAAGCTTGGGGCGCGCCGCTCGCTGAGGTCGTGCAGCGGGTCAGCCGGCGGCTCGACGAACAGGACCCGCAGATCAGGGTCGCCCGCGACCAGGCCGGCGACGAGGTGCTGGTTGCGGCGCCACACGTCGTCCCAGACCTCGAGCGACATCACCACGAGGTCGGTCACAGCACGCTCCTGTAAACCGCGTCGGTGCCCTCGACCTGCGCTCGCAGCGAGAACTCGCGCCGCTGGCGAGCCTGCTCGGCCGTACCGAGGGCATCGCGCCCGACGGTGTCGTCGGCCAGCGATCGCAGAGCGCTTGCGGCATCCGTCACGTCATCGGGCCGGAACATCGCTCGCGGGTCGAGTCCCTCGAGCATCTCGCGATGCCCGCCGCCCGCCGCAGCCACGACGGGGAGGCCGCCGGCCATCGCCTCGAGCACGCTCAACCCGAAGTGCTCGAACGGGCATGATGCGAGCAGGATGCCGGCTCGGGCCGTGACGGCGGGGAGATCGGCGCGGAAGCCGAGGAAGCGCACTGTGCGCTCGAGGCCGAGTTCCCTCACGAGCGCCCGGAGTATCGCGAGCTCCGACCCGGTGCCGGCGATCTCGAGGCTCCAGCCATGGGCTGCCAGTCCGGATGCAGCGAACGCGCGGATGCCGACGTGCGTGTGCTTCTCAGGCTCGAGACGCTGCGCCATGAGCACCGTGCGTTCCCGAGGTCGGCCGTCTCCCAGCGGCCGTGTTTCGACACCGGGATGCACGACCATGCTGGGTCCGTCGACGGATGCCGCGACGACCTCGCTGATCGCGAGCTGCGCGTCGATACGGCGACGGATGAGCGCACCGATCGGGACCGGTCCGACGCTGCCACGGGGCTTGGCGAAGTGCCGCGTGGCGACGACGGCAGGCCGATGGCCACCGCGGCCGAGCAGGCCCGCGATCGTGCCCACCTCGGCCGCGGTCATGTGCGTGTTCACCACGTCGACGTCGTCGGCCTGTCGCCGAACCGCTCGCGACACCTCGAGCGTACGCACCGCCGGAGTGTGCTCGATGCCCGCGGCGTGGAGGCTTGGACGCATCCACTCATCCGCTCCGCCGATGACCGCGACCTGATGGCCGTCGGCGGCCTGCTCGCGCGCGAGCCTGAGGACGAACTGCTCGACGCCGGCGAAGCCGTCGGACCTGATGGCGTGCAGGATGCGAAGGGGCTCCGTCACGGCTCCTCCTTCTTCGACGCCTGCAACTCATGGACGAGGGCGAGGTACCGGTCGGCCGCTGCCCGCCAGGAGTGACCGGCGGCGCGCTCACGTGCCCGCTGCCGCCACCCCCTGAGATCCTGTCCGGTGAGCTCCCGGAGCCGCTGCCCGACCACCCTGGCGTCTGGCGGGACGATGAACCCGTTCACACCGTCCTCGATCACCTCAGGCGCGACCCCGACGGACGTCGAAACGACCGGCACCCCGCTCGCGAGGGCCTCCATGATCACCAGGCCGTAGGACTCGTACGCGCTCGGGAGCACGAACACATCAGCAGCTTGGAGAAAGGGCACCGGGTCGGGTTGCGGACCCACGAAGTGCACCCTGTCCGCAACCCCGAGCCGCTCCGACCGGCCTCTCGAGTGCCGGATCTGATCCGGCGTTCCGCCGACCACGAGCAGCGCGACGCCCGGTGCCTGCGGCAGTGCGTCGATCACGATCGGCAGGCCCTTGCGCTCGAACTCGTGTCCGATGAACACGGCCACCAAGGAGTCGCCCGGAAGTCCGATGCTGGCGCGGGCCCGCGCGCGTTCGGCCTCGCTCGCCGGGCGGAAGCGCTCGAGATCGACCCCGTTCGCGATGACCCGGATGGGAATGTCGACCCGCCCATACGTGTCGACCAGGAGCCGCGCCTCTTGATCACTGAGCGCGACGATCGCGCGGTGCGTGCGGCCGCGGTAGCGGATGCGGTCGCGCACGGCGGTGAAGAGATGGAGCGGGTTCCGCAGCATCCGCAGCGCATAGTGGCCTCGGCTGCGCATGGCAGCCGTCAGCAGGCCGTGATTGACGTAGACATCGCCGGCCATCACGTCGTTGTGGCAGATCGACACCGCGTCGGGTCGCTCGGCGAGGAACCTGCGCGCTCGGGCCGTGCCGACCGTGCTGAACCAGGCCACGTCGGCTCCGTGCCGGAGGCGCATTCCGATCGCCGATCGTGGCGTGCGTCGTCGTCGCCGGCCCGCTTCGACCGCGGTGAACCGCTCCACGGTCGCCCCGCTGGCGACGAACTCGCGCTCGAGTTGATACGCGACCCCGGCGACGCCGGTGCCCGGCCCGATCGCGGGCGCGATCTGGACAATGCGCGTCATCCGCTCGCTCCCCGGGCGGCGTCTCGTGCAGAGCGCACACGGCGCTCGGCCTGCAACTCTGCCACGAGGTCGAGATAACGCTGCGCTACGGCGCGCCATGAGTACGGCTCGACGCTGGCACGCGCCCGCCGCCCCCACTCGACGAGGTCGTCGTCCGAAAGCAGTGCCAGCTGTTCGAGCCGCTCGCCCACGACGCGGGCATCGCGCTCGACGAGGAATCCATTGTCGCCGTCGGCGACCACCTCTGGCGCGAAGCCCACGCGGGTCGTCACGACCGGCAGCCCGCTGGCGAGTGCCTCGAGCACGACAAGGGCGTTGGCCTCGTACGCGCTCGGCAGCACGAACATGTCTGCTGCCGCGAGGAACGGCCCGAGGTCGTACCGGGGTCCCACGAAAAGCACTCTCGTACCGACGCCGACCGCCTGGGCCGCCGCGTTCGCCTCGGCGATGATCTCGTCGGAGCCACCGACGATCAAGAGCAGTACCGACGGCGCGTGGCGAAGGCCCTCGATGGCGACATCCAGACCCTTTCGATGGAATTCGTGACCGACGAACACCGCGACACGCTCCTCGTCGCCCAGTCGCAGTGCTGCGCGCGCCTCCCGCCGCTCCTGCGGCGTGGGTGGGCGGAAGCGATCGAGGTCCACGCCGTTCGGGATGACGACGACGGGCGGCCGCACGCGGCCGTACGCGTGGTGCAATTCCGCGACGTCCTGCCGCGACAGTGCGACGACCGCTCGGTGCGTGCGCCCGCGGTAGCGGTAGCGGTCGCGCAGGTGGATGAAGATGTGAAACGGGTTGCGGAGCATCAACCAGGCCGGATTGCCCCTCGCACGCATCGACGCGAGGATGACGCCGTGGTCGACGTACACGTCGCCGGCAAGCAGGTCGTTGTGGCAGATCGAGATCGCCTCGGGGCGCTCAGCGAGGAATCTGCGGACCCGCGCCGTTCCGACGGTGCTGAGCCACACGACGCGCCAGCCGCGCGCGAATCTCCGCAGGAGCCGAGCCTTCGGCCACTTGCTCGACTTGCCCTGCCGTGCGTCTTCGAACGTGTACCGCTCGACCGTCGCACCCAGCGCACGGAACTGCCGCTCGAGGTTCCATGCGACGCCGGCGACGCCGGAGCCGGGTCCTATGAACGGCACGATCTGCACGATCCGCGTCATCTCTCGGCCCTCGCGGGTGACCGCGCCGAGTCCGGTTCACGCCCGAGCCGCGACTCCACGCGCACCGGTCCCAACCGGTACAGCGCCGCGCGGCGTCGCGCCTCCCGGCCCCGCTCGCCGCGGAGTACCAGTGAGCGCGTCATTGCCCCGAGCCACTGCCCGATCCGCGCGGACTGCCACCCGAGGCTTCCATAGTGCTTGCGGAGGTAGCGCTCGATCGACGCATGGAAGTGGGCCTCGCGGCGCTTCGCGTCGTTGCTTGTCGCTGCTCCGACGTGGAGCGCGGTCGCCCCGGGCACCGAAGCGTGGCGCCAGCCGAGTCGGCTCGCGCGGTAGGCCCAGTCGGTCTCCTCGGAGTAGAGGAAGAACCGCTCGTCGAATTCGCCCACCTGGTCGATCGCCTCGGCGCGCAGCAGCAGTACGGAGCCGATGACGAAGCGCGGTGCGCGGTGGAAGCGGGCAAGTCCGGCCGCTTCGAGCCAAGTCGAGAGGGGCGAGGGAAACGGCCATTCGACCTTTGAACGCACGCCGGTCCCGTCGACCTGCTCAGGGCCCACGCTCGCGAGGTCGCGCTCCGCGCGCAGCGCCTGCTGCAGCACGTGAACGTCGCGGGTCGCGATGACCGCGTCGGGGTTGAGGAGCAGTACGTCGGCGCCCGGCACGAGGCGAACGCGCAGGGCGAAGTTCACGCCGGCGGCGAATCCGTCGTTGTGGCCGGGGTCGAGGTAGCGCACGCCGAGCTCGGTGCAGAGCTCCTCGATCTCGGGCAGCGACGAGTTGTCGACGACGGTGACCGGCAGATGGGCGACGGGCTCGAGGGCACGGCGGAGCAGCTCGGGAGTGCCATACGCGACGACGATGACCTCGACCGGGGGCAGACCTGAAGAGCCGACGGATGGCGTGTGCACCACCGAGCGGTACAACTCGAGGTAGTCGCGGCCGACCGCCTCCCAGCTGCATTCGGCGGCTCGCGCGAGCCCCATGGAGCGAAGTTCGTCCCGCCGCTGTCCCGCAGCCTCGACGAGCCCGAGAGCGAGCGCCCCCGCATCCCCGGCCGGGACCACGATGCCCGCTCCGCCGACGACGGCGGGCAGTGCTCCGGCGTCGCTCGAGACCACGGGTACCCCCGATGCCATCGCCTCGACCGCCACACGGCCGAATTGCTCCGTCCAGGTCGGCGTCGGCAGCGAGGGCACCGCGAGCACGTCGAGCGAATGGTAGAAGTCCGCGATGTCGTCGGGCTCGATCGGTCCCATGAACTCGACGCGATCGGCGATGTCCAGTTCGTCGGCCCGTGCGCGCAACGCCGGCCCGGCCGGGCCGCCGCCGACGATGCGAGCGCGCAGGTGCGGGTCGCGCGCGACCGCGTCGATGAGGATGTCAGCACCCTTCTCCGGCACGAGCCGGCCGACGAACCCGACCGTCACCGGTCGGGGTCCATCGACCGGGCGGGGCTCGGCGAGCCTGGGCGCCGCCGTGGCATCCGATCGGAAACGCTGCAGGTCGACACCGAGCGGAATCACTCGAGCCCGCCCGGCGAAGCCCTTCTCCTCGGCGATCCGAGCGGCCTCGGAGTTGCACGCCGAGATGCCGGAAGCGGTGCGCAGCGCCAGGCGCTCGAACCAGCGGAACGGAACGGGATACCGCTTGCGCAGATTCTGCGCGGTGTAGAGCACGATGGGCGGTCGTCGGCGCCGCGTCGCGCGAAGCAGAAGAATCTCGGCGGTTGCGAGCGCGAACGGCTCTTCATGGATGTCGATCAGGTCCCATTGCTCGCCGAGCAGTCGCCAGATCGGCCGCGGATCGTAGAGGAAGAGGGCGGGATGGCGACCGATCGTGGCGACGCCCGTGACCGTTTCGCCGCGACGAGGCTCGAGCGGGACGGCACTGCCACCCTCGCGCCACCGCCGCGCTGACAGCAGCGTGACGTCCACGCCGAGCCCCGCGAGCGCTCGTTCGCGACCCCGCCACTCGTCGACGACGGCGCTGTGCGAGACCCGCAGCACGCGCACGGATCCTCCGCTCGTAGACTTCACTGGACATCTACAAGATATCGGGTGCGCGGTGCCGCATCCCCGCGCGGGCGTATGGTCGGGTTGGGCGTGCCAGAAATCGAAGGTCCGTTCGGCTGGGGTCGGAAGGAGACGGTCTCTCCGCATCCTGGCGCTCGGCGTCGTCACGTCGACACCGCGTGGGCAAGCGCACGTTCGCGGCCGCTCCTTCGTCGACCACGGCGCTCTGCGACGCCCCCAGTGCGCGTACGCCGCCCCCCACGTAGACTGCCGCTGACAGTGACAAGAGATCCATGCCGACCCGCGCCCACCCATCGCGGCCGGCATGGGGGAACGCCCTTGCGGCCCGAAGCTTGGGGGAGACAGTGGTCGACGATGCCCGCACCGCGCCACCCGGCGCCGGCGGAGCGGCTGCCGTCCGTTCTGACGGTGGCAAGCGGTCGTGCCGATGAGCGCTGAGTCACGCATGAGGCAGGCAGGGGGCGAATCGGACGCTCCGCGTGTGCTGCACCTGGACCACACGACGGTCGCGGGCGGCGCGGAGTTCGCGCTGCTCCGGATGATGCAGGCAGGTGCGCCCTGGCGCCCGTGCATCATGCTCGCGCCCACCGACGAGGAGGGCTTGGGGGTATACGAGGCACTGCCGCCGGAGATCCCATGCCGTGTGGTCGGCGTCCGGCAGCCGGCGGGAGTGAGCTGGGGCGGAATCAGCCTGCAGGTGCTCGCGGGCGCCCGACTCGTGATGCAGGCGATCGCCACCCGGATGCACCGGAGCTTCCGTGAGGCCGACGTCGTCGATGCGAACACGGCCCGCGCCGCCGCCTATGGCGCCATCGCCGCGCGGTTCTCGCGCGTTCCATTCGTCGTGCACGTGCGCGACATGACCGAGCGCGATGCGCTCGGTCGCACCGGTCATTTCCTCATGCGACGCGTGATCCTGCCGCGAGCCGACGGTATCATCAGCGACACGCATCCCCCGCTCGACTCCGCACGCCCGTACGTCAAGCCCGAAGCACTCATGAGTGTCATCCCGAGTGCCTCAGGCATTCGGGTTCGTGACACGCCGCCGATGCGGACCGAAGGCACCTTGCGAATCGGCATGCTGGCGCGCATCGACCCGTGGAAAGGTCAGGGAGTGCTGCTCGACGCGTTCGCCGAGGCGTGCGCCGACGTGGATGCATGCCTCGAGTTCGCAGGAGCCGCGCCGTTCGGTCACGAGGACTTCCTCGCCGAGCTGAAGGGGAGGGCGGTCGAGCTCGGTGTGGCAGATCGGGTCATCTTCCACGGTCACGTCGCCGACGTCGATACCCTCATCGAGGAGTGGGATATCGCGGTCCAGGCGTCTACGCGTCCCGAGCCGCTCGGCCAGAACGTGCTCCAGTACCTTGCGGCCGGTCGCGCCGTGGTCGTCGCAGATGAGGGCGGTCCCACGGAGTGGGTGCATGACGAAGTGAACGGGCTCCTGTTCCCGGCTCGAGATGCGCGAGGACTCGCCGAGGTACTTCGACGCCTGGCCGCGAGCCCGGAACTCCGCGAGCGCTTGGGCTCGGCCGCCGCGGCGACGCCGGGGCTGCTCGACGATGCCGAGGTGGCCGAGGCCCACGCGACCTTCTACCACGAGGTGATCGAGGCCGTCCGCCGCCGAGTGACGAGGGGACGACGGACACGTGAGACCGTGTACGACGAGGTCGCGCGGCGCATCGCGACGGTGACCAACGCCCCGGGACGCGCGTGACGGCGGAGACGCCCGGTGGGACACGTTCGAGGTCGGGGGCCGGAGGGGAAGACGTGACGACCGCCGACCGCTTCAACGTGCTCGTCGTTTGCACTGGCAACGTCAATCGCTCGGCACTCGGCGCCGTACTGCTCGACACCTGGTCGGGCTGGTACCTGCCTGATGAGACGGCGGCACAGGTCGACGTGACGAGCGCAGGACTCCGAGCTCCCGAGGGCTCGTCGATGGGTTCGCGGGCGCGCGTGATCGCGGAGGCGCTGGGCGCGGATGGGTCGGCGCACCGAGCTCGGCAGATCTCCGAAGAGGCGATCCGGGCCGCAGATCTGGTGCTCGTGTCATCCGCTCGCCAACGAGACAGCGTGCTCGGGCTCGTGCCCGCGGCCCTTCGGTCGACCTTCACCATTCGCGAAGCGGGTCGGATCGCCGAGCAGCTCGGCCTGCAGACGATGCCCGGGTCGGCCGAGGAGATGCGCGCGCGCGTTGCGATGCTGGCGCAGCACCGCTTCACCCCGGGCACCGCTGTCGACGATGACATCCTCGATCCGCAAGGCAAGGACGACGACGCCTACCGCCTCATGGTCCGCATGGAGATCCCGCCGTTGGCCGCGCTCGCGGGCCTCCTCTTCGGAATGCCGGAGGCGGAGATCCTCGCCTACGGCGAAGCGGCGGAGACGGCGGCCTTCCCCTTCGGCGCGGACGACGCGACGAACGAGGTCCCCACCCGAGCCAAGGGGCGACGTGAGGCCTGACGCGGCGCCCGGCGTCCCGATCGCCGACCCCGAGGTGGCCGCGGAGCACACGAGGTTCGCTGCGGAAGTGCCGGACGCCGCCCCCGGATGAGACGGCGCCAGCCATGACTCAGGCGCCGTCGTCCAGCAGCTGGCCGGGATCCCAGCTGGGCCACCGCATCGGATCGGGGACCACCACGCGCTCGGCAGGCCCGGATGTCCCGCTCAGGTCACTGGCCTCACCGCTGACATAGGTCGACCATCGTGCGGCACGCTCGCCGTCGGTGAGCATCGCCCACTCCCGCCAGTGGGTTGCGATCGATTCATCCATACCCGCCTCGTGAAGCGCCGCGACGCCATCGAGCGCCTTGCGGGAATACTGATCGAGCGAGCGGCATGAGAAGTGCAGCAGGTCCAGTGCCCGTTGCGGTCGAGAGCCTCGGCTCCGAAGGTCGTGGTTGCCTTCACCCACCCAGACCCAGCGTCTCGCGCGGAACGCGATCTTCATCCAGGCCGTCGGCCGGCGGTCGACCTGGACTGGCCGCCCTGATGCCAGGTCGAGCATCCCGTCCTCGGCGAGCGGATAGGCGTTCCAGAGATGTGCCCACACCCGGTCGGTATCGGGCAGACGTGCAAGCAGGGCTGCGACCGTCGTGCCGGGTGCGTACCAGAACTCATCGGCGTCGAACGGCACCACCCAGTCGGCGCCCGCGCGCCAGGCGAGGTGCGCGAGGTACGAGGTCTTCATGCCTTGGAAGAAGCCCGGCTCCGCGTCGACGCCGGCGTGCACACGTGCGTCTTCGAGGGCCAAGCCCGCGAGCAGGGAGCCTGTGCGGTCGGTCGACCCGTTGTCGACCACGATGACGCCGTCGACGCCCTGATCGAGCATGTGCCGTGTCGAGTGGACGATGATGTCCTCCTCGTTCTTCGCGAGGCAGACGGCCCACACCGATCCGACGCGACGTCGTCGCCGCGGCAGCCCGTCGACCACGATGCGGCGGTTGATGCGACGCTGCAGGCGACCGTGCCGTTCTACCTGGAGGAGCACACCGCGCTTCACCTCGCGAAGGGGTCGAACGACGGGGTCGGGCAACGCGCTGACGACCGCCCGCTTCAGCCACCCGCTCACCAGCTGACGATCCGATCATCGGTGGACGACGCGTCATCCCGCATGCGGTCGCGCGCCTCGGGCGGGACGACGATCACGGCCTCCGGCTCCGCCTCCTCGATCAGCTGGATCGCTGCTTCCTGATTCCGTGGCCGCTCGGAGCGGGCCGGGTCGTCGCCCCACAGGCCGATGATGATGCGGTCGGACGACACGGACCATTGGCCGGTGAGGGCGAGGAGCCATTGGTTCGACAACCGCGGTGCCGTGGAGCCGTCGAGCCGAGCGGGCACCCAGAAATGGGGGGCGTCTCCGGTCACCGCCCGGGCTGCCAGGAGAATCTCGTCGGCGCTGGCGTCGGTCCGGACATCGGCCTCGGTGCGCCGGTCCGGTGATCCGAGGATGCGGAGCCAGGCCGCTCTCGCCTCCAACCCCGGCGGCCGTCGAATGGCGAGCGCCTCGGATGTCACATTGACCACGCCCGATGACGTGGCGAGCAGTGCGGCGACGGCGACGCCTGCAGCGGCGAGGACCGCCCGGCGTCGAGAACCCGTGCGCGCCAGGGGGACGAGCACGCCGATCAGGGCAGCCACCAGCACCACGGACGTCAACTGGACGCCGGCGGCGAGCTTGTAGAAGTAGTACCCCAGGCCGTCGGTCTGGGTGAGGTGGAGCACCGCCACCCAGACGAGCAGCATCAATCCCGTGATGGGTACGAGCCCCTGGGCCGAAGCTCTCACGACGAACCCTCGCCGGTGCTCGGCGCGTCGGACGGCCACCCAGGCCAGGGTCACGCTTCCGACGATCGCGATGATCGGTGGGAGCAGGATCTCGCTGAGCGAGCCGCCGACGAACCCACCGTCGACCAGGAGCCTCCCACCGAGTGCCTCATCGACGCCGCTTCCAGTCAGCATCGACCATGCCGCGACGCCACCGACCAGCGTCGCGCCGACGACGCCGCCGAGGCGGATCCAGCCGGCGGTCGACGCGGGCCACCGATGCCGGCGCAGCGGAAGGAGGATCGGTACGATGCCCGCGAACGCGATGGCGAGCAGCAGCGCCCAGTTGTGGGCGACGCCGACGAGGATTCCGGAGAGCGCGAGCAGCGGCGCCACCGGCCCTATCCGGCTCATCGGAATGACGACGAGGGGAACGCACGCCAGCTGCGCCGTCGCGAGCAGGAAGTTCGGGAATCCGAAGTGGAGGAGGTCTCCCCCTCCTGGCCCGCAGGTCAGTGCCAGGGTCACGAGGGCGACGAGCAACCCCGCGAGGAGTGGGCGCCGGCGGAGCTGCGGAAGCGACACGAGGCCGGCGGTCACCACCGTCACGGCGGCGATGGCGACCAGTGCCGTGGCATGGACGAACCCGACCAGCTCGGCGCCATGCGTGGAGATCGCCGGACCCACTAGCGCATCCATGACGGATGCCGCGACCGCATGGAATCCCTTGGGGTAATCGGAGAACGCCCAGGTGCCGAAGGGTCCGGGCGACGCCAGTTCCACCAACGAGCCCGTGCGCCGGATCATCTCGGTCATGTTGAAGTGCGCGGCATAGTCCCACCCCAGTCGGAGCACACGCAACCCCGCCTCACCGTTCACGACGGCGAACAGCGGCGCGACCATCCAAGCGGTGAATGCTCCGGCCGCGATGACGAGCGCGTCGGCAAGCCGGAACCGTGGAACCAGGGTGCGGAGATCGATGCGTCGCGCGACCGTCATCGTGACGAGCACCGCAAGGGTCGCGGCCACCACGACGCCGAGCCGCGACACTCCGGGTACCGGGAGCGGCAGCCACCACACGAGCGTTGCCCACCCGAGCGCGATGCAGCCGACGTAGAAGACGCGGCGGCTCACCTCTCGCGACGAAGGGACGGCGAGTGCGGCGAGCACGCCCAGCGTGATCAGCGGCCACCCCGACAGCACCCCCGCGAGTTGCGCGCCGATGACCAGCGAGAATACGACGATGCCGAGCGCGATGCCGAGTGCCAGCGCCCCTCGGCGACGGCGGGGATCGACAGATGGTGACTCCCCGTCGCTGGTCATGTCCATAGACTACGGGCGATGCGTAGACGGTGTGGTTCGAGGCGCGTCGCCTTGACAGCAGCGCTGCCTCCGCTCCTCACGCACGTTCCTCACGCCCGCTCCGCCTCGCCCTGCGGCGGCAGCGCCGCCACGACCGGGTGATCGAAGCTGAGCGCCCCGACCTTGGCCGCGCCGCCGGGCGAGCCGACCTCGTCGAAGAACTCGACGTTGGCCGTGTAGTAGTCGGCCCACTCCTCGGGGAGGTCGTCCTCGTAGTAGATCGCCTCGACCGGGCAGACGGGCTCGCACGCGCCGCAGTCGACGCACTCGTCGGGGTGGATGTAGAGCGAGCGTTCACCCTCGTAGATGCAGTCGACGGGGCATTCGTCGATGCAGGCGCGGTCCTTGACGTCGACGCACGGCAGCGCGATGACGTACGTCACGACCCGACCAGGGCGCCGGCGCGGGAGATCTCCACCTGCTCGTCGCGGGGCACGACCTTCACACGCTCGCGCACGATGTCGGCGTGCGCCGCATCCACCGGCTCCCACGCCTCGCCGAGGCCGCGCTCGTGCGCATCGAGCTCGAGCCATCCGGCCCAGGTCGTGAAGCGGATGCCGCGGGCCTCGAGCAGCTCGAGCACCTCGTCGCCGTCGGGCCCCGCCGAGACGACCGGTGCGGGCAGCGCGCCGGCGGAGGCATCCGCGAGCAGGTTCGTGATGGTCTCGAGCGCGTCGCCCTTGGTGTGGCCGATGAGGCCGACGGGGCCGCGCTTGATCCAGCCGGTGGCGTACACGCCGGGAAGCGGGGCGCCCGTGGCATCCGTGACCCGGCCGCCGCCGTTCGGGATCACGGCCGCGCGCTCGTCGAACGGCACGCCGGGCAGGGGCGAGCTCGCGTACCCGACCGCGCGGTAGACCGCCTGTACGGGCACGTCGACGAACTCGCCCGTGCCCACGACGGAGCCGTCGCCCACCGGACGCGTGCGCTCGAACCGCACGCCCTCGACGCGCCCGTCGCCGAGCACCTCGACCGGTGCGTGCAGGAAGTGCAGGTGCAGGCGGCGCGACGCCGTCGGCTCCCAGTCGGCGGGCTTGCGCCAGCCGTTCAGCGTGCGGGTCATGACCTTCACCTGGTTGTTCGACGCGAGCAGCTGGTCGGCGTGCGGGTCGCCGGCCGCGCGCTCGAAGTCGTCGTCGTACACGATCACGTCGACGTCGGGCACCTCGCCGAGCTCGCGCAGCTCGATGGGGGTGAACTTCACGTGGGTGGGGCCGCGGCGGCCGAACACGTGCACGTCGGTCACGGGCGACGCCTCGAGGCCGGCCACGACGTTCGCCGGGATGTCGGTGGAGAGCAGGTCCTTCGGGTGCTTGGCGAGCACGCGGGCGACGTCGAGCGCGACGTTGCCGTTGCCGATGACGGCGATCTGCTCCGCCTCGAGCGGCCACTCGCGGGGGACGTCGGGGTGCCCGTCGTACCAGGCCACGAGGTCGGCGGCGCCGTAGGACCCCGCGAGGTCGATGCCGGGGATGTCGAGGGGGGCGTCGCGCAGGGCGCCGGTGGCGAAGACCACGGCGTCGTAGCGCTCGCGCAGCTCGTCGACCGTCACGTCGCGGCCGACCTCGACGTTGCCGATCAGCCGGATGGTGCCCGCGTCGAGCATCTCGTGCAGCGAGTTGACGATGCCCTTGATGCGCGGGTGGTCGGGTGCCACGCCGTACCTGATCAGGCCGTAGG
This sequence comes from Agromyces ramosus, assembly GCF_004216665.1. Lineage (GTDB taxonomy): Bacteria > Actinomycetota > Actinomycetes > Actinomycetales > Microbacteriaceae > Agromyces > Agromyces ramosus. Next base: position 105,620 of record NZ_SGWY01000004.1, on the reverse strand, counting down.
GCGCCGGGAGCGACTCGAACAGGTCGATCGCGACCTCGCCGCCGGCCTCGGTCAGCTGGCGGTTGAGGATGTTGCCGGCGTAGATGCCGGCGGGGCCGGCGCCGACGATCGCGACGCGGAGGGGACGGGTCATTGCTGCGGGGCCTTTCGGTGGGTGGACCGGGGGACTCGGGTTCAGAGGGCGTGCCGGGGCGCTTCGGCGTGCCCGCCGATCGCCTCGGGGGCATAGGGGCTGAGGGCCACCACGTCGCCGACGACGACGACCGCGGGCGAGCGGATGCCGCGTCGCGCCGCCTGCAGTGCGATCGTGTCGAGCGTGCCGACGGTGACGCGCTGGCGTGGCCCGTAGCCGTCCTCGATGATCGCCACGGGGCATTCGCCGCCGCGCTCGCCGCGGGCGAGGGTGATCGCGGAGTTCGCGAGCGTGCCGATGCCCATCAGCAGCACGACGGTGTGGTCGCGCCCGCCGCCGAGGGACTGGATCTGGTCGTGGCCGGTGACGACGGTGAACGTGGTGGCGAGCCCGCGGTGCGTGAGCGGGATCCCCGCGATCGCCGGCACCGAGATGGCGCTCGTGATCCCCGGGACGACCTCGACCTCGACGCCGGCATCGCGGCAGAACGCGACCTCCTCACCGCCGCGGCCGAAGATGAACGGATCGCCGCCCTTGAGGCGCACGACGCGCCGGCCGTCACGGGCGAGGGAGACGAGCAGCTCGTTGATCGCATCCTGCGGCACGACGTGGTGGCCGGGCAGTTTGCCGACGTCGACGACCTCGGCGCGCAGCACCACGCCCTCGGCGGCGAGCCCGTCGAGCACGCCGCGCGCCCCGAGCCGGTCGGCGACGATCACGTCGGCCGCCTCCAGTGCGCGGAGCCCGCGAAGCGTGAGGAGGCCGGGGTCGCCGGGTCCGGCGCCGACGAGGGTGACGTGTCCGGCGCCTCGGCTGTTCGTCGGCGCGGTCATCGCGTGCCTCCCTGGAGCAGGCCGCGGCGGCGCAGCATCCGGCGCTCAAGGGGGGCGAAGAAGGCGAGCTCGATCAGGATGCCGATGACGAGGATCACCAGCACGGTCGCGAGCACGCCGCCGATGTCGGCGAGCTCCCGGCTCTGCTGCAGCATCGACCCGAGTCCGAAGCCGATCGTGCCGCCCATGGCGATGATCTCCGCCGCCATCAGCGACCGCCACGAGAACGCCCAGCCCTGCTTGAGGCCGGCGACGTAGCCGGGCAGCGCGGCGGGGAGCACGATGAGGGTTGCGAGCCGCGTGCGGTTGGCTCCGAGCACGGTGCCCACCCGGCGCAGTTGCGGCGGCACCTGCTCGACGCCGGAGATGAGGCCGTTCACGATCGAGGGCACCGCGCCCATGAGCACGACGAAGTACACCGTGGCATCCGTCAGCCCGAACCAGAGGATCGCAGCGGGAACCCACGCCACCGACGGCAGCACCTGCAGGCCCGAGATGATCGGACCGACGGCGCGGCGCAGCGGCTTCACCTCGGCGAGCAGCAGCCCGAGGGGCGTGCCCACGATCACCGCGATGAGGAAGCCGACGACGCCCCGCTCGAGGCTGGTGATGACGGCCAACTGCAACCGGCCCGACTCCCAGCCGAGCACGATCGCGTTGAACACGTCGACGGGGCCGGGCACGATGTCGGGACGCGGCTGTGCGATGACCACGTAGAGCTGCCACGCGGCGATGAGCGCGACCACGAAGAGGATCGGCGGCAGGACGCTCGTGGTGAAGCGGCGCCACGCGCTCGGTGCGCGGTCGGGCGAGGTCTGCAGGCGGTCGAGGCCGGCCTCGAGGCTGCGCAGGTCGTCGTGGCCGTGGTCGGCGGTGCGCGCGGATGCCTCGGGCGTGCGTGCGAGGTCGGCGGCCGCCGCGCGGGCGGCCGCGTCGCGCTCGTCGAGGAGGGTGGCGTCATGCGGCATTTCGGCGGATCTCCTTCCGAAGCTGCTCGGTGATCTCGATCGAGAGCGCCGCGACCTCGGGCGACTCGATGCGGCGCCGCTCGGTCGTGTCGATGCGCCACTCCCCGGCGACCCGTCCGGGCCGGCTCGACAGCAGCACGACGCGCTGGCCGAGGCGGGCGGCCTCGCGCACGTTGTGGGTGACGAAGACGATCGTGCGGCCGGTGCGGCGCCAGACGCGCTCGAGCTCCTCGTGCAGCAGGTCGCGCGTGATGGCGTCCAGCGCGGCGAACGGCTCGTCCATCAGCAGCACGGGACGGTCCTGCGCGAGGGCGCGTGCGAGGGCGACGCGCTGGCGCATGCCGCCCGAGAGCTCGTGCGGGCGCTTCTCCGCGGCATCCGCGAGGTTGACGACGTCGAGGAGCTCGAGCGCCTCGGTGCGACGGGCCGTTCGGGCGACGCCCCGGAGGCGCAGCGCGAGCTCGACGTTCTGCCGAGCGGTGAGCCATGGCATGAGCGCCGATTCCTGGAACATCACGGCCGCGCCCTCGGCGGGCACGTCGATCGAGCCGGTCGTCGGCCGGTCGAGACCGGCGATGAGGTTGAGGAGGGTCGACTTGCCGCAGCCGGAGGCGCCGAGCAGGCAGACGAACTCACCCGTCTCGATCGACAGGTTCACGTCGTCGAGCACCAGCGGACCCGCGCCGAAGCGCTTGCCGAGCCGGTCGATGCGGATGGCCGTCTGCCCGCTCATGGTGGCTCCTACTCCTCGCCGAGGCCGCCGGCCGAGACCGGCTCGCCGTCGTCGGCCTCGAGCAGCGTGTTCAGCAGTCGCAGGTCGAACAGCCCGTCGATCGAGCCGTCCTTCTGCGTGCCCGCCTCGAGGCCGTTCTCGACGAGGGTCTCGAACGTCTCGGCGTGCGGGTCGACCGAGAAGGTGACGTGCTCGAGGGCGCGCGTGATGACCTCGTCGGCGAGCGGCTTGCCCGTGTCCTTCTCGATGACCGAGTTGATGACCGTCGAGGCCTCGTCGGCGTGCTCGTCGAGCCAGGCGACGGATGCCACGTGGCCCTCGAGCAGCGCCTCGACCGTCTCGGGGTGCTCGGCGAGGAACTCGGCGCGCACGAGCAGCACCGTCGTCGGGAACGCGCCGTCCTCCCAGAGGTCGGCCTCGTCGACGAGCACGTGCGCACCGCGACCGCCGTCGGCGAGGAGTCGGGACACCCACGGCTCGGGCAGCCAGGCGCCGTCGAGGCCGCCCTGCTGGAAGAGCGTGAGGGTCTGGGCGTTCTCGGTGGGCGTGATGTGCACGTCGCCGCCGCCGGTGGTGTCGGTCTCGTAGCCCTCGTCGGCGAGCCACGATCGCAGGGCGACGTCCTGCGTGTTGCCGAGCTGCGGCGTCGCGAGGGTGGTGCCCGCGAGGTCCTTCGCCGAGTCGATGCCCTCGCGCACGACGAGCGCCGCGCCGCCGGTGGCCGCCCCCGCGACGATGTGCGCCGACTGCCCGCCCGACTGGATGAACGTGTTGATCGACGGGTTCGGCCCGATGTAGGTGGCGTCGATCGCTCCGGCCGTGAGTGCCTCGATGGCCGCCGGCCCGGCGTTGAAGACCTGCGTCGTCAGCTCGGTGTCGCCGAGCGCGTCGGCGAAGAGGCCCTCCTCCAGGCCCACGAGGGCCGGCGCGTGGGTGACGTTCGCGAAGTAGCCGAGGCGCAATTCGGCCGCGGGCTCGGTCGTGGCCGCGGCATCCGCTGCTGCCGTCTGGCCCGCCGCCGACTGCGGCGCGCAGCCGCTGAGCGCGAGCACCGCGGTGGTGACGATGGCCGCCGCGAGCATCATGCCCGCGACCAGGCCGAGGCGGGAACGGACGCGTGATGTTGCGGTCATGCTGCTACTCCTTCGGTGTCGGTGGTCGTGCGGGTGGTGCTGATGCTGCCGGCGTCGCCGGTGGCGGGCGTCACCGGTGCGGTGACGATCCCGGCAGCGAGCGTGGCGCCCGACTGCGGGTCGATGACGAGGAAGGCGCCGGCGCGGCGGTGCGCGGCGTACTCCTCGACGGGAAGGTCGGCCGCGAGGCGCACGCGCACCTGGCCGATGTCGTTGATCTCGAGGCCGTCGGCGGGCCCGAGGGCGAGCGAGTCGAGATCGCGGCGGCCGACGACCTCGGCAACGAGCGCCTGCACCGTCGTGGTGCCCGACTTCACGAGCACGCGGGCGCCGGGACGCAGCGGCTGGTTGCCGAGCCAGAAGAGCGCGGCATCCAGTTCGCGGCGGGGCTCGGGCAGCGCGCCCGCCGCGACGACGACCGCGCCACGGGCCGCATCGAGCTGGTCGGCCAGGCGCAGCGACACCGACTGCGGCGCGGAGGCCGCGTCGAGCTCGCGCGGCCCGGCGTCGATGCCGGCGACCGTCGTGGTCGCTCCGCCGGGGAAGACCTGCACGCGGTCGCCGACGCGGACCGTGCCCGAGGCGATGCGACCCGCGAAGGCGCGGTAGTCGCGGAACCGCTCCGCGTCGTCGACGTCGTGCGCGAGCGAGCCCTGCGGCCGGATGACGAGCTGCACCGGCATCCGGAGCGCCTCGAGCTCGGTCTCGAGCTCATCGAGCGACGGCAGCGTCTCGAGGAGCTCGAGGAGGCTCGGGCCGGCGTACCAGGGCGTGTTCGCCGAGCGCTCGACCACGTTGTCGCCCGCGAGGGCGGAGACCGGGATGACGTGCGCGTCGTGCAGCCCGAGCTCGCCTGCGAGTGTCGTGACCTCGTCGGCCACCGACGTGAACGCCGCCTCGGAGTACCCGAGCAGGTCGATCTTGTTCACCGCGACGATGACGTGCGGCACGCGCAGCAGCTGCACCACGGCGAGGTGGCGGCGGGTCTGCTCGAGCACGCCGTTGCGCGCGTCGACGAGCACGACGACCGCGTCGGCCGTGGTCGCGCCGGTGACCATGTTGCGCGTGTACTGCACGTGGCCGGGGCAGTCGGCGAGGATGAACGACCGGCGCCCGGTCGAGAAGTAGCGGTAGGCGACGTCGATGGTGATGCCCTGCTCGCGCTCGGCACGCAGTCCGTCGGTGAGCAGTGCGAAGTCGATCGCACCCGGCTCGCCGCCGAAGCCGCGCTCGGCTGACGTGCGGGCGACCGACTCGAGCTGGTCGGCGAGGATCGCCTTCGAGTCGTGCAGCAGGCGGCCCACGAGGGTCGACTTGCCGTCGTCGACGGAGCCGGCGGTCGCGAAGCGGAAGAGTGCGTCGCTCATCAGAAGTACCCGTCCTTCTTGCGGTCCTCCATGGCGGCCTCGGAGATGCGGTCGTCGGCTCGGGTCGCGCCGCGCTCGGTGAGCGTCGAGGTCGCGACCTCGCGCACCACGTCGGCCACGGATGCCGCGTCCGACTCGACGGCCCCGGTGCAGCTCATGTCGCCGACGGTGCGGTACCGCACGGTGCGGCGCTCGACGGCCTCGCCGGCGCGGGCGGGCGACACCTCGGAGACCGCGCGCCACATGCCGTCGCGGCGGAACACCTCGCGCTCGTGCGCGTAGTACAGCGGCGGGAGCTCGATGCCCTCGCGCTCGATGTAGCGCCACACGTCGAGCTCGGTCCAGTTCGAGATCGGGAACGCGCGCACGTGCTGGCCGACGGTGTGGCGCCCGTTGTAGAGGTCCCAGAGCTCGGGGCGCTGGTTGCGCGGGTCCCACTGCCCGAACTCGTCGCGGAGCGACAGGATGCGCTCCTTCGCGCGGGCCTTGTCCTCGTCGCGACGGGCGCCGCCGAAGACCGCGTCATGGCGGCCGGCGGCGATCGCGTCGAGCAGGGGCTGCGTCTGCAGCGGGTTGCGCGTGCCGTCGGCGCGCTCCTGCAGGCGGCCGTCGTCGAGGTAGTCCTGCACGGCGGCGACCTCGAGGCGCAGGCCCAGGCGCTCGACCGTGCGATCGCGGAAGTCGATCACCTCGGGGAAGTTGTGCCCCGTGTCGACGTGCAGCACCGGGAACGGCACCTTCGCGGGCCAGAACGCCTTCGCGGCCAGGTGGAGCACGACCACCGAGTCCTTGCCGCCCGAGAACAGCAGCACGGGCCGCTCGAACTCGGCGACGACCTCGCGGATGACGTGGATCGACTCCGACTCGAGCGTGTCGAGGGTCGAGAGGCTCGCCCGGGACTCGACGGGCGTCGTGATCGTGGTCTCGCTCACAGGTGCAGCCCGCATTCCGTCTTGGCGAGGCCGGCCCAGCGGCCCGACCTCGGATCCTCCCCCGCCGCGACGGGCTTCGTGCACGGCTCGCAGCCGATCGAGGGGTAGCCGTGCGACATCAGGAGGTTCACGGGCACCTGGTGGGCCCCCGCGTGGTCGAGGAGGTCGTCGAAGGTCCAGGCCGCGAGGGGGTTCACCTTCACGAGCCCGTTGCGCTCGTCCCACTGCACGAGCGGCGTGTTGGTGCGAGTCGGCGCCTCCTCGCGGCGCACGCCCGTGAACCACACCTCGTAGCCGCCGAGCGCGCCCTGGAGGGGCGCCACCTTGCGTCGTGCGCAGCAGAGGCCGGGGTCGCGGGCGAAGAGCTGTACGCCGAACTCCGCGTCCTGCTGGGCCACGGTCTGCTCGGGCAGCACGTCGACGATGCGCACGTCGAGGGCGCGGGCGACCTCGTCGCGCGTCACGTAGGTCTCGGTGAAGTGGTACCCCGTGTCGAGGAACAGCACGTCGACGCCCGGGAGCTCGGCCGCGACGACGTGCGGCAGCACGGCATCGGCCATCGAGCAGGCGACCGCCGCGGCATCCGTCGAGAAGTTGCGGGCGACCCACGCGACGACCTCGGCGGCGGATGCCTCATGGTCGCTGAAGCTTCCGAGCTCGGCGTCGCCCGCCTCGGCGAGGGCGTGCAACTCTTCGTGCGACCGCAGGGTCGTCGCGCGGGGCGCGAGGGACACGCTCATCGGAGGGCCTCCTCGTCGGCACGGTGCGCCCACTGGGCGAACGTCTCGTCGGCGGCGACGTCGCGCTCGTCGAGGAATCGGGTGACGACCCGCTCGACGTAGTCGGCGATGCCGTCGGCGCTCACCTTGAGTCCGCGCACGGTGCGGCCGAGGCCGGCCTCGTCTCGGTCGAGCGAGGCCAGTCCGCCGCCGAGGTGCACCTGGTAGCCGGGCACCTGCTCGCCGTCGATGGTGACGAGTTGGCCCTTGAGCCCGATGTCGGCGGTCTGGATGCGCGCGCACGAGTTCGGGCAGCCGTTGACGTGCAGGCTGATCGGGTGCGGCAGGTCGAAGGCGGCGAGCCGCTCCTCGAGGTCGAGCACCGCGGCCGTCGCGTACGCCTTCGTCTCGACGATGGCGAGCTTGCAGAACTCGATGCCCGTGCACGCGATCGTGCCGCGGCGGATGAGGCTCGGCCGGGCCGACAGCCCGAGCTCGTCGAGGCCGGCGATGAGCGACTCGACGCGGTCCTCGGGGATGTCGAGGATGACGACCTTCTGGTGCGGCGTGGTGCGCAGTCGCGTCGATCCGTGGGACTCGACGAGGTCGGCGAGGCGCGTCAGGATCGGGCCGGAGACCCGCCCGACGATGGGCGTCGCGCCGACGTAGAACCGGCCGTCCTTCTGCCGGTGCACGCCGACGTGATCACCGGGCGTCGCCGGGGTCGGCGCCGCCGGCCCGTCGGGCAGCGCCTCGCCGAGGTACTCGGTCTCGAGCACCTCGCGGAACTTCGCCGTGCCCCAGTCGGCGAGCAGGAACTTCAGGCGGGCCTTGTTGCGCAGGCGCCGGTAGCCGTAGTCGCGGAAGATCTGCGCCACGCCGTGCCAGGCCTCGGCGACGCGCTCGGGCGCGACGAACACGCCGAGCCGCTCCGCGAGGCGCGGCGCCGTGGAGAGGCCGCCGCCGACCCAGAGGTCGTAGCCGATGCCCAGCTCGGGGTGCTCGACGGCGACGAACGCGACGTCGTTGATCTCGTGCACGACGTCCTGGCTGGGGTGGCCGGTGAGCGCCGACTTGAACTTGCGCGGCAGGTTCGCGAGCGACTCGTCGCCGATGAACCGGCTCGTGATCTCGTCGATCTGCGGCGTGGGGTCGATGAGCTCATCGGCGGCGATGCCCGCGACCGGCGAGCCGAGCACGACCCGGGGCACGTCGCCGCACGCCTCGGTCGTGCCGAGCCCGACCGCCTCGAGGCGACGCCAGATCTCGGGCACGTCCTCGACGCGGATCCAGTGCAGCTGGATGTTCTGCCGGTCGGTGAGGTCGGCGGTGTCGCGCCCGAACTCGGTGGAGATGCCGCCGATGACGCGGAGCTGCTCGGTGCTGAGCTGACCGCCGTCGATGCGGACGCGGAGCATGAAGTACTCGTCCTCGAGCTCGTGCGGTTCGAGCGTCGCGGTGCGCCCGCCGTCGATGCCGGGCTTGCGCTGGGTGTAGAGGCCCCACCAGCGGAAGCGGCCGTGCAGGTCGGTCGGGTCGATCGACGCGAAGCCGCCGTCGGCGTAGATGCGCTCGATGCGCTCGCGAACGGCGAGGCCGCCGTCCTCCTGCTTCCACTGCTCGTTGGCGTTCAGCGGCTCGGTGCCGTCCACCTTCCACTGCCCGTGCGGACGGGAGGCGGGACGGGCGGGGCGCTCCGCTGCGGCCGGGCGCTCCGCTGCGGCCGGGCGCTCGGGCCGGGCCCGGTGCTCGGCACCGGCGGGCCGCCCGGCGGGGGTCGATCGTGCGGGCGCGTCATCCGTCGTCGTCGGGGTGGTCACGGGCGTCCTCCTTCCTGGGCCGGCGCTGGTGCGCGATGCTCGTGTGCGGTCGAAGCTAGGCGAGGCTCGCGGCGGCGGCACGTTCGTGACGCCGCCGCCCGTCACGTGACGTCACGTCTCGTCGCAGTTCGCCGCATTGCGTCACAGCCTTGACAAACGCGGCGCCGCGCGACGGGGGCGCTCGCGACGCGAATCCTCCTCACGTTCGCTTGACCCTGTGGAAAGTAGTTGCCAAAATGGAAAGTGAAAGGAGGCCGCCATGAGCGAACCCACCGGATCGGACGCGGCGCGGTCCCTCGCCGACGCCGAGCGCATCGCGACCCTCGTCCGCGCACGCACGTCGCAGAACGTCGTCTCCTGGCTCGCCGGGACCGCGGTGGCCAGCGCCTTCTACCTCACGGGCGTCGGCGCGGCGGGGAGGGAATGGGACTGGATCGCCATGCTCTCCGGACTGCTCGGCACCGCGGTCGTGAGCGTGACCGCGCTGTTCTTCTCGACGGACGTCACAGGCGCCCGGGCGCAGCTGCGCCGGTGGTGGCGCGCGGTGCTCGTCTGGCTGCTCGTCCTCGGAGTCGCACTGGGCGTCGGACTCCCGCTCTTCCCCGGGCAGCTGTGGTTCTGGCTCCCGATCGCCGTCGTGAGCGCCGTGCCGCTCATGGTCGGCATCGCGCTCGAGGTCAGGGAGTGAGCACGGCGCCCGGCCCGGGTGCACGCGGCGACGGCGGCGAGCACCCGCGACATCGTCTCGAGCAGCCGCTGCTGCATGCCGTGCGGTTCTCGATCGTCGCGACGCTCTCGGCGAGCGAGATGGCCGAGTTCGCATTCGTGCGCGACACCGTCGAGGTGAGCGACTCGGTGCTGAGCAAGCAGGTCGCCGTGCTCGAGAACGCCGGGTACGTCTCGGTGCTGAAGGGGTACGCGGGCAAGCGTCCGCGCACCTGGCTGCGGCTGACGCCGGACGGCCGGGATGCGTTCGCCCGACACCTCGAGGCGTTGCGGGACATCGCGCGCCAGGGCGGGTGACGGCGGCGCCGGCGGCGGTTCAGCCGAAGCGGCCGGATGCCGCGTCGTATCGGTCGAGCACGACCTCGACGAGTTCCCGTGGCGCCGGCTCGTCGGGCACGAGCAGCGGGCGCGCCGTGACGTCGGCGCCCGCCGCGCGGGCGAGGTCGTCGAAGAAGCCGGGCGCGAGCAGGTAGTTCGCCACCACCACACGGCCGCCGTCGGCGGCGGCATCCGATCGGGCCGCATCGATCGCGGCGGGAAGGCGCGGCTCGGCCGCGGAGAGGAAGCCCAGCGACACGTCGCGATCAGCGGCCGCGGCGAGCCGGGCGGCCATGTGCCGGCAGTCTTCGACGGCACGGCGATCGCTCGATCCCGCTACCGCGAGCACGATGCGGTCGTCGTCGCGCAGGCCCGCCTCGCCGAGCCGTCGCAGCAGCACCGCCGCGAGCCGGTCGTCGGGTCCGAGGGCTCCGGCGAGCACCGTCGGGCGGGCCGCCTCGGCCTCGACGGCCTCCGTGAGGTCGACGTGCACGTGGTATCCGGCCGAGAGCAGCAGCGGCACCACGACCGCGGGCTCGCCCGGTGCGAGCGAGGCGAGCGTGGCGGGCACGTCGGGCTGCTCGACGTCGACGTGTCCGAGCCGCACCGACGGCGGGGCATGCGGATGCCGCTGCGACATCGCCGCGGCCACGGCGTCGTGCAGACCACGCACGGAACGACGGCCCTCCTCGGACGACGTGCCGTGCGAGATGCCCACGAGCGCCGGTGGATGCTGCGTCATCCCCCCATGCTCGCACCTGCCGGGCCGGCGTCGGCGAGCGCGGCGACATGACGCCCGCTCGCGCCGCCGCCCTCCGTCGACGTCGAGCGCCCCATCCGGCCCGCCGCGGCTGACTGGGCGTTTGCATAATGGTGGCAAGGGGTGATCGACATGTCGGAGACCACACGGGTGCTGCGGGTCTTCATCTCGTCGCCGGGCGACGTGGCAGAGGAGCGCCTCCTCGCGCGCAGCGCGATCGACCAACTGATGTACGACCCGTTCCTGCGTGGTCGCGTCTCGTTCGAGGTGATCGCGTGGGATGTCGGGCGGATCGCGGTCCCGATGCTCGCGACGCAGACGCCGCAGCTCTCCGTCAACGACGCCATCCCCCGCCCGAGCGAGTGCGACATCGTCATCGTGATCCTCTGGGGTCGCATGGGCACGCCGATACCCGCCAGCGCATTCGTCCGGGCCGATGGTTCGCCGTACGCGTCCGGGACGGAGTGGGAGTTCGAGGATGCCGTCGGAGCTTCGCGAGAGACAGGACGGCCCGCGGTGCTGGTCTATCGACGGCGGTCTCCCGTCGTCTACGACCTGGCGGCGCCGGATGCCACGGAACGAGCCGACCAGCTCGCGTCGGTCGAGGCGTTCTTCGGGCGGATGGTCGACGATTCGACCGGCTCGATCCTCTCCGGCGTCAACGAGTACTCCTCCCCGGACGCGTTTCGGAAGCTCCTCGAGGCCCACCTCCGCGAGCTCGTGTTCCGCCTGGTCGGTCCCGGCGGCGACGGCGCCGGCGACCACGTCGAGCCGCAGCTGTGGTCGGGATCTCCGTTTCCCGGTTTGAGGTCGTTCACATCGGTCGACGAACCGATCTTCTTCGGCCGCGGACAGCAGACCGATGAACTCGTGGACCGTATCGCCGGGGAGAGCTTCGTCGCCGTGGTGGGCGCGAGCGGCTCGGGCAAGTCCTCCCTCGTCGGGGCGGGACTGATCCCACGACTGGCCGCCGGTGCAGTCGAGGGAAGCGACCGGTGGTGGCTTCCGGCGTTCGAGCCGCGCCTGAACCAATGGACCGGCCTGTTCCTCACGCCCGCGGAAATGGGGCCGGATCCCTTCCTGGTGCTCGCCCAGCGACTCGCTCCCGGGACGAGCACCTCGGTGCGGAGGCTCGCAGAGCGTCTCAGGGCGGAACCAGATGCCGTCTCCCCACTCGTCGGGGCCCGGGCGACGGCGCTCGGTCGAGCTGCGTCGGCCCTGATGGTCGTGGATCAGTTCGAGGAACTGTTCACGTTGGTCGACGAGCGGTATCGGCAGCCGTTCATCGAAGCCCTTGCGGAGCTCAGCAGGACGGGCACCGCTCGCGTCGTGATCACGGTGCGCTCCGACTTCTACGCCGCCTGCCTGGACCTCCCCGGGCTCGCCCGGCTCTTGACGCAGGGTCACCTCCCACTCGCCGCTCCAACCGACGAACTCCTGGACATGATCGTCAGACCGGCCGCCCGTGCGGGTCTGGAATTCGACCCGGGGCTTCCCGCACGGATCCTCGCCGATGCCGGCCGCACCTCCGGGTCCCTGCCGCTGCTCGCCTACACCCTCGATGAGCTCTACCGGCTCCGCGATGACTCCGGTCGCCTGACGGCTCGGGCATACGAGGGTCTCGGCGGGGTGTCCGGTGCCATCGGCGCCCGCGCTCACGAAGCATTCTCGGCCCTGACGGCGGACGTGCGCGACACCTTCCGAGACGTCTTCGGCCGACTCGTCGACGTGGCTGAAGGGGGCAACTTCACGAGGCGAAGATGCGAGCTCGACCGCGCCGTCCAGTCCCCCGCCGAGCGTGCCCTGGTGGACGCTCTGACGGAGGCGCGGCTGCTCGAGGTGAGCGGGGGCGAGGACGGCCGCCCGGTCGTCTCGGTGGCGCACGAGGCGCTCTTCTCGCGCTGGCCCCTGCTGGCGGACTGGCTGGAGGGCATCCGCGCCGACCTCCAGCTGATCCGTCGTGTCAACATCGCCGCGGCGGAATGGCAGGCCAGCGGACGCGACGAGAGCTATCTGTGGCAGCAGGAGCGACTCGATGCCGTGGTCCGGGCGAGGGCAGTGCTCCACCCCGTCTTCGACGCCGTCGTCGAGGAATTCCTCCAGCCGGAGCACCTCCGGCTCCTCGCCCGGCTCGAGGATGAGTCGACGATGGCCCATGCCCGGCAGACCGTCGCGGATCGCCTGGTCGAACTGAGCCCGGCGTCCATCCCCGGCCTGGTCCGTTGCCTGAGCAGTCCGAGCCCCGAGGTGCGGGGTGTCGCTTCGTCCGCGCTCGCGCGCATCGGCACACCCGCCGCGAGCTCGGTCAAGCCGCTGCTGCGTCATGCGGACGCCGAGGTGCGCCTCGCAGCGGTCGGCGCCATCGGACGTTCGAAGCCCGTCGACTCATCGGCCCTCCTTCCCCTGCTCGCTGACACCGACAGCCGCGTTCGTTCGGTCGCGGCGGGCATCCTGGAGGGGACGGAAGGCCGGGACCGAGTCGAGGTCCTGCTCCAGCTGGCGGCGGGGGACGCCGATGAGCGTTGGCGCGCGGCCGGCAAGCTCGGAACGCTGGGGGTCGAGGGCGTCGGCCCGCTGATCGGACTGGCGGTGGACCCGAGCCGCCTCGTCCAGCGCTCGGCGAGGCTCGCCGTCCAGGCGCTCGGCCGTGTGGCGGTGCCACCCCTCATCGCAGAGTTCCGCGACGGCGAAGCGACCCGGCGAGGCGCCGCAGCCGACCTGCTCGCCGCGATCGGTCCGGACGCCATACCCGACCTGCTGGACGCAGCGGCGGATTCCTCGATACGCCAGGACATTCGATCCGCACTTTCGACCATGGGACCCGAGGCCGTGCCGGCGTTGCTGGAGGTGCTGTCGGGCCCGGCGCCTGCGCGGGACGTGGCCGTGGCCGCACTGCTCGACATCGGATCGATGGCTGCGGTCTTCGGCCTGGTCGAGCGGGGACTGCTCACGAGTGACGCGATCACGGTGTGAAGGGTAGGTCGACGAGCGGCGCAGCTAGGCGGTGACCCACAGGACGCGGAACGACGCGACGCCCGTTCCCGGGATCCGGGCCCAGGCCTCGAGCGTGATCCTCCCGGGCTGATCCCACAGCCCGTTGATCTCCTCGTCGCATTGCACGGCGAAGGCGTCCTCCGCTCGCTCACCGTCCAATGAACCGGCATGCCACATCAATCGCAGCAACCCATCGACGTCGTGCGCCAGCTCAGCCCATACGGCTCGATCGTCCGGCCGCTCGGCGAGCGCCCACCTGGTGCGCCGGGTCAGATTGCGGCCGAGGAATGCCATCACGCGCCGAGACGCCAGCTGACGCCACGGCGCGTCACTGCTCAAGGTCCTCGCGCTGTGGAGGACGACCCCGCTGTCGGGCGTGCCGACGAGGGCGTTCACCCCGATCGGGGTCAGTACCTCGAGTTCGATGGTTGTCGACTCGAACGCCACGCCTGCGACGCCCCGGATGGTTCGCTCGACCGGGGATTGCTCCGGCCCGACTCGGTGATCGAACCCCGCCATCAGGCCGGCCACGTGTCCGCTCGGCGGGATCGGTTCCGATCGTTGCGGCGCAGACGTATGCAGCCACGGCCACAGCATCGCCGCGTACGTCGAGTCGTATGCCGCGATATCCCTCCGCCAGGCCCGTACGACCTGCGGACCGAGACCGGGCGGACTGTCGAGAAGGGCCACCCGATCCCTCATCAGCTCGCAGTGAGCGATGGCTGCGGTCTGGCCGGCTCGAACCTCCGCCAGGTCGTCGCTTCCGTCATGGGATGCGGCGACGAGGTCGGGCAGCACCACCAGCGAGACGTCGTCGAGGGGCTCGAGCGAGCAGAGTCCGGTCCGGTCCCGGGGATCGCCGACCAGCGAGGACAACTGTCCGGGCCCAGGACGCCCGGGGAGCCGGACGACGAAGGCGGAACGCCCGCCGTTCTCGAAGAACCCCTTGACGGACTGGGCCATGAAGCCCCCTTCCACCTCTGGTCCGAAGACCTCCCCGAACTCCTTCCAGCCGGTGATGCGGGTGGGTTGCTGCTCGGGACCCCGACTCGCCCATCCGAGGAACGCGCTCGTTCCATGCTCCGCCTCCCACACCGAGCGCGCGTCGAACTGCGGTTCCGGCGGCGTCCGCCGGAACGTCGCTCGCGGCGGACCGACCGCGAACTCCTCGAGGTACACCCCTGGAGTCAGGTACGACGGCATGCCACCTCCTCACTCGGTGGCGCAACAGGATCCCACGCGACGCAGGAGTGCGTCGGAGCGAACCCCCGTCGTGCACGAATGGAACGCGGTCGCGATGTGCACCCACGCTATCGGGTAGGGCAGCGGGCCCGGTAGGAGGCTCAGGCGGAGGCCGCGGGCACCGGCTCGGCGAGTCCGGCGCGGTCGAGCGACGTGAGGCCACCGGTCGCGAACGCCGTCACCGCGTCGAGCGTCGCATCCGCGCCGAGCACGCGGGCGTGCCCCGCCCCGTCGGTGAGGAGCAGGCGCGAGCGCTCGCCGTGGGCGGCGTGCAGTCGCAGCGACTCGGATGCCGCGACCTCGCGGTCGGCGCGGTCGTGCACGACGAGCAGCGGCACGTCGGCGGGCAGCGGTCGGGCGACGGCGTCGACGCGCGCATACGGGTCGTCCACGTCGGGCAGGACGCGACGGGCGAACTCGTGCGCGAGCACATCGGCGGTCGCCGCGCCCACGCGGATGCGGTCGGCGAACGAGTCGACGAGGTAGCGGGCGTCGGCCATACCGGCGATCGCCGCCACCCCGCCCGTCGCGGTGCCCTCACGCACGGCGGTGAGCGCGGCCAGTGCGCCGAACGAGTGCCCGACCACCAGCCGGAACATGCCGTGGCGCTGCTGCATCGCCTCGATGGCGGCCAGGTAGTCGCGGATGTCGGTGCGGCGACCCGCGGAGTCGCCGTTCGCGGGCGCGTCGAAGCCGACGATGCGGAGTCCCTCGGCGCGGAGCTCCCGCACGATCGGGGCGAACTGCGAGGCGCGTCCACGCCAGCCGTGCACCACGAGCACGGTCTCGGGCCCATGACCCCAGGCGTAGGTGACGAGGTCGCGGCCGCGCACGGAGATCGTGCCGCGCTCGGCGTGCTCGTGCACCGCGCGGTCGGCGGGACGCACGGGCAGCGCCGGACGCACCTGCCGGAACAGCGGCAGGGCGAGCCGGCCCGCGAGGCCGGGCGAGACGCGATCGGCGGCGCGCACGGTGGCGACGAGGGCGGTGGTGGCGGGGTGCATGGCGGCCTCCGATGGTGATGTCCCGGCGCATCCGTTCTATGAATACGAACGGTCGTACGTACACTATACGAACGATCGTGCGTAAAATAAAGACCATGAACGAGATCGACGGCCGACGCGTGCGGGGCGACGCCTCGCGACGCATCGTGCTCACGAGCGCTGCCGACCTCGCCTCGGTCGAGGGGCTCGACGGCCTCTCGATCGGCCGCCTCGCGACGGCGGCCAACGTGAGCAAGAGCGGCGTCGCCACGCTGTTCGGCACCAAGGAGCGCCTGCAGCTCGCGACCGTCGAGGCCGCGGCGCAGCGGTTCCGCGAGGCCGTGATGCTGCCGGCACGCGTCGAGCCCCGCGGCATCCGTCGCATCGCCCTGCTCCTCGACCTGTGGATCGCGTACTCGCGCGACCGGGTGTTCCCGGGCGGCTGCTTCTTCGCTGCGGCGGCGGCCGACCTCGATGCCAAGCCGGGCCCCGTGCACGACGCCGTCGCCCGTGCGTTCGAGAGCTGGGGCGAGTACGTCAGCGTCTCGCTCGGGTACGCGATCGAGAACGGCGAGCTCGCCGCCGGCACCGACCCCGCCCAGCTGTCGTTCGAGGTCACGGCGCTGCTCGACGGCGCCAACACGCGTTCGGTCCTCGCCGGTTCGCGCGAGCCCTACGTGCGTGCGCGACGGGCGCTGGTCGCGCGACTCCTCGCGGCGGGCGCCGACCCCGAGGCCGTCCGCCAGCTCTCCGAGGGCGACGACCTGGCCTGACCGACGACCTCGCCGGCCCGGCCGCGAGAGTCGGGGTTCAGGCCTCGAGCACCAGCGCGAGCGAGGTGTCGCCGCACGGCACGACCGCCTCGCCGCCGGGCAGGCTCGTGGCATCCGTCACCGTGACGGCATCGCGCAGCGGGGTGAGCGCCTCGGCCAGTCCGTCGAGGCGCAGCAGCGCGCCCGTCGCCCGCCGGGCGTCGGTGGACGCGACGATGCGGCCCGACGCGTTCACGAGGGTGCACGGATGCCCCGACTCGCGGATCACCGGCAGCAGCACCTGCTCGAGGCGCGCCACGTACAGGTCGGTGCCCACGAGACCGGCCATCTCGCCGCCGACCCGCACCGGCGTGGTGATCGTCACGGTGTAGTCGTCGGTGCAGAGGTAATCGACATAGGGGCCGGTGAGGTGCCGGGTGCCCGTGCGTGCCGGGACCCGCCACCACTCGAGGGTCGTGTAGTCGCGGAACTGCTCGGAATCGGGATCGCTCACGGCCTCGAGGCGCCGCAGCCTGGGGTCGGGCCCGGCGCCGAACGTGTTCGAGCCGCTCAGCCACCACGCGAGATGCCACGGCGCGTCGACGAGGAACCCCGGCGCGGCGACGAAGCCGGCGCCCGTGATGAGCGTGCCGTCGCGCTCGAGCTCGGCGCTCACGAGCGCGGCCACGACGGGATCGAGGGTCGCGGCGGTCGGCTCGGTGCTGCCGGTCAGCGCGCCGGCGAGGGGGCCCGAGAGCTCGCGCTCGAGGACGTCGCGCCACCCGTCGATCATGGCGAAGACGGGGTCGATCGTGGAGGCGATGCGCCGGGCGATGTGCTCGGCGGTGACGTCGACGGTGACGCTCATGGCCTCCCTCCTTCCGGTGTTGCGGCCGCGGACGCCTCGTCGGACTCGATCGGCGACGCCTGCTCGAGGCGCACCTTCTCGTCGATGAGCCACTCAACGGCCGCGGCGATGTGCTCGGTGGTCGCGCGTCGTGCACGTTCGGGTTGCACGGTGCGGATCGCCTGGATGACCTCGAGGCGAGCCGTGCGGCTGCGGTCACGAGAATCCTGCTCCCTCAGGCACAGCCAGAGCAAGGGCCCCGCCTCAGCCTGGAGCCGCAGCTCTTCGTGCACGAGGCGCGGCGACTGGCTCACCGCGGCGATCTCGAGCTGGAACCGGCCGACCGCGCGCCGCGCGCCCCCCGGGGTGGCGAGGTCGGCGCGGGCGTCGAGCTCGACGAGGCCGGCGAGGTCGTCCTCGCTGGCACGATCGGCGGCGACCTCGGCCGCCATGCCCGCGATCGCGGCGTAGTGCAGCGAGAGGTCGCGGAGCTCGATGCGGCTGAGCGCTCGCACGCGCTCGTCGATCATGCGCATCGACGCGTCGCGGTCGTGCGTGACGAAGCTGCCGCCGTCGCGCCCGCGCTTCGTGTGCACGAGGCCCTTGTCGCGGAGCGCGACGAGCGCCTCGCGAGCCGTGACCACGGCGACGCCGAGGCTGCGGGCGAGCTCGGATTCGCTCGGCAGGCGCTCGCCGTCGCGCAGCACGCCGGCCACGATCGCGTCGGTGAGGCGCTGCTCGACGAGCTCGGCACGTCCCGCGCCCTCGAGCGGCGAGAAGACGACCGCGCGCGTCGCATCGGCGCGGCCGGTGGCCTGCGGCATCCGACCTCCCGGCATTCGATCTCGTCCGTCATCGGAACTGTGACAAGACCGTAACACGGGAGGCTGCATTAAGACATCTGGATCCATATGATTTAGACACGCACATCGAAGGAGACGTCATGACCGACCAGCAGCCGGCCATTCGGCTGACCGGACTCACGAAGGAGTTCGGCGCCGTCACCGCCGTCGACCACGTCGACCTCGAGATCGCGGCGGGCGAGTTCTTCTCGATGCTGGGGCCCTCGGGCTCGGGCAAGACGACCGTGCTGCGGCTCATCGCCGGCTTCGAGCAGCCCACCGACGGCACCATCGAGCTCTTCGGCCAGGACGTCACGAAGCGCGCCCCGTTCGACCGCGACGTCAACACGGTCTTCCAGGACTACGCCCTCTTCCCGCACATGAACGTGATCGACAACGTCGCCTACGGACTGCGGGTGCGGGGCATCGGCCGGAAGGAGCGCAACGAACGTGCGGCACGGGCGCTCGCCTCGGTGCGCCTCGAGCAGCTGGCCGGCCGCAAGCCGTCGCAGCTCTCGGGCGGCCAGCGCCAACGCGTCGCGCTCGCCCGCGCCACGGTGGTGGAGCCGAAGGTGCTCCTCCTCGACGAGCCGCTCGGCGCGCTCGACCTCAAGCTCCGCGAGCAGATGCAGGTCGAGCTCAAGGAGATCCAGCGCGACCTGGGCATCACCTTCATCTTCGTCACGCACGACCAGGAGGAGGCGCTCACGCTCTCCGATCGCATCGCGGTGTTCAACAACGGGCGCATCGAGCAGCTCGGCACGCCCGACGAGCTGTACGAGCGCCCGACCTCGCGCTTCGTGGCCGACTTCGTCGGCACGTCGAACCTCTTCGACCACGAGCGGTCGGTCGCCCTCCTCGGCCGCGCCGGCCATCACTCGGTGCGCCCCGAGAAGATGACCGTCACGCACGACGGCCTCGATGGGGACGGCGTCGTCAACGTGCACGGCACGGTGGTCGAGGCGATCTACCTCGGCAGCGGCGTGCGGCTCGTCGTCGACCTCGACGACGGCACCCGCGTGACGGTGCTCGAGCAGAACGTGCGCGGCCGTGCCCACGACGACGAGCGGGGCGACCGGGTCGTCGTCTCATGGCACGACGACGACGTCGTGCCCCTCGGCACCGAGGTCCTCCCGGGCATCTCGGGCTGAGGCATCCGATCGCGGCTTCGGCGGCGACACCGACCTGCACCACACTGCACCACACAGAGAAACAGGAGAGAACCATGAAGCGGAACCCGCGCACGGTACGCCGTGGCGCCACCGTCGGGCTCGCGATCGCCTCGGTCGCGCTGCTCACGGCGTGCGGCACGGCCCAGGGCGGCGGCTCGGACAGCGGCGAGGCCGCCACCGAGCTCGGTGAGATGGAGGGCCAGGTCTCGCTGCTCGCGTGGCCCGGCTACGTCGAGGACGGGTCGAACGACCCCGCGGTCGACTGGGTCACGCCCTTCGAGGAGGAGACCGGCTGCGAGGTCAGCACCAAGACCTTCGGCACGTCCGACGAGGCGCTCAACCTCATGAAGACCGGCGAGTACGACGTGGTCTCCGCGTCGGGTGACGCCTCGCTCCGACTCGTCGCCGCCGGCGACGTGGCTCCCGTGAACACCGACCTCATCCCGAACTACGAGAACATCTACCCCTTCCTCAAGGACCAGGCGTGGAACTCCGTCGACGGGGTGCCGTACGGCGTGCCCCACGGCTACGGTGCGAACCTCCTCATGTACAACACGGAGGTCTTCCCGACGGCGCCCACCTCGTGGGACGTCGTGTTCGACAAGTCGGGCGACTACGCCGGCAAGGTGACGGCGTACGACTCGCCGATCTACATCGCGGATGCCGCGGTCTACCTCATGGCCCACAGCCCCGAGCTCGGCATCGAGAACCCCTACGCCCTCGATGAGGAGCAGCTCGCCGCCGCCGTCGACCTGCTGAAGCAGCAGCGCGCGAACATCGGCGAGTACTGGTCGGACTACCTCAAGGAGATCCAGGCGTTCACGACCGGCGACACGGTCGTCGGCACGAGCTGGCAGGTCATCCAGAACGTGCTCGAGAGCGAGGGGGCGACCACCCAGGTCGTGCTCCCCGACGAGGGCACCACCGGATGGTCGGACACCTGGATGATCTCGTCCGAGTCGAAGAACCCGAACTGCGCCTACGCGTGGCTCGACTACATCGCGAGCCCCGAGGCGAACGCGGCGGCCACGTCGTACTTCGGCGAGGCGCCGTCGAGCGACGAGGCCTGCGACTACCGCGAGGACTGCGAGGCGTACCACGCCGGAGACGCCGACTACGCGTCGCAGATCTGGTACTGGTCGACGCCCATCGAGGAGTGCCTCGACGGACGCACCGACGTGCAGTGCACCGACTACGCCGCCTGGACCGAGGCGTGGCAGGAGATCAAGGGCTGACCCGGCCCTGACCCGGAGCGGCCCGGCCCGACGAGGCCGCCCCACCCCTGCGGGTCGAGGAGCCCGCGCACCCGACGCGGCTCCTCGGCCCGCAGAACCCCGTTCGACACGACAGGACCACGCATGACGACGCACGCCCCCGCACCGCCCGGAGCACCCGTGCCGGCGCCCGACCGCACGCACTCGCCCGTGCCGCGGCCCCGCCGCACGGCGGCGCGCGCGGCATCCGTCTTCCTCAGCACCCACCCGCGCACGCGGCTCGCGCTGCTGCTCGGCGCGCCGCTCTTCTGGCTGGGCGTCGTCTACATCGTCGCGCTCGTGCTGCTGCTCGTCACCGCGTTCTGGACCGTCGACAGCTTCACCGGCGAGATCAGCCAGGAGTGGACGCTCGACAACATCATCACCGTGCTCACCGGCTCGCTGTACCAGACGGTGACGCTGCGCACGCTGGGCGTCGCCCTGCTCGTGACCCTCATCGACGTGGTCCTCGCGCTGCCGATCGCCTTCTTCATGGCGAAGGTGGCGACGCCGCGGATGCAGCGCATCCTCGTGATCGCGGTGCTCACCCCGCTCTGGGCGAGCTACCTCGTGAAGGCCTACGCCTGGCGGTCGGTGCTCTCGCAGGACGGCATCCTCGAGTGGCTCGTCGCGCCGTTCGGCGGCAGCACGCCCGGCTACGGACTGCCGGCCACGATCATCACCCTGTCGTACCTCTGGCTGCCCTACGTGATCCTCCCGATCTACGCGGGACTCGAGCGCGTTCCCGACTCGCTGCTGGAGGCCTCGGCCGACCTCGGCGGTCGCACCTGGCCGACCATTCGCCTGGTCGTGTTCCCGCTCGTGCTGCCCGCGATCATCGCCGGCACGATCTTCAGCTTCTCGCTCTCGCTCGGCGACTACATCACCGTGAACATCGTCGGCGGCGCGAACCAGATGCTCGGAAACCTCGTCTACACGAACGTCGGCGCCGCGAACAACCTGCCCCTCGCCTCGGCGATCGCGCTCATCCCGATCGTGATCATCTTCGGCTACCTCTTCCTCGTGCGCCGCACCGGCGCCCTCGACAACCTCTAGGGGCGACGGATGCGACTCTCTCGACTCTCCCGCACGACGCTCGGCATCGTCACGGGCCTCATCCTCGTGATCGTCTACGTGCCGCTGTTCGTCGTGCTCGTGAACTCGTTCTCCACGTCGACGTCGCTCACGTGGCCGCCGCCCGGCTTCACGCTCGAGTGGTGGGGCCGCGCGTTCCAGAGCGCCGGTGCCATGGAGGCCGTGTGGACCAGCGTGCAGATCGCGGTGATCGCCACGATCATCTCGCTCGTGCTCGGCACGCTCATCTCGCTCGCGTTGCAGCGGTTCTCGTTCTTCGGCCGCGACGCGATCAGCCTGCTGATCATCCTGCCGATCGCACTGCCGGGCATCATCACCGGTATCGCGCTCAACAACTTCTTCCGCACGATCATGGGAGTCCCGCTCTCGATCTGGACGGTGGTGATCGCGCACGCCACGTTCTGCATCGTGACGGTCTTCAACAACGTGATCGCGCGCCTGCGGCGCCAGGGAACGAACCTCGAGGAGGCGTCGGCCGACCTCGGCGCCGGCGTGTGGACGACCTTCCGCCTCATCACCTTCCCGCAGCTGCGATCGGCGCTCCTCGCCGGCGGCCTGCTCGCGTTCGCCCTCTCGTTCGACGAGATCATCGTCACGACCTTCACCGCCGGCTCGGGGGTGACGACGCTGCCGATCTTCATCCTGAACAACATGTTCCGGCCCAACCAGGCGCCGATCGTCTCGGTGATCGCCGTGGTGCTGGTCGTGGTGTCGATCATCCCCATCTACATCGCCCAGCGTCTGTCGGGGTCCGAGCAGCAGCGGCGGTAGGGCGGATGCACCGGGCGTCGCTCGCGGCTCGACGACGGATGCCGCGCGGCCCGCGCCCGTGCTCACATGTGGGATCCCGGCTACCGCTCGTGCACATTCGAGCGCGTTCACCGGAACTTCGCCGGGGTGCCCTTCCGCCGCATCCGATGGCT
Organism: Agromyces ramosus; assembly: GCF_004216665.1. Taxonomy (GTDB): domain Bacteria; phylum Actinomycetota; class Actinomycetes; order Actinomycetales; family Microbacteriaceae; genus Agromyces; species Agromyces ramosus. The sequence goes on along the minus strand of NZ_SGWY01000004.1, from coordinate 83,075 downwards.
CGCATAGTCTGACCGCGATCCGGGGATCCGAACGGCACCCGGGCGCGAAGCAGGGAGCCGCCATGCACCGGTCCGTCCGCCGCCTCACCGTCACCGTCGTCACGGCGGCGCTCGCCACCGCCGGCTTGGCGACGGCCCCCTCTGCCGCGGTGGCGGCCGCGCCCACCGAGCTGCTCATCTCCGAGTACATCGAGGGCAGCTCGTTCAACAAGGCGCTGGAGATCGCGAATCCGACATCCGGGTCGGTCGATCTCACGGCGGGCGCGTATTCGGTGCGCATGTCGTTCAACGGCGGCACGAGCGTCGCGAACATCCCCCTCACCGGCACGGTCGCCGCGGGGGGCGTGCACGTGCTCGCCCAGTCGACGGCGGGCCCCAACGTCCTCGCTGCGGCCGACCAGACGAGCACGACGAGCTTCTTCAACGGCGATGACGCGATCATGCTCCTGCGCGGCGACACCGTCGTCGATTCGATCGGTCAGCTCGGTGTGGACCCGGGCACCGAGTGGGGCACCGGGCTCACCTCGACCGCTGACAACACCCTGCGTCGTGTGGCGACGGTATGCGCGGGTGACTCGAATCCCTCCGACTCGTTCGACCCGGCTGCGGAATGGATCGGATTCGCCCAGGACGCCTTCGACGGGCTCGGTGCCCACACCTCGGACTGCGACGGTACCGTCCCCGATCCCCCGACCCCGATCATCAACGAGTTCTCGGCGGACACGGTCGACCCCGACGTCGAGTACCTCGAACTGCTCGAGGACGCCGGCGCCGACCTGTCGGGCTCCGTGGTGCTCGAGGTGGAGGGCGATGCCGGTTCGGCCATCGGCACCGTCGACGAGGTGATCGCGCTCGGAACCGCCGACGCCGACGGACGGTACCTCGTGGAGCTGGCAGCCGGCACCCTCGAGGACGGGAGCATCTCGTTGCTCGTCGTGAACGGCTTCACCGGAGCCGTCGGCGACGACCTCGACGTTGAGGACGACGGTGTGCTCGACCCGGGCCACGCGTTCGACGTCGTCGACGCCGTCGCGGTCTGGGACGGCGCTCCGAGCGATGTGACCTACGGCGGCACCGTGCTCGACGCGGGCGACGGCACGTTCGGCGACCACGCTCCCGGTGGCGCGTCTCGCATCCCCGATGGCACCGACACCGGCTCGCCGGCCGACTGGGTGCGCAACGACTTCGACCTCGCCGGACTCCCCGACCTCACCGGCACGCCGGTGCTCGGCGAGGCTCTCAACACCCCGGGTGCGGCGAACGCGCTCGTCGAGGTCGTCGAGGACCTGTGCGAGGCGGAGGTCGTGACGATCGGGTCGGTGCAGGGATCCGGCCCGGCCTCGACGGTCGCCGGGTCGACCGTCGACGTCGAGGGTGTGGTGACCGGCGACTTCCAGGGTGGGGGTGCCCTGAACGGCTATTACGTGCAGGACGGCGGGGATGGCGACTCCGCCACGTCCGACGGCATCTTCGTCTACTCGCCCGACGGCCTCGACGTGTCCGCCGGCGATGTGGTGCACGTCCGCGGGGCGGTGAGCGAGTTCAACGGGCTGACCGAGATCACCGTCGGCGACGCCGACGTGTGCGCCTCCGGCGCCGCGCTGCCGCAGCCGGTCGCCCTGCAGATGCCCGCCACCGACGAGCTCCGCGAGTCGCTCGAGGGCACGCGCGTGGTCCTCCCGCAGTCGCTCGCGGTCCTCGACCTGTTCACGTACCCCCGGTTCGGCGAGCTGTCGCTCGGCCTCGGCCGCCAGTTCCAGCCGACCGCGGTCGTCGAGCCCGGCTCGCCCGAGCGCACGGCGCTCATCGCGAAGCAGCTCGAGGAGCGGATCTGGCTCGACGACGGACGGGGCGTCCAGAATCCGGATCCCCTCCGCCACCCGAACGGCGGGGCGTTCACCCGGGACAACAGCGTGCGCAGCGGCGACCTCGTGACGAACGCGACCGGCATCCTCGACTGGAGGTTCGACGTCTGGCGCATCCAGCCCACGCAGGGCGCCGACGTCTCCGCCAACCCGCGTCCCGCGGTGCCCGAGGTCGGCGGCACGACGACGGTCGCGAGCTTCAACGTGCTGAACTACTTCACGACGCTCGACCAGCCGAACGTCCCCGGCGACCAGCGCGGCGCGAACGACCAGGAGGAGTTCGACCGCCAGGAGGCGAAGATCGTCGCGGCCCTCGCCGCGATCGACGCCGACGTCTTCGGGCTCATCGAGATCGAGAACAACGCCGGCGTCGCCCTCGACGCACTCGTCGGGGCCCTCAACGCGGCGACCACGCCCGGGAGGTATGCGGCGCTCCACACGCCGAAGCTCGGCACGGATGCCATCACGACGGCACTGATCTACCAGCCGGCCGAGGTGGCCCCCGTCGGGCCCTTCGCGGTGCTCGACTCGACCGTCGACCCCGACTTCGCGGCGAACAACCGGCCGGCCCTCGCGCAGACGTTCACCGACCTCGAGGTCGGCGGCGAGGTGACCGTCGTCGTCAACCACCTGAAGTCGAAGGGCTCGGACTGCGACGCGCTCGGAGACCCCGATACCGGCGACGGCCAGGGCAACTGCAACCTGACCCGCGTCGCCGCCGCCGAGGCACTGGCCGAGTGGCTCCAGGGCGACCCGACCCGCCAGGGCACCGTCGGCCGCGAGCTGATCATCGGCGACCTGAACTCGTACGACCACGAGGACCCGATCGATGCGCTGCGGACCGCAGGCTACACCGACCTCGAGCTCCGTGAGCACGGCGAGCACGCCTACTCGTACAACTTCGACGGCGAACTCGGGTACCTCGACTACGCGATGGCGGGCACCGACCTGGCCGACGACGTGACCGGGGCCGGGGCGTGGACGATCAACTCCGACGAGTCGGCGCTGTACGACTACAACCGCGAGTTCAAGTCGGCGTCGCAGTTCGCCCTCTGGGCGCCCGACCCCTACCGCTCGAGCGACCACGACCCGGTGGTCGTGGGACTCGACCTCACGCCGCCCGACACGACGGCTCCCGAGCTCGCGCTCTCCGCGTCGCCCGACGCGATCTTCCCGCCCAACAAGAAGCTGCGCGCCGTGTCGGTGGAGGTCGTCGCCACCGATGACTCCGGCGGCCCGGTGTCGGTCGACCTGGTCTCGGCGACGGCGGCCGCCGGCCTCGGCGAGGTCCAGATCGTCTCCGACACCGAGTTCCGGATGCGGGCCATCCTCGGCGCCGTGTACACGCTCGTGTACTCGGCGACCGACGAGGCCGGCAACGTCACCACCGCGTCGGTCGTGGTCAGGGTGATCCGCTAGGAATCCGAGCACGGATGCCGCGCAGCGAGGGCCGCGCGGCATCCGTGGTCTCACGCGGCATCCGTCTCACGCGATGCACGTCGCTCGCGAGGGGCGACCGGGGCGACGGGATCTCAGAAGCTCGTGACGAGGTCCCCGAGCACGTCGCCGACCTTGGTCGGGTCGGTCGCGTCGTAGTAGTGGGCGCCGGTCGCGCTCGAGATCGACTGGAGCGTCGCCACGTCGGCGTCGGCACCGTAGGCGAGCGTGAAGACGAGCACCGGGTTGTGGTCGTGGTGGCCCTTGAGGTTCCCGATCATCTGATCGGCGGTGATCGTGGGCGTCAGCGTCTCGTTCTTGCCGTCGCTCAGCAGCACGATCGCATTGATGCGGTCGGCCTGCCAGTCGTTGGAGCGTTCCTGCACGAAGGTGTCGACGGCCGAGTAGAGCGGCGTGAACTCGATGGGCTTCAGGGCTCCGAGCGCCTTCAGGAAGCCGGCGCGCTCGGTGCCGATGTCGGCCACGGGACTCACGAGGCCCGGGGTGATCGGGCCGTCGTCGACGGCCGAGAATGCGGCGAGTCCGACGTTGTCGCCCGGCGTGAAGTGACCCAGTGCCTGCGTGATCGCGTCCTTCGCGGCGGCGAGCTTGGTCTTGCCGCCTGTGATCGGCTCCTCCATCGAACCCGAGACGTCGACGAGGAACAGTACCTCGGCGCGCTTGCGCACCTCGGGGAACGCCTCGTGGGACGCGCGGATGACCCGGGCGCTCGGGAAGGGCAGCGCGCCCGTCTGGTCCGTCGAGAGCGCCCCGACCTCCGCCACGAGCGGGTCGAGCTCGCCGTTGAGGTCGCGGTACCCCGATTCACGGACGATCTGCTGGCCCTGCTTGGTGGCCGTGTAGCGCAGGAAGTCCTGGCCGGCCGCGGCCTCGTCGTCGTCGACCCAGGTGCCGGTCATGACCACCGCGGGATTGTCGGCCTCGTAGTAGCCGTCGCTCGGGTAGATCGGCACGAGCTGCTCCTCGGGAGGATCGCTCTGCACCCGCGTGACGCCGTCGCGGCTCGTGATGCCGCGGTTGTAGTCCCACACCGACTTCTCGTCGACGATGACGGCGGAGAGGAAGTCCGACACCGACCCGGCGTCCTCCGACTGGCGGGCGTGCCAGAGGAAGTGCTCGGGGGTCGCCATGTAGTGGCTCGTCGAGAGCTCGTGCTGCCGGACCTCGTCGGTGACCTCGGCGTCCTCGATCTGGTCGGCCGTGAGGTCGGCCAGCGAGCCCGCGGCGGAACCGTACGAGGCGAGCAGCGCCGCCTCACCGGAGCTGGCGATGAGCGGGCTGGTCTTGCCCAGCTTGAACGTGCCCCACTCGGGGTGACCGAGGTCGGTCCAGGCGTTCTCGTCCTCGGATGCCGCGAAGACCTCGTCCCACGTGGGGGACTCCTGGTCCCAGCCGATCGCCGTCGCGAGCCCCTTGGGCATGGCGAGCACGATGTCGGACGACCCCACGCTCGCGCTCTCGGCGGGCACGCTGGCCCCGCCGCCGGTGTTGCGGGCGATCCCGATCCACGAGCTCGCGTCGGGGATCCACACGGTCGGACGCTGGTCCTCGGGGAGCGCCTGGAAGTTGGCGGCCGCGTCCTCGGCGGCGAGTCCGGACTTGTCCTTCGTCGCGACGACGCTCACGCACTTGCCGTCGACGTCGCGCGGCTGGCCGTTGTAGCCGTCGACGAGCCGGGAGACCATCTCGGAGTTCTCGAGCGATGAGAGCACGGTCACGGTCGTGCAGGGGGCGGCGCCGGCCGCTGCGGCCGGCTCGTCCTCGGCGAACACCACCGGCTCGGCGGCCACGGGCGTCTCGGTGGCGCCGCCGGCGTCATCGGACGAGTCCTGGCTGGTGAGCATCAGTGCCGTCGCCGTGCCGCCCGCGAGGAGCACGAGCACGAGTGCGCCCGCGATCACGATCCATCGTGTGCGCGAACGACGGCGGCGCTGCTCGCGCTCCCGACGCTGTGCGCGCCGCGGTGCGGGACCCCCGGCGCTCACGCGCTCGCTCCCGTGCGGAGGCCGCGGACCGAGGGGTCACCGAGCACCGCATGCGGCGAGCCGGTCGCGCGACAAACGGATGCGATGGGCAACGTTCGGTCCTCGGATGGGGGGTAGGGACGAAGGCGAGCATATATCGAGGACCTGAGCAGACCCAAGGGTCCACCTTGGCGAATGCCGTGAGGATGCCGTGCGCGACCTGACCGTACGCACCCTCGTCGCCGTCGCGCCGCGATCACGATGTCGCGTTCACCATGCCGATGATCACGGCGGTCCACCATGCGATCTGGGAGATGATCGCGCTCCCGATGAATCGTGCGCGGGCGCGTTTCGGCAGGGCCTTGAACCGCATCTTGCGCGGGAACCCGGCGAAGTACATCGTCCAGCGGGTGAGTGCGACGCCGTTGAGCGAGAGCACGAGCACGGCGCCCAGCTTGACGAGTGTCGCCGGCGACGACAGGTCGGGGTGGAGCAGGGCGCCGCTGGCGAGCAGGCCGATCAGTCCGGCCCAGATCGGCAGCTTCAGTGTGAGGTCGACCTGGCGCAGGTCGCGCACCGAGCGCCACTCCGTCATCCAGAGGATGCCGTACCACTCGACCATCAGCACCGCGCCGAACCCGATGATGAGCGAGGCGAGGTGCACGAAGAGCGCGAGCGCGTGCAGCCACGGCGGCGCGACCAGGAGGGTGCTGAGCCAGATGGATGCCGCCCAGCCGGCGGCGATCGCGACGTAGGCCACTGCTCGCCGGCGTCGCCGGTGCCGCTGCTTGGCCTTGAGGGTCATCGTCACGGATTTAGCGCCGGCCTCTCGCTCGGTTGTCGCGTGCTCGCACGCCGTTTGTGGTCCGCCGTCAGATTACCGAACGCAGGGGAGGTCCAGGCGCGGCAGAATGGGTCGCATGGACGCAGCGCTCGCCTCCACGTTCACCGCTTCGCTGCCGCCGTGGCTGATCGAGGAGCTGCCGGCGCTCGCCGAGGGGCCACCGCCCGGGACCGCCGAGGAACGGATCCGGCTCGTGAACCGCCTGGCCGACCGCAACTGGCGGGCGGGCAACGGGGGTCCGTTCGCGGCGATCGTGGTCGACGCGGCATCCGGTGCCCTCGTCTCGGTGGGGGTCAACGTCGTGCTCGCGACCCGGCTGAGCTCGGTGCACGCCGAGGTGATGGCGCTCAGCCTCGCGCAGCGGGCGCTCGGTCGATGGGACCTGGGTGCCGACGACACCGAACTCGAGCTGGTGGTCAATTGGCGCCCGTGCGTGATGTGCTACGGCGCGACGATGTGGTCGGGGGTGCGGGCGTTGACCATCGCGGGCGAGGGCGCCGAGGTCGAGGAGCTCACCGGGTTCGACGAGGGGCCGATGCCCGAGGACTGGATCGGGGAGTTCGAGCGGCGCGGCATCCGCGTCTCGGTCGGCATCGGGCACGACGAGGCGATCGACGTGTTCCGCGCGTTCGGCGCATCCGACGCCGTCGTCTACAACGCCCGCGGCGCGAGCGAGGTGTAGGCCGGGCGGGCGCGGGGACGCATGCCGATCGACAACGACGTCTACGACCGGCTCGGAGCGAGCTGGTGGAACGAGGACAACCCGCTGAACATGCTCCACGGCAGCTGCACGCCGGGGCGCATGGCGTTCTTCCGCGAGGTCCTCGAGCGACGGGGCGTGGCCGGGGGCCGGGCGCTCGACATCGGATGCGGCGCCGGCTTCATCGCCGAGGAGCTCGCGGCACTGGGCTTCGGCGTGACCGGGATCGATCCCTCGCGGGTCGCGATCGAGGCGGCCCGTGCCCACGCGGCGCAGCGCGGCCTCGGCATCGCGTACCTGGTGGGCCCGGGCGAGGAGCTCCCGTTCGCGGATGCCGCCTTCGACCTCGCGACCTGCTGCGACGTGCTGGAGCACGTGCGCGACCTCGACCGCGTCGTCGCCGAGACGGCGCGGGTGCTCAGGCCCGGCGGGCTCTACCTCTTCGACACGATCAATCGCACGTGGCGGAGCCGGGTGATCGCCATCAAGGCCATGCAGGAGTGGCGCCTGACGCGCATCATGGACACCGCGATCCACGAGTGGTCGATGTTCATCCCGCCAGAGGAGCTCCGGACGACCCTCGCCCGGCACGGGCTGGACGTCGTGGAGCTGGCGGGGCTCGCGCCGCGCGCGAGCGTGCCCGCCATCCTCACCGCCTTGCGCCACGCCCGGCGCGGCCGGATCAGTTACGGGGAGCTGAGCCGCAGGCTCGATTTCGGCCGGGTCAGGTCGCTGGGCCTGTCGTACCTGGGATTCGCCGTCCGTCGTCCCTGAGCGGGGCGGGATCGCGGGTGAGACCGTCGGTCGACGGGCCGTGGTGCCGAGGGCCCGACGGCGTCGCCGAGCCGCCCGCGCGCGGCGGAGCCGGGAGCGACCGGGTCGAGCGCTCCCGGCTCCGGATCCGAGGCGTCAGGCCTCGGGGTGCGGCCGGCCGCGGTGACGACGGCCGCGGCCGTCGTGCCGGTCGTCATCGTGCAGGTGCACGTGGACGTGGACGTCCTGCCGGCCATGCTGCGGGCCGAAGCCCGGACGAGGCCCGAACCCGGCGTGCGGGTGGAAGCCGTGCGAGCCGAACGGCTGCGCGGCCTCGGCGCCCTCGAATCCGTGGCCGCGCCCGAATCCGTGGCGCATCCCGGCGCCGCGCCACTGGCCGAAGCCGTGGCGACGACCGCCGCGGCGGCCACGGGGCATCGGGTGCGACTCGTCCCAGCCGAGCTCGCGGGCGATCGCCTCGAGGCTTCGCAGCATCGTCGCGAAGTCCTCCGCTGGGACGGCGCCGGCGACGCGCTCGCGGAGCGCGCTCACCTGGCCTTCGAGGCGGTCGCGGGCCTCACGGCCGGCGTCGGTGAGCACGGGCGGCGCGCCCGTGATCCAGCCGCGCTCGGCGAGGCGGTGCAGGGAGTGGGGCTTCGCGCGGAGCCCTTCCGCGAGCCGCTCGTCGCGAGCTTCGCCCGCGAGGAGGTTGAGCATCCGCCAGTCGCGGCGGGTGATCCCGTCGGCGGCGAAGAGCGTCTCCATCTCCTCGGAGAGGCGACGGTCGACGAGCTTGAGCCAGAAGCCGAAGGGCCGGTCGGTGCCGGCGTATGCTCCGGGCCGTTCCTCGTCGGAGCGGTCGGGCTGGTCTGGGTCGGTCTGATCGGTGGTCATGGTGTGCCTTTCTCGGTGCGCCCCTCCGGGCGCCCGGCGCGCGTTGCGCGGTGTTCGAGTTGCATGTCAACTGACATGTATATGTACAATGACATGTATGACCCCGCCTCGTCAAGACGGTCCCGGCGAATCCTCAGGTTCCGACGACTCCGACGAGTCCGATCGCGACGACGAGCGGGCCGGCGATCCCATCGCCGCCGTCGAGGCGGCCCTCGGAGCGTTCCGCGGGCGCGGGCCGGGCGGGCCGTTCGGGCCGGGGCCGTTCGGCGCCGGGCCGGGTGCGTTCGGCCGCGGACCGGGTGGCTGGGGCGGACCGCCCGGGGGGCACGGCCTGCACGGCGGCCCGTTCGGCGACCAGGCCCACCGGGCCCACCACGAGCACGGCGGGCGCGGTCATCACGGCGGACACGGTGGCCCGGGCGGGCGGGGAGGCCACGCCGCGATGCGGCTGCTCGTCGTGCTCGCCAACCACGGGCCGAGCTCGGTGAGCGACCTTGCCGGCGCGATCGGCGTCGACCAGCCGCGCGCCAGCCGCCTCGTGCAGGCGGCCGTCGACGCGGGCCACGTGCGACGCGAGGTCGACCCCGCAGATGCCCGGCGCAGCATCCTCGCGATCACCGACGCGGGGCGGGCCGCGCTCTCGGCCGTGATCGACCACCGGCGCACCGCGGTCGAGCGTGCGCTCGCCGACTTCACCCCCGCCGAGCGCGCGGAGTTCGCGCGGCTGCTCACGCGGTTCGCGGAGGCCTGGGGCCGCGGCTGAGCCGTCTCAGCGCGCAGAGAGCTCGGGCGGAACGGGCAGGGGCTGCTCGCCGACGGCGCGCACGGCGGCGGGGTCGTGGCGCAGGCAGGCCACCGAGCGGCGGGGGTCGTCGCCGGGCACGTCAGGGAACACGAGCTCGGGGTTCACCTTCGAGCAGGCGTCGAACGCGAACGCGCACCGATCGCGGAAGGGACATCCGCCCCCGAGCTTCGACAGGTCGGGCGGCGAGCCCGGGATGCCGGTCAGCTCACGACGCGGCCCGCGCAGCGGCGGGAACGAGTGCAGCAGCGCCGACGAGTACGGATGCCGCGGGCGCTGGTAGACGTCGCGCGCGGCCGCATCCTCGACGATCTCGCCCGCGTACATGATCGCGATGCGATCGGCGATCTCGATGAGCAGCGACACGTCGTGCGTGATGAAGATCACCGAGAAGCCGAGCCGATCACGGAGGTCGGCGATCTGCTCGACGATCTGCCGCTGCATGACCACGTCGAGCGCGGTCGTGGGCTCGTCCATGATGAGCACCTGCGGGTCGAGCGCGAGCGCCATGGCGATCATCACGCGCTGCCGCATGCCCCCCGAGAGCTGGTGCGGGTAGGACCGCAGCCGATCGGGCGAGATGCCCACGAGCTCGAGCAGCTCGGCCGAACGTTCGAGTGCCTCCTTCTGCGACACCTCGGGCCGGTGCGCGCGGATGCCGTCGGCGATCTGCCGCCCGACGCGGAACACCGGGTTCAGCGAGTTCATCGCGCCCTGGAACACGATCGCGAGGTCCTGCCACCGCGAGGCGCGCAGCTGCGCGTCGTTCAGCCGCAGGATGTCGGTCGTCGTGCCGTCGCGGTCGGTGAAGAGCACCTCGCCGCCGGTGATGAGCCCGGGCGGCGGCAGCAGCCGGGTCGCCGCGTAGGCGAGGGTGGACTTGCCGCAGCCGGATTCGCCGGCGAGGCCGAGCACCTCGCCGCGCTCCAGGGTGAGCGACACCTGGCGCAGCACGTGCACCGGGTCGCCGTCGTAGCCGTAGTCGACCGAGAGGTTCCTGATCTCGAGCACCGGGTCGCTCACGGGCGTGAGCGCGGGCGTGCGCACGTCGGGCTGACCGAGCGGAAGCCCGAGCGGGTCTCCGAACGGCTGCCCGAACGGACTCGTGATGGTCATGCGCGGTCCTCCTTCGCCTCGTACACGACCGGCGTGAAGCCGATGCGGGGTCGGATGCCTCGCTTGCGCAGCGACTTCGCGTTGAGGCCGGTCGAGCGCAGGCGCGGGTTGACGAACTCGTCGATGCCGAAGTTGATGAGCGTCAGCGACATCCCGAGCAGGGCGATGCAGAGGCCGGCCGGCACGAACCACCACCAGGCGCCGCGCTGGAGCGCGAGCTGCGACTGCGCCTGGTAGAGCACGGTGCCCCAGTTCCACTCTCCCGTGTTGCCGATGCCGATGAACGACAGCGTGATGAGCGAGAGCACCGCGAACGCGACCGTGCCGACGAAGCCGGCGGCGATGATGGCCGTGAGGTTCGGCAGGATCTCGGCCGTGATGATGCGCCAGGTGCGCTCGCCGCTCGCACGAGCCGCCTCGACGAAGTCGCGTCGTCGCAGCGACAGCGTCTGGGCTCGCAGCACCCTGGCACCCCACGCCCAGCCGGTGATCGCGATCACGAGGGCGACGGTGACGCCGCCGACGGTGGGCAGCTGCCCGGCGATGAGGATGATCAGCGGCAGCTGGGGGATCACGAGGAACACGTTCGCGATCACGGAGAGGGTCTCATCGCCGAGCCCGCCGACGTAACCGGCCGTGACGCCGATGATCACGCCGATGGTGGTCGCGACGATGCCGGCGACGAAGCCGACGACGATGACGCCGCGCGTGCCGACGAGGATCTGCGAGAACACGTCCTGCCCGAGGTGCGTGGTGCCGAACCAGTGCTCCCACGACGGCGGCTGCAGGATGTCGTCGCTGCGGGCACTCGGGTCGTAGGGCGCGATCCACGGGCCGATGATGGCGATGAGGAAGAAGAATGCCAGGATCACCATGCCGGCGATCGCCTTCGAGTTGCGCAGGAAGAGGAACTTCCGCGGCTCGCGCGACGATCGGCGGGGCGCCGACGAGACGACGCCCGTTTCGGGCGCCTGCGACGGGCGGGCGAGCTCCTCGCCCTCCTCGACGATGCTGGTGTCGATCGTCATCTCAACCCTCCTGTCGGGTGCGCGGGTCGAGCACCCCGTAGACGAAGTCCGCCACGATGTTCGCGAACAGCACCGCGAGCGTGATGACGAGGAAGATGCCCTGCATCAGCGGGTAGTCCTTCGCGGCCACCGCCGTGAACAGGAAGTACCCGATGCCCTGGTACGAGAACACGATCTCCATGACGAGGGTGCCGCCCACGATGAACCCGAGCGACAGCGCGAAGCTCGACACCTGCGGCAGCACCGCGTTGCGGGCGGCGTAGCCGAACATGACGGCGCGCTCCGAGAGGCCCTTGGCCTGGGCGACGGTGACGTAGTCCTCGGACGAGACGGTGACCATCATGTTGCGCATCCCGAGGATCCAGCCCGCGATCGACGAGATGACGATGGTCATCGCTGGCAGGAAGCCGTAGTAGATCACCGACCCCACGAACTCCCACGACCACGTCGGGATGAGCGACCGGTCGTAGCTGCCGCTCGCCGGGAACCAGCCGAGCGTCACCGAGAACAGCGAGATGGCGATGAGGGCGAGCCAGAAGTAGGGCACCGACGAGAAGAACGTCGAGATCGGCAGGAGCGAGTCAGCCCAGGTGCCGCGGCGCCAGCCGATGCCGGTGCCGATGAGCGTGCCGATCGTGAAGCTGATGATCGTCGCGATGCCGACGAGCCCGATCGTCCACGGCAGCGCCTGCTGGATGACCTCGGTCACCGGGGTCGGGAAGTATGTGAACGAGATGCCGAGCTCGCCGTGCAGGATCAGCCCCCAGTAGTCGAGGTACTGCTGCCAGAGCGACACGTCCTGGTCGAGGCCGAAGAGCGCGCGGAGCGCCTCAGTCGCGTCGGGCGAGATGCGCCCCTGGTTCTTGGCGATCAGCGCGCTCACCGGGTCGCCGGGGAGGAGGCGCGGGATGAGGAAGTTGATCGTGACCGCAGCCCAGAAGGTGATCACGTAGAACATGAACCGGCGCAGGAAGAACCTCATTCGCGTTCCCCCTTCCTCGCGAAGGCCTCGACGGCGGAACCCAGCTCGGGACGGTCGGGTCGGTCCGAGTACCCCCAGCACGCCGCCTCGCGCCCCTCTCCCACCGGGATGAGCGGGGGCACCTCGATGCGGCACAGCTCGGTCGCGAACGGGCAGCGCGGGTTGAAGCGGCATCCGCTCGGGGGATTCACCAGGCTCGGCGCCTCGCCGCGCGCACCGTGCGCGCGCGCCTCGAGGTCGTCGGGGTCGGGTGCCGATCGCACGAGGAGCTGGGTGTACGGATGCTTCGGGTCCTGCGTCACCGACTCGGAGTCGCCGCTCTCGACGATGCGTCCGGCGTACATGACCATGGTGCGGTCGGCGAAGTACCGGGCCGACGCGATGTCGTGCGTGATGTAGAGGATCGCGAGCTGCAGGCGGTCGCGCAGGTCCTGCAGCAGGTTCAGGATGCCGAGGCGGATCGACACGTCGAGCATCGAGATCGGCTCGTCGGCCAGGAGCACCTCGGGATCGGCCGCCAGTGCCCGGGCGATGGCCACGCGTTGGCGCTGGCCGCCCGACAGCTCGTGCGGGAACTTGTCGATGTAACGCGCCGAGGGGGTGAGCTGCACGCGGTCGAGCAGCTCGTCGAGGGCCTCCTCGAGGACGGCGCCCCGGCGGCGCCCGCGGTGGATCCGGATGCTGCGCGTGAGCGTGTACCGCACGGTGTGCACCGGGTTCAGCGAGCCGAACGGGTCCTGGAAGATCATCTGCACCCGGCCCACGTAGCGGCGGAACGCGGTTCGGCCGCGGGCCGTGGCATCCTCGCCGTGCAGCAGGATGCGCCCGCCGGTGGCCGGCATGAGCTGGGCGAGCAGGCGCGCGATGGTCGACTTGCCCGAGCCCGACTCGCCGACGAGGGCGAGCACGCGGCCGCGGTGGAGCTCGAGGTCCACGTCGTCGACGGCGTGGACGACGCCGCGCGATCGGGAGCCGCGCAGCTTGAAGTGCTTCTGCAGGTCGACGGCCTGCAGCACGGGGGACTCGGGTCGGGTCATCGTCACGTCCTCGTGGGTGGGAGCCGGAGCGGTGCGGAGGAGCCGGTGCGGAGCCGGTGGGAAGCCGGTGCGCTGCGGAGCCGGTGCGGTGCGGCGGGTGCACCGCACCGGCTCAGGAGCGTACTCCTCGGTCGCCTCGGACTACTCGGTGGGCTTCAGCTTCGAGAGGATCAGCGCCGCCTGCGGGCCCGTGGGCTGCGGGTTGGCGTAGGGGTCCTCGGCGGTGGGGAAGCCGGTGTAGTTCACCGTGGAGTACTGCGCCACCGCCGGACGCGACCAGATGATGATGCCGGGCACGTCCTCGACGAACCGCTGCTCGACGACGTCGAGCGCGGCCTGGCGCTCCTCGTCGCTCGTGGCGGCCTTGTAGGTCGCGAGCGCCTGGGTAACCTCGTCGTTCCGGTAGCGGCCGAAGTTCCAGTTGGCCGTCTCGCCGAGCGGCACGTATGAGGCGCCGTCCATGATGTTCGAGTACATGTTCCACGGGGTGGAGCCGCCGTCGGTCCAGTGCAGCGACGCCTGGAAGTTGCCGAAGGGGATGGTGTCGTTGAACCACGTGTCCTGCACGATCGGCTCGACGGTCGCCTCGGCGCCGATCGAGGCCGCACCCTCGGCGATGATGCCGAGCGCGTCGAGGTAGTCGGTCCAGCCGCTCGGGTTCGTGAGCGTGAACGTCACCGGCTCGCCGTCGGGGTCGATCAGCTTCTCGCCCTGGTAGGTGTACCCGGCGTCCGTCAGCACCTTCTTGGCGCCGTCGACGTCGACCTCGAGCTCCTGGCCTTGGTAGGCGTCGGAGATGAACGCGTCGCCCGATGGCTGCGGGAGGCCGGTCACGCTCGTGATCTCGGGCCAGACGCCGTAGCCGGCGGTCTGCGAGATGTCGCCGCGGTCGACGACCATGTTCAGCGCGGTGCGGAACGCGACGTTGTCGAACGGCTTCGTCTCGTTGTTCAGGTAGAGCACGTCGACGCCGAACCCGCCGCCGGCGACCTGTGCGTAGTGCTCGGGGTTCTTGGCGATGAACGTCGACTCGTAGTCGGGGATGAAGGTCCAGCCCCACTGCGCGTCGCCGGTGGTGAGCGCCGTGGTCAGGCCGGCGTTGTCGTTGAACGCGTCGTAGCGCAGCTGCCCGACCGTGGGCTTGCCGCCCCAGTAGTCCACGTTGGGCACGAGGGTGACGGCCTGCGGCGTGAACGACTTCAGCGTGTACGGGCCGGTGCCGATCATCTCGTCGTCGGTCCAGTTCACCGGATCCTGGTCGGCCCAGAGGTGCTCGGGCACGATGAGGAGCTTGTAGAGCTTCACCTGGTTGACGTACTGCCCGGTCGTGAAGTCGACGGTGACCTGATTGCCGTCGACGGTGATGTCGCCGTACTGATCGGGGAAGTCGATGTTCAGCTCGGGGTTGTCCTTGCGGAGCTGGATGGAGAAGGCGATGTCCTCGGCGGTGAAGTCCTCGCCGTCCGACCACTTCACGCCGTCGCGGGCGGTGATGACCGCCTGCGTCGAGTCGGCGTTCCACTCGACGGACTCGGCGAGCCATGGCAGCGGGTCCTGGGTGGGGTCGATCTCGTTGACCTGCATGAGCGACTCGTACACGGCGTACGCGTAGCCCAGCGAGAGGGAGGCGGAGCCGGTTGCGAGCGGGTTGTGGTTCGGCTGCTGCGGGCCGTTCGGCATGCCGACGGTCAGGACCTTCGCGCTCGTGTCACCGCCCCCGCCGCTGCCTGCGCTGCACCCCGTGAAAGCCAAGCCGGCGGCGACCAGTAGGGCGCCTGTGGCGAGGATGCTCTTTCGCATTTCCATGCCTCCTTGCATTTCGTGTGTGTGGGTTGGTGCGTGGTTCCTGTGGTGCTCAGCCCGGGATCGTGTAGGCGGTCTCGAGGCGGAGGTCTCGTGATGAGCGGCCGACGTGCACGCGGTAGGCGCCATCGGGCAGGGTCCAGCCGGCGGCATCCGTCGACCAGGTCTCGAAGGATCGGCGTTCGAGCCGGATGTCGACCGTGGCGGTGTCGCCGGCGCACACGTCGACGACGGCGAAGCCGGCGAGCCAGCGGATGGGCCGCACGTCGTCATCGGCGGCGGAGAGGTACAGCTGCACGACCTCGCGGCCGTCGCGGGCGGCGACGTTCGCGATGGTGACGCGGGCGATGGCGAGGGGTGCGGCCCCGGCTTCGTCGCCGGATGCCCCGTCGACGAGCTCGAGCGAGCGGTACTCCCACTCGGCATACCCGAGCCCGAACCCGAACTCGCGCGCCGGCGTGCGCCCGAGGCGGTCCCAGCCGCGGTGGCCGACGTCGAGTCCCTCGACGTAGTCGATCACGCCGTCGACCGGGATGCCGTGCGGCACGGGCACGTCCTCCTCCCGGGCGGGCAGCGTCCAGGGGAGCCGCCCGCTCGGCTCGATCGCGCCGCTGAGGACGGCGGCGAGCGATCGGCCCGCCTCCTGCCCGGGCAGCCACCACCAGAGCACGGCGGCCACGTCCTCGAGCCACGGCAGCAGCACGGGCGCGCCGGCGTTGACGACGACGACGGTGCGGGGATTCGCCGCGGCCACCCGTCGCACCAGCTCGTCCTGCCGCGCGGGGAGTGCGAGGTTCGGTCGGTCCCAGCCCTCGGACTCGCTCTCGGGGTTGGTGCCGACGACGACCACGGCGACCTCGGATGCCGCGGCCGCCGCCACGGCCTCGTCGAGCTCCTCGTCGACCGAGGGTCCCGGCGCGCGGTACCGGAAGTGCAGCCGGACGAATCGGCCGTAGGACTCGCCGTCGATGACCTGCACCTCGGCGTCGACGCGCACGGCGCGCGCGGCCTCGACGTCGATCACCGTCTCGACGCTCGGCGGGTTGCTGTAGCTCGAGTTCAGCACGACCTCGACGCCGACCCGCTGCTCGGACTCCGAGCGGAGGACGCCGTCGACCACGATGCGGTGGGCCCCGACGGGACCGAGTTCGACGACGTGCCGGCCGGCGTGTTCGAGCGAGACGTCGGTCATCACGCGAGCGGATGCCACGGCGTCGTCGTGCACGGGGAACCAGAGGCTCGCGGCATCCGGGAGCTGCATCGACTCGACGGTCGTGCCGTGGGCGTCGAG
The DNA here is from genome assembly GCF_004216665.1 of Agromyces ramosus. Classification (GTDB taxonomy): domain Bacteria; phylum Actinomycetota; class Actinomycetes; order Actinomycetales; family Microbacteriaceae; genus Agromyces; species Agromyces ramosus. The sequence continues at coordinate 66,538 of NZ_SGWY01000004.1, read as the reverse complement.
GAGGTCGATGCGGATGCCCGGCTCGCCGTCGGGCGTGGTGAGCAGCTCCGCCACGGCGAGCGGCGCACCGACGGTGGTGACGCCGCCGCGGTGCAGCGAGACCTCGGCCCCGGGGAATGCGGCGCGCAGCGCGTCGAGCGGTGCGCTCACGTGCGGGGGCGTGACGAACGCGCTGCCGCCGCCCTGGGTGAACGGCTCCACCGCGTTGTTGCCGATGAGGGCGATGCGCCCGCGCGGGGCCGGGTGGATCGGCAGCAGTGCGTCCTCGTTGCGGAGCACGACGGTGGAGCGGGCGGCGGCCTCGGTGAGGAGGTCGACGACCTCGTCGCCGGCGGGGTCGTCGGTGGCGCCGCTCATGTCGTAGGGCAGCGTCTCGCCGGCGAGGCCGCTGAGCGCGCCGACGCGCCCGGCGAGCCGCATGATGCGGGCGACCTTGTCGTCGATGACCGCCTCGGGCACGCGGCCGTCGCGCACCGCGGCGAGGAGTCCCTCGGCCCACGGGCCGCCGGGGCCCGGCATCACGAGGTCGAGGCCGCCGAGCGCCGGCTCGACCGCGGTCTTCGTGGCCAGCCAGTCGCTCACCACGATGCCGTCGTAGCCCCACTCGCCCTTGAGGATCCCGTTCAGCAGCGGGCCGTGCGCCGTGGCGGTCTCGGCGACGCCGTCGCGGGTGAGGCCGTTGTAGGCGGCCATGATGGTCCACACCCCCGCCTCGACGACGGCCTCGAAGGGCGCCAGGTAGACCTCGCGGAGCGTGCGCTCGTCGATGCGCGAGAGGTACTCGGTGCGGTCGGTCTCGGTCTCGTTGCCGACGAAGTGCTTGACGCAGGCGGCGATGCCCTGCTCCTGGATGGCCCGGACGAAGGCGACCGCGAGGCGCGCGGTGAGGAACGGGTCCTCCGACAGGCACTCGAAGTGGCGACCGCCCACCGGGCTGCGCTGCAGATTGACCACGGGCGCGAGGATCACGTCGACGGCCTTGCGCCGGGCCTCGCTGGCCATCAGCGCACCGAGCCGGGCCTGCAGCTCGACGTCCCACGTGGCGGCGGTCGCCGACGGCGCGGGGAGCTGCGCCGACGGCCGGCCGTCGTCGCCGGTGCCGCGCACCCCGATCGGACCGTCGGACACCGTCATCGTGCGCAGGCCGATCTCGGGGATCGCGCGGAGCGTCCAGGTGGCGGCGCCGGTGAGCAGCGCGACCTTCTCGTCGAGGGGGAGCGAGGCGGCGACGGCGGCGGGGTCGAGGGGCGTCGACGGGGCGATCGTCTCGGTGCCGGCCAGTGACCCGTTCGAGTCGGGGGCGCCGGTGGCGGTCGTCGTTGGGCTCACGCCTATACTCCATTCACAGCTCGTCGTTGAGTGACGAGGGACATGCTGGCACACTTACTGACTTGTAAGTAAGTTGGAGAATGTCACGGTTCGGTAACGTCGTGTCCGGTCGCTGACGGGCCCATGACGCGAGTGCTGCACTCGACTCGCGAACGTCGTCGGCACATCCGGCAAACGCAGCGGATGCCGCGGCGGCGAGCCGCACAGAAAGGAACCCGTGGTGGAGACAGCGCGAGACGACACGCGCGGCAGGCCCGCCGCCGAACGCGTGCAGCGCCCCCAGGCCAGGACGACCGAGCGGCGCGAGGCGGTGCTGAAGGCGGCGATGAACGTCTTCGGCGCCCGCGGCTACAACAAGGGCGCGCTCGTCGAGGTGGCCGAGCAGGCCGGCATGACGCACGCGGGCGTGCTGCACCACTTCGGCAGCAAGGAGGGCCTGCTCGTCGCGATGCTGAAGTACCGCGACGGCGAGGAGGTCGCCGGCGTGCCCGCGCGTGCGCAGACCGAGGGCCCCGCCTTCCTGCAGCACCTCGTCGACACCGTCGAGGAGAACACCCACCGGCGCGGCGTCGTGCAGGCGTACTCGGTGCTCTCGGGCGAGTCGGTGACCGACGGGCACCCCGCCCACGACTACTTCCAGGGGCGGTTCCACGGCCTCAGGGCGAAGATCGCGGGCGTGCTGGCCGAGGTGTCGGGCAGCACCGACGAGCAGGAGCTCGCCGACGCGGCATCCGCCCTCATCGCCATGATGGACGGGCTGCAGGTGCAGTGGCTCCTCGAGCCCGACGCCATCGACATGCCGCGCATCCTCGGCCGCACGATCGACGAGCTCGTGGAGCGGCTGCGGAAGGGCTGATCCGATGCGGCGACCCCGCGCCTACCGTCGCACGGGCGCTGCCTTCACCGGGATGAGCAGCACGAGCCCCAGCGCGATCACCAGCACGATGCCGAGGATGCCGAAGTACGGGGCACCGCCGATCGTGACGAACAGCGCGAACGCCGTCGGAGCGAGGAAGCTCACCGCGCGACCAGTGGTGGCGTAGAGCCCGAACACCTCGCCTTCGCGACCCGGCGGGATGAGCCGCGCGAGGAACGTGCGGCTGGCCGACTGCGCCGGGCCCACGAACAGGCACAGCGCGAGGCCCGCGGTCCAGAACACGAGCTGCCCGCCGTCGTGCAGGAGGAAGATGACGAGGCCGCTGATCACGAGCCCGACGAGGGCGGTGATGATCACCGGCTTCGCCCCGAGCCGGTCGTCGAGCGCGCCGACCGCGATCGTCGAGATGCCCGCCACGACGTTCGCGGCGATGGCGAAGATGATGACCTCGCCGGCCGAGAACCCGAACACGGATGCCGCGAGCACGCCGCCGAAGGTGAAGACCCCCGCGAGCCCGTCGCGGAACACGGCGCTCGCGAGCAGGAACCACACCGTGTCGCGCTGCTCCTTCCAGAGCCGGGCGATGTCGCGGCCGAGCCGCGCGTAGGAGGCGAAGAAGCCGACCTTGCCGCGGTCGATCGCGGCGGGGTTGCGGTACTCGGGCACCGCCAGCAGCACGGGCAGCGCGAACAGGCCGAACCAGATCGCCGAGACGACCATGGTGACGCGCACGTCGAGGCCTTCGTCGCCCGTCACGCCGAACAGGCCGACCTCGGGCTGGATGAAGCCGAAGTACACGATGAGCAGCAGCACGATGCCGCCCACGTAGCCCATGCCCCAGCCGAAGCCCGACACCTTGCCGATCGAGCGCGGCGTCGACACCTGCACGAGCATCGCGTTGTAGTTCACGCCGGCGAACTCGAAGAACACGTTGCCCGCAGCCACGAGGAACAGGCCGAGCAGCAGGTACTCGGGCGCCGGCAGCACGAAGAACATCGCGAGGGTGAGGGCCACGACGATGTAGGTGTTCACCGCGAGCCAGAGCTTGCGCCGCCCGCTCGTGTCGGAGCGCTGGCCCGTGATCGGCGCGAGCACCGCGATGAGGAGCCCCGCGATCGCCAGCGCCCAGCCCAGCTGCGCCTCGACCGTGCCGGTCGGCCCGAACGACTCGCTCGTCAGGTACACCGTGAACACGAAGGTCGTGACGACGGCGTTGAAGGCCGCCGAGCCCCAGTCCCAGAGGCCCCACGCGAGGATCCGGCCCCTGCGGGCTCCCGCCTCCGAGACCGCCTCGACCTGCTCGGGCGCCACGCCGATGGTGGCAGCGGCGCCGTCGGCGGGCGTGAGGTGCGACGGCGGGAAGTTGCGCGGCGCGTCAGCCGGGGGCTCGGGGGGAAGGGTCATGGCGGAAGCCTCGTTCGCTCGGGTTGAACGGAAGATGACGTGCCGCGAGCGGCCCGACATCCCCGGTGGATCGGCGCTGATCTCGGCACACTGTAACGCCAGCGGATGCCGCGACGGTAGCGGCCCGCTCAGGCGAACGGGGGCTCGCGGCATCCGCCCGTCGCCTGCTTGACTCGACCATGGCCACCGACGACGACCTCACCGAGTTCCTGCGCGTCACCGACGTGGTGCGCATCGTCACCACGACCCGCGACGGCCGCACGATCGCCACCCCGATCTGGGCGGTCGACGTCGACGGCGCGAGCTTCATCCGCTCGGAGTACGGGCACGACGCGAAGTGGTTCCGCCGGGCCACGAGGAATCCCGGCGTCGGGTTCGAGACGCCCGCCGGCATCCGCGCCGTCGAGCTCCAGGTGATCGACGGGGCCGACCCGCTCGAGGCCGCCGTCGACGAGGCGCTGCGGGCGAAGTACGGGCACCGGCGAGCGTCGCTCGCCGCGATGCTCACCCCCCTCGCCCACGGCACGACGCAGCGCGTGGTGCCGCTCGGCCGCCCGCTCTAGCCCGATCGGGAGCCGAGGCGCACGTCGGCCACGACCGGGAAGTGGTCGGACGGGAAGCGCCCGCCCACCGGGGCGTCGACGGTGAACGCCGAGTCGACGACGACTCCTGCGCCCCGGCGCGCGAGCACGTGGTCGACGCGCCGGTCGATCTCCTTCGTCGCCTCGAGGGGCGCGAACGGCACCGCCGAGCTGAGCGTCACTGCGTCGGGGTCGCCACCGCCGAGGTCCCAGGTGTCGTCGGCCACGGCGGCCAGCGGCGCGAACTCCGGCTGGGTCGCGTCGCAGTTCAGGTCGGCGAGGAGGAACCGCGGCACCGTCGCGTCCTCCGCCATCAGCTCGGCCAGGCGCCGCGTCTGCGCGAGATGGTCGTCGGCGAACGCCGGCTCCCACTCGGTCGCCGCCACGATCACGTCGAACGGCGTCCCGGCATGCTCGATGCGCGCCTGGAGGGCGACCGGCGCCACCTGTCGATGGCTCACCGGCAGCACGTGCTCGGAGAGCGCCTCGATGGGGTGCCGGCTCACGAGGCCGACGCCCATGAGCACGCCCGCCTGATCGGGATGCTCGGGCGGTTCCGGCACGGGCGGCAACGAGGGGGCGACGAACCCCGCGTGCATCCCGAGGCGGTCGGCGATGACGTGCGCCTGCGAGCGGCCCGGCAGCCCCCAGCATTCCTGGATCCCCACGACGTCGGGCCGCAGCCGCTCGAGCGTCGCGAGGATGCCGCGCTCGCGCGCTCGCCAGTCGGGCTCGAATCGCCACAGCACGTTCCACGTCACCAACCGCACGCCCGGCAGCGTAGGTCGACTCCGTGGGATCCGGGAACCCCTTGCGGCGGAGCGCCGCGTCAGAACCCCACCTCTCCGACGAGCTCGCCGAACAACTCCTCGGCGTCGCACTCCAGCCGCTGCCGCGTGAACCAGTCGCACACGTTCACGCAATCGCGGTGCAGCAGGTCGAAGCCCTGCGGGTTCGACACGAGATCCACGACCTGCGGAAGGTCGATCGCCACCACCCGTCCGTGGTGCACGAGCAGGTTGTACGGCGAGAGGTCGCCGTGCGCGAGACCGCCCCGGGCGAGGAGCCGCATGAAGTCGGCCACCTGGTGGAAGAGGTCGCGGAGCTCCGCGGCATCCGCCCGCACCTGGGCGAGCCGCGGCGCGGCGACCCGGCCGTCGCCGATGAACTCCATGAGCACCTCGGTGCCGTGCACCTGCACGGGGTACGGCACGGATGCCCCGAGCTCGGTGAGCCGGGTCAGCGCGTCGAACTCGGCATTCGCCCACTGCACGCGGGCGACGGCGCGACCGAACGACGTGCCCTTCGCGACCGCGCGCACGTCGCGGGTGCGGCGCAGTCCGCGACCCTCGGTGTAGATCGCCGAGCGGTGGAAGTCCGAGTGCTCGCTCGTGCGGTACCGCTTGGCGGCGAGCAGCACGCGGTTGCCCGGCACGTCGGGCGGGACATCCGGGATCGCCCGCTCGATGAGGTGGAGGTTCGCCTCCTTGCCGGTCTTCACGACGCCGAGTTCGGTGTCGATCGCCGCGGCGGAGGTGACGAGCCAGTCGGGACGCGGCTCGGGGCCGCGCTCGGTCGGGATGGTCGCCGGCCAGGTCGACCAGCGCTGGCCCTCGCCGGGCTCCACGGCCTGGAAGACGAGGGCGGAGGGCGCGCCGAGGGGCGCGCCGGATGAATCGTCGAATGACGAGAGGAAGGTCACGGTGGTTCTCCGAGGTCGCGGAGGCCACCGAAGCACCGGCCTTGACGGCTACGGGCGGGCGGCCTCACAGGGAAGGGTGTCTGCGATGCGCACGACGATGACGGCGTTCATCGTTCTCTCCCTTCCCTCGGCGATCCGGTTGCCGCGTGGCGCGGTCCGGAGGCGAGCATACCCCCAGCCCGGCACCGTGTCCACGGTCGGGTTAGGGTCGTGCCATGGCGGGACCCACGGACGGCGCCGAGCGCACCGTCGTGCTCGTGGAGGGCGAGAGCGATCGACGCGCGCTCGCCGCGGCGGCGCGGCGGCTCGGCCACGACCTCGAGGCGGTGGGTACGCGCCTCGTGGTGCTCGACGGCATCACCAACCTGCGTCGGCACCTCGCCGAGCTCGACTCCGTGCCCGCGCCGCCGCGCGTGCTCGGCCTCTTCGACGTGGGCGAGGCCGCCACCGTGATGCGGATGCTCGCCGACTCGGGACGTCGGGGGGCGTCATCCCTCGCCGAACTCGAGGTCGCCGGGTTCTTCGCGTGCTCCCTCGACCTGGAGGACGAGCTGATCCGGGCGGCGGGCACCGTCGTGATCGAGGAGGTGCTGGCGAGCCACCGGGACCTCGACCGCTTCCGCCGGTTCCAGCGGCAGCCGGCCCAGCGCGATCGCCCGGTCGCCGCGCAGCTCCGGCGCTTCGCCGGCACCGCAGGCGGCGCAAGACCTGGTTCGCCGGCGACGTCGTCGAGGCGATGCCGCTCGACCGGCTGCCGGCTCCGCTCGTCGGCGTGCTCGACGTCGTCGGCAGCTGACGACCGCGGATCAGCGACCGTGGTCGGCGAGGATCTGGTCGACGTCGATCCGGCTGAGCAGGTGCCGCCAGTCGAGTTCGCGTGCCATGTCGGCGACGTCGGGATCGGCGAACACCTTCCCGTTGCGGTGCACGACCACGCCGGACGGAACCAGCTCGTTCAGCCTGGCGAGGATCGCATCGTCGACCGCCTCCGTGTCGAAGTCCCCGCCCACGTTGGCGTAGTAGTCCGCGGAGAGGGTGTACGAGACGAGTCCGACCTCGATCGGTTCAGGCATGCCAGCTCCTCCGTACGTGCGCGATGGCGTCCATTGTGCCATCGGAGGGCGAGTCCCGTGCGCCGGGCCGCTGGGCCGGGGTCTATCGCCGGGGCCCGCCCTGTGGTTGTGTTCAGTCATGAGTGGGGCTGACAGCGCACCGGGAACGCCGTTCAACTTCCGACTCGCGATGCTCCTCGCGATGGCGATGTTCGTGCTGGTCGTCGACACGTCGCTCATGAACGTGTCGATCTCGGCGGTCGTGGATGACCTCGACACCACGGTGAGCGGCGTGCAGGGGGCGATCGCGCTCGAGGCGCTCGTCTCGGCCGCGTTCATCCTCATCGGCGGGAAGACCGGCGATCTCATCGGGCGCAAGCTCGCCTACATCCTCGGCCTCCTCGGCTACGCCATCGGCGCGATCGCCATGGTGTTCGCGCAGGACCTCGCGGCGATCATCGTGTTCTGGGCCGTCATCGGCGGCATCGGCGCCTCGCTGCTGCTGCCCGCCATGCAGTCGCTCATCCACGGCAACTTCGAGGGTGCCCAGCAGAAGCGCGTGTACGCCCTCGTGGGCGCGTCCGCCGCGATCGCCGCCGCCGTCGGCCCGCTCCTCGGCGGCTTCATCACGACGTTCCTCTCCTGGCGGGTCGGCTTCGCGCTCGAGGCCGTGATCATCGCCGTCGTGCTGGCCGGCATCGGCCTCGTGAAGGACGTGCCATACCACGGCGACCGATCGATCGACCTCGTGGGGGCACTGCTGTCGATCGTCGGGATGGGCGGCGTCGTCACCGGCATCCTCGTGTGGCAGGAGGGTGGCGGCTACGTCGGCCTCATCATCGGCATCGGCCTGCTGGGGCTCGGCCTCCTCGTGTTCTGGCTGCGCAGCCGCAAGCGCCGCGGGAAGCCGACGCTGCTCGATCCCACGCTCTTCGAGTCGAAGATGTTCCGAGCCGGAGCGAGCGGACAGCTGCTGCAGCAGATCGCCCTCGGCGGGACGATGATCGTGCTCCCGATCTACCTGCAGATGGTGTTCGAGTACAACGCACTGCAGGCGGGCCTCTCGATCGCACCGCTCTCGCTGAGCATGTTCGTCGTCGCGCTGCTCGCGGGCCGCGGCCTCAAGCGGCGGCCGGCGAACATCATCCTGTGGGGCTTCGTGCTCGCCGTGGCGGGACTCGCCATCCTCGTGCCGATCGTGCCCATCGCCGACTCGGGCTGGTACCTCACGATCCCGCTCATCATCTCGGGCTGCGGCCTCGGCCTGCTCGTGTCGCAGCTGAACAACTACACGCTCTCCCCGATCTCCGACGAGCGGGTCAGCGAGGCGGCCGGCGTGAACTCGGCCGCGGGCTCCTTCGGCCTCTCCTTCGGCCTCGCCTTCGCCGGGGCGATCATGCTCGCCACCCTCGCCTACACGTTCACCGCGAGCGCCGACGCGAGCACGGTGCTCTCGCCCGAGGAGCAGCAGCAGGTCTCGGCGGTGCTCGAGGAGGACGCCGAGATCATGACGAACACCGGTCTCGAGGAGCTCCTCGTCGGCCAGCCGCCCGAGGTGCAGGAGGAGATCCTGCGCATCAACACCGACTCCCGGTTCATCGCGCTCCAAGTGGCGCTGCTCGTGCCGATCCTCGCGGGTCTCCTCGGCATCCTGAACGCGCTGCGGATGCGGCGCCTGCCCGATCCCAAGGCGTCACCGGCCGCCGAGGGCACGATGCTGGGCTAGACCGGGCCGGGCCGTGCGTCCGGCGAGGTCGCCTCCTGGTGGGCGCGACCCCAGGTCTGCCATCGATCCCAGGTCACGCCATCGACCCCCGTGGACCGGGAATGCTCCGGCGCACGGGGGTCGATGAGGATGATCGCCTACGGCAGCGTCCAGGTGGCCGGCGGCTTCGCCTGCTCGTACAGCCAGATCTGGAAGAAGGCGTCGAGGTTCTCGCCCGAGACCTCCTCGAAGACCGCCTGGAAGTCGTCGGCCGTACCGGTGGAGTCGTCGTAGCGCTCGAGCCAGAGTCGAGTGCCGGCGAAGAATTCCTCGTCGCCGAGCTCGAGCCTGAGGGCGTGGAGCGTGCCGGCACCCCGGTCGTAGACCGGGTCCTGGAACAGCCCCAGCGGGCCTGGGTCGCCGATCTGGAGGTTCCAGTACTCGCTGTCGGCCGCCTCGGAGGCGTACCAGTCGTTGTACGACTCCTGGACGGTCGCGCCTCCGTCCTCTTCGTCCCACATCCAGGACGCGTAGGTCGCCCAGCCCTCGTTGAGCCAGATGTCCTGCCAGCGCTCGGGGCTGACCGCATTGCCGAACCACTGGTGGGCGAGTTCGTGCGCCACGGTGCCCTCGCTCGCCTGACGCGAGTAGACCGGTCGCGTCTGGGTCTCGAGTGCGTAGCCGACGGTGTCGTCGTCGACGATCGAGCCGTACGCGACGAACGGGTAGTCGTCGAAGTACTGCTCGTAGAAGTCGATCATCTCGGCCTGGCGCGCGAGGCTGGCGTTCGTGGTCGCGAGGCGGGCGGGCGTCAGGTTGGCGTCGACCGCGTCGATGATCGGGACGCCGCGTTGCGAGAAGGTCGTGGGGCGAATGGCGAAATCGCCGACCGACGCCGTCGTCAGGTAGCTGGCCTGCGCGTCGGGCGCGTCCCAGTACCAGGTCGTGCGGCCGTTCTCGGTCACCGGCGCCTTCGACTGCACGCCGTTGGCGACGGCGACCTTGCCCTCGGGCACCGTGATCGCGAAGCTGTAGCTCGCCTTGTCGGTCTGGTGGTCGCTCACGGGGTACCAGGTCATCGAGCCCTCCGGCTCGCTCACGACCATGGCGCCGTCGGCCATGGTGACCCATCCGTAGAGCGCGCCCTCGATGTCCTCGGGCCGCGTCGTCGCGCCGCCGTACTCGACGACGACCTGCACGTGCTGCCCTGCCTTGACCTTCGGCCGCGGCTGCACGGTGAGCTCCCAGATCCGTTCCTCGTCGTCCTGCACGTGCCAGTAGGCGGCGCCCTCGACCTCGACACCGGCCGCCGGCGGTGCGACGGATGCCGCGGGCTTGCCGTTCACCGTCACGGACTCCACCTCCATGTCGCGGAGGTCGAGGTTGAAGCGGTCGAGGTCGCGGGTCGCGACGAGGTCGATCGTGGCCGTGCCGTCGAGCCGTCCGACGAGCGGCGCGCCCGCCGCCGGCGGCGTGTAGGTGACGTCGAGGTCGTAGTGCTGCACGTCGTACCCGCCGTTGCCGGCGTACGGGAAGTAGGCATCGCCCGCGCCGGGGGCGCCCGCCGTGTAGCGCGGCCCGGCCGCGGTCCCCGGGGCGGCGACCGCTCCGGTCGCTCCGAGCCCTCCGATCACCGCCAGCGCGACCGTCAGGCCGCCGACCAGCTTCATCCGTCTCCCGTTCACGACTGCTCCCCTCATCGTTCCGCGTAACGCACCTGGGCGAAACTCTAGGGGCGGTCGAACGCGCCCGATAGCCCCCGGATGCCCGCGCGCGCTCCGACGGCGCAGGAATACTGGGAACCCGCCGTGAGTTGAGTCAGGTACGCTCAAGTTTCGCGGCTCCGACTTGACACACTCATCGGGGCTTGCCACACTTGAGCCGTCGGGACTCAAGTTCCGGCGATTCGGACTTCGGTCGCGGGCCAGGACGGCCGGGCCGACCGCCGATGGGGCGTGCGCGGCATCCGCTCGTGAATGCTCCCGGCAGAAGGAGAAACACACATGTCACGAGCAGTAGGTATCGACCTCGGCACCACGAACTCCGTGGTGAGCGTCCTCGAGGGTGGCGAGCCCACCGTCATCGCGAACGCCGAGGGCTTCCGCACCACCCCGTCGGTGGTGGCCTTCACGAAGGACGGCGAGGTGCTCGTCGGCGAGACCGCCAAGCGCCAGGCCGTCACCAATGTCGACCGCACGATCGCGTCGGTCAAGCGCCACATGGGCACCGACTGGTCCAAGGAGATCGACGGCAAGAAGTACACGCCCCAGGAGATCTCGGCGCGCATCCTGCAGAAGCTGAAGCGCGACGCCGAGCAGTACCTCGGCGACACCGTCACCGACGCCGTCGTCACGGTGCCGGCGTACTTCAACGACGCCGAGCGCCAGGCCACGAAGGAGGCCGGCGAGATCGCGGGCCTCAATGTCCTGCGCATCATCAACGAGCCCACGGCGGCGGCGCTGGCCTACGGCCTCGACAAGGGCAAGGAGGACGAGCTCATCCTCGTCTTCGACCTCGGCGGCGGCACGTTCGACGTCTCGCTCCTCGAGGTCGGCAAGGACGACGACTTCTCCACCATCCAGGTGCGCGCGACCGCGGGCGACAACCGCCTCGGCGGCGACGACTGGGACCAGCGCATCGTCGAGTGGCTGATCAAGCGCTTCAAGGACTCCACGGGCGTCGACGTCTCGAAGGACAAGATCGCGCTGCAGCGCCTCAAGGAGGCCGCCGAGCAGGCGAAGAAGGAGCTCTCGAGCTCGATGTCCACGAGCATCCAGCTCCCCTACCTCTCGCTCACCGAGAACGGCCCGGCCAACCTCGACGAGACGCTCACGCGCGCCCAGTTCGAGAACATGACGAGCGACCTGCTCGACCGCACGAAGAAGCCCTTCGAAGACGTGATCCGCGAGGCCGGCATCAAGCTCTCCGACATCGCGCACGTCGTGCTCGTCGGCGGCTCGACCCGCATGCCGGCCGTCTCCGAGCTCGTGAAGCAGGAGACCGGCAAGGAGCCCAACAAGGGCGTGAACCCCGATGAGGTCGTCGCCGTCGGCGCCGCACTCCAGGCGGGCGTCCTCAAGGGCGAGCGCAAGGACGTGCTGCTCATCGACGTCACCCCCCTCAGCCTCGGCATCGAGACCAAGGGCGGCATCATGACGAGGCTCATCGAGCGCAACACGGCCATTCCCACCAAGCGCAGCGAGACCTTCACCACCGCCGACGACAACCAGCCGTCGGTCGCGATCCAGGTCTTCCAGGGCGAGCGCGAGTTCACCCGCGACAACAAGCCGCTGGGCACGTTCGAGCTCACCGGCATCGCACCGGCGCCGCGCGGCATCCCGCAGATCGAGGTCACCTTCGACATCGACGCGAACGGCATCGTGCACGTGGGCGCCAAGGACAAGGGCACCGGCAAGGAGCAGTCGATGACGATCTCCGGCGGCTCCGCGCTGCCGAAGGAGGACGTCGAGCGCATGGTGCGCGACGCCGAGGAGCACGCGGCCGAGGACAAGAAGCGCCGCGAATCCGCCGAGACGCGCAACTCCGCCGAGCAGCTCGCCTACTCGATCGAGAAGCTCATCAAGGACAACGACGACAAGCTCCCCGACGACGTGAAGTCCGAGGTGCAGGGCGACGTCGACGCGCTGAAGTCGGCGCTCGCGGGCGACGACGACGACGCGGTGAAGTCCGCGTTCGAGAAGCTCTCGCAGTCGCAGGGCAAGCTCGGCGAGGCCATCTACTCCTCGCAGCAGGCGGGCGCCTCGGCCAACCCCGGGGGCAACCCCGGTGAGGACGCCTCGGCGTCCGGCGCCGACGGCGGCACCGCGTCCGACGAGGACGTGGTCGACGCCGAGGTCATCGACGATGAGGACGAGAAGAAGTAATCATGTCGGACGAGAACCAGAACCACGACGAGCCGGTCATCCGCGACAAGCGGCGGATCGACCCCGAGACGGGTGAGGTTCGCCAGCCCGAGGGGGCACCCGCGGAGGGTGCCCCCGAGGCCGGCGGTGAGGCGACGGATGCCGCGGCACCCGTCCCCGCCGACACTGACCTCGACGACGACGTGCTCACGGTCGACGACATCCTGAACGCGGCCCAGGCCGAGGTGCAGGAGCCGAGCGACGAGCACCTCGCCGACCTCAAGCGCGTCACGGCCGAGTACGCGAACTACCGCAAGCGCACCGAGGCCAACCGCGAGGTCGAGCGCGAGCGCGCGGTCGGCGCGGCGGTGGCCGTGCTGCTGCCGGTGCTCGACGACCTCGACCGGGCCGAGAAGCACGGCGACCTCGAGGGCGACGCCCCGTTCGCGACGATCGCGGCGAAGCTCCGCGCGGCCGTCGAGAAGCTGGGGCTCACGCCGTTCGGCGAGGTCGGGGAGCCGTTCGACCCGCAGCGCCACGAGGCGATCTTCCAGCAGCCCTCCGACGAGGTGGAGGTCGACACCGTCGGCGACGTCGTCGAGACCGGCTACCTGCTCGGCGGCACGCTGCTCCGCGCGGCGAAGGTCGTCGTGAAGACCCCGCAGTAACCCCGTTCGGCCGGCCCGCGGCATCCGTCACCCGGATGTCGCGGACCGGCCGTCACAGATCTCGGGCAGACTCGAGAGAGGAGGTGCCGATGGCCAGTCAGGACTGGTTCGACAAGGACTTCTACCAGGTGCTCGGCGTCTCCAAGGACGTGAGCGACGCCGAGCTCAAGAAGACGTACCGCAAGCTCGCGCGCAAGTACCATCCCGACTCCAACCCGGGCGACGCCGCCGCCGAGGCGAAGTTCAAGGAGATCAGCGAGGCGCACTCGGTGCTGTCCGATCCCGAACAGCGCAAGGAGTACGACGCGATCCGCGCCATGGGCTCCGGTGCGCGCTTCACCGCGCCGGGCGGCGCCGGCGGCGCCGGCGGCTTCGAGGACGTGTTCGGCACGATGTTCGGCGGGCAGGGCGGCCGCAGCCAGTCCTACACGTTCCAGCAGGGCGGCGACTACGACGACCTGCTCGGCGGCCTCTTCGGCGGCGGACGGTTCGGCCAGCCGAGCGGCGGTTACCGCGGCTTCGGTGGCCCCTCCCGCGGGCGCGACGTCACCGCGTCGACGACGCTCGACTTCATCACCGCCACCAAGGGCGAGCAGATCACCCTCGAGACCTCCGACGGCAAGCCCATCACGGTCCGCATCCCGGCGGGCGTGGCCGACGGGCAGAAGATCAAGCTCCGGGGCAAGGGGCACCCGTCGCCCGACGGCGGCGAGTCGGGCGACCTCATCCTCACCGTCCACGTGCGCAAGCACCCGGTCTTCGAGCGCGACGGCCTCAACCTGCGGGTCACCGTGCCGGTGACCTTCGCCGAGGCGAGCCTGGGCGCCACGATCCAGGTGCCGACGCTCGGGGGCGACCCCGTCAAGCTGCGCGTCGCAGCCGGCACGCCGAGCGGCCGGGTGCTGCGCGTCAAGGGCCGCGGCGTCCAGACGCCGAAGGGCACGGGCGACCTGCTCGCCGTCGTCCAGGTGGCCGTTCCCTCGCACCTGTCGAAGGAGGCCGAGGAGAAGCTCTCGGAGTTCGACGCGCTGCTGCCCGACGAGGACCCGCGGGCCGAGCTGCTCGCGAAGGCCAGGGCCCAGCGATAGCCATGGACGAGACGAGCCCGCTGTTCGTCATCTCGGTGGCCGCCGAGCTCGCCGGGATGCATCCGCAGACCCTCCGGCAGTACGACCGGATGGGCCTCGTCTCGCCGACGCGCACCGCGGGCCGCTCGCGTCGCTACTCGATGCGCGACATCGTGCAGCTCCGCGAGGTCGCGCAGCTCTCGAGCGAGGGCGTGAGCCTCGAGGGCATCCGGCGGGTGCTCGGCCTCGAGGACGAGGTGGCGACCCTGCGCGGGCGCGTGCGCGAGCTCGAGGCGATGCTCGCCGATGAACTCCTCAACCGGCCCGGCCGCCGGGTGTTCGCCGCCGGATCGGCCGGCGACATCGTGTCGGTCAAGGCGGGCACGCGCGTTCGGCGCGAGAACGCGGTCGTCGTGTGGCGTCCGCTCGACCGCGGCCAGGGCGCCTAGGCCCAGCGCCCCGCCTCCGGCGGAGGGTCAGCGCCCCGAGGCGGAGGCTCAGCGCCCCCAGGCCGAGGCCGGTGCCTCGATCACCTCGTAGGGTCGGGAGCTCCAGTGGGTGCCGTAGCCGTAGTGGCTCGAGGCCCACGGCGAGGCCCAGATGGCCTGCGCGGTCGCATCCGCGGAGTCGCCCCGGGCGAGCGCGGCATCCACGGCGGGGTATCGCCCGGACTGCAGGTTCTGCGCGGCGTAGTAGGCCGCATCGAGCAGGGTCGCGTAGCTGCCGAGCCCGGATCCGCCGCCCGATCCCTGCCCGTTGTTGAGGGGGTTGTTGCGGTTCCACCAGTTGTCGGCGCCGTTCTCCTGCCGCATCCATCGCATCATGAACGTGATGTTCGCCTCCGTGACCGGCCAGTCGCCCTCGATGAGCACGAGCTTCGCCCAGTCGAGGTTGGTGCCCGACGCGACGAGCGTCTCGGGGCCGGTGGTCGAGACGTACGACTCGTGCGAGGTCGCCGGCGCGGTGACGTCGGCGGCCACGCGCAGGGCCTGGGTGTCGCCGCTGAACGTGTCGGACGCGGCCCTCGGGGCGGTGACCGCCTCGGGCTGCGGCGCGAGCGCGAAGGTCAGGCCGAGCGCGAGCACGGCCACCGAGGCGGCGAGCGGCGCGAGCCGGTGGGCCAGGCGAGCGGGCGACGGGCGGGCACCGCCGACGCGGCTCGCGGCCCCGTGTCGAGCCGCGCGCCGTTCCCCCTGAGGCCGCTGGTCTGATTCCCGCATGCGGGCACGAGGGTACCAAACGCACGTGTGAGCCGCTCTCGGAGTCGGCACGCCGCGTAGCCTTGGCGCATGCCCTTCGACCTCGGCGAGCTGCGCCGCCACCCCGACGTCGAGGGTCACGGGCTCGAAGCGTCGGATGCCGCGGACCGGCTGATCCTCGACGAGGCCGCCGCGCTCGCCGACGGCCCGGGGCCTGGCGAACTGGTCGTGATCGACGACGCGTACGGCGCCCTCGCGCTGGGGTCGGCGGCGGCGGGAGCCCGCGGCGTCCGGGTGCACCAGGACCTCATCACGGGTGAGCGCGCCCTCGCCGCCAACGCCGCGCGGGCGGGGTTCGCCGGCGAGGTGCGGTCGCTCCCGCTCGGCCGGGATCTGCTCGTCGGGGCCCGGCTCGTGCTGCTGCGGCTGCCGCGATCGCTCGACCGGCTCGACGAGGTGGCCGGGTGGATCGCCGGCCACGCCGCATCCGACGTCGTCCTGGTCGCGGGCGGGCGCGTCAAGCACATGTCGCTCGCCATGAACGAGGTGCTCGGTGCCTGGTTCGAGCGCGTCGACGTGTCGCACGCACGGCAGAAGTCACGGGTGCTCACGGCTCGCGCGCCCCGCGACGCACGACTGCCGCCGGCGCTCGGCTGGCCGCGGGGGGAGCGTCACGACGACCTCGGCGTCACGCTCGTGGGGCACGGCGGCGTCTTCGCCGGCACCGGAGTGGACATCGGCACGCGCTACCTCCTCGAGCAGCTCGGCGACGCAGTGCCGGATGCCGCGACCGCCGTCGACCTCGCGTGCGGTTCCGGCATCGTGGCCGCCCGACTCGCGCACACCCGCCCGGCGCTGCGGGTCACGGCCACCGACCGCTCGGCGGCGGCCGCGGCATCCGCTCGCGAGACCGCGGAGGTGAACGGCCTGGCCGACCGCATCCGCGTGACGCGGGCCGACGGCCTCGAGCTGCTCCCGGACGCGAGCGAGCCCCTGATCGTGCTGAACCCGCCGTTCCACTCGGACGCCGCGCTGCACACCGGCATCGCCGCGCACCTCTTCGAGGACGCCGCACGCGTGCTCGCCCCGGGCGGCGAGCTTTGGTGCGTGTGGAACACACACCTGCGGTACCGCCCGCTGCTCGAGCGGCTGGTGGGTGGCACCCGGCAGGTGGCGCGCAACCCGAAGTTCACGGTGACCGCATCGCGGCGGCCGGGGTGAGCCGTGGTGCGCGCGAGACCGCGCACGAGGCGGGCCTCCGAGGCCACCGAGCCCACCGGTCGTGTCGTCGGCCCGAGCGTCGGCGCGGGCGTCGGCCCGAGCGTCTGCCCGGGCACCCTCCTGACCGCGGGTGGGCAGTATACGCATCCGGCGACCCGCTGTCTGCCTTTTCGCACGATCGGGGGTCGCACGTCACAATGGGCCGGGCGCCGTCGTGGCGCCCGGGAGGGACGCCATGTCAGAGCAGGAGCGACTGGCGCGAGAGCTGGCCCTCGCCGCGGAGCGGGGCGAGATCATCGCGCAGTACCAGCCGCAGGTCGACCTGCGCGACGGGCTCCTCGTCGCCCTCGAGGCGTTGAGCCGCTGGCGCCACCCGAAGCGCGGGGTCGTCGCGCCCCGCGAGTTCATCCCGCTCGCGGAGGCGACCGGAGCGATGGTCGCCATCGGCGACGTCATGCTCGAGTCGGCCTGCCGGTACGGAGCCGCGCTCGTGCGCACGGGCCGGCGGATCGAGGTGGCGGTGAACGTGGCGGCCGCCCAGCTCGGCGAGGCGCGCTTCGCGGAGCGGGTCGCCCACCACCTCCAGGAATCCGGGATGCCCGCAGCGCTGCTGACCCTCGAGCTCACCGAGACGCGACCCGTGCCCGCCGAGGCCGCTGAAACCCTGACCGGGATCCACGCGATCGGGGTCGGCGTGTCCGTCGACGACGTGCGGACCGTCGAAGAGGCGGAGGCCCGCGTGCGGGCCCTGCCCATCACGGAGCTGAAGGTCGACCGTTCGGTGATCCGCCGGCTCCCCGACGACCGCGGTATCGCCGCGCAGCTCGTCGGGTTCGCCCGGGAGCACGGCTTCCGCTCGGTCGCCGAGGGGGTCGAGACGCGACCGCAGCTGGTCGCGGTGCGCGAACTCGGGTTCGACCGTGCGCAGGGGTACCTGTTCGGTCGACCCGTGCCGGCACGCCGGATGTCGGCCCGCCTCGCGGTCGGGTCGCCGACCGCCGGCCGGGTGGCTCAGAGCGCCTCGTAGGGGTCCTCGTAGGAGTCGTCGTTCTCGCCGCCGGCGGGTTCGCTCGGCTCGCCGCCGACGTCGATCAGCGACCAGGTCACCGGCATGCCGGGCGAGAAGAGGATGTCGATCCCCGGACCGCCGCGCAGAGGTGGGACGTTCACGTACCCCCCGCCGGCCTTGATCGCCGCCAGGATCTCGGCACGCAGTTCATCGACGGGATCGGGCAGGAAGTAGTCCCGACCGTCGACCGTCAAGCGGTGGATCTTCACACCGCACCTCCATTCTCTCGCCGGCGCGGATGTCGCACGTCGTTCACTCTGCCGCTCCCGCGGCCGCTTCGGGAATCGGATGCAGCCCGGCCGGACTGTTCGCACCGTCCATCATCAGCTCGAGCCAGGCGCGGTTGAGCTTCGGCGGCCGGTTGCCGTGGTACTTGAAGTGCACGGGGACGTACGGACTGATCCAGATCGAGCTGCGTCCGCTGCCGCGCTCCACGCCGTGGTTCCAGGTCAGCATGAACTGCTCGCCGCGCCGCAGCTTCGTGGCGACGACGAACTGCAGGTGCGCGAGCACGCGATCCTCGATCTCGAACTCCGAGACCCGCGCGCCGTAGATCAACAGGCCCATTGCTCTCCTCCTCGTCCTCTCGCGCCGCGACATCCGCTCACGAGGCGGCCTCCGGCTCCGGCACGGCCCGCAGTCCCGCGGCCGAGTTGGCCGACTTGGTGAGCAGCTCGAGCCAGCGCGTGTTGAGCTCGGTCGGCTCCGCCAGCTCGAACTGGAAGACCATCGGGATCGTGGGGCTGCACCACACCGACGTGCGCTGCGCCGGTGGCGCT
Organism: Agromyces ramosus; assembly: GCF_004216665.1. Taxonomy (GTDB): domain Bacteria; phylum Actinomycetota; class Actinomycetes; order Actinomycetales; family Microbacteriaceae; genus Agromyces; species Agromyces ramosus. The sequence goes on along the minus strand of NZ_SGWY01000004.1, from coordinate 48,022 downwards.
TCGTCGCCGAAGGTGAAGGCGAAGTGCTCGCCCCTGCGCAGCTTCGACCAGATCACCACCTGCAGGTGGGTGAGCGTGCGGTCGTCGAACTCCGCGGTGATGGTGGAGTCGTACGTCAGAGTTCCCATGCCGCCTCCGGTCGATGGTCGTCGGGTGCTGTTCCGGATCCGTGGGCCCGGGTGTCGGCCGTCGCCATGGTGACGCGATCCCGCCCCGCGCCCTTCGACGCGTACATGGCCGCGTCCGCGGACCGCAGCAGCAGGTCGGCGGTCGGGGCGGGGCCCTGCGCCGGTTCCCACACCGCGACGCCGATGCTCGCCGCGATGGCGTATCGCGGCGGCACGCTGTCGAGCGGTCGCCGCACGGCGCGGCGGAAGCGCTCGGCGATGGTCGACGCGGCGTCCGGCGCGGCGTCCTCGCACACGATGACGAACTCGTCGCCGCCGTACCGCGCCACCGAGTCGCCCGCGCGGGCCACCGAGCGCAGGCGAGCGGCGACCTCCGCGAGCACGTCGTCGCCGATCCGGTGGCCGAGGCTGTCGTTGATCGCCTTGAAGCCGTCGAGGTCCACGAACACCACGGAGAGCGGCCGCCGGTTGCGGGAGGCCGCGGCGATGGCCGCGTCGAGCTGCTCCTCGAGCAGCTTGCGATTGGCGAGCCCCGTGAGCTCGTCGTGCATCGCGCGGTGCTCGAGCTCCTCCTGGAGGCGGACACGGCGCAGCACCTGGCCGGCCTGACGGGCGAGGGCGGCCTGGATCTCCCGGCTCTCGGCGTCGAACACCCGGTCGCGTCCGAAGAGCGACACGACGACGCCGCGCGTGCGCTCGTCGGTGCGCAGCGGGGCGATGCTGAGTGCGGTGAGCCGGTGGCGATGCAGGGCGTCATCGAACCCGGGGATGATCGCAGCGGCCTGGTCGAGGTTGGCGACGGTGACGATCTCGCCACTTCCGATCGCCTGCTCGGCGAGCGCGCCGAGTCCGGCGGCGAACAGCGCGAGCGTCGTCTCGTCGCCGGCGACCAGTTCGAGCGGACCCGACGCATCGCCGAGGAGCACGGCCGCACCCGAGGCGCGAAGCGCCGCGCCGGCGCTCGCGACGAGCGCCGCGGCCAGCTCATGCGCGGAGGTCGCGACGCCGAACGCGCTCGACGCATCCTGGAGCACTCGAACTCGGGCCTCGGATGCCTCGGCGTCGCGCCGCGCGAGCAGCAGCTGCCGCTCGTAGTCCTGGCGCTCGGTCGCATCGAAGACGACGGTGCGGATGCCGCCGGGCTCGCCGTCCGCGCCGGTCACCACGACCGCGTTGACGAGGATGGGCAGCTCGCCGTCGTCGGCACGGCTCACGGTCAGCGCGACCTCGCGCACCTCCCCCGAGAGGCTCAGCACCATGGCGTAGCGGGTCTCGTAGAAGAGCTGGCTCGACGAGGTCAGGAGGTCGACGAAGGCGGTGCCGAGCAGCGCCGTCCGGGCGTGACCCGTCCATCGCTCGAACGTGCGGTTGACCCGCGTGATGATGCCGTCGGGCGTGGTCTCCAGGTACCCGCAGGGTGCCTCCTCGAAGAGCTCGACGAAGGCGTCGTGGTCGTCGTGCGCGCGGCGCCGTCGTGCGTCGCGCCCTTCACGGTCGTGCCGTTCGCGGTGGCTCCGCCCACCGTCGAGGGCGTCGGGGATCGTCATCGGAGGAACGACCTGATCTCGTCGGCCAGTTCGTCGGGCGCCGACAGGTTCGGGCAGTGACCGGTCGCCGAGAGCTGCACGAAGCGGCTCGTCGTGATCTGCTCGTGGACGTACCGTCCGACGGAGACGGGCGCGATGACGTCGTCGGAGCACTGCAGCACGAGCGTGGGCGTGCGCACCGCGCTGAGGTCGCGCCGGTTGTCGGAGAGGAACGTCACGCGGGCGAAGTGCCGCGCGATCTCGGGGTCGACGCTGCAGAAGCTGTCCGTGAGCTGGCGGCCGAGGTCGGGCTTCTCGGCGTTGCCCATGATCACCGGCGCCATGGCCTGCGACCAGCCCAGGTAGTTGGCGTCGAGTGCATCGAGGAGGCCCTCGATGTCGGCTCGTTCGAAGCCGCCGCGGTACTCGCCGTCGTCGATGTAGCGCGGAGACGGGCCGACGAGGACGAGCGACCCGAACCGGGACGGGTCCCTGGTCTCGGCGAGGACGCCGATGGTCGCCGCGACGGAGTGCCCGACGTACGCCACATCGCGCAGGTCGAGCGCCTCGAGCACCTCGAGGACGTCGTCGGCGTAGCCGTGCAGCGAGTCGTACCTGACGGGATCGTATGCCGAGCGGTCGGAGCCGCCGGCTCCCACCAGGTCGAGCAGCACCACGCGGTGGTCGTCCTCGAAACGAGGCGCGACGGATCCCCACATCTCCTGGCTGCAGCCGAAGCCGTGCACGAAGACGATCGGCCGGCCGGCGGGATTCCCGGAGACGGTGACGTTGTTCCGGCGGAGGATGTCCGTGCCGGAGATGGGCGACGTGAAGGTCATGCGATTCCTGCCGGGGTCGGGGGTGTCCTGGCGGCGGTAGGTGTCCTGCCGGGCGTCGGGGGTGCCCGGCGCTGCCCGGCGTGGAGCCGGAGATCCTTCTCCGTCCCCACGACAGTACAGGCGGCCCCGGCGGAACGTACTTTCGGAACGGCAATGTCAAGGGGGCTTGACGTGGAGCCATCCGTCGACTAATCGATCGGTGCCGGACCGCTCCGAGACGGTTCGAACCGGCGTGCGTCGCGGGTTTCGTCGCACGCGAGGTCGTGTCAGGCTGGAGGCGTGAGCGCGACCCTCGAGCAGCACGACACCGAGACCACGACGAGCGTCGTGGCCGAGGAGCCGTGGCGCACGATCGTGTGGGACGACCCGGTCAACCTCATGACCTACGTGAGCTACGTGTTCCGCACCTACTTCGGCTACCCGCGCGAGGAGGCCGAGCGCCTCATGCTGCGCGTGCACAACGAGGGCCGGGCCGTCGTCGCCACCGGCAACCGCGAGGCGATGGAGCGGCACGTGCAGGCGATGCACGGCTACGGCCTGCAGGCCACCGTGTCGAGGGCGGAGTCGTGATCGTCGCCGGCCGCAGCGGCGGTGAGGGCGTGCGCATCGTGCTCGAGGCCGAGGAGGCGATGCTGCTCTCCGAACTCGCCGACCAGGTCGACTCGGTGCTCCTGCTCGGCGAGGCCGACGATCCGGCGCTCGGGCGACTGCTGCCGAACGCCTACCCCGACGACGCGTCGTCGTCGCGCGAGTTCGCCCGCTACACCCGCGACAGCCTCGTCGACGGCAAGCGCCAGGCCGCCCAGCGCGTGCGCGACGCCACCGCCGTCGAGGACGGCGACGACACCGTCGTGCAGATCGAGCTCGAGCAGTCCGAGGCGTGGGGGTGGCTCACCTTCCTCACCGACCTGCGGCTCATCCTCGCCGAGCGGGTGGGGATCATCGAGGAGGGCGAGGACGCGGCCGACGAGACACGAGACGACTACCTCCGCGCCGCCTACGAGTGGGCCGGCTTCGTGCAGGGCTCGATGCTCGAGGTGCTCGACCCCACCGACTCCTGAGTGCCCGGCGGATGCCGCGGGGCATCCGTCCGGCCGTCGCTCCCGTGCCGCGCGGCGTCGTGGACACGCGCAACGGCGGCTGGCATGCTGGGGCGACGCGACCGTCCCACAGGCGGCCGCACGAGCGAACGGGGTGCCTCGTGACCGAATCGTCGTCGATCTCCCGGGTGCTGCGGCATCCGGCCGCCAGCGCCGAGTCCCTCGAGTCGATCGCGCTGATCCTCGGGGCCGCGTTCTTCGCGGTCGGCTGGGCGGTCTCCCTCGTCGTCTTCTGGGGACGCGATCTCCCGATCGCCGGGCCGGGATCCCTGGGGGAGTACGTCGGCATCGGCGGAGCGGTCACGGCGCTCATCGCGTTCGTCCTCGGTCGCGTCCTGATCGCCAGGCACCGGCACCCGGCCGTGGTGCACGACGCGTCATCCGGGCTCGACGCGCCAGGTGCCCGACTGCACTGGTTCGACGTCGCCGCCCTCGCGATCGCGCACGCCGTCATCGCGCTGCTCGGGTGGATCGGCGTGGCCGACGTGCTCGAGCAGAGCTTCGTCGGCGCTGTCGTGTTCCCGCTGGCGGGTGCGATCCTCGCCGGCGTCGCCTTCGCCCTCACCGCCTACGTGACGTTCCTCTCGTCGGTGCACCTCACGCCGATGCTGCTCTCGCTCGTGCTCGCGGTCTTCCTCGTGGTCGGAGCGTTCGCCGCGATGCTGAGCGCGAGCGACCCGCAGTGGTGGAAGGAGAACCTCAGCGCCCTCGGCATGAGCGACGAGGCATCCGCGCTGGCCTTCAACATCACGCTCATCGTCGCGGGCGCGCTGGTCACGATCATCGCCCGGTACGCCACGGCGTCGCTGCCGACGACGACTCGTGAGGAGCTCCGCGGCCGCGCCGTCCTGCGGGTGGGGCTGGTCCTGATCGGCATCTTCCTCGCGTGCGTGGGCATCTTCCCGGTCGACGAGTTCTTCCTCGTGCACAACACGGTGGCGACGGGCATGGCGGTGATCTTCGCCGCGATCGTGGTCGGGCTGCGCTGGCTGGTGCCGGCCATGCCGCGGGTCTTCATCCTGCTCGGCTACGCGTACGTCGGCGTGATCGTGCTGCTCGGCGTCTTCTTCGCGATCGGCTACTACAACCTCACCGCGGTGGAGCTGGTGGCCGGGGTGCTCATCTTCAGCTGGATCATCGTGTTCCTCCGCAACACGGGCACGATGCGCCCGGCGGCGACGTCGGTGCCCGCATCGCCCGAAGCGGGCATGCGGACGGGGCCGGATGCCGCGGCATCCGACCCCGTCACGGTGTCGAGCTAGTGGCCTAGGCCGAGTGCGCGAGCGCCTTGGCCTTGAGCTGGTCGTACTCCTGCTGGCTGATGGTGCCGGCGTCGAGCAGGGCCTTGGCCTTCGCGATCTCGTCGGACGGGCTCGCGGCCGACCCGGCGGTCTGGCGGATGTACGCGTCGGTCGCCGCCTGGTACTGCTTCGCCTCCTTCTGGGACCGCTCGGCCATGCCGTTGCCGCGGGCGATCAGGTAGATGAGCGCGGTGAGGAACGGCACGAAGATCAGGAAGATGATCCACACGGCCTTCCACCATCCGCTCAGCTTGTGATCGCGGAACAGGTCTCCGATGATCGCGAACAGTGCCATGAGGTACGCGATGAACACGAATGCCCACAGGAACCACCAGATCACGTCCCAGAAGCTATTCCAGAAATTCATGTGCAGCCTTCCGATCGACTCGAGCGCCCCCCAGCGAGCGCCGCTGAGGCGAACCTATCGCGTGGCGAGACGAGACGTCCACTGGTCTCCGGCGCTACGCTCGACGCGGGGTGGTCGTGCGTGGCGGGGTGCTCATGGGCCGTCCGCGTGCCGGATCCGACGGGGAGGAGCCCACGATGAGCCTTGCGCGAACGCCGGCCGACGGCGGTGCCTCGCCGCGACGACTGCTGCTGCTCGCCATCCCGGCGATCGTGATCGGCGTCTTCGCGGCGTTGCTGCTGTGGCTCCTCGAGCAGCTGGCCGACCTGCTGGGAGGCGTGCTCTGGGAGACCGTCCCCGACGCGCTCGGGGTCGATCCGAGCGGTTGGTGGATCGTGCTGATCCTCACCCTCACCGGACTCGCGGTCGGCCTCTGCCTGCGGTACCTGCCCGGTCACGGCGGTCCCGACTCGGCGACCACCGAGCTCATCGGGCCGCCGCTCGCGCTCAAGGTCCTGCCCGGCCTCGCGATCGTGACCGTGCTCGGCCTGGCGGGCGGCGTCAGCCTCGGCCCCGAGAACCCGATCATCGCGATCAACTGCGCGATCGCGGTGGCACTGTTCGCGCGGCTGCTCCCGCAGGTCCCCGCCCAGATCTCGGTGCTCATCGCGGGGTCGGCGACGGTCGGCGCCCTGTTCGGCACCCCCGTGGCCGCGGCCCTCCTCTTCACGGGCATCGTGGCCGCCGCGAAGGGCGGCGGCTCCCTGTGGGACCGTCTCTTCCTGCCCGTGACCGCGGCCGGAGCGGGCGCCATCACGATGCACCTGCTCGGCGCCCCGCCGCTCTCCTTCGATCTCCCCGCCTACGGGAGCCCGCAGGCGATCGACCTGCTGCTCGGCGCCCTCGTCGCCTGCGGGGCGGTCGTCATCGGCCTCGCCGCGCTCGTCGCGTTCCCGATCGTCTACCGGGCGTTCCACGCGCTCCGGCACCCCATCCTGATCCCGCTCGCCGGCGGGTTCGTCCTCGGCGTCCTCGGCCTCATCGGCGGCCCCATCACGATGTTCAAGGGCCTCGTGCAGATCGGCGAGCTGCTGCAGGACCCGGGGGCGTACGACGCCGGCCAGCTGAGCGTCATCGCGGGCATCAAGACCCTGGCGCTCCTCGTCGCCGCAGGCGCCTTCTTCCGTGGCGGGCGGATCTTCCCGGCCACCTTCATCGGCGTGGCCCTCGGGATGCTCGGCCACGTGCTCATCCCCAGCCTCCCCCTCGGGCTGGCGGTGGCCTGCGGCGTGCTCGGGGTGGTCCTCGTCATCGGCCGCGACGGCTGGCTCGCGATCTTCCTCGGCGTCGCGATCCCGGCCGACATCACGCTGCTGCCGATGCTGTGCGTGATCGTGCTGCCGGCGTGGCTGCTCGTGTCGCGGGCGCCCGAGTTCCGGATCGTGCCGCCGGCACCCGCGGCCGGGCAGCAGCCCGCGCCGGCGCCCACGAAGCCCGACGACGCCGCCGCCGGCTAGGTCGTGCCCGAGCGGAGGGAGTCGCCGTGCAGCGACCGTTGACGGGGTTGACCCGACGCAACGTCGGCCGCGAGCTCCTGGCCGGCGTCACGCTGCTCGCCATCGCGATCCCGCTGAACATCGGCTACGCGCAGATCGCCGGACTCCCGCCGACCGCGGGCCTCTACGCCCTCGTCGTCCCGGCGGTGGTCTACGCCCTCACGGTGTCCTCGCGACAGCTGGTGGCCTCGCCGGATGCCGCGGCGGCCGCCCTCGTCGCGTCCTCGATCGGCGGGCTGGCGGTCGCGGGCAGCGCCGACTACGTCACGCTGGCGCTGGCGCAGGCGATCATCGGGGGCGTCATGTTCCTGCTCCTCGCGGTGTTCAAGCTCGGATTCCTCGCGAACTTCCTCTCGAAGCCGATCCTGGTGGGGTTCGTCGGCGGCTTGGCCCTCGACATCCTCGTCGCGCAGGTCGCGAAGATGCTCGGGGTGAGGATCGACTCCGGGGGCGAGTTCGTCGACAAGGTCGCCGGCCTGTTCACGGGCCTCGACACCCTGAACTGGTGGTCGGTGCTCATCTCCGTGGTGTCGCTGGCGATCCTCCTGCTCGGCCGGCGCTTCGCCCGTGCCGTGCCGTGGGCGCTGGTCGTGCTGGTGCTCGCCACCGTCGGCGTGGTGATCGCCGACCTCGACGACGCCGGCGTCGCGGTGCTCGGTCCGGTCGAGGCGGGGCCGCCCACCCTGACCTGGCCGGTGATCGACTGGACGACCTGGCTGGTGCTCATCCCGTCGGCGATGGCGCTCACGCTCGTGACGACGGCGGAGGGCCTGCTCGTGTCGCGGTCGTACGGCGAGCAGCGCGACTACGCGACGAGCCCCAACCGCGACCTCTTCGCCTTCGGCCTCGGCAACCTCGCCGCCGGGGCGACGGGCGGGTTCACGGTCGGCTCGTCGACGTCGCGCACCGCCGCCATGGACCAGGCGGGGTCCCGCACGCAGTTGCCGTCGCTGGTGACCGCGCTCGGAACCCTCGTGCTGCTGGTCTTCGGCACCGGTCTCCTCGAGGACATCCCGTCGCCGGCGATCGGCGCGATCGTGGCCGTCGCGATCGTGCCCCTGCTCGGCATCCGGGAGTTCGCCCGCCTCTGGCGTGCCGACCGCTTCGAATTCGCCATCGCCGCCGCCTGCTTCCTCGTCACCCTGTTCATCGGCTCGATCCCCGGCATCCTCGTCGCCTTCGTGCTCGCGCTCGTGAACCTCGCCAAGCGCGCGGCGAACCCGGCCATCGACGTGCTCGCGAGCACCGGCGAGCCCACCGAGTCGCTGCTCGACGAGGCTCCCGCGGGCAGCGTCACCGCCCCCGGCGTGATCGTCGTCCGCCTGGCCGCTCCCCTCTTCTTCGCGAACGGCGCGATCTTCGGCGATGCGGTGAAGCGCGCGGTGGAGGCCGCGCCCGAGGCATCCGTACGGCACGTCGTGATCGACATGGAGGCCGTGACCGATGTGGACGTCACGGGCGCCGAGAGCTTCGCGGCGCTGCAGGAGTGGCTCACCGCACGTGACATCGACCTCGGGTTCAGCCGCGTGCGGCCCGATGCGCGCGCTCGACTGGTCGACCTCGGCCTGCTCGGCGACAACGCGGTGTACGAGACCAACCGGGCCGCGATCGCCGCGCTCGAGAACTGAGAGAGAGGACCCGGCCATGGGACCCGTCATCGGCGACATCCTGCCCCTCGCGCTCGGCATCGCGATCAGCCCGATCCCGATCATCGCCGCGATCCTCATGCTCCTGTCGCCGAAGGCGAAGGGCACGAGCGTCGGGTTCCTGCTCGGGTGGGTGCTCGGCATCGTCGTGGCGGTGGTGGTGTTCACGCTGCTCGCCTCCGTCATCCCCGAGCAGGATCCGGATGCCGGGAAGCCGATCTCGGGCGTCATCAAGATCGTGCTCGGCGTGGCGCTGCTGTTCCTCGCCGCGCGCCAGTGGCGCAGCCGTCCGAAGCCCGGCGAGGCCGCCGCGCTGCCCAAGTGGATGGCCGCCATCGACGAGATGACCACCGGACGCGGCTTCGTGCTCGGGTTCCTGCTCTCGGCGGTCAACCCGAAGAACCTGCTCATGGCCGTGGGGGCCGGGGTGATCATCGGCACCGGCGGACTGAACGTGGGCGAGGCGGCGATCGTCATCCTCGTGTTCGTGCTGATCGCCGCGTGCTCCGTGGCGATCCCCGTGATCGCCTACCTCGTCGCCTCGAAGCGTATGGCTGCGCCGCTGGAGGCGCTGCGCGGCTGGCTCGTGCAGAACAACGCGACCGTCATGGCGGTGCTGCTGCTCGTGATCGGCGTCGTGGTGATCGGCAAGGGCATCGGGAGCTTCTGACCGTGGGCGACGACGCGAATCGTGCAGCGGACCCGGCGCGGCCCGCCGGCCTCGCACGCGGCACCCGGGTGCTCATCACGGTGGCCGCCGCGGTCGTCGTGTTCGTCGGCATCTGGTTCGCGCGAGAGCTCCTCGTGCCCGTGGCGGTCGCGGCCGTGGTCGTGATCATCGCGCACCCCGTGCGCCGCCCGCTCGAGCGCCGTGGCTGGCCGAGCTGGCTGGCCACCACGGTGGTGATCGCCGTCGGGTACGCGATCCTGGCGGTGCTCGGGCTGCTGCTCGTCGTGGCATCCGCCCAGTTCATCGCCATCCTGCCCGATTACGCCGACGAGCTGCAGTCGACGGCGCAGGGCGTGGTCGACTGGCTGCAGTCGCTCGGCTTCTCGAGCGAGGCGGCGGCCACGGCCGCAGGGGCGATCGACCCCGAGCAGCTGCTCTCGTTCGCCGCGGGGGTCGCCGACGCCGTGCTCGGCGCCGCGACCGCGTTCTTCTTCGTGCTCGCCTACGTGCTGTTCATGGCGGCGGATGCCTCGCGGTTCTCCCGCGGCACGAGCGTGTTCGGCGGCGCCCGCGCCGACGCGATCGGCTCGCGGTACTTCTCGGGCGTGCGCCGCTACTACGTGGTCAACGCATCGTTCGGCGCCATCGTCGCGGTGCTGGACGGACTGCTGCTGTGGGCGCTGGGCATCCCCGTGCCGATCACGTGGGCGATCCTCGCATTCGTCACGAACTTCATCCCGAACATCGGCTTCGTGATCGGGCTCATCCCGCCGGCGGTGCTCGCGCTGGTCATCGGCGGCTGGCCGCTGGCCCTCGCCGTGGTGCTCGCGTACTCGGCCATCAATGTGGTGCTGCAGGAGTTCGTGCAGCCCAAGTTCGTGAGCGACGCGGTGGGACTGAGCCTCACGCTGACGTTCTTCTCCGTGGTGTTCTGGACGCTCGTGCTCGGCCCCATGGGCGCCCTCCTCTGCATCCCGCTCACGCTCCTCGTGCGGGCCGTGCTGCTCGAGCCCGACCCGACGACGGGATCTCTCCGGCACCTCACCGGCGATCCCCGGGCGCCCTAGCGGGTGGCCTGGAACGCAGCGTGCGAAAGAACCGACGGCACGTGCGAGGGCGCCGCGGGGTGCCGCGGAGTGCGCGCACCCCGCCGAACCCGCATGTTCGCCGGGGATTCACACGCGACTCTGGCGCCGGTTCCGGGGCGGGGTCTAGTCTGCAAACACACGACGGAGGGGGAACTGATGGCGGAGTTCGAATACGGTCCGGTCGAGCTGTATCTCGTCGGATTCGAGGGGGATCGTCCCGACGACGGCACCCTGGATGCGATCCGGGAACTGGTCGAGGGCGGCGAGATCCGCCTGATCGACCTGCTCGTCATCTCGCGTGAGAACGACGGCTCGGTGCTGATCACCGACTACGACGAGGTCAGCGACGACTACGGGTTCGCCGACATCGAGCTCGCCGCCGTCGGCCTGGTCGCCGAGGAGGATGCGCAGGAGTTCGCGCAGGGGATCCCGCCCGGCACCTCGGGGGCGCTGCTCGCCATCGAACTCCTCTGGGCGAAGAAGCTCGCCTCGAAGTTCGCGGAATCCGGCGGCATCGTGCTGCAGACCGAGCGGATCCCCGCACCGGTCGTGAACGCCGTACTGGCCGAAGCCGAGGAGGAGTAGGACATGCTGAGGAGAATGGGACGACCCGGACTGATCGGGATGGCGGCCCGCACGGCCGTCGTCGCCGGCACGGCCACCGCGGTGAGCGGCAGCGTGCAGCGGCACCAGGCCGAGAAGCAGCAGTCGCAGTACGAGCAGCAGCAGTACGAGGCCCAGCAGCAGCAGGCGCAGATGGATGCCGCCGCCCAGCAGGCCGTGGCGCAGCAGCAGGCGGCGATGGGCGCCGGTGCCCAGCAGGCCGCTGCGGCTCCGGCGAGCGTCGACATCGTGGCGGAGCTGCAGAAGCTCGGCGCGCTGAAGGAGCAGGGCATCCTCAGCGACGACGAGTTCGCTGCGGCGAAGGCGAAGCTGCTCGGGTGACGGTCTCACTGCGCGCAGTCTCGACGGCGGTGCCGCCGACGGTGCTCGTGCAGGAGGAGGTGCGCGACGTGTTCGCCGGCCAGCCGGGGCTCAACCGGCTGGCCCAGCGGATCGTCGCGACCTCGTTCAACGTGTCGGGCATCGAGACCCGCTACACGGTGCTCGAGGAGCTGAGCCGCGACGCGCACCCCGACGAGCCGGTGTTCTTCGACATCGACTCCGGCGACCTGCTGTTCCCGGGCACCAAGGCGCGCAACGAGATCTACGCCGCAGAGGCGACGAAGCTCTACGTGCGGGCCGCGCAGGCGGCCATCGACGCGTGCCCGGGCATCGAGGCATCCGACATCACCCACGTGATCACGGTCTCGTGCACAGGGTTCTACGCGCCCGGCCCCGACTTCATGCTCGTGCGCGAGCTCGGGCTCGGTGCGGCCGTGCAGCGCTACCACCTGGGGTTCATGGGGTGCTACGCGGCGATGCCGGCCCTGCGCACGGCGAAGCAGTTCTGCGAAGCGGATGCCGCCGCGGTCGTGCTCGTCGTCTCCGCCGAGCTCTGCACGCTGCACCTGCGCACGTCGAACGATCCCGACACGATCGTGGCCTCCTCGCTCTTCGCCGACGGTGCGGCGGCCGGAATCGTGACCTCCCGGCCGCTCGCCGAGGGCGAGCGCGCGTTCGACCTCGATCGCTTCGAGACTCGCATCACGCCCAACGGCGAGGACGACATGGCGTGGAAGATCGGCGACCACGGATTCGAGATGGTGCTCTCCAACGCCATCCCCACGATCATCGACGATCACATCACGGGTGCGATCGAGCCGCTGCTCGACCACGACCCCGCCCTCGCCGAGGCACTGGCCGCGGATTCCGCGAGCGAGGCGATCGAGCACTGGGCCATCCACCCGGGCGGTCGCAGCATCCTCGACAAGGTGGAGTCGCGGCTGCAGCTCACCGAGGCGCAGCTCGTGCCCGCCCGCGAGACCCTTCGCGACTACGGCAACATGTCGAGCGCGACCGTGCTGTTCGTGCTGCGCAACATCCTCGAGTCGGATGCCGCCGCCGACGGCGATCGCGTGGTGGCCATGGCCTTCGGCCCCGGCCTCACGGTCGAGTCGGGGCTCATGACGGTGCGCGCCTGACGTGATGGCGTCGCCCGGGTTCCTCGATCGCGGATTCCTGCTGGAGCGCGACGAGACGGCGAGCGAGCTGATGGACGACCCCGGCGGCGACGTCGAGGCCCTGGAGCGCACCTACGCCCGCTTCCGGCTCGTCAACGCGGTGGTGTCGAACCAGCGCGCCGTGTACCGGCGGTGGGTGCGTCCGTGCCTCTCGCGCACGCGTACCCGTCGCGTGCTCGACATCGGCACGGGCGGCGCCGACCTGCCGCGGGCGCTCCTGCGCTGGGCGCACGCCGATGGGCTGCGCCTCGAGGTGACCGCGATCGACCCCGACCCGCGTGCCCTCGACTGGGCGCTGCGCCAGCCGGCCGAGCCGGGGCTGGTGTTGCGCCGGGTGTCGAGCTCCGAGCTCGCCGCGGCCGGGGAGCGCTTCGACGTGGTGACCTCGAACCACGTGCTGCACCACCTCGAGGGGCGGGCGTTCGGCGCGCTGCTGGCCGACTCCGAGCGGCTCGCGGGCGACGGCGGGGTGGCGGTGCACGGCGACATCGAGCGCACCCGGCTGGGGTACGCCGCCTTCGCGCTCGGGACGCTGCCGTTCGAACGCAACCTCCTCGCGGGCTCCTACATCCGCGCCGACGGCCTCACCTCGATCCGTCGCAGCCACACCGCCGCGGAGCTCGCCGCGGCCCTGCCCCCGGGCTGGCGGGTGCGCCGGGGCTTCCCGTCGCGGCTCGAGGTGATCTGGGGAGACGCGGATGCCTGAGGCCGACGCGGTGCCGCACGAGCCGCGCCACGACGTCGTCATCATCGGCGGCGGCGCGGTGGGGCTGCTGCTCGCGTGCCTGCTCGCCCGACGCGGGATCGACGCGGTCGTGCTCGAGCGCCGCACGTCGCGCCCGGCGCGGTCGCGCGCCATCGGCATCCACCCGCCGGGGGTTCGCGCACTCGCGCTCGCAGGCGTCGAACCCGAGGTGCGGGCCCGCGCTGTCGAGATCGTCGACGGACGCGTCACGTGCGGGGGCCGCGTGCTCGGCGCGATGTCGTTCGCCCGCGCCGGCACGGTGCTGTCGCTGCCGCAGCTCGAGACGGAGGAGGTGCTGGAGCGGCGGCTCGCGGAGCTGCGCCCGGGATCCCTGCGCCGAGGTGTCGAGGTGCGCGAGGTGCGCGACCGCGGCACGCACGTCGAGGTCGACGGCGTCGACGTGGCGGGCGGTGGCGAGCCGCTCACCGTGGGAGCGAGGTACGCGATCGCGGCCGACGGCGTGCGCAGCGGCATCCGGGACCAGCTCGGCATCGCCTGGCGGGCGCATCGCGGTCGCGCGTTCTATATCATGGGCGACACGCGCGACGACACCGGTGAGCGCGCGAGCGCGCTGCTGCACTTCGAGCCGGCGGGCGTCGTCGAGTCGTTCCCGATGCCGGGCGGACAGCGTCGCTGGGTGGCCCGGGTGCGACGCCCGCCCGCCCCGCCGACCGCCGAGCAGCTCGCGACGATCGTGCGCACGCGCACCGGCGGCGCCTTCGACGTGGAGGTCGCATCCGAGCCGAGCGCGTTCGAGGCGCGCCAGCACCTCGCGGAGCGGATGTCGCAGGGCCGCGTCGCGCTGGCCGGCGATGCCGCGCACGAGATCAGCCCGATCGGCGGCCAGGGCATGAACCTCGGCTGGCTCGACGCGATGCGGCTCGACCACGACCTCGCCGCGGCCCTCGCCGTCGGCGCACCATACGAGGCGTTCGACACCTACGACCGGGTGCGCCACGCGGCCGCGGCCCGAGCCATCCGCCAGGCGGCGTTCAACATGTTCATGGGGGCGCCGGCGTCGGGGATGCGGCTGCGGGTGCGCAACGGCGCGGTGCGGGTGCTCGGCCTCGCCCCGTTCCGCGCGCTGCTCGCGCGGGCGTTCACGATGCGCTGGCTCTGACCGCCCGCTGCCGGAATCGGCGGCGGCGGTCGCGCTCAGGTGACGATGCGGGTCAGCACGAACAGGGGGATCTCGCGATCGGCGCGCTGCTGGTAGCGCCCGTAGTCGGGCCAGACCTCGAGGGCGCGCTCCCACCACTCGGCCTTCTCGGCGCCCGTCGCCTCGCGGGCCTCGTAGTCGTGCTTCTCGGCGCCGTCCTGCAGTTCGACGTGCGGATGCTTCTTGAGGTTCCAGTACCAGACGGGGTGCTTCGGGGCGCCGCCCAACGAGGCCACCACCGCGTACTCGCCGTCGTGCTCGACCCGCATGAGGGCCGTCTTGCGCAGCTTGCCCGTCTTCGCCCCGACCGAGGTCAGGATGATGATCGGCCGGCCTCGCAGGGTGTTCGACTCCCGGCCGTTCGACGCCTCGTAGGCCTCGGCCTGCCGGCGCGCCCAGCCCGACGTGCTCGGCTCGTACTCGCCTTCGAGCGGCATCCGCCCTCCTCCTCGTCGTCGTCGATCTCAGGCTAGCCCCGTCGCGGGGCCCGGGGGCAGGCGTCCCCCGCGCGGCCGCCGGGGTCAGGCCGGGGCGATGACGAGCGAGAACTCCACGAAGCCGTCGGGCTCCACCGAGACGAAGCCGAGGTTCGGCGCCTCCACCCCGAAGTCCGCGAACGTGATCGGGATGCTGCCGGCCACCTGCCCGCTGTCCTCGTTGAGCACGGCCTGCAGTTCGACGGTCACCGATCGGGTGACGCCGGCGATCGTGAGCTCCCCCGTGGCCGTCAGGGTCTGCACCTCCCCGATGACGGGCGTGGCGGCTGCGCTCACCGGCTCGGTGAGCGTGAAGGTCGCCTCGGGGAACTGCGACGTACGCAGTGCAGTATCGCGGAAGTAGGCGTCGCGCGGTTCCTGGTCGGTCGCGATCGAGGCGACGTCGACGGTGAGATCGGCGGCGGTGAGGGTGAGGTCCTCGACCTCCAGGGAGCCGGTCACCTCCTCGGTGCGGCCGACCACCGTGACGTCCGTGCCGTTGAGCACCTCGTCCACGCGGTAGCCGGCGTACGACCCGTCGGTCACGACCCAGGGGCCCGAGAGCTCGGCCGGGTCGATCGAGGCGGAGCCGGCGGTCGCACTCGGAGCGGCCGTGACGGTCGGCGCCGACTCGGCCTCCCCGACGATCAGGTCGCGGTACACGATAGGCCCGGCGATGGCCGCGGTGCCGCCGAGCAGCACGGCTCCGGCGATGATCGAGACGATGATGATGGTGCGCTTCTGCATGGGGGTCCTGTCGGTCGGCGCGGCGTCGGTCGGCGGGGTGCGGTCCTGCTCCAAGCCTGCCGCCGCAAGCCATGAGGCGGCTGTGGGTCGCCTCATCGCGACGTGCACGTCGTCGCCGGGTGACAGGCGGCGGGCATCCGGTCTAGCGTGATGGACGGGGGAATTCTCGCGATGCAGCCGGAATACCCATCCTCCCGCCAAAGTTGAGCGTAGTAGACTCAAGTTTGAAGAAGGGAATCGAGACGTGGCCAACATGCAGGGCGCGCCGAACTCGCAGGATGAACCGCAGTCGGCACTCGAACAGTTCGGCGTCAACCTCACCGACCTCGCGAAGGCCGGCAAGCTCGATCCGGTGATCGGGCGCGACGCCGAGATCCGTCGCGTCAGCCAGGTGCTCACCCGACGCACGAAGAACAACCCGGTGCTCATCGGCGAGCCCGGCGTGGGCAAGACGGCCGTCGTCGAGGGGCTCGCGCAGCGCATCGTCGAGGGCGACGTCGCCGAGTCGCTCAAGGACAAGCAGCTCGTCTCGTTGGACATCTCCGCGCTGGTGGCCGGCGCGATGTATCGCGGCCAGTTCGAGGAGCGCCTGAAGGCGGTGCTCAAGGAGATCAACGAGGCCGAGGGCCGCATCATCACGTTCGTCGACGAGCTGCACCTGCTCATGGGGGCGGGCGGAGGCGAGGGATCGGTCGCCGCCTCGAACATGCTGAAGCCGATGCTCGCGCGCGGCGAGCTGCACCTCATCGGCGCCACGACCCTCAACGAGTATCGCGAGTACGTCGAGAAGGATGCCGCGCTCGAGCGCCGCTTCCAGCAGGTGTACGTGGGCGAGCCGAGCGTCGAGGACACCATCGCGATCCTCCGCGGCCTCAAGGGGCGCTACGAGGCGCACCACGGGGTGACGATCACGGATGCCGCGCTCGTCGCCGCGGCATCCCTCTCCCATCGCTACATCACGGCCCGGCAGCTGCCCGACAAGGCGATCGACCTCATCGACGAGGCGATGTCGCGGCTGAAGATGGAGATCGACTCGAGCCCGGTCGAGATCGACCAGCTGAAGCGCGAGGTCGACCGCATGAAGCTCGAGGAGCTCGCGCTCAAGCGCGAGAAGGACGACGCGTCGAAGGAGCGCCTCGCGAAGCTCCGCGAGAGCCTCGTCGAGAAGGAGCGCGAGCTCGCCGGACTCGAGGAACGGTGGGCGCGCGAGCGGCAGGGGCTCAACCGGGTCGGCGAGCTCAAGAAGCAGCTCGACGAGGCCATCACCGAGCGCGATCGCGCCATGCGCGAGGCCGATTACCAGCGGGCGTCGAAGCTCGAGTACGAGACCATCAAGCGCCTCGAGCGCGACCTCGCCGAGGCCGAGCAGGCCGAGGACGCGACCGACGAGCCGCGCATGGTCAACGAGCAGGTCACCGAGGAGGACATCGCCGCGGTCATCTCGGCGTGGACGGGCATCCCGGTGGGCAGGCTCATGCAGGGCGAGACCGAGAAGCTGATGCACCTCGAGAGCGAACTGGGCAGGCGCCTCATCGGCCAGAAGCCGGCCGTGGCGGCGGTGGCCGACGCGGTGCGGCGCTCGCGTGCGGGCCTCAGCGACCCGAACCGCCCGACCGGTTCGTTCCTGTTCCTCGGCCCGACCGGCGTCGGCAAGACCGAGCTCGCGAAGGCGCTCGCCGAGTTCCTCTTCGACGACGAGCGCGCGATGGTGCGCATCGACATGTCGGAGTACGGCGAGAAGTTCTCCGTGTCGCGGCTCGTCGGTGCCCCTCCCGGCTACATCGGCTACGAGCAGGGCGGCCAGCTCACCGAGGCCGTGCGGCGGCGCCCGTACTCGGTGATCCTCCTCGACGAGGTCGAGAAGGCGCATCCCGAGGTGTTCGACGTGCTGCTGCAGGTGCTCGACGACGGTCGGCTCACCGACGGCCAGGGTCGCACGGTCGACTTCCGCAACGTCATCCTCATCCTCACGTCGAACCTCGGCTCGCAGTACCTCATCGACCCGTCGCTGAGCTGGGACGAGAAGGAGCAGGCGGTGCTGCAGACGGTGCGGCAGGCGTTCAAGCCCGAGTTCGTGAATCGCCTCGACGACATCGTCGTGTTCTCCGCGCTCTCGGAGGAGGAGCTCGCCGAGATCGTCAACCTCTACATCGACCGGCTGTCCGCCCGCCTGCACGAGCGACGTCTCGAGCTGGGCGTCACCCCCGACGCCCGGGCCTGGCTCGCCGAGCGCGGCTACGACCCGCTCTACGGCGCGCGACCGCTGCGCCGGCTCATGCAGCACGAGATCGACGACCGCCTCGCGCGGGCCCTGCTGTCGGGCGACATCCGCGACGGCGACACCGTGGTGGTGTCCCTGGCTCCGGACGGCGAGTCGCTCACGGTGTCGCGGGCCGACGCGCCCGTGGCGGACGGAGTGCCGAGCGAGGTCGACGACGGGGTCATCGACGCCGAGATCATCGACGAGTGAGGCGTCGCGGCATCCGATGCCGCGCCCGGGACCTCAACTCGGCGGTGGCGCCTGACCCGCGTCGACCGGCTCGGGCACGCCGTTCGCCGTCGCCGGGATGCGGCGTTCGAGGATGAGGGCCAGCGCACCGATGCCGAGGCAGCCGACGACCATGATGGCGATGTACCACGCCCCGAGCCCCACGTCGAGCAGCAGCCCCGCGGCGATCGGCCCCGTGATGGCACCGCCTTGGAACGCCGCGGCGTTGATGGCGTTGTAGCGGCCCCGGTTGTGGTCGGAGGCGAGGTCGTTGTACACCGCCGGCACCGTCGGCTGCAGCAGCGTCTCACCGAACGCGAACACGCCCATGAACGACAGGACGCCGATCGCGGCCGCCAGCGAATCGGGCAGGAGGCCCGCGGCGCCCAGGATCATCCAGGAGAGTGCCCACACCAGCGCCATCACCACCATCACGCGGGTGCGGCGCCGACCCGTGATGCGCTTCAGCACGAGGAACTGCAGGAGCACGATCACCGCGGTGTTGACCGCGAACGAGAGGCCGATCACGCGCGTCGAGACCTCGGCCACTTGTCGCGCGTAGGCGGGGAAGCCGGCCTCCATCTGGCCGTAGCCGATGAACATCGCGAGGAACGTGAGCAGCGTGAGCCACAGGACCGCCGGCTGCCGGAGGATCTCGCGGTAGCCGGCGGTCGAGGGCGCGTCGTCGGACGGACCGGCCTGGGTGCGGACGTGACGCAGCGGCCCGAGCAGCAGCGCCATCGGGATGAGGCTCGTGGCCGCGTCGACGAGGAAGATCGCGGTGAACGTCTCTGGCGAGTCGACGTCGACGTAGAACCCGCCCAGGATGCCGCCGATGCCGATCCCGAGGTTGACGAGCGCGAAGTTGACCCCGAAGTACTGCTGTCGCAGGTCGCCGTGCACGACCGACGCGATGAGCGCGTTGAATCCCGGCCAGGAGACGCCGAAGTTCACGCCGATCAGCACCAGGGCGACGGCCGCGACCGCGGGGTGCGTCGCGAACGCGAGCAGCGTGCAGCCGGCGATCATCGCGGTCAGCCCGGCGAGCAGCACGGTGCGCGCCCCGTACTTGTCGATGAGGGTGCCGCCCGGGCCGGTCACGATCAGGCCGGTGACCGCGATCAGGCTCATCAACGCCCCGGAGAGGCCGAGATCGAAGCCGCGCACCTCGTACAGGTAGATGATGGTGAACGGCAGGGTCAGGCCGCGCCCGAGCGTCTGGATCGCGACGGTGGACAACAGCCAGCGGCCCTCGGTGGGGAGTGCGCCCCAGAAGCTCCCGATGCCGATCACTCCAGCATTCTGTCCGACCCCGCCGACATTGCACACCCGGGTTTCACGTTCGCGTTCTACGCTTCCGCCATGACCGTGCACGCGGAGACGTCACGCGATCTCCTGGTCGAGACCGATCGCGGGGCCGTGCGCGGCATCCGTCGTCGTGGCGTGCGGATGTGGCGGGGGATCCCGTATGCGGCGTCGACCGGCGGTGCACGGCGCTTCGGCGCACCCGAGCACGCGTCGCCATGGGACGGCGTGCGCGACGCCTCGACCTTCGGACCGGTCGCACCGCAGAACCGGAAGGGCCAGTTCATCGGGGCGCACCCGAGGCTCCCCCGGAGCGAGGACTGCCTCAGCATCAACGTGACCGCGCCCGACGAGCCCGCGGCCGGCCGGCCGGTGATGGTGTTCATCCACGGCGGCGCGTACAGCGTCGGCTCGGCGGGGGAGTACCCGCAGCAGGGCGAGCGGCTCGTGCGGCGATACGGCGTCGTGTACGTCAGCCTGAACTACCGGCTCGGTGCGCTCGGCTGGCTCGACTTCCGCGCGTACGCTTCACCCCGGCACCCGTTCGAGTGCAACCTCGGCCTGCGAGACCAGGTCGCCGCGCTCGAGTGGGTGCGCCGAAACATCCGCGCGTTCGGCGGCGACCCGGGCAACGTGACGCTGTTCGGCGAATCGTCCGGCGCGAACTCGGTCACGACCCTCATGACCGTGCCGGTCGCCGAGGGCCTCTTCGCGCGGGCGATCTCCCAGAGCTCACCAGCGTATGCGGTCTACGCCCCGGAGGTCGCCGCGAGGTGGGCGGCCGAGTTCGTGAGCACGCTCAGCCGCCTGGTCGACGACGACGACCTCGACAGCGAGTCCGTGGAGGATGCCGCCGCCATGCTCCACACCGCCGACCCGACCCTGCTCGCCGAGGCGACGACCCGACTCTCGCGGCGAACCCCCGACGAGAACCCGGGCACCATCAGCCTCGCGCCGGTCATCGACGGCGAATTCCTGCCGCAGCATCCGCTCGACGCCTTCCGCGACGGGACTGCGCACCGGGTCCCGCTCATCATCGGCACGAACGACCGCGAGGGGTCGCTCTTCGCCGGGCGCATCAGCATCCTGCCGACGACGAAGCCGCGCATCAGGGCGATCTTCGCGAACACGAGGAAGAAGTCGCGCAAGGCCATCAAACGCCAGTACCCCGGGCTGCCCGAGCGACGACCGGCCGCCGACTTCGCCGGCGACTTCACGTTCTGGTTCCCGTCGGTGAAGGTCGGCGAGCGGCACTCCCGGCACGCCCCGGTGTACTTCTATCGATTCGACTCGGCACCGCGGATGCCGCGCCTGCTCGGCCTCGACGCGACCCACGGCCTCGAGTTGTTCGCGCTCTTCGAGAAGTTCGACACGCCCACCGGGGCCGGGCTCACCCTGCTCGGGGGGCGGCGCCTGTACCGCGACGTCGGGCGGCGGATGCAGGCGCACTGGGCGTCGTTCGCGGCATCCGGTGCCCCACTGCCCTCGTGGCCGCGCTACGACGAGGAGGAGCGCCGCACCCTCATCTTCGACCGCGTCGATCGGGTCGAACTCGACCCGCGCCGGGAGAAGCGGCTCGCGTGGCAGGAGTTCGTGCCGCACGTGTAGCTGCGGACGACGGGTGCCGCGGCATCCGCTCGCTGGGACCGACGGATGCCACGGCGCGTGCGATCGGAACCCGACTCAGCCGAGGAACTCCATGATGTCGGCGCAGAAGTCGCGGTCCGGAGTCTCGAAGTGACCCGTGAGCTCGCCGGGCAGGAAGGAGACGAACTCGTCGTCCGACGGATCGCTCGGCGTCCCATTGGTGTCGATGACGACCGTGCCGGTCGCACGGCCGGCGTCCATGAGGACCCGGTTCCCGTCATCGTCGTAGTACGTCGTCGGGCCGGTGGACTGCACTTCGAGGGTGACCGTGCCGTCGCCGTTGTCGGTCACCAGCAGGTCCTTGTCGGCGCCGTGCCTGGTGGCGCTGTACGTCTTGCCGGTCTCGACGTTCGTCCACGAGAAGTTGCTCATGATCGAGCTCGCGCCGTAGTAGTTTCCGTCGCCGTGCTGCACGAAGCGGAACGTGCCGTGGGCATCCTCGGTGTACAGGACGTCGAACGGAACGTCCGGGCACCAACCGGGGTGCTCGACCTGCTCGATGTGCTCGATGTGCTCACTCCAGTGGTCGATGATCGGCGGGGCGGCGAACGCCGGCGCCGGGGCCAGCAGAGCAAGGGCGGATGCCGCGGCGATCCCCGCGGCGATGTGTATGCGGTTCATGGGGGTCTCCCGCCCGATCGGACGTCCACTCGGGTCGCGGGCGTACACCACGCACGCTACTCCGATACGCCAGAACATGAGGATCCCTCATTCAGGGGTGATGTCCGGCGGCAGCCGTTGAAAACCGCCGGTTCGCGGCGCGCGTAGGCTCGGAGGCATGCTTGCGACCCTCATCCACGCTCCCCGTGACATCCGTGTCGAGACCGTGCCCGACCCGGTGCTCTCCACCGGCGGCGACGCCATCGTGAAGGTGGTGGCGGCGTGCGTGTGCGGCTCCGACCTGTGGCCCTACCGCGGCGTCACGCCCACCCATGGAGCCCACCGTATCGGCCACGAGTTCGTCGGCGTCGTCGAGGCGGTCGGCGACGACGTGCGGATCATCGAGGTCGGCGACTTCGTGATCGCGCCGTTCTACGTGTGCGACAACACGTGCATCAATTGCCGCAACGGCGTCAGCACCTCATGCCTGCACGGCGGGTGGTGGGGTGGCGAGGACCACCTCGGCGGGTTCGCCGACGGCGGCCAGGGCGAGCGCGTGCGCGTGCCGCTCGCCGACGGCACGCTCGTGCCGGTGCGCGGGGAGATCCGCGACGACCAGGTGCCAGGACTGCTCACCCTCTCCGACGTGATGGGCACGGGGCACCACGCCGCGGTCTCGGCGGGCGTGCGTCCGGGCGACTCGGTGGCGGTGGTCGGCGACGGCGCCGTCGGGCTCTGCGCGATCATCGCGGCGCGACGGCTCGGGGCGACCACGATCATCGCGATGTCGCGGCATCCGGAGCGGCAGGAGCTGGCGCGCGTCTTCGGCGCCACCCACCTCGTCGCCGAGCGCGGCGACGTCGGCGTGACGGCCGTGCAGGAGCTCACGCACGGCATCGGCGCCGACCGGGTGCTCGAGTGCGTCGGCACGAAGGAGTCGATGGACCAGGCGATCCGCTCCACGCGACCGGGGGGCATGGTGGGCTACGTCGGCGCGCCGAACGGCGGCCCCGAGCTTCCCGTGCGTCCCCTCTTCAACCGCAACGTCGGGGTCAACGGCGGGATCGCGCCGGTGCGCGGCTACATCGAGGAGCTCCTGCCCGACGTGCTCTCGGGCGCGATCGAGCCCGGTCGCGTCTTCGACCTCGAGCTGCCGCTCGGGGAGGCGGCCGAGGCGTACGCCGCGATGGACGAGCGTCGCGCGATCAAGGTGCTGCTGCGGCCATGAGCGAGCTCCTGGAACGACTCGTCGCCGAGGAGGCGGAGCTGCGGTTCGCGAGCTTCACGCTCGAGGATGCGTGGGTGCTCGGCGGTCGGCTGCGCGCGGCCGCCGCCGCGGCGGGGCATCCGGTCGCGATCGCCATCTGGCTCGGCCCGCAGCGCGTGTTCCACACCGCCCTGCCCGGGTCGAGCGCCGACAACGACGGCTGGCTCGATCGCAAGCATCGCGTCGTCGAGCGGTTCGGTCGGGCCTCGATGCTGGTCGGCGAGGAGTTCCGCGCCAAGGGCGAGGACTTCGACACCCACGCCCGGCTCGACCCGCGCGAGTACGCGGCGCACGGCGGCGTCGTCCCCATTCGCCTCGATGCCGGCGCCGTCATCGGCGCGGTCGGGGTCTCGGGCCTGCCGCAGCAGGACGACCACGACCTGGTGGTCGCGCAGCTGCGCGCGTTCCTGGCCGGGCAGCGCTCGGGCGACTGACACGGAACGAGCGAGCGGATGCCGCAGGCCTGCTGCCGCGGCATCCGCTCGACGTGTGCGGGAGTCGGGCGAGGGGCTACTCGCCGACGAGCACGAGCTCCTCGAGCGGCTTGCGCAGGCGCGGTGCGACCTCGCGCTCGCGCAGCGGGTCGGGCAGCGTGTCGACGTCGCCCAGCACGCCGATGGCCGTGATCGAGACCACCTCGAGGTTGGCGTCGAGGCCGAACGCGTCGTGGATCCGGGCCGCGTCGAAGCCGCCCATCTGGTGGGTGTGCAGGCCCTCGTGCTGCGCCTGGACGGTGAGGTGCGCGACGGCCTGGCCGAGGTCGTAGCGGGCCCACGGCCTGGCGTTGCCCTCGGCGTCGACGGTCTCGGCGACGTTCACGATGAGCGCGGCGGCCGAGTCGGCCCAGGCCTGGTTGAAGCCCATGAGCGCGTCGTGCACGGTGGTGAAGGCGGCCGTGCCGCGCCGGGCCACGATGAAGCGCCACGGCTGCACGTTGTTCGCCGACGGGGCCCAGCGGGCCGCTTCGAGGATGGTGCGGAGGGCCTCGACGGAGACCTCGGCGGTGGGGTCGTAGGCGCGGGGGCTCCAGCGCTCGACGAGGGGGTTGATGAGCTGCGCGGTGGTGTCGGCGCGGCGGGAGGTGAGGTCGGTGACGAGCGTCATGGTGGAGCTGCTTTCGTGGGATGGACGGAGGCCGGGGCGCCGTCGTCCCAGTCCATTCCAACGCATGGAAGCTGTGGATATTCCGCAGGCGTCGACCGGGCGCATCCGTCGGTGGGGCGCGGGACCAGGGCGTCATCCGGCGGCGCGGCGCTGGACGCGCGGGACCTTCGCCTCCACGTGCGTCCGTGCAGCGGCCTAGCGTCGGATCAGGGTCGCGCAGGCGGCCACGGGAGGTGGGAACGGTGAAGGTGTTGGTCGCCTACGCCAGCAAGTACGGGGCCACGCAGGGCATCGCCGAGCGTATCGGCGACGTGCTCCGCCGCAGGGGCCTCGAGGTCGACGTCGTGCGGTGCAAGGACGTGGACGACGCGAGCGGGTACGACGCGTACGTAGTCGGGTCCGCTGCGTACATGTTCCGGTGGCGAAAGGATGCCCGCAAGTTCGTGCGCCGCAACGTGGACGTGCTCGCGGCGCGGCCCGTCTGGCTGTTCAGCAGCGGACCGGTCGGCACGGACAGGGTGGATGCCAAGGGCCACGACGTGCTCGAGGGGGCGGTGCCGAAGGAGTTCGCCGAGTTCGAGCAGGCGATCGGCCCGCGTGGCACGCAGGTCTTCTTCGGTGCCTTCCAGCTCGAGAAGCTCCGCGGCGTCGACCGGATGGCCAAGTGGGCTCCCGCCGACGCGATGCCGGTGGGCGACTTCCGCGACTGGGACGCGATCGAGGCCTGGGCGGGCGCGATCGCCGACGACGTGAGCGCGCAGGCCGATCGAGCCTGAACGCGTCGTCGCGGATCAGGCGGCGCGGTGCAGCTCCTCGCGGATGCCGGCCACGAACGCGTCGATGTCGTCCTCGCTCGTGTCGAACGAGCACATCCAGCGCACCTCGCCCTTGGCGGCATCCCAGTCGTAGAACCGGAAGCCGCCCTCGCGCAGCCGATCGGCGACGCCGTCCGGAAGCACCGCGAACACGCCGTTTGACTGCGTCGCCTGGCTGAACCCGAGCCCCGGCAGGTCGCCCGCCGCGATGCCGGCGTCGAGCGCGTCGCGAAGCCGTCGCGCCATGGCGTTGGCGTGCGACGCGCTCTGCAGCCACAGGTCGCCCTCGAGCAGCGCGATGAGCTGCGCCGACACGAACCGCATCTTCGAGGCGAGCTGCATGTTGAGCTTGCGGAGGTACTTCAGGCCCTCGGATGCCTCGGGGTTCAGGACCACGATCGCCTCGGCGCCGAGCGCCCCGTTCTTCGTGCCGCCGAAGCTCAGCAGGTCGACTCCGGCGTCGCGCGTGAAGGCCCGCAGCGGGAGGCCGAGGGAGGCGGCCGCGTTCGAGAGGCGTGCGCCGTCGAGGTGCAGCTTCATGCCGCGCTCGTGCACGTGATCGGCGATCGCGCGGATCTCGTCGACGGAGTACGCGGTGCCGAGCTCGGTGGTCTGCGTGATCGAGACGACGAGCGGCTGCGCCCGGTGCTCGTCACCCCAGCCCCAGGCCTCCCGGTCGATGAGCTCGGGCGTGAGCTTGCCGTCGGGCGTCGGAACGGTGAGCAGCTTGATGCCGCCGACGCGCTCGGGCGCGCCGCCCTCGTCGGAGTTGATGTGCGCGGTCGACGCGCTGATGACCGCGCCCCAGCGGGGGAGCATCGACTGCAGGCCGGTGACGTTGGCGCCCGTGCCGTTGAAGACCGGGAACACCTCGACGCCGTCGCCGAAGTGCCGCGCGAAGACCTCCTGGAGTCGCTCCGTGTAGACGTCCTCCCCGTAGGCGACCTGATGCCCGCCGTTCGCGGCGGCGATCGCGGCGAGCACCTCGGGGTGCACGCCGGAGTAGTTGTCGGAGGCGAAGCCGCGGACGGCGGTGTCGTGGAGCTGATCGGTCACCGGACCATCCTCCCATCCGGCGCGTCGGCCGCCGAACTCGCGAACGGGCGGCATGGGCCCGCATCCCGATCGGGAGGGACCCGGCGCCGGTAGGGCGGCGCCGGGCCCCCATCCGATCAACGGCGGAAGGAGAACCTCCTCGCACCCACCAGCACGAGCCCGCCGAGGATGGCGAGCGCCGCGATTCCGAGGTCCGCCATGGCGTCGGCGCCGGTCGACGCGAGCACCGCGGATGCCGCGACGACCTTCGACGAGCCGCCCGATGCGACCGTCGAGCCGCCGGAACCCCACGGGTCCGACGGGTTCGTCGGCCGGGTGGGATCGGTCGGGTCGACCGGGTCGACCGGATCGGTCGGATCGGTGGGATCGACGGGGTCGGTCGGATCGGTGTGATCGACCGGGTCGGTCGGGTCCGTGGGATCCGTCGGGTCGGTCGGAGCGACGATGGTCGTCGATCCGTCCGTCTCGCTGTCACCGATCACCGAGACGGCGTTGCCGCCGATCGTGATGGGCAGGGACAGGTCCGGAATGAGCTGTGTTCCCCCGAGCAGCCCATCGGATCCGTCCGTCGTCGCGGAACCGCCCCCGGTTCCCGGCACGACGATCGTCGTGGCATCCGTCGACGTGCTGTCGCCGATGCCCGAGATCGCGTTGCCCGCGATGGTGACCGGGAGGTCGAGGTCCGCGAGCAGCTGGGTGCCGCCGAGGATCGAGTCCTCACCCGAGGTCCATGCGTCGCCGCCGTCGCCTGCGTCGCCGGTGGCGACCCGGGTGTGGGCGTCGTCGCTCGACGAGTCGCCGATCACGGAGATCGCGTTGCCGCTGACCGTGATCGGGGCCGACAGGTCGATGAGGCCCTGCGTGCCGCCGAGGATCGAGTGGTCGCCGCTCGTCTGTGCCGAACCGGCGTCGGATGCCGCGGCGGGCTCGGCGGGTGCGACCACCGTCTCGGCGTCGCTCGACGAGCTGTCGCCGATGACCGAGATCGCGTTGCCGCCGATCGTCACCGGCGCCGAGACGTCGATGAGCGCCTGCGTGCCGGATCCGATGCCGTGGTCACCCGACGTGACCGCGCTCGGGTCGGCGTCGCCGCCGCCCGTCACGACCGTCGTCGAGGCATCCGACGACTGCGAATCCCCGATGAGGGAGATCGCGTTGCCGCCGACCGTGACCGGGAGTTCGATCGAGATCCCGACCTGGGAACCCGACAGGATGCCGTCGTCGCCGCTCGTCTCAGACGCGTGGGCGACACCGGCTCCGAGGAGCGTGAGCCCCCCGGCGAAGAGGGTCGCGTACAGCGCCCTCAAGGCCAATCTCTTCATGATCCAGTCCTCCTGACTGATGGGAAATATCGCTCCCGGGCAGGGAGCGATGACCGTGTCCGCCCTGCGTGCAGGCGGATCGGCCCCGTCAGTCAGGGGTGGTGTCGGTGTCGTACACCGGCGACGACGGGAGTTCGTCGTCGACCGAGTGCAGCACCAGCGACGCCAGGGCGTCGAGGCCGAGCGCGGCGAACGCCGCGTCGGAGGTTCCGGATGCCCCGGCGGGGCCGGAGCCGCTCGCACCCGTGCCGGCGCCACCGGACGGCGCGGCCGGGGTCGCTGGGGTCACGGGCGGGTCGCCGCCCGGCGGCGTGCCGCCGCCCGTGGGCGCGATCGTGCCGGAGGCGAGGTGCGCCGCGGACCCGAGCCCGGTCGGGCCCGTTCGATCTCGCGGAGCATCGGATCCGGGCGGGACGCCGACGGCGTCCGTCGGACTCGTGATGCCGCCCGGCAGGCCGGGGTCGGCGCCGGGAGCACTGGAGCCGACCGGCAGCAGCGGGATCGCGGGCAGCTGGGGCAGCAGGCCCGTGCCGTCGGTGGGCAGATCGCCCGTCGAGCCGACGACCGCACCGAGCGTGTCGTCGACGAGGCCGGCCACCGGGTCGACCACGCCGCCGACGGCTTCGTCGCCGAGCAGGTCGCCGACGATCGGCACGGAGCCGACCACGCCGTCGAGTAGCCCCGTGACCGGGGCCGTGACGGCGCCGACGGTGCTACCGCCGGCCACGTCGGAGAGTGTTCCGGTGAGTCCGTTCACGGCGGTGCCGACGAGGATGTTCGCGCCCGAGACCGTGGTGTCCGCGGCATCCGTCGCGGTGTCGGCCACCACGGGAACGGCCTCCTCGACCGGTGCGGGCGCGACCTCGACGACGGGCTGGAGCACCTCGCCGACCGGCGCGGCGACCGTGCCGACGACCTCGCCGAGCGTGTCGCCGACGGCGCCGGTGACCCCGGTGACGCCGCCCACGACCGACCCGACCGTGCCGAGCAGTCCGCCCGGCTCAGGCTCGTCGGCCGAGGCGCTCGACGACGTGGAGAAGAGGCTGATCGCGAGCCACAGCGCGGAGACGACGCCGGCGAGGAGCGCGTAGCGGAGCCAGGGCACCTGCCGTGCGGCATCCGCTGACGTCATCGCTCCACCCCCTGCCTGGTCTCGACCGTACTTGCCGCGGCATGTTCACGTCCAGCATCCTCGCCGATGGATTCCGGATCGCTCCCGGTCGCCGCGTGCCCATGCCCTCGCGAGCATCCGCGCGACGACGGCGTGCGCTCAGCCCTGCAGCGCCTCGCCCAGCCGCACGCGCGGGCCGGTCTTCAGCAGCGAGTTGCGGTAGATCCGCTCCCCGATCCACACCGCGATCGCCGCGGTCGCCAGGAGGATCGCCAGCGACGCGAAGGGCTCCCACCACTGCGCCTCGCCGAGGAACACCCGCATCGGCATGCCGACGGGCGCGGAGAACGGCACGTAGCTCATGACCGCGAGCACGGTCGGGTCGTCGTTGAAGAAGATGATGAGGAAGTAGGGGATCATCACGAGCATCGTGACCGGAGTCGTCACCGAGCCGATGTCCTCGGCGCGCGACACCATCGCGGCCGTCGCGGCGAACAGGGCCGCGAGCATCACGAAGCCGACCGCGAAGAACACGACGAACCAGATCACCGACGTGCCGAGGCCGCCGAGCAGCACCCGCTGCCCGGTGACGAGCAGCCCGATGATCGCGAGCACCGCGATCGCCACGATCTGCGCGAACGCCATCACGCTGTTGCCGATCACCTTGCCCGTGAGCAGCGCCCGCGCCGACACGGTCGAGAGCAGGATCTCGACGACCCGCGTCTGCTTCTCCTCGACGACCGACTGCGCGATCGTGCTGCCGAACGTGATCGCCGACATGAAGAACACCAGGCCGAAGCCGAACGCGACGAGGTAGGCGAGGGTCGGATCGGTGGCGGCCGGCTCGAGCAGCTCGACCGTGGGCTCGACGGCGAGCGCGGCGACCACCGACTCGGGGGGCGAGTCGAGCCCGATCACGGTGATGCCGAGGGGTTCGGATGCCGCGGGCGCCACGATCGCCTCGACCTCCCCGGCCCGCAGCATCTCCTCCGCCTCGTCCTGGTCGTACGCCGGGACGGGCTCGAGCGCGTCGTTGCCGTCGACGGCGACTGAGGCGCCCGCGACGACCGCCACCTTCGTGGTCGACTCCTGCGCGCCGAAGATGCTGCCGAGCACCACCGACGCGAGCACGGCGAGCATGAGCACGGCCGTCGACCACAGGAACGCCTTGCTGCGGAAACGCATCCGGATCTCGCGGCCCGCGATGAGGGCCACGCTGTCCACGAAGCGCGGGGCCGCGCGGTCGGCCCGGTCGGCAGGACGGGATCGGTCCGCCCGCGTCGGGGTCGGAGTGCTCATCGAACGACCTCCCGGAAGATCTGGGCGAGCGTCGTGTGCTCGCGGGTGAACGTGACGACCTCGCCGCGGGCCATGGCCTCGGCGAGCACGGCCCGCCGGGCGGCATCCGACTCGGCCTCGAAGAGGGCCCAGCCCCCGTCGAACTCGTCGACCCGGATGCCGGGCGCCTGCCGCAGCCACCCCGCGTCGCCCGTCATGAGCAGCTCCCACCGCTCGGTCGCGTGCTGCGTGCGGAGGGCCTCGCCGCTCCCCGACGCGCGGATGCGCCCATCGGCGATGATCACGAGGTCGTCGCAGAGGCGCTCGACGATGTCGAGCTGGTGCGACGAGAACAGCACGGGGGCACCGGATGCCGCGACATCCGCCAGCACGCCCTGCACGGTCTCGACGGCCATCGGGTCGAGCCCCGAGAACGGCTCGTCGAGCACGAGCACCTCGGGGCGGTGCACCAGGGCGGCGGCGATCTGGGCGCGCTGCTGGTTGCCGAGCGAGAGGCTCTCGATGGTGTCGTCGGCGCGCTCGGCGAGGCCGAGGCGTTCGAGCAGCTCGAGCGCGTTGCGGCGGGCCGTAGCCGGGCTCCAGCCGTGCAGGCGCGCGAGGTACACGGTCTGCTCGAGGAGGCGCATCTTCGGGTAGAGGCCGCGCTCCTCGGGCATATAGCCGAAGCGGCGGCGGTCGGCCTCGGTGAGCGCGGCGCCCCCGAGGGTCACCGAGCCCCCGTCGGCCGCGAGCACCCCGAGGATGATGCGCATCGTGGTGGTCTTGCCGGCGCCGTTGCCGCCGACGAATCCGGTGAGGCGGCCGTCGCCGACGGTGAAGGTCACCGCGTCGAGGGCGAGGCGCTCGCCGTAGCGCTTGGTGACGTCGTGGAGTTCGAGCATGAGGCAACGGTACGGATGCCGCGGGCCGCGCGGCATCCGTCGTGCGACGGGTTGGGGGGGTCCGCCGCGCGGGGGACCGGCTCGAGGGACAGGGGGTTCCGGATGTCGGAGGCGTTGGTTACCCTCATCGGGTGACCAGGGGGCTGGACGGATCCGAGGGCGCTGCTGCGTCCGAGACGAAACCGGCGGAGGCGCCGGCGCAGGCGTCGGCGCAGGGCGTGACGCCGCCGCCCGGTGGCATGCGCACCTTCGTGCAGGTGCTCGTCAACACCGCGATCGCGAATATCACCACGAGCTTCCTCTGGTTCGCGCTCACCTTCTGGGTGTACCTCGAGACGCGGTCGGTGCTCGCGACGGGCATCATCGGTGGCGCCTACATGCTGCTCATCGCGTTCTTCGCGATGCTGTTCGGCACCATCGTCGACCGCCATCGCAAGCTCCAGGTGATGGTCTTCTCGAGCCTCGTGACCCTCGGGTCGTTCGTGATCGCGGGCGTGCTGTACCTGGTGCAGCCCGAGTCGGCCCTGCTCGACCTCGGCGGGCCGTGGTTCTGGGCGTTCTCGGGCATCATCCTGTTCGGCTCCGTGGTCGAGCACATGCGCAACATCGCGCTCTCCACGACGGTCACGCTCCTCGTCCCCGAGGAGCGGCACGCCAATGCGAACGGCATGGTCGGCACGGTCCAGGGCGTGGCGTTCATCGTGACGAGCGTGTTCAGCGGCCTCGCGATCGGGCTCCTCGGCATGGGGTGGACGCTCGTGATCGCGATCACGCTCACCCTCGTGGCGCTCGTGCACCTGTTCTTCCTCCGTGTGCCTGAAGAGCGGCCGATCCCGGCCGAGGGCGAGCGCATGTCGACGATCGACTTCCGTGGGAGCGTCGCGGCCGTCCGGCGGGCGCCGGGCCTGTTCGCGCTCATCCTCTTCTCGACGCTGAACAACCTCATCGGCGGCGTCTACATGGCGCTCATGGACCCGTACGGCCTCACGATCTTCTCGGTCGAGGTGTGGGGGATCGTGCTCGGCGTCACCGCCACCGGCTTCATCATCGGTGGTCTCGTGATCGCGAAGTTCGGGCTCGGCAAGAACCCGATCCGCACCATGCTGCTGGTCGTGATCGGCATGGGCCTGCTCGGCTCGTTCTTCACCATCCGGGAGTGGTGGCCGCTGTACGCGCTCGGCATCTGGGCGTACATGACGCTCATCCCGGTGGTCGAGGCGTCGGAGCAGACCGTGATCCAGAAGGTCGTGCCGTTCCAGCGCCAGGGTCGCGTCTTCGGATTCGCCGCGGCGGTCGAATCGGCGGCGGCGCCCGTCACGGCATTCCTGATCGCGCCGATCGCGCAGTTCTGGATCATCCCGTACATGGAGTCCGAGGGTGGCCAGGCCACCTGGGGCTGGGTGCTCGGCGACGGCGACGCCCGTGGCATCGCGCTCGTGTTCTTCTTCGCCGGGCTCATCATGGTCGCCCTCGCGATCCTCGCGTTCAGGACTCGCTCGTACCGCCTGCTCTCGGCGGAGTACCAGGGCGGCCGAGGGGCGAATGACGAGGGCGAGACGGATGCCTCCCGGGCTGGGCCCGGCGACGAGCCGGGGCCTGCCGGCGAGACGCGGCCCGTCGACCAGACCGCGGCCGTCGACGACTCGACCGATGACCCGGCTCAGCGCACGCGGTAGGTCACGCCGACGTGCCCGGTGGGGTGCGACACGACGTGGTTGAGCGCGAGCCGGCGCTCTCCGAGGTCGGCCGGGGTGAACGGACGACCGGCGCCGATGAGCACGGGCACGATGCGCAGGCGCAACTCGTCGACGAGCCCGGCGCGGAAGAGCGAGTCGGCGAGGGTGAGGCTGCCCCACACGACGATCCCCTCGTATCGCTGCTTGAGCTCGTCGACGGATGCCGCGCCGTCGCCGTGCAGGATCTCGATCGCGCCGTCCCCCCACGGAGCCTCCGTGAGGCGGTTCGACACCACGAACTTCGGCAGTCGGTTGATCGGCTCCGCCACCCGCTCGACCTCGGGGTCGGCCGACGGCCAGTAGTCCGCGAACATCCGGTAGGTGTTCGCGCCGAGGAGGATCGCGTCGATGTGCTCGAGGAAGGCGAGCTGGTCGGCGTCGTTCGAGTCGACCTCGTCGACGGCTTCGAAGAATGCGATGCCGCCGTCGGCGTCGGCGGCGTAGCCGTCGACGCTCACGATCTGCTCGACGGTGAGCCTGCCCATCAGGCGGTTCCCGCCGCGAGCTGCTCTGCGAGGATGTCGAAGGCGGAGTCCCATCCGTCGTACACGTTGTCGTCGCCCGGCTGTCCTTCCGTTCCGACGAGGTGGAACCGCATCTCCGTGCGGTCGTCCGGCAGCTCCCGGAGCTCCACCGTGATGACGGGGGCGTCCTCGTCGCGGTCGCCGGGCGAACCCCACGTGAACACGAGCTTCTCGGGCGGCGCGACCTCGCGATAGACGCCGACCGTCGGGTACTCCTGTCCATCGGCCGGGTTGACCATGGTGTACGCGTAGCGGCCGCCGACGCGGACGTCGACCGCGACACTGCCCGGCTTGATCTCGATGCCGCGGGGGTGCCACCACTCCGCGGCGTCCGCCTCGGTCGTCCACGCCTGCCAGACGAGGTCGCGGGGCGCGTCGAAGATGCGGGTGATGGTGAACTGCTTGGTGCCGGTGGCGGTCTGCTCAGGCATCCGTCTGTCCTTTCAGCTCGCGGAGTCGCTCGTCGAGCAGGTCGAAGCGCTCGTTCCACTCGTCTCGGTGCCGGTCGACCCAGGCGGATGCCTCGTCGAGGGGCTCCGTGCGGAGGGTGCAGCGGCGCCACTGCGCGTCGGCGGTGCGTTCGATGAGGCCGGCGCGCTCGAGCACCTTGAGGTGCTGCGAGATCGCCGGGCGGCTCATCGCGAACGGCTCGGCGAGCTCCCCCACGGTCGTCGGCCCGCCACGGAGGCGCGAGATGATCGCGCGCCGTGTCGGATCGGCGAGCGCCTGGAACACGAGGCTGAGCTCGTCCGCCGCACCTGCCATGTAAGCGACTCCTTATTTAATGATGTGCTTAACCATAGGCTCGAGTCGATGCCGCGTCAACCCCCGGATCGAAATGCAGGAAGCTGCGTGCGGCACGCCGTCGAGGCCGCCGGAGACACGCCGCCGGCGCGGCGAAGTTCCTGCATTCGCTGGGCCGCCGCGGGTGGCATCCGCGATGATCGGAACATGGCAGATCCGGTACGCAACGTCCAGGACGCCCTCGACTCGTTCGCCGAGCACTGGCAGCCTCGGCGGCTCGCGCGCGTCAACGACTACGACGTCAAGGTCGTGAAGCTGCTCGGCGAGTTCACGTGGCACGCGCACCCCGAGACCGACGAGCTCTTCATGGTGCTCTCGGGTCGCCTCGTCATCCAGCTGCGAGACGGCGACGTCGACCTCGGCCCCGGCGACGTCTACGTGGTGCCCCGCGGGGTGGAGCACTGCCCGCGCGCCGACGGCGAGGTCTCGGCGATCCTCATCGAACCGCAGGGGACCGTCAACACGGGCGACACCCCGAGCGAGCGCACCACGGAGCTCCGCGAACTCGACTGAGGCGCGGGTCGCACTCCGCTGCGGGGAGCCCCGTCAGCGCACTCCGTTGCGCGGCCACCAGGCGCGAATGGCGATCGCGGCGAACGCGGCTTCGAGGATCACCGGAATGATCCAGAACGCAGTGACCGAGGAGCCGATGAGACGCAGGTTCACCATGAGCAGCACGCTGCAGCAGGCGAGGTTGAACAGCGAGCCGACACGCGAGAGCGGCCCGAAGCGCTCACGCCACGCGTCCTGGTGCCACCAGGGGTAACCCGCCGCGCCCGGCAGCGTGAAGTCCGTCTCCGACCATTCCTCGCCGTCCCACCAACGCAGGATGTCGGGCGCCTGCGGGTCGGGATACCATCCGGCTTCCGCCGTGCGGTGGTCGGCTGCGGGGGGCGGCGGCAACTCGGGCATGCAGGGAGTATGCCAGCTCGCCCCCCGACGATGCCGTCCAGGTCGGGCAGCCGCCCGCCTATGAGGCGGGTCGCACCACCCCGTGCTCGTACGCGTAGACCACGGCGTGCACGCGGTCTCGAAGGCCGAGCTTCATGAGCACCTTCGACACGTGCGTCTTCACGGTCGCCTCGCCCACCCACATGCGCTGCGCGATCTCGGCGTTCGAGATGCCCTCGGCGAGGAGCTCGAGCACTTCTCGCTCGCGGTCGGTGAGGCTCGCGAGCGCGGCGGGGGCGGGACGCTCGACCGTGGTCGGGGGCGCTTCGGGCTGCGCCGGCACGAGTAGTCGGCCGGCGGATGCCGCCACCGCCTCGATCACGCGCCGGGTGACATCCGGCGACAGCAGGGCGTCGCCGCGGGCCACGACCTGGACGGCCTCGATCAGCTGCTCGGGGCTCGAGTTCTTCAGCAGGAACCCGCTGGCCCCCGCCTCGAGCGCCGCGAACAGGTAGTCCTCGCGGTTGAACGTCGTGAGCACGAGCACGGCCGCACCGGATGCCGCATCCGCCGTGATGCGACGGGTGGCCTCGAGTCCGTCCATGCCGGGCATCTGCACGTCCATGCAGACCACGTCGGGCGCGAGCTCGGTGAC
The DNA here is from genome assembly GCF_004216665.1 of Agromyces ramosus. Classification (GTDB taxonomy): domain Bacteria; phylum Actinomycetota; class Actinomycetes; order Actinomycetales; family Microbacteriaceae; genus Agromyces; species Agromyces ramosus. The sequence goes on along the minus strand of NZ_SGWY01000004.1, from coordinate 13,067 downwards.
AGCCGTCACGGCCGCCGCGCCATCGGCCGCCTCGCCGACGACCTCGATGCCGTCCTCCGAATCGAGGATCGTGCGGAACCCCGCGCGCACCAGCGCCTGGTCGTCGACCACGAGCACGCGGATCACGCGCGACCCTCCTCCCCGCGGCGCAGCGGGAAGCGTGCGCGCACGAGGTAGCCGCCTCGCGCCCGGGGTCCGAGCTCGAGCGTGCCTCCCGCCGCGGCCACGCGCTCCCGAATGCCGAGCTGACCGAGGCCGCCCGCCTCCGACGACCACTCGGCATCCGGCCCCGCGACCGCGGCGCGCGTCGCCCGGGCGACGCCCGTGTTCGTCACCTCGACCTCGACCGCGGCATCCGACCATCGCACGCGCACCTCGGCGGTGGCCGCCGCGCCCGCGTGCTTGCGCACGTTCGTGAGCGCCTCCTGCGCGATGCGGTACGCGCTGAGGCCGATCACCGGCGACACCGCGTGCTCCTCGCCCACGATCGAGAGCTCGGTCGGCAGGCCGGCGGCCACCGACTCCGCCACGAGCTCGTCGATGCGGTCGATGCCGCGCGTGCTCGTGCTCGTGACAGGGGGCTCGGCGGATTCCGCCGCGGCGGCGTCGACCGGTCCGGTGTCGCCGCGCAGCGTGCCCAGCAGCCCGTGCAGCTCGTCGACGGCGTCGCGCGCACTCGACTCGATCGCCGAGAGCGAGGCGGCCGCGGCATCCGGGTCCTTCGCGATGACGCGCCGTGCCGCTCCCGCCTGGACCCCGATGACCGAGACGTGGTGGGCGACCACGTCGTGCAGCTCGCGCGCGATCCGGAGCCGCTCGATCGCGACGGCCTGCGCCCGGGTGCGCTCGCGCTCGGCGGCGAGCTCGGCGGTGCGCTGCTCGAGCTCGGCCCGGGATCGCGCCGACCGGTACGCCGAGTCTCCGAAGTACCACGCCCCGCCGAAGTACAGCAGGTTCGTGAGCACGTTGATGAGTCCCAGCGCGAGGTACGGCGAGACGACGCCCTCACGGCTGAGGTCGGGCAGCTGCTCGGGCGTCATCGAGCCGACGATGAGCGCCCAGAACAGCCACACGAACATGCCGACGACGATGACGCCGCGCACGATGTCGGCCCGCAGGCGGTTCCGGCCCCACGCGCCCACCGTGTAGATCGCGATGAACAGGGCGATGTTCGAGAACAGCGCCTCGCCGACCTCGGCCATCGCGCCGACGACGAAGGCGGCGGATGCCACGAGCGCCACGATCTCGGGCCACCGCCGCCGCGCGGCGAGCGGCAGGTTCATCGCGGCGACCCAGAGGACCGACCCCCACCAGGGGGCGCCCTCCCCCCACCCGGTGATGCGGTAGAGCACGACGCTCGCGGCGGTGCCCGCTGCGAGCACGAGGGAGAGGACGAGGTCGTTGCGGTACGCGGACCGCGGCGGCCGCGGGCGCACCCACTCGACCCCCTCGACGGGAGCCGCGACGGACTCGGACATGCCCCCACGCTACCGAGCGCCCGCACGCGGGCGGATCCGTCGCGCGACGGAGTTCGGCGAGCGATCCACGCGTCGGCGTGGCCCGCCATCGTGGCGGCTGATCGATCGGAACTGATCGCTCCGACGACCGGGCCGATCGATTCCGATCACTCCGTTGACCGTTTCGATCAGGGGTTCCTAGCCTGACCCCGAGAGGCCCTCGTTCGAGGGTCGTCGCGATCGTCGAAGGAGACCTCGTGCCCCACCGGACCCATCGCCGGCGAACCACCATCGCGGTGGTCGTCGCCGGAACACTGCTGGGAGGCGGTCTCGCGGCCGTCTCCACGGCCGCACCCGCGCTCGCCGACGTGCCCGTCGGCGAGGCCTACGTCTCCGACCTGCCGTGGCTCAACGAGTCCAACGGGTGGGGGCCCATCGAACGCGATACGTCGAACGGCGAATCCGCCGCGGGCGACGGGAAGCCGATCACCATCGGCGGGTTCGTGTACGAGCGGGGCATCGGGATGCACGCCACCGGGGCGCTCTCGGTCGAGCTCGGCGCCAACTGCACGGCGTTCAGTGCGATGGTCGGGCTCGACGACGAGGTGACCTCGGGCGTGGGCACCGTGCAGTTCCAGGTGTTCGGCGACGGCACCCTCCTCGCCGAGACGGGCGTCGTCACGGGGAACGACGCGGCCGTCGAGCTGACGGCGGATGTCACGGGCGTCGACGTCCTGCGGCTGGTGGCGAACGAGTCCACCAACGGCAAGAACTTCGACCACGCCGACTGGGGCGACGCCACGGTCACCTGCGACGACGAGGTGCCGGAGGAGCCGGTGGTCGTCGAGCGGTGGGCGATCGACGGTCCGGAGGGGTCGCCGCTCGACGGCGTCCTGAAGCTCGACTCCGCCGGGCGCGTCGCACTCGACGTGGTCGACGGCCAGGCGACGGTGGTGCAGGCGACGCGCCTCGGCCTCACCGGCAGCGACGGCGACTTCCGCAGCGGACTGACGTTCGTGGGCCGCACCGACGGCATCGTCGCCGACGACTACGCCATGGTCACGGGCAAGCAGGAGGAGCGCTCGTACGTCTTCCAGGAGTCGGTCTTCGAGTTCGAGAACGCCGATGGTGGGCGGTTCTCGATCGCCGTGCGCCTCTCGGACGACGGCGCCGCCTACCGATACCTCGTGGCGGGCGACGGCGAGCACCGCGTCGACGACGAATCGGGAGCGTGGGAGCTCGCGGCCGACGGCACCGCCTGGATGCAGCGCTCGTACGCGGTGAACTACGAGGCCGAGTGGATGCAGACCACCGCCACCGCCTCGAACGGCACCGGGAGCGTCGGCTATCCGGCGCTCTTCCAGCAGGGCGAGGACTACGTGCTCCTCACCGAGGCCGACCTGCACGGCGACTACTCGGGCTCGCACCTCGCGCACGCCCCGGGCACCCTCCGATACGGCGTCGACCTGTTCCAGGGAGCGCCCGTGACGAGTGAGGGCGACCTCTCGACGCCATGGCGCGTCGCGATCGTCGGCGGGCTCGACACGGTGGTCGAGTCCACCCTCGTCGACGACCTGGCCACGCCGAACCGGCTCGCGGGCGAGGACACGTTGTGGATCCAGCCCGGCGTCTCGAGCTGGAGCTGGCTGACCGACTGGAACAGCCCGAAGGACGAGGCGCGCCAGCGCGACTTCATCGACCTCTCCGCCCGGAACGGCTGGGAGTACGTGCTCCTCGACGAGGGCTGGGACGCGAGCTGGGTGCCCCGCACCGTGCGCTACGCCGAGACGAAGGGCGTCGACGTCATCATCTGGTTCCACAGCCGCGACCTGCGCACGCAGGAGCAGCGCGACGAGTGGCTGCCGCGCATCGCATCGTGGGGCGTGAAGGGCATCAAGGTCGACTTCATGGACACCGACAGCCAGGCGATCCACCAGTGGTACGACCAGATCGCAGCCGACACCGCGGCCAATCACCTCATGATCAACTTCCACGGCGCGTCGCTTCCCACCGGGATGCAGCGCACCTGGCCGCACATCATGAGCTACGAGGCAGTGCGGGGCGCCGAGAACGGCATCAGCCCGGCCCGCAGCCTCATGGTGCCGTTCACGCGCAACGTCGTGGGCTCGATGGACTGGACGCCCGTGACCTTCTCCCGCGGCAACGGCAACTCCTCGAAGGCCCACGAGGTGGCGATGGGCATCGTCTACGAGTCGGGCTGGCAGCACCTCTCGGACAAGCCCGAGGCGTACGCCGCAGAGCCGAACGCGGAGCGGTTCCTGCAGGACCTGCCCGCGCACTGGGACGAGACGCAGCTGGTGAGCGGGACGCCGGCCTCCGACGTGGTGCTCGCGCGTCGCGCAGGCGACCGCTGGTACGTCGGCGGCATGCGGGCGGGATCCGGGGAGCCGCTCCAACTCCCGCTCGAGCAGTTCGGCGGCAGGCACCTCATCGTCGACCTCCTGTCCGACGACGGCGCCAACGGTTCGGCGACCGTGCTGACCACGACGCACACCACGAAGGACCAGGTGCTGTCGATCCCCACCGCGAACAACGGCGGATTCGCCGCCGTCGTCTGCCTCGACCGGCCGGGCCGCGAGAGCTGCCTCGACCCGGCCGAGCCATGGGACGCGGTCGACCTCACGGTCGAGCCGTCCGCGGCCGACGTGGCACCGGGATCCACGGTCGAGCTGTCCGCGTCGTTCGCGGTCGAGGCGGATGCCGCGAAGGTCGCGATGGCACCCGTCGTGCCCGAGGGCTGGGTCGTCGAGGGCGGCCCGGTCACGGCGCGGAAGCTCACCGCCGGCGACATCCTCGAGACGACGTGGACTGTGGAGGTGCCCGAGGACGGCGTGAGCGGCACGGTGGAGATCCCCGTGCAGGTCTCCTACCGGGTCGGCAGTGAGGAGCGGACCGCGGCGACCCAGGCCACCCTGTGGGTCACGCCGAAGCCGCTCGACGGCGTCAACCAGCTGTCGGACCTCGAATGGCTCGAGCAGTCGAACGGGTACGGCCCGGTCGAGCGCGACCAGTCGAACGGCCAGGCCGCCGCGAACGACGGCCGGCCGATCGAGATCGACGACGTCACCTACGCGAAGGGCATCGGCATGCACGCCACGGGAGCCGTCACGGCGTGGCTCGGCGGCACGTGCTCGACGTTCGACGCGATCGTCGGCATCGACGACGAGGTGCTCGAGACGCCCGGTGAGAGCGGCATCGGCTCGGTGCGGTTCCTCGTCTACGGCGACGGCGAGCTCCTCGCGGAGACGCCGGTGCTCACGAACGACTCGGGGGCCGTGCCCCTCACGGTCGGCGTGACCGGGGTGCAGCGACTGCGCCTCGTGGCCGACGAGGCCACGAACGGCAAGAACTTCGACCACGCCGACTGGGCGGACGCGAAGGTCACCTGCAGCGCCGGCTGAGCGCGGGCGGGGGTACCGGATGCCACGGCGCCGGTGCCCCCGCGCAACCGCGCCTAGGCTGGTGAGCGGCCGCCCACCGGCCGGCCGCACCTCACCGGGGAGGTCCCATGTTCACCGAGGAGCGACGCCAGGTCATCCTCTCCGCGCTCTCCGTGCACGGCTCGTCGTCGGTCGCCGACCTCTCGCGCATGGTGCGCTCATCGGAGATCACGATCCGCCGCGACCTGAAGGCCCTGGAGGAGGCCGGCCTCGTCGTGCGGCACCGTGGCGGGGCATCCGTCGGCCGATCGAGCATGGACGAGCCGAGCTACCGCGAGAAGGCGGTCGTCGCGGCGGAGGAGAAGCTCGCGATGGCTGCCCTCGCGGCCGAGCTCGTCGACGACGGCGACGTGATCATGCTCTGCGCCGGCACCACCACGCAGGCTCTCGCGCAGCGACTCACCCGTCGGCGCCTCATGGTCGCCACGACTTCGGTGCTCGTCGCCAACGCGCTGTTCGACGCGCCCGACGTCGAGGTGCTGCTGATCGGCGGCATCCTCCGGGGCAGCATCCGCGGCGTCATCGGCGGCGAGGCCGAGAAGGCGGTGTCGCGACTGCGGTTCCACAAGGTGTTCCTCTCGGGGAACGGCCTCACGGCGGCGAACGGCCTCAGCACCCCGAACATGCACGTCGCGAGCATCGACCGTGCCGCCGTCGAGTCCGCCAAGCGCGTGATGGTGCTCGCCGACCACACGAAGATCGGAATCGACTCGATGGTGCAGACGGTGCCGACCGATCGGATCGACACGCTCGTCACCGATCCGCGGGCCGACGCCGAGGAGCTCGAACGGCTCGGGAGCGCCGGGGTGCGGCTGCGCGTCGCGGTGCCCGCCGAGGCCTTCGGCGACGAGCGGCCGAGGGCGCTCGACGCACGCACGCGCTGAGCGTGGCGCCCGCGGCATCCGACCGCTACGCTCCAGCGCATGACCGCCTCGACGTCGACCGACGACGCCACACCGCACGCCGCCCCGCACGCCGCCGACACGGCATCCGCCGACCCGTGCCGCCCGCCGAACCTGCGCCTTCGCGACCGGCCGTTCGACTGGTTCTTCATCGTGGTCTTCTCGCTGTTCACGGTGACGAGCATGATCAGCGACATGTTGCCGACGCTCGGCATCGACTTCTCGCAGCCGTCGCCGAACTTCCTCGTGAACGCGAACTGGTGGTACGCCCACGACACCGACCCGCTGTTCATGGACCCGCCGGTGTGGATGCGGTTCGTCACGGGGCTTTCGGCGTTCGTGTACCCCGTGTTCTCCGTGCTGCTCGTGATCTCGCTCTTCCGCGGGTGGAACTGGATCCAGCTGCCGAGCGTCATCTACGCGACCATGATCGCGAGCATCACCGGCATCGTCGTCTTCGGCGTCGAGTTCTTCGGCGAGCCCGAGTGGGTCACTCCGAACCCCGTGAAGTTCCTCGCGTTCAACCTGCCGTACGTGCTCATCCCGATCCTGCTGCTCGTGCGGATGCGAAAGCCGCCGCCGTTCGCACGGCGCTTCTGACGCGGCGACGGCCCGCCCTTCGGGGGAGCGGGCCGCCGCCCTGCGGGTCGTGGCGTCGTCAGGTGGCGAGCGCCTTGGCCTTGATGGTGTCGAACTCGCCCTGGCTGATCGTGCCGGCGTCGAGCAGCGCCTTCGCCTTGGCGATCTCATCCGACGACGACGAGCCCGACCCGGCGACGCTGCGGATGTAGTCGTCCTGCGCGGAGCGGACCTCGGCCACCTCCCGGCTGGACCGCTGCGCCATGCCGCGGCCGCGGGCGATCATGTAGACGAGGATGGCGAGGAAGGGGAAGAAGACGAGGAAGACGATCCACAGCGCCTTGCCCCAGCCGTTCAGCGAGTGGTCGCGGAAGATGTCGACCACGATCGAGAACAGGATCATGAGCAACGCGACCCAGACGTAGATCCAGAAGAACCACCAGAACAGGTCCCAGAAACCGTCCACTGCACAGACCTCCGTGTTCGACGTGCGATGCCGGAGTCGCATCGGACCCCGGCCGGGATGTCGCGAGTGACGTCCCGGTGCGGCTCAAGCTACTCCGGCGGGGGCGGCTCGAGGGGATCCGCCGCGCGGGGCGACCGGGCTAGGCTCGCTCGCATGACCGACGAGACTCCCGCGATCGATCCCGACGTGCCACCATCGGGCGAGGGCTGCGCCGAGTGCCTGGCGGCCGACGGCTGGTGGCTGCACCTGCGCCGCTGCGCGCAATGCGGGCACGTCGGATGCTGCGACAGCTCGCCCGAACGGCACGCCTCGCGGCACGCGCGCGAGGAGGGGCATCCGATCGCCCAGTCGTTCGAGCCCGGCGAGGACTGGTTCTGGGACTACTCCGCCAACCGGGCCGTGCGCGGGCCCCGGCTCGCCGGACCCGACAGCCGCCCGGTGGAGCAGGGCTCCCCGGCCCCGCGCGGTCTCGTGCCGGCCGACTGGAAGTCGCGACTCCATCCGGTGAACGCCGAGTAGGCGACGCCGTCGCCGTCCGTCCGACCGAGGAGCACGTGCAATGAGCGTTCGCGATGGCGTCGGCCCCACAGCCGACCACGACCCGGCCGTCGGCGAGCTGCGGCGGATGCTGCGCGCCGATCAGGTGCTCACGGATGCCGTGTCGCTCGACGCCTACGCGCACGACGACGCCGAGTGGGCCGCCTTCGAGCCGCCGCTCGCCGTGGTGCTCGCCGAGCGCGAGCAGGACGTCTCGGCCGTGGTGCGCCTCGCGGCGGCATCCGGCCTGCGGGTCGTGCCCCGCGGTGCGGGCACCGGGCTCTCGGGCGGCGCCAACGCGATGGCGCGCAGCATCGTGGTCTCGCTCGAGCGGATGCCCCGCATCGTGGAGGTGAACGCCGCCGAGCGGTACGTGGTCGCCGAAGCGGGCGTCATCAACGACACGCTCCGCGAGGTCGTCGCCGGGCACGGACTCTGGTACCCGCCCGACCCCGCGAGCTACCGCATCTCCACCATCGGCGGCAACGTCGCGACCAATGCGGGCGGCATCTGCTGCGTGAAGTACGGCGTGACCCGCGACTACGTGCTGGGGCTGCGCGTCGTGCTCGCCGACGGCGACGCGGTGGCGCTCGGCCGTCGCACCGCCAAGGGCGTGACCGGCTACGACCTGACCGCGCTGATGGTGGGATCCGAGGGCACGCTCGGCATCGTCACCGAGGTCACCCTGCAGCTGCTGCCGCTCGGCGGCCGCGAGGAGCGCGCCGTCGTCGGCTCGTTCGCGTCGCTGCGCGCGGCCGGGGTGGCCGTGGCCGGGATCGCCGCGGCGGGCATCGTGCCGTCGGCCCTCGAGCTCATCGACCGCACGTGCGTCGACGCCGTCGACGCGTGGCAGGGACTCGGGCTGCCGCACGGCGTCGACACGATGCTGCTCGCCAAGGTCGACGAGGTCGGTGCGGTCGGTGCCGAGCTCGCGGCATCCGTGGCCCGCATCATGGCGGATGCCGGTGCGGTGTCGGTCGAGTCGGCGGTCGACGCCGACGAGGTCGACCGGCTCTTCCTCGCCCGCCGGCTCGCGTACCCGGCGCTCGAGCGGCTCGGACCGGTCCTGACCGAGGACATCTGCGTGCCGCGCGGCGCGGTGCCCGAGATGCTCACGCGCATCCAGGCGACCGCGCGCGAGCACGACGTCGTCATCGCGAACATCGCCCATGCCGGCGACGGCAACCTGCATCCGCTGATCATCGCGCCAGAGGGCGACGAGGCCGCGAAGGGGAGGGCGAAGCTCGCGTTCGACCGGATCGTCGACGAGTGCCGCGAGCTCGGCGGCACGGTGACCGGCGAGCACGGCGTCGGCCTGCTGAAGCTGCCGGGCGCGCGCGAGGAGCTCGGCCCCCGGGTCATCGACCTGCACGTCGCGGTGAAGCGGGCCCTCGACCCGCTCGGCACGCTGAACCCGGGCAAGGCATTCCCGGCGTAGCCGACGCGGGGCTAGGGTCGGTCCATGGGAGCCGAGCCGGTCCGTCCGGATGACGAGTCGCGTCCCGACGCTCGTGTCCCGTGGCTCGCCGACCGGTGGCGGAGCGTGTGCCGCGTCTTCCGGCGGGAGACGCTCGGCAAGGACGCCGTCGCGGGTGTCGTCGTCGGCGTGGAGAGCGTTCCCGACGGCCTCGCGATCGGCCTGCTCGCCGGCGTGAACCCGGTCGCCGGCATCTACGCGTTCCTCTTCGGGATGGCGGGCGCTGCGCTGTTCACCAGCAGCACCTTCATGGCGGTGCAGGCCACGAGCGCCATGGCGCTCATCGTCTCCGACTCCGACATCGCGAACTCGCCAGACCCCGACCGCGCGCTGTTCACGCTCGCGATGCTCACCGGCGCGATCATGATCGTCGCCGGCGTCCTCGCCGGCGGCCGCCTGCTGCGCTTCGTCCCGACCGCCGTGATGGTGGGCTTCGTGACGGCGGTCGGGATCAACATCGTGCTCGGTCAGCTGCCCAACCTCACGGGGTACACCGGCAGGGGACCGAACCGACTCGTCAGGGCGTTCGACACCCTCCTGAACGTCACGTCGTTCGACCTGCCCACGCTGGTCGTCGGACTCGTGACGATCGGGCTCATCGTCGTGCTGACCCGGACCAGGCTGCGGGCGCTCGGACTCGTCGTCGCGATCGCGGCGGCGTCGGCACTCGCCGCCCTCTTCACGTACGCGTTCGGCTGGGACGTGCTGACGGTCGACGACGTGGCCGAGGTTCCGACCGGGCTGCCCGCGCCGGTCCTCCCGAGCCTCGGCGACGTGCCGGAGCTCCTCCTGCCGGCGTTCTCGCTCGCGTTCGTCGGCCTCGTGCAGGGTGCCGCCGTGGCGGGGAGCGTTCCGAACGCCGACGGGAAGCCGGCGGACCCGTCGCGCAACTTCATCGGCCAGGGGGTCGGGAGCATCGTGGCCGGGGTGTTCCGGGGCATGCCGGTCGGCGGCTCGATGTCGGCGTCGGCGCTGATCGTCGCGGCGGGCGCGCGCACACGACTCGCCCTGTTCATCGCGGCGGCGGTCATGGCGCTGGTCATCCTCCTCGCGTCGGGCGTGGTCGCCATGGTCGCGATGCCGGCCCTCGCCGGACTGCTCACCGTCGTCGGGATCCAGGCCATCAAGCCCGTACGGATCCTGTCCGTCGCGAAGACCGGTGCACTGCAGACCACCGTCATGGCCGTCACCTTCGGCCTCACCCTCATCATCCCGCTGCAGTTCGCGGTGCTGCTCGGCGTGGGCCTCGCGATCATCCTGTTCGTGGCGCAGCAGTCGAATCGGCTCCGGGTCCGCCAGCTCGAGATCCACTCCGAGGGTCGCATGCGCGAGGTCGATCCGGTGCCCGTCGTGCCGCCGCACGAGGTCGTGGTGCTCCAGCCCTACGGCAACCTGGCCTACGCGACGGCCCCCGTGTTCGACGAGCAGCTGCCGAAGGTGGAGGCGACGTCGCGCGGGTCGGTCGTCATCTTCCGGCTCCGGGGCGTCGACGAACTGGGGCTGTCGCTCGTCGCGGTGCTGGAACGATACCTCCACGACCTCGAGCAGCACGGCTCCACCCTCTGGCTGGTCGTCGCGGGAGCGCGGATCCGCAACCAGCTCGCGGCCGGCGGCCTGCTCGACCGACTCGGACCCGATCGCGTGTACGAGAGCTCGGAGTGGATCGGCGAGGCGGTGCATCGGGCGCACCGCGACGCGTTGGACTGGGTGCAGGCTCGGCCGTGAGCCGCCCCGGCCCGCCCGCCCGCCGGCCCGCCGGCCCGCCGGCACCCGATGGCCCGAAGCGCGCGACCTCAGCGCTGCAGGAACCCGAGGAGCGCCTCGTTGAACCGCTGCGGCTGCTCGATGTTCGCCGCGTGGCCGTCGCGCTCGATCACCGTCGACGAGCCGTGCGGGTTCAAGGCCGCGGATGCCGCGGCGTGCTCGGCCGGCCAGAACTCGCTCTCGGCGCCCGCGATGAAGAAGACGGGGCGGTCCGCTTCGGCGAGCACGGGACGCCAGTCGCGCCGGGCGTGATCGTTGAGGAGCGCCAGCTCGGCCTGCGTGAAGGCCGGCCGGCCGCCCTTCGGCAGTTCCATCGCCTTCAGCACGCGCGAGATGCGCACGAGGCCCTTCGACTTCACGGGATGACGGCCGGGATCGGGGATGCCGGTCGCGAAGTACGTGTCGACGTTCGCCTCGTCGTAGTCGTAGAAGCCGTACGGCCAGTCGGCGGTGTTCAGCATCTTCGGCGTCTGGTCGACGATCACGACGTCGCGGATGCCGCCGGTGCCGAACTGGCGCACCAGCGCCCAGATCGCGTTGCCGCCCATCGACTGCCCGACGATCGTGGCGTCCTCGAGCTCCAAGCCGGTGAGCAGGTCGCGGAGGTCGGCGCCGTGCCGGTCCATCGTGTGCTCGCCCTCGCCGACCTCCGACGCGCCGTGACCGCGCCGGTCGAACGCGATGACGCGGTAGCCGGCCCGGGAAAGCGGCTTCAGCTGGTATCGCCAGCTGGTCGCCGGGGCCTTGAACCCGGCGACGAGCACGACGGGACGTGCCGTCGGATCACCCATCTCGAGGTAGTTGAGCCGCACGCCGTCGGAGCTGGTGATGGTGGGCAACGTCGCCTCGTTCCTCGCCGAGGCCCGGGGCATCCGGGCGCGTCCAGTCTCGTCGGGGGTGGTGGCCGCGGCAAGCGGATGCCGCCACCGGACGTCATCCGAGCGGATCGGCCTCGAGGTCGCGCACCGTGTAGAACTCCTGGTCCCACAGTGCGTAGACGAGCCACGTGGGCAGCAGGTACGCCTCCTGCAGGAAGTTCGCCTGCGACGCGTGGATCGTCCAGCCCTCGTGCTTGGCCTGCACCTCGGCGGGCATGGCGTACTCGGGCTCCGGCTGGTGCTCGACGACGAACTTCCCCGTCTCGCCGCCGAAGATCGAGAGCGCCGTCGAGGGGCTGATCGTGTACACGAGGTGCGACGGCCCGGCGTACGAGCCGCCGGCCTCTTCGAGCTGCGCGATCGCGAGCTCCGTGATCCGCCCCATCCGCATGTGGTCCTCGTGGCCCGTTGCGCCGCTCTCGGGCCAGAAGCCGACGACGACGTCGGGACGCACGCGCCGCATCTCGGCGGCGACCCGGTCGACCAGCTCCTGCTCGTCGACCCCCGGCACGCCGCCGTCGGGGTAGTCCCACACCACGTGGCGGTCGACGCCGAGGTTGAAGCTGTTCTTCAGCGCCTCGGCCCTGCGGATGTCGCCGAGGTCCTCGTCGCGCGCGACGACGGGCGTCTGGTGGCCGGCCTCGCCCTCGGTCGCGGTGATCATCGCGGTGTAGGCGCCGTCGCGCTGCTTGGCCCGGAGGAACAGCCCATTGACGCTCTGCTCGTCGTCGGGATGGGCGAAGACGCCGAGCACGCGGGTGCCGCCGATCTCGCCGACGACGGATTCGACGCCCGTGGCGGTGGGCTCGTGGAAGAGGTGGCGTCCCGCCCAGTAGACCCCGCCGACGAGGGCGAGGACGACGGCGGCGATGACGAGGAGCGCGACGGTGCGCTTGCGCATGGGGTGGGGCCTTCGGGTTCTGGTCGTGCGGGGGCGTCGAGCATGCTAACCCGACGCCGCGCGAACACCGAATCCCGCTCGGTACCCGCCGATCAGCGCTGCTGCTCGGCTGCGCGGTCCCTGAGGAGGAACCTGGCCGCGAGCCAGCCGAGCAACGCGGTCGTCAGCCAGACGACGACGGTCGCGAGGACCCACGCGGCGATCCCGTCGAAGCTGAGGCCGTCGGTGACCAGCGTCGCGACCCAGAGCGCGAGGAAGGTGGAGAGCAGGCCCGCGACGCCGGCGACGGTCGGCGCCGAACGGTGGAAGACCTTCGCGACCAGCCATTCGATCACGGCCTGCACGAGGGCGAACACGACGATCGCCAGGATGAAGCCCGTGGCGTGGACGTGGAACCCGGGGATGAGCAACGCCGCGAGGAGCAGTCCGAGCGCTGCCGTGCCGAGGAACACCGCGAGGCGGATCAGGAAGCGCACCATGTCCGGAGGCTATCGGCGGTGCCGTGCCGGGTCAACGCGGCGCGGGGCGACGGGTGGGCGGGTGGAGCCGGGATCGATCCCGCCGAGAATCGCGCGCCGACCCCACCCGGTCGTGGCCGCCGCCCGACGCAGCACCCGGCCCGGGTCGCTCACGTGTCGCGACCCG
>NZ_SGWY01000003.1 GCF_004216665.1 Agromyces ramosus | reverse complement strand
CGCCGCGAGCAGCTGCCGCCGAGACAGGCCGAGGCTGCGCCCCAGCTCGGGGTTGTCGTCGCGATCGATCAGATCGTCCATGATGCTCCTTTGCAATGGTGTTCCTGGGGATCGGTGCCGGCCGCTGCGCGTCGGCGGGAGCACGCTGCAACACGTCCCCCGGAGTGTTCGGATCGCTTCAGGTCTGCGCACCCCGGTGTGCCCGTGAGATCCGGCTTCACGAACTTTCTCGGAGGCTACGACATTTCTCTCAGGTGCGTCAAGCAAAAGAGTCCGGTCGCGTGGCGACTTTTGTAAAACGCTCGGTAGAACTGCGCGGAGTCGACGATTCGCTTGGCAGGCGCGCCCCACGAGGGCAGGATGATCGGGTGACGCAACGTCGGAGATGCTCGTGAACGCCGGGGCGCGACGGGTCCCGACGGCCAGGAGCGTGCAGGCCGTCTACTACACGCTCATGCTGGGCAACACGCTGGCCGCCTCGTTCATCTGGGGCATCAACACGCTGTTCCTGCTGGACGCGGGACTGTCCAACCTCGAGGCCTTCGCCGCGAACGCGTTCTTCAGCGCCGGCATGTTCCTCTTCGAGATCCCGACGGGCGTCGTCGCCGACACGCTCGGACGCCGCGCCTCGTACTTGCTCGGCACGGTGACCCTCGCGGTGACCACGGTGCTCTACTACCTGCTCTGGGTGTGGGAGTCGCCGTTCTGGGCGTGGGCGGTCGTGTCGGTTCTGCTGGGGCTCGGATTCACGTTCTTCTCCGGCGCCGTGGACGCGTGGCTCGTCGACGCCCTGCGTGCGACCGAGTACCGCGGGAGCCTCGAGACCGTGTTCGGTCGCGCCCTGATCGTCGGAAGCGTGGCGATGCTCGGCGGCTCGGTACTGGGCGGCGTGGTGGCGCAGCTCACGAACCTCGGCGTGCCGTTCCTGATCCGGGCCGGCGTGCTCGTGCTGATGTTCGTGGTGGCCGCACTGACCATGCGCGACCTCGGTTTCACCCCCGACCGCGGTGAGGGCCCGATTGCGGCCACCCGCACCGTGCTGCGGGCGTCGATCCACTACGGGCTCGGCAACCCACCGGTCCGGTGGCTCATGCTCGCCACGCCGTTCACCGCGGGCGTCGGCATCTACGTCTTCTACGCGCTCCAGCCGTACCTGCTCGAACTCTGGGGCGACGAGGGCGCGTACTCGATCGCCGGCCTCGCCGCCGCGATCCTCTCGGGCGCCGGCATCGTCGGCGGCATCCTCGCGCCCTACGTCCGGCGGCTCTTCCGCAAGCGGACGTCCGCGATCCTGCTCGCCACCGTGTCGAGCTCCGTCGTGCTCGTCGCGCTCGCGTTCACGACGAACTTCTGGATCGCCATCGTCCTGCTCGCGGTCTGGGGCATCGCCTCATCGATCGACGATCCCGTGCATCGTGCCTACCTCAACGACATGATCCCGTCGAAGCAACGCGCGACGGTGCTCTCGTTCGACTCGCTGCTGGGCAGTGCGGGCGGCGTGGTGTTCCAGCCGATCCTGGGCCGTTCGGCCGACCTCGGCGGCTACGGCGCCTCGCTGCTGTGGAGCGGCGTCATCAACGCGATCGCCACCCCGTTCCTGCTGCTGAGCCGGGCGCAGCGACCGCCCGCCGACACGGCGGTCGAGGTCACGCCCGCCGCGGAGACCGCGGATGCCGCGCCGGGCGAGGTGCCCGCCGATGACGCATCCGGCGACGTGCCCCTTTCGGGGGACACCGATCGCGGATAGCATGTCCGGACACGCGCCGCCGTCGAGGGTGCGCCGTCGGGGGGAGGGTCGCGATGCGCACGGCGCTGTTCGTGAGCCTCGGCGTCGTCGCCGCCTTCGCCGGCGCCGTCTTCATCGGCGCCGCGGCGGCCACCACGGGCGCACCCGTCTTCTACGACGCGCGGTATCCGCAGGCCGCGCCCACCGTTCCTGAGGGGTACGAGGCCGGCGAAGCCGGCGGCATCCGCTCGCAGCCCGGCGGCACGGTGGACCAGGCCCACGCCGACGGCGCACCGCTGCCGGCGCCCGCGACGCCGCATCCCTCGATCCCGCCCGCCGGAACCCCGCCGACCGGCGAGGGGGCCGCACCCGCGCCGACCCCGAGCCCCGATCCCGACGCCGCCCTCCCCGACCGGCCGTCCGGCGACGCGCCGGACGCGATCGGGCGTGCGCCCGGTGGTCCGCCGCGGACCCCCGACCCGGATGCCGCGCCTCCGAGCGCGGACGAACGCGAGGCGTGGCGCCGCTTCCAGCAGGTGGTGCGAACGTGCATGGCCGATGCCGGACACGACTACCGCTACTGGGAGTGGTGGAGCATGAGCTCCGACCCGTCCAACCGCTTCCCGGCCATGCCCGACGACCTCACGCCCGAGCAGTTCTCGGCATGGGAGCTCGCCCTCTACGGCGCGACGACCCCGGGCGACGAGACCCGCGGGGAGGACGCCGGCTGCTGGGGCCACGCGCTGCGCGTCACCGACGGGTCGAGCTGAGCTCCGCGCCGAGGCGGTCGATGCGAGCCCGTCAGGCGGGCGGCGCGAGCACCTCGACGCGGCCGTTCAACTCGGCGGCGTCGGCGTCCCAGAGGTCGACGACGGATGCCGCCAGCCGGTCCTCGAGTCCCGCGAGCGATCGCACGCGGAAGACGACCGCGGCTCCTCCACCGGGTTCGAGGGGCTGCCGTGCCCCGGCGCTGTCCACGGGCCGGGGCGCGAAGCCGTTCGCGAGCGAGCGCATCCACGATTCGCTCGCGGCCTTGACTGCGGCGTAGTTCGCGTTGCCGGTGGTCGGAGCGTCGACCGTGACGGACGACACGATGGCGATGCGGCCCGCGGTCGAGGTGATGAGGTCCTGCCAGAACGCGCGACTCACGTAGCGAAGCGCCGTGAACGAGCGATCGAGCACCCGGTAGTCCTCTTCGGTCTGGCCCATGATGCCGCCACCGCCCCGCCAGCCGCCGACGAGGTGGATCACGCCGTCGAGATCGCCGACCCGCGCGTGCACGCGCATCGAGAGCTCGAGCACGTCGTCGCCGTCGGTGAGGTCGGCGTGCTCGCCCAGAACGCCGGGCAGCTCCGCTTCCAGGTGCCGGAGACGGCCCTCGTCGCTGCCGACGACGACCACGCGCGCGCCGGCATCGAGGAGCGCCCGCGCGACCGCCCGACCCGACGCGCTCGTCGCTCCCGCGATGAGCACCGTCCGGCCGGCGACGCCCCGAGTCGCCCGAACCCGTGCGGATTCGGGCGACTCGGCGTCATCCTGCTCAGGCATCGGCGGCGGTGATGCCGACCGTCGACTCGATGACGGGCTTCATCTTCTTGTCGAGCGCCTCGTAGAACATCGAGAGCGGGAACTCGTCGTCCATCACGAGGTCGGTGTAGCCCTTCGGCGGGCCGGCGAGCACCTCCCGCGGCAGCCCCTCGGCCCACACCGACGCCGGGTTCGGCGTCACGACGCTGCGCACGAGGTCGTACGCGGCGAGCCAGTGGGCCGTCTTCGGGCGGTCGATCGACTTCCAGTAGAGCTCATCGATCGCGTCGCCCAGCTCCACGACGGCGTCGGGCACCGCGTCCCAGTCGAAGCTCAGTGAGACGTCCGTCCACTCGAGCACGTGCTTGCGGTGCAGC
Organism: Agromyces ramosus; assembly: GCF_004216665.1. Lineage (GTDB taxonomy): Bacteria > Actinomycetota > Actinomycetes > Actinomycetales > Microbacteriaceae > Agromyces > Agromyces ramosus. The sequence goes on along the minus strand of NZ_SGWY01000003.1, from coordinate 893,437 downwards.
CACGCGAACAGCAGTTGCCCGCCGAGCCCGTCGTAATTGCGCACGCGCGATCCGGTGATCGCGAAGCGGAAGATGCGGTCGAAGATCACCGCGTACTGCACGAGCTTCGCGTGGCCGAGCAGCTGCGACTCGACCGCGGTGAGCGGCTCGCCGACGCCCCTGTCGAGCTCAGTCGCTCGCCTGCGGAGGCTGCGCTCGATCTTCACCGACTCGCGGAACGCGGTGAGGTCGCACCGCAGCTCCTCCAGCGAGTAGAGGAAGAACGGCATGCGCTGCTTGATCATGAACGGGTCGAACGGCAGGTCGCCGCGCATGTGGGTGCGGTCGTGGATGATGTCCCACATCACGAACGTGCGCTCGGCGAGGTCCTGGTCGTCGAGCAGGGCGGCCGCGTCATCGGGCAGCTCGAGCTTCGTGATCTCGGATGCCGCGCGCACCACACGGCGGTACCGGGCGGCCTCGCGGTCCTGGAAGATCGCACCCCACGTGAACGGCGGGATCTCGCGCATCGCCACCGTCTCGGGGAAGAGCACCGCCGAGTTCGTGTCGTAGCCGGGCGTGAAGTCGACGAGTCGCAGGCTCACGAACAGCTTGTTCGAGTAGTCGCCGGCCTCGAGGGCGGCGATGAACTCGGGCCAGATCGTCTCGACGACGAGCGCCTCGACGTGCCGGTCGGCCGACCCGTTCTGGGTGACCATGGGGAAGACGACGAGGTGGCGGATGCCGTCGACGCGGACCCGCTGCGGCTGGAACGCCACGAGCGAGTCGAGGAAGTCGGGCACGCCGAGCCCCTCGGCCTGCCATCGCCTGAAGTCGACCACGGAGGCCTCGAGGTACGCGGACTCGTGCGGGAACCGCGGAGCGAGGGCCTCGATCGCCTCGACGATGGCGTCGACGAGGGCGGATGCCTCGGACCGTTCGGCCTCCTCGGGCACGGAGCCGTCCTTCGCCTGCAGCGCCTGCAGCTTCGTGGCGGAGTCCTTGAGCCGGAGCCAAGCGGGATCGGCCTCCACGCCGGCGGCGAGTGCGATGTCGGCCGCGGTGACCTCGTCCTCGAGGACCTCGGGTTCGCCGATGATGGCGTCGATCGTGATGTTCGACATGTGAACCTCCGTTCCCGGGTGCTGGTCGCAGGCGCGACATGGACGCGGCCGATCGGCCGGTCCTCCAAGGCTAGACGCGAGCATCCCGCGATGTGTTGTGGTCCGGCGCGGCTTTCCTGCGTGCACCCGAGAATCCGCGACGGACTTCGCCGCAGCGCGCACAGGGCCGCCGCCCGGGCGTCCTCAGGGTGCCGGTGCGCCATTCGGAGGGCTCGACTCCACGCTGCACTGAGACATTCTCAGGATTATTCCGAGCCGCGTCAGGGGGTTGCACGGATCCGGCGGATTCGCGCCGCTCGTACGTTCGCATCACCCCCGATACCAGGTGGTATCCCAACCCCCGAAAGGAAAGATGTCATGAACACACGAACGGCGGCGCCGGTGATCCTCACCGTGTCGCTGGTGGTTCTGATGAGCGGATGCGCCGGCGCAGCCGCACAAGGCGGACAGGTGCGCGACGACCTTCGTCCGGCGGCCAATGCCGCCGCCATCGGCATCGCCCGCGGTCACGTGATCGCGCAGGAGCAGCTCTCGCCCAACCAGGTCGTCGCCGACCGCGTCGAGCGAGCGATCGAGCAGGCCGCCCAGTCCGACGCCGCGCGTGCGTTCAGCGCCGACGCCCGTCGCGAGCTGCACTCGCAGGCCGTCCGGTCCGACGTCGCGCCCGCGTTCAGCGCGGATGCCCGTCGCGAGCTGCACTCGCAGCCGGTCGAGCAGGCCCCCGTCCGCTGGAGCCCCGACGCGCGACGCGAGTTGCACGCCGGTCAGCCCGTCACCACCGCGGCCGGTCAGTCGATGAGCGCCGCGGCGATCCGCGAGCTCAAGGGAAGCGCTCCCGTCACGGTCGAGGACGACCTGTCCCCGCTCCGTGACGGCGCCCCGGCCGAGCAGCCCACCGACACGGTCGACGACGACCTGTCGCCGAACGGGGATGCTCGCTGAGCGCGCTGGATCCTGACCCGAGACGGGCGCGACGCGTCGACCACGACCTCGCGCCCGTCTCCATGTCCGCCCGCCGGACTAGAGTGCAGTCGTGGTCGCCGACCCCCTCCCCCCGGGCTCCACGGCGAACGACCTCGCCGCGGCGATCGACGCCGCCGCAGACCCCGGCGAGGCGGCCTTCCTGCAGCGCTTCTTCAAGACCGGCCCGGGCCAGTACGGCGAGGGCGATGTCTTCGCCGGGGTCCGCGTGCCCGCCACCCGCGCCATCGTGAAGCGGTTCGAGCGGATGCCGCTCGCAGAGGTCGTCGCGCTCCTCGAGAGCGCGGTGCACGAGCACCGGCTCGCCGCGCTGCTGGTGATGGTGCGGCAGTACCAGGTCGCGAGCCGACCGCGGACGCGCGACGACGCGGCACGGCTCGCGCTGCACGAGGCGTACCTCACTGCGGTGGGGGCCGGCCGCGTGAACAACTGGGACCTGGTCGACAGCTCGGCCGAGTGGCTGGTCGGCGAGGTCCTGCGCGAGGCCGGGCGCGGCGACGATCCGCTGCTCGACCGGCTCGCGGCATCCGCTTCGCTCTGGGAGCGCCGGGTGGCGGTGCTCTCGACGTTCGCGTTCATCAAGGCGGGCGACGCGCGTCCCACGCTCCGGCTGGCGCCGCGGCTCCTCGACGACGGCGAGGACCTCATGCACAAGGCGGTCGGCTGGATGCTGCGCGAGGTGGGCAAGCGCGTCGACCGCGAGCTGCTCCTCGGCTTCCTCGACGAATACGCCCCGAGGATGCCGCGGACGATGCTCTCCTACGCCACCGAGCACCTCACGCCCGGCGAGCGCGCGGCGTACCGGGCACGACGCTGACGCCCGCGGGCGACCGGCGCGGCCGCATCGCGTCGACACCGTGGACGGGCCGGCCACTGCGCACCGACCACGGTGGGGACGATGGCGTGCGGCGCCGCGTGACGACACGCCCGCGCTCGGTCGTTGACACCGGTCCATGCGCGCTGCCAGTATGCGGAACGGCCATTCGTCCACCAAGATCGCGAGGAACGCTCATGACTGACTCCGCACCTCCCCCTGCTCCCGCTCCGCAGCCGGCCCCGACTCCGGCCCCCGCTTCCGGCACGCCCGAGAAGTGGAACGTCCTTGCCATCGTCGGCTTCGTGATCGTCTTCTTCGGCTTCAGCCTGGTCTCGATCATCCTCGGCTTCATCGCCCTCAACCAGATCAAGAAGACCGGTGAGCGCGGCCGGGGGCTCGCGATCTGGGCGATCGTCCTGGGCTTCGTGTCGATCATCATCGGCATCATCGCCTGGATCGTCGTCGTCACGGCGATCGCGGCGAACCCGAACATCTCGGTCCAGTAGTCGCAGCACCTGAGCCCCGCCCCGACTCGAACGAGCCGGGGCGGGGCTCTGCCGTGCCCCGCCGGAGGGCCGTCGGCGCGATCGTGGATGCGTCGGCTCCCCGAGCCGGGTCGTTGACACCCTGCGGCGCTGCTGTCACGATGCAGTCCTGCGACCGACATCCACCAGTGGGGATCACATGTCCGAATCCGCTCCGCCTCCAGTGCCCGCCCAGCAGCACACCGCTGCGCCGTCCGAGAAGTGGAACGTCCTCTCGATCGTCGCGTTCGTGATCTCGCTCCTGGGGTTCAACATCGTCGCGGTCATCCTCGGCTTCATCGCCCTGAACCAGGTGAACAAGAGCGGTGAGCGCGGCAAGGGATTCGCCAATGCCGCGATCATCATCGGCCTGCTCTCGATCATCCTCGGCATCGTCTTCGGCTTCCTGTTCTTCGCGGGCGTCCTGGCGGGCGCCTAGATCCCTTCCGGCACGAGGCGCCGCCCTGCTCGAGCGAGCTGGACGGCGCCTCGTTCCCGGCGGATGCCCCGGGGTTCAGCCTGCGGCGACCGCGGCCTCGATCGGCTCGGCCTCCGTCGCGGCGTCGCGGTCCGCCGTCTCGCGCGCCGACCCCTCGTCGCGCGTGGCGGCTCCCACCGTCTTGCCCGACGGCAGGAGCAGGGCGACCAGTGCCGACGCCACGAGCACGGCGGCCCCGACCAGCACGGCGGGCTCGGCGCCCACGGCGTAGTCGACCGGGTTCAGCGCTCCGCCGGCGCCGGTGAAGACCGCCGTCGACACGGCGATGCCGAGCGCGACGCCCACCTCGCGGAGCATCGAGTTCGTGCCGCTCGCCTTGGCGTGGTCGTCGGCCGCCATCGTCGCGAGCACGGCCGTCGCCGACGGCGCGAACACGAGGCCCATGCCGATGCCCGCCACGATGAACGGCGCGACGTAGGACGAGTACTCGACCGAGGCGTCGAGCAGGCCGGTGAGCCAGAACAGCGCGCCGCCGAGCGCCAGCAGTCCGGTCACGATGAGCGTGCGGGTGCCGACCCGCGGGGCGATGAGTCCGGCGAGCGGCGCGACGACCATCGGCGCGAGCGTCCACGGCGAGGTCTGCAGGGCGGCCTCGAGCGGCGTCGACCCCTGCACGACCTGCAGGAACTGGATGAGGATGAAGATCGACCCGAATGCGCCGAAGCTGAACCCGAACCCGGCCAGGTTCGCCACCGTGAAGCTGCGATCACGGAACAGTCGCAGGGGCAGCAGTGGAGCGGGCGTGCGGGCCTCCCACGCCACGAACGAGGCCAGCAGGATGCCGCCCGCGGTGAGGCTGCCGAGCACCTCGAGGCTGTCCCAGCCCGCCTCGTTGCCGCGCACGATGCCGTAGACGACGGCGAGGAGGCCCAGGCCCGAGAGCACGAGGCCGACGACGTCGGCGCGCAGGCGGGCGCCGAAGCTGTTGGGCAGCGCGAGCAGGGCGAGCCCCACCGAGACGATGCCGACGGGCACGTTGATCCAGAAGATCGCCTGCCAGGCCCAGCCCTCGAGCACCGCGCCGCCGATGAGCGGCCCGGTCGCGACGCCGAGGCCGGCGACCCCGCCCCAGATGCCGATCGCGAGCGGGCGGCGGGCCAGCGGCACCGAGCCGGCGAGCAGGGTGAGCGAGAGCGGCATGATCGCGGCCGCGCCGAACCCCTGCAGGGCCCGTGTCGCGATGAGCTGGCCGGGGTCGGCGGCGAGGGCGGCGAACGCCGAGCTCAGCGTGAAGACGACGATGCCGATGACGAACACAGTGCGTCGGCCGAACCGGTCGCCGAGGGCGACGGCCATGAGGATCGTGCTCGCGAAGGCGAGGGTGTACGCGTTCATGAACCACTGCAGCTCTTCGACGGATGCCCCGAACTCCTCGTGCAGCACGGGGAGGGCGTTCGTCATCACGAGGTTGTCGAGGGTGGCCATGAACATCGGCAGGGCGGTCGCGACGAGCACCAGCCAGAGCGGGCTCGGAGGGCGACCGGCGGCGCGCGACGTGGGCGGTGCGGGTGCGGCTTCGATTGCGGATGACACGACGGCGCTCCTTGGTTGTTATCGAATGATTACCTGAACAGTAGTAATCGACTGATAACATGTCAACCATGACGATCGAACACGTCGCGCCGGCCCCGCGCATGAAGGCGGCGGATCGGCGCGAGCTCATCCTCGAGGCCGCCACCGCGGTGTTCGGTGCCAAGACCTACGTGGGCACGACGACCGACGAGGTCGCCCGCGCAGCCGGGGTGAGCCAGCCCTACGTGGTGCGGCTGTTCGGCACCAAGGAGAAGCTCTTCACGGCCGTGATCGAGCGCGCCTACTCGCGCCTGATCGGCGAGTTCCGACGCGCCCTTCCCGGCGACCCCGAGGGTCGCGCCGAGCGCATGGGCGCCGCCTACACGGGCCTGCTCGCCGAGCGCGGCATGCTCCCCGTCATCGCGAACTCCACCGCCCTGGGCGGTGAACCCGTGATCGGCCGCGTGGCCCGTGCCGGGTTCAGCGACATCTGGCGGTTCATCCGCGATGAGGCCGGGTTCTCACCCGAGGAGTCGCGCGAGTTCATCGCCACGGGCATGCTCATCAACACGATCGTCGGCCTGCGGCTCACCGGCGACTACGGCAACGAGGTCTCGGCCACCGAGGTGCTCGACGCCTGCTTCCCCGACGCGGTCGCCAAGGTGCGCGCCCTCCTGCCGCAGGTCGACGAGCCCTGGTGAGCGTGGCGTGAGCGACGAGCGGATGCCGCGCGGCATCCGCTCGCCGAACCCGGCGCGACCCCACGCAGTCACGCCGTGATCGGGCGCTCGCGCAGCAGTGAGATCGCGTACGCCGTGATCCAGGCGAAGCCGAGGGCGACGCCCACGAACAGGCGCACGCTCATGGCGGGCCCGAACGGGATGCAGAGCAGCAGGCAGGCGACGCCGATCACCCGCGACCAGGCGGCCGCGTTGCGGTGTCCCTCCCACGCGAGGCGGCGCGCCACTACGAAGGTCACGGCCACCAGCGCGAGGAAGGCCAGCGGCGCGGCGACGGCGTGCACGCCGCCGTGGAACGTCCACTCGCCGGGGTAGCCGTCGGGCGTGCCGGCCGGGAACCCGAGCGCGGGGTCCGCCGTGAAGGCGCCGCCGAGCACGAGGCCGACGCCGTACAGCCCGAACAGCACGGGTGCCCACGCCCGGCCCGGTCCGCCGCCGAGGCTGCGGCGTGCCCCGACGGCGAACGCGAGCATGAGCGCACCGGCGACGATGAAGTTCGCGATCTGCACCCACCCGCGGTCGCCGAGCGAGAGCAGGCTGAGCGGATGCCTCGTGAGGTCGAAGCCCTCGCGCGTGAGCACCTGCACCAGTCCCACGACGACGAAGAGCGGCCCGGCGATCGCGCCGGCGATGACGAGCGCCCGCGTCGTTCGGTCGTCGGCGTGGGCCGGGCGATGCCGTGCGTCGACGGCGGTCGTGCGGGGTGCCGTGGTGTCGATTCGGATGTCCATCGGATCGTTCCCTTCCGGTCGGGACCCGGTCGATCGACCGGGTCGTTCACCAGGGCGTCGTGCCGCGGCATCCGTTCTCGACATCGCGTTCGGAAGAATCTCGGAGGCCGTGTCGAGAACGGCGTCGGGCCGCCGACGCTATCGTGAGGGCGAGCCGACGGAGCACGCCTCACGAGGAGGGATCCCATGCGATACATGTGCCTGATGAAGTCCAGCGAGACGAACGGCGAGACGCCTCCCGCGGTCTACGCGGCGATGGCGGAGTACGACCGCTGGGGGCGGGCGACCGGCGTCCTCGTCGACAGCCATGGACTCCTGCCGAGCGAGGCGGGCATGATCGTCTCGCTCGTCGATGGGAGCATCAAGGCGGTCGACGGCCCGTTCACCGAGGCCAAGGAGCTCGTGGGCGGCTACGCGGTGATCGACGTGCGCAGCCGCGACGAGGCGCTCGAGCTCGGCCGTCGGCTGATGCAGATCCACAAGGACCACTGGCCCGGGTTCGTGGGCAGCGTCGAGATCCGGCAGATCGCCGAGTTCTGAGGCGGCTCGCGGGGTCGCGCTGCGCCGGCGGGAGCGGAGCCGCGGCGGGCGGGCCGCGACGCCGGCAGCCCGCCGACCCTTGCGCGCCGGCGGGGCGCGTGGTCTCATGCTCGCGTGGGCGACGAGACGACGCGCGCCGCGATCGAGGCCGTGTGGCGACTCGAGTCGACGCGGCTCATCGGCGCGCTCGTGCGGATCGTGCGCGACGTGGCGCTCGCCGAGGACCTCGCGCAGGACGCGGTCGTGGCCGCGCTCGCGCAGTGGCCCGCCTCGGGGATCCCCGACAATCCCGGTGCCTGGCTCATGACCACGGCGAAGCGCCGGGCGGTCGACGCGTTCCGCCGTCGGGCGCGGCAGGACGTGGCCGCCGCGGCGCTCGCGCGTGAGCTGTCCGAGGCCTTCGACGAGGATCCCGGCGCCGGTCTCGACCACGTCGAGGACGACGTGCTGCGCCTCATGTTCATCTGCTGCCACCCGGCCCTCACCCCCGAGGCGCAGACCACCCTGACGCTGAAGCTCGTCGCCGGACTCTCGACCCGGGAGATCGCCCGCGCCTACCTCGCGCCCGAGGCGACGATCGCCCAGCGCGTCTCGCGCGCCAAGCGCACCCTCGCCGAGGCCGGTGCCGCACTCGAGGAGCCGTCCGGTGCCGAGCGGGCCGAGCGCCTCACGACGGTGCTCGGGGTCGTGTACCTGCTCTTCAACGAGGGCTACTCGGCCACCGAGGGCGACGACTGGATGCGCCCGGCGCTCTGCGACGAGGCCGTGCGCATCGGGCGGATCCTCACCGCCCTCGTGCCCGACGACCCCGAGGTGCACGGACTCTCCGCGCTGATGGAGCTGCAGTCGTCGCGGCTGGCCGCTCGTGCCGACGGCGACGGCGAGCCCGTCCTGCTCGATGCACAGGACCGGAAGCGGTGGGATGCCGCGCGCATCCGCCGTGGCCTCGCCGCCCTCACGCGCGCCGACGAGCTCGTCGCCGGTGCCCGTGCCGGTGCCGGCCCGTCCGGCGGACGCGGATCGTACGTGCTGCAGGCGGCGATCGCCGCGGAGCACGCGCGTGCGGCATCCGTCGACGCGACCGACTGGAACCGCATCGCCGACCTCTACGCGCAGCTCGGCCGCCGCACCGGCTCACCCGTCGTCGAGCTCAACCGCGCGGTCGCCCTCGGACGGGCGCAGGGCCCCGCGGCCGGCCTCGCCCTCCTCGACCAGCTCGAGGGCGTGTCCGCGTTGGACGGCTACCACCTGGTGCCGAGCGTGCGCGGCGACCTCTACGAGCAGCTCGGACGCGGGCACGAGGCGGCCGCCGAGTTCGAGCGCGCCGCGGCCATGACGTCGAACGCGCGGGAGCGCGCGCTCCTGCTCCGGCGCGCCGAGGCGGCCCGGCGCGCGGGCTGAGTGAGGTGGAGGGTCAGAGCGGCTTGTGCAGGTGCATCGCGTCGGTGACGTAGCCGAGGCGAGCGTAGAGGCGGATCGCGGGGTCGTTGTCGGCGAACACGTTGAGTCGGAGCCTGGTCGCGCCCTGCGAGCGGGCGATGTCCTCGGCGAGCCGCATCGTCGCCTCCCCGATGCCGCGCCCGCGGAAGGCCTCATGCACTGCCACGTCCCACACGTACCAGTTCGACGGGTCCTCCATCGGCCCGATCCAGAGCCAGCCGGCGTCCTCGCCGTCGGCCATGATCGTGAACAGGAGCTGCCCGTCGACGAGACGCCCGTCGGGGAAGAAGCGCTCCTCCGAGGCGCGCCGGCCGGCCGCCGCCTGTTCGGCGGTGTCGCCGGCCCGCGCCCTCGCCTCCTCGTAGGCCGCCATGGCCACGGGCAGCCAGTCGGCGGTCTCCTCGGGGGTCTTGGGCACGAGTCGGATGTCGGGCGTCGCCATCCGCCCATGGTGCCATGTCGTCATCATCGCCGACAACGTTGAACCGATCGGTTCAGTGTTGTAGGCTTCGGGCATGGCCACCGGCGCACCCGAATCCGTCGACGAGTACGTCGCCTCCTTCCCGCCCGAGATCCGCGACGTGCTCGAGCGGGTGCGTGCCGCGATCCACGCCGGCGTGCCCGACGGCGAGGAGAAGGTGCGGTACGGCATGGGCGCGGTGATGCTGGGGGGCCGGTACGCGATCCACTTCGCCGGGTGGAAGCACCATGTCGGCCTGTACCCCGTGCCGGCCTTCGACGACCCGCTCGAGCGGGAGGTCGCGCCGTACCGGTCGAAGAAGGACACGGTCAACTTCCCGTACTCGAGACCCGTGCCGTTCGACCTCATCACCCGCATGGCCGAGGAGATCGTGCGGCTTCGCGGAGCCTCCTCAGGCGAGGCCTGAGTCGCGGTCCACGCTCCCCGCGGTCGCGACGGGCGCTGGCCGCCGTGCGCGAAGATGGGACGATGACGAGAACGGTGCAGGGCGCGCAGGTGCTCATCACGGGTGCGGCTGGCGGCATGGGCCGGATGTACGCGGAGCGGGCGGTCGCCGAGGGCGCGGCATCCGTGACCCTCTGGGACCGTGATGCGGCGGCCCTGTCGCGCACCGCCGACGAGCTCGGCGCGCGCTCGCGGGGCCGCACCGGCATCCGGTCGTACGTGGTCGACGTGGGCGACCTCGGCGCCATCGCCAAGACCGCCCAGCGCGTGCGGCGCGAGGTCGGCAACCCCGACGTGCTCATCAACAACGCGGGCATCGTGCGGGGCAACCGCTACTTCTGGGAGACCGACAACGGCGAGGACACCCGACCGACCATGCAGGTGAACGCGCTGGCTCCCATGTACATCACGCGCGAGTTCATCCCGGGGATGATCGCGAACGCCTACCGGCCGTCCCGGATCGTGAACATCGCATCGGCCGCCGGCACTCTGGCGAACCCGCGCATGGCGGTGTACGCCGCGTCCAAGGCCGCCCTCATCGGATGGAGCGACTCCCTGCGGCTCGAACTCGAGCAGGCCGACCACACGAACGTGAAGGTCACGACCGTGACGCCGAGCTACATCTCGACCGGGATGTTCACGGGTGCGAGGGGCCCGGCCCTCGCGCCGGTGCTCGAGCCCGAGTACGTGGTGGACCGGGTGTGGCGGGCGATGCTCGCCGGCGCGCCGCTCGTCGAGCTGCCGTGGAGCGTCGGCCTGTCACGGGCGCTTCGCGGAATCCTGCCGACCCGGCTGTTCGACCGGATCGTGGGCGACGGCTTCGGCGTCTACCGCTCGATGGAGCGGTTCACCGGCCGCGGCTGAACGCGAACGCGCACCGCGCGCGGGCGCATCCGCTGCGCGACGACGCCGAGGAGCATCGGCACGGCGAGGCCGGCCGCTGCGATCGCGATCAGGAGTTCCGTGGTCATCCCGCGACCATAGCCCCGCAAGCTGGACGCCCGCCGCGAATCCGCCGGTCAGAGGCCGCGCTCGCCGAGCCAGTCGAGCAGCGTGCGGAGGAACTCGTCGCGCCGCTCCACCGTGGGCAGGTGCGCCGCATCCGCGAAGGAGTATCCCCTCGCGTCGGGCAGCACCTCGAGCAGGTGCTCCGCGTGCCACCGCGTCGAACCGACGTCGTGTTCGCCGACCATCACGAGCACGGGGCATCGGATGTCGCCGAGCCGCTCGAACGCCGGTGGCTCGAGCGGCACGATCGTGCCGTCGTCGGCCGCGTGCGCGATGTTCGGCTCGTTCAGCTCGTGGGCCCTGCGGACGAAGTGCGGATCCAGCTCGTGCTCGAGCCGCAGGGGCCCGGTCGCCCACAAGGTGGTCTCCGAGCGGACGAGCCGCCGGGCGTCGACCGCCGGGTCGAGCCGCTCGAGCTCGTCGAAGCGGCGAGCCTCCTCGTCGGATCGGGGCAGCTCCGGCGACCCGCTCGGCTCGGCGCCGATCGCCACGAGGCCCGAGATCCGGTCGGGCGCAGCGAGTGCCGCATCGAGCGCGATCCTGCCGCCACGGCTCGCTCCGACCAGGGTCGCGCGCTCGACGCCGAGGTGGTCGAGCACGGCGAGGGCATCCGCGTGGTTCGAGAACGGCACCCCGGGGTCGTGGCGGGTGGCCCCGAAGCCACGGGGGTCGTACCGCACGACCAGGTGGTCGGCGGCGAGGGCCTCGACCTGCGCGTCCCACATGCGAAGCGTGGCGATGCCGGCGGGAATGAGGAGCAGTGCGGGCGCCGACGCGCGCCCGTCGGACTCGTAGAAGAGCTCGGCTCCGGGCACGGCGAGGGAAGGCATGGTTGAGAGCCTATGCACGGATGCCGCACGGCGGGCGCACGGCGGGCACACGACCTCAGTCGTCGCCGCCGTCCTTGCCCTTGTCGTCGTTGCCGTTGTTGTTGCCCTTGCCCTTGTTGTCGCTGTTCCCGGGATCGTCGCCGCCGTCGTCGTCGGCCGGCGCGGTGGTCGGTTCGGGCGCGGGAGCCGGTTCGGGCGTCGGCGTCGCCGGGGCGTCGGCGGCCTCGAGGTCGGCCCGGACGAGGTCCATGGCGGCCCGGATCTCCGCTTCGCGCGCCGCGTCGATCGTGCCGTTCTCGGACGCGCTCGTGACGTCGCGGTCGAGCAGCGCCAGTTCGGCGAGCGCGCCGGCGTAGTCGCCCGCCGCGGCGCGTTCGGCGATCTGCACGACCGAGGCGTGCATGGCCGCAGACGTGCCCTCGCTCGAGGCGCCGCACGCCGAGAGACCGAACGTGAGGGCCACGGCGACGGCCGCCGCCGGGAGGATGGCACGCCGAGCGCGCCGCTGTCGCGTCATCCGCCGCTCACCGCCTCGTCGAGTTGTTCGAGGTGCACCCCGAGATCGCCCGGCACGCTCGGCAGCGGCTCGGGCGTCGTGTTCGTCGCGGGCGTCGAGAGCGCGGACTGCAGCAGCGTGAACACCACCACGCCGATCGTCACGAGCAGCGCGATCGCGATCGTCGGGCGCACCCAGCGGCGCTCCCCGTCGGCCGAGCGCTCCCGTTCGCGGGCCCGGGCGCGTCCCTCGGGCTGCTGGCTCGCCGCCACCGGAGCGGCGAAGAACGAGCGGTCGGGCGCCGGGAGCACCCTCGTGGCCGCAGTCTCGACGGGGGCGGCCGCCTCGGGTGCCGCGCCGTCGGCGGTGGCCGGGGCGACGGATGCCGCGTGCCCGTCGACGGCCATGGTGGGCGCCGCCGCGACGTCGGCGATCGCGATCGTCGGTGCGGTGGCCGGTCGCGCACCATCGGTCCCGCGGTCGAGCTGCCCGGCGGCGACCGCGACGTCGAGGGCGGACGGGCGGTCGGCGGCCTCGCGCGCCGTCATCGCGCGGAGGAGCGCCACCCAGTCGGTGCCGAGGGACTCGGGGATGTCGGGATCGCGCACCAGCCGCGCGCTCGCCGCCTCGGCCGCCGGGCCCGGGAACGGGGTCTCGCCGGTGCGCGACTCGAGCACCAGGAGGCCGAGGGCGTACACGTCGGCGGCCGGGGTGGGCGGGCGACCGGTGACCTGCTCGGGGCTGAGGTAGCCGGGCGTGCCCACCAGGAGACCCGCGCGGGTGATCCGGGCGTCGTCGATGAGGCGGGCGATGCCGAAGTCGGCGAGCTTCGCGTTCCACGTGCGGGAGGGCAGGTGGGCGGGCTCCAGGAGCACGTTCGCGGGCTTCACGTCGCGGTGCACGATGCCGCGTTCGTGGATCACGTGGAGCGCCTCCGCGACGTCGGCGAGCATGTCGGCGGCATCCGCGGGTCCGAGCGCGCCGAGGCGCAGGGTCTCGCGCAGGTCGCGCCCCTCGACGAGCTCCATCACGAGGAATTCGCGGTCGGTCGCCGGGTCGCGGGACGCGTCGTAGAGCCGCACGAGGGCGCGGTGCGACAGGCTGGCGAGCAGGGCCGTCTCGGACCTGCGCCGCTCGGCGTCGTCGATGCCCTCCGCCGCCTCGGCGAACACCTTCACCGCGACGGGGCGTCCCAGCGCGAGGTCGACGCCCCGGTAGACGCTCGCCATCCCGCCGCGGCCGATGAGGCCGTCGAGGCGGTAGCGGTCGTCGAGGGTGGCTCCGGCGAAGGAGTCACGCGACACGCTGTTGGGGGACGTGGTCACCTGAACGAGGGTAGTCGCCCCACCTGAACGGAGCCCGTTCACCGTGACCGGGTTGGCCCGAGACGCCTCGTCTGGTAGGGGGCCGCGGAGTCAGCCGAAGATCATCGGCAGGTCGTCGTCGGCCTTCGCCAGGGCGAGGTCGACGAGCACCGGCACGTGATCGGACGGCGCGTTGCCCTTGCGCTCGTTGCGGTGGATCGAGGCATCCGTGACCGCGGCGGCGAACGGGGCCGACCCGAGGATGAAGTCGATGCGCATGCCCTCGTTGCGCGGGAACCGCAGCTGCTTGTAGTCCCAGTACGTGAACAGGCCCTCGGGCACGCGGGCGCGGACGACGTCGGTGACCCCCGAGCGCTCGAGCGTGAAGAACGCCTCGCGCTCGGGCGGGGAGACGTGGGTGGTCTGCCCGACGACGACCGTGGGGTCGCCGTTGTCGTGGTCGAACGGCGCGATGTTGAAGTCGCCCATGAGCGCGAACGGGACCTCGGGATGATCGGTGGTCTGCGCGCGCGTGTACTCGGCGAGCGCGGCGAGCCAGTCGAGCTTGTAGAAGTAGTGGGGGTCGCCCAGCGCCCGACCGTTGGGCACGTAGAGGCTCCACAGGCGCACGCCGTCGACGGTGGCGCCGATGGCCCGGGCCTCCTGCGGCTGGTCGGGGCCCTCCACGCCCTTCAGGAATCCGGGCATGCCGGGGAAGCTCGTCTCGACCGACTCGATCGGCGAGCGGCTCGCGATGGCGACGCCGTTCCACTGGTTGAAGCCGTGCAGCGCGAGCTCGTAGCCCGCGTCTTCGAACGGCGCCGCGGGGAACTGCTCGGGCTTGCACTTGATCTCCTGCATCGCGAGCACGTCGACGTCTTCGCGCACCATCCAGTCGACGACACGGTCGACGCGGGTGCGGATCGAGTTGACGTTCCAGGTGGCGAAGCGCATGCGCCAAGCCTAGGGCTGGGTCCCGACACCCTCCTGCTCCTCGCGCGACTGCGCCTCGACGACCACCGCGTCGTCGCCGTCCTTCGCCTCCTGCACCCTGGGCAGCACGATCCAGAGCAGCACCACGATGATCGCGCCGATCACGAGCGCGGTCACCCCCGCCGCACGGGACACGGCGAAGTCGAAGATCAGGCTGGTCACCCCGATCACGAGCAGTGCCACCACCACGAGGTGGGCGATGAGCAGCCGGTTCCCCGTGCGCACCACCCGCTCCTTCACCTGGTGCCGGAAGAGGGTGCGGTGCAGGGTGACCGGCGCGAGGCCGACCACCGTGGCGAGGCCCGCGAGCGCGACGAGCACGAGGTAGAGGACGAGCTGGTACGCGTCGAGTTCCTCGAACCTCGACTGGAAGGCCACCGCGAGCAGGAAGCCGCCGATCAGCTGCGTGCCGGTGAGCGCGACGCGCAACTCCTGGAGGATGTCGTTCCAGTTGCGGTCGCTGCGCTCGTTGGGCGTTTCGTCGCGCCCGTCGGCGGGGTCGACATCGTGGTGGAGGGTGCGGGGGTGTGCGTCGGTCGTGTCGGCGGCGGCGGGACGCGGCTCATCGACGAGGGGCGGATCGGCGTCGGGGCCGTTCGGTCCGGCGTGGCGGGCGTTCATGTTCGATCGTAGGCACGGGCGGGGGCCGGCGGCCAAGGCCTTGCGTCCGGAGGCTCGATGGGGCAGCGCCCGGCGCGGCGCCCTCAGGCGGCCGACGAGCCGGGCACGCCCGAGGCGGTGAGCGCCGCCCCGCCGACGAACACCCCGATGACGAGCACGATGCCGACGATCGGGATCCAGAACGCGATGCGCCTCAGCACGAGCACGATGACGGCGGCGATGAGCGCGAGCAGGCCCACGGCGAGCGGTCCGATCATGGCGATGATCATGCCGGTGCCCATGCGGTCGTAGTCGCAGGTGATGCCGGATCCGCACGAGTCGCCCGCGAAGGCGAGGAAGAACGACAGGAACGACGCGAGCAGCGTCACGCCGATCATGACCACGAGCAGCACGATCGTCAGGATCAGGTCCCACATGATCAGGGGTCGCTTCGCCGGCGGCGCGGCGGCCGACGCATACGCCGGCTCGACGGGGCCATACGGGCCGTACGAAGTCTGCGAGCCGTCCTGGGCGCCGGGAGTCGCCATCGGAGCCGCGGGGCCGTACGTCGGTGCGGCCGGTGCCGCCGGCCCGTCGGCGCCCCCGACCGGCGGCGCGGGCGGTCGCATCGGGTCGGGCGTGCCGGACGCCTCGGACATCTGATCCCCCGATCTGCGGCGCGCAGGACGCGCCATGGCCGAATTCTGGCAGCGACGCCGTCGCTCCTGCAAGGATCGAGGCAGGACCGAGGGATGCGGGGTGGCCGTGAAGTTCAGCATCGAAGGCGTCGAGGGCCTGCCCGAGATCGTACGGGGCGACGACCTCGCCGCGCTGATCGCGGGCGCGACGGAGCTCGCCGACGGCGACATCCTGGTCGTGACCTCGAAGATCGTGTCGAAGTCGGAGGGCCGCATCGTGCAGGCCGATGACCGCGAGGCCGCGATCACGGCCGAGACGGTGCGCGTCGTCGCGACCCGCGAGCACGAGGGCGGCATCACCCGCATCGTCGAGAACCGCCAGGGCATCATCGGCGCGGCCGCCGGCGTCGACGCCTCCAACGCGCCGCACGGCACCGTCCTGCTGCTGCCGGTCGATCCGGATGCCTCGGCCAGGGCGCTCGCCACCGGCCTCCGTGCCCTCACCGGGGCCGTCGTGGGGGTGATCCTCTCGGACACGCTCGGCCGGCCCTGGCGCGAGGGACAGACCGACCTCGCCATCGGCGCGGCGGGCGTGCACGTGTTCGACGACCTCCGCGGGTCGTCGGATGCCTCCGGCAAGCCCCTCGCGGTGACGATGCCGTGCGTGGCCGACGAGCTCGCCGGCGCGGCCGAGCTCGTCAAGGGCAAGTCGACGGGCGTGCCCGTGGCCGTCGTGCGCGGCCTCGGACGCTACGTCGGCGACCTCGACCTCCCCGGCGCCCGCAGCATCCAGCGACCCGCGGAGCGCGACCTGTTCCGGATCGGCGCCGACGAGGCGTACAACGAGGGCTATCGGGACGGCTTCGACGAGTCGCAGGCCGAAGGTCCGCTCGGCTCGGAATGACACCCGCCCCGCGACGGGGGAGGATGGTGGGGTGTCTGCGCACATCGGCTACGCCGCGATGCTCGAGCGGTTCCCGCCCGCCGAGGCGGTGGCGCTCGCCGCGCTCGCCGAGTCGCACGGCTTCCGCGGCGTCATGGCGACCGACCACTTCCAGCCGTGGGTGCCCGCCCAGGGGGAGTCGTCGTTCGTCTGGAGCGTGCTCGCGGCGATCGGCGAGCGCACGACGGGCGACCTCGGCCCGGGCGTGACGACACCGACGTTCCGGATGCATCCGGCCGTCGTCGCCCAGGCGAGCGCGACGCTCGGTGCGCTGTACCCCGGTCGCCACTGGCTCGGCATCGGCTCTGGGGAGGCGCTGAACGAACACGTCGTCGGGCAGTACTGGCCCGAGGCGCCCGAGCGCATCAATCGCATGTTCGAGGCCGTCGACGTGATCCGTCGGCTCTTCGCCGGGTCGATCGCCGGACGCGACGTGCGCCATGCGGGGCCTCACTTCAAGCTCGAGTCGACCCGCCTGTGGACGATGCCCGAGGTCGCCCCTGAGATCCTGGTCGCGGCGTCCGGGCCCGTGACCGCGCGCCGTGCCGGCCGGAGCGTCGACGGCTTCATCACCACCGGCGGCCCCACCGACCGGCTCGCGCCGCTGCTGCAGCGATTCACCGAGGGCGCGCGTGAGGCCGGCCGCAACGCGGCGACCATGCCGAAGGTGCTGCAGCTGCACCTCTCGTGGGCGCCCACCGACGAGCAGGCGATGCGCAACGCGCTCGTCGAGTGGCCGAACGGGGGGATGCGATTCCCGCGCAGCGACATCCGATCGCCCTACGAGTTCGACCAGCTCGCCCGCACGGTGCGTCCAGAGGACTTCGCGGGTCGGATGGTCGTCTCGTCCGACCCCGACGTGCATCGCGCCGACATCCAGCGGCTGCTCGACCTCGGGTTCGACCGCATCTACCTGCACAACGTGGGGCGCAACCAGGCCGAGTTCCTCGACGTGTTCGGCCGGGACGTGCTGCCCGGGCTGCGCGCATGAGGACGACGCGCGCGTCGGGTGCCGCCGGAGCGAGCGTTCTGCGGGGGAGGTCGTGACGCCGATGCCTCCGGCGCGGGAACCGCGCTCCCCGGCGGCGTGGACCGTCGTGATCCCAGTGAAGGGAGCACCCGCCGCGAAGAGCCGGCTCGCGCCCGCCGTGCCCCACGACGCCCGCGCGGTGCTCGCGCGGGCCTTCGCCCTGGACACGATCGCCGCCGCGGTCGGCACGCGATCGGTCGGGCGGGTGCTCGTGGTGGGCGACGACCCGTCGCTCGCCGGCGACGCCGAGTTCGTGCCCGAGCCCGGAGGTGAGGGCGTCGAGCACGGGCTGCTGCCCGCCATCCGCCACGGCATCGCGCGCGCCCGCGCCGACGCGCCGGGCGCGGTCGCGGTGCTGCTCGGCGACCTGCCCGCGCTGCGCTCCGAGGAGCTCGAGGCGGCGCTCGCGGCGGCCGCGCGGCATCCGCTCGCCTTCGTGCGCGACGCCGACGGCACCGGCTCCACGCTCGCGACCGCGTCGCCGGGGGTGCCGTTCGAGCCGCGCTTCGGCCGGGAGTCAGCTGCGCTCCACGCGGCGGCCGGGTTCGTCGAGCTCGCGGCATCCGACCTGCCCGGCCTCACGCGCGACGTCGACACGGTCGACGGCCTCGAAACCGTGCTGCACCATGGAGTCGGCGACCACACCGCCGAAGCCGTGGCCCGGCTCGCCGATCGAAAGGGAACACCATGACGCTCACACTCGGATACAAGGCCTCGGCCGAGCAGTTCGCCCCGCGCGAGCTCGTCGAGATCGCCGTCGCGGCCGAAGGGCACGGCATGGAGTCGGTCTGGACGAGCGACCACTTCCAACCGTGGCGTCACGCGGGCGGCCATGCCCCGTTCTCCTTGGCGTGGATGGCCGCGGTCGGCGAACGCACCTCGACGGTGAGGATCGGCACGAGCGTGATGACCCCGACGTTCCGGTACAACCCCGCCGTGCTCGCCCAGGCGTTCGCGAGCCTCGGATGCCTCTACCCCGACCGGGTCATCGCGGGGTTCGGCACGGGCGAGGCGCTCAACGAGATCGCCACCGGGTTCCGCGGCGCCGGCGAGCAGGACTGGCCCGAATTCCGGGAGCGCTTCGCGCGCCTGCGCGAGTCGGTGCGGTTGATGCGGGAGCTCTGGCGCGGCGACCGGGTGAGCTTCGAGGGCGAGTACTACTCCACGCACGACGCGTCGATCTACGACGTGCCCGAGGGCGGCGTGCCGGTGTACATCGCCGCCGGCGGCCCGACGGTCGCGAAGTACGCGGGCCGCGCGGGCGACGGGTTCATCTGCACGTCGGGCAAGGGCGCCGAGCTCTACGTCGACCAGCTGATCCCCGCGGTGAAGGAGGGCGTCGAGGCGGGCGGGCGATCCTACGACGACCTCGACCGGATGATCGAGATCAAGCTGTCGTACGAGGAGACCCAGGAGGCGGCGCTCGAGAACACGCGCTTCTGGTCGCCGCTCTCGCTCTCGAAGGAGCAGAAGCACGACATCACCGATCCGGTCGAGATGGAGCGGGCGGCGGATGCGCTGCCGATCGAGCAGATCGCGAAGCGCTGGATCGTGGGCACCGACCCCGACGAGGTCGTGGCGCAGATCGGGCAGTACGTGGACTGGGGCTTCAACCACCTCGTCTTCCACGCGCCCGGGCATGACCAGCGCCGCTTCCTGGACCTCTTCGAGCGAGACCTGGCGCCGAGGCTGCGGGCGCGCTAGCTGTGCTGCCCAGGCAGCACAGCTAGCGCGCCTCGGCAGCCCAGACCGGCGGGGTGGGTCCTCCTGCCGGACCGACCCACCCCACCGGGGCTCAGTCGCCGGGGCTCAGTCGGCCGGGGTCAGTCGGCCGGGTCGACCACCAGGCCGGTTCCACCGCCGCGCCGCACCGGCTCGGCCGCCGCGGTCATGAGCCCGCCGGCGTCGACCTCGATGGCGGCCACGGCGCCGATCTCGGCCGTCGTGGTGAACGTGTGCCCGTACGGCGTGAGCAGGGCTTCGTAGGCGGCGCGGAATGCCGGCTCGGCCGCCACGGCCGCCGTGTTGCGCTGCGAGGCGCGAGGCGCCGCCACCGCCTCGGGCAGCGTCATGCCGAGGTCGATGCGGTTCATGAGCACCTGCGTCACCGTCGTGATGATCATCGACCCGCCGGGCGAGCCGACCACGTACCGCACCTCGCCCTCGTCGAGCACGATCGTGGGCGACATCGACGAACGCGGACGCTTGCCGGGCTCGACGATGTTCGGGTCGGTGGGGTTGGGCACGAAGCTGAAGTCGGTGAGCTCGTTGTTCAGCAGGAAGCCTCGATCGGGCACCGTCATGCCCGACCCGCCGGTCGACTCGATCGTGAGCGTGTACGCGACCGCGTTGCCCCACTGGTCGACGACCGACAGGTGCGTCGTCGAGACGCCCTCGGTGTCGGCCGGCCCCTCGAGGGCCGCCACGGCGCAGCCGGCTGCGTTGAGCGGGGCCGGCGGCACCGGCTTGACCGACGCGACGTCGGGGTCGATCACGCACGCCCGGGCGTCGGCGAAGTCCTGGCTGAGCAGCGTCTCCGTCGGTACGTCCACGAACGCCGGGTCGCCGACGTACGCATTGCGGTCGGCGAAGGCGTGGGCGGTCGCCTCGAAGTAGAGGTGCAGGGCCTGCGGCACGTCCTCGGCCGACAGGTCGAAGTTCTCGAGGATGTTCAGCGACTCGCCGACCGTGGTGCCGCCCGACGACGACGGCGCCATGCCGTAGACGTCGAGGCCGCGGTACTCGATGCGCGTCGGATCCCGCTCGATCACCTCGTAGCCGGCGATGTCGTCGGCGGTCATGTACCCGGGGAACGCGGGCAGCGTCGCCCCGGGCGTCGTGTCGGGATCCTGCACGATCTCGGCGATCTCGTCGGCGATCGGACCCTCGTAGAACACGTCGGTGCCCTTCAGGGCGATCTGCCGCAGCGTCATCGCGAGGTCGAGGTTCTTGAAGATCGATCCGACCTTCGGTGCGTCGCCGTTCGGGAGGAAGAGCTCGGCGGTGTCGGGGAACTGCGCGAAGCGCGCGGCGTTGGAGAGCGTCTGGTCGCGGAAGGTCTGGTCGACCGTGAACCCCCTCGTCGCCAGGAGGATGGCGGGCTGCAGGGAGTCACGGAGCGTCGCAGTGCCGAATCGGTCGAGCGCCGCCTCCCAGGTCGCGAGCGTGCCCGGCACGCCGACCGAGAGTCCGGATGACACGGCGTCGGCGAACGGGTACCCGACACCGAACGGCGCCGTGTCCGAGACGCTCCCCGGGATCACGAAGGCGTCGCTCGGCATCGCCGCCGGTGCCGTCTCGCGTCCGTCGATCGTGGTGACCTCGCCGCTCGCGGCGTCGAAGTACACGAAGTAGCCGCCGCCGCCGATGCCAGAGCTGTAGGGCTCGGTCACGCCGAGCGCCGCCGCGGTGGCGACCGCGGCATCCACGGCGTTGCCGCCGTCGCGCAGCACCTCGAGGCCGATGGCGCTGGCGGACGCGTCGACCGAGGAGACGGCACCGCCGTACCCGGTCGACGTGGAGGGAGCCGGTGGAGTCGGGCGCCCGGTGCCGACCGCCGCGGCGCTCGGCTCGGCGACGGGAGCGGCGGAGGCCGGCGCGCCGACGCCGACGATCCCGAGAGCGAAGGCGGCCGCGACCGCGATGCCCGCGCGTTGGACGGTGATGCGGTGGTCGTCGTTGACCATGGGAATCCCCCCGAAGTGGTGACACAGCCGGATGCCCTCACGGTAGCCCCCTGCGGGCTCCGTCGGCAACGGTGCGTCGGCTCGCGCCGGCGAGTCGACGCCGCGGGAGCGTCATCCGGGGCGGATCGATCTTCGGCCGGAGGCCCCTCAGCTCGCGGCGGCGCGGTAGCCCTCGGTGACCTCGTCCTTGTGCGCGGCGAACGCGGCCAGGACCTCGCCCTTCTCCTGTTCGGGCACTCCGACGACGTCGAGCGTGCGGCCGAGCTCGGCCGCGACCTCGTCGAACTCCTCGGGCGAGATCCGGAAGCGGCGATGCGCCTCCTCGAGCCCGAGGGCCGTGCTCCCGGGCTCGGTGGCCGTGTACTGGAACGGCCCGCCGGCCACGTTGCACACCCACAGCGTGCGCATGAACTTCAGGCCGGGAAGCCTGCCGAGGTTCCGGGTGTGCCACTCCCGGAGGGCGGGGTTCTCCGACCGCCGGCCGACGATCGGATTCTCCACCACGGCGTCGCTGAAGTGGTCGACGACGGCGGCGATGGCGAAGACGCCGCCGAGGCGTTCGTAGAGGCTCTGCTCCGACATGGCTGGCACCTCGATCTCCATTGCCTGAACCGGCCGCACCGTCCACTGGGACGGCCATTTTCTATAGTCAGGATTCATTGGTTATACAACGGCCACCGCTCGGCGTCAATGGTCGTCGGGACGGCGGACCGTCCGGTCATCGGCCGGTGTTCCCGGTCGCCGGCCGACCCTTCGACGGCGGGGTTGATCCTGTGTGTTCCCCACGGATCAGGCACCGGATGCCGCGACCGGCGTACCCTGAGACCATGCCTGCCCAGGGCGCAGCGGCGTCGCGTCGATTCAGCCGCTGGATCCCCGCCATCGCCGCGCCGATCGCGATCGGCGTGGCCGTCGTGCTCGTGCCGATGCAGGCGAACGCCGCCGTCGACCTGCCCGACCTGACGCCAGAGGAGCTCCTCGAGCTCGCGGCGTCGAGCGACGTCGAGGCCCTGTCGGGAACCGTCGAGCAGACGTCGGAGCTCGGACTTCCCGACCTGTCGGGGCTCACCGGCGGCATGGGCGGCGCGTCCGGCGGCGACGACGACGAGGGGAGCGACGCCGGGGCCTCCGGCGCCGACCTCGACGACCTGATGTCGCTCGTGACCGGGAACCACACCGCGAAGGTGTACGTCGACGGCGGGGACAAGCGCCTGCAGGTGCTCGACCGCCTCGGGGAGCGCGACGTGTACATCACCGACGGCGGCGCCTGGATCTGGGACTCGCGCGAGCAGACGGCCACCCACGTGACGGTCGACCGAGCTGCGCTCGAGGCGCTGGAGGCCGAGGCCGAGGCGCACGCCGACGAGGCGCGCGAGCGACTCGAGGCCGAACTCGACGGCCCCCTGCCGACGCCCGATGAGGTGCTCGACGAGGCGCTGGCGAAGCTCGACGAGTCCACCGAGGTGTCGGTCGGCACCGACGCGCGCGTGGCCGGGCGAGAGGTGTACGAGCTCGTGCTCGTGCCCCGCGACGACGACACGCTCGTCGGCGAGGTGTCGGTCGCGATCGACGGCGACACCGGCGTTCCGCTCGCGGCATCCGTCACCGCTGCCGGTGCCGACGAGCCGGCGTTCAGCGTCGCCTTCACCGACGTCTCATTCGCGGCGCCGGATGCCTCGGTGTTCGCGTTCACCCCGCCCGAGGGCGCGGAGGTGACCGAGCACGAGGTGCCGATCCCGACCGTGGCCGAGCTCGAGCAGCTGAAGGCCGAGGCGGAGACCGGCGTCGATGCCGAGGGGACGCCGCGACCGATCGTGCACGGCTCGGGCTGGTCGACCGTCGTGGAGCTCCCGGCGGGCCGGGGCCCGGCCGGGCTCGACGAGGGCGCGGATGCGGCCACCGGCGACCCGGACGCTGCCGAGGGCCTCGGCGACGCCTCGGCGATGCTCGATTCGCTGGCGCAGCGCGTCGACGGCGGACGCCTCATCTCCACCTCGCTCGTCACGGTGCTGTTCACCGACGACGGGCGCGTGCTCGCCGGCGCCGTCACGCCGGAGCACCTCCTCGCCGTCGCCTCGAGCGGTCGCTGACAGGCGCCGCGCGTGCCCGACCTCGCGATCGAGACGCACGGCCTCACCAAGCGCTTCCGCTCGCAGCTCGCCGTCGACGGGATCGACCTTGCGGTGCCGCACGGGTCCGTGTTCGGGTTCCTCGGGCCGAACGGCTCCGGCAAGACCACCACCATCCGGATGCTCCTCGGCCTCGTCGCGGCGAACGCGGGCGACGCGCGCGTCCTCGGCGCCGACATGCCTCGGCACGTCGATGTGGTGCTGCCGCGAGTCGGCGCGCTCGTGGAGGGGCCGGCGTTCTCGCCGTACCTCTCGGGTGAGGCGAACCTGCGGCGATTCGACGCCGCCGACCGGCACGCGCCGCGCGGCACTCGGAACGCCCGCGTCGCGGAGGCGCTCGACCGCGTGGGCCTGTCGCACGCGGCCCGGAAGAAGGTGCACGCCTACTCGCTCGGCATGAAGCAGCGGCTCGGCATCGCGAACGCGCTGCTGATGCGACGCGAGCTGCTCGTGCTCGACGAACCCACGAACGGGCTCGATCCGCAGGGCACGCGCGAGGTGCGCGCGCTCATCCGATCGTTCGCCGACGACGGCACGACCGTGTTCGTGTCGAGCCACCTGCTCGCCGAGGTCGAGCAGGTGTGCACGCACGTGGGCGTCATGAGCGCCGGCCGACTGGTCGCGCAGGGCACGCTCGACGAGTTCCGCGACGAGGGCGAGGCCCGGGTGCTCGTGCGCACGCCCGACGCGGCCCTCGCCCGCGAGGTGCTCGCTCGCGTGCTCGAGGCTCGGGCAGGTGCCGACCATCCCGTCTCGAGACCGAGCGCTGCGGATGCCGCGGGCGACGACGATCCCGACGGGTCGGTGACCGCCCGCCTCGGCGCGACCCCGCCCGAGGTCGTGGTGGCCGCACTCGTCGAGGCGGGCGTGCGGGTGCGCGGCTTCGAGACCGTGCACGCCGACCTCGAGCAGCGGTTCGTGGAACTCACGGGCGAGGGGTTCGACGTTGTCCAGTGAGGGTTCGACGTTGCCCGGTGAGACCGTCGAGGCATCCGCCGGGTCGGTCGCGACGCGGGACGCGCGCACCGGTGGCGGCACCGCCTGGCTGCTCGGCTCCGAGCTGCTCACCCTGTTCCGCCGCCGTCGCACGTGGGCGATGCTCGGCGCGCTCGCGCTCATCCCGATCCTCATCGCCGTCGCCATCATCATCGCGGGGCCGGCGCCGACCGGCCGCGGGCCGGCGTTCCTCAGCGAGATCACGAACAACGGACTGTTCGTGGGCGTCACGGCGATCCTCGTCGCGATCCCGCTGTTCCTGCCGCTCACCATCGGCGTCGTCGCCGGCGACACGATCGCGGGGGAGGCGAGCCACGGCACGCTCCGCTACCTGCTCATCGCACCGGCCGGACGCATCCGGCTGCTGCTCGTGAAGTACGCCGGGGCGGCCGCGTTCTGCGTGGCGGGGACCCTCACCGTGGTGGTCGTCGGCACGCTGGTGGGCTGGCTGCTGTTCCCGATCGGGCCGGTGACGCTGCTCTCGGGCGCCACGGTGAGCGTCGGCGACGCGCTGGTGCGGCTCCTCGCCATCGCCGCCTTCGTCACGGTCTCGCTGCTCGGCATGTCGGCGATCGGGCTCTTCCTCTCGACGCTCACGACCGTGCCCGTCGGTGCGATGGCGGCCACGGCGATCCTCGCGGTCGTGTCGCAGATCCTCGACGCGCTGCCGCAGCTCGAGTGGCTGCATCCATGGCTGTTCACCCACTACTGGCTGGGCTTCGCCGACCTGCTGCGCGAGCCGATGGTGTGGGACAACTTCATCGACAACGCCGTGCTGCAGGCGGGCTACCTCGTGGTGTTCGGCGCGCTCGCGATCGGCCGGTTCCTCACGAAGGACGTCCTGTCGTGACGGCTCAGCCCGGGCTGCCCGAGACGGTCGACGCGCCACGCTCGCCGAAGCTCGGCGGGATCGCGCAGTAGTCGTAGAAGTACCGGCTCGGCGACGCCTCGTCGGTGACGTCGACGTTGACGTTCACGCCCGTCTTGGCCAGCTCGTCACCGGCGAGCGTCCACGCCGAGAAATGCCAGATGCCGCGCACGGCGTCGTTGAGCAGCCGCCGTCCGTCGACGACCAGGACCGTGTCGGCCCCCTCGTCACCGGGGAGCGTCCCGGCGCGGAACGGCTCGACCGTGTCGCGGCGCAGCGTCGCCTCGTCGACGTCGCCGACGGAGACGCGCACCACCGCCTGGCCGCGATCGCGGAGGACGGTCGCGAGGTCGTCGGCGAAGCGAGCCGCCGGTGCGTCGGTCGCGCCCTCGACGGCCACCAGCCGCCGCCCCGCCCACGAGTTGTGCAGGAACTCCTCGGCGATCCAGTCGAGCAGCGCCCGCCGCTCGTCGCTCAGCTCAGCCATGTCGTCAAGGCTACGCCTGCTCGTCGACACGGTGGCCGACTCGGTCGCCCGTCCGATCGCGGGCGCCGTCGCGGGCCGGATCGACCGCCCGGCCGGCCGTCCGGGGGTCGGAGGCCTCCGAGTACGCGATCAACGGCCGCCCCGTGGACGGATGCTCCAGCACCTGCGCCTCGACGCCCCACACGTCGCGGATCAGCCCGGGCGTCAGCACGTTCCGTGGTTCGCCGGACGCGACGACGCGCCCGTTCGCCAGCACGATGACCTGGTCGGCGTAGCCCGCGGCGAGGGAGAGGTCGTGCAGGGCGGCGAGCACCGTGAGCCCACCGTGCGCCAGCTCGCGCAGGAGTCCGAGCATCGCGAGCTGCGCGCGCACATCGAGGTGGTTGGTCGGCTCGTCGAGCAGCAGCAGCTCCGGCTCCTGCGCGAGGGCGCGGGCCAGGTTCACGCGCTGGCGCTCGCCGCCCGAGAGGGTGTCGTACTCGCGGTCCGCGAGCTCGACGAGGTCGGCGTCCTCGAGGCAGCGGCGCACCACCGCGCGGTCGAGCTCGCCGGGGCCGGCGAAGGCGCCCAGGTAGGGTGTGCGGCCGAGGGCGACCACTTCGGCGACGCGGAGCCCGGGCACGTCCTGCACCTCCTGCTCCGCCAGCGCGATGACCCGGGCCCGGTCGCGTCGGCGCAGGGCGGCGAGGTCGCGTGCGCCGAGCCGGGCCGTACCGGCATCCGCCAGCTCGACCCCGGCGATGAGGTGCAGCAGCGTGCTCTTCCCCGCGCCGTTGGGGCCGAGGAGCGCCCCGACCGCGCCGCCGGGCACGGTGCAGTCGACATCGTCGATGATGAGGCGGCGCCCGCGGCTGAAGCGGACCCGGTCGGCATGCAGCGCGTCGACACCGCGTGCGCTGCTCACGCCAGCCTCCGGTTCCGGAGCATCAGCACCGCGAACACGGGGCCGCCGACGAGCGCGGTGACGATGCCGACGGGCAGCTCGCGCGGGTCGAACATCGTGCGCGCGATCGTGTCGGCCCAGATCAGGAAGATCGCGCCGGCGAGCGCCGAGAGCGGGAGCAGCGCCCGGTGCCGCGACCCGACGAGCAGCCGCACGGCGTGCGGAAGGATGAGGCCCACGAAGCCGATCGCGCCGCTCACCGCGACGAGGGCGCCCGTGAGCAGCGCGGTGCCGACCAGGAGGAGAACGCGGCTCCGGCCCACGTGCACGCCCAGGGCTGCCGCCGCGGTGTCGCCGAACGCGAACGCGTCGAGCGTTCGGGCGCTCGCGAGCAGCGGCACGCCGATGAGCACGATCGCCCCGCCGGCGAGGGCGACCGAGGTCCAGTCGGTGCCCGCGAGGGAGCCGAGGAGCCAGTTCAGGATCTCTCGGTAGCTGTCGCCGGTGGCGCTCCAGAAGATGACGAGGCTCGTGATCGCGCCGAACACCGACGACACCGCGAGACCGGCGAGCACGGTGCGCGTCGGCGTCAGCGCACCGGCCGCGTTCGCGATCGCGAGCGTGGCCGCCAGCGCGACGAGCGCCCCGGCGAACGCGGCGAACGGCAGCAGGAGGCCGACGCCGAGCACGATCACGACCACGGCGCCCACCGACGCGCCCGACGAGAGGCCGAGCAGGTACGGGTCGGCGAGCGGGTTGCGGGTGAGCGCCTGCATGACGGCGCCGCAGAGGGCGAGCCCCGCCCCGACCGCGGCGGCGGTGAGAACGCGGGGCATCCGCAGCTCCCACACGATGCCGTCGCGCAGCGGCGTCAGCGTGGGCTCGCCGATGCCGAGGTGCGCGAGCACACTCGCCCACACGTCGGCCGGGCTGAGGCCGGCGGGACCGATGGTCACGGCGACGACGACGGATGCCACGAGCACCAGGCCGAGGCCCACGGCCCAGGCGCCGGTGCGCAGGCCGGTGCGCGAGCGGGCGGGAGGAGACGTCGCGGCATCCGCAACCGCGCGGGCCGCGCCCGCCGGTCCGGCCGCGCCCGCCGGTCCGGCCGCGCCCGCCGGTCCGGCCGCGCCCGCCTGCGCCCGCGTGGTGCTCATCGCAGGCCGAGCTCCCCGAGCTGGTCGACGAGCGACGCGACCGCGCCGACGTTGCGCACGCCCGCCTCGGTCGCGGGGAAGTCGATGACGAGGTATCGCTCCTGCTGCACGGCGGGCAGCGCCGCGGTCGCGGGGTTCGACTCGAGGTGCGCGATCTTCTGCTCGGCGGTGTTCCAGGCGGCGTCGACGAGCACGATCACGTCGGGGTTCGCGGCGACGATCGCCTCCCAGCCCATCGACGTCCAGGTGTCCTCGACGTCGGCCGCGACGTTGTCGAGGCCTGCCGCGTCCATGATCATCTGCGGCGCGCCGATGCCCGCGCCGACATAGGGGGTGTCGTCTCCCGAGCTGTACCAGAGTGCGGTGAGGCCGGCATCGCTCGGCTCGATCGCGTCGAGCTCGGCACGCTGGGTCGCGACGAGGTCGGCCGCGGCATCCGGCACATCGAAGATCACGCCGGCCTCCTCGAACTCGCGGAACACCTCGTCGAACGTGAGCGGGTTCGGCATGTAGCCCGCGCCCTTGCAGGCGGCGGGCGCGACGTAGGTGGCGACGCCGAGCCGTGCGAGCGTGTCGCGATCACCCGCGCCCTCGGCCGTCAGGTTCGACTCCCAGCCGGCGAACACGAGGTCGGGCTCGGACGCGAGGGTCGCCTCCTGCGACGGCACCTTGTCCGACAGCGACTCGAGGCCGGATGCCGCATCGGCGTACTCGTCGGGCACCGGCCCGTCGGTGAAGGCGGTGCCGACGATGCGGTCCTCGAGGCCGAGTGCGAGGAGCAGCTCGAGCGTCGAGGACTTGATGGTGACCACGCGCTGCGGTGGCGCCTCGAAGGTCGCGTCGGTGCCGCAGTTGTCGATGGTGAGCGGGTATGCGGATGCCGCAGCGCCGTCGCTCGCGGCATCCGACTCCGCCGCGGGCGAGGCGGTCGACCCGCTCGCGCAGGCGGCGAGCAGGAGTGCGGCGAGCGGGAGGGCGCCGAGCGCGGCGATGGTCGTCGCGCGAGGAGCGCGAGGCGCGCGAGGAGCGCGATTGCGGCCTCGCGCGCGGCTGGACGGCGGGACGACGGGGGTGGGGGCGGGCATGGGGCCTCCGGGACGGTGTGCAAGTGACGTTCCGACGAGGTCGGGGACTCGCGGCCCAATCCCGGGCCACACGCGCACCGGTCAGATCCAGACCGGCGGTCGTCTCCATCGTAGACCCGCGACGGGCGTCTGGGTCGGCGGCGCTGGCGGCGGCGCTGGCGCCGGCCGTGCCGTCCGCTCCCGTCGACCTGCGCCGTCTGCGTGCTCCCGTGCGCGGCCGGGCGCCAGCGCGGTCAGGCCCGCGGCGCGAGCGGAGGGGAGGCATCCAGTCCGGCACCGTCGGCGAGGCCGTCGAGCACCTCGCGCAGCGCGTCGGTCGATCGTCGACGCGGCGCCCAGTCGAGCTCCGAGCGCGCCCGATCGGTCGACATCACCGGCACGTTCGCGGCGATGTCGAGCCAGCCGGGGTCGGAGTTCTGCAGGCGCAGCTTCCAGCTCAGCCACATGAGCGCCCGCACCACCGCCAGGCGCACGGGCACGACGCGACGGGCGCCGACCACCTCGCTGAGGGCGACCGGGTCGAGCACCGGTTCTCCGGCGACGTTGAACGCACCGCCCACCCGGCGCTCGATGATGCGCACGATCGCGTCGGCGAGGTCGTCGGCGTGCACGGCCTGGGAGATCACCTGCGCGGGCACCGGAAGCACCGGGACTCGCACTCGTCCGAGCCAGCCCACCGGCAGCAGTGCGCCGACGAACAGCCGTGCGATCTCGCTCGCCGCGTCGCGCTGGAAGACGAGTCCGGGTCGCACGCGCGTGACCACGACGTCGGGATTCGCGGCCTCGAAGGCGTCGAGGACGCGTTCGTCCACCGCCTTGTGGCGGCTGTAGTGGGAGGTGTGCACGCCGCCCGTCGGCCACTCCTCGCCGACCCTCGAGTGCTTCGGGCCGCGGCTGTACGCGCCGACCGAGGAGGCGACCACGACGTGCGGAACGCGGGCGGTCACGGCCGCCCCGAGAGTGCGCCGCAGGCCGTCGACGTTGGTCGCCCACAGCTCGCGTTCACGGTGGTTCGGCTGCAGGATCCAGGCGAGGTGGAGCACCGCGTCGGCGCCGTCGAGGAGGGAGGCGAGCTCGGGGACCGCGCCGGGAACGGAGACGTCCACGAGGTGCCATTCGACGCCGCGGTAGGGTTCCGCGCGTTCGTCGGGTCGTCGCCTCGCGATTCCGACGAGCTCGTGCGGCGCCGCTGCGTCGTGCAGCCGCCGCAGCACCGCCGTGCCGATGTTGCCCGTCGCTCCGATGATCACGATGCGCACGTGGATCTCCCTCCGTCGCCGACCTGATGCAGGCTACGTGGGCCCGCGGCGCCGATCACCGGGTTGACGGATGCGTCGACGGGTGCGTCGAACCGGGGTCGACCTGCGCCGACCTGAGGCGACCTGCGCCGACCTGCGCCGACCTGGTCGGCCTGATCGGCCCGGTGCGGCCCCGGGGCCCGGGTCCGCGATCAGCGGAGCTCGCGGTGCTCCTGGATCCGATCGCCGAGCTCGATCGACGCACCCGCGAGCGCCGCGGACGTGTCGAGGTCGCGCATCCAGAGGGGCACGGATGCCGCGACGAGGCCGGCCTCCTCGAGCGATGCGACCGCGGCGGCATCCGCCTCGTCGACGAGCCAGCCGTCGAGGATGCCGCCGGCGGACCTCGCGCCGTAGTGGCGTCCGACTGCCTCGGCGCTCGTGTCGACGCCGATCGCCGGCAGGCACGCGTCGGCCATGCCACGCACCACCTTGCCGCCGATGATCGGCGAGACCCCGACGACCGGCGCACGAGTCTCGAGGATCGCTTCGCGGATGCCGGGCACCGACACGATCGTGCCGATCGAGACGACCGGATTCGACGGGGCCACGAGCACGAGGTCGGAGCCGAGGATCGCCTC
Organism: Agromyces ramosus; assembly: GCF_004216665.1. Taxonomy (GTDB): domain Bacteria; phylum Actinomycetota; class Actinomycetes; order Actinomycetales; family Microbacteriaceae; genus Agromyces; species Agromyces ramosus. Next base: position 862,613 of record NZ_SGWY01000003.1, on the reverse strand, counting down.
CACCACGCCCGGCGCCGGCCGCGCATCCTCGATATTCCGCTGGCGGAATGCGATGGCGGGCAGCGCGGCGCGGTAGCGGGTCCACCACTCCTGGAAATGCAGTTCGCGCTCGCCGTCGAGCTGGTCGGCGTCGGCGACGAGCACGTGCGTGTCGACCTCGGTGTCGGTCGCCGGGATGAGTCGCACGCCGAGCGGCCAGCGCAACTGGAGGCGCCTCGCGACCTCCGAGGGCGTCGCGCCCTCGCGCAGCCAGGCGGTGCGCGCGAGATGCGTGCCGAGGTCGAGGTCGCCGAGCGTGAACCACGGCCAGCCGACACCCCACTCGCGCAGCTCGGCGGCGACCCGCTCGGTCTCGCCGGCGCGACCCCAGCCGCGCTCGGTGTCGTTCACCCCCGCGAGCGAGTAGAGCAGCGAGTCGAAGTCGGGCATCAGCCGTACGCCGGCGAGCCACAGGTCGTCGCCGGTGTTCACCACCACCGTCACGGATGCGTCGGTGCCGCCACTCCCATCGGGCCAGCGTCGGGCGCACTCCTCTCGAACGCCGCGCACGAAGCGCGCCCCACCCACCCCGCCAGCGAGCACCGTGATCCGCATCCTGCAAGCCTAGGGTCGTGCTGGGCGCGCGTCGCATCGCCCGTCGTCGCTCCGTACTTGCCGCGCCGGGCGGGCTCCGCGGCTCGGCATACAGGTGGCTCAGCCTGTCGTATCCGCCCTCGGCGCATCGCACGCTATGCACTCAGGGCCTCCGCCGATTCGAATCGGGCGCGTCCGCCGAGTCGGGGCGTCTGGCGGGGATCGATATGCGGCGGCGGGATGAACCACACCGAACCCGCCGTCGCTCGGATTCCCCATCCCTCCCGGTGCGCCGCGTGGTGGCAGAAGCTGCAGAGCAGCACGCCGTTCGCGAGGTCGGTCGGGCCGGCGTCGCGCTCCCACCAGTCGATGTGGTGCGCCTCGACGTAGGCGATGTTCTGTCCGCACGACGCGCAGCCGCCGTCGCGCTCGCCGAGGGCGATGCGCTGCGCCCTGCTGAACAGGCGAGCGGCCCGCCCGAGGTCGAGCGGGAGGCTCTGCCCACCGAGGACCGCGGGGATCACCTCGGCGTCGGCGGCCATGCGGCGCGCGGTCGCGGCGGAGATCGGCTGGTCGATGCCGTCGACGCGCGCGTGCCCGATGCCGCTGACGAGGGTGTCGAGGTCGAGGCGCACGACGACGGTGGTCTTCGCGAGCGGCGTGAGCGTCTGCTCGCAGCCCAGCAAGTGCCGAGCGACCTGCGCGAGCGCGTCGGCCTGGAGCTGGGGAATGGTGCGCAGGTCGTCGACGATGGGGCCCTCATCGGAGGACCTCGGCATGCGTCGTCGCAGGACGTCGCTCACGAGCGCCTCGATCGCGGCCTTCACGGGCGCCGCGTTCTCGGGGTCGAGCCGTGCGTGCAGATGGAGCATCCCGTGGATGTCCTCGCGCATCGTGAGCGTGCGCTCGTGTCGCAGTTGCTGCTCGCGTGGTTCGACGCCGTCTTCGTCGAGTCGCGCCTCGGCTTCGCGCACACCCCGCATGAGGAGGTCGAGCGGCACCTGCGACGCGAGTGCCACGAGCGCCGACTCCACATCGTCGGCTCGAGCCGGATCGGCCCTCACGGACACGCGGTCGAGCATCGCCGTGATCGCGGAGGCCGCCTCGAGCGAGATCTCGGCCGCTCGAATGGCTGCGGCGACGTGCGGATGCCGGGCGGGAAGCCGCTCGCCACCGAATGCCCGGCGACTCGCGGTAGCCCGACCCACCGCGATGAGTCGCCCGGCATCGTGCCGAGAACCGCCGGTGGAAGCGGCGATGAGTCGCGCGGCGTTGTGGAACCCATGTGCCTTCGCGAGGCCCGTCTCACCGAACTCGGGCCCCGACCGCCGTGACATCTCGGCGGCCACGAGTGCCAGCATCGCCTCGGCGTCGCGCCGCACCCGTGCGAGCAGGTCGCCGACGCGTACGAGCGCGTCGTCGCTCATCTGCTCGACCTCGGCGTGCGCGTCGCCGCCGACGTGCGACGACGCGGGCACGCCGCCGGCCCACGCCGCGTGCAGCTCCTCGACGTGTCGTCGGAAAGAGTGCAGCGAATCGTCCATGGCTCGATCCTGCACCCACCCACCGACATCCGGATCACGCGTGAAATCGTCGTGATCAGGTGTTTTACCTGTGGAAGGGACCCTCCTGACGATGCTTGTGGAGGACGAGTCGAACCGGCGCCCCGCGATCGGACATGGTCACGTCGCAGCCGATGCGCGGGGACGAGGAGACCCCAAGCTCGATCGCCGTGCCTCTGGCATTCCCGGCCCGACGGGTACACGATGGACGGACAGGTCCGCAGCGGCGCGGGAGGTTTCATGAACTCGGCAGCGACTCCGACACACCGGACGGTCGCCCTGATCGGCGGGGCGGGTTCGGGCAAGACGACCCTGGCGGAGGCCCTGCTGCTTCGGGCAGGCGAGATCTCGAGGGCGGGCACCGTCGAACAGGGCAACACGGTCTGCGACCACGAGCCCGAGGAGATTGCGAGAGGCATGACCCTCGGGCTCTCGCTCGCCCTGCTCCGATGGTCGGATCCCGACGGCGTCGAGCACACCATCACGCTCGTCGACACACCGGGACATCCCGACTTCGTGGGCGGCGTCGACACCGCGCTCGCGGTGGCGGACGTGGCCCTGGTCGCCGTGAGCGCCGTCGACGGGGTCACGGCGGGCACGAGGTTCGTCTGGGCGGCCGCGGAGGCGGCAGGCGTGCCGCGGATCGTCGTCGTCACGCAGGAGGACAAGGCGCGCGCGGACTTCCGGCGGGTGCTGGGCGAGCTGCAGGCGGCCTTCGGCGAGGGGCTCTGGGCGCTGGAGCTGCCGCTCGGCGAGGAGCAGGCATTCCACGGGATCGCGGACGTGCTCAGCGAGCAGGCCCTCGAGTACGACGACGAGGGCCGCCACCATGACGGTCCGATGCCGGCCGACGCCGAGGCCGAGGAGCACCGGCTGCACGTCGAGGTGACCGAGGAGATCGTGTCGCACGACGACGACCAGCTCGAGGCGTACCTCGACGGGAACGAGCCGTCGGCTCCCGAGCTCGAGCGCTCGTTCGCCCGGGAGGTGGCGACCGGCGAGGCGGTGCCCGTGGTCGTCTGCTCCGCTGCGACCGGCACCGGCGTCGACCGCGTGGCCGACCTGCTCTGCAGCCTGGCGCCGTCGTCCCTCGAGCACGACAGCCGCATCGTGGTCGGCGGGGCGGCCGACGGCGAGGGCGGCACGGAGCACCGAGTCGCGCCGAGTGCCGACGGAGAGACGCTGCTGCAGGTGTTCCGCACCGTGGCCGACCCGTTCGTCGGCCAGATCTCGATGTTCAAGGTCCTCTCCGGCGTGGTGCGTCCGAGCGACCGTCTGCACAACGCGACGACCGGCGCCGACGAGCGCATTCACGGGCTGTTCCGGTTGCGGGGCTCGGAGCACCTTCCCGTCGACGCGCTGCGCGCGGGGGAGGTCGGCGCCGTCGCCAAGCTGACGGGATCGCCGTCGGGATCCCTGCTGTGGACCCGCACGAACGGCACGGCGCGCCCCACCCCGCAGCCGCGGCGGGAGCCGGTCTTCGCCGTGAGCCTCGCCCCGGCCACGCAGTCCGACGACGAGAAGCTGATGTCCTCGCTCGCCCGGCTGGTCGCGGAGGACCCGACGCTCATGATCGACCGAACGGGCGGCCACACCGTGCTGCGCGGCCTCGGCGACACCCACGTCGCGGTCGCGGTCGAGCGCCTCGCGCGCGTGTTCGGCGTGCACGTGACGACGTCTCCCGCACCCGTCGCCTACCGGGAGACCATCGCGGGCAACGCGCAGGTGGAGGGCAAGCTCAAGAAGCAGTCGGGCGGCCACGGCCAGTTCGCGGTCGTGCAGCTGCGGGTGTCGCCGCTGCCGCCGGGCGGCGGCTTCGAATTCGTCGACTCCGTGGTGGGCGGCTCCGTGCCGCGCACGTACATCCCGGCCGTGGAGAAGGGCGCGCGTGACGCGCTCGCGGCAGGCGGTCCGCAGGGGCATCCGGTGGTCGACGTGAAGGTGGAGCTCTACGACGGCAAGTCGCACTCGGTCGACTCCTCGGAAATGGCCTTCCGCACGGCGGCGTCGATCGGGGTCAAGGCGGCGCTGGCCGAAGCGGGCACCGTGATGCTCGAGCCCCTCTCGATCGTCACCGTCACGGTCCCGGCCGACCTGCAGGGCACCGTGCTGACCGACCTGTCCGGCCGTCGTGGGCGGGTGCACGCCACGGAGACGACCGAGGACGGGCGCGCCCGCGTGGTGGCGAACGTGCCTGAGGCGGAGCTCGGCCAGTACGTGCTCGACCTGCGGTCGATGACCGGCGGGCGGGCGGAGCTCACGATCGCGCCCGACAGGTACGCGCGGGTGCCGAACCCCGTCAAGGCGTGACGCGGCGCGCGCAGCGACCGCGAGACGCACCTGGGGCCGGTCGGTCGGGAACGGCTGATCTTCTCCGAACCGTTATCGGCTCGGATGCCCCGGGCGCGGCCTCGGCCCTACGATCGAGGAGCGCGGCACTGGCCGACACACGGCCGACCCGAAGGAGCCGCGATGGAGCGCCTCGAGACGCTCGGAATGACCGAATTCGGCGTACCCGTCCACGACGGGCACGACCCGAGCCACGAGCTCGTCGCCTTCCTCGAAGCCGAGGGCGTCGTGGGCGCCGTCAACGTGCTCGCGGGTGATTCCTCGGCCGAGGTGTACGGCGTGCTGTTCGCCGACGAGTCGGGCGTTCCCGCCCAATGGTTCCCCGATGAGGCCGCCGTGGGTTTCGGGAGGGGTGAGCTCGAAGGCTTCCGAATGCGTCTGCGCGAGCGATTCGGGCGCGCGGCGTGGGTCGGCGAACCAGACGCCCCGGCCGATGACGAAACGGGTCCGCCGTCGCATGGCTGGGGCATCCGCTCGTTCGCGTGGTACACCGAGTCGCAGCAGTTCGGAGCGCCGGAGCTCGTCGCGCACGCCCTCGGCGGCCCCGTGACCTGGGTCCCACTCGGCAGGGGAGTGCTGTACGTCCCGCACGACCCTCAGGCGCTCGTCATCTCCGGGTACTGGCGACGGGGCCGATCCGTGCTGATGTGGGCCAGCCGGTCGCGTCGTGCCTTCGCCGCCGGCGGGCGGTTCCGGTCGGACCTCCGATGGTGGGACCAGCACTTCGTGGTCGTCGACCCGTCCGACGGGTGGCAGGTCGACCATGACGGCCTCACGATGCGCCAGATCGTCGAGAGCCAGTTCGAGCTCGACCCGTCGTTCAGGATCATGGCGAGAGCGGCACGCGTTCGCGAGCACCGCGCGCAGGAGTTCCGCATCGAGCTGCGGAAGCCCTCGAGTTCGCCCGACACGTTCGCGCGTATGGCGGACTACTGCGGCATTCCCGCCGAAGTGGCGCTCGTGGCCGAGGGCAGTCTCGACCCGCTCGAGCTGCCGGGTGCCGAGGTCGCGGGACCGGCCACGAGGGCGGAGAGCATCTGGCTGGAGTCGCGGATTCCCCTGCCCGGTCCGTTCCGGGTGTTCCAGTGGTGGGCTCGCGTGACCGCGGGCAGACCGCCGTGGTATCGCGTCATGACGGTCGCGGTCGTTCTTGCGGCCGTCGGCGTCACGGCGGTCGTCGTCGTCACGGGGCGCTCCGCCGAGTACGCGCTGCTGCCGCTGGGCGCAGCCGCGGTCTGGATCCTCGACTACGCGCGACCGCGCCCTCGGTCCATCGATCGCGCGGCCGGATCAGACGGCGCGCCGTCGGACCGCACCGAGCCGCTGAGCCGTCAGTAGCCGCCCGCGGCGAGGTGGTGCGCCGCCGTGGCGAGGGCGTCCGCGACCTCGTCGGTGCCGTCGCGCAGCACGCCGACGGTGACGCGCACGAAGTCGCCGCCCGGCCGCGAGCGCGAGCCGTTCGCGGCATCCGCCGAGTCGGATGCGGCGAGGAAGGGCGTGCCGGCCGCCACCCGGATGCCGGCCGCGGCGAGCTGCACGAGCGCCGAACGCTCGCTCAGCACCGGCACCCAGAGGTTGATGCCGTCGGCCGGCGCCACGGGCACGCCGCGGGCGCGGAGGGCGTCGCCGAGGGCGCGCTGGCGTGTGTAGTACTGGCGCCGCGCCTCCGCCACCGCATCGATCGATGCGCCCTCGGTGAGCAGGTCGAGCAGGATCGTCTGCAGCATCCGCGACGTCCAGCCCGGGCCGAGCATGCGTCGGGCGACGACGCGGTCGACGAGCTCGCGGGGACCGCCGAGCGCCGCGATGCGGAGGTCGGGTCCGTGCGACTTCGAGAAGCTGCGCACGTGCACGACGCGGTCGGGGAGCCACGTGCCGAGCGTCACGTCGCCCTCGGTGGAGATCAGCCCCGAGTGGTCGTCCTCGATCACGACGAGGTCGTCCACGTCGGATGCCGCCCGGATGACGCGTGCGAGCTCCTCGGCGCGCGCCGGGGTCATCGACGCGCCCGTGGGATTCTGGGCGCGCGGCTGCAGCAGCACCGCGACCGGTCGCCGGTGCAGCGCACGGCCGAGGGCGTCGGGCACCATGCCGTACTCGTCGAGCCGCACGGGCACGGCTTCGGCGCCGAGCACGTCGAGCAGGTCGAGGAAGGGCGGGAACCCGGGGCTCTCGACGATCACGCGATCGCCGAAGCGCACGACCTGCTCGAGCGTGCGCGAGATGGCGTCGAGCGCGCCGTCGACGACCATGATCGACTCCACCGTCGAGGGCCACGACGCCGCGAGCACCGACGCGAGCGCGGGGATCACCGGTTCGGCCTGGTAGCTCCCGGTCTCCGCGCGCGCCGACACCCGCGACAGCGCCGGCCCGAGCGCGGGCAGCAGCAGCGGGTCGGGGGTCCCGCGCGAGAGGTCGAGGCGCACGGGGTCGTTCGGGGCCGCCATCCCGCGCATCCGGGGCGCGAGGCGAGCGGAGGTCGCGCTGCGCACGAAGCTGCCCGCTCGGCCGCGTGACTCGATGAGTCCCGCCCGCGACAGCGCCTGCCACGCCTGGCTCACCGTCGCCGGGCTCACGCCGAGGGCGCTTGCGAGCTCGCGCACGGTGGGGAGCCGTTCGCCGGCCGCCAGGTCGCCCGTGTTCACGAGGCGGGCGATCACCCCGGCGATGCCGCGGGGGGTTGTATCGGGGAACTCGGCGAGCGCGGTCAGCGCGGAGGCATCCGCACGAAGCCCCGTCGGATGAGCACCAGTCACATGAATACCCGACACGACCATTGCCTCCTCACGAAGCAAGGGACAGGATGATTAACCACAGCGACACAGAGTGAAACAAAAGAGAAATGTTCACGCCGAACAATAACAGAACGGGTCGCGAGTCCCGTTCGGAAACCCCCACCTCTCGGCGTCGCAGCATCGCCCGGTAGCACCTGAGCAGCACTCCCCCGCCCAGAGCACCGAGCGGACGGCAACGACGCCGACCGACTCAGGAGGCAACATGACCATCGTCCGAGCGGCCATCACGCAGACGACCTGGACCGGCGACAAGGAGTCCATGCTCGACAAGCACGAGCAGTTCGCCCGCGACGCGAAGGAGCAGGGCGCCCAGGTGATCTGCTTCCAGGAGCTCTTCTACGGCCCGTACTTCGGCATCACCGAGGACGTGAAGTACTACGACTACGCCGAGCCGGCCGACGGCCCGATCGTGCAGCGCTTCGCGGCGCTCGCCAAGGAGCTCGGCATGGTCATGGTGCTGCCGATCTACGAGGAGGAGCAGCCCGGCGTCTACTACAACACCGCGGTCGTCGTCGACGCCGACGGCACGATCCTCGGTTCGTACCGCAAGCACCACATCCCCAACCTCGACAAGTTCTGGGAGAAGTTCTACTTCCGCCCCGGCAACCTCGGCTATCCGGTGTTCCACACGGCCGTCGGGCCCATCGGCGCGTACATCTGCTACGACCGGCACTTCCCCGAGGGCTGGCGCGAGCTGGGCCTGAACGGCGCGCAGATCGTCTTCAACCCGAACGCCACGAAGCCGGGCCTCTCGAACCGCCTCTGGGAGATCGAGCAGCCGGCCGCCGCCGCCGCCAACGGCTACTTCGTGGCCGCCGCCAACCGGGTCGGCCTCGAGGACAACGAGTACGGCGAACTCGCCGTGAACTTCTACGGCAAGAGCCAGTTCGTCGACCCGCAGGGCAACATCGTCGGCGGGTACGGCTCGGAGACCGACGAGGAGGTCGTGGTGCGCGACCTCGACATGGACATGATCCGCGACGTCCGCAACGCCTGGCAGTTCTACCGCGACCGGCGTCCCGACTCCTACACCTCCATCCCGAAGCCGTAGTCGACGAGCCACGCGAAGGAGCGAACCATGACCACCACCCTCATCACCGGCGGCACCGTCGTGAGCGCCACGGGTCGCGCCGTCGCCGACGTGCTCGTCGACGGCGAGACGATCCGGGCCGTGCTCGAGCCCGGCAGCACCCTGCTGGGCACGGATGTCGCGGCATCCGTCGATCGCGTCATCGACGCCGCCGGCAAGTACGTGATCCCGGGCGGCATCGACGCGCACACGCACATGCAGCTGCCGTTCGGCGGCACCGAGGCATCCGACACCTTCGAGACGGGCACGCGGGCGGCCGCCTGGGGCGGCACGACGTCGATCATCGACTTCGCGGTGCAGACCTACGGTCAGCGCGTCGAGGACGGGCTTGCCGCGTGGCACGAGAAGGCGGCGGGCAACTGCGCGATCGACTACGGGTTCCACCAGATCGTCGGCGACGTCAACGAGGACTCGCTCGCGGCGATGCGACGGCTGCCCGACGAGGGCGTGTCGAGCTTCAAGCTCTTCATGGCCTATCCGGGCGTCTTCTACTCGGATGACGCGCAGATCCTGAAGGCCATGCAGGTCTCCCGCGACACCGGCATGCTCACGATGATGCACGCCGAGAACGGCCCTGCCATCGACGTGCTCGCCCAGCAGCTCGTCGACCAGGGCAAGACCGATCCGTACTACCACGGCATCGCCCGCGCCTGGGAGATGGAGGAGGAGGCGACGCACCGCGCGATCATGCTCGCGAAGCTGACGGGTGCGCCGCTCTACGTCGTGCACGTGTCGGCGAAGCAGGCCGTGGAGCAGCTCGCGTGGGCGCGCGACAAGGGCCAGAACGTCTACGGCGAGACGTGTCCGCAGTACCTCTACCTCTCGCTCGAGGAGCAGCTCGGCGCGGAGAGCGAGCAGTGGGGGCACTTCGAGGGCGCGAAGTGGGTGTGCTCGACGCCGCTCCGCAGCCGGGAGGAGCGGCACCAGGACGCGATGTGGCAGGCGCTCCGCACGAACGACCTGCAGATGGTCTCGACCGACCACTGCCCGTTCTGCATGAAGGACCAGAAGGAGCTCGGCCTCGGCGACTTCCGCAAGATCCCGAACGGCATCGGCTCGATCGAGCACCGCATGGACCTCATGTACCAGGGCGTCGTCACGGGCGAGATCACGCTCGAGCGCTGGGTGGAGCTCACCAGCACCACGCCCGCGCGGATGTTCGGCCTCGCCGGCAGGAAGGGCGCCATCCAGCCCGGCGCCGACGCGGACATCGTGGTGTACGACCCGAACGGCCACACGTCGATCGGCCTCGAGAAGACCCACCACATGAACATGGACTACTCCGCGTGGGAGGGCTACGAGATCGACGGCCACGTCGACACGGTGCTCTCGCGCGGCAAGGTCATCGTCGACGGCGACGAGTACCTCGGCGCCAAGGGCGACGGCCGCTTCCTCAAGCGCGGCCTCAGCTCGTACCTCGTCTGATCCCCCGCACACGACCACGAAAGGGGAGCGCCGATGGAATTCGGAGCGGTCCTGCAGACCAACCCCCCGGCATCGCGGACCATCCAGCTCGCGAAGCTCGCCGAGGCGCACGGGTTCACGCACGTGTGGACCTTCGACTCGCACCTGCTGTGGCAGGAGCCGTACGTCATCTACAGCCAGATCCTGTCGCAGACCCAGCGCATCAAGGTCGGCCCGTTCGTGACGAATCCGGCCACCCGCGACTGGACGGTCACCGCGTCGGTGTTCGCGACCCTGAACGAGATGTTCGGCAATCGCACCGTGTGCGGCATCGGGCGGGGCGACTCGGCCGTGCGCGTCACGAACGGCAAGCCGACCACCATCGCCGAGCTGCGCGAGTCGATCCACGTCATCCGGGAACTCGGCAACTCGCGCCCGGTGGAGTACCACGGCTCGACGATCCGGTTCCCGTGGAGCCGGGGCTCCGAGCTCGAGGTGTGGGTCGCCGCCTACGGCCCGATGGCGCTGAAGCTCGCGGGCGAGGTGGGCGACGGGTTCATCCTGCAGCTCGCCGACGTCGACATCGCCGCCTGGATGATCAAGACGGTCCGGGATGCCGCGGAGGCGGCCGGCCGCGACCCGAAGTCGGTGAAGTTCTGCGTCGCCGCGCCGTTCTACATCGGCGACGACTGGGCGCACATGCGCGACCAGTGCCGCTGGTTCGGCGGCATGGTGGGCAACCACGTCGCCGACATCGTCGCGAAGTACGGCATGCACGGCACCGTGCCCGACGCGTTGACCGACTACATCAAGGGCCGCGAGGACTACGACTACAACGAGCACGGGCGGGCGGGCAACGTGCACACCCAGTTCGTGCCCGACGAGATCGTCGACCGATTCTGCCTCCTGGGCACCGCCGACCAGCACCTCGACAAGCTGAAGCAGCTCGCCGAGCTCGGCGTCGACCAGTTCGCCGGGTACCTCCAGCATGACAACAAGGAGGAGACGCTGCGCGTGTACGGCGAGACCGTGATCCCCGCCATGACCGAGCACATCACGGCGAAGGCATGACGACGACGACCCCCGCAACCAGGCGAGCGCGGCGATGGCGCGCGGTGCTCTGGGGCGTGCTGGGCCTCGTGGCGCTCGCCGCGGTGTGGGAGCTGTACAAGCTCGTGGGGCCGGCCGACGGCTGGCTGATCGGCGCCCGGGAAGGCGTCACCGGCAGCGGCATCCGGCTGCTTCCCCGCACGAGCGACCAGGCGATGCCGCACACGTGGGAGATGCTCGCGCGTGCGGCCACGCCGGTGACCCGTGCCCCGGGCGCGCTGCCGCTGGGAGTCGTGGTGCTCCTCGCGGCGCTCGTGAGCCTCGGCATCGCGGCGCTCGGCTGGCTGGTCGGGGTCGTGGTGGGCTTCGCGCTCGCCCTGCTCATGCTCGGGTTCCGCATCGCCGAGCGTGCCGTGCTGCCGTTCGTCATCCTCAGCCAGACCGTGCCGCTCATCGCGCTCGCCCCGCTCATCCGCAACTGGGGCTCGCGACTGGAGTTCGGCGCGTTCTCGTGGGAGAGCTGGATGTCGGTCGTGATCATCGCGAGCTACCTCGCCTTCTTCCCGGTCGCCGTCGGCGCCCTGCGCGGCCTGCAGAGTCCGGAGGCCGCCGACCTCGACCTGATGCGCAGCTACGCGGCGGGATGGTGGACCACCCTCTTCCGGCTCCGGCTGCCCGCGAGCGTGCCGTTCCTCATCCCCGCCCTGCGGCTCGCCGCCGCGAACGCCGTGGTCGGCACCGTCGTGGCCGAGATCTCGGTCGGGTTCAGCGGGGGCATCGGCCGGCTCATCCTCGAGACCGCCGTCGCGGCCTCGAGCGATCCCGCCAAGCCGTGGTCGCCGATCCTCGGTGCGGTGCTGCTCGGCCTCGTCGCCGCCGGGTTCGTCGCGCTCCTCGCCGCCTTCCTCAGCCCGTTCCGCCGACAGGAGACCGCCGCATGAGCACGTCAGCGCCCCAGCCGAGCGCAGCCGCCACCGGGCCGACGCCCCCCGCCGATGCGACCGAGGCCGTCGTCGTGCGCGGCGTCGAGCGGGTCTTCACCGGGGCGAAGGGGGCCACGGTCACCGCGCTCACCGGCATCGAGCTCACGGTGCACGACGGGGAGTTCGTGTCGCTCATCGGCCCATCGGGGTGCGGCAAGTCCACCCTGCTCCGCCTCATCGCCGACCTCGACGAACCCACGGCCGGCGACATCCGGGTCTTCGGCAGGACCGCACGGCAGGCGCGCATCGACCAGGCGTACGGCATCGCGTTCCAGCAGGCCGGCCTGCTGCCGTGGCGCTCCGTCGCGGCCAACATCGAGCTGCCCCTGCAGCTGCACGGCGTGGGGGCGAGCGCGCGCCGGGCGCGCGTGGCGGAGCTGGTCGAGCTCGTCGGGCTCTCCGACTTCGCGAAGCACTACCCCGACCAGCTCTCGGGCGGCATGCAGCAGCGCGTGGCCATCGCCCGGTCGCTGGCCGAATCGCCGCGGCTGCTGCTCATGGACGAGCCGTTCGGCGCGCTCGACGAGATGACCCGCGAGCGCATGCAGACCGAGCTCCTCCGCATCCGCGCCGAGACGGGGGCCGCGGTCGTGTTCGTGACCCACTCGATCCCCGAGGCAGTGTACCTGTCCGACCGGGTCGTCGTCATGTCGCCGCGTCCGGGTCGCATCACCGACGAGATCGACGTGCGGCTCGGCGAGGCCGCCGAGCGCGGCGAGGACCTGCGCGAGGACACCGCGTTCTTCGAGGGCGTCACCGCGGTGCGCGAGGCTCTCCACGGCCCGCAGGCGTCATCCGCCGGTGCGGCGAGGGGGGTGGACGTGCGATGACCGGCCTGCCCGACGCCGCGATCGCGACGCAGCTCGCACCGCCGGCCGAGCGCCGTCGCCGCGGCCCCGGCGACCGCCCGCTCCGGCGGTTCATCGGGCTCGTCGTGCCGCCGATCGTGCTCTTCATCGTGCTCGTGCTGCTCGTCGAGCTCGTGGTGGTCGCGGCGGGCATCCCGCCGTTCGTGCTCGCCAGCCCCTCCGCGATCTGGGGCCAGCTCGTGCAGTACGCGCCGCAGGTGCTCCAGGCCACGCTCGTCACGGGGCTCAACGCGCTCATCGGGCTCGTGATCGGCGCGGTCATCGGCGTGCTGCTCGCGATCGTCGCGTCGTTCATCCGCGCCATCGACGGCATGCTCGTGCCGATCGTCGCCGCCGTCGCCGTCGTGCCGATCGTGGCCCTCGCCCCCGTGCTGTACACGATGTTCGGGTCCACGTCCGAGGTGGCGCGCATCATCATCGCCTCCATCGCCGCGTTCGTCCCCGTGTTCCTGAACACGCTCCGCGGCCTGCGCCAGGTGCGGCCGGTGCATCGCGACCTCATGCGCTCCTACGCGGCCACCCCGCGGCAGGAGACGCGGGCGGTCACCATCCCGTCCGCGCTGCCGCACTTCTTCACGGGCCTGCGCATCGCCTCGTCGCTCGCCGTGATCTCGGCCCTCGTCGCCGAGTACTTCGGCGGGCCGAGACAGGGACTCGGCTCGGCGATCACGACCGCCGCGGCATCCAGTGCCTACGCCCGGGCCTGGGCGTTCGTCATCGGCGCCATCCTGCTCGGCCTCGTGTTCTTCGCCCTCACGACCGTGATCGAGAGGATCGCCTCCCGCCACCGATGACCCGAGCCACGTCGCGCGACGACGCGCGGCCCACGCCACCGGCACCCCTGCCGGTCGGAACCGCACCACAGAGCACCACCACCAGGAGAGGAACGCAGATGATGCGCAACAGGATCATCGCGGGCGCGGCGGCAGCCGCCGCGACCGCGCTCGTGCTCGCCGGCTGCACCAGCGGGGGCACCGACACCGACGACGCCACGGACGGCGGGGACGGCGAACTCACGCCGGTGACCCTCCAGCTCCAGTGGCTCACGCAGGCCCAGTTCGGCGGGTACTACCTCGCCCAGGCGAACGGGTACTGGGAGGACCTCGGCCTCGACGTCGAGATCATCCCGGGCGCGGTCGACATCGTGCCGCAGGACGTGCTCGCCGCCGGCGACGTGGACTTCGCCATCGCGTGGGTGCCGAAGGCGCTCGCGTCCATCGAGGCGGGCGCGAACATCACGAACATCGCGCAGATCTTCGAGCGCAGCGGCACCCTGCAGGTCGCCTGGGCCGACAGCGGCATCGAGGGGCCCGCGGACCTGTCGAACAAGCAGGTCGGCAGCTGGGGATTCGGCAACGAGTGGGAGCTCTTCGCGGGCCTCACCGAGGCGAACGCGTCGGGCTACACGATCGTGCAGCAGAACTTCGACATGAACGCCCTGCTGAATCGCGAGATCGACGCCGCGCAGGCCATGACCTACAACGAGTACGCGCAGCTGCTCGAGGCCGTCAACCCCGAGACCGGCGAGCTCTACCAGCCCGAGGACTTCTCGGTCATCGACTGGAACGAGGTCGGCACCTCGATGCTCCAGGACGCGATCTGGGCGAACACCGAGCGGCTCGAATCCGACGAGGAGTACGCCGACACGGCGGTCAAGCTCATCCAGGGCGCGATCCTCGGCTGGATCGACCAGCGCGACGACCCGCAGGCGGCCGCCGACGCGGTCACCGCGGCCGGGTCCACCCTCGGCACGAGCCACCAGCTGTGGATGGCCAACGAGATCAACAAGCTGATCTGGCCCTCCACCGACGGCATCGGGCACATCAACGAGATCGCGTGGGATGCCACGGTCGAGATGGCGCTGGGCACCAAGAACCAGGACGGCGCCCAGGTCATCACCACCGACCCGCCCGACACGGCGTACACGAACGAGTACGTCGACCAGGCCCTCGAGAACCTCGAGGCCGACGGGGTCGACATCCTCGGCGCGGACTACGAGCCGATCGAGGTCACGCTCGAGGAGGGCGGCAACTAGCGGTCCGGATGCCGCGCGGCCGGTGCGTCCCGGCCGGCCGCGCGGCATCCGCCACCGCCGACACCGCGACACCGCGACACCGCGACACTGCGACACCGCGACACCGTCGCATCCGAACGAAAGGCACCGAAGCCATGACCGAGAACCTCGCCGAGGACCTCGACGAGCTCGCCCGCGGGCTCGACCGCGACCACGTCTTCCACTCGTGGTCGGCGCAGTCGCAACTGTCGTCGCTGGTCGTCGCCAGTGGCCGCGGATGCCGCGTCTGGGATCACGCCGGGCGCGAGTACCTCGACTTCTCGAGCCAGCTCGTGAACGTCAACATCGGCCACCAGCATCCGGCCGTCGTGCAGGCGATCCGCGAGCAGGCCGAACTGCTCACGACGATCGCGCCCTCGACCGTGAGCCTGGCCCGCGGCGAGGCCGCGAAGCGCATCATCGGCCATGCGCCGCCCGGGTTCCACAAGGTGTTCTTCACGAACGGCGGCGCCGACGCCAACGAGAACGCGATCCGGATGGCGCGCCTCCACACCGGGCGCGACAAGATCCTCTCGACCTACCGCTCGTACCACGGCAACACGGGCGCGGCGATCGTGTCCACGGGCGACTGGCGACGCATCCCGAACGAGTTCGCGCGGGGCCACGTGCACTTCTTCGGGCCCTACCTCTACCGCTCCGAGTTCTGGGCGACGACGCCCGAGGAGGAGTCGGAGCGCGCCCTGCACCACCTGCGCCGCGTCATCGAGGCCGAGGGGCCGTCGTCGATCGCCGCGATCCTGCTCGAGACCATCCCGGGCACGGCGGGCATCATGCTGCCGCCGCCCGGCTACCTCGCCGGCGTGCGCGAGCTCGCCGACCGTCACGGCATCCTGCTCATCCTCGACGAGGTGATGTGCGGGTTCGGTCGCAGCGGCCGCTGGTTCGCGTTCGACGGCTACGAGGTCAGGCCCGACCTGATCACCTTCGCGAAGGGCGTGAACTCGGGCTACATCCCCGCGGGCGGCGTCGTCATCTCCGACCCGATCGCCGCCACGTTCGACGACCGCGTGTTCCCGGGCGGGCTCACCTACTCGGGGCATCCGCTCGCGATGGCTTCCATCGTCGCGACGCTCGACGCCATGGAGTCGGAGGGCATCGTCGAGAACGCGCGCGCGATCGGCGAGACCGAGATCGGCCCGGCGCTCGCCGAGCTCGCCGAGCGACACGCCGTGATCGGCGAGGTGCGCGGCGAAGGCGTGTTCTGGGCGATCGAGCTGGTCGCCGACCGCGACACGCGCGAACCCCTGCCGGCCGCCGCGATGGGCCGGATCAAGTCCGGGCTGGTGGCGCGCGGCCTGCTGCCGTTCATCCAGGACAATCGCATCCACGTGGTGCCCCCGTGCGTCGTCACGGTCGAGGATGTCGCCGAGGCGATGCCGATCTACGATGAAGTACTGAGCACCGCACTCGAAGGAGAGGGCTGACTCATGAGCCAGACACTGACCGAAACCCAGCCGCGGGCCGCCGAGACGGCGACCGTCGAGCACTGGATCGACGGGGCATCCGTCGCCGGCGATTCCGACCGCAGCGGACCCGTCTACAACCCCGCGCTCGGCGTCGAGCAGAAGCGCGTCCGCTTCGCCTCCACGGAAGACGTCGACCTCGCCGTCCAGGCCGCCGCGCGGGCGTTCCCCGCCTGGCGGGACACGTCGATCGCGAAGCGGCAGCAGGTGATGTTCGCGTTCCGCGAGCTGCTGAACGCGCGCACGGGCGAGCTCGCCGCGATCCTCACGAGCGAGCACGGCAAGGTGACCTCGGATGCCGCGGGCGAGATCGCGCGCGGACTCGAGGTCGTCGAGCTCGCCTGCGCCATGCCGGGCTACACGAAGGGCGAGTACTCCGAGAACGTCTCGACGGGCATCGACGTCTACACGACGCGCCAGCCGGTCGGGGTGGTGGGCATCATCAGCCCGTTCAACTTCCCGGCCATGGTGCCGCTGTGGTTCTTCCCGCTGGCGATCGCGACGGGCAACACCGTGGTGCTGAAGCCCTCCGAGAAGGACCCGAGCGCCGCGGTGTGGCTCGCGAAGCTCATGCAGGAGGCGGGCCTTCCCGACGGCGTGCTCAACGTCGTGCACGGCGACAAGGTCGCCGTCGACGCGCTGCTGCATCATCCGATCGTGCGCTCGATCTCGTTCGTCGGCTCGACGCCGATCGCCCAGTACATCTACTCGACGGCGACGGCCAACGGCAAGCGCGTGCAGGCGCTCGGCGGCGCGAAGAACCACATGCTCGTGCTGCCCGACGCCGACCTCGACCTCGCGGCCGACGCTGCCGTGAACGCGGGCTTCGGGTCGGCCGGGGAGCGCTGCATGGCCATCTCGGCGGTGCTCGCCGTCGACTCCATCGCCGACGAGTTCGTCGCGAAGGTTGCCGAGCGGATGTCGCGGCTGAAGATCGGCGACGGCACCCGCGGCTGCGACATGGGTCCCCTCATCACGCGCGAGCACCGCGACAAGGTCGCGGGCTACCTCGACGTCGCGGCGACCGACGGGGCCGCCGTCGTGGTCGACGGACGCGACCCCGAGGTCGACGGCGAGCCCGACGGATTCTGGCTCGGCCCGACCCTCGTCGACAAGGTGCCGACCTCATCGGCCGTGTATCGCGACGAGATCTTCGGACCGGTGCTCTCGGTCGTGCGGGTCGACGGCTACGAGGACGGGCTCGACCTCATCAACTCGAGCAGGTACGGCAACGGCACCGCCATCTTCACGAACGACGGCGGCGCCGCGCGGCGATTCCAGCGCGAGGTGACGGTCGGCATGGTCGGCATCAACGTGCCGATCCCGGTGCCGGTGGCCTACCACTCGTTCGGCGGCTGGAAGGACTCGCTGTTCGGCGACGCCAAGGCCTACGGCCCGCGAGGGTTCGACTTCTTCACGCAGGAGAAGGCGATCACCTCGCGCTGGCTCGACCCGAGCCACGGCGGGCTGAACCTGGGGTTCCCGCAGCACGACTGATCGGGGGTGAGCCGCCCCGAGCGATCACGAGGCCGTGACCGCCGTTCCGGCGTGACCGGGAGCGGCGTCACTCCCTCGTGCTCGCCGGTTCGGGCGGTCCATCGCCGTTGCCGTGGTCGCCGCCGTCGCCGGTCGGGTCGACGGTCGGCAGGCTGTGCCACGTGTCGAAGGCGACCGCGGCGGCTCCTTCCACGTCGAGGGCGGCGGCGAGGCGGATCAGCTCGTCGTGACGCGCGACCGAGGCGCGCCCGTCGAGGGAGGTGAACCGCAGGTACTCGGCTCGGCGGAGCACGGGCATGAACTGGTCGAGCACCGTGTCGAGTGCGCCGTTGCCGGCGACCGCCACGAGCACGCCGTGGAAGTCGTCGTCGGCACGCAGCGCGGCCTCGACGTCCCGGGCGTCGATGGCCGACGCGAAACGCCGGTTCGCATCGCGCATCGCCTCGAGATCGGCCTCGGTGACCTGCGGCACCGCCTCGCGAACCGCGAGCTCGTGCATCGCCGCGACGACGTCGCGCGCGTTCCAGACCGCCCGCCGGTCGAGCGTGCTCACGATCGTCGACCGACCCGGCTGCGCCACCACCAGCCCTCCGTGCGCGAGTCGCAGCAGCGCCTCCCGCACCGGGGTGCGACTCACTCCGAGCCAGGTGGCCAGCTCCCCGTCCTTGAGCTGCTCGCCGGGTTCGAACGTGCCGTCGACGATGGCGTCCCGCAGGCGGCGGAAGACGCCGTCGCGGAGGAGCGTGCGGTCGGCGGGGGAAGCATCATGGGGAATCGGCACGCAATATATCGCACACCACATACCCCTCGTCGTCAAGCCACCTCGCCGCTCGCGGGCCGGGTCAGGACGAGGGCGGCAGCGCGTCGCGGAGCAGCTCCAGCGCGGCGCGGGCGGTGCGGTGCACCACCTCCGCCGGGTCCCCTTCGAACTGCCAGTGCACATCGCGGATGCGGCCGCGCACGGCCACCGACCCGTATACGCTGCCCGGCGGCTCGCCCTCGTCGGGATCGGGCCCGCCGACCCCGGTGACGGCGACGGCGGCATCCGCGTCGAGCAGGCGGGCGACGCCGGCCGCGAGCTCGCGCGCGCACTGCGCCGAAGCGACCTTGTCGGCCGTGACACCGAGCAGGTCGCGCTTGACGCCCTCCGCGTAGGCGACGACGCCGCCGCGCAGCCATTCGGATGCCTCAGGGGCGGCGCCGAGGGCGTTCGAGATCGCGCCGGTGGTCAGCGATTCCGCGGCCGCGACCGTCATCCCCGCGTCACGTGCCCGTCGCGCGATCTCCTGGGCGAGGCCCGCGAGTTCCTCGGCCGGATCCTGCATCGTGCCCTCCGTTCGGGATTCGGTTCGCGGCGGTCAGTCGGATGCGCCGCCGACGGGTCGCCGTTCGGAGCCGGCGGCGAACCGCGCGACGGCCGCCTGCGCGTGGGGGGTCTCGAAGGCGGCCCCGATCGTACGGGCCTCGTCGTCGAGCGCGTCTCGGAAGCTCCGGGACAGCCCCGAGCGCACGAGGCGCTTGGCCTGCCCGAAGGCGTCGGTCGCGCCCGACAGCCACGCGCCGGCGATCTCGCGTGCGCATGCGTCGAGCGCGTCGGGCGCCACGACCTCCGCGACGAGCCCCCAGTCGAGGGCTTCGGCAGCGGTCAGCGTGCGCGAGGTGAGCGTGAGCTCGAGCGCCCGCCGCGTGCCCACCGCTTCGGGCAGGAGCGTGCTCACGCCGCAGTCGGGGGTGAGCCCGACGTCGGCGTACCGGCTGGCGAAGGTCGCGCGGTCGGATGCCACGACGAGGTCGGCCACGAGCATGAAGCCGAGTCCGCCGCCCGCGACGGGCCCCTGCACGGCGGCGACGATGGGCTTCGTGCTCTCGCGCAGGGTGCGGTGCCCGTCGTGGATCAGGTCGGCGAGGTCGGTGATCGTCCGCCCCGGGGCATCCGACGAGCCGGCCAGCTCGGCCATCGCCCGCACGTCGCCGCCGGCGCAGAACGCGCGTCCCTCCGCGTCGAAGAGCACCGCACCGATGTCGTCGCGCTCGGCGATCTCGTGCGCGATCGACTGCCACCGCCTGATGGCGTGGGGGTCGACCGCGTTCAGGCGGGACGGGCGGTTGAGCGTGACGTGGGCGAGCCCGTCACGCACGTCGAACAGGATCGCCTCGTCGTGGGCAGCGTCGCTCATGATCGAGGAGTCTAGTTCGCAGAGGCCGGCGGCTCGATCGCGCCGCCGCCGCGCGACGGATGGCCGTAGGCCTGCTCGAGCCGGGCGGCGCGGGCCACGAGCACGTCGAGCACCGTGCGCACGGCGAGCCGCTCCGCGACATCCGGACGCACCAGGGCGACGATCTGCCGCGCGGAGGCCACGCCGCGGATCGGCTTCAGCACGATGCCCGACGAGACGGTGCCGGAGGTGAACCTCGGCACGAACGCGATGCCGAGGCCGGCCTCGATGAACGCCTCCACGATGCGCATGTCGCTGAAGCGCTGGCTGACGTGCACGCGCTTGCCGCCCTCCTGCTCGATGGCATGCAGGATGCGCTCGAAGGGGAAGCCCGGCGGCACCCCCAGCCACGTCTCGTCGACCAGGTCGGCCGGGGTGACGTGCGATCGCCCGGCCAGGCGGTGGTCGGCGGGGAGACCGATGTCGAGCGGCTCGGTGAGCAGCGGCACGGCCCTCAGCCCGCGACCGCCCCACGGCAGCACCCCGGGCATGGTGTGCGCGAGCACGATGTCGTAGTCGGCCGTGAGGTCGGGGAACTCCGCGAGCTCGGGGTCGAGGTCGGTGCATCGGACGACGAGCCCGGCGACCTGGGACAGGTCGCCGAGGACGCTCGGCAGCAGGGTCGCCCCCACCGTGGGGAAGGTGAGCAGCGTGACCTCGCCGCTCGGGTGGTTCCGGAACTCGTCCCAGAGGGCGGAGGCCCGCTCGAGCGCGATCGCGACATCCGCGGCGCTGCGGGCGAGTGCGTGCCCGGCGCTGGTCAGCACCAGCCCGCGTCCGCTGCGCTCGGTGAGCGGCATGCCGGCCTCGCGCTCGAGCACCTTGAGCTGCTGGGACACGGCCGAGGGCGTGCGGCCGGTGGCCTCGGCGACGGCCGTCACGCTGCCGCGCTCGGCGAGCTCCCTGAGTAGGTCCAAACGACGAACGTCCATGTAGCCAGCCTACATCGTCATTGAAGTATTGTGCGCTTGTGCTGAACGGTTCAGGGAGTCAGAATTGAGGAGTCGAACACGTGCAACGGCGCATCCGTCGCTCGACGAGCCCACCTCATTCGAAAGGAACCACCGTGTTCACGCTCCTCGCCATCCTCGCCACCGTGTCCGTCGCCGGCATCGCCGGCTCGATCGTCGTCTCGGCGCGCGACGGCTACGGCCGCCGTCACAAGGAGACGTTCGCGCGCACCGTCTGAGCGCGTCGCGACGGCCCGGGCCGCGCCCGGGCGCAGGGCCGCTGCGCGGGGGAGGGACACCCCGCGGAGCGGCCCTTCGTCTGCCGATGCCGGCGGACGTCCCCGGCCCGCGTGCGCATCGGCATGCGCCCGGGGGGATCCCGATGCGCACGCCGTCGGGAGGCGACGCGGCATCCGGCCCTCCCTCAGAGGCAGGGGAGCCGTAGAGTATTCAGGTGACCCTTGCGCCCCAGCTCAGCAGCACCGACGCACGCCGACAGCTCATCGAGCACATCTCGGCCGACGCGGTGTTCCACGGCGACTTCACGCTGACCAGCGGCAAGAAGGCCTCGTACTACGTCGACCTGCGCAAGGTGAGCCTCGACCACCGCGTCGCGCCGCTGATCGGCCAGGTCATGCTCGACCTCATCGCCGACGTGCCCGACGTCGATGCCGTCGGGGGCATGACCATGGGCGCCGACCCCATCGCGTCGGCGATCCTGCACCAGGGCGCCGCTCGCGGGCTCGCCTACGACGCGTTCGTCGTGCGCAAGGAGCCGAAGGACCACGGTCGCGGCAAGCAGGTCGAGGGCCCCGACGTCGCGGGCCGGCGCGTCATCGTGCTCGAGGACACCTCCACCACCGGCGGCTCGCCGCTCAAGGCGATCGAGGCCCTGCGTGCCGTCGGCGCCGAGGTGGTCGCCGTCGCCGTCGTGGTGGACCGCGCCACCGGGGCCCGCGAGGTGATCGAGGGTGCAGGGGTGCCCTACCTGGCGGCGATCGGCCTCGAAGACCTGGGATTGGCCTGATGAATCGCGACGGGCGTGACTTCGACGACGACGCCGACTGGCTGCTCGCGCAACTCGCGGCCGGGTCCACTCCAGCGCGTCAGGACCCGCCCGTCGCACCGCCGTCGCCGGTCGCGCCGCCCGAGCAGGCGGCTCCGGCGCCCGCCCCGACGGAGCCACCCGCTCCCGCGCCCCGTCGCGAGGAGGTGCTCGACTGGTTCTCGCTGGCCGAGTCGCCGGTGGCCCCGGATGCCCCGACGCGTGCGCTGCCCGTGATCGGCGGGCCGCCCGCCCCCTCGGCTCCCGAGGGCGTGCCGTCGCAGGTCGAGCCTCCGGTGTCGACACCCGCCGCCGAGGCGGAGACGGCTGCCGGGCTCCCCGCGTGGAACCCGCCGTTCACCGTCGGTCGACCGGGCGCGGTCCCGTCGGCGCCCGTCGCGCCATCCGAGCCGGCGACGCCGCCCGGCCCCGTCACGCCGACGGCGCCCTTCGCCCTCACCTGGGGGTCGGGCGACCTCGACTCGGAGGACGCCATCCGGGCGGCCTTCCGCAACCTCTCGGCGCCCCCGTCCCCCGAGCCGACGGCCGACGACCGAGCGCCGTCGCCGGCGCCGCCCGAGCCGAGCAGCCGGGAGCCCGAGCCGAGCAGCCGGGAGCCCGAGCCGAGCAGCCGGGAGCCCGAGGCGACGAGCCGTGAGCCCGAGGCGACGCCGTTCGCCGGCTTCACGCCTCCGCCCGTGGCCCGCCAGTCGTTCACGCCGGTGGCGACGCCCCCCGTGACGCCCGAGCCGCCGGCTCCGCCCGCGTCGACCGCGCCCACGTCGCCGTCGCCCGAGCCGGCGCAGCCGCCCGCCGAGACGGTGCGTCCGCCGCGGCATCCGATCGCGCCGACGACCGCTCCGGCCGGCTGGGACGAACGGGCCGCCCAGCCCGGACGAGCTGCCGGCCACGACGACGAGCTGTGGTCGGCCCTCCGTGACGAGGGGTCGTCCGCGTCAGCGACGCCGGCAGGGGCCGTCCCGTCCGACCCGCTCCCGGCACCCGCGTCGGACCGATTCGGCGCGTTCGCCGCCGACACCGTCGACCCGTTCGCGGCGCTGACCCGTCCCTCGGCGACGACCACTCCGCCGGCGACGCCCGCCGAGGCGACCATGACCACGAACGACTTCCCCTTCATCGAGGTGCGGGGCGAGGCGGAGTCGTCGGTCTCCGAACCCGTCGGCGTGCAGACCGAGTCGGCCGCGAATCGTCGCGTGCCGCTCCCGGCCTTCGCCGCGGCCGGCGGTGGTGGCGACGACCGTGGCGGCGACCGGGAGTCCGACGAGCCGGTCGACGACCTGCTCGCCGCCCTCGCCGCAGGCGGGGGTCGCCCGGCGTCCGACGAGGGATCGACCGACGTGCCCGACGAGCGGTCGGGTTCCGGGTTCGGGTCCGACGGCGGGGGAACGCCGCCGGTCCGCCCCGGCGACGAGGCCCTCGACGCCCTCGGCCTCGCGTTCGGCGACGATGACGACGCCGAAGAGGAGGCCGACGAGCCGGAGCCGCCGCGCAACGGGGCCGCGCGATTCTTCGGGCGCGGGCGCGCGGACGCCACCGCCGAGTCCGAGCCTGCGCCCGATGCGGAGTCACCGATCGCCCGCGAGCTCGCCGAGACCGGATACTTCTGGAACCTCACGCCCGACCCGTCCGCCGCGGACCCGAAGGCCGCTGCGGCCGGCGGAGGGGACGACGTCGTGCCGTCGCCGATCGCGGACGGCAACCGAGATGGGACCGCGCCCGATGGGCCGGCGATCGACGAGCCGCTCGCCGGCACGCCCGCGGCCGACGAGCCTGCGGCCGTGGCCGTCGAGCCCACCGAGGTGGCGGCGGAGCACGAGGCCGAGGAGCCCGACGAGCCCCTGCCGTTCTGGATGGTGCCGATCCAGGCCGAACCCGAGCCGGAGCCCGAACCCGAGCCGGAACCGGAACCGGAACCCGAGCCCGAGCCCGGGCCCGAGCCCGGTCGGTCGGTCGACGACGATCTCGCGGCCACCGATGCGGCCGAGCCGGCCACGGCGGCGTACCCGACCGCCCAGTCGACGACGCCGCCGGGTGGCGACGATGCGCTCACCGCGCTGTTCCCGACGTCCGCCGGGGCGAGCCGACCGACCCCGGCCGCGCCGGCGGATCACGACGACGATCCGCTCGCCGCGCTCTTCGGCTCCGCCCGCCTGCCGGCCGAGCCGGATTCCGGTCCGTCGGGTTGGCCCTTCGCGGCCGACACGGCCGTCGCGGGCGCGGGCCTGGCGGGCACCACGGGGGCGAGGGCGGCCACGCCGCAACCCGCACCGGCGCCCGCACAACCCCGGCCCTCGGGCCCTGCACCACGACCTCCCGGTTCGGGCGGCTCGGCCGGTCCCGGCGGCTCCGGCCCGGGAGGCGACCACCGCACGGTCCGCACGCTGCTCTGGATCGCGGGCGGCCTCGTGGTGCTCGTCGTGCTCGCCGGACTGTTCTACGTCGGCACCCTGATCTCCGGCGGCGGCGAGGCCGCCGGGCCGTCCGCGTCCCCCACCCCGACCGAGACGCCGGTCGCCGCGCCGACCGCCCCGCAGCCCGTCGGCGTGCACGCGTGGAACACGCTCTTCGGAGGCGAGTGCATCGACCCGTTCGGGTCGGCCTGGGACGAGGAGTTCACCGTCGTCGACTGCGCGGCACCCCACGCGGCACAGCTCGTGTACCGCGGCACGCTGCCCGGCGACGCGACGACGCCGTTCCCCGGCGAGAGCGAGATCGCCTCGCAGATGAACCTGCTCTGCACGGCGCCCGGCGTGATCGACGTCGCCGCGGTGTCGGGCGTGAACGACCTGCAGGTGCAGGCGGCGTTCCCCGTCACCGAGGAGCAGTGGGCGGCGGGCGAGCGCACGTACTACTGCTTCGCGAACCGCGCCGGTGGCGAGCCGCTCACGGCGAGCATCGCCGGGCCGGGGCCCGCGGCATAGCGTGGGCTCGCACGGCCGGGTCGTCGTCGTCGGCTCCCTGAACGTCGACTCGACGAGCTACGTCGAGGCGTTCCCCGCGCCGGGTCAGACGATCCTCTCCCACGGCTTCCGCGTGGCGCTCGGAGGCAAGGGCTCGAACCAGGCGGTCGCCGCGCACGTCGTCGGGGCATCCGTCGAGCTCGTCGCGCGGATCGGCACGGATGCCGCGGGCGACTTCGCGCTGGCGACCCTCGAGCGGTTCGGGCTGTCGACCGGCGCGGTCGGTCGCGAGGCGGACGCCCCCACCGGCGTCGCCCAGATCACGGTCGCGGACTCGGGCGAGAACACGATCATCGTCACGGGCGGCGCCAACCTCGCCCTGACGCCCGCCGCCGCCGAGGCCGACTCCGGGCGCATCGCGTCCGCGGCGGTCGTGCTCACCCAGGGTGAGCTCCCGGTGGCCACCATCCAGCGCGTCGCCGAGCTCGCGGCAGACGCGGGCGTGCGCTTCGTGCTGAACCTCGCGCCGCCCGCGCCGGTCGATGCGGCGACGCTGCGGTTCGCCGACCCGCTGGTCGTCAACGAGCACGAGGCGCGCGCGGTGGGCCTCGGCACGGATGCCGCCGGCGCATCGCTCGACGCGTGGCGCGAGCTCGCGGCATCCGCCGTCGCCCGGACCGCCCGCTCGATCGTCGTGACGCTCGGCTCGGCCGGTGCGGTGGCGGCCTCCGCGGACGGCTCGTGGACGGCCGCCGCCCCCCGCGTCGACGCCGTGGACACGACCGGTGCCGGTGACGGCTTCACCGGCGCCCTCGCCGCATTCCTCGCGGAGGGGCGACCTCTCGACGAGGCGTTGCGATTCGCGGTCGCCGCGGGCGCGCTCGCGGTGCAGTCGCGCGGCACGGTCGACTCGTACGCGCCCCGGCACGCGGTGCTGTCGTCTGCCGGGCTCACGGACGCGCAGGACCCCGCATGACGGTGCCCGTGATCGTCGACTGCGACCCCGGGCACGACGACGTCTTCGGACTCTGGCTCGCGGCGGGGCATCCGTCGCTCGAGCTGCTCGCCGTCACGACGGTCGGCGGCAACGTGTCGATCGAGCACACCAGCCGCAACGCGCGCATCGCGCTCACCGTGGCCGGCGTGACCGGGGTGCCGGTCGCCGCGGGCGCCGCGGGGCCGATCGCACGCGCGCTCGAGACCGCGGAGTGGATCCACGGCGAGAACGGGCTCGGCGGCCCGGTGCTGCCCGAGCCGGCGATGCCGCTCGACCCGCGCACGGCGACCGAGCTCATGGCCGACACCCTGCTCGCCTCACCCGATCCCGTCGCGATCGTGGCCACGGGCCCGCTCACCAACGTGGCGATCCTGCTGCGCGACCGTGCCGACGTCGCGTCCCGCATCCGCGAGGTCGTGTGGATGGGCGGATCGACCGGGCGCGGCAACGTCACGCCGTACGCCGAGTTCAACGCGTGGGTCGATCCCGAGGCGCTCGCCCTCGTGGTCGGCAGCGGCATCCGCTTCACGATGGTCGGGCTGAACGTCACGCACCGGGCGCTCGTGACCGCGGCAGTGCGCGAGCGGCTCGGCAGGGTCGGCACCGCGACCGCGGCGTTCGGCGACGAGCTGCTCGAGTTCTTCTGCCGCACCAACGCCGAGGTCTTCGGCATGCCCGACGGGCCGCTGCACGATCCGGTGGCGGTGGCGGTGCTCGTCGACCCCGACGCCGTCGCGCTCGCGCACACCCGCCTCGATGTCGAGCTCGCCGGCACCGAGACGGCGGGCGCGACGAGCGTCGACCTCGACGGGATGCTGCGGCGGGAGCCGAACGCGTGGGTGGCGACCCACCTCGACGTCGACCGGTTCTGGGGCCTGCTCGAGGCGGCGATCGCGCGGCTCGCCTGAGCTCGGCGCTCCGACGGATCCGTCGCGGCTAGAGGTCCGACTCCGTCGGCTCCCGGCGCACGAGCTCGTGCACGCCCGAGAGGATCTCCTCGGGCCGGAACGGATACCGCTCGATCTCGGCCTGGTCGCTGATGCCCGTGAGCACGAGCACCGTGTGCAGCCCGGCCTCGATGCCCGCGACGATGTCGGTGTCCATGCGGTCGCCGATCATGGCCGTGTTCTCGGAGTGCGCGCCGATCTTGTTGAGCGCCGACCGGAACATCATCGGGTTCGGCTTGCCCACCACGTACGGCTCCTTGCCCGTGGCCTTGGTGATCAGCGCGGCGATCGCCCCGGTTGCGGGCAGTGGGCCATCGGCCGACGGGCCCGTGGCATCCGGATTGGTGACGATGAACCGTGCCCCGTTGCCGATCAGGCGGATCGCCTTGGTGATCGCCTCGAACGAGTAGTTGCGGGTCTCGCCCACCACGACGAAGTCGGGATCGGTCTCGGTCATCACGAAGCCCGCCTCGTGCAGGGCCGTCAGGATGCCGGCCTCGCCGATGACGAACGCCGTGCCGCCGGGCAGCTGCTGCTTGAGGAAGTCGGCGGTCGCGAGCGCCGAGGTCCAGATGCGGTGCTCGGGCACGTGCAGCCCGCTGGCCCGCAGCCGCGCCGACAGGTCGCGGGCCGTGAAGATCGAGTTGTTCGTGAGCACCAGGTAGGGCGTACCCGCGTCCTCCCACTGCTGCAGCAGCTCGGCCGCGCCGGGCAGGGCGTGGTTCTCGTGCACCAGCACGCCGTCCATGTCGGTGAGCCAGCACTCGACTTCATCACGTCGTCCCATGTGCACAGACTAGGGCGCGAAGATCACAGCCCGATGAACAGCGGATGCCGCCGGGTCGCACGCGCGACGCATGTGCTACGCCGTGACCCAGATCGCCTGGGCCGCGCCGCGGGGGAGCGTGTGCGCCCGATCGGCGACCGTGACGCTCACGGATGCCGCCGCGGCATCCGTGACCGTGAGCACCGTGTCGAGCCCGATGCCCGCGTCGTCAAGCGCGCGCAGCACCGCGGGATCGCGGTCGCTGATGCGCACGACGGCGCCCTCGTGGCCCCGCTCGGTGTCGGCGAGGAGCACGGCGTTGCGCGGTTCGAGCGTGCCGGCGGCCGACGGGATGGCGTCGCCGTGCGGGTCGCGCCCCGGTCGCCCGAGCCGGGCGTCGATCGCCTCGAGCAGCCGGTCGGAGATCGCGTGCTCGAGGATCTCGGCCTCGTCGTGCACCTCGTCCCAGCCGTACCCCATCTCCTGCACGAGCCAGGTCTCGATGAGGCGGTGGCGGCGCACCACCGCGAGGGCGCGCGCGAGACCGGCATCCGTCAGGCGCACCGCGCCGTAGGGCACGTGCGAGACGAGTCCGGCCGCCGCCATCTTCTTCACCATCTCGGTGACCGACGACGGCGCGACGCCGAGGCGGTCGGCGAGCACCTTCGGCGTGATGGGGTCGGGCTGCCATTCGGTGTGGGCGTACACCGTCTTGAGGTAGTCCTCGATCGCAGGGCTCGTGGCAGGCATCGGCCTCAGGATAGCGGCAGGTTCGACACCGCGGCGCTCGGCCGCCGATGGCTGAATCGTGTCAATTTGGCCCCCGGGTCTTGACCGCCCCTCCTTCGGGGGCTACGTTCGACTTCGCACGGAAAGCGCTATCCCACCGACGGGCCATGAGCCCAGAGAAGGATTCGACGATGAATCTCGGTACCCATCCATTCCGCGCTGCGCTGGCGGTGGCTGCCGCCGGCTGCCTGATCGCCGGCGTCGCCCAACCGGCGACCGCGGCACCACCCGACGCCGTGCCGGCGGGCATCGCGCAGCTCGAGGCGCTCGACCGCGGCCTCGTCGCGGTGTCGACGAGCGAGGGCGTGTTCCTCAGCTGGCGCCTGCTCGCCTCCGAGGCGACCGGCGCCACCGACACGGGCCTCGCCGGCCCCGACTTCGTCGTCTACCGCGACGGCACGAAGCTCGCGACCGTCAGCGACAGCACCAACTACGCGGATGCCGCGGGCTCCGCGACCGCCCGGTACACGGTCGCCCCCGTGGTGAACGGCATCGAGCTCGAGGCATCCGCCCCCGTCTCGGCCTGGGCCCAGGGCTACCACGACCTGCCGCTGCAGAAGCCGGAGGACGGGATCTCACCGAAGAGCGTGGCCTTCCCCGACGGGCAGCCTTACACCTACTCGGCCAACGACGTCTCCGTCGGAGACGTGGACGGGGACGGTGCGTACGAGTACATCGTGAAGTGGGACCCCTCGAACTCGCAGGACGTCTCGATCAAGGGCTACACCGGCCCGGTCTACATCGACACCTACGAGCTCGACGGCACGCTGCTGAACCGCCTCGACCTCGGCGTGAACATCCGTGCCGGCGCCCACTACACGCAGTTCCTGGTCTACGACTTCGACGGCGACGGTCGTTCCGAGACGATGCTGAAGACCGCGCCCGGCACGAAGTCGATCACGTACGACGCCGACGGCACCGTCGCGAGCGAGTCGTACATCACCATGCCCGAGGCGGATGTCGCGGCCGGGTACGCGCACACCGACGACTACCGCCTCAGCGCCGCCGACTACGAGGAGCGCCTCACGCAGGTCTTCCAGGGCTGGACCGAGCATCCCGAGGTCGTCGCGGGCAATTGGCCTGCAACGCTCGAGGAGGCGTGGGGCATCCCGGTGACGCACGAGTACCCGCTGTCTCGCGAGAGCGCAGAGGAGCTCGTCGACCACTTCATCGACGTGTACGCTCCGTCGCGTAGCGCCCGCAACGAGCTCCGCAAGTTCGAGGGCTTCATCGTCGACGGCCCCGAGTACCTCACGGTGTTCGACAGCGCCACGGGCGAGGAGCTGCAGACCATCGCCTACAAGCCCGGACGCGACGACGACGGCCTGCTCTGGGGCGACTACGCGATGGCGCGCATCGAGCCGGCCAACCGCGTCGACCGGTTCCTGTCGGGCGTGGGCTACTTCGACGGCGAGCACCCGTCTGCCGTGTTCGCCCGCGGGTACTACACGCGCACCACGATCACGACCTACGACTGGGACGGCAAGCACCTGAAGGAGCGCTGGTACGTCGACAGCGGCCACGTGCCGATGACGAACCCGTTCAACGACTCGCCGCACGGCCGTGACGGCACGAATCCCGAGTACGCCACCATCACGACGCAGGGCGACCACTCGCTGAGCCTCGCCGACGTCGACGGCGACGGCAAGCACGAGCTCGTCTACGGGTCGGCGACGATCGACGACGACGGCAGCCTGCTCTACAGCTCGTTCGACGTGCTGCCTCCTGGCAGTGCCGC
Organism: Agromyces ramosus; assembly: GCF_004216665.1. Lineage (GTDB taxonomy): Bacteria > Actinomycetota > Actinomycetes > Actinomycetales > Microbacteriaceae > Agromyces > Agromyces ramosus. The sequence continues at coordinate 832,535 of NZ_SGWY01000003.1, read as the reverse complement.
ACCGGGTGCGAATGTGCGCCTCGGCCACGGCGACGCCATGCACGTGACCGACATCGATCCCTCGCGCGACGGCATCGAGATCTGGACCGCCCACGAGGGTGCCACCGGTGCGCCCTACGGTTCGGCGATGCGGCAAGCCGAGGCCCCCGGCGCCGTGCTCTTCGGCGCCTACTCGGGCCGCGACACCGGCCGCGCGATGATCGGCGATGTCCGCACGGACGTGCCCGGCATCGAGGTCTGGTCGAGCCTGCCCGGAGGCACCGACGCGAGCGGACTGCTGAGCGCGAAGGGCGAGATCCTCTCGGCCGCGACGCCCGGCACGAACATGTCGATCCGCTGGGCGGGTGACCTCACCACCCAGATCGTCAACGGCAGCGGCACCCAGACGCCGACGATCGACGACTGGACGCGAGGCCGCCTCCTCACGGCGACGGGCACGCTGACGAACAACGGCACGAAGGGCAACCCCTCACTCGTGGCCGACGTGCTCGGCGACTGGCGCGAGGAGCTGCTGCTGCGAACGACCGACTCGACCGCACTGCGCATCTACACGAGCACCGAGGTCACGACGCACAAGCTGACGACGCTCATGCACGACGTGCAGTACCGCGCTGAGACGGCCCGCCAGCAGACCACCTACAACCAGCCGGCGTACACCTCGTTCTACCTCGCGAGCGACGTCGACTGGTCGAAGGCGCCCGTGCTCACGACCCCGGCGACGCCGCGCGAGCCGACGTTCAAGGACCGTCCCGGCACGGCCCACGACGAGGTGCAGGTGCCGACCAACGTCGCCGGCATCGTGTACTACGTGAACGGCGAGCTGGTCACCGAGCCGAACGGCAAGGTCGCGGTCACCGGCGAGGCGACCGTGGTCGCCGTGCCCACCGCCTGGTACTCCATCGCCGAGGGTGCGACCTCGGAGTGGAGCGCCGAGCTCGACGACTGATCCGTCGTCGAACCGGGTGACGGACGCGCCGACCCCCCACGGCCGCATCCGTCACCCGCCCGCAGACGACCGCCCCGGGTACCGCAATTCCGTGCCGGCACCCGGGGCGGTCCCCCATGACCGCCGCGGCGCATCGCCCATGCCGCGGCGCTGCGCCGCGGCATCCGCTCACGCTCCCGTGAAGATCAGCCAGAGCAGCACGCCGTTCAGCGTGATCAGGAAGACGGATGCCGCGATGCCCGCCGCGGTCGTCGCCCAGTGGTTGCGCCACTGTCCGAGCACGCCCGCCTTCGCGGTGAGGGCGACGAGCGGCACGAGGGCGAACGGGATGCCGAACGAGAGCACGACCTGGCTGAGCACCAGCGAGAGCGTGGGGTCGAAGCCGAGCCACAGGATGGCGAGCGCGGGGATCAGCGTCACCAGCCGGCGGAGGATGAGCGGCACCCGCACGCGCAACAGCCCGTACATGATCTCGGCACCGGCGTAGGCGCCGACCGAGGTCGACGCGAGACCCGAGGCGAGGAGGCCGACCGCGAAGAGCGTCGCGATGGCCGGGCCGAGTGCCACGCCCAGCGCCGCGTATGCGCCTTCGAGGCTGTCGGTGCCCTCGACGCCGGAGAGGTTCACGGCCGCGAGCAGGAGGATGCAGAGGTTCACCGTTCCGGCGATCGCCATGGCGATCGACACGTCCCAGCGCGTGGCGCGCAGCAGCCGGTTCGTCGGCACGGCAGTCGCGGTGCCGGGCAGGAGCTCGGGCTGGGCATCCGTTCCCCGTCGGATGCCGAAGCCGTGCCACGCACCACGCTCGCGCCCGCCGGCCTGCTCACCCGGGCGGGTCGCGAACCGGTCCCTGCTGAGCGCCGAGTGCGCGTAGATGGCGTGCGGCATGATGGTCGCGCCCAGGATCGAGGCGGCGAGCAGCACCGAGTTGGCGTCTGCGAAGCGCGGCACCAGGCCCGGGAGGATGCCTGCGGGAGACGGCGGCGCGACGAACACGCCGACCGTGAACCCGATCGCGATGATCACGAGCAGGCCCATGATCACGAACTCGAAGGTGCGCGGACCGCGCCGGGACTGCAGGACGAGCAGCACGATCGAGACGGTGCCGGTGATGAGGCCGCCCCAGATGAGCGGGACGCCGAACAGCAGGTTGAGTGCGACCGCGCCGCCGATGACCTCGGCGAGGTCGGTGGCCATGGCCACGAGCTCGGCCTGCAGCCAGTAGGCGCGTCGCCCCCACCGACTGCGGATGCGGCCGCCGAGCACCTCGGGGAGGCTGCGGCCGGTGACGATGCCGAGCTTCGCCGACAGGTACTGGATGAGCCAGGCCATGACATTGCCGAGCACCACGACCCACACGAGCAGGTAGCCGTACTGGGCGCCCGCCGTCATGTTGCTCGCGACGTTGCCGGGGTCGAGGTAGGCGACGCCCGCCACGAGCGCCGGGCCGATCAGCCAGGCGACGCGCGGGATCGAGGGCTGGGACGACGGGCGGCGCGGCGTCGCGTCGGTGACTGCGGATGCCGCGGCCTCGGCGGGTTCGGGCACGTGCTTCTCCGTCGGCACGTCGTCGCGATTGCCGGGCTGGGGATCGGTGGCGGTTCGGGGCCGCGTCGCTGCGGCATCCGGGGATTTCGGCATACCGAAAGATTACACAGATTTCGGCGAACCGAAAACCCTCCGCCCGGTGTGTGGGCACCCGTTCCCGGGGGATCGCGTCGTGCGTGGGTGGAGCGGGTTCCCGGGCCTCGGACGGTCACCGGGGCCCTGGTGTGCGGGGTCGTTGCGGCTGCCCGGGTAGCGTTGCAGCGTGATCCACGAGACCGACGCCGAGCGGGCGGACGCCCAGGCCGAGCACGCCGAGCATGCCGACCGCGCCGAGCATGCCGACCGCGCCGAGCACGCCGAGCCCGCCGAGCCGACCGTGCCGCAGGGCGCCGGACCGTGGCCCGGCGGGCGTGTCGCGTGGCCCGACGATCCCCGCTACGACCCCGAGCTGCTCGAGCACGGCGACGCCCGCAACGTCGTGGACCGCTACCGCTACTGGCGCATGGACGCGATCGTGGCCGACCTCGACACGCGGCGGCATCCGTTCCACGTCGCCATCGAGAACTGGCAGCACGACCTGAACATCGGCTCGATCGTGCGCACGGCCAACGCGTTCGCCGCCGAGACCGTGCACATCATCGGTCGTCGCCGGTGGAACAAGCGCGGTGCGATGGTCACCGACCGCTACCAGCACCTGGCCTACCACCCGGATGTCGCCGACTTCGTCGCGTGGGCGCGCACGGAGGGCCTGCCGATCATCGCGGTCGACAACGTCGAGGGCTCACGCCCGGTCGACGACGTCGACCTCCCCGAGCGGTGCGTGCTGCTCTTCGGCCAGGAGGGACCGGGCCTCAGCGATGCGGCGCTCGCGGCCGCCGATCACGTGGTGGAGATCACGCAGTACGGCTCGACGCGCTCCATCAACGCCAGCGCGGCCGCTGCCATCGTCATGCACGAGTGGGTGCGCAGGCACGCTCGTCGCTGAGCTCGGCCCGAGCCCGGGGTCGGGCGTCGGTCTCGGCCTCGGCGGCCGCCGTGGCCGGTGACCGGGGCGATTCGGTGGACGCCCTGCGTACCCGCGCGGCCCGCAGGACCAGCAGCCCGCCGGCGATCATGAGCACGACGACGACCGCGGTCCCGCCGAACAGGGCGAGCGCACCACCCGCCTCGTACGCCACGCCCGAGAGCGCCGCGGCGAGCGTGGCGGTGAGCAGGCCGAAGGCGCGCATGAGGCCCTGCGAGGCTCCGGCCCTGGCAGCGGGCACGGCCTGCGCCATCGCCGCGGCCGCGCCGATGAACGCGAGCGCCTGGCCGGACGACTCGACGAACCCCACGCCTGTGGCGACCCACGGGTCGCCGACCACGCCGTAGAGCGCCACGATCGGCACGAGCACGACGGCCCCGCGCACGAACGCCGAGACCCCTCCGCGGCGGTCGGCGAGTCGGCCGGCCCAGCTCGCGACGAGCGCGAAGGGAACGGCGAACAGGGTGTAGCTGAGCGCCGTGAGCCACTCGCTCGCTCCGATGTCGGCCATGAACCGCGGCCAGATGGCGTCGTAGGCGCCGGTCGGCACCATCACGGCGCCGTAGAGCAGCAGCACGCCGACCACGTGCGGCGAACGCAGCAGGTCGAGGCTGACGCGAGGCGGTGGGGCGGGGTCGGCGGATGCCGCGGCGCCGTGGACCCCCGTCGCACCTGCCGCCGCGGCATCCGTCGTCTGGGCGGCCGCCGCTGCACGCTCGCGGAACGTGAGTGCGACCGGGATCACGCCGAGCAGCACGACCGCGCCCGACCACGCGAGGATGGTGCCGGGCGTGGTGAACGCGATCGCGAGGCCCGAGGCGAGCGGGCCGAGCGAGACGCCCGCGAGCTCGGCGGCGCCGAGGCGGCCGAGCGACTCGCCGGCGCGTGCGGGGTCGGCACGCACGAGCAGCGCGCTCGCGGCGGCCATGAACGCGCCGAAGCCGAAGCCGCCGAGCGCACGTCCGGCGATGAGGTGCCAGGATTCGGTGGCGAGGGCGGATCCGAGCAGGGCGGCCGCCATCAGCACCATCCCGACGACGCCCATCGTGCGTGCGCGACCGCGATCGGCGTAGGGCGCGACGATGAGTTCGGCGGCGAGCGAGGCCGCGAACCCCGCCGCGGCGACGAAGCCGATGTCGGCCGTGGAGATGCCGAGCTGCGACTGCAGCGACGGCAGCAGGGGGAAGATGACCATGGCGCCCGAGGACATGAGCACGGTCGCCGTGACCACGCCGATGGTGAGGCGCCGCCGGTCGCCGTCGACGGCGTCGCGCTGCACGCCCGCTCTTATCCGCATGGACAACAAATTAGCACTCGTTGTCCGCTTGGACAAGAGCGGTACGATGGACGCATGGTGACCCGCCTCGACCCCGCGGCGCGGCGTGAGCAGATCCTCGCCGCGACGCTGCAGCTCGTGGCACGCGACGGCTTCGCACGGGTCACGCTGCGCGACGTCGCCGCCGAGGTCGGCGTCGTGCACGGGCTCATCCGCCACTACTTCCCCACCCGCGAGCAGCTCGTCGCCGAGGCGTTCGACGCCGCGGTGCTCGCCGAGCTCGAGAACGACGAGGAGGTCGCCGAGCGGGTCGAGCCCGTCGAGGCACTGGCCGACTGGCTCACCTCGACCCCGCGCGACCACTACTTCGTCTGGATCGACGCGTGGAGCGAGGCGCCGCGCAACCCCGAGCTGCACGCCGCCCTCAGGCGTCATCATCGCGATTGCGAGCGACGGCTCGCGCGCATCATCGAGCGCCTCGACGAGGCGGGGCTCGGCACGAGCGCCGACCCGGCTTCCGATGCCCGCATGCTCACGGCGCTCGTCGACGGCATGGCGGTGCAGCACCACGCGATCGGCCTCGTGAGCCGGGAGGAGGCGGACCGGGTCGTGTTCACCGCCGCGGAGGAGCGTCTCGGCCTGGCGCCGGGAACGCTCGAGCACTCGCGCCCGACGGCCGTGCGCGGGCAGTGGGCCGCGAACCCGGGCGCCTGACCCCGCCCGCTCGGATCGCAGCTCCGGCTGAACCCGCGAGCGGTGCCCGGCGCCGGCCCCCCGCCGCGTGTCGGCGGGTCGCGCGCGCGCCCGCGCACGAGACTTGACCCGATGCCCGTCGTCGACAACGCGATCTACCGGGGCGGCCGCCGGGTCGCCACCCCGGCCACCCTCGAGGAGACGTTCGAGAGCCGCCAGACGCACGGCGGATTCGCCTGGATCGGGCTCTATCGACCCACCGACGCCGAGCTGGACGCGCTCGCCAGCGAGTTCGGGCTCCACCCGCTCGCGATCGAGGACGCGAGGAAGGGTCATCAGCGGGCGAAGCTCGAGCGCTACGGCGACACGCTGTTCGTCGTGCTCCGTCCCGCCCGGTACCTCGACGACGTGGAGCAGGTCGAGTTCGGCGAGCTGCACGTGTTCATCGGTCCCGATTTCGCCATCACGATCCGCCACGCGGAGTCCCCCGACCTCGCACGCGTGCGACGGCGACTCGAATCCTCGCCCGACCTGCTCGCCAAGGGGCCGGAGGCGGTGCTCTACGCCGTGCTCGACGAGGTCGTCGACGAGTACTCGCCCGTCGACGCCGGCCTCGAGAACGACATCGACGAGATCGAGGAGCAGCTCTTCTCGGGCGACCCCGAGGTGACCCGGCGCATGTACGACCTCGCGAGCGAGGTGATGGAGTTCCAGCGCGCCACCCGGCCGCTCATCGCGATGTTCGAGGCGCTCGAGCGCGGGTTCGAGAAGTACGCGGTCGACCTCGAGCTGCAGCGGTACCTGCGCGACGTGAAGGACCACGTGATCCGCATCGTGGAGCGCGGCGACACGTTCCGCCAGCTGCTGCAGAACGCGCTGCAGGTGCATTCCACCCTCGTGGCCCAGCGCCAGAACGAGGAGATCCGCGTGCTCTCCGAGACGGCCCTCGCGCAGAGCGAGCAGTCGAAGAAGATCTCGAGCTGGGCCGCGATCATCTTCGCGCCGAGCCTCGTCGCGGCGGTCTACGGCATGAACTTCGTCTACATGCCCGAGCTCGACGAGCCGTGGGGCTACCCGTTCGCCGTCGCGCTCATGCTCGGCTTCGCCGGCGGCCTCTACCTGGTGTTCAAGCGCCGCGGCTGGCTCTGAGCGGATGCCGCGGGGCGCCCGCGCCGCGACCGGGCGCCGACTTCGCGCGGATGCGGCATCCGTCCTTCCCGCGGCATCCGATCGCGGTTAGCGTTGGGGCATGACCGAGATCACCGACGATCTGCCCGCCCGCCTGCTGCACGAGGAGCACGTCGGATGGAAGGCGATCCTCGACGGTCGCGGCGGCGAGCACTACCAGCGCGCGATGACCCGCGACGCGCTCATGGTCGTCGAGGGGGCGATGCTCGGCCGCGACGAGATCCTCGCCGCGTTCCGCAGCACACCGCCCTGGGAGTCCTACGAGTTGCACGAGCCGGCCGTGATCCGCCTCGGCGATCGGGCCGGCATGGTCGTCTACCGTGCGGTCGCGCGACGCGGCGGCGACACCGTGAACCTGCGCATGTCGACGACGTACCTGTACGACGACGGCGCGTGGCACGTCGCCGCGCACCAGCAGACGCCCGCCTGAGCGTTCGACGACGGCGAGCGGATGCCGCGCATCCGCTCAGCCGATGAGGCTCGGCTGCAGGTCGCGCAGCGTGCGGTGATGCGTCATGCGGGTCACGCCGACGGCGGGTGCAAGTTCACCGGATCACAGGTTCGCGAGCCCCGCCCCGATGATGACCACGCCGATGAGGAGCACGATGAGCGCGGTCACCGTGACGCTGTTGCGCGAGAGCCAGTCCTTCGCTTCGAGGAGTCGCGGCTCCATGCCCTTCCGATCGACCAGCGACAGGATGACCGGAACGGCGACGGTGAGGGCGCCGATGATCGTGTAGATCGCGATCACGATCGCCGACTCCCCCACGGAGAGGTTCGCGGCACGGATCGCGAGGCCGGCCGCGATGGCCAGGAGCAGGCCTTTCGGCCGGGCGTTGAGGGCGAACGCGATGCCGAAGGCGCTCCACGGTCCCAGCTTGTCGACCGAGGCGAGCCACTTCGGGAGGGCGTCGGAGGGATGGCGACGGGCGCGACGCCACTCGACGATCGCGACGACCACGAGCGCGATGCCGACGAGGATTCCCGCCACGGCGATCGCCGTGGCCTCGCGACGGCCGGTCCGCGGGGCGGGGATCACCTGGGCGCCGAGCGTGCAGACGGTCACGACCACGGCCATCCCGAGCACCCACCCGATGAGGAACGGGAGCGCGGTCTTCGTGCCCTTCGGGGAGAGCAGGATGACGATCGTCGCCATGATCGGCACCGAGCTGATCGCCACGGCGAGCGCGATGGGGAGGATGTGGCCGATCGCCTGGAGCATCCGTCACGCCCGTCCTGCTACTGCAGCGCCGACGTGAGCCGTGCGACGCCGTCGAGGAACGTGGCGGACGCCGGCTCGCGCTGCCACTCCTCGAGGGTGAGCTCGCGGCCGATGGAGCGGTACCCCTCCTCGACCTCGCGCATCTCCGAGACGAACGAGCGCCCGCGCACCAGCAGCGAGATCTCGAAGTTGAGGTTGAACGAGCGGATGTCCATGTTGCTCGAGCCGATGACCGCCACGTCGTCGTCGATCGAGAGGTGCTTGGCGTGCAGGATGAAGGGACCCGGATAGAGCCAGATGCGCACGCCCGCGCGCAGCAGGTCGCTGTAGTACGAACGCTGCGCGTGCCACACGGAGCCCTGGTCGCCGATCTCGGAGACGAACAGCTGCACGTCGAGGCCGCGGAACCTCGCCGAGGTGATGGCGTACATCATCGCCTCGTCGGGCACGAAGTAGGGGCTCGTGATGATGACCCGCTCCTGGGCGGAGGACACGAGCGAGAGGAACAGCCGGAGGTTGTTCTCGGCCTCGTACGCGGGCCCGCTCGGCACCACCTGGCAGACGAGCGCGTCGGGCGATGGGTCGGCGGGAACCGCGGCGGCCGGCACGTTCTCCTCGTCGCCGAGCAGTTCGTCGGTCTCGCTGTACCAGTCGGACAGGAACACCGCGTTGATGGCGGTCACCGCCGGTCCGGTCACCCGGGTCACCAGCTCCTGCCACTGCAGGCCCCGCTTCAGGTTCTTCTCCGAGTCGTAGCTGCGGTCGATGAGGTTCTGCGACCCGGTGTACCCGACCAGGCCGTCGACGACGACGAGCTTGCGGTGGTTCCGCAGGTCGGGGCGCTGGTACTTGCCCTTCGTCGGCTGCACGGCGAGCATGTAGCTCCACTTCACGCCGATGCGGTCGAGCTCGGCGATGGTCGCCGCGTGCAGGGAGACGCGCTTGGACGCCACGTAGTCGAGCAGCAGGCGCACCACGACGCCGCGCTGCACCGCTCGCTCCATGGCGGCGAAGAACCCCTTGGTGGTGTCGTCGAGGGCGACGATGAAGAACTCGACGTGCACGAACCGCGTCGCCGTGTCGATGTCCGCGGCCATCGCGTCGATCGACCCGCGGTAGTCGCCGATGAGCCGTGCCGCGTTGCCGCCGACCGCCGGCAGCGCGCCGAGCCTGCGGTTCTGCTCCACGACCGACGCGAACCAGGCCGGCCATTCGGCGCGGCCGTCGGGCAGGTCGAGCCGGTCGCCGCGCTCGGCGATCATCCGGTTGATCTCGAGCTGCCGCTCACGCCGCGCCTTGGGCAGCTTCGGGCTGCCGATCACCAGGAACAGGATGATGCCGACGAACGGGATCAGGAAGATCGCGAGGAGCCAGGCCATGGCGGCCGAGGGCTTGCGATCGCGGGGGATGATGATGAGCGCGGCGATCCTGATGGCCAGGTCGGCGAGGATCAGGATGCCGCCGACGATGTTGGCGGTCTCGGCGCTCACGCCGGCCCACTCGTTCGGTGCATGGGACCACCGGCCATCGCGCCTCCCAGTACGGTCGCGCCGGCCGGCGCTCGCCGCGCCCGCCGGTCAGTCGTCTGAGTATGGCACCGCTGTCGCCCGCGTGAAAGGGCGACGCCGGGTCAGTCGGTGCCGAGGTCGAACGCCGCCGCCTCGTTCGCGGCATCCGTCGCCGCCTCGAGGTCGGTCTCGACCTCGCCCGCGGTGATCTCGGCGGCCTCGCCCGTCTGCAGGTCGCCGACGAGCTCGGCGGTCGCCCCGCCGACGATGCCCTGCACCGCGTACTGCTCGAGGCGCGCTCGCGAGTCGGCGATGTCGAGGTTGCGCATCGTGAGCTGGCCGATGCGGTCCTCGGGTCCGAACGCGGCGTCGCCGACCCGTTCCATCGAGAGCTTCTCGGGGTGGTAGCTGAGCGCGGGACCCTGCGTGTCGAGGATCGTGTAGTCGTCGCCCCGGCGCAGGCGCAGCGTGACCTCGCCGGTCACGGCAGAGCCGACCCAGCGCTGGATCGACTCGCGCAGCATGAGCGACTGCGGGTCGAGCCACCTGCCCTCGTACATGAGGCGTCCGAGGCGGCGACCCTCCGCGTGGTAGTTCGCGATGGTGTCCTCGTTGTGGATCGCGTTGAGCAGGCGCTCGTACGCGATGTGCAGCAGCGCCATGCCCGGTGCTTCGTAGATGCCGCGGCTCTTCGCCTCGATGATGCGGTTCTCGATCTGGTCGGAGACGCCGAGGCCGTGACGGCCGCCGATCGCGTTCGCCTCGTAGACGAGGGCCACGGCGTCGGCGAACTCCGTGCCGTTGATCGCGACGGGTCGCCCGGCCTCGAACCGGATCGACACCTCCTCGGTGGCCACCTCGACGTCGTCGCGCCAGGCGGCGACGCCCATGATCGGCTCCACGATGTCGAGGCCGGTGTCGAGATGCTCGAGGCGCTTCGCCTCGTGCGTGGCGCCCCAGATGTTGGCGTCGGTCGAGTACGCCTTCTCGGTGGAGTCCCGGTAGGGGAAGCCACGGGCGACGAGCCACTCGCTCATCTCCTTGCGCCCGCCGAGCTCGGTCACGAACGCCGCGTCGAGCCAGGGCTTGTAGATGCGCAGCCGCGGGTTGGCCATGAGTCCGTAGCGATAGAACCGCTCGATGTCGTTGCCCTTGTAGGTGGAGCCGTCGCCCCAGATGTCGACGCCGTCCTCCTTCATGGCGCGGACGAGCAGCGTGCCCGTGACCGCGCGGCCGAGCGGCGTGGTGTTGAAGTAGGTCTTGCCGCCCGAGCGGATGTGGAACGCGCCGCACTGCAGGGCCACGAGGCCCTCCTCGACCAGGGGGGCCTTCGCGTCGACGTGGCGCGCGATCTCGGCGCCGTACTCCTTCGCGCGGCTGGGCACGGCCGCGATGTCGGGCTCGTCGTACTGCCCGATGTCGGCCGTGTACGTGCACGGCACGGCGCCCTTCTCCCGCATCCAGGCGACCGCCACCGAGGTGTCGAGGCCACCGGAGAAGGCGATGCCGACGCGTTCGCCGACGGGCAGGCTGGAGAGGACTTTCGACATGCCCTCCAGCCTACTTGGGCGGATCCGCGGGCGACGACGTCGACGGATGTCCCGCCGGAGCGCCGCAGGCGGACCGCTCGTCCGAGCTCGGCCCGGCATCCGCCGAACCGATCGCGAATCGGCTGCCGGGCAATAGACTCGCGCCACCGGTCGCGCGGCCACGAAGCCAGCGCTCGTCGCATCCTCTGGACAGGCCGGACCGCCGACCGAACCGGTCGGCGGTGCTCCACGTATCGAACGGAGAAATGGATGAAGAATCACAAGGTGATCGGCGCGGTATCCGCCGCAGCCCTCGCCGTCGGCCTCATCGGCACGGCCGTCGCCCCCGCGGCGGCGGCAACGGGCCCCGAGACCACGTACCTCGTGCTCGCGCCGCAGGGCAAGAGCACCGACAAGGCCGCGGCGCGCGTCGCGGCGGCGGGCGGCACCGTCGTCGCCGCCTACGACCAGATCGGCGTGCTCGTCGCGAGGTCGACCAGCACCGCGTTCGCCGGCGCCGTCGCCGGTGCGGGCGTGGAGTCGGTCGCGTCGACGGCGGGGCTCGGCACGACCCTCATCGACGACGACGTCGTCGAGGCGGTCGACACGGCCGCGGTCGCGGCCGCAGGCGACCCGACCGCTGAGCCGCTCTGGAGCGCGCAGTGGGACATGGCGCAGATCGACGTGGCAGCCGCGCACGCCGTGACGACCGGCGACGCGTCGGTGGTCGTGGGCGTGCTCGACTCGGGCATCGACGCCAACCACCCCGACCTCGCGACGCAGGTGGCGAAGGACCAGAGCGCCTCGTGCCTCGGCGGCGTCGTCGACACCAGCCAGGCGGCGTGGAGCCCGACGAACTCGTCGCACGGCACGCACGTCGCCGGCACGATCGCCGCGGCGATCAACGGCGTCGGCATCGCGGGCGTGGCCCCGGGCGTGAAGGTGGCATCGGTGAAGGTCGTCAACGACGACGGCTTCATCTTCCCCGAGGCCGCCGTCTGCGCGTACCTCTGGGCCGCCGACCACGGCATGCCGATCACGAACAACAGCTACTTCATCGACCCGTGGGAGTTCAACTGCGTCAACGACGAGCGGCAGCGTCCGGTGTGGCAGGCCGTGCAGCGCGCACTGCGCTACTCCTCGGCGCAGGGCACCCTGACGGTGGCCTCGGCGGGCAACAGCAACGTCGACCTGCAGCACAAGTTCACCGACTCGTCGAGCCCCAACGACGGCAGCGCCCCCGTCGAGGACCGCACCATCAACGGTGCGTGCCGCGACCTGCCGGCTGAGGCGCCCGGTGTCGTGACGGTCTCGGCCGTCGGACCGACCGAGCAGAAGAGCTACTACTCGTCGTACGGCCAGGGCGTCGTCGACGTCACGGCACCCGGTGGCGACACCCGCTTCCGTACCGGCGGGGTCTCGTCGACCATCACCGACGCCGTGCTCTCGACGATCCCCGGCGGCGGCTACGGCTACTCGCAGGGCACGTCGATGGCCGGCCCGCACGCGGCCGGCGTCGCGGCGCTGGCGCTGTCGGCGCACCCGGGCATGAAGCCGGGCCAGCTCGCCTCCTTCCTCGAGCGCACGGCGACGCCGATCGCGTGCCCCGAGGGCGTCTACGAGCCGCGCCCCGGCTACCCGGCCACGTGCACGGGCGGCGAGCGCAACGGCTTCTACGGAGCCGGCAACGTCAACGCGTTCAACGCCGTGCAGTGACCCGCTGAACTGACGCGACGCGAGGGGCCGGACCGGGTGGTCCGGCCCCTCGTGCGTGCCACGGGCGTCGTTCATGGGTCCGGGAAACGCCCCACGATAAGGTTGAGTGTGACCGCGAACGATTCAGCATCCGAGGGCGAGGTGTCGCTCGCCGACGAACCCGAGGTGCGGCAGGCCCTCGCCGAGGCCGATCGCGCATCCGTGGCATCGGTCGTGGCGGGGCATCCGTCGTCACCGCTCGCCTGGGCGGAGCTGGCCGACCTGGCGGACTCCGAAGGCCACTCCATCGACGCGTTCGCCTACGCCGCCGTGGCCGTCGAGTTCGCCCGCGAGCAGCTCGCCGCCTCCGGTTGGGCGCCCGGGGCCGCGGTGCCCTGGTCGGACGAGCCCAACCGCGCCTATCTCCGGGCCCTCGACGCGCAGCGGCGCGCGGCCCTCGCGCTCGGCCTCGAGGGCCAGGCCGCGCGCCTCGCCGAGGAGCTCGCCTCCGCCGACGCCGAGGCGCCCGCGCGTATCGCATCGGAGTTCACCCCGACCCAGCTCATGCCGATCGTGGCATCCGCCGGGCTCGTCGAGCCGGCCACCGGCCTCGAGTCGCACACCGGCGAGCCGCTCGCCGAACCCACCGCCGTCGACGCGGCAGGAGAGGACTGACATGCCCGCAGCCGTACTCATCGGAGCGCAATGGGGCGACGAGGGCAAGGGCAAGGCGACCGATCTCCTGGGATCCCGGCTCGACTACGTCGTGAAGTTCAACGGGGGCAACAACGCCGGGCACACCGTGGTGGTGGGCGAGGAGAAGTACGCCCTGCACCTCCTGCCGTCCGGCATCCTCACGCCGGGGGTCACGCCGGTCATCGGCAACGGCGTCGTCGTCGACGTCGAGGTGCTGTTCGAGGAGCTCGAGGGGCTCGCGAGCCGCGGGGTGGATGTCTCGCGCCTGCGCATCTCGGCGAACGCGCACCTCATCACCCAGTACCACCGCACGCTCGACAAGGTCACCGAGCGCTTCCTCGGCAAGCGCCAGATCGGCACCACCGGCCGCGGCATCGGCCCCGCCTACGCCGACAAGATCAACCGCGTGGGCCTGCGCATGCAGGACCTCTTCGACGAGAACATCCTGCGGCAGAAGGTCGAGGGCGCCCTCGACCAGAAGAACCACCTGCTCGTGAAGGTGTACAACCGCCGCGCGATCGGCGTCGACGAGGTCGTCGAGGAGCTGCTCGGCTACGTCGACCGCCTGCGCCCCATGGTCACCGACACGTCGCTGCTGCTGCACGAGGCGCTCGAGCGCGGCGAGACCGTGCTCTTCGAGGGCGGCCAGGCCACCATGCTCGACGTCGATCACGGAACCTACCCCTTCGTCACGTCGTCGAACGCCACGAGCGGCGGGGCGGTCACCGGCTCGGGCATCGCGCCGAACCGCATCGACCGGGTCATCGCCGTGGTGAAGGCGTACACGACGCGCGTCGGCGCCGGTCCGTTCCCCACCGAGCTCTTCGACGAGTGGGGCGAGTTCCTCAGCGAGCGCGGCTTCGAGTTCGGCACGACCACGGGCCGCCGCCGCCGCACCGGATGGTACGACGCGCCCATCGCGCGCTATGCGTCGCGCATCAACGGCGTCACCGACTTCGTGCTCACGAAGCTCGACGTGCTCACGGGACTCGAGAGGATCCCCGTCGCGGTCGGCTACGAGGTCGACGGGCAGCGGGTCGACGAGGTGCCGGTGTCGCAGTCGGACTTCCACCACGCCGTGCCGGTCTACGAGGAGTTCCCCGGCTGGCAGGAGGACATCTCGGGCGCCCGTGAGTTCTCGGAGCTCCCGGCCAACGCGCAGGCCTACGTGCGCGAGCTCGAGGCGATGAGCGGATCGCGCATCTCCGCCATCGGCGTCGGCCCCGGCCGCGAGCAGATCGTGCAGCTGCACGACCTACTCGACTGAGGCCGTCGCTTCGACCCACGCCTTCAGGCGCGCCAGCTGCACGCCGTCCTCACGGGCGATCGCGCCGCGGATCACCGGCGCCAGCAGGGTCATGATGCCGCGCGTGCCCACGAGGGCCTCGAGGCGGACGAGGGTGCCGCCCCCGGTCGCGCCCGGTCGCATCGTGTACGTGTAGTCGGCCGTCACGCCGCCGACCGTGCTGCGGAGCGTGAGCGAGCGTCCGGGCTCGACGGCGGTGATGGTCGACGTGCGCTCCTTCCCGCGCGCGACGAACCGCAGCTCCGTGCCCCTGGAGATCGGCCCATCCGCCCGCATCGACTCGACGCCCGGCATCCAGTGGGTCGCCTCGGTCCAGTCGGTCAGGCGCGACCACGCCACGTCGGGTGCGACGTCGATGGCCTGCTCGTCGGTGAATGCCGCCTTCATGATGACCTCCCGGGCTCTTCCGCAGGGTAGACCGCCGGTCGCGGCATCCGATTGGATGGATTTCACGGGGAGGGTGGCACGTGGAGTACGCGCGGCGGCTGGTGCACGGCGCGCTCGCCGAGTCGGTGCGCGAGCTGTGGTTCCTGCGCGGGCCGGCGCCCTCGCGCTTCGAGCGGATCTTCCCGATGACCGAGGTGCACCTCATCGTGAACCTCGCCGCGGCGCCCTACCGGGTGCTCGATGCGGCGGATGCCCCGTGGCGCACGCTCGGGCCCGGATTCGGTTCCGGGCTCCGATCGCGGTTCGTGGTGAGCGAGGCGCCCGATCCCATCGTGAACGCGGGTGCGGTGGTGCGGCCCGACGGCCCGCGGATGCTCGGACTCGATCCCGAGGTGCTCGCCGGCGGCATCACGCCGCAGCCGTGGTTCGACGCTCCAGCCCGGCTCGGGGCCGACGCCGACGCCGAGGCGGTGCTCGACGCGGTCGAGCAGGTGCTCACGGCGAGGATGCGTCCCGATCGACACGCGGACACGGTGGTGCGAGCGGCGATCGATCGCCTCGACGCCGACCCGTCGTCGCCGATCGCCGCCCTGGCCGCGGCGGCGGGGCTGCGGCATCCGGCGTTCGTGGCGCGATTCCGGCGGGCGACGGGCATCGCGCCCAAGCGCTACGCGGAGCTCGTGCGGTTCCATCGCCTCATCGATCGCACGCCCGTGGCCGAGGCGGCCGCGTGGAGCGACCTCGCCGTCGACGGCGGCTACTACGACCAGTCGCACGTCATCCGCGACTTCAAGCGGTTCACCGGGTTCACGCCCGCCGAGTACCACCGCCGCGTGAGTGCGGCCGGCGCCGACGCAGCGCGCTTCGTGCCCGACCCGGCGGCCGCCTTCGCGTGACACCGCCATGGCGGCGTCTCCTCGGGCGGGCATGAAGGGGGCGGATGCCGCGACCGCGCGACATCCGCCACTCATGACCCGCCGGCCTACGGCTCGGTGCCGATCGACGTGTCGATCTTGTCGCGCACGTCGTCGACCTTGGCGTCGTGCTCGTCGGGCGTGACCTTCTTGGCCGCCTCGGCGATGCCGTCGAGGACCTTGTCGCTGATGTCCTCGGCCTGCTCGCTGTTGAGCGCCTCGTTGATCGTGTCCTTGTTCTCCTCGACGAAGTCCTGGGCCTTCTTCGTCAGGTCGTCCAGTGCACCCATATCCCCCACACCTTCCATCGTCGGAACACTGCTCAGGTCATCGTATGGCCGGCGCCCGGGCGACGGAAGGCTCGGCGGACCGCCGCCCCGGGGCGGTGCGGGGCGGCGCCGATGGGCGATCCGTTCCATGCCAGACTCGACGGGATGACCGCCACGCGTCCCCCCGACGAACCGCTCGTCGGCCGATTCATCCGCCTCACGCCGTTCAGCGAGGCCGACGTCCCCGCGCTCGAGCGGGCCCTCCGACGCCCCGAGGTCTTCGCGGGCGGCTTCGGCGGCGGCCCGGCCGGACTGCCCGTCGACGCCAGGGCGTTCGACGCCTTCGCCCGAGCGACCTGGTCGGGAGGGTCGGCGGCGATGCCGTGGACCGTGCGCCTCGAGGGCGGACCCGACGGAGGCACGGTCGTCGGCGCCACCAAGCTCGGCGACCTCGACCTGCCGAACGAGTCGGCCCACATCGGCTGGACCGCCTACGACCCGCGGGTCTGGGGCACCGCGGTGAACCCCGAGGCGAAGCTGCTCCTGCTCGGGCTCGCGTTCGACCACGGCTTCGGCCGCGTCAAGCTGCAGGCCGACGCGCGCAACGACCGTTCGCGCGCCGCGATCGTGAAGCTGGGTGCGCAGTTCGAGGGCATCGCCCGCCGACACAAGCCGCGAGCCGACGGCTCGTGGCGCGACTCGGCGGTGTACTCGGTCATCGTCGACGACTGGCCATCGGTGCGCGCGGGCCTGGAGCAGCGACTCGCGGCTCGGCGCGGCGAGTCCGTGCGGCTCGACGTCAGCCCGGCAGGCTGATCCCGCCCTCGACGATGGCGGCGACGCCGCCGCCGAGGTCGGCGCGTCACTGGCGCGGCATCCGGCCGGAGGTCTCGGGCCCCGCGCGGTGACGGGTGTGCTCGGGCACGTGCAGGCGCATCAGGAACGCGTCGGTGCCGCGGGGCACACCCCGGCGGTCGCCACGCGACACGAGCACGGTCACGAGCACGGCGAGCGGCACCGTCCACGCCGCGGGCTGCTCCAGGAAGGGACGCATGCCGGGCAGGAGGGCCGAGAGCGCGGCGCCGCCGAGGATGGCCGAGCCCGACAGCACCGCGCCGGTGGCCATGCCGGCGATCGCGCCGCGGGCGGTGAGGCCCCGCCACCAGATGCCGAGGATGAGCACCGGGCACAGGGTCGACGCCGTGAACGCGAACACGAGTCCGACGCTGCCGGCGAGCCCCGTCGACTCCGTGGCGAGGGCGACGACGAGCGGCACGAACGACGAGATCACCGCGGCGATGCGGAAGCCGCGGACGCTGCCCCCGAGCAGGTCCTGGCTGATCACGCCCGCCAGCGAGACCACGAGTCCCGACGAGGTGGAGAGGAAGGCCGCGAACGCGCCGGCGATCACGAGCGCGGTGAGCAGCTCGCCGAGCGGCCCCGGCACCAGCCGGTCGGGCAGCAGCAGCACGAGCGCGTCCGACTCCCCGGGCGCCGCGAGGTCGGGCGCGAACGCCCGTCCGAGGAACCCGAAGGCGGTGGGGAACAGGTAGAACACCGAGAGCAGCACGAGCACGATCACGGTCGTGCGACGGGCCGCGACCCCGTCGGGGTTCGTGTAGAAGCGCACCAGCACGTGCGGCAGGCCGAGGGTGCCGAGCAGCAGCGCGACCATCAACGACACCGTGCGGTAGACGTCGAGGTCGCCCGGCCCCGCCGCGGGAGGGAACGCCTCGGCCGGCGTCAGCTGCGCGGGCGGCTCGCCCCCGTTCACCACGAGCAGCAGTGCGATCACCGGCACCGCGAGGGCGGTCAGCTTCAGCCAGAACTGGAACGCCTGCACGAACGTGATCGAGCGCATGCCGCCGGCCGCCACGACGACGGCCACGATGACCGCGACCGCGAGCGACCCCGCCCACGCCGGCAGGCCGGTCGTGATGCGCACCGTCAGTGCCGCGCCCTGGAGCTGCGGCACGATGTAGAACCAGCCGATCACGATCACGAGCAGGCTCGTGACCCGGCGGGCCCACTCCGACTCGAGCCGCGCCTCGGTGAAGTCGGGGATCGTGTACGCGCCCGAACGGCGCAGCGGGGCCGCCACGAACAGCAGCAGCATGAGGTAGCCCGCCGTGTACCCGATCGGGAACCACAGCGCCGCCGACCCGGTGAGCAGGATGAGCCCGGCGATGCCGAGGAACGACGCCGCCGAGAGGTACTCGCCGCCGATCGCCGAGGCGTTCCACCACGGTCGCACGGTGCGGGACGCGACGTAGAAGTCGCTCGTCGTGCGCGAGACGCGCAGCCCGTAGAACCCGATGAGCGCCGAGGCGACGGCCACCACCGTGATCGCGGCGTAGCCGATGGCGGGGTTCACTCGTCCTCCGTGAGCGAGCGGTAGCGGGCCTCGTTCCGCGAGGCGGCTCGCACGTAGAGGCCGCCGACGGTGATCGCGAGCGGGTAGACCCCGACGCCGAGGAGGAGCCACGACAGCGGAACGCCGAGCACGAACGTGGCGTCGAGCTCCGGCACGACCGCGATCGCCATGACGAACGACGCGGTCGCCACGGCGAAGCCGACGGCGAACACGATCCCGAGCCGCAGCTGCGAGCGGATCAGCGAGCGCACGTAGACCCCGGCGATGTCGCTCGTGGGGGCGTCGCTGCCCGTGATCAGGGCCGGCCGTGCGGATGCCGCAGCGGAGCCCGCGCTCCGGGCGGTCACGCGCACGCGCGCGGGCGGGGCATCCGCTCGCTCGCCGGCCGGCTCGCGTGGATCGGGCGCCGGCCCCGCGGCATCCGCTCGCTCGTCGCTCATGGCCGCGGCCGGATCGTCGCCGCCTCGAGCCGTTCCCGCAGGGCGGGCAGCAGCCGGCGGCTCACGGGCAGCTCGGCCGCCCCGACCACCACGCTCGGGTGGTCGCCGCCGAGGCGGATGCGGGTGAGGTGCCCGATCGCCACGAGGTACGAGCGGTGGATGCGCACGAACGCCTCGGACCACTGCCGCTCGAGGTCGGACATCGGCACGCGCACGAGGTAGCTCGCCTCCTCGGTGTGCAGGCGCGCGTAGTCGCCCTGCGCCTGCACGTACCGCACCTCGTCGCGGCGGATCATGCGGGTGGTGCCGCCGAGGGTCACGGCGATCACCTCGGGCTGCTGCTCGGACGCCGCGGCGCCGGCGGCCGGAGCCGATGCCGCCTTCAACGCCTCGACGATACGGGTGACCGAGCGGTGCAGGCGCTCGGTGCGCACCGGCTTCAGGAGGTAGTCGACCGCCGCGAGGTCGAAGGCCTCGAGGGCCCCCTCCTCGTCGGCGGTCACGAACACCAGGGCGGGGCGGCGCTCGAAGCGCTGCATCGCGCGGGCGAGGTCGAACCCGGTGAGGCCGGGCATGTGAATATCGAGGAAGGCCGCGTCCACGGGCTCGCGCGTGAGCAGGCGGATGGCCTCCGCGCCCGAGGCGGCCTGGTGGATGATCCCGATGCGCGGATCCTGGCCGAGCAGGAACGCCAGCTCGTCGATCGCGGGCTGCTCGTCGTCGGCGATGAGCACGCTGATGGTCACCGTTCCAGTCTCCCATCGGGCCCGAGGGCGGCGTCGGCGGATGCCGCGACGCGGCCGGGCTGCGACTTCGGCACGCGCATGCGCACGAGCGTGCCCGCCCCCACGTTGGTCTCGACGACGAGCCCGTGCTCCTCGCCGTAGACCTGCCGGAGGCGCGCGTCGACGTTGCGCAGGCCCACGTGCTCGCCGGGCGCACCGCCCGCGAGCACCGACTCGAGCACCGCGGGGTCGATGCCGACACCGTCGTCCTCAACGCTGATCTCGGCGAAGGCGCCGGAGTCCTCGGCGGTGATCGTGATGCGGCCGCCGCCCTCCTTCGACTCGAGCCCGTGCCGCACCGCGTTCTCGACGAGCGGCTGGATGGACAGGAACGGCACCACCGTGGAGAGCACCTCGGGGGCGACCTGCAGCGTCACCTTCAGCCGGTCGCCGAACCGCGCACGCTCGAGGCGCAGGTAGCTGTCGATCGAGCGGAGCTCCTCGGCGACCGTCGTGAAGTCGCCGTGCCTGCGGAACGAGTAGCGCGTGAAGTCGGCGAACTCGAGCACCAGCTCCCGGGCCTGTGCCGGATCCGTGTTGATGAACGACGCGATCGCGTTGAGCGAGTTGTAGATGAAGTGCGGGCTGATCTGCGCGCGCAGGGCGCGCACCTCTGCCTCCGCGAGGGCCGCTCGCGACGCGTCGAGCTCGCCCAGCTCGACCTGGGCGGCGACCCAGTCCGCGACCTCCCCGGTCGCGCGCACGAGCCCGGCGCGCACGGGCGCCGCGAACGCGACGATCGCCCCGACTGCCCGTCCGTCGGCGAGGATCGGTGCCGCCACGGCATCCGTCTCGCCGTCGCCCAACGGGATGCGCCGCTGCACCTGCGACTTGCCCGACGCGCTCGCCTCGGCCGCCAGGCGGCCGGCGACCGAGCGGACCGCGTCGTCGCCCTCGACCGTGACGCCACCCGCGCGGTCGACCAGTGCGAGCGACTCGCAGCCGAGGAGGGCCCGGAGGTAGCGGCCCGCCCGCATCGCGTCGACCTCGTCGATGCCGCCCCGCAGGTGCTTCGCCGCACGGCTGGCCAGGTGGAGCGTCTGGTACGTCGCCCGCTCCACGTCGGTGCCGAGTTCTCTCGATGCCACCACGAGGCGTCGCAACAGCAGCACCACGCCGACCGCCAGCGCCCCCGCGACGACGCCGGCGGCAGCGGCGAGCAACATCGACTCGGGCATGCAGGTCAGCGTAGCCGTCGTTCGTCGTCGCCGAATCGCCGTTCGTCGCAGGATGGACGCCGTTCACCGACGACGAGCGGCACGGCCCCCCGGCGGCCCGGAGCGAGCGCCAGCATGGTGCCACTGCACTGCCCGCCGGCCACGACGGCACAGCGCACCGGCGCGGCGAACGGCCCGCCGAGACCCCCCTCGAAGGAGAGACGCCATGGGCAACGAAGCCCTGAGCGCGGAGACGACGACCCCACTCGACGTCGACTACCGCGCGGTCCAGCAATCACCCGAGTTCCAGACCCTTCGCCGCACGCACCGGAGCTTCGTGTTCCCCGTGCTCGGCGCGTGCCTCGCGTGGTACCTCGCCTACGTGCTGCTCGCGAGCTACGCGCACGACTTCATGTCGACGCCCGTGTTCGGCAGCATCAACATGGCGATGCTCCTCGGCCTCGCGCAGGTCGTCACGACGTTCGCCGTGACCACCTGGTACGTGCACTTCGCCAACCGGCGCCTCGACCCGCTCGCCACCGAGATCCGCGAGGAGATCGAGGCGGATGCCGCCGCGGCATCCGTCACCGCGGGGGTGACCCGCTGATGCGACCCTTCGAGGCAGCCGCCACGTCGCCCGGCGACCCCTGGCTGAACATCGCCATCTTCGGCGCGTTCGTCGCGATCACGATGATCATCGTGTTCCGCGCGAGCCGCAACAACAAGACCGCGTCCGACTACTACGCGGCGGGCCGTTCGTTTACCGGCGGCCAGAACGGCGCGGCCATCGCCGGCGACTACCTGTCGGCGGCCTCCTTCCTCGGCATCGTCGGGGCGATCGCGGTCACGGGCTACGACGGGTTCCTCTACTCGATCGGCTTCCTCGTGGCATGGCTCGTCGCGCTGCTGCTCGTCGCCGAGCTGCTGCGCAACACCGGCCGATTCACGATGGCCGACGTGCTCTCGTTCCGGCTGAAGCAGAAGCCCGTGCGCATCGCCGCGGCGACCACCACCCTCGTCGTGTGCTTCTTCTACCTGCTCGCGCAGATGGCCGGCGCCGGCGGGCTCGTGTCGCTGCTGCTCGGCATCGGCGACAAGGTCGGCCAGGGCGTCGTCATCACCGTGGTCGGCGGCCTGATGATCCTCTACGTGCTCATCGGCGGCATGAAGGGCACCACCTGGGTCCAGATCATCAAGGCGGGCCTGCTCATCGCGGGCGCCGCGGTGATGACCGTGTGGGTGCTCGCGATCAACGGCTTCAGCTTCTCGACGCTGCTCGACAACGCGGTCGCGACCGCCGGCAACCCGGCGATCCTCGACCCGGGCCTCAAGTACGGCGTGTCCGAGATCGCGAAGCTCGACTTCCTCTCGCTCGGCCTGGCACTCGTGCTCGGCACCGCGGCCCTGCCGCACGTGCTGATGCGCTTCTACACGGTGCCCTCGGCGAAGGAGGCCCGCAAGTCGGTCGTCTGGGCCATCTGGCTCATCGGCATCTTCTACGTGTTCACCCTCGTGCTCGGCTACGGAGCCGCGGCGCTCATCGGACCCGAGGCCATCGCCGCGGCTCCCGGCGGCGCCAACTCGGCCGCGCCGCTGCTCGCGTTCGAGCTCGGCGGGCCGATCCTGCTGGGCCTCATCGCGGCGATCGCGTTCGCGACGATCCTCGCGGTCGTCGCCGGCCTCACCATCACCGCGGCGGCCTCCTTCGCCCACGACATCTACGCGAGCGTCGTGAAGAAGGGCAGGCCCGAGGCCGGCGCCGAGGTCAAGGTGGCCCGTCGCACGGTCGTCGTGATCGGCATCATCGCGATCATCGGCGGCATCGGGGCCAACGGCCAGAACGTCGCGTTCCTCGTGGCGCTCGCGTTCGCGGTCGCGGCATCCGCCAACCTGCCCACCATCGTGTACTCGCTCTTCTGGAAGCGATTCACCACCAGGGGCGCGCTCTGGAGCATGTACGGCGGACTCGCGTCGGCGATCATCCTCATCGCGCTCTCGCCCGTCGTCTCGGGCACCCCCACCTCGATGATCCCGGGCGCCGACTTCGACATCGTGCCGCTGTCGAACCCCGGCATCATCTCGATCCCGCTGGCCTTCTTCCTCGGCTGGCTCGGCACCGTGCTCGACAAGAGCACCGAGGACCCGGCCAAGCAGTCCGAGATGGAGGTGCGCTCGCTCACCGGCGTCGGCGCCGAGAAGGCGGTCCAGCACTAGGGTTCCGGCGGCGGGAGCTGGGAAGTCCCCGCCGCCGGATCACCTTCGACACGGCAGGAACGCCTGCCCAGCCGCGTCGATGGAACACCCGGGGCGGATGCCGCGACGTCGAGTCGCAGCATCCGCCCCTTCGTCGCGCGTCGCCGCGTCAGCGGCACCGCCGCCGTGCGATGCCGCCTAGCCCCGGGCGTTGCGGCGTCGCCGTGCGATGCCCCAGACGAGCAGGGCCACGCCGATGAGTGCCACGACCGGCCCCAGGATCGCCCACAGCGCCACCCCGCTCATGACGGAGCCGGGCAGCACGCCCACGCCCTGCAAGGTCCAGACGCCGCCGACGACGATCATCAGGACGCCGAGGCCGATCAGGAATCCGTTCATGGTCGCCCTTCCAGATCAGTGTGCTGCGACTCGAGACGCGTCACCGCCGGGAGTCGACGCCCGGGGGTCCGCAGATCGTTCTACATGTTGATCATGTGGCCCACGAGGCCGTGGTACGCCTCCTGCAGCGCCTCCGACAGGGTCGGATGGGTGTGCACGTTGCGGGCGAGCTCGAGCGCGCCGAGGTCCCACTTCTGCGCGAGTGTCAGCTCGGGCAGCAACTCCGAGACATCCGGGCCGATGAGGTGACCGCCGAGCAGCTCGAGGTACTGCCTGTCGGCCACGAGCTTCACGAAGCCGACCGGGTCGCCGAGGCCGTTCGCCTTGCCGTTCGCGGTGAACGGGAACTTCGCGACGACCACGTCGTAGCCCTCGTCGCGGGCCTGCTGCTCGGTGAGGCCGAAGCTCGCGACCTGCGGCGAGCAGAAGGTCGCGCGGGGCATCATCCGGTAGTCGCCGAGCTCGAGCGTCTCGGCGTCGCCGATGGTCTCGGCCGCGACGACGCCCTGCGCCTCGGCCACGTGCGCGAGCATGAGCTTGGCGGTGACGTCGCCGATGGCGTAGATGTGCGGCACGTTCGTGCGCATCCGCTCGTCGATGGCGATCGCACCGCGCTCGGTGAGCTGCACGCCGGCGTTCTCGAGCCCGAAGCCCTCGACGTTCGGCGCGAAGCCGACGGAGATGAGCGCCTTGTCGACCTCGAGCGAGCCGGGGTTGCCGTCGGCGCCGGTGTACGACACGGTGACGGATGAGCCGTTGTCGACGACGGTCTCGACCTTCGTCGAGGCGAGGATCGGGATGCCGAGGTTGCGGTACTGCCGCGTGATCTCCTTCGAGACCTCGACGTCCTCGTTGGGGAGGGCGCGGTCGAGGAACTCGATGACGGTGACCTCGACGCCGTAGTTGCGCAGCACGTACGCGAACTCCATGCCGATCGCGCCCGCGCCGACGATCGCGATCGAACGGGGCAGGTCGCGGGTGAGGATCTGCTCCTCGTAGGTGACGACGTTCTGCGACAACTGCACGCCGGGCAGGAGCCGGACGCGAGAGCCCGTCGCGATGATCGCATTGCGGAAGGAGACCGTCTCGGTCGAGCCGTCGGACTTCGCGACGTCGATGGTGTTCGCGTCACGGAACGTGCCTCGGCCGTCGAACTCGGTGATCCCGTTCTTCTTCATGAGGAAGTGCACGCCCTTGACGTGCTTCTCGGACACCTGACGACTTCGGTCGAAGGCGGCACCGAAGTCGAACTGCACGTCGCCCGAGATGCCGAACGTGGCGGCTTGGTCGTGGAAGATGTGCGCGAGCTCGGCATTTCGCAGCAGCGCCTTCGAGGGGATGCAGCCCACGTTGAGGCACACTCCGCCCCAGTACTTCTCCTCGATGACGGCCACCTTCAGGCCGAGCTGCGCGGCGCGGATCGCGGCAACGTAGCCGCCGGGGCCCGCGCCGAGGACGATGACGTCGAATTGGCTGGTCATGCGGGCCAGCCTAGGTCGGTCGCCCCCCGCTCGTCACGGTCGGATGCCTCGACGGTCGTCAGTCCGATTCGGACGGATCCGTCTCGGTGAGGGGCACGACCGCGACCGTGAACGTTCCGGTGTTGTAGGCGACATCCGGGCCCGCGTCGTTGATCCCCAGAGCCAGGTCGAGCCAGTACTCGGTGCCGCCCGGGCACGCCACCGACGACGACGAACCGATGAGGAACGGCGGGGCGTCACCGAATCGCCCGATCAACGCCCCGGGTGGAGCCGACTCGAGCCCGGGGAGGTTCGAGGATGCGTCGTCCCCCGGCCGTCCGTCGGGTCCGGCGACTCGGTCCGGCGCCCCTCCGAGCAGTACCCGCCCGCTGGCCATGAAGTGGATCCGGTCGCCTGCCTCGCAGGTGACGGCTGCCTGCGACCAGGTCGAGTCTCCGGGCACGGGTTCGACGAAGTAATTGCCGACACCGTTGCTCGGCGTCATGGTCGCGGTGACCTCGAACGATCCGCCGTTGCCACTGGTCGCCGTGTCGTTGAGTCCGATATCGAGCGGGCCGGAGGCAGGGCAGATGCCGGTGAAGTCGCTGCCGATCACGAAGTACGGCTGGTCCTCGCCGACCCGACCCACCAGGGCGAGGGCATTGGCGTCGGGTAGTGCGGGCAGGTTCGCCTGACGGCGGGCGACGTCGTCGAGTCCGTCGGGCGTCACCGGTGCCGACGGGTCCGACTCATCGGTCACGGTCCCCGTGGCCGTGATCTCGAGGGCGCTCCCGCCGGTGCATTCGACGCCGGTCGAGGTCCACGGGATGCTCCCCGGCATCGTGAAGGTCATCGGTGGGTCCGGTTCGGACGGGCCATCCCCCACGACCGCGCCCCCGCTCGACCTCGAGCCGCCAAGTGCGAATACCACGGCGGTCCCGATCCCGACGAGTGCCGCCGCGCCAGCGATGAGGAGCACGAGCCGGCGCTTCCGCGACGACCTGCGACCGGGTGCTGGCGGGACATCGGGGTGTGCGTACGTGGGTGGCAGCTCGGCGGGCTCGCGCCCCGGCCCCGATTCGGCGTCTGCTGTGGGTTCGGGCTCGGGTTCGGGCTCCGGTTCGGGCGCCGGCTCGGGTTCGGGCGCCGGTTCGGGTTCGGGCGCCGGTTCGGGTTCGGGCGCCGGTTCGGGTTCGGGCGCCGATTCGAGCCCGGGTTCGGGCTCCGGTTCGGGCTCCGGTTCGGGGCTGGGCTCGGCAATCGGGGCAGGTGTGGGCGGGGGCGGAGCGGTCACGAGCGCCGGCACGGCGGCCGCGTCGATGTCGAAGAGGTGTGCATCGTCGCCCGCAAGGTACAGCACGGGCGTGACCCACTCCAGGGTGAACCGACCGAGACCCAGGATCGCGATCCGTCCGCTGCGCACCGCTTCATCGACCCCTCGCCCGTTCGCGAGCGCCGAGTAGAAGCCGCGCGAGAACTCCAGCGCGGCCGGATCGCTGACCGTGAACTGCATCGCCGCGACCGCTTGGACACCGCTGCGCACCAGGGCTGACGCCGTGCCGGCGAACAACTCCGTGTCGCCCGACGCTCCGGAGGCGCAGGAGTTCAGGACGACGAGTCGGGGCGTCGGCTCCGCTTCGTCGATCAGGTCGGCGAACACGCTCGCATCGACGTACTCCGCGCGTCCGCCCTCTCCGACCAGCGCGAGGACGCCCTCACCGGCGGCATGGTCGTAGTCCCCGTGTCCGACGAAGTGGAGCACGTGCCATCGTCCGGAGAGGAGTCTCTCGTGAACGTTCGCCCATGTCGCCTCCTCGAGCCAGTCGATGGTGACCCGACCTGCTGCGAGGTGGGAACCGAGTGCGCGCTCGAGTCGATCGCGCTCGGACGAGGTGTCGATTCGAGGCAGGTTGCGCGGCGCGGAGATGATGCCCAGGATGCGCAGCGGCGGTTCGACGCGAAGGGCTTCGTTCGATCTCGGCGTCTCGACGTAGCGGATGAGCGGCTCCTTGCGGCACACGTACACTCCGTCGACGGGATCGAACATCGCCTCCCAGGGCAGTGCCGCGAGGGAAGGGTCGGTGAGCCGGAGGCGGACCTGGAGGCTCGTGCCTCGCTCGCGGGCGACGGCCTGGCCGGTTCGGAAGGCGGTGCCGACGTCGCCTGCAAAGGTCGAGGCGAACAACTAGCCGCCGAGACGGTGGATCTCCGACTCGTTCGCCGTGAGGGTTCGCCGTGCCGACACGGCCGAAGCGAGGACTACGGCCTCCACAGTCGGAAGGCGTTCGAGAATCGAATCGATGTCCAGGGAGAAGTTCAGTCGTCCCGGCGCACCTCCGGGCGCGCGGATCACGCGAGCGTCGTACGTGCCCGGATCTGCTCCGGGACCGATCTCGACCTCGATGATCGCACTCATCTCACGCCCCCTGGGCGGCACAGCGTGCCGACGCATTTTCATCGGCAGGGTAGCGTCGCCGGATCCCGGCAGCGTCAGGGGTAGCACGGACTGCGCGGTCATGATGATCGTCGAGGGGCGCTCCCGCTCGTCACGGGTCGGATGCCTCGACGGCGGTGTTCAGCCCGACGGGCCGGTGATGCGGGACAGGGTGACCGTGAACCCGCCGGTGTTGTCGGCGCGGTCCAGGTCGTTCAGGCCCAGCACGAGCTCACCGATCCGGCCGCCGCCGGCATAGCAGTCGACGTACGTGTCGGTGCCGAGTCCGACGTACGGCGGCAGGCCGCCGATGGCGCCGACGAGAGATCCATGTTGCGCGGCCTCCAGGCCAGGCAGGTTCGCGGTCGCGTCGTTGTCCTGCTCGGCGAACAGCTCCGTTCCGTCGGGGTTCACCGCCGTGAGCTCCTGATCCTCCCCCCACGTGATCACCCCGTCAGCCCAGATCGAATAGGTGGCCCCCGGCACGCACGTGATCCCCGTGGACGTCCAGTCGCCGGCGTCGGCCGGCACGTCGACCGTGATCGGGGTGAGGGCGTCGAGCGTGATCGTCGGGTCGACGGTGACATCCGAGACCTGCACGGAGAACTGGCCGACGTTCTGGGCGGGATCCGGGTCGTTGACGCCCAATTGGAGGTCGCCGTCGCCGGGGCACTCCATCGCGAGCCGGGATCCGACCACGAACGGCATGCCGCCGTCGCCGACGCGGCCGATGAGCGAGGCGTACGACGCGTACGGCTGCGGGTTGATCGTCGAGTACTGCTGCTGGGCGCCCTCCGGCGTCAGCGCGATGCCGCCGAGGTCGTCCACCTCGACCTCCCCCGACGCCGTGAGCAGGAGCCGCTGGCCGCCGGCGCAGTCGAGGCCGGTGGGGGTCCACACCGTGTCGCCCGCGACGTCGATGCGGGCGGGGAGGGTCTGCGCCCCGACGTCGGCGGCGCCGGAACCCCCGTCTGCGCCACCGCCACCGCCCAAGGCGGCCATCACCGCGACCGTGCCGCCGATGCCGAGGAGCAGCGCGGCCCCGGCCGCCACGGCGGCGATCAGGCCGACTCGGCGCGGGTCGGGCTTCGGTCGGGGCTCCGGCGGGGCATCGGGGCCTCCCGGGATGGCCGCGGCGCCCGCCGCGTGCTCGGCTCCCGCTGCGTCCTCCGCGTCCTCCGCGTCCGCCGGGCTGGGCGGCAGGATGAACAGGCGCGTGTCGTCGCCGCGCAGGCAGAGCACCGGCGTGACCCACTCGAGCGTGTCCCTGCCGAGGCCGAGGATCGCGATCCGACCGCTCACGACCGCCTCGTCGATGCGGCGGCCGTAGGCGAGGGCGGAGTAGAAGCCCTGCGAGAACGCGACCGCCGCCGCGTCGCTGATCGTGAACTGCATCGCGGCGACGGCGTTGATGCCGCTGTTGACGAGCGCCGCAGCCGTGCCGGAGTACAGCTCGTCCGTGCTCGCTGCGCCCGACATGCACGAGTTGATCACGACCAGGCGGGGCGTCGGCTCAGCCTGGTCGAGCAGGTCGGCGAGCGCCGAGGCGTCGACGTACTCCGCCCGCCCGCCGGAGCCGACGAACGCGAGCACCCCCTCGTCGGACGACGCATCGTAGGATCCGTGCCCCACGAAGTGGAGCACGTGCCACGGCGCCGAGAGCAGCTTCTCGTGCACGTTGCTCCAGGTGACCTCGTCGAGCCACTCGACGAGGATCCGGCCCCGGGCGATGTGCGGCCGGAGCGCCGCCTCGAGGCGCACACGCTCCGCCCCGGCGTCGATCGCCGGCAGGTCGCCGGGCGCCGCGACCATCGCCAGCACGCGCAGCGGCGGTTCGAGGCTCAGCGGTTCCATCACGTCCGTCGTGGGGATCTGCCGGATGAGCGGCTCCTTGCGGCAGACGTACACGCCCGCCTCGGGGTCGAACAGCGCCTCCCAGGGCAGGGCTGCGAGCGTGGGCGCGACGAGCCGGAGCCGCACCTGCAGGCTCTCGCCGCGCTCCTTGGCGACCGCGCGGCTCGTGCGGTACGCCTCCTCGACCTCGCCGGCGAAGACCGCGGAGAACAGCTCGGTGCCCACGCGCTGAACCTCGGTCTCGCCCTCGGTCAGGACCCGCCGTGCGGGGACGGCCGAGGCGAGCACGGTGGAGTCCATGAAGGGCAGCCGGGAGATGAGGGCGTCGACGTCCAGGCTGAACGACGCGGATGCCGCATCCGCCCCTGCCGATCGGAGGACGCGGACGTTCCACGTGCCCGGCTCCTCGCCGGGTCCGATCTCCAGCTCGATGATCGCGCTCATCAGAGGCTCCCGGCGGTCCCGGGGGCTCCAGACCCGGAACCGTTACGGCAGCAGGCTACTCCCGCGCGGCCTCACCGGTCATCAGGGTGGACCCGGGTCGGGCCGACCGGATCATCCTGCCGTCCTCCGGCGGATTCCGGACAAGCACCCCGCCGACCCTCCACGCGCGTCACCCGTCGGGCATACGCTCGACCGGTGAGCACCAGCACCACCCGTCAGGCCGCCGTCGCGGCATCCGCACCGAATCGATCCGGGCGGCTGTCGACGTGGGTGCAGTTCCTCGCGATGGGCGTGGTGTGGGGGGCCAGCTTCCTCTTCATGAAGGTCGCGCTCGAGGGCGTCTCGTTCGGCCAGGTGGCATGGTCGCGCACCGTGCTCGGTGCCCTCGCCCTCGGTGCGATCGTGCTGATCACACGTCCGCGCGTGCCGCGGGTCGATGGCACGCCCGGTCCGGTACTGCCGCGCGAGCGCGTGGTCTGGCTGCACTTCCTCGTCGTGTCGCTCACGACGTGCGTCATCCCCTACCTGTGCTTCGCCTGGGCCGAGCAGTACGTCTCGTCGAGCCTCGCGTCGATCTACAACGCCACCACCCCGATCATGACCGCGCTCATGGCCACCCTCGTGTTCCGCGTCGAGCGCCTCGGGCTCAGCCGCTGGGTCGGCGTGGGCGTCGGCATCCTGGGGGTCATCGTCGTGATCGGACCATGGCAGTACTCGGCGCTCACCGGCAGCCTCGCCGGGCAGCTCGCGTGCCTGGTCGCCACCGCGTGCTACGGCTTCACGTTCGGCTACCAGCGCCGCTTCCTCAGCCAGCGCCCGATCGCCCCCGCGACGTTCGCGTTCCTCTCGATCGGCGTCTCGGCAGTGGTGATGCTCGTGCTCACGCCGTGGCTCGCCCTCTCGCCGGTCGACCTCGACTGGACCATCGTCGGCTCGCTACTGGCGCTCGGCGTGCTCGGCACGGGCCTCGCCTACATCTGGAACATCAACGTGCTGCGGGCCTGGGGGCCGACCGGCACCTCGACGGTCACGTACGTGACCCCGGTCGTCGGCGTGGTGCTGGGCGTACTGCTGCTCGCCGAGCGGTTCAGCTGGCACGAGCCGGTCGGCGCCGTGCTCGTGCTCCTCGGCATCCTGCTCGCCCAGGGCCGGCTCCGGATGCCGCGCCGCCGAGCTCGGGCATCGTCCGCCGCCTGAGTGGCACGTCGGCCCCGGCCGAGCGTCACGTGAGAGCGGCGATGCCCCACGCGGCGGGGGTGAGGTAGAAGAAGAGCGGCGGTGCGTCCCGGGTCGCGGCCAGTATGCCCCAGTGCACCGCCGCGACGCCCAGCGTCACCCACCCGCTCCACGCATCGAGGAGGTCGAACACGAGGATCAGGACACCGAGGCCGATCAGGACGAGTCCCAGGAAGATCGCCGCGACGTGCCAGAGCGCGACCGACAATCGAACGAGGTACGGATACCACTGCGGTGTGGCCCCGCCGAGGTCTCGGGCGACGGCCGCCGTCGTGCTGAACCTGAACGCCAGGTTCACGCACCAGAGCGTCGTGCCGATCCCGAGCAGGATCAGCGAGGTCAGCGCGAGCGCAGTCCCCTCGCCCCCGACGCCGCCGAACAGCAGGCACGCACCGACAGCCGCTCCGACCGCGCTGACGAGGAAGAAGGCGGTGTCGACCTGCC
Organism: Agromyces ramosus; assembly: GCF_004216665.1. GTDB lineage: Bacteria > Actinomycetota > Actinomycetes > Actinomycetales > Microbacteriaceae > Agromyces > Agromyces ramosus. The sequence goes on along the minus strand of NZ_SGWY01000003.1, from coordinate 801,114 downwards.
AGACTCGCAGGTTGTCGTGGACGATCCCGATGGTGTCCACCTCTCGAGCCATCCAGATCGGGTAGAGCTGCGGCAGTGACGCCCCCACGATGAGGGCTGCCGCGCTGGCGAGCAGGATGATGGCGGCAACGATGGTCATGGCGGTACCTTCCCGGGCCTGCGGGCTCGGAGCGAGCCCTCAACCGGACCGTATCGCGCGTCGGTGGTACGCGACATCCGGGGTGGCACGCAGTTCTCGATGCACGCGATCCAGCGCGGCCTTGACACGGGCGAGGGTACATGGTTGGTTAGTTACATAAGTAATGAACCAACGAGGTTCGGTACACGACCAGATAGGCCGGCATGGACGAATCGCGACCGATCTTCATCCAGATCGCAGAACAGGTCGAGAACGACATCATCGACGGCGTCCTCAGGGAGGACGAGCAGATTCCCTCGACGAACGAGTTCGCGACGTTCTTCCGCATCAATCCGGCAACCGCACTGAAAGGGGTGAATCGCCTTGTCGACGACGGCATCGTGGCGAAGCGACGGGGGATCGGCATGTTCGTGACCCCCGGGGCCAGGGACCGTCTCATCGAGCGTCGACGGGCCGACTTCGCCACCGAGTACATCAGGCCGCTCATCATCGAGGCCGAGAAGCTCGGCATCGACATCGACGAACTCGCGGGACTCCTCCGCGCGGAAAGGATCCAGTCATGACCCGCACCGTGGTCCGCGCCAGCGGACTCACCAAGCGATACGGCTCGTTCACGGCCGTTGACGCCGTCGACTTCACGCTCGAGGAGAACCGCATCTACGGTCTCCTCGGGCGGAACGGCGCCGGCAAGACCACCGTGATGCAGATGCTGACCGGCCAGATCTTCCCGAACGACGGCGAGCTGGAGGTGTTCGGCCGCACTCCGGCGGAGCACGCCGACGTCCTTCGACGGCTGTGCTTCATCGCGGAATCCCAGCGGTACCCCGACGCCTTCAACGCCGCGCACGTGCTGAAGGCCGCACCGTGGTTCTTCGAGAACTGGGATGCCGCGTTCGCCGACCGACTCGTGCACGACTTCCGGCTCCCGCTCAAGCGCTACATCAAGAAGCTCTCGCGGGGCCAGCTCTCGGCGGTGGGCGTCATCGTCGGTCTCGCCTCCCGAGCGCCGCTGACGTTCTTCGACGAGCCCTACCTGGGCCTCGACGCCGTCGCACGGCAGATCTTCTACGATCGGCTCCTCGAGGACTACACCGAGCACCCCCGCACGATCGTGCTCTCGACGCACCTGATCGACGAGGTGGCCAACCTCCTCGAGCACCTGCTCATCATCGACCAGGGCCGGATCCTGCTCGACCGCGATGCCGACGAGGTGCGCGGTTCGGCCACCACCGTCGCGGGCGGCCGGGCGGCGGTCGAGTCGTTCGTCGCCGACCGGGCGGTGATCGGGCGCGAGGGCCTCGGCGGCCTGGCCTCCGTCACCATCGACGGCCGGCTCGACCGGGCCGACCGCGTCCGGGCCGCCGAGCTCGGCCTCGAGCTCGCACCGGTCTCGCTCCAGCAGCTCATCGTCCACCTCACCGGAGCGGACCTCCGCGCCGGCACGACCGAACAGGAGGTCGCAGCATGACCGCCGTGCTCGAACAGCCGACCGTCCGCACGGAGCCGCGCTCGAGGGTCGGCGAGATCTGGCGCGTCGTCCGCCTCCACGCGGTGACCCCCTCGGTGTTCTTCGGCATCCCGTGGATCATCCTCGGCGCCGCCTGGCTCGTGATGATCATCATCGGCATCATCGCCGGAGCCGCCGGTGCGGACACCGTGAAGATGGGCGAGGGTATGCGCTACAGCTGGGCGGTGCTCTCACCCCAGTGGTACCTCGTGGCCGTCGGCGTCCAGGCCATCGGCCTGACGATGTCGTTCGCACTGGGATTCGGTGCCACGCGGCGGGACTTCTGGCTCGGCACGGGCCTGATGTTCGGGATCGTCTCGCTGCTGAACGCCATCGCCATCGCCACGCTCGTGCAGCTCGAGAAGCTGACGAACGGCTGGTGGCTGAAGGTCTCGATGTTCGATTCGCTGTGGTACGGGCAGGGCGGCTGGCTCGTCGACTTCTACACGACGTTCGCGCTCCAGCTCTTCGTGCTCTTCATCGGGGCGAGCGTCACGACGGTGTTCCTGCGGTGGCGGATGCGCGGCATGCTGGTCCTCGCCTTCGGCGCGATCGCCCTCGCACTCGGCGGCGTCGCCATCGCGACCCTCACCCAGAGCTGGCCGGCGATCTTCACGTGGTTCGGCAGCATCGGCGTCGTGGGCGTGTTCACCGTCGTGCTCGGTCTCGCGCTGGTGTTCGCCATCGGCGGCTACGTCGTGATCCGGCGGGCCACGCCGCGCTGACCTGCGGGCGCGAATGACTGCGGCGCGGCATCCGTTCGGGGGAGCGGGTGTCGCGCCGCACGACGCCTCGAGGTCATCCTCGAGGATGACCCGGGCCCCCTCGAATCCGCCTGCGGTCCGACGCGTGCCGGCGCCCGCCACGAGAGGCTCGGAGCATGAGTTCATTCGTGATCGAGGCAGCGGGCCTCAGCAGGTCATTCGGATCGACACGCGCGCTCGCGGGCGTCGACCTCTCGGTGCGCACGGGCGAGTCGCTCGCCATCATGGGCGCGTCGGGTTCGGGCAAGACGACGCTGCTGCACTGCCTCGCGGGGATCACCCGCCCGGACGCCGGGACGGTCGGCTTCGTGTCCGGCGCCGGACGGGTGGAGGTCACGGGACTCGGCGAGCGCGAACGTTCCCGACTCCGCCGGGAGGCGTTCGGGTTCGTCTTCCAGCAGGGGCTCCTCATCCCGGAGCTCACGGCGGTCGAGAACGTCGCGCTCGCACTCATGCTCAACGGGATGCCGCGCGCCCGCGCCGAGGAGCACGGCCGAGGCTGGCTCGCCGCCCTCGGCCTCGCGGGCATGGAGGACCGCCGCATCGGCCAGCTCTCGGGCGGCCAGGCGCAGCGCGTCGCCATCGCCCGCGCGCAGGTGACCGGGGCATCCGTGGTCTTCGCCGACGAGCCGACGGGTGCCCTCGACTCCGCGACCTCGGCCGACGTGATGCGGGCGCTCCTCGACTCGACCACGGGACAGGGCCGCACGCTCATCCTGGTCACGCACGACGCCGAGGTGGCCGGGCGCTGCTCGCGCATCGTCGACATGCGCGATGGCCGCATCGTCGGCGAGCGGGTGTCGGCATGATCGCGCGGGTCGCGTGGCTGCTGGCGCGGCCGGGAACGGCCGGCGCAGCGGCATCCGCCTTGCCCGTCACCGCCTTCGGCATCGTGACGGCCCTGCTGCTCACCGTGATCGGCGGCGCGCAGGCGTTCTGGACCTGGACCGACGACGAGGGCGTGCTCTACCAGGCGCTCGCGGTCATCGCGCTGGTGCTGCTCGTCGTGCCGCTCGTGTCGCTCGGCGGTGCGGCCGCCCGACTGTCCGCGCGGCGCCGCGACGACCGGCTCGCCACCCTGCGCCTGCTCGGCGCGACGCCGGCGGCCGTGTCTGCGCTCGCCGTGATCGAATCCGCCGTGCTCGCCGCCGTCGGCGCGGTCGCCGGCGTGGTCGTGTACCTGGCCGTGGTGCCGCTGCTCGGGCTCATCGAGTTCCGCGGCGAGCCGCTCTCGGCTTCCGGGGTGCTGCTGCCGTGGCCGGTGCTCGTCGCCGTGCCGTTCGGGATCGCCGCGCTCGCCGCGCTCAGCGCGGTGCTCGGGCTGCGGCAGGTCGTGATCTCGCCGCTCGGCGTGCGCACCCGCCAGGAGGCGCCGCGCCTGCACTGGGTGCGCGTCGTGATCGGCGTCGGCGTCGTGGCGCTCGCCTTCGGCCTCATGGCCGTGCTGCGGGTCGCGCCCACCACGATGGTGATCCTCGGCATGCTCGCCGTCGCGTTCGGCGCCTCCCTCGCCGTGCTGAACCTCATCGGCCCGTGGGTGATCCGCCTCGTCGCTCGCGGCCAGGCGAGTCGTGCGAAGACGCCGGCGCGGTTGCTCGCCGCACGCACCGTGCTCGAGTCCCCGAAGGGCGCGTGGCGGCAGGTCGGCGGCGTCGCGATGACGAGCTTCATGGCCGTGTTCGCGGGGACGGGCGTCGCGGTGCTCGGCGTCATGGGCGCGGAGGGCGACGCCGAGTCGCAGCTGCTCGTGACCGACATCCGCACGGGCATCCTCATCACCGTGGTCGGCTCGTTCCTCATGGTCGCCTGCTCGGTGGGCGTCAACCAGGCGGCGGGCATCCTCGACCGCGGCGAGCTGTACCGCAGCCTCGACATGCTCGGCATGCCGGTGGCCACCATGGATGCCGCGCGACGCCGTGCGGTGATGTCGCCGCTGCGCATCACCGCGATCGGCTCGGCGGTCACCGCGGCGATCGTGATGCTGCCGCTCACCGGCATCACGCTCATCGTCGCGCCGGAGTCGCTCCTCGTCATCGCCGGGGTCCTGGCGGCGGGCATCGGCATCGTGTGGCTCGGGCTCCTCGCCACGCGTCCGGTGCTCGAGCGTGCGGCGTCCGCCTGATGCGATGTCGCGGGCTCGCGGCGCGGGTACCCTCGAAGCATGACTGACGGGTCCATCGACGAACGGGATGCCGCGATGAGCGAGCTCCTCGGCATCCGATCGAGCATCGACAACATCGATGCGGCCCTCATCCACCTGCTCGCCGAGCGCTTCAAATTCACGCAGCAGGTGGGTCGGCTGAAGGCCGAGCACGGGCTGCCGCCGAGCGATCCCGACCGCGAGCGGCGGCAGATCGCACGGCTCCGCGCGCTCGCCGTCGACGCCCACCTCGATCCGGCGTTCGCCGAGAAGTGGTTCAACTTCGTCGTCGCCGAGGTGATCCAGCACCACGAGGAGCTGGCCGGCAACGGCGGCGCCGGCGACGGCCTGTGAGCTGGTACCCGCTCGCCCTGCCGTCGCAGTCGGGCCGGCGTTACCTGGTGACCGGCGCCAGCGCGGGACTCGGGTTCTTCACCGCGGCGCGCCTCGCCGGAGCGGGCGCGCACGTCGTGCTGAGCGGGCGGAGCCCCGAGCGGCTGGATGCCGCGATGGGGGCGATCCGCGGCGCGCGCCCCGCGGCATCCGTGGAGGCCCTCGTGATGGACCAGTCGTCGCTCGACGCGGTCGACGCCGGAGCCGATCGGCTGCGCGCCGGCGCCCCGCTCGACGGGATCGTCGCCAATGCGGGCATGGTGCACACCCCCTCCACGAGACTCGAGTCGGTCGACGGCAACGAGCTCGTGCTCGCGACCAACGCCCTCGGGCACTTCGCACTGTTCGAGCGGATGCTGCCGCACCTCGCCGCCGGCGCGCGCATCGTGTCGCTCGGGTCGTTGTCGACGCGACTCTCGACGTTCCGCATCGACGACCTGCAGCTCGAGCGCGGCTACGACTCCTGGCGCGCCTACGCCCAGTCGAAGATCGCGTCGCAGGTGGTCGGGTTCGAGCTCGACCGCCGGCTGCGCGCGGCGGGGGCGTCCGTGGCGAGCGTCGTCGCGCACCCGGGCTATTCGATCGGCGGCCGAACCCCCACGGTGCCCGGCGTGAACGAGCCCCGGCGCGGCAAGCGGTTCACGGACGCGCTGCAGGCGGCGTGGGCCCAGGGCAAGCACCGCGGCGCGGAGATCCCGTTGCACGCGCTCACCGCGGCCGGCGTCGACGGAGGGGACTTCTGGGGCCCGAAATACCTCTCGCGGGGCGAGCCGACCCGGCAGCGGCCGACCCGCGTGTCGGCCGATCCGGCGATCGGACGGCGTGTGTGGGCCTTCGCCGAGCAGGCGACCGGCCGCTCGTTCGCGGTGGGCGGATGACCGAGCCGGGCCGCACGAGCGGCTGGTTCTCGCCGCGGGTGCGACTCGTGCTCGCGCGCGTCGTGGTGGCGGTGGGGATCGTGGTCGCACTGGTCGCGCTCGTCACCGCGCGATACGGGTTCCTCTTCGTGGCCGTCATCGTCATCGGCCTCGGCGCGGCCATGGGTCCGGGGCGCCGCGGCAAGCGCTGACGCCGGCGCCCGACCGCATGTCGCGGCTGGAGCCCGTCGCGAGCGGTTCACCTGCGCGCAACCCCTGCTTCGGGTGTCGTTGGCGCCCGCTGCCTAACGTCGACGGAAGGTATCGCGGGTTCTCGAGCCCGCGTGGCGGAGCGGCCCTGCCCGACCGAGGTCGCCAGAGGAGGCCCAGCAATGTCCAGGCGCACCACGGTCGTCGACCTCATCGACGGGTACGACGATGCCGACGAACACGACATCGACCTGCTGGTGGACCTGCTCGGCCTCGTCCCGAGCCCTCGCGCGGGCCACGCTCGTCCCACCGGCCGGAACGGGCGCGGCATCCGTTCGCGCGTCGGCCGTCGCCGACGGTAGGGGCGGCCTCCGTGCACACCGTCCAGCGGGTCGGTGACCTCGACGTCATCGTGAAGCCCTCGCCCGTCGCCATGGTGTGGAACGAGCCGGGGCGGCCGCATGACGCGCTCGCCGCGCCCGGCGTGCGGCTCTCGCCCGGCGAGGCCCTCGTCGAGGTCGAGCTCGCCACCATCTGCCCCTCCGACGTGCGCACGGTTCGCGGGGAACGCGTGGCGCACACGCCGCTCGTGCTCGGCCACGAGCAGGTCGGCCGGGTGGTCGCGGTCGGCGAGGGAGCCCGCCGCACCGACGGCGTGCCGCTCGAGCTCGGCGACCGGGTCGTGTGGTCGGTCACCGTCAGCTGCGGCGAATGCGATCGCTGCACCCGTGGCGTGCCGCAGCAGTGCCGCACGCTCGCGAAGTACGGCCACGAGCGCGTGCACCGCGGGTGGGAGCTGTCGGGCGGATTCGCCACCCACGTGCAGCTGCGGGTCGGCACCGCGATCGTGCGCGTGGGCGAGGACGTGCCGAGCCGGGTGCTCGCGCCCGCCTCGTGCGCCACGGCGACCTCGCTCGCGGCGCTCGACGCGGCATCCGCCCGGGTCGACCTCGATGGCGCCCTGGTCCTCGTGACCGGGGCCGGCCTCGTCGGACTCACCGTGGCGGCGATGGCGGTCGAAGCGGGCGCCGAGGTGATCGTGTCCGATCCGGATGCCTCGCGGCGCGCGTTCGCCCGCGGCCTCGGTGCCGTGGCGGTCGACCCGGCGGCGCGGTCGACGTCGCCCGAGCGGCTCGACACGGTGCTCGCCGCGTGCGAGCGGCGCGGACTGCCCGAGGTGCTCGCGGCGGTGGAGACCTCCGGCGCGCCGTCCGCCGTGCGCACCGCCATCGGGTCGCTCGGGGTCGGCGGCGTGGGCGTGCTGGTCGGCAGCGTCGCCCCGGGATCCGAGGTGTGCCTCGACCCCGAGTCGCTCGTGCGGCGCCTCGTGACGATCGCCGCCGTGCACGACTACACGGGCGCGCAGCTCGTCCGCGCGGTGGCGTTCCTCGAGCGCTCCTGGCGACGGGTGCCGTTCGACGAGCTCGTGGGTGCGACGCATCCGCTCGCCGAGCTCGACGACGCGCTCGCCGAGGCGGCGACGGGCCGGTTCGTGCGGGTGGGCGTCGCGCCGGGGCGCCGGCCCGTGTGAGGCGCCGGGCGCCGCGCCACGTGGGGGCGTGACGCGGCGCCCGGTTCGGGGCAGCATGGGGAGATGATCAGCAGGGAGCTCGCGCTCGCCCTCCGGGAGGCCGGCCTCGTGTGGCATCCCGAATCGGGCGACCGCTTCCAGCTCGACCTGCCGGGCGACGTCGAGGCGGAGGCCGAGGCCGACGTCTTCACCGTGAGCGAGATGACGATCGAGGCGCGCCGCTACCCCTCGGGAACGATCCTCGCCTTCAACGGCACGACCGAGTGGGCACTCGACTCCGTCGCGTTCGCCGACGCGGTGTGGCTGCCGCGCGAGGACCAGCTGCGCGAGCTGCTGCGCGCGACGTTCCGATCGCTCACGCGTCTCGAGGACTCGTTCGAGGTGGAGGTGGAGCTCGGCGGCGAGCGCATGCGGTTCGATCACCCCGACGTCGCCGAGGCCTACGGCCTGGCGCTGCTCGAACTGGTGGGCAGGTCGCGATGACGGATGCCGCCGAGCCGGGTCCTGACGCGTCGGGGCCGGATGCCGCGGGGCCGGATGCCGCGGGGCCGGACGCCGCGGGGACGGCGATCGCGCGGGCCCGCACACTCGTGGCCGAGGCCGTCGCCGCCCTGCGCGATGCCGACGCCCGGCGGGAGACGCTCGCGGAGCTCGCGCCCGAGCGTCGCGTGCTCGGGATCCCCCGCCCCGCCAGGATGAACCCGATCGGGCGCGTCTGGCGGCTCGGCGTGCTGCTGCTCGATGAGGAGAGCGGCGTGTGGGACACGGGACGCGTGGTGCGGGCGGAGCGCCCGGCCCGCAAGAGCATCACCGCGGAATCCGTGGCCGAGCAGCGAGCGCTCCGCGCGGCCGCGGTGAAGGGCGGCATCGCCGAGGGCGAGACCGTGGCCTTCGACGCGACGCCGATCGACCTCGACGGACTCGGTCGCGACGGGGCATCCGGCCCGCTCGTCGTGCGCGGCAGCGAGGTGCTCGTGCGCTGGAGCCACGCCCAGCCCGACGCGCTCACCCCGCTCGACGCGTACCTCCGCGACCGGGTCGACCTGCTCGCTCATCCGCCGCAGGGCGCGTAGCTCGGAGCGACCCAGCCGCGCTGCTCAGCGGTCGTCGCCGTCGGTGCGCGTCGGGCGCACCTCCGACTCCTGGATCGCCTCGATCACCGAGTCGTGCAGGCCCTTCTGCCCGGTGTGCAGCTCCTGGTACGTCTCGCCGGCGCCCATGATCGGGCCGAAGGCCGCCCGGAACCGCTGACCACGGGGAGCCCGCACCGCTCGCACGGTCATGCCGACGACGAGCGCCGCGGCGAAGAGTCCGAGGAGGATCGGGAGCACGAGTTCCATGGTCAGAACCCGAACGCCGTGATCGCGCGGAGGTTGCCGGCGACCATCCCGTCGAGCACGAACCGCTCGTGGTGCACGACGTCGTCGGGCAGGTCGTCGAGGTCGAACCACCGAAGCTCCTCCGCCTTCGGCTCGAGCAGCGTCGGTTCGCCCGTCCACTCGCGGCAGGCGAAGAAGAAGTCGACGCGCTGGTCGACGGCGGCCGAGGAGCCCGTGCGATGCATCGTGGTCAGCGGAGCGAGTGATCCGGGTGCGATGACGACGCCGATCTCCTCGGCGGCCTCACGGACCAGGCCGTCGAGCACGGACTCGCCGGCCTCGACGTGTCCGGCCGCCGAGGCGCCCCACCAGCCGTCGTAGTACCCCGTGCCGGCACGCAGCTGCAGCAGCACGCGGCCGTGGTCGAGCAGGAAGACGTAGGCGGCCGGGATCACGCTGAACCGCCCGTGGGCAGCGGCGTACGCGGGGGAGTACCCCTGGCGCGCCGACTCGGACATCAGTACCCGACGATCGGTCCGAACGCGTCGGCGAGCGGCGCGCGGTTCACCGTGCGGAGCTCCTCGACCGGCACGGTGAACAGGCCCTGCACCTCGAGCGAGCCGGATGCGGCGTCCGTCACGCCGATGCGACGAACCGGGTAGCCCCGGCCCTCGCACAGGCCCCGGAACTTCACGTCGTCCTCCCGCGGCACCGACACGATGACGCGCCCGGTCGACTCCGAGAACAGCGCCGTGGCGGCGTCGATGCCGGCGTCCTGGATCACCTCGTCGAGCACGATGCGCGCGCCGACGCCGAAGCGGCCGACCGCCTCGGCGAGGGCGATCGCGAGGCCGCCGTCGGAGAGGTCGTGCGCCGAGTCGATGAGGCCCTCGAGCGCGGCCGCGGCCAGCAGCTCGGCGAGCGCCTTCTCGCGGCCGAGGTCGACCGCCGGGGGGCGACCGCCGAGGTGGTCGTGCACGACGCCCGCCCACGCGGAGCCGTCGAGTTCGGCCGCCGTGTCGCCGAGGAGGTAGATGTTGTGTCCGTCGTCCTGCCAGCCCGACGGCACGCGGCGGGCGACGTCGTCGATCACGCCGAGCACGGCGATCACGGGCGTCGGGTGGATCGGCACGTCGCCGGTCTGGTTGTAGAACGACACGTTGCCGCCCGTGACGGGGATGCCGAGCTCGAGGCATCCGTCGCTCAGGCCCTCGACCGTCTCGGAGAACTGCCACATGACCTCGGGGTTCTCGGGGGAGCCGAAGTTCAGGCAGTCGCTCACGCCCATGGGCCTCGCCCCCGAGACCGCGACGTTGCGGTACGCCTCGGCGAGCGCGAGCTTCGCACCCTGACGTGGGTCGAGCTGCGAGTAGCGGCCGTTGGCGTCGGTCGCGACCGAGACGCCGAGTCCCGACTCCTCGTCGACGCGCACCATGCCGGCGTCGTCGGGGTAGCTGAGGGCGGTGTTGCCGAGCACGTACTTGTCGTACTGGTTCGTGACCCACGCGGCATCCGCCTGGTTCGCCGAGCCGACGAGCTGCACGAACTGCGCACGCAGGTCGTCGGGGCTGGTGGGGCGCTCGAGGTCGGATGCCCCGTCGGCCTGCAGCGCGTCGAGGTACGACGGGTAGGCGAGCGGGCGCTCGTACACGGGGCCGTCGACCGCCACGGTGCGCGGGTCGACGTTCACGATCTCCTGGCCGTGCCACATGATGCTGAGGCGGCCCGTGTCGGTGACCTCGCCGAGCACGCTGGTCTCGACGTCCCACTTCTGCACGACCTCGAGGAAGCCGTCGAGCTTCTCGGGGCGCACGATGGCCATCATGCGCTCCTGGCTCTCGCTCATGAGGATCTCCTCGGGCGTGAGCGAGGGGTCGCGCAGCAGCACGTCGTCGAGGACGATCGCCATGCCGCCGTCGCCGTTGCTCGCGAGCTCGGACGTCGCGCACGAGATGCCGGCCGCGCCCAGGTCCTGGATGCCCTCGACGAGGTCGCCCGCGAACAGCTCGAGGCAGCACTCGATGAGCACCTTCTCGGCGAACGGGTCGCCGACCTGCACCGCGGGGCGCTTCGTGGGGCCGCCCTCCGCGAACGTGTCCGACGCGAGGATCGACGCGCCGCCGATGCCGTCGCCGCCGGTGCGCGCGCCGAAGAGCACGACCTTGTTGCCCGCGCCCTTCGCGTTGGCGAGGTGCAGGTCCTCGTGCCGCAGCACGCCCACCGCGAGCGCGTTCACGAGCGGGTTCGCCTGGTAGGTGGAGTCGAACCAGGTCTCGCCGCCGATGTTCGGCAGGCCGAGGCAGTTGCCGTAGAAGCTGATGCCCGACACGACGCCGTGCACGACGCGCGCGGTGTCGGGGTGGTCGATCGCGCCGAAGCGCAGCGCGTCCATGACGGCGACCGGGCGCGCGCCCATCGAGATGATGTCGCGCACGATGCCGCCGACTCCCGTCGCGGCGCCCTGGAACGGCTCGATGTAGCTCGGGTGGTTGTGCGATTCGATCTTGAACGTGACCGCCCAGCCCTCGCCGATGTCGAGCACGCCGGCGTTCTCGCCCATGCCCACCATGAGGTGCTGCTTCATCTCGGGCGTGACCTTCTTGCCGAACTGGCGCAGGTAGATCTTCGACGACTTGTAGGAGCAGTGCTCGCTCCACATCACCGAGTACATCGCCAGCTCGGCGCTCGTGGGGCGCCGGCCGAGGATGTTGCGGATGCGCTCGTACTCGTCGGGCTTCAGGCCCAGGGCGGCGTACGGCTGCTCCTTCTCGGGGGTGGCCGCGGCGACGTCGACGGTGTCGAGCACCGGCGGGGTCGCCGTCGGGGCAGCGGTCGTGGCGGGGGCTTCAGTGGTCACGAGTGGCGAGCTCCAGAGAACGGCGGCGAGCGGATGCCGCGGGGCGGATGCCTGACCGTGCAAGTCTACCGGCGGCCCACGGTGCGGTGTCGCGCGGTCCCGGGCCCGATCGGCGCCCGGGTCGCGTCGGCGCGCGGGTGCCCGCGGGGCTCGGCGCCTGACAAGCGGGCCCCGACCCGGGTAGAGTCCCCTCACCCACTAACCCACGCGCCGACCGGGGGAGCCGCATGGACGTGTCGAAGCAGGCGCAGATCGTGCTCGCGGCGTACCGCACCGAGTACGCGATCTACGGGGTCGTGCTCGTGAGCGCGATCATCGCCGTGGGCTGGGAGGACGAGACCGACCTCGACGTCCTGCTCTTCACGCTCGGGTCGGTCGCCGTGTTCTGGCTGGCGCACATCTACGCCGGCACGATCGCCCGCGAGGAGACCGACGGTCCGCGGCGTCGCGCGATCCTGACCGCCGCACTCGCCTCGGCGCGGCACACGGCGGGCCTGCTGACCGCGATGGTGCTGCCGACGATCGCGCTGCTGCTCGCAGTCGTCGGGGTGCTCGACGAGTACGTCGCCTACTACCTGGCGCTCTGGATCGGCGTCGTCGTGCTCGCCGTGCTCGGCTGGGGCGCGTCGGCGCGGCGCGGCAGCCCGTGGTACCTGCGCCTCGTGAGCGCGATCGTGACCGCGAGCCTCGGGGCGCTCGTGATCTGGCTGGGCGCGCTCGTCCACTGAGCCGCCGCTGCGCTACTCCGCTCGCGAGAACGCCGACGCCCCTTCCACCTGCTCGCGGGTGAGGGGCACCCCCGTGTAGCGCTCGAACTGGCGCGCCGCCTGCAGCGCGATCACCTCGGCGCCCGAGACCACCCGCTTCCCGGCCCCGCGCGCCGCGACGATGAGCGGGGTCTCGGCGGGGAACGCGACCACGTCGAACACGGTGGTCGCGCGCTCGATGAACTCGGGGGCGAACGCGAGCGCAGCGGCATCCGCCCCGAGCATGCCGAGTGGCGTGACGTTGACGATGAGGTCGAAGTCGGGGTCGGGGTCGCGTGCGACCCAGTGGTACCGGTACTTCTCCGCCAGGGCCTCGCCGGCATCGGCGTTGCGCGCGACCACGGTGAGGTCGGCGAACCCCGCGCCGCGGAACGCCGCCACGACGGCCTTCGCCATGCCGCCCGAGCCGCGCACGAGCACCCGCTGCTCCGGGTCGAGGGCATGCTCGTCGATGAGCATCGCGATCGCCTCGTAGTCGGTGTTCGACGCGGTGAGCACGCCGTCGTCGTTCACGATCGTGTTGACCGATTCGATGGCCGCGGCCGACACCTCCACGACGTCGACGAGGGGGATCACCGCCTCCTTGAACGGCATCGACACCGAGCAGCCGCGGATCCCGAGCGCGCGGACGCCGCGCACGGCGCCGTCGATGTCGTCGGTCGTGAACGCCTTGTAGATGAAGTTCAGGCCCAGCTCGTCGTAGAGGAAGTTGTGGAAGCGGGTGCCGAGGTTCGACGGTCGTCCGGCGAGCGAGATGCACACGGACATGTCCTTGTTGAGGATGGGCATTCCTCCATGGTGCCGGATGCCGCGGCTCGCCGCTCGGCTCGAGGTCGGCCGCTCAGGCCTCGCGGCCCCCGGGCGGCCCGATCACGAGGAGTGCCGTGAACACCGCGGCCACCCCGACGACCGCGACGGCGGTGAGCAGCACCGGACGCGCGAGGAACCAGCGCAGCATCCGGTTCACCAAGCTGCCGTCGGCCGGGTGCGCGGTCGTCTCGCGCCGCCAGCCGCCGTCGAGCCGGCCGCGCCGCACGAGCCACACCTCGAACGGGATCGTCGCGTACGGCACGATCGCGGTGAGCACGGCGAACGCGATGATCCCGACGCCCCAGCGCTGGTTCACGCCGACGAGCACCGCCTGGAACGCGTACGCCAGGAACACGAAGCCGTGGATCGACCCGCCGACGAGCACCGCGGCATCGACGCCGCCCGCGTACTTCAGGATCATCGCAATGATGAGGATCGTCCAGGTCACCGCCTCGGCGACGGCGAGCGTGCGGAAGAGGCGTTTCGGTGACACGGGGGATGCTCCAAGGGTCGGGATGCTTCCATGGTGCCAGCCGCCGCGGCGGCATCGCATCGAACGAACGATTGAAGCGGATGCCGCGGATTCCGGCGGATGCCGCGGATTCAGCCGGCGGCGGCCGCGCCGGGGCGTGCCGCGTCGAGCCCGATGAGGTAGCCCGCATTGCCGTGGAGCGCCGCCTCGTACCGCAGGATGTCGGGCGTGCGGACGGCATCGGCGACGAGCGCGAGCAGCTCGCCGACCGCCCCATGGCTGCGGCCGGCGGCGTGCAGTCCGAGGGCATGGAAGGCCCGCACCGACGGCGACCCCGGCCATCCCGCGAGGGCGCGATCGAGCACCGCCACCGAGTCGTCGTAGCGACCGAGGAGGCGCAGCGTGCTGCCGTACTGCAGGAGGCACTTGCGGAGCGTGTCACCCGAGAGGCCCGCGGCGAGCGCGGCCTCGTAGTAGCCGGCCGCCGTCGCCTCCTCGCCAGCGGTGTCGTACGACCCGCCGACCTCGTAGAGCACCTCGGGCCGGCCGGGATGCTCGTCGAGCAGCGCGAGGAACGCCTCGATCGTCGGCTGCATGTCCTCGCGGTCGCGCCGCCCGAAGATCTCGGCGATCGTGGCCTCGAGCTCGGGCGTCAGCGGTTCGGGGGTCACGGGTCCGGGGGCAGGCGCGTCGTCCATCGTCCCATCCTGCCGCGTCGCGCCGTGCCGCGGCATCCGCGGTGCCGGTCCCTCGTTCTGCATGACCAGCGACCCGCGACCCCTGCCGTGAGTGGTCGACGTGCGTCTCATCCTGCGTTCGTCCCGGATGCCGCGGCCGGCACTCGCCGCCGGCGCGCCTCAGCCCTGCGACGAGGTGGTGTCGCCCGTCGAGCCCGGGAAGCGCCCGTCGCCCGGAGGCACGCCGTCGCGGAATCCGGGGTCCCGCCTGGCAGGCGCGGCGGGAGCAGCGTCTGCCCCGCCGGAGGCGTCGGCGCCCGGCTCGTACGGCCGTGGCGGGAATGGCTGCGTGGGAGCGGTGGCACTCATGATCGATCATCCGGGAAGCGGCGGGGTGGAGTCCCCGCGCCTCACGGCAGCATCGGGTCCGCGGCTCGGCGCCGACCCTCAGCAGCCGATGCATCCCCTGCGGAATCGCGCCCGAGGATCGTGGTGTGCGCAGAGCCGACTACGCCTCGACGAGCGCGCGCTGCACGACGCTCGTGAAGAACCCGAGGCCGTCGACGCCCGAACGCATGGCCGCGGCGGTGTCGGGGCCGAAGCCGGGCTCGACCGCGTGCTCGGGGTGCGGCATGAGGCCCACCACGTTGCCGCGCGCGTTCGAGATGCCCGCGATGTCGCGGAGCGAGCCGTTGGGGTTCACGCCGACGTAGCGGAACACCACGCGACCCTCGCCCTCGAGGCGGTCGAGCGTCCCGTCGTCGGCGATGAATCCGCCCTCGCCGTTCTTCAGCGGGATGGTGATCTCCTGGCCGGCGTCGAACCCGCTCGTCCAGTCGGTCGAGGTGTTCTCGACGCGCAGCACCTGGTCGCGGCAGATGAACGAGCCGTGGTCGTTCCGGATGAGCCCGCCTTCGAGGAGGTGCGCCTCGGTGAGCATCTGGAAGCCGTTGCAGATGCCGAGCACGGGCATGCCCCGGTTCGCGGCATCCACGACCTCGGTCATGATCGGGCTGAGCGAGGCGATCGCGCCGCAGCGCAGGTAGTCGCCGTAGCTGAAGCCGCCCGGGAGGATGAGCGCGTCGACCCCCTCGAGGTCGTGCGAGCCGTGCCAGAGCGCGACGGGCTCTGCGCCCGCGAGCCGCACGGCGCGCTGCGCGTCGCGGTCGTCGAGCGAGCCGGGGAAGGTGATGACGCCGATGCGCATGTCAGCCCGCCTCAGTGCGTCTCGCCGGCGGGCGCCACGTAGCCCTCGTCGGCGTGTTCGGATGCCGCGCGCGCGGCCTCCTCGGCGAGCTCGGCGTTGGACTGCTCGTAGTGGATGCCCACGACGTCCTCGATGACCGAGTTGGAGAGGATCTCCTCGGCGATCTGCTGCACGCTCGCCTTGAGCGCGTCATCGACGGGACCGTCGACGATGAGTTCGAAGCGCTTGCCGATGCGCACGCCGGTGAACCCGGTGTGGCCCGTGCGGGCGAGGGCGCCGGCGACGGCCTTCCCCTGGGGGTCGAGCAGTTCGGCCTTGGGCATCACGTCGACGACGATGGTGGGCACCGCGGTTCTCCGTCCGGTGTCGATGGTGTGGATCCTCCGATTCTATCGGGCGGCGGCCGGTGCCCGATCTCGGCGGCGCGACGTGAGGCGGCGCTCGAGAGCCGGCTTCGGGCGCGCGCACGATCACGCAGCGGCATCCGACCAGCGCTCACCGCGGATGCCGCCGCGTGAGATCGAGGCTCAGCGTCGGAAGATCGCCCTCACGATGACGCCCACGGCGATGAGCGCGCCGATCGCGACCCCGATCACGAGCACCGGGTTCTCGCGGTAACGCGCCTGCACGTACGTCATGCCCTCGTCGGCAGCGGTCTTCGCGTTCGCATACGCCTCCTTGGCCTGTGCGGAGACGGTGTCGGCGGCGTCCTTGGCCTGCGCGGAGACCGTGTCCGCCGCATCCTTGGCCTTCGCGGCGATCGTCTCGGCGGCGTCCGCCGCGGTCGCTCGCGCGCTGTCGATCGCGTCGTTGACGGCGCTCGCCACCTGCTCCTTGGCGTCGGCTGCGGTGTCCCCGGCGTCGCGTGCCCCTCGGCTCACGGCGTCGGCGATGTCCTCCGCCGCGTCGCCGGTGGCGTCGGCCGTGCGGGCTGCGGCGTCGCGTGCCGCCCTGGTCGCCTCGGCGATGTCGCGGTCCGTGTCAGTCATGGTTCCACCTTTCGTCGTGCGATCCGGTCATCGTACGTCCGCCTCCCTGAAGCCGGCCGAAACGTCGCCGGGGTTGCCAACGCCGCGAATCGGGTGGTACGCGATGACCCGGCCCGGCGGCCCCAGCCGCACCCCGAATCCGGTCGTCGTCCGAGGTTGCGGACTGACTATTCCGCACGTAGTATTCCGCACGGAATAGTCGAAGATCGCCGAGCGGGAAGGGCCACGGATGTCGCGTCTGAACCCGCTCGCCGTTTCGGCGCTGGCGCTCCTCGCAGAACGGCCGATGCACCCGTACGAGATGTACCAGCTGATGCTCCAGCGCCGCGAGGACCGGGTCGTGAAGGTCAGTGCCGGATCGCTCTACCGCGCGGTCGAGCGACTCGCCGCCGACGGGGACATCGCCGAGAGCGGCGTCGAGCGCGAGGGCAACCGACCCGAGCGCACGGTCTACACGATCACCGCTTCCGGGCGTGATGCGCTCCGCTCGACGCTCGAGCAGATGCTCGGCGAGTTCGTCAACGAGTTCCCCGAGTTCCCGGTGGCGATCGGCGAGGCGCACAACCTGCCGCCCGAGCGCGTCGCCGACCTCCTCGACGAGCGGGCGGCCCGCATCCGGGACTTCGCCGACCTGCTCGACACCGGACTGCGGCACATCGCGGCGAAGGGCGTCGCCCGGTACCGCGTGCTCAACGTCCACTACACCCGTGCCATGGTCGCCGCCGAGCTCGACTGGCTCGAGCGCACGATCGCCGAGCTCCGCGACGGCGAGCTCACGTGGGCGGCGCCCGAGCAGCTCGCGGCGGCATCCGCGGACCCGATCCGAACCTGACACCCGAGCGCCCGTCGCGGCATCCGCTCGCCGACCTCACGACGCATGCCGACCACACCGAAGGACCCCATGGAAACGCAACGCAGGCCCTGGCCCGCCCTCTGGGCACTCGTCATCGGCTTCTTCATGATCCTCGTGGACTCGACGATCGTGTCGATCGCGAACCCCGCGATCCTGCGCGACCTCGACGCCGACATCACCTCGGTGCTCTGGGCCACGAGCGCGTACCTGCTGGCGTACGCCGTGCCGCTGCTGATCACCGGGCGGCTCGGCGACCGCTTCGGGCCGAAGCGGGTCTACATGATCGGGCTCGTCGTGTTCACGCTCGCCTCGCTGTGGTGCGGCTTCTCGGGCGACATCACGATGCTCATCGCCGCGCGCGCGGTGCAGGGGCTCGGCGCCGCACTCATGACGCCGCAGACGATGGCCGTCATCACCCGCATCTTCCCGCCGAACCAGCGCGGTGCCGCCATGGGCCTCTGGGGTGCGGTGGCGGGCGTCGCGACCCTCGTCGGGCCGATCCTCGGCGGCGTGCTCGTCGACTCGCTCGGCTGGGAGTGGATCTTCTTCGTGAACGTGCCCGTGGGCGTCATCGCGTTCGTGCTCGCGTGGCGGCTCGTGCCGAACCTCGAGACCCATTCGCACCGCTTCGACTGGCTGGGCGTCGCGCTGAGCGCGATCGGCATGTTCCTGCTCGTCTTCGGCATCCAGGAGGGGGAGACCTACGACTGGGGCACGATCGTCGGCCCGATCACCGTCTGGGGACTCATCGTCAGCGGCGTCGTGGTGCTCGTCGCGTTCGTCGTGTGGCAGCGCTTCAACCCGGCCGAGCCCCTGCTGCCGCTCGGGCTCTTCCGCGATCGGAACTTCTCGCTCTCGAACGTGGCCATCTCGCTCGTCGGCTTCGGCATCGTGGCGATGCCGTTGCCGCTCGCCTTCTACTACCAGGTCGCGAGGGGGCTCACGCCGACGCAGGCGGCGCTGATGCTGGTGCCGATGGCCCTCGTGACCGGCGTCGCCGCACCGTTCGTCGGTCGGCTCATCGACCGCGTCGACCCGAAGTGGATCGCGTTCAGCGGCTTCGTGGTGACGGCGCTGTCCCTCTGGTGGACGGCGAGCCTCATCACCCCCGACCAGGAGCTCTGGGTGCTGCTCATCCCGTCGGGCCTGCTCGGCCTCGGGCTGTCGGGCATCTGGGCGCCGCTCGCCTCGTCGGCGACGCGGAACCTGCCGCCCGCGCAGGCGGGCGCGGGTTCGGGCGTCTACAACACGACCCGCCAGGTCGGCGCGGTGCTGGGCAGCGCGGCCATCGCGGCCCTGCTGAACGCGCGGCTGGCCGCGGAGCTGCCCGGGTTCGACACCCGGGCGGCCGAGCAGGCGGGCGGAACGGGCGGGCTTCCCCCGCAGGTGCTCGACGGCTTCACGGCCGCGATGTCGCAGTCGATGTGGCTGCCGGCGCTCGGCTTCGCAGTGGGGGCGATCGTCGTGCCGTTCTACGCGAAGCCGAAGGTCACGGTCGACTGGGGTGCGGCCGTCCGCTCGGGCGAGGCGGTCGGCGAGGCCGTCGGCGAGCCGGTCGCGGATGCCGCGGGCGACTCCTCCGGCGGCGCATCCGCGGAGGGCGCGAACGAGCCCGCCGGTGGCGCTCCCGGATCGCGCAGGCGCGTCGAGTAGGCGGCGTCGCGGCATCCGCTCGGCCCTCGGCCGCACGCACGCGGGCATACGCGGGGTGCGGGGGATGCGGCGGTGACGACCGCGGGCCAGAATGTGCGCCATGAACAAGGTCGCACAGGTCCTCGCCGCCCTCGAGGCGCTGACGCTCATCGCCGTCGGCGCGCTGGAGACGTTCTTCTTCCGCAGTCCCGAGCTCTACCCGATCTTCCTCATCGAGCCCGACGAGTACGACGCCGTCGCCCTGTGGACGCGCAACGTGGGCGTGTACAACATGCTGATGGGCGCGGCGATCATCGTCGCCCTGGTGCTCGTGCACCGGGCGCAGGTCGCGGCCGGCCGGGCGATCATCCTCACGATCAGCGCGATGCACCTGGTGCTCGGGATCTCGCTGGTCATCACCGCACCCGAGCTGTGGCTCTCGGCGGTGTTCGAGTTCGGCTTGGCGCTGGCGGTCATCCTCGCCATCGTCATCGGCGACCGCCGGTCGGCCGTGCGCGCCGACGCCGCTTCGGAGTCGGGGGCGCGAGTCGCCTAGGCCAGCCCGGCCCGCTCGGTGAGCACGGTCCGGAGAGTGTCCCGCGTGGCGGCGAGCCCGCGATGGACCTCCTCGAAGCTCGTCGAGAGCGGGGAGAGCCCGAGCCGAAGTCCGCCGGGGTCCCGGTAGTCGGGGATCACGTCTTGCTGCCAGAGTCGCGCCGTGACCTCGCGCATCGCGGGATGCTGGAGGGTCACGTGGCCGCCGCGCTCCTCGGGATCGACCGGCGAGGCGAGGGTGACGCCGAGGGGCGAGAGCCAGGCGTCGGCGACGTTGATGGCGAACGACGTGAGCGCCACCGACTTCGCGCGGATGGCGGCCATGCCGGCCTCCTCGATCATCGCGAGGGACTCCTCCATGGCGATCATGCCGACGATCGGGGGCGTGCCGCTGAGGAACCGGCGGATCCCGTCGGCCGGGGCGTACTCGGGTCCCATCGCGAACACGTCGGCCGTGCCCATCCAGCCCTGGATCGGCTGGCTCAGCACGCCCTGGAGGTCGTCGCGCACGTAGGCGAACGCCGGGGAGCCGGGTCCGCCGTTGAGGTACTTGTAGGTGCAGCCCACGGCGAGGTCGAAGCCCCAGAGGTCGGCCATGACGGGCACGGAGCCCGCGGAATGGCAGAGGTCCCAGAGGATGAGCGCGCCGGCGTCGTGCGCGATGCGGGTGAGCTCGTGCGCCTCGGCGAGGTAGGCCGAGCGGTAGGCGACGTGGCTCACCACGACGAGGGCGGTCTCGGGGCCGACGGCCTCGGCGAGCTGCTCGGGCGTCACGCCCGACGAGGTGTCGACCTCGATCCAGCGCAGTCGCATGCCGCGCTCCCGGGCGATGCCCTCGAGCACGTATCGGTCGGTGGGGAAGTTGTCGCTGTCGACCACGATCTCCCGCCTCGACGTGTCGCGGGCGAGCTGCGCGTCGACCGCCGCCCGTGCGAGCTTGTAGAGCAGCACCGTCGTGGAGTCGCCGATGACCGTCTGGCCGGCCTTCGCCGAGATGACCGCCCGGCCGATGCGATCGCCGATCTCGAAGGGCAGTTGCATCCACGACTCGTCCCAGCCTCGGATGAGCCGGCCGCCCCACTCCTCGCGCAGGAACTGCTCGACGCGCTCGACCGCCGTCACCGGCGGCCGGCCGAGCGAGTTCCCGTCGAAGTAGACGAGATCGGTCGCGGCGCCGACGAAGCGCTTGCGGTAGTGGGCCAGGCCGTCGGCCCGGTCCATCCGGCGGGCGTAGGCGAGGTGCGGGTCGAGGGTCACAGGGCCTCCAGGTCTTCCGTGGGCACGACGCACGCGGTCGCGAGCCATTCGGGCAGTTCGTCGAGGGTGGCCGGCGGCGGCCCGGCCACGAAGGTCGCGATGCCCTCGGCACGGTCGGGTCGCGGCCAGGGATCGGTGATCGCGGCGATCAGCTCCGGCGCGCCGAGGCCCGCCGCGGCGAGCAGGGCGAGCTCGGCGGGATTCACGCCGAGCGGCTGGTCCCCGTTGCCGAGGTCGGTGCCGTACAGCACCGAACCGCCCGCGTCCCTGAAGCGGCGCAGGTTGTCGAGCGCGCGGTCGGAGTCGGGCGTGGCCGTGCCGTAGCCGGTCACGAAGAGGGTGGAGATCCAGCGCTGCCCGATCGCCACGGCTCGGTCGATGAGCAGGTCGTCCACCGGCTCGGTGAAGGGCGTGTGGGCGAGCACGTCCACACCGGCCTCGACCGCGAGCCGGGTCATCCCGTCGCCTTCGACGTGGGCGACCACCGGCATGCCGCGGCCGTGCGCTGCAGCGACGATGGCGTCGAGGGTGCCGCGATCGAACACGGGCCCGACGTCGGCGTTGAGGGCGACCTTCACGACGGATGCCCCGAACGCCTGCTGCTCGCTGACGGCCGTCTCGACGGCGCTCGGCAGTGCCGACCGACCGTCGCCGCGCTCGGGATCGAGCTCGCGCGCGCACCCGGCAGGTGCCCACGGACGCCCGACCGGATAGCCGCCGCGCGCCGTGAGGAAGGTGCCTGCGAAGTCGGCTCGCGGCAGGCCGTCGCGGTGCAGCCGGGCGGCGACGAGGTCGAGCGGCGCGCCGAGGTCGACCAGGCCCGCGATCGCGCTGTCGGCGAGGGCGTCGGCGCCGACGATCATGAGGTGCACGTGGTGGTCGACGAGCGGGGGCAGCATCGTGCCGACCTCGCCGGCGTGGTCGCCGTTCAGCGAGCGGCGCACGGCGACGGCGAGCGGCCCGAGGTCGAGCCGATCAGGGTCGGGGGTCGATGGTGCGTCCCAGGGGTCCTCGGGGAACTCGGACGGTCGGGGTCCGGCGGCGTGCGACATCCGTCACCCCGGGATCTCGGTGCGCACGGCGTACAGCTCGGGGAAGAAGGTGAGCTCGAGTGCGCGCTTGAGGAACGTCGCGCCGCTCGAGCCACC
Source organism: Agromyces ramosus (assembly GCF_004216665.1). GTDB lineage: Bacteria > Actinomycetota > Actinomycetes > Actinomycetales > Microbacteriaceae > Agromyces > Agromyces ramosus. Next base: position 779,030 of record NZ_SGWY01000003.1, on the reverse strand, counting down.
GGTGCCGGTCTTCGAGCCGATGATGCGCTCCACCGTCTTCAGGTGCCGGAACCGCCAGAGCTGGAAGTTGTCCTCGAGGTCGACGAGCTCCTCGCAGGTCTCGTAGGCCGCCCAGTGCTCGTCGGGGTCGGCGTAGATCGAGGCGAACACCGGCACGAGCTCGGGCTGGAACGTCCACGCCCGGGTCACGTCGCGCTCGAGCACCGACGCGGGGATCGGGTAGCCGGTGCGGGCGAGGAGGCGGAGGAACTCGTCGTAGATGCTGGGCGACTCGAGCGCGTGGCGCAGGATGGCGGTGGCCGCGGCATCCGATTCGAAGACCTGCATCATCTTCGCGTTCTTGTTGCCGAGCACGAACTCGACGGCACGGTACTGGTAGGACTGGAACCCGCTCGCGTTGCCGAGCACGCCGCGGAACTGGGCGTACTCGGTGGGCGTCAGCGTCGCGAGCACGGACCACTGCTCGGTGAGCGTCTTCTGGATGTGCTTCACGCGTGCGATGCACTTGAGCGCCGGGGCGAGCTCGTCGGCGCGCAGCAGGTCGCGTGCCGTCTCGAGCTCGTGCAGTACGAGCTTCAGCCACAGCTCGGTGGTCTGGTGCTGGATGATGAACAGCAGTTCGTCGTGATGCTCGGGCCGCGAGATCGGGCGCTGCGCCGAGAGGAGCGTGGGCAGGTCGAGGTATCCGCCGTAGCTCATCCGGTCGCTGAAGTCGGTGACGACGGATGCCTCGATCCGGCGGGTGTTGTCCGCGACGGGCTGCTCGGTTTCCACGGGTTCGGCCACGAGGTCAGCCTAGCCGCGCGCAACCGCGGACGGATCGGGCGCGGCGGGCGTCCCCCGCCGGTCAGACCGGCTCTCGCCCGCCGCACCGCATCCCTCTCCCCCAAGAGGGCCGTCCGCTTCCGTCTTGCAAACGGAGGCGACCCTCCGAATGATACCGGACATCCGGCGTACAGTGAACTCGTGAGTCCGAACGCGTCGCCGCGTCGCGATGCGCGGCGCAACCACGAGCGGCTCCTGGCCGAGGCGCGGGTGCTGTTCGGCGAGCGCGGCATCGACGCGCCCCTCGACGAGCTGGCCGTGCGAGCGGGGGTCGGTGCGGGCACGGTCTATCGCCACTTCCCCACTCGCGATGCCCTGGTGCGCGAGCTCTACGACACCGCGGTGGCCGACCTGCGGGGGTTCGCCGTCGAGATCCTCGGCGCCGACTCCGGGTGGCGTTCCGTCGAGCTCTACCTCGAGCGCCTCGCCTCCTGGGTGGCCGAATCGCCGTACCTGCCGGCCGTCATGCGACGCGTCGCCGAGCTCGATCCGTCCCACCGTCCGGGTGCGGAGTTCGCCGAGGCCATCGACGGGCTCGTGGCGCGTGCCAAGGCCGAGGGCGCGCTGCGTGAGGACGTGACCGGCGTCGACCTGAGCGTGCTCGTCGACATGCTCGGTTCCGTCGGCCAGTACGGCGGCGCGTACCTGCCCTACTGGCGACGGCAGCTCACGATCGTGCTCGACGGACTGCGTGCGCGACCCGACCTCACACCGCTGCCCGGAACCGGACAGGGCTTCGACGAGTTCCACGACATGTCGCACGCCAAGGGGCCCACACCGGCGCGCGACTGACCGCCTTGCGCGCGCACTCGAGGTGACGCGAATCGTCCCTTCGCCGTCGTCCGCGGGACGATTCGCGTCATCCCGGGGGCGTCAGTCGCCGGATGCCTCGGCGGCACGCACCTCGACGACGTTCGACCACGGGTCGTCGAACGCGAGCGTTCGCCCGTCGTCGCGGGTTGCGACGCCGTGGTGCGACATCCGCTCGCCGAGCTCGCCGAGGTCGTCGGAACCGGGCACGACGATCTCGACCTTGCCCAGGCCCAGGGCGAGGCGGCGCCGCCCGGCGCCCGCGCTGTTCCACGTGTTCATGGCCATGTGGTGGTGGTAGCCGCCCGCCGAGACGAACAGGGCGGAGCCGCCGAGGCTCGCCGTCGTCTCGAAGCCGAGCCGGTCGACGTAGAACTCCCGCGCGCTCGCGATGTCGCCGACCGACAGGTGCACGTGGCCGACCACGGCGTCGCCGACGCCCACGCCGGCCGCCGCGGCATCCGCTGCGCCCTCGGTGAGGTGGTCGCGCAGGTAGGCGTTGGGGTCGAGGAAGATCGTGGCCATCTCGATCTGCCCGTGGGTCCAGCTCCAGGTGGAGCGGTCGCGGTCGAAGTAGAGCTCGACGCCGTTGCCCTCGGGATCGGTGAAGTAGAAGGCCTCGCTCACCAGGTGGTCGGCGCTGCCCGTGAAGGTGCCCGGGTACCTCGACGCGACGGAGTAGATGGCGGCCGCCAGCGCCTCGCGCGAGTCGAAGAGGATCGCCGTGTGGTAGAGGCCGGCATCACGGGGCGACGCGTGCCGCAGGTCGGGCGTGTGCTCGAGGATCACGACCGGCGTGGTGCCTCGTCCGAGCACGGCGACCGGGCCGTCGTGGCGGAGCAGCTCGAGGGTCACGCCGTCTCGGTAGTAGCGGATCATGCCGTCGAGGTCGCCGACGCGCAGTGTCACGGCGCCCATGCCGGTGTCGGCGGCGAGCAGGCCGCTATGCGGCGACTTATTGGTTGTAGTCACAACTAATAGTAACCCATGCGCCACCGGGGCTATTCCGTCACGCCCACGCGCTCCGACTCCACGAGCCACACCCCGCCGACGCGTCGCAGGCCGAGCGTCGTCTCGAACCGCACCTCGCGACGCCGCCCGTGCACGGGCCGGACCGAGAGCACGTCTCGGCTGTGGCAGAACGCGAGGTCGTCGCCGACGCTCACCGTGAGGTCGAGCACCCGATGCTCGATGCGCCCGCGGAAACGCTCGAACCACGCGCGGAGCCATTCGACGCGTTGCGCCTCGCCGGCGAAGGCGCTGAGCGGCGGGGCCGCGCCGAAGGTCAGGGCCCCCGGCGCGTAGCGCGACGCGAGGTACTCCGCGTCGCGCGCGCGGATGGCCGCCGCCCGCTTGCTGACGAGCCAGGCGACCTCGGCGGAATCGACCGCGGTCTCGGTGTACTGCTCGATGCGTGGCATCCGACCTCCCATGGCGCCCGTGCGGCGCCGTCACAGGGACGACGAACGGAAGCCGCCGCGATCGACAGCCGGCATCGCGGGTCGGGCGAGGGCGTGCGGGGATCGTGCGGAGGACGGGCGGTGGTCGCGCGGGTCTGGCGGTCGACGGGCGGGCGGCGACGGCTCAGGCGCCGGCGGTGAGCCGATCGAACAGCGCACGGTAGCGCTCCGCCGTGCGCTCGACGATCTCGTGCGGTAGCGTGGGCGGCGCCTCGAACGCCCCCTGATCCCAGTTGGCGGCGAGCCAGTCGCGCACGATCTGCTTGTCGAAGCTCGCCATGCGCTGCGCGGGCGTCGCGCCGGTCAGGTAGGCCTCGGCATCCCAGTACCGGCTGGAGTCGCTCGTGAGCACCTCGTCGGCGAGCGTGACGATGCCGGTGTCGCGGTCGGCGCCGAACTCGAACTTCGTGTCGGCCAGGATCAGCCCACGGGTCTCGGCGATGACCGAGGCGTGCTCGAAGATCTCGAGCGACAGTTCGCGCAGCTGCTCGGCCACGGTCTCGCCCACCAGCTCGACGGTGCGCTCGTACGACACGTTCTCGTCGTGCTCGCCCATCGGCGCCTTCCACGCGGGCGTGTAGATCGGCGCGGGGAGCCGGTCGCCGTTCTGCAGGCCCTCGGGCAGGGGGATGCCGCCGATCGCCCCGGTGGCCTCGTACTCCTTCCAGCCGCCGCCCGTGAGGAAGCCGCGCACCACGCACTCGATCGGGAACATGTCGAGGGTGCGGCAGAGCGCCGCCCGGTCGGCGACGGAATCGGGGACCGCGGGCACGACGAGTCGGTCGTCCTCCGCGTAGGCGAGATGGTTCGGCACCTCGGGCAGCTGGTCGAACCACCAGCGCGTGATCGCGGTGAGCATGGCGCCCTTGCCGGGGATGGCGGGCTCGAGGACGCGGTCGTAGGCGCTCACGCGGTCGGTGGCGACGACGAGCACGACCCGCGAGAGACGCAGGGGGTCGCCTGTCCAGGTGTCGTCGTCGTCGAGCGCGGCCGTCGGCACGTACAGGTCGCGCACCTTCCCCGAGTAGACGTGGGTCCAGCCGGGCAGTTCGACGGCGTCGCTCATGATGTCCTGCTTCCTCACTCCGCGACGCGCGCGGCGATGTCGGTGCGGTACTGCCCGCCGTCGAGGCGCAGGTGCCCCAACGCCTCGTAGGCGCGGCGGCGCGCCTCGGCGAAGTCGGATCCGAGCGCGACGACGTTGAGCACGCGTCCGCCCGTGGCGATGAGCGGGGTCGCGCCCGCCTCGTCGGTCGGTCCGATCGCGGTGGCGGCGTGCGCCAGGTGCACGCCGGGCACGGATGCCGCGGCGTCGAGCCCCTCGATCCGCCGACCGGTCTCGGGGGCCTCGGGATACCCCTCGCTCGCGAGCACCACCGTGACGGCGGCATCCGACCGGAACTCGGGACGGGGCTGCTCGCCGAGCCGGCCCGTGGCGGCGGCGAACAGCAGCCCCGACAGCGGCGTGATGAGCCGCGGGAGCACCGCCTGCGTCTCGGGGTCGCCGAATCGGGCGTTGAACTCGATGACGCGGATGCCTCGCGGCGTGAGGATGAGGCCCGCGTACAGCAGGCCGATGAACGGGGTCTGCTCGGCCGCGAGCTTCCGCACGGTGGGCAGCGCGATCGTCTCGATGACCTCGTCGACGAACGCCCGCTCGCTGCCGAAGTCGCCGTCGAGCCAGGGCAGGGGCGAGTAGGCGCCCATGCCGCCCGTGTTGGGTCCCTGGTCGCCGTCGCGGAGGCGCTTGTAGTCCTGGGCGGGCGAGAGCGGCAGCACGTTCGTGCCGTCGGAGAGCAGGAAGAGCGAGACCTCCTGCCCGTCGAGGAACTCCTCGACGAGCACCGGGCCCTGTTGCAGGTAGTGCTCGGCGTGGGCGAGCGCGGCGTCGCGGTCGGTGGTCACGAGCACGCCCTTGCCTGCGGCGAGCCCATCGGCCTTCACGACGTAGGGATCGCCGAACTCGTCGAGCGTCGCCTCGACCTCGGCGAGCGTCTCGGCGAGCGTCGCGCGGCCGGTCGGAACCCCGGCCGCCTCCATGATGCGCTTCGCGAACGTCTTCGAGCCCTCGAGTGCCGCAGCCGCCCTGCCGGGTCCGAAGGCGGCGATGCCCCGGGTGCGCAGCGCGTCGGCCACTCCGGCCACGAGCGGGGCCTCGGGCCCGATCACGACGAGCTCGACGTCGTTGTCGATCGCGTAGTCGGCCACGATGACCGGGTCGGTCGGGTCGAGGGCGATCGTGGTCACGCTGCCGCGGGCCGACGAGGTGGCGGATGCCGCGATGCCGGCGTTGCCCGGGGCCGCGATGATCTCGTGCCCGGCCTCCTCGTCGAGGAGCGCGAGGATGATGGCGTGCTCGCGCGCGCCCGAGCCGAGGACGAGGATTCTCACCGGTTCAGGCTACCGGATGGGGTTCGGACCGCCCGGGGCGCTGCGCAGTGCGACGACGCCCCGCGACGGCGCCGTCTGCGTGCCGTGGACGGCGCCGCGTGACGGTGCCGTGCGGGAGGATGGAGCCATGGCACGCGCACGGATCGACGACGAGTTGGGCTCGGCCGCAGTCGCGACCGTCGGGCGCATCGCGGCGGGCATCGAGGGCGTGCCCGACGGGCGTTCGCTCGCGGCATTTGTCGACCGCACGACCCTCGCCCTGGCGGTGCGCTACACGCTGCAGCTCCTCGCCGAGCAGGCGCCCGGCGGCACGGTCGAGGTGCGGGTGCCGCCGTACGCCGCGGTGCAGTGCGTCGAGGGCCCGAGGCACACCCGAGGCACGCCGCCCAACGTGATCGAGACGGATGCCGCGACGTGGCTCGCCCTCGCCACGGGCGGCCTCACGTGGGACGACGCCCGGGGATCCGGCCGGGTGCACGCCTCGGGCCAGCGCGCCGACCTCCGCGGGCACCTCCCGGTACTGCGCGTTCCCTGAGCACGCGCACCGCCCCGATGCGAGTGCGGGACAATGGAGGGGTGAGCGACCCCCAGAGCACCCCCCAGCCGCACGATCCCGAGCGTTCGGCGGCGGTGGGCGACGACGTCGCGGGCGTCGACCGTGTCGAGGGCGTCGGACCCGTCGAGCGCGTCGAACCCGTCGAGGGCGACGAGTCCGCCCGGCGCGTCGAGCGCATCGAGATCGACGAGCCCGTCGAGACCGATGTCTCGGACGACGTCGTCACGGTGCGCCGCGCACCCCGCTACGGGCGGTTCATCACGCTCGGCGCCCTCCTCGGCGCGGTCGTCGCGCTCATCGTCACGTTCGCGTTCTCGGGCCAGCCGGCGCAGCCCGAGCTCGAGCTCGGGTTCGACCGGGGCCAGGTCTTCGGCTTCCTGCTGCTGCTGTGCGCCACCATCGGCGCCGCCCTGGGCGCCGTGGTCGCGCTCCTCATCGACCGCGGCTCGGCCAAGCGCGCGAAGTCGGTGCTGGTCGTGCACGAGTCGACGCACCGCGTCGACGAGTAGCGGGTCCGGCCCAAGCTCACCGCAGGCTCAGCACGGCCTCGGCGAACTCGCGCGGCGCCTCCTGCGGCAGGTCGTGGCCGATCCCGGCGAGCTCGAGGAACGCGTACGGGCCGGTGAACCGGTCGCGGTCCTCCGCCCCGCTCGGGCCCCCGAGGCCGTCGGCGCCGCTCTCGAGCACCACGGTGGGAACGGAGATCGACGGCCGGTCGGCGAGTGCCTCCTCGATCGCGGCGTAGCGCGGGTCGCCCGCGACCAGCGCCGAGCGGTGCCGGTAGGAGTGGATCACCACGTCGACGAAGTCGGGGTTGTCGAGGCTCGAGGCGCTCGCCGCGTAGGCCGCCGCGGCATCCGCCCACTCGGGCGACCACGTCGTCCAGAGCAGTTCGCACAGCTCGTGCCGGTAGCGCTCGAGTCCACGGCGGCCGGCCTCGGAGTGGAAGTAGTACTTGTACCAGATACGTGCGCTCCCACTCGGGGCGCGTCGGCTCCTGGGCGAAGGCCGGGTCGAAGATGTTGTAGCCGCCCACGGTGACGAGTCCGTGAACGCGCGAGGGATGCAGCGCGGCGACGATGCACGAGGCGCGTCCGCCCCAGTCGTAGCCGCCGAGGATGGCGCGGTCGATGCCGAGGGCGTCGAGGAGGTCGAGCAGGTCCTGCGCGAGGGCGGCCTGCTCACCCCAGCGAAGTGTCGCGGCATCCGTGAACCGGGTCGGGCCGTAGCCGCGCAGGTACGGCGCGATCACGCGCACGCCGGATGCGGCGAGCAGGTCGGCGACCTCGTCGTACGCCCGCACGTCGTAGGGGAATCCGTGCGACAGCACCGCGACCGGTGCGTCGGCCGGCCCCGCCTCCTCGTAGGCGATGTCGAGCACGGACGTGCGGACGCTGCCGCGGCGAGTGAACCCCATGGCGCCAGTCTGGCGCAGGCCGCCGACGCGACGACTCAGCTGAGCTGGGTCTTCTCCACCCACTCGAGGTACTCCTCGGTGACCGTGCCGGTGACGTAGTCGCCGGTGAAGCACGACATGTCGAGCTGCTCGATCGAGGTGCCCTGGGTGATCGCCGCCTGCAGGTCGACGACCTCCTGGTAGATCATGTGGTCGGCGCCGAGCTCGCGGGCGATCTCGGGGATCTTGCGACCGTGCGCGACGAGCTCCTGTCGGCTCGGCATGTTGATGCCGTAGACGTGTGGGAACCGCACCGGGGGAGCGGCCGACGTGAACGTGACCTTGTTGGCGCCGGCGGCGCGCGCCATCTCGACGATCTCCTTCGAGGTCGTGCCGCGCACGATCGAGTCGTCGACGATGAGGATGTTCTTGCCCTTGAACTCGGTGCCCATCGCGTTGAGCTTCTGGCGCACCGAGCGGCGACGCTGCGCCTGCCCCGGCATGATGAACGTGCGGCCCACGTAGCGGTTCTTGTAGAAGCCCTCGCGGTACTCGATGCCGAGCTTCTGCGCCACCTGCATCGCGGCCGGCCGCGATGAATCGGGGATGGGCATGACGACGTCGATGTCGCCCTTGTCCATGTGGGTCTCGATGGTCGTCGCGAGCCGGTCGCCCATGCGCAGGCGCGCCTCGTACACCGAGATGCCGTTCATCACAGAGTCGGGACGCGCGAGGTAGACGTACTCGAACGAGCAGGGCACCAGCCGGGGGTTCGGTGCGCACTGGCGCGAGATCATCTCGCCGTCGAGCGTGATGAAGATCGCCTCGCCGGGATCGACGTCGCGCACGATCTCGTAGTCGCCGTTCTCGAGCACGAGCGACTCGGATGCCACGATCCACTCGTCGCTGCCGGACTCGGTCACGCGCTTGCCGAGGATCAGCGGGCGGATGCCGTACGGATCGCGGAAGGCGAGGAGCCCGTAGCCCGCGATGAGCGAGATGACGGCGTAGGAGCCCTCGACGCGTTCGTGCACGAGCTCGACGGCGCGGAACACCTGGTCGGGGTCGAGCTCGAGGCCGGTGATCTGCCCCTGCAGCTCGGTGGCGAGCACGTTGAGCAGCATCTCGGTGTCGCTCGTGGAGTTCACGTGCCTGCGGTCGATCGAGAACAGGTCGCCCGAGAGCTCGCGGGTGTTCGTGAGGTTGCCGTTGTGCACGAGGATGATGCCGTACGGCGCGTTCACGTAGAACGGCTGCGCCTCCTCCTCGCGCTCGGCGGCGCCCTTCGTGGTGTAGCGCACGTGGCCGAGGCCGATGTTGCCCAGCAGCGAGCGCATGTCGCGAGTGCGGAACGCCTCGCGCACCTGCCCGCGCGCCTTCGCCATGTGGAACACGGGGCCGTCGGCGGTCGCGATGCCGGTGGAGTCCTGGCCGCGGTGCTGCAACAGGAGGAGGCTGTCGTAGATCTGCTGGTTGACGGGCTCGGTGGAGACGATGCCGACGATGCCGCACATGCGAGCGATGGCTCCTCGGGGAGTGTGGTGAGAGCGTCCGAGCTGGACGATCCATCCTCCCACACGTGCGCGTGTGAGCCGCCTGAGGGACGCCCGATGCTCAGCTGAGCGGGGGACGCTCGCAGGGCTCCCGAGGGGTTCCCGAGGGCTCCCGAGGGCTCCCGGTCGAAACCGCAGAGCCTATCCTGCCGACGGAATCGGCGGGCGGATTCTTCGGTTCCGCGCCGATGTTCGTCGATCTCCACGAACTCCGGTCCGCCCCCTCCCCCCGAACGGGGGACCTGTGACACGCTCTCGGGCATTCCGTTCACCGCGGCCCCGGTGCAACCGGAACATGGGGGATCGGGCCGCCGGCATCAGAGAGGACGACTCGTCCATGAAACTCACCTCACTCCGCGCCGGGCTCGCCGGCGCTGCGCTCGTCGCGTGCGGGCTGCTCGCCGCCCCGGCGGCGGCCGTCGCCGCCCCGCCGCCCGGGGCGCCCGGCATCGACCACGCCTCGGTGCCCGCCGCCGAGTCGTCGACCGCAGCGCAGTACTGGACCGCCGACCGCATGCGCTCGGCCGTGCCCGCCGACGTGCTCGTCGCCGACCGCGTCGCGTCGACGCCGGCGAGCGAGGTCGCAAAGGGCGACCCGATCACGTACGGCAAGCCGGTGCCGGCGCCCGAGGTGGACCTCAACGCGACCTCCGAGGCGCCGGTCTCCCACATCGGGAAGGTGTTCTTCACCCTGAGCGGCCGCAACTACGTGTGCTCGGCCAACTCGGTGAGCGCGACCAACGGCAGCGTCGTCTCGACGGCCGGCCACTGCGTGCACAGCGGCAAGGGCAAGTACGCCAGCCGCTGGATCTTCGTGCCCGCCTACGAGAACGGCGCGGCGCCCTACGGACAGTGGGCCGCCACGTCGTTCTCGGCGCCGACGCAGTGGACCAGGGGCGGCGACATCACGTACGACACCGCCTTCGTGAAGGTCGCTCCCCTGAACGGGCGCACGCTCGCGCAGGCGGTCGGCGCCTCGGCGGTCGCGTTCAACCAGGCGCGCGGTCTCGCGTACGAGGCGTTCGGCTACCCGGCGGCCGCGCCGTTCGACGGGCAGACGCTGAAGTCGTGCGCCGGCACCGCGAGCGACGATCCCTACGGCCAGACGCAGTCGCAGGGCATCCCGTGCGACATGACCGGCGGCTCGTCGGGCGGTCCCTGGTTCCTCTCGTCGGGTGCGCAGAACTCGCTGAACAGCTTCGGGTACAACAACATCCCGAACGTGATGTTCGGGCCCTACTACGGCTCGGTCGCGCAGAGCGCCTACGCCACCGCAGCGGCGTCCTGATCGACCCCGCCCACCCGACGCCCCCGTGCCACCCTTCCGGCGCGGGGGCGTCGTCGTGCGCGCCGGTCCCCGCTATCGGGCGTGACGCTCGACGAAGTTCCGGAGCATCCGGCTCGGGTGCGACACCGGGGCGCGCCGCGCCGCGGCGATGGTCGCCTCGACCTCGTCGTCGGCGAAGTAGCCGTAGCCCCCGTACGCATGGATGCGCAGGATGATCCCGTCGAGATCGAGCTCGGGGTGGAACTGCGTCGCGTAGACGTTCGACCCGACCCGGAACATCTGCACCGGGCAGGTCGGCGACGACGCCAGCAGCGTCGCCGAGCGGGGCAGCGAGCTGATGGCCTCCTTGTGCCCGACGAAGGCGTCGAACATCCGGGGCAATCCCGCGAGGATGGGGTCCGAGGCCCCGGCGTCGGTCAACGTGACCGGCACGACGCTGATCGGCTCGGCGTGCGTGCGATCGATCGAGCCGCCCTGGTGCACGCCGAGCGGCCCGACGCCGTAGCAGGCGCCGAGGAAGGGGAAGTCCCTGGCGACCACCTCGTCGAGGAGCGCGTCGAACTCCGCCTCGACCCGGTGCTGCACCGGTGTCTTCCGCTCGGGCGGGTCTGACGCGTTGAACGGGCCGCCGCCCACGAAGATCCCCGAGATCGCATCGAGGTCGAGCCGGGGCATGGGCGCCGCCTCGAGCCGCACCCGCACGAGGTCGCGCTCGTCGAGTCCGGCGTAGCGGAGGAAGAGGGCGTACTCCGCGTCGGCGGGCTGGTCCTCGGAGCGCGTCGCGAGCAGCACGAATGGCTTCACGGGTCCACGATAGGCGTGAGACGCGCGACGTGCCCCTACTCCTCGACGTGCCTCAGTACTCGGAGGGCTTCGCGAGAACGGCCATCGTGCATCGCGAGATGCACACGAGCTTGCCCGCGGCATCCGTGATCCTGATCTCCCAGACCTGTGTCGTGCGTCCGCGCGTGAGCGGGCGCGCCTCGCCGTAGACCCACCCCTCGGCCACCGGGCGGGTGTGGTTCGCGTTGATCTCCATGCCGACGCAGTAGTTCAGCTCGGGATCCACCGTGAAGCTCGAGCCCCAGCTCGCGAGGGTCTCGGCGAAGGCGACGGATGCCCCGCCGTGCAGCACCCCGCCGGGCTGGCGGGTGCGCCCGTCGACCGGCATGCGCCCCTTCAGGGAGTCCTCGGTGAGCTCCGTCATCTCGATGCCGAGCGTTCGAAGGAGGGTGCCGTCGCCGCGTGAGTTCGCCCACTCGAGGGAGGGCTCGCCGAACCAGATGCTCATGCGATCGAGTCTCGCATGGCGCCTCGGAGCGGAGCGGGCGTCAGGCGAGCTCGGCGATGATCGGGTGGATGGCGTCGTCGAACGCCGAGGCATCCGATCGCAGCGAGTCGGTGACCGCGACGGTCATCGCCCCGATCCACCACACGCCCGGGGCCGCGAACGGCACGACCTCGACGTTGAGCTCGAAGGAGTGCGCACGCCGGCCGACCTCCCGCTCGTGCTCGGCGATGGTGCCGGCGTAGGCGCGATACGAGTCGCCGCGCCGCGCCGCGGACGCCGTGCGATAGCCCTGGTGCGCCCATTCGGCCCACGCCCGGGCGGCCTCGGCGTGCGGCACGATGGCCGCCGCGAGCACCTCGGCGCCCGAGACCGGCAGCGCCACGTCGGTGTCGTAGGCGTCGACGAGCTCGAGCGGCACCACCGATGGATGCGCCTCGGGCTCGACGGTCATCGCCCACCACGCGCGCCACTGCCGCTCGAGCAGGTCGTGCTGGTCGATCTCGAGCCGCTGGCCGACGGCGCCCACGTCACGCAGCCGCGGCAGCTCGACCGGGGACGCGATCGCGAGCACCTCGCGCAGGTACAGGGCGAGCAGGACCGAGCGACTCGCGTTCTCGCGAATCACCCACGACGGTGTTCCCCCCGCCTGCATGCGGCTCATTTTAGCCCGGGCGGGGCGGCGGGGCACGGTTCGGCGCGCGGGCCGCGGGTACGCTTGACGGGTGACCGACGCGAACTCCTCCTACGCCGCTGCCGGAGTCGACACCCGGGCCGGCGACCTCGCCGTCGAACTCATGAAGGAGGCGGTCGCCGCGACCCACGGCCCGGGCGTGCTGGGCGGCGTCGGCGGCTTCGCCGGTCTCTTCGACCTGTCGTTCGCGAAGGACTACGCGCGGCCGCTGCTGGCCACGTCGACCGACGGCGTCGGCACGAAGATCGCGATCGCCCAGGCGCTCGACAAGCACGACACCATCGGGCAGGACCTCGTGGGCATGGTCGTCGACGACATCGTGGTCGTCGGCGCCAGGCCGCTGTTCATGACCGACTACATCGCCTGCGGGCGGGTCGTCCCCGAGCGCATCGCGACGATCGTCACGGGCATCGCCCGGGCCTGCGCCGACACCGGCACGGCCCTCGTCGGCGGCGAGACCGCCGAGCACCCCGGCCTCATGGGCCCCGACGACTACGACGTCGCAGGCGCCGCGGTGGGCGTCGTCGAGGCCGACCGCCTGCTCGGGGCCGACCGGGTGCGCGACGGCGACGCGGTCATCGCGATCGCGTCGAGCGGCCTGCACTCCAACGGCTTTTCGCTGGTCCGGCACATCCTCTCCGGCGCGAAGATCGGCTACGCGGATGCCGCGCCCGACCTCGGCGCCACCTGGGGCGAGGCGCTGCTCGAGCCGACGCGGCTCTACACCGGGCCGCTCGTGCGCCTCCTCGACGACGACCGGCTCGCGGCATCCGTGCACTCGCTCTCGCACGTCACCGGCGGCGGCATCGCGGCGAACCTCGCGCGCGTGCTGCCGCGCGGCTCGTGGGTCGAGCTCGACCGGTCGACGTGGTCGCCGGCGCCGGTCTTCCGCGTGCTCAACGACCTGGCGGGCACGACGCTCGAGTCGACCGAGGGGACGTGGAACCTCGGCATCGGGTTCTTCGCCGTCGTGGCGGCGGACGCCGCGGCCGACGTGGTCGCCTCGCTCGGCGCGCTCGGGCTCCCCGCCTGGCGGGCGGGCACGGTGACGTTCGGGGCACGCGACCTCGACGGGTTCGAGCAGGGCGCGAAGGGGGTCGACGGCGGCGCCGTGCGCCTGGTCGGCGCCTACGCCGGCTGACGTCATGCGCGCAGCGGTCTCGATCGGCATCACCTGCACCACGGGCGCCGAGGTCGTGCGAGCGCTCGCGCCGCGCATCGAGCGCCTGGGGTTCTCCGCGCTGTGGATCAACGACATCCCCGGCGGCGACTCGCTCGACGGGTTGCGGATCGCGGCGTCGGCCACCGAGCGGCTCGGGCTCGCGACGGGGGTCATCCCGCTCGACCGCCGGCCGGTCGACAGCCTCGACCTGCACGGGCTCCCGGCGGCGCGCACGACGCTCGGCATCGGCTCGGGCCGGGCGCCCCGCCCGCTGGCGCTCGTGCGCGAGGGCATCGCCACGCTGCGCGCCGTGACGGATGCCGCGGTCGTGGTCGGCGCGCTCGGCCCTCGGATGCGCCGCCTCGCCGCCGAGCGGGCCGACGGCGTGCTGCTCAACTGGCTTACGCCCCAGGCCGCGCGCGATGCGGCAGCGGAGCTGCATGCCGCCGGGGCACGCGCTGCGGGCGACGGGAGCACCCACGTGGCCCGACCGCCGCGTGCCGTGCTCTACGTGCGCACGATCGCCGAGATCGACGCACGGCCGGCGCTGCAGCGCGAGGTCGAGCGCTACGAGTCGGTGCCCTCGTACGCCGCGAACTTCGAGCGGCTCGGCATGCGGCCAGCGGACGCGACGCTGCACGCCGCCGCGGGCCTCGCCGCGTTCGACGTCGTCGACGAGGTCGTGCTGCGCGCGATCACGCCGACGAACTCCCTCGCCGAGCTCGAGCGGTTCGTCGAGGAGACCGCTCGCTGGCGTTCGGGCGCGGCGTAGAATCCGAGCACAGCTCAGGTACTTGCCCGGTCGCACCATGGGATCGAGGTCGGCAATGAGGTTCGCGCGCATCGACGCCGTGCTGACGTGGGCGTACGCCGCCATGTTCGGGCTCCCCGCGATCCCGATCGCGATCCATCACGTGGAGACCGGGGGCCTGCTGCCGCGATTCCTCGACCTCTTCGAGATGTACGGCGGCCCGTGGTCGGACCGCCTCGGCGTGGGCGCCTTCGCCGCGCTCCTCATCGCGTTCGTCCTTGTGTTGATGGCGTCCGCGTTCGCGGCGTGGCTCGTGTGGCGCGGCTCGCGCACCGGCGCGATCCTGAGCCTGGCGCTCCTGCCGGTCGAGGTGGCCTTCTGGTTCGGCTTCGCCCTTCCCGTCCCGTGGGCGTTCGGCGTCGCACGGGTGGTGCTGCTCGCGCTCGCGTGGGGATCCCTCACGGCTCGCGGGGTCAGCCGTGACCGCCCGGCGTCGTGATCCTCCTCTCGTACGCCTCAGCCCCGGTGCAGGCGCACGAGCGTGAGCGCCGCAATCGTCACGGCGTCGATGACCTCGCCGGCGCGGATCATCCGGTCGAGCTCCTCATCGGCGACCCATCGGTGCACCATGCCGTGCTCGGTGGGCTCGCGCTCGGGTTCGCCCGGCGTCAGCCCGGTCGCGAGGTAAAGGTCGCAGCCCTGGCTCGTGAAGCCGTAGGCCTCCTGCAGGCGGCCGATGTGCTCGAGCGAAGCGGCCTCGAAGCCGGTCTCCTCGCGCAGCTCCGCGGCGGCGAGCTCGCGGGTGTGGCCGCCGTGCCCGGCAGGCCACGAGCCCTGGGGGAACTCCCACGCGCGCCGCCCGATCGTGTAGCGGTACTGCTCGACCATCCACCAGCCGTCGCGATCCCGTGGGAGCACGACCGCGAAGTCGGGCTTCTCGACGACGCCGTAGATCGCCTCGTGCCCGCCGGGCCAGCGCACCAGGTCCTCGCGTACGCGCATCCAGGCGTTCTCGTAGGCGATGCGCGTGGTGAGGGCGCGCGGCAGCTCCGTCATCCGCTCAGCCTAGGCCGTGGAGCGGAGGAGTCGGGCGATGCGGCGAAGCCCTCAGCAGGGTGACGGCGTGGTCGGCGCGGCTATGCGCGCTGCTCGTCGCCCGTGACGTAGGTGTCGTCGTCGTCGGCGTACTCCGACCACTTCGACGCCTCGTCGTTGTACTCGTCATGCTGCGAGCCGGTGAGCTCGCGCTCAAGCGCCGTGTAGTCGGTATTCGGGCTGAAGTACTTCAGCTCCCGAGCGACCTTGGTGTGCTTGGCTTTCTGACGGCCGCGCCCCATGCGTGACCCCCTTACGACATCTGGCCGGGTGGGATGGTCTTCACCCGGCGCTCATCTGATAAATGAAATTCGTCCGGCTGCCAGTTTAGCACCGGGAAACGCACCCAATGGAGCCATCCACAACGTCCTGTCGCACCCCCGAACCGGGCACGATGACGTGGTGCGCGCACCCAGCCAACACGTGCTGAGATTGTCACGTGATGACGAGCCCTGAACGCGTGAAGGTCGTGGTGATCGGCGCCGGCCAGGCCGGCCTCTCCGTGGCCTACTACCTTCGCCGTTTCGAGCTCGTCGCCGACGAGGACTTCGTGATGCTCGACCGCGCCCCCGGCCCGGGCGGCGCCTGGCAGCACCGCTGGTCGTCGCTGCGGCTCGGCACCGCGCACCGCGTCAACGACCTCCCCGGCATGGCCGAGCTCGGACTGAGCTTCGACACCGCCGACCGCACGCTGCCCGCCAAGCAGGTCGTGGCCGAGTACTACGGCCGGTTCGAGGAGCACTTCGACCTGCGGGTGCGGCGCCCGATGAACGTGCGCTCGGTCGTGAACGAGGGCGTCGACCTGCGTGTCGACTCCGAGGACCTGACCCCGCAGCCGATGGAGGAGCTCAAGGCGAAGGGCTTCTTCGGGCGACGTCGCAAGACCTTCGAGGAGCCCGCGGTGCCGCCCGCCCCGCGTCACGCGATCACCACGCAGTTCCTCGTGAACGCCACCGGCACCTGGGGTTCGCCGTTCGTTCCGTACTACCCGGGCATGGCCGACTTCGCGGGCCGTCACGTGCACACGTCCGACTACGCCGACGTCGAGGACTTCCGCGATCGGCACGTCGTGGTGGTGGGCGGCGGCACCTCGGCCATCGGCTTCATGCTCGAGCTCGAGGACGTCGCGGCCGGCCTCACGTGGGTGTCCCGTCGCCCGATCGACTGGCTCGACCGGCAGGAGATGGATCTCGAGGGCGCCTCCGCGGCCGTCGCCCTGCAGGACGAGGCGGCACGATCCGGGCGCGCCCTTCCCTCCATCGTGAGCGGCACCGGCGTGCCCAAGAGCCGTCGCATCGCGGCCGGCATCGAGCGCGGCCTGCTCGTGGCGCGTCCCATGTTCGACCGCATCGAGGCCGACCGCGTGCTGTGGGACGGCGGCGAGGGCGGCATGGCGCGCGCCGACGCGATCATCTGGGCCACCGGGTTCCGCCCCGAGCTGCGACACCTCTCGCCGCTCAAGCTCCGGGAGAAGTCCGGCGGCGTCACCGTCGGCCAGGGCGCGGCCTGGAGCGATCCGCGCGTGTTCCTCGCCGGCTACGGACCACAGGCGTCCACCATCGGTGCGAACCGCGCGGGTCGGATGATCGCGCGCCAGATCATGGCGATGCTCTAGGGGCGGATGCCGCGGCATCCGTCGCTCGCGCCTCAGACGGCGTCGGACCCGCCCTCGCGGGCGCGCTGCCCGAAGGTCCCCGCCGTGAGGTTCGCGTACGACGCGGCCACGAGCTGTTCGAGCACGTCGAGGTCGACCTTCGACAGGTCCTTCACGTAGAGGCATCCGACGCCCGTGGTGTGCGGCCCGAGTCGCTCGAGGAGCTCGGGATGCGTGCCGACGCCGTCGGACAGGTAGATCGTCGTCGACGGCCTGCGCGGTGCGAAGCCGGCCCCGGGTGCATCGCCCTCGCGGCCGCTGTCGTACCGGTAGTGGTACGTGCCGAAGCCGATGATCCCCTTGTACGCGATGCGGGCGGGCTGGCCGGTCACCCGGCCCATGAGCTCGACGAGGGTCTCGGCGTCGCGTCGGCGAACGGGTTGCTCGATGGACTCGATGAGCGCGCGAACCTCGGGGTCGACCGTCATGGCCGGCAGTCTAGCGACCTCGCTTCGGTCCGGCACCGGTGCCCTGCGGCTCGGTGATGGGGCGCCGCGGCACCGCGCGCACGGGCTCGCCGCGGCGGTCCTGGCCGGGGAGCGGCCGCGAGCGGCGCCCGTAGATGAGGTCGGACGAGTCGAGCAGCCATGGCACGAGGGCGACCGTGACGCCGTGCACGAGCAGCAGTTTCTGGCGGATGCGCCGGGCCTTGTGGTTGTGCAGGAGGTTCTCCCACCAGTGGCCGACGATGTACTGCGGCATGTAGACCGTGACCACCTCGGAGCCGTGCTCCTGGCGCCGGTTCTTGATGTACTGGATCAGCGGGTGGCTGAGGTCGCGATAGGGCGACGACAGGATGCGCAGCTTCACGTGGATGTTCTGCTTGACCCAGTCCTTCTTCAGCTTCTTCGTGGCCGCTTCGTCGATGGAGACGTGCACGGCCTCGAGGGAGTCGTGGCGGGCGGCGATCGCGTAGTCGAGGGCCTTCAACGTGGGCTTCTGCATCCGGCCCACCAGCACGATCGCGTGGTCTCCGGTCGCACCGAAGGTCGTCGTCGGATCGACCTCGATCTCCTTCTCGACATCGCGGTAGTACCGGTTCACGCCCATCATGAGGAAGAAGAGGATCGGCATCATCACGAACACGATCCACGCGCCGTGCGTGAACTTCGTGATCGTCACGACGAGGAGCACGACCGCGGTCATCCCGGCGCCGACCGCGTTGATCACGAGGGCGCGCAGGATCGCGCCCTGCGACAGCGGGCGGGCGTCGTCGTCGGGGCGCGTCGGCGGGCGCTTCGCCGTGCCGGCCGGATGCCGCCGCAGCGAGAGCTCGCGCAGCCAGTGCCGCACCATGCCGGTCTGGCCGAGCGTGAACGACACGAACACGCCGATGATGTACAGCTGGATGAGCACGGTGAGGTTCGCCTGGAACACCACGAGGATCACGGATGCCGCGAGCGCGAGGATCACTACGCCGTTCGAGTAGATCAGGCGGTCGCCCCGGGTGGACAGCGACTTGGGCGCGTAGCTGTCGCGGGCGAGCACCGAGCCGAGCAGCGGGAAGCCGTTGAACGCGGTGTTGGCCGCGAGCAGCAGCACCAGCGCCGTCGTCGCCTGGATCACGTAGAAGAAGATCGAGCTGCCGCCGAACGTCGCCGCCGCGACCTGCGCCATGAGGCTGGGCTGCGGTTCGGTGTCGCACTCCGCCCACCCGATCAGGTGGCACGGGACCTCGGCGTAGTGCACCTGCGAGATGAGGGCCATCGCGGTCAGCCCCGCGAAGAGGATGATCGCGATGCCGCCCATCAGCACGAGCGTGCGCTGCGCGTTGCGCACCTTGGGACGGCGGAAGGCGGGCACGCCGTTCGAGATCGCCTCGACACCCGTGAGGGCGGAGCATCCGCTGGCGAAGGAGCGCAGCAGCAGCAGGATGATGCCGGCCTGGGTGAGCGACTCCGGCTCGACGCCGTAGGTGGCCGATTCGGCCACGGGCGGGTCGCCCATCACCGTGCGCGTGAGCCCGACCACCACCATGACGAACACGCTGCCGATGAACAGGTACGTCGGCACGGCGAACGCCTTGGACGACTCGCTCACGCCTCGCAGGTTCACCGCGGCGAGGATGATGACGAAGAGCACCGCGATCTCGACGCGGAACGGGTTGAGCTCGGGGATCGCCGAGATGATGTTGTCGACGCCCGACGCGACCGACACGACGACGGTCATGACGTAGTCCACGAGCAGGGCGGATGCCACGACGAGGCCCGCCTTCTCGCCGAGGTTGCGGTGCGCCACCTCGTAGTCGCCGCCGCCCGACGGGTAGGCGCGGATCAGCTGCCGGTAGGAGGCGACGACCGTGACCAGCAGCACGATCACGGCGAGGGCGACCCATGGCGCGAAGCTCAGGAAGGCGAGTCCGCCGACCATCAGGATCATGAGCAGCTCCTGCGGGGCATAGGCCACCGAGGAGAGCGGGTCGCTCGCGAAGATCGGGAGTGCGAGGTGCTTGGGGAGCAGCTGCCCCTCGAGGTGCTCCGTCGGGAGCGGGTCGCCGATGATCCAGTGCTTCGGCGATTTCAGTTCTGCCGGCGGTTCGCCGACTTCATTCGTCACGGCGGACGACACTACACCCGCCGGGGCGCAAGTCAAGTCAGTCGGTGGGCAGGCTCGCGATCTGGATCAGGTTGCCGCAGGTGTCGTCGAAGACCGCCGTCGTGACCGGTCCCATCGCGGTCGGCGGTTGGGTGAACGCGACGCCCGCGGCGGCGAGGCGGGCGTGTTCTGCCGCGACGTCGGACACCGCGAACGAGGTGTACGGGATGCCGTCGGCCACGAGCGCCCGCTTGAACGGCCCCACGGCGGGATGCCCGTCGGGCTCGAGCACGAGCTCGACGCCGTCGGGGTCCTCGGGCGAGACCACGGTGAGCCACCTGGCCTCGCCTGCCGGCAGGTCGGTCTTCTTCTCGAAGCCGAGCACCTCGGTGTAGAAGGCGAGCGCCTTGACCTGGTCGTCGACGAAGACGCTGGCGAGATTGATGCGCATGGTCACTCCTTGATCGGATCGTCCGGTTGCACGAGCGGTCGGAACCACTCGTCCCACGCCGCACGGAGGGGTGCGCGGTCGAGGGTGTGGAGGCGATAGCGCCCCTCGCGTCGCACGTGCACGAGTCCGGCGGCCTCGAGCACGTCGAGGTGCTTCGCGACCGCCTGCCGGGAGACGTCGAGGCCGTGTCGGGAGATGAGGCGCACGCACAGTTCGAACAGCGTCTGCCCGTCGCGCTCGGCCAGCTCCTCGACGAGCACGCGCCTCGTCGGGTCGGAGATGGCCTTGAACACCGCGTCCACGGTCCCATGATAGGCAACCCAATGGTTACCTGTCGAGTGGTCTCCTGTCGGTCGACCGGATGCTGCGGGGCGTCGGCCGGCGCACGTGCCGGGTCAGCGCGCGAGCAGGTAGGCGGCCGCGGCCGCGGCGACGCCGAGCGCGAGGGTCACGACGACGTTGAGGATCGCGGCGCGCCATCGGCCGCCGTCGAGGAGCTCGATCGTCTCCACGGTCCACGTGCTGAAGGTGGTGAGCCCGCCGCAGAAGCCCGTCACGAGGATGAGGCGCAGGTCGCCGTCGAGCGCGGCCCGCTCGGCGAGGCCGATCAGGGCGCCGGCGACGCCCGACCCCACGACGTTCACGATGAGGATGCCGCCGGGCAGGTGTCCGGGCCGCACCGGGAGCGCCCGCGAGAGCGCGTAGCGGAGCACCGCGCCGACCGCGCCCGCCACGAGCACGGCGACCACGACGAGGGGAGTGAGCGTGCCGGTCACAGCGTCTCCCCGGCATCCGTGATCTCGGTCGGCATCGGCCGATGCGCGAGCAGCGAGCCGATGCGCAGGCCGGCCGCCGCGAGGCCGAGGCCGCCGGCCACCGAGACGAGGAGGTAGAGCGCGCCGAGCCACGGCTCCCCCACGCGGGCGAGCGCGAGGAGCGAGGCCATCACGGCGGACAGCGTCGTGAACGATCCGATCAGGCCCGAGCCGAGGCCGGCCTTCAGCCACATCGGCGTGGTCGGACGGGTCCAGAAGCCGCCGACGAGCCAGCCGAGCGCGAACGCGCCGACGAGGTTGACGACGAGGGTCTCGACGGGCAGCTCGCCATCGGCGTGGGGGAATGCGAGGTCGCACGCGAGGCGGAGCCCGGTGCCCACGAGGCCGCCGAGCGCGACGGCGAGGTAGGCGTGCACCCCTCGAGGCTACGCCGTGGCGGGCGCGAGCTCGACGACCCAGTCGTTCGTGTGCAGCGTGTTGCCGGGCGTGACCTCGAAGTCGGCTTCGCGCAGCAGCGTGAAGCCGGCCTTGCGGCACACCGCGTTCGAGGCGGGGTTGTCGACGCGCGGGTAGGCGTGCACTGGCAGTGTCTCGCCGGCGGCCCGCGCCTGGTCGAGCATGGCGAGCACCGCCGCGGGCGCGATGCCACGGCCGCGATACTCCGCCTCGACCGACCAGCCGGCCTCGAGCGCGGGCTCGCCGTCGACGTCGTGCTGCCAGTAGCCGACGATGCCGACGCCCTCGGGGTGACCCGGGATCGTGATGCGGAACTGCTGCCCGGTGCCGTCGGCGTGCAGGCGCAGGTAGCGCTCGTGTCGAGCGATCACCTGCTCATCGGTCTCGACGCCGCCGAGCTGGTCCATCAGCTCGGGCGTGTTGGCCCGGCGCAGCAGGTCGAGGTCGGATCGGGACCACGGGTGGAGTTCGACGTCGGTCATGAGGCCATCGAACCACCCACCCCCGACGCCCGGGCCATGGCGGGGGCGTCGAGGGTGGGCTCGAGGCCTACTCGCTCGCGGCGAGCGTGGCGAGCACGTCGGCGCGCACCTGGGCGAGCCGCGCCTTCAGGACCGACACCGACTCGGAGTTCACGAGCCCGCGGTGCGCGTGCGTGCGCAGGTCGGTGCGCAGCTGCTGCCGGAACTCGTTGAGCACGATGTCGGCCTCGTGCACCGCTCGGCTGGACTCGACGTGCGGGTTGGTGGACCCGCCCGACGCGGCGCCGCCACCGCTCGCCGACGCGCTCGTCGCAGCGCGCTTCGCCTCGCGCGCGGCGCTCGCGAGCTCGGCGCGGAGCGAGCGCATGGCGTCGTTCACCTCGGCGCGCACGCCGTCGGCGAGGCGCCGCACGGAGTCGGTCAGGTCGTCCTCGATGGCATCGAGCTCGTGACGCCGGGAGTCGAGCTCGGCGCTGCCGGCAGCCGTGATCTCGTAGACGGTCTTGCGCCCGTCGGTCGATTTCGAGACCAGGCCCTCCTCCTCGAGCTTCGAGAGGCGCGGATAGATCGTGCCCGCGCTCGGGCTGTAGGTGCCGCCGAACCGTTCGGCGAGCGCCTGGATGAGCTCGTAGCCGTGGCGCGGCCGCTCCTGGAGCAGCGCGAGCAGGTAGAGACGCAGGTTGCCGTGCGCGAAGACGGGCGGGGTCATGCCGAGGCCTCGCCATCGCCTGCGCTCGTGCCCGCCGCGGCATCCGCCGTGCCCGCGTTCGCCGGCGCCTCGCGACGCATGATCGAGATGCTGCCCGAGACGCTGTTGGCGCCGAGCTCGAGCCAGCGGCCGGCGAGTTCTCCGACCACGCGCTCGAACCCCTTGCCGAGCATGCCCCTGATGGTCATGTCGTCGAGCAGCACCGTGCCGCCGACCGTGTTGATGCGGTAGCGGGCGCCCGAGCCCGGCTCGAAGCGCACCGTGAGGTCGCCCGAGACGGTGTTGGTGTCCACGCGGTCGGGGGTGCCGTACGCGTCGACGATCATGCTGCCGGACACCGTGTCGGCGTTGAACGACACGATGTCGCCCGTCGCCACGATGTCGCCCGACACCGAGTGCGCCGTGATGCGGCCGGTGTGGTTGCCCGCCGAGATCTCGCCCGAGACGCTCGAGAGCTCGATGTCGCCCTCGTGGTTGTCGATCACCACGTCGCCCGAGACCGTGTTGAACCTCGCGTCGGTCGTGAAGCCCGACACCAGTGCGGCGCCCGAGACGACGCCGAGCTTCATCGCGACGTGGCGCGGGGCGAGGATCGACACCTCGGCCTTGGCGCTGCCGACGAAGCCCTTGAACGCGTCGATGAAGTTGTCCCAGCGGAGCTGCGGGTGGTCGATCTCGAGGACGTCGCCGTCGATCGAGACCATGAGGTCCTTGCCGGTGACGCCGGAGATCTCGATGCGCGCGCCGGGCTCGTCGTGGGCGATCACGTCGACCTTGCCGCCGATCAGGCTGACCTTCAGCTTGCGCACGAGCTCGAGGTCGATGACCCGGGACTCGCCGGGGGTGATGACCCACTTCTCGATGGCCATGGTGGTTCTCCTTCTCGCGGGCGTCGTGCGTGGCATCCGCCGGTCTGTGCCGATCATTTCGCGATATATCGCGTCTTGCCTCACAACACGATATATCGCGTTTGCGGATGTCGCAAGCGGCGGTCGGAGGTGGCCGCTTGACATTGACGCAGCGTCAACCTCTACCGTGGCATCCAGCGGGGAATCGCCCCGGGTCACGAGAGGAGGAGGCATGGACTGGTCGATCCAGGAGATTGCGAAGCTCGCGGGCACCACGAGCCGCACCCTCCGTCACTACGACGACATCGGGCTGCTCCCGCCGACCCGCCTCGGCGGCAACGGGTACCGGTACTACGACGACGACGCGCTCGTTCGGCTGCAGCGCATCATGCTGCTGCGCGACCTCGGACTCGGGCTGCCCGTGATCGCGGAGATCCTCGAGCGGGAGTCGAGCGCACCGCACGCCCTGCGCGGCCACCTCGAGTGGCTGCGCAGGGAGCAGGACCGGCTGGCGCGGCAGATCGCGTCGGTCGAACGCACCATCGGAGCATTGGAAGGAGGTGAACGACTCATGGCAGAGCAGATGTTCGACGGCTTCGACCACACCCGGTACAAGGAGGAGGTCGAGGAGCGCTGGGGCAAGGACGCGTATGCGAGGAGCGACGCGTGGTGGCGCTCGATGAGCGCCGAGGAGAGGGCCGCGTGGCAGGAACGCGCGGCCGGGCTCGGCAGCGACTGGATCTCGGCGCACGAACGGGGCATCGACCCCGCCGGCGACGAGGCGCAGGCCCTCGCCCGGCGCCACTTCGAGTGGCTGCGCGGCATCCCGGGCACGCCGGGGGGCGGCGCGGAGGGTCCCTCGAAGGAGTACTTCCTCGGCCTCGCCGAGATGTACGTGGCCGACGAGCGCTTCGGCGCGAACTACGGCGGCCAGGCCGGCGCCGAGTTCGTGCGGGACGCGATGACCGTCTACGCCGAGCGCAACCTGTAGCGGGTAGGCGCATCGCGCATCGCCCCCGAGGTGTCCCGGCCTCGGGGGCGATCGCGCCGTTCCCACGGCTTCGCCGGAATCCCGTCGGCGCGATGGAATCCCCGGACTCGCGGATTCCACCGCGTCAACGGGATTCCAGTGCGAGGGTCGGGTCAGGCGGTGGTGACGGATGCCGCGGCGGTGTCGTTCTCGCCGCGGGCGGGTCCAGCGGGGTTAGCAGGCTTGGCGGGCCTGGCGGGCATGCGATCGGGGGGCATCCGGCCGGAACGGCGGATCGCGAAAAGCGGGATCGTGTACCCGCACAGCGGGCCGATGAGGAGCGCGAACGCGACCGTGCCGATGCCGACGTTGCCGCCGAGCAGCCAGCCGGCCGCGAGCACGATGAGCTCGATGCCGGTGCGCACGATCCAGATCTTCCACCCGGTGACCCGGTGCAGTCCCGTCATGAGGCCGTCGCGCGGACCGGGCCCGAAGTGCGCACCGATGTAGAGGCCGGTGGCGACCGCGAGCACCACGATGCCCGAGGCGAGCAGGATGATGCGCACCCAGAGGTCGAGTCCCGCGGGGATGAGCCAGAGGCCGACGTCGGCGGAGGGACCGATGAGCAGCGCGTTCATGACGGTGCCGAAGCCGAGGCGCTGGCGGATGGGGATCCAGAGGAGCAGCACCACGCCGCTCATGAGCACGGTGATGAGGCCGAAGCCGAGGCCGGTGTGCTTTGCGATGCCCTGCGTCAGCACGTCCCACGGACCGACACCGAGTTCGCCGCGCACGATGAGTGCAATGGCGATGCCGTAGAGGAACAGCCCGGCGAAGAGCTGCACGAATCGGCGGACGAGCACGGGGGCGGGGTCGGCGGGGCGACGAAGCATGAACCAATCCAATTCCATGATTGGCCTTCCCGCAAAGAGCCAATCCGCCTAAAGTGGCCTCATGTCCGACCTCGCGCTCAGCGCGCGCTCCCTCGAACTGCTGCTCGGCGACTGGCGAGGATCCGGCAGTGCCTACGAGGCGCTCGCCGAGCGCATCCGCCTGCTGATCGTCGACGGGCGCATCGCCGTGGAGACCCGCCTGCCGGCCGAGCGCGACCTCGCCGAGCGGCTCGGCCTGAGCCGCACCACGGTGACGGCGGCTTACCGGCACCTCCGCGAGCAGGGCAACCTGCACAGCGTGCGCGGCTCGGGCAGTGTCGCCCGGCTGCCCGGAGCCCCTGCGGTGCTCCCGGCGCCCCTCGAGAGCGAGTACATCGACTTCTCCAAGGCCGCCCCGCCGGCCCTGCCGTGGCTGCCCGAGGTCGCGAGGCAAGCCGTCGAGGACCTCCCCGCACACCTCGCCGATGCCGGCTTCGACCCGATCGGCACGCCCGCCCTGCGGCAGGCCATCGCCGACCGGTACACGGCGCGCGGCCTCCCGACGACGCCCGAGCAGATCATGGTGACGATCGGCGCCCAGCACGCGATCGCCCTGCTGTCCCGTGCACTCATCGGCCGGGGCGACCGAGCCGTCACCGAGGTGCCCATCTACCCGCACGCCTACGAGGCCCTCCGCGCGGCAGGGGCTCGCCTCGTGCCGGTGCCCGTCGGCCCGCGAGAGGCCGGCGACGACGACCGCGAGGAGACCGCGGGCCTCGTGCAGGCCATCCGGCACTCGAACCCGGTCGCGGCGTACCTCATCCCCGACTTCCACAACCCGACCGGCCGCACCATGAGCCGATCGGCCCGCGCCCGGGTGCTCGACGCCGCTGCCCGCCAGGGCACGGTCGTGATCGCCGACGAGACCACCGCCGAGCTCTCGATCGATCGCCAGGGCCACTTCCCGCCCATGGCGGCCGACGGCCCGGCCGTGCTCATCGGCTCGGTCGGCAAGACCGTGTGGGGCGGCCTGCGCGTCGGATGGATCCGCGCCGAGCGCCCGCTCATCCGCCGCCTCCTCGCCGTGCGGTCGCCGGGCGACCTCGGCACGCCGATCCTCGAGCAGCTGCTCGTGACCCGCCTGCTCGACCGCATGGACGAGATCCTCGAGCTCCGCAGCGCGCAGCTCCGCGCCGGCCGCGACCGCCTCGAGGAGCTCCTCGCCCGCAGCATGCCCGAGTGGGACGTGCCGCACGTCGACGGCGGCATCGTCACCTGGGTCGGACTCGGCGCGCCGGTCAGCTCGCAGCTCGCCCTCACCGCTCGACGCGAGGGCCTGATCGTGGCGGCCGGCCCGCGGTTCGGCATCGACGGCGCGTTCGAGCGCTTCCTCCGCCTGCCCATCTGCTACCCGCCCGAGACGACGGATGCCGCGGTGCAGGCGCTCGCCCGCGCCTGGCGGTCCCTGGCGCATGCCCCGGTCTCCGATCCCGAGCCCGAGCTCCTCGCCTCGGTGGTCTGACCCGCCGAGGCCGGGAGGCCGCGCCGCTGCGCGGCGCACCGCCGCGCCAGTGGGCTCTCATCGATGAGCCGGAGGGCTCCCTGTCGATGAGGAAGGGGTGCAGGGCGGCGGACGGGATTTCTCCGCCGCCCCGCACCGGCCGCGCAGAACGGCGCGGCCGGCCGTGCGCGTCGGGCACGCAGCACGGCCGTAGGGGGTGGGACCCGACACTGGGGGCGCGGCGCCGGACCCCACCCGGTCAACGTCGCATCGGGAACCTCCCGATGCGGAACAGCTGGGACCTCTCCATGCGCAGCACGGACCCGCGAGGGATCGCATCGCTCGCCGTCACGGCTGGTCGCGGCATGGTCCGGTCCTCCTGACTGGAACTGGGGTGTTCGCTCCCGGGCAGGGAGCGATGACCGTTTCCGCCCGCGCAGACGCAGGCGGAGCGGACCCCGATCAGTCAGGGGTGGTGTCGGTATCGTACACCGGCGACGACGGGAGTTCGTCGTCGACCGAGCGCAGCACCAGCGACGCGAGTGCGTCGAGTCCGACGGCGGCGAACGCAGCGTCGGAGGTTCCGGATGCCCCGGCAGCGCCGGAGCCGGCGCCGGAGCCCGCTCCGCCACCTGCTCCACCGCTGCCGGCAGCGCCGCCCGCGGCCGGCGCTCCGGGGGCTCCGGGGCCCGAGCCGCCGGACGGCGTGCCATCGGCGGGCGTGATCGTGCCCACAGCTTCGGCGGGAGTGCCCGCGACGTCCGTCCAGCTCGAGTCGGCGGTCGAGGCGCTGCCGTCACCGAAGAGCCGGGGGCTGCTCGGCGGTCCGCTCAGCTTGGAACCGGGCGCGACGGCCACGACGGATGGGCTCGCGACGGAAGGCAGTCCCGATTCGTCGGCCGGGTCGGGCGCCGACGTGTTCGCGGCCAGGTGCCCCGGCACTCCGGGAACCTCGGACGTGTGCCCGGCCGCGTCCGTCTCGACCGCTGAAATCCCGAGGTCCTCGTCCGCGAACCCGCGCGGGGTGTCGCTCTGCGGTTCGGGGAGCTGGGCAGGCGCCTGCGCCGGTGCTTGCGCCGGGGTTTGGGCGGGTGCGGAGTGGTCGGGCTTGTCGGCAGGCCCGCGTGGCGTGTCGCTCTGCGGTTCGGGGAGCTGGGCCGGCGCCTGCGCCGGTGCTTGCGCCGGGGTTTGGGCCGGTGCGGGGTGATCGGGCTTGTCGGCGAGGCCGGGCGGGGTGTCGCTCTGCGGTTCGGGGAGCTGGGCCGGTGCCTGCGCCGGGGTTTGGGCGGGTGCGGCGTGGTCGGGCTTGTCGGCAGGCCCGGGCGGGGTGTCGTTCCGGGGTTCGGGGAGCTGGGCCGGTGCCTGCGCGGGAGTTTCCGCGGGGGCTTGGGCGGGTGGGACGTGGTCGAGCTTCTCAGCGGGCCGGGGCGGGGTGTCGTTCCGGGGTTCGGGGAGCTGGGCCGGTGCGTGTGCGGGAGTTTCCGCGGGCGTTTGGGCCGGTGCGGGTCGGTCGCCGGTGTCGGCGGGTCCGGGCGCGGTGTCGTTCTGGGGTGCCGGTGCCTGCGCGGGAGCGGGATGGTCGCTCGTGCCGGCGGCGGCCGGGCCGGACGGTGCTGCCGCTTCGACGGCCGGGGCTGCAGGCACGGCCGCGGCCTCGCCGGCGGCCTCTGCGGGTGGCTCGGGTGCGGGCGCGACGACGGACTCGGTGGGCGACTCGGCCGCCTCGCCCGATGTGCCGGAAGCGGCATCCGTCGTCTGCGATGGAGCGTTCGCGTCAACGATCGCGCCACCCGCTCCCGGCGGCTCGACCTCCTCGGCGGCAGCCCCGACCGCGCTCGAGAAGAGGCTGACGACGAGCCAGATCGCCGCGACGACGACGGCGAGCAGGGCGAAGCGGAGCCACGGCATGCGCCGTGCGGCCTCCCCTGACGTCATCGTTCTCACCCCCGTGTGCTTCGACGGTACTCCGCGGGGTGCGAAGCGGTCCAGCACCCGAACGGGAGGGATTCCCAGCATCCCGTGACATTGCGCGGCACATGCCCCTGCGAGAATCGGGGGATGCACCTGCTTGCTGCGCTCAGCATGAAGAACCGAGCGCTCATCGCGCTCGTGACCGTCGTCGTCGCGATCTTCGGCGGCATCGCGCTGTCGAACCTCAAGCAGGAGCTGGCACCGTCGATCGAGTTCCCGCAGCTCTCGATCGTGACCTCCTACCCCGGCGCTTCTCCCGATGTCGTGAACACGGATGTCTCGACGCCCATCGAGACCGCGATCCAGGGCATCACCGGGCTCGAGACCACGTCGACCACGAGCTCGACCGGGCTCTCGCGCGTGACCGCCAGCTTCACGTACGGCACCGACCTCGCATTCGCGGAGCAGAAGCTGCTCTCGGCCGTGAACCGCATCGCCGGCGAGCTGCCCGAGGACGTCGACCCGCGGGTGCTCGCCCTCAGCCTCGACGACTTCCCGGTCATCGCCATCGCCGTCACCGGGGCCGACGACGTCAGCGCCCTGTCCGACGAGATCGACCGCACCACGCTCGGCGAGATCCGCGACCTCGACGGCGTGCGCGACGCGACGCTCATCGGCGACGTCGGGCAGCGGGTCACCATCACGCCCGATCCCGTCGAGCTCGCGGCGCGCGGCCTCAGCCAACAGGCGATCCGCGACGCGCTGCAGCAGAACGGCCTGCTCGTCCCGGCAGGCACGATCACCGAGGGCGATTCCACGTTCGCCGTGCAGACCGGCGCGACGCTCGGCAGCGTCGCCGAGATCGCCGCGCTCCCCGTGCTCGGCGCGACGGAGCCGTCGGCGCCGGGCGCCGGGGCGGCCTCCTTCCCGAGCGCCGCCGCCCCGGCCGAGCCGCCGGCCACGACGATCGACGACGTGGCATCCGTGGAGCTCGCCGACAACCCCGTGACGAGCATCTCGCGCGTGAACGGCGAGTCCGCGCTCACGATCTCGGTCACCAAGCTCCCCGCGGCCAACACCGTGGAGGTCTCGAACGCCGTGCGGGCCATCATGCCCGACCTCGAGTCGTCGCTCGACACCACCAACCCCGGCGCGACGTTCACGGTCGTGTTCGACCAGGCGCCCTACATCCAGCAGTCGATCGAGTCGCTCGCCACCGAGGGCCTGCTCGGCCTGCTCTTCGCGGTGATCGTGATCCTCGTCTTCCTGCTCTCGGTGCGGGCGACCCTCGTCACCGCGATCTCGATCCCGACGTCGGTGCTCATCACGTTCATCGGCCTGCAGGCGGCCGACTACACGCTCAACATCCTCACGCTGGGCGCGCTCACCATCGCGATCGGCCGCGTGGTCGACGACTCGATCGTCGTGATCGAGAACATCAAGCGCCACCTCGTGGCCGGCGTCGACAAGGCATCGACGATCGTGCGCGCCGTGCGCGAGGTGGCGGGCGCGATCACGGCGTCGACGATCACGACCGTCGCCGTGTTCCTGCCGCTCGCGCTCGTCGAGGGCGTCACCGGCGAGCTGTTCCGCCCGTTCGCGCTCACGGTCACGATCGCGCTGGCCGCCTCGCTGCTCGTGGCGCTCACGATCGTGCCGGTGCTCGCCTACTGGTTCCTGAAGCCGGCGAAGCTGCACAAGCACGAGGACGAGGGCGAGGTCGCGGCGGCGGCCTTCGTCGACGACGAGAGCCCCGCGCAGGCCGTCGACGAGCTCGAGCACCCGTCGCGCCTCCAGCGCGGCTACCTGCCGATCATCGAGTGGACGCTGAAGCACGGAGTCGTGACCCTGGTGGTCGCCGGGCTCATCCTCGCCGGCACGCTCGCCCTCACCCCGTTCATGAAGACCAACTTCCTCGGGTCGTCGGGCCAGAACACGTTCCAGGTCACGCAGGAGCTTCCGGTGGGCACGAGCCTCGAGGCGCTCGACGAGGCCTCCCAGCCGGTCGAGCAGGTGATCCGCGAGACCGAGGGCGTCGAGACCGTGCAGACCTCGATCGGCTCGGGCGGTCGCGGGCTCGCGGCGGTGCTCGGCGGCGGCGGCGGGGCGACCGTCACCTACTCCGTCACGACCGACGAGGACGCCGACCAGGACGCGCTGCAGGCGGAGGTGCGGTCGGAGCTCGACGACCTCGACGATGCTGGCGAGATCACGCTCGCGGCGTCGAGCGGCTTCGGGGCCTCGAACGACATCGAGGTCGACGTGACCGCGTCGAACGAGGAGGACCTGCAGGCCGCGGCCATCGCCGTGCAGGAGGAGCTCGACGGGCTCGACTCGCTCGCGCAGACCTCGTCGAACCTCTCGGAGTCGCGCCGCTACGTCGCGGTCGAGGTCAACCGCGAGGAGGCCGCGGAGGCCGGCTACTCCGAGGTGGCGCTCGGCGGATTCGTCTCGGCGGCGATGCAGCCGCAGTCGGCGGGCTCGGTCGTGATCGACGAGAAGACGCTCACCATCTACCTGGCGAGCGACGACCCGCCCGCAACCGTCGAGGAGCTCTCCGCACTCGAGGTGCCGACCTCCACGGGACTCGTCGCACTCGACACCCTCGCCACCGTCGAGGAGGTCGACGGCCCGTCGTCCGTGACGACCGTGCAGGGCCTGCGCAGCGCGACGGTGTCGGCGACGCCGAACGTCGACGACCTGGGCACCGCGAGCGCGGAGGTGTCGAGCGCGATCGCCGCCGCGGACCTGCCGGCCGGCGCGACGGCCTCGATCGGCGGCGTCTCGGCCGACCAGGCCGAGTCGTTCTCGCAGCTCGGGCTCGCGCTGCTCGCGGCGATCCTCATCGTGTACATCGTGATGGTCGCGACGTTCCGGTCGCTGCTGCAGCCGTTGCTGCTCCTCGTCTCGGTGCCGTTCGCCGCGACCGGTGCGATCGCGCTGCAGGTGATCACGGGCATCCCGCTCGGCGTCGCCTCGCTCGTCGGCGTGCTGATGCTCGTGGGCATCGTGGTGACGAACGCGATCGTGCTCGTCGACCTGGTGAACCAGTACCGCGACCGCGGCATGCCCGTGCGCGACGCACTGCTGCACGGCTCGTCACGACGTCTGCGCCCCATCCTCATGACGGCGCTCGCCACGATCTTCGCGCTGCTGCCGATGGCGATCGGGCTCACCGGGCATGGCGGCTTCATCTCGCAGCCGCTCGCGCTCGTCGTGATCGGCGGCCTCGTGTCGTCGACGGCGCTGACGCTGATCGTGCTCCCGGTGCTCTACGACCTCGTCGAGGGCGGACGCGAGCGTCGGAAGGCGAAGCGGGCGGCTGCCGTCGAGGCGCCCGAGGATGTGCCGGTCGCGGAGGGCATCTGATCTCCCCCTCGAGCGTTGCACGGCACCGGATGCCGCGCTCACGCTCCGACGAGCCGGCTCCGGATGGCCATCGCGGCAGCCGCCGTGCGCGAACGGACCCCGAGCTTGTCGAAGATGTTGCTGACGTGCCGGTCGACGGTGCGGGCGCTGAGGAAGAGCCGGCGAGCGATCTCATGGTTGGACGCCCCTTCCGCGACGAGCGCGAGCACCTCGAGCTCTCGGGTCGTCAGAGCGTGCGTCGCTGCCCCGGCTCCCGTGGACGATGGGACGGGCGTCCTGTGCTGCAGCACCTCCACCCGGCGCACATCGGGCAGCGCGCCGAGGCGCGCGAAGGTCTCGCGGGCGGACTCGAGCTCGGCTTCGGCAGCCTCGTCGTCGTGCAGGACGCGGCACGCCTGGGCGACCAGGACCGTCACGGATGCCACAGCATGCGGCGCCTCCAGCTCTCGCCAGGTTCGCGCGGCCGTGCGCAGCAGGCTGAGCGCCGTGTCGACGTCGCCGGCCGCCAGCGCGACCGCGCCGCGGGCCTGGGCGAGCTCGGCGCGCACCACCGGCGTGTCGTACGTCGTGACGAACGACGCGATCTCCTCGGCGGCTGACCCGGCTGCCTCGAGATCGCCGGCCTCGAGCATGATCTGCACGCAGGCCGGCAGGAGGCCCAGTCGCGCCAGGGGATCCGTGGCCTCCACGAGCGCGCGGCGGATGCCGGCCACCGCCGAAGCCGTCTCACCCTGGGACAGGCGTAGCAGGGCCAGGCCGGGCTGGACCTCGGCGCCACGATCCCTGGCGCGACGGTAGTCCTGGTCTGCTTCGGGATCACCGAGCAGGCGGTGCAACTCGCCGAGCTCGTAGAAGGCGTGGCCCGCGACGCGCTGACCGAAACCCAGCCGCAGGTCACCGCAGACATCGCCCAACTCGTGCAGCGCCTGCGGCCAATCGCCGCCGATGCACCAGAGCTGGGATCGGTAGATCCGGCAGTTGCCGAGGTACACGCCGCTCTGGTGCGGGAGCTCGTCGAGCCAGCCGCCGAGGGCGAGTGTCCACTCCCGCGCCCGGCCCCACTCGTGCGCCTCGAGGCACGTGGCGATGGCGCCGCAGTACAGCATGCTCGTCGCCCGTGGTGTCGTGTCGCGGTCGACGATCGCGAGCATCGCCTCGTCGAGACGGGCGAGGCCCTCGCCGAGGCGCCCGGCCTTGACGAGTGCTCGCCCCCACATCGTCGTCGCGAACACCCTCAGGTCGGTATTCGCTCGACTGGCGCCCAGTCGGGCTGCGAGCTCCAGCACGCCGCCCGCCTCCTCGTAGCGGCCGGACCCGATCAGCCCATACGCCTCGGTGACGAGCAGCCATCCCGAGTCCTCGATGGGGCCGTCGGCCGTCGACGGCTCAGCGCCGCCGTCCGGAGATGCCCGACCCATTTGGTCTCGCATCAGCGCCGCCCAGCCGCCCGCCCGCGAGAACTCACCGTTGATGACCAGGGCCTGCCACAGCCAGAAGCCGATGGTCAGCGCGCGATCGACGTCGCCGGAGGCGACCCGCGCCTCATAGGCGCGACGCAGGGTCGCGACCGCCAGCTCACCGCGACCCATGATCTGGGCGGACTCGGCGAGCAGCTCGAGGTCCTCGGCGCCCAGCGGCTCGACCTCGTCGACGGCGACGAACGCGTCGCACGCCTCGACCCACCGCTCCTCGCCGTGCAGCCGGCGGGCCCGCTTCAGTCGACTCCCCACGTCCGACATCGGGTCCTCCAGACCCATCATCCTCCCGATCCACCGCTGGGCGGAGGGTCCAATCGGTGGGCGGAGGGTCGAATCGGTGGACGGAGGGTCGAATCGGTGGAATCACCCAGCTGTTCGCCGGCGGTCTGGCGCGACCTGCCGACGCGCGTGGATCGCAGGTCCGGCAAGTCTTTCGGCATCCACTCCGATGGGCGGAGTGCATCACCGAGGAGGACACCATGTCCGCACCGTTCATCTTCATCGCCACGCACACCGTGAAGCCCGGGCAGTTCGAGGCGTTCGAGAAGTACTTCATCGACTTCTCCGACACCGTGGTGGAGCCCAACGAGCCCCGCCTGCTGTCGTTCCAGGGGTACGCCGACCCGGCGTCGAACGAGGTCACGGTCGTGCAGATCCACCCGGACGCAGAATCCATGGTGCATCACCTGTCGGTGATCACGGAGCATGTCGCGGTCGCCTACGCCGACTACCTCGAGCGGGAGAGCCGCTGGCAGATCTACGGCACCCCTCGGGCCGGCGTGCTCGAGAAGATCCAGGCGCTGGGCGGCGACAGCACCACTCCGCAGAGCCGCGAGGCCTTCGCCGGTTTCACCCGCTGGACCTGAACCCGTTCCTCATCTCCCGGAGCGGGGAAGCGCCGCGGCCTTCGCGAGCAGCGCCGCGCGCTCGCGCTCGTTGCCCGTGAGCCGGGCGGCGGTCTCGAGCTCCCCCCGGGCTTCGTTCGTGCGGCCGAGCCGGGCGAGCAGCTCGCCCCGCACGGCGGGGAGGCCGGGGTACCCGGCGAGCCGGCCGTCGCGCTCGAGGTCGTCGACGAGGCGCAGCGCGCTCGCCGGGCCGGTGGCCATCGCCACGGCGACGGCCCGATTGAGCTCCACCACGGGCGACGGCGCAATGCGTCCGAGGGCTTCGTAGAGCAGCACGATC
This sequence comes from Agromyces ramosus, assembly GCF_004216665.1. Lineage (GTDB taxonomy): Bacteria > Actinomycetota > Actinomycetes > Actinomycetales > Microbacteriaceae > Agromyces > Agromyces ramosus. Next base: position 744,564 of record NZ_SGWY01000003.1, on the reverse strand, counting down.
CGGGCCCAGTCGGTGTCCTCGGCCGAGGGGGCGATGGCGTGGCACTCGGCGATCGCCGCCTGCAGGCCGTACGCGGCACGTCCACGCCCGATCCGGTCGGCACGGGCGAGCGCGGCGCGGCCGCGTTCGATCTGCGCGCGGTCCCAGCGGGTGCGGTCCTGCTGGTCGAGCGGGATCGGCGTGCCGTCACGGGCGACACGCGTGCTGAACCGGGCGGCGTGGAACTCCATGAGTGCCACGAGGGACTGCGCCTCGGGTTCGCGCGGCATGAGGCCGGCCACCACTCGGGCCAGTCGCAGGGCCTCGCCCGAGACATCCGGCCGCACCCACTGCTCGCCCGAGGCGGGCAGGTAGCCCTCGTTGAAGATCAGGTAGAGCACGCTCAGCACGGAGCCGAGCCGCTCTGCGTAGTCCTGGGGCTCGGGTACCTCGAACGGCACGCTCGCCGCGGCGAGCGTCTTCTTCGCCCGCACGATGCGCTGCTGGATCGTCGCGACGGGCACGAGGAACGCCCGGGCGATCTCCTCCGAGCTGAGGCCGCCGACGATGCGCAGCGTGAGCGCGATCTGCGCCTCGCGCGAGAGCACGGGGTGGCAGGCGACGAACACGAGTCGCAGCACGTCGTCGTCGATCGTGTCGGGGTCCCAGAAGGTGGCGGATGCCGTGCGCTCCTGCTCCTCGAGATCGCGGGCCATCGCGGCGTACCGCTCGTCGAGCCGCTCCCGCCGGCGCCATCCGTCGATCGCCCGGCGCTTGGCAACGGCCGTGAGCCAGGCTCCGCCGTTGCGCGGGACCCCGTCGATCGGCCACTGGCGCAGCGCCTCGAGCATGGCCTCCTGGGCGAGGTCCTCGGCCTGCCCCACGTCGCCGACGAACCGGGTGAGGGTCGCCACGATCCGGGCGGACTCGATGCGCCAGACGGCGGCGAGGGCGCGCCGGGCGCGGTCGGCGTCGGCGTCGTGCGCCGGTGCGACCGCGCCCGAGGCATCCGGACTCATTCGCTCGCGGCCCCCAGCCGGCCCTCGGCCTCCTCACGCCACTTGGCTTCCTTCTGGATCCACTCGTTGTCCTGCGGGAAGTCCTCGAGCTCGTTGACGCGACGCACCTCGAGCCGCGCGCCCGGACCGAGCGGGCAGCGCTTCGCCCACTCCTCGGCCTCCTCCTTGCTGGAGACCCCGATGATCCAGAACCCGTTGAACAGCTCCTTCGCCTCGGCGTAGGGGCCGTCGGTGACGACGGGAGGCGTCGCGTCGAAGTCGACCACGAAGCCCTCCTTCGCGTCGGAGAGCCCCTCGCCGGCGAGCAGCACGCCGGCCTTGATCATCGACTCGTTGTACGCGCCCATGGCGGCGATGACCTCGTTGAAGTCGAGGTCCTGGTAGGCGGCGATGCCCTCGTCGGTGGCCCGCATGATCAGCATGTACTTCATCGTCGTCTCTCCTTCGTCGTGCGGGCATGGCGCCCGTCTCACTCTGGCGTCGAACGGGCTCGGGGCCGGATCGACATCGCTGCGGACTTTCTCCGCAAATGCTTCCACGATCGATCGCGGGTGGCCATTTATACCCTAGGGGGGTATGGTGGTGGAAACGACTCGAAGGGAACCGACCATGACCCCGAACGCCGATGGGCGCATCGAACTCGCACTCTCCGGCGGATGCGCCTGCTGCGCGGTCGACGCGGCGCCGACGCACCTCACGATCGAGCGAGCGGATGCCGCGGCCGCCGACCCGGTGCGCCACGCCACGGAGTTCGGCGTCGAGGGCATGACCTGCGGCAACTGCGTCCGCCATGTCGCCGAGGAACTCGGTGCGGTGCACGGGGTGGACTCCGTAGACGTCGAGCTCGTGGCCGGCGGCGTCTCGACGGTGACCGTCCGCAGCTCCGCGCCGGTCGACGCCGCGGTGATCGCCGCCGCAGTCGCCGAGGCCGGGTACGAGGTGGCGGCACGATGAACACCGGACGCCGCATCGCCGTGGGTGCCGTCGTCGCGCTCGGGGCCGCACTCGCGTTCGCCGGATGCGCCATCGTCGCCGAGCGCGGTGGCGGCATGGGGAACGGCATGGATCACGATGGGATGGGACAGACCGACGGTTCGTCGGAGTTCAACCGGGCCGACATCATGTTCGCGCAGATGATGATCCCGCACCACGAGCAGGCGATCGAGATGAGCGACCTCATCCTCGCGAAGGACGGCGTCGTCCCCGAGGTGGTCGAGCTGGCGGAGGAGATCGCGGCCGCCCAAGGCCCCGAGATCGAGCAGATGGAGTCGTGGCTCGACGAGTGGGGTGCGCCGTCGATGATGGACGCCGACGACGCCGGCGGCATGGGCGGCATGGACGGCATGCTCACCGAGGAGGAGCTGGACGAGCTCGAGGCGGCCGACGGCACGACCGGGACCGAACTCTTCCTGCAGGGCATGATCGAGCACCACGAGGGCGCCATCGACATGGCCGAGCGGCACCAGGAGAACGGCGAGAGCGACGAGGCGCTCGCACTGTCGGCGTCGATCATCGAGACCCAGACGGCCGAGATCGAGCGGATGCAGGAGCTGCTCGCCGGCTGAGCGCCGCGGTCGAGCAGCGCTGCGCCGTCGGTCACCGGGGTGCCGCGCGGGAATGCATGATGAGCGCCCGGCGGAGGCGTACTGGGAGCCTTGGACGCGCGCTCATCATGCATTTCGCAGCGGCGGCGCGGAACGGAGCCAGCGCCGTCGCCGCGGTGAGCGCGCCCATGGCGCGGCTTCTCCGCCCCCTGCTAGCGTCACGGCGAGGGAGGTTGGACCATGGAACGCACCGATGCCGACGTCGACGGCTTCCTCGCGGGCGCCGCGGGTGCGCGCGGCGACGACCTTCGGGCGCTCGACCGCATCATCTCCGAGGAGTTCGCCGGCCTCGAGCGCGTGCTCTGGGAAGGCGCGATGTGGGGCGGCACCGAGCAGCGCATCGTCGGGTACGGCGGCATCACCCAGCCGCGCCCGCGCGGGGCATCCGTGGAGTGGTTCCTCGTCGGAGTCGCCGAGCAGCAGCGCCACCTGAGCGTCTACGTGAACGCCGCCGAGGAGGGCGAGTACCTCGTGAAGCGCCGCGCGGGCGAGCTCGGCGCCGTGAAGGTCGGATCCGCCGCCCTGACGTTCGCCTCGCTGGCCGACCTCGACGTGCCCGCCTTCCGCGCTCTGCTGCGGCGCGCCCGCGAGCTCATGCCCGATGCGCGCTGAGCGGCGGCGACGGCCGAGCCCGGTTCAGGATGCCGCGCGCGGCACGAGACGCACGATGACGGCCTTCGAGACCGGCGTGTTGCTCTCCTCCGCCGCGCTCTCGAGCGGCACGAGCACGTTCGCCTCGGGGAAGTAGGCGGCCGCGCAGCCGCGCGCCGTCGGGTAGGCGACGAGCCGCTGGTTGGGAAGCACGCGGTCGGGCTGCCCCGGCCACTCGCCGTGCACGTCGACGCGCTGCCCGTCGACCAGGCCCAGCTCCGCGAGGTCGTCGGGATGCACGAACACGACGTCGCGGCCCTTCCTGATGCCCCGGTACCGGTCGTCGAGGCTGTAGATCGTCGTGTTGAACTGGTCGTGCGAGCGGAGCGTCTGCAGGATGAGGCGGCCCGCCGGGCGCTCGAGGTGCTCCAGCTCGTTGACGGTGATGACCGCCCTGCCGGTCGGGGTGTCGAACCGGCGCTGGTCGCGTGGCCCGTTCGGCAGGACGAAGCCGTCCTTTCGCCGCACGTCCTCGTTGAACGACTCGAAGCCCGGCACGACCCGCGCGATCCGATCGCGGATGACGTCGTAGTCGTCCTCGAACGCCTGCCAGGGGATGTCGTGGCGCCCGGCGAGGGTCGCCATGGCGAGCCGGCACACGATCGCCACCTCGGAGAGCAACGCCGGTGCGACCGGTGGGATCGCGCCGTGGCTCGCATGCACCGCGCACACGCTGTCCTCGACCGACACGAATTGCGGATGCCCCTGCTGCAGGTCGATCTCGGTGCGGCCGAGGGTCGGGAGGATCAGGGCCTCCTCGCCGGTGACGACGTGGGACCTGTTGAGCTTCGTCGACACCTGCACCGTGAGCTTCGCGCCGCGCATCGCGGCTTCGGCGACCGTCGTGTCGGAGATGGCGCCGACGAAGTTGCCGCCCATGGCGAGGAACACGTCGATCTCGCCGTCCCGCAGCCCGCGGACGGTCTGCAGTGAATCGGCGCCGGGTATCCGCGGCACCGGGAAGCGGAACTCACGCTCGAGCGCGTCGAGGAACCGCTCGGGCATCCGCTCCCAGATGCCCATCGTGCGGTCGCCCTGCACGTTGCTGTGCCCGCGGATGGGCGACGCGCCCGCGCCCGGCTTGCCGATGTTGCCGCGCAGCAGCAGCAGGTTGACGATCTCCTTGATCGTCGCCACGGCCTTCTTCTGCTGCGTCAGGCCCATGGCCCAGGTGATGATCACCCGGTCGGCGGCGAGGTACTCGGCCGCGAGGTCGTCGATCTCCTCCCGGGCGAGTCCGGTGGCCGCGAGCACGGCCGCCTCGTCCAGGTCGGCGAGGTGGGCGCGGAACGCGTCGAGGCCGATCGTCTTCTCGGCGAGGAAGTCGTGGTCGAGCACGGAGCCCGGCGCGGCATCCTCGGCGTCGAGCACGCGCCTCGACACGGCCTGGAGGAGGGCCATGTCGCCGCCGGCGCGGATCTGGAGGAAGCGGTCGGCGATCTCGGTGCCCCTGCCGACGATGCCCCGCAGCTTCTGCGGGTTCTTGTACCGGATGAGGCCCGCCTCGGGCAGCACGTTCACCGAGACGATCCGACCGCCGTTGCGCTTCGCCTCCTCGAGGGCGGTCAGCATGCGGGGATGGTTCGTGCCGGGATTCTGGCCCATCACGATGACGAGGTCGGCCTTCGCGAAGTCGTCGTACGCGACCGTGGACTTGCCGACGCCGATGGTCGCGTTGAGCGCGGTGCCGGTCGACTCGTGGCACATGTTCGAGCAGTCGGGCAGGTTGTTGGTGCCGAACGCGCGCACGAACAGCTGGTACAGGAACGCCGCCTCGTTCGAGGTGCGCCCGCTCGTGTAGAACGCGGCCCGGTCGGGCGAGTCGAGGGCGTTCAGGCGCTCGGCGACCAGGCGGAACGCGTCGTCCCACGTGATCGGCTCGTAGTGGTCGGAGCCGGCCCGCTTGACGACCGGCTCGGTGAGCCGACCCTGCTGGCCGAGCCAGTACTCGGTCCGATCGAGGAGCGAGGTCAGCGAGTGCTCCGCCCAGAACGACCGCGGCACCGTGATCGGGGTGGCCTCCCAGGTCGTGGCCTTCATGCCGTTCTCGCAGAACTCGAGCACGTTGCGGTGGCCGGGATCGGGCCAGGCGCAGCTCATGCAGTCGAAGCCGTCCTGCTGGTTGATGGCGAGCGCGAGGCGTGCCGCGCGCGCGGGGCCCAACCGCCGCAGCGCCGGCTCCATCGAGTGCAGGATGCCGGGCACGCCGACGGCCCACTGCTTGCCGGGATGCACTTCGAGGTCGGGGTAGGGCTCGATCGTCGGTTCGGTCACGTCAGTGCTGCTCCACGGATTCGTCGACGGTCTCGGGGATGCGCGCCGCGCCGGCGTAGACCACCATCGAGTCGCCGCGGAGGAAGCCGACGAGCGTGAGGCCGGCGTCCTTCGCGTGCTCGACGGCGAGGGATGACGGCGCGGAGACGGCGGCCAGCATCGGGATGCCGCTCATCGTCGCCTTCTGCGTCAGCTCGAAGCTCGCGCGACCCGACACCTGCAGCACGGTTCCGCGCAGCGGGAGGAGCGACTCGCGTGCGGCCCAGCCGATCACCTTGTCGACCGCGTTGTGGCGTCCGACGTCCTCGCGGAGGACGAGCATCTCGCCGGTGCTGCCGTCGAAGAGGGCGGCGGCGTGCAGCCCTCCGGTCCTCTCGAACACCTCCTGCCCCGCGCGGAGCCGGTCGGGGAACGTGACGAGCAGCGCCGGATCGACGTGGAGGTCGTCGTCGATCGGGTAGGCGGTCCGGGTGCGCACGGCGTCGATGCTGGCCTTGCCGCAGACGCCGCACGAGCTCGTCATGTACGAGTTGCGCTGGATCGAGGCATCCGGTGCAGGAACGCCCGGGACGAGCGTGAGGTCGAGCACGTTGTAGGTGTTCTCCCCGTCGGGCCCGGCGCAGTGGATGGCGGCCGCGACCTGGTCGCCGCGCACGATCACCCCCTCGGAGACGAGGAATCCGATGGCGAGGTCGATGTCGTGGCCGGGCGTGCGCATCGTCACGACCAGTGGCGCGCCGCCGACCCGGATCTCCAGCGGCTCCTCCACCGCGAGGAGGTCCTCGCGGCGAGACGTGCGGCCGCCGACCGTGATCCGCGTCACCCGCGTCCTCGCCGTGATCCTGCCCATGGCTCCTGCCTATCATGGACGGCGCCGCATCGGCTGCGAACGCGGGTCTCCGCCGCTGCGACGTCGCACTCCCGGCAGGGCGATCTACAGTGAAGCCGTGCTGGTGGTGGACGCGGTGATCCTGATGGGCGGTCGTGCGACGCGCCTGGGCGGCGCCGCGAAGGGCGACCTGCGGGTCGACGGCCGCACCCTGCTGGAGCGGGTCGTGGCCGCGGCCGAGGTCGCGCGCCGACGCATCGTCGTCGGAGAGGCGGGCGCGTCCGTGCTGCCGCCCGAGGTCCGCGTGGTGCGCGAGGAGCCGCCGTTCGGCGGACCGGCCGCGGCCGTCGCCGCCGGGGTCCACGAGCTGGCGGATGACGCGGACGCCGTGCTGCTGCTCGCGGGCGACCAGCCGTTCGTGGCCGCGGCGGTGCCGCTCCTCCTGGCGGCGCTCGCAGACGCGGCCGACCACGACGGCGCCCGTGCCGTGGATGCGGAGGGCCGGGCCCAGCACCTGACCTGCGTGATCCGCCGTGCGGCCCTCGATCGCGCGATCGACGCGGTCGGCTCCCTCGACGGCGTCTCGATGCGCCGGCTGCTCGAGCCGCTGCGGATCACCGACGTCGTGGTGCCGCCGGCTGCGACGATGGACGTGGACACCTGGGCCGACGCGGATGCGGTCGGCGCGACGGGAGGAGAGGGACCATGAGCGTCTCCGACGAGCAGTTCGACCGCCTGCTGGCGGACTGGGCCGACCGGGTGCGGGCGGAGCTGGGTATCGTCGATGCACCGCTCGACATCGAGCAGGTGCTCGGGGTCGCCGGCGTCGCGGCGCACGCGGTGATGCGGCCCGCGGCGCCGATCACCACCTACCTGGCCGGGTACGCCGCCGGGCTCGCCGTCGCTGGCGGCGCGGATGCCGAGTCCGCCGCCCGGGACGCGCTCGATCGCGTCCGCCGGCTCGCCGCCCCGTGAGCAGCGGGCTCGACTGGCACGACGCCCGGTCCCGCGCCGCCGCCGCGGCGCCCGCTCCGGTGGTCGAGGTCGTTCCCCTCGACCTCGCGATCGGCCGCGTGCTCGCCGAGGACCTGCCGACGCCGATCCCGTTGCCGCACTACGCGTCGTCGGCGATGGACGGGTGGGCGGTGCGCGGCGAGGCGCCGTGGGACCTCGTCGCCCGCCATGCGCTCGGACCGGGCGAGGCCGCGGTCATCGTCACCGGTGGTCTCGTGCCGACGGGCGCCGAGGCGGTCCTCCGCGCGGAGGCGGGCCGCGTGATCGCCGACCGGCTGTGGGCCGTCGGCGAGACGGGCCGTCGCGACGTCGACGGGCGCCGCCACATCCGGCCGGCCGGTACCGAGGCCGCGGCGGGCGAGCCCGTGCTGCACGCCGGCGCGCTGCTGACCCCGCCCCGCGTGGCGCTCGCGGCCGCAGCCGGCGCCGACCGCCTGTTCGTGCGGCGGCGTCCCCGGGTGGCGCTCGTGCTCACCGGCGACGAGGTGGTGGAGGCCGGGGTTCCGGCGCCGGGCATGGTGCGGGACAGCTTCCGCATCGCCCTGCCGGCCATCCTCGACGCCCTGGGCGCCGACGTCGTGGCCATCCACCGCGTGGGCGACGACACCGAGGCGACGCGGATCGCGGTCGGCGACGACCCGGTCGACCTCGTCGTCACGACCGGCGGCACCGGGGGCTCGCACGCGGACCAGGTGCGCGACGCGGTGAGCCGGCTCGGCGCGGAGGTCCTCGTGCCGTCGGTCGCGATGCGGCCGGGCGGGCCCACGTTCCTCGCACGCACGCCCGACCGGCTCGTCCTCGGGCTGCCGGGCAATCCACTCGCCGCGGTGCTCGGCCTGCTGGCGGTCGGCGGCCCGCTGCTCGCGGCGTGGACGGGTCGTGACGTCCGCGCGACGACCGTGGCGGTCGAGACCCCCGTGGAGGGTCGCCGGGGGACCACGCGGCTGATCCCGGTCGCGGTGCGCGACGGCGTCGCGACGCCGACCGCGCACGCCGGCGCCGCGATGCTGCGCGGCCTCGCCGCGGCGGATGCCGTGCTCGTCGTCCCCGAGGGGGGCGTCGATGCCGGGGCATCCGCCGCGGCGCTCGTGCTGCCGTGGCCGACCTGACCCGACGACGTCGGCACAACCGATGGCGTCGGGCGGATCAGGTCGGGCGGATCAGGCCGGGACGGTGGCCGGCCGCGTCGCCTCGCTGCCCACGGCGCCGCCCGACCGCTGCAGCACCGCCCGGGTGGACGCCTCGGGGCGCAGGTCGAGCCGGCGCAGCAGCTGCGCGTTCGCGGCCACGATCACCGTCGAGAGGCTCATCAGGATCGCGCCGACCGACATCGGCATCACGAACCCGATCGGCGCGAGCACGCCCGCGGCGAGCGGCACCGAGATGAGGTTGTACCCGGCGGCCCACCAGAGGTTCTGCTGCATCTTGCGGTAGCTCGCCCGCGACAGTTCGATGACCGAGATCACCGAGCGGGGGTCGGATGACGCCAGGATGACCCCGGCCGAGGCGATCGCGACATCCGTCCCCGCGCCGATGGCGATGCCGACGTCGGCCTGCGCGAGCGCCGGGGCGTCGTTCACGCCGTCGCCGACCATCGCGACGCTGAGGCCCTCGGCCTGCAGCTCCTGCACCTTCGCTGCCTTGTCCTCGGGGCGCACCCCCGCGTAGACGCGGTCGATGCCGAGGCGCGACGCGACCGTGCGGGCCACCGGCTCCGCGTCGCCGGTGATCATCACGACCTGCACCCCGAGCGCGTGCAGCGCGTCGACGGCCTCCCTCGACTCGGGGCGCACCTCGTCGGCCAGCGCGATCGAGCCGGCCACCTCGCCGTCGACGAGCACGTGCAGCACGGTCTGGCCGCGCTCTGCCCAGCCGGCGGATGCCGCCATCGGCGACCCCCCCTCGCGGGTGAGCAGTCCGGGGCCGCCGACCTGCACGCTGCGCCCGTCGACCGTCGCGTGCACGCCGATCGCGGCGGACGCGGTGAAGCCCGACGCGGACGGGACGAGCAGGCCGCGGCGTGCGGCATCCGCGACGATCGCCTTCGCCAACGGGTGCTCGGAGTCGCCCTCGGCCGCGGCGGCCAGCGCCATGACCTGGTCGGGGTTCCAGCCGGGTGCGGCCGCGGCATCCGTCACGGCGGGCTCGCCCTTGGTGAGCGTGCCGGTCTTGTCGAACAGCACCGCGCCGACCGTGCGCATCGTCTCGAGCGCGAGGCGGTCGGTGACGAGCACGCCGCCGCGCGCCGCGCGCTCGGTCGCGATCGAGACCACGAGCGGGATGGCGAGGCCCAGGGCGTGGGGGCAGGCGATCACCAGCACGGTGATGGTGCGCACGACCGCGTCGTCGGGATTGCCGAGCAGGGTCCACGCGATGGCGGTGATCACGGCCGCGCCGAGGGCGAACCAGAACAGCCAGCCGGCCGCGCGGTCGGCGAGGCGCTGGGCGCGCGAGCTCGACGCCTGCGCCCGGGCCACGAGACGCTGGATGCCGGCGAGTGCGGTGTCGTCGCCGACCGCAGAGACGCGAACGCGGATGGCGGTGTCGGTCGCGACCGTGCCTGCGACGACATGCTCGCCCGGGCCGCGGCTCACCGTCGTGGACTCGCCGGTGATCATGGACTCGTCCATCGCGGCGGTGCCGTCGACCACGTCGCCGTCGGCCGGCACGCGGCCGCCCGGACGCACGATCACGACGTCGCCGACCCGCAGGTCGGACGGGGCGACGGTCTCGGTCGTGGTCGAGCCGTCCGCGGCATCCGTCACGCGCTCGGCCTCGTCGGGCAGCAGCGCCGCCAGCGCGTCGAGCGCCGAGGAGGCCTGCATGATCGAGCGCATCTCGATCCAGTGGCCGAGGAGCATGATGACGATCAGCAGCGCGAGCTCCCACCAGAAGTCGAGGTGGTGGTCGAGCAGGCCGAGGCTCGCGCCGAGCGACGCGAAGTAGGCGACCGTGATCGCGAGGCCGATCAGCAGCATCATGCCGGGCGTGCGCGCCTTCAGCTCCGACCAGGCGCCCGTGAGGAACGGGCGCCCGCCCCAGAAGTACATGACGGTGCCGAGCACGGGGGAGACCCAGGGGACCAGGGCGTTGTCGGGCAGCGAGTAGCCGAGGATGTCCGCGAACATCGGGCTGAACAGGATCGTCGGGATCGCGATGACGAGCATGATCCAGAACAGGCGGCGGAACTGGCCGACGTGGTCGCCGTGCCCGCCGTGGCCGCCGCCGTGGTCGGCGTGGTCGGCGTGCATGTCGTGGCCGGCGTGCGCGTCGTGGTCGGCGTGCAGGTCGTGGCCGACGTGCGCGTCATGGTCGGTGTGCAGGTCGTGGCCGGCGTGCGCGTCGTGGCCGGCGTGCGCCTCGTGGTCGGCGTGCGCGTCGTGGCCGGTGTGCAGGTCGTGGGCGTCGTGGTCGGCGTGCATGTCGTGGTCGGCGTGCGCATCGTGGCCGGCGTGCATGTCGTGGCCGGCGTGCGCATCGTGGCCCGCGTGCGCATCGTGCCCGGCGTGGCCCGCGTGCGCCTCGTGCCCGGCGTGGTCAGCCCCGGCCATCGCTCCGTTGCCGGCGTGCGCCTCGTGCCCTGCAAGCTCGGCACCGGCCATCGCGTCATGCTCCTCGTGCCCGTGGTCGTCGCGCGTCATGTTCATCGATCTTCCTCCATGTGCTTCGCCTCCGCAGCATACCCCCGAGGGGTATTTTCGACAACGACGACGACCCCGATTCCATTCCCGGACTCCCCCGCTCGGATCCACTGCGCCAGTTCCGAGCCCGCTGCGCCCGTTGGACTGGCGCAGTCGGCGGCGAAGTGGCGCACCGGGGAGCGACGAGAGCCCGAGATGCCGCATGCGCCGGCGGGCGCAGGTCGCGCACCACCGAGGGCAAGCGGGTTCGCGCTCGGAGAACACCCGTGGCCCCCGGCATCCCCGCCGTGCTGTGATGACGGCATGGACCTGCTCATCCTCGGCGGAACGCAATGGCTCGGACGCACCCTCGCGACGGAGGCGGTGGCGCGCGGACATCGCGTGACCTGCCTCGCCCGCGGCGAGGCCGGCGGGGTGGCCGACGGCGCCGAACTCGTCGTCGCCGATCGTTCGCAGCCCGGTGCGTACGACGAGGTGAGCGGGCGCGACTGGGACGCGGTGATCGACGTCACACGCCAGCCCGGCTTCGCACGTCGCGCCGCCATGGACCTCGGCCCGCGCGCCGGGCACTGGACGTTCATCTCGTCGGGCAACGTGTACGCGGCCCAGGACCAGCCCGGCGCCGACGAGTCCGCCGAGCTCATGCCGCCCCTGGAGTCCGACGAGTCGACGCCCGACACGTACGGCGAGGCGAAGTCCGCGATCGAGCTCGCCTACCGCGAGGCCCTCGGCGAGCGGCTGCTCGTCATCCGGCCGGGCCTCATCGCCGGCCCCGGCGATCCCTCGGGCCGGGGCGGCTACTGGGTCGCCCGCGCGGCGCGCGACGACGGACCCATGCTCGTCCCCGACATCCTCGACTCGGCGGTGCAGGCGATCCACGTCGACGACCTCGTGCGGTTCACGCTCGACGCGATCGAGCAGCGACGCACCGGGGCCTTCAACGCCGTCGGCGACCGCATCACGTTCGCCGAGTGGCTCGAGGCGTCGCGCGCGGTGGCCGGCCACGAGGGCGAGGTCGTCGCGGTGGCGCCGGAATGGCTCGCGGAACAGGGCGTGGCCGAGTGGTCGGGCCCTGATTCGCTGCCGCTGTGGATCATCGACCCCGACTGGAACGCGTTCCTCGACCGGTCGAACGCCGCGGCGAAGGCCGCCGGCCTGCGCCTGCGGCCACTCGAGCAGCTGCTCGCCGAGACGCTCGAGTGGGAGCGCGCCGAGGGCCTCGACCGGGAGCGCGGCGCCGGGCTGACGCCCGGGAAGGAGCGCGAACTGCTGGCCGAGCTGCGCGGCTGACGTCGGCGCACGCTCGCTCGCACCGCCGTGCCTCATGCGGCGCGGCCCGTTGCCGAGTTCGTCCGGGATCGCAGACACGGCGGGCGACGGATGCCTCGGCCCGCGGCATCCGTCATTGCTACCGTCGTGGCATGGCGACGCTCTCGCACGATCCCCTCTGGCCGCGGGCGGGCGGCTGGCCCGCGCTCGCCGACCTCGATCCCGGCGAGGCCGTGGATCTCGTGCTGCTCGGCGTGCCCGCGTGGCGCACGTCGCTGTCGCCGACGAACGCGCATGCGACGCCCGGCGCGGTCCGCGAGGCCCTGCGGCGGTACAGCCCGGCGCTGATGCCGAACCGCTCGGCAGCCGGCGCCGGCGGCGCCGGCGACCTCGGCGCTCTCCGGTTCGCCGATGCCGGTGACATCCACGAGCCCGACGGCCCCGACGGCGAGGCCGCCACGATCGCGACGGTCGCGGCGGCGCTCGAGCGTGCCGGGCTGCTCGTCGCGCTCGGCGGCGACAACTCGGTGACCGTGGCCACGGCGCTCGGCGCCTGGGGCGACGACCTCGGCACCGCCGGGCTCGTGACGATCGACGCCCACTACGACCTGCGCGACGGGGTCTCGAACGGCTCGCCCGTGCGCCGCCTCGTCGAGGCCGGCCTCGATCCGCGCCGTATCGTGCAGGTCGGCATCGCCGACTTCGCGAACTCCGCTTCCTACGCGCGCAGAGCGGCCGAGCTCGGCATCACGGTCGTCCACCGCGACGAGCTGCACGGCCGGAACCCCGCCGAGGTGATGGTCGAGGCGCTCGAGATCGCGGGCGCCGCCGGCGGTCCCGTGCACCTCGACGTCGACGTCGACGCCTGCGACCGCTCGGTCGCTCCCGCCTGCCCCGCCTCGGTGCCCGGTGGGCTCGCGGCCTGGGAGCTGCGCGCGCTCGTGCGCGCGGCGGCATCCGATGCCCGGGTGCGCAGCGCCGACCTCGTCGAGATCGACGCGACGACCGATGCCCCCGATGGACGCACCGTGCGGCTGGCCGCGCTCTGCGTGCTGGAACTCGCGGCAGGACTGGCCGCCCGCGCGACATAGGGTGACCTCGCGGCGCGATGCGCAGGGTGGCAGACTCGGCGCATGAAGACCCTCGTGCTCGTGCGACACGCCAAGTCCGCCTGGGACGAGCCGGGCCTCGACGACCACGACCGGCCCCTCGCCGACCGCGGCCTGCGCGACGCCCCCGAGATGGGTCGACGGCTCGCCGAGCGCGGTCTGGAGCCCGACGTGATCCGGTCGAGCACGGCCGTTCGGGCGCGCACCACGGCCGAGCTCATGGCCGACGCGCTGGGGCTCGCCCCCGACCGCCTCGACCTCGACGAGCGCCTCTACGGCGCCTCCCCCGAGGACATCCTCGGCGTCGTGCGCGAGTTCGACGATGCGATCGGCACGGCCATGGTCGTCGCCCACGACCCGGGCATGTCCGACCTCGCGTTCGCGCTGTCGGGCACGATCGAGCACATGCCGACGTGCGCCGTCGCGGAGTTCCGATTCGATGTCGCGAGTTGGCCGGAGGCGGTCGAGGCCGAACCCGTCGAGACCCGCTTCGACACGCCCCGCTGAGGTTCAGTCGGCGGATGCCGCGAGCATCCGCTCCACGTAGGGCGTCGCCGGTGCCGCCCGCAGCTCGTCGAGCGTGCCGCGCTGCGTCACCCGCCCCGCCTCGAGCACCAGGACCGAGTCGGCGAGCGCCGCGGCATCCGCCGGGCTGTGCGTGACGAGCACCGTCGCGCCGCCGAACTCGCGCACGTGGGTGGCGAGCTCCGTGCGCATCTCGGCCCGCACCTCGACGTCGAGCGCCGACATCGGCTCGTCGAGCAGCAGCACCTCGGGCTCGGCCGCGAGCGCACGGGCGAGTGCGACCCGCTGCGCCTGGCCGCCCGACAGCTCGGCGGGGTAGCGACCGGCGAGCGGCGCGAGCCCGTACCGCTCGAGCCACGGATCCGCCGCGGCGCGTGCCGCCGTCCGGCCGCCCCGCATGCGCGTCGCGAACGCGACGTTGTCGCGCACCGTGAGGTGCGGGAACAGCACGTAGTCCTGGAACACGAGGCCGATGCGCCGCCGTTCGGGTGGCAGCCCGTCGAGCGTGCGGGTGCCGATGCGCACGCGCCCCGACTCGAGCGGCACGAGGCCGGCGATCGCCGAGAGCACGCTCGACTTGCCGGCGCCGTTGGGTCCGATGACGGCGAGCGGATGCCGCGGCACCACGTCGAACGCAGCGGCGATCTCGAGGTCGCCGCGACTGACGACGACGTCGGCATGCAGCGCCGGGCGCGGGCCTGCCGCGTCGGGGCGGGCGGCGGCATCCGTCATGCGCGCACTCCCGGAAGCCATCGGTCGCGGAGGCCCAGCAGCACGATCACCGACACCGCGAGGAGGAGGAGGGCGAGCGCGATCGCCTCGTCGGGGTCGGACTGCATCGCGAGGTAGCTCGCGATCGGCAGGGTGCGCGTGACGCCGGGCAGGGATCCGGCGAAGGTGATGGTGGCGCCGAACTCGCCGAGCGCGCGGGTGAAGCACAGCACCGCGCCGGCAGCGACCCCGGGCGCCACGAGCGGCAGGGTCACGAACCGGAACACCTGCCACCGCGATGCGCCGAGCGTCGCGGCCGCGAGCTCGGTGCGCCGGTCGGCCGACCGCAGCGCCCCCTCGACGGCGAAGACGAGGAACGGCAGCGACACGAACACCTGCGCGAGCACCACGGCGCCGGTCGTGAACGGCACCGTGACGCCGAACCACTCCTCGAGCAGGCGCCCGATCGGTCCCCGGCGGCCGAGCAGCAGCAGCATCGCGATGCCGCCGACGACCGGCGGCAGCACCAGGGGCACCGTGACCGCGGCGCGCAGCACGCGGCGGGGGAGCGTCGGCCAGTCGGCGGCGCGCGCGAGCAGGGCGGCGAGCGGCACGCCGAGGACGAGGCAGATCGCGGTGGCGAGGGTGGCCGTGGCGAACGACAGCACGAGTGCCTGGATCACCGACTCGCGCGCGAGCAGCTCGGGCAGGTCGGCCCAGGGCGCGCGCAGGACGAGGGCGGCCGGGGGCAGCACGAGCACGGCGAGCGCAATGCCGGCCGCGACCGCGACCGGCCAGGACAGTCGCCCGGCCATCGTGCGCCGTGCCGCCGGTGCGCGGGTCGCCGGAGCACGGGTCGTCGGCTCGGCCACCTAGGGTGCCCCGAATCCCGCGTCGGCGAGCACCTCGCGCCCCGTGGGGCCGGTGACGAAGGCCACGAAGTCGTCGGCCGCAGCTGCATCGTCGGCCTCGGACAGCGCCGCGATCGGGTAGCGGTTCACGACGGATGCCGCGCCGGGCACCTCGATGCCCTCGACCTCGCCGCCGGCCGCCGGCACGTCGGTGCGGTAGACCAGCGCCGCGTCGACCTCGCCGAGCGAGACCTTGGTGAGCACGGCCTTCACGTCGGACTCGAGCGTGTCGGGCGCCGCGCCGACGCCCTGCCGAGCGAGCAGTTCGGCGGATGCCGCGCCGCAGGGCACCGACGGGTCGCAGAGCGCGATCCGCAGGTCGGGGTTCGCGAGGTCGTCGAGGCCGGTGATGCCGGCCGGGTTGCCCGCGGGAACCGCCAGCTCGAGCGTGTTCGTGGCGAAGACCACCGGATCGACGGCGAGGCCGGCGTCGGCGACGGCCTGCATCGGGGGTTCGGCGGCCGAGGCGAACACGTCGACCGGGGCGCCCTCCACGACCTGCTGGGCGAGCGCGGCGCTTCCGCCGTAGCTCAGCACGACGTCGACGTTCGGATGCTCCGCCTCGAACTGCGCGGCGAGGGTGTCGAACGCCTCGGTGAGGGAGGCGGCGGCGAAGACGGTGACCGTCGTGGGTGCGACATCCGCGCGGCCCGTCGACGACGCGGCGGAGGAGGCTCCGGTCGAGGCGCACCCGGTGAGCGCGGACGCGGTGGCGAACGCGAGGATGCCGGCGGCGACAGCGAGGTGCCGGCGAGGGGTGCGCGTGGCAGTGGGTGCGGTGGCTGGCGGCATCCGCCTCATCGATCGGCTCCCGCTGGCAGCTCGATCGTGACATTCGTGGCCTTGGCGCTCGCCGCGGCGAGCATGCCGGGCTGCAGCCCGAGCTCGTCGGCGGCCTCGCGGCTCATCAGCGAGACGATGCGGAACGGACCCGCCTGCAGGTCGACCTGCGCCATGACGCCGTCGCGCTGGACGCGCGTGACGAGCCCGACGAAGCGATTGCGCGCGGAGGCCCGCGCGAGCGGGAACGCCTCGGCGAGCGCACCGCCCGAGGCGAGCTCCGCCATCAGCGGCACCAGTTCCCCGCCGTCCACGACCTGCATGCCGTTCGCACCCCGACGGAGCGCGAGGCGGCCGTGCTCGCCCCACCGGCGCACGGTGTCGTCGCTCACGCCGAGAAGGGCGGCGGCCTCGCTGACACGGAACTCGGTCATGGTGACGCTCCTCGAATACGGGTCGATTCCTCGATCCTAGCCGCGTACACGGCGAAATGGCACTCTCGCCGCCGCAGGGATTCACGCGGTGACGCTGAGCAGGATGCGCTGCCACCCGGTCGAGCCGTCGGGAGCGATCGGGGCACGCTCCTGCGCCTGGAGGGTGCCGTCCGCGTCGGTCGCGCGCACGGTGACGTAGTGGGTGCCGACGGGGGCCTCCCACTCGAGGAACCACTGCACCCACGTGCTGCCGTTGATCGGCGTGGAGAGCGTGGCCGGCTGCCACGCGCCGTCGTCGACCCGCACCTCGACCCGGTCGACGCCGACGGGCTGCGCCCAGGCGACTCCGGCGAGGACCGTGCGACCGGCGGCGATCGGCGTGCCGGCGCGGGGCGTGTCGATCCGCGAGGAGAGCTTGATCGGTGCCCTGGCGCTGTAGCCGCGGGGCGTCCAGTACCCCTCGTCGGCCGCGAAGGTCGTCACCGTCAGCTCGGTCAGCCACTTGGTGGCGGACACGTAACCGTAGAGGCCCGGCACGACCATCCGCACCGGGAACCCGTGCTCGAGCGGCAGCGGTTCCCCGTTCATGCCGACGGCGAGGATGGCGTCGAGGTCGTCGTCGGTCAGCGACTCGAGCGGCGTCGACGCCGTGAAGCCGTCGATGCTCCGGGAGAGCACCATGTCGGCCCCCGGCGCCGGGCCCGCCATGCGCAGCACGTCGCGCACGGGCACGCCGAGCCACTTCGCCGTGCCGAGCAGGTCGCCGCCGACCTCGTTCGACACGCAGGTGAGCGTGATCGCGTACTCGTCGAGGCCTATGCCGACGAGGTCGTCGAAGCCCAGCTCGACCCGGCGGTCGACCATGCCGTCGACGACGAGGCGCCAGCCCGACGGGTCGATCTCGGGGACGGTGAGGGCGGTGTCGACGCGGTAGAAGTCGCGATTCGACGTGAAGAGGGGCGAGATCCCCGGGATGTCGAGTTCGGCGCCCTCGGGAACCGTCACGGTCGACCGCGCCGCGGGCAGCCTCAGGGTCCGGCGGATCGCCGCGATCGACGACGAGGTCGCCGTCGCCACGCGCGAGCCGATCCCGACGAGCACGGCGGATGCCGCGGCGACGCCCGCGATGCGGAGGAAGGCGCGCCGGTCGACCGCCGCCCGCTCGACGTCGGGCCGTGCGAGGTCGGCTCGCCACGCGCGCAGCCGTCTGGCGAGCAACGTGAGCACCACGGCGCCGACCACGGTGCCGACGACCGGCGGGACCCACGCGAGCGGCGTCGCGCCGGCCCGGGTGAGGATCGCGGCCACCGACAGGGCGCCCGCCACGCCCAGGGCGATGACGCCGAGCGGGGGACGAACGTACTCCAGGATCCCCGAGATCGACGCAGCGACGACGACGGCGAGTGCGAGGCCCACGAGCAGCGCGACCTTGTCGTACTCGCCGAACGTGGCGATCGCGAACTCCTTGAAGGGCTGCGGCACGATGTCGATGACGAAGGCGCCGACCGCGAGGATCGGACTGCCGTCGCGCGCGACGAGCAGCGCGAGGAGTTCGGCCGTGGCGAGGAAGGCCGCGGCGCTCACGACACCCGAGAATGCGGCCCACCACCACATCCGCCTCGGACCCGTCGTGGTCGCCATGCCGCCGCCTCCGCCTCCGCGAGTGCCGGTCGCGACTCGCAGGGGTGGTTCGTCACGGGCGGCGGCGCGGATTGGCGCCTCGGCCGTCCGCTCGCCCGAGGGCGCGCGACGGCCTTCGGGCGGCAGCGGCGTTCCCTGCCCGCGCCTGCGAGAATCGGAGCGTGGATGCGATCCAGCCCGACTCGCCCCGGTACGCCCGGCAGCGCGTGCTGCCCGGCTGGGGCGTCGGCGGGCAGCAGCGCCTCGCCGACGCGCACGTGGTGGTGCTCGGCGCCGGCGGCCTCGGCAGCGCGGTGGTGCCGGCGCTGGTCGCCGCGGGTGTGGGCCGGGTCACCGTCGTCGACGACGATCGGGTCGAGGCGACCAACCTGCACCGCCAGACGCTCCACTCGCAGGCCGACGTCGGCCGGCGCAAGGTCGACTCGGCAGCGGATGCCGCCACCGCCCTGTCGCCCGAGACGACCGTCGTCGCCGTGCCGCATCGCTTCGACGAGGGCAACGCCGACGAGCTGCTCGCCGACGCCGACCTCGTGGTCGACGGAACCGACGACGTCCTCACCCGCTACGTCGCCGACGACGCGGCCGCACGCGCGGGCGTTCCCCTCGTGTGGGGCTCCGCGGCGAAGTTCTCGGGGCAGGTCGGCGTCTCGTGGGAGGCGCGCGGCGTCTCGTACCGCGATCTGTTCCCCGAGCCGCCGGCGGATGCAGGGCTCAGCTGCGAGGTCGACGGCATCCTGCCCACCGTGTGCACCGTGACCGGCGGCATGATGGCCGGCGAAGCGCTGAAGGTGCTCACCGGCGTCGGCGAGCCGCTCCTCGGTCGCGTCGTGGTCTACGACGCGCTATCGGGCCGGACCCGCGAGATCGCCTACCGGCGGGCAGCGGATGTCGCACCCCGCCCCGCGGCGGCGCCGCCCGCGTCCGAGCCGGCGGCCACCGGCACGGTCGATGCCGCCACCCTGTCCGACGAGCTCGGCTCCGGTTCACCCCCGGTGCTGCTCGACGTCCGCGAACCCTGGGAGGCCGCCATCGCCGCCATCGCCGGATCCACCCTCATTCCGCTCGGAGAGCTCGGCGACCGGGTCGGTGAGCTCGACCCCGCGGCATCCGTCGTCGTGTACTGCCATCTCGGGGTGCGCTCGGAGTACGCCGCTCGGCTGCTCTCCGGCGAGGGCTTCGCTCGCGTGCGGAACCTGACCGGCGGCATCGACGCGTGGTCGCGCATCGTCGACGCGACGGTGGTGCGGTACTGATGACGGGCCGCATCCCGGTCGGCGAGCACTCGGCGTTCGTGCGCTCCCTGCTCGCGGGGCTCGGCGCCCGACCGACCGAGCGGGTCGCGCTCCCCGACGCGCTCGGGCGCATCACCGCGTCGCCGGTGGAGTCGCCGATCGCCCTGCCGCCGTTCCGAAACTCGCAGATGGACGGGTTCGCGGTGCGCGCGGCCGACGTGGCGGATGCCCCGGTGTCGCTGCCGGTCGTCGGCGAGGTCGCCGCGGCGGCCGGTGCGCCGCCTCCGCTCGAGCCGGGAACGACCGTGCGCATCATGACCGGCGCACAGGTGCCGACGGGGGCCGACGCGATCGTGCCCGTCGAGGACACCGAGCCCGACGGCTCCGCCGCGGGCGGGGACGGCGCCGCGCACGTGCGCGTGCTGCGTTCCCGTGCCGCCGGCGAGTACGTGCGGGAGGCCGGCTCCGACCTGGCCGCGGGCGCCGACGTGCTCCCGCCCGGGCTGCGGCTCGCGTCGCGCCACCTCGCCGCTGCCGCGGCATCCGGGCTCACCACGCTGCTCGTGCGCGAGCGGGTGCGCGTCGCGGTCGTGAGCACGGGCAGCGAGCTCGTGGCGCCCGGTGCCGAGCTCGGTCCGGGCGAGATCCCCGATGCGAACGGCGTCGCGCTCGCCGCGGCCGTGCGGGCGGCGGGCGCCGTGGTGGTGCACGAGGCCCGCGTGCGGGACGAGGTCGGCCGACTCCGCCACGAGCTGGATGCCGCGCGCGACGCCGACGCCGAGCTGATGCTGACGAGCGGCGGCGTCTCGATGGGGGCCTACGAGGTCGTACGCGAACTGCTCGAGCCGCTGGGCGGGTGGGTCGGCAGCGTGGCCATGCAGCCGGGCGGACCGCAGGCGACCGGTGCGTACCGGGGCATGCCCGTGATCGGATTCCCCGGCAACCCCGTCAGCGCCCAGCTCTCCTTCGAGCTCTTCGTCGCACCGACGCTCCGCGCCATCGCCGGCCTGCCGCCCGCCCGCACCGAGCGACTGGTGCTCGCCGAGCCCCTCGCGTCCGTGCCGGGCAAGCGGCAGTTCCTGCGCGGCCGACGGGCCGACGCCGACGGCCGCGTGGAGGTGGTGGGCGGCCCGGGGTCGCACCTCGTGGCGGCGCTCGCGGCATCCGAGCTGCTCATCGTCGTGCCCGAGGACGTCACGTCGCTCGACGCCGGGGCCCTGGTCGATACCGTGTTCCTATGACCTCGCTCACCCACCTCGACGACGACGGCCGTGCGCGCATGGTCGACGTCGGCGCGAAGCCCGTCACGCGCCGCGTCGCGATCGCCGAGGGTCGCCTCGAAACGACGGCCGAGGTCGTCGCGCTCGTGCGCAGCGACGGGCTGAAGAAGGCCGACGTGCTGCCCACCGCACGCATCGCCGGCATCTCCGGGGCCAAGAAGACGAGCGAGCTCATCCCGCTCGCGCACATCGTGCCGCTCGACGCGGTGTCGATCGACTTCGGGTTCGAGGAGCGGGCCGTCACGATTCGCGCGACGGCGTCGACCACGGCGCGCACGGGCGTCGAGATGGAGGCGCTCACGGCCGTCGCCATCGCCGGACTCACGTTGCACGACATGGTGAAGGCCGTCGACCCGGCGGCGCAGCTCGGCGGCATCCGGCTCGTCGAGAAGCGCGGTGGCAAGCGCGGCCACTGGCGAGCGGATGCCTCGCCCGACCCCGTGGATCCCGCCCACCACCCCGGCTCGGCCACCGTGCTCGTCGTCTCGACGCGCGCGGCGGCGGGCACCGCCGAGGACACCACCGGACCCGTCATCGTCGACTGGCTTCGCGAGCGCGGCTTCGACGTCGACGAGCCGGTCGTGGTCCCCGACGTCGACGTGGCCGACGCCGTCCGGCGCGCCGTCGCCGGCTCGCCGTCCGTGCTCCTCACCACCGGCGGAACCGGGGTCAACCCGGGCGACCGCACGCCCGAGGCGACGCTCGCCGTGCTCGACCAGGAGCTGCCCGGGGTCGCGGAGGCGATCCGCTCCGCCGGGCGCGCCGCGACGCCGACTGCGGCCCTCAGCCGCGCGCTCGCGGGCGTCGCCGGACGCACGATCGTCGTGAACCTCCCGGGCTCACGCGGCGGAGTCGGTGACGGGCTCCGCGTGCTCGACGAGCTGCTCCCGCACCTGCTTGACCAGGTCGCCGGGGGCGACCACGCCCCCCGCGACTCGCAACGACAGGACGGCGGCGCGGATGCCTGAGCCCGAGATCCTCGCGCTCGTGACCGCCGAGCCGCTCGACCGGTCCGCGATCGAGGCCTTCGTGCAGACCTCGCAGGACGGCGCGCTCGTGACGTTCGAGGGCGTCATCCGCGACCACGACCACGGGGCATCCGTCACGGCGCTCGACTACGAGGCGCACCCCGAGGCCGAGCGGTTCCTGCGCGAGACGTGCGCCGAGGTCGCCCGCGAGACCGGACTGCGCGTCGCCGCCGCGCACCGCGTCGGAACGCTCGCCATCGGCGACGTCGCGCTCGTGGCATCCGTCGCCGCCCCGCATCGCGCCGCGGCGTTCGCGGCGTGCGCGCTGCTCGTGGACCGCATCAAGGAGCGAACGCCGATCTGGAAGCGACAGCACCTCGAGGGCGGCGCGACGGAGTGGGTCAACCTCTGACCCGGCGTGCCCGACTGTGCATCCACGGCGCAGGCGCGACCTGGCACCGCAAGTCCTGACTCGGGTCGACGGCGACGCGTCGTCGGCGACGGCGGCGCCCGCCCGGCGAGGGTCCCGCTCCGGAAATCGCCACCACTTCGCCACTTCGCCACTTCGCCACTTCGCCACTTCGCCACTTCGCCACCCGGTTTCGCGGAGCACTGGTCGACCCGCACGCCACTGGAAGCGCGGACCGACGGACCGGAGGGCACGCCCTGCCGAATGGCACCGTGTCCGATCAGCCGCGCTC
This sequence comes from Agromyces ramosus, assembly GCF_004216665.1. Taxonomy (GTDB): domain Bacteria; phylum Actinomycetota; class Actinomycetes; order Actinomycetales; family Microbacteriaceae; genus Agromyces; species Agromyces ramosus. The sequence goes on along the minus strand of NZ_SGWY01000003.1, from coordinate 721,992 downwards.
GACCGGGTACCGGAGGTGCAGCACGCGCCGGCCCTGCACGATGGCCGTCGGATCGCCGAGTCGCGCCGGGCCCGCATCGCCGAAGTAGCGCTTCCCGGAGCCCATCACGACCGGCACGAGGTCGATGGCCACCTCGTCGACCAGGCCGGCGTCGAGCGCCTGCCCGGCGATGGTGCCGGCTGCGAGTCCGACGTCGCGGTCGCCCGCGATCTCCTTCGCCGTCGCGATCGCCGCGGCGATGCCCTCGGTCACGAAGGTGAAGTCCTCCGAACCCGGGTACGACCAGTCGCGTGGCGGCTCGTGCGTGAGCACCACGATCGGCGTGCCGATCGGATGCCGCCCGTGCCACCCGTCGGTGACGTCGAACAACTCCCGGCCCACCACGAGCACGCCGAGCGAGCCGACCCACGAGTTCCAGTAGTCGGCGCTCTGCCGCGTGACGTGGAACGGCGGGAGCTCGCCCTCGTTCACGATCTCGACGTCGCCGTTGTCGTACCACTCGAAGAGGTCGCCGATGTCGTCGTCCTCGAACGCGATGAACCCGTCGAGCGACATGGATGCGTTTGCGATGACCTTGCCCATGCGCGCACGGTACCTCGGCGGCAATGACGCCGCGAGGGGGTGCGCGCGGTTCAGCCGCCCGCGAACGGCGGCAGCACGTCGACGCTCGCGCCGAGCGGGGCCGCGCCGTCGCGCCGCACCACGCCGTCGACGAGGAACGAGCCGTTCGCCACGACCCGTTCCATCGCCGCGCCGTAGCGGTCGACGAGCAGGTCGCGCAGCTCGCCGACCGTCGTGCCGGCGTCGTCGGCGGGGAGGGTCTCCTCCTCGACGCCGGCCGCCTCCGCGGCGGCGGCGAAGTAGCGGACGGTCACGGATGCCACGTCAGCCGCCGATCCCGCCCATGGATCGCACCGGGCGTACGAAGTCGGCGGCGTCGATGCCGTGGCCCGCCTGCTTGCCCCACATCGCGGCGCGCCAGCGGTCGGCGATGGTCGCGTCATCCGCCCCGCCCCGGAGCATCCCCCGCAGATCGGTCTCGTCGTCGCCGAAGAGGCACGAGCGGACGGACCCCTCGGCGGTGAGGCGGGTGCGGTCGCACGCGGCGCAGAACGAGCGGGTCACCGAGGCGATGATGCCCACGGTGGCCGGGCCGCCGTCGACGAGCCATTCCTCGGCGGGCGCCGACGGGTCGTCGCGTCCCACGGGCTCGAGCACGAAGCGCTCGCCGAGCACCTCGAGCAGCTCGTCGGCGTCGACCATGTTGTCGCGCTTCCACTGCTCGTCGGCGTCGAGCGGCATCTGCTCGATGAATCGCAGGCGGCAGCCGTGGTCGATGGCCCAGGCGAGCAGGGCGGGCGCGTCGTGCAGGGTCTCGCGCATGGCGACCGCGTTGACCTTGAGCGGGCCGAGACCCGCGCGATGCGCTGCGGCGATGCCGTCGAGCACGCGCGGCAGCCGATCACGGCGGGTCAGCCGGGTGAAGTGCTCGCGGTCGAGCGTGTCGAGCGACACGTTGACGCGGGAGAGGCCCGCGTCGGCGAGGGCCTGCGCCTTCCGGTCGAGCCCGATGCCGTTCGTCGTGAGCGCGAGCGGCGTGCCGGGCGCGGCGGCGGCGCTCAACGCGATGATCTCCACGAGGTCGGGGCGGGTCAGCGGCTCGCCACCCGTGAACCGCACCTCGTGCACGCCGAGGTCGCGCACCGCGATGCCGACGAGCCGGGCGATCTCGTCGGCCGAGAGCAGCTCGTCGCGCGGGATCACCGGCAGGCCCTCCGCGGGCATGCAGTACGTGCAGCGCAGCGAGCACGCCGAGGTGATCGACACGCGCAGGTCGCGTGCGACGCGTCCGAAGCGATCGACGAGCCCCGCGACATCCGGACGCCCCTCGATCGAGGGCGCAGCCGACGGGGACCGGCGGATCGCCGGCATGCCGAGCGAGAGGGCCGCCATGCCTCCACCCTAAGCGGTCGCATCGCGAGCACGGATGTCGGACGGAATCGATGACACAGAGTGACAGCCGATGCCGCCGTCACTATCGTGAGACGGGTCGGGAGGAGACGCGATGTCGTTCATCACGCGGGGGTTCAGCGGTCGCAGTCGGGATCGGGACGAGCGGCTTCCACCCGGACAGACCCTGGTCAGCGATTTCCCGGTGCTGTCGGCGGGCCCGACGCCCGAGGTCGACACGGCGGACTGGGAGTTCACGATCCGCACCGAGGCCGGCGTGCACCGCTGGAACTGGGACGAGTTCATGGCCCTGAAGATCGACGACGTCGACACCGACATCCACTGCGTCACGCACTGGTCGAAGCTCGGCACGAACTGGCGCGGCGTCTCGCTCGACACGCTGTTCGAGGACGTCGAGACCGAGCAGGAGTACGTCATGGCGCACAGCTACGGCGGGTACACGACCAACGTGCCGCTCGACGAGCTGCTCGACGGCAAGGCGTGGGTGGCGTTCGAGTTCGACGGAGAGCCCCTCGACCCCGAGCACGGCGGCCCCGCGCGGCTCCTGGTGCCCCACCTCTACTTCTGGAAGAGCGCGAAGTGGGTGCACGGGCTCGTGATGATGGACCAGGACGAGCCCGGATTCTGGGAGCAGAACGGCTACCACATCCACGGTGACCCGTGGAAGGAAGAGCGCTACTGGTGAGCGACGCGACGACGTCGCAGGTCACCGCGCTCGGCGCTGCCCTCCAGTCGGTGCCGAGGTCGGGTTGGCACGCCGCGACGGTCGCGGCGGTGCATCGGGAGACGCCCAACGCCTCGCGCCTCGAGCTCGACGTCGACGGGTGGCCGGGCAACGCGGCGGGCCAGCACCTCGACGTGCGGCTCACGGCACCCGACGGGTACACCGCGACCCGGTCGTACTCGATCGCATCGTCGGGATCCTCGACCCGCGTGGTGCTCGCCGTCGACAAGCTGCCCGACGGCGAGGTGTCGCCGTACCTCGTCGACGACGTTCGAGCCGGCGACATGCTCGAGGTGCACGGCCCCCTCGGCGCGTTCTTCGTCTGGGCGCCGGCCGCGCAGACCGGCGACCGGCGGCCGGTGCAGCTCATCGCGGGCGGCTCGGGCGTCGTGCCGCTCTTCGCGATGGCCAGCGCCCACGCCGAGGCCGACGACCCCACGCCGTTCCGGCTCCTGTACTCGGTGCGCACGCCCGACGACGTCTACTTCTCCGAGGAGCTGCGAGGGCTCTCCGACGCCTCGGCCCCGCTTCGCCTCGACTTCGTCTACACCCGGCGCACGCCCGACGGATGGCCGGCGCCCGCGGGCCGCATCACTCGCGAGGCCCTCGAAGCCGCGGTGATCCCGGCGGCCGACCGGCCCCGGGTCTACGTGTGCGGGTCGACGGGATTCGTCGAACTCGTGGCGGACTGGCTGGTCGGCCTCGGGCACGACCCCCGGTCGGTCCGCACCGAACGATACGGAGGCACGTGATGGAGCACGTCGACGGCAACGCCATCGCGGGTCCGCTCGCCGAGTTCTTCGCCTTCGACGTGACGACCGCCACCGGCCGCTGCGTCGGATGCGGCTCGATCGCGGAGCTCGCACGGGCCATGGTCTACCGCAGCGGAGCCGGGACGGTCGTGCGCTGCAGCACCTGCGACACCGTGCTCGCGACCCTCGTTGAGTCGGGTGATCGCGCGTGGATCGGGCTGCGCGGCATGAGCGCCATCGAGGTGCGCCGCGCCCCCTCCGCGGGCTGACGGACCGGCCCGTCGGAGGCCGCCGTGTGGATCGGCTGGATCGAGTTCGACCTGCTGCTCGGCGACGTGCACTCGCTGAAGGACAAGCGGGCCGTCATCCGCCCGATCCTCGCCGACCTGCGTCGCGCCACCGAGGCGAGCGTCGCGGAGGTGGCCGAGCAGGACCTGCACCGCCGCGCGGTGCTCGGCGTCGGGGTGGTGGCGTCGGGCGCCGAGCGGGTGACCGACACGCTCGACCGGGCGGAGCGGCTCGTCGCGTCGCGGCCCGAGGTGGTACTGCTGTCGGCGCGTCGACGGATGCGGCACAGCGACGACGACTGACGTCCGCGTGCCCCCGGCCGCACACGCGTCAGGCGATGGCCGCCCCGTCCTTCCACACCCGCGCGACGAGCGGCACGCCAGGACGGTAGGCGAGGTGCACGTGGCTCGGGGCGTCGAGCAGCAGGAGGTCGGCCCGTGCGCCGGGGCGCACCGCTCCGACATCCGTGCGGCGGAGCGCGACGGCACCGCCCGCGGTCGACGCCCACACCGCCTCGGCCGGTGTCATCCCCATGTCGCGCACCGCGACGGCGATGCAGAACGGCATCGAGCTCGTGAAGCTCGACCCCGGGTTGCAGTCGCTCGCGAGCGCCACGGTCACGCCCGCGTCGATGAGGCGGCGCGCGTCGGGATAGGGCTGGCGGGTCGAGAACTCGACCCCGGGCAGCAGGGTCGCGACCGTGTCGGATGCCGCGAGCGCGGCGACATCCGCGTCGCTGAGGTAGGTGCAGTGGTCGACGGAAGCCGCGCCGAGCTCGACCGCGAGGCCGACCCCGCCGCCCTCGCCGAGCTGGTTGCCGTGCACGCGCACGCCGAGGCCCGCGGCCGCGCCGGCCCGGAGGACTCGGCGGGACTGCTCGGGCGTGAACGCCCCCCGCTCGCAGAACACGTCGACCCAGCGCGAGTGCGGTGCGCACGCGGCGAGCATCTCGCCGACCACGAGGTCGACGTACTCGTCGGGGCGGTCGGCGTACTCGGCCGGCACGACGTGCGCCCCGAGGAACGTGACCTCCTCGGTCACCTCCCGGGCGAGCCCCACCAGGCGCTCCTCGTCGGCGACCGAGAGGCCGTAGCCCGACTTCACCTCGAACGTCGTGGTGCCCTGGGAGTGCAGCTCGGCGACGAAGCCGGCGAGCCGGGCGCGCAGCTCGTCGTCGGTCGCCGCGCGGGTGGCGGCGACGGTCGAGCGGATGCCGCCGGCCTCGTAGCGCCGGCCCGCCATGCGCGCCGCGAACTCCTCGGCTCGGTCGCCGCCGAACACCAGGTGCGTGTGGCTGTCGACGAAGCCCGGGATGATCGCGCGGGCGCCCACGTCGACGACCTCGACGTCGGCGTCCCAGAGCGTGCGGTGCTCCTCGGCCTCGCGACGGTCCTCGCGCTCGTGACGCGGCGCGAGGCGCTCCGTCGCGTGCGTGGCCGGGCCGACCCACGTGACGAGGCCGTCCTCCACGAGCACCGCGGCGTCGCGGACGATGCCGAGCGGTCCGCCGTCGCGGCCGGGCGCGGGATCGTTCGTCACCAGTTCGGCGATGCCCGTGAGCAGCATCCGTCCCGCTGCCCCGCCGTCGCTCATGCGTCGAGCATAGGCACGCGCAGCCCGCGCTCGCGAGCGACCTCGACGGCACGGTCGTAGCCCGCGTCGACGTGTCGCATGACCCCGGTGCCGGGGTCGTTCACGAGCACCCGCGCGATCTTCTCGGCGGCGAGGTCGGTGCCGTCGGCGACGATCACCTGGCCGGCGTGGATCGAGCGGCCGATGCCGACGCCGCCGCCGTGGTGGATCGAGACCCACGTGGCGCCCGACGCCGTGTTGAGCAGCGCGTTGAGCAGGGGCCAGTCGGCGATCGCGTCGGAGCCGTCGGCCATCGCCTCGGTCTCGCGGTACGGGCTCGCCACCGACCCCGAGTCGAGGTGGTCGCGGCCGATCACGACCGGCGCGGACAGCTCGCCCGACGCGACCATCTCGTTGAACTTCAGTCCGGCGAGGTGGCGCTCCTGGTAGCCGAGCCAGCAGATGCGGGCCGGCAGGCCCTCGAAGTGCACCTTCTCGCCCGCCTGGGTGATCCAGCGACGCAGGTGCTGGTCGTCGGGGAACAGCTCGAGGATCGCCCGGTCGGTCGCGGCGATGTCGGCCGGGTCGCCCGAGAGCGCGGCCCAGCGGAACGGCCCCTTGCCCTCGGCGAAGAGCGGGCGGATGTAGGCCGGCACGAAGCCGGGGAACGCGAATGCGCGGTCGTAGCCGCCGAGCTCGGCCTCGCGGCGGATCGAGTTGCCGTAGTCGAACACCTCGGCGCCGGCATCCTGGAACTCGACCATCGCCCGCACCTGCTTGGCCATCGATGCGCGGGCGCGCTCGGTGAAGGCCGCGGGGTCGGATGCCGCGAGCTCGTGCCACTCGGCCACGCCGACGCCCTCGGGCAGGTAGCTCAGCGGGTCGTGCGCGCTCGTCTGGTCGGTGACGATGTCGATCGCGACGCCCCGGCCGAGCACCTCGGGGAACACGGTCGCGGCGTTGCCGACGAGGCCGACGCTGAGCGGGGTACGCGCCTCCTTGGCCGCGAGCACGCGGGCGACGGCGTCGTCGAGGTCGTCGGTCATCTCGTCGAGGTAGCCGTGCTCGACGCGGCGCTGCAGGCGCGTGGCATCCACGTCGACGATGAGCACCACGCCCTCGTTCATGGTGACCGCGAGCGGCTGGGCGCCGCCCATGCCGCCGCAGCCGCCCGTCAGCGTCAGCGTGCCGGCCAGGCTGCCGCCGAACCTGGCGCGGGCGATCGCGCCGAAGGTCTCGTACGTGCCCTGCAGGATGCCCTGCGTGCCGATGTAGATCCACGAGCCCGCGGTCATCTGGCCGTACATCGTGAGGCCGAGCTGCTCGAGGCGGCGGAACTCGGGCCACGTCGCCCAGTCGCCCACGAGGTTCGAGTTGGCGATGAGCACGCGGGGCGCCCACTCGTGGGTGCGGAACACGCCGACCGGCTTGCCCGACTGCACGAGCAGCGTCTCGTCGGCCTCGAGGTCCTCGAGCGTGCGGACGATCGCGTCGAACGCCTCCCAGTTGCGGGCGGCCTTGCCCGTGCCGCCGTAGACGATGAGGTCCTCGGGGCGTTCGGCGACCTCGGGGTCCAGGTTGTTCATGAGCATGCGCAGGGGCGCCTCGGTCTGCCAGCTCTTCGCGGTGAGCTCGGTGCCGCGCGCGGCGCGGACGGTGCGCGCGGGAGCGGTGGGTGCGTCGGTCATGCCTCGATCACACCGCACGCGGCAATCGGCGACAACGGATGCGGCGGCGCTGGCGTCCGGGATCCCAGACCGGTGGGCTCAGCCGAGCCCGATGCCGCGCGCCGCCATGAACGGCACCGCGTTCACCGCGACCCCATCGAGGTGCACCTCGAAGTGGAGGTGGCAACCCGTGGAGGCGCCGGTGCTGCCCACCGCGCCGATGAGCTGCCCGGCGGCGACCGACTCGCCCGCGGCGACGAACGTGCCGCCCGCGGCGAGGTGCGCGTAGCCGGTCTCCACGCCCGAGCCGTGCTCGATCAGGATCCAGTTGCCGAGGCTCCCGTTCGGTGCGGCCTCGACGACGACGCCGTCGGTCGCCGCGTACACCGGCGTCTCGCAGGCGGCCGCGAGGTCGGTGCCGCGGTGGAAGTCGTTGACCCCGGCGAGCGGCTTCACGGGACGCGGTCCGAACCCGTCGCTGATCCGGCCGGCGACCGGAAGTGCCCAGCCCTGGTCGCTCAGCTGTCCGGCGTCGGCCGGCAGCGTCGCGATCAGCGACACGCTGCTCGACGCGAGCCTGCTCTGCGCCGACACGTCGGCCTGCGCGTCGGCGAGTTCCTGTCGCGCGTCCTCCAGGGCCTGCTCCGCGTTCGCGACCTCGTCTTCGAGGGCTTCGACCGGCACCGCGTCGACGGCTGCCCATGCGGCATCCGCTCGCTCCTGGGCCGCTGCGGCCTCCTCGGTGCGCTGTTCGGCGATGGCGAGGAGCTCATCGGCGTCGCCGGCGATCTGCGCGACGCGGGCGACTCCGCCGAGCCCGGCGAGCAGGTCGCTGCCCGCACCGAAGACGGCGGGCATCGAGGAGATGGTCGCTCCGTCGCCGTGCGCGGCCGCGAGGTACACGCGGCCGGCCGCGTCGGCGTCCTCCAGTGCCTCATCGGCGAGCCGCTGCATCCGCTCGGCGACGGTTCGCGCGACCTCGCGCGTGGAGCGGGCATCGGCGAGCGCGGCTTCCGCCTCGCGCAGCTCGGTCGTCGCGCGCTCGACATTCAGGCGCGCCGCGGAGACGGCGGCGCTCAGGACACCGGTGCTGCCGGTGGTGCCGGCGCCGGTCGAGGTGGACGTGGCCAGGCGCGTGGACCGGGTGGTGCTGGTGAAGGTCGGAGACTGCGTCGGCGACGACGTCGGTGCGCCGGTGGCCGGCGGCTCGGTCGGGTCGGGTGACGGCGTCGGCTCGGGGCTGGGGGTCGGCTCGGGCGAGGGCGTCGGTGTCGGCTCGGGCGTCGGTGTCGGCTCGGGCGTCGGGGTGGGGGTGGGCTCCGGCGTCGGCGTCGGCGTCGGCTCGGGGGTGGGCTCCGGCGTCGGCTCGGGGCTCGGCGCGGGCTCCTCCGTGGGCGCCGGCGCTGGCTCCTCGGTGGGCGCCGGGGCGGGCTCCTCGGTGGGCGCCGGCGCGGGCTCCGTGGTCTCGGTCGTCGACGAGTCGGTCGTCTCGGGCGGAACCGGTTCCTCGGCGTACGCAGGGGTCACCCCGGCGATGCTGAACACGACCGCGATCGTCGCGGTGGCGAGGACGACGCCACTACGCCGGGCGCTCCGTGAGTACCACGGGCGTTCTTGGCCGAGGTCGTTGCAGGTCGGGCTCATGTGGTTCCGTTCGGGTGCCGGCTGGCGAGCCGATCCCGTCCAGTCTGACAGGCTCGTGGAAGGGAGACAACACCCCTCCCCGGTTGCGAATCGGCCCCGTTCGGGGTACAGGGCCCGCCCGGTCCGCATCGGCCGCAGCCGTGCGTCGGCCTCGGCGGACCGCCTCGGACGACGGTCGCGCGCTCAGTCGAGGCGGCCGGCAACCTCCGAGGCGGTCGCCGCGACGGCGCCCGACCCCACGAGGTCCGTGATCGCCTCGATCTCCGGGGAGAGGAATCGGTCGGGCCCGGGCACGGCTCCGACGCCCGCCGCGAGTGCCACGACGGCGTCGGTCGCAGGCCCCGGCACGAGCGGTGCACGCAGGGCGAGACCGCGCGCGGCGGTCATGACCTCGATGGCGAGGACGCGCGTGAGGCCGTCGATCGCACGCCGCAGCTTCCGCGCCGCGGCCCAGCCCATCGACACGTGGTCCTCCTGCATGGCCGACGACGGGATCGAGTCGACGGAGGCCGGGACCGCGAGGCGCTTCAGCTCCGACACGATGCCGGCCGCGGTGTACTGCGCGATCATGAGGCCCGAGTCCACGCCGACCTCATGCGCGAGGAACGGCGGCAGGCCCTGGTTGCGGGCGCGGTCGAGGAACCGATCGGTGCGCCGCTCGCTCATCGACGCGACATCCGCCACCGCGATCGCGAGGAAGTCGAGCACGTAGGCGACCGGTGCGCCATGGAAGTTGCCGTTCGACTCCACGCGCCCGTCGAGCGTGAGCACCGGGTTGTCGACCGCGCTCGCGAGCTCGGCGTCGGCGACGGATGCCGCGTGCGCGATCGTGTCCCGGGCGGCGCCGTGCACCTGCGGGGCGCAGCGCAGCGAGTACGCGTCCTGCACGCGGGTGCACTCGGGACCCTTGTGGCTCGCGACGATGGGGGAGTCGGCGAGCAGCCGGCGCAGGTTCGACGCGGAGACGGCCTGGCCGCGCTGCGGGCGCAGTGCGTGCAGGTCGGCGGCGAACACCGCGTCGGTGCCCATGAGCCCCTCGACGCTCATCGCGGCGGCCACGTCGGCGGTGGTGAGGAGCATCCGGAGGTCGTCGATGGCGAGGGCGAGCATGCCGAGCATGCCGTCGGTGCCGTTGATGAGGGCGAGGCCCTCCTTCTCGCCGAGGCGCACGGGCGTGATGCCGGCCGCCGCGAGGGCGCTCGCGGCATCCGTCAGGTCGCCGTCGGCGTCGCGCACCTCGCCCTCGCCCATGGCCACCAGGGCGCAGTGGGCGAGCGGTGCGAGGTCGCCCGAGCAGCCGAGCGAGCCGTACTCGCGCACGACCGGCGTGATGCCGGCGTTCAGGATCGCGGCGTACGTCTCGGCGGTCTCGCGGCGCACGCCGGTGCGGCCGGTCATGAGGGTCGAGAGGCGCAGCAGCATGAGGGCGCGCACCACCTCCCGCTCGACCTCGGCGCCCGATCCCGCGGCGTGCGAGCGCACGAGGCTCGCCTGCAGCTGCGCGCGGCGGTCGTCGGCGATGAACGTGGTCGCGAGCGCGCCGAAGCCGGTCGAGATGCCGTAGTGCGGCTCCGGGTCGGCGGCGAGCCCCTCGATGATGGCGCGGCTCGCGGCGACCTCGTCGAGGGCTGCGGGGTCGAGCTCGACGGCGGCCCCGTGCCGGGCCACGGCGACGACCTCGTCGACCGACAGCGGTCCGATGCCGACGGTGACGGATGCCGCGACGGCCGTGGGGTGGGTGGGCGCGATGGTGCTCATGCCTCCGATTCCACACCGGGGCCGCGCGCGCGGGAACGGCGCAGCCGCGGCATCCGTCCGGGATCCCGGACGCCGCGGCGTAAGCTGGGCGGGACTTCCCTCCGCGCACTCGCCCACCGCGCCTGCTCGCCCACCCCGCCCCCACGCACTCGCCACCACCCCACCCCACCCCCACCCCACCCCCACCCCACCCCACTCGCCACCAACCCCACTCGCCCACCACCCCGAGAGGACGCCAGTTGTCGGAATCCACGCCGCGAACCGGCATCACGCGTCACCTCGGCGAATCCAGGGCGAGCGCGGGGGCGGACACCGGGTCGAAGGTGCCGGCAGCCGACCAGGCGCTCGCGATCCTCGCGCATCTCGCGGCGCAGCGCGGACCGATGCCGGCGGCGACGATCGCGCAGGCGCTCGCCCTGCCCCGCTCGACCGTGTACCACCTGCTCGCGGTGATGCAGGAGCGCGGCTTCGTCGTGCACCTGCCCGAGGAGCGCCGCTACGGCCTCGGCATCGCCGCGTTCGAGCTGTCGAGCGGGTTCAGTCGGCAGCAGCCCCTCGCTCGGCTCGGTCGCCCGCTCGTGGCGGCGCTCGTCGACCGGCTGGGGGAATCGGGGCACCTCGCCGTGCTGCACGGGCGCGACGTGCTCTACCTCGTCGAGGAGCGCGCGCCCCGCCGCCCCTCGCTCGTGACCGACGTCGGCGTGCGCCTGCCGGCGCACCTCACCGCCACGGGCCGCGCGATGCTCGCCGAGCTGCCGCCGCCGCAGCTCCGTGCGCTGTATCCCGATCGGGCCGCGTTCGCGTCGCGTCATCCGCAGGGCGAGACGGGCGCGACGGATGCCGCCGACTGGACCTACGGGCGATTGAAGCGCGTGCTCGCCGAGGTGCGCACGCGGGGCTGGGCCGACGAGGACGGCGAGGTCACGACCGGGCTCGCGTCGGCGGGCGCCGCGGTGGTCGACCACCTCGGCTGGCCCGCCGCGGCGATCGCGGTCACGTTCCCCGACGACGCGGCGCCGGAGCTCCAGCAGCGGGCGGTCGAGGGCGTGCGCGAGGCGGCGGCGACGCTTTCGAGGCGCATCAGCGGCGGCATCCGCTGACGCGTGGGCTCGGCCCGCGCCCAGCTCGGACCGGGGAGCGCGCCGCGCCCCGGCGCGCCGGCGCCGCGCCCCGCCGCGCCCCGGCGCCGCGCCCCGACCCGCGGCGATCAGCGCGCTGGCGCGAGCCAGCGACGCAGCGTCCGGGTGACGAGCGGCAGCACCCAGTAGGTCATGATCGGCGTCAGCACGAGGGTGGTCGCGAGCGCCCGCAGCCAGATCGGCAGGTCGCCCCAGCCGGGCACGGGCGCGACGAGGTAGGCGAACAGCAGGTTCACGGGGAAGAAGCCGAGCCAGATCGTCACGGCCTGCTTCCAGCGCGGCGGTGCGGGCGGCAGGTCGACGTCGCCCGGGCCGGAGCCCGCGGCATCCGCCACCGGCACCGATCCGGTCGCCGGTTCGTCGAACCAGCCCTCGATGCCCGTCCGTCGCCGACTGCGCTCGGAGCGCACGAACCCCTCGCCCATCGACAGCCACCAGCTGCGCTCGGCGGAACGCTCCCAGGCATCGAGGGTCTCCTCGCTCGCGAAGCGGTAGAGCATGTGCCACACCTGCGAACGCTCCCCGGCGCGCACCCACCCCGAGCCGAGGAAGCCCGGGTACTTGTTCGCCAGGTTCACGCCGGTCTGCACCCACGCGGTCGCCTCCGCGATGTGCGCCGGGTCGACCTCGCGCCGGATCGACACGGTGATCGGATCAGTGGCCATGCCCCCATCCCACCGCATCGTGGTTTCAGAGCGGTAACGGATGCCGCGGCCGCGCGGGTGCGATCGGCGCGGTCCGCGCGTACTCGGCGATCCGGGCGATCGCGACGATGCCCACGATCGCCGTCGCCCGTGCGGCCCGGGCCATCCCGAGGCTGCCGACCAGCGCCACCAGCAGCAGCGCGAGCGCGATGCCCGCCGCCACCGGGCCGAAGCCGGACACCAGCAGCACCGCGACACCGGCGACGCCGCAGGCCGCGTCGATCGCGGTCGCGCCGACCGAACCGCGGCGCGCCGATCCCGTCGCGGTCGAGGCCCGACGCGACCGCTCGAAGCGCCCGAACGCCAGCACGACGGGCACGACCGCCGCCGCCGCGACGGCGAGCCAGATCGGACGGGTCGCCCACCAGGCGGGCGTCAGCGGCTCGGGCAGCGCCATGCCGACGGTCGAGTTCGCGACGAGGCTCACGCCGGCGAGCACGATGAGCACGGGCATGTGCCAGAGGTACACGGTCATCGCGCGCTCGCCGACGGAGGAGATCCACCGGGAGGCATCCGCTCGCTCGACCCAGGCGCGGATGCGCGGGCGTGCGAGCTGGAACATGGCGAGCTGCGCGACGCCGAGCACGACCAGGCACACCGTCGGCGGGTTCAGGTTGACGAGCATGTCGACGGGGTAGGGCCCGACGACGGTCAGGACCGCCAGGAAGGCGAGTGCCCCGGCGGCGAGGGCCACGAGCGCGCCGCGCCCCAGGCCGTCGACGCCCCCGTCGGCGAGGTGGAAGCCCAGCTGCTGCACGAGCAGCCACACGAGCAGGAGGTTGAGGAACCCGATCGCGTCGACACCGATCGAGAAGCGCGTGACATCCACCGCGACGACCGCGGCGACGACCGCGGCGACGAGCACGAGCGGCGTCAGCGCCCGAGCGCGCTCGTGCGCCCGCAGCATGACCGGGACCAGCGCCGAGACCGCGACGTACACGCCGAGGAACCAGAGCGGCTGGCCGATGCGGAAGCCCGCGGTCGCGACGAGCTCGGCGGGCAGGCCGGCGAGGGAGAGGGCGGCGAGTCCTGCCGCGACGACCACCACGAGCGCGATCGCGGGACGGACGAGCCGCTCGAGTCGGGCGCGGACGTAGTCGGAGGCGGTCGCCCCACGCGCCCGCATCGATCGCCAGTGGTGGAAGCTCGAGAAGCCGCCGGCGATGAAGAACAGCGGCATGATCTGCACGACCCAGCTGACCGGCGCGAACCAGGCCTGCTCCTCGAGCGCGTTCTCGAGCACCGGCCCCGCGGCGCCCACGCTGACGCCGCACATCATCGCGTGCAGCGCGAACACCGCGACGAGCAGCACGATGCGGATCGCATCGATGCTCGGATCGCGCACGACGCCCGTGCGCCCTCGAGCGGATGCCGCGGCATCCGTGCTGGAACCTGCGAGCGTGTCGGTCATGGTCCTGGCCCATCCGGGCGGCCCATCCGCCCACGATCAGGAACGGTATGGATGCGGCACCCCCGCCCGCATCGGACGGCGGTGCCGTTCCGCCCCCTACCCCGGTACTGCTCGCGGCGGCGGAGGGCGGGCCGACGGTACTACGCGCCCGGCTGGACGAGGCCCGTGTCGTAGGCGAGCACCACCGCGTGCACCCGATCGCGGAGCCCGAGCTTCTGCAGGACCTTGCTGACATGCGTCTTCACGGTCTGCTCGGCGATGAACAGGGCGGCGGCGATCTCGGAGTTCGACATGCCCCGTCCGACGAGCGTCAGCACCTCCCGCTCGCGTTCGGTGAGCTCGGCGAGGCGGGTGCTGTCGGTCCGCGGCGGCGGGCCCGAGCGTGCGAAGTCCTCGATGAGCCGGCGGGTGACGCTCGGCGCGAGCAGCGCGTCGCCGCCCGCGACGATGCGCACCGCCGCCACGAGCTCCTCGGGCGTGGCGTCCTTCAGCAGGAAGCCGCTGGCGCCCGCGCGCAGCGCCTCGTACACGTACTCGTCGATGTCGAAGGTCGTCAGCATGAGCACGCGAGGCACGTAGTCCGAGCTCCGTGGCGGGGTCTGCAGGGCACGGGTGGCCTCGATGCCGTTGAGTCGGGGCATCCGCACGTCCATGACGACGACGTCGGGTCGCAGGTCGCGTGCGAGCGCCACCGCCTCGGCGCCGTCGGCCGCCTGCCCGACGACCTCGATCCCCGGCTGCGCGGCGAGCACGGCCGCGAAGCCGGCGCGCACCATCGCCTGGTCGTCGGCCACGAGCACCGAGATGGTCACGCCGTTCCTCCGTCCGGCCCGAGCGGCAGGGTCGCGAGGACACGGTACCCCCCGCCGGGTCGTGGGCCGTACTCGGCATGCCCGCCGAGGAGCGTCGCGCGCTCGCCGATTCCGACGAGGCCGTGACCGCCGGCCGCGGCGTCGGGGCCCAGGGCATCCGTCGTCGGGTCGTTCTCCACCGCGACGACCAGGTCATCGCCGAGCACCTCGATCGAGACATGCGTCGTCGCGCCGGGCGCGTGCCGCACCACGTTGCTGAGCGCCTCCTGCACGATGCGATAGGCGGAGGTGGCGGCGAGGCCGCCCTCGGGAAGTCGCTCGCCGAGCTCGAGGGTCAGCGGCACGCCGGCGCGCTCGACGGCCGCCACGAGGGTCGGCAGGTCGCGGAGGCCCGGCTGCGGGGCGGTCTCGGCCGCGGCATCCGCGCTGCGGAGCACCCCGAGGAGCTGGCGCATCTCGGTCATCGCCGAGCGAGCGGATGCCGCGATCTCTGCGAACTCCGCCTTCGCGCCGTCGTTCAGGCCCTCGATCCGGTACGGTGCGCTCGTCGCCTGCACGTGGATGATCGACAGGCCGTGCGCCACGACGTCGTGCAACTCGCGGGCGATGCGATTGCGTTCCTCGACGAGCACGCGTCGCTGCTGCTCGGAGGCGGAGTGCGCCCGCTCGCGGAAGAGCTCGGCGCCGATCAGCCGACGCTGGGCCATGAGGATCGCCACCGTCAGGGCCAGCGCGGTGACCGCCGTGGCGGTCACGACGTTCGCCGCGGCGCCCACGTCGACGAACGCGAATGGCGCCGTGACCACGACGGCGGCGAGCCAGGCGGCGAATCCCACCCACCACGGGCGCGTGAGGCCGAGCACGATGACCAGGGCGCCCTGCCCGATGATCGTGGTGACCGGCCACGGCCAGGGCGCGCCTTCGGACGGCGCCGAGAGCAGGGCGAACGCGAGCACCCCGACCGTGGCGAGCGCGGCGGCGACCCAGGGAAGCCGCACCGCGAGCGGCAGGGCGCCGGCCATCGCCAGGCTCGTGGCGAACGCGGCGAGCAGGTGCACGCCGTAGAGGGTCGCCGCGAGCGGCACCGAGACGGTGAAGAGCAGCACGGCCAGGAAGGACGTGGCGACCCACATCCAGGCACGCAGGCGTCGATCGTCGGCGAACGCTCCTCCGAGCGTCGCCCTCCCGGCGGCGGCCGGCGGTGCGGGCGCGGGAGGGGGTTCGGTCGTGTGCCGGGTGTCGTCCATGGTGCCAGCAGCCTGACACGGGTGCTCCGTCCGTGCATCCCTCCCCGGAGCGATTCGGCGACCGTACCGCGGTAGGGGCGGTTGGGGAGGAAGGGTCAGTCCGGCGGGCGGACGTCGGCGGACGACACCAGCCCGTCGACGGCCGTATCCGGGCGCATCGCCGCCGACGCGCGGAAGTCGCGCGCCCGCTGTTCGCGGTTCTTGTCGATGAGCCGGTCGTCGCGCAGGGGCAGCTGCACCCGGTCCTCGGCGGCGATCCCCGCGCGGAGCTGCCGCGCCCGCTCCACCTCCGTGTCGAGCACGGCCCCGAACAGCACGGCGAGGTTCGAGAGCCAGATCCAGAGCAGGAACGCGACCGCCGCGCCGAGCACGCCGTACGTGCGCTCGTAGCTGCCGAGACCCAGGGCGTAGCCGCCGAACAGGGCGGTCGCGACCATCCAGGCCATCAGCGCGGCGACCGCGCCCACGCTGAACCACCGGAGGTTGCGGCGCTTCACGTTGGGCGCCGCCCAGTAGAGCAGGGCGATCACGAAGATCGCGATGGCGGCGAGCAGGGGCAGCTTGGCGAGGTCCCACCAGAACACCACGCCCTCGTCGAGGCCGAGCACCCTCGCGGCCGACTCGGCGACGGGGCCCGTGAGGACGATCGTCAACCCGGCGATCGTCGCCATGACGAGGAGCACGGCCGACACGCCCAGCATCGCCGGCCGCATGCGCCAGAACGGGCGCCCCTCCTCCACCTCGTAGATGCGGTTCATGCCGCGACCGAAGGCGCCGACGTAGCCGGAGGCGGCCCAGAGCGCGACGACGAGCCCGACGATGAACGCGGTCGCGGCCTGCGAGGCGTCGAGCAGTTGCGCGATCGCCTCCCGCAGCGGGTCGATGACCGTCGAGCCGCCGAGGTCCTCGATCACCCGCAGCACGTCCTCGGTCACCGCCTCCGCACTGCCGAAGATGCCGAGGGCGGCGAGGATCGCGAGCAGGGCGGGGAACGTGGCGAGCACGGCGTAGTACGTGAGCGCCGAGGCGATGTCCTGCACCTGGTTGATGCGGCACTCGTGCACCGTGCGGGTGAGGATGACCCGCCAGTCGTCGTGCGACATCCTGGCGGGGTTGTCCGTCCCGGTGCCCGCCGGTTCCGTGCGGGCTCCCTGCGACTCGGACCGCGTCGCGGGGGAGTCGGTGCGTGACATGGCGCCTCCGGGGATCGGTGGGTGTGCCGAGCCTACGGGGGCCCGCCCGGCCGCGTCAGGGGTTGCCGCGACCGATCAGCCGAGATACGCGTGCAGGAACGCGGCGACGCGCGCCCGGAGCGGTTCGTCGAGGATGCCGATGGAGTGCTCCGCGCCCGGCACGATCGCCACCTCGACCGGCACGCCGGCCGCGCCGAGGGTCGCGGCGAACCGCTGCGACTGCCCGACCGGCACGACCTCCTGCTCGGAGTGGCCGATGAAGAACGGCGGGTCGCTCGGGTCGACCCGAGTGGCCGGCGACGCATCCGCCTGCTGCGGACACGCGTCGATGCCGGCGCCGGGCTCGCAGCCGAGGTACTCGGCGATGATGCCGCGCAGCCAGGGCGAGGCGCCGTCGGCCGCGAGTTCGGCCGCGCCCAGCCCGACCGGCCCGGAGAGCTCGGCGACGGCCGCGACGCGCACGCCCTCGTCGAGCGGACCATCGCCCGAGGTGCCGAGCAGCGACGCGAGGTTGCCACCCG
This sequence comes from Agromyces ramosus, assembly GCF_004216665.1. GTDB lineage: Bacteria > Actinomycetota > Actinomycetes > Actinomycetales > Microbacteriaceae > Agromyces > Agromyces ramosus. The sequence goes on along the minus strand of NZ_SGWY01000003.1, from coordinate 704,589 downwards.
CCGACCCGCCGAACGCGCCGATCCGAGTGGGATCGATGCCGAAGCGCTCGACCTGCTCGGGCGCGCGCAGCCATTCCACGGCGAGCGCGACATCGTCGATGGCCGCCGGGAACCGCACGTCGGGCACGAGCCGGTAGTTCACGGATGCCGCGACGAAGCCCTCGCTCGCGAGCCACAGGCACACGTTGCGCCAGTCGGCGTTCGCCTTGTCGCCGCGAGACCAGCTGCCGCCGTGGATCGACACGACGGCGGGTCGCACGGCGACGAGCGCGTCGGGTGCCGGGCTGCACACGTCGAGGGTGAGCAGCGTGCCGTCCTCGCGGGTGCCGTACTCGAGGTCCTCCGCCACGTCGAGGCCGGTCGGCGCGGCGAACGTGCGGATGCCGATCATCTCGGTGCTCGCGACCTCGCTCGCCGCATCCGGACCCGATGGGTCGATCTCGCGCAGCTGCGTGTGGAAGCCGGAGAGCGCGACCACGCCGACGACGGCCGCGAGGGCGGCCAGCGCGGCGAAGGCGATCCGCCTGGCGCGGAAGCCGGAGCCGCCTGCGATTCGGGTCGAGGTCACACCGGGCTCCGGGTTCAGGGGTGGAGCGATGCTAACCCGAAGGAGTCCCGCGTCAAAGTCGGAAGCGGAATCGACTCATTCCCCCGCGCCCGGCGGCCGGCTCACCCGGTCGATGCGGTCGCCACGCCCGTGCTCGCCGCGCGTCAGAGCGGGTCGGGCGACGAGGGCAGCATCGGCTCCGGCGCCTCGGGCGGGTTCGGCGCGAGCGGCTCGGCGGGATTCGGCGCGGCCGGCTCGACCGGGTAGGGCGCCAGCGGCTCGTCGGGGCCGGCCGGACCCGGCTCGCGGGGCTCGGGCACCACCGGATCAGTACCGGGCGCGTTCGGGTCGGGCAGGTTCGGGTCGGTCATCGCCGCCTCCTTCGGTCGGGCGCATGGACTGCGTCACGAGTTCTGCGACGCTACGCCCGTGCCCGGCCGGCGTCAGCCGGTTGCATCCGGCGCGGCCAACCGATAGGTGCGGGCCGGCGACCGCCCTCCGACGCGCCGCGCCGCGGTCGGGGCGACTCCGCGGCACTTTCCCAGCCGGTTTCCGGTATCGTGGCCGAGTCGGTTCTGGACACCGCGCCGTGCGCGGATGGGTTTGTGAGTCCAAAGGGCCGGTTCCGGGGCGTTCGGCCCCGGATAGTCACCGTATGTGAACGGCCCCGGTCGACGATGTTCCGGGTTCTCAGACCTGCTGTGCGCTCGCGCGCCCGGCGGGCCTGCCATGTACTGCAGTACAACCCAGGAAGTCACCACCATGCCCAAGAACAAGAAGCCCGCCGGCGGACGACCGGCCAAGAACTTCGATCCGTCGTACGCGAGGGGCGGCTCGAAGGGCGGCCCGGCCCGTGCCGGATCGTCCAAGCCCGGCTCGCGCAGCGCCGGCCACCGCGGCTACCGCCCCGAAGAGGCGGATGCCCCGCGCAAGGCCCGCTGGTCGAGCGAGGAGCGCGTCGCATCCGGCCGCACGCCGCACCGCGCGGACCGCGAGAGCCGCGACGACCGCGCGCCCCGTGAGGCCCGCAACGACGGCGAGCGAGGCGCCCGCCGCTTCGAGCGCGACGACCGCGCGCCCCGCTCGTACGACCGTGGCGACCGCGGTGGCCGCACCTTCGACCGTGACGACCGCGCGCCGCGCCGCGATCGCGACGACCGCCCCGCCCGTTCGTACGACCGCGACGACCGTGCGCCCCGCCGCGACCGCGACGAGCGCCCGGCCCGCCCGCACTACCGCGAGGACCGTCCGGCTCGTTCGTACGACCGCGATGACCGTGCGCCCCGCCGTGACCGCGACGAGCGCCCCGCGCGTTCGTTCGACCGTTCGGAGCGCCCCGCGCGTTCGTTCGACCGTTCGGATCGATCCGACCGTCCGGCGCGTTCGTACGACCGCGACGACCGTGCGCCCCGGCGTGACCGCGACGACCGCCCCGCGCGTTCGTTCGACCGTTCGGATCGATCCGACCGCCCGGCGCGTTCGTTCGACCGCGACGACCGTGCGCCCCGCCGCGATCGCGACGACCGCCCCGCGCGTTCGTTCGACCGCTCCGACCGCCCCGCGCGTTCGTTCGACCGCTCCGACCGCGCCCCCCGCCGTGACGTCCAGCGTCCCGGCTTCCAGGAGTCGGGACGCCGTCCGTCGAGCTTCTACCCGTCGAAGGAGAGCGGCTCGCGCTTCACGCCGGCCGACGACGTGGTGCTCGAGCGCCTCGAGGCGGAGGCCATCCAGGCCGACGCGGTCGACGGCGTGAGCTTCGCCGACCTCGGGCTCGGCGGCAACGTCGTGCGCGCGCTCAAGGAGCTCGGCGCCGAGTCGCCGTTCCCGATCCAGGCGGCGACGATCCCGGTCGTGCTCGAGGGCCGCGACGTCCTCGGCCGCGGCAAGACCGGTTCGGGCAAGACCATCGCGTTCGGCGCGCCCACGGTCGAGCGACTGATGACGCTCTGGGCCGAGTCGGGCAAGGCCGGCGGGAAGCGCCAGATGGGTCGCAAGCCCCGCGCGCTCATCCTCGCCCCCACCCGCGAGCTCGCCCTGCAGATCGACCGCACGGTGCAGCCCATCGCGCAGAGCGTCGGGCTCTTCACGACGCAGATCTACGGCGGCGTCCCGCAGCACCGCCAGGTCGGCGCGCTCCAGCGCGGCGTCGACATCGTGATCGGCACGCCCGGCCGCATCGAGGACCTCATCGAGCAGCGCCGCCTCGACCTCTCGGAGGTCGTCGTCACCGTGATCGACGAGGCCGACCACATGTGCGACCTCGGGTTCCTCGAGCCCGTCCAGCGCATCATCCGCCACACCGCCGAGGGCGGCCAGCGGCTGCTCTTCTCGGCGACCCTCGACCAGGGCGTCGCCACGCTCGTCGAGGAGTTCCTCGACGACCCGGCGGTGCACGAGGTCGCCGGTGAGGACCAGGCCTCCTCGACCATCGAGCACCGCGTGTTCGTCATCGGCAACCACGAGAAGCGCGACATCGTCGCCCAGCTCGCGAACCGCGACGGCAAGACCCTCGTCTTCGCCCGCACGCGCGCCTTCGCCGAGGACCTCGCCGAGCACCTCGAGGACTACGGCATCCGTGCCGTCTCCCTGCACGGCGACCTCAACCAGTCGCGCCGCACGCGCAACCTGCAGCAGCTCACGAGCGGTCGGGTCAACGTGCTCGTCGCCACGGATGTCGCGGCCCGCGGCATCCACGTCGACGACATCGACCTCGTGATCCAGGCCGACGCGCCCGACGAGTACAAGACGTACCTGCACCGCGCCGGCCGCACGGGCCGCGCCGGCAAGGCCGGACGCGTCGTCACGCTCATCCCGCGCAACCGCCAGCGCCGCACCGCCGACCTGCTCAGCCGTGCGGAGATCGACGTGGACTTCGAGGACGTGCAGCTCGGCGACGAGATGCTCGTCGACCTCGGCCCGATCGACCTCATGCCCTCCGAGATCGTGGTCGCCGAGGCCGTCGCGATCATCGAGGAGGCGGAGACGATCGACGTCGTCGAGGTCGAGTTCGACGCGCCGTCCGAGGAGCGCGCCTCCTAGGCGTGCTCGGCGATACGCAGGAGCAGGCCCTCGTCCGATCGGATGGGGGCCTGTTCCCTGCCCGGTCCGCACCACTAGCATGAGCGCGACGCGCTGTCCCTCCGTGCGCACGGTCGGGTCGAGTGCGAGACGTGGAGGGGCACGACATGACCGACGACGGCAACCCGCAGGGCACTCCCCCGGCGACATCGTCCTCGCCGCCCGCGGCGACCCCGCCCGCGAAGGACTCGGCGACCGTCAGCCGGGCCATGCTCCTCTGGGTCGGCGTCGGCGTGGTCGTCCTGTCATTCGTCGCCGCCTTCCTCGGCTCATGGCTCGCACGGTCGGCCGACACCACCGAAGCGGTCGCGACGCCGACGCCCACGTCGGCGGAGATCGACGAGGCGGCCTACGAGGAGGCCCTCGCGGAGATCCTTCCAGCGGGGTCGGCCGTCCGTGCCGGCACCGGAGTGCCGGAAGCCGGCAAGGGCTACGAGGGCGATGTCTACATCGACATCTCCAACTCCGACGTCTACCTGTTCCAGGACGGCGAGTGGACGCTCGTCGGCAACATCCGCACCTCGGCGGCCGAGAACCTCACCGGTGCGACGGGTCCCGAGGGCGCGGCCGGAGCGCAGGGCGAGCAGGGGGCCCAGGGCGATCAGGGCGAGCAGGGCGAGCAGGGTGAGCCGGGGGCCCCGGGCACGCAGGTGAGCCTCGGCGTCGGCGTCCCCGATCCCGAGACGTGCACGACCGACGGCGACATCTACATCGACACCGAGACGGTGGAGTTCTACTCCTGCATCGCGGGGGAGTGGACGCTCTTCGGGCCGCCGAGCACTCCTGCTCCTGCCCCCACAGAGGCCCCGACTGAGGCCCCCGCCGAGGGCTGATCCGCCCACCGGGCCCGACCGGCACCGCCATCGCTCGTGATACCGGTCGCGACGTCTTCGTGCGCCCGAGTGGCGGCATGGGCCATCCGTTTGCCATAATTACCATCTGAACGGTCGGTCGGGAATTCCGGCCGGGAGGCCGGCACCCTTCGCGTCTACGCTGGGGCCGATGGCGTCCATCCGAGACAGTGCGGTCAGGAGAGAACATGGCTGAGGCCTACCTCGTCGGCGGCGTGCGCACGCCGGTCGGACGCTACGGCGGCGCCCTCGCGAGCGTGCGACCCGACGACCTCGCCGCCCTCGTCGTGGGTGAGCTCGTGCGTCGCGTCGGCCTCGACACCGCGGGTGAGCTCGGCGCCATCGACGAGGTCATCCTCGGCGCCGCGAACCAGGCCGGCGAGGACAACCGCAACGTCGCCCGCATGTCGGTGCTGCTCGCCGGGCTGCCCGACGAGGTGCCCGGCGTCACCCTGAACCGGCTCTGCGCCTCGGGCATGTCCGCCATCACGATGGCCGCGCAGGCGATCCGGGCGGGCGACGCCGACCTGATCATCGCCGGCGGCGTCGAGTCGATGACCCGCGCGCCGTGGGTGCAGGCGAAGCCCGACAAGCCGTGGGCGCGTCCCGGCGCCGCCTACGACACATCGATCGGCTGGCGGTTCCCGAACCCCGAGCTGCTGGCCCGCGACAAGGCCACGTTTGCGATGCCCGAGACGGCCGAGGAGGTCGCCCGGGTCGACGGGATCACCCGCGAGGACGCCGACGCCTTCGCGCTGCGAAGCCAGCAGCGCGCCGCCGCGGCGATCGCCGCCGGGCGATTCGACGCCGAGATCGTGGGCGTGCCCACGCACCGCGGCGAGGTGCTCGTCGACGAGGGGCCGCGCCCCGAGACGACCCTCGAGGTGCTCGCCGGCCTCCGACCCGTCGTCGCGGGCGGCTCGGTCGTGACGGCGGGCAACTCCAGTGCGCTGAACGACGGCGCGTCCGCGATCCTCGTCGCGAGCGGCGCGGCCGTCGAGCGACTGGGACTCACGCCGCGCGCACGGGTCGTCGTCGGCACGAGCGCCGGGCTCGCTCCCGAGATCATGGGCCTCGGCCCCGTGCCGGCCACCGAGAAGGCCCTCGAGCGAGCCGGACTCGACCTCGACGAGATCGGCTCCGTCGAGCTCAACGAGGCCTTCGCCACGCAGTCGCTCGCCTGCATCCGCCGGCTCGGCCTCGACCCCGCGCGGGTCAACGCCGATGGCGGGGCGATCGCCCTGGGGCATCCGCTCGGCTCATCCGGCTCTCGCCTCGTCGTGACCTTGCTCGGCCGCATGGAGCGCGAGGGCTCCCGTTACGGCCTCGCCACCATGTGCGTCGGCGTCGGCCAGGGCACCGCCCTCATCGTGGAGCGCGCCTGATGGCGGGCGGACCCGAGCAGCCGGGGGCTGACGGCCCCCTGCGCATCGAGCGGTTCGACGACCGCGTGGTCGCCACGCTGAACCGCCCCGAGCGGAAGAACGCCATCGACCAGGCCACGATCGACGCGCTGCACGTGCTCTGCGCGGAACTCGAGGCCATCCCGCGCATCCTGATCCTCACGGGCGCGGGCGGCGCCTTCGCCTCGGGCGCCGACATCGCCGAGCTGCGCGAACGGCGGGCGGATGACGCGCGCCGGGGCATCAACGCGAACGCGTTCATCCGCGTGGCCGACCTGCCGATGCCCGTGATCGCCGCGCTCGACGGGTATGCGCTCGGCGGTGGCGCGGAGCTCGCGTACGCCGCCGACATCCGCATCGCGACGCCGCGCCTGCGCATCGGCAACCCCGAGACCGGGCTCGGCATCATCGCCGCCGCCGGCGCGAGCTGGCGCCTACGGGAGATCGTGGGAGAGGCGCGTGCGATCGAGCTGCTGCTCACCGGACGGGCGATCGGCGCCGACGAGGCGCGCGCCATCGGCCTCGTCAGTGAGCTCCACCCCGCCGACGAACTCCTGCCCGCCGCCCACGCGATCGCCGATCGCATCGCCCGCAACGACCGTGCCGCCACCATCGCGACCAAGCGCGTATTCCGGGCGCCGCGCGACGAGCACCCCGCGGTCGACCTCGAGGCCCAGGCGGCGCTCTTCGAGAGCCCCGAGAAGTTCCGACGCATGACCGAGTTCCTCGAGAGGAAGACCACGTGAGCGAGACCTCGACCGGTGCCCCCTCCGACGTCGGCGTCCTCGGCGGCGGACGCATGGGCGCGGGCATCGCGCACGCGTTCCTGCTCGCCGGGTCCCGCGTGACGGTGGTCGAGCGCGATGCGGATGCCGCCGCGGCGGCGTCGGCGCGCGTGCTCGAGTCCGTGGCGGTATCCGTCGCACGCGGCACCGCCGACGACGACGAGTCCGCCATCGCCGCACGCTTCGCCACCAGCACCGACGTCGGCGACTTCGCCGGCTGCGGGCTCGTCGTCGAGGCGGTGCCCGAGGACCTCGAGCTGAAGATCGACGCCCTCACCCGCGTCGAGGCCGTGCTGCCGCCGGCGGCCGCGCTCGCGTCGAACACGTCGTCGATCTCGATCGACCAGCTCGCGGCGCTGCTCGACCGGCCCGACCGCTTCCTCGGCATGCACTTCTTCAACCCGGTGCCCGCCTCGGCGCTCGTCGAGATCGTGCACGGCGACGCGTCGGACGGCACCCTCGTCGCCGAGGCCCGCGAATGGGTGCACGCGATCGGCAAGACCCCCATCGTCGTCGCGGATGCCCCGGGGTTCGCGTCCTCGCGGCTCGGCGTCGCGCTCGGCCTCGAGGCGATCCGCATGCTCGAAGACGGCGTCGCATCGGCGGAGGACATCGATGCGGCCATGACGCTCGGCTACAAGCATCCGGTCGGGCCGTTGCGACTCACCGACATCGTCGGGCTCGACGTGCGGCTCGGCATCGCCGAGTACCTCTCGAGCACGCTCGGCGAGCGGTTCGCGCCACCGGCCCTGCTGCGCCGCATGGTGGCCGAGGGCAAGCTCGGCCGCAAGACCGGCGAGGGCTTCTACCTGTGGGATGCCCCATGAGGCATGCTGCCGCCATCCCCACCCCACCGCTGCGCCACTTCGTGCAGCTCTGCTCCAGTCGTATCGGCGCACATTGCGCCGAAGTGGCGCACGACGCGCCGGGAGGAACGCAATGACCGAGACGATGAACGAGATCCTGCCGAGCTACGTGAACGGCGCGTGGTGGACCCCGGATGCCGCGGCCGCCGCATCCGGGACCGAGGTGCGCGACGCCTCGACGGGCGAGGTGGTCGCCCGGGTCTCCACCGACGGACTCGACCTCGGCGCGGCCCTCGAGCACGCCCGCACGGTCGGCCAGGCCTCGCTCGGGCGCCTCACCTTCCACCAGCGCGCGGTGCTGCTGAAGCAGATGGCGCTGGCGCTCACCGAGCGCAAGGCGGAGCTGTACGCCCTGTCGAGCCGCACCGGCGCGACGAAGCAGGACTCGTGGGTCGACATCGACGGCGGCATCGGCGTGCTCTTCACGTACTCGGGCAAGGGGCGGCGCGAGATGCCGAACTCGAAGGTGTACGTCGACGGTGCGGTCGAGAGCCTCTCGAAGGACGGTTCATTCCTCGGACGGCATATCTACACCCGGCTGCCCGGGGTCGCCGTGCAGATCAACGCGTTCAACTTCCCGGTGTGGGGTTCGCTCGAGAAGTTCGCCCCCGCGTTCCTCGCCGGCGTGCCGACGCTGGTGAAGCCCGCGACGCCCACGGGGTACCTCGCCGAGGCCTTCGTCCGCATGCTCGTCGAGTCGGGACTGCTGCCAGAGGGCTCGCTGCAGCTCGTGTCGGGGAGCGTCCCCGACCTGTTCGACCACCTCCGCCTCGGCGACCTGGTGGCGTTCACGGGATCGGCGTCGACCGCGGAACGCCTGCGCTCGCACGACTCCGTGCAGACCGGCGGGGTGCGCTTCACCAGCGAGACCGACTCGATCAATGCGAGCGTGCTCGGCACCGACGCCATCGAGGGCACGCCCGAGTTCGACGCGTACGTCAAGCAGCTCGTCGTGGAGATGACCACCAAGGCGGGCCAGAAGTGCACGGCCATCCGCCGGGCGATCGTGCCCGCGGCATCCGTCGACGCCGTGGTCGACGCGGTGCGCACGCGCATCGCCGAACGCGTCGTGGTCGGCGATCCCCGCGCCGAGGGCGTCACCATGGGTCCGCTCGCGTCCACGGAGCAGCGCGACGAGGTGCTCCGCCAGGTCGCGAAGCTCCAGGCGGCCGGCGGCGAGCTGGTGATCGGCTCGACGGATGTCCCGAGCGTCATGCAGTCCGACGGCGCCACCGGCGCGACCTTCGACGGTGCGTTCGTCGCGCCGATGCTGCTGCGATTCGCGGATGCCGCGAGCCCCGCGCTGCACGAGGTCGAGGCGTTCGGGCCCGTCGCGTCGATCGTCGGCTACGGCACGCTCGACGAGGCGACCGCGCTCGTGGCGCGTGGCGGCGGCTCGCTCGTAACGAGCGTCGCGACGCACGATCCCGAGGTCGCCGTGGCGCTCGCGTCGGGTATCGCCGCCTACAACGGACGCGTCCTGTTCCTCGACCGTGACGACGCCCGCAGCTCGACCGGGCACGGCTCGCCCCTGCCGAACCTCGTGCACGGCGGACCGGGGCGCGCCGGCGGCGGCGAGGAGCTCGGCGGCATCCGGGCCGTGCTGCACCATATGCAGCGCACCGCCGTGCAGGGCTCGCCCGAGATGCTCACCGCCCTCACCGGCGTCTGGCACCAGGGCGCCGCGTCGCAGCCGGGCGGGGTGCACCCGTTCCGCAAGTCGCTGGCGGAGCTGCGCCTGGGCGACCAGGTCGTGTCCGAGTCGCGCACGGTGACGCTCGAGGACATCGAGACGTTCGCCGAGTTCACCGGCGACACGTTCTATGCGCACATGGACGAGGAGGCCGCGGCCGCGAACCCGTTCTTCCCGGGACGCGTCGCGCACGGCTACCTGCTCGTCTCGTGGGCGGCGGGCCTCTTCGTCGACGCCGCGCCGGGGCCGGTGCTCGCGAACTACGGCCTCGAGAACCTTCGGTTCATCACGCCGGTGTCGCCGGGGGACTCGATCCGCGTCGAGCTCACCGCGAAGCAGATCTCGCCGCGCGAGACCGACGAATACGGCGAGGTGCGCTGGGACGCCGTGCTGAAGAACCAGGACGACGAGCTCGTGGCGACCTACGACGTGCTGACGCTCGTGGCGAAGGAGCTGACGCCCGAGCCCGCGGCGTAGGGCGGCGGGACGCGGCGCAGCACTCCGGCGGATCCCGCGACGCCCGTCGTGACCGTCGTCAGCCCCGAAGGGCGAGCACGAACGGCAGCACCTCGGTCGCGCCCGCGCCTCGGAGGGTGCGGGCGGCGACCGTGAGGGTCCAGCGGCTGTCGGCCTGGTCGTCGACGAGGAGCACTCCGCCCGACGGCACGTCGAGCCCGTCGGCGCTGAATCGCTCCCACACGCCGGCGAGCCGGAACGCGCTGTTCCCGCCGGGCTGCCCGCTCGGGCCGCCGCCGGCCGGGGCGAGCGCGCCGAGGTAGGGGAGCCGCCCGACCTCCGCGATGCCGCGGGCGAGCGAGTCGACGAGCAGCGGGCGGGAGCGCGACGGCATCGCGACGACCGCCACCGGCCGCTCGCGCCAGCCCCAGTCGGCGAGCACGCGCACGCACGCCGCGAGCACCTGCGGCGTCACCGGTGCGTCGGGCGCGCTGGCGGCGAACAGCTCGCGCAACGTGGTGCCCCAGCCGAGGTCGGTGAGCCGAGCGAGCGCGCGTCCCTCGTCGGCCTGCTCGCCGGGTGCGATGCGGCCCTTCACCGGAATGCCGAGCCGATCGGCCCCGGTCGGCCAGGCGCGCCGGGGCTCGATCGGCACGCCCACGCGGTCGAGGGCGCCTGCCGCCGAGTCGGACGCGCCCGCGGCGAGGTCTCGCGGGTACCAGGCACCGGCGCAGTTGTCGCAGCGACCGCACGGCGTCGCCGTCTCGTCGTCGAGCGAGCGCTGGAGGAACTCCATGCGGCATCCGTCGGTCTGCTCGTAGTCGACCATGTGCCGCTGCTCGGCCTCGCGCTCGGCTGCGATGCGTCCGTAGCGCTCGGCGTCGTACGCCCACGGCGCCCCGGTGGCGACCCAGCCGCCCTGCACGCGCCGCACCGCACCGTCGACGTCGAGCACCTTGAGCAGCAGCTCGAGCGGCGTGCGGCGGATGTCGACGCGCGCCTCGAGCGCGGGCGTCGACACCGGGGCATCCGACAACTCCTCGATCACGCGCCGCGCGCGCTCCTCGTCGGGCATCGACGCGGTGGCGAAGTAGTGCCAGATCGCCGGGTCCTCGTTGCCGGGGAGCAGGAGCACGTCGGCGCTCTCGCTCGCGCGGCCCGCGCGGCCGACCTGCTGGTAGTAGGCGACGGGCGACGACGGCGCACCGAGGTGCACGACGAACCCGAGGTCGGGCTTGTCGAACCCCATGCCGAGGGCGCTCGTGGCCACGAGCGCCTTCACCCCGTTGCGCTTCAGCAGCGCCTCGGACTCCTCGCGCTCGTCGGGGTCGGTCTGGCCGGTGTAGGCGCGGACGTCATGGCCGCGCTCCCGCAGCAGTCGCGCGGTGTCGACCGCTGCCGCGACCGTGAGCGTGTAGATGATGCCAGAACCCGGCAGGTCGTCGAGGTGGCTGAGCAGCCAGGCGAGACGGGTGATGGCGTCGGGGAGGCGCAGCACGCCGAGCCGCAGCGACGCGCGGGCGAGCGGTCCGCGGATCGTGAGCACCTCGGTGCCGCCGAGCTGCTCCGCGACATCCGCCACCACCCGGCTGTTCGCCGTGGCGGTGGTGGCCAGCACCGGCACGTCGGCCGGGATCTGCGCGATGAGGTCGCGGAGCCTGCGGTAGTCGGGACGGAAGTCGTGGCCCCAGTCGCTGATGCAGTGCGCCTCGTCGACGACGAGCAGGCCGATGCGGCGCACGAGCGCCGGCAGCTGCTGCTCGCGGAAGGACGGGTTGTTGAGCCGCTCGGGTGAGACGAGCAGCACGTCGACCTCGTCGCGGTCGAGCCGCGCGAGCACGTCGCCCCACTCGTGCGGGTTCGTGGAGTTGATCGCCACGGCTCGCACGCCCGCCCGCTCGGCGGCGGCGATCTGGTCGCGCATGAGCGCGAGCAACGGGGACACGAGCACGGTCGGGCCGGCTCCCCGGCGGCGGAGCAGCAGGGTCGCGATGAAGTACACCGCGGACTTGCCCCACCCGGTGCGCTGTACGACGAGCGCCCGGCGTCGGCCGTCGACGAGCGCCTCGATGGCCTCGAACTGCCCGTCGTGGAACTCGGCGTCGGAGCGGCCCACGAGTTCGCGGAGCGCGGCGAGGGCCTGCGTGCGGGTCGCATCGGTCGCGACGACGGGAGGGGTCATGGGTCCACTCTCGCCGATGCGGCCGACATCTCAGTCCTCCAGGGCGTCGATCTCGGCCACGAATCGTGCGGCGAGGAACAGGTACCCGGCGTCGTTCAGGTGGAGCCCGTCGCCGACGTCGAAGCGTGCCGCGTTCGCCTCGTTGATCCACGCGCGCGTGCCGACGGGGTCGACCACGATCGCGCCCGCGGCCCGACCCGTCGATGCGATCGCGCTCGCGTACCGCTGCGCGTCCACGGTCGCGGGCGGAGACGACGGGCCGAAGACGATGACCGGAGCGTCGGGCCAGGCGCGTCGGGACGCTGCGACGGAGGCTCGCACGTTCGCGACCTCAGCCGCCCGGGTCGCCTGCCAGTCGTTGAGTCCGCCCTGCAGGACGACCAGGTCGTACTGCTCGCCGGCGGCGGCGTGCATCTCGAGGCGACGGCGATAGTCGAGGCCCTGTCGCCCATCGGTCGCGACGTCTTTCGTGAACCCGGTTCCGCCGACTCCGTCGATCGTCGCCCGCCACTGGAGCGATTCCGCGGCGACGGCGGCCCATGCCGCGCTCGGACCGCTCGCACCGTAGCCCTCGGTGAACGAGTCGCCGACGATGAGCACGCGCGGCTCGGGCGGGAGACCCGCCAGGAGCTCCGCGTCCGTCGGGGGCTCCGTCGTCGGTCTCGCGGCGGGCGCGTGCGTCGATGCGGCCGTCGACGGTGCGGGCGGGGCCGCCGGTGCGTCGGTGGCGCAGGCCGTCAGGGTGATGACCGAGAGCACCGACGCGATGGCCGTCGCCCATGATCCTGCGCGACCGGGCTGCTGAGAACTCATCATGACGATGGTAGTTGCCCGTGCGAGACCGGCGGACTGTCGGCAGGGGGTCTCGCGCAGATCGCGAGACTCCCGGGTGAGTTTGATATCGTCACTCAGCCGATGTTCGACGACGCTCGGTTCGACATTCCAACGACCGGGACGGATCACTGCTTTGCGCCTGAAGGCACTCGACGGATTGCGGGGCATCGCCGCGCTCGTGGTACTCGTGCACCACTCGCTGCTCGTCGTCCCGTCGCTCGCCGCACCGTACTTCGGAGGGTCCGAGGGCGGCGGGAGGGCCGGCCTGCTCGTGAACACCCCGTTGCACCTGCTCTGGGCGGGGACCGAGGCCGTCTACCTCTTCTTCGTCCTCTCGGGGCTCGTGCTGGCCTTCAGCCTCCGCTCGGGCTCCTTCCAGTGGTCCTCGTACTTCCCGTCCCGGTTCGCCCGCCTCTACCTCCCGGTGTTCGGTGCGGTGGCCCTCGGCGCAGTGGTGATGGCCCTCACTCCCGACGCCCGCCCGGACGACAGCCTGTGGGCGCGGCACCGGCCCGGCGATTACGACCTCCCGGCGATCCTCGCCGACCTCACGCTCGTCGGCGGGACGTCGATCCGGATCACGCCGCTGTGGTCGTTGCAGTGGGAGGTCGTCTTCTCAGCCCTGCTCCCCCTGTACATCTACGCGTCGAGACGCCTCCACGTGGCGCTCCAGCTCGGGATCTTCTTCGCACTCGCCACCCTCGGGGCGTACGCGAACGTCGCATCGCTGAAGTACCTGCCGATGTTCGGGATCGGCGTCGCCCTGGCCTCGGTCTGGGACGCGCTCTCCGACCGGCTCGCCAGTATGCCCAGGCGGCGGGCCGCCGTGTCCTGGGTGCCGGCGCTCGCCGTCGCGGTGCTGTTGGTCACCTCGTTCTGGACCCTGCGGAAGGTCCTGCCCGCCGATCTCGCCCCGGCGGTGACCCTCCCCCTGATCCTCGTTGGCATCTGCCTGCTCATCATCGGCGCCGCCAACGCCCCGCTCCTCAGCGATGTGCTGTCGGGTCGCGTGTTCGGCTTCCTCGGCTTGATCTCGTTCAGCCTCTACCTCGTGCACGAGCCGCTCGTCATGGCCGTCGCGGCCGTGGTGCCGAGCCCAGCCATGGTGGTGTTCGTCGCCCTTCCCCTGAGCATCGTCGTCGCCGTCGGGTTCTGGCTGGCGATCGAGCGACCGTCGCACCGCCTGTCTCGGCGCATCAGGCGGGGCGTCGAGTACGAGCACCGCCTCGCCGCCTGACGGCATCCCGACGGGTGCCCGCGCGGGCTGCGACCGGCCCGGGGGCATGATGATGCCGCAGTCTCAGCGCGCCGGTTCCCAGCCGATGGCGGGCGCCACGTGCTCGGCGATCGCCGCGAGCAGTCGCGTGTTGTACTCGACGCCGAGGACGAGCGCCCGGCGTCGGCCGTCGACGAGTGCCTCGATGGCCTCGAACTGCCCGTCGTGGAACGCGGCGTCGGGGCGCCCGACGAGCTCGCGGAGGGCGGCGAGGGCCGCGGTGCGCGTGTCGGTCGGGGTCGCCGGCGGGCGCGTCGGCAGGACCGACAACCACCCGAGTGCGTCAGTCACCCCGCGCCATCCAGCGCGCGACGAGCTCGCCGATCAGCACGGCGGTCGCTGCCGGGCCGCGCGAGGGCGCGTCGGGGAGGATCGACGTGTCGGCGATGCGCAGCCCCCGGATGCCGCGGACGCGCCCGTGCCCGTCCGCCACCGCATGCGGGTCGTCCTCACGGCCCATCGGCGCACTCCCGCACAGGTGGATGGCGGTGCCCAGGTGCGCGAGCATCCAGCGGTCGAGCGCGTCGTCGTCGTCGAGCGTGGCGTCGTCGAGCTCGGTCAGCCGCTCGAACAGGTCGGCGAACGCCGGGGAACGCAGCAGGGCGACGGCCGTGCGGACGCCGAGCCGCAGGCGCTCCCGGTCGTGGGCGTCGGACAGGTACCGGTAGTCGATCCGCGGCTGCACGAACGGGTCGACCGACTCGAGCGTGATCGAACCCCGCGCGTCCTCGCCCTGCAGGCCCACGAGCAGCACGAGGTCGCGGCCGTGCGACACCTGGTCGCGCACCCGGCGCACCGAGACGCCGCGCAGGGCGCGGGCGGTGCTGATCGGATGCCTGAGGGCCGAGCGCGCCCCACCGGCCACCGCGCTCGCGGATCCGGTGAGCAGGTGGCTCATGGTCGTGACGCACGCCATGATCTCGAGGTCTCCCTCCGGAGCGCCGCCGGGCGACCGGAAGTTCAGGGCCGTGGTGAAGGTCTCGGGCGAGCCGGGGTCGACGACGTCACGGCGGGCCCGCCAGCCGACGGACAGCTCGGGATGGTCGCTGAACGACCGGCCGACCCCCTCGGCGTCGAGCACGACCTCGACCCCGTGCCGGTCCAGTTGCCGGCGGGGTCCGACGCCCGAGACGAGCAGCAGGTGCGGTGTGCCGATGCCGCCCGCGCAGAGCACGACCTCGTCCCCCTCGACGACGCTCCGCGTCGGGGCGCCCGAGCCGGCGGACGCCGCGCCGCCCGCGGCATCCGCGACCTCGACCCCGACGGCGCGCGTGCCGTCGAAGAGGACGCGCAGCACGCGGCATCCGCCCCGGACGTCGAGATTCGGGCGATCCCGGACGGGCTCGAGGTAGGCGAGGCCCGTGTTCACCCGCACGCCGTCGACGACGTTCTGCGGCACCGGCCCGACACCCGGCAGACCCGGCGCGTTCTTGTCGGGCTCCGCGGGATACCCGAGCTCGAGCGCCGCCGCCGTGAACGCCCGTGCGATCGGGTTGCGCTGCGCCGCGCGCCGCACCGGCATCGGCCCCGCAGCCCCGTGGAAGGCGCCGGCCCCCAGGTCGAGGTCGTGCTCGAGGTCGCGCATGGTCGGAAGGACCTGCTCGTACGCCCAGTCGGCGCCACCGGCATCCGCCCACCGCGCGAAGTCCTCGGGCCGCGCCCGCACGAAGTAGCCGCCGTTGATGGTCGACGACCCGCCGACGATGCGGCCGCGTGCGATCGTGTACTGCAGGTCGGGGGTGAGATGCCCGAGGTACGACCAGTTCGCCGGATGCCCCGGCATCGCGCCCTGCACGGTGGAGCCGTCGAGCAGCTCGGGCGGGAACTCCGCGGGCGTTCTCGGCACCGGTCCGGCCTCGAGCAGGCGCACGGTGCGGCGGGGATCCTCGCTCAGTCGCGCGGCGAGCGCCGCACCGGCCGCACCGGCGCCGACGACCACCGTCGTGCGGGTCACCCGCGAGCGCTCCGCGAGGCGTGCGAACCGCGATGGGCCTGGATCGCCTCGGTGCCGATGCGCTCGTCGATGAGGCGGAACGCCTCGTCGAGGAGCTCGAGCAGGTCGGCGTCGGCGTCGCCGAGCCACTGCTCGTAGCCGGCGAGGCACACGCCGAGGCAGGTCCAGGCCATCGTCTGCGGGATGAGGTCGCCGTGGGGCAGGCCCAGGCGCCGGCCGACGTGCTCGGCGACCACCTGCCGCCACGAGGCGTAGCGGAGGGTCGAGTGCGCGAGCAGTGTCGGCACGTGCAGCAGCAGCTCCATGCGGCGGCGGTGGTACTCCACCTCGGATTCGGGCACCCGGTTGAACTCGAGGATCGACCGGCGCAGCTGCTCCATGAGTGGCAGGTCGTCGGGCATCGACGCGAGGTGGTCCCGCATCCCGTCGAGCAGGCGGTCGAAGTCGCCCCACGGCACGTCGTTCTTCGAGGGGAAGTAGCGGAAGAACGTCCGGCGACCGATGCCGGCCTCTCGGGCGATCTCGTCGACCGTCGTCGCGTCGAAGCCGCGCTCCATGAACAGTCGCAGTGCGGTGTGGCTCAGGTCGGCGTGCGTCGTGGAGGGGGCGCGACCGAGCCGCGGCCGGGCTGCTGCATCATCGCCCTGAAGGACCATCCTGACAACCCCCTTCCTAACGGCACCGGGTGTCATTAGTATCGCTTCATCACGAGGAATCGCCAATGGCGGCGATCGCACATGAGGAGCATCCCATGAGTCGAAGTGAAGAGCTCGTCGCACCGCAGGGTGAGGTCGAGGACGTGATCGAGACGGACTCGCTCGTCGAGGAGGTCTCCATCGACGGCATGTGCGGCGTGTACTGAATCCGCCATGACCGCCGTCGAACCCGACACCGCCTGGCGGCTCCACCCGCAGGTGTCCGTGCGCCCCGAGCCGTTCGGCGCGCTGCTCTACCACTTCGGCACGCGCAAGCTGTCCTTCCTGA
This sequence comes from Agromyces ramosus, assembly GCF_004216665.1. Lineage (GTDB taxonomy): Bacteria > Actinomycetota > Actinomycetes > Actinomycetales > Microbacteriaceae > Agromyces > Agromyces ramosus. The sequence continues at coordinate 687,680 of NZ_SGWY01000003.1, read as the reverse complement.
AGGACCGCACGCTGCTCACGGTGGTGCAGGGGCTGGCGGATGCCGCGACCGCACGTGAGGCGTGCGAGGCCGCCGGCGTCGCCGCCGAGCACCTGCCCACGTACCTGCGCGCGCTCGGCACCCTCGCCGAGTCGAAGATGCTCGAGGAGCGTGCGGCATGACCCTCGTCGACGTCGCACCCCCGCCGAAGGCCATGCGCCTGGTCGACCACTTCGAGCTCGGGCTCGACGCGCCCATCTGCCTGACGTGGGAGCTCACGTACGCCTGCAACCTCTCGTGCGTGCACTGCCTCTCGAGCTCGGGGCGGCGTGATCCCCGGGAGCTGTCGACCGAGGAGTGCAAGGCCGTCATCGACGAACTCGAGCGCATGCAGGTGTTCTACGTGAACATCGGCGGCGGTGAGCCCACGGTTCGCAGTGACTTCTGGGAACTCGTGGAGTACGCCACGGCACACCACGTCGGCGTGAAGTTCTCGACGAACGGCGTGAAGATCACGCCGGAGGTCGCGACCCGGCTGGCGGCCAACGACTACGTCGACGTGCAGATCTCGCTCGACGGCGCGACGCCCGAGGTGAACGACCACGTGCGCGGGCCCGGGTCGTACGACACCGCGATCCGCGCGATGCGGAACCTCTCCGACGCCGGGATGCGCAACTTCAAGCTCTCGGTGGTCTGCACGCGGCAGAACATCCCCCAGCTCGAGGAGTTCAAGGAGATCGCCGACCGGTACGGCGCCCAGCTGCGGCTCACCCGGCTCCGCCCTTCGGGCCGAGGCGCCGACGTGTGGGACGAGCTCCACCCCACCCGCGAGCAGCAGCGCGAGCTCTACGACTGGCTCGTCGCCCACGGGGACGACGTGCTCACTGGGGACTCCTTCTTCCACCTCTCGGCCTACGGCCAGGCGCTTCCCGGATTGAACCTGTGCGGCGCCGGACGCGTCGTGTGCCTCATCGACCCGATCGGCGACGTGTACGCCTGCCCGTTCGCCATCCACGACGAGTTCCTCGCCGGCAACGTCCGCGGCGAGGGCGGCTTCCGCACCGTGTGGCGCGACTCGGCGCTCTTCGCCGAGCTGCGCTCGCCGCAGTCGGGCGGGGCGTGCAGCTCGTGCCGGTTCTTCGACACGTGCAAGGGCGGATGCATGGCCGCGAAGTTCTTCACCGGGCTCCCGCTCGACGGGCCCGACCCCGAGTGCGTGCAGGGCTACGGCGAGCAGCTGCTCGCCCAGCGCGCCGAGACGACGAGCATCCCGAAGCACGCCGGCGACCACTCGCACCGCACCTCCCCACCGCGTCCGAGGAGCGGCATCGGCCCGGTGCGGTTGACGCTCACCCGGCGCGAGGATCTCGCCGCGCCGCCGGTGAGCGCCTGCGCCGAGGACCCGCTCGCGGGCTTCACGGCGCCCGCGGCATCCGACCTCGCATCATCCGAACCCGGCGCCGACCGGCGCCACCAGGGAGGCACCCGCTCCGACCTCGCGTGAGACCCGACTCGCCGACGCGACCGCGATGATGCGGCCGACGGCCGTCGCGTGCCGCTGCGCGGTTCCTGCGGCGTGCCCGAAACGAGAGGAGAGCCCCATGGGCATGCTCGATGGCAAGGTCGCCTTCATCACCGGCGGTTCTCGCGGGCAGGGTCGGGCGCACGCCGTGACCTGCGCACGAGAGGGAGCCGACGTGGTCATCATGGACACGCTCGACCAGATCGGGACCGTCCAGTACCCGATGGCCCAGCAGTCCGACATCGACGAGACCGTCAGGCAGGTCGAGGCCCTCGACCGTCGCATCGTCGCGGCGGTCGGCGACGTGCGCACGCAGGCCGACCTCGACGCCGCCGTCGCGAAGGGGATCGCGGAGCTCGGGAAGATCGACATCCTCATCGCCAACGCCGGCATCTTCTCGCTGGCGCCCGCCCACGAGCTCACCGACGAGCAGTGGGACGACATGATCGCGGTCAACCTCACCGGCGTCTGGAAGTCGGCGAAGGCCGTGCTCCCGCACATGATGGAGCAGGGTGGCGGCTCGATCGTCATGACCTCGTCCATCAACGGGCTCGAGCCCGGTGCGAACTACGTGCACTACTGCGCCGCGAAGTTCGGCGTGGTGGGCATCATGAAGACGCTCGCGCTGGAGTACGCGCCGCACGGCATCCGGGTCAACAGCGTGCATCCCGGCGCCATCCTCACGCCCATGACCAGCTGGCAGGGCGCCTGGGACATGATGAGCGGCAAGCCGGCCGGCGAGGGCACCGAGGAGGACATGCTCGAGGCCGGTTACCACTTCCACGCGCTCAAGGGCGTCGGGTTCATGGACCCGCAGCGGATCGCCGACGCCGCGCTGTACCTCAATTCCGAACTCGCCTCGGCCGTCACCGGGGTCACCCTGCCAGTCGACGCCGGACACCTGCTGATCCCCGGGGTCAACCAGAACCCCGTCAAGTAGCCCGACCGCCACCCGCAGCACACCGAGGAAGGAGTCCCCATGGCCGGTCAACTCGAAGGCAAGGTCGCATTCATCACGGGCGCCGCACGCGGACAGGGCAGGTCCCATGCGATCCGCCTGGCCCAGGAGGGCGCCGACATCATCGCCGTCGACCTCTGCGCGCAGATCGACACGGTGGCGTATCCGATGGCCACCCCCGACGACCTCGCCGAGACCGTGCGCTCGGTCGAGGAGCTGGACCGCCGCATCCACGCCGTCGAAGCCGACGTGCGCGATCGCGATGCCCTGCAGGCCGCATTCGACGCGGGCGTGGCCGAGCTCGGCCGGGTGGATATCGTGCTGGCGAACGCGGGCATCGCCCCGCTGTCGATGAACCCGGTGCCCGAGGAGTGGCAGGACGTCATCGACGTGAACCTGACCGGGGTCTACCACACCGTCGAGGTCGCGAAGCCCTCGATGATCGAGGGCGGCCGGGGAGGGGCGATCGTGCTCACGAGCTCGACCGCGGGCCTCGCCGGCATCGGCGGGAGCACGCCCGGCGGCCTCGGGTACACCGCGGCCAAGCACGGCGTGGTCGGCCTCATGCGCAGCTATGCGAATCAACTGGCGGAGCACTCCATCCGCGTCAACACGATCCACCCCACGGGCGTGAACACGCCGATGGTCGTCAACGACGTGATGCAGGAGTTCCTGCAGTCCGACCCGCAGCTCGGCCAGGCGATGGCGAACGCGCTGCCCGTCGACATGATCGAGGCCGTCGACCTGTCGAACGCGATCCTCTGGCTCGTGTCGGATGCCGCGCGGTACGTGACCGGCGTGACCCTGCCCGTGGACGCGGGCTTCCTCAACAAGCGCTGAACCGAAGGGGAGAACGAACATGGCGGGACGAGTGGAAGGCAAGGTCGCCTTCATCACGGGAGCGGCGCGCGGCCAGGGCAGGAGCCACGCGCTCCGGCTCGCGGAGGAGGGCGCCGACATCATCGCGGTCGACCTGTGCGGGCCGGTGCCCGGACTGCAGTACTCGCACGCGACGGAGGACGACCTCCAGGAGACCGTGCGGCAGGTGGAGGCGCTCGACCGGCGCATCGTCGCCCGCACGGCCGACGTGCGCGACCGCGACGCCATGAAGGCCGCGATCGACGAGGGCGTCGCCGAGCTCGGACACCTCGACATCGTCGTCGGGAACGCGGGCATCTGCATCCTCGCCCCATGGGACGAGGTGACCCCCGAGGTCTGGGACGAGACGATCTCGATCAACCTCACGGGCATCTGGAACACGGTGCAGCTCACCGCCCCGCACCTCATCGCGGCGGGCGGCGGCTCGATCATCCTCACGAGCTCGGCGGCCGGATTGAAGGGCCTGCCGTTCCTCACCCCGTACGTCGCATCGAAGTTCGGCGTCACCGGGCTCGCCAAGGCGTTCGCGCACGAGCTCGCGAAGCACCGCATCCGGGTCAACTCGCTGCATCCGACCGGCGTCGACACCGCCATGGGCGAGATGGGCGGCGAGTACCCGCGACTGCTCGCCGGCAACGAGCGGCTCGCCGGGATGCTCACCGACTCGCTGCCGATCGACGTGACCGAGCCGCGCGACCAGTCGAACGCGGTGCTGTTCCTGGCATCCGAGGAGGCGCGCTACGTCACCGCGATGGCCATGACGGTCGACGCGGGCAACACCCAGTACTGAGCGGATGCCGCAGCAGCGGCATCCGTCGACGAAAGGAGAAGGCAATGGGACGTGTCGAGGGGAAGGTCGCGTTCATCACGGGCGCCGCTCGTGGACAGGGACGCAGTCATGCGATCCGGCTCGCACAGGAGGGCGCCGACATCATCGCCATCGACCTCTGCGAGGGCCTGCCGGAGAACAACTACCCGCCGGCCACCGAGGAGGATCTCGCGGAGACCGTCCGGCAGGTCGAGGCGCTCGACCGGCGGATCGTCGCCCGGAAGGCCGACGTGCGCGACTTCGACCAGGTGAAGTCCGCCGTCGACGCGGGCGTCGCGGAGCTCGGGCGGCTCGACATCGTCTCGGCCAATGCCGGGATCGCCGGGTCGTTCAACCGTGCGGAGGACATCCCCGACGACGAGTGGGTCAACATGCAGGAGATCAACCTCTCGGGCGTGTGGCGCACCTGCAAGGCCGCCATCCCGCACATCAGGGCCGGCGGCCGGGGCGGGTCGATGATCCTCACGAGCTCGGATGCCGGCCTGTTCGCGTTCCCGAACATCGCGCACTACGTCGCCGCGAAGCACGGCGTGGTCGGCCTCATGCGCACGCTCGCGCTCGAACTCGCGCCCGACATGATCCGCGTGAACTCCGTGCACCCGACGGTGGTCGACACGCCGATGGTGAACAACGAGGCCACGTTCAAGCTGTTCCGTCCCGACATCGAGCACCCCACCGCCGACGACTTCAAGGAGGCGGCACAGGGCATCAACGCCCTGCCCATCCCGTGGGTGGACGCCGTGGACATCTCGAACGCGGTGCTGTGGCTCGCCTCCGACGAGGCCCGCTACGTCACCGGCGTCGCCCTGCCCGTTGACGCGGGCGCCAACGTCAAGTAGGGGGATGCGGGGGACGCGTCCCGGCATCCGCGGAAGGAGCACATGATGGGAAGGCTGGACGGCAAGGTCGCGTTCATCACCGGCGCGGCACGAGGGCAGGGGCGCAGCCACGCGCTGCGGATGGCGCAGGAGGGCGCCGACATCGTGGCCGTCGACGTGGTGCGGCAGTTGCCGACCGTGGAGTACACGATGTCCTCGCCCGACGACCTCGCGGAGACGGTGCGGCAGGTGGAGGCACTGGACCGGCGGATCGTGGCCCGCGAGGCGGACGTGCGCGACTACGGTGCGCTGAAGTCGGCGCTCGACGAGGGCGTCGCCGAGCTCGGACGGCTCGACATCGTGTCGGCGAACGCCGGCATCTTCTCGCAGGGCCGGGCGGAGGAACTGAGCGACGAGTCGTGGGAGGAGATGATCGGCGTCAACCTGACCGGCGTGTGGCACACGGCGAAGGCGGCGATCCCGCATCTCAAGGCGGGCGGCAACGGCGGCTCCATCATCCTCACGAGCTCGACGGCCGGCATCAAGGGCTTCGAGAACTTCGCGCACTACGTCTCGGCCAAGCACGGCGTCGTGGGCCTGATGCGCACGCTCGCGCTCGAGCTGGCGCCCGACATGATCCGCGTCAACACCGTCCACCCGACGAGCGTGGACACGGACATGATCCAGAACGACATGCTCTACGCCCTGTTCGCGCCCGATCTGGAGCCCGATCAGCGCACGAGGGAGGCACTCGGTGAACGGTTCCAGACGATGAACGCCCTGCCCATCCCGTGGGTGGAGCCGGTCGACATCTCGAACGCCGTGCTGTGGCTGGCGTCGGACGAGTCGCGCTACGTGACCGGGGTGATGCTGCCCGTCGACGCCGGATCGACCACCAAGTGATCGACGACCAGACGTGCTCGAAGACGAGGGGAACAGCGTGACCGACACCACACGAGCGGATGCCGCACCGGGCGAGCTGGCGGCGAACCGCGAACGCATCGCCGCCCGCATCGTCGGCCGCGAGCGGGAGCTCGAGCTCACGCTCGCGGCGGTCGCGGCCGGGCGGGACATCCTCCTCGAGGGGCCGCCCGGCACGAGCAAGACGACCATGCTCACCGCCATCACCGAGGAATGGGGTATCCCGCTGCTGTTCGTCGAGGGCAACGCCGACCTGACGCCGGCGAAGCTCGTCGGCCACCACAACCCGGCGCGCGTGCTCAAGGAGGACTACAGCGCCGACAACTTCGTGGCGGGCCCGCTCGTCGAGGCGATGCGGGAGGGCGGATTCCTCTACATCGAGGAGTTCAACCGGGCGCCGGAGGACACCCTCAACACGCTCCTCACGGCGATGGCCGACCGCTCCATCGCGGTGCCGCGTGTGGGCAGGATCGCGGCGAAGCCGACGTTCCGGGTCATCGCGTCCATGAACCCGTACGACAACGTGGGCACGACCCGGCTCTCCACGAGCGTGCACGACCGGCTCAACCGACTCGCGATCGACTACCAGGATGCGCCGAGCGAGGAGGCCATCGTGCGGCTCCGCGCCGGTGGGCACGCGCGTGGCGCCCTCGGCGAGCGGCTCGTCGTCGACGCCGTCGCCGTCACGCGGGCCACCAGGTCGCACCCCGAGGTCCGGCAGGGATCCAGCGTGCGCGGCGCGATCGACTGCGTGCTCGTGGCGTCGAAGCTCGCGGAGCTGCGTGACCTCCGCTCCCCCGAGCAGGAGGGCTATCCGCAGCTCGTCCTCGACGCCATGGTCGTGTCGCTCTCGGGACGCATCCACCTCGACGAGGCGATCGAGACGACGCCCGAGCGGGTGCTGCGCGAGATCTGGGAGGACCACTTCATCCTGGAGCCGGCGACGGCGGCGCCCGGATGAAGAGCCGTCCCGGCCGATTCGCCCCTGCGGCGTGAGCGGCCCGACCGCCGCGGCGTGAACGGGACCCCGCTCCGGCGGCGGCCGAAGCAGCTCGAGGAGGAACCCACCGTGTACGACGCGACCGCAGGTGCCGGAGGCGGGTCGGTGCTGCGCCCGGCCGGCGCCGGCCGGAGCCCGGCCCTGCCCCTGCCGGGCAGCACCGCGACCGGCTTCACCGACGAGGCGGCGCAGCTCGTCGTCGCGGAGGCGACCGCCGCGGTGGATCCCCGCGCCCGGGCGCGGGCACGGCGGATCGCGGCACGCCTGGCGATCCGTCGGCCGAGGCGTGATGCGACCAGTCGGCGCGGCATCGGCGAGCTCGGAAGCCTCCCGTACCGTGGCGGCTCCGACGAGATCGACCTCGATCGGACGATCGAGGTCCTGGCCGAGCGACCGGTGCCCGAGGACGAGGACATCGTCGTGCGCGACCGCATCCGCACGAAGCGGTCGGTCGTGCTCGCGGTGGACGTCTCGGGGTCGATGAAGGGCGAGCGGGTGGCGACGGCGGCGGCGACGGTGGGCGCCCTGGCCGGCGAGCTGGAGCACGACGACCTCGCCGTGATCGCGTTCTGGTCGGATGCCGCGATCCTGCTCAACCTCGGCGAGCTCGTGAAGCCCATGGACCTGCTCGACACCATCATGCGGATGCCGGCGCAGGGGCTCACGAACGTGGCGTTCCCGTTGGAGCTCGCCGCGAGGCAGCTGGCGCGGGCACCGGTCAGGGACGCGCGCGTGGTGCTGCTGTCGGACTGCGTGCACAACGCCGGTCCCGACCCGCGAACGGTGGCCCCACGGCTCCCGAGGCTCGACGTGCTGCTCGACGCGAGCGGTGAGCGCGACCTCGACCTCGGTCGCGACCTGGCCAGGATCGGGCGGGGCACCGTGCATGTCGTGCAGGACTATCGCGGGGTCGCGCCCGCCATCAGCGGGATGTTCGGCACATGAAAGGAGATCGATGATGGGCAACGACTGGTTCGAGACGGTGGCGGCGGCGCAGCGGCGAGCGAAGCGGAGGCTGCCGAAGTCGGTGTACGGGGCGCTCGTCGCCGGCTCGGAACGAGGACTCACCACCGAGGACAACATGCGGGCGTACGGGGAACTCCAGTTCGCGCCGCACGTGGCAGGGCACCAGCCGGCACGCGATCTCACGACCACGGTGATGGGGATCCCCATCTCGATCCCGGTCCTCATCTCGCCGACCGGCGTGCAGGCGGTGCACCCCGACGGCGAGGTGGCGGTCGCGCGCGCCGCCGCCAACCGCGGCACGATCATGGGGCTCAGCTCCTTCGCGTCCAAGCCGATCGAGGAGGTGACGGCGGCCAATCCCAACACCTTCTTCCAGGTGTACTGGAGCGGCAGTCGTGACGCGATGGTGCACCGGCTCGACCGGGCCAGGAACGCGGGCGCGAAGGGGCTCATCGCCACGCTGGACTGGTCGTTCTCCAACGGGCGCGACTGGGGGAGTCCGTGGATCCCCGAGAAGCTGACGCTGAAGGCGGCGATGCGATTCGCGCCGCAGGCGGTCACCCGCCCGACCTGGCTCATCGACTACCTGAGGACGGGTCGTGTGCCCGACCTCACGGCGCCCAACCTCGCGCCGGCCGACGGCGGGCCTCCGCCGACCTTCTTCGGGGCGTACGGCGAATGGATGTCGACCCCGCCGCCCACCTGGGACGACGTCGCGTGGCTCCGCGAGGAGTGGGGCGGACCGTTCATGCTGAAGGGCGTCTCCCGCCTCGACGACGCCAAGCGCGCCGTCGACGCCGGCGTCACGGCGATCTCGGTCTCCAACCACGGTGGGAATAACCTTGACTCGACGCCCGCGTCCATCCGGATGCTGCCGGGCATCGCGGAGGCGGTCGGCGACCAGGTCGAGGTCCTCCTCGACGGTGGCATCCGCCGCGGCGGGGACGTCGCGAAGGCGCTCGCGCTCGGCGCGCGCGCGGTCATGATCGGTCGGGCGTACCTCTGGGGGCTGGCGGCGAATGGACAGGCGGGAGTCGAGAACGTGCTCGACATCCTGCGCGGCGGCCTGGACTCCGCCGTCCTCGGCCTCGGCCACGCGTCCATCGCCGAGCTGGCTCCCACCGACTTCTACGCGCCGCCCGGGTTCCGTCGCGACCTCGGCGACGAGCCGGATGCCGCCGCCGCGGCGCCACGCCCCGCCGCGGACAAGGCGCGCCCGGCCACGCCGAGGACCACGCCCGAACCCGCCGAGCCGCGGCCCGACGATTCCGTCGCCCTCGGGAACATCTGAGGCCGCCCCGTGATCGGCCCGGGCGAGCCGCGCCTCGTCGACCGCCCGTGGCCCGACGTGGGCCGCCCCACGGTGCTCGTGCCGGTCGGGTCCACCGAACAGCACGGGCCGCACCTGCCGCTCGACACCGACACCGTGGTGGCGTCGGCCGTCGCCGAGGCGCTCGCCGTGCGGCTCCGCGCGGAGGGCGTCGACGCCGTCGTGACGCCCGCCATCGCGTTCGGCGCCAGCGGCGAGCACCAGGGGTTCCCCGGCACGATCTCCGTCGGCACGCAGGCGCTGACGTTCCTCCTGCTCGAGTTCGGGCGGTCGGCGTGCGAGTGGGCGGACCGCGTGGTGTTCGTCAACGGACACGGCGGTAACGTCGAGGCGCTGGCGACGGCGGTCCCGGTGCTCATCGACGAGGAGCGGCCCGCGTCGTGGCTGCCATGCGTGCCCGGCGCCCGTGCGCTCGGCGACGACGTGCCCGTCGACGCGCACGCGGGTCGCTCCGAGACGTCGATCCTGCAGCGGCTCGAGCCCGACCGCGTCCGGGTCGATCGATTGGAGGCCGGGGACCCCCGACCCGTCGTCGAACTCATGCCGCTCCTCCGAGACGCGGGCGTGGGCGGAGTCGCCCCGAACGGGGTGCTCGGTGACCCTCGGGCGGCCTCACCCGCCGAGGGCTCCGCCCTGCTCGAGTCGATCATCGCGGAGGCGTGGCTGCGGTTGCGGTCGGGGCGCGTCGACGCCCGGGGATGCGGCACCCACGGCGACGGCGAACCCGATCCGACGACCGGGGCCATCTCGTGACGGCTCGCCTCCCCGACGGCTTCACGGTGCGCCTCAACCGCCACACCCGGGTCGTCGACCACGGCGCGGTGCTCGTCGGCGGGTCCCCGACCCGCATCTCCCGGTTGAAGCCGCTCGCGCGCGGCCGCATCCACGCGGGCGAGCTGACGGTGTCGGATGCCGCGACGCGGGCGCTCGCGGACCACCTGCTGGCCACCGGCATGGCGGACCCGGTCGTGCACGCGCTGCCCGCCGTCGACCTGTCCACCGCCACGGTTGTGGTGCCGGTGCGCGATCGGCCGCGGCAGCTCGACCGTCTGCTCGCGGGCATCGGCGGCGCCCTGCCGGTCATCGTGGTCGACGACGCCTCGGAGGATCCCGCCGCGGTCGCGGCCGTGGTGACGCGCCATGGCGCGCAGCTCGTCGCGCTCGAACGGAACCTGGGGCCCGCGGGCGCGCGGAACGCCGGGCTCGCACAGGTGTCGACGCCGTTCGTGGTGTTCGTCGACTCCGACGTCGTCGTCGAGCCGGCGGCGATCGAGCTGATGCTGCGCCACTTCGCCGACCCCGCGCTGGCGATGGTCGCACCTCGCGTGCTCGGGCTGGCCGGGGGCGAGGACACCGGCACCGCCGCAGCCGCTGCCAACTGGATCACGAGGTACGAGGATGCCCGGTCCTCGCTCGACCTCGGCAGCGACTCGTCGACCGTGCGTCCGCGGTCGCCGGTGACCTGGGTGTCGAGCACCTGCCTCGTCGCCAGGGTCGAGGCGCTCGGCGCGGGATTCGACGCGTCGATGCGCGTCGGCGAGGACGTCGACCTGGTGTGGCGGCTCGTCGAGGAGGGGCGGCGCGTGCGCTTCGAGCCCGCGGCATCGGTGCGGCACGAGCACCGATCCACCCTGCGTGCCTGGCTCGGCCGCAAGTTCTTCTACGGCACCGGGGCGCACCCCCTCGCCGTGCGGCATCCCGACGACATCGCCCCCGTCGTGCTCCCGCCGTGGGGTGCCGCCGTGCTCGTCGCCCTCGCGGCCCAACGGCGCTGGTCGATCCCGGTGGCCGCCCTCGTGCTCGTTGCCACGGTGCTGCGCATCGGCCGCAGGGCCACCGCCGTGCGGCATCCGTACCGGCTCGCCTCCCGACTCGCCGGCTACGGATTCATCGGCGCGATCGCGCAGGGGTTCGCGTTGCTGCTGCGGCACTGGTGGCCGCTGACCGCGATCGGATGCCTCGGGTCGCGCCGCGTGCGGCGGGCCGTCGTCGTGGCCTCGCTCGCCGACACGGCGTGGGAGTTCGCGCGCACCCGCCCGCAGCTCGACCCGGTGCGGTTCGGGATCGCGCGGCGGCTCGACGACGCCGCCTACGGTGCCGGCGTGTGGTGGAGCGCGATCCGCGGGCGCTCGCCGAAGGCGCTGCTGCCCGACCTGCGCCGCCGGCACTGAGACGCGGCGCCGCGGTCGGCCGGCCTCACCGCGAGGCGCGCCATCCGAGCTCGGGGGCCACGTGCGTGAGGATCGCCTCGAGCACGTGCGCGTTGTAGTCGACGCCCAGCTGGTTGGGGATCGTCAGCAGCAGCGTGTCGGCGGCGGCGATGGCCTCGTCCTCGCGCAACTCGTCGATCAGCTCGTCGGGTTCGGCGGCGTAGCTGCGGCCGAACACGGCGCGGTAGTCGTCGATCACCCCGAACTGGTCGGAGTCCTCGCGCCGGCCCCCGCCGAAGTAGGCGAAGTCGTGGTCGTTCACCAGCGCGAAGATCGAGCGGCTCACCGAGACGCGGGGCTCGCGGTCGTGCCCCGCCCTCGTCCAGGCCTCGCGGAACGCCTCGATCTGCTTTCGCTGCTGCACGTGGAACGGCTCGCCGGTCTCGTCGGTCTTGAGGGTCGAACTCATCAGGTTCATGCCCTGCTCGGCCGCCCACACGGCGGTCGCATCGGACGCGGCGCCCCACCAGATCCGGTCGCGCAGACCCGGCGACTGCGGCTGGATGCCGAGCGGACCCGGATGGGCGTTCGGGAACATGGGACGCGGGTTCGGCTCGGCGAAGCGCGCGCCGTCGATGACCTTGAGGAACACCTCGGTGTTGCTGCGGGCGACGTCGGCCATCGTCTGCCCCTCGGGGGCGGCGTAGCCGAAGTAGCGGTAGCCGTCGACGACCTGCTCGGGTGAGCCGCGGCTGACGCCGAGCTGCAGGCGGCCGCCCGCGATCAGGTCGGCGGCGCCGGCATCCTCGGCCATGTAGAGCGGGTTCTCGTAGCGCATGTCGATGACGCCCGTGCCGAGCTCGATGCGGCTCGTCTTCGCGCCCGCGGCCGCGAGCAGCGGGAACGGGCTCGCCAGCTGGTTCGCGTAGTGGTGCACGCGGAAGTACGCGCCGTCGGCGCCGAGCTCCTCCGCGGCCACGGCCAGGTCGATCGACTGCAGCAGCACGTCGGACGCGGTGCGGGCCTTCGACCCGGGAGCGTCCGACCAGTGGCCGAACGAGAGGAACCCGATGCGTTTCGTCACACCCGGTACAGCGCCCTGCGGCATCCGCTCATTCCCATTCCTCGCGGCGCCGCGAGAATACGGCATCCGACGGATGCCGGGCGGCTGCCTTAGGGAGGAGCTTGGAGCCAGACGACGACGAACCGGAGTGGATCATGCTGATCTCGGAACTGTCCTTCCCCCACCTGCAGGCGGCGCACGACGAGCGCCTCGCGCAGGAGCTCGAGCGCCGCCGCGTCGTGCAGGAGCGGCTCGCCGAGTCCCCCGCCGCGCCGCGCCGCCGTGGCGGATTCGGCCGCGCGGGGTCGAGCGAGCGGATGCCGCGCGCCGCCGCCGCGGCATCCGGCCCGCGTACCGCCGGCGCGTGCCCGGCCTGACGCGCCGCGCCGCTCCCGCTCATGGCGCGGGCACGGCCTCGGCGACCCACGCGATCGCCTCGTCCTGCTTCTCGAGCGGGAACACCCGGAACTCGCCCGGCACGAGGCCGCGCAAGGCCGTCGCGATGCCGCCGAGCACGTCGTGGTTCGTGACGAACGCCGCACGACCCCACACCTCGCGGGGGAAGGCGATGAGCCTCGCGTCCTCCAGCATCGCGCCCAGCGAGTAGTGGTCGAACTGCTCGCCCATCACGACCACGAGGTTGACCTTCTCGTGCTCGGCGAGGACGGCCTCGAACGCCGGCTCGAGCACCTCGCGGTAGTCGGATGCCTCGATCGTGCCGATCGCGCGGAATCCGACGACGCCGGCGGGCAGGTCCTCGAGCGGCTCGATCATGCGCGTCCCCTTCGTCAGCCGAGCAGTTCGTCGACGCGGTTCGACGTCGGCATGCGCAGCCCGTCGAGCGCGATCGCGATGACGTCGTCGGCGAGCCGGTCGGCGTCCTCCGCGCCGCCCGGCCGGTACCACTCGACGATCGAGTTGATCATGCCGAACAGCAGCCGCTCCACGATCCGCACGTCGATGTCGCTGCGCAGCGACCCCTCGGCCTGCGCCTCGGACACGAGCGTGGTGACCCGCTTGTCGAACGCCCGCCGCCGCGCGAGGGCTCGCCGCTCCACCTCGGTGTTGCCGCGCACCCGCAGCAGCAGGGTCACGTAGGGAAGCTTGTCGACCAGCACGTGCACGGCGCCCCGGAGCACCTGGTCGAGCCGGTCGGCGGCACGTCCGTGCGCGGCATCCGCCCGCTCGAGCACCCCCTCGAGCGCCCCGAGGGCGGTGTCGAGCGCGCGGTCGAGGATCTCGTCCTTCGACGCGAAGTGGTGGTAGATCGCGGACTTCGAGAGTCCGAGGCGATCGGCGAGCACGCCCATGGACGTGGCGTCGTAGCCGTACTGGATGAACGCGGCCACGGCGACATCGAGGATCCCCTGCTGGTCGTACCCGGGGCGTCCCCGTCGGAGCGTTCCGTTCTCAGACATCGCCCCAAGTCTCCCATCTCGGTCGTCCCGCTGCTCGTTGCGCCACTTGCGTTCGGTCCGCGCCGGTCGAGGTGGCGCGGCGGGCGCCGAAGTGGCGCAGGAGCGGATGCCGCGTGGCGCCCGCCGTCAGCGAAGGTCGTAGACCCGCTTGTACTTGCCCTCGCTGCGGGGGAGCCCCCCGGGCTCCTCGAGCCGCACGGTCACGGTCGACCCGACGTACTGCTTGATGCGCTCGGCGAGCACCACCGTCGCGGCCTGGCACACCTCGACGTCGAGGTCGGGGTGGCGCTCGATGCGCACGGTCAGGTCGTCCATCGTGCCGCTCCGCGTGAGCTCCAGGATGAAGTGCGGTGTGAGCTGCTCGATGCCGAGCACGAGCTCCTCGATCTGCGTGGGGAAGAGGTTCACGCCGCGCAGGATGATCATGTCGTCATTGCGCCCGGTGATCTTCTCGATGCGGCGCATGCCCGGGCGCGCGGTGCCGGGCAGCAGGCGGGTGAGGTCGCGGGTGCGGTAGCGGATGACCGGGAACGCCTCCTTCGTGAGCGACGTGAACACGAGTTCGCCCATCTCGCCGTCGGGCAGCCGCTCGCCGGTGTCGCCGTCGATGACCTCGGGCAGGAAGTGGTCCTCCCAGATGTGCGGGCCGTCCTTCGTCTCGAGGCACTCGTTGCCGACGCCCGGCCCCATCACCTCGCTGAGCCCGTAGATGTCGAGCGCGTCGATCCCGAGGCGCTGCTCGAGCTCGTGCCGCATCTCGTTGGTCCACGGCTCGGCGCCGAGCACGGCGACCTTGAGCGACGTGGAGCGGGGGTCGATGCCCTCCTTCACCATCGCGTCGGCGATCGTGAGCAGGTAGCTCGGCGTGCACAGGATCGCGTCGGGCTCGAAGTCGCGGATGAGCTGCACCTGGCGAGCGGTCTGGCCGCCCGACATCGGGATGACGGTGGCGCCGAGCGCCTCGATGCCGGCGTGCGCGCCGAGGCCGCCGGTGAACAGCCCGTAGCCGTAGGCGTTGTGCACCTTCATGCCGGGGCGGATGCCGCTGGCGCGCAGCGATCGGGCGATGAGCGACGCCCAGCGCTCGAGGTCGCCCTTCGTGTAGCCCACCACGGTGGGCCGGCCGGTGGTGCCGCTCGATGCGTGGATGCGGGCGACCTGCTCCATGGGCACGGCGAACATGCCGAACGGGTAGGTCTCGCGCAGGTCGGCCTTGGTGGTGAACGGCAGCCGCGCGACATCCGCCAGCGAACGGATGTCGTCGGGGTGCACGCCCGCCTCGTCGAACTTGCGCGTGTACAGCGGCACGTGGGCGTAGGCGTGCCGCACCGTCTGTTGCAGTCGCTCGAGCTGCATGGCCTCGACCTCGGCGCGGCTCAGCCGCTCCTCGGGGTCGAGCTCGTCGGCCGAGACGGGGGCGAGGCCGGAGATGGAGGGGGAGGTGGTCATCGTCGACACGGGAGGCTCCGAACGGTGAGGTGGGTCAGATGCTGCGGTTGGTGGAGATGGATCGGCCGCGGAACTCGGCGACCGGGTCGCCGTGCTCGTCGACGACCGACACGTCGTAGAGTCCGGTGCGTCCGCTCCGGGTGCGGCGGACGGCGGTCGCGGTGAGGGTCTGCCCCGCGACGGTGGACTTCAGGAAGGTGATGTCGGCGCCCGCCGCGACGGTGACGGTGTCGTCCTCGTTGCACGCGATCGCGAAGGCGGTGTCGGCCAGGGTGAAGACGAGGCCGCCGTGGGTGATGTGGAAGCCGTTCGTCATGTCGTCGCGCACGCGCATCGACACCACCGCGAGCCCCGGGTCGTCGCGCTCGACGACCATGCCGAGCGCGGCGGAGGCGAGGTCGCGGTCCATCATGGGGCGATCGGCTCGGCGCGGGGCATCCGTCGCGGCGTCGGTCGTGGCATCCGTCATGTGAGGCTCCTCGTCGAGTTCGCGTGCCGTTGCTGCGGCGCTCGAGATGACTATATACTAACTGAACGATCGGTTAGTAATACGGATGCCACCACCTCCGGATGCCGCCAGAACACAGGAGTCGACGATGACCTCTCCCGCAGACCTCAGCGTGGCCAGTCGCGAAGCGCACGACGAGGCCGCCCAGGCGCTCTTCGACGACCTCATCGCGAAGGACTCCCGCATCGAGCCGCGCGACTGGATGCCCGAGGCCTATCGCAAGACCCTCATCCGCCAGATCTCGCAGCACGCGCATTCCGAGATCATCGGCATGCAGCCCGAGTCCAACTGGATCACGCGCGCGCCGAGCCTGAAGCGCAAGGCCATCCTCATGGCGAAGGTGCAGGACGAGGCGGGCCACGGGCTCTACCTGTACTCGGCGGCGCAGACCCTCGGCATCTCCCGCGAGGAGATGATGGACCAGCTCATCGAGGGCCGGGCGCGCTACTCGTCGATCTTCAACTACACGACGCCGACGTGGGCCGACATGGGCGCGATCGGCTGGCTCGTCGACGGCGCCGCGATCTGCAACCAGGTGCCGCTCTGCCGGGCGTCGTACGGGCCGTACGGGCGCGCGATGGTGCGCATCTGCAAGGAGGAGTCGTTCCACCAGCGGCAGGGCTTCGAGATCCTGCTCGAGCTCATGCAGGGCACCGAGGCGCAGCGCGAGATGGCGCAGGACGCCGTGAACCGCTGGTACTGGCCCTCGCTCATGATGTTCGGTCCCCCCGACGACCAGTCGCCGAACTCCGCGCAGTCGATGGCGTGGAACATCAAGCGCTTCTCGAACGACGACCTGCGCCAGCGCTTCGTCGGCATGCTCGTCCCGCAGGCCGAGGTGCTGGGCGTGACCCTTCCCGACCCGAACCTGCGGTTCGACGAGGAGACGGGGCAGTACGAGATGAGCGAGATCGACTGGACCGAGTTCGACGAGGTGCTCGCCGGACGCGGACCCGCGAACGCGGAGCGCCTGCGCCGTCGCCGCCAGGCGCACGAGGAGGGCGCCTGGGTGCGCGAGGCCGCGCACGAGTACGCGCGCAAGCAGGCCGAACGCGCGCTCGAGGCATCCGGGGCGGTGGCCTGATGTCGACCCCGGGCGAGACGGGAACCGAGGCCTGGCCCCTCTGGGAGGTCTTCGTGCGCGCCAACCGCGGCCTGAGCCACGTGCACGTGGGCTCGCTGCACGCGCCCGACCCCGACATGGCCGTGCGCAACGCGCGCGACGTGTACACGCGTCGCAACGAGGGCGTGTCGATCTGGGTGGTGCCCGCCGACGCGATCACCACGAGCGACCCCGACGCGAAGGGCGCCTACTTCGAGAGCCCGGCCGGCAAGAACTACCGCCACGCGGTCTACTACACGAAGAGCGAGGGGGTGAAGCACCTGTGAGCACCCACGAAGGCCCAGCTGCGGATGCCGCGGGGCTCGACCCGCACGGCGACGTCTCGGTCGACGAGCTCGCGCTCACCGAGGAGCTCGCGGGCGCCGGCATCACCGCCGCGGGCGGGGTCGCGTCGGCGGATGCCGCGGAGTACGCGATGCGCCTCGGCGACGACGCGCTCGTGCTCGCCCAGCAGCTCGGAATGTGGATCGCCCGCGCGCCCGAACTCGAGGAGGACGTCGCCCTCGGGAACATCGCCCTCGACCTGATCGGCCACGCGCGATCGCTGCTGCACTACGCGGGCACCGCGACGGGTCGCAGCGAGGACGACCTCGCCTACTGGCGCGACGAACCCGAGTGGCGCAACGCCTGGCTCTTCGAGCAGCCGAACGGCGACTTCGCCCACACGATCGCCCGGCAGCTCGTGGCCTCCGCGTATCTCCTCGAGCTCTATGCCGCCCTCACGGAGTCGACCGATCCGACGCTCGCGGCTATCGCCGCCAAGGCGGTGAAGGAGGTGGACTACCACCGCGACCACGCCATCCAGTGGGTGCTCCGACTCGCGGGCGGCACCGACGAGTCCCGCCGACGCATGATCGTCGCGCTCGCCGACACCTGGCCCTACGCCGAGGAGCTGTTCGCCGACGACGAGCTCGTCGAGCGGCTCGCCGACGAGGGCGTCGCCGTGCTGCCGTCGTCGCTGCGGCCCGCCTTCGACGCCGTGATCGACGAGGTGCTCGCCGAGGCACGGCTCGAGCTGCCGACCGGTCGCACGGCGTTCACGGCGTCGGGCGGAGGACGCCGCGGCAGCCACACCGAGCACCTCGGACCGCTCCTCGCCGAGATGCAGGTGCTCGCCCGCGCGCACCCGGGGGCATCATGGTGACCCCGGCCGTGGCCGAGGCCGAGGGCGCGGTGCGCGAGGCATCCGTCGCCCGGCCCGTGCCCGCCGACGCCGCGGCCCGCCGCGCGTGGGACGTCGCCGCGACCGTGACCGACCCCGAGGTCCCGGTGCTCACCATCGAGGACCTGGGCGTGCTGCGCTCCGTGGAGCTCGACGACGACGGCGCGGTGCGCGTGCAGCTGACGCCCACGTACAGCGGATGCCCCGCGCTCGAGGCGATGCGCGACGACGTGGTGCTCGCGCTCACGCATGCCGGCTACGCCGACGTGCGGGTCGACCTCGTGCTCGCGCCCGCGTGGACCACCGACTGGATGAGCGACGCCGGCAAGGAGAAGCTGCGTCGCTACGGCATCCAGGCGCCGACGGGTCGCGCCGCCGTGCGCGGCTCCGGGCCGGTGCGCCTGCAGCTCGCCGTGAAGTGCCCGCGCTGCGACTCGCTCAACACCCGCGAGCTCGCCCGCTTCGGTTCGACGTCGTGCAAGGCGCTCTACGAGTGCCGCGACTGCCTCGAGCCGTTCGACTACTTCAAGGTGCTCTGATGGCGGCCCGCAACCTCGGGTCCACGACGGCCCGCCCCGATGCGAGCATGGGCCGGCGCCCGGATGCCGCCGTCGCGTCGGCGTTCCTCGCCTCGACGGTCGGCGGCGAGTCCCTGTCCACGGACGACGCCGCCAAGCGCCGGCGGGCGCGCTTCCACTCCCTGGAGGTCGCCGAGGTGCGCCAGCTCACCGCCGACGCGGTCGAGGTCACCTTCGCGGTGCCCGAGCAGCTCGCCGACGACTACACGTACCTGCCCGGCCAGTACGTCGCCCTGCGCAGGGACTTCGACGGCCACGAACTGCGGCGAAGCTACTCGATCTGCCGCCCGCCCGTGCGGGGCAGCATCTCGGTCGCCATCAAGCGCGACCTCGGCGGGCGCTTCTCGACGTGGGCGACGAGCGAGCTCGCGCCCGGCGACGCGCTCGACGTGATGAGCCCGCAGGGCACGTTCACCTCGGCGCTCGACGCGCTCGACGGCAAGCACGTCGTGGGCATCGCCGCCGGATCGGGCATCACGCCGCTCATGGCGCTCGCCCACGCCGTGCTCGCCCGCAGCGAGACCTCGGAGTTCGAGCTCGTCTACACGAACCGGTCGACTCTCGACGTGATGTTCCTCGAGGAGCTGGCCGAGCTGAAGGACCGCTACCCGTCGCGGCTCGCGCTGCACCACGTGCTCTCGCGGGAGCAGCGCACGGCGCCGCTTCTCTCCGGCCGCATCGACGCGCCGAAGCTCGAGCAGATGCTCGACGTGCTGATCCGCCCCGAGACCGTCGACGAGTGGTTCCTGTGCGGTCCGTTCGAGCTCGTGCAGCTCGCGCGCGACACCCTCGAGGCGAAGGGCGTCGACGCGTCGCACGTGCGCTACGAGCTGTTCACGACCGACGCCGACCGCGTCGAACCGCGGCACGGGCGCCCGGTGGTGGTCGAGCGCGGCGAGCCGACGGTCGCGATCGAGTTCACGCTGGACGGGCAGTCGTCGACGGTCGACAGCCCGGTCTCGGCGAACGAGTCGATCCTCAACGCGGCCCTTCGCGTGCGGCCCGACGTGCCGTTCGCCTGCGCGGGCGGCGTGTGCGGCACCTGCCGCGCACGCGTGCTCGAGGGCAGCGTCGCGATGACCGAGAACTACGCGCTCGAACCCGACGAGCTGGAGCGCGGGTACGTGCTCACCTGCCAGTCGCACCCCAAGTCCGACCGCGTCGTCGTCGACTACGACGTCTGACGCCGATACCCTGCGAACGGGTCGACGAGGACCCGCCGAACGGAGCATCATGATCGAACTCACCGTGGCCGACGGCGTCGCCGAGGTCGTGCTGGACGCACCCGAGAAGCTCAACGCGCTCGACCCGGCCGGCCTCGCCGAGCTGTCCGACGCGTACGCGGAGGCCGAGCGCCTGGCGGGGACGGGCGAGGTGCGCGCCCTCGTGCTGCGCGGCGAGGGCCGCGCGTTCTGCGCGGGGCGCGACATCTCCGGTGTCGACCCGCGCGACGACGACGTGCTCGGGTACCTCGGCGGACTCGTGCAGCCGCTCCTCGAGCGCATGGCGTCCCTGCCGGTGCCGACGTTCGCGGTCGCGCACGGCGCCTGCCTCGGCGTCGGGCTGGGCCTGCTCATCGCGAGCGACATCGTGTACGTCGCCGACACCGCGAAGATCGGCTCGCCGTTCGCGAACCTCGGCGCGACCCTCGACTCCGGCGGCCACGCGCTCTTCGTCGAGCGGCTCGGCGCGCACCGCACCATGGACCTCATCGTCACGGGCCGGCTCATGTCGGGCACCGAGGCGGTGGCCTCCGGCCTGTTCTCGCAGGTCTTCCCCGCCGACGAGGTGACGGATGCCGCCCGCGCCGCGGCCCGCGTCGCGGCATCCGGGGCCACCCAGGCGTTCGTCGCGTCCAAGGCGCTCGTCGCCTCGCTCCGCGACCAGCGGCTGGGGCTCTGGCAGTCGATGGATGAGGAGAACCGCGCCCAGGCCGCGCTGTGCGACACCGAGGACTACCGCGAGGGCTTCGCCGCCTTCCAGCAGAAGCGCAAGCCGGCGTTCACCGGCCGCGGCTGAGGTCCGGCTCCGGCGGCGCGCCCCCGCTTCGGTACTTCGATACCTCGGTACTTCGATAATTCGGTACTCCGGTGCCGCTTCCCCTGATTGGGACGCGTCTCTCGGGGGCGGGCGATCACGACGATCGCGTCATTCGTATCGCCGGCGGGTCAGCGCGCCGCGCCCTCCTCCTGGTCGTGCTCCTCGATGTCGTGGCCGAGGTCGTCCTCGATCAGCAGGTCGCGCCGCACGTGGTCGGTGCGGTAGGCCGAGCGCCCGAGCATGTGCGCCGTCATCGGCTGCGTGAGCAGCTGGAACGTCATCACGAGCACCACCGTGGTGAGCACGCCCCACGTCGGCACCTGCAGCACGATCGCGACCAGCACGGCGGCGAGCCCGAGCACCTGCGGCTTCGTCGCGGCGTGCAGCCGCGTCAGCACGTCGGGGAAGCGCACGATGCCGATGCCGGCGGCCATCGAGAGGAAGGCGCTGACGAGGATGAGCAGCCCGACGGCGATCTCGGCGGCGCTCATGAGGCGTCCTGCTTCGCCATGAACCGTGCGATCGAGATCGAGCCGACCACCGCGAACATCGCGAGGATGAGCATCACGACGAGGGTGTCGGTGTGCCGGTTGAGCGCCATCTCCGCGCCGAGCGCGCAGATCGCGATGGCGAGCAGCACGTCGGTCGCGAGCGCGCGATCGAGGATCGAGGGGCCGCGGATGATGCGGATGACCGCGGCGATGGCGCCGATGCCGAACATGATGCCGGCGACGACGCTCACCACGCTGAGGAACGTCACGATGGTCCTCCGTCCTGGGAGCGGTCTGGAGTGGAGCCGCGGCGCGCGGGCGTGATGCCCGCACGGCGTTCGCGGCGGGCCGCGCGAATGGAGGCGGCCTGGGCTCCGGTGCCGATGGCGAGCACGATGCGCTCCTCCGTGCCGAGCACGTGGTGTCGCACGCGATCGATGTCGGCGGGGGTGCGGGTGCCGAGCGCGTGCAGGTAGAGCAGCCCGCGCTCGCGGTCGATGTCGACGACGACGGTGCCGGGCACGACCGAGATCGCCTCGGCCGTGAGCGTCGTGACGAGGTCGGAGCGCGTGAGCAGCTGCACCGCGATGATCGCATTCATCGGCTGCCAGCGGGGGTTCACGGCGAAGAACGCCACCTGCAACGACGCGACCACCACGTCGAACATCATGCGAAGGCCGAGCAGCAGCCCGCGCCACGGGTTGAACCGCCCGCTGAGGAGTACGGGCGGCAGGTAGAGCACGCGCGTCACCGCGACCGCGAGCAGTACGCCCGTGACGATGGTGAGCGCGTCGATGTGGTCCCAGAGGAACAGCCAGAGCGCGACGAGGGCGATGAGGAGCGGCAGCTGGCGCCACACCGACCGCCAGCGCGACACCTCGAGCTCGGGCCGGGTCATCGGATGCCCCCCGGGAACACGAGCGAGACGTAGGTCGCGGGGTCGATGAGGCCCGCGGCCGCACGATCCGCGAAGTCGAAGATGGGACCGGCGAAGGCCGTGAGCAGCAGGGTCACGACCACGAGCGCCGTCGTCGCGGCCACCATCATGACGGGAGTCGTCCGGGTCGCCGTGACGGTCGCCCCCTCGGGTGCCTCCTGCACCGAGCCGAGCAGCACCGACTCGTAGCCCTCGAGCTCCCGGCGTCCGCGCCAGAATGCCATGTTCCAGAAGCGCGTCAGCGCGTACAGCGTGATGAGCGAGGTGATCGCGCCCGCCGCGATCACGGCCCAGACGAGCCAAGCCATGCCCGCGGCATCCGCTGCGTCGGCATCGTCGGCGCCCGCGAGGAAGAGCCCGACCTTGCCGAGGAAGCCCGAGAACGGCGGGATGCCGCCCAGGTTCAGGGCGGGGATGAAGAAGAGGATCGCGAGCAGGGGCGACGCCTTGAGCAGCCCGGCGAGGCGGTTGATCGACGTGGCGCCGCCGAACCGCTCGATGAGGCCGGTGGTGAGGAACAGGGTCGTCTGCACCGTGATGTGGTGCACGACGTAGTAGATGGTGGCCGCGTAGCCGAGCTGCGAGCCGACCCCGATGCCGAAGATCATGTAGCCGATGTGGCTGACGAGGGTGAACGAGAGCAGTCGCTTGATGTCGGCCTGCGTGAGCGCGCCGAGGATGCCGATGAGCATCGTGAGCCCGCCGACCACCAGGAGCAGCACCGTCAGGTCGTTCTCGGCGAAGATCAGCGTCTCGGTGCGGATGATGGCGTAGACGCCCACCTTCGTGAGCAGGCCGGCGAACACCGCGGTGACCGGTGCCGGTGCCGTCGGATACGAGTCGGGCAGCCAGAACGACAGGGGGAAGATCGCCGCCTTGATGCCGAACGCGATGAGCAGCAGCAGGTGCAGGATGAGCTGCACGTTCGCGGGCAGCTCGGCGATGCGCACCGAGAGCTGCGCCATGTTCACGGTTCCGGTGGCGCCGTAGACGAGGGCGATCGCGCTGAGGAAGAACAGCGACGAGACGAGGCTCACGATGATGTAGGTGACGCCGGCCCGGATGCGCTCGCCGGTGCCGCCGAGCGTGAGCAGCACGTAGCTCGCCGACAGCAGGATCTCGAACCCGACGTAGAGGTTGAAGAGGTCGCCCGCGATGAACGCGTCGAAGACGCCGGCCGACAGGATCAGGTAGCTCGGGTGGAAGATCGAGACCGGGGTCTCGCGGTGCCGGTCGGCGACGCCCTGCCTGACGGCGTAGAGGAGCACCACGAGCAACACGATCGCCGAGATCAGCAGCATCATCGCCGACAGCCGGTCGACGACGAGCACGATGCCGAACGGGGCCTCCCACCCGCCGACCGCCACGACGGTCGGCGCCCCGGCGTCGACGGCGATGAGCAGCATCGCCGCGATCACGACGACGCCCGCGAGCACCGTGGTGCTCACGACCATCTGCGCCCGGCGGTGGCGGCCGAGGATGAGCGCGGACGCCGCGCCGAGCAGCGGCAGCAGCACCACGAGGGGCACGAGCGCGGCGGTCATCGGCGCACCTCCTCGTCGTCGAGGTCGCGCTCGCCGGCGTCGCGGGCGGATGCCTCGGACTCGAGGTCCTCGTCGGGCTCCTCGTCGCTCGCGTCGATGATCTCCTGGATGGCCCGGTCGTCATCGGCTGAGCTGCGGATGAGGACGGCGGCCTCCTCGGCGTCCTGCGCGTCCTCCTCCTCGTCGTCGATGAGGTCGCCCTTCGCGCCGAGCTGGGCGAGCCACCACGAGCGGTAGATGAGGGCGAGCATGAAGGCGGTGATGCCGAGGTTGATCACGATCGCGGTGAGGACGAACGCCTGCGGGAGCGGGTCGGAGATCTCGGCGGGGTCGACGCCCTCGTTGAGGATCGGGGCGAGGCCCGGCGTGCCGCTCATGAGGTAGATGAGGATGTTCACCGCGTTGCCGACGAGCAGGAAGCCGATGAGCACGCGGGTGAGGCTGCGCTCGAGCATGATCGAGATGCCCGCGCCGAACAGCACGGCCATGAGCACCACGAGGGTGAGCGACGCGGTCATGGGCGGGCCTCCTCGGCGGCTCGCGCCGTCGGCCTCGTGAGCGGCGTCTCGAGCTCGGCGTCGGTGTGCTCCGGCCGCTCGGCGATCTCGGGACCCTCGCCCTGGTCGATCGCCTCGGCGCCGCCCGCGTCGAGGTCGCCCCCCTCCTCGCCCTCGTCGCCCGCCTTCTCCTCCTGCCGGTCGACCTCGCCGCCGAGCGACCGCAGGATGTCGAGCACGAGGCCCACCACGACGAGGTACACGCCGATGTCGAAGAGCGTCGAGGTGCCGATCGAGATGGTGCCGAGCACCGGGACCTCGGCCTCGAACCACGCCGACTCGAGCGGCGCGCCCCCGAAGAGGAGCGAGCCCGTCGCCGTGCCCGCGGCGAGCAGGAGGCCGGTGCCGAGCAGGCGGCCGGCATCGACGGGCGCGGCCTCGCCGAGCTCGTAGCGGCCGCCGGCGAGGTAGCGCGCCACGAGTGCGAGGCCGGCGAGGAGCCCGCCGGCGAACCCGCCGCCGGGGGCGTTGTGCCCGACGAAGAGCAGGAACACCGACACGATGATCGCGGGGTGGAAGAGCAGGCGCACCAGCACCTCGATGAGGATCGACCGGTTGCGGGGCGAGATCGTGCGCCCGGCGAGGAGCCAGGTCTGCCGCGTGGAGGCGGCCTCGGCCGCGGCATCCGATTCGCCCTCGGTGTCGGCGAGGCTCGTGCGGGGCGCGCGGATGCTCGCCGCGTGCTCGGGCACCGGGCGGAGGCGCTCGCGACGGTCGACCGGCACCACGTCGTCGTCGAGGTCGTCGAGCCGGGGTGCCCCGCCCGTGCGGCCCGACACGAAGATGAGGCTCGCGACGCCGGTCGCCACGGCCACCAGCACCGAGATCTCGCCGAGCGTGTCCCAGGCGCGGATGTCGACGAGCATCACGTTGACGATGTTCCTGCCGTGCGCCTCGATGGCGAGCGCCGGAAGCCCCTCGGCGATCGTCGGCCGGATGCGGGCGCCGAGCGCGACGAGCCCGATCACGCCCATCACGGTGCCGGCGAGCACGCCGATGATGCCGCGCGCGACCTTGTGCACGGGCGGGTTGCGCTGGGCGATCTGCCTGGGGAGGCGGCGCAGCACGAGCACGAACACCACGAGCACGATGGTCTCGACGAGCGCCTGCGTGAGGGCGAGGTCGGGTGCGCCCGACATGCCGAAGAGCAGCACGAGCCCGTATCCGGTGACGCTGACCAGCAGCACCGCGGTCATTCGCTGGCGCACGGTCGCCGCGGCGACGGCGGCCACACCCATGACGAACGCGAGGAACGGCTGCGACGGGTAGTCCCAGAGCCGGATGCCCTCGGGCCAGGTGGTGTTCATGACGGATGCCGCACCGAGGCCGCCGACGAACACGGTGACGATGATCGCGAGGTAGCCGGGCAGCCCGCGGTGCTGGATCGCGGTCGTGACGGCGGCCGCGAGCCGGTCGACGACCGAGACGATGCCGAGGTAGCCGCGCGCGGAGTCGACCATCGGCGACACAGCCGCCTGCAACCGGGCCACTCGCTGTCGTCCCCACACGAGCAGCGCGCCGAGGGCGAAGACGGCGAGCGAGATCCAGAGGGCCGGCTCGAGGCCGTGCCAGAGCGCGAGGTGGTACGCCTCGGGACCGGGGAGCTCGTCGGCGTAGGCGGCGAGCAGCGGTTCGATGGACGCGATCGCGACGGCGAAGACGAGGCTCGCGGCGGAGAGGACGCCGGGGGCGACGCCGATAGCGCGGCTGCCGGCCTCCAGCGGCGTGGGCGAGACGCCCTCCTTCGCGGCGAACGCGCCCCACGCGAATCGAACGGTGTACGCGACCGTCAGCACCGAGCCGAGGAACGCGCCGGACAGCGCCACCCACGCCCACGGCTCGCCCGCAGCCGCGGCGTCGAGGAACGCGGTGAACACGGCCTCCTTGGCGACGAAGCCGAGCAGCGGGGGCAGGCCGGCCATCGAGGCGGCGGCCACGATCGCGATCGTCGCGATCACGGGCATCCGTCGGCCGAGCCCCGAGAGCTTGCGCCAGTCGCGCGTACCCGCCGCGTGGTCGACGATGCCGACGACGAGGAACAGCGATGCCTTGAAGAGCGCATGCGCGAGCAGGAGGGCCACGCCGGCGAGCGCGGCGTCGCGCGTGCCGTATCCCGTGACGAGCACGAGGAAGCCGAGCTGGCTCACGGTGCCGTAGGCGAGGAGCAGCTTGAGGTCGTACTGGCGCAGGGCACGCCAGCCGCCCGCGAGCATCGTGAGGACGCCGAGGGCGATGACGATCGGATGCCAGACGGCGGTGTCGGCGTAGCCGGGGGCGAGGCGGGCCACGAGGTAGACGCCCGCCTTGACCATGGCGGCGGCGTGCAGGTACGCCGAGACCGGGGTCGGTGCGGCCATCGCGGCCGGGAGCCAGAAGTGGAACGGCACGAGCGCGCTCTTCGAGATCGCCCCGACGAGCACCAGCGCGACGCCCCACTCGGCCGCCGGGCCGGTGACCGGCTCGGCGACGAGCTCGGCGAGCGAGCTCGTGCCGCCCGCGACGACAAGCACCACGAGGCCGACGAGCATCGCGAGGCCCCCGAACGTGGTGACGGTCAGCGCCTGCAGGGCCGCACCGCGGCTCTCCTTCCTGCCGGTGTAATGGCCGATGAGGAGGTACGAGAGCACGCTCGTGGCCTCCCAGAACGTGAACAGCAGGAACACGTCGTCGGAGGTGACGAGGCCGAGCATCACACCCGCGAACGCGAGCAGCAGCGCGGCGAACCGGCCGAGCGCGGGTTCGTCGTCGGCGAAGTAGTGCACGCAGTAGAGCAGCACGAGGGCGCCGACGCCCGTGACGATGAGGGCGAGCAGCAGCGCGAGCGCGTCGAGCCGGAACGAGAGCGCGATGCCGAGCTGCGGGATCCAGGGCACGAATTCGACCACGGGCTCGCCCGCCACCACCCCCGGCAGCCACGTGAGCAGGAGCACGAACACCGCGGCGGGCACCAGGGCGATCACCGCGAAGACGCGGCGCCCGAGCAGCCTCGTGGCGAGCGGGGTCAGGAGCGCGACGGCCGCGAACGCAGCGAGGCTGGCGATCATCCACCCTCCTCGCGCTCGCACCGTTCCGTCTCGCCAGTCTACCGGCCGGGTCGGAGGCCACTCCGGCGAGTCGTATGCCGACAGCGGAATCGAAGGGTGCGACGGATGCCGCGAGCGGGACATTCATCCGGGGGCTCCACGGCGGGGGAGGATTGGAGCATGCCGATCCTCATCACCGCCGACGAGCTCGCCCGCCGGATCGACGACCAGCGGGCGGGCCGTGCCGACGCTCGCACCGTGGTCCTCGACGTGCGCTGGACGCTCGCCGAGCCCGACGGCCGGCCGGCGTTCCGCGCCGGGCACATCCCGGGCGCCGTCTACGTCGACCTCGATCGCGACCTCGCCGATCACGCCGTGACGGGGCGGGGGCGGCATCCGCTGCCGTCGCAGGCGGTCTTCACCGAGGCGATGCGACGGTGGGGCCTGCACGACGACGACGCCGTGGTGGTCATGGACGACCTCGGGAACCAGTCGTCGGCACGAGGCTGGTGGCTGCTGCGGCATGCGGGGTTCGCCGACGTGCGGATGCTCGACGGCGCCCTCGCGGCCTGGGTCGCGGCGGGGCATCCGCTCGAGGAAGGCGAGACCCCGGTGGCGCGCGGCGACGCGACGGCGCGCTTCGGGGCGATGCCGGTGATCGATGCCGACGAGGCGGCGGCGTTCCCCGCGGAGGGCGTGCTCCTCGACGCCCGGGCCGAGGCGCGCTACCGCGGCGAGGTCGAGCCGATCGACCCGCGGGCCGGGCACGTGCCCGGCGCCAGGTCGGTGCCGACCTCCGGCAACCTCACCGACGACGGCCGGTTCCGCTCGCCCGGGGAACTGCGCGAGCGGTTCGCCGCCGTCGGCATCGAGCCCGGCACGCGCGCCGCCGCCTACTGCGGATCGGGCGTCACGGCCGCGCACGAGATCGCGGCGCTCGCGCTCGCCGGCATCGACGCCGCATTGTTCCCGGGGTCGTGGAGCCAGTGGTCGAACGAGCCGCACCGACCGGTCGCCACCGGCGCCGAACCCGGCTGACGCACTCGCGCCGTCGGCCCGCCGCCATCAGAATGATGACGTCGACGGGATCCGATGTGGCGGTGCCTCGCCTCAGGGCCCGCCGGGCAGTTCGAGGAACTCGAAGACGTCGATCGAGGCGCCGTCGAGCATCAGGTGCGGATGCTCCGCGAGGAGGCCCTTCACCGCATCCGCGGACTCCGCCTCGCGAGCCCGGCGTGCGGAGCTCGCGCCTACTCGGGCCGTCGGCCCACCGCGATGAGCGTGGTGACGTCCACCGTCTCCACGCCGCGGTCCTGGATCGCCGCCAGGAACCGCTCGCGCACGCCGGCCAGTTCCGATTCGCCGAGGCCGTCGACCGCTGCGCGGAGCCCGGTGCCGAGCACCAGCTGCCAGGCGAGTTCGGGTGCGAGGTCCAGATGCCGCTGCACCGCCTCGGCTCGCATGTCGACGAGGCCGAGCTCGGCGAGCCAGTGCGCGAGCGTGCCCGCGGTGTCGGCGACCGCGATCGACGGCCGCGTGAGTCGCTCGACGTCGACGCCCGCGTCGTCGGGAAGCGCACCGGAGAGGAGTTCGGGCAGCGGATCGATGGCGCCGCGCGCCCACACCGTGATCGCGACCCGGCCCCCGGGTCGGGCGTGCTCGATCAGCCGGCGGGTGTCGGCCTCCACGTCGGGGAAGAACTGGATGCCGAGCACGCACTGCACGAGGTCGTAGCCGGTGGGCTCCCACCGGGTGACGTCGGCGACGTGGAGGTGGAGTTGCGGCATCCGCTCACCGGCTCGCTCGCGTGCGAGCTCGATCATCGGCTCGGCACGGTCGACCGCGTCGACGAGCCCGCCGGGCCCCACCAGCTCGGCGGTCGGCAGCGCGGAGGCGCCGTCGCCGCAGCACGCGTCGAGCACGCGTTCGTCGAACCTCGGATGCGACCGCGACACCGCCGCCGTCGAGATCGGATTCCAGAGCGCGTCATCGAGGTCCGCGAACGAGTCCGCCGCGTCGGCGAACTCCCCCGGGAGATCGGGTACCGTCGTCGTGTCCCCCATCTGCCCATTGTCGCCGTGATCGGGCCGAAACCGAAGTCTCAGGCAATCGAGAGCCGAACCGGGCAGACTGGGGGTTCGCGTTCCCGATCGAAACGAGACACCCCCTCATGAACCGTGCCCTGCGCCGCGCCGCGCCCGTCGCACTCGCCACCGCCGCCGCCCTGCTCCTCGCCGGATGCGCGGGCAGCTCCGACCCCGAGGCCTCCGAGACGCCTTCCGCGGCCGACTGCATGGACGTCCCCTCGGGAACCCAGAGCGACGGCGTCACGGTCGAGGGCGACTTCGCCTCGGCGCCGACCGTCACGTTCACCACCCCGCTCGAGGCGACCGAGCTCGAGCGCACCGTCGTGATCGAGGGGGACGGCGACACCACCGAGTCCGGCGACGACGTGAACGCCATCGTGAGCGCCTACTCGGGCACGACGGGGGAGCAGGTCTTCTCGCAGCCCGCCACGATCACCGCCGGTGACGAGACCGTCTTCGAGGCGTTCCTCGCCGGCATCGACTGCGTGCCCACCGGGTCGCGCACGGTGACGGTCGCGCCCGCGTCCACGCTCTACGGGGACCAGGGGAACGAGACCATCGGCGTCGCGCCCGGCGAGACGATGGTGATCGTCGTCGACGTGCAGGAACCGCTGACGCCCGCCGAGTGGACCGAGGACGTGCCCGAGGTGCAGTTCGGTGCCGAGGGCGAGGCGCCCACGGTGACCCTGCCCGACACCGCGCCGCCTGCGGAGTACCAGCTGAAGGTGCTCGAGGAGGGCGACGGCGACGAGGTGCAGTCGGGCGACAACGTCACGCTGCACTACCAGGGCACCAGCTGGGACACCCGCGAGGTGTTCGACGAGAGCTACGGCGGCGACCCGGCCCAGTTCACGACCGACGCGGTGATCCAGGGCTTCGGCGCGGCGCTCGTCGGCCAGAAGGTCGGCACGAAGCTCATCGTGACCATCCCGCCGCAGTACGCCTACGGCACCGACACCGCCGGCGGCGAGCTCGCCGGCCAGACGCTCGTGTTCCTCGTCGAGATCATCGACACGGCGCCGGCCACCGACGCCCAGTAGTCGCATCGCGAAGGGCCCGCGCGTACGCCGCGCGGGCCCTCGTCATGCTCAGGCCGCGGTCATGCCCCGGCGGTCACGCCCCGGCCGCGAAGGCCGCGACGTAGATCGCGACGGCCGTGATCCAGAACGCCGCCACGAAGAGGGTGTCGCGCGTGCGCCAGCGGCTGATCGTGCGCTCGGTGCGGGTCGGGTGGGCGCCGAACGCCCGGGCGTCCATGGCGAGCGCCACGCGCTCCGCGTGCCGGATCGCGCTCGCGAGCAGGGGGATCGCGTACGAGATCGTGCGGCGCACCGCGGCGAGGGGCCCGCGTCCGCCGTCGGTGCCGCGCACGCGGTGGGCCGCCCGGATGACCTCGAGCTCGTGTCCGAACCGGGGCACGAACCGCAGCGCGGCCAGGGCCGTGTAGCCGAGGCGGTACGGGACGCGGAGGTTCTGCACGAGCGCGCGCACCAGCTCCGGCCCGGTGGTCGTGAGCCCCGCGATGAGCGAGAGCACGAGCAGGGCGGCGATGCGCAGCGCGGTCGCGAGCCCCACGAGGTACGCCGCGAGCGTGAGCTGCCAGCCGCCGACCTCGACGAGCACCACGGACGCCGCGGCACTCGCGGTGTCGATGCGCGACGGGTCCACCCACACGCCGAAGGTGACGCCGAGCACGAGCACGCCGACGGGCAGTCCCACGAGCAGGATCGCCAGCACGCGCCCGGAGAGGCGGGCGCCGACCAGCAGCAGCACGAGCGTGAGGGCGACGAACGCCAGCGGAATCGCGACCCCGCGGGTGAACAGGAGAGCGACCATCACCGGCAGTGGCGCGGCCAGCTTCGCGATCGGGTTCAGCGCGTGCAGGAATCGCACGGGATGCACGGCGGCCGGCTCGGCGTACGGGTTGCGGGCGACGTCGGTCGTGGCCGTCACGGCGGTCATGCGGCCGCCCGTCCGGCCGTCGGCAGCTGCGACATCCGGGTGACCGACTGCCACTCGGGGTGGCGCACGAGGCCGCGGGTGGCGCGCGCGAGGGGCGGATGCCGCAGGCCCGCCGCCTCGATCAGGGGTCCCGCGAGCACCTCGTCGGTCGCACCAGAGCCGAGGACGCGGCCGCCCTGGATGACGGCCACCCGGTCGGCGTAATCGGCGACCAGCTGGAGGTCGTGGGTCACGACGAGCACGGTCGTGCCCTCGTCGTTCAGCGCACGGAGCAGGTCGAGGAGCTCGGCGGCGCGGGCGCGGTCCTGCCCGAACGTCGGCTCGTCGAGGGCGAGCACCGGGGCGCCGGCGACCAGGGCCGTGCCCACCGAGAGACGCCGCTTCTGCCCGCCCGAGAGCAGGAACGGATGCCGGTCGCGATGCTCGACGAGGTCGAACCGTCGCAGGATCCGCTCGACCTCGTCGCGGCGCTCGGGCTCGGGCACGCCCTGCAGCCGCAGGCTCGCCTCGAGCTCCTCGGCGACCGTGTGCGCCACGAACTGGTGCTCGGGATTCTGGAACACGAAGCCGATGCGCCGGGCGCGGTCGCGGGCGTCCGCGCGCGCCGGATCCATGCCGAGCACGTCGACCGAGCCGCGCGGCGGTGGGATCACGCCGGCGATCGCCTGCAGCAGCGTCGTCTTGCCGGCGCCGTTCGTGCCGACGATCGCGAGGAAGTCACCGGATGCGACGTCGAGGTCGACCCCATCGACGACGATCGGACCGCGGCGGCCGCCGCGCTGCACCGAGCAGTCGCGCACGGTGATCGCGGCCGCAGGGGCGGCCACGGCGGGATCCGCGGCTCGCAGCGTCGTCGCGGCGGCGCGTGCGGCGACCGGGGCGGGCGACGGGAGGGACTCGACGGCCTCGAGCGCCGCGGCGAGCTCGGCGGGCGTGAGCGGCAGGGGGTCGAGCATCACGCCGGCCGAACGCAGTCGCATCGCCGCCAGGGTCGACACGGGCAGCCACACGCCGAGCTCGAGGAGCTCGCCCGCACGGCCCTGCAGCACGTCGCGCACGGGCCCATCGATGACGAGTCGGCCGGCCGCGTCGAGCACGATCACCCGATCGACGAGGTCGACCGCGGCGTCGAGGTTGTGCTCGACGAGCACGATCGCGTGGTCGCGCTCGTTCGCGAGCTCACGGAGCACCGCGTACACCTCGTCGATGCCGGCGGGATCGAGGTTGGCGGTCGGCTCGTCGAGCACCAGCACGGGGGAGGCGAGCGCGAGCGCGCAGGCGATCGCGAGCCGCTGGCGCCCGCCGCCGGACAGCACATCGGGGTTGTCGGCGCGGCGATCCCAGAGGCCGACGAGCTTGAGGGCGCGCTCGGCGCGCTCGAGGACCTCATCGGCCGCCACCAGGCGGTTCTCGGGCCCGAACGCGACCTCGTCGAGCAGGGTGCCGGTGACGACCTGCGCGTCGGGGTCCTGGAAGACCATCGCCACGTGCTCGCTGAGCTCGGCCACCGTGCGATCACGTGTGTCGGCGCCGGCGACCCGCACCGAGCCTTCGAGCGCCGCGGCGACCGCGTGCGGCACGAGGCCGTCGAGCGCGAGCGCGAGCGTCGACTTGCCGCAGCCCGACGGGCCGAGCACGAGCACCACCTCGCCGGCGCGGATGTCGAGCGAGACGCCGTCGGGCGTGGCCCGGGCCGATCCGTCGTACCTGATGCGCACGGCATCGAGCTCGAGCAGCGGAGCGGCGGTCATGGGCGGATCCCCGATCGTGGCCGGCGGGGCGCCGGTGGGCGGAGGCGTGCACCGACGTCGTCGGCTTAGGACAGCCTAACCTTTGGCCCACCGGCGGGAAACGCCGCGGACGGACTCCGCGGCGCGTCAGCCGACCGGCGACTCCAGGCGCAGCGCCGCGGCGAGCGATGCCGCCTCCAGCTCCGCCTCGATCTCCCCGAAGGTGTCGTACTCCCGGATGCGGGCGGCGAGCGCGCGAGCGCGATCGCGGTAGCCGCGGTCGGCGAGCACGCGCTCGACGCCGGTGCGCACGGCCTCGGCCGTCGGCGTGCCGGTGCGCAGGTTGACGCCGACGCCCGCCCATTCCGCTCGCATCGACACCTCGGGCTTGTCCTCGGTGTCGCCGGCCGCGACGAGCGGCACGCCGTGGCTCAGGGCGTACTGGGTCCCGCCGAACCCCGCGTTCGTGACGAACACGTCGGTCCTCGGCAACAGCAGGTCGTACGGGAGGAACTCCGCCGCGCGCGCGTTGGCGGGCAGCTCCCCGAGCTCCTCCACCGGCCGGCCGCCGGTCGCGACCACGACGAGCACGTCGCGGTCGGCCAGGGCGTCGAGGGTGGGGCGCACGAGGCGGTCGAAGTCCTTGTTGTCGATCGTGCCCTGGGTCACGTGCACGACGGGACGTCCGCCGTCGAGCTCGGACCACCACTCGGGCAGCTCCCCCGCGACCGGAGCGGGCGGGAGCACCGTGCCGACGAACCGGACGTTCGACGACAGGTCGCTCCGCGGGTACTCGAACTCGGCGGGCGAGAGCTGCAGGAACCGGTCGAAGCGGCGCGAGAAGTCGAGCACGAACGCGTCGAGCTCGGGGCGGCCGAGGGCGCGCATCGTCTCGTTCGCGAGCCGCTGGGTCCCGCGGAACACCACGCGCTGCACGAGCGCGTTGAGGAACCGGTTGCGGAGCCGCCCCATCGCGCCGCCCTTCGGGGCCAGGCCGAGCCCGTAGGGCGCGACATCCGTGCTCGACTGGCTGAGCGGGACCACGCCGGCGGCGAGCACCGCAGGCCGGGAGGCCGGGTCGTCGAGCAGCAGGGGCACGACGCCCGCGAACGCCGCGTCGACGAGGATGGCGTCCGGCGCGAGGTCCGCCACGGCGGCCTCCACGGCGCGGAGCTGGTCGGGGATGGGACGGATGAAGATCGTCTGGATGTCGTACTGCAGCTTGCCGATGCCGCGGTGTCGGTCGCGGTCGGGCAGGCGGTCCTGGATGTCACGGTCGTCGAAGTCGGCGAGTCCGCCGAGCGCGCGGTGGTCGGCGCCGGCGGCCGCCACGGCGTCGCGGAAGCGCGAACCGGTGAGCACGGTGACGTGGTGGCCACGGGCGACGAGGTCGCGGGCGATGGCGATGAGCGGAGCGACATGGCCCTGGATGGGGCTCGCGCAGAGGAGGTACGTGGACATGGGTTCGAGGTCTTCCGGGTGGGTTCCGGCCGGCGCGGGATGCCGCGCGGCCATGCCGGCCGAGGCCGTGCACGCAGGGCGAAGCTAGCGAGGGCCGGCACGCCGCGACAAGCGATTCCGGGCACGTTCGGGGCTGGCCCGGGCGGGTTTCAGGGCTGGCACCGAGACCGGCGCCTGCGAGCTGCCTGAGCGCGCGTTCGGGAGCGGGAATGCCCCGGTCAGCGTGGATGTTGTATCAATGTCCGGACGTGGAGCCACCACGTCGGAAGGAGGAGAACGTGGGCATCAGTTACGTCGAGTTCGAAGACGAAGCCGGAGTCCTGCGTCGCTACCGCAAGCACGTGAACGGCCGAGGCCTGGTGGCCACGACCGCGAAAGTCGACCCGACCGCGTTCGTCGACCCGACCGCCTACGTCGACCCCGGTGCCGAGGTGCAGCGCGGGGCCCAGATCAGCCACGGCGCGTGGATCGACCGCGACGCCATCGTCGCCGAGCGGGCGGTCGTGGGCGTGAACGTGCACGTCGGCCGCCGCGCGGTGGTCGGCCGCAACGCCGTCATCGGCCCGTACGCGTCCGTCGGGAACGACGCGCGCGTCCAGAACGGCGCCCGAGTCCCGCGCGAGATGACGGTCGCCGAGGGCGACGAGTACCGCGCGTCGGGCGACGACCTGCGCCGGCTCGGCCTCGCCGCCTGACCGCGGCGAGCGGCACGCAGCGACGGATGCCCCGGGCGAGCTGCCCGGGGCATTTCCATGCTCCGCCGCCTCAGCCGAGCAGTTCGCCCGCCAGCAGCGCGAGGGTCTGCTCACGGCCCGGCGCGGCATCCGTCGGCTCGGCCTCGGAGGAACCCGCGATCGGCGCCACCATCACCTCGTCGATCCCGTGCCGCTCGGCCAGGCGGCGCAGCTGGTCGGCCGCGCCCGCGGCATCCGCGATGATCCATCGCCGTTCCATCGCGGCGATGACCTCGTCGCCGATCGAGTCGGCGGGGGCGGTCGACGCCTCCTCCACCGTCTCGAGGGGCCGCATCGGCCGGTTCGTGCGGAGCCGCGCCATCGACCGCAGCTGCGGCAGCGCCCGCGCCCGCGCCTCCTCGAGGGTCGGGGCGACCGACGCGTTCACGGTGAGGAAGGTCTCGGGCGTCGGGTGCGCCTCGCTCGAGCGGTACTCGGTGCGGTAGAGCTCGAGCGCGCGCTCGAGGCCCTCGCCCGAGAAGTGGTTGGCGAACACGTACGGCAGGCCGAGCTCGGCGGCGAGCTTCGCCGAGTAGTCGCTCGAGCCGAGCAGCCAGATGGTCGGCACCTCGGTCGCCGCGGGCGTCGCGGTGATCGCGTACTCGCGCCCGCTGGTGAGGCGCAGCGACGCGCCGTCGGGCGACAGCAGCGAGAGGATGTCGGCGACGTGGTCGGGGAACCGGTCGACGTCGGCGGTGGGGCCCGAGATGCGCAGCAGCTGCGTGATCACCGGATCGCTGCCCGGCGCGCGGCCGATGCCGAGGTCGATGCGACCGGGTGCGAGGGCCTCGAGCGCGGCGAACTGCTCGGCGACGACGAGGGGCGCGTGATTGGGGAGCATGACGCCGCCGGAGCCGACCCGGATGCGCTCGGTGCGCGCCGCGGTGGCCGCGATGAGCACCGGCGGGGTGGTCGACGCCACCGCGGGCATGTTGTGGTGCTCGGCGAACCAGTACCGCGTGAAGCCGAGCCGGTCGGCGAGCTGTGCCAGGCGCACGGATGCCGCGACGGCACCGGCACTGGTCTGGCCGCTCCGCACGGGAACGAGGTCGAGCACGGAGAGGCGGAGCGTGTCAGTCATCGCTTCGGGCAACGGACGGGGACTCCGCGCTATTCCGCTGGGGCGGGATAACCCTGAGGCAGGCGGAGGGCTCCCCCTGACGCGGCGCGCCGCCGTTCGTCGTGAGATGGACCGTGCGTTCGTGCGAGCCGCCGGGATCCCCCGCGGCCGTCCGCCTCCGAAGCGAGGGCCCGGGCCCGCGACCGCGACACACCCCGAAAGGAACCGTCCGTGAACACCCCTGTGCCCGCCGGCGCCGCCGCGAATGACGACGCCCGCGCCGACCTTCCCGCCGACCTTCTCGCCGGCCGCTCAGCGCTCGCTCCCGTCACCGACATCTCCGAGGCGCTCCCCGGGCACGACGAGGTCGTGACCCTCTCGCTGCGCGAAGCCCTCGCCCTGCTCGATGAACGGCTCGCCGGCCGCGTGGTCATCCCGGGCGACCCCGGTTGGGACGAGGCGCGTGCCGCGTGGAACCTCGCGGTCGACCAGCGCCCCGTCGCGGTCGTCGTCGCCGGCAGCGAGAACGACATCGTGCACGCGGTGCGCACCGCGAAGGGCCTCGGCCTGTCGGTGGCGCCGCAGGCCACCGGCCACAACGCCGGACCCCTCGCCGCGGCGAACGGCCTCGCCGACTCGCTGCTGCTGCGCACGTCCGAGCTCCGCGGCGTGCAGGTCGACCCCGACCTGCGGGTCGCGCGCGTCGAGGCCGGCGCCCTCTGGGGTGACGTCGTCGCCGCGGCGGCGCCGCACGGCCTCGCCGCGCTCGCCGGATCGTCGCACGACGTCGGCGTCGTCGGCTACACGCTCGGCGGCGGCATCAGCTGGCTCGGACGCACGCACGGCCTCGCCGCCAACTCCGTGCTCGCCGTCGAGCTCGTCACGGCCGACGGCGTGCGCCGGCGCGTCGACGCCGACCACGACCCCGAGCTGTTCTGGGCCGTGCGCGGCGGCGGCGGCGACTTCGGCGTCGTGACCGCACTCGAGTTCCGCCTCTACGCGATCGCCGAGATCGTGGGGGGCACGCTCTTCTTCCCGCTCGAGCGCGCCGAGGAGGTGCTGCAGGCGTGGGCCGCGTGGACCGCCGGCGTACCCGACACCGTCACCTCCGTCGGTCGCGTGCTCCGCCTCCCGCCGATGCCCGAGCTGCCGCCCTTCCTGTCGGGCCAGTCGTTCGTCGTCGTCGAGGCGGCGATCCAGGAGTCGCCCGAGCGGGCCGACGAGCTGCTCGCCCCGCTGCGCGCGCTCGCACCCGCGATGGACTCGGTGCACCCGCAGCCGGTCGCCGAACTGCTGCAGCTCCACATGGACCCGCCCGCACCCACGCCGGGGTACGGCGACGGCATGCTGCTCGCCGAGCTGCCGCCCGCCGCGGTGCGCGCCTTCATCGCGGCCGTCGGCCCCGAGTCCGGCAGCGCACTGCTCTCGGCCGAGATCCGCCACGTGGGCGGCGGCCTCGCACCCGAGGTCGCGCTGGCGACGGCCGCCGAGCGCGGCACGCCGGCGCCGGGTGCCGTCGCGGGCCTCGAAGCGGAGTACCTCGTGTTCGGCGTGGGCATCGCGGTGCCCGGCGCCGGCGAGGCGCTCGCTGCGTCGCTCGGTCGGCTGCTCTCCCGGGTCGAGCCGTGGCGGGCGCCGGTCGACTACCTCAACTTCGCCGAGCACGAGCGGCCCGCCGAGCGGCTCTTCGGCGAGCGCGTGCACCGCCTCCGCGCGGTGAAGCAGGCGGTCGACCCCACCGGAGTCATCCGCTCCAATCACCCCGTGGGTCGGTGACGGGGGGTGTCGCTCGCGCCCCGGCCTTCATAGGCTGGGAGCGAGCGACACCGCTGTCGCGAGATCTCGGGGAGGAACGAATGACGGTCCATTACGAGCTGCCCACCAGCGCCGATTTCAGTGCACTGGCAGGTCCGCACCACCCCGCGATCACCATCTACGCCTCGACGTCGCCCGTGGTCACCGAGCGCGAACGCGCGGAGGTCGCGGTGAAGAGCGCCTTCGACGAGGCGATCGAGCAGGTCAAGGCATCCGGCGCCTCGAACCGCGAACTCACGGAGCTGCGCATCGAGCGCGACGCGATCATCGGCGACCAGGCCCTCTGGGCGGGACTCGCCCGCTCCCTCGCGATCTTCGTCGCCCCGGGCTTCAGCGAGGTGTTCGTGCTGCCGAACCGGCTCGACGACGCCATGCACGTCGGATCCCACTTCACCCTCGGCCAGCTCCTGCGCGCACCGAGCCAGGACCAGGAGGCGTACGCCGTCGCCATCTCGGCGAACGAGTGGACCCTCTGGCACGCCACCCCGACCGACCGGGCCTCGCAGCTGCCGATCGATCCCACCCTGCCGAAGAATGCGGTCGAGGCGGCCAACCGCGAGGCCGGCGAGGCCGGCACGCGTCGCGTCGGCGGGCACGGCGACCGCGGCGCGAGCGAGGAGGATCGCCGCCCCGCGACCCTCGACATCTACGCCAAGCGCGTGGCCGACGCCGTGCGCCAGGAGCTGCAGGTGCGCGACCCCGACGAGCGGGTGCCGCTGTTCGTGTTCGCGGCCGAGCCCACGCTCAGCCAGTTCATGGAGCGCGCCCACGACCACCGGCGCATCGTCGCGGTGCAGGGCGCCCCGGATCGGCTCGGCCCGTCCGAGATCGACGAGGTGCTGCGCGGCCAGCTCTCCTCGCTCAACATCGACGAGGCGGAGACGGCGCTGCACGGCCTCGCCGAGGGAAGCGCCGGCCGGGTGGAACGCGACCTCGCGGCGATCGGGCGGCTCGCCGCCGACGGCGCCGTCGAGACGCTGTGGTTCGACTTCACCACGTCGGTCAACGGCACGCTCGACCACGAGTCGGGCGCGATCGAGTTCGCGACCGGCAACGGCGAGGGCGAGGCCCTCAACGACGGCACGCTCGCCGGCGACGTGCTGCCGCAGCTCGCGCTGCTCGTGATGGCGAAGGGCGGAAAGGTCGTCACCGTGCGCAGCGGCGACCTCGACGGGACCGTGTGGTCGGGACCCGCCATGGCGGAACTCAGGTACGCGCTGGCCTGACGGTCAGACGGCGGATGCCGCGAGGCGGCCGTGTGCGGCATCCGACGGCCGGCGCGCCCCCGTGCCGGCTCGGCGCATCGCCGCCGGCACGACGGGGATCGTGAATCCCTCGCGCCATCCGAAGCGGATCTGCACCTCGTGGGCGCGGGAGTCCTCGACCAGCACCTCGACCTCCGTCTCGGTGACGACGCGGGGCGCCCGCGTCGGGGCGTCCTCGCGGAGTTCGAGCCAGAGGCTGTCGGGGTGCGCCACGACGCCGGGGTTCGCGGCCACGAGCCGGAGCTGCCACCCGCTGGTCGGGCAGAGGCCCGAGCCGGACACGCGGATGAGCCGGCCGCCGGAGGTCTCGATGGCGATGGCCCGGAATTGGGTCGCGGAGAAATCGCAGTGGTTCGGCACAGTCATGGGTCAGACGCTAGGCGGCCGGGCGCGGTGCGTCGTCAGTGCCAGCGCTGAGATCGTCGCGCTCGACGGGCGGAGGCGGCATCCGTCGGTGCTGAGCGCAAGGGTCCCGCGGAAAGCGCAATCTGCCCGTCGATCCGCGGCCTAGGCTGGCACTCATGCGATTCGGAATGTTCGTCCCCCAAGGCTGGCGTCACGATCTCGTCGGCATCGATCCGGCGGAGCACTGGCAGACGATGCGCGGCATCGCGCAGTGGGCCGACGCCGGCCCGTGGGACACGATCTGGGTCTACGACCACTTCCACACCGTGCCCGTGGCGAGTGCGACCGAGGCGACGCACGAGGCCTGGTCGCTGATGTCGGCGTACGCGGCGACCACCTCGCGCGTGCGCCTCGGCCAGATGTGCACGTGCATGAGCTACCGCAACCCGGCCTACCTCGCGAAGGTCGCCGCGACGGTCGACGTGATCTCGGGCGGACGCGTCGAGATGGGCATCGGCGGCGGCTGGTACGAGCAGGAATGGCGTGCCTACGGGTACGGTTTCCCGCCCGTGGCCGAGCGGCTCGCGCGGCTCCGCGAGGGCGTGGAGATCATGCACCAGGCGTGGACGACGGGCACCGCGACCCTCGAGGGAGAGCACTACCGCGTCGACGGCGCGATCGTGCGGCCGTTGCCGCTGCAGGACGGCGGGATCCCGATGTGGGTCGCGGGCGGCGGCGAGAAGGTGACGCTGCGGATCGCCGCGAAGTACGCGCGGTACACGAACTTCACGGGCAGCCTCGAGGAGTTCGCGCACAAGCGCGACGTGCTCGAACGGCACTGCCGGGCGCTCGGCACTGACTTCGACGCGATCACGCTCTCGTCGAACTTCAACACCGTGATCGGCACGGATGCCGCGGACGTCGCCCGCCGGCTCGACGCGATCGAGGCGCGCGTCGCGCCATACCTCGGTCCGGAGAAGACCGCGCACTACATCGCCGACTTCCACAGCCCCAACGCCGCGGTGGGAACGCCCGAGCAGGTCGTCGCGAAGCTCGCCGAACGGCGGGAGCTCGGCCTGGACTACGTCATCTCGTACTTCCCCGAGGCGGCGTACGACCGATCGGGGCTCGAGCTGTGGGCCTCGGAGGTCATCCCCGCGCTGCGTTAGCGCCCGTCGCGTCGCCGAGCGACCCCGCCGGGTCGCGACGTGCCGGGGCTACGCCGCGATGGCCTCGTCGAGCTTCCCGGCGAGCTCGGCATCGGTCGGCTCGGTGAAGTGGGTACCGTCGGGGAAGACGACGACCGGGATCTGCGTGCGGCCGCTGATCGCCTTGGCGCGCTCGGCGCCGTCGAAGACGAGCTCGAGGTCGACGTAGTCGTAGTCGACGCCGCGGCGGTCGAGGAGCGCCTTGGAGCGGCGGCAGTCGCCGCACCACTCGGCGCCGTACATCGTGATTCGGGCAGGGTTCAGGTCTGAGATCGCAGGGGAGGTCACGCTGGAACCATACGCAGCGAGGCTGGGTGGTATTCCCAGCTTCCGGTGGCGATGGCAGACTCGCCTCCATGCGGTTCGAGACGACGATGTTCCTGTCGGGCAACAACACGGGGATCGAGGTGCCGCCGGAGGTGGTCGAGTCGTTCGACGCCGGGAAGCGTCCACCCGTGGTCGTGACCGTGAACGGGTTCGAGTACCGCAGCACGATCGCACCGATGGGCGGCAGGTTCCTGATTCCGTTCAGCTCCGACAAGCGCGCTGCGACCGGCATCCAGGGCGGTGACCCGATCGTGGTCGACCTCGAGCTCGACACGGCGCCCCGCACCGTGGACGTGCCCGGCGACCTCGCGGCGGCGCTCGATGCGGCCCCGGGCGCGCGTGAGGCCTGGAACCGACTCGCGCCGAGCCACAGGAAGGCGCACGTGACCGCCATCGAGGGGGCGAAGGCCGCCGAGACGCGGCAGCGGCGCATCGCGAAGGCGATCGAGGCGCTCACCGCAGGCTGAGTCGCGGGCGCCGGGATGCTCCGGGGCTACGTCGCCGCGATCGACATCGCCGGTTCGGGGCGGGAGTCGACGCTGGCCTCGACGAGGCGGATGAACGCGCTGAGCTGGGCGACGCCCTCGGGCGTGCGGGGCAGCGTGTCGAGCAGGCCGGGCGAGTAGATCAGGTAGGCCGCCCACTTCGCCCGCGAGATCGCCACGTTCAGCCGGTTCTTCAGCAGGAGGAACTCGACGCCCCGCGGGGCTGCGGCCGCTGACGATGCCGCGAGCGACACGATCGCGACGGCCGCCTCTTGGCCCTGGAACTTGTCGACGGTGCCGACGGGCACGCCGGTGAACCCGGCCGCGTCGAGCGCAGCGCGCACCTGCGTCAGCTGCGCGTTGTAGGGCGTGACCACGATGAGGTCGCGCTGCTGCAGCGGGCGTGCGGGTGCCGCGGCATCCGTCGCGTCGACCCAGGCACGGCCGAGCAGCTCCCCGACGAGGCCGACGACCGCTGCGGCCTCCTCGGGCGAGGAGGTCGTGTTGCCCGCGTGCTCGATCGGCACGGGAGTGAGGCCGGGCGCGACCCCGTCGAGGGATCGGCGCGTGGCGATCGGGTGCGAGTGCAGCTCGCCGTCGTAGGAGAGGAGCGACACCGGCGCGGCCACTGCCGGATGCATCCGCCGGCTCTCGGCGAGGAAGTAGCCGTACTCGGCGGGCAGCACGTCGTGCCCGTCGGCGACCCACCCGAGCGCCGACTCGTCGACCGGCTCGGGGTGGTTGCCCTGGCTCACCTGCGGCAGCTGCTGTGGATCGCCCAGGAGCAGGAGGTTGCGTGCGGCGACGCTCGAGGCGATCGTGGCGGCCAGCGAGAACTGGCCGGCCTCGTCGATCACGAGCAGGTCGAGCGAGCGGCGCGGCAGTCGGTCGGCGTTGGCGAAGTCCCACGCCGTGCCGCCGACCACGAAGCCGGATGCCGCGTGCGCGGCGGTGTACTCGGCGACGCCGTCCTTCGTGATGATCGTGTAGCCGTGGTCGCCCGGCTCGCGGGCGTCCTTCGGGGCCTTGGCGACGAGATCGGGATCGAGTCCGGCGCGCACGACGGCGTCGAGCACGTTCTCGACGACGGCGTGGGACTGCGCGACCACGCCGATGCGCCAGCC
Source organism: Agromyces ramosus (assembly GCF_004216665.1). Classification (GTDB taxonomy): domain Bacteria; phylum Actinomycetota; class Actinomycetes; order Actinomycetales; family Microbacteriaceae; genus Agromyces; species Agromyces ramosus. The sequence continues at coordinate 644,832 of NZ_SGWY01000003.1, read as the reverse complement.
GTGGTGCGACACGAGCTCGGTGATCACGTGCGACGCCACGTAGGTCTTGCCCGTGCCGGGAGGCCCCTGCACGGCGAGGTAGGAGTCGTCGAGCCCGCGCAGCGAGGCGACGACCCCCCGCACGTAGTCGTGGTCGGTGAGCGGCGCGAGCCCCCCGACTCCGTCGCGCGTGCGCGGCGGGATGCGGCGCAGCACGTCGATCGAGGGATTCCTCGGCCACGCGAACGGGTAGAGGCTCGACAGCTCCTGCGCCCACTCGAGGATCGCCTCGCGCTGGCGGCCCGCGGGCGGCGGCGTGCCGGGCACGACGGCCATGGGCAGCTCGGACCAGGTGAACCCGGCGACCGACCGCTCCTCGACGATGAGGCCGTCGTCGAGCACCTCGAGCACGCGCACCGAGTTCTGGGTGCGCGAACCGGGCCGCAGCCCCTGCCGTGGGAACGGTGCGGGGGAGTCGTAGAGCACGAACAGCTCGCCGCCGACGCCGAACCGCGACCCGGGCGCGATCCGCCCGCGCAGCAGCAGCTCGCGCCGATCGACGCGGTGCTGGTCTTCGCGGTACCAGCGCTGGGCAACGGTGGAGAGGGCGGGGTCGACCACGAGCACGTCGCGGTGGTCCTCCCACGCCTCGAGGGGCTGCTCGACGCGGAAGAAGTGCCCCCACCAGAAGCTCTTCGCCTCGCGGTCGTGGTAGTCGATCGCGGCGGCCGCGAGCGCGAGCGCGGTGTGGTCGGGGTCGCGCTCGGGGTCGTCGGGCGGCCCGGCGAGCCGCTGCAGCTCGACCGCGAGCGGAGAGGCCTCGTAGACCTTGCCGGCCGCCTTCGCGGCCTCGACGAGCAGCGACTCGGGCACCGGCTCGACGCCGGCCTCGCGAGCGAGCCCGAGCAGCCAGTCGCGCAGGCGCAGCGTCGACACGCAGTCGTAGCGGTTGTAGTCGGCGAGGTCGTCGAGCACGTGCTGCGCCGCCGCGGCCCCGACGAGCCCGGTGGCCGGGTCGAGTCCTCCGGTGGCGAGGAGCTCGCGGGCGCGCACGTACTCGAGGATCGAGTCGCCACCCGACTTCACCTCGGCCTCGCGCAGCTCGGTGCCCATGTAGAGCGGCTCGAGCTTCTTGATCGAGTACGACCGGCTGCCCACCCGCACCGCGCGCTTCACGATCGGGTAGAGGTCGACGAGCACCCCGTCGGCGAGCAGCTGGTCGACCGCTGCCTCGCCCACGCCGTGCCTCGAGGCGATCGTGAGCAGGTGCGTGCGCTCGTAGCTCGCGTAGTGGTAGATGTGCATGTTCGGGTGGGCCGCGCGACGTGCGGCCACGAGTGCGAGGAACTGCTCGAGCGCGACGCGCTCCTCGGCGAAGCTGTGCGCCCAGAGCGGCGTGAACCGCTCGGCCGTGTCGACCATGCCGAACAGGTAGTCGATTCCCCAGTCGGTGGCGGCGCCCTCGGTGTAGAGCGGGTCGCCCTCGAAGTCGAAGAACAGGTCGCCGGCATCGGGCTCCGGGATCGCGGCCAGCGACGTCGCGTCGCGCACCACCACGGGCGGGGGAAGCGGCGGGTCGTCGGGCGAGCGGAGCCCGGAGCCGGACTCGATCAGCGCGGTCGCCGCGGCCTCGGCCGCCTCGGCCTGGAGCTGCAGCCGCGCCTGGATGCGGAGGTTCTCGATCGTGGCGTCGAGGATCCCGGGCACCGGTCCCTCGGAGGCTGCGAGCGCGTCGATGGTGTCGATGCCCGCCTCGAAGAGGAGCGCACGCTGCGTGGTGCGCAGGCCGGCCACCAGCAGCACGTCGCGGTGCGCCTGCACCTCGAGGTCGCACGTGGGGCATCGCCCGTCGAGCTCGTATCGCGGGTCGCCCCAGGCGACCGGGCCGTCGTCGGCGAGGCGCTCGGCCACGAGCTGCTCGAGCCGGGCCCGGCGCAGCCGGTAGACGGGAGCGATGTCGTCGAGGCGGTGCACGCTGGTCGACCCGTCGCCGAGCAGCAGCTCGACCGTGTCGGCGCACGGCACGCCGACGCGCTGGAGCTGCTCGGCGTACGCCGCGAGCTGGAGGAGCGCCGTGACGCGCGCCCGCCGGGCGAGCTTCGAGTCCTGCACGAGGTAGCGGCCGTCGGGCTGCCGCACGATGAAGTCGGCGAAGCCGATGAAGCCCTCGTCGGCGAACGTGGCCTGGAACACGACGGGTGCCCCCGCGGCGAACGCCGCGAGCGTGGCCTCGACCGCGGCCTGGACGGCGGCGGCGTCGCGCACGTCGGGCCGCTCGATCTCGACGACGGCCGACCCGAGCTCGGCGCGATAGGCCTCGAGCACGCGATGCTCGTGCTCGTCGCCCATGCGTCCGGAGCGCTCGAGCATCGCGTCGGCGACCGGTTCGAAGAGCGTGTCGCGACCGAGCTTGACGTCGAGCTCGCGCAGGAAGGCGAACTCGCACTCCGACGCCTTCTTCAGGTCGCTCGCGCTCGTGACGACGGTGCCGTCGACCAGGTACATGCCGGCCTCCTCCCGTCGTCTCGGTCTTCACCGTAGCGTCGGCCGCCGACATGCGGTCCGTCGCGCGCTCGCTACCGTGCGGCGAGCGCGCCTCGGCCGAGCCCGAGCATGCCCTCGACGGCGTGGCCGATGCGGGAACCGCGGTCGTCGGCGTCCTCCCAGCGCACGAGGGCGTGCGCGTTGAGGCCGTCGATCATGCCGAGCAGCTGCCAGGCGACGGATGCCGCGTCATCCGCCTCGAACTCGCCGGCCGCGATGCCCGCCTCGACGATGCCCTGCACGAAGGTGCGCCAGGCGTCCATCTCCTCGCGGACCCGGGCGGCGAGGGCCTCGTTGCGACGGCCGAGCGCCCACGCCTCGACCCACACCACGGTGACGTCGTCGCGGCTGCCGTCGAGGAGCGTGTCGAGCAGGGCGGCGAGCCGCGCGCGCGGCGACGGCAGCGCGGCGACCAGGTCGTCGACCTCGTCGAGCTCGGCGGAGACGATCGTGCCGAACGTCGCCGCCACCAGCGCGTGCATGTCGGGCTCGTAGTGGGCGACGAGGGCGGGGGCGACGTCGATGCGAGCGGCCACGGCGCGCAGCGTGACGCCGTACAGCCCGTGCTCGAGGGCGACGTCGCGTGCGGCATCCGCGATCTCGGCGGAGCGTTCGGCCGGCGACTTGCGGGCCGCCTTCTTGCGCGGGGGTCTTGACATCGTGACCTCAGTGTAGGTAGCGTCGCTGCAACTTATTGATCGTGTGATCAATAATAGATCGAGTCCCCGATCGTGTCGAGAGATCGAATCCCGGAGAGTCCTCAACGATGAGCCACCGCACACCCGACCCCGAGACGGCAGCGCAGCCGTCGCCCACCGCCCCCGCCGCCCCTGCCGCCGACCGGGCCGGCCACGTCGAGCGCCACGGCATCGACGTCATCCCGGCATCCGACCGCCACGGCCGCCCGCGCGAGCTCTTCTGGGTGTGGATGTCGGCGAACGTCGTCTACCTCTACTTCGTGCTCGGCGGCGTGCTCGTGCTGCTCGGCCTGTCGCTCTGGGAGGCCCTCGCGATCACCGTGATCGGCAACCTCTGGTGGGCGGCCGTGGGCTGGCTCGCGGTGAGCGGCCCGGCGTCGGGCACGCCGAGCGTGGCGATCATGCGGGCCATGTTCGGCGTGCGCGGCAACCGCGTCTTCGGCGGCGGACTCGGCGTCGCGATCGGCCTGTTCTACGAGATCATCAACATCGCCGTGGCCACCCTCGCCGCGAACGCGCTGCTCGGCCTCCTCGGCGTGCCGCTGCCCGCGGGCACCGAGTGGATCGTGCTCGTCGTCGTCGCCGCGCTCAGCTTCATGCTCAGCGTGTACGGACACGCCACCATCCTGAAGCTCGCGCCGGTCTTCTCCGCCGCGCTCGCCGTGGCCTTCGTGGTGCTCGCGGTCTTCGTGCTCGGCGCAGCCGACTTCTCGTACACGCCGGCGCCCATGCCCGTCGCCGACCACTGGGCGATGGTGCTGCTCGGGTACGCGATCGTCGCCTCGGGCCCGCTCTCGTGGGGCACCGGCGCCGACTACGCCCGCTACCTGCCCCAGCACACCTCGAAGCGCGCGGTCGCCTGGTGGACCGCCCTCGGCGGCTTCATCCCCGCCGTGCTCATCGGCAGCCTCGGGGTGATCGCGGCGACGGCGATCGACATGACCGACCCGCAGCACACCATCGGCGAGATCGTGCCGGCCTGGTTCACGCCGATCTTCCTCGCGATCGTCGCCCTCGGCAGCATCACGAACAACGTGCTCGTGGCCTACTCCACCGGTCTCTACGCCCAGGGGCTCGGCATCCGCGTGTCCCGCGCCGCCACGGTCGTCATCACGGGCGTCGTCGCGACGGTGCTGGCCGGCTGGTTCGTGTTCCTGGCGCCGAGCTTCCTCGACACGCTGAACGCGTCGCTCGAGCTCAGCGTCACGGTGCTCGGCCCGCTGGTCGCGGTGTACGCCGTCGACATCCTGCTGCGCCGCAACCGCTACGACGGCGTGGCCCTCAGCGACGAGCGACGCACGAGCCCGTTCTGGTACTCGGGCGGCTGGTTCTGGCCCGGCACGATCGCGATGGTGGTGGCCACCACGGTCGCCGTGCTCATGGCGAACACCACCCTCTACGTCGGCCCGATCGCGATGGCGCTCGGCGGCGCCGACCTGTCGGCGTTCGCCGGTCCGATCCTCGGCGGCGCGATCTACGCGGCGCTCTGGCTCACCACGAACCCCTATCGCCACCCGGCGCGGCGCCCCGCGGCATCCGCGGGCACCGATGTCCCCGCCGTCCCCGCCGTCCATGATGGGATCACGGATGCCGCGACATCCGCCGCCCGCGACCTGGAGGTTCACGCATGACCTGGCGAATGCCCGCCGAGACCGCCCCGCACGAGCGCACCTGGATGGCGTTCCCACGCCCCGGACTGACGCTCGGCGACGACCCCGCGTCGGCCGAGGAGGCGTACGCGGCGTGGACCGCGGTGGCGCACGCCGTGGCAGAGTTCGAGCCGGTGACCATGGTCGTCGACCCGGTCGAGCACGACCGCGCCCGCCGCATGCTCTCGGCCGACATCGAGCAGCTCGCGGCGCCGCTCGACGACTACTGGATGCGCGACATGGGCGCGACCTTCGTGCTCGACGACGAGCGGCCGGGCGTGCTCGGCGGCGTCGACTGGATCTTCAACGGCTGGGGCGCGCCGAAGTGGTCGACCTGGGAGAAGGACCGCGAGATCGGCCGCTTCGTCACGGAGGCCGCGGGCGCCGAGCTCGTGTCGTCGATGCTCGTGAACGAGGGCGGCGCGATCCACGTCGACGGCGAGGGCACCGTGCTCGTCACCGAGACCGTGCAGCTCGACCCGGGCCGCAACCCGTACGCCGACAAGGCCCGCGTCGAGGCCGAGCTCGCCCGCACCATCGGTGCCGAGACGGTGATCTGGCTGCCGCGCGGGCTCACCCGCGACTACGAGGACCTCGGTACGCGCGGCCACGTCGACATGGTCGCCACGATCCCGTCGCCGGGCACGCTGCTGCTGCACGAGCAGCCGAACCCCGAGCATCCCGACCACGTCGTGATGCGCGGGCTGCGGGCGTTCCTGTCGGAGCAGACGGATGCCGCGGGCCGCCGCTTCGAGATCATCGACCTGCCCGCGCCCGAGGCGCTGCGCGACGACGAGGGCTTCGTCGACTGGAACTACGTGAACCACCTCGTCGTCAACGGCGGCGTGATCGCCTGCGGCTACGGCGAGGAGCGGGCGGATGCCGCGGCGCGCGAGCTGCTCGCCGCCGCCTACCCCGGCCGCCGGGTCGTCACGGTCGACGCGAGGCCGATCCTCGCCCGCGGCGGCGGCATCCACTGCATCACGCAGCAGCAGCCGGCGGTCGGGCGATGAGCGGCGGGAGCGGCGAGGGTAGCGCCGGTCGCGCGGCCTTCGACGTCGTCGAGGCGTCGATCGCCGACCTCCGCGCCGCCCTCGACGCGGGGCGCACCACGAGCGAGGAGCTCACGCGCGCCTACCTCGCGCGCATCGAGGCCTACGACCGCCCGGGGACGCCGACCGCGCTCAACGCACTCGTCGTGATGAACCCCGAGGCGCTCGCCGATGCCCGGGCCTCCGACGTGCGTCGTGCGCGGGGGGAGACGCTCGGCCCGCTCGACGGCATCCCGTACACCGCCAAGGACAGTTACCTCGCCCGAGGGCTCACGGCGGCCGCGGGAAGCCCGGCGTTCGAGCGCCTCGTGGCCCAGCGGGACGCCTTCACGATCGAACGGCTGCGCGCCGGCGGGGCGGTGTTGATCGGCCTCACGAACATGCCGCCGATGGCGAACGGCGGCATGCAGCGCGGGGTCTACGGCCGCGCCGAGAGCCCGTACAACGCGGACTTCCTCACCGCGGCGTTCGGCTCGGGCTCGTCGAACGGCTCGGGAACTGCGACCGCGGCGTCGTTCGCGGCCTTCGGGCTCGGCGAGGAGACCTGGTCGAGCGGCCGGGCGCCCGCGTCGAACAACGCCCTGTGCGCGTACACCCCCTCGAGGGGTGTCATCTCGGTGCGCGGCAACTGGCCGCTCGTGCCCACCATGGACGTGGTCGTGCCGCACGCGCGCACCATGGCCGACCTGCTCGAGGTGCTCGACGTGATCGTGGACGACGACGTCGAGACGCGCGGCGACTTCTGGCGGGTGCAGCCGTGGATCTCGATCCCGGCCTCGTCGGCCGTGCGCCCGCCGTCGTACGGCGCGCTGCGACCCGCGGATGCCTCGGGGTCACCGGATGCCGCCGTCGCCCGCGCCGCGCTCGCGGGCAAGCGGTTCGGCATCCCGCGCATGTACGTGAACGCCGACCCCGACGCGGGCACCGCCGAGCCCGGACGCAGCCCCGGCATCGGGGGAGCCACCGGGCAGCGCATCGAGACCCGGGCATCCGTCATCGAGCTCTGGGAGGCCGCTCGCCGCGACCTCGAGGCCGCGGGCGCCGAGGTCGTCGAGGTCGACTTCCCGGTCGTGTCGAACTACGAGGGCGACCGGCCGGGAGCGCCGACGATCGCGACCCGCGGGCTCGTCTCGCCCGAGTACCTGCGCCGCGAGATCGTCGACCTGTCGGCCTGGTCGTGGAACGACTTCCTCGACGCGAACGGCGATCCCGCGCTGTGCGCGCTCGCCGACGTCGACGGCACGCGCATCTTCCCCCACCCCGAGGGTGCGCTGCCCGACCGCTACACCGGCTTCGACGACGACATCGCCGAGTACCCCGAGTGGGCGCGCGCGCATCCGGGCGCGACGTTCGAGGACATGCCCGAGCTCGAGGCGGGGCTGCGCGGCCTCGAGGAGACGCGTCGCATCGACCTCGAGGAGTGGATGGACGGCCTCGGGCTCGACGCCGTCGTGTTCCCGGCGGTCGCCGATGTCGGTCCCGCGGACATGGATGTGAACGAGGCATCCGCCGACCTCGGCTGGCGCAACGGCGTCTGGGTGGCGAACGGCAACCTCGTTCCGCGGCACCTCGGCATCCCGACCGTGACCGTGCCCATGGGCACGATGCGCGACACCCGGATGCCGGTGGGCCTCACGTTCGCCGGACGCGCCTACGACGACACCGCCCTGCTCGCGCTCGCCGCCGCCTTCGAGGCGACGGGCTCGCGCCGCACCGCGCCCCCGCGCACGCCGCCGCTCTCGACGGCCCGCTGAGCCCGGTCAGAACCGGTCCTGCCACCAGTCCATCATCGGCGCCATCTGCACCCAGAAGCTGCTGAACGCACTCGAGATCGTCGACGTGATGAGCCACAGCCCGAACCCCGCCGCGGTGATGATCCAGGCGATCATCTTGTGCTCCTGGAAGTCCGGCAGCAGGCGCCCCTCCTTGTCGCGCTGCACTCCGGCGAGGGTGAGGATGAGGTCGATGAGCCACCAGATGCCGAGGCCGCCGATGGTGAGCAGCTTCAGGATGCCCGTGCCGACCTTGCCCAGGTAGAAACGGTCGACTCCGAGGAAGCCGAGCAGCCAGGCGAACATCCACGTGGCGATGAACGAGCGTTCGGGCACCGTGGATGCCGCGGGCAGGCCGGCGGGCGGCGGGCCTCCCTCGCTCGGTGCGGCGGGCGGGTAGACGGTCATGATGCACCTCCCTGCGCCGTCAGTCTGGCCGCGGCGCCGGCGGCCGGCGGGGTCGAAGGTCCCGCCGGGCGGACGCCCCGGCTTCCGTGCCGCGCGCTAGCGTGAGCACGTGATCGCCGATCCCCGAGCGACGAAGCCGCCCGGCCGGTTCCTCACCGGCCGGTGGACCGATCTGGCGATGCTGAACTTCGCGTGCCCCGCCGAGCTGCTGGAGCCGCTGGTGCCGCGCGGCACCGAACTCGACGCCCACGCCGGAACGCCGCAGGTGAGCCTCGTCGGGTTCATGTTCCGGGACACCCGGGTGCTGGGTGTCCCGGTGCCGTTCCACCGCACCTTCGAGGAGGTCAACCTCCGCTTCTACGTGCGTCGCGACCTCGACGGCGAGGTGCGCCGCGGCGTCGTCTTCGTGCAGGAGCTCGTGCCGCGGTGGGCGATCGCGACCGTGGCGCGAGTGCTGTACCAAGAGCGGTATCGGGCCGTGCGGATGTCGCATCAGGTCGATCTCGTCGATGGGCGGATTCCGACCGGCGGCGTCGTCGAATACCGCTGGCGCGCCTCGGGAGATGCGTTCCGGATGCGCTGCCTGGTGAGCGCGCCGGCGGCGGAGATCGCCGCGGGCTCGGAGGAGGAGTTCATCACCGAGCACTACTGGGGCTACGCCGCCCAGCGTGACGGAGGCACCGTCGAGTACCGGGTGGAGCATCCGCGCTGGCGCGTGCATCCGGTCGGGGAGCGTCTCGTCGAGGGCGACCTCGCGGCGCTCTACGGTGCGGCGTTCGGCGAGGTGCTCTCGGCGCCGCCGACCTCGGCCTTCGTGGCGACTGGGTCGCCGATCATCGTGCGCCGGCCACGCCGCCTCCCGATGTGACGTTCGGCCTTCGGTCCTGTGGGCATCCGCCGTAGCGTGGACCGAGGGTCGACTCGGATCGACCGGGTCCGACCCCGACCACCCGAGGAGGACTCCACATGGCTGTCTACGACGTTTCCGGACGTTCCGCGATCGTGACGGGTGCCGGCAGCGGCATCGGGCGGGCGATCGCCCTGCGGCTCGCCGACAGCGGCGCGGCGGTGGTGGTCAACGACCTCGACGGCGACCACGCGGCGAGCGTCGTCACCGAGATCAACGACGCGGGGGGCCGCGCTGCGGCTTCCGTGGGCGACGTGACGGACGCCGCCTGGATCGACGATTCGATCGACGCCGCGAACGCGCTCGCGCCGTTGCGGATCGCAGTGAACAACGCCGGCATCGGCGGGCCCTCGGTGCTGATCGGGGAGTACCCCGACGACGGCTGGGCGAAGGTCATCGACGTCAACCTCAACTCGATCTTCCACGGGATGAAGCGCCAGTTGCCCGCGATCGCCGCCAACGGCGGTGGTGCCGTGGTGAACATCGCCTCGATCCTCGGCAGCGTGGGCTTCGCGAACTCGTCGGCGTACGTCACGGCCAAGCACGGCATCGTCGGCCTCACGAAGAACGCCGCGCTCGAGTACGCCGACCGGGGCGTGCGGGTGAACTCGGTCGGACCGGGGTTCATCAAGACGCCGCTCGTCGACGCGAACCTCGACGAGGACGCCCAGCAGTTCCTCGCCGGGATGCACCCGCTCGGCCGGCTGGGCGAGCCCGATGAGGTCGCGCACCTCGTCGCGTTCCTCGCGAGCGACGGGGCGAGCTTCATCACGGGCAGCTACCACCTGGTCGACGGCGGCTACACGGCTCGCTGACCGGGCTCGCCCCGCACCGGACGGGGCCAGCCTGCGGCCGCTTATCGCTCAGAGCGGCCGCGACTCCGCGAGCGCCCGATCGACGCGCCCCGACCCGAACATCCGCAGCGCGGTCAAGGACACGACCGTCACGTGCACGCCCAGCACACGACGCGCGACCTCCTCGAGCGCCGGCACGGCCCCGCTCCCATCGACCGGATCCGTCTCGGCGAGGAGCACGATCCGTGTGGGGGCCGACTCGTCGGAGGCCGCGTCCTCGTTGACGGGGTCGAGCACCCACACGTCGGTGCCGCCATGCTCGGCGAACCGGCGCAGCAGCTCCCGCCGCCGCAGCGCCAGCCGATCCCACGGGTCGAGCACCTCGAACGTCGCGTCGCCCGCGCCCGCGCCCGCCCCTGCTCCCGCGAGCGCGCCTGCTCCTGCGCCCGCGAGCGCGCCTGCTCCTGCTCCTGCTCCCGCGAGCGCGCCTGCTCCTGCTCCTGCTCCCGCGAGCGCGCCTGACCCTGCCCCCGCGAATCCGTCGCCGCTGCCCGTGCCCTCCCGCGACGTGACACCGTCCTTGGTGGTCTCGCCGGCTGCCCCCGGCCCCGCCTCCACAGCGCCGGCACCACCCGCCGCGTTCAGCGTCGCCAGAAGCCTTGGGTGGTGGGTCTCCGCGAATTCGGCCACGGCGTCGTGAAGAATCGACTTCTTCGAAGACCTCAGGAAGTACGCGAGGTCCGTGACGAGCCGGTCGGTGCGCTCATCCAGCTTGATCGACTTGTTCACCAGTCATGTTCCTCTCGATGCCGCGCACCGGCACTGACCGCGCGGGCACTGGCAGATCTCCGCTGCCGTCATGTCGTTCCGCCGCCGCAATGTTCCTCCCGGCCTCTCGGTGCCGAAGTGCCGAAGTGCCGAAGTGCCGAAGTGCCCAAGTGCCCAAGTGGTGCCGACTTGCGGAGAGAAACCTCCCTCGGATTCAACATCGGCGAGGGCGGGTACTCGATTGCGGGGGTCGGGCCTGTTTCCGAACGAGCGTCATCGCGCAATGTGGAGGGCGAGTCACGACTCGGAGGAACGTGGGTCGGAGCTCGCAGGACTGAGTAACCGGGGGCATGGCGGCAGCACGAGCGCTGGGGGCGGCATCCGGTCAGGTGACGTCGACGGTGCGCTCGTCGAGGCCCGTGGCGCCGTCGGGGACGACGCCCCGCACGTCGGAGGTCTGCACCTCGCCGTCGGCCCCGGTCGCACGGACCCGCAGCGTGTGCGTGCCCGAGGGGGCATCCCAGTCGTACCGCCACTGCACCCACGTGTCGATCGAGATCGCGGTCGCGAGCGTGGCAGGCCGCCAGGGGCCGTCGTCGACCTGCACGTCGACCGCCTCGATGCCGACGTGCTGGTTCCAGGCGACGCCGGCGACGGTGATCGGTCCGGCCGACAGGGTCTGGCCCGAGCGGGGCACGTCGATGCGCGACGAGATCTTGATCGGCCCGCGCTCGCTCCAGCCCCGATCCGTCCAGTATGCGGTTGCCGCGTCGAATCGGGTCACCTCGAGGTCGACCACCCACTTGGTGGCCGAGACGTACCCGTAGAGTCCGGGCACCACCATGCGCACCGGGAACCCGTGCTCGGGCGGCAGCGGGTCCCCGTTCATGCCGATCGCGAGGATCGCGTTGCGGTCGTCCTCGAGCACGGCGAGCGGGGTCGACGCCGTGAAGCCGTCGACGCTGCGCGAGAGCACCATGTCGGCGTCCGCGGTTGGCGCCGCGCGAGCGAGGAGCTCGCGGATCGGGTAGCCGAGCCACACCGCGTTGCCGATGAGTCCCCCGCCGACCTCGTTCGAGACGCAGGCGAGGGTCGTGACGCTCTCCTCGAGGGGGAGGGCGAGCAGCTCGTCCCACGTGAGGGTCACCTCCTGGTCGACCATGCCGTGCACGCGCAGGCGCCACCCCGACGGGTCCACCGCCGGCACGGCGAGTGCGGTGTCGATGCGATAGAACTGCGCGTTCGGCGTGACGACCGGGGCGAGGCCCTCGATGTCCAGTTCCGCAGCCGATGGCACGGTCGCGGCCGCCGTCGGCGTGGGCAGCGTGATGGTGTCCCGGATCGCGGTGACGGCGCGCGCACCGGCCTGCAGCGCGTAGCCGCCCGCCGCGGCGAGTGCGCCGAGCACGGCCGCACCGCCCGCCCACGTGAGGAAGCGTCGGCGGTCGAGGCCGCGGTCGGCGGGACCCGTCGGCGCTCGTGGAACGGTCGCGGCATCCGTCTCAGGCGCAGGCGCGGCATCCGTCGCGGCATCCGCCACCGGCAGCCGGCGGATGAGGAACTGTAGCGCGATGATCGACGCGATGGCTGCGACGGCCGACGGCGCGAACGCGAGCATCGGCGCATTCGCGCGCGTGGTGGCCGCGACCACGCCGACCACGCCGATGAGCGCCACCACGATGCGCCCCCACGGCGGACGTCGGGCCTCCAGCACCCCCGCCGCGCCGGCCACGGCGACGAGCACGATCCCGATGCCCACGAGCAGCGCCGCCTTGTCGGCCGTGCCGAACAGCGCGATCGCGGCATCCTTCGCCCAGGGCGGCGCGAGGTCGATCAGGAGGGATCCCACGACCACGAACGGACTCGCCGCGGGAGCGAGGATCGCCGCGGCGAGTTCCCCGACGCCGACGCCGAACACGACGGATGCCACGCCCGCCGCGGCGGGCAGCACCCACCCTCGCGCGCGGCCGCTCGTCTCGGGCATGCGCACAGCGTAGGGTCGGCGCCTGCGTGGACGCTCGGAGCGCGCCCGCGCGTCCTGTGACGTGATCGGTCACCGCCGATCGGACGCCGATCCGACCCGGGGTAGTGTGGCCGAGTCGTCCCCCCGGCCCACGCACGAGAGGTCCCGCATGCCCCACGCCATCGAGTACGACCGCATCGGCGGACCCGAGGTCCTCGAGTACCGCGAGATCGCCCACGCCCTGCCCGGGCGCGGTGAGGTGCTCGTCGAGGTGCGCGCCGTCGGCGTGAACCCGATCGAGTGGAAGATCCGCTCGGGCAAGCGGGCGTCGCCGCCGCTGAACGGTCCGCGTCGAGTCGGGACGGATGCCGCGGGCATCATCGTCGCGGTCGGCGAGGGTCTCGACGGCTGGGCCATCGGCGACGAGGTCATCGTCTCGGGCGCTTCGGGCGCGTACGCCACGGAGCTCGTGGTCGCCGCGTCGAAGCTCACGCGCAAGCCCTCGGAGCTCGGCTGGGAGGAGGCCGCCGCGATCCCGATCCCGGTCGGCACGGCGCATCAGGCGGTCATGTCCCTGGGCGTCGACGCCGACGACACGTTCCTCCTGCACGGCGGCTCGGGCGCCGTCGGCCAGTCGGCGATCCAGCTCGCTCGGCGGCTGGGCGCGACGGTCGTGGCGACCGCGAGCGAGGCGAACCACGAGCGACTGCGCGAGCTCGGCGCCATCCCCGTGGCCTACGGACCCGGACTCGCCGACCGGGTGCGTGCGGTGGCACCCGAGGGCATCGACGTGGCCCTCGACGCCGCAGGCACCGACGAGGCGATCGCGGTGTCGAAGGAGCTCGTGTCCGACCACCGACGCGTGGCCACGATCGTGCAGGGCGCCCGCGCCGCCGAGCTCGGCGTCCGCGCGTGGGGCGGCGGGAACCCCGTGCCGCTCACGCCGGAGGAGGCCGCGCTGCGCGCCGACGCGGTGCCGTTCGCCGCCGCGCTCGCCGCGGGGGGCGAGTTCCAGCTCGAGATCGCCCGGCGCTACCCGCTCGCCGAGGCGGCGGAGGCGCAGCGGCAGAGCGAGACCGGGCACGTGCGCGGCAAGATCATCCTCATCCCGTAGCGCCCCGCCAGGGCGCCTCGCGCGCTGGTCGGCGCGTGCGACCGCCGCGACACCGGGCGCGTCCTAGGCTGCCGCCATGGCGGTCAGTCGAACCCGCACGGCGACGTACGCTCGCCGGCGCAAGCGACGGATGGCGCGCGTCACGCACCACCTCACCGACGCGCAGTGGGTCGCGCTCCAGGCGGAGTGGACGGGTTGCGCCTATTGCGGCGCGAAGGACCGGCCGCTGCAGCGCGACTGCGTGCTGCCGATCTCGCGAGGCGGGCGATACACGCTCGACAACGTCGCTCCCGCCTGCGGATCCTGCAATGCGAGCAAGTGCAACGACGAGGTCACGGGATGGCTCCGGCGCAAGCGACTCGACGAGCGCGCGTTCCTGTTGCGACATCGCGAGATCGGGATCACCCTTGCGGCGAGGTTCGCCGACGAGGCCCAGGGCGACGCGCCCGACGGCGTGTCCGACGCGCCCGATGACGCAACCGACGGCGCGCCCGATGACGCGACCTCAGTCGGCTGACGGGTGCGCGCGCAGGAACGCCGCCACGCGCGGCGCGAGCGAGGCGCCGATCTCGGCGGCCGGACGCTTCGCGCCCTTCACCTCGAACGAGTGGTTCGCGCCGTCGATCCAGTCGAGCGTCGCGGTCGGCCCGATGCGGGCGACGACCTCGTCGAGCTGCTCGTTCGGCGTCGCGAACGGGTCGTTGCGCCCCTGCAGGAACAGCATCGGCACGGTCACGCCCGGCAGGTGCTCGTCGCGGGCCTTCTCGGGCCGGCCGGGCGGATGCAGCGGATAGCCGAGGTACACGAGCCCCGCCGCGGTCATCCCCTCGGCCACGGCCATCGACGCCATGCGTCCGCCGAACGACTTGCCCGACGCCCAGATCGGCTCGCCACCCGCGCCCGCCGCGGCGGCGCGCTCAACCGCGACCGCCATCGCCGCGCGCCAGGTCGCGATCGCGACGGGCGGTCGGTCGGGGAACCGCCGCTTCGCCTCGCGGTAGGGGAAGTTGAAGCGCAGCGCCGCGAATCCCTCGTCGTGCATCGCCCGCGTGAACCCCGACATGAACGGGTGCTCCATGCCGGCGCCGGCTCCGTGCGCCACGACGATCGTGCCCGCGGCATCCGCCGGCCTGCTGTACACCGCCGAGACCGGCGTGCCGTCGACGTCGACCGTGATGGTCGTCTCCTCGGTCACGAGCTGAACACCTCGAAGATGCCGCCGATGCCGTCGACCACCACCCCGCTCGCGTCGACGAGTTCGCCGACCGCGGCCGTGAGCTGGAGCACGCCTCCCGCGGCGTCGATGGCGCTCGCGACCTCGGCCGTCACGTCGACCGCGTCGGCGAGCGCGTCGAGGTTGCCGCGGTCGAGGGCGGCGTGCTCGAGCCGCAGCTTCGCGATCCACTCGCGCTCGAGCCCGAAGACCACGGCGTAGGGGAGCAGCCGCTCGTGCAGGTGGAACCGGGCGAGTGGGGCATCGGCCTCGGGCGAGCCCGCGGCGGTCGCGGCATCCGTCGCGAGCAGGTCGGCGCCGCTCGGCGACTGCAGCATCCGCAGCCGGTCGGCCTCGGCGAGGGCGAGGTACTGCCGCAGCCCCTCGAGGTGCTCGCGCTTCGGACGCGCGGGCGGCAGGAATCGCCGCCACGACGACGGCGTGACGAGGATCGTCGCGATGGTGGCCGCGAGCGCGATGAGCGTCGCGATGAGGGCCGGCCAGTCGCCGTCGACCAGCGCGAACACGAGGAACAGCGCCTCGACGAGCATGCCGAGGTAGGCGAGGATCGTGAGCGTCATGCCGGGCCAGGTGATGCGGCGCGGCGTCACGAGCCCGTCGCGCGCCAGCGCGTGCTCGGCGTGCTGCACGAGCGTGCGCAACCGGCCGCCGAGCGCGCGTCGGTCGGCCGAGAAGCGGCGCACGCGGCCGGGCGTGTGCTCGGGACCGAAGAGCGCCTCGAGCAGCGAGACCTCCTCGGCGGTGAGCACCACGTTCGGCGCCATCTCCACGCCGATCGGCTCGCGCTTCGAGCCCGCGAGGAGCCGCACCTTGCGCTTCACGGCGAGGTCGACGAGTGCAGCGGATGCCGCCCGCCGGTCGGCGTTCACGAGCAGCGCGTCGCGCAGCACCGTGGCGCCCCGCTCGGGCGCGTACTGCACGATCCGGGCGGTCACGCGCTGCGCGGCGAGGGCACGCGCGACGATCCCCAGCACGAGGATGAGGAACGCGGGCGCGATCGCGAGCACGATGACGGCAGGGAGCACGCGCCCAGTCTAGGGATGCGCCCGAGCGCTACCACCCCTCGGTGAGCACGCGATCGAGCGTGTCGACGAAGAAGTCGGCCGAGGCGCGATCGAGGCACAGCGGCGGCTTGGTCTTCAGCACGTTCTGGTGGTCGCCGGTCGGCTGCATCACGATGCCGAGCTCGAGCAGCCGGTCGCAGACGGCCGCGGTCTCCTCCGTCGCCGGCTCGAGCGTGGCATGGTCGCGCACGAACTCGACGCCCAGGTAGAGGCCGAGGCCGTGCACGGCGCCGATGAGCGGATGCCGCGTCGCGAGCTCCTCGAGCCGGCGCCTCAGGTGCCCGCCCACCTCGGCGGCGTTCTCCTGGAGCCGTTCGTCGCGGAACGCGTCGAGCACGGCGAGGCCGGCCACGCTCGACGCGGGGCTCCCGCCCGTGGACGAGAAGAAGTACCCCTGCGAGCGGAACCGCGCCGCGATCTCCCGGCTGGTGATGACCGCTCCGAGCGGGTAGCCGTTGCCCGCCGCCTTGGCGACGGCGACGACGTCGGGCACGACGCCCTGCTGCTCGAAGCCCCAGAACCAGTGTCCGAGGCGTCCGTACCCGGCCTGCACCTCGTCGGCGATCGCGAGGCCGCCGCTCTCGCGCACGGCCGCGTAGACCTCCGCGAGGTAGCCGTCGGGCAGCGGGATGCCGCCGGCGTTGCCGAAGAAGGTCTCGGCGATGAACGCCGCGGGCGGGCGGCCCGATGCCGCAAGGCCTTGGATGCGGGCGGCGGCCTCGGGCGCGTAGCGCGCGGCATCCGCCCCTCGATGCACGCCGCGGAACGGGTTGGGCGCGTCGACGGCGTGCACCCAGTCGGGTCGGGTCGCAAGGGCGTTCGGGTTGTCGGCGATCGAGGTGCTCACCGCGTCGGAGCCGTACGTCCATCCGTGATAGGCCTCGAGCACGCCGACGACATCGCGCCGACCGGTGGCGGCGAGTGCCACGCGCAGGGCGAGGTCGACGGCCTCTGAGCCCGAGTTCACGAGGAACACGGTGTCGAGCGGGTCGGGCGCGAGCGATGCGAGGCGCTCGGAGAACTCCACCACGGCGCCGTAGTTGAACCGCGAGTTGGTGTTCAGCCGGCGGAGCTGACGGGAGACGGCGTCGGCGAGCTTCGGATGCCCGTGTCCGAGCGGCGTGACGTTGTTCACCATGTCGAGGAAGACACGGCCGTCGGTGCCGACCAGGTGCTCGCGCCAGCCGCGCTCGATGCGGGGCGGGGCGTCGTAGTAGTGCTCCTGCACCTCGGCGAGGCTGCGGTCGCGGCGCGCGACGAGCGCGGCGGCATCGGCGGCGGGCGAGGTCGCGGCTGCAGCATCGGATGCCGCGGCGGGCTCGGTCCACCCGAGTCCGAGCAGCGGCCCCGGGTCGACCGTGAGGGCGAGCCAGCCGTCCGCGTACTCGGGCCGCACGAGGTGCGGCACCGGCGGGGCGCCGGCGTGCAGCAGGCGGATCCTCAGGCGAGCGCCGGATGCCGCGATGCCGAGCCCGTCGCCGGCGCCGACGCGGGTGCCCGGCGCCGGCGGGTCCTGCACCTCGCCGTCGAACTCGAGCCGCAGCCCGGCGTCGAGCGCCACCACGAGACGCCCGTCGGCACCGGCGACCACGTCGCCGTCACCCGGTGCCGCGAGCTGCTGCGGTTCGGCGAACCACGCGTCGATCCCGGTCGGGACGGTGGCGGGGGATGCCGCGGCGTGGATGCGGCTCGCGGTGAGCCGCGGAGTTCGCCAGGGGAGCACCGCGGCGTCGGCCCATCCGTCGGTGGCGGCGCGCGCGAGGTCCTCGTCGAGCCGGGGGTCGAGCCAGGCGCCCGCGTCGACGGCGTCGCCCGTGACCGACACGTCGAGCCGCTCGATCGCCGCGGCGTCGAGGTCGGGGACGAGCCGACCGAGGGGCGGTCGACTCCGGCCGTCGCCAAGCTCGACCGCGCGCGCCTCGTCGGCGCCGCGCGTATCGTGCCGTGCATGGAGCTCGACGCCGAGCTGCGCGGCGATCACGCCCGTCATGACCTCGGTCGGCACCGACGTCGCCTGCTCGAAGATGCGCCACTCGCGCTCGATGCCGCTCGCGGCATATGCGTTCCCGCCGCCGTCGAGCTGCACCTGGTGCTCGCCGCTGACGACCAGGACCGCGCCGCGCAGCACCACGAGCGGCCAGATCGCGGCCACCTCGTCGGGCGAGAGCGGGCGCAGGTCGTGGAACGCCCGGATCGCGGGGAGCACCGACGCCGGCTCGGCGCCCGCGTGGTGCAGCACCGACGAGATCGAGATGGCCAGCTCCGCCACGGCCCAGCTGCGGGTCACGTCGCCGAAGTCGATGAGCCCGTCGGGGAGGCGGACGCCCCGATCGGGGGCGCACACGACGTTGTCGTCGGTGAGGTCGAGGTGCACGGCCTGCCGGGGGAGCTCGGACGCCACGGCCGCCAGTCGCGCCCACGCCGCCGCTGCGGCATCCGTGACCTGCCGGCGCCGGCTCGCGTCGGGGTGGTGCCGCGCGACGAAGTCGACCACCCGATCGGCGACCTGCGGATCCCACTGCAGCACGCGGTCGAGACCGGGATGGTCGAAGTCCGCCAGCGCGAGGCTCGTGTGCCCGGCCAGCTCGCCCAGCCGACGCACCACCGCGGGCGAGAGGTATCCATCGCCCGAGAGGGTGCCGCCGTCGAGGAACTGGATGATGCGGATGCTGCGCGGGCCCTCGCTCGTGGCGGCGACGACCGACCGCGGCACGCCGTGGGCGCCCGTGGTCGTGGTGGCGATGCGCAGCTCGGGGGCGGCGGCCGCGATGCGCGCCGCGGCCAGCTCCTGCGCCTCGAGCTCGACGGACGTGAAGGCGGGATTCGTGATCTTCACGACACCGACGGGCTCCCCACCCGCGCGGGCGAGGAAGTTCTGATCCTGCTGGCTGCCGAGTGGCGTCAGGTCGGCCTCCAGGCGCCACTGCGCGCGGACGATCTGCGCGACCTCCGCGACCGGCAGGTGGGGCGCCGGCAGCTCGCCGGCGCCGAAGAAGTCGAACCCCGCCGTGCCGGAGGTCCCTCCGCTGCTGCCGTGCATGCGCACCCCTTTCCGGGTTCGACGATAGCCAGTCGCTGCCCGCGGCCGGCATGGCCGTCGTGTCGAACGTCGCCGAGCCGGTTCGACAGGCGCGGTCGTCGCCGCCTCGCACCGCACCCGGTCGACAGGCGCGGTCGTCGACGCCTCGCACCGCACCGGTTCGACAGGCGCGGTCGTCGCCGCCTCGTACCGCACCGGTTCGACAGGCGCGGTCGTCGCCGCCTCGTACCGCACCGGTTCGACAGGCGCGGTCGTCGCCGCCTCGTACCGCACCGCTTCTCAGACGGGCACCGCTTCTCGCTCGAACTCCGCCAGACGCGCTGGGGCGAAGAGCCGGAGACGGGTGGCGTCGTGCAGGTTCACCGTCGTGCGAAGGAGACGCTGCGTGTCGTGCGTCGCGGAGGCGTAGTCCATGCCGTCGATCAGGTCGCTCTCGACGAGCAGGTCGGCGGCCTCGGCCGCCTCTCCTCTGGCCAGGCGTCCGACGAGCCGCACGTTGCGGGCCCCGTGCCCGTCGAGTATTCGGATGAGATCCGTTCGAACGACCTTCACGCGCTGGGGGAGCGTCAGTGCCATCAGGTTTCCGCCTGCCTCGGCGAGGAGGCGCTCTCGATCCACAGCGTCGGTTGCGGCGGTCACGCGATCGGTCGATTGCGCCATGCCACCGCGGACGGTGCGTTCGTGCAGTTCCGCGAATGCCCGGACCGCATCGCGGACGACTCCCTTCTTCGTCCGCCCGAGGAAGTGCGACAGGTCGGCCACCAGTCGCCCGGTCTCGGGGTCGACCCTGACCGTGAGTTCAGACATGCCGCCCCCTCGCTCTTCGACGATCGCTCGCTCCACGACCCGAGCGGCGTGGTGCGGCCTCCACGGTAGGAACATGAGCGGAAGGCAGGCTCACGACGTCGCGGAGGTGAGTGATCGCCTGGCGCCGCACGGCTGGGGAGGACATGTGGGGGCCGATTCGGAGAGTTGCCAGGTGCGACGATGGCGGTGCGGTTGTGCGGTTGTGCGGTGGTGCGGTGGTGCGGTTGTGCGGTGGTGCGGTTGTGCGGTCGCGCGGTGGTGCGGTGGCGCGGTCGTGCGGTTGCGCGGTTGCGCGGTTACGCGGTTGTGCGGTTGCGCGGCAGTGCGGTTGTGCGGTTGTGCGGTTGTGCGGTTGCGCGGCAGTGCGGTTGTGCGGTTGCGCGGTTACGCGGTTGCGCGGTTGCGCGGTTGCGCGGTGGTGCGGTGGTGCGGTGGTGCGGTTGTGCGGTTGCGCGGTTGTGCGGTGGCACGCGAAGACGGAAACATGCTCGGTCGCGGTCAGAGAACCATGCTCGCTTGCCGTCAGAAGGCGTGCGTGCAGGCGTCGTGGGTGGTGTGCGTGCAGGCGTGCGTGGGTGGTGTGCGTGCAGGCGTGCGTGGGTGGTGTGCGTGCCGGCGTGCGTGGGTGGGCGTTCGCCGCGGACTGGGCCGTCCACGGGCCTGGGCAGGCGGCCGGCACCCCCTCGCCCGGCGGCGGACCGTGCGGCACTCCTCAGGCGGAGGCGGTCTCCATGGCGCGGCGGCGGCGGCGCAGCTCGACCGCCACGCGCACGGCGACCGTGACGAGCACGACCGCGACCGCGGCGACGATCGCGGTGATGCCCACGACGGCCGACTCGGGGGCATCCGTGAGCCGTGCGACGGCGATCCACGCGAGGCCCCACGCGAGCGACAGGGTGGGCGCGATGCGGCCGCGGTCCCACACCGCGAGCGCGATGCCGACGAGCCCGGCGAGTGCCACCACCACGACGGCCCAGGTCTCGGGCGGGATGCCCCAGCCGTCCCATCCCGCGGCGACGAGGGCGGCGGTGATGTTCGCGGCGGTGGCGACGACGACCCAGCCGAGGTAGAGGCCCACGGTACCGTCGGTCACGATCGTGTCGAGCACGTTCCTCGGCGGCATCGCCAGGCAGATGCGGAACGCCACCACCAGCACGACCAGCAGCGCCACGATGACGGGCACGCTCAGCCACAGCAGGTCGAACTGGACGCTCAGGATCCACGCCGCGTTGAGCAGCAGCGAGGCGGCGATCGGGTAGCCGAGCCTGCGGTGCCGTGCCGCGGCACGCTGCGCGGGGAGGAACTGCCACACGGCGTACGCCAGCAGGCCGAAATAGATGACCGACCAGATGCCGAAGGCTCCGGAGCCGGGCGCGATGAGCGTCGCGTCGGCCGCGAGCGCGCCGCCCGCGGCATCCTGCACCGGCTGGCCTCCCGCCGCGCCCGACCCGATGAACGAACCGATCACCGCCAGCACGGCGCTCACCGCCACCGTGAGCTGCCTGGCGAGGTCGTTGCGGGTCGTCGGCCCGGTTGCCGCTGCGGTCGTGGTCACGGTCGCTCCTGCCGTCGTCGTGTCGATCTCGGTCGGTTGCTGCTCCACGCTAGGCAGCGGATGCCGCGGCCGCGTCGAACCTTCGGTTGATCCGTGCCACGCCCTGCCACTCACTCGGGCTGCCCCACGAGCTCCTCGCGGATGCGCCGGAGGTCCTCCATCAGCGATCCGACGAGGATCCAGTGACCCGACTTCGGCGGCGCGATGACCAGCGCCGAGGTGAGCGCGGGTGTCTCCGAGGTCATCGGCTCCGGCTCGGGCTCGGCGATCCGCACGGCGAGGCGCACGTCGTGCGCGACCCGGTGCAGCTGTTCGGCGATCGCACGCACGGTCGGCTCGTCGTGGAGCGCCTCGTCGTAGTGGTCGGCGAACGCCCGCGTCATCCCGATCAGCTGCGTCACGATCGGGCCGAGCTGGTCGAGCAGGTCGCGCAGCGCGGCGAGCTCCTCGCGATGCGCCGAACGCCGGGGGTTGAGCGTCAGCGACTCCTCGCCGGCGGCGATGGCGGCGTCCGCGGCGTCCCGCATCGGGCGCAGCAGCCGCGCCTCGATCATGAGCGCCTCGAGCTGCGGCCGCGTCTGCGTTCCTTCGAGCGCCGCGCCGAGCCGGTCGGCGGATGCCGCGAGCTCGGCGCCGAGCAGGGCGACCTCGTTGCGAGCAGGCGCGACCGCGACGGGGGGCACGATCAGCGCGTTCACGATGATGCCGATCGCCGCTCCGATCAGGGTCTCGAGCACCCGGTCGAGGGCGTACTCGGGCGAGGAGGCGCCGAGCGCGAGCACGAGCATGGCGCTGATCGCGACCTGGTTCGACGTGCCCGGCGTCATCTTCAGCGCCCACGCGACGAGCATGGCGACGACGATCGCGACGAGGATGATCCACGTGCTCTGCCCGAACGCGAGGGAGATGCCCGTCGCGATCACCACGCCGAGGATCACCCCGATCGAGCGCTCGATCGCCTTGCCCAAGGACTGGTTGACGCTCGGCTGCACGACGAGCAGCGCCGCGATCGCCGCGAAGACGGGGAGCGGTCCGGGGATCAGCCACCCCGCGACGAGCCAGGCGGCGATCGTCGCGACCGCCGACTTCGCCACCTGCAGGATCGGGACGCGCTTCGTGGCCCGGAACGTGGCCGTGATGCCCATGCCCCTCAGGCTAGCGGCGGCCCGGCGCACCCGCCCGGAATCCGCTCCCGGTCATGGCGAGCCCACGCGTCGGCGACAATGGGACGGTGCCACCCGGCACGCCTTCATGGTCGAACGAGGTGTCACGCATGCAGCGATCCGTCTCCGCCCAGCTCGCCCTCCGCATCGACGACCCGGCCCGGCTGGCGTTCATCGTCGCCGCCGCGGATCGTCCCGCCCTGGAGCGCCTGGAGCTCCGGCTCGACGGTGCGCCGGTCGAACCGCGCGAGGTGACGGATGCCGCGGGCACCCGCATCCACCTCGTCGACGTCGACCGCGGGAACGTGACCCTCGAGTACGCGGCGACCGTCGATGGGCGCGTCGACGCGGCATCCGTCACCGACGTGGAGCTGCTCGAGTACCTCCGCCCGAGCCGCTACTGCGAGGCCGACCGACTCGCGCCGACCGCGTACGCCGAGTTCTCGGGGCTCGCCGGAGCCGACCTGCTCGCCGCGGTGAGCTCGTGGGTCGGCACGCGACTCAGCTACGTGCCCGGTTCGAGCCTGCCGACCGACGGCGCGGTGCAGACCCTGCTCGCGGGACGGGGCGTGTGCCGCGACTACGCGCACCTCGTGATCGGGCTGCTGCGTGCGCTCGACGTGCCGGCCCGACTGGCCGCGGTCTACGCGCCCGGGCTCGACCCGATGGACTTCCACGCGGTCGCGGAGGCGTACGTCGAGGGCGCCTGGCATGTCGTCGACGCTACGACCCTCGCACCGCGTTCGACGCTCGTGCGCATCGCGACCGGACGCGACGCCGCGGACACCGCGTTCCTCAGCTCCTACGGCGGCAACGTGACGCTCGACGCGATCTCGGTCATGGCGGTCGCCGACGCGCTGCCCGACGACGACGTGACGCGACTCGTCGAGCTCGGCTAGCCGGAGTCAGCCGAGCGTCGCGAGGGCGTCCTCGATGGGGTCGTCGCCCGACACGAGCTCGAACTGGGTGCGGGATGCCCGGCCCGTCGTGAGCAGCGCCGCGATGGTCGCGGCGACGTCGGCCCGGGGGATCCGTCCGCGCGGCACCGTGGGGCCGGCGAGCACGCGTCCGGTTCCCGGGTCGTTCGTGAGCCCGCCCGGTCGCACGATGGTCCAGTCGAGGTCGCGCGACCGCACCGCGGCATCCGCTTCGCTCTTTGCCCGCGAGTAGAGCTGGAAGATGTCGTCGGACCCGGGATCGTAGTCGTCGGTGCCGATCGCCGAGATGACGATGAGCCGGGGCACGCCCGCGGCCTCGGCCGCGTCGGCGAGCAGGATCGCGGCGTCGCGGTCGACGGTGAACTTGCGCTCGGCGGAGCTGCCGGGACCGGCTCCGGCGGCGAACACCGCGGCATCCGTGTTCTTCAGCACCTGGCCGACCTCGTCGACGGTGGCGTCCTCGAGGTCCAGCACGACGGCGGCCGCGCCCGTGGCGTCGACGTCGGCGCGATGATCGGGGTTGCGGATGATGGCGACGGGTTCGTGCCCGTCCTCCGCGAGGAGTCGTTCGAGGATGAGGGCGATCTTGCCGTGACCTCCGGCGATGACGACGCGCATCGCCCCAGTCAACGCGGGTTCGGTGCCGGTGGCAAGGGGTCGCGTGCGAGGGGTCGCGTGCGACGTCGCGGGGCTGACATCGGGCTCGCGATCGGGCCGGAAAAGGGACGGATTGCACTTGGCACTCTCAATATGAGAGTGCTAATCTGAAACTACTTGAGTCAAAGAGGCTCAACTTTGGACGAAGGCCGCGATGCGGCCGACAGGGAGGAGAAGTCATGGCCATGTACTGGGATCCGTTCCGTGAGCTCGACCGCCTCGCTGCGGGCATGATGGACTCTCGGCAGGGGCCTCGGGTGATGCCGATCGACCTGCTGCGCGACGGCGACCACTACGTGCTCTCGGCCGACCTGCCAGGCGTCGACCCGGGCTCGATCGACGTCGACGTCGACGGGCAGCTGCTCACCATCCGCGCCGAGCGCACCCTGCGCTCCGACGGCGACGTGCAGTGGCTCGCGCACGAGCGTCCGAGCGGGTCGTTCCTGCGCCAGCTCACGCTCGGCGACGGGCTCGACACCTCGTCGATCAGCGCGCACTACGACAACGGGGTGCTGAGCGTCGTCATCCCGGTGAGCGAGCAGGCGAAGCCGCGCAAGGTCGAGGTGCAGAGCGCCCCGAACACCGAGCGACAGGTCACCGCGAAGACGTCGAGCTGACGCTCGAGGTCACGCGTTCGCGAGCCCCGCTCCGCCGACCGGCGGGGCGGGGCTCCGTCTGCGGCGCCGGAGGGCGGGACCGGCGCGTCGGACGACGGGACTAGCGTGGGCGGCATGACGTCGCTCGCAACCGACCTCGAACGCCTCGGCGCGGAGTTCTGGGAGTGGCGGGACGCCACCTCGTTCCGCACCTCCGACGACATCCCCCGCGTGGAGCGGCCGGCGGGCTGGCTGCCGCGTTTCGACCACGCCGCCGTGGAGGAGTTCCGGCTCGCGCTCGCCGGATTCGGCGAGCGCTGGCGCACGATCGGGGCCGCCGGGCTCGGCGCCCTGCCGGTCGCGACGCAGGTCGATCATCGGCTCATCGGCGCGGCCCTGGCGCGGGTGCACTGGGAGCTCGAGGTGCTCCGCAACTGGGAGCGCGACGCCGTGTTCCTCACCTCGCAGGTGCTCGGCCCGTGGTTCGACCTGCTGCTCCCGCCGCCGCCATTCGACGCGCGTCGGCAAGCCGACCTGGTGCGCGTGCTCGGGGCGATCCCTGCGGGGGTCGAGCAGGCCCTCGCGAACCTCGGGCGGGCCGGGGTCGCGACGCTCGCCCGGGTCGCCGCCGCCGACCTCCGCGACATCGGCGTGCGGCTCGAGCGCTCGGTCGCCGAGGTGGCGCCGCTGACGGATGCCACCACCGCGGCCGGGCTCCGCGCCGCGCAGCCCGGGGCGAGCGCCGCCCTCGAGCGCTATCGCGCGTGGCTCGAGGCATCCGCCGACCAGCTCGGGGCCGACGTGGTCGTCGGACGAGCGGCCTTCACGTGGTACCTGCGCCACGTGGCGCTCGTCACCCACGACCCCGAGGAGCTCGTGCGCGCCGCCATGCAGGACTACCGGCGCAGCGTGGTCGGCGAGGCGGCGACCCGCACCCGCTACCGCGAGGTCCCCGAGGCGCCGCTCGCGGCGTCGGCCGATTCCGAGTCGGCCGCCGAAGCCGCCGCCGAGGCGGAGGTGCGGGCGTTCTCCGAGGCATCCGGCCTGCTGAGCCAGCCGTCCTCGCTGCGTCACTACCGGTTCGCGCCGACGCCCGCCTACCTCGAGCCCCTCGCCTTCCTCGGCGTGAACGACGACCTCACGAGCATCCGTCGCGTCGGCGAGGACGCCACGTCGTACGTGCCCGAGCCGACCGCCGACCTGCCCTACTTCGATGCCGCGAACGCCCGCGACCCGCGCCTCGGCATCATCCACGAGGGCGCGCACAGCCAGCAGCTCGCCCTGTCCTGGGCGCAGCCGAACCCGCTGCGCCGGCACTTCATCGACTCCGTCGCCAACGAGGGCATCGCGCACTACAACGAGGAGCTCATGCTCACCGCGGGGCTGTTCGCCGACGCCCCGCACTCGCAGACGATCGTGCACAACTTCATGCGCCTGCGCGCCCTGCGCGTCGTCGTCGATGTGAACCTCGCGACGGGCGAATTCAGCCTGCCCGAGGCCGTGGACTTCTTCGTGCGCAGGGTGCCCATGGACGTCGGGACGGCGACGGAGGAGACCTCGTACTACGTGGCGACGCCCGGCCTGGCGATGTCGTACCTCGTCGGCAAGCACGAGGTGATGCGGCTGGTGGCGGATGCCGCAGTCGCGGCCGCGCTCGACGGCGCCGAGTTCTCGCTGCGCGACGTGCACGACGCCGTGTGGCGCAACGGCAACGTGCCGATGTCGCTGCTGCGCTGGGAGCTCCTCGGCGATCGCGGCGACGTCGACGTGCTCGACGCCGCAGGCCCGTGGTGGGAGGCGCCGCCGGGGCGGTCGCCGCTCGCGACCCCATGAGCCCCGTCATCCCCGGCGCCGTCAGCGCTCGGAGTCGCCGCCGTCGGGTGCGTCGGGGTCGCGCCGCGCTGCGGCGTCCGGATCCTCCTCGGGCTCGAACGTCGTGGGCTCCCCCGCCCCGACGCCGACGCTGCCGGGCTCGCTGGGGATCGTCCGCTCCTGACCGAGTCCGTCCTCCTTGGCCGTGCCGCCCTCGTCCGTACCCTCGTCGCGCGTGCCGGATGCATCCGTCATCGTCGCCTCCTCCGCCTGTCGCCCCCAAGGTCGCACACGCCGGGTGGATCCGGCGCGGGGTTGACACCCCGTCGTGCGACGCCGGCCGTGAGGCCGGGCGCGTCGAGCGGGGCATCCGTGTCACAGATCGCCGGGGTGCCCGGTCTGAGCTTCGTGAACGGGGCTTCGGATGCCCCGACAGGAGGGATCATCGTGAAGATCGTCATCATCGGCGGAACCGGGCTCATCGGGACGAAGCTCATCGAGCGGCTCACCGCCCAGGGGCACGAGGCCGTCGCCGCATCGCCGAACACGGGGGTGAACACGATCACGGGCGAGGGCGTCGCCGAGGTGCTCGCGGGCGCCGACGTCGTGATCGACGTGTCGAACTCGCCGTCGTTCGCGGATGACGTCGTGCTCGCGTTCTTCGAGACGTCGACCCGCAACCTGCTCGCCGCCGAGGCCGCGGCGGGCGTCGGGCACCACGTCGCCGTGTCGATCGTCGGGTCGGCGCGCAACCCGGGCAGCGGGTACATGCGCGCGAAGGTCGCCCAGGAGCGGCTCATCGAGGACGGCGGCGTGCCGTACTCGATCGTGCACGCCACGCAGTTCTTCGAGTTCGCCAAGAGCATCGCGGATGGCGCGACCGACGGGGACACGGTGCGCATCGCGCCCGTGCGGTTCCGGCCGATCGCGGCCGACGACGTGGCCGACGCGGTCGCGGCCGTCGCCACGAGTGAGCCCGTCGACGGCGGCATCGAGATCGCCGGCCCCGAGGAGTTCCGCTTCGACGAGTTCATCGCGCAGGCGCTCGCCGCTCGGGGCGACTCCCGCACGGTCGTCGCCGACCCGCACGCGAGGTACTTCGGCACCGAGCTCGCCGATGGGTCGCTCGTGCCCGAGGACGTCGGCGCCGCTCGCCTCGGCGAGATCACGTTCTCGCAGTGGCAGGCGCGACAGGCCGCGGCGCCGACGAGGTAGGTCGCGGGCAGAATGGGTCGACGACCGAGGAGGCCGCATGACCGATGCAACCGTGGTGACCGACGTCGATCTCGCCCGGCTGCGCCGCTGCGTCGAACTCGCCGCGGATGCCCGCGCACGCGGCGACCACCCGTTCGGATCGCTGCTCGTGACCGCCGACGGTCGAACCGTCGAGGCGCTGAACTCGGTCGTGACCCGTGGCGACCCCACCGGCCACGCCGAGACGAACCTGGTGCGCGCAGCGGCGGCGTCGCTGTCCGCGCAGGTGCTCGCCACGAGCACGCTCTACACGAGTACCGAGCCCTGCGCCATGTGCGCGGGCGCGATCTACTGGAGCGGCATCGCGCGCGTAGTCTACGGGCTCTCGGAGGCGGGGCTCAGGCAGCTCGTCGCCGCGCAGGAGGGCGTGCCGACCATGGAGCTGCCGTGCCGCGAGGTGTTCGCGCGCGGCGGCCGTCCGGTGGCGGTGGCGGGCCCGGCCGACCTGCCGGAGGCGACGACGGTGCACGCGGGCTTCTGGGTTTGATCTCGGTTGCGGCTTCGGTCGTGAGGCATCCGGTCGACGTGACCGGCACCCAGGGAGCGGTTCACGCACGGAACGTTCGCCACTTCGCCACTTCGCCACTTCGCCACTTCGCCACTTCGCCACTTCGCCACTTCGCCACTTCGCCACTTGGGCACTTGGCCATTTGGCTACTCCTTCGCCACTTGGCCACTTCGCCACTTGGCTGCTCCTTCGCCACTTGGGCACTTGGGCACTTGGGCACTTGGGCACTTCGCCACTTGGGCACCGCCGCAGCGGATGGAAAGTGTCTCCCAACCCGCGGCCCGAGGGCCCCGGCCCCCGGCCTTACCCCCACCCCACCTCCAGGGCCCCCGGCTCTTACCCCGGCCGACGGTGTCGGCCGTCGATGGCAGGGTGGGCGCATGGCTGGTCACACGCACCGCATCCCGCACTCGATCGACTACGTCGAGATCACCGTCACCGACATGCAGGCGGCCCGCGACTTCTACGGCGCCGCGTTCGGGTGGACGTTCACGTCGTACGGCGACGGCTACTCCGGCATCCGCACGTCGGCCGAGTCCGGCGGCGATGAGGCGGGCGGCCTCGCGCTCGCCGAGGGCGGGGCGAGCGCCGGAACGCGCGGCGGGCCGTTCGTGCTGCTCTTCAGCGACGACCTCGATGCCACCCTGGCGGCGGTCACGGCGGCCGGCGGCGAGATCGTGAACGGGCCGTACGCCTTTCCGGGCGGGCGGCGCTTCCACTTCGTCGACCCGAGCGGGAACGAGCTGGCGTCTGGGCCGAGGCCTGAGGCTGCGCCGCCGCGGCGCCGCGCGGCGCGGCACGCCACGGCGCGGCACGGCGCGGCACGCCATGGCACGGCGCGACGCGGCGCGGCACGCCACGGCGCAGGCGCGTGACGGCACGGCTCGGCTCGCCGTCGCGGTGGGCCGACGGCGGACTCAACCCTTGACGAGCCCGAGCCGCACGAGGCTCTGGGCCGAGGCGACGATCGCGTCCTCGGTCGAGCGGGGCTCCCACCCCAGCATCCGCTCGGCCTTCTCGTGCGAGGCGCCCTGCGCACGGCGCATCTGCGGCGCGATCGCGCGCAGCTCGGTGCTGACGAGCGCGCCCGCGCGCACGAGCCAGCGCGGCATCACGCGCGTCGGCACGCGCTTCGCATCGGCGCCGAGTCGGTCGCGCAGCAGCATCGCGAGGTCGTGGTACGAGATGGGGTCGCCGGCCACGGCGATGAACCGCTCGCCCGCGGCGTCGGGATGCGTCATCGCCCGCACGTGCAGGTCGGCGACGTCGCGCGCGTCGACCCCGGTCGTGGCGCCCGGCGGCACCGCGGGCGCCCGTCCGTTGAGCATGCCGAGCAGGACGGCGAGCGACGTCGAGAGGTCCGGCCCGAGTGCCGGCCCGAAGATCGGCACCGGATTCACGACGGAGAGTTCGAGGCCGTCGCCCTCGAGGTCGACGAAGTCCCACGCGGCGTGCTCGGCCATGGTCTTCGACTTGATGTAGGGCGTGAGGTGAGGCCGCGTCAGGTCGGTCCAGTCCTGCTCGGTGAACGGCCGGCCCGGATCCGCGCGGTATCCGATCGCCGCGAACGACGAGGTCTGCACCACGCGCCTCACGCCGGCTCCGCGCGCCGCGTGCAGCACCCGCAGCACGCCGTCCCTGGCGGGCCTGATCAGCTCGTCCTCGTCCTTCGGCTGACGCACCGGAAGCGGGGATGCGACGTGCAGTACGTAGGTCGCGTCGGCGACGGCCTCGGGCCATCCGTCGTCGTGCATGAGGTCGGCGGCGACGAACTCGATGCCTCGCGGGTCGGCCTCACCGCGACGGACCATCTCGCGCACGGCATCGGCCCGATCGAGCGAGCGGATGGTGGTGCGCACCCGGTACCCGGCGTGGAGCAGCTGCACGATGCAGTGGGCGGCGACGAATCCGGTGCCGCCGGTGACCAGTACGCCCTCCCCGCTCATGTGCCCCCTCCGCGGCGCACTCTACCCGCGGCACGAGACCGCGTCAGGGGGTTGACCCTGCGGCGGCGGCCTGGCGACCGGTTCAGGCGTCCACCTGATCGAGCGGCGCCAGCGGATCCGGCGCGCCCGGCGGGCCGAGCCAGTGCGCGGGCGCCGGCCACTCGATGCCGTACGACGCGAGCACGAGCACCGTGAACGCGTAGACCATGATCGCGATGGTGAGGCATCCGAGGCCGATGCCGATCACGGGGATGGCCGGCCACCGCTGTCCGAGCGAGCGGTAGCGCGACACCGACATGCCGCCGAGCCAGACGGCGACCGAACCGAACAGCACCAGCCACGCCGTGCGTCCGTACTGCCCGGCGAGCGGGATGACGAAGCAGAGCACCACCGTGGTCACCCCGAACCCGAAGGACGACCAGCCGAAGAAGCGCGCCCAGCCGATGCCCTCGGCGGCGCCCTGGCCGTATCCCGTCCACTGTCCCATCCGCTCGATCATGGCAGGGGAGGAGCGCCCGGCACATCCCCGGCGGCGCGAACCGCCGGCAGCTGCGCACGCCGGGGCGACACGAGTGGGCCCGCCTCCGAGGAGACGGGCCCACCGCGGTGCGATCGCGCGCGGATCGGATCACTCGCGGATCAGGAACGCGCGCACCGGATCACTGCTGCTTCGCGACCGGGTTGGTGACGTCGACCGTCATGGTGCCGCCGGGGTTCTGCCCGGTCACGGTCACGGACACGCCGTGGCCCGCGACGTAGACGCCCGCGAGCGGGTTGAGCGGGCTGAAGAACGCGTCCGTGTCGGCGTCGGAGAACGTCGCGGTCTGCTGCCTCGTTCCGTCGGAGCCGACCGCCTCGACCGTCTGCACGGTCTGGTTCTTGCCATTGCCCACGACGATCTCCTTGTGCAGGACGACCTTGTCCATCGTCTGCAGGCCGAAGGTGGCGTCGAACGGCTGGCGCCGGTTGCTCGGCATGGTGCCGTCGGGGTAGGTCATCGGCGCGACGCCCGCATCCACCGGGAGCGCGAGGCCGTGGCCCTGGTGCTCGATGGTGTTGTTGTCGGTGTAGGTCTCGTCGATCGCCCACACGAGCAGGCCGTCCTGGTAGGCGAAGTGCTCCACCCAGTCGGGCTTCGTCAGTGCGTTGCTGAACTGGTACGGGCCCTTCTCGAGCGTGGCGTCGTAGCCCACGTAGGCGCGGTTCTCGGCGAGGTAGTAGCGGTCGCCCGAGGACACCTCGGTGCCGCTGCTCTGCCGGAAGCCGCCGGCCGCCTCCCAGCCGGTGCCGTCGTTCTCGACGTCGTCGGTGAGCAGCGTGGTGCCGCCGCTCTTCACGACGATGTCGTCGATGAAGGCGCCGGCGAGGTGCACGCCGCCGTCGCTCTGGTAGCGGAAGCGGAACTGGGTCGCCGCGTTGCCGCCGGGGATCGAGTAGCGCAACGTCGTCCACTTGCCGTTCGACGTGTCGGACAGGGTGCCCGCCGTCGTCCAGTTCACGCCGTCGGTCGAGTACTCGGCGTAGAGGTAGTCGTACCCGGCCTCGATGTCGTACCAGGCCTTCGCCGTGACCGTCGCGGAACGCACGCCCGAGAGGTCGAGCTCGCGGGTCAGCGTCGTGTTCAGGTCGTCGGCGCTGGTGGTCCACCAGGCCTTCGAGCCCGAGGCGGGCGTCGTGTAGGCGTTCTCCACCGACTGGTCGGGCACGTCGATGACGAGCGCCTGATCCTGGCCGTCGGCCTGCAGGGCCGCGGGGCTGAGCGTGAACGCGGCATCCGTCGTGCCGGGGTTCACGACCGAGTAGTCGAGCCAGCCGAGCTGGAGCTTCTCCCACGGACCCATGTAGTTCGGGGTCGTGCCGATGTCGTCAGCGCCCTTGTTGAGCCACGAGCCGCTCGACATGAGCGTCCAGAAGCCGGTGCTGTTCTCGCCGCCGGCCGTGTCGTAGAAGTCGGGCAGGCCGAGGTCGTGCGCGTACTCGTGCGCGAACACGCCGAGGCCGCCGTTCTCCGCCTCCACCGTGTAGTCGCCGATCCAGATGCCGGTGTCGCCGATCTGCGCGCCGCCGAACTTCGCACCCGCCGGGCCGGTGAGGCCGTAGTCGGTGGAGTTGACGTACCAGCGGTGCGACCAGATGGCGTCCTCGCCCTGTGCGCCGCCGCCCGCGTCCTCGCCCTCACCGGCGTGCACGGCCTGGAAGTGGTCGAGGTAGCCGTCGGGCTCGTCGAAGTTCCCGTCGCCGTCGGCGTCGTAGCGGTCCCACACGTCGAACGACGCGAGCTCGGCCTTGATCTCGTCGACCGTCTTGCCCTCGTCGAGCCGGGACTGGTACCAGGCGTTGCCCGAGTCCTCGATGAACTGCCACGCACCGCCGAAGTCCTCGACCGCGTTGTCGCCGTAGGAGGACGCGTTGCCGGGCACCTGCACCCAGTCGCTCACCTCGCCAGCGACCGTGTACGCGCCCGACGACTGCTTCGTGTAGAAGTCCGCGAACGACTCGCCGGCTCCGAAGAAGAGCTCCTCGTACGACTCGCGGTTGAAGTCCGCCATCCAGTGCGTGCTGTTGTTCACGGCACGGTCGGGCTTCGGGATCTCGTTGTGCATCGGGCCGGGCGTCGATCCGAGCCTGCCGCTCACCTGGTCGCCGAACTCGGACAGGATCGTGAAGAGGCGGCCGGTTCCGGTGACGGATGCCTCGTAGTACTTGTCCTCGCCGAGCTGCACGACCCCGTCTTCGCCGGGCGACGCCTGGCCGGAGAGGATCAGCTTCTGGGCGGCCTTGCGTCGCTCGTTCTGGCGCTCGGTGAGCGGGCCGGGACGGTTGTCGAGGCGCTGGGCAGCGGACGGGTTCGAGTCGTCGGCGGGTGTGGCGATCGCGGCCGGTGCGAATGCCACACCGGACACCACCGTCACGCTCGCTGCGGCCACGGCGAGCAGGCCGCGCGTGCGTCGTTTCACGGGTTCTCCTTCGAAAGTGATGCCCGGGATCGCCGGGCACAGTGCGGAAAACCTAACACCCCTGTTCGAGGGAGGGAAGATGTTGACCGAGGTCATCTTTCGTGCTCGCAGCATCTGCGGTGGGAGCGCGACCATGCCGTCGGCCGAACGCGGTTCCTGTCGTGGAATCGCGCCGTCGCGAAAGCTTGCGCGACGGCCGCTGCGGCCGGATGATCTTCCGGATCAGGCGGCGACCCGCGGGGCATCGACGACCGGCTCATCCCGTCCCGCGCCGAGCGACTCGAGGACGTAGGCGGCATCCCGGTCCATGCCCACGAGCGTCGACGACGCGACAGAGTACTGGAACGGCATGCCCACGAACGCGAGGCCGGGGCATCCGGTCGCGAGGCCGCGGTGCTCGGTCGGGAGCCCGTCGTCGCCCACCACGCCCGCGATGTCGATCCAGCCCAGGTCGGGCCGCGAGCCCGTGCACCAGACGACGGTGGCCGCGTCGACGGCCGTGCCGTCGGCCGCCAGCGGGCGCCCGGCCTCCACCCGGTCGATGCGACCGACGCGCACGACGCCGGCGCGTGCGAGGTCGGCGGGCTTGTTGCGCACGAGCATGACGCCGTGCGCCAGTTCCTTCGCCCGCATCGCGCGTCCCCTGGCGGAGTCGATCGTGATGCTGCGCATGTAGCGGACGAAGATCCCGCCGACGAGGTTGCTGATCGGCGTGTCGATGTCGAACGGCACGTGGCCAGGATGCCGCCCGGCGAGCGTCACGACGTGACCGGCGCCCGCGGCGTCGAGCGCGACATCCGTGCCCGAGTTCGCGGCGCCCACCACCAGCACGGGCCCGGCGGCGAGCTGCTCCGGTCCGCGGTAGTCGACGGAGTGGAGTTGGCGGATCGACGGGTCGAGCTCCGACGCGAACGCCGGCACGATCGGGACGCGATGTGCGCCGGAGGTGACGATGACGTGCTCGGCGAGCACCTCGTCGCCGTCGCCGAGCTGCAGGCGGAATCCGCCGTCGGCGAGCCGCGTCAGCTCGACGACCCTCGACGACGTGCGCACCGGCAGGCCGAAGTGCTCCGCGTAGCGCTCGAGGTAGTCGCCCATCTGGGCACCGGTGGGGTAGGCGAACCGGCCGACGTCGATGCGCAGGCCCGGAAGGCTGAGCAGGGAACGGGGGGTGAAGAGCCGGAGCGAACGGTAGCGGTCCCGCCACGAGTCGCCGACGCGCACATGGTCGTCGAACAGTTCGAACCGCACCCCCTGCTCGGCGAGGCGCTTGCCGACGATGAGCCCGGCTGCGCCGGCGCCGACGACGGCGGTTCGGAGGACGGTGGTGGACAAGGTGACCTCCCGATCGGCTGATGTCCGCGACGCTACGGATGCCGCCTCGGGGCCGCGTCGGCAGAAATGACCAATTCGCGCCGCGGTGGAGCGAGGCCGGCCGTCGCGGGTCGTCAGGCCGTCGCGTTCAGCCCGTGCTCGAAGGCGAACGCCGTCGCGGCGGACCGGTTCGCGAGGTCGAGCTTGCCGAGGATGTTGCTGACGTGCCGCGCCACGGTGCGCTCGCTGAGGAAGAGCTCGGTCGCGATCTGCCGATTCGACCTGCCGCCGGCGATGAGGCGCAGCACCTCCAGCTCGCGCCTCGTGAGACCGGCGGATGCCGCCGGTGCGCCCGACCCGGACGCGATCCGCTCGAGGCGGTCGAGATCGGCGACCGCGCCGAGGTCGCCCAGCGCGGTGCGAGCCGCATCGAACTCCAGCTGCGCGGCCTCCTCGTCGCCGAAGGCCCGGTTCGCCCGGCCGATGAGCACCCGTGTCACGGCGGCCTCGTACGGCGCCTCGAGCCGTCGCCAGACCGACCAGGAGCGCCGCAGGAGCGGGAGCGCCTGCTCGGGGGCATCCGTGCCGATCAGGAGTCGGGCCTCGGCGCGGTCGGCCTGCGCCTGCAGGTAGATCGTTCCGAGCTCGTCGGCCATCGTGCGCAGTTCGGCCGCTGCGCGGGCGGCGACGTCCCAGTCGCCGTGCTCGACCTCGAGCTCGACCTGCGCGGCGAGCAGCTCGGCTCGGGTGCCCGGCGCCGGCGACGCCTCGAGTGCGCGCGCGATGCCCGAGCGCGCCGCGGCGACTCGGCCCGCATCCCGTCGCAGCAGCCCGAGACCGGGCTGGACCTCGTGCCCGAGCTCGGCCGCCCGCCGGTAGGCCGCCTCGGCCTCCTCGCGGCGACCGACGAGACGGCAGAGGTCGCCGAGCCCGTAGAAGGCGTACTCGAGGGTCTGCACGTCGCGATCACGGTCGCAGACCTCGGCGAGGGTCGTCGTGGCCTCGCCCCATTCGCCCCGCAGCCGCAGCACGCTCGCACGGTTCACCGAGCACTCGCCGCGGAACGGCTCGAGCCCCCGCTGCGCGTCGCACCACTCGCTGAGATCGCGGGTCCACGCCTGGGCGCGCTCGACGTCCCACCGCTCGAGGCAGCTCGCGATCACCGCGCAGTACGCCGGGCCGGCGGCCCGCACGCCCACCCGACCGGACGAGATGGCGAGCATGACGCGGTCCATGCAGCCGAAGCCCTCGATGACGCGACCGCTGATGACGAGCGAACGTCCGAGGCTCATCGTGGCGAGGACCTCGACGTCGGGGTCGCGCGCTGCCTGCGCCAGCGAGACCGCGCGCTCGCCGAGCGCCACCGACTCCTCGACGCGACCCGCCCCGAACGCCTCCGCGGCCCGGGCGAGGACCGCCGTCGCCTCGCCCTGCGGCGGCCGCCCGGCGAGCGCGCACAGCTCGAACAGGCGGGACATCCAGGCACCGGCCCGCACGGTGTCGCGCTCGGCGCTGCGCGTGAAGCCCAGCCAGAACACGCAGCGGATCGCGGCATCCGTGTCGCCGTCGTCGAGGTAGGCGAGGTGGGCGGCATCCCAGGCCCGCTCGCACTCGGCATCGATGCCGAGGAACCAGGCCGCCAGTCCGAGGTCGTCGAGCTCCGAGGCCGTGAGGTCGGACCGCCGAGCCGTCAGCTCGTCGTATCGGGCGACCCAGTCGACCAGGCTCACCGTGCCTGCCCCGGACATGGGGCAAGTATCCGCCCGCTCGTCCACCCGGACAAGTGGCGGCTTCCTTGCGAGGCATGGCAATCTGGCCGCATGAGCCGCCGGAACCACCGCGTCGCCGTGCTCGTGCTCGAGGGCGCCAAGCCGCTCGACGTCGGCATCCCGGCGCAGATCTTCACGACCCGCCAGAGCATGCCCTACGAGGTGCGCGTCTGCGGCGCGCATCCCGGGCCGGTGACGGGCGGCGACGGCCTCTCGTACCACGTCGCCGACGGGCTCGAGGCGTTCGAATGGGCCGAGACGATCTTCATCCCGGGCTACCGGCACCCCGACCGCGAGGATCCGCCCGCCGTGGTGGTCGAGGCGCTTCGGGCGGCGCACGAGCGCGGGGCGCGCCTCGCCGCCATCTCGACGGGCGCCTTCGCGCTCGCGGCCACCGGGCTGCTCGACGGGCGCCGCGCCACGACCCACTGGCACTACTCCCACGCACTGCAGGCGCGGCATCCGTCGATCCGCGTCGACGAGAACGTGCTGTTCGTCGACGAGGGGAACGTGCTCACCTCGGCGGGCGCCGCATCGGGCATCGACCTGTGCCTGCACCTCGTGCGACGCGATCACGGCGTCGCGCTGTCGAACCACGTCGCCCGGCGGCTCGTCGCGGCACCGTACCGCAGCGGCGGGCAGGCGCAGTACGTGCCGCGCGCGCTGCCCGATCCGCTCGGCGAGCTGTTCGCGGCGACGCGGCAGTGGGCGATCGAGCGGCTCGGGGAGCCTCTCACGCTCGCCGACCTGGCGCGCAACGCGAACGTCTCGCCGCGTACCTTCTCGCGCCGTTTCGTGGAGGACACCGGGTACACGCCCATGCAGTGGATCCTCCGCGCGCGCATCGACCTGGCGCGCGAACTGCTCGAGCGCACCGACCTCGGCGTCGAGCAGGTCGCCGACCGCGTCGGCCTCGGCACGGGCGCGAACCTGCGCCTGCACTTCCATCGGATCCTCGGCACCTCGCCGACCGAGTACCGGCACACGTTCGCGGAGCCGGCCGCCTGAGCCGGGCGCGTCTCGAGGAGCAGCGCAGCGGCCCACCCGGTTGTCGAGTAGGGCCGCGAGGCAGCGGTATCCGGACCCGAACTGCTCAGGCCGGCGCGGCCTCCCGCTCGGAGAGGAGCGCCGCATGCT
Source organism: Agromyces ramosus (assembly GCF_004216665.1). Classification (GTDB taxonomy): domain Bacteria; phylum Actinomycetota; class Actinomycetes; order Actinomycetales; family Microbacteriaceae; genus Agromyces; species Agromyces ramosus. The sequence goes on along the minus strand of NZ_SGWY01000003.1, from coordinate 607,433 downwards.
CGGTGCGCGCGAGGTAGTCGCGGATCGTGTCGCGGCTGCGGCTGAGGCAGGCGATGCGCTCCTCGATGCCGGTGAGCTCGTGGGCCAGCATGTCGGCGACGGTGCGGGGGCAGCTCGGACGCTCGTCGGCGGCCGCGTCCTCGAGCTCGAGCACCTCCTTCACCAGGCGCGTCGGCAGGCCGGCCTGCACGAGACCCGCGATCCGGATGACGCGGGCGACGTGCTGCTCGTCGTACGCCCGGTAGCCGTTCGCCTGCCGCGTCGGAGCCAGCAGCCCCTGCTGCTCGTAGTAGCGCACCAGCCGCGGGGACACCCCCGCCCGCGTCGCGAGCTCGCCGATCTTCATGGCCTCGCCGCCTTTCGGGGAATCGTCTCGAACCAAGACCTTGACATTGACATCAATGTCAGAGTTTAGCGTCGAACCATGGACGACACCAGCACCTCGAATCCCATCGTCGACACCGCCGCCGGGCCGACATCGCGGTTGCCCTGGCCGTCGCTCCTCGTGCTCGGCGGCGCCACGTTCACCATGGTCACCGCCGAGATGGTTCCCACCGCGGTGCTGCCCGAGATGAGCGCCGGACTGGGGGTGAGCGAGGCGCAGACCGGCCTGCTCGTCTCGGTCTGGGCGGCCGTCGTGGTCGTCGGCAGCTTCCCGCTCGTGCGCCTCACGCAGCACCTCGACCGGCGCGCCGTCATCGCCTGGGGCCTCGTCGCGCTCGCGGTGTCGGTGGCGGTGACGGCACTGGCGCCCGCCTACCCGGTCGCGGTGGCCGGTCGGCTCGTCGGGGCGCTCTCGGTCGGACTGCTCTGGGCGACCACCAACGCCTACTCCGCCGACCTCGTCGCCGACCGCGATCTCGCCAGGGCAGTCGCCGTCGTCCTCGGCGGCGCGACGCTCGGCACCGTCATCGGCACGCCCATTGCGAGCCTCGTCGCGCAGGGCGCGGGGTGGCGCGCCGCATTCTGGGGCCTGGCGGCCGCCGCCCTCGTCGCCGCGGTGCTCGTGCGCGCGGTCGTCGTCCGTCCGCCGCATCCGGATGTCGCGATGCCGAACGACACGGCGCCGGATGCCGCGGCGCGGTTCGAGTCGTCGACGGATGCCGCGGGCGCCGCTCCCGGGGCGCGGGCCGGCGTGCCACGCGGCATCCGCCCGATGCTGGCCGTCGTGGCGCTGATCGCCCTGCTGCTCGTCGGCCACTACGGCACGTACACCTACATCACCCGCCTGGTCGAGGCTCCGGCGAGCCACGTGCCCGGCGGGATCGGCGGCCTGCTGCTGGTGTTCGGCCTCGCGTCGGCGGCGGGCGTGGCGCTCGCCGGCCGCTTCGGCGAGCGCACCGATCGGGCCCTCGTGGTGAGCGCCGTCGGCACGGGACTGGGGGTCGCCGGGCTGGCCGTGGTGGCGGTGCATCCGCTCGTCGGCATCGGCGTGCTCGTGCTCTGGGGAGTCGCCTCGGGCGCCCTCCCGCCGCTCGCGCAGACGATGATCCTGCGGCTGGCCGGGCCGCGCCGCCGCGCGCTCGCGGGGGCGCTGATCCCGGTCGTGTTCAACCTCGGCATCGCGATCGGCGCGGCCCTCGCGTCGGTGGTCGTCGGCGGTGGCGCGCTGGCAGCGCTGCCCGCCCTCGGCGCGACCGTGATCGCCTCGGCGGCGCTCGGACTCGTCGTCGTGGTGCGAGGGAACCGCCGGGCGGTCGTGCCGGACGCCTGAGACGCCGGGCTCGAGCCGATTCGACCGGTGCGCCGTGGCTGCCGGATCGCACGGGTCGGACGTGCCACACTCCTCGCATGACGAAGTCGGTGCGCACCGAGCTGAAGAGCACGGGCTACGAGATCTTCATCGGCGTGCTGTCGATCCTGTCGATCCTCAACCTCGTCCTCATGTACGCCCTGGTCGACGACCCCGCGCTGAACACGGTGCTCCGGGTCATGAACATCCTCTTCAGCGCGATCTTCCTCGCGGACTTCGCGTATCGGCTGACGACGGCGCCGAAGCGCGGTGCCTACTTCTTCCGGCATTACGGGTGGGCGGACCTCCTGGCCAGCTTGCCGTTCGCCGAGCTCAAGGTCCTGCGGCTCTTCCGGGTCGTCCGGGTCGTCCGCCTCATGCGCGAGGTCGGACCGCGCACCATCTGGCGCACCCTCGTCAAGGACCGGGCCGGGAGCGCGTTGTACGCGTTGCTGCTCATGGGCGTCCTGGTGCTGCAGTTCGGAAGCCTCACGATGCTCTACCTCGAGGAGGACGCACCGGGAGCGAACATCACCACGGCCTCCGATGCCCTGTGGTACACGATCGTCACCATCTCGACCGTCGGCTATGGCGACTACTACCCGGTCACCAACCCGGGTCGGTTCGCCGGCGTCGTCATCATCGTCGTGGGCGTCGGCATCTTCGGGACCTTCACCGGATACCTCGCGAACCTGTTCCTGGGGCCGCGGAAGGACGACGGCGGTGAAGCGGCCGCGCCCGGCGAGTCCGCCGCCGCAGCCTCGACGGAGCCCGCACCGACCGCGGATGCAGGAGTCCACCCCAGCAGGCCCGAGGGCCGACCGGTGGATACCGAGGCGACGCTCGACGAGATCCGCTCGCTGCTCACCAGATCCGAGGCGGACCTCGACTCGATCCGGCTCCTGCTCGGCGGGCCCGAGCGGCCGACGCCCTGATCGACGCAGCGCGATCAGGCGATCTCGCCTCCGTCCGCGGGCGCGCGATGATGGGACGATGGCGACGCGGCTCCTGCTCATCTCCGACACGCACGTGCCCGCGCGGGCGCGGCGGCTGCCCGACGGGGTGTGGCGCGCCGCCGACGTCGCCGACGTCGTGGTGCATGCGGGCGACTGGGTCGACGTCGCGACGCTCGATGCGCTCGAGGCGCGGGCCGCGCTCCTCGTCGGGGTGCACGGGAACAACGACGGTGCCGCACTGCGCGGTCGCCTGCCGGAGTTCGCGCGGTTCGAGGTCGAGGGGCTGCGGGTCGGGGTCGTGCACGAGACGGGGCCGGCGAGCGGCCGCGAGCTGCGCACGGATGCCGCCTACGCCGGTGCCGAGGCGGGAGCGGGCCCGGCGATCGACCTGCTCGTGTTCGGGCACAGCCACATCCCGTGGGACACGACGACGCCCCGCGGCATCCGCCTGCTCAACCCGGGATCGCCGACCGATCGGCGTCGGCAGCCGGTGTGCACCATGATGACCGCGATCGCGGATTCGGGCGTGCTGCGCGACGTCTCGCTCGTGCCCGTCGAACGCTGAGCCGGGGGCGCCCGACGGTTCGCAGCTTCTCCGAAGTAGCGTGGCGTGATCCTTGCGCACACTGTCGCTCCAGCCACTCCCGCGCCGGGCCCGGAGCGACGATCCTCGTGGGGTACCACTGGGAACGAAAGGAACCCCACGCATGACTCGCATCGCCGTCAACGGATTCGGACGCATCGGCCGCAACGTGCTCCGCGCCCTGCTCGAGCGCGACTCCGACCTCGAGGTCGTCGCCGTCAACGACCTCACCGACCCGAACGCGCTCGCGCAGCTGCTCCGCTTCGACAGCACCGCCGGTCGGCTCGGCCGGCCCGTCGAGGTCGACGGGGACACGCTCGTGGTCGACGGCCGCCGCATCCGGGTGCTCGCCGAGCGCGACCCGGCGAACCTGCCGTGGGCGGAGCTCGAGGTCGACATCGTGCTGGAGTCCACCGGCCGCTTCGCCGCGGCATCCGCTGCCCGCGCCCACCTCGACGCCGGGGCCGGGAAGGTGCTCGTGAGCGCGCCGGCCGACGGCGCCGACGTCACCCTGGCCTACGGCGTGAACACCGACGCCTACGACCCGGGCGCGCACGTGATCGTCTCGAACGCCTCGTGCACCACGAACGCGCTCGCGCCGCTGGCGAAGGTGCTCGACGACCTCGCCGGCATCGAGCACGGCTTCATGACGACGGTGCACGCGTACACGCAGGAGCAGAACCTGCAGGACGGTCCGCACCGCGATCCGCGCCGCGCCCGCGCCGCCGGTGTGAACATCGTGCCGACGACCACCGGTGCCGCGAAGGCGATCGGCCTCGTGCTGCCGGGCCTCGACGGGAAGCTCTCGGGCGACTCGATCCGCGTGCCCGTGCCGGTCGGCTCGATCGTCGAGCTCAACACGACGGTCTCGCGCGAGGTGACGGTCGAGCAGGTGCTCGAGGCCTACCGCGCGGCGGCCGAGGGGCCGCTCGCCGGGGTGCTCGAGTACTCGGAGGACCCGCTGGTCTCGTCCGACATCACCGGCAACCCCGCGTCGTCGATCTTCGACGCCGCGCTCACCCGCGTCGACGGCACGCACGTCAAGGTGGTGGCCTGGTACGACAACGAATGGGGCTTCTCCAACCGCGTCATCGACACGCTGGAGCTGCTCGCGAAGGGCTGATCCCGGTCGACGCAGGGCGAGCGGATGCCGCGGCGGGCACGTCGCGGCATCCGCTTCCCGTGCCCCGTGGTTGGCGGGATATCGCGTGAGCTCGGCAGCCGCGCAGCGGTCCGTGTCGGCGGCAGCAACCAGAATGAACGGGTGACTCGTCGTGGGCTGATCCTGTTCGCCGCGCTCGGGATCGCCTGGGGCATCCCGTACCTGTTCATCAAGGTGGCGGTGAGCGAGCTGGATCCCGCCATGGTGGTCCTGTCCCGGTCGGCCCTGGCGGCGATCCTGCTGCTGCCGCTGGCGTTCTTCCGGCGCGAGGTGGTCCAGGTGGTGCGCCGGTGGAAGCCGATGCTGGCCTACACGATCGTCGAGATCATCCTGCCGTGGTACTTCCTGAGCTCGGCCGAGCAGCGCCTGCCGAGCTCCACCGCGGGGCTGCTGCTGGCCACGGTGCCGCTCGCGGGAGTGGCCATCGCGTTCGCGATGGGCCGGCCCGAGCGGCTCTCCCGCCTGAACTGGCTCGGCATCACACTCGGAATGCTCGGCGTCGCGGCGCTGGTCGGCCTCGACATCGCCGGGTCCGACCTGATCGCCGTCGCCGAGATGGCGGTCGTCGTCGTCGGCTACGCGCTGGGCCCGGCGATCCTCGCGCGGTGGATGTCCGACCTTCCCGGCGTCGGCGTCGTCGCCGTGTCGCTCGCCGCCACCGCCGTCGTCTACGTGCCGTTCGTGCTGCTGACCGACGCCTGGCCGGCGGCGTGGCCGTCCACTGCGGTGATCGTCTCGATCATCGTGCTGGCCGTGGTCTGCAGCGCCCTCGCGTTCCTGCTCATGGTCGGCCTGGTCGCCGAGATCGGCCCCGTCAAGGCGACCGCGATCACCTACGTCAACCCGGCGGTCGCGATCATCGCGGGTGTCGTCGTGCTCGGCGAGCGGGTCACGGTGTGGACGATCGTCGGCTTCGTGCTCGTGCTCGCCGGCTCCTACCTCGTGACCCGCAGGCGGCGAGACCTGGTCGCGGCGGAGGGCCCCGAAGAGGCGACGGCCGAGCAGTGCGAATCACCCTCGGAACCGTCGGAAGAGGAGCGCGCTCGACGGGCCGCTGCCGACTCGCCGTAACCGGCCCGATCGCCCGCGCCTGACCGCCGGCGCCCTGCCACTGACGGCACTGCACGCGCGCGGTCCGCCGGACCGCCCGCGCCGAGCGCGCCGCCCGACCGCCCGCGCCGAGCGCACTGCGCTGACCGCTCGCATCGCGCGCGCCTGCGGACCATCGCGACCGCAGAACGCGGAAGCACGTCGGCATCGGCAGTTGCCCTCCGCAGAACTCTTCTACTTTTCTACTTTTCTGCTTTTCTACTTTTCCACTTCTCCACTTCTCCACTTCTCCGCTTCTCCACTTCTTCGACCTCTCCACTCCGCCTGCTTCGGCACTTCGTCGACTTCTTTACTTCTCTTCGAAACCGTCGGTACCTCGGTACTTCGGTACCGGATATCTCGGGGACGACGTGTCCGGGAGTCGTGGGGGCGCGCCCGCACGCGCGAGCATTGCGACGCACCGCCTCCGGTCGATCCGCCTCGCCGAGTTCAGCCCGACAGGCGCCACGAACTTGGCGCGCCGCGACGCATCGCTTCGCTCGCGCGCCTCGCGGGGCTCAGCCCGGAAGGCCCGCCGCGAGCTCCGCGTACACGTCCCGCACGTCGTCGTGCACCGTCAGGGGCGCCGACTGCCCCATCCAGAGCGACTGCAGCTCGCCGCGGCCCTGGCGCACGGCCTCCGCGCGGAACCGGCCGGTCAGCCAGTTCTGCACCGGGAACGGCGCGATCACGCCGCCGTCCTCGATCTCCCGTACGACGCGGTTCCGCGCGCCTCGTGCGAGTCGCCCGCTCATCGCACGCGTGAGGACGGTCTCGTGCGCCGCGGTCGCCCCGATCGCCGCGCGGTGCGCCTCGTTGGTGGCCGACTGCCGGGTGCGCAGAAACGCCGTGCCCACCTGTACGCCGGCCGCGCCGAGGGCCAGCGCCGCCGCGACCCCGCGCCGATCGGCGATCCCGCCGGCGGCGATCACGGGCACGGACACCGCGTCGACGACCTGCGGAATCAGCGAGATCGACCCGATGAGCGACTGCTCGGGCTGCCGCAGGAACGACACGCGATGCCCGCCGGCCTCGAGCCCGGTGGCGACGATCGCATCCACCCCGCCCTGCTCGAGCGCGACGGCCTCGTCGACCGACGTGGCCGTGCCCACGAGGCGGATGCCGCGGGCCCGCGCACCCTCGACGACGTCGGCGGGCGGCACGCCGAACACGAAGCTCGCCACGGCGGGTCGCGCCGCGAGGACGGCATCCCACTGCTCCTCGAACGATGGGAGGTAGGCGGCGGGCGGTTCCTCGGGCGCGGCCCGTCCGACCTCGTCGAAGTACGGACGGAGGGCGTCGACGGATGCCTCGTAGGCGCTCGGTGCGAGCGGGGCATCCGTCGGGGCATCCGTCAGCGGCAGCCACACGTTGAGGTTGTACGGACGGCTCGTCGCGGCGCGGATCGCCGCCACCGCCTCGGCGATGCGGTCGGCGTCGTACCCGTACAACCCGAACGACCCGAGCCCGCCGAGCTCGCTCACCGCTGCCGTGAGCTCGACCGACGACAGCCCGCCGAACGGCCCGAGCACGATCGGCTGGTCGATGCCGAGCATCGCGGTGAGCTGGGTCGTGCGATCGGTCATGTCGGTCCTCCGGGCATCACGGGTTCCACGCTACGCCCGAATCCGGGCGCCGATGTCGATCGGGCGTCGCCCCCGTTCGACGTCCAGAATGAGACGGAGACACCGGCTCGGAGAACACAGGAGATCGTCATGCGCACCCTCATCGTCACCGAATTCATCAGCCTCGACGGCGTCGTCGACTCGCCCGGCGGCGGCGACCACCCGCGGGCGGGCTGGACGTTCAAGGAGGTCCCGTTCGTCGAGGAGGCCTACGAGATCAAGGGCCGCGAGCAGGTCGAGGCGGGCGCCATGCTCATCGGCCGCGTGAGCTACGACGAGTTCGCGCCCGTGTGGCCGACCATGGAGGAGTTCGCGGAGTACAACGCGATGCCGAAGTACGTCGTGTCCACCACGCTGAGCGACCCCGAGTGGAACAACACCTCGGTGCTGCGGTCGATCGACGAGGTCGCCGAGCTCAAGCAGGGCGACGGCGGCAACATCCTCGTGCACGGCAGCCCGACCCTCGCGCAGGGCCTGGCCGAGGCCGGGCTCGTCGACCGCTACCACCTCCTCGTCTTCCCGGTTACCCTTGGCGAGGGCAAGCGCCTCTTCAACGGACGCGAGAACGGCAAGCTCCAGCTCGTCGAGCACGAGGCGTACCCGAACGGGGTCGTCAAGTACGTCTACGACGTGCAGCACTGAGCGGTGCGGATGCCGCGGGCGAGTCGTCGCCCGCGGCATCCACCCGTCTCGCCGCCGCATCCGCTCACACCGCCACCGTGTCGTACGCGGGCAGCGGCACGTCGTGGCGGCTGCTCATCGCCTTCTCGACGAGCGTGAGGAGCGGCTTGCGCGCTGACGCCCGGATGTAGGCGTGCAGGACGCGGATGCCCAGGCGGGACTTCGGCGTCGCGAACGACCCCGACCCCGGCGGAAGCTCGCGTCCCGCCTCGATGTGCGGGGCGAGGTTCCGCTCGTACGCACGCAGTGCGTCGACGACGTCGGCCTCGGGCCGGCGGCCCAGCTCGTTCGCGAGCACGTACGCGCCGATGAGCGCGAGCGCGGTGCCCTGGCCGCTCAGCGGCGAGGTGCAGTAACCGGCGTCGCCGAGCAGCACGACCCGGCCGCGCGAGAGCTCGGGCATGTGCACCTGCACGAGTGCGTCGAAGTAGAACTCGCTCGTGGTGTCGAGTGCAGCCGAGAGCGCCGGGAGGTGCCAGACGCCGTCGGCGAGCCCCGACCGCACGAGGTCCTGCTGAGCCTCGACGTCGTGGCGATCGGGGAGGCGGTGGTCGCCGAACCACGTCAGGATCGCCTTGGAGCGCCCGGGCGCGGCATCCGGTCGGATCAGCACCATGCGGCGACCGGGCAGGATGTCCATGAGCGACCAGCCGTCGAGCGGCTCGGGCTCCGGAACGTCGAAGAACGAGGTGATGCCGCCGAGCGCTCGCACGTAGTCGGCCTCCGGGCCCCATACGAGGCGCCGGACCCGCGAGTGCAGTCCGTCGGCGGCGACGACGAGGTCGAACCGCTCGGGTGATCCCTGCTCGAACGTGACATCGACGCCGCGATCGTCGGGAGCGAGCGCGGCGATCGAGTTGCCGAACCGCACCTCGACGCGTCCGGCGACGAGGTCGAAGAGCACACGGGTGAGGTCGCCGCGCAGGATCTCGAGGTCGGCCACCGGGCCCTGTCCGCCGAACATCTCGACGCCGAGCTCGGCGAGCGTGCGTCCGCGGTCGTCGACGTAGCGCATGCCCCGCTGTGGGAGCTGCGCCGCCCGGATGGGCTCGAGCAGGCCCATCCGGTCGGCGGCCTCGCGCGAGGTGCCGCGCAGGTCGACCAACTGCCCACCCGGACGCAGGTCGGGTGCGAGCTCGACGATCGTCACGTCGTGGCCACCGCCGGCGAGAGCATGGGCCGCGGCGAGGCCGGCGATGCCTCCACCTGTGATGAGTACCTTCATGATTCCTCCTCGAGCCGGTCGCCGCGTCTGCGGCCGAAATCGATGGTACGGGCGTATGAGACAAATGTCTAATACATATGTGTGAACATGGACTAGGCTCGGTGCATGGGCAATCGCGAGGACCTCCTGGACGGCGCGCGGCGCTGCATCATCGAGAAGGGATACGCGCGAACGACCGCGCGCGACATCGCGGGTGCCGCCGGCGTGAGCCTCGCGGCGATCGGCTACCACTTCGGCAGTAAGGAGGCGCTGATGGCCGAGGCGCTGCTCGGCACCGGCATCCAGATCGGCGATGCGCTCGACGTCGCGCTGCGCGGGGCGCCGAGGGCCGAGCTGCTCGGGCGGATCTGGGACGAGTCGCTCGCGGCCTTCGGCGACGAACGGGAGCTGCTCGCGGCCAGCATGGAGAACCTCGCCCAGATCGACCGGATCCCGGTGGTCGCCGAGCGGCTTCGCATGGCCCAGGGCGCCGCGATCAGCGGCATCGCCGACCTGCTCGCCGACGCGTTGCCGTCGCTCGATGACGGCGAGCGACGGGCGCTCGCCGCCTACTACTTCGCGCTCGTCAACGGCCTCGCCGTGATCTGGCTGGTCGACCCGTCGATCGTGCCATCGGGCGGCCAGCTGGGGCGGCTGCTTCCGCCGCCCGGCGGATGACTCGAGGGATTACGCAGCCCGGCGCTTCTCGCGCACGTACACCTCGCGGCGCACGCGGGCGACGACGTCGCCGTCGCGGTCGGTGATCGACGTCTCGAACCACTCGAGCACCTTCGCGCCGCCCTCGGCGCGCTCGCGCAGCTCCTCGGCCTTGGCGGCCGGCACCTCGAAGTGCGCGGTCAGCACGCCGCGGCCGGGCTTCACGAACTCGATCTCACCCCGCGTGTCCCACACCAGGTAGTCGCGGCCCAGCTGGTGCTTCACCAGCATGAAGTAGTACGGATCGGTCATCGCCGACATCGACCCGCCGAACGCGGTCTTCACGTAGTTGCGGGTGAAGACGTTCACGTGCAGCTCGACGGTCGCGCTCGTCCAGTCTGGCGCGAAGCGCTTCACGCGGATGCCGCTGAACAGGTTCGGGGCCCACAGGCTCATGCCCGTGGCGAGGCGTCGGGGACTCATGCGCATGAAGTCGATCCTGCTCGGCCCGAGCGGACGAGGCGACCCTGTTGTCGATCGCGCACAACGATGGGGCACCCGTCAGGGCGACGAACGCCCGGCCCTCACCAACTCGCGTAGGGGACGTGCTCGACGGTGATCCCGTCCTCCGAGTCGACCTCCGCCCGCGTGCCGTTCGGACCGAACAGCAGCAGCTGGTACTGGGTCGCATCGACGTACACCGCGTAGTTCACGGACGTGCCGAACGGGAGGTCGGCGATCACCACGCCGTCGGGCGAGATGAGCTGGCGCTCATCGGTGGTGACCGCGAGCCGGGTCGGGTAGCTGCCGTCGGGCAGGCGCACCTCCTCGAGCATGGCGGCCGAGGTGCGCGCGATCTCCGCGAACTCCCGCTCCGTGGCCGCCTGCTCGGCCGCCGCCTGGGAGCTCGAGACGGGCTCCGCTGGCGGCTCGAGTCGTTCGGCGAAGACGAAGAAGAAGGCGAACTGCAGCAGCGTGAGCACCGTGACGACGAGCGCGAGGCTCGACACCACCAGCCCGGCGATGCCGATCGGAGGGGCCGGCCGTCCGGTGCGCCGGAAGCGCACGATGGCGACGATCGCCGCCGCGAGGCCGATTCCGCCGATCACGGCACGCACCAGCATGTCGCGCGGATCGGGCAGGAACATGTTGAGCGAGCCGAGCAGGGCGACGATGCCGAGGACGAGCGAGGTCCACGCGAGGGCGGCGACCCAGCGGGGCGGCGCCGGCGCTCCCGTCATCGTCGCGGGATCGCTCGGTGCTCCGGGTTGCGGTGCCGACATCGGTGTGGCCTTCACGTCGAGAGTGCGCAGGATGGGGCGGGGTGGCTGGCGTCGGTCGAGCGTCCCATCGGCGACGGATGCCGCGAAAGGCCCCCGTATGCGGGGTGCCGGCTGCAATCGGCGTGTCGCACCGGGCGGCGCGTCGCAGGGGCCCGGGAACATTCGGCCGCGCCATCCGGTTGGCCCCACCATGACCACACTGGGAATCATCGGAGCAGGACACATCGGCAGCCAGGTCGCACGGGCGGCCATCGCGAACGGATACGAGGTGGTCATCGCCAACTCGCGCGGGCCCGAGACGCTCGCCGCCCTCGTCGCCGAGCTCGGCCCGAGGGCTCGTGCAGCGACGGCGGCAGAGGCGGCCGCGGCGGCGGATGTCGCGGTCGTGACCGTGCCGTTCAAGGCGTTCGCGTCGATCCCGGTCGAGCCGCTCGCCGGCAAGATCGTCATCGATACGAACAACTACTACTGGGAGCGCGACGGCCACGTTCCCGCCCTCGACGAGGGCCGCGCCACCGTCACCGGCATGCTGCAGGCGCACCTGCCCGAGAGCCGCGTCGCCAAGGGCTTCAACCACATCACCGCGAGGGACATCACGACCGACGGCCGGCCGTCAGGCGGCGCCGGTCGCCGTGCGCTCGCGACGGCGAGCGACTTCGCGGATGCCGCGCAGTTCGTCACTGACCTCTACGACCAGTTCGGATTCGACACGGTCAACATCGGCCCGCTCTCGGAGAGCTGGCGCGTCGAGCGCGACCAGCCCGCCTACGTGGTGGCGCAGACACGCGACGAGCTCGTGACGAACCTCGCAAGGGCCGTGCGCCAGGTCGCGGCGTAGTCGGTCGGGAGTGCTTCATCCCCGGGAAATCCCGGTGGCGAAGTAGCGAAGTGGCGAAGTGGTGGCGACTCCTCGGGAGTCATCGTCGCGGCGGTTGTGCGGTTGTGCGGTTGCGCGGTTGCGCGGTTGCGCGGTTGCGCGGTTGTGCGGTTGTGCGGTTGTGCGGTTGTGCGGTTCGGGTTTGCGCGGGTGCGTCGGGCGGATGTGCCGTTGCCCGGTTGTGCGGTTGTGCGGTTGTGCGGTCAGATCCGCGAACGTCCGGAACACCTCCGTGCCCTCAACCGAGCGAGCGCACGAACTCCCGCACCCGGGCGGCCATCTCCTCGGGCACCTCCGCGACCGTGAAGTGCCCGCCCTCGTCGAGGCGATCGAACACGCGCAGGTCGAGGTAATGCCCGCGAGCGAGCGATTCGGGGTAGCCGGCCTCGTGCCGCTGGATGAGGACCGCCGCAGGCACCGACGTAGGCGGGATCGGGTCGGGCTGGTCGGCACCCTCGTAGTACGGGCGGAACGACGAGCCGATCGACTGCGTGACCCAGTAGATCATCGCCTCGGTGAGGATGCGGTCGCGCGAGATGCGCCGCTCGACCGCCGACGGGTCGCCGGGCGGGGTGTCGCTCCACTCGACGAGCTTCTCGGCCAGCCAGGCGAGCAGCCCGGCCGGCGAGTCGTTGAGCCCCACGGCGAGCGTGTCGGGCCGGGTCGCCTGCACGTGCCCGTATGCGCCGTCGGGGCTGTGGCGGGCGGCGAGGTCGTCGAAGAACGCGCGCTCCGCGGCATCCGTGAGCGCCTCACGCTCGTCGCCGGTGGGGAAGTGCGCGTGCGTGGCGACGATGCCGGCGACGTGATCGGGGTATCGCGCCGCGATGAGGTCGCTGACGTTGGCCGTGACGTCCTCGCCGTAGGTGACGTAGCGTTCGTAGCCGAGTACCTCGGTCATGAGCGCGTGCATCGTGGCCGCCAGGCGCTTCTCGGACATCGGGCCCTCGGCGTACGGCGTCGAGAACGCGAAGCCCGGCAAGCTCGCGACGACGACATGGAAGTCGGGCAGCATGTCGGCGAAGTCGAGTTGCAGGGCGAAGGTGTGGGGCCAGCCGTGCATGACGAGCAGCGCCGGGGCATCCGCTCGCTGCGATCGCAGGTGCGCGAAGTGCACGTCGGCGTCGCCGATCCCGGCGATGAACTGCGGATGCCGGTTGAGCCACGCCTCGCGGGCGCGCCAGTCCCAGTCGATCCAGCTGTCGACGAGCTCGCGGAGGTAGGCGGCGCTGAGGCCAGAGGCAGGCTTGCGCGGAGAATCGGGGAGCAGCCTCGTGCGCTCGAGACGTGCTCGCAGGTCGTCGAGGGTCTCGTCGGGCACGTGCAGCTCGAACGGCTGAAGCGCGGTCATGCGCCGAAGCTACTCCGGGCCGCCGACACCCGGCACGGGGCATCCGCCGCCCGTGACCGAGACCCGAGCGTGGTCGATCGCGCTCCGATACGCTCGCGTTCGATGGAGCACGCACTCGAGTCCCCGGTCATCGTCGAGTTCCCGCTGCGCGGTGAGAACTGGATGGCGGTCACCACGCCCGCCCACCGCGTGCCGAGCCACGGCACCGACATGCTCGGGCAGCGGTACGCCTACGACTTCCTCATCGTCGACCGGCGCAAGGGCGTGCACTTCCACCCGGCGAGCTCGCTGCGCGGCGAGCTCGTCGGCGGCCGCACGCGGGAGTCGTACGCGTGGGGCGCGACCATCCACGCGCCGTTCGACGCCGAGGTCGTGCGCGCCGTCGACGGCATGCCCGAGCGGGGGTGGATCCACCCGGCCCGAGAGCTGGCGAACATGATCAAGAACGCCGTGACCTTCTCGCCCGAGAAGCTGCCGTCGATCCTGGGCAACCACGTCATCCTCCGCGCGGGCGACGTGTACGCGGCGCTGGTGCACATGGCGCCGGGCACGGTCGCGGTTGCCGACGGGCAGCGGGTGCGCGTCGGCGACGTGCTCGGCCGCGTCGGCCACACGGGCAATTCGACATCGCCGCATTTGCACTTCCAGCTGATGGACTCGGCGGACCCGATGACGGCGCAGGGCATCGCGTGCGCGTTCCGGGCCTACGAGGTCGAGCGCGACGGCGAGTGGGTGCGCGTGGAGAACGGGATCCCGGGCCGCCGCGAGCGGATCCGGTCGGTCTGAGCGCGCCGCTCGAGCGCGCTGCCGAGCGCCGACGTCGAGACGGGCCTCATCGTCACCGAATCGCAACGTCGCACGGTCGAATCGCGACCTCGTGCATCGTCGGAAACGGATAGGTTCAGGACAATGCCCTCGCGCCGCCGGTGCGAGGGCGCTCCTGACCCCGAAAGGAACCCGGATTGAATCATCGTCGCGCCGCCGGCTCGCTTCTGACGCTGGGCATCAGTGCCGTCCTGACCATCGGGGCCGGCGTGCTGCCGGCCACCGCCGACGACGAGGTCGTGCAGTCCGAGGTGATCGGATGGGTGCTCTCTCCCGAGGATGCGGTCATCCAGTCCGGTGAGTCGATCACCTACACGGCCACCCTCGTCGACGAGGCCGGCGAACCGGTCGACCCGCAGCCCGCCAAGGCGCCCTACATCGGCACGGATGCCGCGGGCGACCTCGCGAACGGCCTCACGATCACCGCCTTCTCGCCCGGCCCGCGGGCCGTCATGGCGGTCAGCGTCGTCGACGGAGTGGAGTACTTCGGCAGCACCTCGCTGACCGTCGCCGGTGCGCCGGTGGCCCTCGAGATCACGCCGAGCGCCACCTCCGTCGACCAGGGCGGCACCCTCACGTTCGAGGTCACCGGCGTCGACGAGTGGGGCACGCCGGTCGACGGCTCGGCCGCCACCCTCACGAGCTCGGTCGCCACCGACGTGATCGACGGCCTGTCGGTGACGTTCCCGACCGCGAGCCCGCACACCATCACCGCCGAGCTCGACGGGGTCACCGCCTCGGTCACCGTCGAGGTGATCCCGGCGGCATCCACGTCGGCCACGAGCGACTCGGATGACCCTGAGCTCGCCGCAACCGGCGTCGACCCGCTGCTCGGCGGGACCGTCGGCGGGGCCCTGCTCCTCGCCGGCCTGGCTTCGGTCCTGATCGTGCGTCGCCGCAGCGCGCAGTCCTGACCTGCGTCGGAACGCCCCGGCTCGCCTCGGCGGGCCGGGGCGTTCCGCGTTCGCCCCGCAGGAGCGGTACCGGTTCGGTCGGTAGTCCGACAGCGTCAGGCCGCCGACTGCTCCTGGGTCGGGACCACCGCCCGCAGCCCCTCCACGAGCGGCGTCGTCGCCCGGCCGGTGAGCCGCGACAGCGTCCCGTCGGAGTCCCCGAGCACCCCGCGCCGGATCGCCTCGTCGATGCCCGCGACGAACGCGGCCGTCCCGGCATCGAGCCCGACGGCCTCGAGCGCGGCCACGTGCTCCGCGGTGGTCAGCGACACGAACTCCACCTGGCGCCCGACCACGTCCGACGCCGCCGCCGCGAGCTCGGCGTAGTCCCACGCGACGTCGCCGCCGAACTCGTACACCTGGCCGAGGTGGCCGTCTTCGAGCAGCACGACGGCGTCGCCGTCGGCGTAGTCGGCGCGGGAGGCGCTGGCCACGCGGCCGTCGGCCACGGATGCCGCGATGGTGCCGGTCGAGGCGGCGCGCGCGACATCCGCCGCGTAGTTCTCGGTGTACCAGTTGTGGCGCACGATCACGGCGGGAACGCCCGATGCGGCGATCGCCTCCTCGGTGGCCTTGTGATCGGCGGCGAGCGCGTAGTCGCCCGTGGTCGCCTTGGGCGCGCTCGTGTAGACGAGCTTCGTCACGCCGGCGGCCTTGGCCGCGTCGATCACGTTGCGATGGCCGGCGAGGCGCGAGCCGGGCTCCGATCCCGAGATGAGCAGCACGGTGTCGACGCCCTCGAGCGCGGACGCGATCGTGTCGGGGCGGGCGTAGTCGAGCTCGACGGTGCGGATGCCGCGGGCCGCGACCTCTGCGAGTTTCGACGTGTCGCGCGCGCTCGCGACGAGGTCGGCGGGCTGGGCGCCGCGCGCGAGCAGCGCGTCGATGACGAGCGGGCCGAGCTGACCCGAGGCGGCGGTGACGAGGATGGTCATGGTGGTTCCCTTCGGTGGTGGCTTCACGCTTCGCGCGCTTCACGCTGTTCGTTCGCGCGTCACCGAGGGCCAACCGGATGCTCCGCGGTTACCTTCCCTCGAATCGGTACCCACTTTGAAGTAAGGTACCCACATGGCAGTAAGTCTTGCGCAGATCCGGGAGAAGTCCGGAGAAGTCTTCACCGAGGGATGCCCCACACGGGTCGTGCTCGATCACATCATGAGCAAGTGGGGCGTGCTCGTGCTGTTGGCGCTGACCGACGGCACGCACCGCTGGGGCGAGCTGCGCCGCGAGGTCGAGGGCATCAGCGAGAAGATGCTCGCCTCGACGCTGCGCACCCTCGAGGCCGACGGGCTCGTCGAGCGCACGTCGTTTCCCGAGGTGCCGCCGCGGGTCGAGTACTCGCTCACCGACCTCGGGCGCGACCTCATGGAGCGGATGCTGCCGCTGGTCGATTGGGTGGCGGCGAACGCCGGGCGCGTCATCCCAGTGGGTTGATGTTTCGCTGACGCTTCTCGTGCGGTTGTGCGGTTGTGCGGTTGTGCGGTTGTGCGGTTGTGCGGTCGTGCGGTGCGGTGCGGTGCGGTGCGGTCGTGCGGTTGTGCGGTTGTTCGGTCGTGCGGTCGTGCGGTCGTGCGGTCGTGCGGTCGTGATGTCGTGCGGTGGTGCGGTGGTGCGGTCGTGCGGGTGTGCGGTCGTGCGGGTGTGCGGTCGTGCGGTCGTGCGGTGGTGCGGTTGTGCGGTTGTGCGGTGGTGCGGTGGTGCGGTTGTGCGGTTATGCGGTCGCGTCCGCGATCTCGGGTTCAGGCGCCCGCGCCGAGAGTACGCCACGCGGGTGCACGTGCGCGCAGCTCCGCCCGCCCCGGTGTGTTCGTTGTGCTCGTCAGGCGCCCGCGCCGGACGACCGTTCCTCGACCGCGCGCCGCAGCCGGTCGCCGTCGAGGCCGAGGAGCTCGAACGTCTCCCGGAGTCGCGCCGCGGCATCCGGCTTCTCACCCTCCAGGGCTTCGACCAACCGCAGGCCCTCGTTGCTCACCTCGGTCAGGGCGGCCATCAGCGAGCCGGCGGCGGATGCTGCGAGGGTGATCCGGCCCTCCGACTCGGACGCGTCGGTCACCTCGCCGACCTCGACGACGTAGAGCAACGAACTGCCGAGCGCTGCCCGCTCGTTCGCGCAGAGGCCCCCTCCCTCATCCGTGTCGTCGCGGAATACGTCGGGCCCGATCCCGGCGCTCTCCAGGTACGAGTCGACCTCCCCGTCGGATGCCACGATCCGCAGGATCTCCGGGTAGTCGCCCTCAGTGATCTCGATCGTCGGTTCGAGACCGGTCTCTCCTTCAGCCATGTCGATCCCCTCCTCGGCCGGCGGAACGCCGCACCCCAGTCGGGCGGAATCTACTCCGCACGCCTCGTCGCGGCAATGGACCAAGGGCCTGACCCGACCGCACCGCACGCGCCGGCCTTCCTCGCGCCTGCGACGTCTGGTAGCCATGAGCATGGCTTCCAACGCAGATGCAACGCCGGCGGATGCCGCGCGCCGCGTGATCGACGCGAACTCCTACCTCACCCTGGCCACCGCCGACGCCGACGGCCGCCCGTGGGCGACGCCCGTCTGGTTCGCAGAGCGCGACCTGCGCGAGTGGGTCTGGGTGTCGCGGATGGAGACGAGGCACTCCGGCAACATCGCCCAACGGGCCGACGTCGCCCTGGCCGTCTTCGACTCCACGATCCCGGTCGGCAGCGCGATCGCCGTCTACGTCGAGGCCGCGGCAGGACCGGTGCCCGACGCCGAGCTCGACGACGCGCTCGCCGTGTTCAACGCCCGTTCGGTGGCCCGCGGGCTCCGCCCCTGGAGCGAATCGGATGTCACGGGCGCGGCGCCCCACCGGCTCTTCCGGGCCGTGGCGTCGCAGGTGTGGGTGCTCGACGAGAACGAGCGGCGGGTGCTCGTCGCCTGACCACGGTATCCGCGGGCTCGTCAGTCAACGGATGCCGCGGCAGCGAGTTCGGCGGCGAGCGCGACGGCGAGCTCGACGCCACCGGGGTGGCACGATGCGATCGCGCCCGAGTCGTCCTACCATCGAATCGCGTCCCCCACGCAGCCCCGCTGCATCCGATGCCGGATCCGCTCGCACGACGGACCCGCCGAGCCAGACCGCCCTGCCGGCACCACCGCCCCTTGGAGCCCGGTTGACCAGCCCACCCGATGAGCACGTGTCGAGATCAGGCGCGCCGGTGGAGCTCGAGCGGGGTGCCGATCGCGACGACGCGAGCCATGGCGGCGCGCACGCGCGGCGGCTGGAGGTGCCGCCGATCGAAGCGCCGCGGCATCCGCTGCCCGAGCGTCGCCGGTACTACCTGAGCAGCTTCGAGCCGAGCGGCCAGTACGACGCCGTCATCGTCGCCGTCACCCACGACGGACGGAGGCGGTACTTCACGACGCGCGACGGCGCGCGGTTGACCGAGGTCGACGAGGTCTCGTTCGAGCGTCGTCGCGAGAGCGGCACGCGGTCGATGCTCGAGCTCGATGAGCGCGAGCTGGGTGAGCTGGAGGTCGAGCTGCAGTTCGTGCGGCCCGTGCGTGGGCGGGATCCGATCGCCGAGGCGGAGCCCGAGGCCGAGCCGGATGCGGAGGCGGAGCCCGAGGCCGAGCCGGATGCGGAGGCGGAGGCGGAGCCCGAGGCCGAGCCCGATGCGGTGGCCGCTGCCGAGGCCGAGCCGAAGACGGTGGCCGCCGACGAGGCCGATGCGGACGCCGAGTACGACACGAACGCCGAGTACGACGCGGCAGTCGACGTCGAGGACGAGCCGGTCGCGGCGGTCGAGGCCCCGATGGTCGCCGATGATGCGAGCGCTGCGACAGCGGATGGCCCACCCGAGCCAGTGCCGACGGGTACTGCGACCGACGCAGAGCCGGCCGAGGAGCCCCAGGCGGACCCGGACCCGCCGATCCTGCACCGGGCGACCTTCACGCCGCCCGAAGACACGACTGAGGAGTCCACGGATGAGGGGGCCACGGATGAGGACGAAGAAGACGACGAGGACGAGGACGGAGTCGACCCGGTGACCGAGGAGTTCGAGGAGATGGTGATGGCGTCGACCACGATGACGTTCGAGCGGGTCGACGACGCGGCATCCGTCGACGACGCGGCATCCGGCATCGACGAGGCCGAGGAGGACGCGCCGACCCCATCGCCCGCATCGGTGTCGGCGACCGAAGCGATCGCGCAGGTGTCGCTCGCGAAGGGCATCGCGTTCATCGCGCACCGCGGCAAGCACGACCGCAGCGGTGCTCCCTTCATCGACCACCCGGGGCGCATCGCCGAGCGGTTCGACCCGATCACCCAGACCGTCGAGGCTGCGGCCGCGTGGCTGCACGACGTGCTTGAGGACACCCCCATCACGGCGCAGGAGCTGTTCGAGGCCGGGGTGACGCCCCAGATCGTCGAGGTCGTGCAGCTGCTCACGCGCACGCCCGACATCACGCCCGACGAGTACTACGCACGCATCCGCCGCAGCCCGGTCGCCCGCCGCGTGAAGCTCGCCGACATCGACGACAACACTGCGCGGTGGCGTCTGCGCCGCCTCGACTACGACACGCAGTTGCGCCTCGTGGAGAAGTACCGCTACGCGCGTCAGGCGCTCGGCAACGACTGAACGTGCGGCTCGTGGCATCTCGCGTGAGCGGCCTGCTCCGGATCGTGCTGATCGTGCACGGCATCATCACGCTCGCCGCGGCGGTGATGCTCGCGGTGTTGCCGGCCGCGATCCCGGCCACCGTCGGCATCGAGCTGGACCCCGAGGCCTACCTGCTCTCGTACTTCCTCGCCGCCGCCGAGCTCGCGATCGCCATGCTCTCGCTCGGCGCGATCCGCATGACCGACCCGGCGGCCGTCGGGCTCATCGTCGCGGTCTTCGTGGTGTTCCACCTCTCGACCGCCGTGCTCGAGCTGGTCTACCTGGCGTCAGCCCCGGTCACCGGCGTGCTGATCGCCAACATCGCGGTACGCGTGGCGGCGGCGGCGATCTTCGTCATCGCCTGGCGTCGATGGCGTCGCCTTGCGACGACGGGCGTCGAGAGGCACCCGGCGATGTAGGGGAGGGCGCCCAGCGCCACCGTGTCGCTCAGGTACCGACGCTTGCTCAGGCGCGGTCGAGCAGGCTCGGCCGCGTCAGTCGACCGACGCCGTGCCGTCGATCAGCTTCTGCGCGACATCCGGCACCGTGTTCATCCACCCGCGCGGCGGTCGCTCGTACCCGGTGGACTCCGGACGCGGCGGGATCACGATCGCCTCGGGCTCGACCGCGTGCCAGGGCACCTTCGACAGCAGGTGGGCGATCATGTTGATGCGCGAGCGCCGCTTGTCGTCGCTCTCGACCTCGTACCAGGGCGCTTCGGCGATGTCGGTGTGCACGAACATCGTGTCCTTCGCGCGGGAGTAGTCCTCCCACTTGGTGATCGAGAGCACGTCGTTGGGGCTGAGCTTCCACCGCCGCATCGGATCTTCGAGGCGCGACCGGAACCGCTCCTCCTGCACGATATCGGACACGCTGAACCAGTACTTCAGGAGGATGATGCCGTCCTCCACGAGCATCCGCTCGAAGATCGGCGCCTGGTGCAGGAACCGGTGGTACTCCTCGTTCGTGCAGTACCCCATCACCCGCTCGACGCCGGCGCGGTTGTACCAGGAGCGGTCCATGAGCACGATCTCGCCCGCCGCCGGCAGGTGCGACACGTACCGCTGGAAGTACCAGCGCGTCCGGTCGCGGGCGCTCGGCGTCGGCAGCGCCACGATGCGCGTGACGCGCGGGTTCATGAACTCGGACACCCGCTTGATTGTCGAGCCCTTGCCCGCGGCATCCCGCCCCTCGAAGATCACCACGACCCTCGCGCCCGAGTGCTGCACCCACGCCTGCATCTCGACGAGCTTGGCCTGCAGCGCCGCGAGCTCGCGCTCGTAGAGCGCCTTCGGCATCCGTTTGGTCATTCGGCACCTCCCGCGTTCGAAGCCTAGGGCGGATGCCGCGGCGCCGCGCCGCGATCGCCGGATAGTTCCTCGTCGAGCTGCACGGTACTTCAATACTTCGGTACTTCGGTACCGCGTCTGCGTGCGGAGCCTCGCCCTCGAAGCCGGTACGTGTCCACTTCGCCACTTCGCCACTTCGCCACTTCGCCACTTCGCTACTTCGATACTTTGCCACTTTGCCACTTCGCCATTTCGCCACCTCCCCACCGGACCAGGCGGGTCATCCCGCTTCGGCAACGCGTCGGCGACCACACGAAGATCTCGCGCCACCGCGAACCACAGCGCAACACGATGGATGGAGCCGTCTGGTGCACGCCGAAGTCCCGGTTGCACTGGGCCTGCGGCCAGATCGACGCGATGACGACTGAGGATTCCCGAGACAGGGGTGGCACGCAGCGCCGGTCGCGGCATCCGCTTCGGTCTGGTAGCCATGTTCACATGACCGCCGCCGCTCAGAAGAAGTCAGCGGATGCCGCCCGCGCTGGCTCCTCGTTCGTCGCGCTGCTGCGGGGCATCAATGTGGGAGGCCGGAACCCGATTCGCATGCCCGAGCTCGTCGCGTGCTTCGAGGAGGCGGGATATGCCGATGTCGGCACGTACCTGCAGAGCGGCAACGTGCTGTTCAGCGCCGACGGCAAGAAGGGGCCGAAGCTCGAGGCGGCGGTGGAGGCGATGCTCGAGGAGCGGTTCGGGACGCCGCTGCTCGTCGTGATCCGGTCACGCGACGAGCTGGCCCAGACGATCGATGCCGCGCCAGCGGATCACGGATCGCCGAAGCTGCGCAGCGACATCTACTTCCTCAAGCACCCGCTCACGGCCAAGGAGGCGCTCGCCGCGATGCCCGAACTGCGCGAGGGAGTCGATTCCGTGGCGCCGGGCCCGGGCGCGATCTACTTCTCCCGGGTGGCGGCCAAGGCGACGAAGACCCGCATTCAGAAGTTCATGGCGATGCCGATCTTCCAGCAGATCACCGTGCGCACGTGGCGCACCTCCGTGCGGTTGCTCGAGAAGCTCGACGCGGCCGACGCGGCCCGACGCTGAAGGTACGGCTGCGCGACCGGCCGCCCTGGTCGGGCCGCGCGCGCCGATCAGGCGTCGGCAGCAGCCGGCCATCCTGCGGGTCAGTTCATGCCGCAGCATGCGAACCCCGGGCGTCACGCTCATGCTGCGACCACGGTTCGGGGGAGGTCGAATCGGGCGCGCCCGCCGAGTCGAGGCGTCTGCGCAGGATCGACGTGCGGTGGCGGGATGAACCACACCTCGTTGCGAGTTGCGCGGATGTCCCAGCCTTCGCGGTGAATTCTATGGTGGCAGAAGCTGCAGAGCATGACGCCGTTGGCAAGGTCGGTCGGGCCGATGTCACGATCCCACCATCTGATGTGATGGGCGTCGACGTACGCGATGTTCTGGCCGCAGGAGGCGCATCCGCCGTCGCGCTCGGCCAATGCGAGCCGCTGCGCCCGGCTGAACAACCGGGCCGCGCGGCCGAGGTCGAGCGGGAGCCTCTCGCCACCGAGCACGGCGGGAATGAGCTGGGCGTCGGCCGACATGCGCCGCGCCGTGGATGCAGAGATGGGTTGATCGATGCCGTCGATACGTGCGTGCCCGAGCCCGTCGACGAGCGAGTCGAGGTCGATGCGGACCACGACCGTGGCTTTCGCCAGTGGGGCGAGCGTCTGTTCGCAGCCGAGGGCGTGGCGAGCGAGCGCGGCGAGGGCGTCGGCCTGGATCTGGGGAATCGAGCGGCGGTCGTCGATGACCGGGCCAGAATCCCCGGCGCTCGGCTCGCGGCGGCGAAGGACGTCGCTCACGAGCGCCTCGATCGCCGCCTTGACTGGCGCCGCCGTCTCGGGATCGAGGCGCGCGTGCAGGTGCACCACACCCGCCCCGTCTTCACGCATCGTGAGCGAGCGTTCGCTGCGGAGCTCCTCCTCGCGCGGTTCGACGCCGTCGCGGTCGAGTCGGGCCTCCGCCTCGCGGACTCCGCGGATGAGGAGCTCGAGCGGCACCCGAGCGGCGAGGTCGACCAGTATCGCTTCGGTCGTGTCGGCCAGTGCGGGATCGGCTCGAACCCGCACGCGCTCGAGCATCGCCGTGATCGCGGAAGCCGCGTCGACACCGATCGTGGCGGAGTCGAGCGCGGCGGCGACGTGCGGATGCCGCGCAGGCAACCGCTCACCGACGAAGGAGTGTCGCTCCGCGGTGGCGGTGCCGACCGCGATGAGCTTCGCCGCGTCGCTTCGGGACGCTCCGGTGGATGCGGCGATGAGCCGGACCGGGTTGTGGAACCCCTGCGCCCTGGCGAGGCTGGACGAACCCAGCTCCGAGCTCGACCGCTTCGACACCTCGGCGGCGACGCGCGCGAGCAGCGCCTCGGCGTCGCGTCGAACCCGGGCGAGTGCGTCGGTCACGCGTACGAGCCCGGCGTCGCTCATCTGCTCGACCTCGGCTTGCGTCGCTCCGACGATCGCGCTGAATGCCGGCATCGCTCCGCCCCATGCCGCACGCAACTCCTCGATGTCACGTTCGATGAGGTGGAGGGGCTGTTCCATGTCTCCATCCTGCAGGGACCCACTGACATTGCGCGGCGGTGAAATATGGGCTGATCAGGGATATTGGCTGTGAGTAACTGCACTTGCATCCTCGTTGTGGAGGACAGGTGAGGTCAGCTGTTGTGGAGGACAGGTGAGGGTCAGCGTTGTGGAGGACAGGTGAGGGTCAGCGTTGTGGAGGACAGGTGAGCGTCAGCGTTGTGGAGAACAGGTGAGCGTCAGCGCCCTCGTCGAGATCGCGGGGCGTCAGCACGCACGGCCAGAAGTGAAGGGCACCTCCTTCATCGACCCTACGTGGGGAAGCCCTCATCGACGTCACGTGGGCGAATCGCGTCTGACACGTACGGCCTGCGCGTCGCGGCATCCGCTTCGCCTGGTCGCAGGGCGCACGTGAGGCCGGTGCTGAGCGAAGACCCCGAGCGGATGCCGCGGGCGCAGCGTCGCGGCATCCGTTCGGCGCGCTGCGACCCACCGGAACCGCCGCGGGAGTACGCTCTCGCGCAGCGGCAGCACGGCGACAGCAGCGCGGCGCGACGATGCGCGGCCCCGGCCGCGACGAGGAGGCGGAGACATGGTCCCCGAGATCAACTACTGGGCGGTACTGCTGGCGACGGCGTCGAGCATGGCCGTGGGAGCGATCTGGTACGCGCGGGGCGTGTTCGGCACCCGGTGGGCGAAGCTCGCGAACGTCGACATGGATCGTCCGGGCGCGAGCGCGGTGATGCCGCTGGTCCTGACGGTGCTCGTCAGCTTCGTCACGGCCTGGGTGCTCGCGGGCGCCTCGACGATCGCGTGGCACTTCTACGGCGGCGGCTACCTGGTGGCGGCGCTCCTCACGGGAGTGATCCTCTGGGCGGGCTTCACGGCCGCGCGGTTCATCACGCACGACGCCTTCGAGGGCCGCCCGTCGTCGCTCACCGTGCTGAACATCGCGCACGAGCTCGTGACGATCGTCGTCATGGCCGTGATCATCGGCGTCTGGCCCCCGGCCGGCACCGTCTGAGGGAGCTCTCGCGGCCGGCCGCCCGAGCGAGTCCCCCAACGCGGGGTTGCCGCGCAACCGGGATGGAACGACGGAGTTGTGCGTTCCAGACGCGGTACCTCGGTACCTCGCTACTTCGGTACCTCGGTACTTCGGTCCTTCGGTACCGCGATCTCGTTGAGCCGTGTCGATCTCCCAGATCCCCGTTCGACGCCTGAGTAGAAGCATCCTCGAGACATCCGTTCTCGAGCCATCCGCACTCAGTGAAGGACAGTGATCATGTCAACACCTCGGGCACTCCGGCCCCTGCGCAACCCGGCCTACCGCTGGCTGGCCGCGGCACTCGTGGCGTCGATGGTCGGCGCCGGCATCTGGATGGTCGCGCTCGTCTGGCAGATCGTCGCCATCGGCGGCGGCGCGGCCGAGCTCTCCGTCGTCGCCGGCGCGACGGCGGTCGGCATGCTGCTGACCACGCTGCTGGGCGGTGCGCTCGCCGATCGGATGTCGCAGCGGCGCATCCTGTTCGTGGTCGAGGTCGTGCGGGCCACGACGGTCGGCATCGTCGCGCTGCTCTCGCTCACCGGCGGCCTCGCCGTGTGGCAGCTCGCGGTCGTCGCATTCATCGGCGGCGTGATGGCCGGCCTGTACTACCCGGCGTACTCGGCGTTGCTGCCGAGCGTGCTGCCCGAGGACGAGCTCATGGCCGCGAACGGCTTCGAGGGCATGGCGCGGCCCATCCTCATGCAGGCCGGCGGTCCGGCGCTGGCGAGCGCACTCATCGCGATCTCGTCGCCCGGCGCCGCGCTCGCCGTAACCGCCCTGACCGGTGTCGTGGCGGCGGTGTGCATCCTGAAGGTGCCCGAGGTGCCGCTGCGCGGCGAGCGGCCCGAGCCCGAGCCCGGGGGCGCCGAGACCGCAGACGGCGTCACGCGGCATCCGGCCGTCGCCCTGCTCACCGACGTGCGCGAGGGCTTCGTGTACATGGTGCGCACCCCGTGGCTGCTCGGCACGCTCACGTTCGCGTCGCTGCTGATCTTCCTGATCGTGGGCCCGTTCGAGGTGCTCGTGCCGTTCGTGATCAAGGACGTCGCCGCCGGCGGCCCCGAGGACCACGCGCTGATCCTGGCCGCGTTCGGCATCGGCGGCGCGGTCGGTTCCGCGATCATCGCATCGCTCCGGATGCCGCGGCGCTACCTCACCGTGATGAACCTGCTCTGGGCGTTCGGATGCCTCCCCCTCGCGGTGTTCGGCCTGACCGACCAGATCTGGGTGATGGCGATCGCGGCGTTCCTGGTCGGCGCGGCGTTCAACGGCGGCGTGGTGATCTGGGGAACGCTGCTGCAGCGCCGCGTCCCGGGCGAGATGCTCGGCCGCGTCTCGAGCCTCGACTTCTTCGTCTCGCTCGCGTTCATGCCGATCTCGATGGCCATCGCCGGGCCCGCCGGGGAGTCGCTCGGGCTGCCGGTCGTGTTCCTCATCGCGGGGCTCGCGCCGCTCGTGATCGGCGTGGTCGCGATCATCGCCGCGCGGATGCGGCGCGATGAGATCGCCAACCCGATCGACGCAGTCGAGGCCGAACTCAGTGCCGCAGAGGCCGCCGAGGCGCCTTCCTTCGCAACGGATGCCGCGGAGCTCTCCCGCTCGTCGGTCGACGAGCTCGTGGCCACCGCCGCCTGAGCTCAGCTGCCGAGGCTCACCAGGTGCCGCCGACGGGGTGCTGCTCATCCGTGAACACGCCCCCGAGCGGCGCCCGGGCGTCGGGCTCGGGCGGCTCAACCCCGTCGCGCTCGATCGCCACCGCGCGAGCGTCGTCCTGCGGGTGGTAGCCGATCGCGAATCCGGCATCGAGCGAGAACCAACCGGGTGCGTTGGCGGAGACGCCCCACACGATGTGGTGCGCACCGTCGTCGAGCGCGAGACCGGCCTCGATGAGCCGGGCCATGTCGCCGGGCGAGAGCCATTGGGCTGTCGCTCGACCGTCGCCGGCATTGGCCGTGAAGGCGCAGATGCGCGCGCTGACGACCGACATCCCGAACCGGTCGGCGTAGAGGCTGCCGAGCGCCTCCATGGC
Organism: Agromyces ramosus; assembly: GCF_004216665.1. Classification (GTDB taxonomy): domain Bacteria; phylum Actinomycetota; class Actinomycetes; order Actinomycetales; family Microbacteriaceae; genus Agromyces; species Agromyces ramosus. The sequence continues at coordinate 580,887 of NZ_SGWY01000003.1, read as the reverse complement.
GGCCTTGCTGACGCCGTAGTAGGTGTCGGGTCGCGGAAGCGGCGGCACGGCCGCGCCGGCCGCGGCGACCGGCTGGAATCCGACGGCGTGGATCGAGCTCGCGAGCAGCACCCGATCGACCCCGGTGCGCCGTGCTGCTTCGAGCACGGTGTGCGTGCCGTCGATGTTGACCCGCAGCAGGTCCGCCCACGGCCGTTCAGACGCGAGGCCCGCGAGGTGCACCAGCCCGGATGCCCCGTCGAGCACCTCTTCTATCCCCTCGGCGTCCTCGATCGACACGTCGTGCCAGGAGATGTCGTCGCCGGGCTCGAATTCGGCCGGACTCGTGTCCACGAGACGCAGCATCCGGCCCGGGCGCCGGAGGAGCGGGACGACCGCGCGTCCGATCCGCCCTGAGGCCCCGGTGATGACGACGGTCTGCTCGGGTGACGACATCAGGCCTCTTCCTCGTGGTCTGGATCGGTTCAGGGGCTGTCTGCGACAGCATCCCCTCGATGACGGATGCTACCCAACCAACGTGATCCCGCGACGGTTTCGTCGCAGCACCATGACCGTGGCCACCGCCGCGAGTCCCGCGAGCGCGGCGGCGACCGCCAGGGTCTCGCCATCCGGGCGAACGACGCTCTGCCCGCGAATCGCCTGCCAGGTGACGAGCAGCACGACCGCCGTGTAGCTCATCCCAGACACGGTGAGCAGGCGGGCACGGGTCGTGGCATCCAGGCGCGTCCACCGCAGCAGCGCCCATGCGAGCAGCGGCAGCACCTGCAGGGCGTGCAGCCCGATGAAGTGCCCCACGCGAAGGTCGCCGTGCTCGAGGCTCCAGCCGGTGATCGGCATTCCGGCGCCGCCATCCGCGGCGCCGACGGTGTGTCCGCCGGAGTCGTTCCAGGCCTTGTTGAAGATCATCGTGACCGCCGCGAGCATGCCGAGCACGCAGATGCCGATTCCCCAGCGAAGCCCCGCCGCCAGCCCGGGATCCAGTCCGCGCTGCCTCAGGGCGAGCACGCCGGCGGCGATGGTCGCGATCAGCACGAGCGACACGATGCCGCCCATCGCGTACCACACCGCGGCATCCAGGTCGCTGGATTCGTTGTAGTGGCTGGTCGTGCCGCGGAGGACCTGCATCTCGACGAGCACGATCTCGGCGACGAGGGCGACCGTGATGACGGTGCCGAGCGCCGCAAGCAGCCGGGCGTGGCCCCGAACGTGCGACAGGATCCAGCGCAGCGTCAGCAGGTAGACCGCGATCGAGAACGAGAACTTGGCGGGCTTCATCCAGGCGGGCGCCCCCGTGAGCACGGTCGGATCGACGATCAGGCCGACGACGGCGATCGCGAACGCGACGGCGCTCAGGCCGGCGCCGACCGCGAGCACGGCGCCTGCCGCCGACGGGCGGGGGGAGGTGCGGCGAGGAGTGGTCGGGATCGTGGTGGTCATGCCTCGATGCTCCGCGCCGGTCGAGCCGCCGTCATCGCACCGGGGAACGCCTCGTTCTCGTACCACGGTACGAGGCGAGAACCCGTCCGATACGGTTTCGTTGAAGCCAGGCCCAAGGCGAAAGGCCGAGAGGAGCGACGCATGATGCGAGCTTCCGTCGCGGCGGGTTCACGGGTCACCGACCTCGTCTACGCCGGCATCGCCCTTGTCGCCGCGATGCTGGCCGTGGTCGGCGCGCAGTTCCATCCCGCGGTCGTGGTCGCCATGCTGATCGCCCTGGTGCCGTGGGGGCTGCTCGTCGTCGGCGTCGAGCTCCCCCAGCTCGCCTTCGCGGCCCTCGCGATCATCCCCGTGATCCCCGTCATCGCGCTCTCCGAGATCGGCGCGGCGCTCTTCGTCGGCTTCGCGGCCGCCAGCCGGCTCGCCAGCAGGTCCGACGACCGCTGGTTGGTCGGCACGGTCACCGTCGTCGTCATGGTGCTCCCGTTCGTGCCGTTCCTGTTCGGGGTCGAGTGGGATGTGGGCGCGATCTACTTCGCGTTCGGCGGCGCGTTCAGCGTGCTCGTGGGGGTGCTCCTGCGGCGCGCCACGCGGCTGGCCGACGAACTGCGCGCCGCCGAAGGCGAGCTGGCGGATGCCGCGGCCCGCGACGAGCGGCACCGGCTCGCCCGCGACGTGCACGACCTCGTCGCGCATTCGCTGACGGTCGTCGTGCTGCACGTCGGCGGGGCACGTCGTCTGCTGCGCACGGATCCGGATGCGGCAGAGGCGGCCCTCATCGAGGCCGAACGCGTGTCGCGCGAGAGCCTCGACGCCATTCGCGGGGCCGTCGGGATGCTCCGGGATGACGACGAGTCCGAGGCGGGATCCTTGGACCTCGAGCGACTCGTCACGACATATCGCTCGGCCGGGCTTCCGGTGGTGCTGAGCATCCGGGGCACCGCCGAGCCGTTGTCGCTGCCGCTCCGGCTCACGCTCTACCGGGTCGTGCAGGAGGCGCTCGCCAATGCCGCCCGGCACAGCGCTCCCGGCACGTCGGCCAGCGTGGAGATCGGCATCGACGATCACGCCGTGGTCGCCCGGGTCTCCAACGCGTTCACGCCGACCGGCGAGACGGATCCCCGTCCCGAAGGCTACGGGCTCGTCGGGCTGCGGGAGCAGGCCGCCTCGCTCGGCGGCGAGCTCAGCAGCGGGCCAGATGGCGACTCGTGGGTCGTCGAATGCCGGCTCCCCGTCGGGGGTGCCGCGTGACCGCGCCGCTCCGGCTCCTGCTCGTCGACGACCAGGCCATGGTGCGAGCCGGCCTCGCGCTCATCCTCGGTGCCGAATCGGACATCTCGGTCGTCGCCGAATGCGCCGACGGCACGGGCGTGCTGCCTGCGGTGCGCGCACACCGGCCCGACCTCGTGCTGATGGACGTACGGATGCCGCGGATGGACGGCCCCGAGGCGACGCGGCAACTCCGGTCGGTCCCGGATTCCCCTCCCGTGCTCGCCCTGACGACGTTCGACGACGACGCGGTGCTCTGGGGAGCGCTGACCGCCGGCGCCGCGGGCTTCGTGCTCAAGGACAGCCCGGCCGAGGACCTGATCGCGGCGGTGCGTGCCGTCGCCGCCGGGGGAGCCTGGCTGGACCCACGGGTGCTTCCCCGAGTGCTGGCGCGGGCGAAGGATCGTGCGCCGGCGTCGCCGGCGGCGAGCCGTGCCCTCGAGCAGCTGACCCCACGCGAGCTCGAGGTGCTGCGCCGCATCTGCCGAGGGGCGAACAACCGCGAGATCGCGACGCAGCTGCGCGTCGGAGAGCGCACGGTGAAGTCGCACGTGTCGGCGATCTTCCTGAAGCTCGGCGCGCGCGACCGGGCGGCGGCGATCATCGCCGCCTACGACGCGGGACTGAGCATGCAGCCTCGGTCCGATCGACCCTGAACTGCCCTGACGCCCAGCCCCGACCATATGATGGAGCATGGCCGGCTTCAGGGTCAGGAGCAGACGCAGCGCGCGACAACTCGGAGTCCACGACGCCGACGTGGCGAAGCGGGCTGGAAGGGCCTTGGTCGCCGCAGACGAGCGCATCCGTGTCACGACCGACGAGCTCGGCTTCGCCGAGGCCCTGCTGGGGGCCGACGCCACCACGCAGCTGGGCGAGGCGCTCGTCGCGGTGCGCAGGCAACTGAGTGAGGCGTTCCGGTTGAACCGGCTCAATCACGATGTCGTCCCGGGTACCGCCGACGACGTGCGGGCCCGTTACCTGCGCATCGTCGAGATGTGCGAATGGGTGGAGGGCGTGCTCGATGAGCAGACCTCAGCACTCGCCGACCGGGTCGGGCGGGCGCGCCGTGCGCCCGAGATCATCGCCGGCGTACGAGCCGACGTCGAGCATCTGCGTGCTCGCGTCCCGCACGCGCGCGACACCATCGACCGCCTCGCCGCCCGCTACTCGGGAGAGGCCCTCGCCCGAGTCGAGGCCAACCCGGCGGAGGCCGAGCAGCTGCTCGGGTTCGCCGAGCACAGCGTCGCGGTGGCCGAGCGGCGGCACGATGCCGGCCGGCGCGAGCAGGCGAGCGTCGCGCTCGAGGCATCCGTCGAATCGGTGCGCCGAGCAGCGACCCTGCTCGATGCGGTGGAGACCTTCGAGGTCGAGGCGTTGCGAGCGGAGTCCGCGCTCGCCGCGGTCGTGGAGGAGTGCCGTCGGGACCTCGCGGCCGCGCTCGAGGAGCCCCCTTCCCGCCGCGTCGCCGATACGATCGGCGAGCTGCGGGCAGCCCTCGCCGCCCTCCCGCCGACCGGCGTCAACACCGACCCGTTCGCGCACCTCAGCCGACTGCGGGAGGCGCAGGCGGTGTTGCATGCCGCCGTCAACGCAGCCCGCGAGCACGCGACGGACCTGATTCCGATGGTGAACCACGTGCACCATGCGATCAAGGACGCAGACCGGCAGCTCGATGTCGCACGTGATGTCATCGCCGGCAACCAGGGCTGGATCGGCGCCGAGGCCGTGACCCGGCTGGCCGAGTCCGAGCGCATGCGGATCGAGCTCGGTCACGTCCTCGGCAGCTCCGCGGCGGCGATCCCCGTGATCGGCGAGCACCACCGAGCGCGGGCGATCGCGATGGCCGGCCACGTCGCGCGCCTCGCGAGCGAAGCCCTGCGCCTGGCACGGCGCGACATCGACGCATCCCGACGGCGCTCCGGCAGGCTCGCTACGGCACGTTCGTGAAGGTCGCGCTCGGATACACGAAGCTCGGAGCAGCCTCGAGCGTGAGGGAGCTCGGGTCGTCGAGCGACCAGGCGGCCCTCCAGCTGACCGACCCGCCCGGCTCGACCGTGGCGGTCGGCGGGATGCCGACGTCGTCGCCCGGGCCGGTGACGTCGTTCCCGATGTCGAAGATCTGGCTCACCTCCTGATCCCCCGATAAGAGGGTCGGGAGCGGCAGGGGCTGCAGGTCCTCCGTCGAGTCGTTGGTGATCGTCAGCGTGAACACGACGTTGTTCGCATGCGTCGCGCCGACCGCGAACTCGCTCGGGGTGTACGGCTCGGGCACCGAGACCGTCAGTGCAACGCCGTCGTCCCAGGTCATCGTCTCGCCGAACGCGAGGTCGCCCGGCACGGGCGCATCGGGTTGCCCGAGGTCGGGCTGCCCGCCCGGGCCATCCTCGCCCGGCAGCGGGAACACGGGCACGTCGGGGATCGAATCGTCGATCTCGTCGAACACGGTGCCGATCGACCCGACGACGAAGGTGACGAACATGACGATGCCGACGATCGCGGCGATGATCGACACGACGAGCCCCGTGATCGCCGCCCACTTCGCGCCACGGAGGAACAGGCCGATGAGCGAGAGCACGAACGCGACGGGCACCAGGATCCATGCCACGCCACTCACCGGCGGGATGAGCGTGAACACGAGTCCCACGATCGCGACGACGAGTCCGATGATGCCCACCAGGTTCGGCCCCGGGTTCGACGGCTCGGTGAACGGATGCTCCGCGAGCACCGTCGTGGAACCCGCCCCGTAGCTCTCCGTCGTCCCGTCGGGGTTGGCGCCGACGGCCCCGTAGGGCACGGTCGGCGTGACATCCGCATACGTGTTGGACGCGTCGCGCCCATACGTGCTGGACGGGTCCCTCCATGAGCCTGGCGTACTCGCGGCGCCGCCAGAGCCCGACCCGGCGGCATCCGACCCACCAGACCCCCAGACGAAGGGGATCGTCGGGCCGTCGTTCCCGGCGGGGAGCACTTCGGTCGCCGCCGAATCGGGCCCGACCTGCGATGGCGGCTCGGCCACGGGCCCGGGCGCCACGTACTGCGTCCAGGCGTCGCCGTCCCAGTACCGCCGCCCACCCGACCCGTCTTCGTACCAGCCGGCGGGCGCCCTCGTCGGGTCGCTCATATCTCGATGGTGACAGAGCGGGCGCGCCATCGCATCGGTGAAGGGCGCATCCGGCCTCCCGCAGACCACAGCAGGCTCCCAGCGCCGCCAATAGGATCGGAGGCATGGCCGGATTCTGGGGCAAACGTAAGCGCGAGGATCCTGAGCTCCAAGCCCAGGACGCCGACTTGGCGAAGCGGGCGGGTACCGCCCTGGTCGCCGCCGACGAACGCATCCGCGTCACCACCGACGAGCTCGTCTTCGCCGAGGCCGAGCTCGGGCCCGACGCCACCGCCGACCTGCGCACCGCGCTCACGGCGGTGCGACGGCACCTCGGCGAGGCGTTCCAGTTGAACCAGCTCAATCACGACGAGATTCCCGACACGTCCGAAGAGCTGCGAAACCGCAACGCGCGCATCGTGCAGCTGTGCGAGTGGGCCGAGGACCTGCTCGACGAGCGCACCGCGGCACTCGCCGACAAGATCGCGCGGGCGCGGCGGGCACCCGAGATCATCGCCGGCGTGCGAGGGGATGCCGCGCTCCTGCGCGCCCGCATTCCCCACGCCCGCGAGACGATCGAACGGCTCGACGCCCGCTACGCGCGAGAGGCGCTCGCCCAGGTGGAGGCCAACCCCGCGGAGGCCGAGCAGTTGCTCGGGTTCGCCGAGCACAGCGCGGGCGTGGCCGAGCGGCGTCGTGAGGCGGGGCAGCGCGAGCAGGCCAACCTCGCGCTCGAGGCATCGACGGAGTCGGTGCGCCGAGCGGCGGCCCTCCTCGATGCGGTGGAGACCTTCGAGATCGAGGCCCTGCGGGCCGAGTCCACGTTGGCGGCGATCGTCGAGGACTCCCGCGGCGACGTCGCCGTCGCCCTCAAGGAACCCCACTCGCCCGGAGTCGAGAAGGCGATCGGCGAGTTGCAGGCGGCCCTCGCGTCGCTTCCGCCCGTCGGCGTCAACACCGACCCGTTCACCCAATTGGACCGGTTGCGCGAGGCGAACTCGGGGCTGGATGCCGCGATCGCCGCCGCCCGCGAGCGCGCGGCACGTCCGATCCCGCCGCTCGAGCACGTGCGCCATTCGATCGACGATGCCGACCGCCAGCTCGCCGTCGCGCGTGACGTCATCGCCGGCCACCGCGGCTGGATCGGCGCCGACGCGCGCACCCGGCTGGCCGAGTCCGAGCGCATCCGGGCCGACCTCGACCACTTCCTCGGCCGATCGGCGTCGACGGTCACCGTGATCGACGAGGACCAGCGCGAGCAGGCGATGGCGATGTCCCGGCGGGTCGCGTACCTCGCGGCCGAGGCCCTGCAGCTGGCGCGGCGCGACATCGACTCGTCTCGCCCGCAGGACCCCGGGCAGTGGGGCGGCCAGGGCTGGGGCGGCGGTCGACGCGGCGGCGGAGGCGACATGATGGGCGGCATCCTCGGCGGCCTGGTCATCGGCAGCGTGCTCGACGGCATCTTCGACTGAGCACGGATGCCGCATGGCATCCGTCGCAGTCAATGCGAGGGCGGGATGTTCGGGTTGATGTGGAACAGGTTGTCGGGGTCCCAGCGGTCCTTGAGACCCACGAGCCGCGCGTACGACTCCGGGCTGAAGCCGGCGCGCACATGCGCATCGCCGATGCTCGCCTCGAAGTTGAGGTAGACGCCGCCTGTCGTGAACGGCGCCATCGCCGACGACGCTTCGCGGACCCAGCCGACCTCACGCTCGGTGTCGGCCGGGTCGGTCCATGCGGCGATCGGATGCCACATGTACGGCGCATCCCGATGGCCGAAGGCCGTGGCCTCCTCGTCGACGGCGCTGATCGCGCCGCCATGGCGGAACAGGATGGAGTAGCTCATCGGGCTGGTGGCCCGGCGGCCGTGCTCGACGAAGGCGGCGATGGCGTCGTCGCTCAGCCCTGCGAGGTGCTCGCCGCGGTGGTAGTTCAGCCAGCCCTTCGGGGAGAACGGGTCGACGATCGTCTGGAACGCGGTGTACGGCATGCGGTCGATCCCGTCGGCGGCCGGCGGGCCGCCGATCTGCTTCGAGAGGGGACGCAGCACCTCCTCGCCCTCGTCGGCGTCGCCGGCGAACATGGCCAGGATCATGACCGCCGGCTTTCCGTGGAGCTCCGGGGGAATGAAGGGCTCGGGCGGCGCGCGGAAGACGATGAACGCGCTGCCCACCTCAGGCGGCGCGGCCTCGATCCACTCGCGCCAGGCGCGGCCGATCTCGACGGCGTCGTCGAGCGGATGCACCACCAGCCCCGCCATGACGATCGGGTCGAGTTCATGCAGCCGGAACTCGTACGACGTCACCACGCCGAAGTTGCCGCCTCCGCCGCGAAGGCCCCACAGCAGGTCGGCGTTCTCGTCGGCGCTCGCCGTGACCACACGGCCGTCGGCCGTCACGACCTGCGCCGAGAAAAGGTTGTCGCACGCGAGTCCCCACTTCGTGGAGAGCCAGCCGTAGCCACCGCCGAGCGTGAAGCCGCCAACGCCCGTGGTCGTGACTCGCCCGCCCGGCGTCGCGAGGCCGTACACCTGCGTCTCGCGATCGAACTCGCCCCAGAGCACGCCGCCGTTCGCATGCGCGACGCGTGCGTCGGGATTCACGTGCACGCCCTTCATGCCCGAGAGGTCGATGAGCACGCCGCCCTCCGTGGCACCGTTGCCGGCCACGCTGTGACCGCCGCAACGCACGGCCAACGGCAGCTTGCCCTCGCGAGCGAGCGCGACGGCGTCGATGACATCGGCGGTTCCCGAGCAGCGCGCGATCAACGTGGGCCGCTTGTCGACCATGCCGTTGTAGACGGCGCGAGCGGCGTCGTAGCCGTCGTCTCCCGGCCGGAACTGCCGGCCCTGGAAGGCCGGTGCGATCTCGAGCGTTGCAGGTGCGTTCGGGGCTGAGTTCTCCATGAGGATGCCTCCTGATCGCTGACGCCGCGGAACGTGTCGAGCGCGCGCTGCTAGGCGTGACGTTTCCACCGCCCATCTGCGCTGTCAAGACCGGGAGGGGCCGAGGTCGACGACCGTGTGATGCCGAGCGGCATCCTCGCCCCGGGCGAGCTGATCAGGCCAGCCCTCGCTCCCGGGCGTACATCGCCGCCTGGGTGCGGTTCTCCGCGCCGATCTTCATCAGGATGTTGCGAACGTGGTTCGCTGCCGTGTGCTCGCTGATCACCAGTCGCGTCGCAATGTCGCGATTGCTCCGGCCCTCGGCGATGAGCGCGATGACCTCGCATTCACGCGCGGTGAGTCCGCCGCCGTCGAGAGCGGATGCCTCGGAGCCGACCTCGAGGGCCCGCAGCACCCGCACCATGCCGGCGGGCTCGGCGATCGCCCGCGCGCGCTCGGCGTAGCCGGCTGCCTCACGCGAGCCCGGATCGACCCGGCCCAGGTGCGCGGCCGTCGCCGCGAGCGTCCGAGCGACGTGGAGTGGGGCATCCGTGCGCTCGGCGAGGTCGAGCGCCCGTTCGAAGCGCTCGAGCGGTGCTCCCGTGCCGATCAACGACTCGACCTCGCCGAGATAGCAGTCAGCGGGACCGAATGGCGCGACGAAGAGGCCCGACATGAGGTTGAGGCCGGCGTACTCCGACAGCAACGGGTGCAGTCGTTCGGCGGCAGCCGCATCGCCGAGCCAGAGGGCTGCCTCGGTCATGAACACGAGGCGGGCCGCCCATTCGGCGGAATCGCTGGCGTTCGGCGCGATGTGCGCGAGCTGCCAGTCGAGCATCCGCCGGGTGGGCCCTTCGAGTCCGAGCTCGGTGTAGAGGGCGAGCAGGCCGGGCGGCCAGAGCTCGGTGGGCGACTCCTCACCGGTGATGAGTCGGCGAACCGGCTCGATCCGTCCCGACTCGCGGCGCAGCATGTAGGTCTGCAGGGCGTTCGCACTCGAGTTGGAGTCCTCCCGGAAGACGCTCTCGGCCTGCTGCAGCTGTCGGCACGCGATCGCCGCCTCCTCGAGGCGCCCGCCGATGAGGGCACGACCGAAGCGGATGCACACCACCCAGTAGGGCCAGTGACCGCCCCATTGCCGACTCATCTCCTGGAGATCTCGCTCGGACTGGTCGAGTCCGGCTCGGTCGCCGAGGAGGTAGCTGTTGGCGAACACGTTCAGCGTCGCCGCGCCGATCCACTCGCTGTGCATCGGTCGGGTCAGGGCGAGCATCTCGGTCGCGCGTTCCTGTCGCTCGATGACCCCCCGGGGTCGCACCGTCATGGTGACGGTCGAACGGAGCACGGATGCCAGCACCAGCGGGTCACCCGTCGCGCGGGCGAGGTCGAGCGCTTCGTTCCCGATCCGCTCCGCCTCGTCGACGGCGCCGGTGAATGCTGTCGCGCGGGCGAGTGCTCCGAGGGCTTGGACGTACAACGGGTCGTGTTCGTCCGGCGGGATCGACGCGAGTCCGGCCGAGAGCAGCTCGAGTGCCCGATGCCCGAGCAGTCCCGGCCGCCACGAGGCATCCTCGTACCCCATCGCCGCGCGCAGGCGCAGTCGTGGGTCGCTCGTGTCGCTCACCCGCTCGTAGACGGCGCGCGCCCGCGCCGTGTCGGCCGCGAGGTCCCACGCGGCTGCCGCGCGAAGCAGCAGCTCCGCCTGCTCGTCGCTGTCGGGGGAGATCCCGGCGGCCTGCTCGAAGAGCCGGGCCGCGTCTTCATAGGCGTACCGGTCCTCCGCGAGCTCGGCCGCCCGGATCAGGTAGGTCACCGCCCGATCGCCGAATCCGAGGGCGCGGGCGGCCGCGTAGTGGAACGCGAGGCGCTGGATGCGCCGCGGCGCCGCCGGGAAGTCCGATTCGAGCACCTGCGCGATGCGCGCGTGGGTGCGCAGCAACTCGGTGCTCGGGATGGTGTCGATGACGGCCTGACGCGCGATGGCGTGCGGGAAGCGGTAGTGATCACCGGCCAGGCGTGGCGGATCGATGAGGCGGGCGCGCACTGCGGCATCCATCGCCGCGAGCGTGACGTCGACGGATGCCGCGCTGACACCGATCATCTCCACCAGGTCCACCTCCTGGCCGAGCACCGCGGCGAGCTCGAGCACGGGGCGATGGGCCGGTTCGAGCGTCGCGATGCGGGATCGCACCAGGTCGCCCACGGAGTCGGGCAGCTCGATGACGCGCCGACCTCCCCGACGTTCGGCCTCGACGACCCGACGCCACATCGCGCGAAGGAGGAACGGGTTGCCGCTCGTGAGTTCCTCGAGCACGTCGGCCGACTCGCGAGCAGTGTCGCGCGAGATGCCGGCGCAGATCGCGACGTAGTCGGTGATCTCGTCGGTGGTGAACGGGGCGAGCTCGATGCGCAGCACCCCGCTGAGCCGCGACAGCGACGCGAGCGCGTCCGCGAGCGCGTCCGACCGGTCCGGCGGAGCGTTCCGAAGCGTTCCGACGAGCAGCAGGCGATCCGCGACCGTCTCCTCGACCACCCTGCTGAGCAGCCGGATCGCCGCCGGGCCGGCCCAGTGCAGGTCGTCGAGCACGAGCACCATGGGCCGCTCCGCGGTCGCGGCGCGCAGCACGTCGACCACCGCGGAGAACACCCGCTCCTGCCCGACCGACTTGTCCGCGGCATCCTGCACCGATCGATCGAGCACCCGCTCGAGGAGCTCGACCGACTCCGAGTCGGAGCCGTCGGTCGCCGCCGTCCCGAACGCCGGCATGAGCGCGCGCAGCGGCTCGTCGAACGGCTCGAACGGTGCGCCGAGCTCCTGGATGCACGACCCGACCAGCACCGCTGCGCCGTCCGCGCGGAGCCGGCTGCAGACCTCGCTCACCAGCCGCGACTTGCCCGATCCGGGCTCGCCGCTCACGAAGAGCGCGCGTCCGGCACCCCCGACCGCGTCGGCCCACGCCGACTCGAGCGCTGCGACCTCCTCATGTCGAGCGACGAACGGCGGCTGTCCGGATGTCGTCCAGCCGGCCGGCAGCGCCGGGGCGGACCATTCCCCCATGTGCTCACGATAGTGCGCCCGGGTTCCGGCGGCGATGACGCGAATTGACTACTGCGATTAGTCCCGCGGCACGTTCGTGAAGGTCCCGTACGAACTCAGACGCGCGCCCCACGGCGCACGACGTCGCCGAGCGCGTCGGCGTCCAGGGCGAACAGGTCGCGCGAGCCGGCCGTGGCGGCGCCGGCGAGGCCGCCCGCCTGCGGCAGCAGCTGCTCGGCGTAGAACCGGGCCAGCGGCAGCTGCGACTCCGCGATGCCGTCGTCGTCGAGTCCGCGGGCGGCGAGCGCCGACTTCGCCATGAGCCAGCCACCCAGCACGAGGCCCCAGATGCGCTGGTACGGGGTCGACCCCGACAACACGGCGTTGGGCTCGGTCGCGCCGGTGCGCAGCATCCACATCGTTGTCTGCTCGAGGGTGTCGAGTTGCGCGTTCAGCTGCGTGCGGATCGAGGCGAACTCGTCTCCGGCCGCCGCGAGCTCGCTGTCGAGCTCGCGCATGGTGGCGATGAACTCGAGTGCGGATGCCCCGTCGCGAACCGGGAGCTTCCGGCCCACGAGGTCGGCGGCTTGGATGCCGTTGGTGCCCTCGTAGATCGCCGCGATCCGCACATCGCGGTAGTGCTGTGCTGCGCCGGTCTCCTCGATGAACCCCATGCCCCCGTGGATCTGCAGCGCGAGCGAGGTGAGCTCGTTGCCGAGGTCGGTGCCGAACGACTTGCACACCGGAGTGAGCAGGCCCACGATCTCGTTCGCCCGGGTGCGCACGGCGGCGTCGGGGTGGTGCGTCGACACGTCGGTGTAGGTTGCGGTCAGCAGCATCATGCGGCGCATCGCGGCGATGTATGCCTTCTGCGTCATGAGCATGCGGCGCACGTCGGGGAAGTCGATGATGGGGGAGTCTTGCGTCGCGCCGATCGCGCGGCCCTGGCTGCGCTCCCGCGCGTAGTCAAGCGACTGCTGGTAGGCGAGCTCCGACACGGCGAGGCCCTGCATGCCGACCGAGAGGCGGGCGCTGTTCATCATGACGAACATGATGCGCATGCCGATGTTCTCTTCACCGACGAGGTAACCGGTCGCGTCTTCGTACGAGAGCACGCAGGTGGGCGAACCGTGGATGCCCATCTTGTGCTCGACGCCGACGGTGTGCACCCCGTTGCGCTCGCCGAGCGAGCCGTCGTCGTTCATGAGGAACTTCGGCACGATGAAGATCGAGATGCCCTTCGTGCCGGCGGGCGCGTCGGGGGTGCGGGCGAGCACGAGGTGCACGATCTGCTCGCTGAGGTCGTGGTCGCCGAAGGTGATGAAGATCTTCTGGCCGGTGATGCCGTAGCTGCCGTCGGCGCGCTTCACCGCCTTCGTGGTGAGGGCGCCGACGTCGGAGCCGGCGTGCGGCTCGGTGAGGTTCATGGTGCCGGCCCACTCGCCGCTGACCATCTTCGGCAGCCACTGCTGCTTCTGCTCGTCGCTGCCGTAGTGGAGGAGCGCCTCGATCGCGCCCTGCGTGAGCAGCGGCGCAAGCGCGAACGCCATGTTCGCGGTCGTCATGAGCTCCTGGATGACGAGGCCCACCGTGCGCGGGAATCCGCCGCCGCCGAACTTCTCGGGCAACGGAACCGAGCCCCAGCCGGCGTCGACATAGGCGGCGTACGCCTCCTTGAATCCGGTCGCCGTGCTGACGGTGCCGTCGGGGTTCAGTCGCGCTCCCTCGAGGTCGCCGGCACGGTTGGTGGGTGCCACCACCTCGGCCATGAAGTTGCCGGCCTCGTCGAGGATCTCGGAGACCGTCTCCAGGTCAGCGTGCTCGTACCCGGGGAGCTGCGCGACCGCGTCGTAGTCCAGGACGTGCTCGAGGATGAAGGCGATATCGGCTGTCGGGAGTCGGAATGCGCTCATGCCCGCAGCGTAACTCCGGTTTCGCCGGCGGGCCGTGATCTCTGCGGGTTCCACGATGCGCGTCATCAGGCCGCTGGCGAGTTTGGCGGCATCCCACAACGCGGCGTCTTGTACCGGCGGAGATGGTCCCCGAGATCAACAACTGGGGCGCCCTGTTGGCGGCGGCGTCGAGCATGGCCGTCGGAGCTATCTGGATGGACCATGGTCGCGTTCCGCGTCGGGCGCAGTCGCCCTGCGCAGCAGCTCGAAGTCCACGACGCCGAACTGGCGAAGCGGGCTGGACGGGTGTTGGTCGCCCGCCGACGAGCGTATCCGCGCCGCCACCGACGAGCTCGGCTTCGCCGAGGCGGAGTTGCGGGGATGCCGCGACCGGGTAACTAAGCGAGGCGCTCGCCGCCGCCCGCAGACATCTGAGTGACGCGTTTCGCATGAACCGGCTCAATCACGATGCGATCCCCGGCAGTGCCGACGAGGTGCGGGCCCGCTACCTGCGCGTCGCGGAGCTGTGCGAGCTGATTGAGGACGAGCTCGATGAGCAGACCTCGGAGCTCGCCGAGCGCATGCGGCGGGCGCGGCGTGCGCCCGAGGCCATCGCTGCTGTGCGAGCGGATGCCGCGGCGCTTCGCTGCCGTATCCCGCACGCCCGCGCGACCATCGACCACCTCGCCGCCCGCTATGCACGAGCGGCGCTCGCCGACGTGGACGGCAACGTCGCCGAGGCCGATCAGCTGCTCGGATTCGCCGAGCACAGCGCCGGCGTGGCCGAGCGCCGCCGTATGGCTGGACACCGCGAGCAAGCGAGTGTCGCGCTCGAGGCATCCGTCGAATCGGTGCGCCGAGCATCGGCCTCCTCGATACGGTGTAGACCATCGAGGTCGATGCGTTGCTAGCGGAGTCCACGCTGGCCGCGCTGGTCAAGCAGTCCCGTCGTGACTTCGCCGCCGCGCTCGAAGAGCCCCGCTCTCGCCGCGTCGCAGATACGATCGGCGAGCTGCAGGCCGCCCTCGCCGCCCTCCCGTCGGCCGGCGTCAACACCGACCCGTTCGCCCACCTGAGCCGACTGCGCGAGGCGCGCGCGGCGTTGGATGCCGCGATCGCCACTGCCCGCGAGCGCGCGACGGACCTGATTCCGCTCGTAGACCACGTGCATCACGCGATCAGGGACGCAGACCGGCAGCTCGATGTCGCCCGTGATGCCATCGCCGGCCACCCGGGCTACATCGGCGTCGCGGCCCTGACGCGGCTGGCCGAGTCCGAGCGCTTGAGGAGCGATCTCGGCCACTCGCTCGGCAGTTCCGCGGCGATCAGCTCCGTGACGGACCAGGATCAAGGAAAGCAGTTGGTTGGATGGCCAGCGTGTCGCGTCGCTCGCGGGTGAAGCCCTGCACCTGGCGCGCTCGGATCGTCGCACAGCGGGGCAGAAGGTTCGGGCAGTCGGAAAGACGCCAAGAGGCTGAGTTACAAGTGGGCCGTTTGCATTTCCCGCTTGAAGATCTCACCGAGTTCCGCCTGCAGTACTTGGCGGCCCGATCTGTCAATCGTGTTGGTGACCCCCCATTACGGGGGCGTGGGGGGCACTGTCGCGACGCCAAACGCTCTCCCTTCTGTAACGTACGTTCTGGGCCAGCGTTGGAATGAGCCGAAAGGGTGGTCTTGAAAGACGAGTCGCTTTCGGTCGGTGACCATGTGCTGTTCGATGCGGCGCCCGGGATAGGCAGAGTTGCGCGCCTGGACGGCGGCTTCGCATCCGTCGAATTCTTCGAGTCAGTCGCTGAGCCGGCGGTCGGTGCGGTGGATGTGGCAACGTCGCAGTTGTCGCTCGTGGTTCTCGAGTGTGAAACCCGAGTGTTCGCCATCGACGACGACGGAGTTTGGCATGCAGGGCGCATCTCGGAGGGTGGTATTCAAGGGGACGGGCGGGCACTGTACTGGGTGAGATTCCCCAACACGAGCCGGGACGTATGTATTTCGGGACAGCGGATTCGGGTGCGATGGGATAAACCCCCTCGCGATCCGCATGCGATCCTGGTAGCGGGCGGGAACGAATCCCCTCGATTCCGGGATGCCCGGCTTCCAGTGCGTGCGCTGCTACTCGAGGATCGAGCTTCAAGTGCGTCAGCAACCGGCATCGCGTCCGCAGGGGTTCAGATGCACTCCCACCAGGTTTCGGCCGCGTTCCGCGTCCTCCGCGATCCTGTGCAGAGATACCTGCTCGCAGACGAAGTCGGCATGGGCAAGACCATCGAGGCGGGGTTTGTTATCCGACAGACACTGATCGATGATCCGCGGCGCAAAGTTGGTATCGTCTGCCCGGACGCACTGGTCGAGCAGTGGCGAATTGAACTGCGCGACAAGTTCTACGTCGGGGATTTCGGGCGCAAGGTGAAGGTCGTCGGCCACAGTGACTCACTTTCGTGGCGCGATTTCGGCAGCGTCGACCTTCTTGTGGTGGATGAAGCTCATCTCCTCGCGAAGGTGGAGAGCCCGGACGAGCCTACATATAAACAGCTCGCCACTGTCGCACACTCTGCGCGTCGACTGCTCCTGCTGTCCGCCACTCCCTTCACTCATGCCAGCACTACTCACCTTGCGCTCCTGCATCTTCTGGATGGCAAGCTGTTCGCGTGGGATCGGCGTGAGGATTTTGAACGTCTCCTAGAGGGCCGGCGTGAAATCGCCATGGCGATATACGCCCTGGACGAGGAACCGGACCCAGAGAATCCGGGTCTGTTGGAGTATCAACTGGGGCGCTTGATGGCACAGTTGCCAGCGGACGAACTCCTCCGCGACCTGGCTGAGGCGGTAATGGCAACATTCGCTGCCGATGAGCCTGCATCGCAGGAAGCGTTGAACCGCAGCGTGGCCACTGTTCGGGCGCACGTATCGGAGACCTACCGACTCCACCAGCGGGTGATTCGCAATCGCCGGCACAATATTCAGCATGAACGGCTCGACGACGAGGGGATCATGGCCCCATTCGCGCTCACCGGCCGAAGCATGCCGAAACTGGTGCAGATCGACGCTCATGAACTCGATGGCGCGGCGGATGTGGTGGAACGGTGGATCTCGGGTTGCAGCGCTCAAATACTGGATCGCGGTCTCGATTCCGGACCCTACGCGCGTATCGCGGGACTCCTCGTTTCACGTGTAGGTGGCACGAGTGACGATCTCGCGGACATTCTCCGATTCCGCATCAAGGCTGGTCGACCGCCGGCGACGCTGGCATTCGAGGACTTGGAGCTTCTCGACTCTGCCCCATTGCTGCCCTTCGAGCCTGCGCTGAATGGCGAGCTTGAGCGCCGACCCAGGGATGCTCTCGCGAAGCTCACGGACGGCATCCTCGCCGTCGCCGCGCCTTCCGAGAAGGTCGTCGTATTTTGCGGACGCGGGTCATTGGCCCATGCGCTCGTCGCCAGTCTTCAGGAATCCATCCGCGGGCGGCGATCCACGTTCGGGCACCTCGTCGCGCAGACTGACGCTGAGCGAGAAGACGCCGTTGCAAGATGGCGGGGCAGCGGCGGCGTGCTTGTGGTCGATGAGTCTGGTGATGTCGGGCGGAACCTGCAGGACGCGAACCTTGTGGTCCATGCCAGGCTTCCGTCGAATCCGAATCAACTCGAGCAAAGGATTGGTCGAGTCGATCGATATGGCCGCGCGCTTACTGCTCGGGCTGTGGTTTTCAGCGACACGAATCCGGAAGGGGTGCTCGCGACCTGGGCCCAACTCCTTGGTCGTGGTTTCGGCGTATTCGAGCGATCGATTTCCGCGGAGCACGATGCGATCGATCAATTGACCACCGCCGCGTGGACCACGCTGGTCGAGGAGGGTGTGGAGGCGTTCGCGGCACGCGCGGACCCTACGCGTGAAGCAATCGCCGCCGAGACAACGCGGATCAACGAACTTGACGCACTCGAGTCGAGTTGGGATTTTGTGAGTCAGGAGTCTGCGCTCGCTGAGCGGATCGCCAGATACGACGACCGCCACACGGAAATCGATCGCCGATTCCGTGCGCTGATTTCTGGCGCTGAAGGTTTTCGTTTCGAAGAGCGACCGTGGGATGGCAGTATCAGGTTCGCCCCCGACGAGCGGGTAGACCCATTGCTCAGTCCGCGACTTGCGAGCCTTCTCAAGGTCGAGCAGAACTCCAGGATTGGGAACTTCGATCGCTGGCATGTCAAGCCCGGCCGCCGCCTCTTCCGGCGCGGCAACCCATTCGTGGACGGCATCGAGCGAGTTCTCCAACTCGATGACCGTGGTCAGGCAAGCGCGTTATGGAGGGTGGATCCATCGTGGAACGAGGACGCGCTGGTCTACTTCGGTTTCGACTTTCTGGTCGAGGCAGACACCGCGCCCATCTTGAAGTTGTTGGGTGGAGCCCACGATCAGTTCCCGATAGCCCTCAGGCGCTGCGACTGGGCACTCGCGCCATTCGAGCGCCGGGTCTGGGTATCGACCAACACCATGCGGTCGGTGGATGACGAGCACACGTTGAAGGTGCTGAATGCGCCGTTCGATCAGAAATGGGATTCGAACCTTAATCCGGATCGGATCTCCGCGTTGCATGGGGTGCTGGGGCATGGCAACCTCGCCCACATCGCGCCTAATGCCCTGGCAGCGGCGACGAAATCGCTGCTCAATGCGACTTCGCTGGCCGAGGTCACTGCGGCGGCTGCCGCAAAGGTTGCAAGTGAGACCGACGTCCTGCTGGCGCGAAGTCGCGCTCGGTCTGCAGCGACAGGAATGGTCGCGGACGCTGCTGCCTTCGGATTTGACGTGGAACTCGGACGGGCGGTTCAGCAGGGTGTGGAGTCGCCAAGCGTGCGCGAACTTTCCGTGACGTGTCTCGTGCGCTCAGCGGAAGATTGGCAGTCGTTTGCATAACTCTGATGTTGCTGAGGCTCAAGAGGCGATCGCAAACTGGCCTGACAAGAGTGGGTTCAGCGGGTCCGTGGGCGACCCCTGCAGGCGTTTGATCCACGCGCTCGAAAACTTCCAGTCGGTCCACGATCCCACTGGCTGGAGGGACGTGGCTGGTCTCGTTAGGCAGGTCCTTCTCACTGATCACCTCCTGTTCGGTGGCAGGCCTCAGTTGGTCGTGCCCACCGAGCACCCCTGGCCGACCGTGGATCAATGGGCTGCCTTGAATTGCACGGCCGTGATGGTGGGGGTCGGACGGTACCGCGTTACCGCTGAACCGTGGCTCCCGTCGATCGGGGAGGATCCCGACGCTCAACTCCGTGCAGCGAGTCAATTGGCTAGCGTTTACCGCGGTCAGGTGATGCAGAAGCAGTCGACGTCAGTCGCCGACCCTTTCTGGGCAGCCGCGCATGGGTATACAACGTACCGCGGGGCCGCGCAGCAGCAAGCGGCACGAGCCGCCGTTACCAACGACGGCGTGCCGCTCTTGGTCTCGCTCGCGACTGGTCAGGGCAAGACTGCCGTCGCATGGTCGAAGCCACTCCTATCGAGCGTTGGCGTGACGGTGGTCATCGTCCCCACGATTGTGCTCGCTCTCGATATGGAGCGCAGGACGAGGATGCGGGCGAGCGCGAGTCGGCTCTCATTGAGTCCGGTCGATCGCTATGCATACATCGGTAGTCTCGACCCAGATATCAAGCGAACCATCCGGGAGGCGGTCAGGGCGGGTAGTCAGCGGATTCTTTATACGAGCCCCGAAGCATTCGTCTCCGGATTGAGTTCGTCCGTCATCGACGCGGCCACGGCGGGTCTCCTTCAGCAAGTCGTGGTCGACGAGGCGCATCTCGTCGATCAATGGGGGAACGACTTCCGGCCTGAGTTCCAAATGATTCCAGCGCTGGTTCGCGAGGCATATGACAGGGCACCGGCTGAGCGAAAGCCCTCAGTCTTACTGATGAGTGCCACGATCGCGCAACGCCAATTCGATCTGTTGACGACGCTGTTCGGTCGTGACGACACCTTGGTCGACCTCGTTTGGGGTTCCACCTTGCGCACGGAGCCGGCGTACTTCGCCCACGCATTCGGAAGTGAGGACGATCGTGTGAACGCAGTGCTGAATGCGGCATCGATGCTTCCGCGTCCAACAATTGTCTACACGACGACTGTGGCGGATGCGGAGGCATGGGTGTCGCGTCTCGCAGATAACGGCTTGCGGCGGGTCGGTATCGTTACGGGCAGGTCCAGCGACAACGATCGACAAACTGCGGTGGAGCGGTGGCGCGGGCTCACAACGAACGGGACTGACGCTAGAACCGACTTTGACATCATGGTCGGAACCTCTGCGTTCGGTCTTGGCATCGACGTGTCGGATGTCCGAAGTATCGTCCACGCCTGCATTCCGGAATCGGTCGACCGGTATTACCAGGAAGTCGGGCGGGCGGGGCGCGATGGCCGTGCGACGACCGCGGTGTTGTACGCCGGCCCCGGTGATGTGAAGGTCGCGCGTCGGCTGGCTGGCGCGACCTTCATCGGCGAAGAGAAGGGGTGGAACCGCTGGCGTGCGCTCCTGCGCAGCGCGGAGCGTGTGCAGGGAGTACCAGGCGTGCGGTATCGCGTTCGGAAGAGTTCCTTGCCGACATATATGGATCGCGGCTTTGGACAAAGTGCAGCGTGGAACATCCGCACGCTGACCCTAATGGCGCAAGCCGGCGTGATTTCGCTGCGCGCGCCGACCTGGGTCCCTCCTAAGGACGGGACGCCGGAGCAGAGGGCCCTAATCCAGGAACAATTCTTCGACGATGCGCCCGATCTCGTTGATTTCGAGCTGATAGATGGTGCACTGATGTCTCGGGAGAACTGGGTCGAGGCGCTGAGCGACGAAAAGGCGCGTGCGCATCGTGAGTCGGAACGTTCCCTTCGTGCGGTCAACGCACTCATCCAGGGTCACGAGTGCGTCGGTACCCTCCTCGCGCGTCACTATGGCGTGCAGGTAAAGGGTGGACGTCATCTCACGCGGTCGAACTGTCGCGGCTGCCCCTGGTGCCGCGCCAACCCAGATCGCGCCACAGGTGTGGATGACGACGACTTTTCCGCGCCGCGACTCCCGGACCCTGAGCGGCAGACGGATCCATTGAGCGCGTGGCGCGCTCCCGACTCGGCGTTGCTCTTCATCACACTTGCGGAGGGGGAGGACGGGTTCAACCTGCTGAGGCGTGTCGCCAGCATGGGTGTAAGCGTCTTCTTTGGCATCTCCGAGATACTCGGGAATCGGCTCCAGCAGCAGGTACCGACCGTGCCTATAATTCGTGGCGATACGTCCGATCCTTCGGGGCTTGCAGATTATTACCGCGCTAGCGTCGTCTTCATGGCGAACGACGGTGACTGTGCGGCCGCGCTCGGCAGGGCCGCTCTCGGCCTCCCGACTTACCTAATTGGCCCCGAGGACCTCCGAGATCCGAACCGTTCCGGATGGATGCTGCGCGACACGAATGACGCGGTCGTCGGCGCAGCCGCATTGTTGAGGGAGTTGTAGTGGAACTACTGAACATCAGTCCGGTACCGTACTTGCCGAGCACTATGTGGCTAGTGTTTCGTGCACTTGCGGACACGCCCGATCTCAACCGAGCCGAGTTGATCGACGCTGTTTGCCCGTCCTCGATGCTGGGGGAGAAACTCAAGGAGCCAGCGCATGTTTCGCGCGCGATTGACGCGCTTGTCACGTTTGAGATGCTGGTGACCGATGATGGCAATGCGTACCGATCAATTGGCAACCTTGATCTCGGAACCTTCACGAGGGAACTGCGCCGTCGCACGCTCGTGAGCGGCAATGAGTCCAATTCGCCCGATGACTTAGTCCGGGCTCTCCAATGGCTGGTCGAACAGTCGCCCATCAAGACGCTCGAATTTCCTACGGGCAACGGTGTGTTTGTGAACGATACGCGCTGGAACTCATTCACTTACTGGGCGACATTTCTCGGGTTCGCAAGGGATTGGCCATTGGATGCCCGCGAGCGAAGTGTCGATCCAACGGCGGCGGTGTACGACGCCATCTTCTACCCTTTCGGAGGGCCCTTGCCTGGTGGCGTTCTGGAACTCGGCTCCCTGCTACAGCATCTCAGATCTGAACTCCCAATCTTGTACAGCACCGAACACGACGGGGTAGCGACGGTGCTTCCATCGACCGCATTCGCCCTCCGGTCTCTCGCCGCACGTGGTCATATTCGACTCGAGCGGACAGCAGATGCACAGTCCGTGATTCGATTCCCGGCCGGCGCTGGTGCAAAGGGCGAGGACTATTTCTCGCATGTCACTGTCCTGGGGGCGGCGTCGTGACAACACTGACGAACTTCACCTGCTGGTCGCCGGAAGTGGTGACCGCCACAATTGCCACCGAGGCTGCGAGCCCGTCGGACGCCGTCCTTCTCGCAACACACACCCCACTGCGCGTCCGGCGACGCGGTGATGGTGAAACAGGCCAGGTGATCACCGAAGAGGTGTTCATCGACGAGTTCCTGCACGGGCCCGTGAAAGAGGGCGTGCGAGTCGCACCCGTCATCGGGGAATCAGGATCTGGGAAATCCCATCTGGTGCGCTGGGTGTATGCCGCACTCAAGGAGTCTCACGGCAGGCATGTCATTTATCTCCCGAAGGCGCAGACAAGCCTGCGAGACGTCATCGAGCGACTGCTCCGCGACCTGCCGGGGCCGCAATTCGAAGAGGTGCGGTCAAAACTAGACGGCTTGAGCGAGGCCGTTTCGAAGGCCACCCTCGAGCGGAAGATCC
This sequence comes from Agromyces ramosus, assembly GCF_004216665.1. Lineage (GTDB taxonomy): Bacteria > Actinomycetota > Actinomycetes > Actinomycetales > Microbacteriaceae > Agromyces > Agromyces ramosus. The sequence goes on along the minus strand of NZ_SGWY01000003.1, from coordinate 558,547 downwards.
TTGATGAACTGGCGGAGTCGGTGCGCGAGGCTGAGGTTGAGCCTCGAGACTTTCTGGCAAAGGCGCTCGTCGGAGATCGGGGACTCTACGTTCTCTTGCACGATCCGCTTTTCCGCCAGTACCTGCTTGAACCGGATTCCTTCATTCCAAAGCGAGCCGAACACGCTCTCCGGGGTCGGGGCCTGGATGAAGAGGATGTTCCGCCCATGTTCACGGTTGACGATCTCCCCCTCGCAATTGCGAACGTGAAGAATATCGCCGAGGCGAGTGAATTGGCACGCGCGGCATTCCGGCGGATCAGTTCTGATCCCCAACTTCAGGTCGCCGCCGTCAAGTTGTTAAACGACCACCTCGATGTCGCTGTCATGCGGGCGGCGAACCTCGGGGTGGGAAGCGTCCAGAACGCGTTCATGGCACTCCGTGAGCACCTCGTAGGACAGGAGATCGTCCTCCTCATTGAGGACTTCGCACTGATTCAAGGAATTCGCCGCGACCTGCTCGACGCGATCGTCGAAGTCGGGACGGTTGGCGGCACGGAAAAATACGCACCCGTACGAACGATGATGGCAGTTACGAGTGGCTACTACAGTGCGCTACCCGATACCTTCCGTACCCGTGCAGAGGCGAGTTCACCTATCTACGTGGTGGATGTCGATCTCGCTGATATCTCGAGCGGCACGAACAGGACCGCGATCAATTTCGTCGGTCGCTATCTCAACGCTGCGCGTCTCGGCAACGCGAAACTTGACGACGCGGCTCCCAGCATTCCCAATGCGTGTGAAAGTTGTGAGTTTATCGAGCAATGCCACGCGACCTTCGGCAGGTCCGACGACGGCTTCGGACTCTACCCCTACAACGAATCAGCTCTTCGCCGCGCCGTGGCGATTACCGCTGATCCCGACCGCAAGTCGGTCTTCAATCCCAGGCGTGTACTCGCGCGAATGGTTCGGGGCGTTCTGACCGAGCAAGCACGTTCTATTGAGGACGGTCTCTTCCCATCCGAAGATTTCCTGCGTCCCGAGCGAGTTCGCGACAGCGAGCAGGCACTGTCACGCAGGCAGAGCGATCTCTCTCTCTCTGAACTGAGCGAAATCAACGAGCGTTATGTCGAACCTGAGCGCACACGCTATCTCCTCGCGTTCCAGTTCTGGGGTGGCGTATCGCTCGAGGTCCATCCGGGTGTTTACTCTGCGTTTTCGCTTCCACAATCTGATCTCAATTTCGAATCGAAGCGCCCAACATCTCCTGAGAGCCCAGACAAGGAATCGACGGCGCCCTCGGAGGCTGAGGTGATCGCCCCGGCACTGCAACGACAACTCGACGAGGTAGACGGTTGGGCTCGGGGTGCCAGTCTCCCGCAAGCGGTCGCGCGGGATGTGCGGAACATTGTGCGAAGGGCACTTGTAGCGGATCTTGCATGGATCGATCCGATTATGAAGGCGCCCGGAACTCAAGATCTTTCGCGAGCAGTCCCTGATGGGACGCAGATTTCGCGAGCCGTCTCGATCGAGGGCGCGAGCGAAAATCTGGCCCAGGGTGTTGCGCCGATCGTGCGATTCGAACAGACGCCCGCCAACGGAATCTTGTTCAAGAATCTCCTCCATTTCCAGGCGAACCCGTCGATCGCGCCCGACGCTCTGATCGACCTCCGCACTGTCACCGACAGGTATCGGGCAATGATTACGACGCGCGTGATTGAGGCCCTGAGTTTCGATCAAGCCAATCTGGTTGCCGCGGCGGCCTCACTCTTGGCGGGCGCCGCCCTAGTAGGACGACTTCCCGTGAAGCCGCGTTTGAACGACTACGTCGCTGCCGTGCTCTGGAGTGGCGATGGTCTCTCGCGCTCGGACGCTTCGCGCATCGGCCAATGGACTCAAGCCGAGATCAAGTACCTTGCGGAGCGGAAGCCGACAGTCGACGCCTTCCGCAGTGCACTCGGAGCGAGCCAGGGTATTGGTGCTGTCCACGCCGTCGACGATCCTCGAGTTCGACAAGTTGTGAAATCGGCGCTCTCGGGAGTCGATTCACTCCGATCAGAACTGCTACCACCTTGGGCGCAACGGTCAGACAAGTCACGTCGCGAACTCGAAGAGAAGATCGTCCCGCAAATCGCCGAGTGGGCCCGCGTATTGCAGGAGATTCGCACGCAGATTCCTGCCGGGGTCTCTTATCTCGGGACGGTGGACGCCATCAAAGCGGCTATAGAGGTGGGCAGCACGCAGGGCTTTGTGAAGGCAAATCTCGCGGAGGTCGAAACGACGAACGCGGAGGCTCGGGAGCGGGACTTCGCGTCGGTCGGGCGACTCCAAGGCACGGTCGATGGTGCGCGCGATTCTCAGGGGATGGACCTGTGGAGCGCAGTCGGACGCGCGGACGGCGGTGAGGTAGTGGCGATCGCGAACTACCTCCGATACACAGACTCATGGCTTGCTGCAGGTCTTCGGGATGCAGAAGGGCGAGACCTCGTTGGAGGTCTCGATATCGATGCTGACATCGATGCTGCAATAAGTCGCTGGGATGAAATCCTGTTGACGAGTGACGAGGAGGGTCATCGTGAGTGATCTCCTCACTCGCGCCAACAGTCTCGAAAGATTGGCAAAGGCTGCACGCGACAAAGAGGGCGATCAGGCTGAAATCGAGAAGCTGAAGCTGGCGCTTGATGGATTAAGCACCGCGCTGACAGTCCTGGAAGAAGAGTTGAAGACGAGGAGAGTCCTGGACAGCCTTGACGCGCCACGCCTGATACAGATCGACCTTCAGACGGCGCATTCCGAACTACGGGACTTCGTGGCTACCCGCGGTCGACCGACCACCCAGCGCATTCAGTCGGCCAGCCGACGGACAAACGAACAGTCTGCGAGGCTCCGGGAGGAGTCGAAGTCACGGTGGGAAGCTTGGTCCCGAACCGCCCTAGATGCGGTTCCACGCCACAAGGTCTCAGCGCTGGCGCCCGACGATCGCTCGCGCGTGGGAGCCGTGATTGGCGAACTCGACGAGGCCGTTCGGAAGGCCGGGCGTGCCGCTCCGTCCGTAGATCAGATCAAGATCTTCCGGCTCCATTTGCAGCGCGCTCTTACGGACCTCGGCCAGATCGAAGTTGAAGAGAGAGTGCTAAGAGTGCTTGAGCGATTTACCTCCACAGGCGGCGTTCCATTGCTCGACATTACCGATGACGAGCTCGACATCCTGCGCTCGAATCCGTCTATTGCCGATCAGTTCGTCGTACGGCGGCAGGTGTGAGTAGCGACCGCTGGGCCCGCGCGCCTGACGTGCTGTCGGCGCTGGAGGATCTCGAGTTGCCCCGACTCTCCTGGGGAATTGTCGACGGTTTTCTCAGCGAGGATGAGGTCCGGGACGCGATCGAGGGACAACTCGCAGGCGACTTCGCGACGAGCGGGGAGGTTCCAACTGTTGATGAGTACGTCGACCGACTGATCCAGGACGGGTTGCTGTTCGAGGTGCCCGACGCACCCAGACGGCAGTTCCGCACCCGCCTGTCAGAACAACTCCGACTGCTTCGCACTCTTCGCCAACTCTGGCCCCCGTCGAACGAGAACTCCCCCGGGTGGTGGAGTTCGGGAGCGACGCTGGTCGCGGACTATCGACTTCGTGTCATTCCCCGCAAATATCCGAGACGCGATCAGTCCGGTAGCGCCACCCTAGAGCGCCTCGAACGGCTCCCGGGATGGCGGGCGGAGCTTGGGGCTGTTGCCAGTGCGATCATCGGGGAACGCTCGCTCGCTCGGTTCCAAGTCGATGCTGCGGAGAGCATCTACTCGGCGATCGGCACCGAACGCGCCAGTGGTCGCATCGTCACGGCTGGCACGGGCTCCGGCAAGACGCTCGCGTTCTACCTTCCGGCTCTTCTCGATATCGCGGCCAACCGTCAGCCCGAAGCAAAGACGCCGCACACACTTGCGCTGTATCCAAGGAACGAACTCTTGCGCGACCAGGCTCGAGAGGCCCTGATCCAGTGCCGCAGAGCAAACGCGGCGCTCCCGTCAGGGTCGCCCCCGATCCGGATCGGGCTGCTCTATGGCGCGACTCCCTATAACGCGCACGCGCTCTCAAGCCCGAACGCGAAGCACGGCTGGAGGAACACTGCCCGCCGAGACGGATGGATCGCGCCGTACTTCCCCTGCCCGACCGACGGGTGCCGCGGTGATCTCGTTTGGTCCGACGCCGATCGCCAGCGCACAGTGGAGCGCCTAAGGTGCAATTTATGCTCAACAATCATCGACAGCAGCGAGATCGTGCTCACCCGCGACTCGATGCGACGGGACCCTCCGGACATCCTGTTCAGTACGACCGAGATGTTGAGCCGTAACTCGACCACACAACTTGGGGAACTCCTCGGTTGGCGCGGCGCGAGCAGCATACGACTGGTCCTACTTGACGAGGCTCACACGTACTCCGGTGTCCAGGGAGCGCAGGTCGCGCTCATGCTTCGTCGGTGGCGACACGCAAACGGGCAGTTCGGCTCACCAAGCCCCGTTTTCGTGGGGCTCTCCGCCACACTTCGCGATGCCGGTGACTACTTCGCGTCGCTCATCGGCGTCGACCGCTCCCATGTCCAGGTCATTTCTCCCACGGTCACAGAACTCGTTCCAATCGGGCGCGAGTACGGACTTGTGCTTCGGGGGGACCCATCATCCGGCGGATCATTGCTCTCCACAACGATCCAGACCGTGATGCTGACAGCACGAATGCTCGATCGGCAACCGGGGATGTTCGGGTCCTCGGCGTTTGTCTTCACCGACGATCTTGATGTAACGAACCGTCTGTTTGATGACCTGCGGGACGCCGAGGGCTACTTCAACGGCCGACCGAACGCTAGGAAGCGATTGGCCGAACTGCGGGTTCAAGGTGCGCCGCAGGGAGCGGCTCGGTACCGTGACGGGCAGGCGTGGAACCTGGCGGAGCAACTCGGCCGACTTCCTGGTGGCCTGACCGTAGCTCGTACGTCGTCCCAGGACCGTGGCGTCGACTCTGCGGCGGATGTCATCGTCGCAACGGCGTCACTTGAGGTGGGTTTCAACGACCCGAGGGTCGGTCTCGTTGTCCAGCACAAGGCGCCGCGAGATATGGCATCGTTCGTCCAGCGGCGAGGTCGCGCTGGCCGCTCGCTAACGATGCGCCCGATCACCGTGGTCGTGCTCTCTGACTTCGGGCGCGACAGGGTCATGTATCAGTCGTACGAGCGTCTGCTTGATCCCGAGATCGAGATCCGGTCGTTGCCTATCCGCAATCGCTTCGTCGAGAAGATTCAGGCCACGCACTCGCTTGTCGACTTGCTGCACCGGCGGCTTCGAAGTGATGTTCGCGAACTCCTCTCTCCTCCACGCAGTGCCGACAAGGCACGGAGGCCCTTCCTCGCGCTCGCAGATGAACTCGACCGGATCGTGAGCGACCCTGCGGCGCAGTCGCATCTACAGGCCTTCCTCGCCTGGTCTCTCAGGATCACTGAGGAAGAGGCAGGGGCACTTCTCTGGGACGAGCCCAGGTCATTGCTTCTGTCGGTCGTTCCCACCGCCTTGAAGCGCCTTCGGTCCGAATGGCGCCTGGCCAACGGAGACTCGATGTCCCCCGGTGGATCGCCGCTCCCTGAATTCATGACGGGCGCGCTCTTCGACGCGCTGAACAGTCCTGATATTCGGTTCGAACTTCCGTCGAATATGTCAACGAGTGACGAAGTCACTATGCCGATTCTGCCGGGATTGCGCGAAGCAGCACCGGGGCGCGTGAGCCGTCGGTTCGGATTCCAGCACGCCTCCCACCGGACCTGGATCGCCCCGCCGGGGAGATCCGGTGAGCTCCAACTGACGGACTTCGTCGCGGCCGGGCAGAACATGGGGGAGTGGACGACGGAGGAAGGTGAACATTACTTGGTCGTGCGGCCACTCAGCTTGCGACTCGCTGCGCCGTCCCCCGATGTCCAAGACACATCGAATGCGATGCCGGTGTGGCGTACCGCCGTCATTGCACCTGAAACTGGGCTGAGCGATGCAGACTTCCCCGATCAGACACACTGGGGGGAGTTTGTCGAGTCATGCGGGTTTGCACTTCACACCACGGGCAACCCGTTAACGGTGCGGCGTATGGCGATCGGGTCCGATGGCGAGATCGTTATGAAGAACGGCGCTCGCGAGTCGCACATGACGCGGTACGCCCACGGTGATGCGCCGGCCGCGCTTGGCTTTGAACTCGAGGTGGACGCCTTCCAGATCAATGGAAGTATGCGTGCGGTGCGCAGTCTGCTTCTACAAGAATTCGCGCGAGGACCGGCTTGGCGCACGCTTGCGTTCCGGACCCGCATTGCAGAGGATCAGCGACTCGCCGATGTGGCCAACGCGTTCGCAAGACAATGGCTTGCGGATCTCTTCCTCGTTGCGTATGCGCGGAACGGTCTTACGCATCAGGATCCGACGATGGCGCTCCAAACGACGCTTCGCGGCGCGTGGAGCGCGCACATTGACGAGTATTTCCAGACGATCTACCGTTCATCTGATCCCCATGCCCACGTCAGCACGAAGCGTGCCGATGAACTCAAATCCTTCGCCCGTATCCCACTGGTGAACGACGTGCTCGATGAGCATGCTCAACTGCTCATCGATCCGGACATCCGCATCGCTACCGAGGATCTCCTCACCCGCTCCGTGCTGGACACCCTCGGTTCGGCGGTGCTCGCCGCGATTCATCGTCGGGTACCTGATGCGCAGGATTCAGACCTGGTCGTCGACACGATCGTCGACACCGATGCCGAGGTCTATCGGATTATCGTTTCCGAAACTGAACTCGGTGGCCTCGGCCTCCTCGAGGAGTTCCAGCGCGACTACGCCGCAGATCCGCGACGGTTCTGGGATCTGGTGTCGGCGATTTGCGAAAGGAGCGAGTACGACGATCTCGATTCGTCGATGCGCTGGGCAGTTGGACAACTGGTGGACTCGAGTTCGTCACTGACGGCGGCGATCAATCGGTATCGAGCAGGGACCTCGTCGTCGGACTTGGACATTGCCGTTGAGGGCATTCGGGGTGTACTCCGTGAGCACGACGGTGTGCCGTCGCACCTGCTGATGTCTACACTCGGATCACGTGCGCTCCGACCCGGGGCGACCTCGGTGACGGACCAGATCACCGCCTTCCTCGTCGAGAAATGGGTGGGCGCCGAAGCCCATCTTGGGGTCGAGATTGACGCTCGCGTGATCGCGTACCACGCAGCAAGTGGCGCACTCGGCCGAGCGATCGCGCCGATGAACGCCGATTCAGCGTACGCGACTCTCTGGCTCCGTGGAACGGTCGCGCGGAACAGTGCGCTCAATGATTGGCAACCCTACGTTCCGAACCGTCTACGCGAGCGGGGTGTACTCGAGGCAGTCGTGGCGGACAGATCCGAATTCATCGATCTCATGCCCGATGGGTGGACCTCGGACTACCTTCGGGTGATTTCGCGCGACCGAGTCGTGCGTCTTCGATCCCTCGTGGAGCACCGTGCGGAACTTGCGAAGGCTCTGAGGACTTTGACGGCACTCCCGGTCGATACCGGCCCGCTCAGGGTCTACGGGGTCGTCCGACGGGTGGACCGGCAAGGACGTCACTTTGTCGCCACGATCGTGCTCGCGGAGGGACATCAGTGACGTTGAACCGAACGATCCGAACCCGACCCAGGAACGGCGTCGCGATCTCTGACGTCCTCAGTGCGGTTCTCGTGTCGGAACTCGTTGCGCCGAGTCAGGAACTGTGGCTCGTGACCGGCTGGGTGAGTGACATCCCCGTGATCGAGAACCGGACTGGAGAATTCTCCGCCATCGCCGAGGACCTCGACGCCAACGCCCTTATATTGAGCGACGTGCTCGCCCACCTCACCATGCAAGGAACTCTCGTCAACGTCGCCGTTCGGGAGGACCGTCACAACGATGTGTTCCTGGAGACTATTCGGCGTCGCTGCGACAAGCAGTGGTTGTCCGTGTTCAGTAGTCCCGATCTTCACGAGAAAGTGCTGTGCGGAGACGACTGGCTGTTGAAGGGATCGATGAACTTCACGTGGAATGGGCTGAACCTGCACGAGGAGAGCATCGAACTGGTAGTCGACCGAACGGAAGCCGCCAAGAGTCGACTTGAGTTCGGTGTCAGGTGGAGGACTGCATGAGCACGATGCCTTCGAACGACCATTTCCTCGATGCCTTTTTCTCGGTTCCGAACACCACATGGCCCAATCGGGAAGGTAGTCACCCATCGGCCACGTACCTCGAGCGATTTCTAGGCGCACTTGACGAACGGGGCGAAGCGCCGCTGGTCCTTCCCCGGAAGGACTCAGGATGGCCGACGGCCTGTGCGTACATCGTCTGCTGGACGCCGAGCCACGCCGCGCGAATGCGAACCCTCATTTACGCAGCGGTAGCTCAGAACTGGGCTGAATTCGATGGGCGCCTCGCGCGGCTCAGGGCGGACGATCCGATCGATGCTGCGGTGCTTGCGGCCTTCGGAGCAAGCACCACCTACGTCCTGCGTCCGCCGACCCCGTCGGCGCAACAAGGCATGTTCACCGCCCTCAACCGGCTCGTTTCAACCCTTGAGCATCGCCCGCCGCGAATCTCTCGGATTGTCCGCCCTGTCGGACGGTTGCTCCGGGACTTCGAGACATCGTTGGCGGCGGGCCAGGCCGCGACATCCTTGGAATTGCTAGAAGACATCGAGCGAACAGGCGGGATCTCACACGAGAACATCGCTTTCCTTCGAATCCGTCGGCTCGGTCAGTTGGGCGAGGACGACGAGATCCTGCAGGACGCAGCGCTGCCGACCGTCGTTCTTACCGAACCTCCACGAATGGTCCGTGAGGCAATTCTGGCCGCCTGGTACCGAGCCAGCACTCGCGACCGCCCTGACTCAGCCGAGTTGGTCGATCGGATGCGCGCGTACCCGGCAGACATCGCACTCCTTGTCGATGGCAGCCTCGTCATGACAGACAGTGCAGACGCGTGGGCTGCTGCAGCGATAGTTGCTCTCGCCCGGGGCGACGCTTCGCTCGCGGACGGCCTCCTAGGTAATGAAGTTGAAGCGCCAAAAGCGCTCCGCGGACTGCTCGATGAGGTCGCGAGAAAGAGCCGCCATCCGTCGCCATACGCCGCACCGGCCGAGGAGCGCTCCCGGGCCACTGAGGCGGAATCGCCGGAGTCGGAACCGGTGGCTGAGATGGAGGCCACCGACACCAAGCCAGCCGTGAATTCTTGGCTCAGTTGGCTCGCATCGCTGCACAGCGATCACGCAGATAGCCCGGAGGTGGATCTCGCGGCCACTTGGCCTGCGCCAGGTGAGGTCGATGCGGAACTCGCCACTGCCATCGATGAACTCCCCGACTCAGCAGCCACTCGTCTCTTCGCGGGGCTTGGTGCAATCATCGACTGCGATGAGTACGCGAAGCCTGCTTGGCGTACCTCCGAGGCGCTGATACGCCGGCATTTGGTCGGCGACAGCCTGACCCCCAGCGATCTCGGCGCGATTTCTGCCCTGATGGCAATCTTCCTTCGCGGAGGTCCCAACGTCGATGCATATCGCGACGTTCTCGATTACCTCACAGACAAGGACTTCCGAGGTCGCTGGGCCTCAGTGGCGACCGCTCCGGCGGCGATCGACATCGCTGACTTGGTCGTCACGTCTCCTTCCGCGGACCGAACCGTTCAGCAATCGTTTGTTTCTACAGCGTTGGATTCGCTGCACGCTCAGCGACATCGCCTCACCGAAGCGGACCGCGTCCTTGGCGAACTCGCAACGAGCGATGTCGATCTCCAATGGGACTGGAGCATCGACACCGACACCGACACCGAGAATGAAGCTGAGTCGGAGGCGAACGGGTTCCCCGAGTCGATACTCCTCTACAGCTTGGAGACGGCGGTGCTCGCCCGTGCGAAGGCGGCTGTCGAACGCCTATACCCCGGTGTGCACGTGTCCGTTTCGTCGGCAAAAGTAGGGAATGACACCCTACGGGACCAAACGCGGCGAGCTCGACTGATCGTGCTCGCTACGCGCCGAGCAACCCACGCCGCGACGGGGTTCATCCAGGCCCACGCCCGCGAGGCGCGCATTGCGTATGCCGATGGATGTGGGTCGGGATCGATGATGCGTGCAATAGAAAAGGGGTTGCGATTCACCGACGAGTAGCTACTGACGCCTCATGGCCGCGCACCGCGCGCAGTAGGTGGCTCGTCAGCAGGCGCACGTCGTTCGGCGTGTTCTGGATGCCGTTCCAGCGGCGTGTCTGGTCTAGCCCGAAGTCCCACGTGCCCTCAGTCCAGGCGCAGTGTTCCCGCAGATCAACGAGGATCTCTTCGATGCCGAGCCCCGGCAGTTCCGCGGCGGGCACTCCTTCGGTGAGCGAGTCCATAACGTATCCCAGGGACTGAATTCCTGCGCCGTGTGTGAGGCGCGATTTGGTCGGGGGAAGACGCCAGGCGCTCGGGAAGACACGCTCGACCGCACCCCAGAAGTAGTTCAAATGCATGAGGATGGATGGGATATCGCCGGTGCCATCCTCGGGATCGCGGTACTGATAGAGCGCTCCCTCGTACAGGCTGTTTTCGATCATCTTGAGGACGCTGTTGTCGCGGATAAACCCGTTCGCCATTGTGGGAGTGCTGATCCGTCCCGTGAATGGGCCTTCGCCTCCACCGGCTCCGAAGTTCAGGAAGTTCAAGACGGTTGCAGGGAGTCGGCGACGTGCGTACGCGGCGGGTAGTTCCGCAGAGGTCGTCGGAAGGAGTTCGTGAATCAAACCCTTCGGAAGTGGCTTCGTGTTATTCACGAGGATGAACTGCGATCGTTGTTCGGCTTCATCCCGTGCGATGAAACCGACAGCTGCCACGGGAAACTCATCAACGTCAGCGTCGCGAATTGCCGCGCTACGCTGCTGGCCGTCTACCAGCCATGCGGGCTTTTCATCGTCGGCCAACTCGGGATCGACCGGAATGACCAAGTGACCAACGGTTGAGTACGCGGCCGCGGATGCCCCGGCATCTAACGCCTTGAATTCGACCCGGTCGTCGAATGCGAGGACGATCGCGTTGGGGAGCAGCGCCGCATCCGACTCAAGGTAGCGACGAATCGCGCGAATGTGCGACAGCACTTCGGGTCGCTGATACCCCGCCAGCGTCTGATCGGTGCGGTGCACGCGGCTTACCGCGGCAAACTCGTGTACGCGCTTTCCGTCGATGCCGAACGCGAAGATGAACTGATTGCCCTGACGAATCCGGATCGCAGGGAGAACGATTGGCAGCTTAGACATAAGTGGGCGAAGAACTCCGGTCGGTGAGGGCAGATACCTTGCTGGCGAGAACTGTCAAGTTGTGGAAGCCGCGGCGCTTGTTCCGCTCGGTGCCTCGGAAGATTGCGATCTCGATACCGTGCTCACGGCACAGGCTGCACCGGCAGGCGGCCCACGGTGCGGCGACGAGAGTTTGCTCGTACGCCGGGAGGTAACTCTTCTTTGCGCCCATGACCGTTTCGTAGTGCCCGAGTGCATCAAGCGCGTCGTCGATTCCGAAACGGGAGCCGTCGAGCGCCCGCAGCGCTCGCAGCGCTCGGCGTTCCGCTGCGATGGCATCCTGCTGGGAGACTGTGCCTGCGAGGATCGCTCGGCGAAGAGTCGGGTTGCCATCGACCTGCGGCACGCGTAACGCAACGTGAGCACCATTCGGTGTGTGGAAGTTGTTCCGGTCGTCCATGAACGCTTGCCGAAAGGGCGAGGTGCTGTCGAAGCTCGTCACGCCGAGTTGGGAGAACTCGTCCATCGCATCTACACGGGTCAGGCCGAGCAAATGCAGCTCGGTCGACGGGTGCCGCACCTTGTCGATCTCATGAAGGCATGAGAGCACGTCTTTCGTCCTCAGCGGAACCATGCCTCCGAGCGCAACGCGGGTGTAACCAAACTCCTGGAGTCGCGCGACGCTGTCGGCGTAGCTCGCGGGACTCCAGCCCTGCGCGGCGCCGACAGGTTCGATCCGCGAGCCTCGTTCCTCGACTCGTCGACGGAAGTCAGCGGCGAGTTCCAGCGTTAGTTCTCGGCGTCGGATCCACGCGGGGTCCGCGTTGTCCAGTCCGGCCGTGCCGTCGTACCCGAAGATGATGTGGTCGACACTGACTCCCGCGTCGAACCCGCACTCTTCGTAGAAATCGAGAGTGTCGTCGACAGTAACCGGCGGCACCTCCTCGGCCACGTAATTGAACGCGCCGTTGTCGCCGAGAGTCGCGATCTCATCCGGGAGGCGGAAGAAGCGTCTGGCACCCATGCGGTAGAGACGGGCTCTCTGCGACGAGGTGTACTTCCCAGAGCCTGACACGCTGCCATCGACGATCGCCTTGCTGACGAGGAAGCCGTGGTACGGAGACGAGTCCAGAACTTCATGAGCGTAGCGATCGTCACGCTGCCGAACGCGCGTCGGCAGGTATTCATCATGCTCGAAGTCATACGTCGGACTCACGAGGTCCTGGCTGTCAGGGAAGTAGAACTTCAACGCGCGGCCGCTCTCTCTGCAAGATAGGCGCGAGCGAGGAAGTTGGAGAGCGCACTGATGTGCCGAGGAGTGTTCTGCAGCTCATTCCACGGAAGCCCCAGATCGGTCCAGGTGCCGCTTGTCCAGTGGCATTGAGAGGCAATGCGGCCGACTTCGAGGCGCGCTTGCGCGGCGGCATCCGCAGAGTCGACATCCACGTGCGCCATGACGCGTTCCATCAGGCGTCCCATCGCACGAATGCCGACGCCACCCATGAGACGTGACTCCGTCGGGTTCTTGCCCCACGCGGACGGGAACGTCTCGCGAACAGCGTTCCAATAGACCAGCAGAGTTCGTCGGATTCCTTCGGTATCTGTGGTGCCGGCCGCGATGTTCCGATAGGGGAACAACACCCCTGATGGAGACTCAACAGACTCGCGCAACGCCTCGACCAGTCCGGTGTCAGTCACGATCGCACTCGGGCGGGCTTCGGTTGCCGTCGACGCACGTCGGATTAGCCCAAAGAAGGGGGAGTCCGGGTCGGAGTTGAGCATGTCAACGAGGGCGGAAGGCAGTTGTCGCGTCGACATTCGCGTTGACGGCACGCGCGCAATCTCGGGCAGCAATTCAGTGACCAGCCCAACGGGCAGCGGTTGCACGGTGTTCACCCTGAGGAACTGCTCGCGTTGCACTTCCAGGTCATCCGAAACGAAGCCCGCGACAGGAACGGGGAGACGCCGGTTCCGGGTCCGGGCGAGAGCGAGACTGCGCTGCTGGCCGTCCACGATCCAAGCGGGCCGCGGCCCTCCCTCACCATTGACGACAGGAATCTCCAATGTGCCCGCCGTCGCGAGGCCATCGCTTACACCGGGACCTCGGCTGGACTTGAACCGGACTTCCCTAGGCAGGGCAAGAATGAGCCCGTTGGGGAAGAGCACGTCTTCACTATCCAGGTAGTCCTGGATCTGTTTCACATGTTTGCGCTTCTCCGGCCGTTGGTAGCCAATGAGCTTGCCGGCCTGATCACGTGAGATCCTGGCCACGTCGGCGACTTGATCCACTTCTTCCGCCGCAAGCGTGAAGAGGTAAAGCGGGATCTCGCCCTGGAGCACACGAAGAGCCCGCCGTTCAATCCACTCTTGTGCCACGATGCTCCTCCTCGAACGCTTCAAACAGTTGCCCGAAACGCTTCTGCTCGCACGCATAGCCGTTCTCGCGTAGTGACCGGAGCGCGCGAGTCTTGCTGATGGTCGGTTCCTGAGTGCGGATCCGACGGACCGCTTTAAGGACCTCGTGGTCCGCAAGCGGAATTCTCTCGTGGCGCTCATGTCGGCTGGCTCGCGTCGCCCAGTTGTGCCATAACTCTCGATGGCGAGTGGAATCGATGACGGTAGAGGTTAGTCTCTCCATCCACGCGACAGCCGTACGCATGTTGAGCGCACCGAGTGTGCCCCCTAGTGCGGAACGGAGTTTGGCGTCGGCTGGCAATCGCAGCGAGGGTGCGATTGCCTCCGACCCCCCGATGACGAGTACCGGGCTGGCGACGGCGGTCTTCGCGACGAGCGGCGCCAACACGTCGGCATAGCGACGAGACAAGACGAAGAGCGTTGGAATGCCGTCGGGAAGATGCCCCCCGGATCCGTTCCATCTATTCAAGTGGTCCCACCACGCTCGTTGCTGTATTGCGGAACCTGGCACGGAGTCCGGCGAATTCGGAGTGAATGTTGCGCCGTAGGCTGGTCCTGGGGTTGAAACCGGGCGCAACCCCAGTCCAGCCGACGCAACGTATGTCGTTGGCTCGAATCCGATGGCGCGTGAGGCGTCCTCGAGGCGCGGAAGTTGAGCCCAGGCGTCGCCTTGGTAGAGGTTCCTCAGGAGGGTGACCGTATCAGCGGACTCGATCCGCTGGGTCCACACGGGCGCTTTGGAAACTGAGTTAGGCAGCGAGCGGAGCATCCGCTGCTCGGGAACTACAAGTGACTTACGGTCGGTGCAGGTCACGACGATCGTGAGTTTCTCCAACAGTAACACCACCTAACTGCGCGTGATTCGATGCTACTGTACGCGACAGTTTCGATCTATCATTGCGGTGCGTGCAAACGTCAGAAAGAGCGGAGGCTCACGTGTCCAAGCGCAAGGCAATTGTTCTCCTCAGTGGAGGCCTCGATTCAACCACCGTTCTCGCACTGGCTAAGAACCAGGGTTACGAGCCGTATGCGCTGAGCTTCCGTTACGGCCAGCGTCACGTCGTGGAACTTGAAGCAGCGAAGCGTGTGGCGAAGGCTCAGGGTGTTGCACAGCACGTCGTCTGTGACATCGACCTGAGGACTTTTGGTGGTTCGGCACTCACGTCGGAGACAGAGGTTCCCAAGCACGAAAATGCTGGAGACCTCTCCGCGGAGGAAATTCCAGTCACCTACGTCCCCGCTCGGAACACCATCTTCCTCTCTTTCGCTCTTGCGTTCGCCGAAGTGGTCGGAGCAACTGATGTGTTCATCGGTGTCAACGCGCTCGACTACTCGGGCTACCCCGACTGCCGGCCCGAGTACATCGAAGCGTACGAGACGATGGCGAACCTTGCCACGCGCGCCGGCGTCGAGGGTGCACGACTGAAGATCCACACTCCGCTGATCTCAATGACGAAGGCCGACATCGTCCAGACCGGCACAGAGCTCGGAGTCGACTACTCGCTGACGCTGTCATGCTATGACCCCGATGACGAGGGCCGTTCGTGCGGACACTGCGACTCGTGTCTGCTGCGGATCCGTGGATTTCAGGAGGCTGGGTTCGCCGACCCCGTTTCCTATCAAGCTGCCTGATGTCGTACAAGGTCAAGGAGATCTTCTACACCCTCCAGGGGGAGGGAACGCACGCCGGTCGTCCAGCAGTCTTCTGCCGGTTCAGCCTCTGCAACCTCTGGACCGGGCGTGAGCGCGACCGCCCTCGCGCTATCTGCCAGTTCTGCGACACGGACTTTGTCGGAACGGATGGTCCGGGTGGAGGCAAGTTCGCCACGGCCGATGAGCTTGCTGACGCGGTTGAAGCCGCGTGGCCGGTCGGTTGGGCATCCAATCGGATGGTCGTCTGCACAGGCGGCGAGCCGCTGCTTCAACTTGACGAGCCAGCCATCGAGGCGCTCCACCGACGGGGTTTCTACGTAGCCGTTGAGACGAACGGCACGCGGATCCCTCCGGCGGGTGTCGACTGGCTTTGCGTTAGTCCGAAAATCGGGGCCGATCTCGTGGTTACGCGTGGGGACGAACTCAAGTTCGTCTATCCACAAAAGGGCGTGGATCCGTCGAGCTTCGAGCATCTCGACTTCGGAACTTATCGAGTTCAGCCCATGGACGGCCCCGACATCAGCGTAAACACCGCGCTCGCAGTCGAATACTGCCTGAACCACCCGACGTGGCAGCTCAGCCTCCAGACACACAAATACTTGGGAATCGCATGACCTTCTACGCCGAACTTTCCCGCGAGTTCTCGTTCGAGTCCGCCCACTTTCTCCCGAATGTCCCCGCCGGGCACAAGTGCGGTCGCATGCACGGGCACTCCTACACGGTCGAGGTCCATGTGCGCGGCGCCGTTGATGACGAGAGCGGCTTCGTCCAGGACTTCGGTGACCTCTCAACTGCGTTTGCACCGATCTCTGCACAGCTCGATCATCGCCTCTTGAACGACATCGAAGGCCTCGAGAATCCGACCAGCGAGCACCTCGCGCGTTGGATGTGGGACAGGCTCAGCGTCGCACTCCCACTCCTCCACGCGATCGTTGTGAGCGAAACCCCGCGTTCACGGTGTACGTATCGCGGTGAATCGAACGGAGGCCAATGATGCTCCCCGAGTTGGCCCATGCGCTGCCCGACATCCAGGACGAAGTTGACCGACGCGGGATTGAACTGGATGCGGTAGGAGTCGCGGGTGTACGCACTCCCATCCGCATCATTGATGGCGAAGTGGATGCCGCCGGCGTGGGCTCTGCGGACTTCGTCGTCCCCTTAGCGCCAGACCGGCGCGGTACACACATGAGTCGCATGGTCGAGACGCTCGCCGTCCAGCTGCGTGAGTTCGATCCTCGGCGCGCCCACGCGTTGATCGCGACCGCAGCCGATCGCCTCGACGCAACGGAAGCTCGTATCTCGTTCGATCTTGCAGTTTCGTTCGAGGTTCGAGCGCCTGTCTCGGATGTGGCGGCCTGGCAGGCCGCCGATGTCCGATTCTCCATTGAAGGCTCGGCAGAGTCAGCGACGATGACGACGACCTTGACAACGCACGTCACGAGTCTTTGCCCTTGCAGCAAAGCGATTAGTGAGTACGGCGCACACAATCAGCGAAGTGCCGTGACGCTGTCGGTAACGGGCGACGCCGATGACCTGTATCCGCTCACTCTGAGCGAGATGTTCTCGCTCGCGCGTCAAGTTGGCTCGTGCCCCATTTACCCCGTGATCAAACGCCCGGACGAGCGTTGGATCACGATGGAGGCGTACGACCGCCCCGCCTTCGTTGAGGATATGGTTCGAGATCTCTCCTCAACATGCCGCGCCCGCGGTCTTCGGCACTCGATCCACGTTCGCAACTTCGAGAGCATTCACAGCCATGATGCAGTCGCATCACTGTCATGGTCGCCAGGACCAACTAGCAGGAGCAGTTTTGAACGCCAAGGTCTATGACCGTCGCAATGTGTTCCGTGGAGCGATCGCGCTCGCCGTCTACATTGGAGCCATCGTTGCCGCGAATATCCTCTCCGCGAACTTTGGTCTGGTTCCGGTGGGGTTCGGGCTTGTAGTCTCGGCGGGAACGTATGCGGCCGGATTCGCGCTCCTATCGCGCGACTTCGTCCACACCTACCTCGGCGTCCGCGGTGTGCTCCTCGGAATGGCAGTCGGTTTGGCGCTTTCGTGGTTCCTCGCGACGCCCGCGCTCGCGTTGGCCTCTGCGGTTGCCTTCCTCGTCGCTGAAGTCGCAGACATGCTCGTGTTCCTTTGGGCTCGCCCGCGCGGTTTCGTTCGGGCTGCGCTCATCTCGAACTGCGTCTCCGCGCCGGTAGACACGGTGCTCTTCCTTTGGATCGCGGGATTCCCGCTGACGTTCGAGAGCATCGTGGGCCAGATGGTCGGCAAGATCCTATGGGCGACGATCGTGCCGCTCGCAATCTATGTTGGCGTTCGGGCCCTGCGTAGAGCACGAAACGAGCGTATGGCGAATCGAGAGCCGACTCCGACTGGCGGCTTGATCGAGTAAGGGTTCACTTCACTTCGCCTCCAGCCCGAAACGAATGCCCCTGCCAAAGCGTCCCTCGCTACTCGCCTTCGACCGGCTCGACGGGCGTCAGTGGTGACCCACCAACTTGGGCGGCGATTGTGGCACGGAGTGACCGAAGGCAGATGACCTGCACTGCATGGTCGTTGTTGGTTGCGCTGCGGAGAATGTGTGTGACCCCGTAGTACTTTCGCTCCTCGTAGTTATCTGAAGTGACCTCGAGGATGTCGTAGTTGTCGGTCGCGCTGTCGACCGACTCGCAGACCAGCAGGTCCACTTGACCGAAGTACTTCTTGCCAGGTTGGCCCGGGTCCCGATCAAAATCGTCCGTCAGCCCGTCCGATGTGATCTTGAACTCCATCCATTGGCCCCGGTACTTCATGGGTTGGCCGTCCGCGAAGGCGACGCCGAGTGGCCGGTCCAACTCATCGAAGGCATGGGCCTTGTCGATCAACGTGTAGTCAAAGTAGCCGTCCAACATTCCACGGGCGAGGAGTCCGTAGACATGGAATCCTGGCAAAGAGTCAATCGCGACCAGTCGCAGGAACTCCGCCACGACCTCCGTTTCGGTCGCGGGCGCGCGCCGGAGGTCTGGCTCGCCGGACACGAGCAGCACTCCTCTCTTGGTTAAGCGCACCGCGTCTTCCTTGAGAGATTCAAGTGCGTCGGCGGCGTTCTTCGCCGAATGGGTGGACTGCGCTGTTCCGCGGTAGAGGTTGGACTTCTTTCCGGAAGCGAAGGCGATTAACTCCTTACAGAGATCTAGGACGAAGGCATGTGCGTCAGACGCCAGATTCTTCCGGCCGTAGTCTGGCTTATAGTCGCCAGCGAGGTTCACGCAGACAAACGTGCGGCTCTTGTGCTCTGCACCAGAACGGTGGAGAAACGCCTTGCGGCGACCGGTGGGGAAATCTTTGACCGCAACGAGGAACCCGCCATTGACTTGGATGAGTGTCTCTGAGAGCGAACTGTCGCCGGCATCCTCGGGAAGCGAAAGATGCTGTTGAGTGACTTCTTCGTACCAGTCATTCTTGAAGGCGTACGCGACGTAGCCGGTCACATCGAAGCGATCGATGACCTCTGCGTGCTTCGGGTTCCCAACTACCTTGGGCACGTAGCGCTTGAGCCATGCCTTATCGAAGTGGTCGTACATCAATTCGCTATTCGCGGTCGGAGAGGTCAGCATCGAGGCCTTTCGCGATCCGCTGCGCTTGGCGAGCTCGTGTGGATATAGGAACCCAGGGGTGAGCGCATCGTCGTCGGCGTCGAGCGTGATCGAGACGACGAGACTCTTCTGCCATTCTTCGAGACGGTCGCGGTCGTCATCGGGGACCATGAACCCCAGCCCGGTACGAGTGCGGAGTAAGTACTCGAGGCGCGAGAAGGCCACTTTGTAGTCTTCCCCCAACAGGTCCGTAAGCCGGTCGTCGATGAACTTAACCGAGGCTCTGGTGCCTTGAGTGAGAGTGTCCTTCTCATCCAGAGGCCCAAGAGAAAAGCTTGAAACGGGGAACTCTCCCAATTTATCGTCGAACACGCGCCCGTCCTCGAGGAGTTTGACCGTCTCTTCGAACCAGTCGCGCCCGTCGCTGAGCGTGTAGGACCAGCCTTGTTCTCCTCCGGAACGACTCGAAAGGCTGAACTCAGCACCGCCGAATTGCAAGAACGTCAGCGCGGCTCCCTTCTCGCCGCGCGAGGTGCTCTGGCCGAGGCGCCTCTTGAGCGAGTAATTGGGACGCACTGCCGCTTGGTGATCCTGCCACGCGATCCCAGTGCCATTGTCCTCGACCGAGAGGGTTCGGTTACTCCTGTCGACACTCACCTGAACCCTTGGGACATAGTCCTTCTCTCCGCGGGTCGAGCGTTCGGCAACTGCGTCGAGTGCGTTCTGCAGCAATTCCGCGAACGCGTCGTAAGGATCGTCATAGCTACTGACGATGTTCGAGATTGTGTTGGCAAGTTCGTAGAGCCGGTCCTCCGGACTCGTCTCCGTGGACGGGGTGAGCAGGCTAACCAGGTCGGCATCGTTCCGCATGTCACCAAAGATAGACGAGCTTGCGAGCGGCTCCCGGGCGATCGACGCGGTTGACCCCACCTCGCGACCCGACGAATCCCGCATGCGGGGCATGCTGCATCTGCCGGTTTTCGTGAGAGATGTGCACCCCTCATTGTGTCCCAGTAGTGCTGTGTGTCTGACCCCTTCTCAGGCCCCGCACCCGCGGCCTCCTACCGGCTTGAGAGCGGTGCGGGCGATTCCACGCCTGCTGCGATGCATGCTTGGAATCGCCTATTGCGCCTCGTTCCCGTGGGTGGGTGGGGCCAATCGAGCGCGGCCCCTTTGGGTCGGCAGTTGAGCGCGACCTTGCCGCAGCGTCCCACTTGACGGTGCCTCGGGTGGTCTCTGGCGCTATTTGCATGGGAGCGCAATTGCGCCTGGTTCGCGGAAGATGCTGATGGTGGTGCATTCTCTTGCGGCGGATTTTGCAGCATCCGCGCTAGCGGGTGTAAGGCACCTCTGCTGCCGTAGCGAGTGGATGTCGGTGGCGCGCACTAGCGTCGGAATCTTCGGCTACGGCTGGAGTCAGCAAGGAGCACCGACATGGGCTCGGACTCACCCCTCACCGCACGCCTGGACGCGCAGCTTCGCGCCGACGGCATACCGGTCGATCACATCGACCGCCTGCAGTTCTTCGCCGACGTACAGGCACTCGAGCTGCGCCTCGCGATCATCGACGACCGGTTCGATCGGCTCGCAGCCCGCCCCGACGACGCCTACCAGGCGTGGCGGCGCGACACCGTGATCCGCTTGCGCTCCATCGCCGACCGGGCCGGCGCGCTCGATGCGGGTGGCGCGCTGGAGCCGCACCGACGCCGGCACGTGGTGGCGTTGCTCACCGTGCTGCGACGGCGGATCGTGCAGCTGGATGAGCGGCATGCCCGGCACCGCGATCGGCGGGCGCGGCGCCGGGATGGTCCCGCTCGCCAAGGGCGGGTCGGTCTGCTCCTATGATCATCGTGAAGCCGTCGCAGAATGCCGATGCCCGCGCGGGTTGCGATAGGCGCGCAGGATCTCGTCGTCAATCAGGTATGAGAAGACTGACTAGGCGACGGTCAGTTCGCACGCGAGACCATCGCAAACCGCATGAGTCTCCTTCCCGTAGATTGCTCGAGCCGAGCGAGGAAGAGTATTCGTGTCATTGTCAGAATCAGGACCCAGCGAAGCAGCAGTCGCACCGATCGATGAGCCGATGGTCAGCTTGGTTGAGATCGAGCTGGGGGTGGCCGTGCTCTTCGCAGACCACGCACCCGACGACCTCAAATTGATCCCCTTCGAGATGCTGAGCGCTCAGACCACCCAGCGCTTAGCCGACAAGCTGGCAATGGCGTCGGGCCTCGGCAATTTGGCGGCGCAAGGCATACAGAATGCGATGGACGTGCAAGGGCTGGTGCGTTTGGCGCCCGAGACCTTGGAGGCGCTCAATACGGCGCAACCGATGACCTCGGGTGGCTGGAACCTCGGTTCGCTCGTCACGAGCGACGGGAAGATCGCCCACTCGGTGCGCTGGGCACCGGCGACAGGCGCGCAGAGCGTAGGAATCCTCGCTGCAATCGGACCGGCCGCCGCCCTCCTCGCGATTCAGGTGCAGTTGGCATCGATCTCACGTCGTCTGGACGAGAACATCGAACTCACTCGCGATGTACTCCGTGCTCTGCACGAGGACCAGTGGGCGACGCTGCTCGGCCTTCACGAGACGACGATGCGCGCTGTGCGTGAAGCCGAAGCGGCGGGCGCCGTGAACGACCACGTCTTCGCCTCAATCGCGACCAAGGACGCAGACCTTCGCAAGCAGCGGCATCTCTTCATGTCGTTGGTGCGCGGCCACATCAAGGCGCTCGATACTGACAGCGCGACACGACGAGCCCACATACAGAAGAACATCGAACAGATCCTCGCCGACTCGCACGGCATGCTCATGGCGGAGTGGTCCTGGTACCGAGCGCAGGTCTTGCGTGCCGGACACATCAGCCGCGATGAGGCGAGTGCCGTCGAGAATGAACGACTTCTGGCTGAAGTGGTTGCCGAGACTGAGCGAGAGCACACACGAGCCATGACGGACGTGGCCGACCTTCTCGCTGGTCTTGAACGTCAGTGTCGTCTGATCGCTGAGTTGCCGGGCGAGCGCAGTCTGCCGTTCACCACCAAACGTCGGAGCATCCGGGACGCCGTTGCCATGGCTGCGGCGTTGGCCGAACGGGTTGCAGAGCTTCGCAATGTCGCGTACACGAGACCTGTTCCCCTTGACCCGCCTCTCGCGGTGTTCAGCGAGGCTGTGCCCGAGGAGGTCCTGCGGATCCTTCGCTGGGCCATGCGCGACGAGGAACCGCTACTGGCCATCGCCGACGTCAATATCGACCGCCTCGTCGGCGAGAACGCCTACCTCGGAGTGACGCCGGAACGCTTCTTCATCTCGGCACAGAACGCAGTGCGCAAACAGGGCGCTATCGAGCGCGAGTTCCCGCTCTCGGACGTACGCTACGTGCGGTTCCGCGAGCGAGACAAGCGAGGGCCCGTCTTGGACATCATCACCATGGAGGAGAACATCAGGCTCACCTTCGACGACTGGGCGGGAAACGGCCAAGGGTTGGAGGACGCTTCCCGGCTCGGCAACCTTCTTGCCGCAGCAATGGACCTCCCCGAAAGCGAGCGGCGTACCGACCCGCTGCTGAGTGGCGGTTCCCTTCTCCCAATCTCCAGTTAGGGCTGAGCACGACGGACAAAGCGCGACGCCGCGCTCGCCTCTGGGCTGGAAGTGGCTGTGTCGGTCGGATGTGGTGGAGCCGTGATGCATTTCGCCGGGTAACGAGGGTGGACGCGGTCCAATGGCGCTCTATGCGCCCTTGTCAGGCTCGACCCGAGCCTCCGTACGCGACCAGTAGAGAGTCTGCCGGAGTGGGTAGGGCTGCCGCTGCGTTCGGGCGGTGAAGTCGCGATCCAACGCCGCCACGAATGGTGCTTCGGCAGGAATCTGAGTGCGGCCACTCATCAATCGGATGTCAGCCTCCAGCCGCACCCGAAGATCCTCGATCATCTCGTGGAGCAGATCGAGCAGTCTATCGACGAGGCGCCGGAAGTCCTCGACGATGGTCCACGGAAGCGGCTGGCCCAATGTCGGCCCCCACACGGTTGGCTTTCCGCCCTGACTCCGGTCGATGACGACGAGGGGCCACGTCATGGAGAGCTCACTTTGCGAGTGAGCGACTGTGGTGTTGCGGTACGTACGAATGGTCTGGTGGAGTGCGGTGAACTCTGCAGGGGTGGCGATGTGGCTCTCCAGCGATCGAGTTCCGCGCACCGATGAGGTGACGAATGCCCGGCAGTAGGCGACAACAGCCGAGTCGACAAGGAATCCAGCGGTGTCTGCCTCCTCGCGTTCATAGAACTCGGTCGCGAGCCCTAGAGCGGTCGCCGCGGGTGAGAGATCTCCCCCTGCGAAGTGGCTCAGCTCGACGAAGAGACGCGTCTCGGGCGAGTCGGGAACCAACCCGAACTCAAACCGTTGCTCGTTGTGCCGATCGTCTGTCACGCCGCTCAGCATAGGCGCGTCGCATTCCGTGAGTCTCGCTGCGCTTAGCCGCCAGTAGCTCGTTGCGTTAACTCGGATCCTCAACTTCAGCTGCGCATCAACTCGGCAGTCTGTACATGGCTGATCGCGGGCAGCCATCACACCGCAATGTGGCTACCCCGGAATAGACTCCGCGATATGGACGAGTCCGCCGCCCTCGACACGACCGCGGCGCGCGCCGTCGAGACGGCCGACCGCGATCGCGTGCTGTGGACGGATGCCGACCGCGAGTGGGCGAGTCGGGCGGCGGCGGCCATCGTGGGGGAGCGGGCGAGCGCCGAGGTGTTCCTCGGGCGGCGCGCGCAGCTCGTGCTCGAGCGCATCGGCACGCGCCAGCCCGCCGTGACGCGCACGGTGCGCGGCATCCGGTGGCGGCCGTGGGTGGGCGTCGTGACGGTGGTCGCCGCGTTCGCGTTCGGCGTGCTCATCGACCGGGTCGGTGGCGGGTCGAGCATCAACCTGCTCGCCCCGCCCGTGTTCGCGCTCGTCGCGTGGAACCTGGTCGTGTACGTCTGGCTGCTCGTGCGTCCGCTGGTGCTCCGCGGCGGGGCGGTCGGCCCGCTGCGAGCGCTCGTGATCCGCATCGCGTCGGTGCGCGGCGGCCTCGGCGACAGCAGCCGAGCGGATGCCGGGACCGCCGCCCGCCGCACCGTGCTCGCCGCGCTGCCCCGCGAGTGGGCGCGCGTCGCCGCACCGCTGTACGGCGCGCGCGCCGCGCGGGCGCTGCACCTCGCGGCGGCCGCGACCGCGCTCGGCGTGCTCGCCGGCCTGTACACGCGCGGGCTTGCGTTCGAGTACCGCGCGTCGTGGGAGAGCACGTTCCTCGGCGCCGAGCAGGTGCACGCGCTCCTCTCCGTGACACTCGCGCCGGGCTCCTGGCTCACCGGCATCCCGGTGCCCGACGTCGCCGCGATCGAGGCGATCCGCGCGCCCGCGAGCGAGAACGCCGCGATGTGGATGCACCTCATGGCCGGCACGGTCGCGGTCGTCGTCATCATCCCGCGGCTGGTGCTCGCCATCGTCGCGGGGCTGGTCGAGCGGCGTCGCGCCAAGAACGTCGCGCTGCCGCTCGATGAGCCGTACTACCGCCGGCTCGTCGCCGCGTGGGTGGGCGAGCCCGCGCGAGTGCGCGTCATCCCGTACAGCTACACCCTCACGTCCGAGGCGCGGGCGGGGCTCGAGGCGATCCTCGCGCGGGCCTACGGCAACGCCGCCCCGGCCGTCGACGAACCCGTCGGGTGGGGCGACGACGAATGGGTGGGTCCGGTGACGGCTGCCGCGGGCACGGGGTTCGCGGGCGGGCCCGAGATCCGCCTGCCGCTGTTCAGCCTCACGGCCACGCCCGAAGCCGATGCGCACGGCGCGTTCCTCAGGCAGCTCGGCGCCGCGACCGGCGGCGGCGGTGCGGCATCTGGACCCACCGTCGTGCTCGTCGATGAGTCCGCGTTCGTGGCTCGCTGGGGTGGCGGTGACGCCCGCCGCGAGGAGCGTCGCGCCGTGTGGCGCGAGCTGGTCAAGGCACACGGCGGCGTGCCGGTGTTCGTCGACCTCGCCGACCCCGACCTGGCGGCGGCCGAGGCGCAGCTCGCCGACGCGGCATCCGCGCACGACGGCGAAGCGACGACGCAAGACCCGAGGCGACGGGCATGAGCGAGCACGCGGCATCCGCTGGGCTGAATCAGCAGGCGAGCGGGCGCGAGATACCCGGCCTCGACGCCGGCGCCGTGTCGCTCTCGCTCATCTCGCACACCAACGCGGGCAAGACGACGCTCGCGCGCACGCTGCTCGGACGCGACGTCGGCGAGGTGCGCGACGCCCCGCACGTCACCGCCGAGGCGACGCCGTTCCCGCTCGTGCAGACGACCGACGGCGACCTGCTCACGCTGTGGGACACCCCGGGCTTCGGTGACAGCGTGCGGCTCGCGCGCCGGCTGCGGCAGGACGGGAACCCCATCGGGTGGTTCCTGTCGCAGGTGTGGGACCGCTACCAGGACCGCGTGCTGTGGCTCAGCCAGCTCGCCGTGCGCAACGTCGCCGAGCAGGCCGACGTGGTGCTCTACCTCGTGAACGCGGCCGAGGCGCCCGCCGACGCCGGCTACCTCGCCCCCGAGCTCGAGGTGCTCGACTGGATCGGCAAGCCCGTGCTCGTGCTGCTGAACCAGACCGGTCCGCCGCGCGAGCGGACCGCTGAAGAAGCGGATGCCGCGCGCTGGCGTGCCGCGCTCGCCGCATCCGGCCACGTGCGCGAGGTGCTCGCCTTCGACGCGTTCGCCCGCTGCTGGGTGCAGGAGTTCACGCTCTTCGCGGCGATCGAACCGCTGGTGCCGGATGCCTCGCGGCCGGCCTTCACCCGATTGTCGGCCGCCTGGCGCGACCTCCGCATGGACGAGTTCGACGCCGCCATCGCCGCGCTCGCCGGGCCGATCGCGCGGGCGGCCGCCGATCGGGTGACGCTGCCGACGGAGCCGCTCGCGAAGCGGGTGGGCGGCTCGCTCGGCCTGCCGAGCCCGGCGCGAACGCAGTCGCGAGCGGATGCCGCGGAGCAGATGGCCGCTCGCCTGCAGGCCGACCTGCGGCAGGGCATGGAGCGGCTCATCGCGATCCACCGACTCGAGGGGCGGGCCGCCGACGAGGTGCTCGAGCGGGTGGCGGGCGACATGCACGTCGATGCGCCGCTCGACACGACGCGCACGGCCGCCGTCGGTGGCATCATCTCGGGCGCGCTCACGGGCCTCGGCGCCGACCTCATCGCCGGCGGGCTCACGTTCGGTGCCGGCATGATCGTCGGCGCGATCCTCGGTGCGCTCGGGGGCGCGGGCGTCGCGGAAGGTGTCAACGTCGTGCGCGGCCGCGACGAGTCGAGCCTGCGGTGGGAGGCGGCGTTCCTCGACGGGCTGGTGACCTCAGCCCTGCTGCGCTACCTGGCGGTCGCGCACTACGGCCGCGGCCGGGGCGCTTGGCACGAGGGCGAGTATCCGCCGCACTGGAGGCCGATGGTCGTCGAGGCGGTGGTGGCCGACCAGGATCGGCTGGCGGTGCTCTGGTCGCGACGCGGCGAGGGGTCGGAAGCGCTGCAACGGGAGCTCGAGGAGGTGCTCGGCGATATCGCGCTCGGCCTGCTCGACGACCTCTACCCGGGTGCGCTCGACGACGACGGGTCGGTCACCACCGGGGCGTGAGCGCCGGCCGGATCGTGGAAGAAAGCCGGGTTCCGTGACCAGCGCCACCGCAACGGCACGCGCTACCTGGCGTGCACCGCGTCTCCGCATGTCTCGCGGTACTCGCCGAGATCGGCGAGGTAGGTCGACCATTCCGTGGGCGAGAGATCGCGGCCTGCGACGTGGCAGGCGGCGGTCGCGAGGTGGTCGGGCTCGAGGTCCCAGCGGACGATGCCGTTCGCATCGGTGACGACCAGTGCCGTGCCATCCGGTTGCATGAAGGCCGGGTAGATGAAGGGCGCGCTCGTCGAGATCGGATCGCCCAGGCGCGTGCCGGTCGCGACGTCGTAGAGCGAGGCGGTCTGATCGTTGGACGTCGCGAGCAGGAGTGCGCCGTCGTCGCTGAACTGCAGGGTGTTGACCTCGCCGCTCGCCCCGGCGAGTTCGCCCAGCGGCTCGAGGGTGTCGAGGTCGTAGCGCGTGATCGCACCGCCCGACGTGCCCATCAGCGTGCCGTCCAGGCTGACGCTGGTGAGGAATGCCCCTGGGGCGGGGCCCGCGAGCACGCGCCCCGCCGCATCGAAGACGACCGTTCGGGATCCACTCTCCGTCGCCGAGCTCACCACCACCCGCTCGCCTCCGCGGGTCGCCGAGACCGACCAGACGTGACCATCCACCTGCATCGTCGGACCGACGAGGGTCCGGCTGACGGCATCGATCGCCTGAACCTGCCCGTTGGCGCCGCCGCAGTACGCGCGGCTCCCGTCAGCGGAGGGCCAGATGTGATCGCACTCGCCCCCGA
Source organism: Agromyces ramosus (assembly GCF_004216665.1). GTDB lineage: Bacteria > Actinomycetota > Actinomycetes > Actinomycetales > Microbacteriaceae > Agromyces > Agromyces ramosus. The sequence goes on along the minus strand of NZ_SGWY01000003.1, from coordinate 531,222 downwards.
TGCGAGGGCCGTCGACGAGCGATCGGCCGTCGGTGTCGTACCAGCGGAGGAGACCAGCCGACGTGTCCATCCCGCTGAGCAGGCCGCGTCCGACCCAGCCGATGCCCTGGAGTTGGTTCTGCAGATCCTGCGGGATGTCGTCGAGCATCCGATCCTCATCGACATCCCACAGCGCGTAATCGGTGAAGTCGTCGTCGATCGTGGCCTCCGCCGGCCGTCGGGCCACCAGCAGCGTGTCATCTTCGTACCCGAAGCGGTCCATCGCCGCGTAGCCGTCCGCGATGCGGGTGGTCACCGGCCCGCTGCCGTCGAGTCGCCACCTGGTGATGGCCGGGGTCTCCGCGCCGAAGACGACCAGCTCCGATCCGTCAGGCGTGACGGCGAGGTCGCCCACATCGCCGAGTTGCGTGTCGAGGATTCGGCCGGTGCGCTGACCGGTGAGACGGTCGCGTTCCTCGATCTCTCCGTAGTGGCTGCCGCAGTAGAGGCGCTCGGTCGCGACGGACGCGGCGAACCACGGGCACGGATCCGGGTTGACGCCCCCGAGGCCGACCGTCCAGCGCGGCGTTCCAGACGTGGAGTCGAGGGCGACGAGCCCCGCAGTCCCGGCGGCGACGAGCACGCCGTCGGACCCGATCGCGAGGTGCCGGTTCGAGTGCCCGGTCGGGACGTCCAGTGTCGCGTCCAGCTCCCCCGTGTCGGCGCGGAAGGCACGGATGGGTCCGGCTGCCGATCCGGCGTACAGGCGTCCGTCCTGCCCGAAGGTCACCGCACTGGTCGCCGCCCAGCCGGGACCAGCGGAGGGAACCGGGAGTCCCGGAACTACTCCGACGAGGCGTTGCTCCTCGACGTCGTAGAGCATGACGACGCCACTCCCGCCTCCTACGACGCCGACCGACGTGCCATCCGGCGAGATCGCAACACCTCCGGGACCGTCGGGCGTCACGATCGGCCCGACCAGCGCCTCGCCGGATTCCAGGTCGTACACCACGAACGCGCCGCAGGTCCCGCCTTCGGTGATCCCGCCGTCGTCGCCGCACTCGGCCTGCGGAACGGCGACGAGCACCGCCGCCCGGCTCCCGTCCGCGCTGACCGACACCCCGCTGCCGTGCACGGGCCCGTGGCCTTCCGGCATCTCGATGGCCGCGACCACCCGTCCCGTTGCGACGTCCACGATCGCCGGACGCGTCCCGTCTCGCGCCACGAGCGCCAGGCTTCCTCCGGGGAGCATCGCGCCGCGAAGCGACCTGGCATCGTCGAGGTAGTCGTTCCCGACGATCCCCACATCCGTCGTGAACGTGCCCAGGAGTGCGCCGGTCACTCGCGGGTCATCCGGCCAGCGACGGTGCGCTTCCACTGCGAGGAGCGCCGCGATGTCGCGGTCGGTGCTGCGGAGTGCCAGTGAGCGGTTCACGATCGCCTCGATCGTGGCCTGCTCCGCCTGGTCGCGCGCGTCGGCTCCCTGTCGCTGGGCGACGACGACCGCACCCACCGTCACGAGGAGCAGGGCGGCGGACGCAGCGAGGAGGATGCGCAGGCGACGGTTCTGCCGCGCTTCGCGCCTGGCCTGCTCGCGCATCGCGTCCTGCTCGGATGCCGAACGAGCCATCGATGCATCGAGGAAGTCGCGCTCCGCCGCGGTGAGATCGGGCGAACCGGCCTCCCGATACTCCTCAGCCGCCTGCAGGCGAGCGCCGCGATAGAGCTCGCTGTCGGGCCGCCCGAGGCTCTCCCATCCCTCCGCGGCCGCCGAGAGATGGCGGAGGAGGCGGAGGCCGGCAGCATCCTCGTCCAGCCACGACCGGAGTCTTGGCCACGCCCGCGCGAGGGCCTCGTGGGAGATCTCCAATGCGCCGTCCTCGGCCGTGACGAGTCGGGCGGCGATGAGTCGAGAGACGACCTCGTCCCATTCCGGGTTCTTCTGCAGCGCGCCGCTCGCCACCCGGGACCGCATCGGCAGCCCGTCGACCGAGGGGACGACGAGACGCAACAGCACCGAACGGACGGCGCGACGCTGCGGTTCCGCCAGGCTCTCGTACACCCGGTCGGCCGTGCGAGCCACGGCCCCCCGGATGCCGCCCGACGCACGGTACGCCTCCACGGTGAGCACGTTCCCGTCGCGGCGTTGCCACGTCTCGGCGAGGGCGTGCGACATCATGGGCAGTGCCCCGGGCTCGTCCTCGGTGTCGCGCATCACGAGGTCGACCAGACCCGGCTCCACGCGTAGGCCGGCCTCGATCGCGGGGCGTTCGATCGCCTCGCGCAACGCCGGTCCGATCGGCGCCGTGACGAAGTGGAGGTTCTCCTCGGCGAGCCGGCCGATCGCCGGTTCGATGCCGAGGGCCGCGAGCTGGTCCGCGCGCACGACGATGATCATGAGCGCTCGGGATGCCGCATGCTGAGCGAGCGCGGAGAGATCCGACCGCACCGTGTCGGGCGGTCGATCCCCCAGAAGGGCGTGCTCGAACTGATCGATGATGAGCACGGTCGACGCATCCGATCCGTCCGGCACCTCGATCGCGCCGGTGGGGCCCGGGACGGTCACGCGGCACCGGCGGCCCCGGCGCTCGAGCGCGGGCACGAGCCCAGCCCGGACGAGCGACGACTTCCCGGATCCAGAGGGCCCGGCGATGACCAGGAGTCCCGTCGCCCCGCTTCGCTCGAGCAACTCGGCGACGTCGGCGTCGCGGCCGAAGAGCTGGTCCCCGACGCCCAACGGCGCGAGCCCCTTGTACGGGCAGGACGTCGAGACCGGGCGTGGCTCCGCGATGTCGTCGAGCGAGGCGTCCTGATGGAGGATCCGCTGCTCGAGGCCCAGCAGATCGGGACCCGGATCGATGCCGAGCTGCTCGCGAAGCAGCATCCGGGCCCGATGGATGGACTCGAGCGCGTCGGCCTGGCGGCCGCACCGATACTGCGCGAGCGCGAGCCCTGCCCATCGGCGTTCCCGCAGCGGATCCTGCGCGACCAAGGCGCCGGCCTCGCCGACGGCTTCCCGGTGCTGGCCGAGCGCGAGGTGCGCATCGAGCAGGTCGTCCTCGGCGGAGCGGATGACTTCGATGAGCCGTTCGGCTTCGGTCGCGGCCGGTGGCCAGTGCTCGATCGCACGATACGGCTCGCCGCGCACCAGGGCGAGCGCCCGTGCCAGTGCGGTCGCGGCGCGGTCCGCTTCGCCGGTCGCGAGGAACTCACGTCCGCGTGCGATGAGCTCCTCGAGTCGATCGGCATCGACCGTCACCCGGTCCATGGCCAGGAGATAGCCGCCGTCGCGCGAAGTCTGGATCGCATCGTGAGAGAGGGCCTTTCGCAGGCGGACGATGCAGATCTGCACCTGCTTGCTCCACGTCGTCGGCGGGTTCTCGCCCCATGCCGCCTCCGCGAGGTCAGCGGGGTACACCGTCCGGCCGCCTCGCACGACCAGTGCGGCCAGCACGTTCCGGTCGCGTGGCCGGAGTGCCTGACCGCCGTCGACCTCGACCGGACCGAGCACGCGGATGCTCACGCGACGATCATCCGCCTGCGGTGTGCTCGCGTCAATGCGGCGGAAACCGGATGGATACCGGCGGAAGCCGCGGGGAAACCGTGCCGCAGAGAGTGGGATACCACAGCCGATTCACCCGGGAAGGACAACCTCATGTACACGCGCACCGCCGCATCCGGCGCCCTCGTCGCCGCGGCCTTCATCGCACTGCTCAGCGGGTGCTCGTCGCCGAGCTCCGACGCCGCCGCCCCGAGTTCAGGACCAGCCGTCGACGGCTCCGGATCGAACTCGTCGGGCGCGTCGTTCTGCCCGAACCCCCACGGCGGCAGTTGCCTCGGCCCGCTCACCGCCGGCGAATACCGCACGACCACGTTCGAACCGCAGATCGACTACACCGTTCCCGACGGGTGGACGAACTTCGAGGACCTGCCGGGCAACTTCTGGCTCTTCCAGCAGCAGGACAGCCAGGAGAGCGCACGTGGTGGCAGCTACCTCGGCATCTACAGCAACATCCACGCGGCTGCGATCGACTGCAGGGAGGCGTGGCAGGACGGCGTCGGGATCACGCCGACGGAGCTGGTGGACTGGTACCAGTCGGTCCCAGGTCTCATCGTGTCCGAGCCGCTGCCGGTCACCGTCGGGGGGCTCGAAGGGCTCCAGGTCGACCTCTCGCTCGAGCCGGGCGTGGCGACCTGCAGCTTCGATGGCAACGTGGGGATCCCGCTCATCATCGGGGACGGCGTCTCGGATCTTCATCACGTGATCCTCCACGACCTCGACGTTCGGCTCGTCCTCCTCGAATGGGGCGACGGCAACGTGACGCTCGAGATCACCAACGCCGTGGCGCAGCACAGCCCCGAGGAGTTCCGATCCCAGCTGCAGCCGGTCATCGACTCGTTGGTGTTCCAGCAGTGAGGATCGAGCGTCCGGCGACGCCGCCCGCGGCATCCGGAGTACTCATCCCCGGCAGCATGCCGTCTCGGTAGGTGATCAGCCGCGGCATCCGTGACCTCGGTACCGTGCCGCCGAGATCTCGGTAGTCGTTGCGGATTCCCGCGAGCCCCTGCGAGAGGAGTGTGGTCTCAGGCCGGAAACACGGCCACCACTCGTATCCGAAGGGATCGGAATCATGGACCTCGCCTACGACTACCTGGCCCTCACCACGCATGAGCGCAACGTCGCAGCGGCGGACCGCATCAACGCGTATCGCCGCCGGGTGGCGGAGCGCCGGGCGCTCGACGCCGCGTCGAGCGCGAACACGTCGCCCGACCGTACGTCGGCCCAGACCGGGCACTCCACCTGGTCTCGGGCGCTGCGGGCGCTCACCCCGAGCCACTCGCACGGGCACGACGCCGCGCTCCCAAGTCAGCCGTGACGGCAGACGCCCACGCACGACTCGATGACGACTCTGACCGAAAGGAGGTGCGCGATGTTCGCAACCATGCTCATGCTCGGACTGCTTGCAGCGACGGCGATCACGTCGGCGCTGGTGCAGTTCTCACGTGACGGCTACCGCCGCACGCCCGCCATCTAGCGGCTCCTTCACACGACGATCGCGATCGCGACCCCGTCCCACCCCTTCGCGCCGACGGTCTGCAGGGCGGTGGCATCCACCCGCGGGTCGCTGCCCAGGAGCTCGAGCGCCCGCTGGGTGCCGACGACCATCGGGTCGTCGGCACCCGGGTCGGCGACGTCGCCCGAGCGGCCGACGTTGTCGACGACGATGACGGTGCCCGGATGCCCCAGGCGGATCGCCCAGTCGAGGTAGATCGTGTTCGACTCCTTGTCGGCGTCGATGAACACCAGGTCGAAGGGCTCGCCGCCACGCTCCGCGATGCGCGGCAGCGTGTCGGCGGCACGGCCCACGATGATCTCGACCCGGTCTGACACGCCGGCCCGTTCGAGGTTGGCGCGGGCCACGTCGGCGTGGCGCTGCTCGAGCTCCAGCGTCACCACGCGACCATCGCCGCGGATGCCTCGGGCGAGCCAGATCGTCGAGTAGCCGCCGAGCGTGCCCACCTCGAGCACGCGGCGCGCCCCCGTCATGCGCGCGAGCAGGTGCAGGAGCTTGCCGGCGAGCGGCGTGACCTCGATCGCGGGGAGGCCCGCAGCGAGGGAATCGGTTTGCGCCTCGGTCAGGGCCTGGTCGTCGTCGAGCAGGGTCGCGGCGAGGTAGTCGTCGACCCGACGCCAGTTCTCAGGGGTGGAGTCAGCCATGCCGCCAGCCTCGTCGCGGCGGCGTGGGTGCGTCAACCGGCGGGTCGCCGGGTGGTGGGGTGCTGCTCCTAACTGCTCGTAGCTGCTCGAAGCTGCTCGGCATCCGCGCGGCTGCCGCTCGGGCTGCGCGGCGCTGCAAATCGGGCGGAGCATCCGCTCGCTTCGCTTTGGCCCGCACGGCATCGCAATCGGACGGGGCATCCGCGCGCTTCGCTCGGCACACGCGGAATCGCAACAACGCGGCGCTCGCGCAATCGGGCGCGGCATCCGCTCGCTTCGCCCGGGCCGCACGCGCTACCGGTGCAGGTGCGCCGACTCGCCCGTGGCGCCCTCGATGTCCTTCTCCGTCGTGTGCAGCAGTCGCTCGGCGAGGTTGCGCAGCGCGCGCGCGACGGCGAGCTCGTCGCCGATCTCGGGCACGCTCGGATCGAGCGGGTTGCGCTGCGCCTGGCCGACGCCGGTCACATCCTGACCGCCGGGTGTCGTCAGGCTGACGTGCGCCAACGTGGTGTCTTCGAGCTCGTCGATGTCGACGGTGATGCTCCACTGCTTCGTCGCAGACATGGAACTCACCACCCTCCCCGGTCTGGTTCCACGTTCAGCGTACCGACCTCCCGCGCCCGCGGCGAGGGTTCAGGATCATGCGGGCTGGCCGGTAAAGCGGGCGGCGGATGTCGCTGACGAGATGCTCCTCCTCGGCAGCCGATGGCCGGCAGACGCCGTGATCGATCGGCGGGGCGGACCCTCTCAGAGCGCCTCGCCCATGACTCGGAGCGGGCACGCTGAGGGCTCCGCCATCGCTCATGGCCTCATCATGCCCGGGCCCGTCACTTGTCCTCAACAGGCTCGCATGGACTGCAGTTATTCACAGCCTGATCAGGCAGTTCTCGCTCGTTCAATGTCGGTGGGTGCTGGCACGATGGCGGTATGGAAGGCTTCCGCGACGCACTCGAGCAGGTCCGCTCGGTGCTGCTCGCCGCATCGGAGGCGGCCCCTCCCGGGTTGTACTCCGACACCGAGCTGCTGGGCGCGATGCGAGAACTCGAGTCGCTCGGCCGCCTGGTCGATGCACGACGCCTCGAGTTCGCGGGCGAGGTCGCCGAGCGGTCGCGGCGCGAGCTCGGCGGCGAGCGACTGTCGGCTCGCATGGGCTGCCGGTCCGCGTCCGAGCTCGTCGAGCGGGTCACGCAGGTGTCCGGCGCCGAGGCGCGGCGACGCGTTGCGGTCGGCGCAGCCACGCGGGCCCGGGTCGGGTTCTCGGGCGAGCCGGTCGAGGCGCAGTTCCCCATCGTCTCCACGTGGCTGATGGCGGGCGAGCTCGGGGCGGACGCGGCATCCGTCATCGTTCGCGAGCTGGGTCGCGCGGGCACCGTGGCCGACCCCACGGCGCGCGAGGCCGCCGAGCGGTCGCTCGTCGCCGAGGCGATCGGCGCAGGCGAAGGCGGGCCGGTGCGCTGCACGGCCGACGAGCTTCGCATCCAGGCGCGGGCGTGGGCGGCATACCTCGACGCAGACGGACCCGAGCCCGACGACGAACGGGCGATGCGCCGCCGCGGCTTCCGCGTCGGGCGTGCACGCGATGGGCTCATCGCCGTGAGCGGCGAGCTCATGCCCGAGGTCGCTGCCGGGCTCACCCGCCTCTTCGATGCACACCTCGCGCCCCGCGCGGGTGGCGGGTTCCTCACCGATGAGGAGCGTGCCGATCCGGCCACCCAGGCCGAGACGCGAACGCCCGACCAGCAACGACATGACGTGATCGCCGTGATCGTGGCGTCCGCGGCGCGCTCTGGGGAGCATCCCAAGATCGGGGGCGCGCCGCCCACCGTGCTCGTGAGTGTCAGGGCCGCCGACCTGGAATCGGGCCATGGCGTCGCCCACGCCGACGGCGTGGAGATTCCCGTCTCCCTGCGCGCCGCGCGGCACCTGATGTGCACGGGCGGCATCCAGACGGTCGTCGTCGACGACGCAGGAGCCATCCTGCAGCTCGGTTCTCCCGAGCGGTGCTTCACGCCGCATCAACGTCGCGCGATCACGCTCCGCGACGGCGGATGCATCATCCCCGGGTGCACCGTTCCGGCGGCGTGGTGTGAGATCCACCACGTCATCCCCGACGAATCGGGCGGGCCGACCCACCCCGACAACGGGGTGATGCTCTGCTGGTTCCACCACCGAACGATCGACACGTCGGGGTGGCAGATCCGGATGCTGCGGGGCGTACCGCACATCCGGCCCCCGGCGTGGCTCGACCCCGGCGGCACCTGGCGCATTGCGACGAAGTCACCGACACGCATCGCCGATCAACTGCGACGACGACGCGAGCGCAGCCAGCCGGCTGCCTGAACGCGTGCGTGCATTCAGGCGACGTTGTTCGGGCCCGGCGCGGCAGCCTCCACGCTGCACCGGGCCCGGTCAGCGTCGCCCTACCGCGGGTCGCCGCCGTCGCCGTTGCGCTCGCGGTCGCCGTCGCTGTCACGCGACGGCGTGAGCACCACCTTGCCGCGGAGCTCGCCGGCCTCGCCGAGGCGGTGCACCGAGGCGAGTTCCTCGAGCGGGTAGCGCGCACTCACGTCGACCCGCAGGTCGCCGGAGTCGACGAGCTGCACCAGGCGCGCCAGCTGCGCGGCATCGCTGCGCACGAACAGGCTCACCGCGCGGACGTCGGTGCCCGCGGGCGCCACGCCGGGCGTCGTCGTGGAGACGAAGACGCCGCCGGGCTTCACGAGCGAGACGAGCGTCGCGGTCTCCTCGGGCGACGTGCGCACGAGGTTCACGACGACGTCGACCGGCTCGCTCACGGCGTCGACCACGGGCGTGGCCGTGTAGTCGATCACCTGCGCGGCGCCCCGAGCCGCGACCGCGTCACGGCTTCGGGCGCTGGCGGTGGCGATCACCGTCGCGCCGGCCGCGGCGGCGAGCTGCACGGCGATGCCGCCGACACCGCCGCCCGCGCCGTTCACGAGCACACGCTGCCCAGCACGAACATCGGCGTGCTCGACGACGGCCTGCCAGGCGGTGAGCCCGCTCGAGGCCAGCGCCGCGGCATCCGCCAACGGAATGGACTGCGGCGCAGCGGCGATCAGCTCGGCGGGCACGATGGCGTACTCGGCGGAGGCGCCGGGCCGGGTCATCGGCAGGAACGCGACGACGTCTCGGCCGACCAGGTCGAGCGAGACCCCCTCACCGACGGCGATGACGGTGCCGCTCACGTCGATGCCTGGCACGTGCGGCAGGTCGACGGGGAACACCTCCGCCAGGAAGCCAGCGCGCAACGTGGCGTCGACCGGGTTGAAGGTCGTGCCGGCGACCCGGACGAGCGCCTCGCCGGGGCCGGCCTCGGGTCGGGGGAGCTCGACGGTCTCGAGCACGGTGGGCTGACCGTACCGGGTGAACTGGATGGCACGCATGGTGGTGGGTCCGTTCGTGGTGGGCGTCGGGGTGAGTCCTCGGATTGCGGAGCCGGAAGTGGTGGTGTCTGAGACGGACATGTGGAATAACTCCTTCGAATTCGAACTACCTGTCACGATCGGGCAACGTGCGCCACGCCCCATCTATTTCCAATTCGAACCAAATTGGTGCCATAGGATTCGGGCATGACGGACCCCACCGTTCCGCCGAGCCTGCCCCGGGAGTTCGGCGTGTACTTCGCGCTGCTCGAGGTGAGCGCCCTCGTGCAGCACGGCGTGGAGGGCCAGCTGCGTCGCGATGGCGGCCTCAGCTTCGTGCAGTTCCAGATCCTCGCGATCCTCGGTGAGGATCCATCGTCGCCGCGCAGCATGACCGATCTCGCCGACCGGCTGGTGCACAGCAGGAGCGGCCTGACCTACCAGGTCGACCGGCTCGAGCGGGCCGGGCTGGTGGTGCGTGCGCCGTCGGAAGCGGACGAACGCGGCGTGAACGTGACGCTCTCTCCCAAGGGCGCCGCCGTGCTCGAGCGGGTGCTTCCCGGCCATGCCGAGGAGGTGCGCGACGTGCTCGTCGATGCCCTCGACACCGGCGACCGCGAGGAGCTCACGCGCCTGCTCCGCCGCGTCCTCCGGCACATGCGATCGCGGCCGCCGCGTTCGGCTCGCCGGTCGCCCGCGGACGGCGTCGAGGCGTGACTGCGTTTCAGCCGGGGCAGTGCTGAGGCTCGAGCGCCTCGAGCGCGCCCGGCGCTGCGGTGTAACCACCTGACGCGAACGACGCCGAGGCGTCACACTCCTCACACCCCTTGACGCACCTCCATCCCGTGAGTCAGGATTGAGACGATTCATCAAGAAAGCGCTTTCCCGCACGATCTCGACTCGAATCACCCGCGGCGAGCACGGACGCTGCGACCCGGCATCAGCACACGATCGAAGGAGATCCACGTGGGTCCAGACGTCCGACATGGCCGCGCGCGAACACTCGTCGCCGCCCTCACCGGGGCGGCGCTCGTCGCCGGCGCCGTCCTCACCGCCTCACCCGCAGCCGCCGCCGACGCCACGAACGTCGACTTCTCGTTCGACTTCGGCGGGCCGGCGACCCCGGTCGCCGCCGGCTTCATCGGCGTGCACCCCGGTACCACCTACAACGCGACCCAGGGCTACGGGTTCACCACCGCGCCGGCCAGCAACGGGTTCCGCGACCGCGGCGGCGACGACCTCCTCAAGCGCGACTTCACCATCGCCAACAACCAGGCGTTCGCCGTCGACGTGCCGAACGGCACCTACGAGGTCACCACCTGGGCGGGCGACCTCATCGCCGGCAACGGCACCAACTTCGACATCGAGGGCACCGCGTTCGCGGGTCCGCGCACGAGCACGGGTGTCGTGCACGAGCAGTACTTCCCCGCCATCACCGTCAGCGACGGGCAGCTCAACGTGCGCGTCACGGGCGGCGACGGGCGCGTCAACGGCATCCGCGTGCAGACCCCGCTGGCCGCACCGGCCGGCCTCGCGGCATCCGACATCGACGCCGTGAACGAGACCATCACGCTCGGCTGGCAGCCGGTGACGGATGCCACGGGCTACGTCGTCTACCGCTCGGCACCCGGCGGCGAGCTCGCCGAGATCGGCCGGGTGACGGATGCCGCGACGACGACGTTCACCGACGCCGACGTGGACCTCGGCGAGTCCTACGACTACGCGGTCGCGACCGTGAAGGGCACGCGCGTGTCGAAGCCGAGCGACCGCGTCGCGGCATCAGTCGTCGACCCCGACGTCGCGAAGCCCGCGGCGCCCACCGGCATCGGGACCGACGCGATCGACCGCGACAGCGTGACGCTGAGCTGGGCCGACCCGGGCGACGCCGTGCTGTGGAAGGTGTTCCGCACCACGCGCGAGGACCTCCCCTTCGAGGAGGTCGGCACCACCACCGAGCCGACGTTCACCGACTCCGACGTGCTCACCACGCGGCCGTACCTGTACCGGCTCGTGGCGCTGAACGCGGGCGGTGTGTCCGAGGCATCCGCCACCTACGCGACCGCGGTCGCGACCACGCTCGTGCGCCAGGCCGAGTACCTCGACCGCGCACCGGTGGCCGTCGCGAACGCCGACGGCGGCGTGTACGTCGGCTGGCGCCTGCTCGGCCTCGACGCGCGCGACCTCGGCTTCAACGTGTACCGCGACGGCGAGCGGGTCAACGACGAGCCGATCACCGGCGCGACGAACCTCGTCGACGCCGACGGCACGACCGAGTCGACCTACCTCGTCACGGCCATCCAGGGCGACCGCGAGATCACCGTCGCCGAGGGCTTCGGCGTGTGGAGCGACCAGTTCCTCGACATCCCGCTCGACAAGCCGGCCGACGCCGTGCTGCCCGAGGGCAAGACGGTCACCTACTGGCCGGGCGACGGCACCGTCGGCGACCTCGACGGCGACGGCGAGTACGAGCTCGTGTTCCTCTGGAACCCGTCGATCTCGAAGGACAACTCGCAGTCGGGCTACACCGGCAAGGTCTACGCCGAGGCGGTGAAGTTCGACGGCACGAGCCTGTGGCGCATCGACCTGGGCGTGAACATCCGCGCCGGCGCCCACTACACGCAGCTCGAGGTGTTCGACTTCGACGGCGACGGCCGTGCGGAAGTGGCGTTCAAGACGGCGGATGGCACCGTCGACGGCGTCGGCACGGTCATCGGCAACCCGAGCGCCGACCACCGCAACTCCAGCGGCTACATCCTCAGCGGGCCCGAGTACCTGACCGTCTTCGACGGGCTGACCGGTGCCGCGATCGACACCGTCGACTACAAGCCGGGCCGCGGCAACGTCGGCGCCTGGGGAGACACGTACGGCAACCGGGTCGACCGGTTCCTCGCCGGCGTCGCGTACCTCGACGGCGAGCACCCGTCGCTCGTCACGAGCCGTGGGTACTACACGCGCACGGTGATCGTGGCGTGGGACCTCGTCGACGGCGAGCTCGTGGAGCGCTGGACGTTCGACTCGAACGTGGCCGGCTCGACCTACGAGGGCCAGGGCAACCACCAGTTCGTGCCCGCCGACGTCGACCGCGACGGCCTCGACGAGATCGTGTTCGGCTCGATGACCATCGACGACGACGGCACGCCGCTCTACAACACCCGGCTCCACCACGGCGACGCGCTGCACGTGAGCGACTTCGTCACCGACCGCCAGGGCCTCGAGGTGTACGCGGTGCACGAGAGCCCCACCGGCAACGGCGGCATCATCGCGTCGATGCGCGACGCCGAGACCGGCGCAGTGATCTGGTCGAACCCCGGCAACAAGGACACCGGACGCGGCGCCGCCGCGGACATCGACCCGGCGCACCCCGGTGCCGAGGCGTGGAACATCGGCGGCGACTTCGCGTGGAACTCGCCGGTCGGCACGCTGAACGCGGCATCCGGCGAGGTGCTCTCGACCGACATCCCGGCGGCGAACTTCGTCACCTGGTGGGACGGCGACCTGACCCGCGAGATCACCGACCACGACTACTCCGAGGCGAACGCCTCGGGCGTGCCCACGATCTCGAAGTGGGACCCGGCCGCCAAGGCAGAGGTCGAGCTGCTGCGCCTCGACGGCACGCTCACGAACAACACCACCAAGGGCAACCCCGTGCTGCAGGCCGACCTGTTCGGCGACTGGCGCGAGGAGCTCGCGGTGCGGTTGGCCGACGGCAGCGGCATCCGGGTGTACACGACGACGGAGGTCACGGCTGCGCGCATCCCGACCCTGATGCACGACTCGCAGTACCGCGTCGGCGTGGCCGGGCAGAACTCGGCGTACAACCAGCCGCCGCACCCGTCGTACTTCATCGGCGCGGGCATGGCGGAACCGCCGGTGCCGTCGATCGCGTACCTCGGTGCTCCGGCGCTCGACGAGACCGCGCCGGCCATCGGCGGCCTGCCGTCGGGCACGGTGGTGGCGGATGCCCCGCTGCAGCTGGGCGTGACGGCCGACGATGCCGAGAGCGGCATCCGTTCGGTGTCGGTCACGATCGGCGACGAGGTCGTGGCACCGGATGCCGCGGTGGACCTCGCCGCGCTCGGGCTCGCCGGCGACGTCGTGGTGACCGTGACCGCGACGAACCACGCCGGACTCACGTCGACGGCGTCGTCGACGCTGCTCGTGGTGCCGGCGACGTCGGCGACGACCGCACCGGGTCGCGGCACGCTCTCGAACACGAGCGGCTGGGAGTACGGGCTGCACGACGGCAATTACGACGTGGTGATGAACCTCTGGCACGGCACGCCGGGCAGCATCTTCCGCCTGTACGAGAATGGCGCCCTCGTGTCGACTCGCGTGCTGGGCGACACCGCTGAGCTGTCGCAGACGACCGGCGTGACGTTCGAGGGCAAGCCGAACGGCACCTACGTCTACACGGGTGAGCTCATCAACGCCCGAGGCACGACGGCGACCACGTCGACCACGGTGAAGGTGACGGATGCCGCGCCGGGCGTGCCCGTGGTCAGCACCGACCAGAAGAAGGGCGCCTCGTCGTTCACCGCCACCGCGAACCTGTGGTGGGGCACGAACGCAACGTCCTACCGGTTCGAGCTCGACGGCGTGGTCGTCGGATCGGGTGAACTGGCGGCGGCCACGCCGTCGGCGCAGGCCGCTTCGGTGAAGCTCACCGGCGTGGCATCCGGAGAGCACACGCTCGTGGCGGTGTTCGCGAACGCGAACGGCGAGACGGCGTCGAAGCCGGTGAAGGTGACCGTGAAGTAGCGGATTCACCGCTGCGCGAGGGGTCGGGGGCGGATGCCTCCGGCCCCTTGTCGCTCCGCGAGTGCGCCCGGTGCGCCCGACAAACCGGGCGAAGAGCGGGCGCGTGATCGCGAATCCAGTACTGTCGGCCTCGTGATGGAGGGTGGGCCATGGTGGACCTGATCGCGTCGGTTCCGTTGCTCGTGGCGCTCGTCGGGGCGGCGATCGCCTTGGCTGGTGCGGCGCTCGCGCGGCGCCACGACCGTCAGCAGCAGGCGCGAACGTTCCTCCTGCAGTCGTCGGAGCGTTTCGCACGAGCCGCCATCACCGCGCTCGCCGCGTTACGGAGCGTCACGCCGCCGAAGCGGAGTGGGCCGGGCACGGCAGTCCACCGGAACGAGCGATTGCTCGAGGATGTCGCCGCTCGCGAGCGCGCGCTCAAGACCTGCCGTCGAGCGATCGACGAGGTGCGGGTGGAACGAGCGAGTATCCGCCTGGACTTCCACCCCAAGTCGTGGCCTGCCGAGTGGTCCAGGTGCACGCTGGCGTACCTGCGTGCGGCCCTCGAGACCGCTGAGACCTTCTACGCCGAGTTCGCCGCTCAGGCGGATTCGGAGGTCGACGAATGGCGGCGTTCGTCGGGCGATCGGCTCAGGAAGAAGTACAAGGAGTCGCGCGCAAGGGCGTACTGGGGACTCGACAACTTCTTCGATGCGGTCGCCACCCGACTCGTCGCACCGACGTGGAACCCCGCGAAAATCGAGCGCGCCACGTTCCAAGGGCCGATTCCCGAGTCGCATCCTGCTGCCGCCGATCGCCGCATCGGGGTCCCTGAGAGCTGACCCGCGGCGGCATCCGCTCACCCACGGGGATCGCCTCGGAGCTCAGTTCGGACGGCACGATGGCCGGTCCGCGGGCGGGCTCGGGTTCACGGTCCTATTCGGCGGGACGCTCCTGCAGCGCACGCACCTCGACGCGGGACTGCAGGGCGGCGGACGCCTTCGTCGCCCAGTAGATTGCCGCGGCCTCGTCGGCCGCCTCGATCACCCAGAAGCCGCCGACGTACGCCGGCGCCTCTACGAACGGCTCGTCGAGCACGCGCGTCTCGCCCGACGTGACGTCGACGGTCTTCGCCGTCGAGGGCGGGTTGAGGCCGCCGGCGAACACCCATGCGCCCGAGTCCTGCAGGGCGGCATTGAACTCGTCGACCGCGGCGATGACGGCGGCGAGCTCGGCGGGGTCGAGCTCCTGCATCGACGCCATCGTCGGCTCGGTCGCGGAGTCGTGGGGCAGGGTCAGGAAGTACTGCGTCATCGGGTCGATCCTCTCGTCGTGGGCGGCGTCGGTGTCGCCCTCACTGAGGACGTCGAACGGGCACGACGCCGGATCGACACCCGCGGGCGGGGTGCGAGTGTCGCGGGGCGAGCTCGGGCGAGTTCGGGCGGGCGCGCGCCTACTCCTCGACGCCGGGGTCGCCGCCCTCGAGGCCGCCGTCGGTCGAGTCGGTCATCGGCTCGTCGTTGCCGGGCGCGCCGGGCTTGTCGCCGGCGGGCTGGGCGCTCGAGTCGGATCGGTCGTCGGCCCGCCCCGCGGCATCCCGCCGCTCGTCGTCCTCGGGAACGGGGGACCTGTCGTCGGAGAATGTCGAATCGGTCATGATGTGCTCCTTCGCGGATTACTGGGACGGTGCTGCGGTGAGGGGTCAGTCCTCGGAGATCTCGGCGACGGTCTCGCCGGTCTGCACGGCGGAGAGCTCGCGGGCGATGTCGGCCTGGCTGATGATGCCGACGAGGCGGTGGTCGTCGATCACGGGCAGGCGGCGCACCTGCTGGTCCTGCATGACCTCGAGGGCCTCGCGGATGTCGACGTCGGCGCCGATCGTGAGCGGCTTGCCCTCGGCGAGGCTGCCGGCGGTCGCGGTGGTCGGGTCGCCGCCGTCGGCGATGCACTTCACCACGATGTCGCGGTCGGTGAGCATGCCCTTGAGCCGATCGTCATTGCCGCAGATCGGCAGGGCGCCCACGTCGAGGTCGCGCATCATCCGCGCCGCCTCGACGAGCGTCTGGTCCTCCTTCACGCAGGTGGGGTCGGGTGTCATGAGCTCGCGTGCGACGGTCATGGCGCGTCCTCTCGTTCGAGTCGGGTCCTGCTCGGTTCGATGTCGGCAGGCTACGCACGATCACCGCGTGCCGCGCGGGGGTTGACTCGTCGGCGGGATCCGTTGGGTACTGGTTCTCAGGTCGGCTCCGGTGGACGTGGGACTGGAACGGAGGCAGCAATGGCGGAACGCATCGACATCGACGGGGTGGACACCTGGACCGAGACGCGCGGAAGCGGCGAACACACCCTCGTGCTCCTTCACGGCGGTCTCGGCAACAGCGACGACCTCCTCGACTCGCTCGGCGCAGCAGACCTCGTCGCGAGCTTCCGGGTCGTCGCCTTCGACCGTCGCGGCCACGGCTACACCGCCGACACCGACGAGCCGTTCCACTACGACGACATGGCCACGCATGCGATCGGGGTGCTCGAGCACCTCGACGCCGCACCGAAGCCCCACCTCGTCGGATGGAGCGACGGTGGCATCGTGGCGATGCTCGTCGCGCTGCGCCGGCCCGATCTCGTCGATCGCCTCGTGCTCATCGGCACCAACTTCCACTTCGAGGGCATCCACGAACTCGATCCGGGCGACGGTGCACCGCCCGCGCTCATGCTCGAGGCCTACGCGAAGCGCTCACCCGACGGTGCCGACCACTATCCGGTCGTGGCCGAGAAGTTCATGGCGATGGCCACCAGCGAGCCGACGCTCACCCCCGGCGACCTCGCTCGCCTCGAGCACCCGACGCTGGTGCTCGTCGGCGACGACGACCTCGTGCGCCTCGACCACACGGTCGCCCTCTACGAGGCGCTTCCGGCCGGGCGGCTCTGCGTCGTCCCCGGCGCCTCGCACGCGGTCGTGCTCGAGCAGCCACGGCTCGTGGCCGCGATCATCACCGACTTCCTCCAGGGGCCGGAGCCGCCGCAGACGCTCCTGCCGATCCGGCGCTCCCCGTAGCGGCATCCGATCGAGCCGTAACCCGCTGTGGCGGTACCGAGCGCGCCGAGCTTTCGCAACCCGGATGCGGCGCGGCATCCGGCGAACTACCCTGAACGCATCGAGTGGAGGGGAACGACCATGAGCGACACCACTGGACGCGACGGCGCACCGCTTCGGGACGATCGGAGGTTCGCCGACAGCGCGAACGAGCAGGCGCGGCTGCGCGAGGAGCACGACCGCGAGCTCGGCGTCGATCCGTTCTTCGAGGGCGCGAACATCACCGAGAGCGACGGTCCCGACCTCGAGGCCGGCGACGACCTCGACACCGGCGGCGGGCACCGCACTCCGCGCGACTGAGCGGATGTCGGTGCGGGATGTCGGCATGCCGTTCGACGCGCGCAACGAGTCTGGCGCCCGGCATCCGACGCCGTCACAACACCGTACGCATCTTTATCAGAGCTGAGGACAGGTCCGGTCGAGTCGTGAGATAAGAGCGGGAGCACTGGGTTTCAGGCGGCCTCCTTCGCCCTCCCCACGGAGGTAGCGCCAAGCAGACCACGGCTGGTCCCACCCGCCGCCGGACGCTCGTCACCCTGCCTCGGGCGCTCGTCACCGTGCTTCGCGCACGTGGCGTCGAGGTCTGGGGTGCCGCCTGCCTGCGGTGCCGCCTGCCGTCTGAGGTACCTAGGCGCGGCCCGAGGTAGCCGGAGCCATCTGAGGTGCCCAGGAGCCCGGAAGATAGGGCACCCACCCGATACGGCACCCCCGCCTCAGCGAGGAATCTGATCTCAACGGCCGGAACGCCGGCCCTGCACCGCCCCGAAGGGATCGGACTCATGAACCTCGCACACGGCTACGTCAGCCAGACGCTCCAGACCCACGACGAGCAGCTCGCGGTCCGCATCAATGAGCAGCGCCGTATCGCCGCCGAGCGCCGCGCCGACAAGGGAGAGCGCGCCGACGCCGGCCGCCGCCCGGGCCTCGGCCACCGGTTCAGCGAGTGGCGGCACGCGCGTGCGACCCGTCGCATCCACGGCCTGCCGGTCGCGCACTGATCGCGTCGCAGCATCCGCTCGACTGCGACGCGGGTGCCGGCACGGCTCCCGTCGCGGCATCCGCTCGACTGCGACGCGGGTGCCGGCACGGCTCAGGTCGGGGCATCCGCTCGCCCCTTCCCGAACGCGAGCGACGGCGTGGCCCGAACAGGGGGTGCCGCTGACCTGCCCCCCGCGCTGTCAGCGGAGTAGCCTCCGCTCATGGAACGACCCATCGTCGCGGCGCTGCGGCAGGTCATCGTCGACCGGGCGGACGCCGGCACCGGCGCTGCCGCGGGCAGCGAGGCGTTCGGGTCATCCGCAACGGGCGGCCTCGGCACCATCGTGCTGCCCGTGTTCGCAATCGCCGCCGCCCTGACGGCCGCGGTCTGCGTCGGGTCGCTCCTCGTCGAGTGGCTGCGGAAGCCCGAGGTCGGCACCCCCCTCGCGGTCACCGACCCCGAGTCCGCGGGGCTGCTCTCGGTCGGCTTCGTGTCGGGCAGCGCGTCGGCGCGCTGGCTGCCCGCGACGGTCATGCTGCTCGCGGCCGGCGGCGTCATCGCGATCCAGGATCGGCGCGCCGTCGGCGACAGCGAGGCGGAGCGCCCCCAGGACGTGCACCTCGTCTTCGACGGGGACCACCTGCTGTCCGTGGGGTGGGACGAGGAGTCGCGCGACTCCGCCGACGACACGGTGCTCGCGATGCTGTCGCCGGAAATCGCCGGTGGTGCACTCACGGTCGGTCGAGGCGCGAGTGTCGACGCGGATCGCGTTGTCAGAGACAACGAGCGCCTCCGCGCGCTCACGCAGCGCGGGTTCCGCGACGCGGCCGCGTGGTATCGCGAACCGCGGCCCGAACGGCGGTTCCGCGCCGCCACCATCGCCGGCGTGCTCGGGGTCGTGCTGGGCTTCCTCACCCTCGCCTTGCTCGATGACGCGGCGACCTCGATCGCGTGGAGCGCGATCGGCATCGGGGCGCTGTCGCTCGGGCTGCGCGTGATCCTGCCCCGATGGATCCCGCTGAACGCGGACGGCCTGCAGCTCCGCGAGCGGGCCAACGAGTGGCGCGAGGTCGTCGCGGGCACGGATGTCGCCAACGTGGCCGCGGGCGAGCGGCTCCTGCCCTGGGCGGTGCTGTTCGACGAGGCATCCGTGATCCGGCGGTTCGCGGAGCTGGCGGAGGAGTCGGGAGCCGCGCCCGCCTGGTACCGCTCGCTGGTCCCGTTCTCCGCGGCTCGCCTCGCGTCGTGCATCACCCTCGTCGCGACCGAGCTGTCGCAGCCGGTTCGCGTCGGCGGCGGGCTGCTGCGACGGAGCGAGGACTCCCGGTTCGGCGTGCCGATGATCGGCGACACCAAGGTGTGGGGTGGCGCGTACTTCGCCGGCGACGGCGGGGGCCCGGGCTCTGGCGGCGGCGGCGACGGCGGCGGTGGCGGTGGCGGGTTCGACGGCGGGGGCATCGGGGGATTCGACGGCGGTGGCGGGGGCGACGGCGGCGGGTTCTGAGGGCCGCACGTACGCCGGCGGCATCCGTTCGGCCCGCGCCCGCGCGGCGGCGTCCGTTCGGCCCGCACCCGCGCGGCGGCATCCGTTCGGCCCGCACCCGCGCGGCGGCATCCGTTCGGCCCCGCGCCCGCGCGGCGGCATCCGTTCGGCCCGGCGCCCGCGCGGCGGCATCTCCGCGGCTCGGGCTGACGCAACTCAGGAGAATGGGCGGCTCAGCCCCGAATTCCAGGTCGAGGCGGCGAATCTCCTGCGTTGTGGGCGGATCCCGCCGCCCGATGTCGGCCGCGAGCCTGCTGCACCCAGACGCCGCCCCTTCGCGCCACCGCTTCACGCCGCCCCTTCGCCTCGCCCCTTGGCGGCGTCTGCGCGCCCACGCGCGGACGGGGCATCCGCCCGGCTGACCGAACGCATGATGAGAGGCGGCTGAGGCTCAAATATGGAGGTGAGGGGCCGCTCATCCTGCAGAGTGTGGCAGAGGTCGGCGCAGCGCGAGTGCGACCGGTGCCCACGCGGGCGCCCAGCTGCGGCCGCACGGTCAGGACGGTGGATCCCGGCGGCGTCGAGGTCCGGAATCCGCCATCTGGCACGCGCGCGCGAACCCGCCGCGGGGTGAGGATGGAGGCATGCCCAGCCGTCACGCCGCACTGCCGACCGCGCTCGGCGAGCTGCTGGTCGTCGCCGATGACGACGGCCTGACCGGGATCTACTTCCCGGGGCACTGGCACCCGCCGGCCGCCGGGTCGATCGGCGTCGAGGTGGAGGCGCACGACGACAGGCTCTTCGCGGCGCTGGGCGCGCAGCTCGGCGAGTACCTCGAGGGGCGCCGCACCGGGTTCGACCTCCCGATGTCGCCGGCGGGCGACGAGTTCCAGCACGCGGTGTGGGCGATGCTGCGCGAGATCCCGTACGGCGAGACGACGTCGTACGGCGAGCTGGCCCTGCGCCTCGGCGACCGCAACCTGGCGCGCCGCGTCGGCAACGCGGTCGGGCGCAACCCGCTGAGCATCCTCGTGCCGTGCCACCGCGTCGTCGGCGCCCACGGCTCGCTCACCGGCTACGCGGGCGGGCTCGAGCGCAAGCGATTCCTGCTCGAGCTCGAGGGTGCACCGGTCGTCGCGCAGGCGCGGTTGTTCTGAGCGCTCGCGGAGCAGGCCAGGGGAGCGGGGGCACGGGCAGGAGAAGGACGGCGGGGCGCGGGGCCGCCCGGGCGCGGGGCCGCCGGGTGACGGCCGCCACGGGGCATCCGCTCAGTTGGTGAAGCTGCCGCCCATGATGGTGTTCAGCGCGAGCACGATGATGAAGCCGTTGAAGAAGAAGCTGAGCACCGAGTGCCACACGACCGTCCAGCGGATGGGCGGGGCGGTCTCGACGTCGTTCGGCGTGAAGCTCGTGCCGACCATGAACGAGACGTAGACGAAGTCGAGCAGGCCCGGATCCTTCGTGTACGGGAAGACCAGCGGGGGGACGGCGGTGGCGTCGGCCCCGGTTCCGGCGGCCCGACCATCGGCGTCGACCGTGGCTTCCGCCGCGGCGTCGACCGCGGCATCCGCCGCTGCTTCGGCCTGGGCATCCGCCGCCGCCGTGTTCTCCGCCTGGCGACGGACGCGACCCGGCCCGTGGTGGTAGAGCCGGTAGTAGATCTGCGCGTAGCCCCAGTGCAGGAAGCCCCACGCGAGGAGCATCGCCCACACGCCGAAGAAGTCGATGGCGCTCGCGTAGGCGGCGTCGGAGCGCAGCACGAGCAGCTCGCTCGCGGCCGCGACGCCGATGATGCTCGAGAGGATCGTGACGATGAGCGAGGCGAAGCGGCCGGGCGGGCGCGTCGAGATCAGGGTGGCCGACCCGCGCCAAGCGCTGCGCGAGAGGCGGCCGAGCACGACCATCCAGCCGATCATGTAGAAGGTCGACAGCAGGCACCAGCTGATGAGCGAGATCATCTGGACGTCGGTGCCCTCGTCGGCGAAGACGAACACCACGCCGACCACGAGCACCACGGTGAGCGTCACGAGGTTCACGATGCGTCCGGTGCGTCGCGTGGCCACCGCGACGATCCCGGTCGTGACCTCCGTCATGCGCGCCTCCCCCGTCGAGTCCCGCGCCCCGCGCCCCGCGACGCGGCGTTCGCGTCACGTTCCCCTATGGTGCACCGTTGCGGGGTGGATCGGCCAGAGGCGGGCGGGTCGGCGAGCGGATGCCGCGGGGCGCGTCGCGAGCGGATGCCGCGGGTGCGACATGCTGGAGGCATGTCCGCGACCGAGCCGTCCCCGTCACCCGAGGCGCTCGCCGCGGTCGGCGTGCTCGCCGATCGGGTGCTCGACCGGCTCGCGACATCCGCCGGACGCATCGTGCTCGGGATCACGGGCAGCCCCGGTGCGGGAAAGACGACGCTCGCCCGGTCGCTCGTCGAGGCGCTGAACGAGGGCGCCGGCGGAACCGCCGACCCCGGCGTCGGCCCCGTCGCGGTGCACCTGCCGATGGACGGCTTCCACCTGGCGAACGCGACCCTCGACGAGCTCGGGCTGCGGCAGCGCAAGGGCGCGATCGAGACCTTCGACGGATGGGGCTTCGTCGCGCTGCTCGAGCGGGTCCGCCGCGAGGTCGACCACACGGTGTACGCCCCCGCGTTCGAGCGGGCGGTCGACGAGCCGGTCGCGGGGGAGATCGCAATCGAGGCATCCGCCCGCGTCGTGGTGGTCGAGGGCAATTACCTGCTCAGCGAGGCCGAGCCGTGGCGGCGCGTGCGCGACCTGCTCGACGAGTCGTGGTTCTGCGATGCCGACGACGACGAGCGGATGTCGCGGCTGGTGCACCGGCACACCGAGTCCGGTCGCTCGCCGGCGGCGGCACGGGCATGGGCGAGCGAGGTCGACGGCGCGAACGCGCGGAGAATCGCGCCGTCGCGCGAGCGGGCCGACCTCGTCGTGTCGGGCGTCACCTGGGCGGTCGTCGCCGACCGCCGGCGCGCGTGAGCGCCCGAATCAGCCCGCCGTGCGGACCTTCCCGTACGGGTCGACGGTGATGATCGCCGTGAGCTTCTTGCGGTTCAGCGCCCGGTAGATCACGTAGATCAGCCACAGGCCGCCCGTGAGGATGACGAGGATGAGGTTCCAGAACCATCCGATCCGCTTGTTCTTCGACAGCACCGCCTGGCCGCCCGAGGCCGTCTCAACGGTCCATCCGTTCTTCGCGTACTTCGCCACCTCGGCGTTGAGGATCTGCGCGCGGATGTCCTCCGGCAGCGGAGCAGGAGCCGAGTTCACATCAGTCATTCCCGAACCCTAACCCGGCTTCCGACGCGACGGCAGCCCCCGTCGCATCCGCTCCGCCGCCGAGCGCACCTGCCGAGACGGAACATGAGGAGTACTCTGGTCTGGCAGACACGGGGGCGAGGGGGGAATCCGCCGATGCCGTACTACATCATCGAGCGCAACTACGCCGAAGAGGTCGTGACGCCGGTCGAGGCCGCGGCCGACATCAACCTCATCAACGACGAGGAAGAGGTTCGGTGGCTGTACTCGTTCCTCTCGATCGATCGCCGCAAGAGCTACTGCCTCTACGAAGCGCCGTCGATCGAGGCGATCCGCGCGGCCGCGGTGCGCGCCGGGCTGCCGGCCGACGTCGTCACCGAGGTGACCGGACGCGTGATGCCGAGCGGCATCCTCACGCCGGTCGCCTGACCGCGCGCGACGCCTGACACGCCGACCGACGACCCGGACTCCGGGCGCCGGCCGCTCAGCCGTGTCCGCGATCGCCCGGATCAGCGGGGGCGATGGTCCGAATTGACTACTCCCACGCCCACCGAAGATGGGCGACCCGCGTCATGTGGCGAAGCACCCGCCTTTCTAGCGTGAGGACCACGAAGTTCCCCCGTGGCTCCATCATCGAAAGGACTGGATCATGAACGTACGCGTGTTCCTCGTCGTCCCGGCCGTACTGGCCGTGGGCATACTGGCGGGGTGTGGCCAGACCGGGGGCGACTCCGGTTCCGGTTCCGGCTCCGGCTCGGCGCACCTGAAGGCGCCGTCGACATGGGTCTGCAGTGCGCCCGCCTACATCCGCGAACGGGCGCCGGAAGGCTTCTGCGACTCCACCGACCAGGGCTCCTCGAGCTCGGACACCGTGAACGACGACCTCTCGCCCCTCAGGGGGCCGTGAGCACCGGTCGTCTCACCCGACGGGCCGGGAGCGTGCGCTCCCGGCCCGTCCTCTGCGTCCGTTGCCGTGACGCCCGACCGGGGTCTTGTCGTGCCGCCCGCCTGGTCGTAGGGTCGCGAGCGACGTGTTCCCTCACCGACGATCGGAGCCGACATGCCCGCGACCGCGCTTCCCTCGAGTGGCGACCAGCCCGAGCGGGCGCCAGGGGGTTCGGCGGGCGCCGGCTCACCGGGCATGCCGGGCGCAGCCAAGACCTGCGACGCACGCGGAATGGCCGAGATCCACCGCATGTTCAAGGCGGGGTTCGGTGAGGGCCGCACGCTGATCGAAGGGGTCGCCGAGGGCGACACGGTGCACGCCGAGGTCGTCGCCGACCACCTCGCGATGCTCTCGACCGGGCTCCATGCCCATCACGAGGGCGAGGACACCATGCTGTGGGACCCCCTCGAGCAGCGCGCCCCCTCGTGCGCGGTGCACGTCGAGCGCATGAAGGCGCAGCACGCCCGGATGCTCGTGCACCTCGAGGAGCTCGACGCCGCACTGCCCGCCTGGCGCGCGAGCGCCACGGCGACGGATGCCGCGGGCGTCGTGTCCGCGCTCGACGGGATCAACGCCGCGCTCGCCGCGCACCTGCCCGACGAGGAGGCCAACATCGTGCCGGTCATGGAGACCGTGATCACCCAGAAGGAGGTCGACGCACTCTCCGAGCACGGACGCAAGGCGACGCCCAAGGGCAGGATGTTCCTCCAGCTCGGCGCCATCCTCGCCGCACAGCCCGACGGCGGCGCCGAATGGCAGCGCGAGCACCTGCCTCCGCCGGTGCGGCTCCTCTGGCGGTGGGTCGGCAAGCCGAAGTACGAGGCCAACCGCGCGGAGCTCGTGGGCGACCGGCGCTCGTAGGCGGGGCTGGTCGGTCGCCGCGAACAGCGCCCAAGGAGCTGACTCGGGATCGACCGCGGCGGGTCGGCGCACCGTCGGTCAGGCACTACGGATGCCGCCACCTCTCGGGGAGGAGGATGGTCCCAGGAGGCGAGCGCCGATGAGGGACCGTGCGAACTGGCTGGTGTTGGCGCAGTTCCTGCTGCTCGCCCTGCTGCTCCTGCCCGGCGACCCCATGTGGAGCGCGCCGTGGATCACCGTGCTGGCCGCGCTGCTCGTGATCGACGGCATCGTGCTCGCCGTCGCCGGATTCGCGGCACTCGGGCGCGACCTCGTCGTGTGGGTCGCGCCGAAGGAGGGCGCCACGCTGCGCACGACCGGCGTGTACCGGCTGACCCGCAACCCGATCTACCTCGGCCTCATCGTCGGCACGGCCGGGTGGGTGCTCTGGCGCGGGCGGTTCGAGCTCATCGTGGTGTGGCTGCTGCTCGTGACCGTGCTCGTCGTCAAGGCCCGCGTCGAGCAGCACCGGCTCGTCGACGCGTTCGGGGACGAGTACCGCGAGTACGCGGCGCAGACCCCGCTGCTGCTGTTCCGCCGAGGGATCCGCTGAGACCTCCGCTGGGACGCCGGCCGTGCGATTGTGCGGTAGTGCGGGTGTGCGGTGGTGCGGTGGTGCGGTTGTGCGGTGGTGCGGTGGTGCGGTGGTGCGGTGGTGCGGTGGTGCGGTTGTGCGGTGGTGCGGTGGTGCGGTGGTGCGGTGGTGCGGTGGTGCGGTTGTGCGGTTGCGCGGTCACGCGCTCCGGCCGGGCGTCTCCTCCGCCGCCTCGTGCAGCAACCGGAACTCGTGCCGTCGAAGCAGCCGCAGCACCACGCTGGCCGGCGGCCCGAACGCCGCGAGTCCCGCCTCCGTCGTGCACGGGGCGACGCCGTCGATCGCGTGCTCGCGTCCGTGCCAGGTGACCGTGCAGTGGCCGTGGGCCGCCTCGACGTTGCGGTACCAGTTCACGGCGGTGCCGTAGGTCAGCTCGGCGACGAAGCCGTCGGGCACCCGGGCGAGGATGAGCGGCGTCTCGAACACGGCGCCCGACTTCCGCCCGGTGTGCCGCACCAGCGAAAACGGCCCGAACCCCTGCCGGGCCATCTGCAGCGTGAGGGGGTTGAGGGTGTGCTTCATCGTCCACAGCCACGCCCGCTTGATCGGGCCCATCCGCCGCGCCATCGGCCGACGATCGCTATGCCATCGAGGGCGTGGACGGCTCGGGTCTGTCGGGCGCCGAGGCATCCGGTGACGCCCGCAGCGGGCCCGACTCGAGCAGGCTCATGATCGCGTGCAGCGGGATCGCCGCCCATGTCGGGCGGTTGCGGGCCTCGTAGATCGCCTCGTACACGGCCTTGTCGAGCTCGAACGCGGCGAGCAAGTCGCGGTAGGCCGACAGGTCGAGACCGGATGCCGCGACGTAGCCGTCGATGAACGCGTGCCGGGCGGCATCCGCCCAGGCCACCGCCGCCTCGGCGCGCTCCGGCAGGGCGATCGCGGTCGAGCCGGCCACGTAGTCGAACGACCGGAGCATGCCGGCGACGTCGCGCGCGGGCAGGTCGGGACGGCAGCGCTCGTGCATGGGGCGCAGCGGTTCGCCCTCGAAGTCGAGCAGCACCCAGCCGCGGCCGGGCACGAGCAGCACCTGTCCGAGGTGCAGGTCGCCGTGGATCCGCTGCAGCTCGGGCCACGCGCCGGCCTGCGCTCGGGCGTAGACCGCCTCGATCGCGGCGCGCTGCGCGCCGAGCTCGGGCACCTCCGCCACGGCGATGCCGAGGCGCCGGCTCCACGCGGCGGTGATGCGGTCGACGAGCTCCTCCGACGGCTGCTCGCGAGGGAACAGCTCGCGCAGTGAGAGGTGCACCTCGGCGACCGCGGCGCCGAGCGCTCGGGCCTCGTCGGTGAACGCGGAGTCGGTGGCGGCCGCAGTGAGCGCCACGCGCCACGCGTCCTCGACGCCCGGCAGGAACTCCTGCGCGAACGCGAGGTGTCCCCGGGCTCGCCCGGTGGGCTGCCCGACGTCGTCCCACTCGCCGTGCACGTCGCCCACGCTCGCCGGTACGTGCGGGGAGCCGGACGCCGCGAGCGCGGTCTGCAGCGTGACATCCGGGTTGTCGCCGTGGTGCAGCTGCCGGAACACCTTGCAGATCACCGGCGCCGACTCCGCAGGGCGGTAGATGATCGACGTGTTCGACTGCTCGCCGCCGAGTACCGTCGCCGGGGCGCTCAGCGGCGGTCGAGCGGATGCCGCGGCGCCGCCGCCGCGATCCTCCTCGCCGCCCGAGTACCGGCCCGAGGCAACCGCGCCTGCCGAGGCGGCGCGTCCCTCGCCCACGATGAGGTCGAGCAGCGCGTCGGTGTAGGCCCGGTCGTGCGGTCCGTCGTAGAGGAAGCCGCCCTCGGACAGCCGTCCGATGAGGTGGTCGGATGCCGCGGGCGAATGCTGCCGCACCGCGCGCTCGACGACCGGCACCTGGTAAAGGATCGGCGGTTCCGCGGCATCGTCCATCACGAGCAGCGTGCGGACGCGCGCGTCCTCCTCGGCCGTGGGCAGGTCGAACGCGCCGATGAGGCGGAGTGCGGGCGCATGGCCCTTGCCTCCGAACCACCGCTGCCGCGGCATCCACTCGGCGATCGCGGCGACGGCGCTGTCCATTCCTGAACCGTACGACGGCGCCGAGCGGATGTCGAGGAGCGACGCCGCGCGGCGGCGCCGTGCCGCGCGCAGCACAGCGCGGCGGTCGGGCGCAAGCCGGTGCCGCCGCAGCCGAGCGTGGCGATACTGGGCGCATGTGGACGGCGCTCCTCTACGGCGTGGTGGCCTCGAGCGCCCTGGTCATCGGGGCGTTCATCGGAGCGCGCTTCAAGCTGCCGAAGCGGTTCCTCGCGGTGATGCTGTCGTTCGCGGCGGGCGCCCTGATCACGGCGCTGGCCTTCGAGCTCTTCGAGGACGCCTACGAGCGCGGCGGGATCTGGCGGGCGGGCATCGGCCTGTTCGCGGGCGCGGCCGTGTTCACGGGACTCAGCGCCCTGCTCGACCGATGGGCGCAGCCGACGTCGAGCCCGAAACCGGCCGACGAGTATCGCGGCAGCGCGAAGCTCGACACGGATGCCGCTGCCGCCGACCGCCCGGCGACGGCGGTGTCGGTGCGCGGCTCGGCGGGCCTGGCGCTGCTCGCGGCCGCCACCCTCGACGGCGCCCCCGAGAACCTCGCCCTCGGCATCTCGTTGACCGAGGGGACCGGCGGCATCGCCCTGCTCGCCGCCATCTTCGTCTCCAACCTGCCGGAGGCGCTGGTGGGATCGGCATCGATGCGCGAACAGGGCCGTTCCATCCTGCAGATCATGGGCCTGTGGACCGCCTGCGGAGTGCTGCTCGTCTTCGCCGTGGTCGTCGGCGCCGGTCCGCTCTCGGGCAGCGACCCCGAGCTCGTCTCGCTGCCGCTGGCCTTCGCGGCCGGCGCCGTCATCGCGGCCCTCGCCGACACGATCATGCCCGAGGCCTATGAGCACGGCGGGCCGGCGGTGGCGCTGAGCACGGCGGCGGGGTTCGTGCTGTCGTTCGTGCTCTCGCTGGCGTGAGAACGTCAGCCCGGGCGCACCTCGTCGCCGACGGCGATCACGTCGGCCGGTGAACCCGCGAGGTCGGGCACGAGCCAGACGCCGAACCAGGTCTTGCCGTCCCACTTGCGGTGCTTCGCGAGCGTGCGGATCGGTTCCTTGCCACGCGCCAGCGTGATCGGGTCGATCGTCGTCATCACGCAGCGGTCGCACGTGCCGCTCACGCGGAACCGCACGTCGCCGAGCTGCACGAACGGCCAGCCGTCCTCGGCGAACGGCGCGTCGGGGTCGCCGTCGATGATCACGTTCGGCCGGAAGCGCAGCATGTCGATCGGGGGCGTCGACTCGTCGGTCCAGCGGTCGAGCTGGGCGAGGGAGGACTCGCTCGCGAGCAGCAGCGGCGCGGCGTCGGCGAGCGTCATCCGATCGCCCGGCAGGCCGCCTCTGGCCGGGTCCACCGGACGCGCTCGGGGATCCGGCTGCCAGATCAGCCGCACCCGCCGGCCCAGGCGGATGCCGAGCCAGTCATCGGCCTCCGAACCCGCGGGCAATGCCGTGCCCTGGCGCGACTGCCCCACGGCGACGGGCGCGGCATCCGTCGGGACGTCGACCCGCAGCGGCTCGCCCCCGGCGTCGCGATCGGCGAGCAGGAGCCCGCCGTCGGCGAGCACCTCCGCCGTGAGCGCGAGCAGGCCGTTGGCCTCGCGAGCGGTGACCAGCTCCCCCTCGGGGTCGACGACGGCCCACCGCCGATCGGCCTCGAGCCCCCACGGCAGCACGGTCGCCGAACCGACGTCGGCGCCGGCGAACGACTTGACGGGATACACGCGGAGGCGGGTCACCTGCATGCGAGTACGGTACCCGGTGCATGCGGATGCCGCGCGGCGGGCGACCCGCCACGCGACATCCGATCATCGCTCAGTCGAGCAGGTGATCCAGTGCGCGGTCCATCCATGCGGCACGGGTGGCCGCATCGGTGATGCCCTCGAACCCGAAGCCGCTCGTCAGCGAGTGCGGCGTGGCCACCACTGCGGCCTCGGGGAATCCCGCAGCCGTCGTGATGATGAAGTTGTTCGGGTTCGGCGCGCTGCCCGGCGGCGGCCCGGTGATCTCCCAGCCGCCGGTGTCGCCGTTCTCGAACGAGGTCGTGCCCTGGCCGGTCGACACCTCGATGTCGTCGACGAAGACGCCGAGCCCCTGGAAGGCCCAGTCGCTGACGTACCCGATCGAGACCTCCGCCTGGCCGCCGGCGTACGCCGACAGGTCGACCGACCACTGCTGCCAGCCGCTCGAGTTGCCGGATGCCGCGTTCCACTCGCCGGTCGTGCCGGTCGGGTCGCACGTCGTCGCGTCGACGACCGTCTGGTAGTGATCGAGTTGCGGGTGCAGTTCGCGCCACCCCTCCGGGCAGCTGTCGCCGGTGCTCTGCGTCGTGTTCGCGTTCGCATCGGGCAGCGTCGTCCAGTCGTCGCCGCCTGCGGTGCGGGCCTCGACGATCAGGTGGTCCCAGTCGGCCTCGGTGTCGTACGACGTCCAGAACGACAGCGTGGCGCCGCCGGCCGGGACGTCGATCGTGCGCGTCAGCCGCTTGTACGACACGTCACCGATCTGCGAGTAGGCGTACGCGTCGCCGGTGTGAGGCTCGAACGGTCCGCCCTCGCGGTCCCATCGTCCCGCGACCCAGCTCTCGAACTGCGGGTACTGCGCCACTGGCAGGATGCCGCTGGTCGTGATGAACGAGTCGCTGTGGTCCTGGTTCCCCGCGCTGTCCGCGCCGTTGAAGCCCCAGTCGAGACCGGTGAACGGCGTGTCCACGCCGAGGACGTCGAGCAGGCCCTCGTCCGTCGTGCCCGCGTCGTCGACGAGGAGGTACGCCCCGAGCCAGTACTGCAGAGTGTCGTTCGTGAGATCGCTCGACGGCGAACCCCCGAGCAGGCGACAGCGGGCCGCAACGTCCGGGCTCGCCGAGCATTGCTCATCCGCCGCGGTCGGGTCGTAGAGCTGCTCGGTGTTCGCGGAGAACTGGAATCCCGCGTACTTGCCCGTGTAGAGCACCGTGCCGCCCTCGTTCAGGAAGTCGCGCACCTCGAGGATCTGGTCCATCGCCCGCCGTGAGGCGTTGCCGCCGGCCCACCCGGCCGTGCGCGTGATGATGTCGTCGCCGGTGTACCAGATCACGGCGTCGTAATGCGAGAGGACGCCCAGGTTGTCCGACGCGATCCGCCCGCGGGCGTCGACGTCGTAGACGTCGTATCCGACGCCGTTGGCCGCGAGTGCATCCTCGTAGTACGAGAGGTAATTCGGGGCCGCGACGCCCTGCACCGGCGAGGCGCCGGTGTAATCCTCGTTCGCCACGATCAGCACGTCGTCGGCCGATTCCTCGACCGCCTGGTAGGTGAACGAGTCGCTCGTCTCTCCGCCGCCCTCGAACCAGACCTCGACGCTGTCGCCGGGTTGGGTCCCGGTGACGAGGCCGCTCACGACGCGATAGTAGACGTCGGTCCTGCCGCCGTAGCGGTCGCCGCCGTTCCATTCTCCGGTCGTCGCGCTGACGGGGTCGCCGCCGTTGATGGAGTACTTCAGCGTGACGTCGCCGAGGCTGCGCTTGGCGAGCACGCGCACCTCCTGCGGGTCGCCGTACGAGTAGTCGAACGTGAAGTTCGAGAGCGGCAGCCCGTACTTGTAGGTGTCGTCGCTCTTCAGGTAGAACGGCTTCGTCTCGAGGCCGAGGTGCGACACCGGGTCGTCGGGGTCGGCCGCCGACTTCGCCACGTCGAGCGAGTAGGGCAGCACGCGCTCGAACTCCGCCTGCACCTGCGCCTCGTCGTCGGGGAATACGAACCCGCCCTCGTCGTCGCCCTCGCCGAGCTCGGGCGTCCAGGCGAGCGTCCCGCGCTGCACGTGTGCGAAGTCGGTCGTCTCGCCGTTCGTCACGTACAGCACGTCCGACGACAGGCCCGGCTCGAAGTCGGGGATCGCCGGGTTGTCGCGGTTGCCCGACAGCGCGTAGTAGATCGGGTCGTCCGCGGTGGGCGTGCCCGTCTGCCAGCCCTCCGCATACAGCAGCCACTGCCCGAAGGAGTGCCAGTTGATCTGGAACTCGAAGTCGCCGCGGTCGAGCAGCGAGATCATCGCCTGTGTCTCGGGCTCGGATGCCGCGGACGGACCGCGGTAGGTGTCGCTCGAGGTCTGCGACGACGAGCCCTCCTCGTCGTACCCGAAGTGCTCGGGGAAGTTGCGGTTCGGGTCGACGCCGTCGGCCCGCGTGATCTGGTTGTCGCCATCGTTGTCGCGCAGGTTCTTGCGCCACAGTCGCTCGTGGTCGAACGTGTACTGGTATCCGTCGGGGTTGGCCACGAGCACGAACCAGAGCTCGTTGTTCCTGAGGAGGTTCCTGGTCTCCTTGTCGTTGGCCCGCCACTCGTCGATGTACCAGTGCATCAGCCGCCGGTTCACCTCGGTGGAGATCCACTCCCGGGCGTGCTGCGTCGAGCTGTGCAGCACGGCCGGCCGGCTTCCGTCGGCGATGCCCCTGGCGCCCTGCGTGAGCTTCATCGCGATGATCTCGCGCCCCTGGTAGGTGTGCCCGAGCACCACGAGCTTCACGAGCTGCGGGTTGTCCTTCGCGACCTGGTACAGCTCGTCGCGGATGCCGCCGGGCTCGTCCCACGACCGCCACACGTCGAAGCCCGACGCGGCCTGCTCCGCCGCCAGCTGCTTCGCGGACTTGCCGTCCTTGTTCTTCTTGACGTGGACGTTCACACCGCGCTGCTGAAGGCCCTTCGCCTCCTGCTCGGTGAGCACGACGTCGATGCTGAGACCGTCCTCGGTCGCCCGGCTCGCGGCGACGTCGAAGCCTGCCGCGGACAACTCCGCCGCCTGGGCCGCAGTGACGTCCGCGGTGTACATGTCCAGGGCGCCGGCGTCATCCTGCGCAGCATTCGCGCCGACGGGTCCCAGCATCGAGAACACCACCGCCAGCGCGGCGACACCGAAGACCAGGCGATGGGAGAGGGAACGCGTTCCAGTCATGACGACTCCTCCGGTCCGTCCCCGGCCAGAATCGTCGTGACTTGTCGTCGTGAATGCCCGATGCTCGCCACGTCTCTGGAGCTCACTGCGGACCCTAGGGCATAGCCTCCTGCGACCGGCCGCGCGTGTCAAGGGAATGCTGAGGGTTCCTCTGGAGCTGCCCCCGCCGCCGCCGAGCGCTCGATCAGATCCAGGCGCGTCGGACTGCCTCCGCGCCGAGCTGGATTCGGGTCGTCACGCCGGCCTTCTCCATGAGCTCGGCGACCCGTCGCTGCACCGTGCGCACCGAGATGCCCAGCTGCGCGCCGGCCGCGGCATCCGTCATGCCGATCATCAGCAGGTTCAGCAGGTCGCGGTCGACGGCGTCCTCGTCGGGCGCGAGCCCGGTGTCGCCCTCCACCACCCGGATCGACGTGCGCCAGGTCTCCTCGAACATCGCGTTCACCAGGTCGAGGAGGCCGCTCGGATGCACCAGCAGCGCACCCGAGACCTTCTGCTCGCCGTGCGAGTGCATCGGCAGGAGGGCGAGGTCGCCGTCGGCCACGAACAGCCGGGTCGGCAGGCCCGGCCGCACGCGGATCTCCTCGCCGAGCGGCATCACCGAACGTGCCTGGTCGAGGAACCCCGGACGCTCGAGCACGGGAGCCTCCACGACCACCCGGTAGCGGACCCCGCGCGCGAGGGCGCGATCCTCCTCGGTGTTCTCGCTGCCGTCGAACAGGGCGATGTCCCGGAGCACGAACGCGTCGACGCGGCTCGCCGCCGCGGCCTGCAGCTGGCCCAGCCGCTGACGCACCGCATCGGGGCCGAGCACCACGTCGACCACGTCGGGCACGTCGCGCTGCACGGCACCCCGGCGGTAGAGCTCGCTGAGCTGCACGAGCGCCTCGTGCGCCTCGGTGAGTCGACGCTCCCGCTCGAGGAGCATCGGCCGCAGCGCCAGCGACGGTGGGGAGGCGACCACGCGATCCTGCGCGGAGGCCTGACGGGCCAGCAGTCCGAGCCGCTCGAGCTCGTCGACGACCGCCTGCACGCGCGGCACCGGCATCGAGGCGGCGCGGGCGATCTCGCCGACATCCGCCGACGGCGTCGTCAGCAGCAGCCGGTAGACCGACGTGTGCTCGTCGTCCAGTCCGATCGCCTCGAGCACGGGCACCTCTCCATCGACGGGGCCGTGGCGGATGGCAGCCATGGCATCTCTCCGCCACCACGATAGCCACGGCCGTATGACAGGTTGCTGAGCAAGCCAGCACAACCATGCGAGAGGTTCCCCCATGCCACGAAGCAGCAGAACACCCGCACGACGCCGTCGCCGCTCGATCGCCGCCGCCATCAGCGGCCTCGCGATCGGCGTCGCGGGCGTCGGCATCGCCGCGCTTCCCGCGGTCGCCGACCCGACCGACGGGGGAGGTGCCCCGCCCGCGACCGCAGGCCCCTCCCCGGCCGCCGTCGCGGGCGGAACGCGCACCGTCACCCTGATCACCGGCGACCGGGTTCGCGTGACCGACCTGCCCGACGGCACCCACACCGTCGACGTGGAGTCCGCGGTGCCCGGCGCCGCCGTGCAGACCGTGGAGGTCGCCGGCGACCTGCACGTGCTGCCGCAGGCGGCCATGCCCTACCTCGCCGCAGGCGTCGTCGATCGCGACCTCTTCAACGTCTCGCAGCTCATCGAGTACGGCTACGACGACGCATCCGTGAGCGCGACGCCCGTGATCGTCGAGTTCGCCGACGGCCCCGCCGCGTTCAGCGCGCCGCTGCCCGGCGTCGAGATCGGCGCCGCCCTCGAGAGCATCGGCGGCGCCGCCGCGACCGCCGACCACGCCACCGCCGCATCGACGTGGAGTGCGCTCACCGCGGCATCCGGCGTCGGCACCTTCAGCTCGGAGGTCTCGCTCGCCGGCGGCATCGAGGCGATCCACCTCGACGGCAAGGTGCAGGCCACGCTCGACTCGAGCGTGCCGTGGATCGGCGCGCCCGAGGCGTGGGCCGACGGGTACACCGGCGCGGGTGTCACGGTCGCCGTGCTCGACACCGGCTACGACGACACCCACCCCGATCTCGCGGGCCGCGTGCTCGCCGCCGAATCGGCGAGCTTCGTGCCAAGCGAAAGCGACCCCGCGTCCGACCTGCACGGGCACGGCACGCACGTCGCCTCGACGATCGCGGGCTCCGGCGCGGCGAGCGGAGGCACGCACCGTGGCGTCGCCGACGGCGCCGACCTGCTCGTCGGCAAGGTGCTCGGCGCCGACGGCTCCGGGCAGGACTCCTGGATCATCGAGGCCATGCAGTGGGCCGGCGAACGGGCCGACATCGTGTCGATGAGCCTCGGCTCGTCGCAGCCGTCGGACGGCACCGACGTCATGTCGGAGGCGCTCGATGCGATCTCCGAGGAGACCGGCGCGCTCTTCGTGGTGGCCGCGGGCAACAACGGCGCACCCGAGGCGATCGGCGCACCGGGCGCGGCAGCGCAGGCGCTCACCGTCGGCTCCGTGGAGGACCCGACGGGTGCGCTCTCGTACTTCTCCAACCAGGGTCCGCTCGCCTTCTCGGGCGCGCTCAAGCCCGAGCTCGTCGCTCCGGGCAGCGACGTCACTGCCGCCCGCTCCTCCGACAGCCCCGGCGAGGGTGCCTACGTGGGGATGAGCGGAACCTCGATGGCCACGCCGCACGTCGCCGGCGCCGCCGCGATCCTGAAGTCGCAGCACCCCGAGTACACGGCCGACCAGCTGCGCGCCGCCCTCATCAGCACGGCGACGGATGTCGGGCTGACCTCGTACCAGGGCGGGTCGGGCGTCGTCGACGTCGACTCCGCCGTCGACGCCGGCCTCATCGCGTCGGGCTCCGGCGACTTCGGCATGCTCGCGTGGGGCGAGGAGGCCGAGCCGGTCGTGAGGACGATCGAGTACGCGAACCGCGGTGCCGCGGAGGTCGTGCTCGATCTGGCCGCCTCGCTCGACGGCGCCGCCGAGGGCGTGCTCGCCATGGACGTCGACGAGCTCACGATCCCGGCCGGGGAGTCGCGGTCGGTCGAGCTGACCGTCGACCCCGCCAAGGTGGAGGCCGGCACGCAGCTGTCGGGCACGCTCGTCGCGAGCGTCGACGGCGCGGCCGTCGCGCGCACCGCGCTCGGCACCATCGCGGAGCAGGAGCGCTACGACCTCACCGTCACGGCGACCGGATTCGACGGCGAGCCCATCGAGACCTACGCCCTGCTCTACGACGTGGCGGCCGACTTCTACGTGCCGTTCCTCGTGAGCGGCGAGACCACGATGCGACTGCCCGGCGGCGAGTACGCGGTGATCGCCTACATGAGCGTCGACCACGCGGCCGACGAGTCGGTCACCGTGCTCGTCGGCGACCCCGACCTCGTGCTGGACGGCGATGCCGAGGTCGCGTTCGACGCACGGGCCGCGAAGCCCGTCACGGTCGACGTGGGCGACGACGGCGTCGAGCCGTGGTTCAGCCGGCTCGACCTGCGCGCGGACGCCTTCAGCTCGAGCTACCTCGACCGGGCGACGAGCGACGGGTTCTATGCCCAGCCGATGACGGCGCC
The DNA here is from genome assembly GCF_004216665.1 of Agromyces ramosus. Taxonomy (GTDB): domain Bacteria; phylum Actinomycetota; class Actinomycetes; order Actinomycetales; family Microbacteriaceae; genus Agromyces; species Agromyces ramosus. The sequence continues at coordinate 495,607 of NZ_SGWY01000003.1, read as the reverse complement.
GAACGCCGACGAGTTCTCGTTCACCAGCCGGTGGCGCCTCCAGCAGCCCATGCTGAGCCTGACGGCCGACAAGGAGCAGCTCGACCTCATCACGCAGGCGGGCTCCACGATCCGCGACGCCACGTTCAAGGCGGGCGCGGTGGACGTCGGCACCGGCAGCGCGGCGGAGTTCGCGGCGGTGAAGGCGACCGGCGAGGTCGCGGTCGTCACACGTTCGAACGAGGTCTCTCCGTCGGCTCGGGCGGCGAACGCGCTCGCCGCGGGCGCGGTGGCCCTGCTCGTCGTGAACGACGCCGACGGCGAGTTCAACGAGTGGGTCGGCAGTGAGGACTACTTCTCCGAGGTCGACCTCCCGGTCGCGTCGGTCAGCGGGGTCCAGGGCCGCCGCCTCCTCGAGTCGATCGCCTCGAAGAAGGTCACGATCTCCGGCGAGAGCGAGCCGGCACCCGAGGAGGCGTACGACATCCTCCGCTACAGCGACGGCTCGGTGCCCGAGGACCTCGACTACCGCCCGCGTGACCTCGCGCGCGTCGACACGACGTTCCACGGCCGGACCGGCGAGCTCGTCGGCGAGTTCCGCTGGGATTTCGACCCGGCGACCCAGTACTCCCTGGGCATGATGCTCCGCACCGAGCGCGGCATCACCCGCACCGACTGGGTCAACACCGACCAGGTGGAGTGGAACCAGGGCGCCATGCTCATCGCCGGAACGTGGGAGGTGCGCGACATGCGACGCGCCTACGAGCCCGGCTCGGTCTCGGAGGCGACCTTCTACGGACCGATCGTGCGTCCGTTCGTGGGTCCCGGCTACTGGGCCCCCGAGCGCACTGGGGCGTTCGCGCAGGTCAACGTCCCGTCGTGGGCCGATGGCGGCAGCCCGCATCACACGGGCGCGTTCGACGTCTTCCAGCCGGTGGACGACCGGTCGCAGCTGACCGAGGTCTGGGTCGGCGGTGAGCTGATGTCGTCCTCGCCGTGGCAGTCGGCGTCGGTCTTCGACATTCCCGACGGCACCGCCGAGTGGCGCGTGCTGAACACCGCGGTGCACGACGGGACGTACCTGCCGAGCTCGACGAAGACCGTCACGGAATGGACCTTCGAGTCGACCGGCTTCGCCGACGACGACACGGAGCAGACCCTCCCGATGATGCAGGCGTACTACGACGTCGAGGCGGATGCCGCGGGCGCGGTCGGCTCGGGACGCAAGGCCGGCGCGCCGGTCGAGCTGGGCCTCGAGCTGAGCCACATCGAGGGCGCCGACGGCATGGCCGAGCTCACGGGCGCCGCGCTCGAGATGCGGGTCGCCGGCGGCGACTGGAGGGCCGTGGACCTCGAGTCGGGTGTCGCCGCCGACGATGAGGCGACGAGCCCGATGATCAACTACCCCGTCGGCCGCCCGTTCCTCGAGACCTACACGGCGAAGCTCGCGGTGCCCGACGCGGGCGCGTGGATCGACCTGCGGGTGACGGCGACGGATGCCGCGGGCAACACGTTCTCCCAGGAGATCGAGCGCGCATTCGAGGCGGCTCCGTCGAAGCAGGGTGCGCCGCACGGCGTGCACGGCGGTCGCCCCTGACGGGCGGTCCCTGACGCGTCCTGAACACCACAGCCGACGCGTCCTGGACGCCACTGCCCCGCGGTGTCGGCCCGGTCCTCGGATCGGTCGGCGCCGCGGGGCTGCACGCTGCCGAGGTTGTGCGGCACGATGCGGTTGTGCGGCAGCGCAGCGCGGTGCGGTTGTGCGGTTGTGCGGTTGTGCGGCGGCACGGTGGCGGGTGCGGTGGTGCGGTGGTGCGGTTGTGCGGCGGCGCGTGCGGTGGCGCGGCGGCGCAGCGCGGTGCGGTGGTGCGGTTGTGCGGTCGTGCGGTTGTGCGGCGCCACGGTGGCGGGTGCGCTGGTGCGGTTGTGCGGCGCCACGGTGGCGGGTGCGGTTCACCTGCCGCGCGTGTCGCACGCCCGTGCGAGCATGGGTGCATGCCCGACGCCCCGTCCTCCCATGCGGGCGCGCCGGGCCGAGCCGGCGACTGGCGCGGCGAGCTCGCATCGTTCGCACCCGTTCACGCGTCCGGCGCGCCGGGCGCTTCCGAGGCGCAGCCGGCGGATGCTGCGGCGCGGCGTCCGCTCGCCCTGCAGTTCGAGCTGCGAAGGCGCGTTCCGCGGCGGAGGGGCGAGTGGCAGGGGCCACGCGACGAGCCGGCCCGGCGAGCGAACTCCGTCGACCGCCTCGCGGTGCGCCCCGTCACCGCGGGCGCTCGTGGCGGCTGGATCAAGGCGGGGCTCACCTGGCAGAACATCGCCTACCAGGCGAGCGCGGGCGGATTCGACCCGGTGCAGTCGCGCTGGTTCGCGCAGTTCGCCCTGCTGAAGGGCAGCTCACCCGGGGTCTACCAGGCCTACGGTTCGGAGTGGATCACGCTCGACGAGTTCGAGAGCCCGCTGCTGTGGGCGCTGCTCGCCGAGGGCGGCCGCCTCGGCATCGCGCTCGCCGGGTCGGACGTCACTCCCGACGTGGTCGTGCGCGGGCCGGCTTCGGTCGTGCTCGACGCGAGGCTCGACGAGAGCGGCGACCTCGTGCTGGCACCGCGGCTCGTGTTCCCCGGCGCTCCGCCCGGCGCGGCGCTCGCGCACGGCGGCGGCGACGCCGCCGACGACGCCGCCGACCACGAGGACGCCGCCGACGACGCCGACGACCATCACGACGGCGACGACCGCGACCATGGAGGCGATCCCGCCGATCGCCCCGTCGAGCACGTGCGAGCCATCGCCGATCACGGCCTCTATCGCTTCGACCTCGACGCGGGCGCGATCGAGCTCGTGCCTCTCGCGGCCGCGCTGACGCCGTCCGAGCGGCGCGCGCTCGAGCAGCCGCGAACCGTGCAGGTGCCCGCCGCCGACGTGCCCGAGTTCCTCCGCGGCCACTTCCACGCCCTCGCGCGATCCATCGCGATCACGAGCCGCGACGGCAGCTTCACGCCGCCGCCCGCGCCCCCGGCCGTCCTCGTGCTCGACGCGGCCTTCGAGCCGGGCGACGTGCTGCGCCTGGCGTGGCGCTGGGAGCACGCCGACGGCCGCACGACCCCCGTCGAGGCATCCGTCGCCGTTGCCGCCGCCGACCCCGAGCTCGACGACGACCTGCTCGCGCGCGTCGACGACGAGCTCGGCTGGGTGCCGCTCGACGCCGTCGTGCTGCGCGGTGCCGATGCCGCCGAGTTCACGGTCGAGCGGATGCCGCGGCTCGAGCACCTCGCCGAGCGCAGCGCCCTGCGCATCGACGTCACCGGGGAGCGCCCCGACTACCGCGAGGCCACCACGGTGCCGCAGGTGACCGTGACCACCGTGGAGACCCTCAAACGCGACTGGTTCGACCTCGGCGTCGTGCTCACGGTCGACGGCAGGCTGGTGCCGTTCATGCCCCTGTTCCGCGCACTCGCGAAAGGGCAGAAGCGGCTGCTGCTCGTCGACAAGACGTACCTCAAGCTCGACCAGCCGGTGTTCGCGCCGCTGCGCGAGCTCATCGAGGAGGCCGGCACGCTCGCCGAGTGGGAGACCGGCCTGCGCATCCACCGCTCGCAGACGAGCCTCTGGGCCGACTTCGAGGATCTCGCCGACGTCGCCGAGCCGGCGGTGGAGTGGCGCCGCATCGTGGCCGGCCTCGAGGACGGGCGCGTCGAGGAGCTGCCGCCGCCCGCCGGGCTCGCGCTGCCGTTGCGGCCCTACCAGCTCGCGGGCTTCCGGTGGCTGGCGTTCCTGTGGGCCAACCGGCTCGGCGGCGTGCTCGCCGACGACATGGGCCTCGGCAAGACCGCGCAGACGCTCGCGCTCATCGCGCACACCGTCGAGCGGGAGTCGACCGAGGGCGCTCGCCGGCCATTCCTCGTGGTCGCGCCCACCTCCGTGGCCTCGAACTGGGTGAGCGAGGCCGCCCGGTTCACGCCGGGCCTCGTGGTCGCCACCGTGACCGCTACCGAGGCGAAGCGCCGCGGGCGCATCGCGGATGCCGCGGCGTCCGCCGACGTCGTCGTCACCACGTACGCCGTGCTCCGCCTCGAGGCCGTCGCGTTCGCCGCGGTCGAGTGGGGCGGGCTCGTGCTCGACGAGGCCCAGTTCGTGAAGAACGCGGCGACGAAGGTGCACGAGGCGGCACGGGGCATCCGTGCACCGTTCCGCCTCGCGGTCACCGGCACGCCCATCGAGAACGACCTCGGCGAGCTGTGGGCGATCCTGCGGCTCGTGGCACCCGGTCTCTTCCCGTCGCGGCGCGCGTTCGACGAGCGGTACCGGCGGCCCATCGAGCAGGACGGCAACGGCGAGCGGCGCGAGCGCCTGCGGCGGCGCATCCGCCCGCTCATCCTGCGTCGCACGAAGGAGCTCGTCACGCCCGAGCTGCCCCCGAAGCAGGAGCAGGTGCTCGCGGTCGAGCTGGCGCCGCGGCATCGCCGCCTCTACGACACCGTGCTGCAGCGCGAACGACAGAAGCTCCTCGGCCTCATCGACGACCTCGACCGGCAGCGGTTCATCGTCTACCGGTCGCTCACGCTGCTGCGCATGCTCGCCCTCGACGCCTCGCTCATCGACGACGAACGCTACGCCGGCTACCCCTCGGCCAAGCTCGACGCGCTGTTCGAACAGCTCGACGACGTGCTTGCCGAGGGTCATCGCGCGCTCGTCTTCAGCCAGTTCACCTCGTTCCTCGGGCGAGCGAGGGCGCGACTGGATGCCGCGGGCGTGTCCTACGCCTACCTCGACGGGTCGACACCGGCCCGCCGCCGTGACACGGAGATCGCGCGATTCCGTGCGGGCGAGGCATCCGTGTTCCTGATCAGCCTCAAGGCCGGCGGCTTCGGGCTCAACCTCACCGAGGCCGACTACGTCTTCCTGCTCGACCCGTGGTGGAACCCCGCGAGCGAGGCGCAGGCGGTCGACCGGGCGCACCGCATCGGCCAGGGGAAGCAGGTGATGGTCTACCGGCTCGTCGCGCAGGACACCATCGAGGAGAAGGTCATGGCGCTCAAGGCGCGCAAGGGCGAGCTCGTCGCGTCGATCCTCGACGCCGGGCTCGACGCGGACGACGACGCGGATGCCGCGGGCCCGCGCGCCCCGGAGGCGCTCACGGCCGACGACCTGCGGGCGCTGCTCGAGGACTGACCGCGCGCGCGACGCCGCCGGTCGTACCCGGCGCCGGGTCGCCTCGCCGGGCCGGCCCGCTCACCGCGTGACGGGCGCCGTGGCGACCCGCCGACCGCGCGTGCGATTCGCCACGCGGCGCCGCCGGAACCACTTGTCGCCCTCGACGACCACCAGCAGGACCAGCGTCAGCCCGATGCACGCCAGCCACTGCCAGCCCGTGAGCGAGACGGTGCCGAGCATCCGCTGGAGGATGCCCACCTCGGTCGAGGCGACGATGAGCGCCACCGGCCAGACCAGGATCTTCGCGACCGCCGCGATCGGCGGCAGCAGGCCGGACTCGGGCGTGCGGCGCATGAGCAGTGCGCTGAGCACCGTGGCGAGGCCGAGCACGACGTAGGCCATCGTCATCGACGCCGTCGGCTCCGACGGGCTTGGCTCGTCGGGTCCCCACAGCAGGGGGACGAGCGCGATCAGGAAGATCACCGCGCCGTAGACGAGCCATTCCACGAGCGAGACCGGATTCACCACGCCGATCTTCGGGTCGCGCGGGGGGTGGTTCATGATGCCGGGCGGGTTCGCGTCGGCGGCGATCGCGATCACCGCGAACAGGGCGACGAAGAAGTTGATGAACAGCACCTGCGCCGGGAACAGCGCGACGCCCTCGGCGATCGAGAACGCGCTCGCGGCGAGGAACAGCATGATCAGGCTGAGCAGCTGCGTCATCTGGAAGCGCAGGTACGCGGTGATCTTCGAGTAGACGATGCGGCCGAGCTCGACCGCGTGCACGAGGGTCGCGAAGTTGTCGTCGGTGAGCACCAGCTTCGCGGCCTGCTTCGTCACCTCGGACCCCGAGCCCATCGCGACGCCGATGTTCGCCTGCTTGATCGCGGCCGCGTCGTTCACGGCGTCGCCCGTCATCGCGACGATGGCGCCCTTCGCCTGCAGCAGGCCGACCAGCCGAAGCTTGTCGTCGGGCGTGACGCGTCCGAACACGTGCAGGTCGGGCAGGCGACGCGAGAGCTCCTCGTCGCTCATCTCCTTGAGGTCGGCGCCGCTCACGGCTCCCGTGCCGAGTCCGAGCTCGGCGCCGATGGCCCCGGCGGTCACGGCGTGGTCGCCCGTGATCATGCGCACGTCGATGCCAGCGCGATGGGCCACCTCGACCGCGGCCTTCGCCTCGGGCCGCAGTGGGTCGACGATGCCGACGATGCCGATGAGCACGAGGTCGGCGACCCACGACATCGGGTCGGCGGCGACCCGGCCCTCGTCGGCGTCGTCGAGGAACCGCGCCGCGAACGCGAGCGTGCGCAGGCCCGTGGCGGACATGCGCTCGAGCTCGGCCGTCGCCGAGTCGGATGCCACGGGCACGATCTCCCGCGTCTCGCTGAGCATCGTGGTGCAGCGTCCGAGCACCACGTCGGGCGCGCCCTTCACGATGAGCACGAGCCGCTGCTCGCCGCGCACCGGGATCCGCTGCAGCGTGGCCATGAACTTGTAGTCCGAGTCGAAGGGCACCTCGGCGAGGCGCGGGTAATCCTTCCGCGCCTCGTCGGCGTCGATGCCGAGCCTCGCGGCGAGCACCACGAGCGCGGCCTCGGTCGGGTCGCCCACCACCTCGCCGTCGGCCGACACCGTGGCGTCGTTCGGCAGGCTGATCGCGAGTCCCAGGGTCGGTGCGTCGAGCGGCTCGTCGGTCGTGCCCAGCACCTGGCCTTCGAACGAGTACCCCTCGCCGGTGACCCGATAGGTGTTGCCGCCGAACCAGGCCGTTCGCACGGTCATCTTGTTGAGCGTGAGCGTGCCCGTCTTGTCGGAGCAGATCGCGCTCGTCGCCCCGAGCGTCTCGACGTCGTTCAGCGACGTCACGATCGCGCGCTCCTTCGCGAGCCTCGACGCGCCCCACGCGAGGAGGCTCTGCACGAACACCGGCAGGCCGGTCGGGATCGCCGAGATCGCGACGGCGGTGGCGAGGAACAGCAGCTCGTCGAGGCTCTGCCCGCGCGCGAAGCCGATGAGGACGATGACGAGCACCGCGCTCCAGGCGATGATGCCGAGCACCTTCGTGAGCCCGTCGAGCTCGAGCTGCAGCGGGGACTTCTTGTCGCCGACCTGCGTGAGCAGCGACGCGATGCGACCCATCTGCGTGCGCATGCCGGTCTCGACCACGGCGATGCGCGCCGTGCCGCGGGTGACCGACGTGTTCTGGAAGACCATCGACGTGCGGTCGGCGAGGGCCGTGTCGGCGGTGTTCTCGGCCGGGCCCTTCGGGATGGGCAGCGACTCGCCCGTGAGCGAGGACTCCTGGGTCTCGAGGTTCGACGAGCGCAGGATCCGGCCGTCGGCGGGAACGAGGTCGCCGGACTCCAGCTCGACGATGTCCCCGGGCACGAGCCCCGTCGCATCGATCTGGAGCAGCGTGCCGTCGCGGACGACTCGTGCCTTCGGCGTCTGCAGCTTCGCGAGCGCGTCGACGCTGCGACGGGCCTTCACCTCCTGCTGGGTGCCCGTGATGACGTTGAACAGCACCAGGATCGCCACGATGATCGCCGTGGTGACCTGTCCGATGAGGAGCGAGACGATCGTGACCGCGATGAGCATGAGCGTCATGAGCTCGAGCACCTGGCTGAGCGCGATGCGCCAGACGCTCGGTGGTGGCGCGCTCTGCAGGGCATTCGGCCCGACCTCGGCCAGGCGCTTCTCCGCCTCGGCGGGGGCGAGCCCGCGCGAGCCCTCGGTCTTCGCCTGGGCGATCACGTCGTCGGGGGCGAGGGCCCACCATTCGACGCCGTGTTCCTCCGACGTGGTGTGCTGAGCTTCGATGGTCACGGAACCCCCAATGTCGTGCCGACACTGGACACACTAATGCGGTGGATGCCTGGAAAGGGAGACCCCGCTAGCGCGCCCAGCGGTCGCGTCGACGGGACCGCGGCTCGTCGAGGCCGAGGTGCACGCGGGTGCGCTTGCGCTCCAAGATGACCATGCCCGCACCGAGCGTCCAGAGCGGCACCTGGGTGAGGAAGGCCAGGCGGAACGCCTCGAGCGAGTAGGTGTCGGGCGTGCCGGCGCCCTGCGCGTCCATGGCGATGCCGATGAAGAGGATGGCGAGCAGGCCCGCCAGAAAGCCGCCGCCGTTGACGATCCCGGTGGCGGTGCTCAGCCGGTGGCTCGGATTGAACGTGCGCGCGTGGTCGAACGCGATCATCGACGCGGGTCCGCCCGTGCCGAGGGCGAACGCGAGCGCGAACAGGAGCCACAGCGGTGCGGGGCCCGGCCACGCGATGACGACGAGCCACGTGACCGCCTGGATTGCGATCGTCGGCAGTACGAGCATGCGCGACCGGCGCATCGGGTGCCGGCTCGAGAGGGCGCCGATGACCGGACCGACGACGATGCCGAAGATCACGAACGACGTCACGACGAGCGAGGCCGTCGCCGGCGAGAGTCCCTCGCCGGCGGTGAGGAACGGGAAGCCCCAGAGCATCACGAACGCCGTGCCGGCGAACGGCGTGGCGAAGTGCGACCAGAAGGCGAGTCGGGTCGCCGGGTGCGCCCACGACTCGCGGAAGCCCTCGCGCAGGTCGGCGGCGCTCGTCACCACCCGGATCGCGCCCGTCTGGTCGTCGACCGAGACGTCGGCGACGCGATCGGGTGGGCGGTTCCGGATGACGGCGAACGTGAGGATCGCGAAGAGCACCCCGAGCCCGGCGAGGCTGCCGAACGCCACGCTCCACGACGTCGCATGCAGGAGGGCCGCGAGCGGGAGGATCGAGATGATCTGCCCGAGCTGGCCGATGAGGCCCGTGAACTGCACGAGCACGGGCGCCTGCCGGTCGGGGAACCAGACGGCGATGAGGCGCAGCACGCTCGGGAACACGGCGGCGTCGCCGGCGCCGATGAGCACGCGGGCGAGGATGCCGATGCCCACGTCGGAGGCGAACGCCATGACGAGCTGGCCCGACGCCATGAGCACCATGCCGGCGGTCACGATCGGGCGTGCGCCGAAGCGGTCGAGCAGCAGGCCCACCGGGATCTGCATCGCGCCGTACACGGCCAGCTGGATGACCGCGAACATCGACAGCGCCGAGGCATCCGCGTCGAACCGCACCGCGGCATCGACCCCGACCGACGAGAGCGACGTGCGGTTCGTGACCGACAGCACGTAGGCGGCGACGCCGACGGTCCACACCAGCCACATGCGCCAGGGGCGCGCGGGCGGCAGGGCAGTCGTCACGGGACCTTCACGGGAGAGCGGTGGACGGCGGCATCCGGGCGCCACCGCCGTTCCAGCCTAACCGCGCACGCGCCGCTCCGACGCGAATGAGCGGATGCCCCGCATGGGACATCCGCTCACTCGTCGTGTGCCGGTCGACCGGCCTACAGCTCTGCGGCGCGCGCCTCCGCGTCGACCTTCGCCTCGAGGGCGGCCTCGAGGCCCGCGCCGCTCGGAGTGACGATCACGTCGCCCTGCGTGGCCGCGAGCTCCGCGTCGAGGTCGGTCGCCGCCTGCTCGAACTGGGAGTTGTACAGGCGCCAGTACGCGCCCTCCCGCTTGATGAGCTCCTCGTGCGTGCCCTGCTCGACGATGTCGCCGTGCTCCATCACGAGGATAAGGTCGGCGTCGCGGATGGTCGAGAGGCGGTGCGCGATCACGAACGACGTGCGGCCCTCGCGGAGCGCCGCCATCGCGTGCTGCAGCAGCAGCTCGGTGCGGGTGTCGACCGAGGACGTCGCCTCGTCGAGGATCAGCACCGACGGCTGCGCCACGAAGGCGCGGGCGATCGTGATGAGCTGCTTCTCGCCGGCGGAGACGTTGGACGCCTCCTCGTCGAGCACGGTGTCGTAGCCGTCGGGCAGCGAGTGCACGAAGCGGTCGACGTAGGTCGCCCGCGCGGCCTCGAGGATCTCCTCGTCGGTTGCCGACTCCCGTCCGTAGCGGATGTTCTCGCGGATCGTGCCCGCGAACAGCCACGGGTCCTGCAGCACCATGCCGGTGCGTGCCCGCACGTCGTGGCGCGTGAGGTCCGCGATGTCCTGGCCGTTCAGCAGGATGCGGCCGCCGTCGAGCTCGTAGAACCGCATGATGAGGTTCACCAGCGTGGTCTTGCCGGCGCCGGTCGGCCCGACGATCGCGACGGTCTGGCCCGGCTCCACCCGGAACGACAGGTCGCGGATGAGCGGCCGCTCGGGGAGGTAGGCGAAGGACACGTTCTGGAACTCGATCGTGCCGTCGCCGTCGGCCGGGGCGGGCGCGTCGGTCGCGTCCTCCTCCTGCTCGTCGGCGTCGAGGAGCTCGAAGACGCGCTCCGCCGAGGCGGTGCCCGACTGCACGACCGCGGCCATGCCGCCGAGCTGCGCGAGGGGCTGGGTGAACTGCTGCGAGTACTGGATGAACGCCTGCACGTCGCCGAGTCGCAGCTGGCCGCTCGCGACCATGAGTCCACCGAGCACCGCGATGCCCACGTACGACAGGTTCCCGATGAACATCATGCCGGGCATGATGATGCCCGAGAGGAACTGCGCCTTGAACGAGGCCTCGTACAGCTCCTCGTTCTCGGCCCGGAACTTCTCGCTGGCGTCCTGCTCGCGACCGAACACCTTCACGAGCGCGTGGCCGGAGAAGGACTCCTCGACGCGCGCGTTGAGCCGGCCGACCTTGCGCCACTGGATGCCGAACGCGGCCTGCGACTTCGGACCGATGACGCCGAAGATCACGCCCATCAGCGGCAGCGCCACGAGCGCCACCAGCGAGAGCTGCCATGAGATCGAGAACATCATGACGAGCACGCCGATCACGGTCAGCACGCTCGTGAGGGCGCTCGACAGCGACTGCTGCATGGTCTGGGTGATGTTGTCGATGTCGTTCGTGACGCGCGAGATGAGCTCGCCCCGCTGCGTCTTGTCGAAGTAGCTGAGCGGCAGGCGGTGCACCTTCGCCTCGACGTCCTCGCGCAGGCGCCACATCGCCCGCACCATGATCACGTTGATCACGTAGCCCTGGATCCACGAGAGCACGGATGCCACGACGTAGAGCATCAGCACGATGATCACGACCTGGCTGAGGCGCACGAAGTCGATGCCCTCGCCCGGCGTGAGCGTCGCCGCCTCGACGATGTTCGCGAGGTCCTGCTGGCCGGAGGCCCGGAGCCCCTCGACCACCTGCGCCTGCGTCACGCCCGCGGGCAGCTGCAGCGAGATGTAGCCCTCGAAGATGATGTTCGTGGCCTCGGCGAGCACCTTCGGTGCGATGACCGTGAGCACGACGCCGATGGCGCCGAGCAGCGAGACGAAGGCGAAGGTCCACTTCCACGGGGCGAGCAGGCCCAGCATGCGCCGGAAGCTGGCCTTGAAGTCCTGCGCCTTGCCGGGCTTGACGCTGTCCCAGTCGCCCGAGTTCAGTCGCGCCTGCTCGGCGAGCTCCTGCTCGCGGAGTTCCTCGTCGCTGAGCTGCTGGGGCTCGGCGGTGCGGTTGCGGCCGTTGCCGCGCTTGCCGGTGTCGGTGCTCATGCCTGGGCCCCCACTCCGAGCTGCGATTCGACGATCTGGCGGTAGGTCTCGCTCGTCTCGAGGAGCTCCTCGTGCGTGCCGATTCCGACCATGCCGCCGTCGTCGAGCACGATGATGCGATCGGCGTCGGTGATGGTCGACACGCGCTGGGCGACGACGACCTTCGTCACGTCGGGCAACTCCCGCCACAACGCCTGCCTGAGCCTCGCGTCGGTCGTGAGGTCGAGCGCCGAGAACGAGTCGTCGAAGATGAGGATGTCGGGCTGGTGCACGATCGCCCGCGCGATCGCGAGCCGCTGGCGCTGGCCGCCCGACACGTTCGTGCCGCCCTGGGCGATGCGCCCATCGAGGCCGCCCTCCATGTCCGCGACGAAGTCGCGGCCCTGGGCGATCTCGAGTGCGTGCCAGAGCTCGGCGTCGGTGGCCTCCTCGCGGCCGAACCGCAGGTTGGAGGCCACGGTGCCGGCGAACAGGAACGGACGTTGCGGCACGAGGCCGATCGTCGTCCAGAGCCGGTCGAGGTCGGCGTCGCGCACGTCGACGCCGTTCACCCGCACCGATCCGCCGGTGGCGTCGAAGAGCCGCGGGATGAGCGAGACGAGCGTCGTCTTGCCGGCGCCGGTGGAGCCGACGATGGCGACGGTCTCACCGCGCTCGGCGCGGAAGGAGATGTCGTGGAGCACGGGGTGCTCGGCGCCGGGGTAGGCGAACTCGACGCCCTCGAACTCGACGGTGCCCAGCTGGGGGAACTCCGAGACGGGCCGCTCGGGCCGGGCGAGGGTGGACTCGCTCGCGAGCACCTCGCTGATGCGCTCGGCCGAGACGGCGGCGCGCGGGATCATGATGGTCGTGAACGCGGCCATGAGCACGCCGCCGAGGATGATGCCGACGTACTGCATGAACGCGAACAGCGTGCCGATCTCGACGTTGCCCTCGTTCACCTCGATCGCGCCGAACCAGATCACGCCGATCACGGTGACGTTCAGCACGAGCATGAACAGCGGGAAGAGGGTGATGAAGAGGGTGCCGACCCGGCGGCCGACGTCCATGATGTCGGTGTTGGCTCCGCGGAACCGCTGCTCCTCGATGCGCTCGCGCACGAACGCACGCACCACGCGGATGCCGGTGAGCTGCTCTCGCATGATGCGGTTCACGGCGTCGAGGCGCTTCTGGTACGACCGGAAGAGCGGCACCATGCGCACGATCACGATGCCGGCGACCACGAGGATCACGAGCACCGACGCCCAGATGAGCCAGCTCAGGCCCAGGTCCTGCCGCAGCGCCATGACGATGCCGCCGATCGCGAGCAGCGGGGCGCTGACCAGCATGGTGGCGCCCGTCATCGCGAGCATCTGCACCTGCTGCACGTCGTTGGTGTTGCGGGTGATCAGCGACCCGGGGCCGAACTGCGAGACCTCGCGCTCGGAGAACGCGCTCACCTTGTCGAAGACGTCGTTGCGGATGTCGCGACCGAGCTTCATGGCGGCCTTCGCCGCGAAGTAGGTGGCGACGATGGCCGCAGCGATCTGCCCGAGCGAGATGGCCAGCATGAACATGCCGGTCGACCAGATGTAGTCGGTGTCGCCCTTGGCCACGCCGTCGTCGATGATGTCGGCGTTGAGGCTGGGCAGGTAGAGGCTCGCGAGCGCGGAGACGAACTGGAACACCAGCACCCCGAGCAACAGCCACCGGTAGGGCTTCAGATAGCGGAACAGGAGTTTTCCGAGCATGGTTCTCCGAGAGGAACGAGGTGAAGGCGGGAGACGAGGAGGGACCCGCCGGGCGCGACTCCGAACCCCCGCTCGAAGTCGCACCCGCTAGTCTGCATCGAACCCCAACCCTCCGACATCCTCCGCTGGGCGGATATCGCTGAGAGCGCAATCACGACCCTCGCTCGGTCGCCGAGGCGGACGCATGCGCGCCCTGACCTGGCGCGGCGCGACGCGGTCGCGCGCTCGCTCGAGCCCTCCGACCCGTCGCGCCGGGGCTCGTCACGGCGGAGAATGGCACGCGGAGGTCGACGATGATCGAGACGCACGAGGTCGTGAACCAGGTGCCCGCGCGAGCGGGCGTCGACGAGTACGCGGCGAACGCGCCACTCGTCGACGCGGTCGCGCGATGGGGGAGCGAGGGCGGTGCGGCGGCCTCGGGCCTGCACGACGTCGGTGCCCTCGTCGGCTCGGCGGCATTCCAGCGCGACGCCGAGCGGGCGAACACCCGCCCACCGGTGCTGCACGTGCACGACCACTGGGGCAACCGCGTCGACGAGGTCGAGTACGACGACGCCTACCACCGCATCATGGCGGCGGCGATCGGCGCGGGCGCGCACACGTCGGCGTGGGCGCGACCGGGCGGCGGCGCGAACGTCGATCGTGCCGCGGCGTTCTTCCTCTTCGCCCAGGTCGAGCCGGGCCACGCCTGCCCGGTGTCGATGACGCATGCGGCCGTGCCGGCGCTCGAGCTCGCGGCATCCGGCCTTCGAGACCGATGGATGCCGCGACTGCTCTCGCGCGAGTACGACCCCGACCTCGGCGGTGCTCGCGTGGGCCGGCCGGCGGCGGGTCGTTCACACGCGACCGACCCGAAGCGCTCGGCCCTCGTCGGCATGGCGATGACCGAGAAGCAAGGCGGGTCCGACGTGCGGGCGAACACGACACGCGCCGAGCCCACGGGCGTCGACGACGCCTGGGGTCGCGAGTTCCGCCTCACCGGGCACAAGTGGTTCTGCAGCGCGCCCATGAGCGACGCCTTCCTCGTGCTCGCGCAGGCGCCGGGCGGGCCCAGCTGCTTCCTCGTGCCGCGCGTGCTGCCCGACGGCACGCGCAACGTCTTCCGCATCCAGCGGCTCAAGGACAAGCTCGGCAACCGCTCGAACGCGTCGAGCGAGGTCGAGTTCGCCGGCACGCACGCGTGGCTCGTCGGCGAGGAGGGCCGCGGCGTCGCCACGATCGTGCAGATGGTCACGCGCACCCGGCTCGACTGCGTGATCGGTACGGCCGCGGGCATGCGGCAGTCGGTCGCCGAGGCCGCGTGGCACGTGCGCCACCGCAGCGCCTTCGGGTCGCTGCTGGTCGACCTGCCCGCGATGGCCGCGGTCGTCGCCGACCTCGCGGTCGAGTCCGAGGCCGCGACGGTCACGGCGATGCGGCTGGCCCGCGCCTACGACGACGATGCGGATGCCTCGGAGCAGGCGTTCCGCCGCCTGGCCACCGCCGTGTCGAAGTACTGGGTCTGCAAGCGGGGTCCGGGGCACGCGTACGAGGCGCTGGAGTGCCTGGGCGGCAACGGGTACACGGAGGCGTTCCCCCTCGCCCGGCGGTATCGCGAGCAGCCGCTGCTCGCCATCTGGGAGGGATCGGGCAACGTCATCGCGCTCGACGTGCTCCGCGTGCTGCACCGCGAACCCGAGGCGTTCGAGGCGTTCTTCGGCGTCGTCGCCGACGCGGGCGGCGAGCACGCGGCGCTCGACCTCGAGATCGCGGAGGCACAGGCCGTGGTGCTCGAGGTGTCGGCGGATCCAGCGGGCTCCGCCGCGAGGGCGCGCGAGCTCACCGAGCGCCTCGCCCTCGTGCTGCAGGCGTCGCTCCTCGTGCAGTACGCGCCCTCGTCCGTGGCGGACGCGTTCGTGCGCACGCGCATCGAGGGCGACGGCGGGCTGCTCTACGGTGCGCTGCCGCCGGGCGTGGACACGTCGGCGATCCTCGCCCGGGCGTAGCGCGGCATCCGCTCGCTTTCGACGGCGGTCGCATCGCTTCCGACGGCGATCGCGCGCCGCGGCATCCGCTCAGACCGGGCGGTAGTGCGCGACCGTGACGCCCCTCGGCGTGGTGATGCTGCGGGTGAGCTCGAGTTCCTGGTGGGTGTCGCCGAACATCCGCGTGCCGGTGCCGAGCACGACGGGGTGCACGATGAGCACGTACTCGTCGATGAGACCCGCCGCTGCGAGCGATCGTACGAGCTCGCCGCTGCCGAGGATGGTGAGGTCGGGCCCGTCGGTCTCCTTGAGGGCGGCGACGGTGTCGGCGGCCTCGCCCGCGAGCAGCGTGGTGCCCTGCCAGTCGAACTCGAGGCCCGGATGCCGCGACGCCACGAACTTCTCGACGCGGTTCATGTACGCGGTGAACGGGTTGCCGTCGGTCTGGTGCGGCCAGTACGCCGCCATGTGGTCGTACGTGCGGTGACCGAACAGCAGCGCGCCGTCGGACCCCATGCCGACGCCCATCTCGGCGGCGAGGGCCTCGTCGTTGCCGGCGAGCGCCCACCCGCCGTACGGGAAGCCGCCGCGCGTGTCCTCGTCGGGCGACATCGGCGCCTGCATGACGCCGTCGAGGGAGACGTTGTTGTTCACGGTGATGGAGCGCATGCGCCCATCCTCCGCCGATACGCCGCGATCCGCGAGGTGTGCGTGCGACGGTCTCGGTGCGGTGGTGCGGTGGTGCGGTTGTGCGGTGCTGCCGGATGTGCGGTGCTGCCGGTTGTGCGGTTGTGCGGTTGTGCGGTTGTGCGGATGCCCGGTTGTGCGGTGCTGCCGGTTGTGCGGTTGTGCGGTGCTGCCGGTTGTGCGGTGCTGCCGGTTGTGCGGTTGTGCGGTTGTGCGGTTGTGCGGTTGTGCCGGTTGTGCCGGTTGTGCGGTTGTGCGGTTGTGCGGTCGTGCGGATGCGCGGTGGTGCGGTGGTGCCGGTGGTGCGGTGGTGCGGTGGTGCGGTTGTGCGGTGGTGCCGGTTGTGCGGTTGGCGGTTGTGCGGTGGTGCGGTTGTGCGGTGGGTGCGGATGCGCGGTCGTACGGTGCGGTGGTGCGGTGGTGCGGTGGTGCGGTGTCGCCAGCGTGCCGGCGGGGGCGGCGACGCGCCGCCCCCGAGCAGGCGCTCAGCCGACCAGCCGCACCAGCGCGTCGAGTGCCGGACGCTGCCCCTTCACGAGCCGGTCGCGGGCCTCGTCGGGCGCGAACCAGCCGGCGGCGTCGAGCTCGGGGAACGACTGGAGCCGCCCCGACCTCGGCGGCCACTCGATCTCGAAGAGATTGCTCGCCACCTCGTCGGGGTCGAAGTCCGACTCGCCCGCGAACACCGTCACGATCTTGCCCGACGAGTAGCGGAACGCACCGAGCTCCACGTACTCGACGTCGGGCGCGGGGCGGCCGATCTCCTCGGCGAACTCGCGCAGGGCGGCCGCGAGTGGGTCCTCGTCGGTGAAGTTCCCCTTCGGGATCGACCACGCGGCGGCGTCCTTGCCGCGCCAGAACGGTCCGCCCATGTGCCCGATGAACACCTCGAGCGTCGGCCGCCGCCGGTAGAGCAGGATGCCCGCGCTGGTCTCCGCCATGGGGAAACGCTACCTCCGGGCGCCGTCAGCCCTCGTCGAGGAGCACGCCCTCGGGGTCGCGCACCGCGACGCGCGGCCGGCCGTCCCGGCCGAGGCCCGCGACATCCGCCAGCCCCTGGAACAGCGTGCGGGCGGCTGGGCCGACGCGCGTCACGTTGGAGAAGTCGAGCACGAGGCATCCGTCGTCGCCGACCAACGGCGCGAGCCGAGTGAGCACCTCCTCCGCGCCGGCGAAGAAGATCTCACCGCGGAGCAGCGCGATCGTGTCGCCGCCGCCGTCGACCCGGTCGTCTCGGGTGAGCTGCGCGATGGGCGAGTGCGGTGCACCGCGGTGCTGCAGCATGTGCAGGCCGTAGCGCTCCGAGAGGGTGCGCAGCACGACGATGCCGCGCACGCTGTTGCCGCGCTCGTCGAGGCGTGGGCTGAAGGTGCCGATGCCGAACTGCTCGGGCTGGATCGCCACGATGCCGCCGCCGACGCCGCTCTTCGCCGGCAGGCCCACGTGCACGAGCCAGTCCCCGGACGCGTCGTACATGCCGCAGCTCGTCATGACCGCGGTGGTCCATCGAGCGACGTCCTCGCGGATGACGCGCTCGCCGCTGACCGGATTGGTGCCGCCGTTCGCCAGCGTCGCCGCCATGATGGCGAGGTCGCGGGCGTTGACCGCGACCGAGCACTGGCGGAAGTACGCGCCGGTCGCGACCTCGGCGGTCGACCCGAGGGTGCCGGCCGCCTGGGTGAGATAGGCCAGCGCCCGATTGCGGTCGCCGGTCGCGTGCTCCGACTCGAACACCGACTCGTCGAGGTCGAGCTCGCGAGCGGCGAAGGCATTCAGGCCGGCATGGATCTCGGCGAACTTCTCCTCCGCGGTGTCGCCGGCGATGAGCGAGCTCATGACGATCGCGCCCGCGTTGATCATCGGGTTCAAGGGGCGTCCGGATGCCGCTTCGAGGCTGATCGCGTTGAAGGGCTCCCCGCTCGGCTCGACGCCGACATGCCTGATGACCTCCGTAAGGCCCGACTGCTCGAGCGCGAGGGCGAACACGAACGGCTTCGACACCGACTGGATCGTGAACGTCGACTCGCTGTCGCCCACCTCGTGCACGGTTCCGCGGATGCTGACGAGCGCGGCGCCGAGCGCCTCGGGGTCGGCGTGCGTGAGCTCGGGGATGTACGACGCGAGCTCCCCATCGGCGTGGGGTCGTGCGACCTCGAGCACGGAGCGAAGCGCCTGGCGCACCGGATCGCGCAGGTCGGGGATGGTGGGCTCGTACGGTTGGTCGTCGGCCATGGCGCCAGCCTAGGGGGCGGCCCGATAAGGAGGAACCGGGGGCGAGGAACATGCGCCGGGACGAATGGACCACTCCGCCGCCGCAGGCGCCCGGAGGGAGCAGACTTGACGCACCGAAAATCGGCGACGCAGTGCCACGCGGGCATCGAGGAAGACCATGGGCGTCCTGATCTACAACCGTGGCGACCCCATCGAGATCGACGATCGTGCGCTCGCCCATCTCCAGGTCGTCATCATCGACAAGCTCCGACGCGGAGAGCACTTCGCGCTGACCCTCCCGGACGGTCACCATGTGCTCACGTCGTGGGTCAGCCCGCGCTCGGCGATCGAGTTCATCTATCGCGGCAACCGCCGGCCGTCGCTCAACCACGCCTGGCTCGAGGATCTCGCCGGCGAGGCCGGTGCCACCGGCATCCTGACCCTGGTGCCGGAACCGGCCGCCGAGCGGGTTCGCTAGCTCCGTGCAGCGACGTGCAGCCGCCCGTCGCCGCCAGTGCCGCCGCTCAGCCGTCGAAGCGCAGCGTCCGGTCGACGAGCCGCGCGGCGACCTGGCTGATCCCGAGCTGATGCGACCGGGCGTACCCCCGGATCAGGTCGAAGGCCTCCTCGATCGTCACCCCGTTCGTGTACGCCACCACGCCCTTCGCCTGCTCGATGACGATGCGACTGGTCAGCGCTCCCTGCAGTTGCTCGGCGAGCAGCGCGGTCTCGCGGAGCGAGCGCTCATGCAGGATGCCGATGGTCGCGACGTCCGCGAAGGCGCGTGCGGCGATCCGGTCCTGCTCGTCGAGATCCCCGAGCTGCTCACGCAGGAGGTTGAGCGTGCCGATCGTGTTGTCGCGCAGCCGCATCGGAACGGCGTGCACCGACGCGAACCCGAGCTCGAGCGCGCTCTCGCGGAACCGGGACCATTCCTCGGGAGTCTGCGCGATATCGGGCACCGAGACCACCTCGCCCGTCCGGTAGCTCTGCACGCACGGACCAGCCTCGGCGCTGAGCTGGATCAGCTCGACGAGCCGGCTCGCCTCGCTCGTCGAGGCCACGACGTCGAGCTCCCCGTTCCCGTCGGAGAGCAGGATGGCCGCCGCAGTCGTGTCGAGGAGTTCCTGACAGGTGTCGACGAGCAGCTGCAGCAGGTCGACGACGTCGTAGCCGTCGACGAGGGTGTCGGCCAGGCTGGCGAACGTCTGGAGGAGTCGAGCCTCTTTCGTGATGATCTCGCTCATCCCGACGCCTCGATTCCGTCGTCCTCGCTCGAGAAGCTCAGTCGGCCCTCGATGATGTCCTGCGCGACCTCCATCATCGAACGCGACGTGGCGAACGCGTGGCCCTGGATGACGAGCCGGGCGTCGTCGGGCGAGAGGTCCAGTTGCGCCAGCACCATCCCGGTGGCCTGGTGCACGATGCGTCGGGAGTACGCGTTGCCACGGTAGTCGTAGTCGCGCCCGACCGCGTTCAACGCCTGGCGGAGCACGTGCCGCCCGACGACGTCGGCCATGGTGTCGGCCTGCTTCGCCTGGGCCTGGTCGAGGGCGACCCGCTCGACCGAGTAGAGGTCCACCGCCCCGATGCGCAGGGGTCCCACGGCGAGGGGGAAGGCGAAGATCGAGCGCAGTTGCGCGTCCCGCATCGCGGCGGACAATGCCGGCCATCGCGCGGACGACCTCGCCGTGAAGTCGGGCTCGAGCACCGGGCGGCCGGATCGCACGGCATCCCAGCACGGGCCCTCGCCGAGGTCGAACTGCAGCTCGTCGAGTCGCGCAGCCACCCCGTCGCTGGCCGAGAGGGTCTCACTGCCCAGCAGGCTCCCGATCGTGGACACCGACGCGCCGGTGACGGGGAAGAGGTCGACGAAGGGCCGGCAGAACTCCTTGGGAGAGTTCGCCGATCGGTCGAGCGCCTCCAACGCGGCCCCGAACGCACTGGTCATCACGTCATCGCCTCCACTCTCGACGCTACTCGCGCGGTTCGGGGATGCATAGGGGTACCGTGTGTCCTCCGGTTGCGGTCTCTGCGCGTGTGCGCCGAGCGATGTCGGCTGCCGAGCGTACCGTGGGCGCCATGATGAACCAGGTGCAGATCACGACCGAGCACGACGTGCTCTCCGAGCCGTGCCCGCGCTGCGAGTCGATGTCCGTTCGCGTCCTCACCTACACCGCCTGGGTCGAGCTCGACCACGATGCCATGACAGCGGATGCCGCCGCTGGCGCGGTTGCCGTCGACGAGCCCCTCTTCGACTGCCGCGAGTGCGGTTTCGAGTGGGGCGAGCTCGTGCGCGACCTCATGCGCTGACTCGGGCGCGGGCGCCGGGGCGCGCCTCCGGCTCGACTGTGGATCTCGCCTGTGGATCTCGCCTGTGGAAAACGGGTCGAGCACCGGAACCGCTGTCCTAGGCTCGTCGCCATGCCCGATGCTCGCCCCCGCCGGCTCACGCCCCGCGTCGCGGCGCTGCTCGGGTCGGCCGGTGTGCTGGCGGTGGTGCTGAGCGGATGCTCGGGCGCCCCGGCGCCGACCCCGAGCCCGCCCGCATCGGCGTCTGCCGCCCCGATCTTCGCGTCGGACGAGGAGGCGCTGGCGGCGGCGGAGGCGGCGTACAGCCGGTATCTGGATGCTGTCGACGAACTCACGCAAGACGGCGGCGAGGATCCGACGCGTGTCAAAAGCGTAGTTTCTGAGGCTTATGCATCGGAGCTGATGGAATCCCTCGCGGTGTTCAAGAGCAGTGGGAATCACACGGTCGGTTACACAACGTACGACAGCATGGTGCTGGGGGAACGCAGCGAGGCGGGTGGATCCGCGGCTGTAACGACCTACGTGTGCCTCGACGTTGGTGACGTCAGGGTTGTGGACTCGAGTGGAGTCGATGTCACCCCGCCTGGTCGGCGATCGCGGACGCCCATTCAGGCCCAATTCGTGTCATCGCCGAACGATCCTTCGGAACTACTGCCATCGGGATCTGAGTCATGGCCGGGCGACGACTTCTGCTGAGCGTCGCCGTTGCTGGCATCGCGATGAGTTCGATCGTTCTTGCTGCTCCGGCGAATGCGAATGAGATCGACTGGATAAGTGGGCAGAACAGTGAGTCCGGTACTCACCTTATTGCTGAGGGCTCATCCGCATGGGGTGATGGGAACCAGGCGCGTACGCCGTCAGCGATTGGAGACTTTCCTGGCGAAGGCGAACCGGTAAGCGTCATAGACCTCGTTCTGGGCATGCAGCCGGACGACTGCCGCCCGGAGGACCCTCTCACCTGCGCCGGCGATCCGACCGCCCCTGCCGACGAGCCGGTGGCGCCGGTCGTGGTCACGCTCCGGGACATCGCGTCGTTCCGTCCGTCGGCGCCCGAGAACGGCATGGAGCCCGGAGGCTGGGCGATCGAGGGATTGCCCGCGAACTTCGTGGCCGGGGCATCCGTGCAGGTCATGTCGGGCACGCTGCTCGGGCAGTCGGCCGACGTGCGATTCACACCCGTCGGCTTCCGCTGGACCCACAGCGACGGCGGGGTCGTCGAGAGCGTCGGCCCGGGGGCGACGTGGGCGACGCTCGGACAGCGCGAGTTCAGCCCGACGGCGACGAGCCACGTGTACGCATCCGCCGGTGAGTACACGGTCGACCTGTCCGTGGTCGTGCGCGCCGAGTACCGATTCGCCGGGTCGCCGTGGCGATCGATCGCCGGCACGCTCAGCCTCGCGGGAGCGCCGCAGCGGGTGCTCGTCGGCGAGTTCGACACGGTGCTCACGCAGGGCGATTGCCTCGCGAACCCGTCCGGCCCCGGCTGCTGACCACCACCGCTGACCACGACTGCTGACCAGCTCCGCTGACCACCACCGGTGACCGAGGCCGCGAGGAGTGTGCCCGGACCGGCGCCTACCCGGTCGAGGTGATGGGTTCGCCGTTGCGGCCGTGATCGGCGACGATCGTCGCATCGAAGAGCCGGCGCACGCCCGCCATCCCCTCGCGCTCGAACGCCGCGCGCTGCCGCTCCGCGCCGGTGCCGTCGCGCAGGAGCCGCGCCGCCGCCTCCTGCACGGCATCGAGGTCCCCCGACTCCGTCAGCTCCCGTTCGAGCCGTCGGATGAACCCGTTCAGGGCGTCGGCCGCGGGAGCCAGCCCTCCCGAGATCGGGTCGAAGACGCTGGCCCGCATGCCGAAGTGCGCCGAGTGGAGCAGGGCGGCCGAGAGGAGTTCGGGCGGAACGTCGGCCGATGCGTTGGCGGCGGCATCCGTCGCCTTGGGCGCGTCGAGCGAGTGGGTCACCAGTGCCCGCGACAGGGCCGCGATGAGCAGCGTGGTCTCGGCGTCGAGCTGCGCGTCGCCCATGCGGAACTCGATGGTCGGCAGGTGCTCCGAGAGCCGCACGTCCCAGGCGATCAGGGCGAGGTCGGCGGTGCCGCCGATGCCGAGCAGCCGCGTGATCCGGTGGTCGTAATCGGCGGCGTCCACGAACGACGGCGGGCAGCCCGAGGTCGTCCAGCGTCGCAGCAGCACGGTGCGCCAGCTGTCATACCCGGTGTCGTACCCGCGCCACAGCGGTGAGTTGCCCGAGATCGCCGTGAGCAGGGGCATCCACGGCCGAGCCGCGTTGAGGGCGATCACGCCGCCCTCGCGGTCGGGCACGCCGATGTGCACGTGGAGGCCGCTGAGCTGGTGGTCCGCGATGAGGCCGTCCATGTCGCGCACCACCCGGTGGTAGCGGGCGACGTCGGTGATGGTGGGGAACGGCGTCGTGTCGGGCGGAGTGCCGACGCTCGCGACCACCACGCCCAGCTCGTCGGCGAGGTCGGCGATCATGCGGCGGAACTCGAGCAGCGCAACCCGGGCCTCGTCGAAGCTCGTGAACACCGTCGAGGCGTGCTCCACCTGCGATGCGAGGAACTCCTTATGGGTGACGTCGTGCCAGGCCGGATCGTCCGACAACCGCCGGAAGACGACGGCGCCCACCCCTGCGGGGTGCATCGTGGCGGGCTCCAGGAACTGGAACTCCTCTTCGATGCCGAACGTCCTCATGCGCGACCCCTTCGCCCCAGGCGCTTGCTCCAATCGAACTCTCGCCACGCGGCGGCGGCATGTCAAGCCCGTGTGCAGTGGACGTCCGTGCGTTACGCGGGCCGATGCCGGGACCCTCTCCCCCAGCACTGTCGAGAATCGCGTCGCGGCCTCGACATACTGATGGGAGCGCGGTCCAGCCTCCCGAACGAACGACGACAGCGAACGATCGAAGGAGCGATTCCGATGAAGTACCTCATCCAGATCTACAGCAACCCCGAGTCGCGGGCGATGTGGGAGAGCTTCAGCCCCGAGCAGCAGGCCGAGGGGTACGCCTACTACCAGGGCATCAACGACGAGCTCGCCTCGAGCGGTGAGTTCGTCGCCAGCGAGGCCCTCGCCGACATCTCCATGGCCAAGCGCGTCACCCACACCGACGGCGGCACGGTCGCCAGCGACGGCCCGTTCGCCGAGACGAAGGAACTGCTGGCCGGCTTCTACCTCGTCGACGTCGAGGACGAGGCGCGGGCGGTCGAGATCGCGGCCCGGTTCCCCGAGGCCGAGTTCGGCCTCATCGAGGTGCGCCCGGTGCTCGACATGGCCGCGCGGGGCGACGTCTGAGCCGCCGCCGGACATGAGCGACGCCGTCCGGGCACTGCGAGACGCCGCACCGTCGGCGCTCGCGGTGCTCGTGCGGCGCTACGGCGACTTCGAGGCGTGCGAGGACGCCATGCAGGAGGCGCTGATCGCGGCATCCGCCCAGTGGCCCCGCGACGGCGTGCCCGACAGCCCGCGGGCGTGGCTCGTCCAGGTCGCCGGGCGACGCTACATCGACCAGGTGCGGTCGGATGTCGCGCGCCGCCGTCGTGAGGCGCTCGCCGCCGACCTCGAACCGACGCCGACGCCGATCCCCGCGGTCGACGACACCCTCACGCTGTTCCTCCTCTGCTGCCACCCGGCACTCGGGCGGCCGGCGCAGGTCGCACTCACGCTCCGGGCGGTCGGCGGACTCACGACCGCCGAGATCGCCCGCGCGCTGCTGGTTCCCGAGGCGACCGTCGCGCAGCGCATCTCGCGGGCGAAGGCACGCATCCGCGCGAGCGGCGAGGGCTTCCGGATGCCGCGGGCCGACGAGCTCGACGCCCGCCTCGCCGCACTCCGCAACGTGCTCTACCTGATCTTCACCGAGGGTCACACGGCCAGCTCGGGGGAGGCGCTCGCCCGCGTCGACCTCTCGGCCGAGGCGATCCGCCTCACCCGGCAGCTGCACGACGCGGCACCGGATGCCTCGGGCGAGACGACCGGGCTGCTCGCGCTCATGCTCCTCACCGAGGCGCGGCGGTCCGCACGAGCCGATGCAACGGGCGCCCTCGTGCCGCTCGAGGAGCAGGACCGCGACCGCTGGGACCGCGCGATGATCGACGAGGGCGTCGCCCTGGTCACCGAGGTGCTCGATCGCGCGCCGATCGGGCCCTACCAGCTGCAGGCCGCGATCGCCGCCGTGCACGACGAGGCCGCGTCGACCGAGACCACCGACTGGATCGAGATCCTCGGGCTCTACGACCTGCTCGCCCGACTCGCGCCCGGCCCGATGGTGACCCTCGGGCGCATCGTCGCCCTCGCGATGGTCGAGGGACCCGACGCCGGCCTCGGCGCACTCGACCGGGCGGAGGACGCCGCCTCCGGCGCCGGGCCCACGCTCGCCGAGCACCACCGTACGTGGGCGGTGCGCGCGCACCTCCTCGAGCGGTCGGGGTCGACGGATGCCGCGTCGCTCGCCTTCGCCGAGGCGGCCCGCCGCACCCTGAACGGCCCCGAGCAGCGCTACCTCGCGTCGAAGGCGGAGGCCCTGCGGAGTTCGGCGGGCTGATCGGACGGGGTGGACCTCAGAGGTCGAGCACCTCGAGCACGACGTCGACGTCGTCGCCCTCCGCGATGCCCTCGGCCGTGCGGACGGCCTTCTTGACCGGGAGCACGTAGCTGCCCTGCTTGGAGTCGGGGAACACCGACGTCGACCAGGTCGACCCGCCCACCGTGACCCACACGCGCACCGCGCCGAATCCCCGCGGCATGCGCGGCACCTCGCGGATGTCGTCGGATGCCGCGTCGGGCAGCGTCACGAAGAACCAGCCGCCCTGCGCACTCCATTCCCAGAGCGGCGCGCGGAAGCGGAATCGCATTCCCCGAGGCTACCGGCCGCCGCCGACACGCGTCAGGACTCGGGCGGCAGCGGCACCGTGGTGTGCTCGTCGGCCGAACGCGTGGGAAGCCGCAGGGTCGTGGCTTCGATCCGTGCGAAGCGCGCGGCGAGGTCCCAGGAATCCGCAGAGATCGCCACGTCCGTCGCACGGGTCGGACGCGGCGCGGTGTGGGGGCTCCACTTCCTGCCGTCCCAGTACCGCAGCAGCGCGGCATCCGTCTCGTGGTCGTACCAGCCCGCGACCCGAGCCCGCCCTCGCGTCACGCCGACGCTCCCTTCTTCCCGAGTCGGATGGCGCGCACGGTGAGCTGCACCGCTGCGACGACCAGCAGGATCGCGAACAGCCACGCCGACCACTCCGGCGAGAGCAGGAACGCGATGGCCACGCCGCCGAACGAGGCGAGCGTGGCGGCGAGCCCCACGATCAGCGCGACCGTGAGGTCGACGATGCCCGCGCGGGTGTTCGCCACGGTGCCGCTCACCGCCGTCGGGATCATGACGGCGAGGGAGGTGCCCTTGGCCACGAGGTCGCTCATGCCGAAGAGCGCGATGAACGCGGGCACCATGATGACGCCGCCGCCGATGCCGAACAGGCCCGAGGCGATGCCGATCACGACGCCGAGCGCGACCATGCCGAGGATCGGCAGCACGTCGAGCTCGAGCAGGCGATCGCCGCGCACCGGTACGACGAGCACCATGCGCACGGCGACGGCGATGAGCAGCGCGATGAACATCCAGCGCAGCCACCCGAGCGAGAGGCGGCGCAGGAGCCACGACCCGATCCACGAGCCGACGATGCCGCCGATCGCCACGAAAAGCGCCGCGAGGAGGTCGATCTCGCCGTTCGCGAAGTAGGTCAACGACCCCGCGATCGCGGCGGGCACGATGGCGGCGAGCGAGGTCGCCGACGCGCGGCGCTGGTCCATGCCCGCGAAGGTGATGAGGAGCGGCACCATGAGGATGCCGCCGCCGACCCCGAACGCGCCCGACAGCAGGCCGCCGGCGGCGCCGACGAGCGCCAGCCGGACCCACGGCACGCGCGCCGGAGCGTCGGGCACGGCGGGCGAGGTCACCCGCCCACTGTACCGGCGGCTCGAGCCGCGCTGCGGGTCAGGCGGCGCGGTCCGCGGGTGACGCCGAGCCCGACGGGGCGACGCCGACCAGTGCGTCGAGCTCGTCGAGCGGCGGCTCGCGATGCACGGCCGCGGCATCCGTCACGGCAGCCTCGAGGGCGCCGACCCGCATCACGGAGGCGACCGCCGCCGCACGCCGCACCATCCGGGCGGCGAGCACGAGCACGACGCCGAGCACGGCACCGCCCGTGTTCATCACGAGGTCGCGCGGGTCGGAGATGCGGTCGGGCTCGGGAACCTGCACGAGCTCGATGAGGGCGGTGAACGCGAGACCGGCGGCGAGCGCCAGCGGCCACTTGCGGCGCGGGATGAGCAGCGCGGCGAGCACGCCCACGGGGATGAACAGCGCGACGTTGAACGCCATCTCGGAGAGGTACCCGGTCGTCCAGGTGACCGGAGCCGTCCACGCATCGGGGTTCAGGATGCCGCCCTCGACCTGGTTCCCGCTCGTGCGCCACGGCGCGGGGCCCACGGTGAGCCACAGCACGAAGGCTGCGTAGGCGAGGGCGACGAATCGCAGGGGGCGGCGGTTCACCCCCCGATTCTCCACCGTCTCCCTATGAGCACGCTGGCATCTCGCCGCATGTCCGCCGATCGCGCCGATGGCGGAACCGACCGTGCGTCGGACTCCGCGAGCGGATCAGGGCGCCGGATGCCGCCCGGATCCGTGACATCCCATGTCACGATCCGATCGCGACTGGTGTGCTGCCGCCCGCGACCGGCTAGGGTAACATCAACGATTCCTCCATCAAGCGGGCAGACGCCCGCGCCTCCACCTGATTGCCCGGAGGCGGACCGATCCGCGTGGCATGACCCGATACGAGATGGCGGATGCCTGAGCGCACACCCGCCACTCGCCCCCCGCTTCGACGACACCGTGTCGTCGGGGTCGCGATCGACCGCCGATCGCATCGGGCTCGCACTCAGCGGCCCATAGGACAGAAGGACAGCAGTATGGCAACCGGAACCGTCAAGTGGTTCAACGCCGAAAAGGGCTTCGGCTTCATCGCTCCCGACGACGGCAGCGCCGACGTCTTCGCACACTTCAGCGCCATCTCGGGCAACGGCTACCGTTCGCTCGAAGAGGGCCAGAAGGTCGAGTTCGAGGTCGCGCAGGGCCCGAAGGGCCTGCAGGCTGAGAACATCCGCGGCCTCTAGGTCACGGCTCTCCAGGCGCCCCCGTCGGCTTCGGCTGCCGGGGGCGCCTGCCGTCCGTGCGTCAGCTCGGGCGAACGGATGCCGCGGCATCCGTGACCTCGTCGCGCCATGAGTGGCGCGGCTCGTAGCCGAGCAGGCGGCGGGCCTTGTCGATCGAGAGCATCGTGTCGTGCTCGCCCAGGTCGCCGCGCACCTCGACTCCGGGGAAGACCTCGGCGACGAGTTCCGCGTTCGGGCGCGACATCACGGTGTCGGCCGCCGCGATGATGAAGCGCTCGAATCCCGAGGGCGGGTGCGTGAGGGCGAGCTCCACCGCCTGGGCGCCGTCGCGACCGTCGATGTAGGCCCACAGGTTCCACTTGCGCAGCGTGGCATCGGCGTCGAACGAGGGGAACGCCTCGTAGTCGACGGGATCCATGACGTTCGAGAAGCGCAGGGCGGTGATCGACATGCCCGGGTGCCACCGGACGAGCTCGATGGCCATCTGCTCCTCGAGGTGCTTCACGAGGGAGTACATGCTCTCGGGTCGGGCGTCCGACTCCTCGTCGACCGGGATGTACGGCGGCGGCACGTCGAACGGCAGCCCGAGCACGGTCTCGCTCGACGCGTACACGATGTTCATGATGCCCAGGCGACGCGCCGCCTGGAACACGTTGAACGTCGCGAGCATGTTGTTGTGGAACGTGGCCACCTCGCTCGCGAGACCGGGTGCCGGGATGGCGCCGAGGTGCACGAGGCCGTCGACGGCGCCCCCGTCACCGACGCCGTCGAAGGCGTCGATGACGTCGCCGTAGTCGGTGAGGTCGACGTGGACGAAGTCGGGGCGGCGTTCGCCGAACCGATCGACGGCGACGACCTCATGCCCGTTCGCACGCAGTTCGCGGACGACGGTGCGCCCGAGCTTGCCCGATGATCCGGTCACGATGATGCGCATGGGTCAAGTGTGGCACCGCAGGCAAGCCCCTGACGCGGCCTCGATCGCGGGCCTACGCTCAGCGCATGGGCGATGAGGTGGAGCGTCCGGGAGCAGCGGAGTGGGTGCCCGAGGGTGCGCCCGTGGATGAGCTCCGCGTGGCCGCGCACGACTGCCGAGGCTGCGAGCTCTGGCGTGACGCGACGCAGGAGGTGTTCTCCACGGGCCGGCAGGGAGCCCCGCTCATGCTCGTCGGCGAGCAGCCCGGCGACCGGGAGGACCTGGCGGGCGAGCCCTTCGTGGGTCCCGCCGGGCGGCTCCTCGCCGGTGCCGTCGATGCGGCCGGCATCGGCCGCGACCGCGTCTACCTCACGAACGCGGTGAAGCACTTCCGATTCCGGATGCGCGGCAAGCGGCGGATCCACGAGAAGCCGGCCGTCGCGCACATCGTCGCGTGCCGGCCGTGGCTCGAGGCCGAGTTCGACGCGGTGGGGCCGGCGGTGATCGTCGCGCTCGGCGCCACGGCCGCACGATCGGTGCTCGGGCGCACCGTGCGCATCGGCGAGGTGCGCGGCAGGGTGCTGCCGCCGGATACCGCAGACCGGCCTTCCACGCTGCCGGCGCCCGTGGTGGTGACGACGCATCCGTCGGCGCTGCTGCGCATCGAGGACGCGGCCGAGCGAGCCGCGGCGTTCGAGGCGCTCGTGGACGACCTGCGCACGGCGGCGGACGCCGCCGGGTGAGGTACGCCGATCTCGAGCGCCACGCGAACGGATTCCTCGAGCCTCACAGACCATTCCCATGCGAAGCGGGTAGAGTCGGAGCATCTACAGCGGGTGTTCTACCCGCGATCCCCGGCTGGGAAGTCGACGACCAGCTGGGACGAACACACATCTCTCACACCGAATCCCTCGGTGCGATTCGGGCTACGAAGCCCCGCACTGGTTCCGCTGACGTCACGCGGAGTTACACCGCCCTCTCACGAGTGGTGCGCGAATCGGGCCTCCTGAACCGCACGCGCTGGTTCTACCTCATGGTCATGGGCATCCTGCTCGTCGCACTCGGTGGAGCCATCGCCGGCTTCGTCCTGCTCGGCGACTCCTGGTTCCAGCTCCTCATCGCGGGCGCGCTCGGCCTCATCTTCACGCAGTTCGCGTTCCTCGCACACGAGGCGTCCCACCGCCAGGTGCTGGAGTCCGGACCCGCCAACGACCGGGTCGGCCGGGCCATCGCCGCCGGCGTCGTCGGCATCAGCTACGCGTGGTGGATGACGAAGCACACGCGCCATCACGCCAACCCGAACAAGGTGGGCAAGGATCCCGACATCGACTTCGACACGATCTCGTTCGTCGAGGCGGATGCCGCGAAGCAGCGCGGCCTGATGGCGCTCATCACGCGCAAGCAGGGCTACCTGTTCTTCCCGCTGCTCACGCTCGAGGGCGTGAACCTGCACTTCACGTCGATCCGCACGCTCTTCGACCGCGGCCCCGTGAAGGGTCGTGCGCTCGAGCTCAGCCTCATCGCCGTGCGATTCGCGGTCTACTTCGGCGCGATCTTCTGGATGCTCCCGCTCGGCATGGCGTTCGCCTTCATTGGCGTGCAGCTGGCCGTGTTCGGCGTGTACATGGGCGCCTCGTTCGCTCCGAACCACAAGGGCATGCCGATCATCCCCGCCGACGTGAAGCTCGACTTCTTCTCGAAGCAGGTGCTCACCTCGCGCAACGTCTCGGGCGGCATGTGGGCCAGCGCCCTCCTCGGTGGCCTCAACTACCAGGTCGAGCACCACCTCTTCCCGAACATGCCCCGCCCGCACCTCGCGAAGGCGCGCGAGATCGTGCGCGAGCACGCGCGCACCGTCGACGTCCCCTACACCGAGACGACGCTCATGCAGTCGTACGGCATCGTCATCCAGTACCTCAATCGCGTCGGCCTCTCGGCCCGCGACCCGTTCGACTGCCCGATGGTGAACCAGTTCCGCCGGGTCTGATCACGATGTCGAACACCACCCTGCGCATCACGCGCCCCACATGCTTCCGTCGGCGGACGTCGCCGGCGGAACCCCGCACGACCTGAGGTCGTGCACGTCGCAGCCGCGGTGCGGCTCGGCTTTACAGAAGGAAAAGATTATGGCTACCGGAACCGTCAAGTGGTTCAACGCCGACAAGGGCTTCGGCTTCATCGCCCCGGATGACGGCTCGGCCGACGTCTTCGCGCACTTCAGCGCGATCGCGTCGGGCGGATACCGCTCGCTCGAGGAGAACCAGAAGGTCGAATTCGAGACCGCCCGCGGCCCCAAGGGCCTGCAGGCCGAGAACATCACGGTCATCTCCTAAGTTCTCGCAACACTGATCGGCGGCCCTGCCGCCGGTCGACGAGCGGATGCCGCACGCGGCGCCTCCTTCGGGAGTGCGCAGCGCGGCATCCGCTCGTCGCATCTCCGGCGTGGCGGCGTCGCCGCACGGAGCATCTTCCGAGCTTCGCTCCATAGGCTCGACGCACACCGCCGATCGACCCTGTCGGCGCCCCGAAGGAGGAGCCCCATGCAGTGCCCCAGTGACGGAACCTTGCTCGTGATGAGCGAGCGCAGCGGCATCGAGATCGACTACTGCCCCACGTGTCGCGGGGTGTGGCTGGACCGGGGTGAGCTCGACAAGATCATCGAGCGCGGAGCGCGCGAGTTCGGCGGTGCCCAGCAGGCCGCGCCGACCGCGAATGCGGCCCCAGCCGCACCGGCGCCCCCGCAGGCCCCGGCCGCCTACGGCCAGCAGCCCGGCTACGGCCAGCAGTATTCCGACAACCGCTACGACCGCGGGTACGGCGACCAGGGCCAGTACCGCAAGAAGAAGAAGGAGAGCTGGCTCTCCGAGCTCTTCGACTGAGCCGCACCCTCGCTGCGACGGATGCCGCGGCGCGGGCCCTCAGGGGCGTCGCGCCGCGGCATCCGCCGTTCGCGCGGCGCTCACGGCGGGCCCGGTCAGTCGCTGATCGCCGCCGACCTGGCTGCGCCGGCCCGAGCGGGCCTCGGCCTCACGCCCGCACGCAGCAGGTCCTCGAACAGCGCGACGTAGTCGTCCGCCATCCTCCGCGAGCTGAAGCGCGTCTCCGCCGCCTCGCGGCACACGGCACGGTCGAGCTCCGAGGAGCGCAGGACGGCCTCGGCGAGGTCCTCCGCCGACGACCGGATGAACCCGGTGCGGCCTTCCTCGACGATCTCGCCGACCGAGCCACGCGGCGTCGCCACGACCGGTGTGCCGGTGGCCATCGCCTCGATCATCACGAGGCCGAACGGCTCGTCCCACTGGATCGGGTTGAGCAGCACGCGCGAGTTCCCCATCAGCTCGTACTTCTCGTCGGTGTCGAGCTCGCCGATGTACTCGGCGTTCGTGCCGAGCAGCGGGCGCACGACCTCGTCGAAGTACTCCTCCTCAGCCGGCTCCTGCATCTTCGCGGCGATGCGGAGCGGGACCCCCGCGATGGCCGCCGCCTCGATCGCCTCGGGCACGCCCTTCGACGGATGCATCCGGCCGAGGAAGCAGGCGGCCTCGCCGCCGGGGCCGACCGGCACGTCCTCGACCCGGATGCCGTGGTGGATGACCCGGGTGATCGGCACCGGATCGGCGTGCGAGGCCTGGTTGCGCGAGATCGCCACGAATGCCACGTCCGGCAGCCCGGCGAGGTAGAGCTCCTGTTCGAGCGGGATGAGCGGGCCGTGCGCGACCGTCACGACCGGCACGTCGGTGGCGGCTGGAGCGAGCACCGGGCCCGCGAGGGTGTTGTCCACGATGACGTCGACGTCGCGGAGCCCGTCGAAGGCCCGCAGCAGGTGCCGCAGCTCGTGGGCCGTGACGCCCATCATCCCCGGGTCGGACGGCTCGAAGCCGGGCAGCCGGGGCACCGGGCAGGTGCTGTCCCCGGATGCCGCGAGCAGCACGTCGTGGCCCGCCGCGTCGAGCGCGCAGGCCAGCGTGTCGATGAACGACTCGATGCCGCCGTACGCCGTCGGCGGGATGGGGATCCATGGCGGGGCGATGATGCCGATTCTCATGTCGGGTCCCTTCGAACGGGCACCTCAGCCGGGACAGGGCGTGGCGTCGGGTGCAGGATGAGGCCGGCCGGGAGGCCGGCGACCGAGGCGCCCTGGCGTGCGGCGTCCACGGAGATCCGAGTGCCGGCGAACGGCACGTTGCGCAGGTGGATGTCACCGAAGTTCTCCGACGACGTGGGCGCGAGCCACACGTCGCCGGTCGGGACCGACGGCTCGAACCGGAGGGTGGTGCGGAGCAGGGAGAACGGGGTCGCGGCGGCCCAGGCCTGCGGCGAGCACGACGCCGGATACGAGACCGGCTCGGGATACCGGTCGCGCGCGAACCCGCAGAACAGCTCGGGGAGCCGGCCGTCGAACCGGGTCGCCGCCTCGAACATTCCGAAGACGATCCGGTTCGCCTCCTCGACGAATCCGTACCGCATCAGGCCGGCGGCCACGATCGCGTTGTCGTGGGGCCACACCGATCCGTTGTGGTAGCTGGCGGGGTTGTAGGCGCCCATGTCGGAGGCGAGCGTGCGCACGCCCCAGCCGGTGAAGAGCTCGTCGGAGAGCAGGCGCTCGGCGACCGGCCCCGCCTTGTCGTCGTCGACGATCCCCGTCCACAGGCAGTGGCCCATGTTGGAGGCGCACGAGTCGACGGGTCGCTTGTCGGCGTCGAGGGCGAGCGCGAAGTAGCCGCGGTCGGGGAGCCAGAACCGCTCGTTGAACTCGCGCTTCAGGTTCACCGCCCGCTCGTCCCACTCGGCTGCCAGTTCCTCGTCGCCGCGGAAGGACGCGATCGCCGCGCGCGCGAGGAAGGCGGCGTAGACGTAGCCCTGCACCTCGCAGAGCGCGATCGGAGCGCGAGCGAGGGACCCGTCGGCGAACGTGATGCCGTCCCACGAGTCCTTCCAGCCCTGGTTGACCAGCCCGTGCTCGTTGAGTCGCTCGTACTCCACGAATCCGTCGCCGTCGCGGTCGCCGTAGCGGAGGATCCACTCGAGCGCGCGATCGGCCGCCGCGATGAGGTCGTCGGCATCGTCCGGGAGGCCGCCCCAGCGCGCGAGCTCGCCGAGGACGACGACGAAGAGCGGCGTGGCATCCGCCGTGCCGTAGTAGACCGAGCCGCCGCCGAGCGCGAGGTTGGTGGTGGCGCCGAGCCGCACCTCGTGGAGGATGCGGCCGGGCTGCTCCTCGGATGCCGCATCCACCCGGGTTCCCTGAAGGTCGGCCAGCGTCTGCAGCGTGCCGAGGGCGAGCGTGGGGTCGACCGGCAGCGACATCAACGCGGTGAGCAGCGAGTCGCGGCCGAACAGGGCCATGAACCACGGCACGCCCGCCGCGACGACGGCGCGGTCGGGGTGCGATGGGTCGAAGATGCGCAGGGAGCCGAGGTCGAGCTGGCTCTGCAGGATGACGCGTTCGATCGCATCGTCCTCGAGCGAGGGCACGGGGATGCGGGACTGCCAGGCGAGGAAGCGGCGTGCGGGGGCCGAGGGCGCCGAGGCGTCGGAGTCGCCTCCGATCGAGAACTCGTCCTGGTGCGTGGTCGGCGCCAGTCGGATGGTGCGCGACCACGAGCCGCGCGGCTCGAGGATCACGTCGAACTCCAGGCGGTCGCCCCCGAAGGCGGCGCCGGGCGCCGTGACCACGAGTCCGAGGTGCTCGTCACGCGGCGAATCGACTCGGATCATCCCGCGGGATTCCTGCCGGGCGCGCTGCGGGTGCCCGGCGGCGCGCCCCTCCTTCACCTCGAAGATGTCCGCGAAGTCGGACTCCAGGACGAGCTCCACCCGCAGCGCCATCGGCTCTCGCGAGTAGCTGCGCAGCGTGATCTCCTCGCGGAGGCCGCCGTTGACCTTGCGATCGCGCTCCACGATGAGGGGCGTGTCGGCGCGGCCGGGGATGTGGCCGGCTCGTCCCACCGTGACGGAGCGATAGGGTCGCGGCGTCGATGACGAGAGGGGTTCGACGGGGTTCCCGTCGACCAGCAGCATCCACCGCGAGACGAGGCGCGTGTCGTGGAAGAACACCCCGTGCGGCAGCTCCGGCGCGATGTCGCCGTTCGCACCCGAGACGCAGAACGACGAGCCCTCGACGATCGTGATCGCCCCGGCTCCTGCGGTGTTCGCGAGCGTGTCCGTGTTCCATCCGGGCATTGGCCGTAGACCTCCGCGTCGGGCGCACGCGCCTCCCTGACGCTCAGGGAGTCAGGCCCGACTCTGTCCACGGTAGGTACGCCCGCCTCGTGGTGCGAGGGGATTGACACGATCCCGTCCGCGATCCTGGGGGCCCGCCGGCCGCCTCGCGCCGGCATCCGTCGAGCGTGGCGGTCGTTCAGGCCGCGAGGGCCTCGATCACCCGACGCGCGACCGACGCGCTCGACTGCGGATTCTGGCCGGTGATGAGGTTGCCGTCGACGACGACGTGGTCGCTCCACGGGCCGGCCGAGTCGATGACTGCACCGCGCTCGCGGAGGGTCGACTCCACCCACCAGGGCGTGTTCTCGCCCGTGCCGCCGGTGCGTTCCTCCTCGTCGGTGAAGACCGTGAGGCGGCGGCCGGCGAAGGCGAAGGAGCCGTCGTCGAGTGACGCGGCCAGCAGCGCGGCCGGTCCGTGGCAGAACGGGGCGATGATCGTGCCGGCGTCGTTCGCCGCCACGAGCACGCGACCGGTCGCGGTGTCGGAGGCGAGGTCGGCCATCGGCCCGTGACCGCCGGGCAGCACGATGGCGGCGTACTCGGACGGGTCGACGTCGGCGATCGGCACGGTCGAGGCGAGCTCTTCGGCGATCGACGCCAGGTAGGCGTGGAGTTCGTCGACGGTCTCCCTGCTGCCGACGACCGCTGGATCGAGGCTGCCCCGGTCGACGGTGGGGATCACTCCGCCGGGCGTGGCGATGGTGATCGCGTGCCCGGCGGCGACGAGGTCGCGGTGCGCGGTCACGAGCTCCTCGGCCCAGAAGCCGGTCGGATGCTTCGAGCCGTCCTTCATGGTGAGGGAGTCGGCTCCCGTGACGATCATCAGGATGTCGCTCATCGTGGTGCTGCCTTTCGGTGGTGTTCGGGTGGGTCGGGTCGTGGTGTTCAGGCGACGGATGCCGCGACCGGGCGCTTCTCGGTCGACGCTCGGCCCGCGGCATCCGAGGTCTCGCCCGGTCGCCGTCCGCGTGCGGACCGCGCGGTCGCGGCCGCGACGACCATGACGACGAGCGCCGCGAGCGTGATGAGGGCGCCCACCCCGATGGGCGAGGCGTATCCGAGGCCAGCCGTGATGGCGAGGCCGCCGGCGAATGCGCCGAGCGCGTTGCCGAGGTTGAACGCGGCGATGTTGGCGCCCGAGGCGAGCGTCGGCGCCTGCGCGGCGTAGCGCATCACGCGGCTCTGCAGGCCCGGCACGGTGCCGAATCCGAAGCCGCCCATCGCGACGAGCAGCACGACGGTGGCGACCGGGCTCCCGGCGAGCCAGGCGAACAGTGAGAGCACCACGGCGAGCGCCGCGATGAAGCCGAGAAGCGTGCCGTCGATCGAGCGGTCGGCGAGCCGTCCCCCGATCCAGTTGCCGAGCACGAGGCCGGCTCCGAAGAGCACGAGGAGCCACGGTACGGCGCCCGGCTCGAAGCCGCTCACTTCGGTGAGCGTGTAGGCGATGTACGTGAACGCGCCGAACATGCCGCCGAAGCCCAGCACGGTGACCAGGAGCGAGAGCCACACCTGGCCCGAGCGGAAGGCCGCGAGCTCACGACGCACGCTCGGTGCCGGGTCGTCGCTGCGAAGGCTCGGCACGAGCGTCGCGATGCCGACGAGTGCGACGACGCCGATCGCGGAGATGACCCAGAACGTGGCGCGCCAGCCGAACTCCTGGCCGAGGAACGTGCCGAACGGCACGCCGAGCACGTTCGCCGCGGTGAGGCCGGTGAACATGATCGCGATCGCGCCGGCGGCCCTGTCGGGTGCGACGAGCGCCGCCGCGACGACCGAGCCGATCCCGAAGAACGCGCCGTGGCAGAGCGCGGCGACGACCCGGCCGGCCATCAAGAGCTCGTAGGTCGGGGCGATGGCCGAGATGGCGTTGCCCGCGATGAACAGCACGAGCAGGCTCATCAGCACGGGTTTGCGTGGGAGTCGCGTGGCGGCGGCCGTGAGACCGACTGCGCCGACGACGACGGCGAGGGCGTAGCCCGAGATGAGCCAGCCCGCCGTCGCCTCGGTGACGCCGAAGTCGGCGGCCACCTCGGGCAGGAGCCCCATGATGACGAACTCCGTGAGGCCGATGCCGAACCCTGCGATGGCGAGCGCGAGAAGGCCGAGTGGCATGCCGGAACTCCTGTACACTGGGGAAGTAGTTGCAGACGCGCTCTATTGCGAACGCAGGCATAATGCTTGCACACGCAAATACAAAGCGCAAGCAACTAAACGGCGGAGGAGTGCGGGCCGGCGCAGGCGGCATCGTCCCGCCGGGATCCGCACGACGCACGAGGAGGGTCGACATGGGCATCGCCGACGACGCGGTCGAGGTGCGCGCGCAGGGCTGGCGCACGCTCGCGGCACTGCACGGAATGATCGAGGCCGAGCTCGAGCGCGCGCTCGCGGCATCCGCCGACCTCTCGGTCGTCGAGTACACGGTGCTCGACGCGCTCAGCCGCCAGGACGGCTGGCACATGCGCATGCAGCAGCTCGCGCGCGCCGCTGCCCTGAGTCCGAGCGCGACGACGCGGCTCGTCAACCGCCTCGAGGATCGGGCGCTGCTCACCCGCATCCTCTGCGCCGACGACCGTCGGGGCATCTACACCGAGCTCACGACTGCCGGGCGCGCCCTCTACGAGCGCGCCCGCCCGATCCACGACGAGACGCTCGAGCGCGTGCTCGCCGAAGCGGAGCAGCAGCCCGAGCTCGCGCCCGTCGTCGAGGCGCTGCACGGCGTCGCCCTGCCGGTCGCGGCGGGCTGAGCGGCGGCGGGTCGGGGCATCCGCCGACCGGATGCCCCGCGGCGCCGGCCTAGGCGGCGGCGCCCGAGATGTTCACCAGCCAGGTGATGCCGTACCGGTCGGTGAGCATGCCGAATGCATCGCCCCAGGGTGCGACCTCGAGCGGCTGCACGATCGTGCCGCCGTCGGCGAGCTTGTCCCAGTAGCCGCGCAACGTCGCGTCGTCGTCGCCCGAGAGCGAGACCGAGAACCCGGCGGGCTCGCGGTACTCCATGTGCTTCGGCGTGTCGGCGGCCATGATGGTCAGTCCGGCGGCGCCGTCGAGCTGCCCGTGCATGACGAGGTCGTTCTCCGACGGGTCCTGCGCCGACTGGAAGTCGGCGAACGTGCTCACGGTGAGCTCGCCGCCGAAGACCGAGTGGTAGAACTCCAGCGCCTCGCGCGCGCTGTCCTTGAAGTTGAGGTAGGGGTTGAGCGTGACGGGCATCGTGGCCTCCAGATCGTCGTCGTTCCTCCGCCCGATTCTGCACCGTTCCGCGGGTCGATGCGAGAGGTTGCCGGTGAACGGATCAGAGCGGGCGGGAGAACACGACTCGATGCTCGCCGGGCCCGTCGTAGTCGCGCCAGGCGCGCACGCCGTCGATCTCGGTGTCGCCGGATGCCGCGAACCCCATCGCAGTGTGGAACGCCTGCGATCGCCGGTTGCCGGGGCCGGTGATCGCGTCGACGCGGCGGCATCCGTTCGCCCGCGCCTGCTCGAAGAAGCGCTCGTACAGCGTGCGGGCGAGGCCCGAGCGACGCAGGTCGGGGCGCACGCCCACGAAGTGGATGTACGCGACCTCGGGCGCCGATTGCGAGTGGAAGCCGATGAGGAAGCCCGCGAGGGCGCCGTCGTCGTCCTCGACGATCGTCGACGTGTCGGCGAAGTGCTGGAGGAAGAGCCGGGGGAGCAGCCGCCACAGCGACTCGGTGCCCGGCAGGCCCCACCAGTCGGGGATCACGGCGACGACGCCGGCATGGTCGTGCTCGCCAGCGGGGCGGAACCTCAGCGCGTCGGGTCGGTCGGGTCGATCGTGAGCAGCCATGCCTCGATTCTGGGTGTTGACAGGGGCATGCGCTCGTCGTATCGTTTAATCAATCAAACGGTTGATCAAGCATTGAGTTGAATAAGGAGGTGGATGATGATCGTGGATCCGAGCGCAGACGACCGCCTCGACCGTGCCTTCATGGCGCTGGCCGACCCGGTGCGGCGGCGCATCATCGCCCGCCTCAGCCGCGGCCCGGCCACGGTCAACGAACTGGCCGAGCCGTTCCAGATCACCCTGCAGGCGGTCTCCAAGCACATCCAGGTGCTCGAGCAGGCCGGGCTCGTCACGCGCTCGCGCGATGCGCAACGCCGCCCCGTGCACCTGGATGCCGCCCAACTCGAAGCCCTCACCGCATGGATCGATCGCTACCGACTGATCCACGAGCAGCAGTTCCGCAACCTGGACGCGCTGCTCGCCACCACCCGCGGCGCCGAAGCCGCGACCTCCGACGCCGACCCCGAGGCCGGCACCGCACAGGAAGCAACGGAATCATGACCACCACCACCAACCCCGTCACCGTCAACGCCCCCGAGGGGCTCCCCTTCATCGAGATCATCCGCGAGTTCGACGCGCCCGTCGAGGCCGTCTTCCGCGCCCACCGCGATCCCGAGCTCGTCACGCAGTGGCTCGGTCCGCGCGGGTACGAGATGGACATTGAGCGCTGGGACTTCACCACCCAGGGCGGGTACCGCTACGTGCACCGCAACCCCGAGGGCGAGGAGTACGCGTTCAACGGCACCTTCCACACCGTGCGCGACAACGAGTTCGCCGTGCAGACCTTCGAGTTCGAGGGCGTCCCCGACGTGGTGGCGATCGAGACCATCACGTTCGAGGACCTCGGCGACGGCCGCACCCGGCTCCGCGGCTGGTCGACCTACCCGAGCGTCGAGGCCCGCGACGGCATGGTCGCCTCCGGCATGGAGGGCGGGCTCCGTGAGGGCTACGAGCGCCTCGACGCCATCCTCTCCGCCTGACCGACGGATGCCGCGGCATCCCCGCGTGCGGTGACCCGCCCGCGCCCGGCTCCCCGAACATCGAACCACCGACACACCGAACGGAGCACATCATGGACTGGACGCTCGAGGTCGTCCTCCTGCCCGTCAGCGACATCGACCGCGCCGTCGCGTTCTACCGCGACCAGGTCGGCTTCGCGCTCGACCACGACACCCGCAACGAGCACATGCACGTGGTGCAGCTCACGCCCGCCGGCTCGGGCTGCTCGATCGTCATCGGCGACCTGCCGGCGCAGACCGAGATGGCGCCGGGGTCGATGCGCGGGCTCCAGCTCGTCGTCGCCGACGCGGCGGCCGCCCGCGAGGAGCTCGTCTCGCGCGGCGTCGAGTGCGGCGAGATCACCGTGTTCGACGAACGCGACGGCGGCACCTTCTTCGGGTTCGCCGACCCCGACGGCAACACGTGGGCCGTGCAGCAGATCAAGGCCCGCGCGGTGCACCCGCTCATCCCCGTCGAGGCGCGTCAGCGGTTCGGCGCCGAGCAGGAGTCCTGAGCCGGCGACGCCACGACGACGGCACCGAGCGGATGCCGCGAGCCCTCCCCGCCACGGGGTGCGGCACGCGGCATCCGCTCGTCGGCGTCTCGGCTCGCCGTGATCGGTGGCGAGCGTGACGACGTCGCGCGACATCAGTGCGGGGGGCATTGCATCGAACCCGATGGGCGTGGATCATGATCCGGGGGGTTCATGGCATGGGGAGGCAGTCGAAGGCGACCTGGATCGGCGAGCACGGGGGTGCCGCGGCGGTCACGCTCCACCTGGAGGCGGCGGGGTTGCAGATCTCCGGCGAGCGGCGGGCACGGGTGCCGAGGTCGGCGTGGACGCACGTCGAGGCCGCCGACGGCGTGGTGTCGTTCGAGGCCGACGGGCGCACGTACCGGTTCGAGCTCGGCGCGGCGGCGCCGGCGTGGGCGACCGCGCTGACGACCCAGCCGCCCTCGCTCGCCGAGAAGCTCGGGGTCTCGCACGGGTCGACCGTGGCGGTGCGCGGCGACCTGCCGCTGCCCGAGCTGCACGAGGCGCTGTCGGATGCCGCGCGCGTGCCGCCGTGGGAGGCGGAGGTGGTCGTCGTCGTGGTGCGCAGCGACGGCGAGCTCGAGTCGCTGCCGGTGTGGTTCCGCGAGTGCGGCATCGGCTCGCACGTCTGGGTCGTGCACGGCAAGGGCCGTGAGAGCACCGCGCCCGGCGACAACGCGGTGCGCACGGTCATGCGGTCGGCCGGTTGGTGCGACACGAAGGTGAGTGCGGTGGGCGACGCGTGGTCGGCGACGCGGTACACGCCGGCGAAGGCGCCATGAGCGGTCGACCCGAGATCCTGCGCTACACGGCGTTCACGGACGATCCCGACGGCGGCAACCCGGCGGGCGTGGTGCTCGACGCCGCATCCCTCGACGACGCCGAGATGCAGCGCATCGCCGCAGAGGTCGACTACGCCGAGACCGCGTTCGTCACCGGGGAGGCCGACGGGGTGCGCGCCGTGCGCTACTTCTCGCCGATCGCCGAGGTGCCGTTCTGCGGCCACGCGACGGTGGCCGCGGCGATCGCCATCGCCGAGCGCGAGGGGCCCGGAACGGTGCGGTTCGCCACGCCCGTCGGCGAGATCGTCATCGAGACGACCGACGACGGCGACGGCCTCCACGGCGCCTTCACGAGCGTCGACACCGACCTCGCGCACTTCCCCGAGTTCGTGCTCGACGCGCTGCTCGAGCTGCTCGACCTCGACCGCACGCAGCTCGACGAGCGCTACCCGCCGCGGCTCGCGTTCGCGGGCAACTGGCATCCGGTGATCGTGATCACGGATGCCGCCGTCTTCGACGGGTTCGCCTTCGATCCGGGCGCCGTGCGCGCGTTCATCGACGCGCAGGGCTGGCCCACGACGATCACCGTGCTGCACCGCACCGCGGACGCCGCCGACGGCGGCCTGCGGTTCGAGGCCCGCAACCTGTTCCCCGTGGGACGCATCACCGAGGACCCCGCGACGGGATCGGGGGCCGCGGCGGTCGGCGGCTACCTCCGCGGGCTCGGCGCGGTGCATCCGCCCGCCCGGGTGCTCATCGAGCAGGGCCGGCACGTCGGCAGGCCGAGCGAGCTCACCGTCGACATCCCCGAGCGCGGCGGCATCGTCGTGAGCGGCCGCGCGGTGCCGATCCCCCCAGGGCGCGGCTAGGCTCGAACGCGGCGCTCGCGACATCCGCTCGTCGCCGTCGGCGCCGACGACGCGAACCCCGGAGGACACCCATGCAGACCCGCACGCTCGGACGCACCGGCCGCACCGTCTCGGTGATCGGCCTCGGCACCTGGCAGCTCGGCGCCGACTGGGGCGAGGTCGACGAGGACGACGCGCTCGCCGTGCTCGACGCCGCGTTCGCGTCGGGGGTCACGTTCTTCGACACGGCCGACGTCTACGGCGACGGCCGCAGCGAGGCGTTCATCGGCCGCTGGCTCGTGGACCACCCCGAGGCGAACGTCACGGTGGCCACGAAGATGGGCCGGCGGATGCCGCAGGAGCACGAGAACTACTCCCTCGAGCACTTCCGGGCCTGGACCGACCGCTCGCGCGCGAACCTCGGCGTGGACACCCTCGACCTCGTGCAGCTGCACTGCCCGCCCACGTCGGTCTACTCCGACGACCGGGTGTTCGATGCGCTCGACACCCTCGTGGCTGAGGGTGCGATCGCGAGCTACGGCGTGAGCGTGGAGAAGGTCGAGGAGGCGCTCGCCGCGATCGCACGCCCGCACGTGGCATCCGTGCAGATCATCCTCAACGCGTTCCGGCTGAAGCCGCTCGACGAGGTGCTGCCCGCCGCGCGGGAGGCGGGCGTCGGGATCATCGCGCGGGTGCCGCTCGCCAGCGGCCTCCTGTCGGGGCGCTACACGCTCGACACGCGGTTCGCCGCGAACGACCACCGCAGCTTCAACCGGCACGGCGAGTCGTTCGACGTCGGCGAGACCTTCTCGGGCGTCGACTACGCCACCGGGGTGCGGGCAGCGGGGGAGTTCACCGAGCTCGCCCGGGCGGCCGCTCCCCAGGCGACGCCGGCCCAGGTCGCGCTCGCGTGGATCGCGGCGCAGGACGGCGTGAGCTCGGTCATCCCGGGCGCGCGCAATCCCGAGCAGGCGCGGGCGAACGCGGGTGCGGGCTCGCTCGAGCTGCCCGCCGGATTCGACGACGCCGTGCGCGAGCTCTACGACCGCGAGATCCGCGCGCAGGTGCACGAGCGCTGGTAGCGGGCCTCAGCCCGGCTCGTACTCCCAGCCGGTGATCCAGTCGGGGTCTGCCCCGTGCTCGTACGCGTACGCCCGGGCCGATGCCCGCGCCGCGTGCCACTCGTCGGCGATCTCGGCGACGCCGGTCCGGCCGGCGAGCCCTGGCACGCGGCGGATCACGTCGAGCGCCAGCCGATAGCGGTCGAGGTCGTTGAGGTGCAGCATGTCGAACGGCGTAGTCGTGGTGCCCTGCTCGATGAAGCCGCGCACGTGCAGGTTCGCGTGGCTGCTGCGTCGGTAGGCCAGCTGGTGGATGAGCGACGGGTACCCGTGGAAGGCGAAGATCACGGGCGCCTCGGTCGTGAAGATCGCGTCGAAGGCCAGGTCGTTGAGCCCGTGGGGGTGGTGCGACGGGTCCTGCAGGCGCATGAGGTCGACCACGTTCACGACACGCACGCGAAGGTCGGGCAGGCGCTCGCGCAGCAGCTGCGCGGCCGCCACGGTCTCCATCGTCGGCACGTCGCCGGCGCACGCCATGACCACGTCGGGCACGGATGCCGCGGGGTCGGCCGCGTCGTACCCGGGCTCGTTGCCCGCGGCCGCCCAGACGCCGATGCCCGCGTCGACGTGGGCCGCGGCCTCCATCGGCGTGAGCCACTGCGGCTGCGGCTGCTTGCCGGCGACGATCACGTTGACGCGGTTCTGCGTGTCGAAGACGTGCCGCATGACCTCGAGCAGCGTGTTCGCGTCGGGCGGCAGGTAGACGCGCACGACGTCGGCCTGCTTGTTGACCACGACGTTGAGGAATCCGGGGTCCTGATGCGAGAAGCCGTTGTGGTCCTGCCGCCACACGTGCGACGAGAGCAGGTAGTTCAGCGACGCGAGATCGCCGCGCCACGGCACCCGGATCGCCGCCTCGAGCCACTTCGCGTGCTGGTTGAACATCGAGTCGACGATGTGGATGAACGCCTCGTAGCTCGTGATGAGGCCGTGCCGCCCGGTGAGCAGGTACCCCTCGAGCATGCCCTGCATGAGGTGCTCGCTGAGCGCCTCGATCACGCGGCCCGACCGGGCGAGGTGCTCGTCGAGCGGATGCAGCGCCTCGGCCCATGCGCGATCGGTGACGTCGAACACCGCCCCGAGGCGGTTCGACAGCACCTCGTCGGGTCCGAAGACCCGCACGTCGGGATTCCGGCGCATCAGCTCCGCGAGCCAGTCGCCGAGGATCGTCATGCCCTCCCCGGACGCGCCGCGGGCTCCCGGATCGACCTCGACCGAGAAGGCGTCGAGCGGCGGCAGGTCGAGCTCCCGCACGATGCCGGCGTTCGCGATCGGGGTGGCGCTCATCCGCAGGTCGCCCCGGGGCCGGAGCGCGTCGAGGTCGGCGTTCGGCCGGCCGTCCCGGTCGAAGAGCTCCTCGGGCCGATACGACCGCAGCCACGCCTCGAGCATCGCGAGGTGCTCGGGGTTCTCGCGCACGCCGGCGAGCGGCACCTGGTGCGCACGGAAGGTGCCCTCCACCTGCACGCCGTCGACCACGCGGGGGCCCGTCCAGCCCTTCGGCGTGCGCAGCACGATCGCGGGCCACCGGGGGGCGGACTCGTCGAACGCGCCCGCTGCGGCATCCGCCCGGATCGAGGCGATGCGCTCGTAGGCCACGTCGATCGCGTCGGCGAGCCGCGCGTGCACCGACATCGGGTCCTCGCCGTCGAAGCCGCCCGTGACGAGCAGCGGCTCGTAGCCGTTGCCGCGGAAGAAGTCGACCAGCTCGGCCTCGGGGATGCGGGCGAGCAGCGTCGGGTTCGCGATCTTGTACCCGTTGAGGTGCAGGATCGGCAGCACCGCCCCGTCGGTGACCGGGTTCAGGAACGAGTGCCCCCGCCAGCTCGTGGCGAGCGGGCCGGTCTCGGCCTCGCCGTCGCCCACCACGCACGCCACCACCAGGCC
This sequence comes from Agromyces ramosus, assembly GCF_004216665.1. Taxonomy (GTDB): domain Bacteria; phylum Actinomycetota; class Actinomycetes; order Actinomycetales; family Microbacteriaceae; genus Agromyces; species Agromyces ramosus. The sequence continues at coordinate 450,768 of NZ_SGWY01000003.1, read as the reverse complement.
GGGGTTGTCGAGTGCCGCGCCGAAGGCGTGCATGAGCGAGTAGCCGAGCTCGCCGCCCTCGTTGATGGACCCCGGCGTCTCGGGCGCCGCGTGCGACGGGATGCCGCCGGGGAACGAGAACTGGCGGAAGAGGCGCTCCATGCCCTCGCGGTCCTCCGTGATGGCGGGGAACAGCTCGGAGTACGTGCCGTCGAGCCAGGTGTTGGCCACCATCGCCGGGCCTCCGTGGCCGGGGCCGCAGACGTAGAGCGTGGGAGTGCCGCGCTCGACGATGGCCCGATTGAGGTGCGCGTAGACCAGGTTCAGCCCCGGCGAGGTGCCCCAGTGGCCGAGCAGGCGCGGCTTGATGTCGTCGGCCTCGAGCGGGCGATCGAGCAGCGGGTTCCGCATGAGGTAGATCTGGCCGACGCTCAGGTAGTTGGCCGCGCGCCACCAGGCGTCGACCGTGTCGAGGGCGACGGATGCCCCGCCGCTCGCCTGCATCGCCTCGCCCCTCAGACCGGCCGCCTCCCGAGGGCGAGCAGCGACCACCCGTAGAGGATCGCGATGACGCCCGTGCCCGCCGCGAGCAGTGCCACGCCGAAGGCGACGATCGACGTGAACAGCGACGTGCGCAGGTAGGAGGCGGTGGCCGCGGTCTCCCGCAGCGGGTCGTCCTGGTCGAGCTCGGCGTAGGTCTTGCCGCCGGTCAGCTCGAGGGTGTGCTTCTGGATGACCTCGGCCTGGGCCCACGCGCTCAGGGGGTCGACGACCGGTGCACCCTGCAGGAACGCCGCGTCCTCGGCCACGGTGATGTTCTCCTCGGAGAGCTGCACCGTCACGCCGATCCATGCGGCGATGCCGCCGATCACCATCAATGCCCCGATGATGATGCCGACGATCCCGGCGAACCGGGAGCCTCCGCCGGCCCGCCTGGGCTGCTCCGTCGGCGTTCCCGTCTCGTACACCTGTCCGCTCATTGCGCTCCCCCTCCCAATGGGGGCGACTCCCGCCCTCGCGTGCAGCGTATCGGGCGGAGCCGACGCGACGGAAGGGCCTTCGGTCCCGTCGTCCGGCCGGCCGGGGTTCCGGTGCGGCGCGCGGGCTAGGCTCGATGACGATGAGCCGCCCGATCGCCGCACCGCACCGGAGCCGGCGCGCGTGATCGGGATCCTCACCGGGTTCGCCGTCATCGCCCTTGCCGTCTTCGTCGGCTGGCTGGCTGCGCGAACCGGCGCGCTTCCGCCCGAGGCACGGCCGGTGCTCGCTCGGCTGAACTTCAACGTCCTCGCGCCGTTCCTGCTGTTCTCGGTGCTCGCCACCGCCGACGTCGGTGCCCTGTTCTCGGCGCTGCTGCCGGTGTCGGGGTTGACCGCGGTCGCGATGATGGCGGTCTTCGCGCTGGTCTCCCTGCTCGTGTGGCGGCGCACGCTCGCGCACACCGTCATCGGCTCCCTCGCCTCGGGCTACGTGAACGGCAACAACTTCGGCATCCCCATCGCGGTGTACATGCTGGGTGACGCCGCGTGGTCGGCGCCGGTGGTGCTGCTCCAGCTCCTCCTCTTCGCCCCCATCGCGCTCGCGGTGCTCGGGGCGACGGTCGAGGGGCGCACCTCCGCGTGGGTCATCATCCGCTCGACGTTCACGAATCCGATCATCATCGGCTCCCTCGCCGGCGTGCTCGTCGCCGTGACCGGCATCGAGCTGCCGCCCATCGTGCTCGATCCCATCGAGCTGATCGGCCACGCCGCCGTGCCCCTGATGCTCATCGCCTACGGCCTCTCGCTGCACGGGCAACGGCTCCTCGAGCCCGGCACCGGGCGGCGGGACGTGCTGCTGGCCAGCGTGCTGAAGCTCGTGGTCATGCCGGTGGGCGCGTGGGCGCTCGCGCGGTTCGCGTTCGGCCTCGACGGCATCGAGCTGTACGCCGTCACGGTGCTCGCCGCGCTCCCGACCGCGCAGAACGTGTTCGTCTTCGCGCAGCGGTACGAGACGGCCGAGGTCGTCGCCCGCGACACGGTGTTCCTCACCACGATGGGATCGGTGCCCGTGCTCTTCGCAGTGGCGCTGCTCCTCGGCTGACTCCGCACGGCAGGATGGTCGCGAGCGAACTGCGAGCGAACTGCATAACGACCTGCGAGCGAAGGAGACCGATGCCGTTCCGCACTGAAGACGGACGCCCCCTCGACGAGCTGCTGCTCGCCCAGCGGCCGGCCGACGGCTACCGCTTCGACGTGCGGGCACCGTTCGACTACGAGGATCCGGTGTCGGGACGCACCTACCACGTGCCCGCCCATCCGCCGGGCGCACCCGACCCGGCGCCCGAGGCACGCGAGCCCAGGGTGCACGGCGTCACCGACCTGGCGTCCGTTCCGATGTGGCTCTGGAGCTTCATCGCGAGCTACGGCCGGCAGTCGGCGCCGGCGATCCTCCACGACGAGCGATCGGTGGTGGCGGCCGAGCTCGACGACCCGGCGGCCGCCCTGGCGCAGCGTCGCGTGGACGACCGCGTGTTCCGCACCGCGCTCCGCGAGCAGCGCGTCCCGGTGCTGCGGTCGTGGATCATGTGGGCGTGGGTGTCGGCCGATCGCGAGCGCGAGTTCGGCGGCGCCGCCGGGATCCTGCTGATCGTGCAGGCGGTGGTGGGCGCACTCGTCGTGCTCGGGGCATCCGTGGCGGCGTTCTGGAATCCGTGGTGGTTGCTCGTCGTGCCGGCGCTGGCGCTCCTGGCGTTGCCGTGGGCGGCCGCCGGGCTCGCCTCGCTCGTGCTGCTGCTCACCTACTCGAGCGCCGTGCTCGCACCCCTCATCGCCCTGCATCTCGTGTCGATCGCGCCGTTCCGTCTGATCGAGGCGTTCGTCGAGGTGCTGGCGGGCGGCGACCCGCGCGACGTAATTCGGCCCACGGTCCAAGCGGATCGGGAGTCGGCGGCCGATGGGTCCTAGGTCGCCGACGCCTTCGCTGCTGCGCTCGGCCGACTCGACCGGAGGGTGTCTTTGCGAGCCGCCGCGGCGTCGCGTCGGACCTTCTTCCGCTCGTCGGCAAGGCGTTGGAGTTCCTCGCGCTCCGCCTTGTGGCCTTCCCTGCGGAGTCGCAGATCGTCTTGGAACTCATCTTCTGCGATCACCGCCAGGAGCCGTCGCGCAGCGGGTGCCTCGGCAGCTGGGCCTGCCGGGCCGCGAGCCGGAACGATCATCGGGACAGGAGCGATGAGGGGCTCGATGAACACGAAGACGGCCGTAGCGACGATGAGGATGCACAGCCAAGTGACGACATCGCCCCCGAGCGGAGCCCCCCAGTGGACGACGGCGACACAGAGCGCCACAGCACCGCCAGCGACGAAGAAGACCCGCGGAATCGACCACAGGAGGAGCCACAGCTTCGGGCTTCGTGGGCATCGCTTCCACACCCGTGAGCGAAGACTCAACCACGAGACCATTTGATTGATCCAGATGAGCACCGCGAGGAGAAGCAACGAAGAGATCACCCACCCCCAGGCCGACAGGGGCATCTTCGGGTCACCTGAGACGAGGAAACCGATCGCGGATTGTGCACTCTCGGGGGTCACCTTCGACCCGGGAATGAGGCCGAGAATCCACCCGACCAGCCATGCGATCCCCGAGTACACCCAGATCAGCCATGAGGCCGTGAGTGGGAGGCCGGGCAGGATCGCCGCGATCGGGAGAGATGCGAGCATGTTGGCCCCGTTCGACTTCTTGTCCACGACGGAGAGTCGGTTGTCCACATAGTCGACGGTCGGTTTCGGCGACGGGAAACGCGAACCCAGGACGCTTCGGGCGGTGGGATCGACGACCTGGACGATGTTCTTGTAGTAGACCGAGTGGTCGGTGAACGGCTGACTCGTGTTGTGGACGGCATGCTCCTCCGGGCCTTCGCTGTCGTCTGGGACCGGGAAGTACGCATTCCTCCAGCGAGCGCGGGCTCCGAGATTCGTATCGGCGATCGGACCGGAGGAGAAGGGGTCCCAGATGGCCCAGTGATTGGCCCATTCCACCGGCGCGTCCTTGGTCACACGTAGCCAATCCGACACTGGCGTGTACACATCGGGGCGACCGCGCCATTTGTCTCGGCCGAGCAGCGTGACTGCCGCTCCCACCGTGGTCAGACGCTTCACCTGGTAGTCGGACGGCGTCAACTCCTCGAAGAGCGCGAACGTCGCGACCGCAGCCCCTTGCGAATGGGCGAAGACATGCACCTCGCCCGTATCCCGCACCAGTTCCCGAGCACGCTCGAGCGCGCTGCGTACCACGAGACGCATCGCCATCGCCCGGACCGGCCGTTCCTTCCATGCGGCGACGTCGCCGATCGACTCGACGATTCCATCGATGACGTCCTGCGCTGCTTTCTTGAACGCCGGAATGAGGAGCAGCGGCGAGACGAGCGGAAGTATCGCCGAAGCAACGATGCCGAGTGCGAACACGAAGGCCGAGACGACGACGTACGCAGTGAAGGCCAGAATGAGACGGACGAGGTCGATGACGACGACGCCGGGGATCGCGAGGAATCGAAGAAACCCGAGCTGCCGCCAATTCCGCCAGATGCTCCTCGGGTGATTCGTCAGCGTGTACCAGGGAACGAGCACCATGGTTCCCCAGAACTGCGCGAGCATGCGGATGATGGCGCGCCAGAGGAATGCGATCGCCCACTGGAAGACCTGCGCTCGCTTCATCGGGACGAACGACTCCGACCATCGGGCCTCGAGTACGGCAACGCTGTGCTCGATCGTGGTCGGCGCGTACGGCACCTCCGGTTCCGGGCCCGGAAACTTCACGGTGGCCGTGATCATCGGTGGGTCGCCCACGAGATCCGAATTGTGAATCGTCACGCCGTGGCTCGAATTCCCGCCGATGACGCGGTCCCGCGCCAGCCAGTCCATCCGTTGGAGGAGCGGCTCCGACCATTCAAGCAGGATCTCGCTCCGAAAGGCCGCGCCCATCCCGTGGACGAGCACGAGCACGGTGTCGAACTTCTGATCGCGGCCGCCTGGCCGCTCAGCCCATCTGAGCGTGCCACCGGTCCGGTGGAACGTGCGACGGGTCCGGCTCTGGTTCGTTGCCATTCTCATGATCGTCCCCTCGAGGCGAAGCTGCAGAGCGTCGAAGAAGGGTGTACGGGTCACGGATCAGCCGGCGAGTAGGGGAAGCGGGCTGTCCCTCGTGGAATCCAGTTGTCGTGTGAGATGGCGTAAAACTCGCCACGCCACCTGCTGGCACGAGTGTGGGGGCACGCTGCGGCACGCGCATCAGGGCTGGCACTGAGTGCGGCGGGAAGAGACGCGCCGGTTCCGTCGGAGCGCGAGTGCTGCACGTGGCCTGTTCAGATGACGGTCGTGTCGGATGCCTCGCGCACCGGTTGGGGCGTCCAGCCGTGGAAGTGCTTCGCCCACCAGGTGGCCCACGCGCCCTCGGGAGCGAGGTTCGCGCGTCGCTCGGCGAGTTCGCGCTGGTAGTCGTCGCTCGCGATGGCGAGTCCGAGGCGCATCCGCTCGGTCGGGGGAACCACGGTCGCGCGACCGTCGAGCGTCTCCTGCTCGGGGACCACCCGCGGGGCGGGCGAGAATCGGGGCTCGACGATGACGAAGGCGGCCACGATCGCGATGAGCACGGCGCTCACCACCAGCCACGCCGTGTCGGGCTGCGGCTCCCACCAGTCGAGGATCGCGAACCACACGACCACCGCTGCACCGAGCACGTAGAGGGCGCGGGGGATCGCGGTCAGCACGAGCCAGGTGCGCACGTCGAGCGGGCAGCGGTCCCACACGATCGAGCGCTCCGTCTGCTTCTGCATGAGTTGGTTCAGCCAGATCAGGAGTGCCGCGACGAGTGCCGACGCCACGATCCAGCCGATCGGCGACAGCCTCGGCGGCGTGCCGCCCGAATCGATGAGGAGCGCGACGGATCCCGACGCCGCCGATCCGTCGAGACCGGGGACCAGCGCGATCACCCACCCGATCCCGTCGGCGACCGCCTGCAGGAACCAGGCGAAGAAGGCCGAGGCGCCCGACAGGCCCGGGAGGATTGCCGCGATGACGAGCGCGGCGATCGTGCTCAGCCCGAGCGACTTCTTGTCGATGACCACGAGCCGGTTGCGGATGTAGTCGACGGGCTCGGAGACGGTGGGGAAGTCGGGTCCGAGCAGGTGCCGCACGGTGGGCTCCACGACCTGCACGGTGTTCGCGAAGTAGACGCCGTGATCGAGCCACGGCTGGCTCGTGTTGTGCACGGCGTGCTCCTCCGGTCCGAGCGCGACCGTCTCGGGGGTGGGGAAGTAGGCGGCCTGCCAGCGCTTCCGTGCCTCGGCCTTCGTGTCGGTGATCGGGCCGGCCGAGAACGGGTCCCAGATGGCCCAGTGGTTCGACCACGCGACGTGCGGCTTGCCGGCCTTGCGGTTCGCCGCATTCCGGTCGATCCAGGTCTTCACGGGGGTGTACGCGTCCTTGCGGCCCTGCCACTTCTCACGGCCGAGCAGCACGACGGCGGCTCCGACGGTGGTGAGCCGGCGCACGTTGAACTCGGCGGGATCGAGCTCCTCGAAGAGCGCGAAGGTCGCGACGGCGGCGCCCTGGGAGTGGGCGAACAGGTGGACATCGCCGTCGCCGACGAGTTCCTTGGCCCGGGCGAGCGCATCGCGCACCACGAGCCGCATCGCCGAGGCGCGGACCGGGCGCTCCTTCCACGAGGCGACATCGCCGATCGACTCGACGAGTCCGTCGAGCACGCCCTGCGCGACGTCCTTGAACCACGGGATGAGCAGCAGCGGGCTGAGCAGCGGGAGGATCGGCGTGAGCACCACGCCGAGGAGCACCAGGAAGACCCACACCACCACGAAGGCGATCGTGCTGACGACGAGCCGGATGGCGTCGACGAGGAAGTTGAGCGTTCGAGGGAGCAGCAGCGTCGCCCGGGGTGCGCCGAGGTGGTGCACGAGCGTGAGCCACGAGAGCACGACCATGGTGTTCCAGAACAGGTCGAGCGTGCGCGTGATCGCCCGCCACATGAACGGAACGGCCCACCGGAAGACCTGCGCACGGGTCATCGGCACGAACGACTCCGACCAGCGCGCCTCGAGGATCGCCACCTTGCGCTCGACGGTCTCGCCCGGGGCATCCGGCACGGCTGGATCGCGTCGCTTCGGGAACCGCACCGTGGCCGTCACCATCGGCAGGTCGCCCGAGAGGTCGGAGTCGTGGATCGTGACGCCGTGGGTCTCGTCGGCGCCGATGACCCGGTCGCGCGCGACCCAGTCCATGCGCTCGAGGATCGGCTCGGCCCACTCGAGCAGGATCTGGCTCTTGAAGGCGTTGCCCATGCCGTGCACCACGACGAACGCCACGTCGAAAGTGCCGTCCTCGGGTGCCTTCGCCGATTCCGAGCCCGCTTGCTGGGCGATCAGCATGTGATCCTCCTGTGTCGTCGGCGTGCGCCTGGTGCGTCGGCCTGTGCGAACGCTAGTGGGCGCTCGACGACCGGATCAAGCACCCGCCCCCGAACGCGGGGCCCGGCGACGGCGAAGCGCGACGTGGCGGCGCAGGAGCCATGGCACCACCACGTACACCGCGAGCGGTACGACGACGAGCGTGAGCACGAAGGCGCGCAGCACCGGATGCCACGACTCGGAGATCGGCGCGATGAGCATCATGCCGACGGCGACGAGCGGGAAGATCGCGAGCCACGTGATGACGGCGCGCACGTGCACCGACGGCGGCGCGGACGGCGAAGCAGCCGCGCCGTGGGTGCCGGCGGGATCCGCGGGTGCGGACTGCGTGACGGGGGTGGGGGCGGTGGTCATGTCGACTCCTTCGGTCATTTCCAACTGAACGGTTGTAATTGAAGCACGGGTCGGGAGAATTCGCAACTATCCGGTTGGAGATCGGTAGGATGGAGCCATGGCCTGGGACACGGAACGCACGAAGCGACTGCTCCTCGATGCCGCGACCACGGAGTTCAGCGAGCACGGGCTCGCCGGCGCCCGGATCGACCGCATCGCGGCAGCGGCGGGGGTCAACAAGGAGCGGATCTACCAGTACTTCGGCAGGAAGGACGACCTGTTCGCGGCCGTGCTCGCCCACCGCCTGCGCGGCTCCATGGACGAGGTGCCGATGCTCGGCGCGGGCCCCGGCGCCGTCGGCGACTACGCGGGCCGACTGTTCGACCACCATCTCGCCGACGGGGTCATCCCGAGACTCGTGTTCTGGGAGGGCCTCGAACGAGGTCCGGCGACGGCCGCCGATGCGGCGCGCGCGGCGTACCACGACGAGAAGGTCGAGCGGTTCCGCGAGCTCCTGCCGGGGGTCGACCGAGCCGCGGCCGGGGAGCTCCTGCTCACCATCGTCTCGCTCGTGAACGCCTGGCCAGTGCTCGGGCACCTCGACGCGTTCCTCATCGGCGGCGGGTCGGCCGGCGCCGGTGATCGCGCGGTCCGGCGCCGCGCCGTACTGGTGGAGTCGGCCACGGCGCTCGCCCGCGATGCGATCGCCGTCGCCGCCGCCGCCGCCGAGAACGCCGCCTCGACGCCGCGCGGTGTGCCTGCGGCATCCGTGCGCCGCGTCTCCGAAGTTCAGTGATAACCCTGATGCCAGGCCCACCGCCTCGCTCGTAGCGTGGGACTCGATCGTCGGGCCGCGGACCGCAGGGGGAACTGTCACCGCGGCCGGCGATCGGATAGCCGGTCAGCACCTCGTCTCTCTGGACCAGGTGCCGGCCGGCTTCCCCCGTTTCCCCGGAAGGCCCGGGACAGCACTCCGGGCTCCGCCCGGCCGACGAGCGGAACAGCACGATGGACCACCGGATGACGCGACCCGCGGCCATGACCCAGGCGCGCCCTGCCCAGGCCGGCCTCCTGCCGAAGCGGCTCGATCGCGCCGTGAGCTGGTCGGACTTCCGCACGGCGGTGCGCTACGACCCCGCCAACCGGATGCTGGTCGCGGTGCCCGCGATCAGCGCCAAGCGCGCCGAGCACCCGTGGCTCGGCGAGCCGACCGCCCTGCACCTCCGCTCGGCCGACGCCGAGGTCTTCCGTCGCGAGTTCGAGCACGGCGCGGTCTACTGGTCGGAGCGCACCGGCGCCCACGAGGTGCACGGGGAGATCGCGGCGCGCTGGATCGAGGTCGGTGGCGAGGCGTCGTTCCTCGGCCTGCCGACGACCGACGAGCTGCGGCTCGAGGGCTACCGCACCCCCGGCAACGGGTCGGCGGGCGGCGTCGCGCACTTCGAGGGCGGCACGATCGCCTGGACCGCACGACACGGCGCCACGATCGTGCACGGCATGGTGCGCGACATCTGGGCGCTGCTCGGCTGGGAGCGTTCGGCGCTCGGCGTGCCCGTGTCGGACGCCGCCGTCGATGCCACCGGCGTCCTGCGCGGATGCTTCGAGCACGGCACCATCGCCTGGTCGCCGGCCGGCGGCCCCGAGATCACGATCACGGCATCCGAGGCGTCGGCGTCATCCGGCGCACCCGGCGGCGCGGATCGCGGTTCCCTCGACGAGGTGCCGTCCGGCTTCGCGCCGCACGCCTGACGCGACGCACGCCTGACGCGACGAGGGCACCGGCGGTCAGTCCCCCGCCGGGAGCTCCCGCCAGCGGGGCGAGCTCACGAGACGCACCTGGTCGAGCGCGACGAGGGGTCCGTCGACCGCCCGCCGACGCGCCTCCGCTTCGGCGGGAAGCCGAACGGCCGCCTCGGGATGCAGCGGCACGATGCGGATCGTCACGTGGGCACCGGGCGCGAGGTCGAGTGCGTCGAGTCCGATCGTCCACGGCGTGCCGTCCCAGAACCGGTCGGCGACGACGCGTCCGTCGACCTCGAGCACCGCGACGTCGCCCGCCCAGTCGACGTGCAGCACGGGGCGTCCGGGCGCGGCATCCGGCAGGCGCAGCGACCAGGTCGAGCCGTGCCGCGCGATCGCGGCGGCATCGGGCGCGGCGGCGCGGCCGGCGCGCTCGCCGTAGGTCGCGGGCGGTGGCTCGCCGACGTCGATCGGCTCGGGTGCGAGCGCGACCTCCGCTCCGGGCCCGGACGCGTCGACGGCGACGGCGACGGCGACGAACGCGCGGGCCGACACGTCGAACGCCTCCACGTCAGGTGGCTGCGGCGACCGCACGGCGAGCCGGCCGTCGTCGTCCAGGTGCACGGGCGCGGCGCTGCGCACGAGCCGGCGCCCATCGGGCGCATCGAGCACCCAGAGGTCGTGCGCGGATGCCGCGGGCAGCACGAGCACCCGCAGGCGGGCGTCGCCCTGCACCACGTCGACCCCCCGTGGCTCGGCGGCGTCGACCCGGAACACGCCGGGCGCGACCCCGCGCGTCGAGCCGGCGGCATCCGTCATCGAGGCGCCGTCGGCGGCGAGCTCGACCGGGATTCCGGCCTCGGCGACGAGCACGAGCGTCGGGTCGTCGCGCGGGTCGAGCACCGTCAGCGGCGAGGCCGTGGCCCAGCGCAGGCGCACCCCGCCCAGCTCGAGGTTCACCGGCCAGTGCGCGATGGTGCCCGACGGCACGTCGACGGGTTCCTGCGGGAACACCACGGTCTCGGCGTCGAGCCCGATCGCGAACCGGGCGCCCCGGCAGGTGTCGAGCGGCTCGTACGGCTGCTGCCGGTTGACGAACACCCACGCGGATGCCCCGTCGGAGCGGATGGCCCAGCGCAGCGTCTCGGCGTCGTCGACGCCCGTCGGCAGCACGTCGGGCAGCGTCGACGGCATGTCGGCGAGGGACTCGCCGAACGCGGCGAGGAAGGCATGCTGGCGCCGGAGCTCGGCGTGGCTCGGTGCCAGGTCGCCGGCCGCGCCGATCGGGGCGTGGAAGTCGTAGTCGAAGACCGGCAGGTCGTTGGGGTAGCCGGTCGCCTGCGACTCCTGGAGGCCGGGCCGCGGGTTCGTCCCGCCGGCGTACATGTAGTAGCCCTGCCAGCCCGATCCGTTGCCGATCTTGCCGTGGGCGACCGCGGCGATGTCGAGCGCACCGAGGAGCGGGCGGCGGTGGTACGCGGTCGCCATGCCGCCGCCGAGCTCGCACGTGGCGGCGGGGAAGTCGGGGGAGGGCAGCCGCGGCACGACGCCGTGGTCGTGGCGCCCCACGCCCGGGTGGTCGCGCAGGTCGGCGCCGATGCCGGGATCGTCCCAGGCGTGCGAGAAGAAGAAGTGCTCGCGGAACGTGGTGTCCCACGGCTGGTCGGCGTCGACCCAGAACCCGTCGCCGTAGCCGCCGTAGAGCGGGAGGACCTCGCCCGCCGGCAGGTCGGCGCCGCCCCACGCGGTCGCGGTGGCGATCGGCGCCGTGAGCCCGTGGCGGCGCGCCATGCGCTTGAGCGTGACCAGGTGTGCGGGCTGGTCGTAGAGCTCGTTCTCGAGCTGGATGGCGATCACCCGGCTCGAGGGTCCGCACAGCGGTGCGAGCTCCGCGCCGAGCGCGGCGAACCACTCGTCGACCAATGCGAGGTAGGCGGGGTCGTCGGTGCGGTGCGCCACGGGGGCGTCCTGCACCCAGTCGGGGAACCCGCCGTTGCGCACCTCGCCGTGGCACCACGGGCCGATGCGCAGCACGACGTCGAATCCGAGCCGTCCGCACAGCGCCACGAACGCCGCCACGTCGAGTGCGCCGCCGAAGTCTCGATGCCCGCGCTCGGGTTCGTGGTGGTTCCAGAACACGTAGGTGGCCACCACGGTGATGCCGCCGGCGCGCATGAGCCGCAGGCGCTCCTCCCACTCGGCGCGCGGCACCCGGCTGTAGTGCACCTCGCCCGAGACCGGGATCGCCGGACGGCCGTCGACCTCGACGTACCGGTTCGTGAGGGCGAACCGGTCGTGCCGGTCGGTCGCGTTGCTCAACGCCGGACGCGCCAGCGGGCGGTCGTGCGGGCGATGCGTCACGCCGAGCGGAGCGGCGGATGTCACGACGTGCGGCTCCTTCGACGGTGTGCGCTCCCAGTTCTACCACGCGCGCCGTCGTGCTCACGCGCCGGTGCGGTGCCTCCCGCCGCGCGTGACAGACTCGGACGGATGACCCAGCCGCTGCTCGACCGCGCCCCGCGCCCGTACGACGCGGACGCGATGTACGACGCGTTCGTGGAGTGGGCCGACGAGCGCGGGTTCGCGCTCTACCCCGCGCAGGACGAGGCGATCATCGAGATCGTCTCCGGCGCGAACGTGATCCTCTCGACGCCGACCGGCACGGGCAAGTCGCTCGTCGCGGTCGCGGCGCACGCGGCATCCGTCGCCAACGGGGGGCGCAGCTACTACACCGCGCCCATCAAGGCGCTCGTGAGCGAGAAGTTCTTCCAGCTGGTCGAGATCTTCGGCGCCCAGAACGTCGGCATGGTCACCGGTGACAGCTCGGTGAACCCCGATGCCCCGATCATCTGCTGCACCGCCGAGATCATCGCGAACATCGCCCTCCGTCAGGGTCCGGATGCCGCGATCGACCAGGTCGTGATGGACGAGTTCCACTACTACGGCGACCCCGATCGCGGCTGGGCGTGGCAGGTCCCGCTCATCACGCTCCACCGGGCCCAGTTCATCCTGATGTCGGCGACCCTCGGCGACGTCACCGCGATCGCCGAGGACCTCACCCGGCGCACCGGTCGCGAGACCGCACGTGTCACCGGCGTCGACCGCCCGGTGCCCCTGCACTTCTCCTACGCGAGGACGCCCGTGCAGGAGACGGTCGAGGAGCTCCTCGAGACCCGCCAGGCGCCCGTCTACATCGTGCACTTCTCGCAGGCCGCGGCGATGGAACGAGCGCAGGCCCTGTCGTCCATCAGGGTCATCACGCGCGAGCAGCGCGATGAGATCGCCGACGCGATCGGCGGATTCCGCTTCACCACCGGCTTCGGCAAGACGCTCTCGCGGCTGGTGCGCGCGGGCATCGGCGTGCACCACGCCGGTATGCTGCCGCGCTATCGCCGCCTCGTCGAGACGCTCGCCCAGCGCGGGCTGCTCCGCGTCATCTGCGGCACCGACACGCTCGGCGTCGGCATCAACGTGCCGATCCGCACGGTGCTCATCACCGCGCTCGCGAAGTTCGACGGGCAGCGGATGCGCCAGCTCAGCGCCCGCGAGTTCCACCAGGTCGCGGGGCGTGCCGGTCGCGCCGGATACGACACGGCGGGCACCGTGGTCGTGCTCGCGCCCGAGCACGAGATCGAGAACGAGGCCGCCGTCCGCAAGGCGGGGGACGACCCGAAGAAGCTCAAGAAGATCGTGCGCAAGAAGGCGCCGGCCGGCCAGATCACCTGGGGCGAGGGCTCGTTCGAGCGACTCGTCGCGGCCGAGCCCGAACCCCTCGCACCGCAGCTGAAGCTCACGGCGGCGATGCTCATCAACGTGATCGGCCGCGGCGACGACGTCGCCGGCGACATCCGCTCGCTCGTGTTCGACAACCATGAGGCGCGCTCCCGCACCTTCGAGCTCGCGCGCCGCGCGCTCGACATCCTCCGCACCCTGCGCGACGCCGGCGTCGTCGAGATCGTGCCCGCGTCGGCGCCGGGCCGTCTCGCCGACCTGCGCCTCACGGTCGACCTGCAGCCGAACTTCGCCCTGAACCAGCCGCTCTCGCCGTTCGCGCTCGCCGCGATCGAGTTGCTCGACCCCCACGAGGCGCGCGGCCAGGGCATCGGCACCGGCCACTACGCCCTCGACGTGCTGAGCGTCATCGAGTCGACGCTCGACGACCCGCGCCCGATCCTCTCGCAGCAGCAGTACAGGGCCCGCGGCGAGGCCGTCGGCGCGATGAAGCAGGAGGGCATCGAGTACGAGCAGCGCATGGAGCTGCTCGAGGAGGTGACCTGGCCGAAGCCGCTCGACGAGCTGCTCGCCCAGGCGTTCGAGACCTTCGCGTCGAGCCAGCCGTGGGTGCGGGATTTCGAGCTCAGTCCGAAGTCGGTGGTGCGCGACATGTTCGAGCGCAGCATGTCGTTCGGAGAATACGTCTCGTTCTACCAGCTCGCGCGCAGCGAGGGACTCGTGCTGCGGTACCTCTCCGACGCCTTCCGCGCGGTGCGCCAGACGGTGCCGACCGAGGCGAAGGACGAGGAGCTCCTCGACATCATCGAGTGGCTCGGCGAGCTCGTGCGGCAGGTCGACTCGAGCCTCGTCGACGAGTGGAACGAGCTCGTCGACCCGTCGAGCCACCTGCCCGAGGACGAGGCCGCCGTCGTGCCGCCTCCTCCGCCTTCGGTCGTCACGAACCGCCGCGCCTTCACCGTGCTCGTGCGCAACGAGCTGTTCCGGCGCGTGCAGCTGGCCGCCCTCGAGCGCGACGACGAGCTCGCCGAGCTCGACCCCGACGCCGGCTGGCCCGACGCGCTCGACCGCTACTACGCCGAGCACGACGACATCCTCACGGGTGCGGCCGCGCGCTCGCCGCGGCTGGTCGCGATCGACGAGTCGGATGCCGCGGCCGGCACCTGGCGCGTCGAGCAGACGATCGACGACCCGGCCGGCGACCACGACTGGCGCATCCGCGCCGAGGTCGACCTGCGCGAGTCGGCGGAGGAGGGCGCCGCGGTCGTGCGCGTCACCGAGGTCGTGCGGCTCTAGTCCTGCTCTGCGGTCCGGGCAGGCGGGCGGCCGGCGGCGGCGGCGGGGGCGGACTGCGGCGGCGGACTGCGGCGGGCCTAGGCGAGCGCGAGCATGCCCGCAGCGACGAGCGCGAGCACGAGGCCCGCCCACTGCACCGGCGCGATCCGCTCCTTCAGCACGAGTGCGGCGAGCAGGATCGTGCCGGCGGGGTACATCGCGCCGAGCACCGCCGCGACCGACAGGTCGCCCGCGCGGATGCCGATGAGGAGCAGGCCGTTCGCCGTCACGTCGACCACGCCGCACGCGATCGCGAGGCGCACGCCCGACGCGGTGGCCGATCGCGCCGGGGCGAAGGCCGTTCCCACGGGCGCCGGGAGCGGCATCCGCTCGGTCGAGCGCGCGCCGACCGGGCCCGCATCGGCGGCGGACGGGTGGCGCGTGGCCGCCCGCGACGCCGCGACGAGCGCGAGCACGCCGACGGCCGCGAACATGATGGTCGCCGTCACGGCGCGGTTGAGGAGGAGCGGCACCACGCCGCTCTCCTCCGAGGTCTGGTCGATCGTCACGAAGAACGTGCCGATCGCGACGCCGGAGCCGATCGCCATCAGGATGCCGCGGAGGCTCGGCCGCACGGCCCCGCGCTCGGGCACGAAGCCCACGAGCACGACGGCGACGAGTGCGAGCCCGAGGGCCCAGTACCCGAGCGGCGCGAACCGCTCTCCTGCGATGAGGAGTCCCCAGACCATGGGCACCACGGCCGAGACCACCGCCGTCAGCGGCGAGAGGATGCTCATCGGTCCGATCGCGAGGCAGGCGTAGAGCAGGGAGATGGCCACCGCCCCGGCGACACCGGAGAGCACGCCCCAGAGCACGTCGTGTGCGCTCCATACTCCGCCGAGGAACGGCGCCGCGGCCGCGAGCAGCACGAAGCCGGTGACGGCGGCGACCGCGGTCACGAGCACCGAGCTCACCCGCTTCGCGGCGAGCCCGCCGAGGAAGTCGGCCGCGCCGAACACGAGTGCTCCGGCGAGCGAGAAGACGGCGGTGAGCATGACCGTTCAAATGTAGCGGCGCCCGGAAGGCGTGCTCATCCGAGCAGCCGGGGGGAGGGACGATGCACATCTGCGCGCGCGGCGTGAACTCTGTGTGAAAACGTGCGGATATTGCAATGGAACCCCCTTGGCACCGTGGGCGGCGGTGCTTAGGCTTCGACCAGCACTCGCGCACGCACGACCCGAACCATTCGCCGCGCGGGTGCCTTCCCGGGGTGGAATTCAGAGGAGAGTCATGCCACGTCGCAGCACCATACAGCGCTTGTCAGCCGTGGCGGTCGCCGCGGCGGGCACGATCGTGGCGGGACTCCTCGCCGCGCCGCCGGCATACGCCGCCGAGCCGAGCCACACCATCGCGCAGGTGCAGGGCACCAACGTCGCGACCTCCCCGCTCGCGGGCCAGACCGTGACGGTCGAGGGTATCGTCACCGGCGACCACCGCACCGGTGGGTTCCGCGGCATCTACGTGCAGACCGCCGGCTCGGGCGGGCCCACGGATGCCACGCCGAACGCCTCCGACGGCATCTTCATCCTCCTCGAGAGCAACCCGGCTGCCGGCGTCGCGATCGGCGACCGCGTCTCCGTCACGGGCCTGGTGAACGAGAGCGGTGGCGTCACCCGCATCACCGCCTCGGCAGCCGGCTCGGTCCAGCTGGTCCAAGCCGGCGTCGGCGTGCCCGCGGTGACCCCGCTGCCCAACACGGTGCTCGGCAGCGCCCGTGAGGCGTTCGAGGGCATGCTCGTGCGCCCCTCGAGCGTGTACCGCGTGGTGTCGAGCCACAACCTGCAGAGCTTCGGCGAGCTCTGGACGAGCGCCGGCACGGCCATGCCGGTCGAGGCGTTCGAGTCGCAGGCGCCCGGCACGACGGCGGCGAACTCCATCACGACCGCGAACAACAACGCCCGCCTGATCCTCGATGACGGCTACAGCGTCTCGGTCAGCGACGCCTCGCACCCGGGCGACCAGCCCTACTTCACGAAGGACGTGGTGGTGCGCAACGGCGACGCCATCACCTTCCCGGCCGGCGGTTCGCTGCTGAGCTTCGGCTTCAGCAACTGGCGCCTGCAGCCGCCGACGCCGCTCACCGACGCGAGTGCGCCGAACCTGAAGCCGACCTTCACGGCTGCCAACCTGCGTCCGGCGACCGTTCCCGCGGTCGGCGGCGACATCACGGTCGCGGCATTCAACGTGCTCAACTACTTCACGACGCTGACCTCCCAGAACCCCGACGCCCGCGGCGCGCGGACCGCAGAGGAGTTCGCGATCCAGAAGTCGAAGATCGTCACCGCGATCAACGGCCTGGACGCCGACGTCGTGGCGCTGCAGGAGATCGAGAACTCGGTGAAGCTCGGCGAGGCTCCCGACGAGGCGCTCGCCGACCTGGTGGCGGGCCTCAACGCCGCGGCAGGTCCGAACGTGTGGGACTACGTACGCACGCCCGCCGCGCTCCACGACGCCGCGATCACCGACGTCATCTCCAACGCGATCATCTACAAGCCCGCCGCGGTGACGCCGTCGGGCGAGGCGAAGACCATCATCGACGAGACCGTATGGGACATCGCGCGCGAGCCGATCGCGCAGACGTTCAAGTACGGCAAGACGTTCGTCACCGTGGTCGCCAACCACTTCAAGTCGAAGAGCGGCACCGACCCGACACCCCAGACGGGACAGGATGCCTTCAACGACGAGCGCGTAGAGCAGGCGAAGTCGCTGCTGACGTTCGCGAACAGCCTCTCCGAGGGTCGCAAGAACGCGGTCTACCTCGTGGGCGACTTCAACTCCTACGCCAAGGAGGACCCGATCAAGGTCTTCACGGAGGAGGGCTGGAGCGACGTGCTCCTCACGAAGGCCCGCGGTCAGTACACCTACACGTTCGACGGTGAGCTCGGCTCGCTCGACCACGTGATCGCGTCCCCGGCCGCGAACACCCGCGTCACGAACGCGGCGGTCTGGTCGATCAACTCCCCGGAGTGGGCCGGACGCGAGTACTTCGGCACCGCCGCCGAGCCTGGCACGCCGTTCCGGTCGAGTGACCACGACCCGATCGTCGTGGGCGTCGGGTCGGAGGTTCCTCCGGCCACGGTCGACATCGACCTCGTGACCGTGAACGACTTCCACGGCCGCATCGAGCAGTCGGCGCCATCGGGCGGCATCGCCGCGCTTTCGACCGCGGTGAAGCAGATCCGCGGCGGGAACCCGAACACGATCTTCGCCGCCGCCGGCGACATGATCGGCGCATCGACGTTCACGTCGTTCATCCAGAAGGACGTTCCCACGATCGAGGGGCTGAACGCCGCCGGCCTCGACGTGAGCTCGGTGGGCAACCACGAGTTCGACCAGGGCTTCGCCGACCTCACCGACCGGGTGATGCCGCTCGCGCTCTGGGAGTACCTCGGCGCCAACATCTACAAGAAGGGCACGACCGAGCCGGCACTTCCCGAGTACTGGACCCAGGAGTTCGAGGGCGTGACCATCGGCTTCGTGGGCGCGGTCACCGACGAGCTGCCCTCGCTGGTCAGCCCCGACGGCATCGCCGACATCACGGTGGGCGACCCGACCGAGGCAGCCAATCGGGTGGCCGACCAGCTCAGCGACGGCATCGACGAGAACGGCGAGGCGGACATCGTGGTGCTGCTCGTGCACGAGGGTGCCGCCACCACGGCCAAGTCGTCGGCGATCGACGGGAGCTCGCGATTCGGCGAGATCGTGCTCGGCGTCAACGGCAACATCGACGCCATCGTCTCGGGGCACACGCACCTCGCGTACAACCACGTGATCACCCGCGCTGACAGCCCGCAGTTCGACCACGAGCCGATGCCGGTGATCTCGAGCGGGCAGTACGGCGAGCGGTTCTCCAAGATGGACATCCAGTACGACAAGAAGACCAAGACCTTCACCATGAAGAACGAGATCTTCAACCTCATGGATGGTGCGACTGCGCTGTACGCGGATGACCCCGCGGTCAAGCCGATCGTCGACGAGGCCGTCAAGGTTGCCAACCAACTCGGCAACGTGGTGCTCGGCACGGCGACCGCCGACTTCGGTCGGGCTGTGGCGTCGGCCCCGGTGCCCGGTCAGTCGCTGCCCGAGAACCGCGGTGGTGAGTCGACGCTCGGCAACCTCGTGGCCGACGTGCAGCTCTGGTCGCTCAACGAGGACGGCACTCGCGACGTGGACATCGCCTTCATGAACCCGGGCGGCCTGCGCGCCGACCTGGCGGGTGGCGAGGTCACCTACCGCGAGGCGGCCGACGTGCAACCGTTCGCCAACACCCTGGTGACGCTCAACCTCACAGGGGCCCAGGTCAAGCAGGTGCTCGAGGAGCAGTGGCAGCCACAGGGTGCGACGCGTCCGTTCCTCAAGCTCGGCGTGAACAAGGAGCTCGAGTACACGTACAACCCGGCGGGTCCGGCGGGCAACCGAGTCACCGAGTTGCTCCTGAACGGCGTTCCGATCAATCCGGCAGCGACCTACTCGGTCGGCGCCAACTCGTTCCTCGCAGCGGGTGGAGACAACTTCTTCACCCTCGCGCTGGGCACGAACAAGGCCGACAGCGGCAAGATCGACCTCGAGTCGATGGTCGACTACTTCGCCGCGCAGCCGCAGAACACGATCTCGCCCGACAACGCCCAGCGGGCCGTCGGCGTGCAGGTCGCCGGCGACGGCACCTACGCACCGGGCGAGCTGGTGACGGTGAACCTGTCGTCGCTCGACTTCAGCCGCAACGAGCCGGCTGCCGGCACGGTCGTGGTGTCGTTCGGCGGTGCTCAGCTCGACACCTCGCCGGTCGACCGGGCCTACACCCCGACGGTCGACGAGATCGGCAAGGCCACGGTCGAGTTCACCATTCCGGCCGGCACGTCAGGACCCACGCGGTTCGACATCAACGTGCCGACCACCGGAACCACGAGCTCGTTCGTGCTGAACGTCGGCTAGTCGGATCCCTGAACGAGGACGGCCCCGGGCGCGATGCCCGGGGCCGTTCCCGCGTTGAGGGGACGTGCCGCCGTGGCATCCGACCTCCAGTTCCCGTCGAGGGCCGCCGGTTAAGCTGGTCGGGTGACTTCTCGAGGCGCTCGCGCAGCTCGCGGAACGGCCGTGGCCGTGTTCGCGATCTTCGCGGCGTCCCTGGCGCACACGGTCGGCGGCGGTGCCCCGCCAGGGCCGGTCGCGCTGATGGTGGCCCTCGCCTTCTCGGTCCCGCTCGCGATGGCGCTCAGCGGAGCACGGGCACGCCTGGCGCGCACCGCGGTGTCGGCGCTCGTCGCGCAGGCCGCCCTGCACCTCACCTACGCGATGGGCGGTGCCACCCCCCTCGCCTCCACCATGCACGCCGGTCACCACCATGCCGGCCTGGAGCTGCCGGCTCCGCCCGTCGCCGCCGTCGACCACGGCAATGCCTGGATGCCGGCCGCCCACCTCGTGGCGGCCGCCATCACGCTCGCCGCGCTCGTGCTCGCCGACCGCATCGCGGACACCATCGGCGGAGCCGTTCGCGTGCTCGTTCGGCGGCTCACCCGGGTGCCGACGCCGGTCGTCGCGCCGACGCTCCGCATTCCCGTCGACGGCCCGCGCCCGCGCCTCGTCGGCGCCCTCCTGCACGCCGCGATGGGGTCCCGTGGTCCCCCGGCCGTGGCGGCGGCGGCCTGATCCGCTGACGACTCCGAATCACACCTGGACGCCCTCACGCGCGCCCGACCTCGACCACGAAAGAACCCTCCAACATGCGTATCGCACGCCTCTCCGCCGTCGGCCTCGCCGCCGGGGCCGTCCTCGCACTCACCGCCGTGCCGCTCGTCGCGAGCGCACACGTCACCGTGACCCCGAGCGGCACCGCGGCCGGCAGCTACACCGTGCTCACCTTCGCGTTCGGCCACGGATGCGAGGGCTCGCCCACGACGGCCCTCGCCATCGACATCCCCGAGTCGATCGAGAGCGTCTCGCCGACGCTCAACCCGAACTACACCATCGAGAAGGTCGCCGACGGCGACCGCACCTCGCAGGTCGTGTACACGGCGATCACGCCGGTGGAAGACGGATACCGCGACACCATCGAGCTCTCGATGCGCCTGCCCGACGACGCCGCGGGTGAGACGCTCTCGTTCCCGGTGCTGCAGACCTGCGAGGTCGGGGAGACGAACTGGAACCAGGTCGCCGAGGAGGGCGAGGAGGAACCGGAGAGCCCCGCCCCCGTCATCGTCGTCACCGAGGCCACGGGTGACGAGCACGGTCACGGCGGTGCGACCGACGACGTCGCCGACACGACGCCCGACGAGCATGGCGACCACGACGAGGCGACCGCGACCGCCTCGGATGCCGCGAGCGGCTCGACCGACACGGTGGCTCGCGTGCTCGGCATCGGCGGGCTCGTGGTCGGCGTCGTGGGCATCGTCCTCGCGATCACGGCTCGCCGTCCGCGATCGGACGTCTGATGCTCGCCGTGTCCCGCCCGAGCGCAAGTGCGGTGGCGCCGCGGAGAGCACGCCGTTCCGGCATCGCGCTGCTCGTCGCGGCATCCGCTGCCCTGGTCGTGGTGCCCGCGCTGCCGGCAGCGGCCCACAACTACCTCGTGTCGTCGGCGCCGGCCGCTGGCGCGGTGCTGACCGAACAGCCCGGCACCGTGTCGCTCGAGACCAACGACGACCTGCTCGAGGTCGAGGACGGCGCCGTGATCCAGGTCCGCGGGCCCGACGGGCGCTTCTACAGCGACGGCTGCACTGCGGTGGCCGGTCCCTCCGCCGAGACGAAGGTGGTGCTCGGGGCTCCCGGCGAGTACACCGTGGCGTGGAAGGTCGTCTCGACCGACGGCCACCCGATCTCGGGCACGTGGGCGTTCACGTGGCAGCCGGCCGAGGGCGTCGAGCTCGGCGACGGATCGGACGAGCCGCTCGCGTGCGGCGGAGGCAGCGCCGGCGACGCCGTGGTGAGCACGCCAGAGCCCTCGACCGACGCGACGACCCAGGGGTCGGATGCCGCGGCGACCTCGTCACCGCTCGACGCCCTGTGGATCGGCGGCGGCGTGCTCCTGGCCGCGATCGCCGCCATCGGCACCTGGCTCGTGGTGCGTCGCCGCGCCTGAGGATGATCCGGCTCACCCGTCGGGGGCGCTCGTTACACTCGACGGGTGAGCTGGAACCCCGAATCCCACGACCCCGACGAGGTCCCCTGGGATCCAGACGAGCTCCCGCCGGCTGACGACGACTGGGCGCCGCCCGCCGACGACGGCTGGGCGCCACAACTCCCGGCTCGCCGGGGGGCACCCGCGGCCGCGCCGATGCGCACGCCGGCGGGGCCCGCGTCGTCGGTTCCCCGCGTCGTGAGCGCCGCGCCGCCGCGGTTCGACACGGCCGCCGAGGCGCTGCACACCGTCTTCGGCTACGACGCCTTCCGCGGCGAGCAGGCCGAGATCATCGCCCAGGTCGCCGGCGGCGGCGACGCCGTCGTGCTCATGCCCACCGGTGGCGGCAAGAGCCTCTGCTACCAGATCCCGGCGCTCCTGCGCGAGGGCACGGGTGTCGTGGTGTCGCCCCTCATCGCGCTCATGCACGACCAGGTCGACGCCCTGGTGCGCAACGGGGTGCGCGCCGCCTATCTCAACTCGAGCCAGCAACCGGCCGAGCGGGCCCAGGTCGAGCGCGCGTACCTGGCCGGCGAGCTCGACCTGCTCTACGTCGCCCCCGAGCGGCTCAACTCCGAGTCCAC
Source organism: Agromyces ramosus (assembly GCF_004216665.1). Lineage (GTDB taxonomy): Bacteria > Actinomycetota > Actinomycetes > Actinomycetales > Microbacteriaceae > Agromyces > Agromyces ramosus. The sequence continues at coordinate 428,496 of NZ_SGWY01000003.1, read as the reverse complement.
CAAGCGGTTCCTCGAGGGCGGCCGCATCGCCCTCTTCGCGATCGACGAGGCGCACTGCGTGGCGCAGTGGGGCCACGATTTCCGCCCCGACTACCTCGCACTCTCCGAGCTCGCCGAACGCTGGCCCGATGTGCCGCGCATCGCCCTCACCGCGACGGCCACCGAGGCCACGCATCGCGAGATCACGTCGCGACTCTCGCTCGACGGCGCCAGGCACTTCGTGTCGAGCTTCGACCGTCCCAACATCCAGTACCGCATCGCCCCCAAGCTCGAGGTGCGCAGGCAACTGCTCGACTTCGTGCGTAGCGAGGGCACGGATGCCTCGGGCACCCCCGTCTCGGGCATCGTCTACGCCCTGTCGCGCGCGAGCACCGAGAAGATCGCCGCCCACCTCTCCGCCAACGGCGTGAACGCGCTGCCGTACCACGCGGGTCTCGACGCCGCGCTGCGCCGCAGCACCCAGGAGCGCTTCCTCCGCGAAGACGGCGTCGTGATCGTCGCGACGATCGCGTTCGGCATGGGCATCGACAAGCCCGACGTGCGGTTCGTCGCGCACGTCGACCTGCCCAAGTCGGTCGAGGGGTACTACCAGGAGACGGGCCGTGCCGGTCGCGACGGCGCCCCCGCGACCGCGTGGCTCGCCTACGGACTGCAGGACGTCGTGCAGCAGCGCCGCATGATCGACGAGAGCCCGGGCGACCTGGCGCACCGACGACGCCTGTCACAGCATCTCGACGCCATGCTGGCGCTCTGCGAGACCGTGCAGTGCCGTCGGCAGAACCTGCTGGCGTACTTCGGCGAGGCCAGCGAGCCGTGCGGCAACTGCGACACGTGCCTCGAGCCGCCCGCCGCGTGGGACGGCACGGTGCCCGCCCAGAAGCTGATGTCCACGATCGTGCGACTGCAGCGCGAGCGCCGGCAGAAGTTCGGGGCCGGGCACCTCATCGACATCCTCCGCGGCAAGGAGACGCCTCGGGTGCGCCAGTACGGCCACGACGCGTTGGCCACGTGGGGCATCGGCGCCGACCTCTCCGAGCAGCAGTGGCGCGGGGTGGTGCGACAGCTGCTCGCGCAGGGCCTGCTCGCCACGCACGGCGAGTACGGAACGCTGACGGTCACGGATGCCGCGTCCGAGGTGCTGTCGGGTGCGCGCAACGTCATGCTCCGCACCGAGCCCGAGCGTGTGGCGCGCTCGCGCGGACCGAGGGCCGCGCCCGCCGCGGCCGACCTCGAGCCGGCGCAGGCCGAGCTCTTCGAGGCGCTCCGTTCGTGGCGCGCGGGGGAGGCCCGCGAGCAGGGCGTGCCTGCGTACATCGTCTTCGGCGACGCCACCCTGCGGGCGGTGGCCGTCGCCAGGCCCTCGAGCCTCGGTGACCTCGACGGCATCAGCGGCATCGGCGCGAAGAAGCTCGAGGCCTACGGCGAGGCGCTGCTGGCGGTGGTGGGCGCGGCGTAGAGCGTCGCGCCGCCTCCGGCACCCGCGCCGGCACCCGCGCCGCACCCGCGCTGCGGTCGTCCCGGGGCGACGCGTCGCCGCCTGGCGGACACCTGGTGCGGCTAGGATCACGCTCAGCGGGCCGCGGCCGCGGCATCCGTGATCTCGAACAGGGAGCGCCATGTCCGACCAATTCGGCCCGAAGCGTCCGCTGGGCGTCACGATCGTCGCCGCACTCGCGATCATCGCCGGCACCTTCGACGTCATCGGCGGCATCGTGCTGCTCGCGACGCAGTCCGATCCCGACGTGGCCGATGCATTCGGCGGTGCCGGCATCGCCACCACCATCGCGATCATGGAGATCGTGCTCGGCATCTTCATGCTGCTCATCGCATTCGGCCTGCTGCGGGGCAACGCGGTCGCGCGCATCGCGGCGACGGTCGTGCAGGCGCTCTCACTCGCCGGCTCGATCTGGATCGGCATCGCCCAGCCGTCGACCCTCGCCACCGAGATCGTGAGCGCACTCGTCGCCCTGGCCATCCTGATGCTGCTCTGGTCGGGAGAGGCCACGCGCTACTTCAAGGGCCTCGCACCCGACCAGCCCACGAGCTGAGGATCGATGACGGATGCCGCGGCGCTCTCGCCGCGGCATCCGTCGCCGCGCTAGCATCGGCCCAGGACCGTCGCACTGGGGCGGCGGCGAGCGATTGGGGAACGCATCATGTCGGAAGCGGAAGCGGAAGCGAACGCAGTGCACCGGCCGATCGGGGTCGCGATCGTCGCCGTGCTGGCGGGCCTCTCGGGTGTCGTCGATGTCATCACCGGCATCCTGCTGATGTTCGAGGGCGGCAACCCCGAGATCAGCGAAGCGTTCGGCGGACCGAACGGCGTGCTCGCCGCCGCCATCGGCTCGATCCTCCTCGGCGTCGTGGTGCTGGCCCTGTCCTTCCTGATCTGGCTGGGCCGGTGGGTCGCGCGCATGATCGTCACGGTGCTGCAGGCGCTCTCGCTGATCCAGTCGCTGTTCCTCGCGGTGGCCAACCTCGGCAACCCGGTCGGCGAGTGGGCGAGCGTGCTCGTGTCGGCGATCGTGCTGATCCTGCTCTGGACGCGGCCGGCGAGCGCGTTCTTCCGCGCCAGCGAGGTCGCCTCGGACTAGCATCGCAGCAGATGCGCCGCGTCCCGGCGGCGCCGACGTGAGGAGTGGTCATGGCGATCGAACGACCCGGGGGCGTGACCCTCGTCGCGGTGCTCGCGTGGATCTCGGGTGCGCTCGACGTGTTCAGCGGCACGCTGCTGCTGTTCCAGACGAGCGTCGCCGCGACGGTCGAGCAGTTCGGCGGCGCGAGCCAGCTGATCGCCTCCGCGCTGTTCACGATCCTGGTCGGCGTCGTCGTCATCGTGGTCGCCATCGGCCTGCTGCGCGGCAACAACGCGTCGCGCATCGTCATGACCATCTTCCAGATGCTGTCGATCATCGGCTCGGTGTTCCTCGCGATCGCATACCCCGCCGGGGCCATCGGCGAGTACTTCAGCATCGCGATAGCCGTGGTGGTGCTCATCCTGCTCTGGACGCGGCGCGCGACCGCGTTCTTCCGCGAGTGAGCCGAAACGGGCGAGCGGATGCCGCGGCATCCGCTTGTGGACACTGCAACGCGTGACGAACCCGCGTTTGTAGGGTCTCGACAGTCGACCGCGAGGCGTCGCGCGAGCGGTTTGTAGGCCGCGGACGCCCCGTTTCCGCGCCGCCGCGCACCGTCCTACCGTGGAACGAGCCTGACCGCCGCACACGAAGGACGAGAACCGACGATGGTTGACACGGCATCCCGCAGCACCCCGAAGACCTCGGGCAAGCGACCCGCCACCGTGCCCCCGAAGCCCGCGCGCGACGAGGTCGCGGCGCCGATCCCGGCCCCTCGCGCCGACGCCCAGCCGGCGTCGCCGCGCATCGACGTGGAACTGCTCGGCCGACAGCTCCTCGGTACGTGGGCGGACATCCGCGTCGCGGCGCGCGAGCGCGCGGCGAAGCCCGACCTCCAGCGCATCGAGGGCCAGCCCATGGCGGAGCACCGCGAGCGGGTGCTCGGCCAACTCAAGACCCTCGTCGAGCAGGGCGCCGTGCACAAGGCGTTCCCCAAGGAGCTCGGCGGCGAGGAGGACCACGGCGGCAACATCGCCGCGTTCGAGGAGCTCGTGCTCGCCGACCCCAGCCTGCAGATCAAGTCGGGCGTGCAGTGGGGGCTCTTCGGCGCCGCGGTGCTCCACCTCGGCACGGAGTACCACCACCGCACCTTCCTTCCCGACATCATGTCGCTGAAGGTCCCGGGGGCGTTCGCCATGACCGAGACGGGCCACGGCTCGGATGTCGCGGCGATCGGCACGACTGCGACGTACGACGAGGCGAAGCAGCAGTTCGTGATCGACACGCCGTTCCGCGGCGCATGGAAGGACTACCTCGGCAACGCCGCGCTGCACGGCACCGCCGCCGTGGTGTTCGCCCAGCTCATCACGAAGGGCGTGAACCACGGCGTGCACGCGTTCTACGTGCCGCTCCGCAACGCCAAGGGCGGATTCCTGAAGGGCATCGGCGGCGAGGACGACGGCCTGAAGGGCGGGCTCAACGGCATCGACAACGGACGCCTGCACTTCACGAACGTGCGCGTGCCGCGCGAGAACCTGCTGAACCGCTACGGCTCGGTGGCCGAGGACGGCACCTACTCGAGCCCCATCGCGAGCCCCGGCCGCCGGTTCTTCACGATGCTCGGCACGCTCGTGCAGGGGCGCGTCTCGCTCGACGGCGCGGCGACCTCCGCCGCGGCCATGGCGCTGACGATCGCCATCACGTACGGCAACCAGCGCCGCCAGTTCAACGCCGCGAGCGACACCGACGAGGAGGTGCTGCTCGACTACCAGCGCCACCAGCGGCGCCTGCTGCCGAAGCTCGCGACCACGTACGCGCAGGTCTTCGCGCACGACGAGTTCCTCGTGAAGTTCGACGCGGTCTTCTCCGGCAAGGCCGACACCGACGACGACCGCCAGGACCTGGAGACGATCGCCGCCGCGCTCAAGCCCCTGTCCACGTGGCACGCCCTCGAGACGCTGCAGGAGGCGCGCGAGGCGTGCGGCGGCGCGGGGTTCCTCGCCGAGAACCGCATCGTCGGACTCCGCCAGGACCTCGACGTCTACGTGACGTTCGAGGGCGACAACAACGTGCTGCTGCAGCTCGTCGCGAAGCGCCTGCTCACCGACTTCTCACGGCAGTTCGCCAACGCGGATGCCGGCGCGATGGCGCGGTACGTGGTCTCGCAGACCGCCGAGCGCGCCTATCACGGCACCGGGCTCCGGCGCCTGGCGCAGACGATCGCCGACTTCGGGTCGACACGCCGTGCGGTCGCCGAGCTCCGCGACGAGGAGACGCAGCGCGAGCTGCTCACCGACCGCGTCGAGGCCATGATCGCCGAGATCGCCGGCCGGCTCCGCGACGCGCGCAAGCTGCCCAAGGCGGATGCCGCGGCGGCATTCAACCGCAACCAGAACGAGCTCATCGAGGCCGCCCGCGCCCACGCCGAGCTGCTGCAGTGGGAGGCCTTCACGCGCGGACTCGCGCACACGACCGACCCGGGCACGAAGCAGGTGCTCACCTGGGTGCGCGACCTCTTCGGCCTGGGCCTGATCGAGAAGCACCTCGCCTGGTACCTCATCCACGGACGCCTGTCGCCGCAGCGCGCCCAGGCGGTGACGGCCTACATCGACCGGCTCATCGAGCGCCTGCGCCCGCACGCGCAGGACCTCGTCGACGCGTTCGGCTACCGTCCCGAGCACCTGCGCGCGCAGATCGCCAGCGGCGCCGAGCAGGAGCGCCAGGACGAGGCCCGTGCATACTACGCCGCACGGCGGGCCGCGGGCACGCTGCCGGTTCCCGAGAAGGCGAGCCGCTAGCATCCGCTCACGCGAAGGCCGGACCCCTGCACGGGGTCCGGCCTTCGGCGTTTCGGCCGCGCCCTCGGCCTAGCGCCGCAGGCCCCGGTAGGCCGACGCCGCGAGCGGCAGGAAGACCAGCGTGATCACGAGCGGCCAGACGGATGCCGCGAGCACGGCGTACTCGGCGAGCCACCCGCTCGTCACACCCGTGGGGTTGCCGAACAGCTCGCGGGCCGCCGTGGCGGTCGCCGAGACGGGGTTCCATTCGGCGATCACGCCCAGCCAGCCGGGCATGGTCTCGGCCGACACGAACACGGTCGAGAGGAAGCCGATCGGCCAGACGAGCACCTGCACGGCCGTGGTCGCACCCGTGCCGCGGAAGCGCAGTCCGAGGAAGATCCCGACCCAGAGCAGGGCGAATCGGAGCCAGAGCAGCAATACCACGCCGAGGGCGATCTCGGCCGGCCCGGTCGTGGGCCGCCAGCCGATGAGGAGACCGCCGATCATGAGCACGGCGAGGCCGACCACGGAGTTCGCCAGGTCGGCGAGGGCACGCCCGAGGGCCACCGAGGCGCTGGCGATCGGGAGGGATCGGAACCGGTCGGTGATGCCGCGCTTCGAGTCCTCGGCCATCGCCGTCATCGTCGCCTCGAGCCCGAACAGCATCGCGAGCGCGAACATGCCCGGCAGCAGGAAGGCGATGTAGTCGCCCTCGCCCGGCACCTCGATGGCACCGCCGAAGAGGAAGCCGAACATGAGGACGAGCATGAGGTTGAACGCGAGGCCGAACACGAAGCCCCAGGGCTCGCGCACCCAGTGCAGGAGGTCGCGCCCGGCGATGAGTGCGCCCTCCCGCAACGGGTTCGATCGGCGGTCGCGCAACCCGGGCGCCGCGGCGATGGCGGGTCGGGACGGGGTCGGCGGGGTCGTCGTGGTCATCGTGCCTCCCTGCTGGGGTCGGAAGCGGGCGCGGTGAGGTGCAGGAACACCTCGTCGAGCGTGGGTCGGCGCAGGGCGACGTCGTCGACCTCGAGCGCCTCGGCATCGAGCGCCCGCACGATCGGGGCGAGTGCGGCCGCGCCGTCGGCGACCTCGACCGTGACCGCGCGGGTGTCGGCATCGACGGATGGCTCGGTGCCCGTCGCCCGGCCGACGACGAGCGCGGCATCCGCGAGCCGGGCGCCGTCGGCCGGCACGATCGTGACCCGGTCGCCGCCGATGCGGCGCTTGAGCTCGGCGGGCGTGCCCTCGGCGATCACTCGACCGTGGTCCATCACCGAGATGCAGTCGGCCAGCTGGTCGGCCTCGTCGAGGTACTGCGTGGTGAGCAGCACGGTCGTGCCCGCTGCGGCCACCTCGCGGATCGCCTGCCAGACGGTGGCGCGACCGCGCGGGTCGAGTCCGGTGGTGGGCTCGTCGAGGAAGAGGATCGCCGGGGTCAGCACCAGGCTCGCGGCGATGTCGAGGCGACGGCGCATACCACCGGAGAAGCCCGAGACGGCACGGTCCGCGGCATCCGCGAGCGTAAAGGCCGCGAGGAGGTCGTCGGCGCGTCGCCGGGCCCTCGGCTTCGACACCCCGCTGAGCCGGGCGAACAGCACGAGGTTCTGGCGTGCGGTGAGCGCCTCGTCGACCGCGTGGAACTGGCCGACCAGGCCGATGCGCTCGCGAACGGACGTCGGTTGCCGGCGCACGTCGAGCCCATCGATGCTCGCTGTGCCCTCGTCGAAGTCGGTCAGCGTGGCGAGGCAGCGCACGGCCGTCGTCTTGCCCGCGCCGTTCGGTCCGAGCAGTCCGTGCACGGTCCCGCGGGCGACGGCGAGGTCGAAGCCGTCGAGCGCCGTCGTCGACCCGTAGCGCTTGCGGAGCCCGTGGGCGAGGAGGGTCGGAGGTGGAGTGGGGGTCGGAGTCGGCGTCATCGCTTCCCTTCAACGTACGCTATACGGTGTTATTCTATGACCGTACACCATACGGAGAATGTAGGCTAGCCCCCATGTCGAGCGAATCCACCGGGCACGGCGAGCCCGACCGCACCCTTCGGTTGCTGTGGCGCCATCGGCTCGGCGATCCGGTGGGGTCGAGGGGCCCGAAGCAGCGCACCAGCGTCGACGTCGTGGTGGACACTGCGATCGAGATCGCCGACGAGGAGGGCATGGAGGCGCTGTCGATGCGCCGCATCGCCGAGCGGCTGGGACTCAAGCCGATGTCGGTGTACACCTACGTGCCGGGCAAGGCCGAGCTCATCGACCTGATGGTCGACCGCGCCGCCGGCGAGGAGCCGTTGCCGGAACCCGCCGGGTCGCTCCGGGAACGCCTCGTGCAGGTCGCGCGGCTCACGTGGAACGAGTTCCTGCGGCATCCGTGGCTGCTCTCGATCGACACGAGTCGTCCTCCGCTCGGGCCGAACGTCTCGGATCGCTGGGAGTGGAGCCTGCGCGCGATCGAGGGACTCGGACTCAGCGACCTCGACATGGACCAGGTGATCACGCTCGTGACCGGATTCGTGGCCGGGCCGGCGCGCGCCTACGTGGACGCCGAGCGGCTGCACCGCACGTCGACCGAGAGCGACGAGGAGTGGTGGGCGCGCAACGCCCCGGTGCTCGAGCAGATCATGGACCCCTCGAGGTATCCCATCTCGGGCCGTGTGGGCACCGCCGCCGGCGAGGAGTACGGCGCCGCCGCCGACCCCGCGCGGGCGTTCGAGTTCGGGCTCGCGCGCGTCATCGACGGCATCGAGGCCTACGTCGCCCTGCTCGCCGAGCGGCACGCGCCGGCTGAGTCGGTTACTCCGCCGGGGGCTTGATCAGCGCGCCCGCGGCGAGGCCGACCGCGAGGCCCGCGGCGAGCCAGAGCCAGAATCCCGTCCAGAAGCTGATGCCGACGCCCACGAGCGCGCCGACGGCGAGTCCGATGATGAGCTGCTTGCGTCGTGCGCCGGGCGTGGATTCGGAGGCCATGCGCCCAGCCTACGAGGCGCCGGCGGGCGGCCACTCGCGCGGCACGTACTCGCGCACGTGCGCCACCTCGAACACGAACGGCAGGGCGTCGAGATCGCGCGGGGCATCCGCGGGCAGTTCGTACACGTCGAGCATGAGCTGCACCGGATACCGGATCGCCTGCTCGACGGTCTTCACGAGCCGCCCGTCGACGAAGAACCGCAGACGATCGGGCAGCCACTCGACCGCGTAGTCGTGGAACTCGGTGAGGTCGCCGTCGACACGCACCTTCTCGAAGTCGAGCTCGAGGCGCGGATCGTTCTGCGGCTTTACGCCGACGCCGACGAGTCCGCCCTCGTCGTCGAGCTCGCTGCCGAAGATCTCGAAGACGCACAGCTCGCCGCAGTCGCGGGGCTCGTCCTCGAACCCGATCGGCCAGAGTGCGACCATCGCCGACGGGTGGCGGATGCCGCGGGCCCGCGCCTCGATGACGCCGAAGTGCGGCAGCCAGAGTCGCTCCTCGTCCTGCGCCTCGCGCACCACCAGGCCCCGCCGGAAGCGGTGCTGGCCGACCCCGCTGCCGACCGGCCCCGAGAACTGCCCGGTCTGCAGGTGGGACACCCGCACGTCGCCGTCGAACTCGGGAGACCACCGTGGCGTGTCGGCGTCGATGCGGAGCTTCAGGGTGCCGCCGGAGACCTCGTAGCGTGCTCGGGTCGCCGCGCGCGAACTCCAGTGCGGCGTGTAGTACGGGAACCAGCGCGTGTCGTCGAGGTCGTCGCCGTCGAACTGCTCGTCGACGGCCAGCACGTAGGGTGCCAGGTCGAGCGTTTCCGTCATGCCAAGCCTCTCGCCGGGGCGTCGGGGGTCAGAGGAGCCCGAGCGCGCGCACCGCGTCGCGCTCGTCCTCGAGCTCGGCCACGGATACCGCGATGCGGTGCCGCGCGAATGCATCGAGCTCGAGGCCCGGCACGATGCGCCACGCCCCGTCGACCGATTCGACCGGGAACGACGACACGATCCCCTCGGGCACGTCGTAGGACCCGTCGGAGACGACCGCGGCACTCGTCCACCCGTTCGTGGTGCCGAGAACCCAGTCGTGGACGTGGTCGATCGTCGCGCTCGCCGCGGAGGCGACCGACGACGAGCCGCGCACCTCGATGATCTCGGCGCCGCGCTTCGCGACGCGCGGGATGAAGTGATCCACGAGCCACTCGCGCGCCGCGTCGGGGCCGCCGAGGCGGGCCGCGAGGAGCGCGGGCACCGACTGCCCGCCCGCCGTCGCATGCGACACGTCGGGGAACTGCGTCGCCGAGTGGTTGCCCCAGATCGCGACATCGCGGATCTCGCCGACGGGCGTGCCGACCGTGGTCGCGAGCTGCCCGAGTGCCCGGTTGTGGTCGAGTCGCGTGAGCGCGGTGAAGCGGTCGGCCGGGACATCGGGTGCGTGGGCCGCGGCGATGAGGGCATTCGTGTTCGCGGGGTTGCCGACCACCACGATGCGCACGTCGTCGGCGGCGCCGGCATTGATGGCCTCGCCCTGCGGCCCGAAGATGCCGCCGTTGGCCACCAGCAGGTCGCCTCGCTCCATGCCCGCGGTACGCGGACGCGCGCCGACGAGCAGCCCGAGGTTCGTGCCGCGGAAGGCCGCCTCCGCGTCGTCGTGGACGTCGACGTGGGCGAGCAGCGGGAACGCGCAGTCCTGCAGTTCGAGCGCGGCGCCCTCGGCCGCCCGCACGCCCTGCGGGATCTCGAGCAGCTGCAGCCGCACGGGCGTGTCGGGGCCCAGCAACTCGCCAGCGGCGATGCGGAAGAGCAACGCGTAGCCGATCTGCCCTCCGGCGCCCGTGATGGTGATCGTGACCGGCTTGACGCTCATGCTGCGAGCCTACGCCGCGGCGCCGACGTGGTCACCAGCCGAGCGACCCCGCGCCGCCCTTGAAGGGGCCGACCACGTTCGAGGTGATCCAGCCGCCGTAGAAGCGTCCCGGCTGCGGCACCACCCGCTCGCCGTCGACCGTGCACGCGTCCATCGGGCCGGCGTACACCGCGACGCGGTCGGCGAGCGACTCGAACCCGGGCGAAGGCGACGGGTAGTTCCACGCGGCGCGCTCGGCCACGGTGCCGCCGCCGCGCACGCTGTGGTACCGCGCGGCGCCCTTGAACTCGCAGAACGAGGCGCCGTCGGCCGCGACGAGCGCGTCGGCCCGGAAAGCCGCGATCGGCAGGTAGTAGACCGGCGGATGACTCGTCTCGAGCACGCGCACGACGTCGCGCGTGTCGACGACGCGCTCGCCGCCCAAGTCGATCGTCACGCGCACGTCGACGTGCTCGACGCGCGGCGGGCGGGGGTAGTCCCAGACGGACTCCTGGCCGGGACCGGCGGGGACGGGAACGGGGCGCATGCGGCGAGCGTAGGTCGCGATCCTGAGAGCCGACGGCGGACCGTGCATGGAGCGGAAGGCGGCGCGGCGCGGCATCCGCCCGGGGCATCCGCTCGTCGTTACCGTGAGGTCATGAGAGACCTGTATCCGGAGATCGAGCCGCTCGAGACGGGCATGCTCGACGTGGGCGACGGACAGCACATCTACTGGGAGGTCTCGGGCAACCGCGAGGGCAAGCCCGTCGTGTTCCTGCACGGCGGTCCCGGCGCGGGCACCAGCTCGGTGCACCGTCGCCTGTTCGATCCGGCCCGCTACCGGATCGTGCTGTTCGACCAGCGCGGCTGCGGCTTCTCGATCCCGCACGCGAGCGAGCCGGGTGCGGACCTGTCGGCGAACACCACGTGGCATCTCGTCGCCGACATGGAGCGGCTTCGGCACCATCTCGGCATCGAACGCTGGCAGGTCTTCGGCGGATCGTGGGGGAGCGCGCTCGCGCTCGCCTACGCGCAGACGCACCCCGAGCGCGTCACCGAGCTCGTGCTGCGCGGCATCTTCACGCTGCGCCGCCAGGAGCTCGACTGGTTCTACGAGGGCGGCGCGTCGGCGGTGTTCCCCGACCTGTGGGAGGACTTCCTCGCGCCGGTCCCGGTGCCGGAGCGCGGCCACCTGATCGAGGCGTACGGGCGGCTGCTGGCGGATCCCGATCCCGAGGTGCATCGGCCGGCGGCGATCGCGTGGTCGCGCTGGGAGGCGTCGACGATCACGCTGCTGCCCCAGGCCGACACCATCGCGCGCTTCACCGAGCCCGAGTACGCCACGGCGTTCGCGCGCATCGAGAACCACTACTTCCGCCACGGCGGATGGTGGGAGGAGGGGCAGCTCATCCGCGATGCGTCCCGGCTGGCCGGCATCCCGGCGGTGATCGTGCAGGGGCGCTACGACATGTGCACGCCGCCCATGACGGCGTGGGACCTGCACCTGGCGTGGCCCGAGGCGGAGTTCCGGATGATCGCCGATGCGGGGCACGCGTTCGACGAGCCGGGGATCCTCGACGCGCTCATCCGGGCCACGGATCGGTTCGCCGGCGACGACCGCGACGACGGGGATCGCGACGACGAGGATCGCGACGACGAGGATCGCGACGACCGCGACGATGACACCGACGACGAGGCGCTCGATGACGAGCACGATCGCGACGCCCGCGATGACGACGACGACGATGACGACGATGACGCGGACGACGACGACGATGACGATGACGCGGACGATGATGATGACGACGACGGGGACACTGACGACGACGAGGGGAGATCGGACGCCGATGTCAACCCGTCGCCCGAGAACGGCGCCGCGGGGCGGAGCAAGCGCGCCGCACGGTAGCGTCTGACCATGACGTTCAACCCGAACTCCGACATCGGCGGCGGCAGGGTCTCGAAGCGCGGACGCAACACGGGCATCGCCGTCGGCGGCGGTCTCGGCGTGATCGCGCTCTTCGTGATCTCCCAGTTCCTCGGGGTCGACCTCACGGGGCTCGTGGGCGGCGGCGCGGCGCCCGAGACGGAGTCCTCGCTCGAGCAGTGCCAGACCGGCGCCGACGCGAACGAGAACGTCGAGTGCCGCATGGTCGGCGCCGCCGCGTCATTGGACGCCTACTGGGCGCAGGAGGGTCCCGAGCTCGGCCTGGACTACGTCGGCCCGCAGGACTTCGTGCTCTTCGACCAGGCCACCACGACCGGCTGCGGCAGCGCCTCGTCGGCCACTGGGCCGTTCTACTGCCCGCCCGACCAGACCATCTACATCGACGTCTCGTTCTACGACGAGCTGCGCGGGCGGTTCGGCTCGAGCGGCGGACCGCTGGCCGAGATGTACGTGGTCGCCCACGAGTGGGGCCACCACATCCAGAACCTCGCCGGCATCCTCGAGCGCGCGCAGGACGGGCAGACCGGCCCGACGTCGAACGCCGTGCGCGTCGAGCTGCAGGCCGACTGCTTCGCGGGGGCCTGGGCGGCGAACGCCTCCGAGGTGCCCGACGAGAGCGGCACCCCGTTCCTCCAGCCGATCACCGATGCCCAGATCGCCGACGCGCTGAGCGCGGCCTCGGCGGTCGGCGACGACCGCATCCAAGAGGCGACGCAGGGACAGGTGACCCCGCACTCCTTCACGCACGGGTCGAGCGAGCAGCGCCAGCGCTGGTTCCTGACCGGGTTCCAGCAGGGCGCGGGCGCCTGCGACACGTTCTCGGCCTCGCAGCTGTGACCCCGGGCGCGTCGGGCGCATCGCGCTCGCCGTGGTCGCCGCGCTCGCGCTCGCCGTCGTGGTGTTCCTCGTCTACGCGCACACGGTGATGGCGGGCTCAGCGGCATCGTCGCCGAGGCCGGTGCCACCGTCGTCATCACCGAGCCGCCGCTCAACCTCGCGTCCTTCGACTCGCGCCCGCTCGCCGCATTCACGGCCTACGCCGCCTTCGGCGATTACGGCCCGCAGCCCGGCGACGGGGTCGCGACCGCGAGCGACGAGGTCCCGCGCGACCGGATCACCACCGCCGTGTCGGAGTTCCTCGCACCGCCCGTATCTTGATCACGCTGCGATGCCGGGCCGAGGAAAGAGGCGACATCGTCGAACCGGTCAGGCGAGCGCCGCGACGATCGCCTGGCCCAGCTGCACGGGCTTGGTGAACTGCGGCCAGTGCCCGGTGGGCAGGTCGACGTAGGCGACCTGCTTGACCCGGGCGAGCTCGCGGGTGAACGGCGAGTCGGCGGCGATCCACTCGACGAGTGCGCTGCTCGGGAACTCCGACGCGATGATCGTGATCGGAACGTCGTAGCGACGCTCGTCGCCGAGCGAGATCGGGTCGTAGGCGACGCCCTTGGGCTCGGGGATCGAGCGCGCGCGGAACTCGGCGCGCAGGGCGTCGTCGAGGTCGACGAGGTCGGCATCGTCGAACACCGACCAGTCGGGCAGCGGGATCTCGCCGTCGACCACGGGCAGCTCGTCGTTGATCGAGAGGCCGTCGCCGAGTGGCCCCGCGTCGACGTAGACGACGTGCGCGATGCGATCGGGCCGGGCATCGACGACGCCGTGCGCGATCGCGCCGCCGCCGGAGTGCCCGACGAGCACGATCTGCGCATCGGCTGGAGCGGCGTCGACGATCTCGACCACCGCGTCGATGTGGTCGCGCAGGCCGATGCCCGAGCGGTCGGCGTCGGCCGCCTCGAGCCCGGGAAGGGTGAGCGGATTCACCCGGTGACCGGCCTCTTCGATGAGCGGCGTCACCCGCTCCCACGACGATGCATCGAGCCAGAAACCGGGGATGAGGATGACGTCCATGGCTCGACGCTATCGCCGCCCGCCGACATCGGAGGGGGTGTGCCGTCGGCCCGGGCCGCCACGTCCCGTGGCGCGCGGCGGGCGCCGGCCGTGGCCAGCACGACGATGCCGGCGGCCAGTACGAGGAGGCCGACGACCCCGCCGGCGCTGAGCGTCTCGCCGAGCACGGCGACCCCGAGGATGCCCGCGGTGAGTGGCTCGGCGAGGGTGAGGGTCGACACGGTCGCCGGCGCCAGTCCGCGCAGGCCACGGGCGAAGAGCACGTAGGCGAGGGTCGTGGCGACGAGCCCGAGCCAGAGCGCCATCGCGAGGCCCGGCCCGGTCGCGAGCCACGAGGCATCCGTTGCGAGGAGGAGCGGAGCGCTCGCGACCGCCGCGACGCCGAACAGCCCGCCCATGCTGCCGATCGGCGTCCAGCCACGATCGAGGAGCGCCTTCGCCGCGAGCGTGTAGACCGCGTAGGCGCACCCGGCGCCGAGCGAGGCCAGCAGCCCGATCGGATCGGCCGCCGCGCGCCCCGGCTCCGACGCCCCCGCGAGGATGGCGACGCCCGCCGTCGCGATCGTGGTCGCGACGAGCCAGCGGTGCCCGGGGTAGCGGCTCCGCAGCGCCCAGTCGAGGGCGCCCGTGATGATCGGGGCCGAACCGAGCGCCACCACCGTGCCGACGGCGACGCCGTTCACCGCGGTCCCCGCGAAGAACGCCGGCTGGTAGGCGAGCACCCCGAGGGCGCCGACCGCGACCAGCAGCCACGAGGGCAGCGGATGCCGCGTTGCGACGCCGGACGTCGACGCGGCGGATGTCCCGGTCGCACCGCGCCGACGCCCGGCGACGTGGAGGGCGAGGGCGACGAGTCCGAGCGCGCCACCGCCGATGAGGATGCGCGCGGCGCCGACCGACGCGGAGCTCGCGTCGGGCCCGAGGGCCTGGGCCGTGCCCGTCGTGCCGAAGCACACCGAGGCGAGCAGCACCGCAACCACGAAACGCATCCCATATTGTTACACAATCTGCGTCGAGGCACGAGCCGGGTATGCTCGCGGATGTCGCGCACGATGTGCTGCGACGGATGCCCCGCCCCCGCGGCATCCGCCGGGCGACCCGACGCCGAGCCGCCGCGACGTCCGTCGACCCGAAACGGAGGACCCCTGTGCGCGCCGTGCTCGTGAACGCCTTCGGCGAGAACCCCCGACTCGCGGACGTGCCGGAGCCGGCGTGCCCGCCGCGCGGCGCCGTGATCCGCGTGCGCGCCACGGGGGTCTGCCGCAGCGACTGGCACGCCTGGATGGGCCACGACGACACCGTGGCACTGCCGCACGTGCCGGGGCACGAGTTCGCCGGCGAGATCGCCGAGCTCGGCGCCGAGGTCGATGCCGATGCGGGCTGGCGGGTGGGCGACCGCGTCACCGCGCCGTTCATCTGCGCCTGCGGACGGTGCGCGGAGTGCCGTTCGGGCAACGAGCAGGTCTGCGATGCGCAGTCGCAGCCGGGCTTCACGCACTGGGGCTCGTTCGCCGAGTACGTCGTCGTCGACGAGGCGGCCCTCAACCTCATCCGGCTCCCCGACTCGCTCGGCTTCGTCGAGGCCGCGTCGCTCGGATGCCGCTTCGCCACCGCCTACCGCGCGATCGTGTCGCGAAGCCGGCTCGCCCCGGGCGAGCAGATCGCGGTGCACGGATGCGGCGGCGTCGGCCTGTCGGCGATCATGATCGCCGTCGCGGCCGGCGTGACCGTCTACGGGGTCGACGTGTCCGATGCCGCGCTCGCCGCGGCCGAGCGGCTCGGAGCCGTGCCGGTGCGCGGCGGCGAGGGAGCCGCGGAGCGGATCGTCGCGGCATCCGGCGGCGGCGTCGACGTGTCGGTCGACGCGTTCGGCAGTACCGAGACCTCGTTCGCCTCGGTGCGGAGCCTCAGGAAGCGCGGCCGCCACGTGCAGGTCGGCCTGATGTTCGGCGACAACGCGCTCGCCGCGATGCCGATGGACGCCGTGATCGCGGGCGAGCTCGAGATCATGGGCAGTCATGGCATGGCCGCGCGCGAGTACCCGTCGATGCTCGGCGCGGTGGCGTCGGGCGACTTCCGGCCGATCGAGCTCGTCGGGCGCCGCATCACGCTCGACGAGGTGCCCGAGGCGCTCGCCGCCATGGGCACGGCGGGCGGCCCGGGCTCGGGCATGACGGTCGTCGAGCTCTAGCCGCGGGCGGTGCCACTCGAGCGGGCGCGGGAGTCGAGCGAGGGCCCGGACCCGCCGACGCCTCGGTCTGCGATCGTGGGCGACCCTCTTGTGCGACGGCGCCGCGATCCCTAACGTGGGCGGTACGCCGCGGGGTGACACGAGTCACCCATGGAGTGCCCGACGCCGTCGACCGGCACGAGCGGCGTCCGCGCAAGCCCTCGACGAGGAGGACACATCCCGATGAGCACCCACCCCAGGCCCACGCGCATCCCGCGTGGTGCGGCCGCCGCACTGGCCGTCACGGCCGCCATGATCGCCGTGGCCGGCACGGCGGGAGCGGCGCAGGCCGCTCCCGGCCAGCAGGTCGACCCGTTCGCGCCCGACTTCGGGCCCAACGTCGCCGTCGTCTCGCCCGACACACCGCTCGACGAGGTGCAGGCGATGCTCGACGACCTCGTGACCGCCCAGGTCGATGCCGAGATGTCGACCGCACGCCACAGCGTGCTCTTCCTGCCGGGCGCCTACGGCACCGCGGAGCATCCACTGCAGGCGCGCGTCGGCTACTACACGGAGATCGCCGGCCTCGGCGCCTCCCCCGGCGACGTCGACATCACGGGCAAGATCGAGGTCTACAACCGCTGCCTCGCCGACGGCGGGACGTCGAACTGCCTCGCCCTCGTGAACTTCTGGCGCACGATCTCGAACCTCTCGCTGCAGGTGAACGGCGCCGGGCAGGACGGATGCCGCGCCTCCGCGAACTTCTGGGCCGTCTCGCAGGCGGTGTCGATGCGCCGCCTCGACGTCTCGGGCGGCAACCTCTCGCTCATGGACTACTGCACCGCCGGCCCGCAGTACGCGAGCGGCGGCTTCATCGCCGACTCCCGTCTTCCGTTCGTGATCAACGGGTCCCAGCAGCAGTGGCTGACCCGCAACAGCGAGGTCGCCGGCTGGTCCAACGCGGTCTGGAACCAGGTCTTCTCGGGCGTCGAGGGCGCCCCGGATGACGCGGCCTTCCCGAACCCGCCGTACACGACGCTCGACGAGACGCCCGTCAGCCGCGAGAAGCCGTACCTCTTCGTCGACGCGGACGGCCGCTACGCCGTTCGCGTACCCGAGGCGCAGACCGACAGCCGCGGGGTCACCTGGGCCGACGGCGAGACGCCGGGCCGCACCGTCCCCATCACCGACTTCCACATCGCGAAGCCGGGCGACTCCGTCGGCTCGATCAACGCCGCACTCGCGATGGGCAAGCACCTGCTGCTCACGCCGGGCGTGTACGACGTCGACAGCACCATCAACGTCAAGCGCGCCGACACGGTCGTGCTCGGCATGGGCCACGCGACGCTCACCGCCGTCGACGGTGCGGTGCCGCTGAAGGTCGCCGATGCCCCCGGTATCGTCGTCGCGGGCGTCACGATCGACGCCGGCACCGTCGAGTCGCCCGTGCTGCTGCAGGTCGGCCAGTCCGGCGACGGCCACGCCAAGAAGGTCGACCCCGCGAACCCGATCACGCTGTCCGACGTGTACTTCCGCGTCGGCGGACCGCACATCGGCAAGGCGGACACGGCGCTCGTCGTGAACAGCGATCACGTGCTCATCGACCACACCTGGGTGTGGCGCGGCGACCACGGCGTCGAGGGCTTCACCGAGGGCGTCAACGGCGACACCGACCGCTGGAACACGAACACCGGGCGCACCGGCGTGGTCGTGAACGGCGACGACGTCACGGCGACCGGCCTCTTCGTCGAGCACTTCCAGCAGTTCAACACCGTCTGGAACGGCGAGCGAGGCACGACGGTGCTCTACCAGAACGAGCTGCCGTACGACCCGCCCACCCAGGCGGACTGGACGCAGCCCGACGGAACGCTCGGCTACCCCGGCTACAAGGTGGCCGACGACGTGACCGAGCACGCGCTCCACGGCGCCGGGGTCTACGTGTTCAACCAGAACAACCCGTCGATCGTCACCGAGAACGGGTTCGAGGCACCGGAGGGCGAGGGGATATCGCTGCACCACATCATGACGGTGAACCTGAGCGCGGGCGTGATCAACCACGTCGTGAACGGCGTCGGCGGCACCGCCGACACCACCGTGATCGGCGTGCCGCAGTACGTCACGCAGTTCCCGCTGCCGTGACGCGCTGATCCGCCGAGTCGTCGGTGACGGCCGCCCCGGATGCCCCGGGGCGCGCTGTCACCGACGACTCGCTCGCGCCGGGGTCGTTTCGCGACGCCTCAACCCGCAGCCTTCAGGCCGAGTCGCGTTCGACGAGCGCGGGTGCGTCGCGGGGGCGCGGCGGGGCGTCCTCGCCGTCGAGCGCGGCGAGCACGCACGCCGCGAGGTACGACGCCTCGCGTTCGATCGACTGCGTCACGGTCGTCAGCGGCGGCGAGGCGAGCGCGGCCAGCGGCACGTCGTCGACGCCGATCACGGCGAGGTCGGCCGGAACGGCGAGACCGGCGGCGCGGGCCCCCGCGAGCACGGCGAAGGCGACGTCGTCGTTGTAGGCCGCGACGCCGTCGACGTCGGCCTGCATCCACGCGGCGACCGCCTCGGCGCCCGCCGCGGGATCGACGCGCACCGGGATCACGACCGGCTCCGAGAGCCCCCGCTCGACGCACGCGGCGCGAACGCCGGCCAGCCGCCGTTCCGCGAAGTCGGCGACGCGCGGGTCGTCGGTGGTGGCGTAGCCGACGCGACGGCAGCCCCTCGCCGCCAATCGCTCCGCCTGCAGCCGTCCGATGAGCGGCTGCGGGTCGACCATGGCCGCCCCCCGCCCGGCGCCGTCGTCGCCGACCACCTGGATGCCGGCCTGCCGCATGGCTCGCACCTCGCCGGGCTCGAACGGGGCGAGGCCGACGACGGTGCGGGGCGTGACGGTGCGCCACAGGTGCGACAGGGGCCGCTCGCCGCGCACATGGTGCACGAGCACCGAGAGCTCGCGTTCGGCGAGCTCGTCGGCGAGGTGGTCGAGCATCGTCTCGACCACGGGTCCCACCGGCCAGTCGGGCAGCACGCACAGCACGAGATCGCTGCGGCCGCTCCGCAGGGTGCGCGCCGCGGCCGACGGCGCGTAGCCCAACCGCTCGGCGGCCTCGAGCACGCGCCTGCGCGTGGCCTCCGAGATGGACGTGCCCGCGGTGCCGTTCAGCACGTAGCTCACGGTCGTGCGCGACACCCCGCTCTCGCGCGCGACGTCCGCGCTCGTCACCCCGCCCACGGCTCCTCCGAATCCATCGCCTGCCTGCACCCTAGTCGCGCGGGCGCCCGGGATGCGGGCCCCACGACAGGCGCACGACGCGCGCGCACGCACTCAGCGGCATCCGCACTCCGCGGCATCGGTCGTACCCCCGGGGGAGTAGGCGGAGTGACTGCGCCGGGCGGATGACCGGGGCCGGCACGGCCGTCAGGCTGGAGGGACCCGCCCACGCCAGCAAGGAGCGTCATCGTGACCACCCCCATCCTCTCGGCCCGCGACGTGCGCAAGTCGTACGGCCGCGGGTCCAACCGCTTCGATGCGCTCAAGGGGGTGAGCCTCGACATCCACGAGGGCGAGAGCGTCGCGATCATCGGCCGGAGCGGATCGGGCAAGTCCACCCTCATGCACGTGCTCGCCCTGCTCGACACGCCCACCGACGGCACCGTGGAACTCGCCGGCGCGGACACCGGCACGCTGCGCGGGGCGAGCCTCAACCGCACGCGCAACACCACGTTCGGGTTCGTCTTCCAGCAGTTCTTCCTCACGCCGAACGCGTCGGTGCTCGAGAACGTGGTCCTCCCGTTGAAGATCGCGGGCGTCGGGCGCCGGGAGCGCCGCCGCCGGGGACTGGCGGTGCTCGAGCAGCTCGAGCTCGCCGACAAGGCGAGGAACGCCGCCGTGAATCTCTCGGGCGGCCAGAAGCAGCGATCCGTGATCGCCCGCGCGCTCGTGAACGACCCGCGGATCATCTTCGCCGACGAGCCGACCGGCAACCTCGACACCGCCACCGGCGCGGTCGTCGAGGACCTGCTCTTCGGACTGCACCGGGAGCAGGGCATCACCCTGATCGTCGTCACGCACGACGAGGAGCTCGCGGCCAGGTGCGACCGCCGCATCCACATCCGCGACGGACGCATCGTCGACGACGAGGCGGTGGCGGCATGAAGGCGCTCGACCTCGTCGGCTCCGCGATCGGCAACACCTTCCGGTCCAAGACCCGCACCATCCTGACGATCCTCGCGATCTTCGTCGGCGCGTTCACGCTCACCATCACGAACGGCCTGGGAACCGGCATCAACCGGTACATCGACGACACGGTCGCGGCGATCGGCGCCGAGGACGTCATGACGGTCACGAAGATCGCCGAGAACGCCACGGATGCCGGTGACGGCCCGCGTGAGTACGATCCCGATGCGGTCGCCGGCGCCCCCGTGCCGGGCCCTCCCGGCAGCACGAGCATCGTCGCACCCATCGGCGGTTCGCAGCTCGACGAGCTCGCCGCCGTCGACGGCGTGCAGCGCGTGCAGCCCGTGAAGTCGATCGACGCCGACTACGTCGTCGCGGGCGACGGCACGCGCTACGTGATCGACGTGGGTGCATTCGTGAACGGCATGCGGCTCCAGCTCGCCGCGGGCGAGCAACCCGACGCCGCGGCATCCGGGTACCAGGTGGTCATCCCCGACTCGTACGTCGACGCGCTCGGCTTCGACGCCGCGGATGCCGCGATCGGCGAGACGGTGGCGATCGCGGTCACCGACGGCGACGGCGTGCAGCACGAACTCGAGGCGGAAGTCGTCGGCGTCTCGGAGGCGAGCCTCGGAACGACCGACTCGGTGGTGCCGAACGACGCGTACACGGATGCGCTCTTCGCCGCGCAGTCGACCGGACTCGACCCGGCCGACCAGGACTCGTTCACCCAGGCGACGGTCTGGTACGACCCGGCCGCCACGCCCGAGGCGGTCACCGCCCTGCAGGACCGCCTCACCGAGGCCGGGTACGACTCGACCACGGTCGAGGAGCAGCTCGGCTCGTTCAAGGCCGTCATCGACGGCATCGTGCTCGTGCTCAACGCGTTCGCCGTCATCGCGCTGCTCGCCGCGAGCTTCGGGATCGTGAACACGCTGCTGATGTCGGTGCAGGAACGCACCCGCGAGATCGGCCTGATGAAGGCGATGGGCATGGGGAGCGGGCGGGTCTTCGGGCTGTTCAGCCTCGAGGCCGTGTTCATCGGCTTCCTCGGGAGCGCGATCGGCGCGCTGGTCGGCGTCGTGGTGGGCACCGCGGTGAGCTCGGCGCTCTCGGGAGCCCTGCTCGCCAACCTGCCGGGACTCACGCTCATCGCCTTCGATCCCGTGTCGATCGCGGTGATCATCCTCGTGGTGATGGGGGTCGCCTTCCTCGCCGGAACCCTGCCGGCGGCGCGAGCCGCGCGACAGGACCCGGTGGAATCGCTGCGATACGAGTGACGCAGGGCCAGAATGGGCGGATGGACCCCGTGGCCGCACTCGAGGAGATCGCCTTCCTGCTGGAGCGCGACCGCGCCTCCTCGTTCAAGTCGAAGGCGTTCCGGCGGGCGGCCGACGTCATCGGCGCGTACTCCGCCGACGAGCTCGCCGCCCGGGTGCGCGACGGGCGGCTGAAGCGAACGAAGGGCATCGGCGACACGACGTACACGGTGATCGCCGAGGCGGTCGGGGGAGCGGTGCCCGCCTACCTCGCCGACCTCCGGGAGCGGAGCGGCCCGGCGATCGCGGAGTCGCGGCTGGGGCTGAGAGCGCAGCTGAAGGGCGACCTGCACAGCCACACCGAGTGGTCCGACGGCACGACCCCGATCGCCACGATGGCGCGCGCCGCGCGGCTCGTCGGACTGGAGTACCTCGTGATCTCCGATCACTCGCCGAATCTCACGGTCGCGAACGGGTTGAGCGCCGAGCGCCTGCAGGAGCAGCTCGGCGTGCTCGACGAGCTGAACGCCGTCGACGAGCTCGGCGGCGGCGGCATCCGGCTGCTCTCGGGCATCGAGACCGACATCCTGCTCGACGGCACGCTCGACCAGGCCCCCGAGCTGCTCGATCGCCTCGACGTGGTCGTCGCGAGCGTGCACTCGAAGCTCCGCATGGAGTCGCGCGAGATGACCGAGCGGATGCTGCGTGCCATCGAGGATCCGCGCATGAACGTGCTCGGGCACTGCACCGGGCGCCTGGTCGAGGGCTCCCGCGGCACCCGCCCCCAGTCGACCTTCGACGCCCGTGCGGTCTTCGCCGCCTGTGCCGAGCACGACGTCGCCGTGGAGATCAACTCGCGGCCCGAGCGGCAGGACCCGCCCGACGACCTCATCCAGGTCGCCCTCGAGGCCGGATGCCGCTTCAGCATCGACACCGACGCGCACGCGCCCGGCCACTTCTCGTTTCTCGACCTCGGGGCCGCGCGCGCGGAGGCCAACGGGGTGCCCGCCGATCGCATCGTCACGACCTGGCCGGTCGACCGCCTGCTGGAGTGGGCGGGATCGAAGAAGCGCGCCGCCTAGGACGGGCGGATGCCGCCCACGACCTGGTCGACGGTCGCCTCGTCGGTGGGCAGCTGCGCCTCCTCGAGCCGCTGTCGCGCCATTCCCCGGAGGTCGTCGACGATTCCGGCGTCGGCGTCGGCGCGCATCTGCTGGGCGAGGCCCGCGATCTTCTCGGCGTTCGTCGCCTCGTCGCTGCCGTCTTGGATCGGTGCATCCTGAGTGTCCATCGAGCCAGCGTCGCACGCGGGCGGCGGCCCCGCCCGCCCCTTGACAGCCGCACCGGCGGATGCTCCGGCTCGGAGCCACGCATGGCAGCATGTCGGCATGGCCGGTCGGAGCGAGTCCCTGTTCAGCTACGGCACGCTTCGCCTGCCCGAGGTGCAGCGCGCGACGTTCGGCGCCGAGCTTCCGACGAGCGACGACGAACTGGTCGGCTGGCGGCTCGGCGTGCTGCGCATCACGGACCCGGCGGTGGTGGCCCTCAGCGGGAGCGCGGAGCATCCGATCCTGGAGCGCACCGATGACGCGCACGACCGGGTCGCCGGTGCGGTGCTGGAACTGTCCGCCGACCAGCTCGACGCGGCCGATGCGTACGAGGTCGACGACTACCACCGCGTCTCGGTGCGCCTCGCGTCGGGACGCGAGGCGTGGGTCTACGTGCGCCCCGGCGAGTGATCGGGCGGGCCAGCGGCATCCGCCGGCCCCTGCTCGTGGCTGTGGTCGTGCCCGTGGTGGTCGTGCTCGACGACCCGCTCGCCCGTGAGGGCGGCGACCGGCACGGCGCATGCATCGCCGCGCCACGCCTCCATGCCCTCGCGGATCGCGAAGCCGGCGATCACGAGCGCCGCGACCGAGTCGGCCCATGCCCAGCCGAGCAGCGAATTGAGGAGCAGGCCCGCGAGCAGCGCGCCCGAGAGGTATGCGCAGACGAGGGTCTGCTTCGAGTCGGCGACGGCCGACGCGGACCCGAGCTCGCGCCCGGTGCGTCGCTCGATCCAGCTCACCGTCGGCATCACGATGAGGCTGATCGCCGCGAGCGCGATGCCCACCGGGCTGTGCTCCGGCTCGCGCAGTCCGGCGAGCGAGAGCGCGGCGTCGACCGAGACGTAGGCGGCCAGGCCGAAGAACGAGAGCGCGATGACGCGCAGCGCCGTGCGCTCGCGCCGCTCGGGGTCGGGCGCGGCGAACTGCCAGGCCACGGCCGCCGCCGAGAGCACCTCGACGATGGAGTCGAGCCCGAAGCCGATGAGGGCCGCCGACGAGGCCGCGCCGCCGGCGAGGAGGGCGACGGTCGCCTCGATCACGTTGTAGGCGATGGTGAACGCCACGATGAATCGGATGCGTCGGCGCAGCAGCGCCGTGCGGGGCGAGATGGACCGGTCGACCCCTGCGGGCATGGAATCGGCGGCCATCAGCAGCAGCCCGCAACGGTGCAGCGCTCGTCCATGCACGGGGCCCCTTCGTCGACGGCGAGCACGCTGCCGATGAGCTCGCCGATCGCGCGGGTGAGGTGCGGATCGGCGATCTCGTACCGGGTCCGCCGACCCTCGGGCACCGCCACCACGATCCCGCAGCCCCGCAGGCAGGCCAGGTGGTTCGACACGTTCGTGCGCGTCAGGTCGAGCTCTCGCGCGAGGGCGCCCGGGTATCCGGGAGCGTCGAGGAGGCTCAGCAGTATGCGCGACCTCGTCGGGTCGGCCAGGGCTCGGCCCACGCGGTTCATCACGTCGAGGCGGGTCGCAATGGTCAGCATGTGCTGACTCTACCGCGGCTGCGACGGCGCGACGGTCGGGTCGAACGCACGAGCCGGCCTGCGGAGCGGCTCAGGCGCTGACGGGCTCGCCGGTCGGCGCGGGCGCCGGCTCCGGCGACGGCCGGCTCGGCCGCGCGGGCCGCCGTGGCTCCTCGGGCTGCGGCTGGTGAGGTCGTCTGGGCTCGTCGATGCGGGTGGTCGGCGTCGGCTCCGGCATCACGACGAGTCCGGAGTTCGCGTTCGCGGACGACGCCATGAGCTCGAGCCACTCGCGATTCAGCAGGGGCCGGCGATTGCCGGCGTAGACGAATTCGAGCGGGATCGAGGGACCGATCCAGCAGACCGCCTCCTGAGAGCCGTCGTCCCACGTGAACGTGAACGACTCGCGTCGGCGGAGCTTGTTGATGACGACGACCTGCAGGTGCGCGAGCACCCGGTCGTCCACGGAGAGGGTCATTCGACCGTTGTAGACCAGCATGCCCACGGGGGTCTCCTGTCGATGCTGCTGCCGCATCGTCGGGTGATCCGATGCGGCGGGCGGCCGAAGCCGAGTGCGGAGCGGCGCGTCCCCCGTTCGCCGTTCCGCTTGCCCGCGGCCAACGCTAGGGTCCCCGTGACCGGATGCCGCGCCACCCGGGCATGTCCGTCCGATTGCGGACCGAGCCGTACTGAAATCGGACCGTTCGCTGATCCGCCGGCAGGTCCTACGATGGATGCCCGGCCACAGCGCCGGACGAGAGGAGCCGAGCATGGTCGGGCTGCAGCGCGAATCCCGGTCGTTCCACGACCTCGACGGCGTCCAGCAGGCCCTCGGCGGGTTCTTCCCGGCGCTCCGGTACGGTTCCGTCGACCGGGCGAGCGTCAGCGTTCGCATGGAGGTCGCGACGGCCGATCGATTCTCGTTCGTCGACGCGGCATGGGACGTGCCCGGAGCGGCGATCACCGGGTCATCCGATCTGACCGTCGTGGCGAGCGGCGGACGCGGCTACCGCCTGTCCCACGGGCGGACCGAGATCGATCCCCGCCACTTCCTCGCGCCGGCCGAGGAACTCGCGGCCAGCTGGGAGACGCATCACGCGAGCATCGTCGTGCTCGACCTCGCCGCGGTCGAGGAGATCGCACGGGTCGCGTCGGGCGACGCGTCGCTCAGGCTGCGGCGCACGGGCACGGCGCCATTGTCGCCCGAGCTCGCGGTCTACTGGGCGACGCTGCTGCGCGGCATCCGCTCGACGCTCGACGCGTCGCCCGAGATGCTCGACGAGCCACTGCTGGCGGAGGCGACCTTCCGCCACCTCGCGACGGCGTTCCTGCACGCGTTCCCGACCAACTGGCTCGAGCAGGCCGACGGCCGGAAGGGCGGCTCGGCCGTCGTCCGGCGCGCCGTCGACTACATGCACGCCCACGCGGGCGAGCCCATCACGATCTCGGATGTCGCGGCGGCCGCGTTCATCTCCACGCGCGGCCTCCACTACGCGTTCACCCGCGACCTCGGCGAGTCGCCGGCGCAGGTCCTGCGGCGGATCCGGCTCGACGGCGCGCGCGCCGACCTCCTGGCCGCCGGGCCCGAGGCCACCGTCGCCGAGGTGGCCCGGCGCTGGGGGTTCGCCCACCTGCAGCGATTCGCCGAGGCGTACCGGCGGGCCTTCGGCGAGAACCCGTCGGAGACGCTGCGCCGCTGACGCTGACGCTGACGCCGGTGCGGGGCGGCGACCCGCGACGCCGTGGCACCCCGTTCTGCCGCCCTTGCCGCCGGGCGATCCGTGTTGCATGCTGGCCCGAAGCGGTGAAGGGGACCAGGTGGACGCCATGGAGCGCCGTCTCCGCTCGTTGCAGCGGATCGCGTACGGCGCCGACTCCAGCGACGCCGACCGCGCGCGAGCGGCCGCAGAGCTCACCGCGCTCGCCGCGGCGGAGCAGGCCGACCGCGACACGACGCCGACCGAGGCGGGCGCCGACGCCGACGCGCCGGTCGACGCGGAGGTGGCGACCGCGGCGGCGGAGTCCTCGGGGCAGACAGCGGGCGTTCAGGCCGCGGGGTCGGATGCCGCAGAGCTCGCGCAGCCGCCCGCCGCGCCCGTCGACGACCACGCGAACCGTCGCCGCGTCGTGCGGTGGGCGGCGGTCGCGGGGCTGGTCGGGATCTCGCTCGGTGCGGCGCTCGGGTGGACCGCCGGCCAGCGGGTGCCCGAGCGCTCGACCTCGTCGCCGACGCTCTACGCGGAGTGGACGCCGGCTCCGGGGGTTCCGCTCGGCGACACGCTCCTCCTGCCGCTCTTCGATCGGCTCCCGCTCGCGGACGAGGCACCGAGGGTGGCGGGGCTCGACGACGACATCGACGAGTCGTCCGTGCGGCTGCTCGCCGTCCGCACCGACGGGCCGTCCGCGTACTTCGTGCGCACGGTCGACGGCGTGGACGTCTGCCTCGTGCTGGTGCTGCCGAACGGTCCGTTCCGCCGCGCGTGCACGGTGAACGGGATCTTCCCGCTCGACGGGCTGGCGGTCGAGTACGGCGCGAGGGGCTACGGGCTCGCGGTCGCGCGGCTCAGCTCCGCGGGCACGGTGGCGCTGGGCCTCAGGGCCTTCTGACCGGCGGCCTCGCGCGCGTCGTCACTAGAGTGGGCGCATGTCGGGTCGTGCTGCCGACGATCGCTCGGTCGCGGACAAGCTCTTCGCGATCGCCGACGCCTTCGCCACCGGGGAGGACCTCTCGCTCAGCGAGATCGCCGCGCGGGCGCGTCTGCCGTTGTCGACCGCACACCGCCTGGTCGCCGAGTGGGTCGCGTGGGGCGGCCTGGTGCGCGGCGACGACGGACGGTACCGGCTCGGCCTCAAGCTCTGGCGGCTGGGCGCTCGTCAGCCCACCGCCCGTCGCCTGCGCAGCGCGGCGCTGCCGTACCTCGAGGACCTGCTCGAGTCCACGCGCGAGCACGTGCACCTGGCGGTGCGCGACGGCCTCGGGGCGATCTACCTCGAGCGGCTCTCCGGGCGCGACGCCGTGCCGGTGATCTCCGACGTGGGATCGCGCCTGCCGCTGCACGCGACGGGTGTCGGCCTCGTGCTGCTCGCGCACGCGCCGCCGGAGGTGCTCGGCGAGGTGCTCGCGTCGCATCCGCGCAAGTACCTGCCCAACACGCTCACCGAGGAGCGGGAGCTGCGGATCCGCCTCGCCGAGATCCGCTCGATCGGCATCTCGACGGCGGTCGAGGAGCTGACGCCGGGCGCGTTCTCGGTCGCCGCGCCGGTGCGGGATGCCTCGGGGGAGGTCGTCGCGGCGGTGTCGATCATCGCGCACGTCGAGCGCGTGTCGGAGCCGCAGTTCGCGCTCGGCGTGCGGATGGCAGCGCGAGGCGTCTCGACGGCGCTCGGCTGGCGGCCCTGACGCCGCGACCGTCCGATTCTTCCACTGGGTGGAAGTCGCGCCCCGGCGCGGCGGGGGAAAGGCGAGGATCGACCCATCCTCCCAGCGACGCGAAAGAGGCGGCATCCGTGCACCAGACCACCGGAGTGGCGATCATCGGCGCGGGCCCGGCGGGCCTGCTGCTCGGCCACATCCTCGGCCAGGCCGGGGTGCCGTTCACGATCCTCGAGCGCTCGTCGCGCGAGCACGTGCTCGGCCGCATCCGCGCCGGCGTGCTGGAACAGGGATCGGTCGACATCCTCGCCGAGCTCGGCCTCGACGCCCGGCTGCGCGAGCGCGGCCTCACCCACCACGGCATCTACCTGCAGTTCGAGCGCCAGCGGCACCACGTCGACTTCCAGGAGCTCGTCGGCCGCACCGTCACCGTCTACGGCCAGCAGGCGCTCGTCGCCGACCTGCTCGCCGAGCACGAGCGCCTCGGTTCGCGCATCGTGTTCGAGGCCGAGGACGTCGAGCCCGTCGGCATCGCCGGCAAGCGTCCCGAGGTCATCTACACGAAGGACGGCGAGGTGCACGAGCTCGCGTGCGACTTCGTCGTGGGCGCCGACGGCTACCACGGCATCTGCCGCCAGCGGGTGCCCGCCGGCGACCTGCAGGTCTTCGAGCGCAGCTACCCGTTCGGCTGGCTCGGCATCCTCGCCGACGTGCCGCCCTCGACCGACGACCTCATCTACGCGCTTCACGCCGACGGATTCGGCATGCACTCCATGCGCTCGCTCGAGGTGTCTCGCCTCTACGTGCAGGTCGGCCCCGACGAGTCGATCGACGCATGGAGCGACGCCCGCATCTGGGACGCGCTGCAGACACGTCTCGGCGTCGACGGCTGGGAGCTGCAGGAGGGCCCGATCACCGAGAAGTCGATCACCCCGATGCGCAGCTTCGTCGTCTCGACGATGTCGAGCGGGCGGATGTTCCTCGCCGGCGACGCCGGCCACATCGTGCCGCCCACCGGCGCGAAGGGCCTCAACTCGGCGATCGCCGACGTCGCGATGCTCGGACGAGCCCTCCTCGACCACCGGGCGGGCGACTCCACCGGCCTCGACCGGTACAGCGACCGGGCGCTCGCGCGCCAGTGGAAGGTGCAGCACTTCTCCCAGTGGATGACCGAGATGCTGCACGTGCACCACGAGGTTCCGGATGCCTCGGCGCGCGCGTTCCGCTACCGCAGCCAGGTCGGCCAGCTCGAGTACGTGACCGGCTCCGAGCACGCCATGCGCAGCCTGGCGGAGCAGTACGCCGGCCTTCCCTTCTGAGTCGACCCGCACCCCCGTCCACCCGAGGAGCACCATGACCGACATCGACCGAGACGAACCCGAGATCCACGCCGGCCTCGAGCCCGCCGCCGATCGGGTCGTCGTCGGCGGCCAGCCGACGCTCGAGCAGGCGACGATCTCGGCCGAGATCGCCGAACGCCATCGGGCCGTCCGCGAGGACGCGTCCGCCGCCGGCCGCGCAGTGCCCGTGCATCCCCCGCGCGACTTCGCGCCCTACCGCTCGACGACGCTGCGGCATCCGACGCACGAGCTCGTGCGCGCTCACCCCGAGGAGATCGAGCTCGTCTCACCAGCGTTCGGGCACACCGACGTGGCCGCCGAGGAGGGCGACCTCACCATCCAGCACACGGGCGAGCCGCTCGGCGAGCGCATCATCGTGACGGGGCGGATCCTGGACGGAGACGGCCGCCCGGTGCGCAACCAGCTCGTCGAGATCTGGCAGGCGAACGCCGCCGGCCGCTACGTGCACAAGCGCGACCAGCATCCCGCGCCGCTCGATCCGAACTTCACGGGCGTCGGCCGCGTGATCACCGGCGACGACGGCGGGTACCGGCTCACGACCATCAAGCCGGGCGCGTACCCGTGGAAGAACCACCGCAACGCGTGGCGGCCGGCGCACATCCACTTCTCGTTCTTCGGCTCGGCGTTCACGCAGCGCCTCATCACGCAGATGTACTTCCCCGGCGACCCGCTGTTCGCGCTCGACCCGATCTACCAGTCGATCGTCGACCCTGCGGCGCGCGAGCGGCTCGTGGCACGATACGACCACGACGTGAGCGAACCGGAGTGGGCGCTCGGCTATCGGTGGGACGTGGTGCTCACCGGGTCGCGGGCCACCTGGATGGAACCGGAGGACGCCGATCATGCCTGACACCCCGTCGCCGCAGGGCCCGTTCCTGCAGACCCCGTCGCAGACGGTCGGTCCGTTCTTCGGCTACGCGCTGCCCTACCCCGGCGGTCCCGACGTGGCGCCGCCGTGGCATCCCGACGCCGTTCGCTTCCACGGCACGGTGTACGACGGCGCGGGCGATCCGGTGCCCGACGCGGTCGTCGAGATCTGGCACGCGGATGCCGCGGGTCGCCCCATCGCCGTGCGCGGCAGCCTCGAGCGCGACGGCCACGGCGTCACGGGCTTCGGGCGCACCGCGGTGGACCGCGACGGCCACTACGCGTTCACCACGATCAAGCCCGGCGCCGCGCGCCCCGATGCCGCACCCCACGTGCTGGTGACCGTGTTCGCCCGCGGACTGACCCACCACCTCTTCACCCGGGCCTACTTCGCGGATGAGGACGAGCGCAACGCACGCGACCCGTTCCTCGCGAGCGTCGACGCCTCGCGGCGCGGGACGCTCATCGCCGAGGCCGACGCCTCGGGCGGCTATCGGTTCGACATCCGGCTGCAGGGCGACGGCGAGACGGTGTTCCTCCAGTTCGAGGGCGTCGCGCGATGACGGCACCGGCGGCGTTCGACTGGGGGCTCCTCGAGCCCCTGGGCGGGGCGGCCGCCGCGGCATCCGATGACGCCGTGCTCGCAGCACTCGTCGACGTGGAACGCGCGCTGGTGCTCGCGTGGGGCGACGTGTCCGACGCGGCCGACGCCGACGCCGCCCGCGGCGCGTCGCGGGCCGTGGCCGATGCCCTCCGCGTCGAGGCGCTCGACGCCGACGCGCTGCTCGCCGGTGCGCGCGAGGGCGGCGTGCCCGTGATCGCGCTCGTGGTACAGCTCCGCGCACAGGCCGACGCGGCCCACCCGGGATGGGGATCGCGCGTGCACGACGGCGCCACGAGCCAGGACATCCTCGACTCCGCCCTCGTGCTCGTCGCGAAGCGCGTGCTCGACGCCGGGCGCGCCCGGCTGATCGCGGCGGGGGAGGGCCTGGCCCGACTCGCCCATGCCGAGCGCGCGACCGTCTCGATGGCCCGCACGCTCGGCCAGCATGCCGAGGCGTCGACGGTCGGCGCGCAGGTCGCGACCTGGCTCGACGCCGTCACGAGCGCGATCGAGGTCGTGCACGCCGTCGCCTTCCCGGTGCAGCTCGGCGGCGCGGTCGGCACCGGGCTCGCGTTCGACGAGCGGCAGCCCGGCGTCACGCCCCGCCTGCGTGCCGCGACGGCCGCACGGCTCGGCCTCGACGACCCGGGACGCGCGTGGCACACCGACCGCACCGCCGTGCTGGCCCTCGGCAACGCCGCGGCGGCGGTGGTCGCGGCCTGCGCCCGCCTCGGACGTGACGTCGCGTTCCTCGCCCGCACCGAGATCGGCGAGGTCGCGGTCGCGCGCGCCGGCGGATCATCGGCCATGCCGCACAAGCGCAATCCCGTCGACGCCGTGCTGCTCACCGCGAACGGACTGCGGGCCGCGGGCCTCGTCGCCACGCTGCACGCGGCGGCCGTGTCGGCGGACGCCCGGCCCACGGGGGAGTGGCATGCCGAGTGGCAGGCGTTCCGATCGCTGCTGCGCCTGGCTGCCGAGAGCGCGGATGCCGCCGCCGACCTCGTCGCCGGGCTCGCCGTCGTGCACGACGCGATCGAGCGCACCCTGGCGCTCGGCCCCGAACTCGTGCGCGACCGCGCCGCGGTCGTCGCTGCCGCCGGAACGGTCGTCGACGACGCCGTCGCCCGATACCGCGCCGCCACGGAGGTCGCACCATGACCGTTCCCCGCCTCACCGGATCGGTGACCGCGGCGGCTCCGACGGCCGACGCGACCGAGCTCCTCGTGCTGCTGCCCTCGCTCGGCACCACCACCGAGCTGTGGGACCGCGTCGTCGCGGCGCTGCGTCCGACGCTCCCCGCCGTGCGGATCCTCCGGGTCGATCTCCCCGGACACGGCGCCAGCCCGGTCGCCCGCGATCCGCTCACGATCCCCGAGCTCGCCGAGGGCGTGCTGCGCGTGGTCGACGAGGTGGGCGGGGGACGCTTCCACGTCGCCGGCGACTCCCTCGGCGGCGTCATCGCGCTCGAGCTCGCGGTCGCGGCATCCGACCGGATCGCGAGCCTCACGATGCTGGCGAGCGGGGCCCGCATCGGCACCGCCGAGGGCTGGGCCGAGCGGGCCGCGAGCGTGCGGGCGTCGGGCACGGCGTCGCTCGTCGGGGGCAGCGCGCAGCGCTGGTTCGCTCCCGGCTACCTCGAGCGGGAGCCCGACGGACCGGGCGGGCGCGCGCTGCGCCTGCTCGTCGACGTCGACGACGAGTCCTATGCACGCTGCTGCGAGGCACTCGGCGGGTTCGATCGCACCGTGGAGGCCACCGGGCTGGCGGTGCCCGCGCTCTTCGTCGCGGGCGAGCACGACGGGGTCACCACGACTGAGGCGATGCGCGCGCTCGCCGCCGAGGTGCCGGGTGCGCGGTTCGTCGAGCTCGCCGGCTCGGCGCACCTGCCGCCGCTCGACCGGCCCGACGAGGTAGCCGCGCTCATCGCCGAACGGGTGGCGTCGACGGATGCCGCGACCGGCGCCTCCGAGGGCGACCCCGCCGCGCCGGCCGACGCCGCGACCCGCGGCATGGCCGTGCGCCGTGCCGTGCTCGGCGACGCCCACGTCGACGCCGCCGTCGCGGCCGCCACTCCCGAGACCGCGCCGTTCCAGGACTTCATCACCCGCTACGCGTGGGGCGAGATCTGGTCGCGTCCCGACCTGTCGCGACGCGAGCGCTCGATCGCCACGCTCGCGAGCCTCGTCACGGGCGGCCACGAGGCCGAGATCCGGATGCACGTTCGGGCCGCCCGGCGCAACGGGCTCGAGCGTGCCGAGATCACCGAGGTCATCCTGCACACCGCCCTCTACGCCGGCCTGCCGGCGGCCAACACCGCCCTCGCCATCGCGCGCGAGGTGTTCACCGAAGAGACCCACGCCGAGGAGACCGATGGATAAGACGTACGCGAGCGCGACCGAGGCGGTCGCCGACATCCCCGACGGCGCATCGCTCGCCGTCGGCGGGTTCGGGCTGTCGGGGGTGCCGATCGTGCTGATCCGGGCGCTGCTCGCGCAGGGCACCCGCGACCTCGAGGTGGTCTCGAACAACTGCGGCGTCGACGGCTGGGGCCTCGGCGAACTGCTGGCCGCCGGTCGCATCCGGCGCGTGATCGCGTCGTACATCGGCGAGAACAGGGAGTTCGCCCGCCAGTACCTCGGCGGCGAGGTCGAGGTCGAGCTCACCCCGCAGGGCACCCTCGCCGAACGGCTCCGCGCGGGCGGCGTCGGCATCCCGGCGTTCTACACCGCCACCGGCGCGGGCACCGCGGTGTCCGACGGCGGCATGCCGATCCGGTACGCGGCGGACGGCTCCGTGGCGCTCGCGAGCGACCCCAAGGAGCTGCGCCCCTTCGACGCGTTCGGCCGCACGCGCGAGTACGTGCTCGAACGCGCGATCCGCACCGACGTGGGCCTCGTGCGGGCCGCCGTCGGCGACCGGCACGGCAACCTGCGGTTCGAGAAGGCCGCGCGCAACTTCAACCCGCTCGCGGGCATGGCCGGCCGGTTCACCATCGCCGAGGTCGACGAGCTCGTGGAACCGGGCGTGCTCGATCCCGACGACATCCACCTGCCGGGCATCTACGTGGACCGCATCGTCGTGCTGAGTCCGGAGGAGTCCGCCGACCTGCCCATCGAGAAGGTCACCACCCGTCCGAGGAGGGACGCCTGATGCCGCTCACCCGCGACGAGATGGCCGCCCGCGCCGCCCGCGAGCTGCAGGACGGCACCTACGTGAACCTCGGCATCGGCCTGCCGACGCTCATCCCCAACCACCTCCCCGACGGGGTCGAGGTGGTCCTCCATTCCGAGAACGGCATCCTCGGCGTCGGGCCCTACCCGTGGGAGGGCGAGGAGGATCCGAAGCTCATCAATGCCGGCAAGGAGACCGTGACCGTGCTGCCCGGGGCCGCGTACTTCGACTCGGCCGCGAGCTTCGGCATGATCCGGGGCGGCCGTATCACGACCGCGGTGCTCGGGGCGATGCAGGTGTCGTCTCACGGGGACATCGCCAACTGGGCGGTGCCGGGCCGGATGGTGAAGGGAATGGGCGGGGCGATGGACCTCGTCAACGGCGCCGAGCGGGTCATCGTGGTCATGGAGCACATCGCGAAGGACGGCTCGGCGAAGCTCGTCGAGCAGTGCACGCTGCCGCTGACCGGGCGGGCGTGCGTCGACCGGATCATCACCGACCTGGCGGTGATCGACGTCACCGCCGACGGGCTCGTGCTCGTCGAGCTCGCGCCGGGGGTGACGGTCGAGCAGGTGACGGATGCCACGGGCGCACCGCTCCGCGTGCCCGCCGAGCTGTCGGCGACGTCGTGACCGAGCTGCGCGAGGTCGTCGTCTGCTCGCCGCTGCGCACGCCCGTCGGACGCATGGGCGGCGTGCTGGCGCCCGCGTCGGCGCTGGAGCTGGCCACGACGGTGCTGCGCGCGCTCCTCGACCGCACGGGCCTGGACCCCGCCGTGGTCGACGGGGTGATCGGCGCGCAGGGATACCCGACGATGGAGGCGCCGGCGTTCGGCCGGGTCGCGGCGCTCGACGCCGGCTTCCCCGAGACGACGACCGGCTACCAGCTCGACCGTCGCTGCGGTTCGGGGCTCCAGGCGGTCGCCAACGCGGCGATGGAGGTGCAGACGGGTATCGCCGACGTCGTGATCGCCCTCGGAGCGGAATCGATGTCGAACGCGCCGCTCTACACGGTCGAGGGCCGTCGCGGCATCCCGGGCGGAGGGCTCATGCTGCATGACGCGCTCGCCCGGGGGCGGGCGACGGTCGGCGGCTCCCGGTTCCCGACGCCCGAGGGCAACGTCGGCGCCGCCGAGGTGCTGCGCGCCGAGTACGGCATCCCTCGCGAGGTCCAGGACGCCCTGGCCCTGCGCTCGCACCGGCGGGCGGTGTCCGCCCAGGAGTCGGGCGCGTTCGACGCCGAGCTCGTGCCGGTGGAGGTCTCGGGGCGGCGTGGCAGCGTGACCGTCGATCGCGACGAGCATCCTCGGGCCGACACGTCGCTCGAGGCGCTCGCCGCCCTGCGCCCCCTCCTGCAACGCGCGGATGCCGCGGCGACCGTGACGGCCGGCAACTCCAGCGGGCAGAACGACGCCGCCGCCGCGTGCATCGTCACGACGCCCGAGCGCGCGGCCGAGCTCGGGCTCACGCCGATGCTGCGGCTCCGGTCGTGGGCGGTGGCGGGCAACGACCCGCTGCACTTCGGCGTGGCTCCCGTTCCCGCGGCGAACCTCGCGCTGCGGCGCGCCGGCATCCGCTTCGATGACCTCGACGTGATCGAACTCAACGAGGCCTTCGCGGTGCAGGTGCTCGCGTGCCTCGCCGACTGGGGCCTCGATGCGGAGGATCCCCGACTGAATCCGCGCGGCAGCGGCATCTCGATCGGGCACCCGATCGGCGCCACCGGCATCCGCATGCTCGCGACCCTCGCGCACGAGCTGCCCGCACTCGACGGCGAGCTCGCGCTCGAGACCATGTGCATCGGTGGCGGGCAGGCCCTCGCGGCGGTGTTCGAACGAGCCGCGTGACGCGCTGGAGCGGCGCCGAGGGCGGTCGCTACCCCTGCGCCTCCGAGCCGTCGCCGAACGGCATGGGTTCGAAGGCGATCGCGGTGAGGTGGTGGATGGCGTCCTCGTCGCCGGGGCGTTCGGGGCGGAGCTGCATGCGGTGCGGGTCTCTCGGTCGCTGTCGGCCGCGGTCACGCGGGGGGACGGGTCCCCCGGTGGAGCTCCACCGCGCGGGCGTTGCCGGGCGCATCGGGATCGTCGACGATCGGCCGATCCGCCATGAAGAGGCGGATGATGTGGGCGAGCTCGGCGGGATGGCTGAAGTTGATGGCGTGCGCCGCTCCCTCGATCATCACCAGCACCGCGGAGTCGTTGTCGGTCTTGGCCGCGATCTCGCGCACGACCGACGGGGGCGGCATCAGCGGATCCCGGTCCCCGACGACGATGAGCGTCGGGATGCGCAGGCCGAGCAGGCGCTCCAGGGTCGGGTAGCGGGTGAGGGCGCGGAACATCCGCACCGTGCTGGGGATGCCGAAGCGCAGGTAGTCGGGAACGGCCACCCGCATCAACTGGTTGGGCTCTCGCGTCCCGTCGCGCGCGATCTGGGTCATCGCGCCGATCAGCGGCTGGTTGTACTTGCCTCCGGCCGGCGACACGAGCACCGCCCGGTCGATCCGCTCGGGATAGCGGTAGGCGAACTCGCTGATGACCGGGCAGCCCATGGAGTTGCCCACGAGCGTGGCCGACTCGACCCCTCGATCGTCGAGGAAGCTCGCTGCGGCGTGGGCGAGGCCGGGCATGTCGAGCGCTCGGGGCGCCCGCCAGCTCAGGCCGAATCCGGGCAGGTCGGGAACGAGCGTGTGGAACTCGTCGCTCAGGCGTTCCGCCGTCGGCAGCAGGTATCGCCCCGAGAGGCCGAACCCGTGCACGTGCACCATCGCGGGCGCGCCGGGCGGGCCGGGGGCTTCGCGATAGAACACGTCGACGCCGTCGATCCTCGTCCACCGTTCGGTGAGGGTCGATGCGGGATGCCGAGGGCTTCGCCGTTCCCGGTGCGGCGAGTCCGCCTCCACCATGCGGCCCCCGATCCACGTGCGCGCTGCCGTTCAGCGCCGATCTCACGGTGATTCTACGATGCAGGGCACGCTCGAGGTCGGCGCGGGCGGCGTCCGGCACCACCGGCTCGACCGGAGGATCCACCAGCGTGTTCATGTGCTCTTCACCGGCCGGCCGTTGCTCGATGCCCGCGACCGGAAGACAATGCACGCATGAGTGATCCGTTGAGCACCACGCGGTCGAGAACGTCATCGCACGATTGACCGAGCGCTTCCCGACGCTGGCTCGCGATCGCGTGCAGCAGGTGGTCGACGAGGAGCTCGCCCGCCTCGAGGCCGGCCGGGTGCGTGAGTACATTCCGGCGCTCGTCGAGCACGCCGCCGACGAGCGCCTCCGTGGCGAGGCCGATCCGGTGAGCGTCGCCGCCGGCGATCCCGGCGGCCCGGCCGTGGTCGCGGACGACGCCGCGGAGATGGACCCGATGGAGATCGAGCGGACGGCACGCGAGCAGCGAGCGGGATTCCTCTTCGGCGACCTCGGCGGCGGATCGGTCTGACCGCCGGTCGGCGGCGCCTTCCGTCCGTTCGTTCCCGGCGGTACCCTGCACGCATGGCGGCGCCGCGGATCTACCTCAGCGAGGGTGCCCTCACCGTGACGGCGTTCCCGCTCTCCGAGGCTCTCGGCTTCGTGGTCCATGTCGGCGACGATGATCCCGACGGACTCTACCTCGGCGCGGTCTTCCACGAGAACGCGCGGTGGATCGCATACGGATCGGAGGATCCGTCGGGACGCGTCGATGTCCTCGGCTCCGGTGAGGACCTGGACGACGTGGTCGAGCAATGCTTCCTCAGCCAGGTCCGGATCACGGATGATTCGGACTCGTGACGGAGTCCGATCTGCGGACGTGAGCGCCGTACTCGCGCGTCACGAACGCGTCAGCTGGAAGAAGGCCGGGTCATCGACGCGATGAGCTCATCGATCGAAACGGAGAACACCCGGATGCGGGCGTCCCCCACGCCCACGGGGATCCACAGGGTCCCCCGGTGGAGGATCGCGCCACACGAGTACACGACCCGCGGGACGTAGCCATCCCGCAGGTCGCCGGTCGGCTCCAGCAGCGGCATGGTCGTGCGCGCGATGACCCGCGACGGGTCGTCGAGGTCGAGCAGGAGTGCGCCGAGCGAGTACGTGCGCAGCGGTCCCACTCCATGGGTGAGCACCACCCACCCTGCGTCGGTCTCGACCGGGGAACCGCAGTTGCCCAATTGCACGAGCTCCCACAGTTCCATGGGGCGATGCACGATACCGAGGTCGTCCCAGATCACGCCGTCAGCCGACCGCGCGAGCGAGATGTTCTCACCGTCGGTGCGACTGAGGGCGAGGTGCTGGCCGGCGACGAGGCGTGGGAACAGTGCCATGCCCTTGTTGTGAGCGCCGGTGCCGGTGAGGCGATGGACGGCGAACGAGGTCAGATCGGGAGAGGTGATGAGCCTGGGTGCGACGTCCCGCCCGTCGTAGGCCGTGTAGGTGGCGCGGTACCCGATGGTCCCGTCGACGTCCGTGAAACGGACGAAGCGGGCATCCTCGATGCCGTGGTCCTCCTCGGCGGCGACGGGGAGCAGCACGCGTGCACTCAGCGGGACGGATTCGGGGAACTCGGCGCGATACGCGGATGCCGCCATGTCGCGCAACGACTGCGTCGGCTCACGGCTGTCCGGACGTGTGGAGAGCTGTTCCGGCAGCGCGAGCAGCGCCTGCTCGAGCTCGACGCTCGTGAAGCGTTCGGGCAGGTTGCCCACGACCGCGTTCGCGAGATCGCCGAGATGGCCCTCGTGCTCGAGTGCGCGACCGAAGTGGAGCCGTGACCAGTCACCTCCCGAGACCACGGGGCCGGTGATCGGCGCCGCCCTCGGCGAGAATGTCCACGTGCCGTCGGCGCCGATCACGGCTTCGGCGAAGCCGATCGACGAGATGTGTCCTTCGCCGATGCAGCGGAGCGCGATCGCCACCCGGAGGTCGTCGGGAGCGAGACCTTCCTGGGACGGATGCGCGACTGCGCTCGGGTTGCAGAGCGCGGCTCCCTCGACCGCATACTCCGCCGTGAACGCCGCACCGACCACGAGTGCCTGGGACTCCGTCAGCACGGCGGAGTTCCGGACCCGGCTGCCGACCGCCCGGGCGTTCGCCAGGATCAGCTCGGCCGCCCCCGCGTGTCGTTCCGCGAGCTCGTCAACGAGACGAGCGGCGGTCTCCTGGGTGAGCCGAGGGGGGCTGTCGAGAACGCGAGCGACGATCTGCGTGACGCGCGAGTGCGACGATGGGAGCCCGTCTCCCGGCAGGAAGAACCTGCCGACGACTCGTGACGGATCGTGCTCGAGGTGCGCCGGGTGTGCGTGGATCATCGTGAGCGCACCGTCTCGAGGACGCCGAGGCGCCGGGCCTGCTGATAGGTGCTCAGCGCCGCGAGCGTCGACTCCGCCCCGCGGTTCTCGTTCCGCCCGTCCTTCTCCAGTCCGTCGAAACCGGCACCCGACTCCTCGTCGAACATCGGGGTCGTCGCGTCATTGTCGCCCATGAACCACGCCCATGACGCGGCGACGGCGTGGCGCCACGACGACTCGTCCGTGATGTCGAACGCGCGTGCACAGGCATCCGCGAGGGCGGCGACCTCGATCGGCTGCTGGTCGAACTGGGCCGCCGTCTGCCCGGGACCACGACCGCCGGCACCCGTCACGGAGAGGCGTCCGCCGGCCGTCTCGACCCCGACGAGGAAGCGCAGCATCCCGAGCCCGCGGCTCACGATACGAGGGCTGACCATCGCCATCCCGGCGGCCAGCAGGGCTTCGGGAAGCACCGCGTTGGCGTAGCGGAGTCGAGGCTCCGGCCAGCCCCAGGGGTCGTCTCGCGGGATCTCGATCGTCGCCACTCCGTCGAGCAGCAGCGAGCACGCGGCGAGGTCGTCAGGGTGTGCGGCCAGCACGTCGGCGGCACCGAGTGTCGCGAACGCCATGGCCCGTCCGTGCGGCGACCTGGCGGATGCCGCACGGTGGAACGCGACCAGTGCGCGCGTGCGCGCGGTCTCCGTCGGCGCACGGACGGCCGTGACGCCGAGCGCCCACAGCGCGCGGCCCCACCAGTCGCCGAGCGCGGGGTCGTCGGTCCAGCCGCCGCCGGCCGCCATGCGGTTGTGCGCGCGGCCGTCGACTTCGACCGCATCCTCCAGGAACCCGAGGCACGTCTCGGCGAGGGCGGCGAGCTCGGGCGTCTGGTCCGGTTCGCGTACCAGCACGATGAGGGCGCGAGCCACGTCATCGACGCAGTAGCCATCGCCCCGACGCGGGACGTCGAACAGCGCATGCTCGAAGATGCCGTGCTCGTCCATCAGCGCGACGAGGTGGGAATAGGACGGCGCGCGGCCCGACATGGTCACGCGGCGCGCGCCGCTGCGATCCGGGCGGCGAGCGCGCGATAGTGCTCGCCGACGACCGGCCACGACGAGTCGTGCGCATCGCGGAGGGCGGCCTCGTGCATCTGCCTGGCCGTCTCCTCGGTCTCCACGATGGTGCGGATCGCGGCCGCCATCGATTCCGGGTCGCCGTGCCGGGCGATCAGGCCGGCCCCGCCGCCGAGCAGCTCGACCGCGTGGGGGAATCCGGTCGAGACGACGGGCACCCCGGCGGCGATCGCCTCGACCAGGACGCCGGAGGTCGCCTGGTCGCGAGAGTCGTAGGGCAGCAGCACGACGTCCGCCGTCGTCACCAGGTCGGCGAGCTGTGCAGCGTCGAGGTACCGGTCGTCCATCGTGACGGTGTCGTCGAGCCCGAGCTCGGTGATGAGTCGCTGCAGTGCCTCGCGGTATCGCTCGCCGTCGCGTGCGACCACCTTCGGGTGGGTCTGACCGGCGATGACGTACTCGACGGGGGACGTGAGGTCGCCGAGTTCTGCGATCGCGCGGATGCCCCACTCGAGGCCCTTGCCGGGCGAGATCAGCCCCCACGTCAGCACCCGCTTGGTCGAGTTGCGCCTGGGCGCGGAGGCCGCGTGCTGCACGGGGACTCCGTGGGGGATGACGCGGACCTTCATCGGCATGACGCGGTACGTCCTCATCAGGATGTCGCGTGCGTTCTCGGTCATGACCACGACCGCTGCGGCGGATTCGCAGACCGACTCCAGCACCTCGCGCTGGTTCCTCGACGGCGCCGCAAGGACGGTGT
Organism: Agromyces ramosus; assembly: GCF_004216665.1. Classification (GTDB taxonomy): domain Bacteria; phylum Actinomycetota; class Actinomycetes; order Actinomycetales; family Microbacteriaceae; genus Agromyces; species Agromyces ramosus. The sequence continues at coordinate 387,626 of NZ_SGWY01000003.1, read as the reverse complement.
GCAGGACGACGATCGTCGGGGTGCCGAGCATCCGGAGCAGCGTGACGACCTCGTCGCCGTCACGTCCGCCGTAGATGCCGTACTCATGCTGCACGATCGCGATATCGCACTCCTCGAGGGCGCGAACCGACGCCCCGAGACTGACCATGTCGTCCGCGATGAGTTCGCGCGTGGTGGGAATGCGGCCGACGACGGTCGGATCCGATCGGTCGACGGGGGAATCGAGCACGCGCACGATCGTGGCATCCCGGGTTCCGTTGCCGACGAGGGCGCCCGCGAGGGCCTCGGTGAACGTCGCGAGCCCGCAACGGGTCGGCGGGTAGGTGGAGAGGAATCCGTAGCGGGGCATGGCGACCTTCTCTTTCGGCCGAGCACCTGTCGATGCCCGGTGCCTTCGAGACGTCTGCCAACGGCAACCCTCGTGGAACTACGCCTGCGCTGCCGCGGTCCGGTTCACGCGGCCCGGGAGCAGGGGCGCGCTGTGCTCCGCACCATACACCACGGCTATGCGAGCCTCCCCGTTCGTCCGAGCACGGTGCGGTACACCTCGAGATAGCCGTCGACCATGCGCTCCACGTCGAAGCGCTCGCGCGCTCGCCGCCGCACGGCGGTGCGGTCGAGGGCGGCGGCGCGAGGCACCGCCTCGACGGCCTCGGCGACACCATCGACGACGAACCCCGTCAAGCCGTCCTCGACCACCTCGGGCATCGAACCTCGTCGGAAGGCGACGACGGGTGTTCCGCATGCCATGGCTTCGATGACCGAGAGGCCGAACGGCTCGGCGAAGTGGATCGGATGCAGCAGCACTGCTGCCGACGCAAGCACCTCGGTCCGCTCCTCGGGGCCCACCGATCCGCGATACACGACGCGGTCACCGTCGACGCGTGGTTCGACCTGATCCGCGAAGTACGCGGCATCCTGCACGATTCCGCAGATGACGAGTCGACGCCCCACGCGGGCGGCGATCTCGATCGCGTCAGCGATGCCCTTGTCGGGGTGGATGCGGCCGAAGACGACGAGGTCGTCGCGCGCCGTCGCCGTCGTGGCGACATCCGGCGTGTCGAACTCGGCCATGTCGATGCCGTGCTGCACCGTCGCCGCGTAGGTGAGGGCGGGCGAGCGGTCGGCGTCCGAGATCGAGACGAACGTCGAACGCGCCCGCTCATAGGCAGGGAGGATCGCGTCACCCGAGAAGCCATGGATCGTCGTGACCATCGGCGCACCCCACTGGGCGCCGAAGGCGAGCGGAAGCCAGTCGAGCTGGTTGTGCACGAGGTCGAACCCCGACGAGAGGTCCATCGCATGCGCGATGTGCAGTGCCTCCCATACCCGGCCGTCCATGTCGGCGTCCTCGGCATAGCCATGCGGAGCCACCGACTCGAGCGTCGCCGACGTCCGCGAGTCGGCCGTCGCGAAGAGGGTGACGTCGACGCCCCGGCGCACGAGCCCCTCGGTGAGCAGGCTCGTCACCCGCTCCCACGGGCCGTAGTGCCGCGGCGGCGTGCGCCACGCGATCGGGCCGAGCATCGCCACCCTCATCGCCGGGGCCGCTCGCGCCGCGCGCCGGCACCGATCTCGGCCATCACGATGGAGTCACCGGCTCGAGCACTCCTGCGATCGGCACACCGAGCACGACGAAACGTGTCCCCGCCGAGCCGCGCTGGAGCTGTTCTCGTCACGCTGCGACACTACGCCCCATCCCCGCGCCGGAGGCTGGAAGCACGTGGTCGGTCGGCGCGCCCGACCCCATCGAGATCTGGATCAGCATCGGCCCGGAGGAGCGCCCGTCGGAACCTGGGGCCGCCCTACCCGATGAGTCGCCGATCCTCTGGCGAGGAGTCGCTCAGCCCGGCCCGGACTCGTGCGGCGGGGCAATGAGTGTCCGGCGGGGCCGATGAGTTCGGCGAAGCGCACGAGGACTCCGACGGACTCGGGGTCCCCAGCAGTCGGGCCTTCGACGGGTGCGAGATGCGGAGCAGGAGAGTACCCTTGGCGAGGTCATCGACCCCTCAGGTCGCGCGAAGCGAGATCCCAAACCACCCCTGCGGCCTGGCATGAGCCGGACCTCTCCACGACTGGGATCGGTGGTGCCTTCAGGCCGCTGCGCTTGAGGAGACATCATGAGCAACACCATCGGTACCACGTCGGAAATCCAGTCGTTCCAGGTCGAGATCCCCGGGGAGCGGCTGGATGATCTGCGTCGGCGGGTGTCTGCGACGCGCTGGCCCACCCAAGAGCTGGTTTCGGATCGCTCTCAGGGGGTGCAGCTCGCGACGTTGCAGGAGCTGGCCCGGTACTGGACGGACGAGTACGACTGGCGGCGGTGCGAGGCGAAGCTGAACGCGTTGCCGCAGTTCACGACCGAGATCGACGGGGTGCAGGTCCACTTCATCCACGTCAGGTCGCCGCATGAGAACGCGTTGCCGCTGATCATGTCGCACGGTTGGCCCGGCTCGGTGATCGAGCTGCTGGAGACCGTCGGCCCGCTGACCGACCCGACCGCGCACGGCGGCACCGCCGACGACGCATTCCACCTGGTGCTGCCGTCGTTGCCCGGTTACGGGTTCTCGAGTGAGCCGACCGAGCTCGGGTGGGACTCCGCCCGCACCGCTCGTGCGTGGGCGGAGCTGATGCGCCGCCTCGGCTACACCCGTTACGTCGCCCAGGGCGGTGACGTGGGTGCGCTGGTCACGGATCTGATGGGCCGGCAGGCGGTCGAGGGCCTCGCCGGGTACCACCTGAACCTGCTCACCGCGGCGCTCGCGGTCGGTGATCACCTGCCCAGGGAATCCGAACAGGAACGGGCCGCGGCCACGGCCTTCGGGACGTTCCGCGAGGACGGCTTCGGCTACTTCCTCGAGATGGCGACGCGACCGCAGACGATCAGCTACTCCCTGCTGGATTCACCCGTCGGGCTGGCGGGCTGGATGCTCGACCACGACACGGACAGCTATTACAAGATCACCCGCGCCTTCGTCGACCACGCGCCGGTGGGCAATCTCACGCGGGACCACATCCTGGACAACATCACCCTGTACTGGCTGACCGGCACGGCGGACTCGGCGGCACGGTCGTACTGGGAGGACGCACGAGCACTGGCCGCATCGCTGGCGAGCGGGCAGGCGCCGCCGCCGGTGAGCGTGCCGGTCGGCTTCACGACATTCCCTGGTGAGATCTGGGCCTCCCCCCGGAGCTGGGTCGAAGCGGTCTATCCCGACCTCGCCTACTTCAGCGAGGCCGACAGGGGCGGCCACTTCGCCGCCTGGGAGGAACCAGGACTCTTCACCGATGAACTGAGGGCTGCGTTCCGTTCACTGCGCTGAAGGCGGGGAGCTCGTCATGAAGGCCATCACCGTGGCCAAGAGGGGGGACGGCGTCGAATCGATGACGCTTACCGACATCGACTACCCGCCGAGCCTCGAGAACGACGTCGTCGTCCGCGTCCACGCAGCCGGCTTCACGCGCGGCGAACTGACGTGGGCCGGCACCTGGGTCGACCGTGCGGGGCGGGACCGCTCCCCGAGCGTCCCGGGTCACGAGGTGGCAGGTGTCGTCGCCGAACTGGGCTTCGGCACCACCGGGCTCACCGTCGGGCAGCGTGTGTTCGGTCTGACGGACTGGACCCGCAACGGCTCGCTGGCCGAGTACGTCGCCGTCGAGGCGCGCAACCTCGCACCGCTGCCGGCGAGCGTGGACTTCGTCACCGCAGCCGCTGTGCCGATCTCCGGCCTCACGGCATGGCAGGGACTCTTCGATCACGGATGCCTCGAGACAGGGCAGACCGTCCTCATCCACGGCGCGGCCGGCAGCGTCGGCTCCATCGCCGTGCAGCTCGCTCGCGATGCCGGCGCCCGGGTCGTCGGCACGGGCCGCGCCCAGGATCGAGACTTCGTGATGGAGCTCGGAGCCGACGCATTCGTGGATCTGCAATCCGACGACCTCGAGGGCATCGACCCGGTGGACGTCGTCTTCGACGTCATCGGCGGCGAGGTCTTCGAGCGGTCCCTCGGCGTCCTGCGTGCCGGCGGGAGGATCGTCACCATGGCCGAGCCCCCGCCACGACAGCCGCGGATTGGCCAGGCGATCTTCTTCGTCGTCGAGCCCGACCGGGCTCGCCTCGTGTATCTGGGTCGGCGGCTTCAGGACGGTCGCCTCAGGCCGATCGTCGGCGCCGTACGCCCGCTCGGTGAAGCCGCTGCGGCCTTCGAGCCCGGCCAGCGCATTCGGGGCCGGACGATCATCGCGGTGACGGTCGCCGACTCGAACGACAGCGCGGCGGATGCGCGCTGACAGGGAGATCCGCCGGTCGGGAGTTCGGTTCGAGAACACCCGCTTCGATCCCGACCTCACGCCGTTCCACGACCTCGCGAAGCAGATGGCGGCGCGATTCGGTTACAGGGCCGAGCTGTCGTTGAGTCCACGTCTTGCCGAACTCCTGCGCCTGCGGGTGGCCCAGCTCAACCCGTGCTCGTACTGTCTCATCCTTCACACCGAGGTGGCAGCCCGACTGGGGATCCCGTCGGATGTGGTCGCCCATCTCCCGAGTTGGCGAGAGAGTGACAGGTTCTCGCACGCCGAGAAGGTCGCGCTCGCGTACTGCGAGGGCCTCACGCAGTACGACATCTCGCACTTCGCCGAGCTGCACGATGAGCTCCGCACCCACTTCGACGAGAAGGAGGTCGCTGAGATCGCCGCGGTGATCATCAACATGAACGTCTGGACTCGTCTCAAACTCGCGCAGGGAGCCGTACCTGTGGCAGACGAGGCTCCCACCGCGCCGAGACCGTCCCGAATGACCGAGCAAGTCCCGAGCGACTTCGGTCCGGAGTCGGCGGAGCTCTGAGCATGAGTACGCATGGTTGCAAATGGCTCCGACCGGCATCGATCCGGTGACTCTTCGAGTTCCAGTCCGCGCGGATGCCGCGCAATCACGCGGCTCGGGAGCGACGGCCAGATGAATACGGCGTATCAGTCCTTCGAGGCCGGCGTGGGGCGCGGGCACCAGGCGATCCCATCGGGATTGCGACCGGTCTCCATGCGACGCAGCAGCCGCCCCGCCCGGATGTCGACCTCGACGACGCAGGCGGCGGCGTCGCAAGCGGAGTACGCGCGGACGCCGTCCGGATGAAGGACGATCGCCTGCGGGTGATCCGGCGTCGCGACTCGATGCACGACTTCGCGGGATCGGAGATCGACCACCGCGATCTCCGACGCCGTCCTGAGCGCCACGACGAGGTGCGAACCGCCCGACGTCACCGCCGTGCCGAATCCGATCGATGGCAGCTCGATGGAGGCGACCTGCTCGATGAGCTGTGCATCGATGACGGCGATGCGAGGCGAACCCTGGTCAGCCGTGTAGCCGAGCCGTCCATCGGGTTCGAGGCAGATGCGATTCACCTTCCCTGCGACCGGCACGACGCCGCGGAGCCTACGCGACGGGACATCGATGACACTCACGCTCCCAGGCCCGACATTGGCCGTCACGAGGCGACGTCCGTCGACGCTGACCGCGAACGTGTGGGACTCCGCCTGGCCGGTCGGCAGCCGCGCGACGACGCGGAGGGTTCGCGGGTCGATGACGCTGACTGATTCGTCGAGCTCCGTCGAGACGATCACGCGACCGTTCGGGAGCAGACCGGACTGGTGCGGACGGCTCGGGAAGGGCAGCCGGATTGCGCCGACGAGCTGAAACGTGAGGAGATCGACGACATCGACCCGCTGACCGTCGCTTCCCGCGGACCCGACGCCCGTGTCGCCGTAGACGGGCATGTAGGCACGTCGTCCGTCGCGCGTCGCCACGACTTCATGCGGCGTGAAGCCCGAGGCGAGCACCGCCCCCGCGGCTCTCGACATCTCCAGGTCGATCACCTCGAGCGAGCTGTCGTCCTTGCATACGACGAGCAATCGTCCGTCGTCCATCGCGCCTCCGCTCTCCAGTGAAGGGCACGTCCGACGTCCGTGTCCATCCCGGATCCATCCACTGAGACGGGCGACGGCCATCGACGCAGGTTCGTCGCCCAGGCGAGAGCCGACCGATCCACCCCTGGCGAGCGCCTGAAACGGATCTCACGGGCTGCAGGACCCGGCCGGCTTACTGGGTGGAACGAGCTTTGCCCGCCGGCTTCGGGGACGCCTAGATTCACACCACCCCCGGGCCGATCGCGCTTGGCGCACCCGAGGCATCAGCACGAACGATCAAAGGAGATCACATGAAATCGCTCATACGCTCGGGAGTCGCCCTCGTCGCCGCGGCAGCGCTCGGCGCGGGCATGGCGGTCGGGGGAACGGCCTTGAATGACAAGGACCCCGGGAACGGACTCTCCGGACAGCCCGCGACCGCCAGCCAGATCTACCTCGACGAGATCAAGGATTACGGCGTGTGCCGCGGTGCCGATCCCGCCTGCTACAACGAATGGGGCAACGGCTGGACCGCGGATGAGCCGAAGCGCATCCTCATCTGGAGCCGCACCGCGGGTCCGCGCCACGCCCACCTCGGCACGCCGCTGGCACCGGGGTTGAACCCGCCGCTGAACGCCAACAACATCGCCCAGGCCGCCCTCATCGCCTGGGCGGCGGAGCGAGGGATCGCAGCCGACTACACCGAGGACCTCTCGCAGTTCCGCCTGAACAACTACCAGGCGGTCGTGTTCCTGAGTTCCAACCGCGACACGCTGGACGACTCGGCGCAGACGACGCTCATGCAGTACATCCGCGGCGGCGGCGGCTTCGTCGGCATCCACAACGCGTTCGGAGCCGAGTACCACTGGCCGTACTACGAAGGCCTGTTGGGCGGAGCGAACTTCTACAACCACGGACCGAACCGCGACGGAACGGTCGAGACCATCAACCGCAACGACGTCTCGACGTCGTTCCTGCCGGAGACGTGGGCGTTCAAGGACGAGTGGTACAACCTGGTGCCGTATCCCAGCTTCGTCAACGTGCTGCTCGAGGTCGACCAGGCCACGAGCGAGGCGACCCCGGCCGGCCACGGCGAATCCCACCCCGTGAGCTGGTGCCAGTACTACGACGGCGGTCGGGCGTGGCTGACGACGCTCGGTCACGACGCTGCTGCCTGGACCGATGCTCCGCTGGCGGGCGACGAGTTCTTCAAGCAGCACGTGCTGGGGGGCCTCGAAAGCGCCATGGGCATCAAGCCGTTCTGCGCGGCCTGACGCCGCATCACGGCACGCTGGCCCGACGAGAAGGGGTCCGAACCCGTCCGCGTGGACGAGTTCGGGCCCCCGCTGCGCGCCACGCGATGGCGCCCACGGACGCCGATGTTCCAGTGAGTGGGACCATGGCAGCGTCGATGCGAGGCGCGCTTGCCGCCCCCGTGAACTCGACGGATACTGCACTCATGCGATCCGCTCTCAGAGACGAGCCGGTGTCCGTGCTCGACAGGATCCTCGCCATCCTCGACACGGTCCGCGAGTCGCACGGCACGACCACGATCACCCAGCTCGCGCTGGCCACCGGCATCCCGAAATCCACCGTGTCACGGCTCGTCGGCGACCTCATCCGGCAGCGATACCTGACGCGCGCCGAAGACGGAGTCGTGATCGGCCTGAGGCTCTTCGAGCTCGGAGCGCGCGCCAGCACCCCGCGGCGCCTCAGCATCGCGGCACTGCCGGTGCTGGCCGAGCTGTTCAACGCGACCGGCGAGCACCTGAACGTCGCGGTTCAGGAGGGGCGTGACATGCTCTCGGTGATCTCGGTGCGGGGCCGGTTGCGACCGGTCCCGTCCCGGGCGGGAGTCCGAGTGCCTTCGGCGACGACCGCGCTCGGCAAGGCGGTCCTCGCATTCACGAGCGACGAGTCCATCCTCGCCAGCGTGATGGCCGGCCTCGACCCCCAGCGGCGTCACATGCTCGAACGGGAGCTCGCCACGGTTCGCACGGAATCCGTCGCCGTCGACCGCTGCGAGACGTTCCCCGGAGTGGTCGGGGTGGCAAGCCCGGTCCTGTCACCGGAACGGCTGCCGGTCGCCGCGATCTCCGTCGCGGGCCCGGTGACGAACATGGACGCGAACCGGATGATGCCGCTGGTGCGGCACGCGGCGCTCGCCCTCACGCACCGGCTGGCACTGCAGGTGGCGTGATCCATGCGCGACGCTGCCGCAGGCGACGCGCTCGGCGTCCTCGACCGCATGACCTCCATCCTCGAGGCCTTCGACCAGGACGACCGGGGATTGGGCATCTCCGAGCTCGCGCTGCGCGCCGGCCTTCCCAAGTCCACGGTCTCCCGGCTGGTCGCGACGCTCGTGCGGCAGAGATACCTCGAGCGCGATGGGAAGCGGATCCATCTGGGCCTGCGGCTCTTCGAGCTCGGGCAGCTCGCCGAGCAGCCGCGGGAGCTCAGGGCCGCCGCCCTGCCGGTGATGGCCGACCTTCGCACCACGACGGGGGAGAACGTGCACCTGGCCATCCGCGACCGGCGCGAGATGGTCTGCATCGCCGTCATGCGCGGTCGCTTCGCAGCACCGCCGACCGTCCGCATCGGCGGGCGGCTCCCCATCCACGCCACCGCGCTGGGGAAGGCCGTGCTCGCGCACGCACCCGCTGCCGACGTCGAGGAGGTCGTCGCCGCAGGACTCGAGGCATGGACGGCCCACACGATCCGCGATCCGGCGGTGCTGTGCCGTCAGCTCGACGACATCCGAGGGGGCGGACTCGCGACCGAGGTCGGGGAATTCGGGGCCGGCGTGTCCTGCGCGGCGAGCGCGGTGTTCGCGCCCTCGGGCAGGCTCGTCGGGGCGGTGTCGGTCTCGGGATGCGCGGACGGATTCGATGCCGACCGGTTCGCTCCGGCCATCCGGGCTGCTGCGCTGATGCTCACGCGTCGCCTGGCCCCGGGCGGGTCGAGGGCGGTCTGACGCCCCTCAGCGCTCGCCTCCGGCGCTGCGACGATCCGTCATCGTGGCGACGATCATGTCGCCGATGAGTCGTCGGTGCGATTCCTGGAGCGCGGGGTCGAGCATGTCCCGATCGAAGATGGCAGCGAACGTGTGCCGGTTGGCCACATGGAAGCACGCGTAGGCGCTGATCACCATGTGCACGTCCAGCGCATCGACATCGTCGCGGAAGATGCCCTCACGCACACCTCGCTCGATGACCTGCTCGAGCAGGGTGATGGCCGTGACGTTCTCGCGCAGGATCGTCTGCGACTGACGCAGATGCTCGGCCCGATGGATGTTCTCGATGCTGACGAGCTGGATGAATTCCTCGTGCGTCGTGTGGTGGTCGTACGTCGCCTCCGCGAGCGTGCGCAGCGCCTCGTCCGGTGACATCTCGTCGATGTGGATGCCGCGCTCGACCCGTCGGATCTGCGCGTACACGCGTTCCAGGACCGCGAGGTAGAGCCCCTCCTTCGAGCCGAAGTAGTAGTAGATCATGCGCTTCGTCGTGCGCGTGCGGGCGGCGATCTCGTCGACCCGCGCACCCGCGTAGCCGTTCGCTGCGAACTCGGCGGTGGCGACCTCGAGGATGTCGCCCTGGGTCCGGATGGCACGCTCGGTCATCCCGCTGTCGCTGACCTCGCTCAACCGCTCGCTCATTGTTGGCCCCCTCCAGCGCCGAACTGCTCCTCAGCGCTGATGAGCGCACGGAAGTGCCGTTGCATCCGGTCACGATCGGGCAGCATGCCCGTGATGATTCGGAGACTAGCGCATGCCTGGCCCACGGCCATCCGACCGCCGTCGAGCACGGCATGCCCTCGCTCGGCCGCCTGCCGCACGAGATCCGTCTCGAGCGGTCGGTACACGACATCCGACACCCAGGCTCCCTCCCGCAGCAGGTCGAGGTCGAACGCCGTCCCCGGATGGTGGAGCATCCCCAACGGTGTCGCATGGACGACGCCGCTTGCGCGGGCGATGGCCTGGGGAAGGTCGCCCGGCTCGAGCGTCACGATGGTCTGCGTCGGGAAATGGGCGCGCATCCGGGCGGCGAGATCCTCCGCGCGAGTGTCGTCGACGTCCGACAGCTCGAGCCGCTCCGCGCCCTTCGTCAGGAGCGCGTATGCGGTCGCAGCGCCCGCGCCGCCGCAGCCGATCTGCACGACGCGCTCGAACGACGCTCCCGGCAGGCCCGTCGTGAGACCGTCGCGATACCCCATCCAATCCGTGTTGTACCCGACCAGGCGGTCGTCGTCGAACACCACGAGGTTCACCGCTCCGAGGTGTGCGGCATCCGCGTCCAGCTCATCGACGAGTTCGAGGACGAGCTGCTTGCAGGGGTGGGTGATGTTCATCGCCGTGAAGCCGTCGGCCCTCGCCTCGGCGAGTATCGCTCCGACGTCGCCGGCTGGCCGGCCGAGCTCGATGAGGTCGAAGATGCGGTACTCGTAGTCGAGTCCCATCTGCGTGGCCTCCGCTTCATGCATCGCCGGGGTCAACGATGCTCCGATGCCTTCGCCGATCAGGCCGACGAGGAACGGTCCGGGCCGCGGCCCGGGAGGAGATCCGGGGGCTCGCATCTGATCGGTCACGACGCATCCGGGATCTCGAAGTCGACCGTCGCAAGCGATGCCTTCACCGGTGCGGAGATCCTCAGCACCTCGGCGTGTGCCGGATGCCGCGTGTAGGCCTCCAAGCCGTCGAGATCATCGAAGTCGGCGACGATCGCGAGCTCGTACGACGCCGGGCCACGCAGCACGTCCGCACCGACGGTCATGCTGCGCAGTTGGGGGATCCGGTCCGGCAGGGCCCGCACGAGCGCCATCCAGTGCTCCCGATGCTCGGTCGTGAACTCGGGGACGAATCGAAAGACGGCGACGTGTCGGATCACGCGGGAGCTCCCTGACTTGCGACGCGGCGATGCTCGTACTGGGCAGCGAGCCGGACGGGCGCGTTGAGCGCGCCATATCCGGCGTATCCTCCACGTCGCTCGACGACCTCGAGGAACACGGTCCCGATGGGATGGGTATAGAAGTGCAGGAACTCCCCGTCCTCGTCCCGGTCGTACATGACGTTCAGTTCCCTGAGCTCCTCCATGAGGCCGGGTTCGAGCTGGTAGCGCGCCTCGACATCGTCGTAGTAGTTGCCGGGGATGTCGAGCGGTTCGAAGCCGCGCTCGCGCGCCCCTCGGGCGAGCGCGATGACATCGGAGGACGCGAAGGCGATGTGCTGCGGGAGGATCGCATCGTCGCTGGCTCCTGAGGGCACCAGGTTCAGGGCGATTCGCAGGATTCCGTCGGCACTGCGAAGGACCTGGCTGCGTACGAGGCCCACCGGTGCGGCCACGTCGATCGATGCCTCGGCGCCGAGATCGAGCACCGAGTGGAAGAAGAGCACCGCGGCATCGAAGCGCTGCCAGGGCTGGGCGAGGTTGACGTGATCGACACGTTCGATCAGGTGCGGGTCATCGTGTCCGGGAATGCCGAACTCACTCACCCATCTCGGCTCCGTTGCCCCCTCGGCGCCGAAGAACACCTCCGACCCGTCGGGAGCTCGAACACCGAGGAGCGGTTCTTCGCCTGGTCGCTCGTCCCGGGGAACCTCGGACGCGAAGAGGTCCTTCGCCCGTCGCAATGCGGTGGCCGGATCCCTCACCGAGAGGCCGATGCCGGCCACCGTCGGCTGCACGTGCTCGGAGTCCGGCGCTCCGATCACGACCCGAGCGGCCCCATGCGACCACAGCTCGACGCGCTTGGTCCGGTGCTCTCCATGGGAGCGGAAGCCCAACTGCATGAGGAGGCGCCTGAGCTCCTGCAGCTCGCCGGTTCGCAACTCCACGTAGTTCACGTCGGCAGGCGGCGCGACGGCCGGAAGCGAGGCGGTCGACATCCGAGCGGCGCCGCCGCCGGCAGCGGAGCCCAAGGACAGGGCCGTCACATGCTCGAGCCAGCGCAGTGAGCGTCGGGCCTCGACCGCCGTAGCGAGCGGATCGACCTGGCGGAACGTGTCGTTGAAGACCTCGAGCGAGACGGGACCGTCGTAGCCCGTGCGGACGAGGTGCGCCATGAAGGTCCCGAGGTCGAAGCCGCCCTCGCCTGGGAAGAGGCGGTGGTGCCGGCTCCACGAGAGCACGTCCATCGAGAGGAGTGGGGCGTCGGCCATCTGGACGAAGAAGATCGAGTCGGCGGGTATGGTCTCGATCGCCTCGGGATCATGCCCCTTCGACAGGATGTGGAAGCTGTCCAGGCACAGGCCCACGCGTGGATGGTCGGCGAGGCGCACGATTCGGGCGGCCGCTTCATAGCTGTCGACGAATCGGCCCCAGGCGAGCGCCTCGTAGGCGATGCGAACACCGAAGCGGTCGGCGACGTCCCCCAGTTGCCGCAATTGGACCGCGGCGAGCTGCTCATCCCCGCTGCGGGCCGTCGCGACATTGCTGCACAGCAGCATGGTCGCGATGCCCAGGCGATTCATGAGGGCGAACTTCGCCGCCGCTCGACGAAGGTTCTGCTCGAGGAGTTCGGGGCCGACGCCCTCGAAATCGCGAAAGGGCTGGTACAGGTCGAGCGACAGCCCGAGCTGCTCGGCTCGCGCGCGGATCGCCTCAGGCGACCGGGGGGAGGCCACCAGATCCGGCTCGAATACCTCGACTCCATCGAATCCCGCCTCGTGTGCCGCGACGAGCTTCTGATCGAGTGTGCCGCTCAGGCAGACCGTGGCGATCGATGTGCGCATGGCGCCTTTCTGCGGCCACCGGCGATGGTACCCGCGGGTTTCTCGGAACAGCATTGCATGGATCTGTACTAACTAGTACGTTCGAAGTCGAAGGGCGATCGACGACGATTCAAGCCGCTGGAAGGGGATACTCGATGACGAGTCTCGCCGAATGGAACACGATCCCCGCTCCCTCGGGCGCACCGGTCTCCGTGCTCGGTCGCATGATCGCGATCCTCGACGCGGTGAAGGAATCCGGCGGCTCGATCTCGATCACCGATCTCTCGATGCGCACCGACCTGCCGAAATCCACCGTCTCGCGCCTCGTCGCGGAGCTGACCGGCCAGCGTTACCTGGAGCGCACGGACGACGGCGTGACGCTCGGGCTCCGTCTCTGGGAGCTCGGTGCCCGCGCGAGCCTCCCTCGCCGGCTCCTCACCGCCGCGGCGCCCGTCATCCGGCAACTCCGGGATATCACGGGAGAACGCGTCGGGCTCTGGGTCCAGCAGGGGACGGACATGGTGTCGATCGCCGCCGTCGCCGGCCGCCTTCCGATGCTCCCCACCCGCGCCGGCATGCACTCGCCCGCACTGACGACCGCCAGCGGCAAGGCCTACCTCGCCTTCTGCGCCGACCAGGGCGTCGTGGACCGCGTGAGTGCGCCGCTCATCGACACCGCCGCCGACCGGTTCCGCGACGAGCTCACTCACGTGCGCGCTGCGGTCGTGGCGACGGACCTGGAGGTCTCGTACCCCGGCATCCTCGCGGTCGCGAGTCCCGTGCTCTCGGGTGACCGCATCGTGCTGGGCGCGATCTCCATCGCCGGTCCCAGCGGAGCGATGGACCCGGATCGCGTCGCGCCCTTGGTGCGTGCCGCAGGCACGTCCGTCAGTCGTCGACTCTCGGCTGCGTGAGACATGCGGACCGCCGACTGGACCGAGTCGGTCAGCGTGCTCGACCGTGTGACGGCCGTCTTCGACGCGTTCGGCGAGCACGACGAAGGGCTGGGAGTCTCGGAGCTGGCCCGGCGCGCCAACCTTCCGAAGTCCACGGTCTCGAGGATCGCCGCCGACCTCGTCGCGCAGCGTTTCCTCGACCGCGACGGCGACAGGCTCTTTCTCGGTGTCCGCCTCTTCGAGCTGGCCCAGAGCGTCGAGCAGCCGCGAAGGCTTCGCCACTTCGCGCTCCCCGTGATGACCGAGCTGCGCGACGCGACCGGTCAAACGGTGAACCTCGCTGTTCTCGACGGCGCCGACGTGGTCTTCGTCGCGATCGTGCACGGAGAGCCCACCTGCACCCCGCTGGCGAGGATCGGCGGCCGCCTCCCCGCGCACGCGACGGCGCTCGGAAAGGCCATCCTGGCGTTCGCTCCAGAAGATGTCGTCGGGCGCATCATCCAGGGTCGACCGGACGTGCACACGCGGCACTCCGTCTCCGAACCGTCGGCGTTCCTGCGCGAGTTGGTGGACATCCGCAGGCTCGGGGTGGCGACCGAGAAGGAGGAGAGCGTGAACGGCCGCGCCTGCGCGGCGAGCGCGATCCTCGGCCAAGGCGGGGCGCCCATCGCCGCGATCTCCGCGACCGGCTCGGTCTCGAACGTGGTTCCGGATCGCATCGCGCCGGCCGTTCATGCCGCGGCCATCACGCTGAGTCGTCGGATCGCCGCCGCAGGCCAGCACTGATCCGGTGACCACCACGGAAACGGGGTGGGTGCCCATTCGCACCCACCCCGTTCGCCGGTCGCCGGAGTCAGCCGGCGGTCTCGCGGATGGCCTGGTAGGCCTCGAGGTTCTCGCCGGTGAAGTATCCCTCGAAGTACTCCTCCGCCTGGCCGATGAAGGCATCCATGTCGATGTCCTCCTGCTCGATCACCGTGAACGCGTCGTTCGCGCGGTACTCGTCGAGGATCTCCTCGGTCGCCTCATCGACGCACTCGCGGTTCTCGGGGCGGATCTCGTGGATCGTCTCCTCGAGCAGTGCCGTCTGCTCCTCGCTCATCTTCTCGTACGTCTTGTCGCTGACGAGGATCCAGTGGATGCCGACGTTGTGGTCGTTGAGGATCGCGGTGTTCAGGACCTCGTCGTAGCTCGACGAGCGCGTCGCGACGATGGGGTTCTCCTGGCCCACGGCGATCCCCTGCTGCAGGGCGGTGTAGACCTCCTCCACCGCAACCGAGACGGGGTTGGTCACACCGAGCGCCTCCGCGTTCGCGAGGAAGATCGGGGAGTTCGGGAACCGGATGGGCACGCCCGCCAGGTCCTCGGGGCCGTGCACCTCGACGTCCTTGGTCGTGAAGGTACGGTTGCCGAAGTACCAGCCGTCGACGATGTTGACACCCGTGGCCTCGTGGAAGCCCGAGAACAGGTCCTCCGAGCTCTCATCGATCCACTCGAACGCGTGGTCCACGTCGTTGAACGCGTACGCGGCATCCACGACGCCGATCGGCTCGTACGTGGCACTGAGCGCGGATGCACCCTGCAGGTCGATGTCGATGTCACCTGCCTGGACCTGCGGGAAGCGGTCGGCGTCCGGTCCGAGCTGACTGGCCGGATACAGGTCGACGGTGAAGCCGATGTCGGCCTCCTCCAGGCGCTCCTTCAGCAGCTCGACGCCGCAGAAGTAGTTCGGCGTCTGCTCGTTCTGGCTCGTCGCCACACTGAGTGTGACGGGCTTGTTCTCAGACGCGCCCGCGTCGCCGGTCTCTTCGGGAGCGCCGCCGCCTCCGGCACAGCCGGTGACGACGAGGGTGGTTGCTGCGAGCACCGACGCGGCGATTCGGCCTCGGCGCGTCGAGCGGGCTGTGCCCATGGGACTCTCCTCTTGTTTGCGCACGTCCTCGTGCGAGCTCTGACGTGACATTCGATGGCCGGAGCGCGACATCCGGTCGACACCGCTCGCACGGGGCGAGATCCTCGTCGACCACGCTGTCAGGTTACGGCCCGGTGGCAGTGCCGACTCTGACGGACTTCGATCGGTTCGCAAAGCCATGTCCCGTCGAGTGGAACATCCGGTTCCGGGCTGTCGGCGGTGGCGTTCGCCGCTGAATGGAACGACTCCAGCGCGTCGCTCCATCGTGGCATACGCTCGGTCCGGACCATCGCGACGGCGACGATGCAGGGAGGCGCCGTGACCGCATCCGAACCCGTGCCCGTTCGCATCGGGGTGGTCGGAGCCGGCTTCATGGGGCGCCAGCACATCGGCTTCATCCATGCGGCGTCCGGCGCGGCCCTGGCAGCGATCGCCGACCCCGTCCCGCCTCTCGACGTGGATCTCGGGTGTCCCGCGTACGCGGACGCCGCGAGGATGCTGGAAGCGGAGCGGCTCGATGCAGTCATCATCGCCAATCCGAACCCGCTCCATGTCGAGACGGCCGTCGAATGCCTCGAGGCCGGCGTCGCGGTACTCCTCGAGAAGCCCGTGGCCAGGACGTACGCGGAGTCCCGCCTGCTCGTCGACACCGTCACCCGTCTGGATGGACGACTCCTCGTCGGTCACCATCGGCGGCACCATCCCGCGGTCGCGCGCGCCCGCAGCGCCATCCGCGACGGCGAACTCGGACAGGTCGTCGCCGTCAGTGGTCTCTGGTCTGCGCGCAAGGAGGACGCGTACTTCACGGACACCCCCTGGCATCGCGAGGCGGGCGCCGGCGTGACGCTGATCAACGTCGTGCACGACCTCGATCTTCTGCGGTACCTGTGCGGCGAGGTCGCCGAGATCCAGGCGATGCGGAGCTCGCATGCGCGCGGTCTCGAGGTCGAGGACACGGTGTCGCTGAACCTCAGGTTCGAGAGCGGAGTGGTCGGAAGCCTCCTAGCCTCCGACGCCGGGGCGTCGCCGTGGGGCTGGGACCAGGCCACCGAGGAGACGCTCGCCTTCCCATTCCTGCCCGATGGGGTGGCCTACCGGATCGTGGGCACGCGCGGAGCGCTGTCGGTGCCGAACCTCGCGAAGTACGCCTACGACCCTTCCGTGCCCGCCGACTGGCACTCGCCACTGTCGCGCACCTACCTTCCCGTCGCGCCGCGGGGCTCGTTCCAGGCACAGCTCGACCACTTCGTCGAGGTCGCGCGCGGATCGGCGGAGCCACTCGTCTCAGCCGAGGATGCCTCACGCACGCTCGCGCTGGTCGAGGCGGCAGCGCTCGCCGGCCGTACCGGCGAAACGGTCGACGTCGCCGGGTTCCTGGCCGATACCGAGGCGTCGGAGCGATCGTGACCCCATCGCATGACGGGGAGGCCCGGCGATGACGGAGCGAGAGGGCCGGGAATTCGACGCGATCGTCGTCGGCGGCGGACTCGCGGGCCTGGCGGCGACGCGGCGCCTCGCGGCGCACGGACGGAGGGTCGCCCTCGTGGAGAAGCGCGACCGGCTCGGAGGAAGCTCCGCGATGAGCGGAGGATGGTTCGCCCTGTCCGGCACGACGCTCCAGCGCCGTGCAGGCGTCGAGGACTCCGACGACCTCTTCCTCGCGGACATGTCGGAGACCGGCGGGGGCTACGCCGACGAGGCGCTGCTGGAGGCGCTCGTCCACCGGCAGGCGAACGCGGTCGCCGCGATCGATCGTGCCGGAGCGTGGACCGACGAGCTCAAGGTCAGTGCCGGGATGACGGTCGCGCGGGCGCATCTCATCCGCATCGGCGATCTGCTCGCGCACCTCGAGAACGAGGCGGTGGCCGCGGGTGCCATGATCCTCCCCGCGCACGCGGCCGATGGACTGGTCACCGATGGCTCCAGGGTGGTCGGCATCAGGTCCGAGCGCGGAGTCCTCGTGGCGAACTCGGGGGTCGTCCTCGCCAGCGGCGGGTTCTCGCGCTCACGCGAGCTGCTCGAGCTGTTCGTGCCGGACCAGGCTGACGCCATGCCGTACGGCGGCGTCGGCAACACCGGCGACGGGCTTCGAATGGCATGGATGCTCGGTGCCGGCTTGGCCGACGTCGGGCACGTCGCAGGCACCTATGGCCAGCATGCCGAAACGAACGACGAGGAGCACGAGCTGCTGACCGCCAACTATCTCGGTGCGATCCTCGTGAACCTTCGCGGCGAGCGCTTCGCCGACGAGTCCGAGTCGTACAAGGACCTCGGATCCGCGGTGCTGAGCCAGCCGGGGCGGATGGCCTTCCAGATCTTCGACTCCGTCGTGCGGGCACGCTCGAAGCCCGGAGTTCCGCTCTCGGACATGGAGCGGCTCGAGGAGCTCGGGCACCTCGTGAGCGCACCCACCATCCCGGCGCTCGGCCGCGAGCTCGGAATCCCTCCGGAACGGCTCGAGCGCACGGTCGCGCAGTACAACGGGAGCGTGTCGGGTCGCCATGACGACCCGCTCGGCCGGACGGGTCTCGTGAACGGCGTGGGCGCGCTCGTGCCCGTGGCAACCGGGCCGTTCTACGCGTACCCGGCAGTGACGGCGATGACGTCGACCTTCGGCGGACTCAGCGTCGCGGTGGACACCTCGGTGAAGCGCGTCGACGGAAGCCGCATCGACGGACTCTGTGCCGCGGGCGAGGTCGTCGGCGGTTTCCACGGCGCGTCCTACATGACGGGGACGGCACTGACGAAGGCGCTGGTGTTCGGAATCGAGGCCGCCGACGCGATCGCCCTCGGCTGAGCCGCCGCCCCGATCGCAACATCACCGCCGCTTCGGAGATCACGCCGTCACTCGCCGCCTTCGGGCGCCAACCGGTCGGCGGCGCGGATCCCAAGTTCGTATCCGTACACGCCCGCGCCTGCGATCACCACGCGCGCGACCGACGAGATGAGGGAGTGCTGGTAGACGGCATCGCGGGCGTGGATGTTCGTGATGTGCACCTCGACGACGGGGCGGGCGAGCATCCTGAGCGCATCGAGCAGCGGCACCGACCGGAAGCTGAAGCCCGCGGGGTTGATCACGACGATCGCCTGCTGGCGGAAGGCGTCGTGCACCCACTCGACGATCTCGTGCTCGGCGTTGGATTGCGCGAAGAAGAGCTCGAACCCCAGCTCGCCTGCTACCCGCTCGCAGTCGCTGCGCACGTCGTCCAGCGTCGCGGAGCCGTACAGCTCGGGCTGGCGCAGACCGAGCATGTTCAGGTTCGAGCCGTTCAGCACGAACAGCTTCCTGGCCATGCGTCATTCCTTTCCGGCGACCATCCGGGTTCCTCCGATGTCCCGCGTCGCGGGCTCCGCGCCGCGGAGCGCATCGGAGGCAGGCGGCCGCGCTACATCAAGCCGAGCAGCGTCGGCAGGCTCGTGACGATCACCGGGAACAGGGTCAGGAGCAGCAGGACGATTCCGAGCGGGATCAGGAACGGCAGGATGCCACGGAACAGCTCCCCCATCGGCCTGCGCGTGATCGACCCGACGACGAACAGCACTGCGCCGACCGGTGGCGTCAGCGATCCGATCATCAGGTTGAGGATCATGATGACGCCGAGCTGCACCGGATCGATTCCGAACTGCGCGATGATCGGCATGAGGATCGGCACGAGCACGAGGATCACCGGCGGGGCCTCGAGGGGGATGCCGAGCAGGATCAGCAGCACGTTGAGCATCAGCAGGAACACGATCGGGTTGTCGGTGAATCCCGTGAGCCACTCGCCCAACGTCCGCGACACCTGCTCGCGGGCGAGCACCTGACCCATGAGGTTCGACGCGCCGAGGATCAGGAGGATCCCAGCGGAGATCACGACCGTCTCCTTCGCGGCATTCCAGAACACCCGCCAGGTCAGCGTGCGGTAGATCGCACCCAGGACGAGCATGTAGACCGCCGCGATGCCCGCGCTCTCGGTGGGGGTGAAGAGCCCGCTGAAGATGCCGCCGAGGATGATCACGGGCAGCATGGCCGGTCCGATCACTCGCACGGCCGCCTTGGCGAGCATCGAACCGACGAACGGCCGGCTCACCGCGACGTCGGGGTGCCGGCGCACCCAGAAGAAGATGTACGCGGCCAATCCGAGTGCCATGAGCATGGCCGGGATGATCGAGCCGGCGAAGAGGGCACCGGTCGAGATGGACGCGGTCGCGGCGAACAGCACGGCGGGAATGCTCGGAGGCATGACGGTGCTCATGAGCGAACCCGATGCCGTGAGGCCCGCCGAGAATCCGTATGGGTAGCCGGCCTTGAGCATCTGGGGGATCTGAACCTTGCTCGTCGAAGCGGCGTCGGCGAGCGCGGAGCCGCTGATCCAGGAGAAGCCGATCGCAGTGCCGAGGTTCACGTAGGCGAGGTTGCCGCGCAGCCGAGGCAGGAGCGCCCGGGCCAGGTCGTAGAGCCGCGTGGCGATGCCGAGATGGTTGGCGATGGTGCCGACGAAGATGAAGAGCGGAACCGCGAGCAGCGGGAAGCTGTTGATCCCGTTCACGATCGACGAGATCGCGTAGCCCGCCGACAGGCCGTGGCTGTAGAAGTACAGCATGCTCGACGCGATCATCGCGAACGCGACGGGCACCCGGAGCAGGAGGAGGACGACGAACAGCAGGAAGTAGAGCCAGAGGTCCAAGAATCAGCCTTCCATCTCGCCGATGTCGAGCTTGCGCTCCGGACGGTTCGCGAAAGGGATCTTGAAGGTGGAGTGGATCGCCGCCGACAGGAACCCGACCAGGGCGAAGAGGTACAGCGTCCCGACCGGCACGTGCATCGCCGCGCTGAGCCTGCCCCACTCGGTCTCGATCTTCACGAAGGCCTCGTATGCGAGGGCGAGGCTCGTGGCGACCATGATGACCGCCGAGGTGACCCGCAGGGCGACGAAGAGCCGCCTTCCGGCGAGCAGTTCGTCGAAGATCTCGAGCACGATATGGCCGTTGCGGCCCACGAGGTATCCGGTCGTGATGAAGGTCATCGCGATCATCGACATGAGGGCGACCTCGCCGGCGCCGACCCAGCTGATCGAGGGGAAGTACCGTCCGAGCACCTGGTACATGACGCCGAAGACGATCAAGGCGAACAGCGTGACGCCGATGGCGATCTCGATCGCGGAGAGGACCCGGATGAACACGGGGTCGGCGGGAACGCCCTTGTTGAGCTCGGGGCCTGCGTAGAAGGTGTCGGTGTGCGGGTAGATGGAGTCTCCGAGGGCGGCCTCCGACGCCTTGGCTGCGTTCTCGGGCTCGACGGGCTCGCCCTCCTCGGGCTCCGGCCCCGGGTCCTTGTCGGTCATGGCGTCACCGCCACGGTGTCAGGGTGCATTGCCAACCTCTCTGTTGATGCGGGGCCGAGCGTGCTCGCGCACATCGCTGCCCCTGCGACTCTGGTCTGCGATCCGGTGTGTGCAAAGTCGAGTCTCGCCGAATGGGACACGGTGCGCACAGGCCGATCCGTCTCCGTCGAGGACGACGGAGACGGATCGGTGCGCGTGGGAGATCGGCTACTTGATGACGGTCACCGTCGCGCTCGAAGCGAGTTGCTCCTGAACCCCCTGCGCGATGCGCACGTTGGCCCTCAGGGTCAGCGTCACCTCCCCTGTCGGCACGTTGTTGTCGACGTCGGCGGCGTCGAACTGGACGATGATGCGGTTCGCGTTCGCCGTCACCTTCGAAGCCGCGATCGGAGTCGGCGACAGCGGCGTGAGCAGGACGGCACCGCCCTCGTACTCGGTTCCCGCGGGCAGTTCGAACTGCGCCGTGACCTTGCCGTTCACCCCGGTGAAGAGCCCGGTTCCCGAGCCGAGCTCGAGCCTGCTCGGCGTGAAGGTCAGCGACCCCGGCTGATCCTGCGGCTCGAGGTACACCTCGATCTTGCCGGTCGGACGCGGATCGGTGCAGTCGTTGAAGAAGTACTCGCCCGCACGGTCGAACGTGTGCTGGTACGTCTCTCCCGGCTGGAGTTCGACGTTGAACTCGCCCTCGAAGAACTGCGTCGCGCAGTGCGGTTTCAGGTTCGGGAAGTTCGGGAACGTCTCGGCTCCGGGGTTGCGGAACGTCACCGTGGTGCCGACGGGCACCCGCAGGTGCGTGGGCTGCATCCCGTTCTGGGAGACGCTGTCGCGCGCTGATGCGGTGTCGGCGGTGCGGCTGGTCCGTGCGAGGAGCACCGTGTTGCCGACCGTCTCGCCCGCGACGGCAGCGCCGCCCACCGGGCGACGGATCGTCAGCGGTGCCGTGTCCGGCGCCTCCTGGCTCCCGGACTCGGTCGTGTAGCTCCCACCGAGCTTGAACGCCCAGAGCGAGTCGCCCTCTGTGACCGACCCGCCGTACGGGTTGGTGGACCCGGCCGCGAACACCGCCACGTACTGCTCACCGTCGATCTCGTAGGTGACGGGCGCAGCTGCGATTCCGGATCCCGTCTGGAAGTCCCAGAGCACGTCGCCGCTGGCCGCATCCATGGCGAGCACCCTGCCATCGATCTGCCCGACGAAGAGCAGGTCGGACGCGGTCGTCAGCGGTCCTTGACCGTGCGACATGTCGGTGCCGAGGTGGTTGCGCCACGCGACTTCGCCGGTCGACGCGTCGTAGGCGAGGATGCCTCCGGTCTGGTACTGCCCGATGGGCCGCAGGCCGTTCGCGGCAGCGCCGTTGAAGTGCGCCACCGGGTTCGTGCCGTACGGGTAGTAGACGAGATTCGTGCTGTGGCTGTACGAGTGGTTCGACCAGTCGGCGCCGCCGTTCTGGCTGGTGGTCGAGAGGATCGGCGCGTCCCACTGGGGGTCGTACATGCAGCCCTCGCGATGGTCCGACGGGGAGCCCTCGGGATAGGTGAGGAACGGTTCGTCCACGGCGACATAGCTGTCGGGATCGAAGACGAGGTTCCCGTCCGCGTCCGGCTGGTAGCCGTTGTAGTTGGGCACTGCACGCCAGGGGTCTCCGGGGATGTCGTCCGGGTCGAGCTTCTGCCACACCACGCAGTCGGGCAGCAGCCGCGTCGCGGGGAAGGGCTGGGTCACGGCGTGGTTCTGCCGCGAGTCGGTGATCATCGGCTCGTCGATCACCGGGAGCACCGGCTCGCCGTTCGTGCGGTCGAGCACGAACTGATGGCCCGACTTGCTGCCGTAGAAGACGACCTTTCGCTCCTCGCCGCCGATCTCGATGTCGGCCAGCGTCGGCGGGTGCACGTTGTCCATATCCCAGACGTCGTGGCGGATGGACTGGTAGTGCCACTTGTACTCGCCCGTGGTGGCGTCGACGGCCACCATCGTGCTCGAGAAGAGGTTGTCGCCGGGACGGAGGGACCCGTTTTGCGAGGAGGTGCAGCTGCGGGCGTTCCCGAACGTCATGTAGTACATGCCGAGCTCGGGATCCACGGCGCCGTGCATCCATGACGTGGCGCCGCCCTCCTCGGCGCAGTCGGTGCCGTCGGGGAGCACGGGACCCCACGTCTGCGACGCGTCGAACGTCACGCCGTCGACCCCCGTGAACTGCTGGCCGCGCTTCGGCCCGCCGAAGAAGTGCCACAGATACGAACCGTCCGTCGCGTCGAGGGCGACGACGGCGCCGCGGTCGCCGTCTGCAGCGTGGGCATAGACGATCCCGTCGAAGTACACGGTCGCGACCTTCCCGACGCGTCCGAGATCCTCACCCTGGGGGCCGGTGGGCTGCACGGCCCAGATCTCCTCC
Source organism: Agromyces ramosus (assembly GCF_004216665.1). Classification (GTDB taxonomy): domain Bacteria; phylum Actinomycetota; class Actinomycetes; order Actinomycetales; family Microbacteriaceae; genus Agromyces; species Agromyces ramosus. The sequence continues at coordinate 364,498 of NZ_SGWY01000003.1, read as the reverse complement.
CCGGTGGCCTGGTCGAGCGCGACGACGCGGTTGCCGCCGGCGAGCGTGAAGATGCTGCCATCGCCGGCCGAGACGCCTCGGCGCGTGCCCGACAGCCCGTAGACGTCGTTCTCCCACTTCCAGACAGGATCACCCGTCGCGCCGTCGACGGCGATCACGCCGCCGCTCGGGGTGTCGAGGTAGATCACGCCATCGACGACGATCGGGGTCGTCTGCTGCCCCGCGTCATCGGACGCCGGCGCGACCGCCGACACGTGGGTTCGCCAGGTGGGTGCGAGATCCTTCAGGTTCTGCTTCGTGATCCGGGTCAGCCCCGAGTAGTGCTGGTTGCCGAGATTGCCGCCGACGGTCGGCATGTCGGCGCCGGTCGGCTCCAGGCCCGTCAGCCCGGCGGGCGGGACGGGTTCGGCGGGTCGCACCAGTCCGTAGGCGGGTGAGGCGGCCACGGCGAGCACGACCAGTGCCCCGACTCCCGCCGCTCCCAACCTCATGGTCAGTCGTTTGCGCATCCGTTGACTCCTTGATCGTCGTTGATCCGACGTCGGAGGGGCTCGCGCCCCTCCGACGTCACCTGGGGATGCCGCCCGACCTGCCCGACCTGCGGGGTCGGTCATTCCGGCCAGCGCTCGGACGCTAACCCTGGAAGCTGGAGCGGGCAATCGTGCGACCCATCGAGTGGTACAACTGCCCCCGTCGTGCGGCCTCGCCCACCGGACTTCCGATGCCCTTTCTGCCCAATGGGACACGCTTTGTCGACGACGACGGCGTGTGCCTACCATGCGGCAGTCGGCACCCACGCCCATGGACGGAGTTGTCATGGCTGCTTCAGCACCGAAATCCCTGTCGCCCGAGCAGGAACAGGAACTCGAGGAGGTGTTCGCGCGTGCGCGGGCGGCGCTCGCGATCATCGAGACCTATGACCAGGACCGCGTCGATCGTCTGGTCCAGGCCGTCGCATGGGCGGTCGCGAACCGCTCCGCGTTCCGTCGGTTGGTGGAGATGGGCATCGAGGAGTCCGGCCTCGGCGACTTCGACAGTCGCATGAACAAGCGGATGAAGATACGCGGCGTCCTTCGTGACGCACTCCGGAGCCCCTCGGTGGGCATCATCGAGGAGGATGCCGAGAAGGGGCTCGTCAAGTACGGAAAGCCGGTCGGCGTCATCGGATGCGTCGTCCCGACGACCAACCCCGACCTGACCCCCGCCGGCAACGCCATCTACGCGATCAAGGCTCGCGACGTGGTGGTGTTCTCACCGCACCCGCGGTCGAAGCACACGACCTTCGAGACCGTCCGGCTCATGCGCGAGGCGCTGGAGGCGGAGGGCGCTCCGTCCGACATCCTGCAGTGCATCACCCTTCCGAGCCTCGCGGCGTCGCAGGAGATCATGCGCCGGTCCGACCTGGTGATCGCGACCGGCGGCCAAGGGCTCGTCCGGGCGGCGTACAGCTCTGGCACGCCCGCGTACGGCGTGGGCGCGGGGAACGCGACTGAGTTCGTCGACGAGACGGCCGACCTCCAGGAGACGGCGCGCAACTGCATGCTCTCGAAGACCTCGGATTTCGGCTCGGGCTGTTCGGCGGATGGCAACGTCCTGGTGCCGTCGGCGAGATATCGCGAGATGCTCGAAGCGCTCCAGGCAGAAGGCGGTTACCTCGCTTCAGCGGACGAGCGCGCGGCGCTGCAGTCGGTGATGTGGGACGAGGAAGGACACCGTCTGCCCGACACCGTGGCGGTCTCACCGCAAGCACTCGCGAACGCCGCGGGGTTCGACATCCCGGCGGACCGGAGGTTCATCCTGGTCGAGGGCGACGGTATCGGCGAGGACCGGCAGTTCTGCAAGGAGAAGCTCACGACACTGATGGCGGTCCACGCCTACGAGGGGAGCTTCGAAGACGGGGTGGAGCTCGCCAAGCGCCTCTACGACATCGGCGGCAAGGGCCATTCCTGCGGCATCGCGTCGACCGACGACGCGCACATCGACTACTTCGCGCGTCGAATGCCGGTGTCGCGCATCATGGTCCGCCAGCCCAACTCGAAGGCGAACGCGGGATCGTTCACGAACGGGATGCCGATGACCTCGTCGATGGGATGCGGCACGTGGGGAGGCAACATCACATCCGAGAACGTCTCCCTCCGTCACTACCTGAACACGACGTGGGTCTCGCGCACCATTGCGGAGGATCGGCCGTCCGACGAGGAGCTGTTCGGAGACTTCTACGACGCCGTGCTCGAGTCGGCGGACGCGACGATGGCAGCCGCGCCGTGAGCACGACCACTGATCACGGTGACGAGCGCGTGCCGACGACCGCGTCGCCCCAGGAGCTCGTCGACGAAGCACGACGTTGGTGGCAGACGGACATCATCGACGTCCGCCCGGGTGAGATCTCGCTTCGCGGCTATCCCATCCAGGAGCTCATCGGAAACGTCGGGTTCGTCGACACCATCTGGCTCATGCTGCGAGGCGAGCTGCCGTCGCGTGCACAGGCGGCCCTCTTCGAGGCTGCGCTCGTGGCGTCCGTCGACCACGGACCCGCGGCACCTTCGATCGCGATCGCCAGGATGGCGACCACCTGCGGTGCCCCCGTCAACAGCGCGATGGCCTCGGCGATCAATGTGCTCGACGACGTCCACGGCGGTCCCGGCCAGCAGTGCATGGAGTTGTACCTCGAGATCGACGCCGAACTCCGGCGTGTGGGGCATCTCGACGACATGGTGCACCTCGACGAAGCGACCCGGCTCGTCCTGCAGCGCCACCGCGACGCGGGTGTCCGCTACTTCCCCGGGTTCGGCCACCGATTCCATCCGCTCGATCCGCGCACGCCGCGCCTGCTGTCGCTCGTCGACGCCGCGGCTGCGGAGGGGGTCGTGAACGGCCGCTTCGCGGCGATCGGACGCGCCGTCGAGGACGCGATCAGCGAGGGGAGACCGAAGCGGATTCCCATGAACGTCGACGGGGTGACGGCCATCATCTACTGCGAGCTGGGCCTGACTCCAGAACAGGGACGCGGTGTCTTCATCCTCGCGCGCTCGGTCGGCATCCTGGCGCACGCCGTCGAGCAGATGACGCAGGGAGGGCGCATCAAGGGTCCGATGCCGAAATCCATCGGCTACACGTACACGGGTCCCGCGCGCCGACCCCTTCCCAACGACCTCGACAGATGAAGGAGACCCACATGAAGGACCTGGTGTCCAACCAGATCGTCCGCTACCTGGAAGCGCGCGACGTCGAGCACGTCTTCGGGCTGTGCGGGCACACGAACATCGCACTGCTCGCGGCGCTGGAGCAGAGCGACCGGATCTCCTTCGTGAACGTGCGTCACGAGCAGATCGCCGCTCATGCGGCGGACGGCTACGCGCGGGTGACCAAGCGGACGGGGGTTGTCCTGACTCACCTCGGTCCGGGTCTGACGAATGCCACGACCGGGGTGGCGAACGCCGCACTCGACTCCATCCCGATGGTCGTCATCGCCGGCGACGTCCCCACGCACTACTTCGGGAAGCATCCGCACCAGGAGATCAATCTCCACGCCGATGCGGCGCAGTACGAGATCTACCGGCCCTTCGTCAAGCGTGCGTGGCGCGTCGATCAGCCGCACCTCATCGCCGAGGTGCTGGACAAGGCCTTCACCCTGGCGGAGAGCGGCCGCCCGGGGCCCGTGCTCGTCGACGTGCCGATGGACGTCTTCTCCGCGGAGATCGACGTCGAGCTGTTCGACAAGGTGGTCGGCAACACCCGCTCGCTCGCGAGGCCCAGCCTCGACGAAACGGTCGCCGAGCGCATCGTGCAGAACCTGCTCGAGGCGGAACGGCCCGTGCTCTACGTCGGTGGCGGCATCATCGCGGCGGATGCGGCAGCCGAGCTCGCCGAGTTCGCCGGGCTGCTGTCGCTCCCCGTCGCGCACAGCCTCATGGGCAAGGGTGCGATGCCCGACGACAGCGCCCTCGTCCTCGGCATGACGGGCTTCTGGGGAACGGCCTTCACCAACGAGACGACCCGCACGGCCGACTGGATCCTCGCGCTGGGCACCCGGTTCGCCGAAGCCGACTCGAGCTCATGGTATGCCGAGTACACCTTCGACATCCCGGGCACGAAGCTCATGCAGATCGACATCGATCCTGCTGAGCTGGGGCGCAACTACCCGCTCGCGATCGGCGCGCTGGCGGACCTCAAGGCCGCGCTGACCGTGCTCGTCCGCGTCGCGCGCCGACTCGCTCCTGAAGGTGTGCAGCGCGACGAACTGCTCGCGCAGATCGCCGTGAACCGCGCGCAGGTGAAGCTCCAGAACGCGGATGCGCAGGTCTCCGACGACTGGCCGATGCGGCCCGAGCGGATCCTCTCCGAGACTCGGGAGGTGCTGCCGCCGGACGCGATCATCACCACGGATGTGGGCTGGAACAAGAACGGGGTCGGTCAGCAGTTCGACATCCTCACTCCTGGCACGTTCCTCACACCGGGCGGCTTCGCGACCATGGGCTTCGGCGCGCCGGCCGCCGTCGGTGCCAAGATCGCCCGCCCGGACCGCGTCGTCGTCTCGCTCGTGGGCGACGGCGGCTTCGGGCAGAACCCGGCGGTGCTCGCCACGGCGCGCGAGCAGAAGGTCCCCGTCGTCTGGGTCGTGATGAACAACAACGCCTTCGGCACCATCGCGGGGCTCGAGCAGGCCGCCTTCGACACGACGTACGGGACCGTGTTCGGAGACGCCGACGATCCCATGTACACCGACTTCGCGGCGATCGCGGAAGCGTACGGGGTCACCGGCATCAAGGTCGACTCCGCAGCGGAGTTCAAGCCCGCCCTCGAGCGAGCGATCGCGCTGGAGGGCCCGGTCGTCATCGACGTGGCGATGGTCAACGTGCCGACGCCGACGACGGGCCACTGGAACATCCTCGACATCTACTCGCCCGGTGAGACGGTCGAGCACGTCGCGACGCACTGACTCCGCGGTCAGCGATTCGCCTCACCGATCGTTCGGCGGTCCACTCATGAGATTCGTTCCCGATGCTCGAAACGTCTCCATCTCGACCGTGTGCTTGTCGGGCACGCTCGAGGACAAGTTGCGCGCGGCCGCCGCGGCGGGCTTCGCCGGGGTGGAGATGCTCGAGTACGACCTCATCATGTCGCCGTGGTCTCCTGGCCGATTGGCCGAGGAGGCTGCGGGCCTCGGCCTCTCGATCGAGGTCTATCAGCCGTTCCATGTCGAGACCGTCCCTCCCGACCTGTTCGCCGCCAGCCTGCGTCACGCTGAGCGGAAGTTCGACCTGCTGGCCGAGCTCGGCGCGCGCGTCCTCGTGTGCTGTTCCTCGCGAACCTCGACGGGACGTGACGACGACGATCTCACCGTGGAGCAGTTGAATGACCTGGCGGACCGCGCGGAGCAGCGCGGACTGCGGCTCGCGTACGAAGCCGTGCCACGGGGACGCATCCGGACGCACGAGGATGCCTGGCGGATCGTCCAGCAGGTCGACCACGCCGCGCTGGGCCTGTGTCTCGACAGCTTCCACATCCTCTCGATCGAGAACGACCCAGCGGTCATCGCCCCGATCGCGGGCGACAAGGTGTTCCACGTCCAGCTCGCGGATGCACCGCGACTGAATATGGATGTCCGCGAGTGGAGCCTCCATTACCGGATGTTCCCGGGACAGGGTTCGCTCGACGTGGCGGGCTTCCTCAGCCAGTCCTCGCCATGGGATACGCCGGCACCATCGCTCTCGAGGTCTTCAACGACGTCTATCAACAGGAGGATCCCAGGCACGCCGCCACCGACGCGATGCGCTCGATGCGTGCGCTCGCGGAGGCGGTGGCCATGCGTGGCTCGGCGGAGGTCACCGAGCCGCCGTCGAACGGCGACCTGCCACCGGCTCCTCGGCTCGCCGGTTTCGCGTTCGCCGAGCTCGCGGTGGACGAGGTTTCCGCCCCCCTGCTCTCACGTGCGCTCGGCGCGCTCGGATTCGCCCATACCGGCCAGCATCGCTCCAAGCCGGTGCAGCTGTGGGAGCAGGGTGATGCTCGAGTACTGCTCAATCTCGCCCCGCAACGATCGATCGACCCGGCCACCGCATCGATCTCTGCGCTCGCAGTGGAGAGCACCGACCCGACCGCCTCGATGCGACGTGCGGACAGGTTGCTGGCACCGAAGCTCGCGAGGCCCCGCGGACCCGATGAGACCGACCTGAGTTCGGTGGCCGCACCGGATGGCATCGCCCTGTTCTTCTGCGACTCCACCCTCGAGTCCAGCTGGCTGGACGACTTCCGTCCGACCGGGGCACCGGCCGGTCCATCCCCACTGCTCGGGCAGATCGATCACGTGTCGATCACGGAGTCGATCGACGACTTCGATCAGTCCGCGTTGTTCTTCCGTACGGTGCTCGGCCTCGTGCCGGGGGAGTCCACGGAGGTCACGGCCCCCTTCGGTCTCATCCGCAACTGGTCGGCGACGGATCCCAGCGGACGCGTTCGCATCGCGTTGAGCACCACGCCGCTCCGTCGTGGCGATTGGGCACCCGGGGTGTCGAGTCCTCAACTCGTCGCCTTCGCCACGGATGACGCGATCGCGTGCGCGAGGATCATGCGTGAGCGCGGGGCACCGATCCTCGAGATGCCGGGCAACTACTACGACGACCTCGACGCCCGCCTTTCCCTGCCGGCCGGATTCGTCGACAGCCTTCGCGAGAACTCGATCCTGTACGACCGCGGCGAGCGTGGTGAGTTCCTGCACTTCTTCACCGAGATGCTCGGCTCCCGCGTCTTCTTCGAGGTGGTTCAGCGCGTCGACGGCTACGACGCCTTCGGTGACCTCCACAGTGTTCCGTTGCGCATGGCCGCGCACCGCCGCCAGCGACTGCGCATGCTGGCGAGCACGCCGACGGAGGCTACGACCGAACACCGGCACGACTACTCGCTCGCTCACCTGACCGCGCTGAGCCTGTCGCCTCCGGAGCTGGTCGATGCCGCCGCCGCGGCCGGCTATCGGTATGTGGGCCTGCGGATGACCAAGGTCACGGCGCAGGAGCCCCACTACCCGCTGGCGTACGATCCGGCGTTGATGCGGGCCACAAAGACGCACCTCGCAGCGACCGGCATCGAGGTCCTCGACATCGAACTCGCGCGTATCACATCCGGAGACAGCCCCCGCGACTACCTGCGCTTCCTGGAAGCCGGTGTCGAGCTCGGAGCCCGTCACGTCATCACCCAACTGCCCGATTCGGACTTCTCGCGCAAGACCGATCGATTCGCGGAGCTGTGTCAGTTGGCCGAGCCGCTCGGCTTGACCATCGACCTCGAGTTTCCGTCGTGGACGGAGACCCCGAACCTGACGGAGGCCACCCGGGTCCTGCGGGCGGCGGATCAACCCAACGCCGGCTTGCTCATCGACCTCCTGCACTTCGCCCGGTCGGGATCCAGCGTGGAGGAGTTGCGAGGGCTTCCGCCCGAGTGGTTCCACTACGCCCACGTGTGCGACGCCCCCGGCGAGATTCCGGCCACCACGGCAGGATTGATCCACACGGCACGCTTCGAGCGGCTCTTTCCCGGCGAGGGTGAGATCGACATGCTCGGCATCCTCGCGGCCCTGCCTGCGGGCATCCCGTTCGCGCTGGAGATCCCGCGGGCGATGCTCGTGGCGCAGGTCGGCGCGAAGGAGCACGCCCGCCTCGCGATCAGCGCTGCCCGCGGCCACCTCGATGCGGCCCACCTGGTCAGATGATGAGGGTGAGAACGCGAAAACCCCCGGCGAACCGCGGGGTTTCACTTGTATCTCCGACCGGCATCGATCCGGTGAGGCCTCGGGCGACCCTGTCTCTTGAGCCGACCTTCCAGACGGACATCCCTGTTGCGGTTGGCGTACCTCAGCGCGCATCTTCACCGGTCGAGGTATGCGGGCATCGCACCATTCGCCCACAAGCGAACGTTCGGCTCGGCGGACACAGAGAGGATGCGGGCCTGACAGCACCGCCCGTCCCGCGCTTCACCGGGTAGGTGGTCGACCTCGAAGTCGACTAGCTCCCGCTGCCCGCAGCGGAATCCCCCTATTGGGACATCCGGCGTCGTTTGGTCATCCGGCGTCCCGTACAGGACCCGCTTGGGCGACCTCTCCCTGCTGCAGAATCCGGATGGGGTTGCCGAAGGGGTCTCGAACGCCCATGTCAGTACCGTAGAAGTGCTCGGTGGGCTCCTGGGTGAAATCGGTGACGCCGCGCTCGCGGAGCGTCTCGTACATCGCGCGCGCGTCGTCGGTGATGAAGACGAGGCCACTCAGAGCGCCCTTGGTGATCAACTCGCGGATTCGTTCAGTCGTCTCTTCGTCGTGGAGCGGCGGGCCGGGCCGCTCAAGTGAGATCTCGGTGGCTCCGCCGCCAGGGACGCGAACGGTGAGCCAGCGGTAGTCGCCCTGCTGCACGTCATTGCCCTTCTCAAGACCCAGCCTGTTGACGTAGAAATCGAGCGCCTCATCCTGGCTCAGGACGTAGATGGAAGCGACATTCAGTGCGGTTATCATCTTGTTCTCCCGCTCCGTTCTCGTGATGGGCCCGATCTTATGCAGCCGTCACTTGGGGTGGCTTATCCAATCGTGCTCTGTTGTGCTGGGCGCCCAGCGCTGCTCCGAGGTCGCATGGCAGCAAGTTGGACACAGTGGGGCGCCACGATCGGTCCGTGCCCCTCCCGATACGCGCTCGGCGTCTGCCCGACGATCTCACGGAAGGTTCGGCTGAATGTCCCGACGCTGCTGAAGCCTACGTCGAAGCAGATGTCGGTCACGGTGCGGTCACTCTCGCGCAGCAGAAACATCGAACGCTCGACCCGCCGCCGCTGCAAGTAGCGATGGGGTGACTCACCGAAGACAGCGCGGAAGCAGCGACTGAAGTGGGCAGGCGAAATGTGGGCCACGGCAGCCACCGCCCGCACGTCGAGCGGTTCGGCGTAGGACCGGTCCATCGCGTCACGGGCACGCAACAGGCGCCGATTGAGCTCTTCGGCTTCGCGGCTCACCCTCCAAGGCTAGGCGAAACGACGCGAATGCTTGGGTCCTACGAGAGACCATGCGACGCAGTTGCGCTCCTCGCAGATCACAAGCATGTCCAGAAAGACTGCACACCAGCCCATGACCTCGGTGCGCACGCAAAGGGATCCCTCAGCGAACGTCGCAGCACGCGCGCGTGATCGGCCTGGTTCTGGCCACCCGTGAGCACTTGACCGAACGAGGACCAGGCTGGTGAGCACCCATCCGTCAGGTTGACCCTGACGCAGCGTCAACCCTGCATGCTGGTCCCACATTGCAAGACGGATCGGAGACGCCATGATCAGCGCGACCGCGACCCCGAAGTGGACCGGCATGGTGCCGGTCGACGACACTGCTCTCGCCGTCACCGATTCGGGTGGCTCCGGGACGCCGGTGATCTATCTCAACGGCCAGTTCGCGACCCAGGGCTACTGGAGGCGTGTCATCGCCGAACTCGGGCCAGACTGGCGGCACATCACCTACGACGAGCGGGCTCGGGGGCGGACGTCCCGACGTTCGGCGGATTATTCGTTCGAGGCCGCCGTCCGCGATGTCGATGCCGTGCTCGACGCTCGAGGTATCGACCGGGCGCTCGTGGTCGGGTGGTCGTACGGCGCCTTCGTCGCCGCACACTGGGCGAGCCGCAATCCGGACCGGACGATCGGCGCGGTGCTGGTCGATGGGGCGCAGCCGCACGACTGGCTCACCGACGAGATGGAGCACGGGATCCGAACGACCTTCCGTCGCCTGCAATGGCTGATGGTGCCCCTCCGGGTGACCGGACTCACGCCGCGAATGACCGCCCTGGAGATGGCTGAGAGCAACATCGAAACCGGCAGGCTCGCGCGCGAACGGGAACTCGGTCCGGTGATGGACAGGATCACCGTCCCGACCCGGTATGTCCTCGCATCCGGAACGTCGTTCGGCAGCAAAGGCGATGGGCAGGAGAAGATCCGGGCCAGCGTGCCCGCGGTGGCCGAACGCAACCCGCACATCACGATTCACGCCAAGGTCGCGAGCAATCACGGCGCGATCCTCCGCAAGGACTTCCGCGCGATCGCCACGGCGCTCCGCGGCGTCGCCGGTTGAGGCAGTCTGGAGCCATGCTCACGATCAGCCAACTGGCCTCCTACGCCGGGGTGACGGTGCGAACAGTCAGGCACTATCACCAGATCGGCCTGCTCGCCGAGCCCGAACGCGACCACTCCGGCTACCGCAGCTACGACGCAGCCGCCGTCGTGCGGCTGATCCGGATCCGCGTGCTTGCCGATGCAGGCGTCCCCCTCGCCCGCGTCCAGGAACTCCTCGTCGCCGGCCCCGACGAGTTCGCCCGAGCAGTCGAGGAGATCGACAAGGCCTTGAGCGCCGACATCCGTCGTCTCCAGAGCAACCGCATGCGGATCGCCAAGCTCGCTGCCGGCGACAACCTGGCTCTCCCCCAAGTCGTCGTGGACTACCTGGACCGGCTGCGCGTGCTCGGGATCGGCGAGACCTACGTCGAGCTCGAGCGGGACGCGTGGATCATGCTCGCCGCGCAGATTCCGGACATCGACGCCGTGATCGCCGAGAAGCACCGCCAGCTGGACGAGAACCCCGACATGACCAGGCTCTATCGCCTCCTGAGCTCCGCGCCGGAATGGCCGCCGGACGATCCCCGAGTCGTCGAACTCGCCGACATCATCGAGCAGCTCCGCATCCGCGCAGTCGAGAGCGGTGAGGTGGAGATCGGCGGCGCCGATGCGTCGGACCCGTTCTCGGCCCTGCTCGACGCGGCCATGACCGACTCCACGCCGGTCGCCGGACGGCTCCTGTCGATCCTCGAGGAACGCGGGTGGCGTGGCTGGACGCAGCTCGAACGAGTCCCCGAAGAGCAGATCCGAGGCGATCGCTGAGACCGCTACCCACCCCTCGGAGGATCACGGTCCGGTACTCCCACACCAGCCCGCTGAAGGGTCCTCGAGTGACGGGGCAGCTCGCCACGGCCGTTCGGATCTGCGACCAGAGCATGACGCCGATCAGCATCACGGAGATCACCCCGCCGATCGTAAGTGCCCTCGTCGCTGGCATCGACCAGGGGGATGCGGAAACGGCTGAGCTGCGGGACCCACACTGTACTCCCGGCGTCGGCGTCTGTGAAGTCCCTCTGCCGCACGGTCGACGGCGCCTAGTGTGGCGGCGTTCGCAGCCGAGAACGCCTCTTGGAGAGGCTCGCCGACAGGAGAACACGAGGGCCGCATGCGAAAGCGGGGAAGCAAGGCCACCCGGTCGGACACCAGCCGTGCGGTGGCTTTCAGCGATGCGGTCATCGCGATCGTCATCACGCTGCTCGTGCTTGATCTCAGGCCGCCTGAGACCGAGCCCGGAGGGCTGCTGGATGCCCTGCTGGGTGAGTGGCCGACCTACTTGGCGTATGCGGCCTCGTATACGTATCTGGCGGTGATCTGGCTGAACCACAAGGCCGCCTTCACCCGAATCCGGGAGATGGACCGCGGCCTGCAATGGGCGAATCTGGGGATCCTCGCGACGCTCGCGCTGGTGCCGTGGCCGACAGCTGTGATCGCGGAAACGGCAAGGACGGGCAACCTGGCGGACGAGCGGGTCGCGGTCGCGCTCTACGCGCTGGTCGGGGCGCTGCTGTGCCTGTCGTGGCTGGTGTTCTTCTCCCACTTGGCACGGCACCCCGAGCTCACCAAGGAGGAGGTAGACGATTCGTACTTCGCGCGCGAGCGGCCGCGCGCGCTCATCGGGGTCGTGCTGTACTTGGCGGCGGGAACGGCAGGTGTGCTCATCCACCCGCTGGTGGCGTCGGTGATCTTCTTGTTCCTGCCTGCCTTCTACGGCCTCACCAGCCACGGGTTCGACCAGGGACCGGCCTTCCTCCGCGGCGGCGGCGGCGACGACGACGGGCGCGATCACTCGCCGAAAGGCGGTTGACCATCTGCCGCCCGCCATGACGCTGACCTCGTCGAGATCCTGTCGCAAGTGGCCATCTGTCGTGAATCAGAGCCCTCGAGTGGGTAACGGATGCCCGGGCGCGAGCGTTCGCGTGCAAAGAGCGGGGGTGCGCCAGCGGCCCATCGGGCGTCGCGAGTCCCGAGTGTCGTCAGGCCGTGAGCCGTGTGCGCCCGGTGGCCACGTCCGAGAGGCGGTCGAGCCGAAGGCGCGGCAGCGCCTCCGTCTGGCTGCGGAATACGATCGCGAGCGGTCCGGTGCGCTGCACTTCGTGGCTCACTCGTGTGCCGCGGCGCTCTGGCTCGAGCACCCATGAGCAGTGCTCGAGCATGCCTGGCACGTTCCATTCCATGTCCACGTGGGTGGGCTCGATGGCGGTGTACCGGAACTCGCCGCGGAGGCCGCCGGTGACCGTGAGCGAATGGATGTGACCGATCGCCGCGTCGGCGCTGCCGCCGATCGCGAGGAACGCCGGATTCCACTCCGGCAGGGCGAGCGGTCGCAACAGGATGCCGCGAATGGGCTCTGCGGGGGCGGCGATCGTTCGGGATCCGATGCTCATCGGGCAGCTTCTGTCGCCGCGAGTCGCTTGGCCAGCGCCTCGCCGGCGGGTTGGCCCGTGCTCAGGCGGCGCAGCAGTTCGAGCGCCGGTTCGGTGTCAACGCCCTCGAGGGCCGCGTCGATGCGGGCGTAAAGCGCCGTCTCGATCTCGCGTACACGCGACTCGGCTTGCCTGCCCTCCGGGCTGAGCGTCAGCGTGACCTGGCGCCGGTCGCCCGCGGACGCGACGCGCTCGACGAGACCGGCCGAGACGAGGCGGTCGACGAGGCGGCTCGGGTTGGAGCCGCTCTCGCAGACGAGCAGTTCGCCGATACCGCTCAGGGTGAGGGGCTCGTGCTCGCCGAGGATACGGAGGACCTCGGACTGCGCCGGGGTCAGGCCGAGCGCACGGAGGGCGTGGCCGAGTTGCCGGTTGCCCTCGCGTTGGGCGGCGAGCACGAGATAGCGGATGAGTTCGGCCGGGGTCACGACGTCACCCTCCCCACCAGCGCGCGCCGGAGCATGGGGGCCGCGGCGGGGTCGTGCGCAGCCAGGATCAACAGATCGGGGTGGCGACGATTGAGGGCGTTCACCGCGCGGGTCGATTCCAGCAGGCCCGCTCGGTGGCCGACGCCCGGGATGCGCTCCTCCTCGAGAAGCTTGACGTCGTAGGTGAGGTCGCCGACGAACAGCATGGGCGGCATCCCGGGCTGGCGCAGCAGCAAGGACAGGGAGCCTGGCGTGTGGCCGGGCGTGGGCACGAGCACCAGGCTGCCATCGTCGAAGAGGTCGTATGCGGCGGTGAAGGGGGCGATCGACGGGTCGTCGACGGATCGCGGCGTCACCTTCGTCCAGCGCAGGCCGGGCAGGTCGATGTGCTGCTCGAGCAGTCCAGCGAACACGGCGCGGGGCTTGGCGATCTCCGCCCAATCGGCAGCGCTCACCACGATTTCGGCCGCGGTCGCGGCCAGCTCCGGCAGACCGCCGATGTGGTCTTGGTGCAGGTGCGAGAGCACCGCAGTGCGCACGTCGTCGATCCTGTAGCCGAGACCGCGCAGGCCTTCGCTGAGCGTCCCTTCGGCCGGCACGTCGAATTTCGCGAGGCGTGCGTAGATGTGACCGGCAAAGCCCTTCGGAAAGTAGTCGGGGTCGGTCACGGAGCGGCGGTCCTGGCCCGTGTCGAACAGCACGAGCCCCTCCTCGTGCTCGATGACGTAGACGTTGATGGGCCGTGGTGCGGTCCACTTCGTCGAGGTGTTCAACCACCACATGAGCGGAGTGCCGTTCGACTCGACGTGCTGTGGCCTGATCTGGACGCTTCCGGTGCTCAGCACCGAGATGCGGCGGATGGGGGTCATTCGAATCCTTTGCATGTCGTGTCATTTAGTGTCGTGTCATATATCTACCACACCGCGCTCCGCTTCGCGATATTCATGATCCCGACCGCCGTCCGGGGACCCGAGGATATCCTGGGCGTCGGCTACGGCGGGGGCGGCAGCGAGTCTCTTCGCATCACGAGCAGCCGTTCAGGGATTCACACGAACAACGCGCGTGTGGGCGTTGTGGGCAAAGCATGCGCATACATCGGGAGTTGCCCAGCGCGACGAGAAAACCCCCGGCGAACCGGGGGTTTCATTTGTGGCTCCGACCGGCATCGATCCGGTGACCTTTCGATTTTCAGTCCGCGTGGATGCAACGCAATCTGTGGGCTGGGGACCGACAGCCCGATGAATTCGGGCTATCTGGACGCGATGTGATCACCGTGCATCCGGATCAATGGTGGGCAGTTGTGGGCAGTATGTGGGCACGGCTCTCAAGCGGCATCGGGCGCGCCCGTCGGATGACCTGACCTTCCCGACGGACATCCCTGTTGCGGTTGGCGTCCCTTCAGCGGGCATCTTCATCGGGCGAGGTAAACGGGCATCGCACGATTCGCGCAAGCGTGTATTCGGCTCGCCGCGACTATGGGCGCACAGGGACCGTCTCACGGACGAGTCGGCGATCGCCAGCGCTCAGCCGTTTGGGCGAAGGAGAAGCAGGCACAGGAGCTGATCGAAACGACGCCGGCGCGGCGGCACTGGTACGGGTCTATGCTGACGGCGTCGAAGGAGGCTCACCGTGACTGTCGACATCGAGATCGTCCCGCTCGAGAAGCCGGAAGACGTGAACGTCATCGTCGGTCAATCTCATTTCATCAAGACGGTCGAAGACCTGCACGAGGCGCTCGCCGGGGTCGGCGGCGCCCTGAAGTTCGGAGTGGCGTTCTGTGAGGCTTCCGGTGCGCGGCTGGTCAGGCGCACCGGCAACGATGGCTCACTCGTGGACCTCGCGGTCGCGGCAGCGATGTCCGTCGGTGCCGGGCACTCCTTCGTGATCATGTTGCGTGACGGGTTCCCCGTGAACGTGCTCAACCAGGTCAAAGCGGTGCCAGAGGTGTGCTCGATCTTCTGCGCCACGGCGAATCCGGTGCAGATCCTCGTCGCCGTCACCGACGCCGGCCGCGGCGTGGCTGGAGTGATCGACGGCGAACCCCCGGTCGGTGTCGAGAACGAGCAGGATGTCACGGACCGCAAAGACCTACTTCGCGCGATCGGCTACAAGCTCTGACGCGGATCGGACCGACGGGCGCAGAGGGACCGGCTATCTGGAGTGCCACCGGCTATCTGGAGTGCCACCGCGTCGGCGGGTCGCGCGAGCCGCGCGTCGGGCCGACCGCCGAACGATTGCTGACGCCCTTCCGGATCACTCGAAAGGTCCGCTCCAAGCAGACAAGCCACGGATCGAGTGCAGGCGAACATCTAGATGAAGACGTGACGAAGCAGTCAACTACGGAATGGGGCACGGCTCGTTACCGCTTCATCGCTCGTTCCCACCACGGCGATAACAGACCGGTCGCCAGTCATGTCCCGGTCGCTGCAGTGGTTGGCCGTGCGGCCGCGCGATCGGAACCTCGACAGTTCTGCTCGGCAACGATCTTGCTCCGCTCATCGAGACGGTGATTGCGCCGCGCTCCACACATCGACTTCCAAGCGAAGGCGGGCTTTCCCTTCTGCATCAAGAAACGACGAGTCGATGGAATTGCGCGCCAGGCGGGCGAGCTCATCGCTCGTCACGCCGCATCGTTCGATGATCGCGTCGATGTTGTCGTCGATATAACCACCGAAGTATGCCGGGTCGTCCGAGTGGACCGAGACGTTGAGTCCGTGCGCGAGCATCCTTCGGATGGGGTGCCATTCAAGATCGTCGACGACGCGGAGCCTGACATTCGAGAGCGGGCACACGGTGAGCGGGATCCGTTCTGCGACGAGCCGGGCGATGAGTGCTTCGTCCTCGAGGCTGCGGTTGCCATGGTCGATGCGTTCGACGTGCAGCAGGTCAAGGGCGTCGGTGACGTATTGCGGCGGGCCCTCCTCCCCTGCGTGCGCGACGATGTGCAGCCCGTTCGCGCGGGCAAGGTCGTAGAGGTCGACGAACAGCGCTGGCGGATAGCCGATCTCGGCCGAGTCCAGGCCGATCCCGTCGAATCGTGCGTCCTTCTCGAGCAGCTGGGTGAGCAGGTCGACCGCTTCGACAGGCGGGCGGTCGCGCAAGAAGGAGATGATCAGCTTGGTGCTGATGCCGTAGTCGGTCGGCCTCGCTCGTATCGAGTGCGGCCCTGACACCGGCAACCACGACATCGATGGGGATGCCGCGCCGGGTGTGCGCCTGGATGTCGGTCGACACCTCGGCGTGGCGAACACCGGCAGCCGCAGCACGACGGAGATAGCTGCGGGTCATCTGCTCGAAGTCGTCGCGGGTGCGGAGGACCTCGAGGTTGATGTACAGCAGGTCGAGGAACGACTGCAGGTCGGTGAAGCTGTACTTGGATCTCAGTTCGTCCAGTGATTTCCATGGCAGCATGACGCCGTTCCTTGTGGCGGCATCCATGATGAACTCCGGCTCGAGGGTTCCTTCGAGGTGGAGGTGCAGCTCTGCGACTGGCAGTTTCATCGTCCGCTCCGTTCGGTAGGCAGCCGGCGGAAGCTGCGCAGCTGCGCGCCGAGCGGCTGCAGCGTGAAGGGATCGGCTATCGGCACGCCCGTCGACGCGGCTTGGGAGTTGCTAGTTCCGCGAAGACCCCATCAGAAGCATGGCACCCCTCGCCGTCACCGCGCACGCGTCTGTCAGCCAGTCCATACGCACGCGTCTGTCAGCTAGTCCGTTAGGGGACGTCCCGAAGCGGATCCATCGGCCGGTCACCTACCAGACGGTGCCGCGGCCGAGGATCAGCCCGATGAACAGCGGGATGGCATGAGCACGAGGCCGGCCAGCGCGAACCAGAACGCGGCCCAGGCAGCCGGGTTTGAGCGGCGTTCGGTGGAGGAGGACCTGCAGCATTATCTCTTGTCCGCCGCCTGTGAGACCCGCACTGCTCGTGCAGCTGCCGCGACCACCCGACGATCCCGTCTGGCCACCATCGGACGAGAAAGGGCTCGAAAGGCGGTCGCGAACGGCTGCACGCAGATGGCGGGCGGCCCGAATACCGGCCCATCATCGGACGTCCGCAGGCCCGTGGCTTTCTGATCACCGGCCAGGACCGCAGCTGCACTTCTTCAGCGCTGTGCATCGGCAACGGGGTCAGTGGTTGACGTAACTGCATCTGCGATTCGTTATACCGGGCGCCGTGCACGCCGATCCGCTGCGCGAGGGTCTCGAGGTCTGAGAGTTCGTCGGCCGACAGTGGTCACCTGGGTGGCGCCGCTCAGGCTGCGCACAACGATGCGCGTGTGGGCATCGTGGGCAAAGCATGCGCATGCATCCGAAAGTTTGCCCAGACACGACAAGAAAGCCCCGGATAACCGGGGCTTTTCGTTGTGGCTCCGACCGGCATCGATCCGGTGACCTTTCGATTTTCAGTCGAACGCTCTACCAACTGAGCTACAGAGCCTCGGGGCATCCGACCGATCGAAACCGGGGGCAGTGCCTCGATAAGGAGAAAGCCCCTTCTCTCGTAAGGGAAAGGGCTTGTCGCCTGAGCGACCCTGACGGGACTTGAACCCGCGACCTCCGCCGTGACAGGGCGGCACGCTAACCAACTGCGCTACAGGGCCTCGATGTGAAGCTATTGAATTGTACTGCGACCTTCGTGGTGACCCCAACGGGATTCGAACCCGTGCTGCCGCCGTGAAAGGGCGGTGTCCTAGGCCACTAAACGATGGGGCCGGGTGGTCCTGCTGGGCATGACCGCCGACAAGCAAGCATACGTGCCATCGTGCGCGAGCGCAAAACGAGGGCGCCGGATGCCTCGGGGCTCCGTCGGCGGCATCCGCCACACGCGCGCCAAATGCCCGGATCGCGCAAGCACCGCCCCTATCGTGAAGGCTGCCACTGCCCGCACGAGAGCGAGGAGCGCGGGGCTTCGAGCCCGCGTGGACGGGGAACCATGGACCGAACCACACACCGCGAACCGCTCGCCCGAGCCCGCGCGACGACCCCGGATCGGGGCCATCGCCGGCCAGGCGGGCGGGCGTTGCGCGCGCGGGTGCGACACGTCCTGGCCGGTCTCTCGATCGCGACGCTGGCCGTGGTCGGAGCCGTCGCGGTGCCGGCGAGCGCGCAGGCCGCGACCTACCCGACGTGGGACGAGCTGCAGGCCGCGAAGGCGAACACGGCGGCGGGCGCCGCGGCCGTGCAGCAGATCACGTCGCTCATCGCCGAGCTCGAGACGAACGTTGCCGTGACCCGGGCCGAGGCCGAGCGCCGCACGGACGAGCTCATCGAGGCGCAGCAGCGGCACGACGACGCCGTCATGCGCGCGAACCAGATCCAGGCGCAGGCCGATGCCGCGGCCGCCGAGGCCGCGGCTGCAGAGCGCAACGCCGGCCAGGTGGCCGCGCAGCTGTACCGCGCCGGCACCGGCGACGTGGGCGTGAACCTGTTCCTCGACGCGGGCAACGCCGCCGCGACCGAGGCCCTGCTCGCCAAGCTCGGCAGCATGGAGAAGATGGTCGAGCGCACCTCGGGTATCTACAACCGCGCGCAGGAGAAGCAGAACTCGGCGACCGCCCTCGCGGGCCAGGCGGAGGTCGCCCGGGCGGAGCGCGAGAAGCTCCGCATCGCGGCCGAGGAGGCCCTCGTCATCGCGCAGGCCGCGCAGGCCGCCGCGGAGGCGGCCCTCGCGGAGTCGCAGGCGAGGAAGGTGCAGCTCGAGGAGCAGCTCAAGTTCCTGCAGGACACCGAGGCGAAGACCGCCGCGGCCTACCAGGAGGGCGAACGGATCCGACAGGAGGAGGAGCGGCGTCGGCGCGAGGAGGCCATGCGCGCCGGCAGCCCCGGCGTGGTCGCCTCGTCGGGTTGGGCGCGTCCGGCCGCGGGCCGCATCACCTCGGGCTACGGCGCACGCGGCTCGATCTGCTCGGGCGGCGGCTGCTCCGGTTCGTTCCACTACGCCGTCGACCTGGGCACCGGATGCTCCGCGCCCATCTTCGCGGCGAACAGCGGCGTCGTGCGCTTCGCGGGCTATTCGGGCACCTACGGCAACTACGTGCAGATCGACCATGGCGGCGGAATCTGGACCGGCTACGCCCACATCCGGCCCGGCGGCACGTTCGTCGGAGTGGGCCAGTGGGTCGAGTCCGGAGAGAACATCGCCTCGAGCGGCACGACGGGCGCGTCGACGGGATGCCACCTGCACTACGAGGTGTGGAGCGGCGGCGGCCGCATCAATCCCATCCCGTTCATGGCGGATCGGGGGATCGGCCTTGGTTGAGAACCGCACGCGACCCATCTCCCGGGTGAAGCCCGCGACGGTGTTCTCCACCGTCGCCATCGGGGCCGTCACCGCGTCGATCGTCGCCGCCGGCGGGCCGGCGATGGCCGAGCCCGACTACCCGTCGTGGAGCGAGATCGAGCAGGCCAAGCAGAACGAGCAGACCAAGCAGGCCGAGATCGCCCGGGTCGGCGAGCTCCTCGCCGGGCTGCAGCAGGCGGCGGATGCCGCGGTGCAGGCGTCGATGGAGGCGGACGAGGCCTGGCGCGTCGCCATCGACCAGCGCGACCGCGCGGCGGAGCGCGAACGGACGCTCGGGCAGCAGGCCGACGCGGCCGACGCCGTGGCCGAGATCTCGAAGATGCGGGCCGGGCTGCTCGCGGCGCATCTCGCGAAGACGGCCGGCGCCGACCTCACCGCCGAGCTCGTGTTCTCGGGCCAGGACGCGACCGAGCTGCTCCAGCAGCTGGGCATGGCGTCCAAGCTCGGCGAGCAATCGCACGACGTCTACATGCAGGCCGTGGCCGATCGCAACACCGCCGATTCGCTGCGCGACCAGGCGGCGGAGGCCGCGGCCGAGCGCGAACGGCTCGCCGCGCTCGCCGAGACCCGCGCGGACGAGGCCCGCGACGCCGCCGACGCGGCCAGCGCCGCGGTGGCCGTGCAGGAGCAGAAGTCGACCGAGCTGTACGCGCAGCTCGCGGCCCTCAAGGACACCACGGCCGAGCTCGAACGGCAGCGGGTCGAGGGCCAGGCGCGCGAGGCTGCGGAGGCGGCGGCCCGCGCCGCGGCCGCAGCCGCCGCAGCCGCGGCAGCCGCGGCAGCCCAGCAGGCGGCAGCGGCCGCCGCCGCAGCGCAGCAGCCGGCGTCCCCGGGCGGCAGCACCGGTGGCTCGTCGGGCGGCGCTGCTCCGGCCCCCGCGCCGGCGCCCGCTCCACCGAACGCGGGCGCCGTCGAGACGGCCATCTGGTTCGCCAGCCAGCAGCTCGGCGAGCCCTATCGACTGGGCGGGGCGGGCCCGAACGTGTGGGACTGCTCGGGCCTCACCAAGGTGTCGTATGCGCAGGCGGGGATCTACATCGGCACGCACTCGGCGACGAACCAGTACCGCACGCTCGCCGGCCGCGGCCTCGCCGTGCCGCTCTCGCAGATCCAGCGCGGCGACCTGCTCTTCTGGGGCTCGGGCGGCGACTACTACCACGTCGCGATCTACCTGGGCGGCGGCCGCATCATCGAGGCGCCGCGCGACGGCGTGCCGGTGCGCAACTACTTCATCTGGGGGTCGCCCTCCGCGGCCGCCCGGCCCGCCGGCTGACCCCCGCAACCGCACCGGCCCGCGTCGCGGACGCGAGAAGGGGCGAGCCGTCAGGCTCGCCCCGTCGTCGTCGACGGATGCCGCGAGCGCGCGGCATCCGCTCGGTTCACGCCCTGGTCAATGACCGGGGAACTTCTCGATCGCCTTCCGGATGAGGCCCTCGGCCTCCTCGGCGTTCGCCCAGCCCTCGGTCTTGACCCACTTGCCGGGCTCGAGGTCCTTGTAGTGCTCGAAGAAGTGCTCGATCTCCTTGCGGGTGAACTCGGGGATGTCCTCGACGTCCTGGATGTGGTTCCAGCGCGGGTCGCCCGCGGGCACGCCGATCACCTTGGCGTCGCCGCCACCGTCGTCGGTCATGTGGAACACGCCGACGGGGCGCACCTTCACGCCGACGCCCGGGAACAGCGGGTAGTCGAGCAGCACGAGCACGTCCAGCGGGTCGCCGTCGTCGCCGAGCGTGTCCTCGAAGTAGCCGTAGTCGGTGGGGTAGACGAACGTCGTGTACAGCACGCGGTCGAGGAACACGCGACCGGTCTCGTGGTCGACCTCGTACTTGTTGCGGCTCCCCTTCGGGATCTCGATGATGGCGGCGTACTCGCCCATGCTGGTTCTCCTTGTTCTGGAAGCTCGTTCTCGAGGCTCGGCCCGCCGCCCGGTCCGAATGGGGCGCGATCGGCGGAATAAGGTTACTTGATGCCTTCCGAGGAGCCTCCAGCCGAGCGTCGCCCCCGACTGACGCCGCCGATCGCCGACGTGCGCCGTGCGGTGCGGGCGGTGCTTCCGGACGCCGCAGGCCCGGCCTCCGACCCGCCGCTCGTGCTCGTCGCGCTCTCGGGCGGCGCCGACTCGCTCGCGCTCGCCGCGGCCGTCTCCTTCGAGGCGCCGCGCGCCGGGCTCCGCGCCGGCGCCGTGATCGTCGACCACGGGCTGCAGGATGCCTCGGCCGAGGTCGCGGCGGCGGCGGCCGGCACCGCCCGTGAGCTCGGTCTCGACCCCGTGGTCGTGCGGCGCGTCGAGGTGACGGGGGAGGGCGGCCCCGAGGCATCCGCCCGGGACGCCAGGTACGCCGCGCTCGACGCGATCGCCGCCGAGACCGGAGCCGCGCTGGTGCTGCTCGGCCACACCCTCGACGACCAGGCCGAGACCGTGCTGCTCGGACTCGCCCGCGGCTCGGGCAGCGCGAGCCTCGCCGGCATGCCCGCCCGCTCGAGCCGGTACGCCCGCCCGCTCATCGGCATCCGTCGCGCGACCACGCGCCAGGCGTGCCTCGACGCGGGACTCGCGCCGTGGGACGACCCCCACAACGCCGACCCCGCCTACACGCGCGTGCGCGTGCGCGAACGGGTGCTGCCCGTGCTCGAGGCCGAGCTCGGACCCGGCATCGCCGAGGCGCTCGCCCGCACCGCCGAGCAGCTCCGCGAGGACGAGGAGGCGTTCACCAGCCAGATCGACGAGTTCATCGAGGAGGTGTGCGAGCCCGCCGAGGCCGGCATCGCGCTGTCGGTCGGGGTGCTGGCGGCCAACCCGGCGGCCCTTCGGCAGCGGATCATCCGCCACGTCGTCGGGAGCGAGTTCGGCGTCTCGCTCACGCGTGCGCAGACCCTCGACGTCGCCCGCCTCGTGACGGACTGGCACGGACAGGGACCGCTCGACCTCCCCGGCGGCGTCCGCGCGACGCGGGCGGGCCGTCACGTCGTGTTCTCGACGAGCGGCTCGACCGAGGTGCTGCCGCACGACCACTGAGCCGGGCGCCACGGCGTAGGCTCGTGGCATCCGTTCGCCCACGAACCAGGGAGCAGGCATGGACGCGCGCGAGATCGACGGCGACCTGACCGAGGTGCTCGTCACCGAAGACCAGATCCGCGAGAAGCTCGCCGAGCTCGCCCGGCGCATCGAGGCGGACTACGAGGGCAGGGACCTGCTGCTCGTCGGCGTGCTGAAGGGCGCCGTCATGGTGATGGCCGACCTCGCCCGCGAGCTGCGCCCGCACGTGAGCATGGACTGGATGGCCGTGTCGTCGTACGGCGCGGGCACCCATTCGAGCGGCGTCGTGCGGATCCTGAAGGACCTCGACACCGACCTCACCGGGCGCCACGTGCTCATCGTCGAGGACATCATCGACTCCGGACTCACCCTCAGCTGGCTGCTCGGCAACCTCGAGTCGCGCGGGGCCGAGTCGGTCGAGATCTGCGCGCTGCTCCGCAAGCCGGATGCCGCGAAGGTCGACGTCACCGTGAAGTACCTCGGCTTCGACATCCCGAACCAGTTCGTCGTGGGCTACGGACTCGACTACGCGGAGCGCTACCGCAACCTCCGCGACGTCGCGATCCTCGCGCCGCACGTGTACAGCTGAGCCTGGCCCAGCCGGGCGAGCGCAGGCTCGTGTCTCCTGACTCCGACGGACCGCAGGCCCTAGAGTCATCCTCATGGCCGAGGGTCGACGGCGGAGCAGGCTGGGCGACGCTGGCGCTGCCTTCACGAGCAACTGGCGCAATCCCAGCCTCCGCCGCGCCCAACTGAGCTTCCTCGGCGCCTGGACCGCCGAGTGGGCATTCACCGTGGCGCTCGGGATCGTCGCCTACCGCGACGGCGGCGCGGCGGCCGTGGGACTCGTCGGGCTGCTGCGCATGGTGCCGTCCGCCATCCTCGCGCCGCTGCTGTCGCCGATCGCCGACCGCGGGCGCCGCGAACGGGTGCTCATCCTGGTGTCCATCGTGCGCGGCGCCGCGACGGCCGCCGCCGCCGTGGTCGTCGCGGTGTCGGGGCCTTCCGCGGTGATCTACGCGCTCGCCGTGCTGTCCACGATCGCCGCCACCCTCTATCGCCCGGCGCACTCCGCGCTCCTGCCGTCGCTGTGCCGCACCGGGTACGAGCTCGCCAGCGCCAACATGGTCCGCGGACTGCTCGACTCCGCGGCCACCCTCGTGGGTCCACTGGTCGCGGCGGTGCTGCTCCAGTTCACCGGCGTGGACGTCGTGTTCTGGGTCGCGGCCGGCGCCTCGTTCGTGGCGGCCGCCCTGCTCGTGCGACTGCGGTACGACGCCCCGCCGCGACCGCCCGCGCCGAGCCGTCCCAACCTGGCCAAGGAGGCCGTCGAGGGTGTCCGCGTGGTCGTGAAGAACCGCGACCTGACCCTCATCCTCGGTCTCGCGGCGGCGCAGGCCCTCACGCGCGGCGCGCTCACGGTGTTCTCCGTCGTGGTCGCGATCGAGCTGCTGGAAACCGGCGAGCCGGGCGTCGGCGCCCTGATGACCGCGGTGGGGGTGGGCGCGGTGCTCGGGTCGCTCTTCGCCTCGCTGCTCGTCGGCTCCGGCCGACTGGGCGCCTGGTACGCCGTCGGCGTCGGCCTGTGGGGACTTCCGCTCACCCTCGTCGCCCTCGTCCCGCAGCAGTCGGCGGCATTGGGCCTGCTGGCGTTCATCGGCGTGGGCAACGCCCTGATCGACCTCGCCGGGTTCACGCTGATCGCCCGCATGGCGCCTGACGAGGTGCTCGCACGTGTCTTCGGGGTGCTCGAGAGCCTGGTGGCGGTGTTCATCGGGATCGGTGCCGTCGTCGCGTCGACGCTGGTCGGATGGATCGGGGTCCAGAACGCGCTGATCGCGATCGGGCTGGTCTGCCCCGTGCTCGCGGTGGTGTCGTGGCGGCGACTGCGACGGCTCGACCGATCCGTCGACGTGCTCGACGCGGACATCGGACTGCTCCAGGAGGTGCCGATGTTCCATCCCCTGCCGCTGCCCGCCGTCGAACAGCTCGCCCGCGGCCTCGAACCCGTCACCGTCGCCGCGGACCAGGTGGTGTTCCGTCAGGGCGACGTCGGCGACCGGTACTACGTGATCGAGTCGGGCGAGGCGGATGTGGTGGGCGACGGGCGGGTCGTGGCCACGCTCGGCCCGGGGGAGGGCTTCGGGGAGATCGCCCTGCTGCGCCGCAGCCGCCGCACGGCGACCGTGGTCGCCAGGAGCGAGCTCCAGCTGCAGGCGCTGGGTTCCGACCGGTTCCTCCCCGTCGTCCTCGGGTACACGCCGAGTGCCCAGCAGGCGGCGGCGGTCGTCGACGACCGCCTCGAGCGCTACGAGCCGAAGGAGCCGTTCGAGGAGCCGCCGGCGCCGGCGTGACCCGTTCGGGCTCTTGAGAACCCCGGGCCGAGGTGCGACCCTTGGGCATGGAATCCGGCCGTGCGGTCCTGCTGATCGCGGACATCGGTGGCTACACCGAGTACATGAGCTCGCATCGCATGAGTCTCGCGCACGCCGAGGTCAACACCGCGCGGATGCTCGAGAAGATGATCGACGCCGCCCCCGGCTTCGACCTCATCGAGATCGAGGGCGACGCGGCGTTCCTCTCCCGCCAGGCCGACGGTGACACCGGCACCACCATGGCCGAGATCCTCCAGGCCGCCACCGCCATGCATCGGGCCTTCCACCTCGAGCGGCAGTACGTCACGGCGAACCTGTGCCCCTGCACGGGCTGCAAAGGGGCCGCCGACCTCAAGCTGAAGTTCGTCGCGCACATCGGAGACGTGGCCACCCAGACGATCCGCGAGCGCATCAAGCTCGTCGGGATCGACGTCATCCTCGTGCATCGCCTGCTCAAGAACCCGGTCGGGATCCCCGAATACGTCCTGGTCTCCGAGGAGCTCTACCGCATCGGCGAGGGCGTGCTGCCCGATCCCGTGCACGAGGTGTCGCCAGAACTCGAGGGCTTCGGAACCGTGCACGCGTACTTCGTCGACGTCGAGGATCTCGACGGCTCGGCCGAGCCGCTCCCCGCGCCATCGTTGCAGGGTCGCGTCGGGAGGACCTTCGCAGCGGTGGGCAAGGGCCTGCCGTACATGCTCGGCCTCCGAAGCTACCGCCGCGAGGCATCCGCTCAATAGGCGATGAAGAGGGTGTGAAGCAGCGGGCTGCACAGCCCTCAGCGAACAGTGAGCCGACGCTCAGGGCCGCCGAGGTAGCCTTGCAGCACCATGAACATGAAGAAGATCCTGCGCGGGCCGATCATCTACATCCTGCTCGCGATCGTCGCCGTGTGGATCGGATCGAGCCTCATCACGGCCTCGGGATTCCGCGAGGTGTCGACGCAGGAGGGCCTCCAGCTCCTGCAGGACGACAAGGTCGCGGCGGCCAAGATCGTCGACGGTGAGAACCGGGTCGACCTCACGCTCGCCGAGCCCGACGACGAGCTCGGCTCCCAGGTGCAGTTCTACTACGTCACTCCGCGCGGCGAGGACGTCATCAACGCGGTCGACGCGGCGAACCCCAAGGACGGCTTCAACGACGAGGTGCCGCAGCCGAACTGGTTCCTCTCGATGCTCGGCATCCTGCTGCCGCTCGTGCTCATCGGCCTCTTCTTCTGGATCATGCTGTCGGGCATGCAGGGCGGCGGCAACCGCGTCATGCAGTTCGGCAAGTCCAAGGCCAAGCTCGTGACGAAGGAAAGCCCCAAGGTCACCTTCGACGACGTCGCCGGTGCCGAGGAGGCGATCGAGGAGCTCCACGAGATCAAGGAGTTCCTGAAGGAGCCGGCCAAGTTCCAGGCCGTCGGCGCGCGCATCCCCAAGGGCGTGCTGCTCTACGGCCCTCCCGGAACCGGCAAGACGCTCCTCGCGCGCGCCGTCGCCGGTGAGGCGGGCGTGCCGTTCTACTCGATCTCCGGTTCGGACTTCGTCGAGATGTTCGTCGGCGTCGGCGCGAGCCGCGTGCGCGACCTGTTCGACCAGGCGAAGCAGAACGCGCCGGCCATCATCTTCGTCGACGAGATCGACGCGGTCGGCCGTCACCGCGGCGCCGGCCTCGGCGGCGGGCACGATGAGCGCGAGCAGACCCTGAACCAGCTCCTCGTCGAGATGGACGGCTTCGACCCGAAGACCAACGTCATCCTCATCGCGGCGACCAACCGTCCCGACATCCTCGACCCCGCGCTCCTGCGCCCCGGCCGCTTCGACCGCCAGATCGGCGTCGACGCGCCCGACCTCAAGGGCCGCCAGCGCATCCTCGAGGTGCACTCCAAGGGCAAGCCGCTCGCGAAGGGCGTCGACCTCGAGGTGCTCGCGCGCAAGACCCCGGGCTTCACGGGCGCCGACCTCGCGAACGTGCTGAACGAGGCCGCGCTGCTCACCGCGCGATCCAACGCGCAGCTCATCGACAACCGCGCCCTCGACGAGGCCGTCGACCGCGTGATCGCCGGCCCGCAGCGGCGCTCGCGCGTGATGAAGGACAAGGAGAAGCTCATCACGGCCTACCACGAGGGCGGACACGCGCTCGCGGCGGCGGCGATGAACTACACCGACCCCGTGACGAAGATCACGATCCTCCCGCGCGGCCGGGCGCTCGGCTACACCATGGTGCTGCCGCTCGAAGACAAGTACTCCGTGACGCGCAACGAGCTGCTCGACCAGCTCACCTACGCGATGGGCGGCCGGGTGGCCGAGGAGATCGTGTTCCACGACCCGTCCACGGGCGCGTCGAACGACATCGAGAAGGCCACCTCCACGGCGCGCAAGATGGTCACCGAGTACGGCATGAGCGCGAACGTCGGCGCCGTGAAGCTCGGGCAGTCGCAGGGCGAGGTGTTCCTCGGTCGCGACATGGGCCACCAGCGCGACTACTCCGAGGAGATCGCCGAGAAGGTCGACGCCGAGGTGCGCGGCCTCATCGAGCAAGCGCACGACGAGGCCTGGCAGGTGCTCAACGACAACCGCGACATCCTCGACAAGCTGGCGGCCGAGCTGCTCGAGCACGAGACGCTCGACCACAAGCAGATCGCCGCGATCTTCACGGACATCCGCAAGCTCCCCGAGCGCCCGCAGTGGCTCTCGAGCGACCGCCGGCCCGTCTCCGACCGCCCGCCGATCTCGTTCCCCGACGACAAGATGCCGATCGACCAGGGCGCCGTCGACGGTGGCGTCGACTCCGACGACACGCCCATCGAGGAGCCGGCGGCCTCCCGTCCGCAGCGCACCAACCCGCGGCCCGCGACGGCCTAGTCGTCCGACGACCCGAAGAGGGGGTGTCATGGCCGGTGTCGACACCGCGCGCATCGAGCGCGCCGTACACGAGATCCTGCTCGCGATCGGCGAGGACCCGACCCGACCCGGGCTCGAGCGCACGCCGCAGCGGGTCGCCGAGGCCTACGCCGAGTTCTTCGGCGGCCTCGACGTCGACCCGCTGAGCCACCTCGCCGACACCGTGCCGCTCGGGGCCACCGAGGCGGGCGTGCCCGCCACGTCCGACGCAGTGGTGCTGCGCGACCTCGCCTTCCGCTCGGTCTGCGAGCACCACCTGCTGCCGTTCGTCGGCACCGCGCACGTCGCCTACCTGCCGGCCGAGCGGGTCGTCGGCCTCGGCCGCATCCCCGCCGTCATCGACACGCTCGCGGCGCGGCCGCAGCTGCAGGAGCGCCTCGCGGAGGAGATCGCCGATGCCCTCGAGGCCGGACTCGAGCCGAAGGGCGTGCTCGTGGTGCTCGATGCCCAGCATCGCTGCGTGACCACGCGCGGATCGCGACAGGAGCGCAGCTCCACCGTCACGATCGCGAGCCGGGGGGCGCTCGCCGAGCCCGCGGCTCGCGCCGAGATCATCGCGCTGATCGGAGCCGCCGAACGTGGCTGAGCCGGTGCCAACGCTGGTCATGGGCGTCGTCAACGTCACGCCCGATTCGTTCAGCGACGGCGGCAGGTGGTTCGACGCCGACGCCGCGATCGCGCACGGCCTCGACCTCGTCGCCGACGGCGCCGACGTGCTCGACGTCGGCGGGGAGTCCACGCGACCCGGCGCGGCGCGCGTCGAGCCAGAGGAGGAGCTGCGCCGCGTGGTCCCCGTCGTGCGGGAACTCGCCGGGCGCGGCATCCGGGTGAGCGTCGACACCATGCGCGCGGCGACCGCCGCGGCCTCCGTCGAGGCGGGCGCCGAGATCATCAACGACGTTTCGGCCGGGCTCGCGGATGCCGCGATGGCGCCGATCGTCGCCGAGACCGGCGTGCAGTACGTGGCCATGCACTGGCGCGGGCACTCCGACCGGATGGACGCACTCGCCGAGTATCACGACGTCGCGACCGAGGTGCGCGACGAGCTCGCGGCCCGCGTCGATGCGCTGGTTGCGTCCGGCGTCGCACCCGAGCGGCTCATCCTCGACCCCGGCCTCGGGTTCGCGAAGCGCGGTGCGCAGAACTGGGAGCTGCTCGGCCGCCTCGACGTGCTCGCAGGACTCGGGCTGCCGATCCTGGTGGGCGCCTCACGCAAGCGATTCCTGGGCGCACTGCTGCCCGACGACGCCGACGTCGAGGAGCGCGACCTCCCGACGGCGGTCGTCAGCGCGCTCTCCGCCCAGGCCGGAGCGTGGGGCGTGCGGGTGCACGACGTGCGCGGCACGCGACGGGCGCTCGACGTCCTCGGGGCGTGGCAGAGTGGACGACGTGGCTAGGACGCGCGACCGCATCACCCTGACCGGTGTGCGCGTGCGCGCGCACCACGGGGTCTTCGACGTCGAGCGCGAGCAGGGGCAGGAGTTCGTCATCGACGTGTCGGTGGCGATCGACCTGTCCGCCGCGGCATCCGGCGACGACCTCGGCCGCACCGTGCACTACGGCGAGCTCGCCGAGGCGGTGGTCGCCGCGGTCGAACGCGATCCCGTCGATCTCATCGAGACGGTGGCCGAGCGGGTCGCGGCCGTCGCCCTCGCCCACCCCGCGGTCGAGGAGGTCGAGGTCACGGTGCACAAGCCGGAGGCGCCCATCGAAGTGCCGTTCGCCGACGTCGCCGTCACGATCGTGCGAGGGCGGGCATGACCCGCGCCGTCGTCGCGTTCGGCGCGAACCTCGGCGACCGCGAGGCGACGATCGCCTCGGCGACGCGCGCCCTCGCCGAGACGCCCGGCGTCGAGCTCGTCGCGGTCTCCCCGGTCTACGAGAGCGCGGCGATCACGGATGCCGGCGTCGACCCCGACGCCCCCGGATACCTCAACGGCGTGCTCGTGGTCGAGACGACCCTCGAGCCGCTCGCGCTGCTCGACGCGCTGCAGGCCATCGAGGCCGGGCACGGCCGGGTCCGCGCGACGCACTGGGGTCCGCGCACCCTCGACCTCGACCTCATCGACTTCGGCGGACGCAGCTCGGCCGACGGGCGACTCGAGCTGCCGCATCCGCGGGCCTGGCAGCGCGCGTTCGTGCTGCAGCCGTGGCTCGACGTCGATCCCGATGCGGTGCTGCCCGGCCGTGGCTCCGTCGCCGAGCTGCGCCGCGCCGCGCACGACGAGGTGGTGCGCCGATGAAGCGCACGCACACGTCGTCGGTCATCGCATTCGTGCTCGCCGGCATCGTGCTGGGCTACCTCACCGACCTCGCGGTGGTGTCGGGCGGCGGCAAGGCGATCGTGCCGCCGCTGTCGCTGCCGGTCACCCTCACGGGAGTCGCCGTCATCGTGGTGGCGCTGGCCTGGCCGATCCGCCGCGCCGTGAAGGGCAAGGCCACCAAGCACCTCGACCCGTTCCGGGCCATGCGCACCGCGGTGCTCGCCAAGGCGTGCAGCCTGAGCGGGGCGCTCGTGTTCGGGTTCGGCATCGGCATCACGCTGTTCCTCCTCACGCGGAGCGTCGTGCCGGCGGCCGACACCGTGTGGCTCGCGCTCGCCACCGCGATCGGAGCCGCGCTGCTGCTGGCAGGCGGCCTCGTCGCCGAGGCGTTCTGCACCCTCCCCCCCGACGACCCCGAAGCCGAGAAGGAAACCCACGCGCATGCCTGAACTCCGTGACGACGCGCACGGCACCGAGCACGGCACGCCGGTGGAGCCCGCCGCCCACGTCGGCGACGCATCCGCTCCGGTCGTCCCCGCTCCTCCCGCTCCTGCCGCTCCCGCCCCCGCTCCTCCCGCTCCTACCGCTCCCGCCCCCGCTCCTCCTGCTGCTCTCGGCGCGGAGAGGCCCGCGGCGACGCCACTCGCGGCGACGCCACTCGTCGCCGAGCCCGCGGCGACGGCGCCCGCCGACACCGGCTGGCTGCGCGTATCCCCGAAGTACATCGTGGTCGAGGTGGTCGGCTCCCTCATCGGCATGGTCGTCTTCGTCGGCGCGTTCCTCGTGGCCTACGCCCTGTGGGGGCAATGGTGGGCGCTCTGGGGAGCCATCGCGATCGGCGTCGTGTCGCTCGTCGGCATCGCGTTCGAACCGCGCCGCGTGCGATCGATCGGCTACCGCCTCCGGGAGGACGACCTGCTCTTCCGCCGCGGCATCATGTTCCAGCGCCAGGTGGCCGTGCCGTACGGCCGCATGCAGCTCGTGGACATCACCCGCGGCCCGGTGGCGCGCGCGCTCGGCCTCGCCGACCTCAAGTTCGTGACCGCGGCGGCCTCCACCGCCGTGACGGTTCCCGGCCTCCCGATGGAGGAGGCCGACCGACTGCGCGACGAGCTCGTCGCCCTCGCCGAGACCCGCAGGGCGGGGCTGTGAGCGCATCCGTGAGCCCTCCGCGGGTCACGAACCTCGCCGACGGCGAGTGGCACCGGCTGCACCCGGCGAGCCCGTTGCTCCGCGGCGGCCTCGTGCTGCTCGCCGTACTGGGCTTCATCATCGCGAACCTCCGCGAGCGCCTCGTCGACACGTTCCTCGTGCTCTTCGCGCCCGACGTCGGCGACGACATCGACGTCGAGTTCGAGACGTGGCGGGGCGACTGGGGCAACGACCCCATCGGCGGCATCGTCACGCAGGGCCTCGTCGGGTGGGCGATCGCCGGCGTGGCGCTGCTGATCGTGGCGCTCGTGATCGGCTTCTGGCTGTCGTGGCGCATGCACACGTTCCGGATCACGCACGAGGCCGTCGAGGTGCGCAGCGGCATCCTGTTCCGGTCGCATCGCAGCGCCCGCCTCGACCGGATCCAGGGCATCAACGTCACGCGGCCGCTCTTCGCGCGGCTGTTCGGCACCGCGAAGCTCGAGGTCTCGGTCGCCGGGCAGTCGGCGAACGTGCAGCTCTCGTACCTCGGATCCGCGCTCGCCGACGGACTGCGCGCCGACATCCTGCGCCTGGCGTCGGGCGCGCGCGCCGAGAAGGCGGCCGTGGCGGCCGACACCGCGGGTGGCGCGCCCGCCGCCGGCCGGGCCCCCGTCACGGCGGTCATAGGGCATCGCGTCGACGAGTTCCTCGCGCCCGAGCTCGACCCGTCGCTCGCCCCGCCCGAGTCGGTGGTGCACCTGCCGCTCGGCCGCGTCATCGGGTCGACGCTGCTGGGCGGATCGACGGTCTGGGCGATCGTGCTGGTGGCGATCATCGCCGTCGGGGTCTCGACCGGCCAGCTCTGGATCCTGTTCTCGTTCGTGCCCGCCGCGATCGGCCTCGTGAGCTACCTCTGGTCTCGCATAACCAAGTCGCTCCGGTACTCGATCGCGGGCACGCCCGACGGCGTGCGGATCGGGCACGGTCTGCTCTCGACGGGCAACCAGACCATCCCGCCGGGTCGCATCCACGCGATCGAGGCGAACCAGTGGATCCTGTGGCGCCCGTTCGGCTGGTGGTCGATCCGCATCGACGTGGCCGGCCAGTCGGTGACCTCCTCCAACGAGGCCGCGCAGCGCACGCTCGTGCTGCCGGTCGGCACCGTGGCCGACGTGCATCGGGTGCTCGCGCTGCTGCTCCCCGATGCCGCGACCGCCGTCGAGCCGTTCGTCGACGCCGGCCTCACGGGCCGCGACGGCGCGGGCGGGTTCTCGCGCACGCCGCGCCGTGCCGCGTGGCTCCGGCCGTTCTCGTGGCGCCGCATCGGGTGGGCGGGCGTCGACGGCATCGCGCTCCTCCGTCGCGGCTGGCTCCTGCGCAGCCTGACGTTCGTGCCGCTGGCGCGCATGCAGTCCGTCGCGGTCACGGTCGGCCCGCTGCAGCGCCTGCTCGACCTCGCCTCCGTGCGCATCCACACGGTCGCCGGCCCGGTCGTCGCGACCCTCCCGGTCGCCGACCGCGCCGAGGCGGGCGAGCTCTTCGAGCGCCTCGCCGACGAGGCCGTCGAGCGCGCCGCATCCGATACCTCGCATCATTGGGGCGTCGTCGGCGGCGGCGTGGGGCCGGAGGCCGTCGATGCCCGCTGAGCGCGCCGGACGGCTCGGCGTCGGCACGATCGGCGCGGGCCGGGTCGGCGCCGTGCTCGCCGCCGCCCTCGCCGGGGCGGGCCACGCCCTCACCGGCATCGCCGCCGTGTCGGCATCGAGCCGCGAACGCGCCGCGGCCATGCTTCCCACGGTGCCCGTGCTGCCGGTGCCCGACATCGTGGAGCGCAGCGAGCTCGTGCTGCTCGCGGTGCCCGAGCACGAGCTCGCACCGCTCGTCACGGGCCTCGCCGAGGCGGGCGTATGGCAGCCCGGCCAGCTCGTGCTGCACACCGCCGCCCGATTCGGCACCGACGTGCTGGAGCCGGCGTGGCGCGCCGGGGCGATCCCCCTCGCCGTGCACCCGGCCATGACGTTCACGGGCACGAGCATCGACCTCGCGCGCCTGCCCGGCACCTGGTTCGCGGTCACCGCCCCCGCGCCGGTGCTGCCCATCGGGCAGGCCCTGGTCGTCGAGATGGGCGGCGAGCCGTTCGTGGTCGCCGAGGCCGACCGCGCGGCCTACGGCGAGGCGATCGACACCGCCGTGTCGTTCTCGAGCGCGATCGTCGACCAGGCGAGCGGCCTGCTCGGCGGCATCGGCGTCGCACGCCCCGGCGCGGTGCTCGCGCCGCTCGTGCGCAGCGCCGTCGAGAACGCCCTGTCGCGGCACGACTCCGGACCCCTCCTCGACGGGGCGGGTACGATCGACGAGGCCGGCACCGATCGGCCGCTGGGAGGTGACGCGTGACCGAGGTCGCCGCGGGCACGCACGTCGTGCCGACCATCGCGGAGCTCAGGCGCCTCGTCGCCGAGCGGCGTGCGGCCGGAGCATCCGTCGCCCTCGTCCCCACCATGGGCGCACTCCACGACGGCCACCTCGCCCTCGTGCGTCGGGCTCGCGAGATCGCCGACATGGTGGTCGTCTCGATCTTCGTGAACCCGCTCCAATTCGGCCCGGGCGAGGACCTCGACCGGTACCCCCGCACGCTCGAGGCGGATGTCGCGGCGCTGGCCGGCCTCGGCGTCGACGCGGTGTTCGCCCCCTCGGTCGACGAGATGTACCCGAGCGGCGGCGTGGGCGGCACGACCGTGCACGCCGGACCGATCGGCGAGCGGTACGAGGGCGCGTCGCGCCCCGGTCACTTCAACGGCATGCTCACGGTCGTGGCCAAGCTCTTCGGCATCGTGCGGCCCGATGTCGCCCTGTTCGGGCAGAAGGACGCGCAGCAGGTCTTCCTCGTTTCGCGGATGGTGGCCGACCTCGACCTGCCCCTGCGCATCGAGACGGTGCCCACGGTGCGCGAGCCCGACGGCCTCGCCCTCTCCAGTCGCAACCGCTACCTGGGCGCGGCCCAGCGCCAGGCCGCGCTCGTGCTCGCCGAATCGCTGCGGGCGGCGGAGGCCGCCGCGTCCGACGGCGCGTCGGAGCTGCTCGCCGAGGGCGTCGCCGCGTTCGGCGACCACGAGGGGGTGAGCCTCGACTACTTCGTGGTCGTCGACCCCGGCACGTTCCTCCCGATCACCGAGGACTTCCGCGGCCGCGCGCTCGTGCTCGTCGCCGGGATCGTGGGCTCCACGCGGCTCATCGACAACGCCTTCGTCGAGGTCGGCGGCGCCTGACCGCGGGCTTCCGCCGGCGGCATCCGCGCTCGTGAACCGCGCAGCCGCGCACAAGTAGGCTGGTGCACGCACGTTTCCGCGAACCGAGAGTGAACGATGGCCGAACCCCAGACGGATGCCGCAGCCGAGCCGACCGCCGAGGAGATCTCGGAGCAGAAGGCCGTGCGGCTCGCCAAGCGCGAACGCCTGATCGCGGCATCCGACGACCTCGGCCTCGGTGCGTACCCGGTGCGCCTTCCGATCACGGCGACGATCCCCGAGGTGCGCGACCGGTTCGTGAGTCTCGGCGTCGACGAGGCGAGCGGCGAGCATGTCGGCCTCGCCGGTCGCGTGGTGTACTCGCGCAACACCGGCAAGCTGTGCTTCGCGACCCTGCAGTCGGGCGACGGCAGTCGCATCCAGGCGATGGTCTCGCTCGCCGAGGTGGGCGAGGAGTCCCTCGCCGAGTGGAAGGAGCTCGTCGACCTGGGTGACCACGTGTTCGTGGCCGGCGAGGTGATCACGAGCCGCCGCGGCGAACTGTCGATCATGGTGAAGGAGTGGCGCATCGCCTCGAAGGCGATCCTGCCGCTGCCGAACCTGCACAACGAGCTCTCCGAGGAGACGCGCGTTCGCAGCCGGTACCTCGACCTGATCGCACGCGAGCAGTCGCGGCGCAACGTGGTCGACCGCGCGAAGGTCAACGCGAGCCTCCGGCGCACGTTCGAGGGCCTCGGCTTCCTCGAGGTCGAGACCCCGATGCTCCAGGTCATGCACGGCGGGGCATCCGCTCGACCGTTCGTGACGCACTCGAACGCGTTCGACACCGAGCTCTACCTGCGCATCGCGCCCGAGCTCTACCTGAAGCGCGCCGTCGTGGGCGGCATCGAGCGGGTGTTCGAGATCAACCGCAACTTCCGCAACGAGGGCGCCGACTCCACCCACAGCCCCGAGTTCGCGATGCTCGAGGCCTATGAGGCCTACGGCGACTACACGACCATGGCCGACCTCACCCAGCGGCTCATCCAGGATGCCGCGACGGCCACCAGCGGCTCGCACGTGGTGACCTGGGCCGACGGCACCGAGTTCGACCTCGGCGGCGAGTGGGCGCGCATCTCGATGTACGAGACGCTCTCCGACGCCGTGGGGGAGCAGATCACCGCCGAGACGCCGATGTCGCGTCTCAGGCAGCTCGCCGACGCCGAGGGCATCGAGATCGATCACCCGCTGCCCGGCAAGTACGTGGAGGAGCTCTGGGAGCATCACGTGAAGGGCGGCCTCGAGCGCCCGACCTTCGTGATGGATTTCCCGCTCGACACCTCGCCGCTCGTGCGCGGGCACCGCTCGGTCCCGGGCGTGGTCGAGAAGTGGGACCTGTACGTGCGCGGGTTCGAGCTCGCCACCGGATACTCCGAGCTGGTCGACCCGGTCGTGCAGCGCGAGCGGTTCGTCGAGCAGGCGAAGCTCGCCGCGGGCGGCGACCTCGAGGCGATGCGCCTCGACGAGGAGTTCCTGCGCGCCCTCGAATTCGGCATGCCCCCGTCGGGCGGCATGGGCATGGGCATCGATCGACTGCTCATGGCACTCACGGGCCTCGGCATCCGTGAGACCATCCTCTTCCCCCTCGTCAAGTGAGCGGATGCATCGCATGAACGACTACCTGCCCAAGAAGGAACTCGAACCCGATCCCGACCCGAAGCGCCCGTCGAACGCGCGCGTCGCGCTGTGGATCATCGTGGGTGCGATCGGACTCTACCTGGTCGGCTCCGGCATCTGGGGGATCGTCACCGCGGGCTGATCCTCCCGCCCGTCTCCCCTTCTCGAAGGCCCGATCCCCGCGATCGGGCCTTCTTCGTGGTTGGGAATCTGTGAATGTGTTGCTTTCTGTTGGATTATGTGTGAATATTGCTCACACGTCGACGGCGACCCACCGGCGGCGGAGGGGATTCGCCGACCGGGAGGAAGGGCCGCATGTACGCGACGGAGCGACACCAGCACATCGCCGACACCATCGATCGCGTCGGCCGGGTCTCCGTGGCGGGCCTCGCGCGCGACTTCGGCGTCACCACCGAGACCATCCGCCGCGACCTCGACGCGCTCGAGCAGGTGGGGCGGCTGCGCCGCGTGCACGGCGGAGCGGTTCCGGCCGGGCAGTCGACCGCGGCCGAGTCCTCGCTCGACGAGCGACTCGACCGCAACGCCGCCCAGAAGGAGGCGATCGCACGCGCGGCGTTCGCATTGATCCCGCCGACGTTCCGCGGCTCGCTGCTGCTCGACTCCGGCAGCACCACCGGCCGCCTCGCGGAGCTCCTCATCACGTGGTCGCCCGACCAGCCCGGCGCCGGCGTCGACGTCGCCACCAACTCGATCCCGCTCGCGGCGCGCCTGCACGCCGCCGCCAATCCGCACCTGCAGCTGCGCAGCCTCGGCGGCGCGGTGCGCGGCATCACGGGCGCCGCGGTCGGTCCGACGACGATCGCCCAGCTCAGCGACATCCGCCCCGACCTCGCGTTCGTGGGCGCCAACGGGGTGAGCGCCGAGTTCGGCTTCTCGACGCCCGACGAGACCGAAGCCTCCGCGAAGGCGGCCATGGTGCACGCCGCGCGCCGGGTGGTCGTGCTCGCCGACTCCTCCAAGCTCGACGCCGAGTCCCTCGTGCGTTTCGCCTGCCTCGACGAGGTCGACACGCTGATCACGGATGCCCCGCCTGGCCCCGAGCTCCGCGAGGCCCTCGCCGACGCCGACGTTCAGGTGGTGCTCGCATGATCGTCACGCTCACGGCCAACCCGTCGCTCGACCGCACGGTGGAGCTCGAGGGCGCCCTCGAGCCGGGCGCCGTGCAGCGCGCCGTCAGCACCCGCCAGGACCCGGGCGGCAAGGGCGTCAACGTCACCCGCGCGCTGCGCGCCTCGGGCGTCGAGTCGGTCGCCGTCCTCCCCGCCGAGCCGGGCGATCCGTTCCTCGCGGCGCTCGTCGCCGAGGGAGTGCCCTGCCGCGCGGTGCCCATCAGCGGCGCCGTACGCACGAACCTCACGATCGTCGACGCCGCGGGCGTGACGACGAAGGTGAACGAGCCGGGTCCCGTGCTCGATGCCGAGGCCCAGGCGCGACTCATCGAGGTCACCGCCGAGGCGGCGATCGGCGCCGACTGGCTCGTGCTCGCGGGATCCCTGCCGCCCGGCGTCGCCGACGACTTCTACGTCCGAGTCGTCGACGCGGTGCGCGCCGCGGCGCGGCGTGCGGGTGCGACCGCCCCCCGCATCGCCGCCGACACCTCGGGCGCCGCGCTCGCCGCGCTCGTCGCCGACGGCGTCGGCATCGACCTCATCAAGCCCAACGCCGAGGAGCTCGCCGAGCTCACGGGCGCATCCGACGAGGCCGCCCTCGAGGCGGGCCCCGACGACGCCATCGCGCTCGCACGCTCCATCCCGACGGATCGCGTCCGCGCGAGCCTCGTCACGCTCGGCGCCGTGGGCGCCGCGCTCGTCACCGAGGAGGCCGCGTGGTTCGCGCGGGCTCCGCGCGTGGTGCCCCGCAGCACCGTCGGAGCGGGCGACTGCTCGCTCGCGGGTTACCTCGTCGCCGCCGTCGAGGGGGAGGCGCCGGCCGGCGCGCTCGCTCGCGCCGTGGCGTCGGGCGCCGCCGCCGTCGCCCTTCCGGGCAGTGCGGTGCCCACCCGAGACCAGATCGACCCGGCCCGGGTCGTCGTCACCGAGGTCGCCGGCCTGCCCGCCGGCGACCGCCAGTAAGGAGAACCCCATGTCCGACATCATCGAACCGGGCCTGGTCGTGCTCGACGCCGACCTCGGTCCAGAGAAGTCCGGCGTGATCCGGGCGCTCGCCGACCGTGTCGCCGCGAGCGGCCGTGCCACCGACGCCGAGGCGCTCTTCGCCGACGCGTGGAAGCGCGAGGAGCAGGCGCCCACGGGCCTCCCCGGCGGGATGGCCATCCCGCACGCGAAGTCGCCCGCGGTGACGACCCCGAGCCTCGCCGTCGCCAGGCTCGCGCGACCCGTCGAGTTCGACGAGGGCGAGGAGGCCGATCTCGTCTTCCTCATCGCCGCGCCCGACACCGCCGCGCAGGACCACCTCGCACTCCTCTCCACCCTCGCCCGCTCGCTCATGCGCGAGGACTTCGTCGCCTCGCTGCGCAGCGCCGCGACCCCCGACGAGGTGGTCGGGATCGTGCAGGGCGCACTCACGGGCGACGAGGAGGCCGTTCCGGTCGCCGCCGCCGCGGCCGCACCCGCTGCGGCGACGGCGGACGCCCCGCCGGCGGATGCCGCCGCGGCGTCCGACCGACGCTCCATCGTCGCCGTCACCGCGTGCCCCACCGGCATCGCCCACACCTACATGGCCGCCGACGCGCTCGCGGCGGCGGCAGGGCGTGCCGGCGTCGACTACCACGTCGAGACGCAGGGCTCGTCGGGCGCGAAGCCGCTCGACCCCGCGGTGATCGCCGCGGCCGATGCGGTGATCTTCGCGGTCGACGTGGACGTGCGCGACAAGGGCCGCTTCGCGGGCAAGCCGATGGTGCAGGTGCCGGTCAAGCGCGGCATCGACGAGCCCGACGCGCTCGTGGCGCAGGCGCTCGCCGCGGCATCCGACGCGAACGCCGCGCGCGTGCCGTCCGGCGGCGACGGCGCGGCGGCCACCGCAGGGGCTGCGTCGGGCGGCGGCCAGTCGTTCGGCGCCAACCTCAAGCGGTGGCTCCTCACCGGCGTCAGCTACATGATCCCGTTCGTGGCCGCGGGCGGTCTGATCATCGCGCTCGCCTTCCTCATCGGCGGCTACGAGATCGGGGACAATGCCGCCGAGATCGTGCTCAACAATGCACTGTGGAACCTTCCGCCTGGTGGTCTCTCCGAGTACATCGGGTCAGTGCTGATCGTCATCGGCTCGGCGTCGATGGCGTTCCTCGTACCCGCCCTCGCCGGGTACATCGCCTACGCCATGGCGGACCGGCCGGGCATCGCACCGGGCTTCGTGGCCGGCTCGGTGGCGCTGGTCCTGAACGCCGGCTTCCTCGGCGGCCTCGTCGGCGGCCTGCTCGCCGGCGCCGCGGCCATGTGGCTCGGTCGGCTCCGGCCGCCGCGCTGGCTCCGGGGCCTCATGCCGGTCGTCATCATCCCGCTGCTCGCCTCGCTGTTCTCCTCGGGCCTGCTGCTGCTGATCCTCGGCGCTCCGATCGCGACGCTGATGGCCGGGCTCACCGACTGGCTGAACTCGCTCACCGGAGTCAGCGCGATCGCGCTCGGCGCGATCCTCGGGCTCATGATGGGCTTCGACCTCGGCGGCCCGGTCAACAAGGTCGCCTATGCCTTCGCGGTCACCGGTCTCGCCGCCGGCTCGGTCGAGAACCAGGCGCCGTGGCAGATCATGGCCGCCGTGATGGCGGCGGGCATGGTGCCGCCGCTCGGCATGGCCTTCGCCTCGACGGTGCTCGCACGCAGGCTGTTCACCGAGCCCGAGCGCGAGAACGGCGTGGCGGCGTGGCTGCTCGGCCTGTCGTTCATCTCCGAGGGCGCGATCCCGTTCGCGGCTGCCGACCCGCTCCGCGTCATCGCCTCGTCGATGGTCGGCGGCGCGACGGCGGGCGCCATCTGCATGGCCGCGGGGGTCACCTCGCAGGCTCCGCACGGCGGCATCTTCGTGTTCTTCGCGATCGGCAACTTCGGGATGTTCCTCGTCGCGATCCTCGTCGGCACCCTCGTGATGGGATTCATGGTCGTCGGGCTCAAGCGCTGGGCGCGCCGGGCGCCCGTCGCGGTGGAGGAGGGCGCCGCGGTGCCCGCAGGTGCCGCCGTGGCCACGGCCTGACGCGAACGGCACGCCCACGAGGGCGCGACGGGTGGACCCACCCGTCGCGCCCTCGACGTGCGGGGGCGGCATCCGCTCGCCCATTCGCCGAACCCGAGGAACCCCCGTATCCTTGTAGTCCTATGAACGAATTCTGGGCGAACGCGATCTGGTCGCTCGCGCCGACGGTGCTCATCGGGCTGATCTTCTGGTTCGTGATGCGCGCGATCATCCGCGCCGACCGCAGCGAGCGCAAGGCCTACGCCCGGATCGAGGCCGAAGAGCGAGCCAAGCTCGCGCGCGAACGCCCCGCCGGATGACGATCGACATCACGACGACGCAGGTCACTGCGCTCGTCGCTGCTGCGATCATCCTCATCGACATCATCATCCGCGTCATCGCGATCATCGTCGTGCCGCGCAACCGCCGCCCGACGGCGGGCATGGCGTGGTTGCTCGCCATCTTCTTCTTCCCGGTGGTCGGCGCCCTGATCTTCCTCCTCATCGGCAACCCGAAGCTGTCCAAGGCTCGGCAGGCGAAGCAGGCCGAGGTCGACGAGTACATCCGCGAGTCGACCCATGGCATCGAACGGGCGAGCGAGAGCAGTACCTGGCCGGAGTGGTTCGCCGGCGTGGTCCGGCTGAACCGCAACCTCGGTGCCATGCCGCTCATCGGCTCCAACAGCGCGAGCCTCATCGGCGATTACGAGGGCTCGCTGCGCGACATGACCGACGCGATCCGCTCCGCCCAGCGATACGTGCACGCGGAGTTCTACATCCTCGCCTACGATCGCACGACTGCGCCCCTCTTCGATGCACTCGGCGACGCCGTGTCCCGTGGCGTCGAGGTGCGCGTGATGATGGATCACATCGCCTCCCTCCGGGTGAAGGGCTACCGCAAGACGCTGAAGCGCCTGAGCAGGATGGGTGTGCGCTGGCAGCTGATGCTGCCGGTGCAGCCGTTCCGGGGCAGGTACCAGCGGCCCGACCTGCGCAACCATCGCAAGATCCTCGTGGTCGACGGCGAGATCGGATTCATGGGTTCGCAGAACATCATCGACCGTTCGTACAACAAGCGCAGCAACATCCGCCGCGGCCTGAAGTGGAAGGAACTCGTCGCCCGCGTCGAAGGGCCGATCGTGTCAGGCCTCGAGGCGATCTTCGCGACGGACTGGTACCTCGAGACGGGCGAGCCGCCTATGCGCGAGATCGTGCCGCTCGGGCAGGAGAGCGAGGCGCAGAACCTCGACTGCCAGGTGGTGCCGAGCGGACCGGGCTACACGAACGAGAACAACCTCAAGCTCTTCCTCGCCCTGCTCTACGCGGCCGAGGAGCGCATCATCCTCACCAGCCCGTACTTCGTGCCCGACGAGGCCATGCTCCGCGCGATCAGCGGCGCGACCCAGCGCGGCGTGCACGTCGAGCTCTTCGTCTCGGAGATCGGCGACCAGGCGCTCGTCTACCACGCGCAGCGCTCCTACTACGAGGCGCTGCTGCGCGCGGGGGTGAGGATCTGGCTCTACCAGGCGCCCTACATCCTGCACTCGAAGCACTTCACGATCGACGACGACGTCGCCGTGATCGGGTCGAGCAACATGGACATCCGCTCCTTCGAGCTCAACATGGAGGTGTCGCTCCTCGTGCGCGGCGCGTCGTTCGTGCGTGAGATGCGGGCGGTCGAAGACGGCTACCGCCGCGACAGCCGCGAGCTCACGCTCGACGAGTGGATGACCCAGCCGCTGCGGTCGACGGTGCTCGACAACCTCGCTCGGCTCACCTCCGCACTGCAGTAGCCGAGCGGATGCCGCGACCGGCGCGCAGCGTCACACGCCCGTAACCCGGGCCCACGTAGTCTCAACGTCACGGCGCAGGTCGAGCGGGCGGAGTCGCCGCGCTCCCGGCGCCAATCCGTGCTGCCCCCGGCGACCTGCCATGCACGAAACTCGCAAGAATCTTGATGAGCGCGCAAGGGATCGCACTGGAATGCGCTTCACGATGCATGCCAGAGTGATGACTACCGCCAACGACGCAGGATTCCCGCACCAACCGGACCACCCGTCGGCCCAGCGCGCCACCGCACACCCGTGGCGGCGCGCACGTCCGGCCACCATCCGACCACTCCAGAAACGGAGCACCATGTCGTTCCATCGCCTCATCGCAGGAGCGGGCATCGCCGCGGTCACCGCCGCGACGCTCGTCGTCGGCTCGGCGCCGGCGACCGCGCTCGAGCGTCTCACCGCCTCGCCGATCGTCACGCCGATCTCCTCGCTCGTCGCACCGCCGACGAGCTACCCGTCGCAGCCGCTGCTGCCGACGGTGCCCGACGACCCCACCGACGCGTCGATCGCCCGCGGCGTCACGCCGTACGACGAGATCGCGCCGTTCCTCAACACGCTGATGGCGCAGAGCGACCGCATCTCGGCACAGGTCGTGGGGCAGTCCACGCTCGGCCGCGACATCCACCTCGTCACCCTGACCGCCAAGGAGTCGCCCGACCAGACCGCGAAGCAGAAGGCCTGGCGCGAGCTCATCAAGGCGGACCCCGACGCGGCGGCGAAGAACCAGCCGCTGCAGAACCAGTACAAGGTGCCGATCTGGTTCAACGGCAACATCCACGGCAACGAGTGGGAGGGCACCGACGGGATCCTCGACTACATCGAGTACCTGGCCACCGCCCCGTGGCCCGAGGTGCGTGACCTCCTGCAGGACTACCGGATCTACTTCACGGTGACGAACAACCCCGACGGCCGTGCCCTCGGGCAGCGCGCGAATGCCGACGGCTTCGACATCAACCGCGACATGATCACGGGCGCGACGCCCGAGTCGCGCATCGTGCGCGACCTGTCGAG
The DNA here is from genome assembly GCF_004216665.1 of Agromyces ramosus. GTDB lineage: Bacteria > Actinomycetota > Actinomycetes > Actinomycetales > Microbacteriaceae > Agromyces > Agromyces ramosus. Next base: position 321,628 of record NZ_SGWY01000003.1, on the reverse strand, counting down.
CGTGATCCAGCCGACGTTCTTCATCGACCTGCACGGCTACACGAACGTGCTGCAGATCGAACCGTGCGGCCCGCCGCATGGTGAGAACTACGAGTACGACCTGTTCCTCCCGCACGCCTACGCTGCGGCGCTCGAGATCGAGCAGGCCGTGGTCGACGCGAACATCCCGGGCAACACGTACCTCGACCGCGCGACGGGGCAGGTCACGCAGACCAACACCGGCAACATCCGGATCCCCTACCGCGACATCCGCTCGGGCTGGGACGACTGGCCCCCGATCTTCACGCCGCAGTACGTGGCGTACCAGGGCGCCATCACGAACACGGTCGAGCTGCCGCTCGGACGCACGAACAACCCGGCCACGAACCAGGCCAACTCGAAGGTCAACATCGAGGTCGCCGGCGTGGTCATCGAGACCGCGGTCGACTACGTGGCCGACAATGCCGGCACGCTGCTCCAGAACCAGATCGAGATCTTCCGTCGCGGCACCGCGGGCGAGCCGCTCGTCGTCACGCCGGCCGATGTCGACCCGACGAGCGTGCCCGAGCCGAACCAGTGGGCGGAGATCTGGGACGAGACCGACGTCTACACGGCCGAGTTCCCTCGCGCGTACGTTATCCCGATGGACGAGACGCAGCGTTCGGCGACGGATGCCGCGACCCTCGTCGACCAGCTCATCGCGAACGGCGTCGAGGTGTCGGAAGCCCAGACCGCCTTCACCGCCGACGGCGTCGAGTACGCCGAGGGCTCGTACGTGGTGGACATGCACCAGCCCCTGCGCGGCATGGCCAACGTCCTGCTCGCCGACGGCTCGGACATCTCCGATCGCGTACCCGACATGTACGACATCTCCGCGTGGAGCCTCGCGCTCCTCTGGGGCGCCGACGTCGACGCCGTCGGGTCGACCACGGATGCCGCCCTCGACGTCGAACTCGACGAGGTCGCCGAGACGGCGCCCACGGGCTCGGTCCCGGCCGAGGGCTCGTACCTCGAGCTCGCGACCGCCGGGGTCGCCGAGTACCAGGCGATCAACGCGCTGCTCGCCGCCGGCGTCGCGGTCTCCGCATTCGACGACGGCTCGGTGATCCTCGGTCCGGATGCCGCGTCGTACGAAGCCGCGACGGCCGTGGCCGACGAGTTCGGCGTGTCCTTCACGGCGTCCGACGGCTCGCGCCTCGCGGCCGAGGAGAGCACGGGGCTCGACGACCTGACGGTCGCCTACTCGGGCAGCCAGGACGAGCGCGTGACGCTGGGCAGGCTCGGATTCGACGACATCGTGCAGGTCACGTCGGCGAACCTCACGAGCGGGCAGGTCGGTCTGTCCGATGTGGACGTGCTGTGGATCGGCGCGAACCTCTCGTTCAACGCCTCGCAGGCGGCGGGCCGCGATGCGGTCGCGGCCTACCTGGCGAGCGGGCGCGGGGTCGCCGGCAAGGGCACGGCCATCGCGAGCTTCGCGAACGCGTTCGGGCTCGTCACCTCGACGGCGACGCAGGGCACCAGCGGCTCGAACGGCATCGTGTCCGTCGCCGACGTCGACGGCGGCCTGTTGTCGACGTACCCGCAGGACACCGCCTTCGTCTACCCCGCAACCTGGTACTCCGGCCTCGGCGCGAATGCCGTCGTCGAGCAGACGTACGCGACCGGCGACCCGTTCATCTCGGGTCACTGGGCGTCGACGCAGCCCGGCCGCACCATCGCGGATGCCGCCGGCAAGCCGTCGGTCGTGTCGGCCGAGACGGCCGCCGGCTCGAACGTGCTCATGTTCGGCACCTCGCTGAACTTCCGCACCCACCCGGTCGGCGCGTTCAGCCAGCTCGCGCGCGGGCTGTTCTGGGCCGGCACGGCGGGGGCGGAGGTGCCCGCACCGTAGCGAGCGGATGCCGCGAGCGGCGCCGTCCCGGAAGCTCCGGGCCGGCGCCGTTCGTCGTTCAGCCGCCGGCGCTCACTTCCGGGGCTTCAACCGCACGGTCGGCAGGTCGGGCGCGGGCAGCGGATCGCCGTCGTAGCCCTCGACCGTGCCGAAGCGGCCGTCGGGATTGTCGCGGCCGATCACGTCGGCCTGCCACTGACGGCGGAAGTCCACGATCTCGTCATGGCTGCGACCGATGAAGTTCCACCACATCACGAGCTCCTCGCCGAACGGCACGCCGCCCAGCAGCACGACGCGCGCGGGCGCATCGCCGGCGGCGAGGGTGAGCCGCCGGCGCCCGGGTTCGAGGTAGGCCAGCTCCGACCACGCGACCGCGGTCGGCGTCGCGACGCCATCCGTCTCGATCACGACCGGGCCGACGTCGACGAGCACGCCGTGCTCGAACGCCGGATCCAGCTCGAGCTCGACTCGCCCGGCCGCCGGCAGGTCGACCTGCGCGCCCATCAGCGGCGAGAAGACCGTGACGTCCGCGCCGGCATCCACGCCGGGCAGCGTGCCGACGAACAGCCGCACGGTCGCATCGCCGATCGTCACGGGCACGGTCTCGGCGTGCTCGAAGAACGGGCCGATGTGGCGGGTCGCGTCGGGCAGCGCCACCCACAGCTGCACGCCGTGGAGGCGGGTGGTGCCGGGCGTCGACACCTCCGAGTGCGAGATGCCGCGACCCGCCGTCATGAGGTTCACGGCGCCCGGCCGCACGAGCTCGTGGCTGCCGGCGCTGTCGCGGTGCTCGATCTCGCCCTCGAAGAGCCAGCTCACGGTCTGGAGGCCCGTGTGCGGATGCGGCGGCACGACCATGCCACCGGATGCCGCGATGTCGTCGGGCCCGTAGTGGTCGGCGAAGCACCACGCGCCGATCGTGGTGCGGCCGCGTTGCGGGAGCGTCCGCCGCACGTTCATCGCGCGTGGACCGCCGAGGGGGACGTCGCGTGGAGACAGCACCTGGACGACCGGACCCGACGGCTCGTCGGGCGGGCACATCAGCTCGATCGGATCCCGTTCCAGGTTGCTCATGTCGGCATGCTACCCGCCGCACCGGGGGGCGGCGCGGGACGCGGGCGGTGCCGTCGGATACCCCCGTTTCCGGCCGCCGCCCGCTAGCATGGCGACATGTCTCACTCCGTGCGTCTTCGCCGTGTCGGCCTCATCGCCGTGGCGCTCTCCTCGGTGTTCCTGCTCTCCGCATGCAACCCGTCGGGCAACGCCGCCGAGGACTTCCCCGGGCTCCCCGTCGCGGAGGAGGCCGAGCCCATCGACGTCGATCCCGAGTCGGGCGGCGAGGTGGACGATACGGCCGAGGAGGAGACGGAGGGCGCGGCGTTCGAGGAGACCGACCAGCCCCAGGTCGTGTGGTGGGAGGAGGGCGGCCAGATCGCCCTCGTCATGTACGGCAGCTCATCGTGCCCCACCGTGGGCAGGGAGATCAGGGTCCTCGAGGAGGCCGGCGAGGGCAACCGCGTCGCGATCGACCTCGTGCAGCGCCCCGAGGACGAGATCTGCACGATGGACTTCGTGCCGCACACGACCGTGTTCTGGACCCCGGTCGAGGTCACCACCACCGAGCCGCTCATCGTCGAGGTCGCCGGCGCCGAGGTCGAGGTCCCGATCAAGTAATCCCCCCTCGCTCGCGGCGCCGGGAGCGCTGCGCCCACGGCGAACAGGCGCCCACGCGGCATCCGGGTTGTCTACGCTCGTTGTATCGGAGCCCCTTCCCAAGCCGGCGCCGTGAGGAGTTGAGGATGTTCGAGAGATTCACCGACCGAGCCCGCCGTGTCGTCGTCCTGGCCCAAGAAGAGGCCAAGATGCTGAACCACAACTACATCGGCACCGAGCACATCCTGCTCGGCCTCATCCACGAGGGTGAGGGCGTCGCCGCCAAGGCGCTCGAGTCGCTCGGCATCTCACTCGACGCGGTGCGCGAGCAGGTGCAGGACATCATCGGGCAGGGCCAGCAGCAGCCCACCGGCCACATCCCGTTCACGCCGCGCGCCAAGAAGGTGCTCGAGCTGTCGCTGCGCGAGGCCCTGCAGCTCGGCCACAACTACATCGGCACCGAGCACATCCTGCTCGGCCTCATCCGCGAGGGCGAGGGCGTCGCCGCCCAGGTGCTCGTGAAGCTGGGCGCCGACCTCAACCGAGTGCGCCAGCAGGTCATCCAGCTCCTCTCCGGCTACCAGGGCAAGGAGCAGGTGCAGGTCGGGGCGAACGACCAGCAGCAGCCGCAGGGCGGCTCGCAGATCCTCGACCAGTTCGGTCGCAACCTCACGCAGGCCGCACGCGAGTCGAAGCTCGACCCGGTGATCGGGCGCGAGAAGGAGATCGAGCGGGTCATGCAGATCCTCTCCCGCCGCTCAAAGAACAACCCCGTGCTGATCGGCGAGCCCGGCGTCGGCAAGACCGCCGTCGTCGAGGGCCTCGCGCAGGCGATTGTCAAGAACGAGGTGCCCGAGACGCTGAAGGACAAGCAGCTCTACTCGCTCGACCTCGGCTCGCTCATCGCCGGTTCCCGCTACCGCGGCGACTTCGAGGAGCGCCTGAAGAAGGTCACCAAGGAGATCCGCACGCGCGGCGACATCATCGTCTTCATCGACGAGATCCACACCCTGGTGGGTGCGGGCGCCGCTGAGGGCGCGATCGACGCGGCCAGCATCCTCAAGCCGCTCCTCGCGCGCGGCGAGCTGCAGACCATCGGCGCCACGACGCTCGACGAGTACCGCAAGCACTTCGAGAAGGACGCCGCGCTCGAGCGCCGCTTCCAGCCCATCCAGGTGCAGGAGCCGTCGCTGCCCCACGCGATCAACATCCTCAAGGGACTCCGCGATCGCTACGAGGCGCACCACAAGGTGTCCATCACCGACGGCGCGATCGTGGCCGCGGCGAACCTCGCCGACCGCTACATCAGCGACCGCTTCCTCCCCGACAAGGCGATCGACCTGATCGACGAGGCCGGCGCGCGCCTGCGCCTCTCGATCCTCTCGTCGCCCCCCGAGCTGCGCGAGTTCGACGAGAAGATCGCCGTGGTGCGCGCCGCCAAGGAGACCGCCATCGAGGAGCAGGACTTCGAGAAGGCCGCGTCGTTGCGCGACGAGGAGAAGAACCTGCTCGGCGAGCGGCTCCGCCTCGAGAAGCAGTGGAAGTCGGGCGACGTCAAGACCACCGCGGTCGTCGACGAGGGCCTGATCGCCGAGGTGCTCGCACAGGCCACCGGCATCCCCGTGTTCAAGCTCACCGAGGAGGAGTCGAGCCGGCTCGTCTTCATGGAGAAGGCGCTGCACGAGCGCGTCATCGGCCAGGAGGAGGCCATCTCGGCCCTCGCCAAGACGATCCGCCGCACCCGCGCCGGCCTCAAGGACCCGAAGCGCCCCTCGGGCTCGTTCATCTTCGCCGGCCCCACGGGGGTGGGCAAGACCGAGCTCGCCAAGGCGCTCGCCGAGTTCCTGTTCGACGACGAGGCGGCGATGATCTCGCTCGACATGTCGGAGTACGGCGAGAAGCACACCGTCTCGCGGCTCTTCGGCGCCCCTCCCGGGTTCGTCGGGTTCGAGGAGGGCGGCCAGCTCACCGAGAAGGTGCGGCGCAAGCCGTTCAGCGTCGTGCTCTTCGACGAGATCGAGAAGGCCCACCCCGACATCTTCAACTCGCTCCTCCAGATCCTCGAGGAGGGCCGCCTCACCGACGGCCAGGGTCGCGTCGTGGACTTCAAGAACACCGTGATCATCATGACCACGAACCTCGGCACGAAGGACATCTCGGCGGGCCCGGTCGGCTTCCAGGTCGAGGGCGACCCGCGCACCGGGTACGACCTCATGCGAGGCAAGGTGAATGAGGAGCTGAAGAAGCACTTCAAGCCCGAGTTCCTGAACCGCGTCGACGAGATCATCGTCTTCCCGCAGCTCTCGAAGCCCGAGCTCCTCCAGATCGTCGACCTGTTCATCAAGCGGCTGAGCGAGCGCATGCTCGACCGCGACATGACCGTCGAGCTCACCGTTCCGGCCAAGGAGCGCCTCATCGAGGTCGGCTTCGACCCGGCGCTCGGTGCCCGGCCGTTGCGCCGCGCGGTGCAGCACGAGATCGAGGACCGGCTGTCGGAGCGGATCCTCCACGGCGAGCTCAACTCGGGCGACCACGTGCACGTCGACTTCCGAGACGGCGAGTTCGTGTTCACCACGTCGCAGCGTGCGCTGCCGGTGGGCGTCGGTATCAACACGGGCGCGGCGATCGGCACCGGTCCGGTGAGCCCCGACCTCGCGGCCGCTGCGGGCGACTAGGCGCGAGACGAACGAAGAGCGGATGCCCCCCGGGCATCCGCTCTTCGTCGTCTGAGGCCGCGGCGGCCGAGCGGTGTCGCAGCCGTCGGGTGGACCTGCCATCGGGTCGTACGATGTTCGGATGACCGACTTCTCGGTGCGCCGGGCGCGCACGAGCGATGTGCCGAAGATCGTCTCGCTCGTGGAGCCGCTCGTCTCGCGACGCATCCTCCTCGGCAAGGAGCGGGTGGATCTCTACGGTTCGGTGCAGGAGTTCCGCGTCGCCGAGACGAGCGACGGCGGCCTCATCGGGGCGGGCGCGCTGCACGTGATGTGGGAGGACCTCGGTGAGGTGCGCACGCTCGCGGTCGACGACGGGTGGCTCGGACACGGAGTCGGCCACGCGCTGCTCGAGGCGCTCGAGATCGAGGCGCGCGAGCTCGGCCTGAGCCGGCTGTTCTGCCTCACGTTCGAGGTGGACTTCTTCAGCCGCCACGGCTTCGAGGACATGGGCTCGGAGACGGTCGACCCCGAGCTGTATGCCGAGCTCGTGCGCTCGCACGACGAGGGTGTCGCGGAGTTCCTCGACCTCGCACGCGTGAAGCAGAACACGCTCGGCAACACCCGCATGCTGAAGCACCTCTGACGGGCCCGCCCGGCGCGCCGCGCCGCTGCCGGGACGATCGGCATGCCGGTCGTACCCTGAGGGCATGTCGACGAATTCCGCACCGGCACGGCGGCAGCCGCCGCAGGTGTACCGGCGTCGTCGGATCATGGTGCTGCTCGGGCTCCTCGCGGTGATCGTCGCGATCGTGCTCGTGATCGTGCGGCCCGGCTCGAGCCAGGGCGGTGAGCCGGATGCCGCGGGCACGGCCTCGCCGTCGCCCGACGCGGCGGCGTCCGACGAGCCCACCGAATCCACCCAGCCGCCGACCGCGATCCCCACCGAGCCGACTGCCGTCGACGGCGACCGCTGCAAGGAACGCGACATCGTGGTCGAACCCGTCACCGACAAGACCGTGTACGAGGGCGGCGAGCAGCCCCAGCTTTCGGTGACGATCACGAACACGGGCAAGAACGTCTGCGTGCTGAACGCCGGCACGAAGGCGCAGGTCTTCACGATCATCAGCGGCGAGGAGCAGTACTGGGTCTCCACCGACTGCCAGGTCGACCCCATCGACGCCGAAGTGTCGCTCACGCCGGGAACGCCGATCAGCTCGAGCGTGCCGATCGTCTGGGATCGCACCAGGTCGAGCACCGAGACGTGCGACACCCCGAGGGAGTCGGTCCCGGCAGGGGGCGCCTCCTACCACCTGTCGGTCTCGGTCGACGGGTTCGCCTCAGCCGCGACCAAGCAGTTCCAGCTGTACTGAGCGGAATCTGCTCGCGGTCCGGCTACCGGCGGCTAGCGCGACCCGACCCTGTGAGCGAGTGTCCCTGCTCCATCCTGCTGTTGCGTTTGCGCGCCGGTGCTCGCAGTTCCCGTCGCGGCAGGGAGCGAGGTCGCTACCGCCAGCACCAGGATCACAGCTGCGAAGAAGGCCAGAAGCAGCCCTCCGGCCTGTCGATCAGTCGAGAGGCCGGGGGTATTCGGGCCCTCCGAGAGGTTGCTCATGGTCGTCTCCGTTTCGCGTTTCGGGTCAGACATCGGGCGTGCGGGGACTGGGCTGTCCCGGAGGCTCTTGGAGTCAGCCGCGAATGGGTGGTTCGCGCTGCAGCCCCGGGTCAGCCAGCGGTCGGGCGGGTTCCCCAACGCCCGACGGTTCATGTCTACGCTGGGTTGCGGACCACCCGCGACCCATTGACATTCGACGAATGACGCCTCCAGTCGGTGTCGACCGTCGAGCGCGGGGTCAGGACGCGCGATCACGGATTGCGCAACTACGATGTCCCGGGACCGCGCTTCCAATCGTGCTGTGCGTCGGCGGAGAGGGAGATTCGCCCACGGTCCTCATCGCCGACCAGGCAGTTCCAGCTGAACTGAGTGGCCGCGACGGAACCTGACATCTCGCCGGGAATCACCCGGAGGGGGTCTTGCCCAGCGGCCGGGCGCGGCGGAGACTCATCCCATGAACGCCGAAGAGGAAGCGCGGGCCGTCGACCAGGTCGTCGACCGACTCGCTGCACGATTCCCCGACGTGTCCCGCGACCATGTCGCGGTCATCGTGAGCGAGGAGCACATCGAGCTCGAGGGGAACCCGATCCGCGACTTCGTTCCCGTCCTGGTCGAGCACGAGGCGCGCGACCGCCTGCGTGGCGAGGGGGCGACGCCCGCACCCATCGTGGAGGCCGCCGACGAAGCCGGCGCAGGCCTCGGTCCGCGGGCGGGCGAGGTGTCCGCCGAGTCGACGTTCGGTGCGTCCGTCGGGATGCTGAACGGCGACCCCGGTGGGAGTCCGCCGCAGGGCTGAGCCCGCTCGGTTCCCGATTCGTCTTCCGGTCGAGTGCCCAGGTGCCGAGTGGCCCGGTGCCGTGTCCCGCGGAGTTCGCCGGTCGCGGACGCGCGCGGGCGTGCGGCATCCGCTGGCTACGCTGGAGGCATGGCGCAGCGCAAGAAGTCGGGTCGGCCCGGCGAGCCCGTGGAGTTCCGTTCGCAGGCGCTCGCCGAGGCGCTGGAGCGGCAGGACATCGCGGCCGTCGCGCTCGCGCTGCGGCATGGCAACACCGTCGTGCCGCTCGTGAAGCCCGGCCCGCGCGACAAGCCGCTCGACGGCGGCGAGGTGTGGACCTACCGCGACCCGAACAGCGGCGAGGTGGCACTGCTGCTGTTCAGCGACGCCGCGAACAAGCCCGCCAACCTGCCGCCGGCGGTGGGGCTGCAGAGCCCGGCGTGGCTTCGCACGTTCCTGAAGCGGCACGAGTCGACGATCACGACCGTGTTCCTCGACATCGCCGGGCCGCATCCCATGCAGGCGCCGCCCGACGAGCTGCTCCGCGCGCTCGAGGCGTAGCGACGCCGAATCAGAACGCGGCGTCGAGCTCGCGCTCGCGGCTCGACGCGGAGGCCATCATCGCCCGCTCGACGGCAGCGCGCACGCTGCCCGCCTCGACGTCGAGGATCGTCGTGTAGCCGAGCCGACGCGCCTCGCCGCCGCGCTGCCTCGCCGACGTCACGGGACGGACCTCGCCTGCGAGGCTGATCTCGCCGAACGCGGCGAGCTCGTGCGGAACCGCGCGATCACGCATGGCCGACGCGATGGCGACGGCGATCGCCAGGTCGGCGCCGGGCTCGGCCAGCCGCACACCGCCGACGGTCGACACGTAGACGTCGTGCTCGCCGAGCTGGCGCAACCCGGCGCGTCGCTCGAGCACGGCGATGATCATGGCGACCCGCGACGGATCGACGCCGTTGACGACACGACGCGGCTGCGGCGCCTTGGTGGCCACCACGAGGGCCTGCACCTCGACGGGAAGCGCACGCCGTCCCTCGAGGGCGACGGTGACGCAGGTGCCGCTGACGGCGTTGCGCGAGCGGCTGAGGAACAGGCCGGAGGGGTCGGGCACCTCGGCGATGCCGTCGCCCGTCATCTCGAAGCACCCCACCTCGTCGGTGGGCCCGAAACGGTTCTTGAGCGCTCGCACGAAACGCAGCGCCGTCTGCCGGTCGCCCTCGAACTGGCAGACGACGTCGACGAGGTGCTCGAGGAGCCGCGGGCCGGCGATGCTGCCGTCTTTCGTGACGTGGCCGACGAGGAGCACGGGCAGGTGCCGCTCCTTCGCGACGCGGATGAGCGTGGAGGCGACCTCGCGCACCTGGCTCGGCTGCCCGGGCAGCCCGTCGGACAGCGAGCTCGACACGGTCTGCACGGAGTCGACGATGAGGAGCTCGGGGGCGACCTGGTCGACCTGGCCCAGGATGGTGGCGAGGTCGGTCTCGGCGGCGAGGTAGAGCTCGTCGTGGAGCGCGCCCGTGCGGCCGGCGCGGAGCCGGACCTGGGCGGTGGACTCCTCGGCGCTCACGTAGAGCACTCGGCGGCCCGCGGCGGCGACCCGCGCGGCGACCTCGAGGAGCAGCGTGGACTTGCCGACGCCCGGCTCGCCCGAGAGCAGGATGGCCGCGCCGGCGACGATGCCGCCGCCGAGCACCCGGTCGAACTCGCCGATGCCGCTCGGCCGGTGCGCGGCATCCTCGGTCTCGACCTCGTTGATCGGGCGAGCCGCCCGCGTCGCGCTCGGCGCTACCGCCTGGAGCGAGCGCACGATACCCGTCTGCTCCGCGACATCGACCACGGTGCCCCACTGCTGGCATTCGGCGCAGCGCCCCGCCCACTTCGCGGTGCTCCAACCGCATTCCGTGCATCGGAACGTGGAGGTCGGGCGGGCCATGCCCTGAGACTAGCGGCGGCTTCAGACATCCGGTGGCCGTGCCTCGGCGTGGCCGACGGGCGTACCCTGAACGCATGCGAGCGGACGTCGACGTCCTGGTCGTCGGGGGCGGCCAGGCCGGCCTGGCGGTCAGTCACGGCCTCGCGGCATCCGGTGTCGACCATGTGGTGCTCGAACGCGACCGCCTGGGCTCCGCGTGGGACGGGCGGTGGGACAGCTTCCGGCTCGTCACCCCGAACCACACGATCCGCCTGCCCGGCGGCGAGTATCGCGGCGACGAGCCCGACGGCTTCCTCGCCCGCGATGAGATCGCCGAGCACCTTCGGCGATACGCCGCGTCGTTCGGAGCACCGGTCGTCGAGGGGACGCGAGTCGACGCCCTCAGGGCCGACGACGGCGGCTTCACGGCCGAGACCGCCGCTGGCCGCCTTCGCGCCCGGCGGGTCGTCGTCTGCACGGGTGCGTACCAGCGCGCGCATCGACCGGCCTTCGTCGCCGACCTCGAGCGCGAGCTTCCGGTCGTGGCCGCGACCGAGTACCGCTCACCCGCCTCGATTCCCGACGGTCGGGTGCTCGTGATCGGGGGCGGACAGACCGGGTGCCAGCTCGCGGAGGAGCTCGTGCGCGCGGGCCGGGAGGTCGTGCTCGCCGCCAGCCGGGCACCGGCGATGCCGCGTCGCGTCGACGGGCGAGACACAGTCGACTGGCTGGAGGACGCCGGCTTCTTCGAGCACACCCTCTCGGACATGCCCTCGCCGGCCGTGCGGTTCGTGTCGAATCCGCTCGCCACGGGCGCCGACGGTGGGCACGACCTCGACCTGCGCACGCTCGACGCCCGGGGCGTGCAGCTCATCGGGCACGTGCTCGGGACCGATGGAACCGACGTCATCGCCGCCGATGACCTCGATGACTGCGTCGCGGTCGGCGACCAGGCGATCCGGGACATCTGCACGGCGATCGAGCGCACCGCAGCCGCACTCGGACGCCCCGAGCCCGAGCTTCCGCCGCCCCCGGCGTCGAACCCCGTCGCCGCGCCCGCCCCGCGCCTCGCCGACCTCGGGGTCGCCATCGTCGCCTGCGGATTCCGTCCCGCGTACGAGTGGATCGAGATCCCCGGCCTCGTCGACGACATGGGCTTCCCCGTGCAGGAGGACGGCGCGAGCGCCCGCATCCGCGGCCTCCACTTCGTCGGCGTTCCATGGATGCGGACGCGCAAGTCGCCCCTCCTCCTCGGCGTGGGGGAGGACGCCGAGGTCGTCGTCGGACGCCTCGCGGCTCAGTGAATCGCGCCGGCAGGCGTCGGGAACCGCTCGACGAGCAGGGCGGCGAGCGACGGCGCGAACGCGTTCGCCCACACCCGGTAGCCGTGGTCGTTCGGATGGAACATGTCGATCGCGAATTGCGTCATCATCCCGGGGATGCCCTGATGGCGCGTGGTCCGGTGCAGCGGCACCACGGTGAGGCCGTGCTCCGCGGCGACCTGGCGCACGATGCGGTTCGCCACGGCGACCTTGCGCTCGTTGCGCGGGAAGTAGAAGAACGGCAGGTTCGCGACCAGCGCGTGCCGGGGGAGGGCCCCGAAGATGGTGCGGATGCCGCGCTCGAATGCCGCGGGATCCCAGTGCGCGATGTCGTTCGCACCGATCGCGACCGTCACGATGTCGGGTCGGAGCTTCGCGAACCGGGGAAGCTGGTCCTGCACCGCGAGCTCGACGGTCGCGCCCGACACGCTGAGGTTCACCACGCGCACGGTGCGGCCGGTCACGGCGCGGATCTCGTCGGCGAGCACGCCGACGTAGCTGCGATCGGGGCTGCTGGCGCCGATGCCCTGGGCCGCGCTGTCGCCGATCGCGACGTAGAGCAGCTCGCCCTCGAGCTCCGCGTGGTCGCGCCACCACTTCGAGTGCACCGGCAGCGTCTCGTTCAGCACGAGCGAGTTGGCGGCGAGCCGCGTGCGGAAGCGGCGCCACCACCCCGCAACCAGCGCGCTCGCGGCGACCACGCCGCCGGTCACGAGCAGCGCCCGAACCCATCGACTCGACTGCACCACGCCGCCGACGGTATGGGAGGCGGCTGAACGGCCGCTGAACGCGAGCCGGGGCATCCGCTCGTTTTGGCCCTTGCGCGGGAGTCGTCTAATATCGTCCTCGGTACCGTGTCCGAGCGGCCGAAGGTGCAACTCTCGAAAAGTTGTGTGCGTGAAAGCGCACCGTGGGTTCAAATCCCACCGGTACCGCCATGCGTAAGGCCCCAACTCCCGCGTAATCTCGCGGAAGTTGGGGCCTTCGTCGTACCGTCAACATGGCTGGGCTCCCCGTGTGCCCCCCGTTGGCCCCCGCCCACGCGCGGTCAAGGGCGGTGCACTCGGCGTCGAGGTCGTCGTCAACCAGGTCGGCGTGGATGTCCAACGTCATCGCCGCGCTCTTGTGCCCTGCGGTCTACTACGAGAAGCTCACCTCTATCGGTACGTCGCTGAGTTACTCAGCGCATCATCCCCGCCGACGGCGAAGCCTCAATACGGAGGCGTGCCGTCGCGACCGCGAGTTCGCTGCTCGTCTGCCCGCTGTGGTGGCCCTGATCGGGAGGTCTTGAAGGCCGTCAGTCGAGCCGCATCCCGCCTTCCCGGGCTCCTTCTGCATGCTTCAGCGCCCAGTCGAGTGCGAAGTCGGCAAGGGACTCCCACTCGGGGATCGCGGGCAGGAGATGTGGTCCGTCGTGCTCCACGATCTCGGTAGTTGTCTTCGACTTGTAGTGCTTGACGTTCGAATGTCCGACCTTCGGTGGAAAGAGGGGGTCTTGCTTCCCTGAGATGAAGAGCAGTGGCGCTCGTGCGTCGTTGTGGTAGTCGACATAGGTGTCGTCCTTGCCAGGGTGGATGTTCGCGAGTGCGCTTCCCCAGAAGATCTTGCCGGAGGCCGGGATATGGTACCGCTCGTAGAGTTCCAGCGATCGCTCCTCGCCGAACGTGTTCGCGAAGATGTCGTACCACTGCTCTGGGGTCAAGCCGACCGCTTTGTGCCGGTTCGCGGGATTCTTCAGGACCGGAAACGAGGACTTGATCTCTGAGAGCGGGATCACCTTCACGCCCTCGGTCGGCGCCGAGTTGATCACCACACCAGCCGCGCCGTACCCGTGATCGAGCAGGATCTGGGTGAACGCCCCGCCGGCCGAATGGCCCATGATGATCGGCCGGCCGTCGAGTCCTCCGATCAGCTTCTCGAGCATGCCGATGATCTCCGACACCTCGAGTTGCTCGATCGGGGTCGGATCCGCACGCAAGGCCTCGACCTCGACCTCGAACCCCGGGTACGCCGGCGTCAACACCGTGTATCCCTTGGCCTCGTAGTGCTGCTTCCAGTGCTCCCAGCTGCGTGGCGTGACCCAGAATCCGTGGATCAGCACGATCGTGTTCGGAGCCGTTTCCGCTGGCGGTGTGACCATGGCCGCCCTCCTTCACTGTCCGGTCATGTCTACAACTGCTGCTTCCATCCCGGAGGAAAAAGGCGACGACCGTCCAGCGTCCTACTGCGAGTTCCGGTGCCTACTGCTCCTCGACGTGAGCTTCCGATCCCAGATACGTGGTCACACCTGACGGGTATTCATGCCAGCGATCTGTGATGTGAACACTGCCGGAGGGACAGCGCCAGTCCATCCGGCCCCCAAGGCCAACGAGGGCTCGGGCAGTCGTGAAGTGCCGGATAGCTCGATGCGTGCCGCATCCGTGGCTCGACGCTCATCCGAAAGGGGGCGTAGCATTTCAGTCACGTGTGCTTGGCCCAGACCCTGCTGAGTCACCGAACTCACGTGGTGCCTGCTCCCAAGCGCCCGCATTTCCGGCTGGGCTGCGCGGGGCAGGGAGGTTTCCTGGTGGGGTACCTGTTGTACGACAAGTCGCGTGAGATCGAGGTGGATGATCGTGTGCTCGCGCACCTGCAGGTCGTCATCGTCGACAAGCTTCGGCGACGTGAGTCGTTCGCCATCAATCTGAGGGACGACGGCGCCACGGTGACGATGTGGGTGACGGTGTCGACGCCGATCCAGTTCATCTACGCAGGCAATCGCCAGCCCAGGATCAACGGGGCGTGGGTGCAGTTGCTCGCGGGTGAGGCGAGTCTGTGGGGGACTCTCGAACTCCTCCCCGAACCCGTCGAGGTGCTGAGCGACGTGGCTGCCGTGGCGACTCCTGAAGCCGAACCGGTCGGATGAGCGGCTGCCGCTTCTCTCTGCACCGACATGGCAGCGCTCCTCGGCTCAGAACTCGTCCACCCAGTGGTAGTCGCCCGTCGACGTCTCAGGGCTCGGGCTCACGGGAGCCGTCGCCTGCTCGAGTCGCTTCCGGATCTCAGCGATGTGCTCGCGGTTGTCTGGAGCATTCACGGAGGTGTTGGTCGATTCGGCAGCGATGATCGTTCCCGAGTCGAGGAGCATGTCCACGTCCACTTCATTCCCATCGCCTGCAATGGCACGCAGCGTCACTCGGTCTGCTCGACCCGAGTCGGCAATGATCCTGGCGTACTCGAGCAGGACGTCCGCGGCGTCGTCACCCATCAGCAACGACTTGTCGGCAAAAGTCACGTGCTTCATACCGTCACGCTATGTCGGTGCGACTCCGTCGGGCGAGGGGCTTGACGACGTCGGGAGGAGACGGTCGGTGCGAAGCGCAGCTCGAGCTCCAGCGTGACCGCGAAGAACGGTACCGCGAAAGGTCGGCTCGCCCGCTGGAGCCCGCTGAACACCCGTGTGGAAACACCCTTGACGTGGCCCGCGCCACCACCGACCCCGTGCATCTCGGGAGCTCGTTCGACCGGCATGAGTTGCATCACGATATATCTCGACTTGCCGCTGATGGCGTCGTAAAATACTGGCAAGTGCTTGGCCTGGACCCTGCTGAGACCACTTGGATTCTTCGTCGTGCCCGCTCCGAGCGCCTACGTTCCAGGCTACTTGGACGGGAGATTCCCATGGGTGTCTTCGTGTACGACGAGTCGCGTGCGATCCATGTGGACGATCGCGTGCTGGCGCACCTGCAGATCGTCATCATCGACAAGCTGCGACGACGTGAGGCGTTCGCGCTCAACCTGAGAAGCGACGGCGCGGTCGTGACGATGTGGCTGACCAGCTTCTCGGCGCTGCAGTTCATCTACGAGGGGAATCGTCAGCCCAGGATCAACTGGCCATGGGTCGAGCTCCTCGCCGGTGAGGCGAGCCTGAGGGGAACGCTCGAGGTCCTACCGGAACCGGTCGAGGTGCTGAGCGAGGTCATCGCCCCTGTTGCCCAACCGATGGCCGAAGCCGAACTGGTGAACTGATTCCGACTTGCCCACCTGCCGTGGCTTCACCGCAGGTGGGGTCGGCGTCAGGCGGCCAGCAACTCCCGGAGGCGCCATCCGTTGCGGAGGGCGTTGCCGCCGCCGTCGTTGTTGAAGTAGACGAATACGTCGGGTCCGCTGCGCTCCCACTCCCGAATCCGGTCGGCCCACCAACCGAGGTCCCGGTCGGAGTAGGAGCCGCCGTAGAGGTGCCGGTGATCGGGTCCGTGCATGCGAACGTAGACGACCTGCGAGGTGGCCCGGAGGATGCAGGGGAGTCCAGCGCCGCTCATGATGCAGTAGGCGGTTCCGCTGTGCTCGAGCATCCGGAAGACCTCGTCGACGTGCCAGCTGGGATGACGGAACTCCACGGCGACCTGCATCCAAGCCGGTACGCGGTCGAGGAAGTAGGCGAGTCGCACGTCGTCGCGTGCCAGCGACGGCGGCAACTGCAGCAGGAGGACCGCGCGACGATCGCCGAGTGCGTGCCAGCCTCCCGCGATGCGGTCGAGCCAAGCCTCGGGGCCGTACAGCCTGCATCCGTGGCTGAGCCCGCGAGGTGCCTTCACCGACATGGCGAATCCGTCGGGGAGCCGCTGGCGCCAGGATTGGAACGACCGATCGCTCGGCCATCGATAGAACGACGCGTTGAGCTCGACGGTCGGGAATGCGGTGACGTAGCGTCCCAGGCGGTCGCGTGGTGGGAGTCCTGGCCGGTAGAGCACGTGCTCCCAGTGGTCGTAGCTCCAGCCTGACGTGCCGATGTGAATGGCCACTCGATTGCGCCCTTCCGATCGGTATCCGGCGCGGTCCGGTACGGCGGGCAGGATACGACGATCGGCCGCGGATACCAAGTCCCTCCCGCTCGGCATCGTGCGCGCGAAGACTGGTGGCCTCTTTGAGAGGAAGCAGCCGCCATGAACGACGAAGCCGAGCTCGACACCAGCGCACCCGATCCGGAAGACGAGCGCAAGCCCGACACTCCGCGCGAGGTGACGAAGCGTTCGTGGGGGTACGTCGCACGCAAGACCATGCGCGAGTTCATCGCGGACGAGTGCCCCGACCGGGCAGGCTCCCTCACCTACTACGGCATCCTGGCGTTGTTCCCGGGCCTGCTCGCCCTGGCCTCGCTGCTTGCGATCGTCGGACAGGGCGAGCGAGCGATCGACGCCGTGTTCCGGGTGCTCGAGCCGCTGGCCCCGGCCGACGTGCTGGACACGGTGCGGGAGCCGCTCGAGCAGTTCAGCTCGTCTCCGGCGGCCGGCTTGGGCTTCGTCACGGGGCTCGTGATCGCGATCTGGTCCGCCTCCGGGTACGTCGGCGCCTTCAGCCGTGCGATGAACCGCATCTACGAGATCCCCGAGGGGCGACCGTTCTGGAAGCTCCGCCCGATGCAGCTGCTGGTCACGGTCGTCGCGCTGGTGTTGATCGTGCTCATCGCGGTCATCCTCGTGGTCTCGGGTCCGGTGACGGATGCCGTCGGCGCAGCGCTGGGGCTCGGAGAGGCGGTTCAGATCGTCTGGTCGATCGTGAAGTGGCCCGTGCTCGCCGTGGCGGTCGTGCTCATCATCGCCGTGCTCTACTACGCCACACCGAACGCCAAGCAGCCGAAGTTCCGGTGGATCAGCCTCGGCGCGGTCCTCGCCATCGTCGTGCTGGTCATCCTCTCGGCGGGCTTCGCGCTCTACGTTGCGAACTTCTCCAACTACGACCGCACGTACGGGTCGTTCGCGGGCGTCATCGTGTTCCTCCTGTGGTTGTGGCTCGCGAACTGCGCGCTGCTGCTGGGCGCGGAGTTCGACGCCGAGCTGGAGCGCGGTCGTCAGCTCCAGGCCGGCATCGAAGCCGAGGAGGACATCAAGCTGCCGCCTCGCGACACGCGCAAGGCCGAGAAGGCCGAGGAGCAGGAACGCAAGGATGTCGAACTCGGTCGCCGCATCCGCCTCGAGCACCAGGACGACGACCACGGGGACGATCGTGGTGAGGAGGACCCTACCGACGAGCGAAGCTCGGATGAGCGCTCGGCTCGTCGATGAGCGCTGCGCGCAGGCGCCGGCCCCTCGGCATCCGCTCGATGTCGCCCGCGCGTATACCCTCCCGCTTCGTCGAGATCAAGAGGCTGCCGAGCAGGGTGCCGCGGGGTGATCCTTGACGGGTGATGACGATCGTGTATGCCGGTGAGGAGATGACGACCGGCGATGAGATTGCCCAGGCGCTGCTCAAGTACAGTGCGGCGCTCGCTGAGCGGGGCTCCGCCTCGACGGTCGAGATCCCCACCCTGAGCGACGATGGAACGCGTTCGACGGCGACCGTGCTGGTCGGGCCTGCCAGCCAGATCGTGGCGAGGCCCGTGGAGTCCTCCTTCGAAGAGCTCCGTGATCCCCGAGTGGTGGAGCACCTCACGGCGCTCACCACCGAACTCAGGCCCGGCCCGAGCGTTCAGTCGGCCATGTCGGGCGACGTTCCCGATTGGGTCGAGGACCTCTGACGCCTGCCGTCACCAGCCGCTGCGGGTCGGCGTGTGGCCCTCGCGGGCGTCATCCGGCATGGCCATCTCCGCCCGCAGGCCGAGCAGCCGGATCGGCCGCTCGGGCTCGATCCGCCCGACCAGCTCGAAGATGCGCGCCATGACGAGCTCGCGGTCGAACGTCTCGGCCACCTTCTTCGTGAAGGTCTTCGTGATGAACGGCGCGTAGCGCACCTTCAGCGCGAGACCGACGACCGGCCGACCCTCGGCCGCGACGTCGTCGAGCACCTGGACGGCGAGCTCCCGCACGGCCTCCTCCACCTGAGCCGCCTCGGTGAGGTCCTGCTGGTACGTCGTCTCGCGGCTGTGGCCGCGGGCGACCCAGGGCGTGTCGTCGACGACACGCGCGCCCTCGCCGCGACCGAGCAGGATGTACCACGGACCCATCCGCGGGCCGAACTCCGCCATCAGTCCCTCGGGCGCGGCGGTGGCCAGCTCGGCGACGGTGGTGATGCCCAGGGCCGCCAGGCGACGTGAGATCTTCGTGCCGACGCCCCACAGGTCGATGGTCGGCCGGTCGCCCATCACCGCGAACCAGTTCTCGGCGGTGAGCCGGTACATCCCGCGGGGCTTCCCGAACCCGGTGGCGACCTTCGCGCGCACCAGCGTGTCGCCGATGCCGACGCTGCAGTGCAGCCGGGTCCGGTCGAGCACGGCCGCCTGCAGGCGTGCGGCATACGCCTCGGGGTCATCGGTCTGCACGCCGACGAACGCCTCGTCCCAGCCGAGCACCTGCACGGTGGCTCCGGGCTGCGCGCGGAGCGTGGCCATGACCCGCTCGGATGCCGCGGTGTACGCCTCGGCGTCGACCGGCAGGATCACCGCGTCGGGCGCCTTGCGCGCGGCGATCCGCAGCGGCATCCCCGAGCCGACGCCGAACTCGCGTGCCTCGTAGGACGCGGTCGACACGACCGCCCGTTCGGTCGGGTCGCCGCGGCCCCCCACGATCACCGGCTTGCCCGCGAGCTCCGGATGCCGCAGCACCTCGACGGCCGCGACGAACTGGTCGAGGTCGACGTGCAGCACCCACGAACCGCCGCGTTCGCTCATGCCACCCAGTCTGCCGTCAGCGGACGGCGCCCCGCTCACGAGCCCGGCGTGCCCCAGAACTCGCCGACCAGCCCGACGCTCGCGAAGTAGGCCGCCGCCTCGCGCGGCTCGCGGCGGCGGTAGCCGGGATCGAGGCGTCCGGCGTACCAGTCCGAGGCGAGCCGCCAGAGGGTCGCGAGGTCGAAGACGGCGCCGCGCTCGTGGCCGGTGCGGTCGAGCCACTGGTCGACGCACACCGTGCTGCAGAAGATGCGCTGGTGCTCGCAGGCATGCACGACGTCGTCCCAGACATGCGCCATCGGCGTGAGGAAGTGGGCGACCTGGTCTCCGGCGGGCGGCCCGGCCGTCGTCACGGTCCACGCGTGCGGGGTGCCGCACGCGGGGCACGTCGTGGCGACGAGCACCTCGGGTTGCGTCGCCACCAGGTGCGGGATGGCGAAGGCGTCCCATGCGCACCCGCCCCACCACAGGGTGCGGTCGCCCATCACGGAGAAGCCGAAGTTGCGCGTCGCGAACGGGTGGGCCAGCACGAGCGCGCCGTCGGCGTCGGGCACCAGGTGGCGAGCGGCGACGAGGCGTTCGACGCTCGCGTCGATCACGTCGCGATCCACGCCGAACGCCGTCGCCAGGTCGTCGGTCGACGGTGGTCGCCCGACCTCCGCGAGCTCGCGATAGATCGCCAGCCGCACCTCGTCGTCGCTCGTCATCATCTCGACCTCCTGGACTCTCCGTCGATCGCACGTCTAGCGCGGATTCGGCCCCCTCGACAAGGGGTTGCGGCGAACTCCCCGCTCATGGTTTTCTTGGGCACCCCCAACACGAAGGAGCACGTATGAGTTTCCTCGCATTTCTCATCCTCGGCCTGATCGCCGGCGCCATCGCCAAGCTGATCCTCCCCGGCAAGCAGGGCGGCGGCTGGTTCGTGACGCTGCTGCTCGGCGTCGTCGGAGCGCTGCTCGGCGGCTGGCTCGGCAGCCTGATCCTCGGCCGACCGCTGACCGAGTTCTGGGATCTCGGCACGTGGCTGCTCGCGATCGGCGGGTCGATCATCGTGCTGCTGATCTGGGGCCTCATCACGCGGAACCGCAGCCGCACGACCTGATCCGAAATGCTCGAACGAGCGGATGACGCGAACTCGCGTCATCCGCTCGTTCGCGTTCCGGGCGGTGCTAGCGTGGGGCTCGGGCCCGCGAGCGGAGGGAGTCGCCGGTGTTCGAACCGTTGATCGCCCTCCTCCGCCACGCGCAGGCCGCCCTCGAGCTCGCGGTCGCCTCCGACGCGCTGCTCGGCGTGCTGCTCATCGGCGCGATCGGGGCCGCCGCCCTCACGCTCGTCGTCACGGCGTGGCGCGCGGTCCCCGCGCTCGTCGCCGCCGATCCGAGCGGCGCCGCCACCCGGCTCCGGCAGACCGCCGACCCCGGTCGGCTCCTCGCGCAGAGCGACCCCGACGCGGCCGGGCGCCCGCGTCCGAGGGCGCCGGGGCGCGGCATCCCGGCCGCATAGCGACCCGACGCCTTCGAGCCCGCCCCACCGCTCCATGCGACGAGCGCGCGCCGACCGACGGTTCGCCCGCGCGGCCAGACGGATCCCGCATCCCTCGACCGCAAGGACACCCCCATGGACCTCTCCGCCTTCCCGCCCATCGCCGCACTCCTCGACGGCGCCCATGCCCTGCTCATGGGCGTCGCCGCCCTGCTCGAGCCACTCGTCGGCGCCGGGAGCGCCGCGGCCGCCGTCGTGCTCGTCACGCTGCTCGTGCGCGCCGCGCTCATCCCGGTCGGCGTCTCGCAGGCGAAGGCCGAACGCACCCGTGCGCGACTCGCCCCGAGGATCGCCGACCTCCGCCGGCGCCATGCGAACGACCCCGAGCGACTCCAGCGCGAGCTGCTCGGCCTGTACTCCGCCGAGGGCACGTCGCCGATGGCCGGGTGCCTGCCACTGCTCATCCAGGCGCCGATCGTCGGGGCGATCTACGCCCTCTTCATCCTGCCGACCATCGCCGGCCACCCGAACGCGCTGCTGGAGCAGCAGCTCGCGGGCGTGCCGCTGGGTTCGAGCCTCGCCGGGTCGATCGCCTCGGGCAGCCTCGAACCGGGAGCTCTCGTCGTCTTCGCGATCGTCATCGGGTCGATCGCGCTGGTCGGCGAGCTGACGCGCCGCGCCTTCCGTCGGCAGCCGGTCGCGGGCGCGGCATCCGAGCCCACCGATCCCGCAGCACCCGCCGCCGTGCTCGGCTCCGCGGGCATGCTGCGCGCCATCGGGGTCCTGCAGTTCCTCACGGCCGTGATCGCCGTCTTCGTGCCGCTCGCCGCAGCGCTCTACCTCCTCGTCACCGTCGCGTGGACGCTGGGCCAGCGCCTGGTGCTGCGACGGGCGTATCCGCCGATCGCGCCGCCGCTGCCCGCCTGACCGGCCGGGCGACCTGCGTCAGGCGTCGGCGAGCTCGACGAAGCGGCGCAGGATCCCCTGCGGCTCGGTGACGGACGCCGCGGCGAGCCGGTCGCTCACCGCGCGGAGCTCGCCGGCGGGGAAGTACCCGTGGTTCCGGTACACCTGCGCGCGCGCCACGAAGTCGGCGGCCGACACCTCGGGATGGAACTGCGTGGCGTACACGCGACGACCGACCCGGTACACCTGCACGGGGCATCCGCTCGACGACGCGAGCAGCACCGCGTCGTCGGGCAGCCGCTCGGTGGCCTCCTTGTGCCCGACGAGCGCCTCGAACCGCGGCGGGAGCACACCCATGAGCGGGTCGGCGGCCCCGTCGGGCGTCAGCGTGATCTGCACGGCCGACGCCGCCTCGCCGTGCCGGGTGCCGACGACACCGCCGATGACGCGCGTGAGCACCCCGATGCCGTAGCACGTGAAGAGGAGCGGATGGTCGCGCTCGAGTGCGGCCACCGCGAGCCGGGCGAGGTCGGCCTCGACGCGTCGCTGCACCCGGTGCTTCGAGGCCTCGGGCGTCGTCACGTTGTAAGGGCTGCCGCCGACCACGACGCCCGCGTACGACTCGATACTGAAGTCGCGGGGGAGCGCTTCGACGTCGAGCCGTGCGTGCTCGAGCCGGCCGGCGTCGATCCCCATGGCGCGACGCACCGACTCGTACTCGGGTCCGACCGCCTCGACCTCGGGCCTGGCCGAGAGGAAGAGGTACGGCCTCATCGCCCGCGTCCCCCGCGCTTGCGAACCGCGCGACCGGTACGAGCGGATGCCCCGCGGCGGCCCTTCGACGCGCCGCCCGACTTCGAGGCGCCGCCCATGCCGCCCTTTCCGCCCGTTCCCCCCTTGCTGCCCTTCGCCGACGAGCCGCTGCCCTTCGCGGCCTTCGCGCCCGCGGCGCCCTTCGTCGTCGGCGACGTCTCGTCCGCCTCGTCGAGCTCGCCGCGCGAGCTGCGAGCGGTTCGCCCGCGCACGACACCGACGAACTCCTGGATGTCCGCGTCGTCGCGCTCGACGCGCCAGACGAGCGCGATGCGCGTCGGGGCGGCATCCGTCACCGGCACGGCGACCACGTCGCGTCGGTGGTGCAGCCGTGCGACGCCCTGCGGCACGATCGCGTGGCCCGTGCCCGCGGCGACGAGCTCGATGGTCATGGCCGCGTCGTGCTGCGGCGGCGCGAGCGGGTCCGCCGCGAGGTCGTCGAGCGTCAGCGCCTCCGCGTCGGCGAACGGATGGTCCTTCGAGAGCACGGCCACCGCGGCTTCCTCCCAGAGCTCGATCGCGTGCAGCCCCTCCGCCTCCACCGGAAGGCGCACGAACGCGACATCCGCGTCGCCGGCGAGCAGGTCGACGAGCTGGTCGTCCTGCTCGACGCGGCTCGACTCGAGGGGCAGGTCGGGCCTGCGGTCCGCCCAGACGCGCAGCCACTTCGCGGGGCTCACCCCGGCGACATAGCGGAGCCTCAGCGTCACAGCGCCCCCGTTCCATGTGCGGCCGCTCCCGGCCTTCCCACAGCCTAGCGACGAGCACCGCCGCGACCGGTGGGCGGATGTCGCGCGACGGGCTACGGTGTGAGGGTGAGCCAGTCCCAGTCGATGAAACCCGAGACCGCCGCGAAGAAGCTCGGGATCCTGCTCGAGTCCGCGCCCGAGGACTTTCGCGAGGGCGTCGTCACGCGCGACGAGCTGAACGCGCTGCTGGCCGACCCGCCCGAGTGGCTGCAGGTGCTGCGCCGCGAGGGCCCGCACCCGCGCACCGTCGTGGCCGCGAAGCTCGGCATCTCGAACTCCGGCCTCGCGCGCGGCGGGATCACCGAGCCCCTCACCACCGCCGAGATCAAGGCCCTGCTCGTGGCGCCGCCCCAGTGGCTCGTGCAGGAGCGGGCCACCCAGGCGGCCGTGCGCGCCGAGAAGATCCGGGTCGCGGAGCGCGATGCGGAACGGACCGCGCGCCAGGCCGGCGGCGGCGGGGGCGGCGCGGGCGTCTAGCACCGCGGCGCGGATCGACAGGCGACACGACGCGACACCGCGCAGGGCCACGACCGGCGCGACGTTCGCCCGGCGCGGTCAGGCCGCCGGAGCGAACCTGGCGCGGATGTACGCGGCGACGTCGGCGAGCTCCCGGTCGGACACCGAGTGCCCGACGCCCTCGTAGATCCGCTCGTCCAGGGTGGCGTGCGCGGGGAGCCACGCCTGGGTGCGGGCGACGGATGACGTGGGGATGACGCCGTCGGCGGTGCCACGGCCCCAGAACACATGCGGCGCGAGCTGCGACATCCGATCGTCGCCCGCTCGTTCGCCGGGCAGTGCGAACCCGGCGAGGCTCACGGCGAAGGCGAACCGGTCGGGGGCCCGGCGCAGCAGCTCCAGGGCCATCGCCCCGCCCTGCGAGAATCCGAGGAGACCGATCGGCCCCGCGTCGGGGGCCGCGCGGTCGAGCCAGGCGAGGATGGCGTCGGTGGCCGCATCCGCCGCCGCGACCGACAGGTCGGCACCCTCTGCGAGCAGCGGGAACCATGCATGGCCGTAGCCGGTGTCGAGCGGCGCGCGCAGCGACGCGATCGCCGGCTCCAGCGGGAGGTACGGCGCCAGTCCGAACAGGTCGCCCTCGTTCGAGTTGTACCCGTGCAGGAGCAGCAGCAGCGGTCGCCCCTCGCGGTCGGCGGCTGAGGCCGACCAGAGCACCGCCTCGTCGTCGACGTGCACCTCGGGCATGGGTCCTCCGCTCCGGGCGATGGATGCCGCAGGTCGGCCGGATGCCGCACGCCCGTGTTCGAGCGTACCCGCCGGGTCCGCGCCGGTTCCCGCCCGGCCATGGGCGCACGGGAGCCGGTGGGGCAGAATCGAGGCATGAGCGTGCGAACCCCGGACCCGGACTGGAATCCCGACGACGAGCCCGCCGTGCGACCTCCGGCGAACCCGGGCTGGCTCACCGATCTCGAGCTCGCCGAGGTGCGCGGCCGCCTGCCGCTGCTCTACGTGGAGGCCGTGCCCGTGCGCGTCGACGGGCTGGGCCAGGTCACCGAGGTCGGCGTGCTCCTGCGCGCGAACGCCGTCGGCGAGATGACCCGCACGCTCGTCTCGGGTCGGGTGATGTACGGCGAGACCCTCCGCGACGCACTGTTCCGGCACCTCGAGAAGGACCTCGGCCCGATGGCGTTCCCGCTGCTGCCCGCCAGCCCGGTGCCGTTCACGGTGGCCGAGTACTTCCCCATGCCGGGCATCTCGCCGTTCAGCGACGAACGTCAGCACGCGGTCTCGCTCGCCTACGTCGTGCCGGTCACCGGAACGTGCGAGCCTCGTCAGGACGCCCTCGAGGTGACGTGGATGACCCCCGTCGAGGCGGTCTCCGAGGGGGTCGCCGCCGAGATGGAGGGCGGACGCGGCGTGCTGCTGCGGCAGGCGCTGGCGTCGGTGGGCGCGCTCCGCTAGTCGCTCGTCGCGGGCGGCAGCTCGACCACGTCCCCGAGCCCGAGCGTGTCGAGGAACAGTCGCGCGAGGCGCTCGGCGTCGACCTCGAGGGCGACCTCGACGTTCGCCCACTCGTCGGCGATGCCGTGCACCATGTCCTCCCCGGCGAACGTGCGCAGGTCGACGAGCGTCTGCCCGCGGCCGTAGCCCGCGAGCTCGACGCGCACCGGCCGCACCTCGGCGCGGAGCGCGTTCGGGTCCACGATCGAGCAGACCGCACCGGCATCGCCGATCAGGCCGGTGTACTCGGCTCGCTCGTCCTCGGAGAGCGCGACGCGATGACCGAGGAGGGCCCCGACGACGCGCCCGACCGGATTGTCGCCGCGCCCGAGCGCCACCGCGACGTCATGCGGGACGGCGACGCGGTTGAACACGTCGAGGCCGTACATGTAGGTCGGCACGTTCGCGTCGAGCACGATCGCCGCGGCCTCGGGGTCGTGCCAGACGTTGAACTCGGCGACGGCGGTGGCATTGCCCACGCTCGCCGAACCGCCCATGAACACGATGCGCTCGAGGCGGCCGGCGACCTCGGGGTAGGTGCGCAGCAGCAGTGCGAGGTTCGTCTGGGGCGCGAGGGCGACCAGCGTCACCGGCGTCTCGTGCTCGAGGATCAGGCGGCGCATCAGCTCCACGGCCCCGACCGGCTCGGGGCGTCGTGACGTCGGCGGGAGGGCGATCCCGCCGAGCCCGTCGGCGCCGTGCACGTGCCGGGCCGCGCGTGCCGGCTCGAGCAGGGGTCGCACGGCGCCTGCGGCGACGGGGATCCCCGGGGCATCGGCGACGTCGAGGATGCGCAGCGTGTTCTCGACGACCTGGGCGAGCGCGGCATTGCCCGCCACGCACGAGATGCCGAGCACGTCGATCCCGGGATGCCGCACCGCGAACAGGATGGCGAGGGCGTCGTCGACACCCGTGTCGACGTCGAGGATGACGGGAACGCTCATCGGATCACCGTAGCGCGAGCGCTCAGGCGCTTCACGAGAAGTCGCGATTGCCGCGGAACCGGCCCTCGGGGTCGACGGTGGCCTTCACGTTCGCGGCGCGAGCCACGTCGGACTCGGCGTACGCGCCGCTGTAGCCCGCCCCGGGCGCGAGGAAGGTGCAGAACGTGCGATCCGATGCGCGGATGCCGAGCGCGGCCTGCAGTGCGGCGAACCCCTGCCGCGCCGCCTCCTCGCCGCCGGCGACCCCCATCGCGTGCCCGCTCACCACGTGCGCCTCGCGGACGGCGCCCGCGATGCCCGGGCGGGCGGGCGGTGCGGCGAGCGCGCCGCCGAGCACGCGGAACCCGAATCCCATCACCGGCTGCCCCTCGGGCGACTGCCAGGCGGCGACCAGCCGGTCGACGGCATCGCCGTCGAGGTCGGCGAGCACCGACCAGCCGAAGCCCGGAGAGGGATCGGTGGGTTCCTCCGCGATGGCGCCGAGATCCTCGACCCGCACCGGTCCGATCGTGTCGGCGAGCACCGTACCGGCCGCCCGCACCCGATCGATCGCGGCGCGTGCCTCGTCGGAGGCGCCGAGCTCGGCGAACTCGGCGGTCACGATGGTCTGCCCGCGCAGCTCGGGTGGCGCCTGCGGCACGTCGGGGATGCGCAGGGCGCCCGCGTGCAGGGCGAGCGCCTCGGGGGCGTCGCGACCCGCGTCGATGACCGCACGGAAGACCGCCGCGGCATCCGTCGGCGCGAAGACGAGGCGACCACCCGTGATCACCGGAGCAGGATGCAGGTCGATCTCGATCGCCGTGACGACGCCGAACGCGCCGCCCGCGCCGCGCGACGCCCACAGCAGCTCGGGTTCGTCGGCATCGCGGAGCCAGCGGTGGCGTCCGTCGGCCGTGAGGAGCTCGACCGCCCGCAGCGAGCTCGACGCGAGGCCGTGCGCTCGCGAGAACCAGGAGTTGCCGCCGCCGAGCGTGAACGCCGTGGCGTTCACGACCACGCTCGATCCGGGCATCGCCACGAGCCCGGTGCCCGCGAGCGCGTCGAGCACCCGACCCCACCGCACACCCGCGCCGACGCGCGCGACCCGGGCCCCCTCGTCGATCTCCACCGTGTCGAAGGCCGCCGTGCGCACGAGCACCGTGCCGTCGACGTTGCCGGATGCCCCGTGGCCGCTCGGCTGCACGGCGAGCTGCAGCCCGTCGGCGCGTGCCGCGAGGAGCAGCGCCCGCAGCTCCTCCACGTCGGCCGGCGCCGCGACGGCCGCCGGATGCTGGTCGATCGCGAGGTTCCACGGCGACCGCACCTCGTCCCAGCGGGGGTCGCCCGGAAGCACGAGCCGCTCGCCGAAGTCGGTGGCGAGCGCCTCGAGGGCGGGGTGCGCGGCGGCGTCGGTCATCGGAGGTCCTCCCGTGGCATCCGTCGGCGAAGCTCGCCGACCCGCATCACGCTAGCGACGACGTCCGACGACCGGAACCCCCGTGCCCGACCGCGACTCAGCGCACCAGGCGGACCTCGTGGATCTCCTCGCCGAGGAACGGCACGTGCTGGTCGGCGCCGTCGGCGATGAAGCCGTTGCGGGCGTAGAAGCGGTGCGCGCGCGGGTTGTCGGACGCGACCCAGAGGTACACGGGCTCCTCGCCGACCGCGGCGTCGAAGAGCTTCTGCCCGATGCCGGTGCCGTGGTACGCGTCGAGGAGGTAGATGAAGTAGAGCTCGCGCTCGCGGGGCGGGTTCTCGTCGCGCGCGGGGCCCGAGCCGACGAAGCCGACGATCTCGCCGTCGACGAGTGCGGCGAACTGCTGGTACTCCTCGCCCCGTTCGGCGTAGTGGTTCCACAGCTCGGCCATGCGGCGCGGGGAGAGGTGCTCGAATGCGGCTGCGCTGATCAGGTGGTCGTAGGTCTCGTGCCAGCAGGTGGCGTGGACACGGCCCAGCGCCTCCACGTCGGAATCACGGATGGGACGGACGACGACCTCGGCAACAACATCGGTGCTCATGCCCAGAGACTAAGCCAGCCGCGACGCGACGCGAAATCGGGGGACACCCGGCGTCGGCGCCCGCCGGCATCGGGCCCGGCCGCCGTCGAACACGCCACGGGGAGGCCGAAGGCCCCGTCGACCATCGGTCGGCGGGGCCTTCGGGATGCGGCGCGGGCGTCAGCCCTGGGCGCGCCGGTTCGTGCGGTTGCTGCGCGACGGGGACACGAGGCTCCCGACGCGGAGCGGCTGCTTCGCGCCGTGGGCGGATGCCCCGCGCTGCGCGCCCGTCGTCTGGGCGCCGCGGCTGTGGCCCGCGCCCTGCTTCGGGGCGTGCGCCTTCGTCTCGGCGGCGCGGCCCGACCGGTCGCGGCGCGGCGTCGCGGGGGCGACATCCGCCTGGCCGGCGCTGCGGCCGCGGCCACGACCCTGACCCTGGCGGGCCTCGCCGCCGCGGCCGCCGACCTGCTGGCCGTCGCGGGCCGCGCGCTTGCGCTGTGCGTTCGCGCCCTGCGAGCGGCCGCCGCCCTGCGCCTGCTGCTCGCGCGGGGCGGGCCTGACGAACGGCGCGACATCGCCGACGAGCGTGGTCACGGCGGGCGACGAGGCCGTCACGCGCTGCGGCGTCACCGTGATCGCGGCCTTGCGCAGGAGCGTCTTCAGGTCCTGCTTCTGGGCGGGCAGGCACACGGTGACGACGTCGCCCTCGCTGCCGGCGCGGGCGGTGCGGCCCGAGCGGTGCAGGTACGCCTTGTGCTCCATGGGCGGATCGACGTGGATCACGAGCTCGACGTCGTCGACGTGCACGCCGCGCGCCGCGACATCCGTGGCGACGAGGACCTTGACCGAGCCGTCGCCGAACGCAGCGAGGTTGCGGTCGCGCTGCGGCTGCGACAGGTTGCCGTGCAGGTCGACCGAGGGGATGCCCTGCTCGGTGAGCTTCTTCGCAAGCTTCTTCGCGTGGTGCTTGGTGCGCATGAAGAGGATGCGGCGGCCGGTGCCCGACGCGAGCGCCTTCACCAGGTCGTTCTTCGCGTCGACGTCGTCGACCTCGAACACGTGGTGGGTCATCGCGGCGACGTGCGAGGTGGCCTCGTCGACCGAGTGCAGCACCTCGTTCTGCAGGAAGCGCCGGACGAGCTTGTCCACGCCGTTGTCGAGCGTGGCGGAGAACAGGAGGCGCTGGCCGCCCTGCGGGGTCTTGTCCATGATGCGCGTGACGACGGGGAGGAACCCGAGGTCGGCCATGTGGTCGGCCTCGTCGAGCACGGTGATCTCGATCGCGTCGAGGGTCACGTGGCCCTGCTTCATGAGGTCCTCGAGGCGGCCGGGGCAGGCGACGACGATGTCGACGCCGGCGCGGAGCGCGTCGACCTGGCGCTTCTGGTTGATGCCGCCGAAGATCGTGGTGGTCGTCATGCCGTAGGCGGCGGCGAGCGGTGCGAGCACCGCGTCGATCTGGGTGGCGAGTTCGCGCGTCGGCGCGAGCACGAGTCCGAGCGGACGGCCGGGGCGACGCGTGCCGCCGGCGAGCGACCCGCCGAGGCGCGCGGCCATGGGGATCGAGAAGGCGAGGGTCTTGCCCGAGCCGGTCTTGCCGCGGCCGAGCACGTCGCGGCCCGCGAGCGTGTCGGGGAGGGTGTCGACCTGGATCGGGAACGGGGAGGTCTTGCCGTCGGCGGCGAGGGCCGCGACGAGCGGGGCGGGCACGCCGAGCGTGCTGAAGGTGGTGTCGGTCACTGGTGCCTTTCGGGCAGAGGACCACCGCTGGTCGAGGCGCCGCTGAGCGGCGGGGATCGGGACCCGGCGATGGGAATGGCGAAGGCGCCGGTCGGCGCATCCGTTCGCCGTATGAGATTCATCGGGCGCCCTCTGGAAGAGGCCCTGCCCGGAAGCGTTTCTACGACGCAGGCGGCGCGTTCATCGCGCTCGCCGTGTGCCACTCTAGCGGATGCCGCTGCGTGCACCCTGTACGCACCCGCTCAGCGCGGCATGCGCTCGCCGACGGGGATCTCCTCGGGCAGGGTGTTCCCCGGCTGCGCGAGCGGGCACGACCACGACGGGTCGTAGGCGCACGAGGGGTTGTAGGCGAAGTTGAAGTCGATGACGAGGCTGTCGCCGTCGGACCCTGGACCGAGGTCGGCGCCCTTCACGGTGTCGAGCAGGTAGCGCCCGCCGCCGTACGTGCCGCCGGGCACTCCCGCGAGCCCGTCCTTCACGGGCACGAACAGCCCGCCGCCGTAGGACGTGAGCCGCCACACGTCGAGCGTGCCGAGGTAGGGGACGCGCACCGAGCCGACGAGCGAGAACGGGATGGCCCCGTCGGTGGCGCTGTCGACGACGATCCGATGCGGCTCCTCGGCACGTCGGACCTCGAGCTCGAATCGCCAGTCGGGGTCGTACCGCGGCACCGTGAGCCCCGTGAAGCCGGCCCGGTCGTCGGGCAGCAGCGGCGACTGCGGATGCCCCGCGAAGAGCTCGTCGCGCCCCGACTTCCACAGCTCGTGGCCCGACGCGGGGTCCCGCACGCTCAGCTGGCGGACGCCCGCGTAGAGCCCGAACACGCGACGGCGCCAGTCCGCGAGCTGAAGGGAGCCGATGGAGTCGCTCATGCGGCGGCTCCGGCGCCCGCGATTCCGGCGGTCGCGTCCGCGTCCGCGGTGCCGGGCGGGTCGTACGACCACCCCGGCGCGAGCTGGCGCAGTCGCATGCCGCGCCACTGCCAGAAGGCCCACGTCGGGTACCACGCCACGAGGTCGAGCGCCCCGGCGCTCGCGATCAGCTGGTCGCGGTAGAGCGTGCGCCCGTCGGGCAGCGCCGAGACCGCCATGCGATGGTCCCAGCGATCGAAGACGGCGAGCGGCCCGGTGAGCGCGCCGCCGCCGTCGCGGAGCATGCGAACGCCCGTGGGCAGGCCGCCCGGATAGCTCACGTCGACGAGCTCCTCGCCCGCGGGGAACCGCCGGAACGCCAGTGCCCGCACGCGGTGGCGTCCCTCGGGCCACGTGGTGGGCAGGCCCCCGTCCTCCAGGGAGGAGAAGTCGAGCCACGGCGCCACCACCTCGCGCAGCACGGCGGGGCTGCGCAGCGCGCGCCACGCGGCATCCGGCGTGCACTCGAGCGTGAGTTTCAGCAGCACTCGCATGAGCCGAGAGTAGGACGCACGGATGCCGCTTGCCAACGAACCCCGGCGGATTCACGGGGACGGCACGGCGCCCGCGGCGCCGCCCGGGACGCCCGCCGGGAGCCGAGGACACCCCCAGCCGGGTCGCACCGGCAGGTCCTAGACTCCGCTCATGCCCGACGGACTCTGGTGGTTGCCCTCCCTCCTCGTCTTCGGCGCCGCGGCCGCGGCCCTCGTCGGCGGAGTGCTCGGGTTCCGCCGGCTCGGCACCAAGCGCGAACGCGCCGCCCTCGACGACGGACGGGCGCTCGAGGTGCGGGCCAAGGGCCTGATCGTGCAGGCCGACACCGCCGTGCGCGAGGCCGACCGCGAGGTGGCGTTCGCCGAGGCGCAGTTCGGCGCGGCCACGGCCCGTGACGTGCGCGATGCGCTCGCGACCGCGCGGGCCCGGCTGCGGGAGGCGTTCCTCCTGCAGCAGCGGCTCGACGACGCGCACGTCGCCACCGCGGCGGAGCGACGCAACTGGAGCTCGCGCATCGTGGACCTCTGCGAGTCCGCGCTGCACGCGATCGGCGAAGCGGATGCCGCGCTCGCCGCCCGCCGACGGGCCGAACGCGGTGCCGGGGCCGACCTCCCCGCGCTCCGGGAGGACGCCGAGCGACTCGCCAGCCGGCGTGCCGGCGCCTCGGCGGCCCTCGACCGGCTCGGCACGCGGTTCGCGACCTCGGCACTCGGCACCGCGCACGCGGCATCCGCACGGGTGGACTCGGCACTGGCCGAGGCGACCGCCGCCCTCGACGACGCCGAGCGCCGACTGGCGCGTTCGGAGCCCGCGGCCGACGTGGTCGCGGTCGTCGCCGACCGCCTCGACCGGGCCTCGCGCGACCTCGCCGACCTCGAGGGCGTGGAGCTCGAGCTCGCCGCGGCGCAGTCGGATGCCGTCGGGGAGGCCGCCTCGCTCGACGCCGAGCTCGCCGCCGCCCGCGCCGAGCGGGATGAGCAGGACGACGCCGACTCGGCGGCGGCCCTCGGCGCCGCGATCGGCGCCGCGTCGGCCGTGATCGCCGCCAGGGCGGAGGTCGCCGGCGACCCGTTCGCCGAGCGCGACCGCCTGAGGGCCGCGCGCGACCGCCTGGAGGTGGCGCGGGCGGCCGCCCGCAACGCGCAGGGACGGCTCGACGGAGCACGCGGGGCGCTGGGCGGCGCCATCGCGATCGCCGAGAGACAGGCGCGGGTCGCCCGCGCGGCGATCGAGCGCGGCGGACCCAGGGTCGGCGCCGACGCGCGCACGCGCCTGGCCGAGGCGGAACGGCAGCTCGTGATCGCGCGGCAGGAGCCCGACCCGGTGGCGGCGCTCGACGCCGCACGGCGCGCGACGTCCCGCGCCAGCGATGCCGAGGCCCTCGCCGCGTTCGACACGATGGGCGGACCACGGTAGTCGTCGCGCTTCGTCATGTTCCCGGGCCCGCGATCCACGGTGCCGGCCGCCGGCGTTAGCCTGTCGCGGTGAGCGATTCGAGTGCGCCCTTCGGCCAGGCGAAGTACCAGGTCCGGTTCGACTGGGGTGCCGCCGGCGCAGAGCGCATCCTGCCGGGCGCCCACGTGGCGGTGGTCGTCGACGTGCTGTCGTTCACCACCGCGGTCGTGGCCGCGGCCGAGCGAGGCGTGCCCGTGGCGCCGTGGCCGGCCGGCGATGCGGCCGGCGCGGCGGCCCTCGCCCGACGGCTCGGCGGTGTCGTGGCCGGACGCCGGGGCGAACCGGGGCCCTCGCTGTCACCGACGAGCTTCGCCGGCGCGGAGGCGTTCGATGAGCTCGACGGGCCGGTGGTGATCCCGTCGCCGAACGGCGGCGCGATCGCCGCGGGACTGGCCGAGCGCGGCCTCGTCGTGCTCGCGGGAGCGCTGCGCAACCGCACCGCGGTCGCGGAGTGGATCCTCGCCCTGCAGTCGGAGCGCGGCGAGCGCACCATCGTGGCGATCGTCGCGGCGGGCGAGCGCGTGACATCCGCCTCGGAGGCGATCCGGTTCGCGATCGAGGACCAGCTGGCCGCCGGTGCGATCGTCGATGCCCTGGTCGGACTCGGCATCGACCACACGTCGCCCGAGGCTGCCGTCGCGTGCGCCGCCTTCGAGGGGCTGCGCCACGCGACCACGCACCTCATCGGGGCCTCGGGCAGCGCGGTCGAGCTCGTCGAGGGAGGCTTCCGCGGCGACGTGCGGTTCGCGAGCGAGCGCGACGCGTCGCGCGTGGTGCCGGAGCTGCGCGACGGCGTCTTCCGGGCCTGACCCGCGGGGGCGCGGGGGCTGCGGTCGGTCAGGCCGCCCGCTCCGCCTTCCGGGCGCGGTGCGCACGCACCTTGGCGCGGTTGCCGCAGCGCTGCATCGAGCACCACCGGCGCGTGGCCGCGCGCGAGGTGTCGAGGTAGACCATGGCGCAGTCGG
The DNA here is from genome assembly GCF_004216665.1 of Agromyces ramosus. GTDB lineage: Bacteria > Actinomycetota > Actinomycetes > Actinomycetales > Microbacteriaceae > Agromyces > Agromyces ramosus. Next base: position 287,841 of record NZ_SGWY01000003.1, on the reverse strand, counting down.
CGCCGTTGCATTCGCGGATGCGGCCGGTGTTCGCCGGATCGAAGAGGTCGACGGCGTCTCGCGCGATCGTCGACAGTGCCTGTCCGACGGTCTGCACCGAGCGGCCGGCCTGCCGCGAACCGCCGATGAGCGCCGGGGGGATGTCGGGCGTGGCGGCATAGAGGTTGACGAGGTCGATGTCGGCCGAGCGCGCGGGCTCACCGTGGGCCGAGGCCACGGCCATGCGCCAGATCGCGTCGCGCAGGGCGATCGCGTCGAAGAGGTCGCGCGAGCGGGCGGCGCCGACCGCGACGGGGAACCGCTCGTGGAGCCATGCGGTGAGGTCGTCGGGGGCGTGGAACCCCTCGCGGGCGGCGTCGCCGCCGAGCGTGCCGGTGTAGGCGAAGTCGAGGGCGAACGAGCCCGAGTCGAACCACCAGCGCGTGCCCTCGGCTGAGACGAGCCACTGCCCGACGGGGATGGACACGGTGGAGACGGGCATGACACCATCCTAGGCGGTTACGGATGCCGCCTCCGCACGACCCGTTCGGCGCATGCGTCGGACGGCATGCGCTCGGCCGCCCGGCCGCTCGCGGCGGATCAGCCGGCGGACGCGCTCGCGGCCCGCCGCCGCACCGCCGTCGTGATCTCGCGATGACGCCAGACGATGAGGTTCGCCCGATCGAATCCGCGACGGCAGAGTCCGCAGCTCAGTGGGCGCTGGGGTTCACGGTAGCGGAAATGCTCGTGGCCCGCGGGGCATCGTCCGACCCAGGGTGCCAGCTCGTGCGCGACCTCGCCGTCGTGGGTGCGGCGACCGACGTAGCCGAGGTCGGCCGCGATCGTCGCCCACTTGGGTCCGTGGCCCGCTCGGGGGCCCGCCACGGCATGGGCGACCTCGTGCAGCAGGATCTGGTGGATCTCGTCGTCGTCGTAGCGGGCGGCGAGGTAGCGGGACACCGAGATGTGCCTCGCCGTGTAGTTGCAGAGGCCCGCGCGCTTCTTCGCGTTGTCGAAGCCGAAGCTCCACGTCTCGGGATCCAGGTGCAGCACGATGAGCGCCTCGGCCCACCGCCGCACCCGATCGAGATCCGCCATGGGATGAGAATAGACCCGCCGACGCGCCGGGGGGAGGAGGCGCTGGCCCCCGAACGGGGATCGTTCCGCGGCGCGGATCCGCGCCGCCAGGCGCCGCTCCGTCAGGCCGGCGCGAGGCGCACGCGGAACAGCCGGTCGTCGCCGGGCGATGGCGCGCCACGCCCGTCGGTGTTGTTGCCGATGAACCAGAGCTCGCCGTCGGGCCCTTCCGTGACATCCCGGATCCGGCCGAGCTCGCCGGTGAACCACGGCGTCGACGCCAGCGCGGCGCCCGTCGTGGCCGGCGCGATCGCCCACAACCGCTCGCCGCGGAGTGCGGCGAGGAAGAGGGTGTCGCCGACGATCGCGAGCCCGCTCGGGCTCGCCTCCGCGGTGGACCACTGCATCGCCGGGTCGACGAAGCGGGCGTCGCCGGCCTGACCCTCGACGACCGGCCACCCGTAGTTCGCGCCGCGCGTGATCCGGTTGAGCTCGTCCCACGTGTTCTGCCCGAACTCCGCGGCCCAGAGGTCGCCCGCGGCGTCCCACGCCAGCCCCTGCGGGTTGCGGTGGCCGAACGACCACGTGAAGTTGCCGTACGGGTTGCCGGGCGCCGGCCGCCCCTCGGCCGTCATCCGCAGGATCTTGCCCGACAGCGAGTTCGGGTCCTGGGCGGCGTCGCGGTTGCCGGCGTCGCCGGCGGTGGCGTACAGGAATCCGTCGGGGCCGAACGCGATGCGACCACCGTTGTGGTTGCCGGCCTTGGGGATGCCGGTGAGCACGTCCTCGGGTGCCCCGAGCCCGAGCGAGCCGGGAGCGCCCGTGAGCGGCATCCGAACGATCCGGTTGTCGGATGCCGCGGTGAAGTACGCGTAGACGAATGCCGGGTCGTCGCCGTCGGTCGGGCGGAACGCCAGGCCGAGCAGGCCGCCCTCGCCGCCGGGCGCCACCTCCGCGACGGTCGCCGCGACCCGCAGGGACCCGTCGCCCAGCACCTCGACGATGTTGGCGGTGTCGCGCTCGCTGACGAGGACCCCGCCCGCCGGCAGGCGCAGGATCGACCACGGAGCCTGGAGCCCCTGGGCCACCACCCCGACGCCCCCGTTCGGCTGGAGCACCGGCGGCGGACCGGTCGGAGTCGGTGCCGCCGGCGCCGGCGTGGGCGTCGATGACGGCGAGCCGGGCGGGGTCGACGGGAGCGGGCTGCGCTCCGGCGGGGCGGCGACGCAGCCAGCCAGTGCGAGGCAGAGCGCGACGGCCGTCGCGACGGCCGACGCGCGGGAGGAGTCGCGTCGCGCGTGCGGCACGGCCGGGCGGGCCGCCCCGCCGCAGCGGGCGCGCGCGGCGTCGTTCCCGACGTGTGCCGCCTCCCGCATACGACCTCCCCATCCCAGTGTGCGCGTTGCTTCGGCAGAATGGGAGGATGCAGCCGGTGATCGACCTCAACAGCGACCTCGGCGAGTCCTTCGGGGCGTGGCGGGTGGGCGACGACGAGGCGATGTTCGCCGTCGTGTCGAGCGCGAACGTCGCCTGCGGGTTCCACGCCGGCGACCCCCTCACGATGGCCGAGAGCGTCGGCCGCGCCGCTCGTCACGGCGTGGCCCTGGGTGCGCATCCGGGCTACCGCGACCTGGTGGGCTTCGGGCGCCGCGCGCTCGACACGAGCCCCGCCGAGGTCGCCGCCGAGCTCCTCGCGCAGCTCGGGGCGCTCGACGGGATCGCCCGCGGTTCGGGCCTGCGCGTGCGTTACGTGAAGGCGCACGGCGCTCTGTACCACCGCCTCGCGTCCGACGACGCGGCGGCGCACGCGTTCGCCGAGGCGGTCGCCCGCTACGACCCGACGCTCCCGCTGCTCGGCCCGCCGTCGAGCGCGCTCGAGCGGGCGGCGGATGCCGCGGGCCTCCGGTTCGCGCGTGAGGCCTTCGTCGACCGGGGCTACGTCGCCGACGGCTCGCTCGTGCCGCGCGGCGAGCCCGGCGCGATCGTCGACGACCCCGCCGCGGCCGCCGAGCGCGCGCTCGAGTTGGCCGAGACCGGCGGGATCGCGGCCGACGACGGCAGCCGTGTCGAGCTGGCCCCCGATTCGCTCTGCCTGCACGGCGACACCCCCGGCGCGGTCGCCATGGCACGGGCCGTGCGCGATGCGCTCGAGGCCGCGGGCGTCGAGATCCGGGCCTTCGCATGAGCCGCCGACTGCTGCCGAGCGGCGACGCGGCACTGCTCGTCGAGTGCGACTCGCTCGAGGAGGTGCTGGCGCTGCACGACGCGCTCGCCGCCGATCCGCCGCGCGGGGTCGTCGAGCTCGTGCCGGCCGCACGCACGATCCTCGTGTCGATCGATCCGGCGCGCATCCCGCTCGAGTCGGCGGCGACGTGGGTGCGCCGCGTCCCCGCCGAGGCGGGCTCGCGGGTCGCGGGGGCCGCGGCCGAGGGGGTCGTGATCCCCGTCGCCTACGACGGCGAGGACCTCGCCGCGACGGCGACGCTGCTCGCCGTCTCGACCGAGGCGCTCATCGCGCGGCACTCGTCGGTCGAGTGGCGGGTCGCGTTCATCGGCTTCGCCCCCGGGTTCGGCTACCTCGTCAGCGACGACTGGCCGTTCGAGGTGCCGCGCCTCGACGCACCGCGTACCCGGGTGCCGGCGGGCGCGGTGGCGCTCGCCGGGGCGTTCGGCGGGGTCTACCCCCGCCAGAGTCCGGGCGGGTGGCGGCTGATCGGCCGCACGGATGTCGCATTGTGGGACCCCGACTCCGCCGAGCCGGCCCTCCTCGCGCCGGGCCGGCGGGTGCGCTTCGAGGCGATCGGCGCGGGATGACCCGCCTCCACGTCGAGCAGCCGGGCGCAGCCGCGCTCGTCGAGGACCTCGGTCGACCGGGCCTCGCGCACCTCGGCGTCGCGACGTCGGGAGCGCTCGACCGCGGCGCGCTCGCGCTGGCGAACCGGCTCGTCGGCAATCCCGACGGCGCCGCCGGACTCGAGCTCGTCCTCGGCGGGTTCCGGGCCCGGTTCGAGGGCGAGGCGTGGTTCGCCGTCACGGGCGCGTGGGGCCCGGTGAGCCTCGACGGACATCCCGTGCCGCCCTACGCGTCGGCGCGGGCACGCGACGGCGCCGTGCTCGAGATCGGCACGGCGGTGCGCGGCATCCGCTATGTCCTCGCGGTCCGCGGCGGCATCGCGGCGACCGCGGTGCTCGGCTCGCGGTCGCGGGACACGCTCGCGGGCCTCGGCCCCGAGCCCGTGGTCGCCGGCCAGGACCTCGCGATCGGCGCCGAGCCCGCGGCATCCGTGCCCGTCGTCGACCAGGATGTCGCGTTCCCGCCGCCGGCCGGGGCGGTGACCCTCGCGTTGCTGGCCGGCCCGCGCGCCGACTGGTTCACGGATGCCGCGGGGGCCGCGCTGTTCGAGTCGCCGTGGCGGCTCTCGGAGCAGGCCGACCGGATCGGCGCGCGCCTCGTCGGCCCGGTGCTCGAGCGGCGACGCACGGGTGAGCTCGCGAGCGAGGCCACGGTGCCCGGGTCGATGCAGGTCGCCGGCGACGGACAGCCCACCATCCTGCTCGCCGACCGCCCCGTCACGGGCGGATATCCCGTGATCGCGATCGTGGCGCCCGGCTCGCTCGACGCCGTGGCGCAGCTGCGGCCGGGCCAGGAGGTCCGCTTCCGCCACGCGTGACGGGGGCTCGATCGGCGACCCCGCAGCGCATCGGCCGTGGGGGGAATCGCCCGCCGTCGCGGGTCAGCGGGAGAGGAAGACGGAACGTGCCGGCGGCGGCGACGGCACCGCCGTGGCATCCGTCACGACCGGCGCGCCCGCGATGAAGCGCCGCAGCTCGGCGCCGTCGACCAGCTTCGCCGGGGCGGGATCGCTGGCCAGGCGTCGAGGCAGCCCCGCGAAGGGCAGCTCGTCGTGCGAGGCGTACATGACCACGTTGCCGAACCGCCGCCCCTTCAGCATCGACGTGTCGGCCGCGATGGCGAGGTGCGGGAAGACGTGCGCGAGCGTCGCCGCCTGCGAACGGGCGAAGGCGAGTCCGGCGCCGTCGGCGACGTTCACCGCGACGATGCCGCCGGGGGCGAGGCGTGGGGCGACGAGCCCGTAGAACTCGGCGCTCGTCACGTGGGCGGGGGTGCGCGAGCCCGAGAAGATGTCGACGACCGCGATGTCCACGGCGCCGTCGAGCCCCGCGGGCAGCTTCCCGAGCACCTCGCGCGCGTCGCCGTGGCGCACGCGCACCTGCGCGTTGCGCGGGAGCGGCAGGTGCTCGCGCACGAGGTCGACGAGCTCGCTCTCGAGCTCGACGACCTGCTGGCGCGAGCCGGGCCTGGTCGCCGCGACGTAGCGGGGGAGCGTGAGCGCACCGCCGCCGAGGTGCACCGCCGTGATGGGCTCGCCCTCGGGTCGCACGAGGTCGATCGCGTGGCCGATGCGGCGCACGTATTCGAAGCCCAGCCACTCGGGACGATCGAGTTCGACGTGCGACTGGGGCGTGCCGTCGACGTAGAGCGTCCACGACCCCGGCACGTGCCGCGACTCCTCGAGCCGGGCGAGGTGGCCGCTCACGGCGAGTCGGCGTTCGAGGTCTGGCACGGATGCCACGCTACCCGCTGCCCGCTCGCCGCCGGTCTGGAGTGCGGGTCAGCAGGCGCCCCAGAGCGCCGCGTCGAGTCGGTGTCCGGTGAGCACGGCGGCCGGGAACGGGCCGGCGGCGGCGATCCGGTCGGCGAGGCCTCCCGGCAGGCCGTCGGGCGCCGCGACGAGGATCGCGTTGCCCTCCTCCGTGCCGGCGAGCGTGGCCGGGTCCCCGGCCACGAGCAGCTCGGCGCCCGGGTCGGCGCGGGCGAGTGCGCGCGCCTGGGCGCGGAGGCGGGTGAGCCCGGGCGCGTCCGCCACGTTGACCACGACGAGGCCGCCCGGGGCGAGGGCCGCGAGGCATCCGCCCATGAACGTCGGGTCGTCGACGAAGGCCGGCGCCTCGAGCCGTGTGTAGAGGTCGACGACGACCACGTCGAACGGCGCGACGCCGGCGAGGGCGCCGTCCGCCGCGATCGCGTCGCGGGCGTCGGCGAGCACGAGCGCGAGGTCGGCGCCCGTCGGCACCGGCAGGCGCTCGAGCACCGTGGCGACGACCTCGGCGTCCACCTCGACCACGACCTGCGAGGAGCCGGGCCGCGTGGCGGCCACGTACCGCGGCAGCGTCATCGCGCCCCCGCCGAGGTGCAGCGCCCGGATCGGGCGGCCCGCCTCGCGCACGGAATCGAGCACGTGTCCGATGCGCCGCACGTACTCGAAGAAGAGGTGGGTCGGGTCGACGGGGTCGACGTGCGACTGCGCGGACCCGTCGACCAGCAGCGTGAGGCCCGACGGCGAGAAGACGTCGGCCTCGAACTCGATGCGGGGATGCGCCATGCCTGCATCGTGCCACGATCGCCTGGTCGGCGCGCCGGGTGAGCAATCGTTGCTCAGGCGGGCCGCCGGCGGCATCCGCGACCCTCGGATCAGGACGACGACGAGGAGGCGACGTGACCGAGATCTACGAGCAGATCGGCGGGCCCGACGGCATGCGCACGGCCGTCACGGTGTTCTACAACCGGGTCACCGCCGACGAGGAGCTGGGACGCTGGTTCGACGGCGTCGACCTCGACCGCCTCAAGGCGCACCAGCGGGCGTTCCTCGCGGCCGCGTTCGGCGGCCCGCAGCTGTTCTCCGGCCGCGGCCTGCGCGACGCGCACGCCGGCCTCGAGATCACGGATGCCGCGTTCGACCGCATCGTGGCGACGCTGCTCACGAGCCTCGCCGACCTCGGCGTGCCGAAGGACGCCGTCGGCGCGGTGGGCGAGCGGCTCGAGGGGGCGCGCCGCGACATCGTCACGGCCTGAGCCCGCAGCCTGCGTGCGGTGTGCGGGGGCCTCCGCGTGGCGGCGCGCGTCGGCCCCGCTCAGGCCCGCAGCTCGTGCCGGCCTCGGATGCCCAGCTTCGCGTACGTCGACTGCAGGTGGTTGTTCACGGTGCGCGGCGAGAGGAACAGTCGCGCGGCGATCTCGTTGGAACTGAGGCCCTGCGCGGCGAGCGAGGCGATCTCGCGCTCGCGCGGCGTGAGCGCTTCCGCTCCCTGCGAGAACCTGAGCAGCGGTGTGCGCGCGCCCTCGCAGGCGGCGGCGAGGGTCGCGGCCCGCTGCAGGTCGGCGGTGGCCTCGCGTCCGCGTCCGTCGGCGCGCGCCGCCTGCCCCGCCGACGCGAAGGCCTCCGCGGCGTAGAGCAGGTGGCCGATCGACTCCCACTCGGCGCCGACCGCGCGCAGGGCGGATGCGTCGCCGTCGGCCTCGGCGCGGGCGTGCGCGAGCCGGCGCCGGACGGCCGGGGACCGGGTCGCCTCGGCGAGCCGCGCGAGGCGCCCGGCGGCGGTGCGCGCGTGCGTGCGTGCGCCGAACCGCACGAGGTGGTGGAGGAGCCCGGCGGCGACGCTGACCGCGCCGCGTGGCTCGATGACGTCCACGCGGGCGAGGAGGGTCGCGGCCGCTGCATCTGGGCGGCCCTCGAGCACCGCGATCCAGGCGTCGGCGAGTGCGGTCACGGAGCTGTCGGCGTCGAATCCGTCGATCACCCGGGCGCGGTGGCGCCGGGCCCGATCGAGGTCGCCCTGCTCCGCCGCCACGATCGCGAGGAAGCACAGCGCGAGCTCCCTGAGCGACTTCGGCCCGTGCAGCTCGGCGCCGCCGTGGGTGTCGCGGAACCATCGGGCCGCGGTGTCGAGTCGGCCGAGCTGCCAGAAGACGCGGCCCATCAGGAACTCGTCGAGGCGGGCGGTGAGCTCGTCGTCGTGCCGGATCGCGTCGTGCAACGACTCGATCACGGTCGAGCGGGCGTCCTCGAGCCGGTCGGCCGCGATGAGCACGTTCGCCAGCACCAGCTCGGCACGGCGCGGCGGGATGACGGCGTCGTCGCGGGTCGCGAATCCGACGGCGTGCTGGGCCGCGGCGACGGCCTCGTCGCTGCGCGCGAGCGCGGCAAGCGGCATCGCGCGTGAGAGGTCGAGCACCGCCTGCTCGAACCCGCTGTCACCGGCGACGGCCGCGGCCGACTCGACGTGGGCGAGCGCGTCGTGCGCGTACTCGAGGTTGACGAGCAGCACGGCCTTGCTCAGCGCGATGGTGGCGGACTGGCCCGGGAGCGCGTCCTCGAGGGATTCGAGCAGCTCGAGGCCGCGGGCGCTGCCGAGGGGGTCGCCGCCGAACACCTCGGCGCGTGCCGCCCCGATCGCCGCGAGGAGCTCCTCCGGTGCGCCGTCGGCGCGGGCCCGCTCGTCGGCGCGCGCCAGCGCGGCGAGCGCCTCCTCCGCCCGGCCGAGCGACCACAGCAGCTCGCCGTGCAGCAGGTGGGAGGCGGCGTCGTCGGCGCCGGCGGCGACCGCCGCCGCGGCGAGCCGCTCGGCCGTGCGGCGGTCGTGCGCCATCCGGGCGAGGGCGGCGGATCGTGCGAGGATGCCGGCGTCGGACGGCCGGCCCGCGTCGAGCCGCCAGATCGCCACCCGGAGCTCGTCCCCGGGCGTCATTTGCCGGGACGCGACGACGTCGGCCTGCTCCAGTAGCAGCGACACGGCTCGGATCCGCGGGATGCTGTCGCGGACGGCCGACGCGTAGTGCGGATGCGCGAGCCCGACCTGCATCCGCGCACCCGTCTCGTCGACCGTGATCAGGCCGCGCATCTCGAGCTTCGCGAGCGCCTCGGGAGCGCCCGGCCGCGCGAACTCGTCGAACGCGAGCGGCTCGCAGAGCGCGAGGCGCTCGACCGTGTCGCGCTCGTCGTCGCCGAGCACGCGGAGGCGGGCGCGGATGAGGTCGCGCAGCGCCGGCGTGCCCACGGGCTCGCCCACCAGCTGCCACAGCCCGTCGGCCGACACCAACGAGCCGGCCTCGGCGGCGCCGATCGCGAGCTCGCGAAGGAACAGGGGATTGCCGTGCGAGACCGCGTGCAACTCGACCGCGTCGCGGTGCGCGATCGGTCCGCCGAGCACGCGCGAGAGCAGTTCGCCGACCTCCTCGACGTCGAGGGGTGCGATGTCGAGTCGCACGGAGTCGCCCGCCGAGACCAGCGAGAGCAGGGCGTCGGGCACGGGGTCCGACTCGCGCACCGTGGCGAGGAGGCGGAGCATTCCGGTCTCGACGAGCTGGGCGATGAGGCCGACCGACACCGAGTCGACCGCGGACACGTCGTCGACCGCGAGGATCGTGCGCCGGCCGCCGGAGACGGCGCGGACGGCGGCTGCCGCAGCGGCGTAGAGCGCCACCGGGTCGCCCGTCGCGGTCACCATCGCCACGGGGTCGGCGGCGAGCACGGGCGCCAGGGCGCCGAGTGGGACCGCGCTGAGCGCGGTGTTGCCGCTCGCCGAGAGCACGCGCCAGCCGTCGTCGGCGAGCCGTTCGGTGACGGCGTGCATGACCCGGCTCTTGCCGATGCCCGAGGGGCCGTACGCCAGCACCGTCCGGGACTGGCCGCCGAACGCGGCCGCGGCCCGATCGAGCACGGCGTCGCGTCCGACCAGCGGCCATGCCTCGTCGAGTCCGCGCGGCGCCTCCGCCGGTTCCCCAGGTCCCAAGCCCACCCCCTCGGCCTTCCGGTCTCCGGCGAGGCCGGTGGATTCACTGTAGGGCTTCGCTCGGCGTCGGCGCAGGGCGCCGGATGCCCCCCGAACGGGTGGGCACACTGAGCAATCACGGCGACCCGGTGAGCAACGGATGCCCCGGCGTGAGCAACCGCCGGCGGAGAATGAGCAGGTGGTGCCCATCCGGTCCCGAGCGGTCGGCCCGATGCTGATCACAGCGACCCGCGGCAGCGCGGGAGAAACCATACGGAGTTCAGGAGCAGATGATGAGCATGTTCAAGCAGTTCGGCGACATGGCCAAGATGGTGAAGGCCGCCCCCGGCCTCATCGACCAGGCCGATGCCCTCGCCGTCCAGTCCGAGGCGTATCGCGCCCGGATGGACGCCCAGGCGGTGCACGCGATGACGGCGCAGCCCGCGCCCGGCAACCTCGACCCGATCGCCGGCGTCGACCTCGACCGGTACGCCCGGATCATGAAGGGCATCGCGGCCTACCAGTACGACGAGGCGAAGCTGCCCGTCGTGGCCGGGATGTTCGGCGTCGGCGCATCCGAGTGGGCCGAGGCGCAGGCCGGCTGGGGCGCGCGCATCCAGGCCGACCGCGGCGTGGGCCGCCGGTTCAACGAGATCTACTCGGCGGTGTGAGATGGGCTTCCTGAAGGACCTCGCCACGCTCACCGCTCGGGGCAACGCCGCCTACGCGCGCATGGACGTCGGTGCGAGCCTCGAAGCCGCGAGCCGCTCGATGGAGCAGGCGGGACGCGTGCTGGCCGCCACCACGCCCAGGCCCGACGAGGAGTGGCTGGAGGCGATGCGACTGCGCACCACCGCCGCGGTCGTCGACGCCCGCCAGCTGCCGATGGCGATCGGGATGAACGTCGTCGTCGAACTGGACCTCGTCGTGGCGATGCCGAGCGGGTTCCCGCTGCCCGTCACCCGCACCGAGCAGCTGGCGCCGCTGCAGCTGTTCCGGGTCGCTCCCGGCTCGTCGCTCGACGTGAGCATCGTGCCCGGACGGCCGGAATCGGTGCGCATCGAGTGGGGCGCCTGACGCCGGCGAACCGCTCTCGAGGCCGCCCGCGGGGCCCTCGCCGAACCCGAATCGGTGACGGCTCCGCGGGTTATACCCGAGTTCCGCGAACAAATCAAGAATCGACTGGACATGGCGCGTCGTTCGACATATAGTTAACCTTTGCGCTCCCAGACCCACCATGCCTTCATATTGCGGTCGGCTTCGCGTGCCGGGGTTCTTGACCCCGAGCATCCGCACACGTCTGAGGGGTACCACTCTCCGCTACCGACAGTGAACCGGCCCGACGGGGCCGATGGAGGTTATTCACTTGGCTGCTGCGCGCAACGCAACCACGCCCACCCCCAAGAACGGACGCGGTGCAAGCCGCCTCTCGTTCGCCAAGGTCACCGACACCCTCACCGTACCCGACCTCCTCGCCCTCCAGACGGAGAGCTTCGACTGGCTGGTCGGCAACGACGCGTGGAAGGCACGCGTCGCCGAGGCGCAGGAGGCCGGACGACAGGACCTGCCCGAGACCACCGGCCTCGAGGAGATCTTCGAGGAGATCTCCCCGATCGAGGACCTCGGCGAGACCATGCAGCTCTCGTTCACGAACCCCGAGCTCGAGCCGCCGAAGTACACGATCGACGAGTGCAAGGAGAAGGGCAAGACCTACTCCGCCCCGCTCTACGTGAACGCCGAGTTCATGAACCACCTCACCGGTGAGATCAAGACGCAGACGGTCTTCATGGGCGACTTCCCGCTCATGACCCCCAAGGGCACCTTCGTCATCAACGGCACCGAGCGTGTCGTCGTGTCGCAGCTCGTCCGCTCGCCGGGCGTCTACTTCGAGCGCACCCCCGAGAAGACCTCCGACAAGGACATCTACTCGGCTCGCGTCATCCCGAGCCGCGGTGCCTGGCTCGAGTTCGAGATCGACAAGCGCGACCAGGTCGGCGTCCGCATCGACCGCAAGCGCAAGCAGTCCGTCACCGTCTTCCTGAAGGCCCTCGGCCTCACGAGCGAGGAGATCCTCGAGGAGTTCGCCGGCTACGAGTCGATCGCGCTCACCCTCGAGAAGGACAACATCCTCACGAAGGAAGAGGCCCTCAAGGACATCTACCGCAAGCTGCGTCCGGGCGAGCAGGTCGCCGCCGAGGCCGCGCGTGCGCTCCTCGACAACTTCTACTTCAACCCGAAGCGTTACGACCTCGCCAAGGTCGGCCGCTACAAGATCAACAACAAGCTCGGCCTCGAGGCGCCGCTCACCGACTCGGTGCTCACGGTGCAGGACATCGTCGCCACGATCAAGTACCTCGTCGCCCTCCACGACGAGCGCACGACGATCGCCGGTCGCCGCGGCGGCAAGGCGGTCGACATCCGCCTCGACGTCGACGACATCGACAACTTCGGCAACCGTCGCATCCGCGCGGTGGGCGAGCTCATCCAGAACCAGGTGCGCACCGGCCTCAGCCGCATGGAGCGCGTCGTCCGCGAGCGCATGACGACGCAGGACATCGAGGCGATCACCCCGCAGACCCTGATCAACGTGCGACCCGTCGTCGCGGCGATCAAGGAGTTCTTCGGCACCTCGCAGCTGTCGCAGTTCATGGACCAGAACAACCCGCTCGCGGGGCTCACGCACAAGCGTCGCCTCTCGGCGCTCGGCCCCGGCGGCCTCTCGCGCGACCGCGCGGGCGTCGAGGTCCGCGACGTGCACCCCTCGCACTACGGCCGCATGTGCCCGATCGAGACGCCGGAGGGCCCGAACATCGGCCTCATCGGCTCGCTCGCGTCGTTCGCACGCATCAACTCGTTCGGCTTCATCGAGACCCCGTACCGCAAGGTCGTCAAGGGCAAGGTCACCGAGCAGATCGACTACCTCACGGCGATGGAGGAGGACGACTACATCGTCGCCCAGGCCAACGCGCCGCTGAAGTCCGACGGCCACTTCCAGGAGGAGCGCGTCCTCGCCCGCAAGAAGGGCGGCGAGGTCGACCTGTTCCCCGCCGAAGAGATCGGCTACATGGACGTCTCGCCGCGCCAGATGGTGTCGGTCGCGACCTCGCTCATCCCGTTCCTCGAGCACGACGACGCGAACCGCGCCCTCATGGGTGCGAACATGCAGCGCCAGGCGGTGCCGCTGCTGCGCAGCGACTCGCCGTTCGTCGGAACCGGCATGGAGGGCTACGCCGCGGTCGACGCGGGTGACGTGGTCACCGCCGACAAGGCGGGCGTCGTCACCGAGGTCTCCGCCGACTCGGTCACCGTGCAGCTCGACGAGGGCGGCACGCAGACCTACTACCTGCGCAAGTTCGACCGCTCGAACCAGGGCACGTCGTACAACAACCGCGTCGTGGTCTCGGCGGGCGACCGCATCGAGGCCGGCGAGGTCGTCGCCGACGGTCCCGCGACCGACAACGGCGAGCTCGCGCTCGGCAAGAACCTCCTCGTGGCGTTCATGCCGTGGGAGGGCCACAACTTCGAGGACGCGATCATCCTCAGCCAGAACCTCGTGAAGGACGACGTGCTCTCGTCGATCCACATCGAGGAGTACGAGGTGGACGCGCGCGACACGAAGCTCGGCAAGGAGGAGATCACCCGTGACCTCCCCAACGTCAGCCCCGACCTGCTCGCCGACCTCGACGAGCGCGGCATCATCCGCATCGGCGCCGAGGTGCGCCCCGGCGACATCCTCGTCGGAAAGGTCACGCCGAAGGGCGAGACCGAGCTCTCGGCCGAGGAGCGCCTGCTCCGTGCGATCTTCAACGAGAAGAGCCGCGAGGTTCGCGACACGTCGCTGAAGGTGCCCCACGGCGAGCAGGGCACGATCATCGGCGTCAAGGTGTTCGACGCGCAGGACGGCGACGACGAGCTCGGCTCGGGCGTCAACCAGCGCGTGGTCGTCTACATCGCCCAGAAGCGCAAGATCACCGAGGGCGACAAGCTCGCCGGCCGCCACGGCAACAAGGGCGTCATCTCGAAGATCCTGCCGGTCGAGGACATGCCGTTCCTCGCCGACGGCACTCCGGTCGACGTGATCCTCAACCCGCTCGGCATCCCGGGCCGCATGAACTTCGGCCAGGTGCTGGAGACCCACCTCGGGTGGGTCGCCAAGCAGGGCTGGAAGGTCGACGGCAACCCGGCGTGGGCCAAGAAGCTCCCGAAGGCCGCGCACGAGGCCGCCCCCGGCACCAAGGTCGCGACCCCGGTGTTCGACGGCGCCCTCGAGGAGGAGATCGCGGGTCTGCTCGACTCGACGCTCCCCAACCGCGACGGCGAGCGACTGATCGACTCGAGCGGCAAGACGCAGCTCTTCGACGGCCGCTCCGGCGAGCCCTTCCCGTACCCGGTCTCGGTCGGCTACATGTACATCCTGAAGCTACACCACCTCGTCGACGACAAGATCCACGCGCGCTCGACGGGCCCGTACTCGATGATCACCCAGCAGCCGCTCGGTGGTAAGGCGCAGTTCGGCGGCCAGCGATTCGGCGAGATGGAGGTGTGGGCCCTCGAGGCCTACGGCGCCGCATACGCGCTCCAGGAGCTCCTCACGATCAAGTCCGACGACATCCTCGGCCGCGTCAAGGTGTACGAGGCGATCGTCAAGGGCGAGAACATCCAGGAGCCCGGCATCCCCGAGTCCTTCAAGGTGCTCATGAAGGAGATGCAGTCCCTCTGCCTGAACGTCGAGGTCCTCTCGGCCGACGGCACCGCGGTCTCGCTGCGGGACACCGATGACGAGGCCTTCCGCGCTGCGGAAGAGCTCGGCATCAACATCTCCGCGCGCTTCGAGTCGTCGAACATCGACGAGATCTGAACCCGGCCAGAACGACGACAGAGACTTTTCTAGGAGAGAAATTGCTCGACGCAACCACTTTTGACGAGCTTCGCATCGGTCTGGCCACCGCCGACGACATCCGTCGTTGGTCCTACGGCGAGGTCAAGAAGCCCGAGACCATCAACTACCGCACGCTCAAGCCCGAGAAGGACGGCCTCTTCGGCGAGCAGATCTTCGGACCGTCCCGCGACTGGGAGTGCGCCTGCGGCAAGTACAAGCGCGTGCGCTTCAAGGGCATCGTCTGCGAGCGCTGCGGTGTCGAGGTCACGAAGTCCTCGGTGCGCCGTGAGCGGATGGGCCACATCGAGCTCGCCGCCCCCGTCACGCACATCTGGTACTTCAAGGGCGTGCCCTCGCGCCTCGGCTACCTGCTCGACATGGCGCCGAAGGACCTCGAGAAGGTCATCTACTTCGCGGCCTACATGGTGATCGACGTCGACGAGGAGGGTCGTCACGCCGACATGCCCGGCCTCGAGAACGAGCTCCGCCTCGAGATCAAGACGATCGGCGACCAGCGCGACGCGCGCATCGCCGAGCTGATGGCGCGCAAGGAGGCCGAGCTCGCCGAGCTCGAGGCCGAGGGCGCCAAGAGCGACCAGAAGAAGCGGGCCGAGGCCGCCGCCGACAAGGAGATGGCCGGCGTCCGCAAGAGCGGCGACGAGCAGATCGCGCACCTCGAGCGCGTGTGGGAGGCCTTCCGCACCCTCAAGGTCGGCGACCTCAAGCCCGAGGACGCGGACTTCCACGAGCTCCAGGACCGCTTCGGCATGTACTTCGACGCCTACATGGGCGCCGAGGCCATCAAGAAGCGCCTCGAGGCCGTCGACCTGGCCGCCGAGGCCGACGACCTGCGCCTGCAGATCGCCGAGGGCAAGGGCCAGAAGAAGATCCGCGCGATCAAGCGCCTGCGCGTCGTCAGCTCCTTCCTGCAGACCGGCAACTCGCCGGCTGCGATGGTGCTCGACGTCGTGCCGGTGATCCCGCCGGAGCTCCGTCCGATGGTGCAGCTCGACGGCGGCCGCTTCGCGACCTCCGACCTCAACGACCTCTACCGTCGTGTGATCAACCGCAACAACCGCCTGCGTCGCCTGCTCGACCTCGGTGCTCCCGAGATCATCGTGAACAACGAGAAGCGGATGCTGCAGGAGGCCGTCGACGCGCTGTTCGACAACGGTCGTCGTGGCCGCCCGGTCACGGGCACGGGCAACCGCGCCCTGAAGTCCCTGAGCGACATGCTCAAGGGAAAGCAGGGTCGCTTCCGCCAGAACCTGCTCGGCAAGCGCGTCGACTACTCGGGCCGTTCGGTCATCGTGGTCGGTCCGCAGCTGAAGCTGCACCAGTGCGGCCTGCCCAAGCAGATGGCGCTCGAGCTCTTCAAGCCGTTCGTCATCAAGCGCCTGATCGACCTGAGCCACGCGCAGAACATCAAGGCCGCCAAGCGCATGGTCGAGCGTTCGCGCCCGCAGGTGTGGGACGTGCTCGAGGAGATCATCCGCGAGCGCCCCGTGCTGCTGAACCGTGCGCCCACGCTGCACCGCCTCGGCATCCAGGCCTTCGAGCCCCAGCTCGTCGAGGGCAAGGCCATCCAGCTGCACCCGCTCGTCTGCGCCGCGTTCAACGCGGACTTCGACGGCGACCAGATGGCCGTGCACCTGCCGCTGTCGGTCGAGGCCCAGGCCGAGGCCCGCATCCTGATGCTGGCGTCGAACAACATCCTGAAGCCGTCGGACGGCCGTCCGGTGACCCTGCCCTCGCAGGACATGATCATCGGCCTGCACCACCTGACGACGCAGAAGGACGGCGCCGCGGGTGAGGGTCGCGCGTTCTCGTCGATCGCCGAGGCCATCCTCGCGTTCGACCAGAACCGCCCGGGTGAGATCGCCCTCGACCTCAACGCCAAGGTGCGGATCCGCCTCGAGGGGCTGCACTTCGCCGAGGGCGACGAGCCCGAGGGCTTCGTGCCGGGCAAGCCGTTCCTCATGGAGACCACGCTCGGCCGGGCGCTCTTCAACGAGGCGCTGCCGGTCGACTACCCCTTCTTCAACCAGCAGGCCGGCAAGGGCCAGATCTCGGCGATCGTCAACGACCTCGCCGAGCGCTACCCGAAGACGGAGGTCGCCGCGACCCTCGACCGCATCAAGGACGCCGGCTTCCGCTGGGCGACCCGCTCCGGCGTGACCGTCGCGCTCTCGGACATCATCACGCCCCCCACCAAGGGCGAGATCGTGTCGCGGTACGAGAAGCAGGCCGCCAAGGTGCAGTCGCAGTTCGAGAAGGGCCTCACGACCGACCTCGAGCGTCGCCAGGAGCTCATCCAGATCTGGACCAAGGCCACCGACGAGGTCGCCAAGGCCATGCAGGAGAACTTCCCGACCGACAACACCATCAACCGCATGGTGACGTCGGGTGCTCGTGGCAACTGGCTGCAGGTGCGCAACATCGCCGGCATGCGAGGCCTCGTGAACAACCCGAAGGGCGAGATCATCCCCCGTCCGATCATCTCCTCGTACCGCGAGGGGCTGTCGGTGGCGGAGTACTTCATCGCGACCCACGGTGCCCGCAAGGGCCTGGCCGACACGGCCCTCCGCACGGCCGACTCGGGCTACCTCACGCGTCGTCTCGTGGACGTCTCGCAGGATGTCATCATCCGCGAGGACGACTGCGGCACGACCAGGGGCCTCGACCTGTCGATCGCGACGACGGATGCCTCGGGCAGCCTCGTCCGCGACCCGAACGTCGAGAACGCGGTCTACGCCCGCAGCCTCGCCGCCGACGCGGTGAACGCCAAGGGCGAGGTCGTGGCGGAGGCCGGTGAGGACGTCGGCGACGTGCTCATCGACAAGCTCCTCGGTGCCGGCGTCGAGACGATCAAGGTCCGCTCCGTGCTGACCTGCGAGTCGGCCGTCGGCGTCTGCGCGAAGTGCTACGGCCGTTCGCTCGCGACCGGCAAGCTCGTGGACATCGGCGAGGCCGTCGGCATCATCGCGGCCCAGTCGATCGGCGAGCCGGGCACCCAGCTCACGATGCGCACGTTCCACACCGGTGGCTCGGCTTCGGCCGACGACATCACGCAGGGTCTTCCCCGCGTGCAGGAGCTCTTCGAGGCCCGCACCCCCAAGGGTGCGTCGCCCATCGTCGAGGCCCCCGGCCGGATCACCATCGACGAGACCGAGCGTCAGCGCAAGGTCATCCTCACGCCCGACAACGGCGACGAGCCGATCGCGTACAACGTGCTCAAGCGTTCGACGCTGCTCGTCGAGGACGGCCAGCACGTCGAGCTCGGCCAGCAGCTGATCGTCGGCACGGTCGACCCGAAGGAGGTCCTCCGGGTCAAGGGCGTGCGCGAGGTGCAGAAGCACCTCGTCGACGGCGTGCAGGACGTGTACCGCTCGCAGGGCGTGCCGATCCACGACAAGCACATCGAGGTCATCGTGCGCCAGATGCTGCGCAAGGTCACCGTCGTCGACCACGGCGACACCGACCTGCTGCCCGGTGAGCTCGTCGACCGCTCGAAGTACAACGAGATCAACCGTGCTGCGCTCACCGAGGGCAAGAAGACGGCCTCGGCCCGCCAGGAGGTCATGGGCATCACCAAGGCCTCGCTCGCGACCGAGTCGTGGCTGTCGGCCGCGTCCTTCCAGGAGACGACCCGCGTGCTCACGCAGGCCGCCATGGAGGGCAAGTCGGACCCGCTCGTCGGCCTCAAGGAGAACGTGATCATCGGAAAGCTGATCCCCGCGGGCACCGGTCTGAACAAGTACCGGAGCGTCGCGGTCGAGGCCACCGAGGAGGCGAAGGCGGAGCGTTACCCGAACCGCATCTTCGCCGACGACGCGGCCTTCGCCGAGGGCGACCTCAGCTTCGTCGATTTCGACGCGTTCTCGAGCGACGACTTCACCCCCGGCAACTACAGCTAGTCGCCGAACGCACGACGGGCCCCGGAGCGATCCGGGGCCCGTCGTCGTCCCGCGCGGCGCCGCGGAACGGCGGACGCACGTTGCTACAGTGAGCCCATCGCGGGTGCGAGGGCGCCCGGAAGGAGCGCGATCATGAGCAGCACGACTCCCGGATCCGACCCGGATCGCCCGCACGACGCCGAGGCCGTCGACGGCGACCTGCCCCACGACACCGAGGCCGTGTCGCCCGACGAGGCTTCCGGCTCCTCGACGTCGGAGGCCCCCGCGGCATCCGAGCGCGACGTGCCGGCCGAGCCCGAGTTCGTCGCGCCCGACCCGGTCGCCGCCGACCCCCCCGCCCCCGAGCCCGAGGCGACGGCCGCGCCGATGGACGAGCCGGAGCACGTCGAGCCGGCGTACGAGCCCGAGCCCGTCGAGCCGGCGTACGAGCCCGTCGTCGCCGCTGCGCCGGTCACGGGGCCGGAGCCGGTGGAGCAGCTCGATGCGACCGCCCGCCTCGACGCCGCGGTGGAGCGCGCGAACGCCGCGCCCGTGGCATCCGACCGCGATGACGTCGGCGACGCCGACGTGCCCGCACCCGTCGCCGCCGACTCGGTGCGCCGCGACACCTACGTGCCCGCGGCGACCGTGGCAGCCGGAACGGCGGCCGGCGCCGCGACGCTCGCGCCCGAACCCGACGTCGTGCCCACCGTGCCAGCGGCGCCCCAGACCATCTACGTGCAGGCGCCCACGCCGCCGAAGACCCGCGGCAACCGCGGCTTCGGCGTGCTCGTCGCGCTCATCGGCGCCGTCGCGTTCGCCCTGCTGTATGCGGGCGCCTCGTACCTGGTGCTCCTGGTGCAGCGCGATCCGGTCGAGGCCGGCACGGTCTTCGCGCAGTTCATCGTGCAGCCGGTGTTCTGGGTGCCGGTCGTCGCCTGCTTCCTCGGCTTCGCCCTGCTCGCCGCGATCGTGAACCGCGGCGCGTGGTGGTACTACGCGGTGTTCGGCCTGCTCGTCGGCGTGCTGGTGTACTTCGCGTACATCGGCGCGGCGCTGCTCACCGTCGAGGCGTGGACGCTGAACGTCGACCAGGCGGGCGCGTTCATCCAGCAGCGCTGGCTCGATCCGTTCGCGATCGTCGCCGGCGTCATCGCGCGCGAGATCCCGATCTGGTTCGGCGGGTGGATCGCGGCACGCGGACGCACCGTGACCGACCGCAACCGCCTCGCCCGCGAGGCCTACGATCGCGAGCTCGCGGCCGGCCCGCAGCCCCAGCGCGTCGCCTGAGCTGTCGCACGTACCCGGCGCGACCGACCATCGGGCGCCGGGTACGCTGCTGTGTCGGGGATGGTGACCACTCCCCATCGACAGCGCGCTCCCGATCGGATTGGGTGGCGAGACAGTCCCTTCCACGCGAGGAGCGGTAGTGAGCGTCACTCTCGACGTCGACGACGAGCCGACCCCGGGCGTCGACGCCGACGGTCGACCCGACCCGGCGTACGCCGCTGCGCTCGGTCTCGTCCCGGCGCCTGCCGGCCGACGGTCCGCGGCCTTCGCGCTCGACGCCGCCGTCTGGGTCGCGCTCGCGCTCCCGGGCATCATCGGCGCCGTGCTGCTCCTGACCGCGGTCGGCGGTGGCCGCGACGCGATCGGCATCGCGGCCTCGGGGGCTTCCGCGCTCCCACTCGTGCTCATCGCCGTCAGCCAGGTGCTCCTGGCGGCGTTCGGCCTCACGCAGCTGGTGCTGCACGGCCGCACCGGGCGCACCCTCGGCAAGGCGGCGTTCGGAATCCGCTCGGTCGGCGTCGCCGGGTTCGGCCCGGCGGGCTTCTGGCGGATCACGCTGCGCGCACTGGTGCTGTGGGGCGCGCAGGTGGTGCTCCCCTTCATCGGCCCCGCACTGCTGTTCGCGTCGTCCGGCTGGGATCCAGAGCACCGCGGGCGCAGCTGGCTCGACCGGATCGGCGGATGCTACGCGCTCGACGTGCGGGTCGGCCTCGACCCGTTCGATGCACGCGCGCTCCGGCACGCGCGCCGGGAGGCGGCCCGCCCGCCCGCCGCGGCCACGCGGGCGCTGCCCTCGCTCGCCAGCGACCGCGCTCCCGACGAGCACACCTTCATCCCCGCCTCGAGGTCGAGTTCCGCCGTCGTGGCGTCCGGGCTCGGGGAGTGGCAGCCTCCCGCGCTCGCCGCGCCCGGCGCGGCACCGGCGCCGTCGACCGCCGCACCTGCGTCCTCCGATGCGGCGACGCTGAATCGCGGCACGTCATCGCCACCGGCGACCGCCGGTGCGTTCGTGCTCCGCTTCGACGACGGCACCGCCGTCGCGGCGGCGCCGAGAGGACTCCTCGGCCGGGCGCCCGCCGATGTCGCGGCCCGCCCGCCCGCCGAGGCAACCGGACGTCCGCCCGCCGTGCTCGTGCCGCTCGACGACGACAGCATGCGGATCTCCAAGACGCACGCCGAGTTCGGCGTGACCGACGGCCGGTTCTGGGTCGCCGATCGCGCCTCGAAGAACGGGACCGTCGTGGAGCTGCCCGGTGGCGCCGAGCGATCGCTCGGCGCGGGCGAGCGCATCGAACTCCCCGTCGGCAGTGCCGTCCGGCTCGGCGGCCGACGATTCACCGTGGAACGGAGCACGCAGGCATGAGGCTCAAGCTCGGCCTCCGCCGCGCCAGCGGCGGACCGGTCGACATCGTGATCACGGCGGATGCCACCGCCACGGTCGGCGACGTCGCGGCCGCCATCGCACAGAACGACCCCGCGGCATCCGGGCTGCCCGTGCCGACCGGCGGGCTGACGCTCGCGGTCGCGCCGCCGACGTCCAACGAGCCGGTGGTGCTGCCCGCCGACGCCCTCATCGCGGACGCGCCGATCGGGTCCGGCTTCAACGCCGCCGTCGTCGCCGACACCGCCCGCGCGCGCTCGTCGGCCTCGACGGCACCCGCCGCGCTGCTCGAGGTGCGCTCGGGCCCCGGGGCGGGGCGACGCGTCGAGCTCCGGCGAGGTCACACGATCGTCGGACGCGGGGGACCCGGCGTCGACCTCGTGCTCGCCGACCCGCTCGTGTCGAAGCGCCACGCCCGCATCGAGGTGGGCGCGGGTGGCATCGAGGTCGTCGACCTCAACTCGGCCAATGGCGTCCTCGTCGACGGCGGACAGGTGCAGCGGGTGCGCACGGTGCCCGGCCAGGCGATCGTCCTCGGCGACACCGAGGTGGTGCTGGCGCCCCTCGCCTCCGAGCGACCGGCCGACGACCCGGTGCTGGAACGCGGCGGTGCGCTGATGTTCAACCGGTCGCCGCGCGTCGAGGTGCGCTACCCCGGCACGCAGTACCCGCAGCCGTCGGTGCCGAGCGAGGCGAACCCACGGCTGTTCCCGTGGCCGATGATCGTGTCGCCCGTCCTCATGGGCGTGGCGATCTACGCAATCACGCTGCGACCGCTCGCGCTGCTGATCGTGTTCATGTCGCCGCTCATGATGCTCGGCAACTTCATCGGGCAGCGGACGCAGCAGGGCAAGAAGCTCCAGCAGGAGATCGAGACCTTCGAGTCGCAGCTGGAGGACCTCGAGGAGACGCTCGTCGAGCAGACCACGATCGAGCGGGAACGGCGCCTCGCCGAGGCGCCGGCCGTGGCGGAGGTCTACGAGCAGGCGATGCGGCTCGGGCCGCTGCTGTGGACGCGACGCCCCGAGCACTGGAACTTCCTCGCGCTCCGGCTCGGGGTCGGCCGCGCCGCGAGCCGCAACTCGATCCAGGAGTCGTCGGCGGTCGAGACCGGGATCGCCCGCTACCACCGCCAGGTCGCGAAGCTCCGCAGCCGGTTCGAGCAGGTCGACGAGGTGCCCATCGTCGAGCTGCTGCCGAGCTCGGGCGCGCTCGGCATCGCAGGTCCCGTGCATCTCGCCGCCGACGTCCTCCGCGGCGTCGGCGTGCAGCTGTTCGGACTCCACGCCCCCAACGAGCTCATCGCCACCGCGATCGTGGATCCGGCCTGGTCGAGGCAGCTCGATTGGCTGAAGTGGCTCCCGCACACCACCAGCACGCGCAATCCCTTCGCCGAGTTCGCACTGGCCGACAGCCAGTCGGCCGGCACGGCACTCCTCAACGCCCTCGAGGAGGCGATCCTCGAGCGCCTGTCGGGATCCCCGACCCGACGAGGGCCGCTCAAGGAGTCCGACACGTCGATGGCGCTGGGCGCCCAGGTGGGCGACGCGATCGACAGCACGCCTCGAACGGCCGACGGGGAGATGGCGCTCGTGCTGATCGTCTCCGCCGACGCGCCGGTCGACCGCCCTCGCCTCACGCAGCTCATCGAGCGGGGGCCCGACGTCGGCATCCACACGATCTTCGTGGGGCCCACGGTCGAGTCGCTGCCCGCGGCCTGCCGCACGTTCGTCGACGTGACCGACGGGCTCGACGCCGCGCGCATCGGCTACGTCCGCGCCGGCCGCGAGTACACGCGGGTGCGCGTCGAGGGGGTGTCGAACAACTATGCCGAGGTCTTCGCCCGCAGGATCGCACCGGTCGTCGACGCGAGCACCGTCGTGGAGGACTCGAGCGACCTCCCGCGCAGCGTATCGATGGTGGGACTCCTCGGGCCGGACGTGGCGGCCGACCCGTCGGGCGTCGTCGAGCGCTGGCACCAGAACAACTCCATCCTCGACCGCTCCGGCACGGCGCTGCCCCGGCTGAAGCGCGCCGGCACGCTCAAGGCGTTCATCGGCCAGGGCAGCCCCGACGCGATGTCGCTCGACCTGCGCACGCAGGGCCCGCACGCCCTCGTCGGCGGCACGACCGGCGCCGGCAAGTCGGAGTTCCTGCAGGCCTGGGTGCTCGGAATGGCGGCGGAGTACAGCCCCGATCGGGTCACGTTCCTCTTCGTCGACTACAAGGGCGGGTCCGCATTCGCCGACTGCGTCGAGCTCCCGCACTGCGTCGGCCTCGTGACGGATCTCAGCCCGCACCTCGTGCGTCGGGCGCTGACGAGCCTTCGCGCCGAGCTCCACCATCGCGAGCACCTCTTCAACCGCAAGAAGGCGAAGGACCTCCTCGAGCTGGAGAAGCGCCGCGACCCGGAGACCCCGCCCGCCCTCGTGCTCGTGATCGACGAGTTCGCGGCGCTGGCGAGCGAGGTGCCGGAGTTCGTCGACGGCGTCGTCGACATCGCCCAGCGCGGCCGATCCCTGGGCATCCACCTGATCATGGCCACGCAGCGTCCCGCCGGCGTCATCAAGGACAACCTCCGGGCCAACACGAACCTCCGGGTGGCGCTGCGGATGGCGGATGAGTCCGACTCCCGCGACGTCGTCGGCGATCCCGTGGCGGCGTCGTTCGACCCGTCCATCCCCGGCCGCGGCATCGCGAAGACGGGACCAGGGCGGCTGGTCGGATTCCAATCGGCGTACGCGGGCGGATGGACGACCGACGAGGTCGTGCCGGCCGAGGTCAGGATCGCGGAGCTGCGGTTCGGCTCCCCGGTGGTCTGGGAGCGCGACGCGGCCCCCGAATCGGACTCGCACGACGAGGACCCCGGCCCCAACGACCAGAAGCGGATGGTCGGCACGTTCGTGGCCGCGGCCATCGACGCGCGGATCCCGGCGCCACGGCGCCCGTGGCTCGACGAGCTGCCGACCACGGTCGACATCGCCGGGCTTCCGGCAGCGGGCGACGGCGAGATCGTGTTCGGGCTCGCGGACATCCCCGAGCGCCAGCTCCAGGAGCCCATGTCGTTCACGCCCGATCGCGACGGCGCGATGCTGGTCTACGGCACGAGCGGGTCGGGCAAGTCCACGCTGCTGCGCACCATCGGCATCGCGGCGGGACTGCGGCCCGACCTCGGGGAGGTGCAGGTGTACGGGCTCGACTTCGGGGCCGGGGCGCTCCGTTCGCTCGAGTCGCTCCCGCATGTCGGCGCGGTCATCGCCGGCGACGACGCTGAGCGCGTGCAGCGGCTCCTGCGCACCCTCGGCGACCTTCTCGACCGGCGAGGTCGGGCGTTCAGCGAGGCGAATGCGGCGAGCCTCACCGAGTACCGCCGGATAACCGGCCTCCGCGAGCCCCGAGTCGTCCTCCTGCTCGACGGCTTCGGCCAGTTCAAGGCGGAGTGGGACACCACGACGGTGCGGATGCCCCTCTACAACGTCTTCATGCGGATCCTCGCCGAGGGCCGCCCGCTCGGTGTGCACGTCGTCGCCACGGCCGATCGCGCCGGCGCCGTGCCGACGGCGGTGAGCGCCAACGTGACGAAGCGCATCGTGCTGCGGCTGTCCGAGGAATCCGCCTACCAGGTGCTCGGCGTGCCGAAGGACGTGCTGGGCGAGCGCTCGGTGCCCGGGCGCGCGCTCGTCGAGGGGTTCGAGACGCAGCTCGCGGTGCTCGGCGGCACCTCGAACGTGGCGGCGCAGTCCGCGGCGCTGTCCGAGCTCGCCGGCCGGCTGCGGGCGGCGGGTGCCGTGGAGGCGCCGGCGATCGGCGCGCTGCCGACGTCGTACGTCGCGGACGCCCTCCCCGACGAGGCGGCGGGCCTGCCCGTGCTCGGCCTCGCCGACGACACGCTCGCGCCGCTCGGATTCGAACCCGTCGGCACGTTCGTCGTGACCGGACCCCCGCAGAGCGGCAAGACCACCGCGCTGCGCGCGCTCACCGAGTCGGTCCGGCGCTTCGACCCCGAGGTGCGCCTCTTCCACCTCGCCGGTCGCCGCGCCGCCCTCGGCGACGCCGCGCCGTGGATGCGCAGTGCCACGACGGTGGAGTCGGTGAAGGCCCTCGCGAAGGAGCTCGTCGACGTGGTGGCCGACGACGCGGTGCCCGGGCGCATCATGGTCGTCGTCGAGGGCGTCACGCAGTTCGCCGACACCGACGCCGAGCGGCCGATGAAGGAGCTGTTCCAGGCGATCAACCGCAGCGACCACTTCCTGGTCGGCGACGCCGACGTCTCGCTGCTGTCCAGCGGGTTCGGCTTCATCGGCGACTTCAAGGCCGGACGCCAGGGCGTCGCGCTGAAGCCCGACGCGTTCGACGGCGACTCCGTCTTCAAGACGCCGTTCCCGAAGGTCAAGCGCACCGATGCGCCCGAGGGGCGGGCGATCTTCGTGCAGAACGGGCGCATCACCACGGTGCAGCTGCCCCGCGCCGCGGCATCCGCGGCGGGCTGACACGCCGGGAAGCGCGCACCGGCGCGCGCCGCGCATGGGGACCGCTGCCCATACCGGGCCGCGCGACCCCGTGGATATCGTGAACGAGCACCGCCAGACACCACCGAGGAGGCCCTGATGAGCGACGGCGTGGAGATCCCGCTCTCGTCGATGGAGGAGCTGAACGCGGCCCTCAAGGACATCATCGTCGAGTTCGAGGATGCCGGGGGTTCGACGAGTGCGCTGGTCGAGGCGATCGGGCGACCATTCGGCCGCCGCGAGCTCCGCGATGCCGCCGACGAGTTCGAGGGGGCGTGGGACGACAAGCGCGAGACGCTGAAGGGCCACCTGCACGAGCTGCAGGAGCAGGTGCAGGGGGTCAAGACGAGCTGGCAGCAGTTCGACGAGGACCTCGCGAAGGAACTCGAGCAGAAGGGCTGACGGAGAACGCACATGGGGAGCACCGCCTACCACCACCGCTTCATGCCCGAGTCGCCGAAGGGGCGCGAGATCGAGCGCCTGCAGGGCGACGGCGGCGCGATCGTCGCGCGCGGCTCGGCGATCGAGAGCCTGGGCGAGCGGATGCAGCGGGCGGCCAACACGTTGAAGCTCATCGCCGACGGCCAGGTGGGCCGGGGCGACTCGCTCGACGCCATCAAGGACCAGTCGGCCGACGTGCACGCCGACCTCAAGAAGGCGGGGGAGCGCTACCTGCCGAGCGGGGAGGTGCTGCGGGCCTACGGCGAGGCGCTCGTCGACGTCTCGGCGTCGCTGAACGCCGCCGTGGGCGACTGCGAATCGCTGTGGGAGACGGTGAGGACGCGGGCGGCGAGCGTCGACGACGCGGCCGACGTGCCCGCGGGCGACGACGGCTCGACGACCGCTCGCGACGACGCGACGGCCGGCGCGGAGGGCGACCTGGGTTCGGCCAAGTCCGAGTGGGAGGCGGCCGCGCGCCGCTTCGACGGCCACTACGACACCTGGGAGGACGCCTACGACGATGCGGTCGACGGCCTCCGCGACGTCAATGAGGACGGGGTGAAGGACGGCTTCTGGGACGACGCGCTCCCGTTCTTCGAGGCGCTCGTCAAGGTGATGGAGTGGGCGGGTCTCGCGCTGCTCGTGCTCGCGCTCGTGGTCGGCGGGCCGCTGATCGCGGCGCTCGCGACGATCGTCGCGATCGTGGCGCTGCTCGGCACGATCGTGCTGTTCGCCAAGGGCAGGAAGGACGGGAAGGACCTGGCACTCGCCATCGTGGGCGTCATCCCGTTCGGCAAGCTCGGCAAGCTCGCCGACCTCGGGTCGGTGGCGAGCGCCGGGAGCCGGTTCCCGAAGCTCTCGGGCTTCCGCAACCTGATGCTCGCCGGTGAGGACTTCGCGGCGGTGCGCACCCACCTCGGCCGGATCGACGACCTGGCGCGAGCCGACTGGAGCCGCGTGTCGACCATGATCCCGTACGACCTGGCCACGTCGGGCTCCCGGCTCATCCAGCGCATCGGCTCGGGCACGCCGTACGTGTGGCAGAACACCCAGCTCACGAACTCGATGGACATGTTCCTCGGACGCCTCTACGGCGTCGGCGATTCCTGGGGCGCCGTACAGGGCGTGGACCGGCTGCTGCCCGGCCTCCAGGTCTACGCGACGGGCATCACCCAGCTCGACTTCCTGAACGGCAAGGTCGAGGACCACGGCCGGGAGCGGGCCATAGACTCGTGGCGATGACTGCCAGCCTTCGCGATCAACTGCTCGGTGCCGCGGATCGCAGGCGGGTGCCGCCGTTCGTGCTCCTGCTGCCGGCCGGGTGGGTCTCGGTCGAGCCCACCCGCGAGGCCTTCGCCGAGCTCGCGGCGCGCGCGTCGGCCGTGTTCCGGTCGGTCCACCGCCCCGACCTCGACGCGCAGGTGCGCTCGATGACCGAGCGCGCCGCCGACGAGTTCCTCCGCCGCGACCCGGTGCGCCTCATCTACCAGGAGCGCGTGCCTGCTGAGCTCATGCTGCCGCTCGCCATCACCGCGGTGCGGGCGACCGAGCCGCACGGGGCCTCGCTCGACGGTCGCGTGCGCGCCCTCGTCCGCGACCACGGCGCCCGCCCCCTCGACGATGCCGGCGTGGTGATGCGCTGGGTCGCCGACGGCAGCCAGGAGCTGTCGGGCGGCCGGGTGACGACGCGCTCGTTCAACTACCTGATACCGGTCCCCGGCACGGGTCGACGTGAGGCCCTGCTCTTCAGCGCGGTGCTGCCGACGTCGGCGGGCGAGGCGCTCGACGAGTCGTCGATCGGCGCGTACGGCGTGCTCGTCGACGCGATCATGTCGACCTTCAGATGGAGCGGCGAGTGAGGTTCGAGGTGTCCTACCCGGCGGACGTCTGGTCGGTCATGCCCGACCCGGCGGCGCAGGCCGATGAGCTCTGGGTGGCCGAGCAACGCACGGCTTACGCCGGATCCTCGTTGGCGCCGTACGGCGAGGTGATCGAGGGCGCGGCCCGCGAGGCGCTGCGGCGTCGGCGGACCGGCGTGGACACCTCGCTGTTCTTCCGCCCGGTCGAGCTGCCGATGACGGGCGTGATGCACGTGCTGCTCCAGCCCGCCCCGCCCGGCGTCGAGGCCGATCCGCTCACCTGGATGCTGCCGGGCGTCGAACTGCTCCTCGAGCCGACCATCTCGGAGTTCGAGACGGACACCGTGCCGCACGGCTACCGCATCGCCTACGTCGCGGCGGAGACCGATCGCGACGGCGAGCACCTCGCGGGCATCGCGTACGGCCTCCTCGTCGACGGGCTGCTGGGCATCGTCTACTCGGAGCTCGCCCGCACGGATGTCGCCGGCGCGATGCAGCTCTACGCCGACCCGGTCGTCGGGTCGCTCCGGGTCGTCGGGTGAGCGCCCGCTCGGCCGCCGCGTGGGCCGCATCGGCTTCGGCGACCGACGTCCGGGTGCGCACGGCGGAGCTCGATCGTCGCGCCCTGGCGTCGACGCCCGCCTACCTGCGCCGCGTCGAGGCGCTCGCCTCCGACGCGGTCGAGGAGATCCGGGCCATCCGCACGCGCCGCATCGCCGAGTTGCGCGGGGTGGACCCGGGCGCCGCGGCGGGGCTCCAGCGCTCCGGGTGGCGCACGGTGTCGCTGCTCGCCTCGCTCATCGCGGCCGCGGGCGCGTTCGCCGCCGTCTTCAGCCGCGCCGCGTTCGACCTCGAGACCGCGCTCCCGTGGATCGTGGTCGCGCTCGCGGTGGCCGTCGCCGGCATGGCGGGGTCGCTCCTGCCGCTCCGCGCCGACGTGCCGCCCACGTCGGGTGCCGTCGCGGTCGCGTGGGTGCCGGTGGTCCTCGGCGTCGCGAGCCTCGTCGGCGCCTGGAACGTCGTCGGCGGGGAGCCCGGCACCGCGCCGTGGTTCGTCGCCGGCGCGGTCGCATCGGTCGTGCAGGCCGCGCTCGCGGTCGGGTCCCTCGCCGTGCGACGGCGCATGTCCGGTGCCGACCGCAGCAGGCAGGACGAGCGTCTCGGCACGTTCGGGTCGGAACTCGGGCGCGAGGCATCCGCCGTCATCGACCGTGCCGCAGATCGGGTGCGCGACCTGTTCGCCGAGCTCCCCGCCGCCGACCGGGCGCGGGCCGACGGCGAGGTCGCCGCGGCGTACCGCGAGCTCGAACGCCGGGGCATGGTCGCGCCCGGCACTGCGCCCCACGTGCCCGGACTGCTCATCCTCGATCGCACGGCGACCGCCGCCGCCGCGTCGATCGGGGCGAAGGGCGCGCCGGTGCTGGTGGCGCTGCCCGCCGCGACTCGCTGACCCCGGGCTCGCCGGGCATGGGGACCGCTGCCCATTGGCCGGTCCCCGGCGGCTGGATAGCGTGAGGGAACGAACGATCCCGAGCGCGTTGCTCGACACTCGAACCAGGAAGGTTTCACCATGGCAGACTTCGGCGCCTCGTACGGCGAGATGGAGGCGATGTCCAACAAGCTGTCGGACGCCCGCGACGACATCCAGGGTCAACTCGACCAGTTGAAGAGCGCGGTCGACAACCTGCTCGGCAACGACTTCAAGACGCAGCACGCGTCGGGCAAGTTCGGCCAGGGCTACGACGAGCTCACGACCGGCCTGAAGTCGGCCGTCGACGGCATCGGCGAGATGGGCGAAGCGCTCCGCGGCATGATGCAGGCGATCCAGGACCTCGACCAGGAGCTCGCCGGCGGCTGAGCCGTACACGACGGAGGGGGACGAGCGAACCGCTCGTCCCCCTCCGTCGTGTACGGCCCCCGCCGCGCACCGGACGCCGGCCCGGCCCCCGGCGTACGCTCGGATGATGGATGCCGCACGTCGCAACGCGTGGGTCGTGGCCGCGTTCGCCGCCGCCCTCGACCTCGCGCTCGTCGTGTGCGCGTACGGCTTCGTGAGCCTCCTCACCGACGCCGACGTGATCGTGGACCCCGCCGCCGGGCTCCTCGTGGGTCCCGCGGCGATCGGGGCGTCCGTCGCGGCCGTGCTGCTGACCCTCGCGCACACGCTCCGCCGTCCCGACCGCCAGTGGCCGAGCGTGGTGTTCTCCGCGCTCTGGAGCTGGCTCGCGGCCGTGGTCGTCGCCACCGTCGGCTACGCCCTTGCCACCGGGCTCGTGACCCCTTCCGCGTTCTTCGGCGTCGGCTTCGGCATCGGCTGGTTCGGCCTGCTCATCCCGGCGCTCGCGGCGGTCGTCGGTTCGCTCGCGGCGCTCGTCGCGCGTGGCCGGTCGATGGGCATGGAGCGACCGCGCTGGCCCTGGGAGCGCGACGACGAGGAGTGACGGATGCCGCGCGCGGCGCGCCAGCCGATGCGCAAGTCGGCGGCGCGGGCACGGCCGCGCAGTATCGTGAACGCGTGGAGGGATCGATCGAGGCGCGCGTGAGCCACGAGGTCGACCGGTGGCTGGCCTGGCTGCCCCGGTGGCGTCCGGGCACCCACCGCGCCCGGGTCCGGCTCTGCACCCGCTGCTTCGGCTCGCCGATCCTCGCCGCCGCCGGCCTCGACGTCGACGTGCCGCATCCCGTGCAGCACGCGTTCTCGATGCGGATGAAGGGCATCATCGACGCCGCCGTCGACGACTACACGGCGCGGAACCTGCCGATGCTGCACCGCGAGATCCGCCTCGCCGAGGAGCGCAAGGCGCGTCGCCCGTATCGCGCGGGGGAGGGGCTCGACCCCGAGTTCCTCGGCCTCGACCTCGACCCCGAACCCGTGCCCGACCAACCCTTCCTCTTCACGCTGACCGGACTCGAGGCGGACACCGCGGCGGAGGCGAACGAGCCGGCGCCGCGCCCGTTCACGCGCGAGGAGAAGGAGGCCCTGCGCGAGGAGGTCCGACTCGCCGACGAGTTCGCGAAGCAGCTCGGCCGCCGCATCTGCGTGGAGCTGGCACAGCACCGCGAGCGGATCGGGTTCGCCCTGGTCGCCTACGTGGAGCCGCAGGTCGAGGAGCTCCTCGCCGACCTCGACCGCGAGCTCGACGCGCCGGGGTGGCCGGGCGGCCCCTGACAGGCCCGCGCATTCCGCCTGCGGAGAACATGCGCCCCGCGGCATCCGCCCTCATTTGACCGCAAGGTTACGCGGCATTACCATTGATCGGGTGTGCGCGTTGACGCGCGCTTGAACCGTGCCTGCCGAAACGATCCCAGATCGCCTCCAGCATGTCACACCTCCGGTTCGCAGCAGACGCACACTCCAAGGGCACCTCGATGGTCGCCCCCACGGCATACCCACCACTCCAAGGCCCCGCAGTTCTGCGGTGCCGGTGGGTCGTGATGTGAAATCCATCAACGCTGTCACCGTGCAGCAATAACAAGGAGAAGCAGTGCCAACCATTCAGCAGTTGGTCCGCAAGGGTCGCTCGCCGAAGGTCACCAAGACCAAGGCTCCCGCCCTGAAGGCCAACCCCCAGCAGCGCGGCGTGTGCACGCGCGTGTACACCACCACCCCGAAGAAGCCGAACTCGGCGCTCCGCAAGGTCGCCCGCGTGAAGCTCTCGAACGGCACCGAGGTCACGGCCTACATCCCCGGTGAGGGCCACAACCTGCAGGAGCACTCGATGGTGCTCGTGCGCGGCGGTCGTGTGAAGGACCTCCCCGGCGTGCGCTACAAGATCATCCGCGGCGCGCTCGACACGCAGGCCGTGAAGAACCGCAAGCAGGCTCGTAGCCGCTACGGCGCGAAGATGGAGAAGAAGTAATGCCTCGCAAGGGACCCGCTCCGAAGCGCCCCGTCGTCGCCGACCCCGTCTACGGCTCGCCGGTCGTCAGCCAGCTCGTCAACAAGATCCTGATCGACGGCAAGAAGGACCTCGCGCAGCGCATCGTCTACGAGGCGCTCGAGAACGTCGCGACCAAGTCCGGCCAGGACGCCGTCGCCACCCTCAAGAAGGCGCTCGACAACGTGCGCCCCACCCTCGAGGTGCGTTCGCGCCGCGTCGGTGGCTCGACCTACCAGGTCCCCGTCGAGGTCAAGCCGCACCGCGCCAACACCCTCGCCCTGCGCTGGCTCACGAGCTACGCGAAGGCCCGTCGCGAGAAGACGATGACCGAGCGTCTCACCAACGAGATCCTCGACGCGTCGAACGGCCTCGGTGCCGCGGTCAAGCGCCGCGAGGACACCCACAAGATGGCCGAGTCGAACCGCGCCTTCGCCCACTACCGCTGGTAGTCGATGGGCGGATGCCGCGAGGCGGCGCTTCGCGGCATCCGCTCACCCCACCTTTTCCACTCCTGACTTCCCCGGAGGAACCCCCGTGGCACAAGACGTGCTCACCGACCTGAGCAAGGTCCGCAACATCGGCATCATGGCGCACATCGATGCCGGCAAGACCACCACCACCGAGCGCATCCTGTTCTACACGGGCGTCAACCACAAGATCGGCGAGACCCACGACGGCGCCTCGACGACCGACTGGATGGAGCAGGAGAAGGAGCGCGGCATCACGATCACGTCTGCCGCCGTGACCTGCTTCTGGAACAAGAACCAGATCAACATCATCGACACTCCGGGCCACGTCGACTTCACGGTCGAGGTCGAGCGTTCGCTGCGCGTGCTCGACGGTGCCGTCGCCGTCTTCGACGGCAAGGAGGGCGTGGAGCCCCAGTCCGAGACGGTCTGGCGCCAGGCCGACAAGTACGACGTGCCGCGCATCTGCTTCGTCAACAAGATGGACAAGCTCGGGGCCGACTTCTACTTCACGGTCGACACGATCGTCAAGCGCCTCGGCGCGAAGCCGCTGGTGCTCCAGCTCCCGATCGGCTCCGAGAGCGACTTCGTCGGCGTCGTCGACCTCATCGAGATGCGGGCGCTCGTGTGGCCCGGCGACTCGAAGGGCGACGTGACGATGGGCGCCAAGTACGAGGTGCAGGAGATCCCCGCCGACCTCAAGGAGAAGGCCGAGGAGTACCGGGCCGCGCTGCTCGAGACCGTCGCCGAGACCGACGACGCGCTGCTCGAGAAGTACTTCGGCGGCGAGGAGCTCACGGTCGCCGAGATCAAGGGCGCGATCCGCAAGCTCACCGTCAACTCCGAGATCTACCCCGTGCTCTGCGGCTCCGCGTTCAAGAACCGCGGCGTGCAGCCCATGCTCGACGCGGTCATCGACTTCCTGCCGTCGCCGCTCGACGTGCCGGCGGTCGAGGGTCGCAACCCGCGCAACGAGGACGAGGTCATCGAGCGTCACCCCGACGCGAACGACCCCTTCGCGGCGCTCGCGTTCAAGGTCGCGGTGCACCCGTTCTTCGGTCGCCTCACCTACATCCGCGTCTACTCGGGTCACCTCGACTCGGGCGGCCAGGTCATCAACTCGACCAAGTCCAAGAAGGAGCGCATCGGGAAGATCTTCCAGATGCACGCCAACAAGGAGAACCCGGTCGACTCGGTCACCGCGGGCAACATCTACGCGGTCATCGGCCTGAAGGACACCACCACCGGTGACACCCTGTGCGACCCCGACAACCAGGTCGTCCTCGAGTCGATGACGTTCCCGGCCCCGGTCATCGAGGTCGCGATCGAGCCGAAGACGAAGGCCGACCAGGAGAAGCTCGGCACCGCGATCCAGAAGCTCGCCGAGGAGGACCCCACCTTCCGCACCGAGCTCAACCAGGAGACCGGCCAGACCGTCATCAAGGGCATGGGCGAGCTGCACCTCGACATCCTCGTCGACCGCATGAAGCGGGAGTTCAAGGTCGAGGCGAACGTGGGCAAGCCCCAGGTCGCGTACCGCGAGACCATCAAGCGCGCGGTCGAGAAGCACGACTACACCCACAAGAAGCAGACGGGTGGTTCGGGCCAGTTCGCGAAGATCCAGTTCGCGCTCGAGCCCCTCGAGATCACGGCCGACAAGACGTACGAGTTCGAGAACAAGGTCACGGGTGGCCGCGTTCCGCGCGAGTACATCCCCTCGGTCGACGCCGGGTTCCAGGACGCCATGCAGTACGGCATCCTGGCCGGCTACCCGATGGTCGGCGTCAAGGGCATCCTGCTCGACGGCGCAGCCCACGACGTCGACTCCTCGGAGATGGCGTTCAAGATCGCCGGCTCGATGGGCTTCAAGGAAGCCGCTCGGAAGGCGAACCCGGTTCTGCTCGAGCCGCTCATGTCCGTCGAGGTCCGCACCCCTGAGGAGTACATGGGTGACGTCATCGGCGACCTGAACTCGCGTCGCGGTCAGATCCAGTCGATGGAGGATGCCGCAGGCGTGAAGGTCGTGCGTGCGCACGTCCCGCTCTCGGAGATGTTCGGATACATCGGCGACCTGCGGTCGAAGACCTCGGGCCGCGCGGTGTACTCGATGGAGTTCGAGAGCTACGCGGAGGTCCCGAAGGCTGTCGCCGACGAGATCGTCCAGAAGAACAAGGGCGAATAGCCCTCCGACGCACGAGCCAGCCGGTTCGCGTAACATATCAACAAATCCCGTAGCACACCGGTCGCAATCCAGCGCCCGGGGTTCCTACACGAGTCCTGAGGAGGACCCACAGTGGCTAAGGCCAAGTTCGAGCGGACCAAGCCGCACGTCAACATCGGTACGATCGGTCACGTCGACCACGGCAAGACCACGCTCACCGCAGCGATCTCGAAGGTGCTCGCCGACAAGTACCCGTCGGCAACCAACGTGCAGCGTGACTTCGCATCGATCGACTCGGCTCCCGAGGAGCGTCAGCGCGGCATCACGATCAACATCTCGCACGTCGAGTACGAGACGCCGAAGCGCCACTACGCGCACGTCGACGCCCCGGGTCACGCCGACTACATCAAGAACATGATCACCGGTGCGGCGCAGATGGACGGCGCGATCCTCGTGGTCGCGGCGACCGACGGCCCGATGGCCCAGACCCGCGAGCACGTGCTGCTCGCCAAGCAGGTCGGCGTGCCGTACCTGCTGGTCGCGCTGAACAAGGCCGACATGGTCGACGACGAGGAGATCCTGGAGCTCGTCGAGCTCGAGGTCCGCGAGCTGCTCTCGAGCCAGGGCTTCCCGGGCGACGACGCTCCGGTCGTGCGCGTCTCGGGCCTGAAGGCCCTCGAGGGCGACGAGAAGTGGACGCAGTCCGTTCTCGAGCTCATGGAGGCCGTCGACGACTCCATCCCCGACCCCGTGCGTGACAAGGACAAGCCGTTCCTCATGCCGATCGAGGACGTCTTCACGATCACCGGTCGTGGCACGGTCGTCACGGGTCGCGCCGAGCGCGGCACGCTGAAGATCAACTCCGAGGTCGAGATCGTCGGCATCCGCCCGACGCAGAAGACCACGGTCACCGGCATCGAGATGTTCCACAAGCAGCTCGACGAGGCGTGGGCCGGCGAGAACTGCGGTCTCCTCCTCCGCGGCACCAAGCGCGAGGACGTGGAGCGCGGCCAGGTCGTCGTCGCACCCGGTTCGGTCACCCCGCACACGAACTTCGAGGGCACCGCGTACATCCTCTCCAAGGAGGAGGGCGGGCGTCACAACCCGTTCTACGCGAACTACCGTCCGCAGTTCTACTTCCGCACCACCGACGTCACCGGCGTCATCACGCTGCCCGAGGGCACCGAGATGGTCATGCCCGGCGACACCACCGACATGACGGTCGAGCTCATCCAGCCGATCGCCATGGAGGAGGGCCTCGGCTTCGCCATCCGTGAGGGTGGTCGCACCGTCGGCGCCGGCACGGTCACGAAGATCATCAAGTAACACCCTTCGCACCCCGCGCGGGTGCGGAACCGACAGGGGTCGGGCCTTCGGGCCCGGCCCCTTTCGTCGTCCCCGCGGCGGTGCGGAACCGACAGGGGTCGGGACAGCGCCGGTGCGTCGGGCCCGGCCCCTTCGTCGTCCCCGCGACGGTGCGGAACCGACAGGGGTCGCTCCCTGATGACGGCACGTTTCGGGGACCCGGCAATCTCCTGTCAACCCCCACGCTCGTTTTGTACCTCGTCCGGGGGCCTGCCTACCCTCGAACGGATGTCCTCATCTTCTGCGACCGCGGTGCGAGCACCCGTCCGGCCCGAGATCCAGGCACTGCGTGCCGTGGCGATCGGCTGCGTCGTGCTCTACCACTTCTGGCCCGCGGTCCTCCCGGCCGGCTTCGTCGGCGTGGACGTCTTCTTCGTCGTCTCCGGCTTCCTGATCACGGGACTCCTGCTCCGCGATGCCGAGCGGCACGGGCGCGTGCGGCTCAAGGAGTTCTACGTGCGCCGGGCTCGGCGCATCCTGCCGGCCGCCCTCGCGGTGCTGAGCGCCTGCGCGGTGGCGACCCTCCTGTTCGTGCCGCAGGTCGAGTGGCGGCCGTTCCTGCAGCAGATCCTCTCGAGCTCGCTGTACGTGCAGAACTGGCACCTGGCGCGCGACTCGCAGATCCCGAACCGGGCCGACCTCGAGTCGACGCCGGTCCAGCACTTCTGGTCGCTGTCGGTGGAGGAGCAGTTCTACCTCGTGTGGCCGCTGCTCATCATCCTCGCGCTCTGGCTGGCGGTGCGGCTCGGACGTCGCCGCCTGGCGCTCGTCGCGGCCGTGCTCGCCGTGGCGACGGTGGCCTCGTTCGTGCACGGCGTGATCCTGACCGGGCAGGACCACAACCTGGCGTACTTCTCGACGCTCTCTCGGGCCTGGGAGTTCGGCGTGGGCGGCCTGCTGGCCATCGTGCCCGCGGTCGTGGGGGAGCGGCTGCGGCGCACGCGCGCGCTGGCCGGGTGGCTCGGCCTCGCCGCGATCGCGGTCGCGGCACGCACGTTCACCGACCCCGAGGTGTTCCCCGGTGCGATCGCCCTGGTGCCGGTGCTCGGCACCGCGGTCGTGATCTGGGCGGGGATGCCGCGCGCGGCCCTGTCGCTCGCGCCGGTCGCCGGCCTCCGACCCATGCAGTGGTTCGGCGGCATCTCCTACTCGCTCTACCTCTGGCACTGGCCGATCATCATGTTCACGCCGTACATCGTGGGGCAGCCGAGCCAGGCCCCGGTCATGGTGCTCCTGCTCGTGCTGTCGATCGTCGTCGCCGACGCCTCCAAGCGCTGGATCGAGGACCCGTTCCGGCGCGTCGTCCCGCGCGAGCGGCTCCGGATGCCCCGGGCGCGACGCATCGCGGTCGCCTCCGCCGCGGCGGTCGCCGCCGTCGTGCTGCTCAGCTCGGGTGTGGCCGGCTACACCGTCGAGCAGCCGTACGCGCTCTGCCGGCACGCCGGCGACGGCGAGTGAGGGCGGCGCGGGTCAGACCTGGGTGCCGTCGATCGTGGTCGGCAGCTCGACGACCTCCTCGATCGTGCGGGCCACCGTGCATCCGCGTTCGATGGCCTTGGTCATCACGACGAGGAGCTGCTCGCGCTCGTCGGGCTCGAGCCTCGACAGGTCGAGCAGGAACTCCTCCTCGATCCGGGTGTAGCGGTTCGTGTCGTGGTCGGACTTGCCGTGCGCCCACACCGTCAGTGCGAAGTCCTCGCCGAGCCGTCGCGCCGTGACACGGTCGGCGCTGAGGCCGGAGCAGGCGATCAGCGCGAGCTTGAGGAGCTCGCCCGGCGAGAAGTGCTCGCCCTCGAGCTCGGGCCCGCCCACGAGCAGCGTGGCTCCGCGTTCGTTGAGCCCCTGGTACATCCGTGGCCCCACGCGCGTCACCGAGACGCTTCCGGGCGCGATGCGCCCGCTGACCTGGTGGGCGTGCTCTGCGGTGGGCTCGTCTGTCGTCGTCACGTCATCGATTCCACCACGTTTCGCCCCGGGAGAGCCCGTTCGCTGCGACCTGCCTGTGAACCGGGAGGCGCGCGACACGCCCGGGTTGCACGGATGCCCCGACTGTGGCAAACTCGATGAGTTCAACATTTCGAACGGCGTGCCTCGCTGCGTGCCGTTCGAATCACTGCCAGGCAGTGCATAGCCACCGAAAGCTCACGGAGCCCCACGGGTCAGGCTAGGCCGCAGGCAGCAGAACACACAACCGACAACCAATTCGAGCATGGGTCCTCCATGCCCGTTTCGCGAGGGCGACACGCCCGAGCGCGGGGGCCGGTTGGGGCTCAAGGGTCGAGCGTGCCGAGACCACCGCGCGAGCGGGGTGGTTTCGACAGGCTCGATCACGGCCTTTGACAGAAGAACAGTGGTGCTTCACACGGAGTAGCTACGCGGCGTCCGATGCCCTCGGAAGGGGTATGACGCCTTGACAGAGAGAGAGTCAGCAATGGCGGGACAGAAGATCCGCATTCGACTGAAGTCGTATGACCACGAGGTCATCGACACCTCGGCGCGCAAGATCGTCGACACGGTGACCCGCGCGGGTGCCACGGTCGTCGGCCCCGTGCCGCTTCCGACGGAGAAGAACGTGGTGTGCGTCATCCGCTCGCCCCACAAGTACAAGGACAGCCGCGAGCACTTCGAGATGCGCACCCACAAGCGCCTCATCGACATCGTGGACCCGACGCCCAAGGCCGTCGACTCGCTCATGCGACTCGACCTCCCGGCCGACGTCAACATCGAGATCAAGCTCTGAGGTAACAGATGTCTTCCGCTACCAAGAACGTGAAGGGTCTGCTCGGCACCAAGCTCGGCATGACCCAGGTGTGGGACGAGAACAACAAGCTGGTTCCCGTCACCGTCATCGAGATCGCTCCGAACGTCGTCACCCAGCTCCGCACGGCGGAGAAGGACGGCTACGAGGCCGTGCAGATCGCCGCAGGCGCCATCGACCCGCGCAAGGTGAACCAGCCCGCGTCCGGCCACTTCAAGGCCGCCGGCGTCACCCCGCGTCGTCACCTCGCCGAGGTGCGCACCGCCGACGCGTCGAGCTACGAGCTCGGCCAGGAGCTCACCGCCGACGGCACCTTCGAGGCCGGCCAGCTCGTCGACGTCGTCGGCACGAGCAAGGGCAAGGGCTTCGCCGGTGTCATGAAGCGCCACAACTTCAAGGGCGTCTCCGCCTCGCACGGTTCGCACCGCAACCACCGCAAGCCCGGCTCGATCGGTGCTTCGTCGACCCCCAGCCGTGTCTTCAAGGGCATGCGCATGGCCGGTCGCATGGGTGGCGAGCGCGTGACCGTGCTGAACCTCCGCGTGCACGCCGTCGACGCCGAGAAGGGCCTCCTCCTCGTCAAGGGCGCCGTCCCCGGCGCACGCGGCCGTCTCGTTTTCGTCCGCAACGCAGTGAAGGGGGCGTAGTCCATGGCTACCGCGACCAACACCATCGACACCCTCGACGTCACCGGCAAGAAGTCCGGCACGATCGAGCTCCCCGCGGAGCTCTTCGACGTGCAGACCAACGTGCCGCTGATCCACCAGGTCGTCGTCGCCCAGCTCGCCGCCGCGCGTCAGGGCACCCACAAGACCAAGACCCGCGGCGAGGTGTCCGGCGCCGGCCGCAAGCCCTTCAAGCAGAAGGGCACGGGCCGCGCCCGCCAGGGCTCGATCCGCGCGCCGCAGATGACCGGCGGTGGCATCGTCCACGGCCCGCAGCCGCGTGACTACTCGCAGCGCACCCCCAAGAAGATGATCGCCGCAGCCCTGCTCGGCGCCCTCTCCGACCGCGCCCGCGGCGGCCGCATCCACGCCGTCGAGGCCTTCGCGGGAGACACCGCGAAGACCCGCGAGGCCGTCGCGCTGCTCGAGGGCATCGCGCCCGCCAAGCACTACCTCGTCGTGCTCACGCGGGACGAGGAGCTGTCGGAGCGCGCCGTGCGCAACATCCCGACCGTGCACGTGCTGCGGGTCGACCAGCTGAACGCCTACGACGTGCTCGTCTCCGACGACATCGTCTTCAGCACCGCCGCGCTCGAGGCGTTCATCGCCGCGAAGACGGCGAAGAAGGAAGAGGTCTCCGCATGAGCGCCGCACACAACAAGGACCCGCGCGACATCATCATCGCGCCCGTCGTCTCGGAGAAGAGCTACGGCCTGATCGACGAGGGCAAGTACACGTTCACCGTGGACCCCCGCGCGAACAAGACCGAGATCAAGTTCGCGATCGAGAAGATCTTCAACGTCCAGGTGGCGTCGATCAACACCCTGAACCGCCAGGGCAAGACCCGCCGCACCCGGTTCGGCATCGGCAAGCGCAAGGACACCAAGCGCGCGATCGTCACCCTCAAGTCCGGCTCGATCGACATCTTCACGGCTGTCGGCTAGGGAGCAGAGGAATAAGAATGGCTATTCGTAAGTACAAGCCCACGACCCCGGGTCGTCGCGGTTCGTCGGTCGCCGACTTCGCGGAGATCACGCGCTCGACGCCCGAGAAGTCGCTGCTCCGCCCGCTGTCGAAGACCGGTGGTCGCAACAACCAGGGTCGCATCACGACCCGTCACATCGGTGGTGGCCACAAGCGCCAGTACCGCGTGATCGACTTCCGTCGCAACGACAAGGACGGCGTGCCCGCCAAGGTCGCGCACATCGAGTACGACCCGAACCGCACGGCTCGCATCGCACTCCTCCACTTCGCCGACGGCACCAAGCGCTACATCCTGGCGCCGAACAAGCTGTCGCAGGGCGACCCCATCGAGTCGGGCCCCAACGCCGACATCAAGCCGGGCAACAACCTGCCGCTGCGCAACATCCCCACGGGTACCGTGGTGCACGCCATCGAGCTCCGCCCCGGCGGCGGCGCGAAGATGGCCCGCTCGGCCGGAGCCTCGGTTCGCCTCGTGGCGAAGGACGGCCCCTACGCCCAGCTGCGCCTGCCCTCGGGCGAGATCCGCAACGTCGACGCGCGCTGCCGCGCCACGATCGGCGAGGTCGGCAACGCCGAGCAGTCGAACATCAACTGGGGCAAGGCCGGCCGCAAGCGCTGGAAGGGCGTCCGCCCGACCGTCCGCGGTGTCGCCATGAACCCGATCGACCACCCGCACGGTGGTGGTGAGGGCAAGACCTCCGGTGGTCGCCACCCGGTCAGCCCGTGGGGCCAGTCCGAGGGACGCACCCGTCGCCCCAACAAGGAGAGCGACAAGCTCATCGTCCGTCGTCGCACCGTCGGCAAGAAGCGCAAGTAGGAGTAGAAGAAGATGCCGCGCAGTCTCAAGAAGGGCCCCTTCGTCGACGACCACCTGCTTCGCAAGGTCGTCACGCAGAACGAGGCCGGTTCCAAGAACGTCATCAAGACCTGGTCGCGTCGTTCGATGATCATCCCGGCGATGCTGGGTCACACGATCGCCGTGCACGACGGCCGCAAGCACATCCCGGTGTTCGTCACCGAGACCATGGTGGGCCACAAGCTCGGTGAGTTCGCCCCCACCCGCACCTTCCGTGGACACGTGAAGGACGACAAGAAGGGCCGTCGCCGCTGACGCGGTGACGTGAAGGAGGAGAAGAAATGGTGGAGTCGATCGCACGCGTGCGACACATCCGCGTCACCCCCATGAAGGCCCGCCGCGTCGTCAACATGATCCGCGGCAAGCAGGCACAGGAGGCGCTCGCCATCCTGAAGTTCGCACCCCAGGGTGCGAGCGAGCCGGTGTACAAGCTCGTCGCCTCGGCCATCGCGAACGCTCGCGTCAAGGCCGACGCCTCGAACACCTACCTGGACGAGCAGGACCTCTACATCAGCCGCGCATTCGTCGACGAGGGCACCACCCTCAAGCGATTCCAGCCGCGCGCGCAGGGTCGTGCCTTCCGCATCAACAAGCGAACGAGCCACATCACCGTCGTGCTCGCCACGCCCGAGGAGGGTACGAAGTAATGGGTCAGAAGGTCAACCCGTACGGCTTCCGTCTCGGCATCACCACCGACCACGTGTCGCGGTGGTTCTCCGACTCGACGAAGCCCGGACAGCGCTACGCCGACTACCTCGCCGAGGATGTCAAGATCCGTCGCCTGCTCCAGACGTCGCTCGACCGCGCGGGAGTCTCGCGCATCGAGATCGAGCGCACCCGCGACCGCGTCCGCGTGGACATCCACACGGCGCGTCCCGGCATCGTGATCGGCCGCCGCGGCGCCGAGGCCGAGCGCATCCGCGCCGACCTCGAGAAGCTCACCGGCAAGCAGATCCAGCTCAACATCCTCGAGGTGAAGAACCCCGAGGCCGACGCCCAGCTCGTCGCCCAGGGCATCGCCGAGCAGCTCTCCGCCCGCGTGGCCTTCCGCCGCGCGATGCGCAAGGGCCTGCAGGGTGCACAGCGCGCCGGCGCCAAGGGCGTCCGGATCCAGGTGTCGGGCCGCCTCGGCGGCGCCGAGATGAGCCGTTCGGAGTTCTACCGCGAAGGCCGGGTGCCCCTGCACACGCTCCGCGCGAACATCGACTACGGCTTCTACGAGGCGAAGACCACCTTCGGCCGCATCGGCGTGAAGGTCTGGATCTACAAGGGCGACATCACCAACAAGGAGCTCGCCCGCGAGCAGGCTTCGCAGAAGCCCTCGCGCGGTGACCGCAATGACCGCCCCCGCCGTGCGCCCAAGGCGCAGGAGCCGGTGGCAGCAGGAGTTGAGGCATAACCATGTTGATTCCCCGTCGAGTCAAGTACCGCAAGCAGCACCACCCCGGCCGTTCGGGCCACGCCACCGGCGGCACGAAGGTCACCTTCGGCGAGTTCGGCATCCAGGCCCTGACTCCCGCCTACGTGACCAACCGTCAGATCGAGTCCGCTCGTATCGCGATGACCCGTCACATCAAGCGCGGCGGCAAGGTGTGGATCAACATCTACCCCGACCGTCCGCTCACGAAGAAGCCGGCCGAGACCCGCATGGGTTCCGGTAAGGGTTCGCCCGAGTGGTGGGTCGCCAACGTCAAGCCGGGTCGCGTCCTCTTCGAGGTCTCGGGCGTCTCCGAGGAACTCGCTCGCGAGGCCATGACCCGTGCCATCCACAAGCTGCCCCTCAAGGCACGCATCATCAAGCGCGAGGAGGGCGACGCATAATGGCCGTCGGAACCAAGGAGCTCAGCCCCGCAGAGCTCGACACGTTTGAAGACGAGCGACTCGTCGACGAGCTGAAGAAGGCCAAGGAGGAGCTGTTCAACCTGCGCTTCCAGTCGGCCACCGGACAGCTCGAGAGCCACGGCCGCCTCCGTGCGGTCAAGCGCGACATCGCCCGCATCTACACGGTCATCCGTGAGCGCGAGCTCGGCATCCGTGCCACTCCCGCACCGGTCGAGGCTCCGGCCAAGGCTGAGAAGAAGACGAAGAAGGCCAAGCCCGCGGATGACGCGGCCCAGGCCGAGACGAAGGAGGCCTGATCATGGCTGAGACCAAGAAGGCTCACGAGGCCGAGGTCGCCGAGACGGCCGAGCTCGTCCGTGGATACCGCAAGGTGCGCCGCGGCTACGTGGTCAGCGACAAGATGGACAAGACCATCGTCGTCGAGGTCGAGGACCGCGTGAAGCACCCGCTGTACGGCAAGGTCCTGCGCCGCACGTCCAAGGTCAAGGCTCACGACGAGCTGAACACCGCCGGCATCGGCGACCTCGTCGTGATCAGCGAGACCCGTCCCCTCAGCGCCACCAAGCGCTGGCGCCTGGTCGAGATCGTCGAGAAGGCCAAGTAAGCCCCGGCTTGCTTGAGAGAAGGAGTTCACAGTGCTTCAGCAGGAATCACGACTCAAGGTCGCCGACAACACCGGCGCCAAGGAGCTGCTCACGATCCGTGTCCTCGGTGGTTCGAAGCGCCGGTACGCCGGCCTCGGTGACACCATCGTCGCGACCGTCAAGGACGCCATCCCCGGCGGCAACGTCAAGAAGGGCGACGTGGTCAAGGCCGTCATCGTCCGCACCGTCAAGGAGACCCGTCGTCCCGACGGCTCGTACATCAAGTTCGACGAGAACGCCGCGGTGATCCTCAAGAACGACGGTGACCCCCGCGGCACCCGCATCTTCGGACCGGTCGGTCGCGAGCTCCGCGACAAGAAGTTCATGAAGATCATCTCGCTGGCACCGGAGGTTATCTAAGTCATGGCAAACATCAAGAAGGGTGACCTCGTGCAGGTCATCTCGGGCCGCAGCCAGGCCCGCGGCGGAGACCGCGGCAAGCAGGGCAAGGTCATCGAGGTGCTCGTCGCCGAGAACCGGGTCGTCGTGCAGGGCGTGAACTTCGTCACGAAGCACGTGCGAGTCGGCCAGACCCAGCGCGGCACCAAGACCGGCGGCATCGAGACGCACGAGGCGCCGATCCACGTGTCGAACGTGGCGCTCGTCGACCCCGAGACGAAGAAGCCGACCCGCGTCGGCTTCCGCAACGAGACCGTGACGAAGGACGGCGTCTCCAAGACCGTCCGCGTCCGCTACGCAAAGAAGTCAGGTAAGGACCTGTAATGACCGATACGGCGACGCAGGCTGGCAAAATCCAGCCGCGACTGAAGACCAAGTACCGGACCGAGATCGCGAAGGCCCTCACCGAGGAGCACGGCTACACCAACGTGCACCAGGTGCCCACCCTCGTGAAGATCGTGGTCAACATGGGCGTCGGCGAGGCGGCCCGCGATGGCAAGATCATCGACGGCGCGATCGCGGACCTCACCAAGATCACCGGGCAGAAGCCGCTGGTCACCAAGGCCCGCAAGTCCATCGCGCAGTTCAAGCTGCGCGAGGGCCAGCCGATCGGTGCCCACGTGACGCTCCGCGGCGACCGCATGTGGGAGTTCCTCGACCGCCTGCTGTCGCTCGCGCTGCCCCGCATCCGCGACTTCCGCGGCCTGTCGGACGCGCAGTTCGACGGCAACGGCAACTACACCTTCGGTCTCACGGAGCAGTCCGTGTTCCACGAGATCGACCAGGACAAGATCGACCGCGTCCGCGGCATGGACATCACCGTGGTGACCACTGCCAGGAACGACGACGAGGGCCGCGCGCTGCTCAAGCAGCTCGGCTTCCCGTTCCGGTCGAGCACGACCGCCAACTGAACCCCGCGGATGCCGCGAGCGCG
This sequence comes from Agromyces ramosus, assembly GCF_004216665.1. Lineage (GTDB taxonomy): Bacteria > Actinomycetota > Actinomycetes > Actinomycetales > Microbacteriaceae > Agromyces > Agromyces ramosus. The sequence goes on along the minus strand of NZ_SGWY01000003.1, from coordinate 243,004 downwards.
AGTTCGCGGCATCCGATCCGGTCCGGGCATCCGCTCGGGCCCCACCACAGGTCATCACTCGTGTAACGGGTGCTGAAACCTGGTGAACGTTAGGAAACACCCGTCATGACGATGACCGACCCGGTCGCTGACATGCTGACCCGCCTGCGCAACGCGAACTCGGCGCACCACGACTCCGTGTCGATGCCGAACTCGAAGCTCAAGGCCCACATCGCCGAGATCCTGAAGAACGAGGGCTACATCGCCGGCTTCGAGGTCACCGACGCCCGCGTCGGCAAGACCCTCACGCTGCAGCTCAAGTTCGGCCCGAACCGCGAGCGTTCGATCGCGGGCATCAAGCGCGTCTCCAAGCCCGGCCTCCGCGTGTACGCGAAGTCGACGGAGCTCCCCAAGGTGCTCGGCGGCCTCGGCGTCGCGATCCTGTCCACCTCCAGCGGTCTGCTCACCGACCGCCAGGCCGAGAAGAAGGGCGTGGGTGGGGAAGTCCTCGCCTACGTGTGGTAGTTCCATGTCACGAATCGGACGACTCCCCATCGACATCCCCGCCGGTGTCGACGTGAAGGTCGACGGCGCAGCCGTCACCGTCAAGGGCCCCAAGGGCGAGCTGGCGCTCAACGTCGCCTCGCCGATCGAGGTGAAGGTCGAGGACAACCAGGTCCTCGTCACCCGCCCCGACGACGAGCGCGAGTCGCGCTCGCTGCACGGCCTCACCCGCTCGCTCATCGCGAACCAGATCATCGGCGTCACGCAGGGCTACTCCAAGGGCCTCGAGATCGTCGGCACCGGGTACCGCGTGGCCCAGAAGGGTTCCGCGGTCGAGTTCGCGCTCGGCTTCTCGCACCCCGTGACCGTCGAGCCCCCGGCCGGCATCACGCTGACCGTCGAGGGCAACAACAAGATCACGGTCGCCGGCATCGACAAGCAGGCCGTCGGCGAGACCGCCGCAAACATCCGCAAGATCAAGAAGCCCGAGCCCTACAAGGGCAAGGGCATCCGCTACGCCGGCGAGGTCGTGCGTCGCAAGGCCGGAAAGTCAGGTAAGTAATCATGGCCGTGAAGACCAAGACGGCTGCGCGCTCGCGCCGCCACACCCGCCTTCGCAAGAAGATCGTCGGCACGGAGCTGCGTCCGCGCCTCGTCGTCACCCGTTCGGCCCGCCACGTCTTCGTGCAGGTCGTCGACGACGCCGCCGGCCGCACGCTTGCGTCCGCATCCACCATGGAGGCCGACCTCCGTGCGTTCGACGGTGACAAGACCGCCAAGGCCAAGAAGGTCGGCGAGCTCGTCGCGGAGCGTGCGAAGCAGGCCGGCATCGAGTCGGTCGTCTTCGACCGCGGTGGGAACAAGTACGCCGGTCGCGTCGCCGCCATCGCCGATGGTGCGCGAGAGGCGGGGCTGAGCCTGTGACCGACAACAAGAAGGAGACCGAGGTGGCTGCAGTGGCAGAGGCACCCGTGGAGACCGCCGCCGCGAGCGAGGCTCCCCAGAACGAGCCGCGGGAGGCCCGTCGTGGCAGCCGCGACCGTGGCCCGAGCCGCGACCGCGGTGGCCGTGACGCCGAGAAGAGCCAGTTCCTCGAGCGCGTCGTGACCATCAACCGCGTGTCGAAGGTCGTCAAGGGCGGCCGTCGCTTCAGCTTCACGGCGCTCGTCGTTGTGGGCGACGGCAACGGACTCGTCGGCGTCGGCTACGGCAAGGCGCGCGAGGTCCCGACCGCGATCTCGAAGGGCGTCGAGGAGGCGAAGAAGAACTTCTTCCGCGTCCCTCGCGTCGGAGCGACCATCCCGCACCCCGTGCAGGGTGAGGCCGCGGCCGGCGTCGTCCTGCTGCGTCCGGCGTCCGCCGGTACCGGTGTCATCGCGGGCGGCCCCGTTCGCGCCGTCCTCGAGTGCGCCGGCATCCACGACGTGCTGAGCAAGTCGCTCGGCTCGTCGAACACCATCAACATCGTGCACGCCACGGTGGAGGCCCTCAAGCAGCTCGAGGAGCCCCGTGCGGTCGCCGCGCGTCGTGGCCTCGACTACGACCAGGTCGCCCCCGCCCGCCTGCTGCGTGCCGAGGCCCAGGCGGCCGAGGCCGCCGCAGCAGCGAAGGCAGGTGCCTGATGGCCAAGCAGCTCAAGGTGACCCAGATCAAGTCCAAGGTGAGCGAGAAGCAGTACCAGCGCGACACGCTCCGCAGCCTCGGACTGAAGCGCATCGGCGACTCGGTCGTTCGTGACGACACCCCGCAGAACCGCGGATACGTCAAGACCGTCGCCCACCTCGTGAAGGTTGAGGAGATTGACTAATGGCTGACGAGACGAAGGACGCCGCCGCCGCGCCCAAGAAGGCTCCGGCGAAGAAGGCGGCCGACAAGCCCGCCGCCGAGAAGAAGGCGCCGGCCAAGGCCGCCGCCGCGAAGGCGCCCGCCAAGGCCGCCGCAGCGAAGGCCGACGACGCGAAGGCCGAGAAGGCCCCCGCCAAGAAGGCCCCGGCGAAGAAGGCCACTCCGAAGGACGCCGTCGACGCCAAGCGCGAGCCGGTCCTGAAGGTGCACCACCTCCGCCCCGCGCCGGGAGCCAAGAAGGACAAGACCCGCGTCGGACGCGGTGAGGGTTCGAAGGGCAAGACGGCCGGTCGCGGCACCAAGGGCTCCAAGGCCCGCAACAACATCCGCCCCGGGTTCGAGGGTGGCCAGCTTCCGTACCACATGCGTGCGCCGAAGCTGCGCGGCTTCAAGAACCCGTTCCGCGTCGAGTACCAGGTGGTCAACCTGGAGAAGCTCGCCGAGCTCTACCCGAAGGGCGGCGACGTCACCGTCGACGACCTCGTCGAGAAGGGTGCCGTCCGCAAGAACGAGCGCGTCAAGGTGCTCGGCAACGGCGACATCCAGGTGAAGCTCAACGTCGCGGTCGACAAGGTCTCCGGCTCCGCCGAGCAGAAGATCGTCGCCGCGGGCGGCTCGGTCAAGTAGGCCGAAGCATCACCCGCTTGTTCGAGCCTGTCGGGACCTCGCGTATGATTCACGGGGGTCTCGACAGGCTCGAGCCGCATACGGACTGAGTCCGAAACAGCGCTACCCGCTCCACGACGGAGCTACCAGGAGGACGAGTGTTCAACGCCATCGGGCGGATCTTCCGCACGCCGGATCTTCGCCGCAAGATCGGATTCACGCTGGGCATCGTCGCCCTGTTCCGGCTCGGCTCCTTCATCCCGGCTCCGTTCGTGGACTTCGGGAACGTGCAGGCGTGTCTCGCGGCGAGCCAGGGGGCATCCGGCCTCTACGAGCTCGTCAACCTCTTCTCGGGCGGCGCCCTGCTGCAGCTGTCGATCTTCGCGCTCGGCATCATGCCGTACATCACCGCGTCGATCATCGTGCAGCTGCTGCGCGTGGTGATCCCCCACTTCGAGACCCTCTACAAGGAGGGCCAGGCGGGCCAGGCGCGTCTCACGCAGTACACGCGCTACCTCACCATCGCCCTCGGCGTCCTGCAGTCGACGACCCTCATCACCGTCGCCCGCTCCGGCGCGCTGTTCCCGTCGGGCGCCCCCGAGTGCTCGCAGCTCATCACGAACGACGCCTGGTACGCGATCCTGCTCATGGTCATCACGATGACCGCCGGCACCGGCCTCATCATGTGGATGGGCGAGCTCATCACCGAGCGCGGCATCGGCAACGGCATGTCGCTGCTCATCTTCACGTCGATCGCGGCGCAGTTCCCGGTCTCGCTCTGGGCGATCGGCATCTCCCGCGGATGGGACGTCTTCACGATCGTGCTCCTGGTCGGCCTGCTCGTGGTCGTCGCCGTCGTGTTCGTCGAACAGTCGCAGCGACGGATCCCCGTGCAGTACGCCAAGCGCATGGTCGGGCGGCGCACCTACGGCGGCAACAACACCTACATCCCGATCAAGGTGAACATGGCCGGCGTCGTGCCCGTCATCTTCGCCTCGTCGCTGCTGTACCTGCCGGCGCTGATCGCGCAGTTCAACCAGCCGGCGGCCGGCGAGGAGCCGCAGCCGTGGGTCGTGTGGATCACGAACTACCTCACCCAGGGCGACCACCCGCTCTACATGCTCCTGTACTTCCTGCTCATCGTCGGGTTCACGTACTTCTACGTGGCGATCACCTTCAACCCCGACGAGGTCGCCGAGAACATGAAGAAGTACGGCGGGTTCATCCCCGGCATCCGTGCGGGCCGCCCGACGGCCGAGTACCTCGACTACGTGCTCACCCGCATCACGCTGCCCGGCTCGTTCTACCTCGGCCTCATCGCGCTGCTGCCGCTGATCGCCTTCAGCCTCGTGGGTGCGAACGCGAACTTCCCGTTCGGCGGCGCCTCGATCCTGATCATCGTCGGCGTCGGCCTCGAGACCGTGAAGCAGATCGACGCCCAGCTCCAGCAGCGCCACTACGAAGGGCTCCTCCGATGACGGCTCCCGCAAGCAGTTCGGCCCGCTTCCTGATCGTCGGCCCGCAGGGCTCCGGCAAGGGGACGCAGGGCGTGCTGGTCGCGGAGGCCTTCGAGGTGCCGTCGATCTCGACCGGCGACGTGTTCCGCGAGAACATCTCCGGCGCCACCGAGCTCGGCGGGCGCGTCCAGGCGATCGTCGAGGCGGGCGACCTCGTGCCCGACGAGCTCACCTGCGAACTCGTGCGCGACCGCCTCGAGCAGCCGGATGCCGCGCGCGGCTTCCTGCTCGACGGGTTCCCGCGCAACCGCGTCCAGGTCGACGACCTCGAGGACTTCCTGGCCTCGCGGGGCGAGGCGCTCGACGCCGTGATCGAGCTGGTCGTGCCGCGCGAGGAGAGCATCGCGCGGCTCCGCCAGCGCGCGATCGACCAGGGCCGCACCGACGACACCGAAGAGGTGATCGCGAACCGCCTCGCGATCTACGAGCGCGAGACGGCGCCGATCCTCGACGTGTACCGCGGCCGTGGGCTCGTGCTGCGCATCGACGGCGTCGGGTCGCTCGCCGACGTGACGGCTCGCATCTTCGAGGCGCTCGCCACGCGTGGGCTCGTGCCCGCCCACCCCGTCCACGGCGCCGCCTGAGCTCCGCCGGCGTGTTCCGTCGCTCGATCTACAAGTCGCCGGCCGAGCTGCGCTCGATGCGCGCGGCGGGCGCGGCGACCGCCGCCGCCCTCGCCGAGGCGCGTCGCCTGCTGCGGCCCGGCGCGACCCCGCTCGAGCTCGACGCGGCCGCGGAGCGGGTGATCCGCGGGCTCGGCGGGCGACCGAACTTCCAGCTCGTGCCCGACTACCGGCACACGCTCTGCGTCTCGGTCGACGACGACGTGGTGCACGGCATCCCGGGTGAACGTCCGTTCCGTGCGGGTGACATCGTCTCCGTCGACGGCGGCGCCGAGGTCGACGGGTGGAACGGCGACGCCGCGTTCACCGTCGTGATCCCCGACCCGGCGCGGCCCGAGGTGGTCGCGGCCCGCGAGGCGCTCTCGGCGGTGACCGAGGCGGCCCTCTGGCAGGGCATCGCCGCCCTCGCGAGCGCGAGGCACCTCAACGAGGTCGGCGCGGCCATCGAGGACCGCATCCGTGCCGAGGGGCAATACGGCATCCTCACCGACTACGTGGGCCACGGCATCGGGCGCACCATGCACGAGGAGCCGCCCGTCTTCAACTACCGGGTCGACCGGCGGGGTCCGGCGGTCAAGCCGGGACTCGTCGTGGCCATCGAGCCGATGGTGGTCGCCGGCGCGGTCGAGACGTTCATCCGCGACGACGAGTGGACGGTCACCACGGCCGACGGCGCGGACGCCGCGCACTGGGAGCATTCCGTCGCGGTGCACGCGGACGGCCTCTGGGTGCTCACCGCCGAGGACGGCGGCGTCGCCGGACTGGCGCCGTTCGGCGTCGTCCCCGTACCCATTCCGTAGGAGCGTCGCGGCTAGGCGCCGTGGGGTTCCATGAGCCGGGCGAGCTCCGCGAGCAGCCCGGGGTAGTCCTCGGCGCCGTGCACCAGGCGCTGCACGTTCTCGCGCTCCGAGAAGGCCTCGACGAACTGGTCGAACACCTCCTGGAACTCCGCCCGTCCGCTCTCGGCGAACGCGATGAGCGCGACCACGTTGACGTTCGCGCCGGCCCAGTCGATCGGCACGTCGTCGACGGCGATCGCGATCGCGGTGCGCCGTGCCGTCATGGTCATGGCGTGGGGTACGGCGAGGTGCTCGGTGAACGCGGTGGAGGAGAGGCGCTCGCGCTCGAGCGCGCCCTCGACGTAGGCCCGGTCGATGACGCCGACGGCGATCATGCGGTCGCCGAGCATGCGGATCGCCCCGTCGCGGTCGAGCCCGCGCAGCCCGCGCACGAACAGCTCGGGGGCGATGTAGCTCGACAGCGCGGCCGCGAGCCGGGCCCGCCGCCGTGCGCGGCGCACGCGCGTGATCTCGGCGCGCACGCGCTCGAGGTCGCCCTCCGACGGGAACGGCGCCACCACCACGAGGCGCTCCACGGGCTCGGCGGGTTCGAGCACGGCGACGACCAGGTCGGCGGAGTCGGCCCCGTCGTCGCCCGGTCCGACCACCTCGACGTCGTCGTCGACGGCGCTCCGGATGCGTTCGGCGAGTGCGGTGTGCACGTCGTGGTAGGCGGGCGCCGAGACGGCCACCCGCACGGCCTCGCCGCGCGACCGCCGACGGTCGAGGTACGCCCCGACGTGCATCGCGATGTACGCGATCTCGTCGTCGTTCACGGAGATGCCCTCGGTGCGCGCCAGCTCGCTCGCGATGTACACGGCGAGCTCGTAGATGAGCGGGTAGGCCGCCTTGATCGACGCCGTGAGGGGGTTGCGCGAGAAGCTGGACTCGCTCGCGCGCGCCACGAGGTTGTCCACGTGCAGCGCGAGCCGCTCGATGAAGTCCTCGTCGTCGAGGTCGATGAGGTAGGCGGATGAGGCGCTGCCGACGATGCGGCGAACGAGCGGCAGGCGTGGCGAGACCGGCCGCCCCGCGGCATCCGCCTGCGCCGTCTCGGTCGTGCGGGTGGCGGCACGCGTCTCGAGCAGCCGCGTGAGGTGGGCCAGGTCGGCGGGGCCGACCGTCGTGCCGAAGGTCTCCGTCAGGAGGCGCGAGAGCAGCTCGGCCAACGGCCCGGAGGTCGGGTCCCCGTCGGTGCGCTCCGTGCCCGCCGCCGGCGCCTCCCCGGGTTCCTCGAGCGGATGGTTCGCGGCAACGCGATCGAGCGCGATGGCCGTGTGCAGCAGCACGTCGTTGAGCCCGTACTCGTTCGGCGCGTAGCCGGCGTCGGCGAGCCCCGCGACGAGTGCGGTGCGGAAGTCGCCGACCTCGGGGAACGCCGCGCGCAGCGCATCGAGCTCGAGCATCCCGCGCGACGACTCCTCGCGGAACAGCGTGCCGAGCAGGCGCCGCCGTGCCGTCTCGGGCCCCACGAGGGTGATGCGCGAGCCGTGCCGGTCGAGGGAGAGGCCGGAGCCGTCGAGCCGGGCGCGCACGCGCCCGAGGTCGGACTCGAACGTCGAGTCGCTCACGTGGTTCGCGGCCGCCGTCTCGTGGACGTCGAGGCCGTCGGTGGCGTCGATGAGCGAGCGGATGACGCGGGAGGTGCGCACCGCGGGCGACGAGCCCCGGCGCGGCATCGTCCGCCGGGTCGCCCACGCGGCCCGGTCGAGGCGGTATCCCGCCGGCCCGGACTCGACGATGACGCCACCGGAGTTCGCCTGCGCCGCGTAGTTGCGGATGGTGCGCGTGGTGACGCCCAGCCGGTCGGCGAGCTCGGCCGCCGTGGTCCACCCGTCGGCATGGCCGAGCGCGTCGACGAGGCGCTCCCATTTCTCGGCCACTGCAGCTCCCGCTCTCGCCGGCGCCACGCGACGCCGTGCGGTGCAGCCCAGTCAACCATCGACCCGACGACGAGTGGGCGGATCGGCGGTGCTTTTCCGGGGGTGCGGAAAGAGATCGGGTGGAGCCGCCGACCCTGCCGCGGGCAGAATCGAGTCGATCGCGGCACTACGCCGCGGCCGAACGATCGACGGAGACCGGGCGATGGCCGGGCGAGGAGGCTTGGTGGTGCGCATCATCGTGGTCTGCGGCGCCGGCGCCTCGAGCACCTTCGTCGCCCACCGGATCCGCCGGGCCGCTGCGGCCCGGGGCATCGAGGTGCGCGCGAAGGCCACGAGCGAGTCCCAGCTCGAGCAGGCGCTCGCCGACGCGGACGTGCTCCTCGTCGGCGCCCACCTCGGCGATCGGCTCGACCGGCTGCGTGAACGCGCGGCGGCGGCATCCGTGCCGATCGCGATCCTGACCGAGGACGCGGCCACCGCGTCCGACGGCGAGGAAGCCCTCGACGTGGCCCTCGAGTTCGCTGGAGCCACGTCATGAGCCCGCGCGCCCCGCGCGCCGCGGTTCCCACCCGACGGCCCCCGGGCTATGGTGGGCGAGGGAACGGAAGCCAGCGACGGAGACCGGAATCATGGTGGAACGCACAGTTCGAATCGGATCGACCCACGGCCTGCACGCTCGGCCTGCCAAGCTCTTCACCCAGGCCGCTGCCGCCTCGGGGGCTTCGGTCACGATCCAGAAATCCGGTGGCACGCCCGTCAACGCGGCGAGCATCCTCGCCGTCATCGCGCAGGGCATCGACCACGGTGACGAGGTCACGATCGTCGTCGACGGCGGCGACGAGCAGGCCGTGCTCGACCAGCTCGTGGAGTTGCTCAGCACCGACCACGACGAATAGCGCGCGGCATCCGTCGCCCATTCAACCGAACCGGGAGGGCGAGTGATGGAGATCAGGGGCACGGGCATCGGACAGGGTGTCGCGGTGGGGCCGGTCGTGCGGATGGCGGATGCGCTGCCCGAACCGGTGGACCGACCCAGCCACCTCGATCCCGAACGCGAGGGCGAGCGAGCCAGGGCCTCGCTCTCGGTCGTCGCGGCCGAGCTCGCGAACCGCGGCGCGAAGGCCGGCGGCGCGGCGAAGGACGTGCTCGAGGCCCAGTCGATGATGGCCGAGGACCCGAGCCTGATCGACGAGGTCACGAAGCTGCTCGCCACCGGCAAGACCGCCGAGCGCGCCGTGTACGAGGCGTTCGCCGCGTACCGCGACCTGCTCGCCGGCATGGGCGGGTACATGGCCGAACGCGCCGCCGACCTCGACGACATCTCGCAGCGCGTGATCGCGCACCTGCTCAAGCTGCCGCCGCCCGGCGTGCCCAACCCGGGGCATCCGTTCGTGCTCGTGGCGCGCGACCTCGCGCCGGCCGACACCGCCATGCTCGACCTCGACCAGGTGCTCGGCCTCGTGACGTCCGACGGCGGCCCGACCTCGCACACCGCGATCCTGGCCCGTGAGAAGAACATCGTGGCGGTGGTGGGAGCCGCGGATGCCGCGACCCTCGCCGACGGCGACATGGTCGTGGTCGACGCGGCCGACGACCTCGTCGTTTCGGATCCGACCACCGAGCAGGTGGCGCACGCCAACGAGCGCATCGCCGAGCGCGCCGCCCTCGAGGCGGCGCCCGTCACGCCGGGCGCGCTGTCCGATGGCACGCCCGTGCCGCTGCTCGCGAACCTCGGCTCGGCCGACGGCGCCGCGGAGGCGCTGAAGCTCGGTGCCGAGGGCGTCGGCCTGTTCCGCACCGAGTTCCTCTTCCTCGACGCCGACGCCGCGCCCAGCGTGCGCGAGCAGCAGGAGCACTACACGCGGCTCCTCACGGCGTTCGCGGGCCGCAAGGTCGTCGTGCGCGTGCTCGATGCGGGCGCCGACAAGCCGCTGGCGTTCCTCAACGACGCGCATGAGGAGAACCCGGCACTCGGGCTGCGCGGCATCCGTGCCCTGCGCCATTCCGAGGTCATCCTCCGCGAGCAGCTCACCGCCCTGGCCGCAGCGGATGCCGCGACCGACGCCGAGCTGTGGGTGATGGCCCCGATGATCGCCACGGTCGAGGAGACCCGGTACTTCGAGCGGCTCGCGAAGGAGCTCGGGATCCGGGTGGCCGGGGTCATGGTGGAGACGCCGTCGGCCGCACTCGTCGCCGACCGCGTGCTCGCCGCCTGCGACTTCGCCTCAATCGGCACGAACGACCTCACCCAGTACACCATGGCCGCCGACCGGCTCCTCGGCACCGTGGCGAACCTCCAGAGCCCCTGGCACCCCGCCGTGCTCCGCCTCATCGCGGACGTCGGCGCGGCCGGTGCCGAACTCGGCAAGCCCGTCGGGATCTGCGGCGAGGCCGCAGCCGACCCCCTGCTCGCCGTCGTGCTCGTGGGCCTCGGCGCCACGAGCCTGTCGATGTCGCCATCGGCACTCGCAGATGTCCGCGCCTCCCTCGCGCGGTACAGCCCGGATGACGCCAAGGCGCTCGCCCGGGCAGCCCTGGCCGCTGAGGGAGCGGCCGAAGCCAAGCAGGCGGCCCAGGCCGCCGCGTCCGACATCACCACGGCGCGCACATCCGCGTCGTGACCACGAGAGAGGCAAGACGATGACAACGACGTCACCCGAGACGAAGCGGCCGGGGGGAGCTCGCGTCGCGGTCCAGAGGTTCGGTACCTTCCTCAGCGGCATGATCATGCCGAACATCGCGGCGTTCATCGCCTGGGGGTTCATCACCGCGCTGTTCATCGAGGCCGGGCCGTTCCCCGTCCCCGAGCTCGGCGGGTTCCCGAGCCCCGACGGCACCGAGAACGTCGGGCTCGTCGGCCCGATGATCACCTACCTGCTGCCGCTGCTCATCGCGAACCAGGGCGGTCGGATGGTCTACGACACCCGTGGCGGCGTCGTGGGCACGATCGCCACCGTCGGCGTGATCGTCGGCGCGGGTATCCCGATGTTCATCGGCGCGATGATCATGGGTCCCCTCGCGGCCTGGATCATGAAGCAGCTCGACCGGCTCTGGGAGGGCAAGATCAAGGCCGGCTTCGAGATGCTGGTCAACAACTTCTCCGCCGGCATCCTCGGCATGCTGCTCGCCCTGATCGGCTTCTACGCCTTCGCTCCCGCCGTGGAGTTCGTCAGCAACGGGCTCGAGGCGGCGGTCAACTGGCTGGTGCTGGCCGGCCTGCTGCCGCTCGTGTCCATCCTCGTCGAGCCCGGCAAGGTCCTCTTCCTGAACAACGCCATCAACCACGGCGTGTTCACCCCGCTGGGCATCCAGCAGTCGGAGGAGTCCGGCAAGTCGATCCTGTTCCTCATCGAGGCGAACCCCGGCCCCGGCCTGGGCATCCTCCTCGCGTTCGCGATCTTCGGTGTGGGCATGGCCAAGGCGAGCGCACCCGGCGCGATCATCATCCAGTTCCTCGGCGGCATCCACGAGATCTACTTCCCGTACGTGCTCATGAAGCCGCTGACGATCATCGCAGCGATCGCGGGCGGTATGACCGGCGTCGCGACGAACGTCATCTTCGCCAGCGGCCTCCGTGCGCCGGCCGCCCCGGGCAGCATCATCGCGGTGCTGCTGCAGACCGCGTCCGACAGCTACGTGGGCGTCATCCTCTCGGTGGTGTTCGCGGCGACGGTCTCGTTCGTCATCGCCTCGATCATCCTCCGAGCGGGCCGCAAGCGCGACCTCGCGACCGGCGGCGGCGACCTCTCGGCCGCGGTCGCGAAGACCGAGGCGGCCAAGGGCAGGAAGAGCGACGTGCTCTCGGGCCTGCAGACCGAGGGCGTCGAGGCCGGCGGCGGGCTCATCGCCGAGGGCGAGCAGGCCGCGTTCGAGCACAAGCCGATTCACACGATCATCTTCGCTTGCGACGCCGGCATGGGATCGAGCGCGATGGGCGCGACGGTGCTCCGCAACAAGATCAAGAAGGCGGGCATCGACAGCGTGACGGTGACGAACAAGTCGATCGCCAACCTCACCGACGACGTGGACCTGGTGATCACCCACCAGGACCTCACCGACCGCGCGAAGCTGCAGTCGCCCAGCGCCCTGCACATCTCGGTGGACAACTTCATGAACTCGCCGAAGTACGACGAGATCGTGAACCTGCTCGAGAGCGAAGGCGTGCGCTGACGCGTCACGTCGAACGAAGAGCGGCAGCCCGATGCCGCGGCGGTCTCCATTTCGGAGGTCGCCGCGGCGTCGGCCCGCCGGGTTGAGGAAGAAGGAGCATCCCATGACCGAAGAGATCCTGCCCCCGGGCAACGTGCGCCTCGCCGTCCGCGCCGCGAGCCGGGACGATGCGATCCGCGAGGCCGGCGCGATCCTCGTCGAGGCCGGCGCGGTCGACCCCGCCTACGTCGACTCGATGCTCGAACGCGAGGGATCCGTGTCGACGTACATGGGCAACTTCCTCGCGATCCCGCACGGCACCAACGAGGCGAAGGACCAGATCCGCCGATCGGCGCTCTCGGTCGTGCGCTACGACGAGCCCGTCGACTGGAACGGCGAGGAGGCCCGCTTCGTGGTCGGCATCGCCGGCATCGAGAACGAGCACCTCGACATCCTCTCCAAGATCGCCGTCATCTTCTCCGACGACGACGCCGTGCAGCGGCTCGTCGACGCGGCGACCGCCGGCGAACTGCACGCCCTGCTCTCGGAGGTCAACGAGTCGTGAAGGCCGTGCACTTCGGCGCCGGGAACATCGGGCGCGGCTTCGTCGGCCTCCTCCTGCACGACGCGGACTACGAGCTCGTGTTCGCCGACGTGAACGCCGAGCTCATCGACGCGCTCGCGGCATCCGACCAGTACACCGTGCACGAGGTGGGCGCCGGCGCACGAGATCGCGTCGTCGACGGCTACCGCGCCGTGAACAGCCAGACGCACGCCGCGACGCTCCTCGACGAGCTGCGCACCGCCGACCTCGCCACCACCGCGGTCGGCCCCACGATCCTGCGGTTCATCGCACCGCACCTCGTCATGGCCCTGCGTGAACGGCCGGCGGATGCCCCGCCGCTCGCGATCATGGCGTGCGAGAACGCGATCAACGCCACCGACCTGCTGCGCGATGAGATCGCGTCCCTCTCGAGCCCCGAGGAGTGGCCCTCGCTGGCGGCGAAGGCGATCTTCGCGAACACCGCCGTCGACCGGATCGTGCCGGGCCAGGCCGCCGACGCCGGCCTCGACGTGACCGTCGAGACGTTCTTCGAATGGGCCATCGAGCGTTCGCCGTTCGGCGACGACGCCCCCGCGATCCCGGGCGCGCACTTCGTCGACGACCTCGCGCCCTACATCGAGCGCAAGCTCTTCACCGTGAACACGGGGCATGCGTCGACGGCCTACTTCGGCATCCTCGCCGGCCACGCGCGCATCAGCGACGCCCTCGCCGACCCCGCCGTCGCGGCGGCAGTGGAACGCGTGCTGGGCGAGACGTCGGCGCTCATCGTCGCCAAGCACGACTTCTCGGAGGAGGAGCAGGCCCGGTACCGGGCCGCCATCCTCGAGCGCTTCCGCAACCCCGAGCTGCCCGACACGGTCGAGCGCGTGGGGCGCCAACCGCTCAGGAAGCTCGGCAGGCACGAGCGCTTCATCGGGCCGGCGGCCGAGCTCGCGACGAGGGGGCTGCCCGTCGACGGGCTCCTCGCGGCGGTCGGCGCGGCGCTGCGATTCGACGTCCCCGCCGACCCCGAGAGCGTGGAGCTGCGCGAGCTGCTCGACAGCCGGGAGCCCGCCGTGCTCGTGCACGAGGTCACGGGCATCGGCGCGGGACATCCGCTCGAGCCGGGCCTCGTCTCGGTGGTCGCGGCCGCACAGCGGGGCGACTGACCCCGCGCCCCGCGCCGTCCGCTGCCTCGACTGGCGAAACCACCCGGGATCGCCTATAGTTGACCCTTGGTGTTCTGCACGCCTGCTTCGGCATGCCCGACGAGCGATCGTCGGTTGAGCACATCGCACGACCAGCATCCCAAACTCCAAGCGATAGTGAGGCTATGGCCAAGAAAGACGGCGTCATCGAGATCGAAGGTTCGGTCGTCGAGGCTCTCCCGAACGCGATGTTCCGGGTGGAGCTCACGAACGGGCACAAGGTCCTCGCGCACATCTCAGGAAAGATGCGCCAGCACTACATCCGCATCCTCCCCGAGGACCGCGTGATCGTGGAGCTGAGCCCATACGACCTGACGCGCGGCCGCATCGTCTACCGCTACAAGTAAGGACCGCTGGAAAGTAACGGCCCGCGGCACCCCGCGGGCACGAGGACAGCGAAACCAAGGAAACAACTGTGAAGGTCAACCCCTCCGTCAAGCGCATCTGCGACAAGTGCAAGGTCATCCGCCGCCACGGCCGCGTCATGGTGATCTGCGAGAACCCGCGCCACAAGCAGCGCCAGGGCTAGTCGCGAGGCTTCGGGGCGCACCACGCGTGCGCCCCATTCCCACAACTGAACACCGCATCGGCAGCGCCAGAACCACGGCATCACGGATGTCGCGGGGACACCTCGGGTTGGAGGCCCGGGCACCGGCGTTGCTCCACACCTCCACTTCGAAACAGGAGAAGCCAACATGGCACGTCTGGCAGGAGTCGACATCCCGCGCGAGAAGCGCGTGGAGATCGCACTGACCTACATCTACGGCGTCGGCCGCACGCGAGCGCTCACCACGCTCGCCGAGACCGGCATCGACGGGAACATCCGCGTGAAGGACCTCAGCGACGAGCAGCTCGTCGCCCTCCGCGATTACATCGAGGGCAACTTCAAGGTCGAGGGTGACCTCCGACGCGAAGTCGCCGCCGACATCCGCCGCAAGGTCGAGATCGGCTCCTACGAGGGCATCCGCCACCGTCGCGGCCTTCCGGTCCGCGGCCAGCGCACCAAGACCAACGCTCGCACCCGCAAGGGCCCGAAGCGCACCGTCGCCGGCAAGAAGAAGCCCGGCCGCAAGTAACCGCTCGTTCGCCAGATTCAGGAGATTTCACACATGGCAGCACCCAAGGCGGCTACTCGCAAGCCGCGCCGCAAGGAGAAGAAGAACGTCGCAGTGGGCCAGGCCCACATCAAGTCGACGTTCAACAACACCATCGTGTCGATCACCGACACGAACGGTGCCGTGATCAGCTGGGCGTCCTCGGGCGGCGTCGGCTTCAAGGGCTCGCGCAAGTCCACCCCGTTCGCCGCGCAGCTGGCCGCGGAGTCGGCCGCCCGCCAGGCGCAGGAGCACGGCATGAAGAAGGTCGACGTCTTCGTCAAGGGCCCCGGCTCGGGCCGTGAGACCGCGATCCGCTCGCTCCAGGCCGCCGGCCTCGAGGTCGGCAGCATCAACGACGTGACGCCGCAGGCGCACAACGGATGCCGCCCGCCCAAGCGTCGTCGCGTCTAGTCATCCCGTCCCGCTGGCCGGGAGCCAGGTCGTCACGGGATCCCCACGGGATCCCCTGACGCGCCGGGCCCGCCGGGTGCTCCCGGCCCGCGGCATCCGTTCTCTCAACAACTCAAGATCCTCGTACTCGCAGGTGTCATATAGCGGACACCCTGCCGAAAGGAATCCACAGTGCTGATCGCACAGCGCCCGACGCTCACCGAAGAGAACATCTCGGAGTTCCGTTCGCGTTTCGTGATCGAGCCCCTCGAGCCGGGCTTCGGTTACACCCTGGGCAACTCGCTCCGTCGCACCCTCCTCTCCTCGATCCCCGGCGCCGCCGTGACGAGCATCCGCATCGACGGCGTGCTCCACGAGTTCTCGACCGTCCCGGGCGTGAAGGAGGACGTGACCGAGATCATTCTCAACATCAAGAACCTCGTCGTCTCGAGCGAGCACGACGAGCCCATCACCGCGTACCTCCGCAAGCAGGGCGCCGGTGAGGTCACGGCCGCCGACATCTCCGCTCCGGCCGGTGTCGAGGTGCACAACCCCGAGCTCGTGATCGCCACGCTCAACGACTCGGCGAAGTTCGAGCTCGAGCTCACGATCGAGCGCGGCCGCGGCTACGTCTCGGCCAGCCAGAACCGCAACGAGTACTCCGAGGCGGGCCAGATCCCGGTCGACTCGATCTACTCGCCGGTGCTCAAGGTCACCTACCGCGTCGAGGCCACCCGTGCCGGCGAGCGCACCGACTTCGACCGCCTCGTGGTCGACGTCGAGTCGAAGCCCGCCATCACGCCGCGCGACGCGATCGCCTCGGCGGGTCGCACGCTCACCGAGCTGTTCGGCCTCGCCCGCGAGCTGAACGTCGCAGCCGAGGGCATCGAGATCGGCCCCGCGCCGGTCGACGCCGTGCTCTCGAGCGAGCTCTCGATCCCGATCGAGGACCTCGACCTGTCGGTGCGCAGCTACAACTGCCTCAAGCGCGAGGGCATCAACACGGTCTCCGAACTGGTCGCCCTGTCGGAGTCGCAGCTCATGAACATCCGCAACTTCGGCCAGAAGTCGGTGGATGAGGTCAAGGACAAGCTCACCGAGATGGGCCTCTCCCTCAAGGACTCCGTGCCCGGATTCGATGGCGCCCACTTCTACACGGGCTTCGACGACGAGAACTAGTCGACCGCCCGCCGTACCGACCCCCCACCACTGGAGATAACGAACCATGCCGAAGCCCACCAAGGGCCCCCGCCTCGGAGGCGGACCCGCGCACGAGCGGCTCCTGCTCGCCAACCTCGCCGCCGCGCTCTTCACGCACAAGCGGATCACCACCACCGAGACGAAGGCCAAGCGCCTCCGTCCGCTCGCCGAGCGCCTCGTGACGTTCGCGAAGCGGGGCGACCTGCACGCGCGTCGCCGCGTGCTCGCCGTCATCGGCGACAAGGCCGTCGTGCACGAGCTGTTCGCGATCATCGCGCCGCAGGTCGCCGACCGTGAGGGCGGCTACACCCGCATCACCAAGATCGGCAACCGCAAGGGCGACAACGCGCCCATGGCGGTCATCGAGCTCGTGCTCGAGCCCGTGACCCCGAAGAAGCGCGCCGCCAAGCCGGCCGCCGCTCCCGTCGCCGACGAGGCCCCCGCCGACGAGACCGTCGTCGAGGAGACGCCCGAGGCCGTCGTGACCGAGGCCGAGGCCGCGGTCGACGAGGCCGCCGGTGCCGAGGCGACCGAGGAGTCCGCCGAGGAGCCTGCCGAGGTCAAGTAGGCTCGAAGCACACCCGCGAGGGGCCCGGATGCATCGCATCCGGGCCCCTCGTCGTGTGCGGGCGCCGTGCCGGCGGCCCAGCCCCGTTCCCGCGCCGCCTTCAACGAGTCACGCCGTTCCGTCGCCTTCCGCGTTTCGATGCGACCGCTTCGCGTGACTCGATGCACGGTCGCCTCGCGAGCGCGAGCGCGAGCGCGAGCGCGAGGCAGGCCGCGACCGCGGCGGCCGTAGGCTGGACGCATGGTCGAGGGTGGGATCGCCGAGAGCGCCGACGTCGCCGATGCGGATGCCGCGGCATCCGTGGTGCGCGTGCGCCTGGGCATCGCCTACGACGGCACGGACTTCAACGGGTGGAGCCGGCAGCCGGGACTCCGCACCGTGCAGGGCGTGCTCGAGGCGGCGCTCGGCACGCTCTTCCGGCGCACGGGGGAGGTGCCGCGGCTCACGGTCGCCGGTCGCACGGACGCCGGGGTGCATGCGCTCGGGCAGGTCGCCCACCTCGACCTCGGCGAGGCGGCGCTGCTGGCCGTCGCGCGTCCTCGGCACGGTCGCGATGCCGACGTGTCGCCCGAAGCCGCGCTCGCGCGGCGTCTCACCGGGATCCTCGGGGCCGATGCCGACGTGGTGGTCACCCACGCCGAGCGGGCGCCCGACGGCTTCGACGCCCGGTTCTCCGCGGTCTGGCGTCGCTACGAGTACCGCGTCGCCGACGCCGCCACCGCCCGCGACCCGCTCGAGCGGCGACGCAGCGTCGTGGTACCGCGCACGCTCGACGTCGAGGCCATGGAGCGTGCGGCCGCCTCGCTGGTGGGGCTGCACGACTTCGCGGCGTTCTGCCGGCCGCGCGAGGGCGCGACGACCATTCGCACGCTCCAGGACTACCGCTGGGAGCGCTCCGCCGGCGGCGTGCTCGTCGCCTCGCTCCAGGCCGACGCGTTCTGCCACTCGATGGTGCGGGCCCTCGTGGGCGCGTGCGTCGCCGTGGGGGAGGGGCGGCTCGAGCCCGACGGCCCCGCCGAGCTGCTGCGGGCCGGCGCACGCACCAGCGCCTTCAAGGTGATGCCGGCCAAGGGGCTCGTGCTCACCGAGGTCGGCTACCCCGGAGACCACGAGCTCGCGGCGCGGGCGGCCCAGACGCGCGCACGCCGCGAATTGCACGTCGAGGGCATCGTCGGCTAAGCTTTCCCTTTGGTGCCGCCGCCTGCGCCGGTACCCGAAGATGAGCCCTCCACCTGGGCGTTCGCTCGCATCGCGTTCGAACTCCCGCCGGAGTGGGATTCACGAACCCCTCTCTCGACCAGAAAGCAGCACTTCCGTGACGCGCACCTACACTCCCAAGTCGAACGAGATCCAGCGTGACTGGGTCGTCATCGACGCGACCGACATCGTGCTCGGCCGCCTCGCCAGCCACTCCGCAGCCCTGCTGCGCGGCAAGCACAAGCCGATCTTCGCGAACCACGTCGACACCGGCGACTTCGTGATCATCGTGAACGCCGAGAAGGTGGCCCTCACCGGCCAGAAGCTCGAGCAGAAGAAGGCCTACCGCCACTCGGGCTACCCGGGCGGCCTCAAGGCCGTCGGCTACGCCGAGCTCCTCGAGAAGAACCCCGTCCGCGCCGTCGAGAAGGCGATCCGCGGCATGCTCCCGAAGAACTCGCTCGGCCGGGCCCAGCTGAAGAAGCTCAAGGTCTACGCCGGCCCGGAGCACCCGCACGCGGCTCAGCAGCCCAAGCCGTACACCCTCACCCAGGTCGCCCAGTAACTCCGGCACCCTCGACGTTCTCGAAATAAGGATTCACACCACCATGGCGAAGATCGCAGACCAGATCGAAGCGGCTCCCGAGAGCTACACGACCGAGAGCACCCCCTCGGCCGCCCCCACCGCCCCCCGCCCCGTGCTCAACGTGTCGGGCGCGGCCGTCGGCCGTCGCAAGCAGGCCATCGCCCGCGTGCGCGTCGTCCCCGGCGCCGGCGGCATCACGGTCAACGGCCGTGAGTTCGCGGACTACTTCCCGAACAAGCTGCACCAGCAGCTGATCACCGACCCGTTCACCGTGCTCGAGCTCTCCGGCTCGTACGACGTGATCGCCCGCATCACCGGCGGCGGCCCCTCGGGCCAGGCCGGCGCGCTGCGTCTCGCGATCGCCCGGGCGCTCAACGAGATCGACCGCGAGAACAACCGTCCGACCCTCAAGAAGTCCGGCTTCCTCACGCGCGACGCTCGCGTCATCGAGCGCAAGAAGGCCGGTCTCAAGAAGGCCCGCAAGGCGCCGCAGTTCTCGAAGCGCTGATCCGGGCTTCCGGTTCTCCGATGCCCCGGCTCTTCGGAACCGACGGGGTCCGGGGCCTGGCCAACCGTGAACTCACGGCTGACCTGGCCCTGGGCCTCGCCCAGGCGGCCGCGGCCGTCCTCACCCAGGGGCGCCACGCCGACGAGCTGCGCGCAGCGGGTCGTCGACCGGTCGCCGTCGTCGCGCGCGACCCTCGGGTGTCCGGCGAATTCCTCACGGCCGCCGTCGCCGCCGGCCTGGCGAGCTCCGGCGTCGACGTGCTCGACGCGGGCGTCATCCCGACGCCGGCGACCGCGTTCCTCATCGACTCCATCCGCGCCGACTTCGGCGTGATGATCTCGGCGTCGCACAACCCCGCGCCCGACAACGGCATCAAGTTCTTCTCGTTCGGCGGCACGAAGCTCCCCGACGAGGTCGAGGACCGCATCGAGTCCCACCTCGGCAAGCAGAAGCTCGCCCCCATCGGCGGTGGCGTCGGCCGCATCCAGCGATTCGCCGACGCCGAGGATCGCTACGTGGTGCACCTGCTCGGCACGCTGCCGAACCGCCTCGACGGCCTCCACGTCGTACTCGACTGCGCCCACGGCGCGGCAGCCGGCGTCTCGCCCGAGACCTTCCGCGACGCCGGGGCGAAGGTCACCGTGATCGGCGCCGACCCCGACGGCATGAACATCAACGACGGCGTCGGGTCCACGCACCTCGAGCCGCTGCGTGCGGCCGTGCGCGAGCACGGCGCCGACCTCGGCATCGCCCACGACGGCGACGCCGACCGGTGCCTCGCCGTCGACGCCGACGGCAACGTGATCGACGGCGACCGGATCATGGCGATCCTCGCCGTGTCGATGCACGAGCGCGGCACGCTCACCGACGACACGCTCGTCGTCACCGTGATGTCGAACCTGGGCCTTCGACGCGCGATGGCCGAACGCGGCATCCGCGTGATCGAGACCCGCGTCGGCGACCGCTACGTGCTCGAGGAGCTCTCGGCCGGCGGCCTGGCACTCGGCGGCGAGCAGTCGGGGCACGTCATCATGACCGAGTTCGCCACGACCGGCGACGGCGTGCTCACCGGCCTCCACCTCGCGGCCGAGATGGTGCGCACCGGGAGGACGCTCGCCGAGCTCGCCTCGGTCATGACGGTCTACCCGCAGGTGCTGGTGAACGTGCGCGGCGTCGACCACCATGCGCTCGCCGACGACGCCGAGATCGCGGCCGCGGTCGCCGCCGTCGAGGCCGAGCTGGGCGAGTCGGGCCGCGTGCTGCTGCGACCGTCGGGCACCGAGCCGATGGTCCGCGTGATGGTCGAGGCCGCTGAGCAGGAGTCCGCCGAGCGGCATGCCGAGGCGCTCGCCGACGTGGTGCGCGTGCGCCTCACCAACTGACCGGCCGCACGGGCGACCGGCCGTCGACCCGCCGGCACACCGCGCGCGTCGGAGCTTCGGCGCGCCTCAGAGCTTGCGCAGCAGCACGCTCGACACCGCGTGATCCGGGCCCTTGCGCAGCACCAGGGACGCGCGGGACCTGGTCGGGCGGATGTTCTGCAGCAGGTTCGGCTCGTTGATCGAGTGCCAGATCTCGCGGGCCCGCTGGCGCGCCTCCACCTCGGTGAGGCTCGCGTAGCGGTGGAAGTAGGAGCGCGGGTTCGAGAACGCCCCGCGCTGCAGCTTCAGGAATCGCTCCTCGTACCAGCGGGCGATGTCGCTCGTGCGCGCATCGACGTAGATCGTGAAGTCGAACAGGTCGCTGACCGCGAGCCGGTGACCCGGCCCGGGCGGCTGCAGCACGTTGAGGCCCTCGATGATGAGCACGTCGGGACGGCGAACCGTGACCTGCGCGTCGGGCACGATGTCGTAGGCCAGGTGCGAGTAGAACGGCGCGCGGACCTCGGCGGCGCCGGCCTTCACCTCGCTGACGAAGCGGAGCAGGGCGCGCCGGTCGTAGGACTCGGGGAAGCCCTTGCGGGCCATGAGGCCGCGCCGCTCGAGCTCGGCGTTCGGGAAGAGGAATCCGTCGGTGGTCACGAGCTCGACGCGCGGCGTGTGCTCCCATCGGGCGAGCAGCTCGCGCAGCAGGCGGGCGATCGTCGACTTTCCCACCGCGACCGACCCCGCCACCCCGATCACGAACGGCGTGGATTCGAACCGCTCGCGGAGGAACTCGCTCGTCACGTTGTGCAGCGACTTCGTGCCGCCCACGTAGAGGTTGAGCAGGCGGCTCAGCGGGAGGTAGACCTCGCCGACCTCGCGCAGGTCGAGCGGCTCGCCGAGGCCGCGCAGCTGCACGATCTCGGTCTCGCGGAGCGGCGACGGGATCGAGGGCGCGAGCGCCGCCCAGGCCGATCGGTCGAGCTCGATGAACGGCGAGATCTGCGCGACGTGCGACGACGGGCTCTGCGGATCCAGCACCGTGTCAGTCTAGTGTCGCGCGACGGCCGGGCTCGGGCGCGGGGCGGGCGTCCAGCGGAGCGCCAGTAGAATCGCCCCTATGTGTGGAATCGTCGGCTACGTCGGAGAGCGCAACAGCCTCGACGTGCTCATGGCTGGACTCAGCCGCCTGGAGTATCGCGGCTACGACTCGGCGGGAGTCGCGATCGTCGACGACGACGGCGTCCTCGAGACGGCGAAGCGGGCCGGCAAGCTGCAGGTGCTGGCCGGCGACCTCGAGGCGACCCCGCTGCACCGCGGCGGCACGGGGATCGGCCACACGCGGTGGGCGACCCACGGCGGCCCAACCGATCGGAACGCGCACCCGCACCTCGGCGATGACGGACGACTCGCGCTGATCCACAACGGCATCATCGAGAACTTCGCCGAGCTGAAGGACGAGCTCCTCGCCGAGGGCTTCTCGTTCGAGAGCGAGACCGACACCGAGGTCGCCGCCGTGCTGCTCGGCCGCGAGTACCGTCGCATCGGCGAGCTCACCGAGGCGTTCCGCGCCACCGTGTCGCGGCTCGACGGCGCGTTCACGCTGCTCGCCGTGCACCGGGAGCAGCCCGGCGTCGTGGTCGGCGCCCGCCGCAACTCGCCGCTCGTCATCGGCCTCGGCGAGGGCGAGAACTTCCTGGGGTCGGATGTCGCGGCGTTCGTCGAGTACACGAAGCGCGCCGTGGCGATCGGCCAGGACCAGATCGTCACCATCACGGCCGACGGCGTCACGGTCACGGACTTCGCCGGCGACATCGTCGAGGTCGAGCCGTTCGACGTCGCGTGGGACGCCTCCGCCGCCGAGAAGGGCGGTTGGTCGTCGTTCATGCGCAAGGAGGTGTCCGAGCAGCCCGAGGCGGTGGCCAATACGCTGCGCGGGCGCGTGAGCGAGGGGCGCGTGCAGATCCCCGAGCTCGCGTCGTTCGGCGACGAGGAGCTGCGCGGCATCCGCCGCATCACCGTGATCGCGTGCGGCACGGCCGCCTATGCCGGCATGGTGGCCAAGTACGCCATCGAGCAGTGGGCCCGCGTGCCGGTGGAGGTGGAGCTCAGCCACGAGTTCCGCTACCGCGAGCCCGTGCTCGACGACGACACGCTCGTCGTCTCGATCAGCCAGTCGGGCGAGACCATGGACACGCTCATGGCCGTGAAGTACGCGCGCGAGATGGGGGCGCGCACGATCTCGATCTGCAACACGCAGGGCGCCACGATCCCGCGCGAGTCCGACGCCGTCGTGTACACGCACGCCGGCCCCGAGGTCGCCGTCGCGTCGACGAAGGCGTTCGTCGCCCAGATCGCCGCGCTCTACCTGTTCGGCCTGCACCTCGCGCGCGTGCGCGGCACCCTCACCGAGGGCGAGCTCGCCGCGCAGCTCGCCGAACTGCAGGCGGTGCCCGAGAAGCTGGAGGCGGTGCTCGGCCAGGCCGAGCGCGTCGGGCAGCTCGCGCACTGGATGGCCGACACCCGCTCGGTGCTCTTCCTGGGCCGCCACGTCGGCTATCCGATCGCGCTGGAGGGCGCGCTCAAGCTCAAGGAGCTTGCCTACATCCACGCCGAGGGCTTCGCGGCGGGCGAGCTGAAGCACGGCCCGATCGCGCTCATCGAGCCGGGCCAGCCGGTGTTCGTCGTGGTTCCGAGCCCGCGCGGGTCGGCGAACCTGCACCCGAAGGTCGTCTCGAACATCCAGGAGATCCGGGCCCGCGGGGCCCGCGTGATCGCCATCGCCGAGGCCGGCGATGCGGCGGTGCTGCCGTTCGCCGACGAGGTGCTGCGCATCCCGCTCGCCGCGCCGCTCTTCGAGCCGCTCCTGGCGGTCGTGCCGCTGCAGGTGTTCGCGATGGAGCTCGCGGAGGCGAAGGGCCTCGACGTCGACCAGCCGCGCAACCTCGCCAAGTCCGTGACCGTGGAGTGACGAAGGGGCTGGAGGCGCCGTGATCGTCGGGATCGGCATCGACGTGGTCGACATCGTTCGCTTCGAGCGCTCGATCACGCGGACACCCGCCCTCGTCGAGCGCCTGTTCGCCGAGAGCGAACGCGGGCGCCCCGCGCGCTCGCTCGCGGCCCGATTCGCCGCCAAGGAGTCGCTGATCAAGGCGCTCGGCGGCCATGCAATCATCCGCTGGCACGAGATGCGCGTCGTCCAGGATCCCGAGGGCAACCCCGACTTCGAGCTCTCGGGCGGGCTCGCCGAGCACGTGCGCACGCTGGGCATCGAGCGCGTGCACCTCTCCATGAGCCACGACGCCGGCATCGCGAGCGCCTTCGTGGTGCTCGAGGCGGGTCGGAGCATCGCGTGACGGCCCCGGTCGATGACACCGCTCCGGATGCCGCGTCGCGGCCGTTCCGCGAAGCCGTGATCGACCTCGACGCGATCGCCCGCAACGTGCGCACGATCGCCCAGCGCGTCGCGCCCGCCGAGGTCATGGCGGTGGTCAAGGCGGACGCGTACGGGCACGGTGCGGTGGAGGCGGCGCGCGCGGCACTGGCCGGCGGCGCGACCCGGCTCGGCGTCGCCGACCTCGACGAGGCGTTCGCCCTCCGCTCGTCGGGGATCGACGCGCCGATCCTCGCGTGGCTGCACGACCCCGACGCCGACTTCGCCCGGGCGGTCGCCGCCGACGTGGAGCTCGGCATCTCGAACCTCGCGCAGCTCGAGCGCGCGGCATCCGCGCTGCAGGGCGGCCCGGCACGCGTGCACCTGAAGATCGACACGGGCCTGAGCCGCAACGGCGTGCCAGAGGAGGACTGGGCCGCCGCGGTCGCGCGGGCGGCCGAGCTCGAGCGCGAGGGCCGGCTCGTCGTCGTCGGCGTGTTCAGCCACTTCGCCAACACCTCGCGCGACGTCGACGCGGCCCAGCGCGCGGCCTTCGAGCGGGCGCTCGCCGCGGCCGCAGAGGCCGGCCTCCGACCCGCGACGCGGCACCTCGCCTCATCCGAGCAGGCGATCCGCGACGCGCAGGCGCGCTACGACGTGGTGCGCATCGGCATCGGCATGTACGGGCTGACGCCCTTCGGCGACGGCACGACCTGCACCGACCTCGGGCTCACGCCGGCGATGACCCTGCGCACCCGGGTCGCCGCCGTGCGCCGCGTGACGGCGGGCACGGGGGCGTCGTACGCGCACATCTGGCACGCCGACCGAGCGACGACCCTCGCGCTCGTGCCGCTCGGCTACGCCGACGGCATTCCGCGGCACGCGTCGGGCGGCGGCGCCGAGGTGCTGCTGGCCGGAGCACGCCGACCGGTGGTCGGTCGCGTCGCGATGGACCAGTTCATCGTCGACGTCGGCGACGACCGGGTCGAGGCGGGCGACGAGGTCGTGGTCTTCGGAGACCCGGCGACCGGCGCGCCCACCGCCGACGAGTGGGCCGAGGCCGCCGGCACCATCGGCTACGAGATCGTCACCCGGATCGGGCCGCGCGTCGCGCGCACGTACACCGGTGGCGGGCCGCAGGGCGCCGAGCCCCGACGGGACCCCGCGTGATGCGCGTCGAGGCGCCCGATGCCGCGGCGATGGAGGCCTTCGGACGCGACCTCGCGCGCCGGCTGCGCGCCGGCGACCTCGTGCTGCTCACCGGCCCGCTGGGAGCGGGCAAGACCACGCTGACGCGCGGCATCGGCGACGGCCTCGGCGTGCGGGGCCCGGTGCAGAGCCCCACCTTCGTGCTCGCCCGCACCCACCCGAACCTCGCGGGCGGTCCTCCGCTCGTGCACGTCGACGCCTACCGGCTCGGCAGCGCCGCCCTGCTCGACGACCTCGACCTCGACTTCGACCGCTCCGTGGTCGTGGTCGAGTGGGGCGCGGGCCTGCTCGACGACGCGAGCGACTCGTGGCTCGAGGTCGTCATCGAACGCCCGGAGGGAACCCCGGTCGAGCTGGCGGATGCCGCGGACGCCGAGTTCCTCGGCGCCGACGAGCCGCGCGTGCTCGAGGTGCGCGGCTACGGGCCCCGCTGGGCCGGAACCCCGTTCCACGCCGCCCAGTAGGCTGGATCCATGCTCCTCGCGATCGACACCTCGACGGGCACGAGTGTCGCCGTCGTCGATCGCGACGGCGGCATCCTGGCCGAGGCGGGCACCGGCGACACCATGCGGCACGCCGAGGTCGTCGGCGGATTCATCCGCGATGCGCTCGCCGAGGCGGGCGTGCGGCCGCACGACCTGTCGGGCGTCGCGGGCGGCATGGGCCCCGGCCCCTTCACCGGCCTCCGCGTCGGCATCGCGGCAGCGCATGCCTTCGCGGTGGGGATCGGCCGACCGTTCGTGCCCGTCGCGAGCCACGATGCCGTGGCGTGGGCGTGGTATCGCGACGGCGGCACGGGACGGCTGCAGGTCGTCACCGACGCGCGACGACGCGAGTTCGCGATCTCCGACTACGACGGCCTCGACGACGACGACCTCCCGGTCAGGGTCGGCGGTCCCGTGCTGAGTCCGCACGACGACGTGCCGGTGAAGCCCGGCACCCGATTCGACGCCCGTCTCGTGCCCGCCGGTGCGGTCGGCATGCTCGCCGAGCTCGCGTTCGCAGCCGGCAGGCTCCCGCTCGCCGACGACGTGCCGCTCTACCTGCGCGCACCCGACGTCACCCCGTCCGCCCGCAAGAAGGTGCTGCGATGAGCGTGCTCATGCGGCGTGCGAAGGTCCACGACCTCGACGCCATCATGCGACTCGAACGCGCGACGTTCGTCAACGACGCGTGGCCCGAGGAGGCCATGCGCCGCGAGATCGAGAGCCCGCACGGGTACTACCTCGTCGCCGTCGACGACGAGGAGGAGGACCCCGAGCGACGACTGCTCGGGTACGCCGGACTCCTCGCACCCGCCGACGGCGGCCAGGGCGACATCCAGACCATCGCGGTCGCGCCGTTCGCCCGCGGCATCGGCCTCGGTCGCGGCCTCATGCACGCGCTCATCACCCAGGCCCGCCGCCGGCACGTCGCGGAGCTGTTCCTCGAGGTGCGTGCCGACAACCCCATCGCCCGGGCGCTCTACGCCTCGCTCGGCTTCGTCGAGATCGGAGTGCGCCGCGGCTACTACCAGCCCGACGGCGTGGATGCCATCTCGATGCGGCTCACGGTGCCCGCTGCGGTGACCAGGCCGGCGGAGTCCGGCGTCGCGGCCGGTCGCGACGACCCGGCCGCCGCCGCCCGACGCGCAGCCGGCGAGCGGGGCGGCGCGTGAACCGCGAGGCACCGCTCGTGCTCGGCATCGAGACCTCGTGCGACGAGACCGGCGTCGGCATCGTGCGCGGCACCGCCCTGCTCGCCAACGTGATCGCCTCGTCCATGGAGGAGCACGCCCGCTACGGCGGCGTGGTGCCCGAGGTGGCGGCGCGCGCCCACCTGGAGGCGCTCGGACCGACGATCGCCGCGGCGCTCGCCGAGGCCGACGTCGAGCTCGGCGACGTGGACGCCGTCGCCGTCACGAGCGGACCGGGCCTCGCCGGTGCGCTCATGGTGGGCGTCGGTGCCGCCAAGGCGCTGGCGCTCGCGCTCGAGCGGCCGATCTACGCCGTCAACCACCTGGTCGGCCACGTCGGGGCCGACCTCCTCGACGACGAGGCGCCCCTCGAGACGCCCACGGTGGCACTGCTCGTGTCGGGGGGGCACACGTCGCTCCTCCTCGTGCGCGACCTCGTGGCCGACGTGGAACTCCTCGGCGAGACCATCGACGATGCCGCGGGCGAGGCGTTCGACAAGGTCGCACGACTGCTCGGCCTGCCCTATCCCGGCGGACCCGAGATCGACCGCGCCGCCATCGGGGGAGACCCGACGGCCATCCGCTTCCCACGCGGGCTCACCCTGCCCAAGGACCTCGTGGCCCACCGCTACGACTTCAGCTTCTCGGGCCTCAAGACCGCGGTCGCCAGGTGGGTGGAGCAGCGCGAGGCGGCCGGCGAACCCGTGCCGCTCGCCGACGTGGCGGCGAGCTTCCGCGAGGCGGTCGTCGACGTGCTCGTCTCGAAGGCCGTCGCGGCCTGCACCGAGCTCGGCGTGCCCCGGCTCCTCCTCGGCGGAGGCGTCGTCGCGAACTCGCGCCTGCGCGAGGTGGCGCAGCAGCGGGCGGATGCCGCGGGAATCGCGCTGCGGGTGCCGCCGCTGTCCCTGTGCACCGACAACGGCGCCATGATCGCCGCGCTCGGCGCCCAACTGATCATGGCCGGACACGATCCGTCGGCACTCGCGTTCGGCGCGGATTCCACCCTCCCGGTGACCGAGATCCAGGTCTGACGCCACCGCGGCGCAGAGTCTGTGCAGGCGCGCAGCCACCGCGATAGTGTGTGCAGCGTAGACAGCGGATGCCGCGCTCGCACGCGTACCGCAGCCGCCGGCGCCGCGTGTCGCGGCGACCACCGTATCCACAGCATCGAGGGGAACACCGACCGTGACCGATCCGAACCGTCCCGAAGAGCCCGGCACTCCCGTGCCGCCCCCGCCCGCCCCAGCCTACGGGGAGCCCGCCGCCCCGGCCTACGGACAGACCGCCCCCGCCTACGGCCAGCAGCCCGTCACCGCCTACGGGCAGCCGACCGGCACCAAGACCAACACGCTGGCGATCATCTCGCTCGTGGCCTCGCTCGTCGGCATCGCCACGGGCATCGGCTTCATCGCCGGCATCATCTGCGGTCACATCTCGCTCAGCCAGATCAAGAAGACCGGCGAAGAGGGCCGTGGCATGGCGATCGCCGGCCTCGTCATCGGCTACATCGGCGTCGTGCTCTTCGTCCTGGGCATGGTCCTGCTCTTCGCGTTCCTCGGGGTGCTCGCCGCCTCGAACGGCTTCACGACCACGTACTGATCACCGACTCCGACCACCACGAAAGGCGGATGCCATGAGTGACCCCAACAACCCCGACGCACCGAAGGTGCCCGAGGAGCCCATCGTCCCGGTCGAGCCCGACGAGCCCCTCGTGCCGCCGTCGCCCGAGGAGCCGACCGTGCCGTCGGAGCCCGAGCCGGCGTTCCCCGCTCCCGTGGAACCGTCGACGCCCGAGGTCCCCGCCGCGCCCGGAACGCCCGAGGTGCCCTCCGCACCCGAGCCGCCGGCGCCGCCGGCACCCCCCGCACCCCCCGTGCCCCCGAGCTACGGCTCGACCACGCCGCCCCCGCCTCCAGGCGGGTACGGCACCGACGGCGGCTCGCCGTACGGGGCACCTCAGCAGCCGGCATACGGTTCGCAGCAGCCGGCCTACGGTTCGCAGCAGCCCGGATACGGCCAGCCCGGCTACGTCGCGCCCGCCTACGGCACGACGCCGGCCAAGCCCACCCCGGTGTTCAGCCTGATCTCGCTCATCGCGGGCATCGTGGGCATCGTCGGCTTCTTCGTCGTGTTCATCCCGATCGTGGGCGGCATCATGCAGCTGGTCATCCCCGCGGGCGCGGTGGTGCTCGGCTTCATCGGCAAGCGCAAGGAGCCGGCGGCGAAGGGGATGTGGCTCACGGGCATCATCCTCGGCTTCGTCGGCATCGCGATCGCGCTCCTCTCCATCATCCTCTGGAGCGTCGCGTTCGCGACCCTGCCGGGCTACGTCGACTACACGTACTGAGGCGGATGATGTCGGATCGCGAGGGGGCCACGCCAGGCGGCGCGGCCCCCGACCGTTCCCGGGCGGCTCCCACCGCGGACGGGAACGGTGCGCCCCGGGAGATCCCGCCGGGCGTGGTGTCCGGCGCGCCGTCGGGCGCGTCCCTACCGGTGCCACCCTCCGACGCGCCCGCGCTCGACGAGGCCATGCGCGCGCCGACCGAGCCGACGCTGCGCGCCGACTCCGCCGTGCCCGCGCCGACCGAGCCGACGCTGCGCGCCGACCCAGCCGTGCGCGAGTTCGACGTGCCCTTCGACACCGGCGAGCTGCGGTCGGTGCCCACCGGGCAGCTGCTCGTCGTGCACCGCCCGGAACTCGCCGGCGAGGCATCCGACGGCGACGAGGAGGAGACGCAGCGACGGGTCTACAGCTGGATCGCCGCGGTCGTCGGCGTGATCGGCGCCGCGGCGTCGCTGTTCGTCGGATGGATGCTCCCGCTGTCGATCGCCGCCATCGTGTTCGGCGTGCTCGGCCTTCGGCGCGAGGAGGAGGGGCGCACCCTCGCGTTCGTGGGCATCGGCACCGGCATCGCCGGACTGGTGTTCGCCGCCGTCTGGATCGGGTACTACGCCATCGTGTTCGGCGCGCTCCCGCACTGATCGACGGCCGAGGGCCCGGTCGCGCTCGGGATCAGATCCGCTCGACGAGGAGCGCCACGTGGCGGCCCTCCTCGCGCGTGAGGACGATCGTGGCGCTCTCGTCGCCCCGGAGCTTCAACCGCGTGCGCAGCGCCGCCGGATCGACGTCGACCCCGCGCTTCTTGATCTCGAGCGTGCCGATGCGGCGGGCCGCGAGCGCCTGCCGCAGCTGCCGCTCGTCGGCGGGGAGCCGGTCGAGCACGCGGAAGCCCCGTGCGAACGGCGAGTCGACGGCGGCATCCGCGGTGAGGTACGCGATGCCGTCGCTCAGCATCCACGCACCGTTCGCACGGGCGAGGTCGCCGATGAGGCGCGCCCTGATGACCGCACCGTCGGGCTCGTACAGGTAGTCGCCGAGCGGGCCCACGGGGGCGTCCTCGCTGTCGGCCGGAGCCGTGAGCTCGGCGGCGCCGTCGCCGCGGATGACCAGGGCCGCGCGCCCGACGCCCGGACGGGCCACCGCGCCCTGCCAGACCGCGAGCTCGACGACGTCGCCGTCGACCGACACCCACTGCGCCTCCGAGCCGGCGGGGATGACGTCCCGATCGGTGCCCGGACCGAGCTTCACGCCGACCGGCATGCGCTCGGCCAGGCCGAACGCGAAGTCGAGGCTCGGGGAGTAGTCGGCCGCATCCGCGATGCGACGGGTGGTGCCGCCGGACGTCGTGCGCCGGGCGGGGTCGAGCCAGGCGCCGCCGATGCCGCCGAGGGGCACCTCCTCGGCCGGCAGGTGCAGCACCTCGGCCTTGGGGAACGGCGTCAGGTTGTAGGCGGCGATCGCCGCGGTGACCTCGTCGGCCTCGGCCGCGGTGACCTCGAGCTCGACCGCGGCGAGCGCGAGGGCGTCGCCGCCGATGCCGCATCCGAGGTCGGCGACGTGGTCGATGCCGGCGCGGGCGAACCGGCCCGCGTGGAGTGCCGCGACGTTGAGGCGCGTGGCCTGCTCGAGCCCCGCCTCGGTGAACAGCATGTGCGCTGCGAACTCGCCGAACTTCGCGCGCGCCCGCGAGCGGAGCTTCGCCTGGCTGAGCACGGCCGCGACGAGCCCCGCGGAATGGCCCTGCCGCCGCAGGTCGGCGACGGTGCGCACGATGTCGGCCTTCGAATCCCACTCGGGCAGCCCGTCGAGCAGGCGCAGGCCCTCGGGGGAGAGCAGTTCGACGAGCTCGGCGCGATCCACCCGGCCACGCTAGCACCCCACTCCGAGCCGCTGGCACTCACGTTGCACGAGTGCCAAATCGCGCCTAGACTCGCTTTAGCACTCTCGCTGTGAGGCTGCTAACCAGTCTTCGTCAAGAAAGAGGTCAACCGTGTCGGTTTCCATCAAGCCGCTCGAGGATCGCATCGTCATCAAGCAGGTCGAGGCCGAGCAGACCACCGCGTCGGGTCTCGTGATCCCCGACACCGCCAAGGAGAAGCCCCAGGAGGGCGAGGTCGTGGCGGTCGGTCCCGGTCGCATCGATGACAACGGCAACCGCGTCCCGCTCGACGTTGCCGTCGGCGACAAGGTCATCTACTCGAAGTACGGCGGCACCGAGGTGAAGTTCGGCGGCGAGGACTACCTCGTGCTGTCGGCTCGCGACGTGCTCGCGGTCGTCGTCCGGTAGTCGACACGCGCTCGATCCGAAGCCCGGATGCCCCAGCGGCATCCGGGCTTCGTCGTACCCGGCAGCGCGCCGCCGGCGCTCGCCGCCGCCAGGCGCGACCGTGCATCCCGGGTCGGACGGTCCGGATGTCGACGATGAACGGCAGCCCACCCGATCCGGAGCGCGCCCGGCCGGGCGTAGTCTGAGCGGGTGTCCTCCCGCCCGCAGACCGTGAACCCGAGCACCGCCCCGCAGCCCGCGCACGTGAGCCGAGCGGGTCTGGCCTTCGCGATCGGGTCGTACGGGCTGTGGGGATTCCTGCCGGTCTACTTCATCGCGCTGGCACCCGCTGGGCCGGTCGAGATCGTCGGATGGCGCGTGCTGCTCTCGCTCGCCTTCTGCGCACTGCTCATCACCGTGACGCGGGCCTGGCGCCCGTTCGCCACGCTGGTGCGCGATCGTCGGGTCGTGCTGACGATGGGACTCGCGGGCGTCCTCATCTTCATCAATTGGCAGACGTACGTGTACGCGACCCTCTCGAACCAGGTGGTGGAGGCTGCGCTCGGCTACTTCATCAACCCGATCGTCACGGTCTTCCTCGGCGTGCTCGTGCTGCGCGAGCGCCTGAACGCCACGCAGTGGGTCGCGGTGGGGATCTCGATCGTCGCCGTGATCGTGCTCGCGATCGGCTACGGCCAGCTGCCGTGGATCGCCCTCGTGCTCGCCTTCTCCTTCGGCTTCTACGGACTCATCAAGAAACGGGTGGGGCCGAAGGTCGACGCCGTGTCGGGCCTCACGCTGGAGACCGCGTGGCTCGCGCCGCTCGCGGTGGCGCAGCTCGTGCTGGTCGCCATGACGACCGGGCTCACGATGGGCACCGTCAGCCCGTGGCACACGACGCTCCTCCTCCTCGCGGGCGCGGTCACCGCGGTGCCGCTGCTGCTCTTCGCGGCGGCGTCGCGACGCCTGCCGCTCATCTACATGGGCTTCATCCAGTACTTCGCCCCGTTCATCCAGTTCCTCGTCGGCGTCGTCGTGCTGCAGGAGCCGATGCCGCCCGAGCGCTGGGTCGGGTTCGGCCTCGTCTGGCTCGCCCTGATCGTGCTCACCTTCGACCTGGTGCGCGGTGTGCGGACCTCCCGCCGGTCGGCCGCGGAGGCGATCGAGGAGCCCATCTGAGCCGTCGGCGCGGGCCATGGCACCCCGACGGGGGCCACGCGCGATCCGAGCGTCGTGCGGCCTCGGCACGACGATTCCGTGCGCGCCTGCAGGGGAAGGTGTCGGCAAGGTAACGATTCCTGTGGTGTTACACGGTTGTGACCGCGGTGACTTGTTTCCGCCTTGGGGGCGCAATACTGTCAAACACACGGCGTCATCAGGCGCTGCTTTGTGTACCAATCCTTCAGTCCCAAGGAGCAACATGAGCGTATTCGCGAAGGCCACGGCCTCGCGCTCGGCTCGCGCAGCATGGACGGGAGTCGCCCTCGCCGGCGTCAGCGCCCTCCTCCTCACTGCGTGCAGTTCGGGTGCCCCGGCCCCCGCCGAATCGGAAGAACCGACCGAGGCCGCCGGCGACGCCCTGCCCGTCGAGGCCGGCGAACGAGACCTCACTCTCAAGATCGGCACGATCCTTCCGCAGAGTGGAACGCTCGCCTTCCTCGGCCCGCCCGAGGAGGCCGGAGTCGAGCTCGCGGCGCAGCAGATCAACGAGGCCGACCTCGGAATCAACGTCGAGGTCATCTACCGCGACTCCGGCGACACCACGACCGACATCGCGACCGTCTCGGTGACCGACCTCCTCTCGCAGGACGTCTCGGCCATCGTCGGCGCTGCGTCGTCGGGTGTCTCCTTCACGGTCATCGACCAGATCACGTCGGCAGGCGTCGTGCAGTTCTCGCCCGCCAACACGTCGCCCGACTTCACCGACTACGAGGACAGCGGCCTGTACTTCCGTACCGCGCCGTCCGACCTCCTCCAGGGTGAGGTGCTCGGCAACCTGATCGCGGAGGACGGCGCATCGACGCTCGGCCTCCTCGTCCTGAACGACCCCTACGGCACCGGCCTCGCGGCCGCGACCACCGAGGCGTTCGAGGCTGCTGGTGGCGAGGTCGTGGCCGAGGAGCTCTTCAACACGGGCGACTCGAACTTCGACGCGCAGCTGTCCGCGATCAACGCGGCCAACCCCGACGCCGTGGCGGTCATCACGTTCGATGAGGCCAAGGTCGTCGTCCCGGCGCTCGTCGGTTCGGGCTACCCCGGCGACCAGCTCTACTTCGTCGACGGCAACCTGGCGGACTACAGCCCGGACTTCGCGCCGGGCCTGATCGCCGGCTCGAAGGGCACGCTGCCCGGCCCGAAGCTCGAGGACGACTTCCGCGAGCAGCTGCTCGGTGTCGACCCCGCGCTGGCCGACTTCAGCTACGGCCCCGAGTCGTACGACGCCACGATGCTGATCGCCCTCGCGGCCTACGCGGCCAACAGCACCGAGGGTGCCGACATCGCCGAGTACCTCCGACAGGTGTCGGGCGGCACCGGTGACGGCGAGAAGGTCTCCTCCTTCGCCGACGCCGCCGCCCTCCTCGCCGATGGCGAGCAGATCGACTGGGACGGCCCGTCCGGCCCGATCGGACTCGACGAGAACGGTGACCCGACCGAGGCCACCATCGGCATCTACGAGTACGCCGAAGACAACACCTACTCGCGCATCAACTAGTAGGTCACGTCTGGAAGGGCCCCGGCTTCGGCCGGGGCCCTTTCGCGTGCCCGGGATCCGGCCGGAACTCGAGATCGGGGGACAGCTTCGATCGGTGACGGGACCGGCTCGTCGACCGGTGCACGAGGCGCAGCGCATGTGGGGTTCGAGCAGCGGGCGACCACCGCTCCGTCCGCTTCCTCGGGCGCGCCGCGGGACGCAGACGCCGGGGACGAACGCCACTGCCGCCCTGGGCCACCGGGTGGTTCCCAGGCCACGCGGGCGTCCGCGAGCGCACGCGCGTCGTGCCATCGTCCGTCGGGCGTCGGTCCCCGCGGGGTCTCCGCGGCACCAACGTGCCCGTCGTCCTGCAGGAGGCGCTGATCGGCGACGTGGCCCGCATCCGCTGCCCGTGAGCGACGTCGGACCGGAAGCCGACGCGACGTGCGGGCGGCGGATGGGGGACAACGCGAAGGGGGCGGATGCCGCAGCATCCGCCCCCTTCGTGGTCGTCGTCGGTCAGTCCTGGCCGAGCGTGCCCAGGTAGAGGCCGATCACCTTGGGGTCGTTCAGCAGGTCCCGTCCGGTGCCGGTGTAGGCATCGTGACCCTGGTCGAGCACGTAGCCGCGGTCGCAGATCTGCAGGCAGCGGCGGGCGTTCTGCTCGACCATGATGGTGGTCACGCCCGCGCGGTTGATCTCCTTGACGCGCAGGAAGGCCTCGTCCTGGCGCACCGGCGACAGGCCCGCGGAGGGCTCGTCGAGGAGCATCACGTGCGGGCCCATCATGAGCGCGCGCGACATGGCGACCATCTGGCGTTCACCGCCGGAGAGCGATCCGGCGCGCTGTCCGAGTCGCTTGCCGAGTTCGGGGAAGATCTCGGTGACGAACTCGAGCCGCTCCTTCAGCCCCTTGGGCTTCTGGAACATGCCCATCTCGAGGTTCTCCTGGATGGTGAGCGAGGGGAACACGTTGTTCGTCTGCGGCACGAAGCCGACGCCCTTGGAGACGAGCTTGTTCGCCTTGAGGTTCGTGATCTCCTCGCCGTTCAGCTTGATCGTGCCCTCGCGCACCTTCACGAGTCCGAAGATCGACTTGAGCAGCGTCGACTTGCCGGCGCCGTTCGGGCCGATGATGCCGATGAGCTCGCCCTGTCGTGCGATGAGGGAGCACGCGTTGAGGATGTTCACGCCGGGCAGGTAGCCGGCCGTGACGGCGTCGACCTCGACGACGGGCTCGGCCACCGGGTCGAGCACCGCAGCTGCGGTGGGTTCACTGTTCGTCATCGATGAGCTCCTTCAGTACCTCGACATGCTCGGTGTCGATCCCGAGGTCGGCGTCGTGGTGGGCGCCGAGATAGGCGTCGATCACGGCGGGATCCTGCATCACGGTGTGCGGGTCGCCCTCCGCGACGATCTGGCCCTCGGCCATCACGATCACCCAGTCGGCGATGTGGCGGACCATGTGCATGTCGTGCTCGACGAAGAGCACGGTCATGCCCTGCGACTTCAGGTCGAGGATGTGGTCGAGCAGCGACTGCGTGAGCGCCGGGTTGACGCCCGCCATCGGCTCGTCGAGCATCACCAGCGTCGGGTCGCTCATGAGCGCCCTGGCCATCTCGAGGAGCTTCCGCTGCCCGCCCGAGAGGCTCGCCGCGTAGTCGTCCTTCTTGGGCTCGAGCTTGAACCGCGTGAGCAGCTCGACCGCCTTCTCCTCGATCCCGTCCTCCTGCTTGCGCCAGAGGAACGGCAGGACCGAACGGAACAGGTTCTCTCCCGTCTGGCTCTTCGCGCCGAGCTTCATGTTGTCCATGACGGTGAGCAGGCCGAGCGCCTTGGTCAGCTGGAAGGTGCGGATGAGCCCCATGCGGGCCACCCGGTACGCGGGGACGTGCGCGAGCGATCGACCGTCGAACTCCCACTTGCCCTCGTCGGGCTTGTCGAAGCCCGTGAGCAGGTTGAAGAACGTGGTCTTGCCGGCGCCGTTCGGACCGATGAGGGCCGTGATCGCTCCGCGTGGGACCTCGACGTGGGCGACATCGACGGCGGTGAGGCCGCCGAAGGTGCGCTTGACGCCGTCGGCGATGAGGATCGGGTCGACCTTGCGGACACCCGGGCCGGCGTCGCCGACGTGGAGGCCGGTGGTCTTCACCGGCTTGGCCGTGGGAGTGACGTCACTTGACAAAGGCCAGCTCCTTCTTGTTTCCGAAGATGCCCTGAGGCCTGAAGATGACAATCAGCATAATCGCCACCCCGACCAGGATGAACCGAAGCTGACCGGCTTGCACCTGCGTCATGAAGGGGAACCAGCCCGCCTCCACCGCTCGGGCGACGAAGCCCGAGAAGAAGGACAGCAGCACCCAGAAGATCATCGAGCCGATGACCGGTCCGAGGATCGTCGCGGCCCCGCCGAGGAGCAGGATCGCGTAGATGAAGAACGTGAGCGACGTCTGGTAGTTGGCCGGCACCACCGCTCGCGGCAGGATGAAGATCATGCCCGCGAGGGTGCCGTACACGCCACCGAGGATGAGGCTCTGCATCTTGTAGGAGTACACGTTCTTGCCGAGGGCGCGCACGGCGTCCTCATCCTCGCGGATGCCCTTGATGACGCGGCCCCACGGGCTGCGCATGATCAGCCAGGTGAGCAGCGCGAAGATCACGACGAGGGTCCAGCCCACGATCCGGATCCACCAGTCGTACGCGTTGTACGTGAAGGGTCCGAAGCCGTACGTGCCCGGCGGGATGGGGTTCAGGTCGGCGAAGCCGCCCTTGTACCCCTGCAGGCCGCTCGCCGATCCCGTGAGGGAGTCGAACGTGTTCGTCGTGAAGATGAGCCGCAGGATCTCCGCCGCCGCGATGGTGACGATCGCGAGG
This sequence comes from Agromyces ramosus, assembly GCF_004216665.1. Lineage (GTDB taxonomy): Bacteria > Actinomycetota > Actinomycetes > Actinomycetales > Microbacteriaceae > Agromyces > Agromyces ramosus. The sequence goes on along the minus strand of NZ_SGWY01000003.1, from coordinate 205,964 downwards.
TAGTCGGCCCGCAGGCGCAGCGTCGGGATACCGAGGATGAGGGCGAAGATCACGGATGCCCCGACGCCCACCAGCACGGACGCCCACACGGGGAATCCGAACGAGAGCGTGGAGATCGCGTAACCGTAGGCACCGAGGGCCATGAAGCCCGCCTGACCGAAGTTCAGGAGGCCCGTGTAGCCGAAGTGGATCGCCAGGCCGAGGGCGGCCAGGGCGTAGGCAGCGGTCGTGGGGCTGATGAGCTCCTGCGCCGCGTTCGAGAAGATCGCAATCCAGTCGATCATGGTCGGTCCTCCTTAGCCGATTCTCTCGCGGCGACCGAGGATGCCCTGCGGTCGGAACAGCAGCACGAGGATCAGCACGACGAGCGCGCCCACGTACTTCATGTCGGATGGCAGCCAGAGCGTCGACAACTCGATGAACAGGCCCACGATGATCGAGCCCACGAGTGCGCCGAACGCCGTGCCGAGACCGCCGAGCGTGACCGCGGCGAAGACGAGCAGCAGGATCTGGAAGCCCATGTCCCAGCTGACGCCGGGCCGGAAGTACGCCCAGAGGATGCCGGAGAGACCGGCCAGCGTGCCGCCGGCGACCCAGACGATGCGGATGACGCGGTCGACGTCGATGCCGCTCGCAGCCGCGAGGCTGGGGTTGTCGGAGACCGCACGCGTCGCCTTGCCGATGCGGGTGCGCAGCAGGAAGAACGCGAAGGCGAGCAGCACCACGATCGAGGTGGCCATGCTGGCCACGTCGATCCACGAGAGCGTGACGGGACCGAGGTGGATGTCGGACGGGATCGTCGCGCCCGGCAGCTGCCTGGTGGAGCCGCCGTAGAAGAACTGGTACGTGTACCGCAGGGCGAGCGACAGGCCGATGCTCACGATCATGAGCGGGATCAGCGCGACGCCGCGCCGCCGGAGCGGTTTCCAGATCGTCGCGTCGAGCGTCCAGCCGAGCGCGCCGCTGAGTACGACGGCGATGATGATCGCCAGCCAGATCGGCAGCGCGAGATCGACGCCGAACGTGAGCACCATGAGCGCGCCGAACGTGATCATCTCCGCGTGCGCGAAGTTCGACAGGCCCGTCGTTCCGAAGATCAGCGAGAGGCCGATCGCCGCGAGCGCGAGGAGCAGGCCGAAGTTCAGGCCGTTGACCACTCTGATCAGCACCTGGGCGGCGATGTCGGTGGTCACCCGCTGGCCTTCGCCGAGGAAGAAGTTCACCGACTTGCGGTTGGTGAGGCCGAACTCGGCCGTCACGGTCGCCTGGCCGTCCTCGACCACGACGCCCTCGGGGAGGGTGTCCTCGTCGAGCGTGAGCTCGTACTCGGCCTTCTCGGGCACGCCGATGGTCCACTTGCCTTCGGCGTCGGTCTCGGTCTCCGCGTCGTAGCCGTTGCCCTCGACCGTGATGCGGACGCCTTCCAATGGCTCGTCGTCGAAGGTCACGTTGCCGCTGAAGAAGTACTCGAACTCCTCGGCCTCCGTCGCCGTACTCCCGGTCACCGCCATCGCAGGGGACGCTGCGATGCCGGAGAGGGTGAGTGCGGACAACAGGATTCCGAAGAGGATGAGCCACCTCCCGCGTGACCGTCTTGCGACTGTTTGCGTGGGTTCCACTGCACCTCCAAGGGTCCCGGCGCGGCTGATGGCCGTCTCGGGTCCGGGTCTTTCCCGTCGACGTCCTCGTCGACAGTACGTGCCGATTATGTCCCATGTGTTTCACACGCAGGCACAATGGCCCTCGATTGTTATCCGGGGAATGCCCGCTGCGCAAACTCGCTTAACATTGATGCATCCCGTCGAGACGCTCGACTCACGGGCGACCCACGACTCGGAACGAAGGGGAGAGATGGATCAGGCAGATCCGTTCGGATTCACAGGACTGACCTACGACGACGTCCTGCTGCTGCCAGGTCACACCGACGTGATCCCGAGCGAGGCCGACACGACCTCGCGCCTCACCCGCCGCATCGAGGTGTCGACGCCCCTGCTGTCGGCCGCGATGGACACCGTCACCGAGGCGCGCATGGCGATCGCCATGGCCCGGCAGGGCGGTATCGGCATCCTGCATCGCAACCTCTCCATCGCCGAGCAGGCCGACATGGTCGACCGGGTGAAGCGCAGCGAGTCGGGCATGGTGTCCAACCCCGTGACGACGACGCCCGACGCGACCGTCGCCGAGGTCGACCACCTGTGCGCCACCTACCGCGTGAGCGGCCTCCCGGTCGTCGATGGCGAGGGCGTGCTGGTCGGCATCATCACGAACCGCGACATGCGTTTCGTCTCCGACTTCGAGAAGCCCTCCACCTTCGTGCGCGACGTCATGACGAAGATGCCGCTGATCACCGGCCGGGTGGGCATGGACCCCGACGAGGCCATCGCGATCTTCGCCCAGCACAAGGTCGAGAAGCTGCCGCTCGTCGACGGCGCCGGCCGGCTCACCGGCCTCATCACCGTGAAGGACTTCGACAAGTCCGAGCAGTACCCGAACGCCACCAAGGACGCCGAGGGGCGCCTCCGCGTCGGTGCGGCCATGGGCTTCTTCGGCGACGCGTGGGAGCGCGCAGAGGCCCTCCGCGACGCCGGCGTGGACGTGCTCGTCGTCGACACCGCCAACGGCGAGAGCGCGGGCGTGCTCGACATCATCCGTCGGCTCAAGTCCGACCCGACGTTCGCCCACATCGACGTGATCGGCGGCAACGTCGCGACCCGCGAGGGTGCGCAGGCGCTCGTCGACGCGGGCGCGGACGCCGTGAAGGTCGGCGTCGGTCCGGGGTCGATCTGCACCACGCGCGTCGTCGCCGGCGTCGGGGTGCCCCAGGTCACGGCGGTCTACGAGGCGTCGAAGGCCACGAGGCCCGCCGGCGTGCCGCTCATCGCCGACGGCGGCCTGCAGTACTCGGGCGACATCGCGAAGGCCCTCGTCGCCGGCGCCGACACGGTGATGCTCGGCTCGCTCCTCGCCGGCACGGCCGAGAGCCCGGGCGAGCTGGTCTTCCAGAACGGCAAGCAGTTCAAGACCTACCGCGGCATGGGGTCGCTCGGTGCGCTCCAGACGCGCGGCAAGAAGACGTCGTACTCCAAGGACCGCTACTTCCAGGCGGACGTGCCGTCGGACGACAAGCTGATCCCCGAGGGCATCGAGGGCCAGGTGCCGTTCCGCGGTCCGGTCTCGGCCGTGGCCTACCAGCTCGTCGGCGGGCTGCGCCAGTCGATGTTCTACGTGGGCGCCCGCAGCATCCCCGAGCTCAAGGTGAAGGGCCGCTTCGTGCGGATCACGCCGGCGGGTCTCAAGGAGTCGCACCCGCACGACGTGCAGATCGTCGTGGAGGCGCCGAACTACACGCGGTGAGGGTTGGCGTGGCGCCGCGAAGCGGCGACACGCCTCCCTCACAAAGGCGGCAGCCGTAGCGCTCGCGGCGCGCCAGCGCCGCGAAGCGTGCCGCGGCAGACCGCGAGACGCAAGCCCCGCGGCCGCGAAGCGCCGGCGCGAAGCGCCGTGACCGCGGTCTCGATACGCGCCTTCGGCGCTACTCGACCTGCGGTCTCGATAGGCGCCTTCGGCGCTACTCGACCGGCGACACCCGTGCATCCCCCAGCCGCGTCACCGCCTCCGCCAGCACCTCCGGCGTGCACGCGAAGTTGAGCCGCGCGTGTCCTCGCCCGGCGATCGCGCCGAACCTCGGCCCGTTCGCGAGGGCGACCCTGGCGTGCTCGAGCGCGTACGCGGCGGGGTCGTCACCCCAGCCGAGGGCGGAGAGGTCGAGCCAGGCGAGGTAGCTCGCGTCGGGCATCCGGTATCCGACGCCCGGCAGCTCGTCGGCGATCAGGTCGGCGAGCAGCCGCCGGTTGTCGTCGAGGCTCGCGAGCACGCCGTCGAGCCACGGGCCGCCCTCGCGGAACGCCGCGATGGTCGCGATCGCGCCGAACTGGCTCATGCGCCACTCGACCTCGTACGGCATGGCGGCCCGCACCCGGTCGCCCCGATCGCTCGCCGTGACGATGAGGGCGGTCTTGAGCCCGGCGAGGTTGAAGGCCTTGGTGGCCGCGGTGACGGCGACGCCGTGCTCGCGTGCGGCGTCCGACACCGTGAGGAACGGCGTGTACGGCGTCGCCGGTTGCGCGAGCGGCCCGTGCACCTCGTCGGAGACGATCGTCACGTCGTGGCGGGCGGCGATGTCGGCGAGGGCGGCGAGCGTCGGGGCATCCGGGACCGTGCCGGTCGGGTTGTGCGGATTGCACAGCAGCATCGCGCGGGCGCCCGCCGCGAATGCCGCGTCGATCCCGTCGAGGTCGAGCGACCAGCCCTCGTCGATCCCGCCGAGCAGCGGCACGTCGACGACCGCGCATCCCGCCTCGGGGAGCAGGTCGAAGAACGGGTAGTACACCGGCGACGTGATGACGACCCCGTCGCCCGGCTGCGTGACGCGCCGGAGCACCTCGACGTTGCCGAGGCTCACGTCGGCCGTGCAGGTCACCCGGGCGGGGTCGACGTCCCAGCCGAGCCGGGTGGCGGCGAAGCCCTGGAACGCCTCCGCCACGGGGCGGCTGCCCGACGAGTACCCGGTGTCCGAGCGGTCGACGGCGGCGTGCAGCGCGTGGGCGATCGGCTCGGCGAGCGGATAGTCCATCTCGGCGACCGGCAGCGGCAGTACGTCCGGCGGGAAGCTCCGCCATTTCGCACTCGTCCGGGTGCGGAGGATGTCCAGCGGTTCGGCGGCGACGCGTTGCATGCCTCCAGCTTGCCCCACGAGGGCGGGGTGGCGACGGATGCCGCGTGGCGGTAGTCTGATCGGCTGCCCGCGGGGCGGTGCGGCCGGGCCGCGGATCGAACGGAAAACTCCCCATGGGCTTCATCGACGTCAACGGCGTCTCCTTCTCGCTGCCGGACGGCCGGCCGCTGCTGGCCGACCTGGCCTTCCGGGTGACGGAGGGGCGCACGACCGCGCTCATCGGCGCGAACGGCGCGGGCAAGTCGACGCTGCTGCGGATCATCCGCGGCGACCTGCGGGCCGACGAGGGCAGCGTGCAGGTCGACGGCGGCCTCGGGGTGATGGACCAGTTCGTGGGCACCGGACGCACGGCGCCCGGCGCGGCCGAGACGGTCGCGGGACTGCTCGTGTCGGTCGCGCCGTCGCGCATCCGTGCCGCGGCGATCGAGCTCGAGGCATCCGAGGACGCGCTCATCGAGACCGACGACACCGCCACCCAGATGCGCTACGCGTCGGCGCTCGCCGAGTACGCGGAGGCCGGAGGCTACGAGCAGGAGGTCGTCTGGGACCACTGCACGATGGCGGCACTCGGCATCCCGTTCGAGCGGGCGAAGTGGCGTGAGCTCGGCACCCTCTCGGGCGGCGAGCAGAAGCGGCTCGCACTCGAGGCGCTGCTGCGCGGGCCCGAGCAGGTGCTGCTGCTCGACGAGCCCGACAACTCGCTCGACGTGCCCGGCAAGCGCTGGCTCGAGGCGGAGCTCCGCGCGACGCCGAAGACGGTGCTGCTCGTCTCGCACGACCGGGAGCTGCTCGCGCGCGCCGCCGACCGCATCGTGACGCTCGAGCTCGGCGCGGCCGGCAACACCGCGTGGGTGCACGGGGGCGGCTTCGAGGGCTACCACGAGGCGCGGGAGGAGCGTTTCGCGCGCCTCGACGAGCTGCGCCGGCGCTGGGACGAGCAGCACGCGGCGCTGAAGCAGCTCGTCGCCACCATGAAGCTGAAGGCGACGTACAACGACGGCATGGCGTCGCGCTACCAGGCGGCAGTGACCCGCCTGCGCAAGTTCGAGGAGGCGGGCCCGCCCGAGGAGCGCCCTCCGGCGCAGGCGGTGTCGATGCGGCTGCGCGGATCGCGTACCGGCAAGCGTGCCGTGGTCTGCGAGCGCCTCGAGCTCACGGGCCTGATGAAGCCGTTCGACCTCGAGGTCTGGTACGGCGACCGGGTCGCGGTGCTCGGCTCGAACGGCTCGGGCAAGTCGCACTTCCTGCGACTGCTCGCCGGCGGCGGCACCGAGCCCGACCGCACGCTCGGGCACGTGACCACGGTGGGCGAGACGCTCGCGCGCGTGCCGCACGCGGGGCGCGCAGCGCTCGGCGCCCGAGTGGTGCCCGGCTGGTTCGCGCAGAACCACGAGCATCCCGAGTTCCACGGGCGCACCCTGCTCGAGATCCTGCATCGCGGCGACGCCAACCGCGAGGGCATGGCCCGTGAGGCGGCCAGCTCGGCGCTCGACCGGTACGGGCTCGCGGCATCCGCCCAGCAGCGCTTCGAGTCCCTGTCGGGCGGCCAGCAGGCGCGCATGCAGATCCTGCTGCTCGAGCTCTCGGGCGTGACCCTGCTGCTGCTGGACGAGCCCACCGACAACCTCGACCTCGTCTCGGCCGAGGCGCTCGAGGACGCCCTCTCGCGCTTCGACGGCACGGTGCTGGGGGTGACCCACGACCGCTGGTTCGCTCGTAGCTTCGATCGGTTCGTGGTGTTCCGCTCCGACGGCGAGGTGGTCGAGGCGGATGCCCCGGTCTGGGACGAGTCGCGCGTCGTCCGAGCCCGGTGACGCCCGTCGCCGGGCGGCGGCGGGGCGGGTTCGCTAGGGTTGACGGGTGACCCAGGAGATCGAGATCGGCCGTTCCAAGCGGGGCCGTCGCGTCTACGCGTTCGACGACATCGCCATCGTGCCCAGCCGGCGCACGCGCGACCCCGAGGACGTCTCGGTCGGCTGGTCGATCGACGCCTACCAGTTCGACATCCCGTTCCTCGCGGCGCCGATGGACTCGGTGGTCTCGCCCCGCACGGCGATCATGATGGGCCAGCTCGGCGGCCTCGGGGTGCTCGACCTCGAGGGCCTGTGGACCCGGTACGAGGATCCCGAGCCCGTGCTCGCCGAGATCCGCAACCTCGAGCCCGACCGGGCGACCGCGCGGATGCAGCAGCTCTACGCCGAGCCGATCAAGCCCGACCTGGTCACCGCCCGGCTGGCCGAGATCCGCTCCGCGGGCGTCACCGTGGCCGGCGCGCTCTCGCCCCAGCGCACCCAGGAGCTGTACGAGACCGTCGTCGCCGCCGGCGTCGACCTCTTCGTGATCCGAGGCACGACGGTCTCGGCCGAGCACGTCTCGAAGAACCAGGAGCCGTTGAACCTCAAGAAGTTCATCTACGAGCTCGACGTGCCCGTGATCGTGGGCGGCGCGGCCACCTACACCGCGGCACTGCACCTCATGCGCACGGGCGCGGCGGGCGTGCTCGTCGGCTTCGGCGGCGGTGCCGCATCCACCACGCGCGCGACGCTCGGCATCCACGCGCCGATGGCCACGGCGGTGGCGGATGTCGCGGGGGCGCGCCGCGACTACCTCGACGAGTCCGGCGGCCGGTACGTGCACGTGATCGCCGACGGCGGCGTGGGCAAGTCCGGCGACATCGTGAAGGCGATCGCCTGCGGCGCCGACGCCGTCATGCTCGGGGCGGCGCTGGCCCGGGCCACCGACGCCCCGGGCGGCGGCTATCACTGGGGCGCCGAGGCGCACCACTCCAAGCTCCCGCGCGGGCAGCGCGTGCACGTGGGCCAGGTGGCATCGCTCGAGGAGGTGCTCTACGGCCCGGCGCCCGGCGCCGACGGCACCGGCAACCTCATCGGCGCGCTCCGGCGCTCGATGGCGACGACCGGGTACTCCGACCTCAAGGAGTTCCAGCGCGTCGAGGTCGTCGTCGCGCCGTACCAGGGCGCCTGAGCCCGTCTCCACAACCCCCTGCGCGTCCGTGGCATCCGGCACACCCCCTCGGGTAGCGTGGGAACGGATCACGCGGTCGTCTCGTGGCACCGCGGGGATGGGGAACGACGATGGCGACACAGAGGTCGGCGCCGCGCAAGTCGGTGACGCGTTCGACGAAGCTGGGGCCCGAGGAACGTGACGCCGCGCTCGCGCGGCTCAAGGAGAAGGAGCTCGACATCCTCGTGGTGGGCGGGGGCATCGTCGGCACCGGGGCAGCGCTCGACGCCGTCACCCGAGGGCTCTCGACGGGGCTGCTCGAGGCGCGCGACTGGGCGTCGGGCACGTCGAGCCGTTCGTCGAAGCTCGTGCACGGCGGCATCCGCTATCTCGAGCAGCTCGACTTCCGACTCGTGCGCGAGGCGCTCATCGAACGCGGCCTGCTGCTGCAGCGCATCGCCCCGCACCTGGTCAAGCCCGTGCGGTTCCTCTACCCCGTGCAGCGCCGCATCTTCGAGCGCGTCTACGTGGGCGCCGGCATGATGCTCTACGACGTCTTCAGCTACACCGGCGGTCGGCCCCCGGGCGTCCCGCACCACCGGCACCTGTCGAAGCGGCAGGTCATGCGCGCCATCCCCTCGCTGTCCAACGACGTGCTCGTCGGCGGCATCACGTACTACGACGCGCAGGTCGACGACGCCCGGTACGTGGCCAGCCTCGCGCGCACGGCGAGCTTCTACGGCGCGCACGTCGCGAGCCGGGTGAAGGTCGAGGGGTTCGTCAAGGTGGGGGAGCGGGTCGTCGGCGTGAAGGCGCACGACCTGCAGACCGACGAGCGCTTCGAGGTGCGCGCGAAGCAGGTCGTGAACGCGACCGGCGTCTGGACGGACGACACGCAGCGCATGGTGGGCGAGCGCGGCACGTTCAAGGTGCGCGCCTCGAAGGGCATCCACCTCGTGGTGCCCCGCGACCGCATCCAGTCGGCCATGGGCATGATCTTCCGCACCGAGAAGAGCGTGCTCTTCGTGATCCCCTGGGGCCGGCACTGGCTCATCGGCACGACCGACACCGACTGGAACCTCGACAAGGCGCATCCGGCCGCCACCGCCGCCGACATCGACTACCTGCTCGAGCACGTGAACGCGGTGCTCGCGGTGCCGCTGAGCCGGGAGGACGTCGAGGGCGTCTTCGCCGGACTGCGCCCGCTGCTCGCCGGCGAGAGCGACCAGACCTCGAAGCTCTCGCGCGAGCACATCGTGGCGCACACCGTGCCGGGCCTCGTCGTCGTCGCGGGCGGCAAGTGGACCACCTACCGGGTGATGGCCAAGGACGCGATCGACGCGGCCGCCGACGCGATGGACGGCCGCGTGCCGCCGTCGACGACCCAGGACATCCCGCTGCTGGGCGCCGAGGGCTATCAGGCCGCGTGGAACAAGCGCGGCAAGATCGCCCGCGCGTTCGGCGTGCACAAGGTGCGCATCGAGCACCTGCTCAACCGCTACGGCACGATGACCGACGAGCTGCTCGACCTCATCAGGGCGGATGCCGCGCTCGGCGAGCCGCTCCCTGGCGCCGACGACTACCTCGGCGCCGAGGTCGTCTACGCGGCCTCGCACGAGGGCGCGCTGCACCTCGACGACGTGCTCGCCCGGCGCACGCGCATCTCGATCGAGGCGTGGGACCGCGGCGTCTCCGCCGCGCCGGTCGCGGCGCGGCTGATGGCGGGCGTGCTCGGGTGGGACGAGGCGCGCGAGGCGCTCGAGGTCGAGCGGTACCTGCAGCGCGTCGCGGCCGAGCGCGCGTCGCAGGAGCAGCCCGATGACGCCTCGGCCGACCGCGTGCGGCTCGAGGCGCCCGACATCGTGAAGGTGGACTGAGCCGGCGCGGATAGACTGGGGCGCGACGCACTCGAGACCGAGGAGTCCGCGCCATGGTTGATGTCCGCCGGGTCACCCTCCCCGGGGTCGGCGTGCTGCACTCCATCACGACGTCCGACGGCGTGGAGGTCGCGGTCGTCGCGCACCGCACCGGCTCCAGCGACCTCGTGAGCCGCCCCGCCGGAGCGCGCGGCGACGACGAGGCGATCACCGTGCGGCTCGACGAGGAGGAGGCGCACGCGCTCGCCGAGCTCCTCGGCGGCACGCGCATCGTGGAGTCCATCGCGGAGCTCGACGAGCTGCCCGGCGTGCCGATCGACTGGGTCACGGTCGACGATGACGACGCGCTGGCCGGGCATCGGCTCGGCGAGGTGCCTGCGGCATCCGGCGTCGCGCTCGTCGCCGTGGTGCGCGACGACCACGCGCACCCGTCGCCCTCGGCGGACTTCGTCGTGCAGCCGGGCGACACGATCGTCGCGGTCGGGCCCACCGAGGGCATCGAGGCGGTGTTCCGGGCGATCCGCCGCGGGGTCGCTGGAGACGCCGAGGCCTGATGCTCCAGATGATGCTGCGCCCGCGTTGGGTGCTCGCGCTCCTCCTCGCGCTCGGGATCGCCGCCGGGTTCGCGCTGCTCGGCCAGTGGCAGCTCGATCGCGCGGTGGAGCAGGCCGTCGTGCAGGTGCGGCCGACGGAGGAGGTGCGTCCGCTCGCCGACGTCGCGGAACCCGACGGGCCCACCGAGCAGGCCGCGACCGGCCAGCGCGTCGAGGTCACCGGCACCTTCGTGCCGGGCGACACCGTGATCGTCGAGGGCCGCCTCAACGACGGCGTGGCCGGCTACTGGCCCGTCGCGCACCTCGAGGTGACGGATGCCACGCCGGGCGGCCTGCCCGTCGCCCTCGGCTGGGCCGCCGACCGGGAGACCGCGCGGGAGGCGGCCGAGCGGTTCGACGCCGCCGCCGGCGACGAGGTCACGGTCGTCGGACGCTTCCTGCCGAGCGAGGCGCCCATCGTGCCCGCCGACGACGCGGACCCGTTCTCGATGACGACCGTCGCCGTCGCCCAGCTCATCAACGTCTGGGCCGACTACGACGATCGACCCGTGTACTTCGCCTACGTGACCGCCACCGAGCCGGTCGCCGGGCTCGAGGCCATCGTGTCGCCGCCGCCCGAGGTGACCGCCGAGCTCAACTGGCTGAACGTGTTCTACGCGATCGAGTGGGTGGTGTTCGCCGGGTTCGCGATCTTCCTCTGGTACCGGCTCGTCCGCGATGCGGTGGAGCGCGAGCGCGACGAGACCGCCGATCTGTCCGCAGCGCGACCCGCGGACGCGCAGCGGTAGTCAGCGCTTCGCGCCCCGATGCCGTGGTTCCGCACCGCTGACGCGGCGCCGCGCTCGCACCGCGACGACGATGGGGAGTCCGATCGCCAGCAGTCCGAACGAGAGGACGACCGCCGGGTTCGGGTCCGCTCCGGTGGGTGGCAGGGTTGCGACCGAACCGGCCGCGGGCGTCGCACGCACGTCGTCCGGCACGGCCGCGTCGTCGGGATCGACCGGCGAACCGGTCGGTTGACCGACCGGTTCGATGCGGACCGTGTCCGACATGCCGGCGTGCACGAGCACGGTCACCGTGAAGCCCCCGTCGGGATCCGTGTACCGGTCCCCCGGCAGGAGCGTGATCGCGTTCATGGACTCCGGGTCGGTCAGGCGTTCTCGTCCGTCGGCCGACTGCGCGATCACCTGTCCGCTCGTGGTGTCGCCCTGCACGACGTAGATCAGCACCCCGGCCTGCTGATCGGGAAAATCGCTCTGCGGCGCGGGCTCGGGATGTCGTGACTCGATCGCCACGCCTCGGAACTGTTCCGTCCTCACGACGGCGAGCGCTGCCTCCGCACGGTCCTCGACCGCATGGAGCGTGACCTCCGTCGGAATCGACGGATCGACGCAGCGCACCTGATGATCATCGATCCAGCCGAGCCGCCAGAGCGTCCAGCCGGTGAACTGGGTTCGACTGTCCGCGTCGCTCATGGGGTCCCACTGACCGATGAAGCGGAGGGTGCGCGACGGGTCCTCCTGGGGAAGGTTGGACGCCTCGACGTCGTAGAGGTCGGGGAGGCCGAGGGTATGCCCGGTCTCGTGCACGATGGTGTTCGGGAGGTAGCTGGTCGACATGACCACATGCCGAGTGAGGGAGCGGCCGTCGGCCTCGAGTCTGAGGTCGTTGTCGGCAGACGCTCGCCGTGCGAGGGAGGGGTTCGAGAGGTGGAACACCCAGATCACGTCGATCGTCGCGAAGTCGACGACCGGATCCGCCAGGCGGACCGCCTCGGTCGTGATCTTCGTCATGGAGTCGCCCGCCCATCCGCCGCCCGCAGCCGGCGGATACGCGCTCGTCGGGTCGGGCAGGGTCATCCACGTCTCGTGCGTCTCCACCTCGATGTCGAGGCGACCGCCGGACTGCGCCTCCAGCACCGCCGTCTCCTGCTCCATGATGCGTTGGTAGATCGGCATCATCTCGTTGGCCGGGTCGTCGATCCGCTGGTCCGGGAAGTCGACGAAGAGTGCCTGGGCGCGCACGGTCCCGACGGACCTCGCCGCGCTGAAGTGGCCTGGGAATCCCTGCTGCATGGAGAAGTTGATGGACTCGACCTTGCACGAATCGGCGGGGAGCAGTCCGGCCGCCTCAGCCCCGGTCGCAGCGGGCGCCCCGAGCACGATGCCGGCCGATGCGAACGCTGCGCCGAGCAGGAGCGACGCGGACAGTGCAACGATGCGTGAGCGCATGACGCTCCCATCCTCGGGTCGCCTCAGAGCGTATCCGCGGGTCGCGGGTGGGGGCAGTCCCAGTTCGGGGCGAACGACGCCCGCACGCGGGTTCCGCCGGGATCCGCGGATGTTCCGCCCGCGGCGAACTCCGGCCATGGCACGTCGCGGCGGCGCGATCATTTCCGTGTGACCAGCGAAGACCCGCTCGACGCCTACTCGGCGGTCGTCACCCGCGTCGCGCGCGAGGTGCTGCCGAGTGTGGCGAGCCTCGCGGTGCGCACGTCGCGGGGCGAGGGCGCCGGAAGCGCGAGCGTCATCTCCGACGACGGCGTGCTGCTGACCAGCGCCCACGTCGTCGTCGGCGCCCGGTCGGTCGAGGCGACGTTCGCCGACGGCACCGCGGTGGCCGTCGACGTGGTCGGGCGCGACGTGCTCTCCGACCTCGCAGTGCTGCGGGCCCGCGGCACGGTGCCGCCGCCGGTGCCGCTCGGCGATGCCGCCGGCCTCAGCGTGGGCCAGCTCGTGGTGGCGCTCGGCAACCCCATGGGCCTGGCCGGCAGCGTGACCGCCGGCATCGTGTCGAACCTCGGGCGGTCGCTGCCCACCGCATCCGGGCGGGTCATCGATGAGGTGATCCAGACGGATGCCGCGCTGAACCCCGGCAACTCGGGCGGCGTGCTCGCCGACGGCCGCGGACGGATGGTCGGCGTGAACACCGCCGTGGCCGGCATCGGACTCGGGCTGGCCGTGCCGATCAACCGAGCCACGCGCGACATCATCGCGACCCTCACCCGGAGCGGCCGCGTGCGGCGGGCGTGGCTCGGCATCGTCGGTGCGCGTGTGCAGCTCGCACCCGAGCTCGCCGCACGGATCGGCTCGCCGACCGGGCTGCAGGTGGCGGGCGTCGCGTCCGGCAGTCCGGCCGAACTCGCCGGCGTGCACCGCGGCGACATCGTCGTGTCGCTCGACGGCAATGACGTCGTGACCTCCACGTCGATCCAGCGCCTCATGGTCGAGGACGCGATCGACCGGCAGGTGGAGATGACCGTGTGGCGCAACGGGGCGCTCGTCGACGTCTTCGTCGTGCCCCGGGAGCTCGTCGACGCGCCGTAGACTGGACCCATGCCCCTCGAGCCCAAACTCGCCGATCTGCCGCGCATTCGCGGGGCGCTCCGCTTCTACCAGGTGGCCTCGGTCATCACCGGCGTGCTGCTGCTCCTGCTCTGCGCCGAGATGATCATGAAGTACGCGTTCGGGCTCGAGCTCGAGCTCGGCGGCCCGCAGGGGCTGCTCGCGTTCGTGCCGATCGACACCGTGACGGCCGTGAACCTGTCCACCGGCATCCTCATGGTGCACGGCTGGTTCTACGTGGTGTACCTGTTCAGCGACTTCCGCCTGTGGAGCCTGATGCGCTGGCCGTTCAGCCGGTTCATCATCATCGCGCTCGGCGGCGTCGTGCCGTTCCTCTCGTTCATCCTCGAGGCCCGCATCGGCCGCGAGGTGCGCGCCTACCTCGACCGGCGCGAGTCCGAGGCAGCACCGGATGCCGCGACCAGCACCGCCGACACCGTGGAGGCCCAGCAGTGACCGACCAGCCCGCAGCGCAGGCGACCGAGCAGTCCACCCAGCAAGCCGCCGACCAGGGCACCGAGCAGCGCCCCGTCCTCGTCGTCGACTTCGGCGCCCAGTACGCGCAGCTCATCGCGCGGCGCGTGCGCGAGGCATCCGTCTACTCGGAGATCGTGCCGCACACGATCACGGCCGAGGAGGTGCGCGCGAAGGACCCCGTGGGCATCGTGCTCTCGGGCGGCCCCTCGTCGGTGTACGAGCCGGGGGCGCCCTCGCTCGACGAGGGCATCCTCCGGCTCGGGGTGCCGACGCTCGGCATCTGCTACGGCTTCCAGGTGATGGCACAGCAGCTCGGCGGCCGGGTCGCGCACACCGGGCATCGCGAGTACGGCTCGACGGCGGTCACGGCTCGCACCGACGATGACAACGCGTTGCTCGCCGGCCAGCCCGAGTCGCAGACGGTGTGGATGAGCCACGGCGACTCCGTGGCGGTCGCGCCCGAGGGCTTCGAGGTGCTCGCCTCCACGGCCACCACGCCCGTCGCGGCGTTCGCGAACGACGAGCAGGGCTTCTACGGCGTGCAGTGGCACCCCGAGGTCAAGCACTCGGAGTTCGGACAGCGCGTGATCGAGAACTTCCTGCACCGCGCAGCGGGCATCCCCGCCGACTGGAACTCCGGCAACGTGATCGCCGAGCAGGTCGCCCGCATCCGCGAGCAGGTCGGCTCGGCCCGGGTCATCGCCGGTCTCTCCGGCGGCGTCGACTCGGCGGTCGCCGCCGCCCTCGTGCACGAGGCCGTCGGCGACCAGCTCGTGTGCGTCTTCGTCGACCACGGCCTGCTCCGCAAGGACGAGCGCCGGCAGGTCGAGGAGGACTACGTCGCGGCCACCGGCATCCGGCTCGTCACGATCGACGCGGTCGACACCTTCCTCGACGCGCTCGCGGGCGTGAGCGACCCCGAGGAGAAGCGCAAGATCATCGGGCGCGAATTCATCCGTGCGTTCGAGCGGGCCGAGCGCGACCTGGTCGCGGAGGCGGCGGCCGATGGCGAGCCCATCCGGTTCCTCGTGCAGGGCACGCTCTACCCCGACGTCGTCGAGTCGGGCGGCGGCACGGGCACCGCGAACATCAAGAGCCACCACAACGTGGGCGGCCTCCCCGAAGACCTGCAGTTCGAGCTCGTCGAGCCGTTGCGCACGCTCTTCAAGGACGAGGTGCGCGCGATCGGCCGCGAGCTCGGCCTCCCCGAGGCGATCGTGGGCCGCCAGCCGTTTCCGGGGCCCGGCCTCGGGATCCGCATCGTGGGCGAGGTCACCGCTGACCGCCTCGAGATCCTGCGTGACGCCGACGCGATCGCCCGCGCGGAGCTGACGGCCGCGGGCCTCGACCAGGAGATCTGGCAGTGCCCCGTCGTGCTCCTCGCCGACGTGCGCTCGGTCGGCGTGCAGGGCGACGGCCGCACCTACGGGCACCCGATCGTGCTGCGACCCGTCTCCTCGGAAGACGCGATGACCGCCGACTGGACGCGGCTGCCCTACGACGTGCTGGCGAGGATCTCGAACCGCATCACGAACGAGGTGCGCGAGGTCAACCGGGTCGTGCTCGACGTCACGTCGAAGCCGCCGGGCACCATCGAGTGGGAGTAGCCGGCGCTCAGTCGAGCAGCCGTCGGATGGCGGCCGTGATCGCGGCGACGTCGAGCACCTCGTCGCGCCGTGCCGTGACCTGGTGCAGGAGCACGCCGTCGCAGTAGTCGGCGACCCATCGGGCGCGGAGCGCCGCATCGCCGAGCCCGATCGCCCCGATGGAGCGCTCGGCGAGCGCGAGGAAGCGGCGATGCCCCTCGGCGACGTCGTCGGGCCGCTCGATGCTGAGGCTGAAGCGCGTGCGGGCGAGGTCGGCGTGGGAGCGTGCGAGCACGCCGAGGTACGAGGCGAGCTGGCCGGCGAGCCCCTCAGGCGTGGTGGCGGGCGTGCCGTCGCCCGCCGCCCACACCTCGAGGTCGCGCTGTTCGACCCGGTCGACCACGGCGCCGATGAGCGCGACACGGGTGCGGAAGTAGTTCGAGGTGGTGCCGGGCGGCACGGATGCCTCCCGGTCGACCGCCCGATGCGTGAGCCCCTTGAAGCCGTGGTCGGCCACGATCGCGAGCGCCGCATCGGCGAGGGTCGTGCGTCGATCGGCCATACCGGGGAGTCTAGGCGAGGTGGGCGCGAATCCACTCCACTTGTAGTGGTGAGTTCACTACACGTGTAGTAGTGTCAGCGCATGGACACGATCAGCATCGTCGGCGGCGGCATCGCCGGGCTGGCACTCGCCTCGCGACTCGACCCCGACCGTTTCGAGGTGACGCTGCACGAGCAGCGGGCGGAGCTGCCGGTCGCGGGCACCAGCCTGGCCATGTGGCCCGATGCCCAGGCGGCACTCGCCGCACTCGGGGTCCTCGACCCGCTGCGAAGCGTGGGCATCCCGATCGACCACTTCCCCATGTGGAGCGAGGCGGGACGGCGACTCGCGGACCTGTCGGCCGAGGGCATGGTCGTCTCGCGTCACGAGCTGCTGAGTGCGCTCGACGCGGTGGTACCCGACTCGGTGCGACGCGTGACCGAGCGCGTCGACGACGTCGATCGCCTCGGGGCGACGGTCGTCGTGGGGGCCGACGGCGTGCACAGCGCCGTTCGCCGCGGACGGTGGGGTTCCCGTTCGGATGCCCGCGTCACGCCGGTGCTCGCGGTGCGCGGCGTCGTCGCCGACGAGCTTCCCGAGCACGCGCTCGGCGAGTACTGGGGTCGCGGCCAGCTCTTCGGCCTCGGCCCGCACAACGAGGGCACCAACTGGTACACGGCGTTCCGCTCCGACCTCGGTCCCCGCCACGTCGACGCCGGCGATGCGCTCGACATCGCACGGGCGCGCCATGCCGACGCGGCACCGCAGATCCGGCGGGTCCTCGCCTCGGCGGCCCCAGAGACGACGCTCGCTCAGCGGATCTGGACGACCCCCCGGCTCTCGAGCTACGTGCGGGCCGACGCGGCCCTCGTCGGCGACGCGGCGCACGCGATGACGCCGAACCTGGGCCGCGGCGCGTGCGAGGCGCTCATCGACGCCGTGACCCTCGGCGACCTCCTCGGGCGGATGTCGCCCGACGCGGCCCTCGCCGCCTACGACCGGGCGCGGTGTCGACGCACGCAACGCCTGCGCGCGGCGTCTTCCGTGCTCGGGCGCGTGGCGCTGGCCGAGCGCCTGCAGCCCCTGCGGGATCGGCTCGTCGCGACCGTCGGGCGGCGCTCGCTCGTCGGTCGCCGTGACGTGCCGGCCGAGGCATCCGCTCGCATGACCGGCTGACGCCGGCGGCGTCGATCGCCTCGACCGGCCATGGCTGGCAGGATGGGCGCATGGGGGTCGTGGAGAACTCGAAGCTCACGGTCGTCGGGGCCGGAAGCGTGGGCGCGAGCCTCGCGTACGCCGCGCTCATCCGCGGGTCGGCGAGCGAGGTCGCCCTCTACGACATCGCCGCGGCCAAGGTCGAGGCCGAGGTGCTCGACCTCGCCCACGGCACGCAGTTCACCGACGCACGTGTCAGCGGCGGCGACGACCTCGCCGTGGTGGAGGGCTCGCATGTCGTCGTGGTCACGGCGGGTGCCAAGCAGGCGCCGGGCCAGACGCGGCTGGAGCTCGCCGAGACGAACGCGCGCATCCTGGAACGGGTGCTCCCGTCGCTGCTCGAGCGGGCGCCCGACGCGGTCTTCGTGCTCGTCACCAACCCCGTCGACGTGCTCACGGTGGTGGCCAGGCAGATCACCGGGCTCCCCGCCAACCGCGTGTTCGGGTCGGGCACCGTGCTCGACACGTCGCGCCTGCGGTGGCTGCTCGCGCGCCGGGCCGGGGTCACGACGTCGAGCGTGCACGCCGACATCGTCGGCGAGCACGGCGACACCGAGTTCCCCCTGTGGTCGAATGCGCGCATCGGCCCCGTGCCGATCCTCGACTGGCGAGGCGGCGACCCGTTCACGTTGGCCGAGCTCGACGAGATCGCGCACGAGGTGCGCAACGCCGCCTACACGGTCATCCGGGGCAAGGGGGCCACGAACTCCGCGATCGGACTGGCCGGGGCGCGCATCGTCGAGGCGGTGCTCGACGACGAGCACGCGGTGCTGCCCGTCAGCACCGTGCTCAGTGGCCTGCACGGGATCGACGGCGTGGCGCTGTCGGTGCCCAGCCTCGTCGGCGGCGACGGCGCCTTCCCGCTGGAGGGCGTGCCGTTCTCGCCCGACGAGGAGGCGCTGCTGCGGGCGTCGGCCGGCGCGATCCGGGCGTCGCTGGAGACGCTCGGGCGATGAGGGCGACCGCCGCGCGAACGGGGGATACGACGCAGTGCGCCGACGCGAACAGATTCGAGCCGTGATCCGCACGAGGAAGGGCCGCCCGAGGGCGGCCCTTCGACGGTCGATCGAGGCTGACGCTAGTCGCGCGCGATGGCGAGGAAGCGCAGGATCTCGAGGTAGAGCCAGATCACGGTGATCAGGATGCCGAAGGCGCCGCTCCAGCCGTACTTCTTCGGGGCGCGGTTGCGCACGCCCTGCTGGATCGCGTCGAAATCGAGCACGAGCGAGTACGCCGCCATCAGGATCACGAGCACGCCGACCACGAGACCGAGCGGGATGCCCCAGATCTCGGCGCCGAGGAGGCCCCACGGGTCGTTGTTCACGCCCGTCCACATGAGGATCAGGTTGACGAGCGAGAACACGAGGTAGCCCACCATCGCGATGAGGAAGACCTTCGTGGCCTTCTTCGACGCGCGGATCTTGCCGCTCGCGAAGAGGGCCAACGTGACGCCGACCACCGCGATCGTGCCGATCACGGCCTGGGCGACGATGCCGGCCCACTGGGTCTCGAACATCAAGGAGATGCCGCCGAGGAAGACGCCCTGGGCCGCCGAGTAGGCGAGGATCAGGGCCGGCGACGGCTCCTTCTTGAAGATGTTCACCAGCGCGAGCACGAAGCCGATGATCGAGGCGCCCCAGAAGAGCCACGGCATCGCGGGCGTGACGAGCCAGCCGACCGCGGCGAACACGACGAGCACGGCGAACGCGCCGGCCGTCTTCGCGACGGTGTTCTCGACCGTCATGACCTCGCGGTCGGGAAGGGTCGCAGGCTGGTTGTACATCTCCTGGAGCTGCTGAGCCGACACGTCCTGTGCGGCTGCGACAGCGCCCTGCTGCGAGAAGGCGGAATTCCGCGAGAATGCGGGATTGTCGAGAGCCATGGTGTTCCTCTGCTTTCGGCTGTCGTCGGTGCGGGGGACAGGCGACTGGATGCGGCATCCGTGCCATGCACCAATCTACCGGTCGTAGCAGGGATAACGCCCTGAGTTCTGCGCGGATTCCCGCGGATCCGGTCGACGCGTGGATACGCTGGGGCGCATGCTGCACGATTCCGGCGCGCGCCCCCTCGTGATCGGCCATCGCGGTGCGTCGGGCTACCGTCCGGAGCACACGCGTTCGGCCTACGAGCTGGCGTTCGCGCTCGGCGCCGACGCGGTGGAGCCCGACATCGTCGCGACGCGCGACGGAGTGCTCGTGCTGCGGCACGAGAACGAGATCTCGGGCACCACGGATGTCTCGACGCGGCCGGAGTTCGCGTCGAAGCGCACGACGCGAGAGGTCGACGGCAAGCCGCTCACCGGGTGGTTCACCGAAGATTTCACCTGGGCGGAGCTCTCGACCCTCCGCGCGCGCGAGCGACTGGGCGCGCTGCGCCAGTCGAGCGCGAGCTTCGACGACCGGTACCCCGTGATCCGGCTCCGCGACCTGTTCGAGCTCATCGACACGGCCGCCGACGAGCAGCGCCGGCTCGTTCGCATGGTGGCGGAGTTCAAGCACGCGAGCCACTTCGCCGCGCTCGGGCTGCCGCTCGACGAGCTGTTCGCGGCCGAGCTCGACGACGCGGGCTGGGGTCGTGGCGACGAGCGCCTCGTCATGGAGGCGTTCGAGCTCGACGTGCTCGATCGGCTCGGCAGCCGCGGCATCCGCGGTCCGCGGGTGTTCCTCGTGGAGGCGACCGGGTCTCCGATCGACGTCGTGCTCGCCATGGGACGCGCGGCGCCGAGCTACGACGACTACATGACGGAGGCGGGCCTGCTCGGGCTCGCCGGGCGGGTCGACGGCGTGAGCGTCGGCAAGGCGCGCCTGCTCGGGGCTCCGCGCGGTGCGGCGACCCGGGCGCCGGCGTCCGAGCGCGGGGCCGTGGGCCGTTCGCCGCGCAGGGTCGTGCCCCTCGTCGGGGCCGAGCTCGTCGACGCCGCGCACTCCGCCGGCCTGCGGGTGTTCACGTGGACGCTGCGTCCCGAGAATCGCTTCCTCTCGTCGGCGTACCGGCGCGGCACGGCGCGCTCGGCGTTCGGGAACTGGCTCGGCGAGTTCGAGGACGTCATCGGAACCGGCGTCGACGGGATCTTCGTCGACCACCCCGACCTCGGCGTCGAGGCGCGTCGCGCGCTGCGCGCCTGAGCGCCGATCGCGGCACCCGCTGCCGGCGTCATCCGCCCGCGACCGCGCCGCGAGTCACGTCGAATCGTCGCGCCGACACCGAGCGAACGTCGGATCGGTGTGACTCGCGGATGCCACGGCAGCGGCTCGGGGCCCGGGGCGCGGATGCCACGGCAGCGGCCCGTCCCCGTGCTACGACACCCACGGCGCGCGGGGTGCGCCCTCCCACCCGCGAGCACGCAGGCCGGCGTCGAGGCGCGCGATGATCTCGGCATGCGGGGTGCCGGCGTGCACGCGGATTACCACCCATCCGGCGTCCTGGAGGTCGTTGATGCGATCGATGTCGCGGCGGAACCGCCGTGCGTCCAGCCGGTGCTGCTCGCCGTCGTACTCGAGGAGCAGCCGGTGGGCGCGGAACACGAGGTCGCCGTGCGTTCGGCGCCCGCCCGACAGCTCGACCGGCCCGTTGGGCTCCGGCTCCGGGAAGCCGGCGCGAGCGACGATCAGCCGCACCACCGTCTCGCGCGGGGACCCGCTGCGCGCTCGGATGTCGCGTCGAGCCCGGGCGACCGCGCGAGCACCCCGACGACCGGCGAAGCGCGAGATCGCGGCCCCGAGTTCGTCGGGCGATGCGAGCGGGTCGGGCCAGCCGAGCAGCCGGTCGCCCGCGATGACGAGATCGTCGCCCTGCAGCAGCACGGCACCGAGCTGGCACCATGCGTCGCACGGCGCGAGCACCGGGAGCTCCTCGACGAATCGGATCTCGGCGCCTTCGGCGATCCGGTGGCCGACGACACCGCGTGCCCGCGGTTCGCGTCCGGCGGTGCTGACGTGCAACCTGCGATCGCCCCGGAGGGCGGACGGGAGGGGGAGTCCCCACAGCCGGGCGGCCGTGACGTGGCTGAAGTAGTGCCCCTGCGGCATCCGCACCGCGTATGCGCGACAGAGCGAGAGGAGGTCGTTCGCCGGCGTGACGGTGCGGACCCCGTGGAAGGGCGCGTCGAGGTCACGTGCGCGCAGGCGGCGCGGCGTGGCGCCGAGCTCGAGTGCCTCGGCGACGCGGAACGGCGATGCGGCGAGCCCGTCGGGCAACGGCCGAGGTCTCGGCATCCACCGAGGATCCCAGATGCGGTCTCGGCGCGACGCCGAGTGTCCACAGGCGGCGTCGAGAGACCACGACTCACGTTGATCTGCCGCATCCGCCGGAGACGAGCGACCGATCGGCGTGAGTGAGCGGGAAGACGCGTGCGGGTGAGGCGGGTCGAAGCGGGTCGCGCGGTGCGTCGCGCGATCGTCGGCGGGCGGCATCCGGCCAGGGTCGTCGCCGCCTCGCGACGACCCGGGCTACGACGGCGTGGCTGTCGGATGCCGCGCCTAGACTTGATGGGACATGACGCTGATCCTCGACCCCGACGACCCGGCCGGCTGGCGCGAGGCGCCCTCCGCACCGTCCGCCACCGCGAGCTCCCGCCTCACCGACGGGCTGAACCCCGAGCAGCGCGAGGCCGTGGAGTACCGCGGCCAGGCGCTGCTCATCGTCGCGGGCGCGGGCTCGGGCAAGACGCGGGTGCTGACGCATCGCATCGCGAGCCTCATCGAGAGCCGCGAGGCATGGCCGAGCCAGATCCTCGCGATCACGTTCACGAACAAGGCCGCGGCCGAGATGCGCGAGCGCGTCGAGGTGCTGCTCGGCGACAGCGCGTCGGGCATGTGGATCTCCACCTTCCACTCGGCGTGCGTGCGCATCCTCCGGCGCGAGGCCGAGGCGATCGGGCTCACCTCGACCTTCACGATCTACGACTCGGCCGACCAGCGCACGATCCTGAAGCGCATCATCAAAGAGCTCGACGCCGACACGCTGGGATTCACGCCCGCGAGCGCCCAGGCGAAGATCTCGAAGCTCAAGAACGAGCTCGCCGACGTCGAGTCGTATGCGCGCAACGCGAACACGAGCGACCCGCAGGAAGTGATGTTCCTCGAGATCTTCCGGCAGTACACCCGCCGGCTGCGGGAGGCCAGCGCCCTCGACTTCGACGACCTCATCGCCGAGACCGTCTACCTGTTCCGCGCGTTCCCCAAGGTCGCGTCGCTCTACCAGCGGCGGTTCCGCCACATCCTCGTCGACGAGTACCAGGACACCAACCACGCCCAGTACGCGCTCATCCGCGAGCTCACCCAGCCCGTGCCGGCCGACCGGGTGGTCGAGATGGAGCAGCACGGCGTGAACGTCGCCGCGCTGACGGATGCCTCGGGTGGCATCCCCGGCGCGAGCCTCACGGTGGTCGGCGACTCCGACCAGTCGATCTACGCCTTCCGCGGCGCGGACATCCGCAACATCGTGGAATTCGAACGCGACTTCCCGGGCGCGAAGGTGGTGCTGCTCGAGCAGAACTACCGCTCGACCCAGAACATCCTCTCCGCGGCGAACGCGGTCATCTCCAACAACTTCGACCGTAAGGAGAAGAAACTCTGGACGGCCGACGGAGACGGCGACCAGATCACGGGATACACGGGCTACACCGCCCACGACGAGGCGCAGTTCGTCGCCGACGAGATCGAGGTGCTGCACCGTGCCGGCGTCGCGTACCGCGACATCGCCGTGTTCTACCGCACCAACGCGCAGACCCGTGCACTCGAGGAGATCTTCGTACGGTCGGCGCTGCCCTACCGCGTCGTCGGGGGAACGAAGTTCTACGAGCGCGCCGAGATCAAGGACGCGATGGCGTACCTGATCGCCGTCGCGAACCCCCTCGACGAGCTCGCGCTGCGACGCATCCTGAACACGCCGAAGCGGGGCATCGGCCCCGCCACCGAGACCGCCCTCGCGAGTTTCGCCGAGCAGAACGCGCTGTCGTTCCGGCAGGCGATGCGCTCCGCCGACGGCCTCGGCCTCGGCCCGAAGGTCACGGGCGCGATCACGAACCTCGCGACCGTGCTCGACGAGGCGGCCGCCATGCTCGTGCCGTCGGCCGCGGGCATCGCGGCGGGCACCAACGAGGGCGCCTCGAAGGTCTCCGACGCGCTCGTCTTCCTGCTCGAGCGGTCGGGGCTGATCGACGCGCTCCGCAACAGCCGCGACCCGCAAGACGAGACGCGCGCCGAAAACGTCGAGGAGCTCGTCGCGCAGACGCGCGACTTCGATCGCGAGAATCCGGGTGCGAGCCTCGTCGACTTCCTGACGCAGGTGTCGCTGGTGGCCGCCGCCGACGAGCTCGACGATGCATCCGGCACCGTGTCGCTGATGACCCTGCACACCGCGAAAGGCCTCGAGTACCACGCCGTGTTCCTCACCGGACTCGAGGAGGGCCTGCTGCCGCACCAGATGTCGGCATCGGAACCGGGCGGCCCGGCCGAGGAGCGACGATTGTTCTACGTCGGCATCACCCGTGCGCGCAAGCGCCTCTACCTCTCGCTCGCGATGAGCCGGGCGCAGTTCGGCGAGGTCGCCGTGGCGATGCCCTCGCGGTACCTGCAGGAGATCCCCGAGGGACTCATCGACTGGCGGCAGTCGCCGGGCATGGCGACCTCGCGCGGCGGCACGCAGCCGCGCGCGCTCAACGCCCGCCGTGGCTACGGTCAGGGCGGGGGTGGCGCGTGGGGCACCCGCGACCGCGACCTCGAGCGCTTCAGCGTCACGAAGAGCGCCGCCCCGAAGGCCGAGTGGGCCAACCGGGTCACCGGAACCGTGCGCGACAACGGCGACCTCACGCTCGCGGCGGGCGACCGCATCCGGCACGTCGACTTCGGCGAGGGACGCGTCACGCAGGTCACCGGGGAGGGCACCAAGCGCATCGCCCACGTCGCGTTCGACACCGCCGGGCAGAAGAAGCTCCTGATCAAGATCGCGCCGATCGAGAAGCTCTGACCGGCGCGGCGCCGACACGACGCCGGCGCTGCGGTCGGCGCGTCAGGACACGTCGGCCAGCGCCCGGTGCACGGAGGCGACCGCGCTCGAGCCCTCGCCGACGGCCGCCGCGACCCGCTTCATGGAGCCGCGCCGCACGTCGCCCGCGGCGAACACGCGGGGCAGGCTCGTCTCGAACGGGAGCGGCGACCGCTGCAGCGCCGCCCACGCCGGGCCGAGGCTCCGCACGTCGTCGCCCGTGCGCACGAAGCCGTCCTCGTCGCGCTCGAGATCCGTGATCCAGTCGGTCGCCGGCTCCGCGCCGATGAAGCAGAACAGGCCGCGGCAGTCGACCGTGGCATCCGTTCCGCCCTCGAGCGTGACCTGCTCGAGGGCGTCGCCTCCGTGCAGGGCCGCGACCCGCGTGCGCGTGTGCACCCGGATGCGGGGGTCGTCGGCCAGTCGGTCGACGAGGTAGCTCGACATCTGCGACGAGAGCGAGTCGGCACGGACGACGAGTCGCACGGAGCATCCGTTGGCCGAGAGGTACAGCGCGGCCTGCCCGGCGGAGTTGGCACCGCCGACGACCACCACCGGGGCGTCGATGACCTGGCGGAGCTCGAGCGAGGTCGCGGCGTGGAAGATGCCGGCGCCCTCGAACTCGTTCCACCGATCGAGGTCGAGCGTGCGGTACTGCGCGCCGGTCGTGATCACGACCGACCTCGCCTGCACCAGGCGGCCGTCGGCGAGCGTCAGCGTGAGGGCGTCGCCCGACCCCTCCAGACCGGCGACCTCGCACGGCGCGAACACGCGCACCCCGAACTTGAACGCCTGCAGCGAGGCCTGTCCGGTGAGTGCGTCGCCGCTCACGCCGAACGGGAACCCGAGGTAGTTCTCGATCCGCGACGTCGCCGCCGATTGGCCGCCCGGCGCGATCGAGTCGAGCAGCACCGTGCGGAGACCCTCGGATGCCCCGTAGATCGCCGCGGCGAGCCCGGCGGGCCCGCCGCCCACGACGGCGAGATCGGCGGCGGTGTCGTCGTCGTTCACGTAGGCGAGGCCGAGCAGCTCGGCCACCTGGCCGGGAGTCGCGTTGCGGACGTTCTCGCCCTGCACGATCGCGACGGGGAGGTCGTCGCGCGAGAAGCCGTGCTCGAAGATGTGGGCCGCCGTCTCGGGATCGTCGGCATCGACCCAGGTGTGCGCGAGCTCCAGGCGCTCGGCGTAGCGGCGCAGCGCGGTGGCGGCGGCGGATCGCTGCGTGCCGACGATCTTCAGCGACAGCGCGGCCGGGCCCCGTCGCAGGAAGTCCCGACGTGCCCACAGGGTTCGCAGCAGGAGGTCGCAGAGCTCGTCGTCCTCCGCCATGAGCCGTTGCAGCGCGGCGTGGTCGACGCGGTACATCCGGCCCGCCTCCGTCGCCCGTGCCGAGAGGAACGCGCGCTGGCCGTTCAGCAGCCCGAGTTCGCCGACGAACGTGCGCGGGCCGAGCGTGACGATCGACGTCTCGCCGACCCACGGCAGGGCGTCGCGCACCACCTCGACCGCGCCGCCCTCGACGAGGATGAGGTCGTACCAGCGATCGCCCGTGCGGAACAGCATGTCGCCCACGGCGACGTCGACGGGTACGCCGTGCGAGACGAGCCGAGCCCATTGCGAGTCGGTGAGATCGGGGACGACGGGACCGTGCTTCTTGGCCATCTCCCTATCGTCGCACCATGCCCGCGGCATGGGGAGGGCCGCTCGGCGATCGCAGCCGCGCGATGAGCGCCATCGCGTCGAACGGCGCACGCACCTTCACGTCGTTGTCGAAGTACACGTAGGCGGAGCGACCCGCGCCGAGGTGGCCGCGCACCCACGCCTCCCACCGGTCGAGCCCGGCGTCGTCGTAGCCCGAGACGTACAGCTCGCGATCGCCGTGCAGTCGCGCGTAGGCGAAGTCCGCCGTGGTGCGGTCGATGCGCGGGTAGCGCCCGGCGGTGTCGGCGGCGACGGATGCCACGCGGTGGCGCTCCAGCAGCGAGACCCACGCCGTCTCGTGCTCCTCGAAGCTCGGATGCCGCACTTCGACGGCGTGCTCGAGCGGCCGATCGGGCGCGGCCCGGAGCGCGTACGACGTGCGTCCCGACATCCGCGCGTCCCGATGCCGCGCGAGCGACGCCGCCGCCGCGTGCGTGCGCGGCAACCGGGCGAGGAACGCGTCGAGCAGGGTCTCGTCGAACCCGAGGTTGGGTGGGAGCTGCCACAGCACGGGTCCGAGCTTCTCGCCGAGCGCCAGCACGCCCGAGGCGAGGAAGTTCGCGAGCGGCCCGTCGATGTCGCCGAGGCGCTTGATGTGCGTGATGAAGCGCGGACCCTTCACGGCGAACACGAAGTCGTCGGGCACGGCGTCGCGCCAGCGCTGCCAGTTCGCGGGACGCTGCAGGGAGTAGAACGAGCCGTTCACCTCGATCGACGTCAGCCGGCGTGCCGCATACGCGAGCTCGTCGGCCTGGCGGAGCCCCTTCGGATAGAACTCGCCCCGCCAGTTCGGGTACAGCCACCCCGAGATGCCGACCCGCGCCTCCGCGCCGCCCATCATCGCTAGACGGCCACCCCGAGCAGCGCGCCGATCGCCCACGTCACGGCGAGCGCGAGGGCGCCGCCGATCGTGACGCGCAGCACGGCCCGGAGCCTGGGGCTGCCGCCGATCCACGCGCTCAGCCAGCCGGTGATCGCGAGCGCGATCACGACGGCGACGAACGTCGCGGGGATCCGCCATTCGGGCGGCGGGAGCAGGATGGCCAGCATCGGGAGCACGGCGCCCACGAGGAACGCCAGGGCGGATGCTCCCGCCGCATGCCACGGGTTCACCACGTCGTCCTCGTCGATGTGCAGTTCCACCTCGAGGTGCGCGGCGAGGGCGTCGTGGGCGGTGAGCTCCCGGGCGACGGTGTCCGCCGTCGCGGCGGAGAGGCCCTTGGCGCGATACAGCTCCGTGAGCTCGGCGAGCTCCTGCTGCGGCATCGCCTCGAGCTCCCACCGTTCCTTGGCGATGAGGGCGCGCTCGGTGTCGCGTTGGCTCGACACCGACACGTACTCGCCGAGTCCCATCGAGATCGCGCCCGCGAGCACGGCCGCGACGCCCGCGATGAGGATGGCCGCGACATCCGTCGTCGCCGCGGCCACGCCGACGACGAGCGCGGCGACCGAGACGATGCCGTCGTTGGCGCCGAGCACGCCGGCGCGCAGCCAGTTGAGCTTCGAGTGCACCGCCGAATCGTGCGGGTCGGCGCGGTGGATGGGCTCCGCTCGGTCGCTCATGGCGCCAGTCTTCCACCGCGGCCGGTGCGGCGGCCAGCGGCATCCGCCCGGTTCGGACCCTCGGATGAGGGGGAGTACCATGGTGGTCGGTCCGCGTATCTCGACATCGAGAGAGTCAGCGTTCGATAAGGACAGGCCGGGCCGCACCCACCAGCCCCTGTGCGCCGTCGCGCGTGCGGACCGATTGGAAGTAGAGCGTGGATCTTTACGAGTACCAGGCCAGAGACCTGTTCGAGAAGTACGGGGTCCCGGTGCTCCCGGGCATCGTCGCCGACACCCCAGAGGCGGTTCGCGCCGCAGCCGAGGAGCTCGGCGGCGTCGTCGTGGTCAAGGCCCAGGTGAAGACGGGCGGCCGCGGCAAGGCGGGCGGCGTCAAGGTCGCGAAGACCCCCGACGAGGCGGAGGAGGCGGCGAAGGCCATCCTCGGGCTCGACATCAAGGGCCACGTCGTCAAGCGGGTCATGGTCGCGGGCGGCGCACGCATCGCGCAGGAGTTCTACTTCTCCGTGCTCCTCGACCGCGCGAACCGCTCGTACCTCTCGCTCACGAGCGTCGAGGGCGGCATGGAGATCGAGCAGCTCGCCGTCGAGAAGCCCGAGGCGCTCGCACGCGTCGAGGTCGACCCGATCACGGGCATCACCCCCACCACCGCGCGCGAGATCGCGGTCGCCGCGAACTTCCCGGCCGACCTGGTCGACAAGGTCGCCGACGTGTTCGTGAAGCTCTACGACGTCTACAAGAGCGAGGACGCGACGCTCGTCGAGGTCAACCCGCTCATCCTCGACGAGGACGGCAACATCGTCGCGCTCGACGGCAAGGTCACGCTCGACGAGAACGCCGAGTTCCGCCACGCCGGCCACGCCCTCCTCGAGGACAAGGCCGCAGCCGACCCGCTCGAGGCGCAGGCGAAGGCCCTCGACCTCAACTACGTGAAGCTCGACGGCGAGGTCGGCATCATCGGCAACGGCGCGGGCCTCGTCATGTCGACGCTCGACGTCGTCGCCTATGCCGGCGAGAACCACGGCGGCGTGAAGCCCGCCAACTTCCTCGACATCGGCGGAGGCGCCTCGGCGGAGGTCATGGCCAACGGCCTCGGCATCATCCTCGGTGACCCGCAGGTGAAGAGCGTGTTCGTCAACGTCTTCGGCGGCATCACCGCGTGCGACCAGGTCGCGAAGGGCATCGTCGGCGCGCTCGCCGAGCTGGGCTCCACCGCGAACAAGCCCCTCGTCGTGCGACTCGACGGCAACAACGTCGTGGAGGGCCGCCGCATCCTCGAGGAGGCGGCGCACCCGCTCGTCACCCTCGCCGAGAACATGGACCAGGGCGCCGACAAGGCCGCCGAGCTGGCGAACGCCGCGTAGCGCGCAGAGAAGGATTCGAGAGCAATGACGATCTTCCTGAACAAGGACTCCAAGGTCATCGTCCAGGGCATCACCGGCGGCGAGGGCTCCAAGCACACGGCGCGCATGCTCGCGGCCGGCAGCCAGGTGGTCGGTGGCGTGAACGCCCGCAAGGCGGGCACCACGGTGCTGCACACCGACCAGGACGGGAACGCCGTCGAGCTGCCCGTGTTCGCCTCGGTCGCCGAGGCGATCGAGCAGACCGGTGCGGATGTCTCCATCGCCTTCGTGCCGCCGGCGTTCACCAAGGACGCCGTGATCGAGGCCATCGACGCGGAGATCCCCCTCCTCGTGATCATCACCGAGGGCGTGCCCGTGCAGGACTCCGCCGAGTTCTGGGCCTACGCCAAGGAGCAGGGCGGCAAGACCCGCATCATCGGCCCGAACTGCCCCGGCATCATCAGCCCCGGTGAGTCGCTCGTCGGCATCACCCCGGCGAACATCACCGGCAAGGGCCCGATCGGCCTCGTCTCCAAGTCGGGCACGCTCACCTACCAGATGATGTACGAGCTGCGCGACCTCGGCTTCTCGACGGCGATCGGCATCGGCGGCGACCCGATCATCGGCACGACGCACATCGACGCGCTCGCCGCGTTCGAGGCCGACCCCGAGACCAAGGCGATCGTGATGATCGGCGAGATCGGCGGCGACGCCGAGGAGCGCGCGGCCGACTTCATCAAGGACAACGTGACGAAGCCGGTGGTCGGCTACGTCGCGGGGTTCACGGCGCCCGAGGGCAAGACCATGGGCCACGCCGGCGCGATCGTGTCCGGCTCGGCCGGCACCGCCCAGGCGAAGAAGGAGGCCCTCGAGGCCGCGGGCGTCAAGGTCGGCAAGACGCCGTCCGAGACGGCATCCCTGCTGCGCGAGGTGGTCGCCGCGCTCGGCGCCTAGGCGTTTCGCACCATCGGGAAGGCCCCGTCGGCGATGCCGGCGGGGCCTTCCGTGTCAGATGCGATCGGTCGGATGTCTCCTCTCGATCACGGGTCGACGACGACGGTGCACACGTAGGTGCCCGGCACCTTGTCGTTCAGCGAGAACGAGCCGTCCCCGGTGACGGGGTCGGTCGTCGCGTCGAACGGCGGGTCGGCGGCCGCGTCGCAGTCGATCGTGGAGGCGGTGCCTCCCGGGATCTGCGAGTCGACCGACACGGTGATGTTCGTCAACGGCATGTTGGTGAACGTCACGGGCGTGGCGGTCTCACAGGTCGTGTCCTCGACCACGGTGGCGGTCTGCGGGTTGGCGGAGGTGACCGCGTAGCCCGTCGGAACCGTCTCGGTCACGGTGTAGCTGCCGGACTCGATCCCGGCGAGGCAGGCCACGCCGTTGGCGTCGGTGGTGGCCGTCGTGCCAGCGGGAAGGCTGCCGCCCGTGATGCCGAAGACGACGCCCGCGTGCGGCTGGGTGCTCGGCACCGAGGCCGCGTGCTTCTTCGTCTTGACGATCTTCAGGGCCCCGCAGTTGTTGAGGCCGGTCGCGGTCGGAGCGATGAAGTCCTTCAGCGCGGCGGTGAACGAGTCGGAGGACCGGCTCTTCAGGTACGCGCTGCCGAACGCCACGCAGCCGGTCCCGCCGAGGACATCGAAGTCCACGGTGGCCTCACCGAAGGTCCGCGGGGAGATGGGTCCCAGTCCGTCGGACTCGGCCGCCGGGATGGCGGACGTGTTGATCGAGCCGGTCGCGTTGCCGCCGGCGGTGAGGTTGACCCGGTCGCCCCAACAGGGAACCGAGTTGGACGCCTCGCACTGGCTGCTTGCGCCGGATGTCACCCACACCGACAGGAAGAGCTGCGGGTTCGTGCCGCCCTGTGCCAGGTCGTACTGGATGAGCAGGTCGCCGGCGGTGCGCACGGGCGTGACGCCGTTCGCGGACACCACCTCGGACTTGTTGAACTCGAAGTCCATGTTCGTCGTGCCGCTCGGCTCCTGGACGCGGTGCCAGAAGAGGTGCAGGAAGTCACCGGCCGCCGCTTCCTCGAGGTACAGGCCGAAGTTCAGCAGGTCGCTCTTGTTGGGCGGGATGCTGCCGTCGACGACCGTCGGGACGGGGGTGTCCTCCTTGGAGCCCTGGCCGAACGAGTCGTCGCCGGACCCGGTCGGCGCGTCGGCCTTGCGGACCTCGTTGACGCTCGCCCAGTCGATCGACGGCGCGGGGTCATCGACCTTCAGGTTCGCGTCGGTGTCGATCTCGAAGTTGCTGCCGGGCAGGCTCACCTCGGGGTGGGAGGCCGCGGCGGGGGCGGCCACAAGCGCGGTGATCGTGAGCGCGCCGATTCCGGCGGCCGCGGCGAGGTGCCTCCAGCGCCGGCGCGGTGGCGTTCCGGTGTCGAGGGTCGGGTTGTTCGTGAGGGGCATGATCGCCTCCTGTATCGCAGGTCATCCGGTTCGGGCGAATCGGATGAGTCCTCTGCGGGCGAGGTGGCGAATTGCGGAGCTGTAGGGCGCGATCGTCGTGTTCGTACGGTCGTGCGCCGGGGTACTCGGCGGCACGACCCCATCGGGCTCGAGAGGAGTCTCTCACGCTGCCTGAACGGTACACCCGCGCCCGCCCGGCGGGTAGTCGTTTCTGAGGATTGCTCATTACCCCAAACGGGGGGTGCCGACGGAAGAGGGTCCCGCCGGCGATGCCGGCGGGACCCTCCCCTTCAGTCGGGATCCAATTCAGGTGCGACGCCTCCCCGTCACGGGTCGATGAGGATGGAGCACACCACCAGCTGCGGCTCGAGGTCGCTCAACGTGAGCGACCCGTCACCCGAGGCCGGAGTGGTGAAGTCCGGGTCGGGCAGGCCGGGCACGCAGTCGATCGTCGACGAGGTTCCGCCCACGATCTGCGAGTCGACCGACACCGTGAGGTTCGTCAGCGGCATGTTCTCGAATGCCAGCGACGCTCCCGGAGTGATCGGATCGCAGTCCGCCTCGCTCTCGCTCACCCACGCGGTCTGCGGGTTGGTCGAGATCACGTGGTACCCGGCGGGCACCGTCTCGGTGACCGTGTAGGCGCCGATGCCGGGCAGGTCGCTCACGAGCAGGCCGCCGACGCAGGCCTGGCCGTTCGCGTCCGTCACGGCGGTGGTGCCGGCGGGAATGCCGTTGCCGGTCACCGTGAACGTGACTCCGGCGTGCGGGATCTCGTTGTCCGGGTCGTCCGCGTGCTTGGCGGTCTTCGTGATGAGGATCGCGCCGCGCTCGCGGGCGTTGACGAACTTGCACGTCACCGTCTCACCGGCCGAGAGGTCGATCGAGGCCGGATCCGACCCGTCGTCACACGTGGCACTCGTCAGGTTCCAGTTGGCGGGAACCGTCTCGGCGACGTCGTATGTGCCGGGGGTGAGGTCGGAGAAGCTCTCCGAGTCCTTGCCCGCGGCTCCCGGAGCGGTCGTCGTGAGGTCGAACGCGGTGTCAGGCAGCGTGGCCGACGTGAAGGCGAACGTCCCGAATCCGTCGCTTGTCTCCTTCTCGACGATGATTGTGCCCTTCGCCGCGTTCGTGTATGTGCAGTCGAGCACGTCGCTCGAGGCGTCGATCGCGAACGTCACCGTCTCGCCGTTGATGACCGGGGTCACGCCGGTGCTGGCACTGCAATTGACGTTGTCGAACTCATAGCCGGTCGGCATCGTCAACAGGTTCTCGGAGACCGTGTAGCCGGCGCCGAAGGGAACGGTGCCGGTGTACGACTTCACGCCGTCATCCGCGAGCGAGAACGTGTCGACACTCGCGGGTTGCGTCGCGAACGACTTGGAGAAGTCGAACAGGCTCGTGTTCGCCGCCTCGTCAGGGTTCGTCTGCTTCCGGATGATGACCGTCGCGCAGGTGTTCAGATCGATCGCCGCCGGGGCGATGAAGTCCTTCATCGCGGCGGTGAACGAGTCGGACGAGCGGCTCTTCAGGTAGGCACTGCCGAACGGCGTGCAGCCGCCGCCCGTGAGCTGCGTGAAGTTGACCGACGCCTCGCCGAATGTCCGCGCCGAGATGGGCCCGAGCCCATCCGACTCGCCATTCGGGATAGCGGTCAGGTTGATCGACCCGGTCGCGATGCCCGCGGCACTCAGGTTGACTCGGTCACCCCAGCACGGCGTGGCGTTGGCGGCCTCGCACAGGCTGCCGGCGCCAGTGGTGACCCATCGCGAGAGGAACAGTTCGGGAACGGTTCCGCCGTTGGCCAGGTCGTACTGGATCAGCAGGTCGCCTGTCGATCGCACCGGAGTCACGCCGTTGCTCGACAAGGTCCGCGACTGGTTGAACTCGAAGTCCATGTTCGTGGTTCCGGTCGGGTCCTGCACGCGGTGCCAGAACATGTGCAGGAAGTCGTCGCCCGTCGCCTTGTCCTCGAAGTACGTGCCGAAGTTCTTCAAGTCGCTCTTGTTCGGCGGGATGCTGCCGGAGACGACGCTGGGCACCGGGGTGTCCTCCTTCGAGCCCTGGCCGAATGAGTCGTCGCCGGTTCCGCTGGCCGCGTCGGCCTTCCGGGTCTCGGCGACGCTCGCCCAGTCGATCGACGGGGCCGCGTCGTCGAGCTTGAGGTTCGCGTCGGGCTCGATCTCGAAGTTGCTGTTGGGCAGACTCACCTCGGGATGGCTCGCCTGGGCGGGCCCTGCGGCGATGACGCCGGTGAGCACGAGGGCTCCGGCTGCGGCGATCGCGACGATCCGGCTTCGTCGTCGCTCAGGCGGCGGACAGTCGGCGAGGTCGGCACGTGGACGGTTGAGGAAAGGCATCGTCGCCTCCGGGGGTGTTGCAGTTCGCTCGGTTCGGGTGAGCCGAACGCATCCCCTCGGTGGGCGGTGCATGGCGGTGTGCCGGCGCGCGGGCACGCGCAGACGCCTTGTCGTGAGGCCGGTGTCGCGGGTAATCGACGTCCGGCTGCATCGTCCCCGAGGGGAAGTTCACGTTCGCGCCGAGCGTACACCCGGGGCGTATTGAGGTGCACCAAAAATCGAGCCATGCTCACCTCCCAAAACAGGGGTCACGAGGCCTCGATCGTGAGAGGGTGAGTGCATGGTCGAGTCGCATCCGGATGCCGCCGACGCCGTGCGGGAGAGCGCCACGTCGCGCAGTCCCGGCATCCTCGCGCACCCGTTCATGCGCACGACCTTCGCCACCGAGGAGTCGGTGTACGGCGTGATCCTCGTTTCCGGCATGATCGTGGTCGCCGGCGGTCACGGGGAATCCTCGTGGACCGTGTTCTGGACCGTGCTCATCACGGTGATCGTGTTCTGGGCGGCGCACGTCTACGCGGGCACGGTGGCCCGGCACGGACTCGACGACGACCGCATGATCGGCCTGCGGGAGGCGTTCCGCATCTCGTTCCGTCGATCGCTCGGGCTCCTCGCGTCGGCGCTCATCCCGTCGTTCATCCTGCTCCTCGGCGCCACCCGCGCGATCCCCGACGCCTACGCCATCTGGACGGCCCTCTGGGTGGGCGTCGTCGTGCTCGCGGTGCTCGGATGGATCGCCTTCTCCCGACGTGGTTCGCGCTGGCCGATCCGTGTGGCCGGCGCGCTCGGCACCGCGTCGTTCGGCATCGCCATGATCGCGATGAAGGCTTTCATCCATTGAAGGTGATGCGCCCGAAGCCCTCGTCGCGCTAGGTTTCGAGCTGAAGGGGGCCGACTATGTCTGATGCAGGGACGTCGCAACTCGAAGCGAGGATCGCGCAGCTCGAAGCGGAGAACGCGGCATTGCGGTCCGAGGCGGTCACGGCGAAGCCGGTCGATCGCACGGATGCCGCGAGCCCGCCCCCGCGCGAGCGCCGACGCCGTGGCCGCACCGTGGCGGCCGTCGTGCTCGTCGTCGTCGCGCTGCTGCTCGCACCCGTGGCGGTGATCTCGGCGTGGGCCCGGCTCCAGCTCGTCGACACCGACCAGTTCGTGGCGACGTTCGCGCCGCTCGCCGAGGAGCCGGCGGTGCAGTCGTACATCGGCGACCAGGTCACCGCGGCGATCGAGGAGCAGGTCGACATCCCGACCCTGACGTCCGACCTCTTCGACGGCATCAAGCAGCTCGATCTGCCCCCGCGCGCCGAGCAGGCGCTCGGGCTGCTCGAGGCGCCCGCCACCCAGGGCCTCCAGTCGCTCGTCTCGGGCGTCGTCGACCGGCTCGTCGAGTCGCCGGCCTTCGCCGACATCTGGCGCGCGGCACTCACCCGCAGTCACCAGGCCTTCGTGGCCGCGGTGCAGGGAGATCCGAACGCCGCGCTCGCGATCGGCGGCGACGGTACCGTCTCGGTGCAGCTCGGCCCCATCATCGAAGCAGTGAAGGACCGACTCGAGCAGCAGGGGGTCGGCTTCGCCGCGAACATCCCCGTGGTCGAGCGCACCATCGTCATCGCCCAGAACGACGCGTTCGTGCTCGTCCAGACCGTCTACGCGCTCGCGGTGGCCGTGGGCACCTGGCTCCCCTGGGTCTGCCTCGCGCTGTTGGCGGCGGGCGTGTTCGTCGCGAAGCGCCGCACCGTGGCGCTCGTCTGGACGGCGGCCGGACTCGCCGTGACCATGCTGATCCTCGCCGCCGGGCTCGGCATCGGCCGCACGTTCTTCATCGGCACCGTGAGCCCGTCGATCATGCCATCCGACACGGCGTCGGTGCTCTTCGACGGCCTCGTCGAGCTCATGCTCTCGACGATCGTCGCGTTCCTCGTGCTCTCGACACTCGTCGCCGTGATCGCCTGGTTCTCCGGCCCGTGGCGTCCGGCGCGAGCGGCCAGGGAATTCGCGGGCGCCGGGTTCGCGAGCGTCCGCAGGGCGGCCGCTCGACACGGTGTGACGACCGGTTCGTTCGGCATCGGCCTCGACCGCTGGCGCGGCGCCGTCTACATCGCCATCGCCCTCATCGCGGCCGCCGTGGTGCTCTTCAACCGGCCGGTCACGGTGGGCGCCGTCATCTGGACGGTCGTCGTGGCCCTCATCGCCGTGGTGATCGTCGAGCTGCTGCGACGCCCCGCCGACGAGGTCGCGGCGGCCGCGGCATCCGACACGCCGGAGGCCGACGCCGTGGACACGGCGGCGACGGCAGGTGCCGACGGCGGGACCGAGCCGCTCGTCGGCATCGCGGTGGGCGGCGGCCCGGTCGACGCGTCGCCGACCGAGCCATCGAGTACGCCCGATCCTGCACGTCGCGCCGACTGAGCGACGCCCTCCGGGATAGGCTCCCGGAGGAATGAGACGCACGACGATCGCCCTGCTGGCCGCCCTCGAGGCATCCGTCGCGGCGCTCATCGGCCTCGGCCTCGCGCTCGTGCCGCTGATGCTGCTGTGGGCGGTGCACTTCGGACTCGCCGTCGACGCGGCGGTGTTCTTCCGCGCCGCGGCCGACGTCTGGCTGCTCGGCCACGGCGTCGACCTCGTGGTGCAGCTCGACCCCGTCACCTCGGGGCGGATCGCGCTGCCGGGCGCGGGCGACTCCTTCCCGATCACGATCGCGCTCCTCGGCTTCGCGCTCATCACCGTCGCGTTCGGCCGCCGCATCGGCCGCCGCTCGACCGCGGGCGGCCACTCGTTCAGCGGCGGCATCGCCGCGATCGTCGTGTTCGCGCTCGCCGGCGCCGGGCTCGCGCTCACCGCCGGCGTGGATGCCGCGCGGGCCGACCCGCTGCAGGCGGCGCTGATCCCGGCCGGCATCGTGGCCCTCGGCGTGGTGCTGGGTGCGGTCGGCCAGGTGCTGCGCACCGATCCGGCGACGGATGCCGCGACCGGCGTCGTGCGTCGCGCGCTCGCCGCGCTCCCATCCGGCCTCGTGGCGGGCGCCCGTGTCGCGGTGCGCATCGGCGCCGGAGCCGCCTTCGGCGTGCTGGCCATCGCCGCGGTGCTGGTGGCGGTGCTCATCGCCCTCGACTACGCGACCATCGCCGCCCTGTACCAGGCGCTCGGCGCGGGCGTCGACGGCGGCATCGCCCTGACCCTCGGCGAGCTCGCGCTGCTGCCGAACCTCGTGATCTGGGCGGCAGCGTGGCTGCTCGGGCCGGGCTTCGCGATCGGCACCGGCAGTCTCGTCTCGACCGGCGGCACGCTGCTCGGGCCGGTGCCCGGCATCCCGCTGCTCGGGGCGCTGCCCACCGACGCCCCGGCGCTCGGTGCGCTGTGGCTCGTGGTGCCCGTGCTGCTCGGATTCGTCGGCGCATGGGTCGTGTCGGCCGGCGACGCCGCCGATCGCGACCTCCCGCGCACCGCCGGCTGGTGGGCCCCGCTCGCCGTGGCGGCGGGTTCGGCGGTCGCCGCGGCGGTCGTACTGGGGCTGCTGGCCTGGTGGTCGGGCGGCGCGGCCGGACCGGGGCGCCTCGCCGACGTCGGGCCCGCGCCGCTCGCCGTCGCCGGCATCGCGGCGGCCACCGTGGGGATCGGCGCACTCGTCGGCGGGTACGCCGCGCGCCTCCGCCCGCGTGGCAGCGGCGACCCCGGTGCATCCGAGCCGGCGGACGCCGCGATGGCCGGCGCCGTCGACCGCTGACCCCTGCCGCCGCGCGGTGCGGATCGGCGCAGCGGGTAGGCTCGAGGGGTGCAGAAGCTCGTCGTGCTCATCTCGGGCACTGGCTCCAACCTCCGCGCCCTCCTCGAGGCCTCCGAAGACGCCGAGTTCCCCGCGCGCGTCGTCGCGATCGGAGCCGACCGCGAGGCCGACGGCCTCCTGTTGGGCGAGGAGTTCGGCATCCCCACCTTCACCGTGCCCTTCACGGCGTATCCCGATCGCGATGCCTGGGGTGCGGCGCTGATCGAGCAGGTGCGGCAGTGGGAGCCCGACCTCGTCATCCTCTCGGGCCTCATGCGGCTCGTGCCGCCGGCCGTCGTCGACGCCTTCTCGCCGCACCTCATCAACACCCACCCGGCCTACCTGCCCGAGTTTCCCGGCGCCCACGGCGTGCGCGACGCACTCGCAGCCGGCGTCGAACAGACCGGGGCCAGCCTCATCGTCGTCGACAACTCGGTCGACGGCGGTCCGATCATCGCGCAGGAGCGCGTGCCGGTGCTGCCCGACGACACCGAGTCGACCCTCCACGACCGCATCAAGCCGGTGGAGCGCCGCCTGCTCATCCAGGCCGTGCTCGACATCGCCAACTCGCACCTCGACCTGAAGGAGCTCAGCCGATCATGAGCGGCCCCACGCACGACCCGAGCCTCTACCGCGATCGCGACCTCGTCCCGGTGCGCCGCGCGCTCCTCTCGGTCAGCGACAAGTCGCGCATCGTCGAGCTCGCGGCGGCGCTCGCCGCCGCCGGGGCCGAGATCGTCTCCACCGGCTCGACCGCGCAGGCCATCCGCGACGCGGGCTTGCCGGTGACGGATGTCGCGAGCGTCACGGGCGCCCGCGAGATGCTCGACGGCCGCGTGAAGACCCTGCACCCGGCGGTCCACGCCGGCCTCCTCGCCGACCTCCGGCTCGAGCACCACGAGCGCGAGCTGGGCGACCTCGACATCGAGCCCTTCCAGCTCGTCGTGGTGAACCTCTACCCGTTCGCCGCGACGGTCGCGGCCGGGGCATCCGAGTTCGACGCCGTCGAGCAGATCGACATCGGCGGGCCGGCAATGGTGCGCGCCGCCGCGAAGAACCACGCGAACGTCGCCATCGTCGTCTCGCCCGACCGCTACGACGAGGTCATCGCCGCGATCGCCGCCGGTGGCACCACGCTCGCGCAGCGCAAGGCGCTCGCCCGTGAGGCGTTCCGCCACACCGCCTCGTACGACGTCGCAGTCGCGTCCTGGCTCGGCAGCGTCGTCGCGCAGGACCAGCCCGTCGAGGAGTCGCCCTTCCCGGCGTGGGTCGGCGGCACGTGGACGAAGGACGCCGACCTTCGATACGGCGAGAACTCCCACCAGCGCGCTGCGCTGTACGGCTCCGCGGGTGGTCGACCCGGCATCGCGCAGGCGGTGCAACTGCACGGCAAGGAGATGTCGTACAACAACTACGTCGACGCGGATGCCGCGGTGCGGGCCGCCTTCGACTTCGACGAGCCCGCGGTCGCGATCATCAAGCACGCGAACCCGTGCGGCATCGCGATCGCCTCGCCCGGGGCATCCGACCCCATCGCCGACGCCCACCGGCGCGCGCACGAGTGCGACCCCGTGTCGGCGTTCGGCGGTGTCATCGCCGCGAACCGCACGGTCACGCTCGCGATGGCCGAGACCGTCTCGGGCATCTTCACCGAGGTGCTCATCGCGCCCGCCTTCGAGGCCGAGGCGCTCGAGGTGCTCGCGAAGAAGAAGAACCTCCGCCTGCTGACGCTTCCCGAGGGTTTCGCGCCCACGGCCGTCGAGCTCCGCCAGGTCTCGGGCGGGCTGCTCCTGCAGCAGGCCGACCGGCGCTTCGCCGCGGCATCCGAGTGGACCTTGGCGGCGGGCGAACCCGCCGACGAGGCGACCCTCGCCGACCTCGAGTTCGCTTGGCGGGCCTGCCGTGCCGTGAAGTCGAACGCGATCCTGCTCGCCTCGGGCGGCGCCTCCGTCGGCGTCGGCATGGGACAGGTCAACCGCGTCGACTCGTGCCGGCTGGCCGTCGAGCGGGCGGGGGAGCGGGCCGCGGGCTCGGTCGCGGCATCCGACGCCTTCTTCCCCTTCGCCGACGGGCTGCAGATCCTCATCGACGGCGGCGTGCGTGCGGTCGTGCAGCCGGGCGGGTCGGTGCGCGACGAGGAGGTCGTCGAGGCCGCCCGCGCGGCCGGCGTGACGATGTACTTCACGGGCGAGCGGCACTTCTTCCACTGAGCGCGAGTCGTCCGCCGAGCGCCGAGCGGCACGCGGCAGGTCCGCCGCGGCGGTAGGCTTAGGTGAGCGGCGCTCAGAAGGCGCCCACCGCCGTTCCGCCCACGAAGCGGATGAACAAGGAGAACGATCGATGACGATCACCCACGCCCCGGCCACCCGCGCAGCCGAGGTCAGCGCAGCACTTCCCACCGAGGCCCCCGAGCACGAGCGCGTGCTCATCACCCGAGGCGCCCGGTCCGGACTCACCATCATCGTCGCCGTCCACTCGACGCGGCTGGGCCAGGCCCTCGGCGGCGCCCGCCTCTGGCGCTACGGGCACTGGACCGACGCCCTCGCCGACGCCCTCCGCCTCTCGCAGGCGATGACCATGAAGAACGCCGCTGCCGGCCTCGCCCGGGGGGGCGGCAAGTCCGTCGTCTGCATCCCGTCGGGCGTCACGCTCGACGAGCGGGAGACCCACGACGCCATGCTCGACCTCGGCGACGCCGTCGAGTCGCTCGGCGGCGCCTACATGACCGCGGAGGATGTCGGCACGAGCGCCGAGCTCATGGCCGTCGTGCACGAGCGCACCGAGCACGTGTGCGGCCTCCCCGCCGACCAGGGCGGCGTGGGCGAGCCCGCGGATGCCACGGCGGCGGGCGTGCACGCCTCGATCCTCGCCACGCTCGACCACGTCTTCGGCTCGGCCGACGTCGCGGGTCGCCACTTCGTCGTCGCCGGGCTCGGCCAGGTGGGCGGCCGGCTCGCCCGGAGCCTCGCCGCGGCGGGCGCTCGGCTCACGGTGACGGATGTCGCGGAGTCCAAGCGTGCGCTCGCCGACGAGCTCGGCGCCGCCTGGGTGGAGCCGAACGAGGCCCACCTCGTCGAGGCCGACGTGTTCGTGCCGTGCGGGCTCGGCGGCGTGCTCACCCGCGAGGTCGTCGACGCGCTGCGCGTGCGCGCCGTCGTCGGCGCCGCCAACAACCAGCTCGCCTCCCGCGAGGTCGCCGGCCGTCTCACCGAGCGCCGGATCGTGTGGGCGCCCGACTTCGTGGTCAACGCGGGCGGCGTGATCTACCTCGACGTGGCGAGCGCTCCCGACGCCGACCAGGCGGCCCTCGACGCCCGCATCGCGAGCATCGGCGACACCGTGGCATCCGTGCTGCGCTCGGCCGACGAGCACGGCACGACGACCCTCGCGGCCGCCGAGCGCCTCGCCCGCACGCGCCTCGACGCCGCGCGCTGAGGGGCCGGCACCGGCCGCTAGGCTCGTGCCATGACGTCCCCCGCCGCCACGCCCCCGCCCGCCCCTGCCCGGTTCCGGCCGGCGCCGACGCCCGGGCGGCGGGCGTTGGCGGTGCTGGCGTCGGCGGGGGTCGTGGCGGCCATCGCGATGCTCGTCGCCGTGTTCGCCTTCTTCATCGGCAACGGCCAGTCGCCGCAGGTGTTCCCCCAGCTCGTGCCGCACTTCGCGCTGGCCGCGCTGCTGGTCTGGTTGCTGCTGGCGATCGCGAACGGCCTCGGCGCGACCCGCACCTGGTTCCTGGCGCTCATCACCGGATTCACGTCGGCGTGCCTCGCGGCGCTCATCGCCACCACCGTCACCGCGGGCGCGGCGAACGGCGGGTTCCCGCTCGCGCTCTTCCTGTTCGTGATCGGCTCGCTCGCGAGCCTGAATCTCGTCTTCATCCTCGCCGTCATCGCGGGCGAGGTGTTCCTCGCGCCCAAGGTGTACCGCGGCATCATGTCCTATGCCCCCCGCCACCCGCCGCGGCGCATGGCACTCGTGCGCATCCCGGCGTCGAACCTCGATGAGGGCCAGCTCACCCACCTGGAGCGCGTGCCCGTCGACAAGGCGCTCGCCGACGAGCAGTGGGACAACTACTGCGCGGCCCTCGTCGCCGAGGGGTGGGAGACGCTCGAGGTCGACGCCGCGCCGGAGCTCGCCGACTCGGTGTTCGTGGAGGACACGGTCGTGCTCTTCGGCGACCTCGCGGTGATCACGAGTCCCGGCGCCGAGTCGCGACGACCCGAGATCGACGCGGTCGAGCGCACGGTGCGCGCGATCCCCGGCCTCACCGTCTCCCGCATCGAGCTGCCTGGCACGCTCGACGGCAGCGACGTGCTGAAGGTCGACTCCACCGTGTACGTCGGCGCGTCGGCTCGAACGAACGCCGAGGGCGTCCGGCAGCTGCGCGCGCAGCTGACGCCGCACGGCTACTCGGTCGTCGCGGTGCCGGTCACGCGGGCGCTGCACCTCAAGAGCACGATGACGGCCCTGCCCGACGGCACGATCATCGGCGACCCGTCACTCGTCGACGTGCCGAGCCTCTTCCCGCGGTTCCTGCCGGTGCCCGAGCCCGAGGGGGTCGCGGTCGTCGAGCTGTCGCCCGAGTCGCTGCTGATGTCGTCGGCGGCACCGAAGACCGCCGCCATGCTCGCCGAGCTCGGCTACCGCGTCGTCACGGTCGACATCGGCGAGTTCGAGAAGCTCGAGGGCCGCGTCACC
The DNA here is from genome assembly GCF_004216665.1 of Agromyces ramosus. Lineage (GTDB taxonomy): Bacteria > Actinomycetota > Actinomycetes > Actinomycetales > Microbacteriaceae > Agromyces > Agromyces ramosus. The sequence continues at coordinate 163,839 of NZ_SGWY01000003.1, read as the reverse complement.
GGCATGTCGGTGCGCGTTCGGTAGCGTGCGCCTCGTCGCGTCGAGTTCGCGATGGTGGGCTACCGCACACGCGTCGTGACCCGATGCGTCACGAGCGCTCCTGCTGCCGCCGTTCGTCGGGACGCGCGTCGTTGCCGCGCCGCGCGGACCCGACGCCGTCGTGGAGTTCCACGACGCGGTCGGCGCGCCGCACGAGCGAGGCGTCGTGCGTCGTGACCACCGCGGCGACCCCGCGCGCGTGCACGAGCTCGCCGATCAGGTCCATCACCGTCGCCGCGGTGCCGCTGTCGAGCTGGCCGGTCGGCTCGTCGGCGAGGAGCAGCTGCGGGCGCGCGGCCAGCGCGCGAGCGATCCCGACGCGCTGCTGCTGGCCGCCCGAGAGCTCGTAGGGCCGCTGGGCGGCGTGGGCGCCGAGGCCGACGAGCTCGAGCGACTCGGCGACGCGCGCGTCCCGTTCGGCCGGCGGCATCCGCTGGAGGCGCAGCGGCACCTCGACGTTCTCGGCGGCGGACAGCACCGGGATGAGCCCGAACGACTGGAACACGTAGCCGAGCCGATCGCGCCGCACGACCGCCAGGTCGTCCTCGCCGAGCGCCGAGAGCTCGTCGTCGCCGAGGAGCACGCGCCCCGAGGTGGGGCGGTCGAGGCCGCCGAGCAGGTTGAGGAGCGTCGTCTTGCCCGCGCCCGACGGCCCGGTCACGACGAGCAGCTCGCCCGGCCGCACCTCGAGCGACACCTCCCGCACGGCGTGCACCGCCACGCCACGCGTCTCGAAGACACGGCTCACGGACTGGGCGCGGAGCGTGGTCATCGTTCCTCCTCGGTGCCGGGGGCGGCGTTGCCGCCGTGGGCCGCCCCGGACGCGGTGTCGTCGGATGACGCGGGGGTGCGCTCGGCGGTGCCGCCGTCGACCTGGGCCGTGTGGCGACCGCGTCGTGACGGCGACGTCGGGGGCGCGGCATCCGCCCCGTCGTGCCCGGGCCACACGCCCACGTGGTCGGGCTCGAGGGCGAGCCGCACGCGGTCGCGCAGCTGCAGGTTCTGCACGAACTCGTGCGGCAGCTGGAGCCGGCCGACCCGGTCGAGCACCGCGAACTCCTCGGCCACGTGCTCCTCGGCACCGTGCTCGTCGACGCGCGTGGAGCGGAGCACCTCGGTGGAGGTGCGGCCGTCGCGGATCTGCACCGTGCGGCGCACGTGGCCCGAGACCGTCGCGTCGTGCGTGACGATGAGCGTGGTCACGCCGAGCTCCTCGTTCACGCCGCGCATCGCCTCGAGCACCGCGGCCGACGTCTCCTCGTCGAGCTCGCCGGTGGGCTCGTCGGCGAGGAGCACGAGTGGGGCGTTCGCGAGGGCGACGGCGATCGCGACACGTTGCTGCTGGCCGCCCGACAGCTCGGCGGGACGCCGGTCGCGCGCCTCGCCGACGCCCGTGAGCTCGAGCAGCTCGTCGACGCGCCGGGCCCGGTCCGCCCCACGATGCGTGCGGGCGACGTTCATGGCCACGGCGAGGTTCTCGCCGGCCGTCAGGTAGGGGAGGAGGTTGCGCGAGGTCTGCTGCCAGACGAACCCGACCGTACGTCGCTGGTACGCGACGCGCTCGCGCGACCCCATGGTGAGCAGGTCGTGCCCCGCCACGCGTGCGACACCGGCTGTGGCGGTGTCGAGCCCCGAGAGGATCGTGAGCAAGGTCGACTTGCCGGACCCCGACGCGCCGACGACCGCCACCATCTCGCCCGGTTCGACGCGCAGGTCGAGCCCCTGCAGGGCCTGCACCTCGACGCCGTCGGCGGTGAAGATCCGCACGAGGTCGGCGCACAGGATGTGCGGTTCGGTCAGCGTGTCGGCCACGTGATCATCCTTCCTCCTCCGTGCGCATCGCGCGCGCCGCATCCACGCGGCTGCCGATGCGCGATGCCGCGGCCACGGCGACCGCGGTCACCAGCACCGACCCGACCAGCACGGCCGTGACCAGCCACGGGTCGTACGCGACGGCCGGCTGGGCGTCGCCGCCCGTGAACGCCCGCAGGTCGATCCCCTGCAGCACGACGAACGGAAGCACCGCGCCGAGCACCGCCCCGACCAGCACGGCGACCACCGCGACCGGGCCGACCTCCCAGGCGACCAGAGCCTGCTCGCCCCGGCGCCCGAGGCCGAGCGTGGAGAGCAGGGGCAGCAGCCGATCGCGCGCCGGGCGGCCGACGACGAGCGTGAGCACGATCGCGAGTGCGGTGAGCAGGCTGGCCAGCACGATCGCGGCGATCAGCGCGGTGACGAGGCCCTGCGCGGTCGGGCGGCCGGCGAGCTCGTCGGCGAGATCGATCGGCGTCACGACGGTCGTGCCCTCCCCGGCGATCGGGGCGAGCGCTGCCGTGATCGCCGCGCCGTCCGCCCCGGGCTCGAATCGCACGAGCACGGTGCGCGGCACGAGCGTGTCGGTGAAGGGCTCGGCGTTCGACCGGTCCATGAGCACCCAGTTCGCTCGCGGCGAGTACGCCGTGGCGCCCTCGACGACGCCCTGCACCTGGAACGGCTCGCCCTCGAGCCCGACGTCGTCGGCGTCGGCGACCAGGTCGTCGACGATCCCGGAGAGCAGCACGGGCACGCCGCCGTCGCCCGCGCCGTCGCCCCGGCCGCCCGCCAGCGACTCGGGCAGCGGGGTGGCATCCGGCCGGCCTGCCTGCACGGCTCGCATCTCGGCGACGTCGACCACGATGAGCGTCGTGGAGCGCGCGCGCCCGTCGATCGAGAGCTGGGCGGCGCGCGTCGAGTAGACGGGGGCGATGGCCTCGACCCCGGGCACCGCACGGAATTCGTCGAGTTGGGCGAGCGTGAGCGGCATGCCCGAGATCGAGGCATCCGCCCCCACCTGCTCCGCGGCGGCCCGGTCGACGCCCGCGCGCACCGTGCCGAGCAGCACCGAGGAGAACACGGCGACCGAGATGCCGACCACCACCGCCAGCACCGGCACGAGGCCCGCGCCGGGGTCGCGCAGCGCCCGCGCCGACCCGAGGAACGGCACGAGTCCCGGTCGCGCGGCCGTGGTGCGGACGAGTCTGGCGAGGGGGAGCGGGTACAGCCGGAGCACGACGATGCACGCGACGAGCGAGAGCAGCAGCGGCACGGCCGCCAGCAGCGGATCGACGCCCGTCTGCGCCACCGAGGTGGCGAGCCCGCGGCGCAGCAGCAGCACGACCGCCGCGGCGGCGAGCAGCACGACGATCAGCTCGGCGATCCAGCGGAATCGCCAGCGACCCGCGCCGCCCAGGTCCGCGCGGGCGCGCCGGAGCGGGCTGAGGGCGGGTGCGGAGGCGACCATGAGGGCGGCGGGAGTCAGCGCGAACGCCGTGGTGAGGAGCCAACCGCCCGCACCGGCGTCGGCCGCGACGACGAGCGTGCCCAGTAGGCCGCCGACGACCGCCGCCGGCACGCCGATCGCGAGCCCCTCGAGCCCGAGGATGCCGCGGAGCTGGCCGACCGACGCGCCTCGTGCGGCGGCGAGCTCGAGGCCCAGCCGCCGTCGCTCGAACACGACGCGCGCGCCGAGCACGAGCACGGCGACCATGACGCCGATCGGCCCGGAGGCGATCGTCGCGAGCACGGCGTCGGCGGCCGCGGCGGCGGCGGCGGCCTCGCCGAGCTCCTCGCCGAGCCCGCTGAGGAAGCCGACCTGGCCGACGGTGGACACGAACCCGACCCACTCGCCCGAGCCGAGCGCGTGCACGTCGCTCGAGAACTCGCCGAGCTGCGCTCGGAGCACGGGCGTCTCGTCGGCGGTGATCCGCTCGGCGAGCACGGGGAACCAGGCCTGCATGGTCACCGGCAGGTTGACGGCGGAGAACGCGGTCCATGCGGCCGGGTCGACGAAGGCCGTGGCGGTGAACTCGGGCGGGGCGAGCCCGTTGTCGATCACCGACGGCTCGAGCGCGCTGGGCACGTGGGTCCAGACCCCGTCGGCGACATCGATCGCCGCGACCGTGCCGGCGAGGCGAAGGGGCTGCTCGACGTTCCCGATGTCGATGAAGCGCACCTCGCCGAGCTCCCACGCCATGCGCTCGGCGACCGCGTCGGAGAGCACGAGGTCGACCGGGATGTCGGCGTCGAGTGCGCCGTCGACCGGGGCGGGCCAGTCGCCCGACGTCAGCTCGACGTGCTCGCGCAGGCGCGGGTCGAACCCCGGCAGCACCCGGTAGACGGGGGAGCTCGGAGCGGCGCCGGGCACGACGGCGCGCACGGGGCCCATCACGAGCGCCGAGTGCGGTGCGCCGGTGACCCCGCGCAGCGGTTCGGGCAGCGCGTCGCGGATGCCGGTGAGCACTTCCTCCTGGCGCCCCCACACGGCGTCGACGTCATCGGCGAGGGTGGTGCCCGCGGTGGAGGCGCCGTCGTCGGGGTGCGCGCGGGTCTCCGTGGTGAGGTCGAGCTCGTTCGCGGGCACCGTCGCCAGCTGGTCGGCGAGGGCGGCGGTGTGCAGTGCGGCGACGGCTCGTGGCACCGACGTCGCGAGGAACGCGCCGACCAGCACGAGCGCGGCGAGGGCGATGGACGCGCCCGGCCCCGCGAGGAACTGCCGGCGCAGCAGGCCGGGCGTCGACAGGTGCGAACGGGCCGTCATCGCTCCTCCTCGCGCAGGCCGGGCCGCGAGGCCTCACGCCGAACGGATGCCGCGGCGACCGCGCCGACCGTCGCCGAGAGGACGAGGAACGCCACCAGCCCGGCCGCCCAGGGCAGCCACGCGACGTGGGCGGCGACGGGCAATGCGCCGGGAGTCCCCGCGACCGACGCGCGCGCGAGCTCACGGGCGGTGGCGAACGCGGTGACGGCGCCGATCAGGATGCCGATGACCGCCGCGGCCGAGAGCGCCGCGGCCAGTTCGGCGAAGCGCGCCCGCGCCTGGAGTCGCGCCGGCGTGCCGAGCGCGCGCAGCACGACCACCTCGCCGAACCGCGTGCGCGCGAGCGCGGCGACGAGCGCGACCACGGCGATGAGGGCGAACAGCAGCGCCCCGGCCGCACCCGCCCAGAGCGCGGCCACGGCAGGGCCGATCAGGGGCGCCGACGACGCGTCGTCGCGGGTGGACGTGGCGAGCGCGGTGGTGCGGTCGCGTTCGAGGGCGGCCGCCACCCGCTCGGGTTCGGGAGAGGCGAGCCACGCCTCGGTGGTCGCGGGCACGCCGGCATCGGCGTCGAACGCGGCGCCGGAGAGCGTGCCGAGGTCGGCGAGGATGCCCGCGTCGCCGACCCCGGGCACGGCGGGCACGACGCCCGCCACCACGGCATCGACGTCGGCCCCGCCGGTGAGCAGCCGGAAGGCGAGCGGGTCGCCCGGATGCGCCCGGATCCGCGCGGCGAGCTCGGCGCCGAGGAGCACGGGGACCGGCTCTGCCGGGCTTCCCGACGTGCGGATGCGCCCGCTCGGCGAGGTCGCCGAGAGCTCGGCCGTGCCGGTCACGGCGAGCCCGCCCGGCTCGGCGCCCGCGTCTCCTGCGCCATCGACGCCGACATCGCCGATCTCGACCGTCACGGGCGCCGCGCCCTGGGAGCCGGCGAGGGCCGCCTCGAATCCGAGGAGGCGGAGCCCCGGCGCGTCGGGCAGTACGGCGCGGGTGATGCCGCCGCCGCTCGCCACGTCGACGTCGCCCGCGGCCAGCCGGCTGGCTGCGCCACCCGCTCCGAGCACCCACGCCGACACCGCCACGGTGCCCGGCGTGCCGGCTGGTGCCTCGATGCGCACGGCGGCGGTCACCGCCTCCGCCCCCGGCGGAAGGGCCGGGGCGATCGACTCGCCCGCAGCCGCGAGCGCCGCGAGCGCGGTCGCATCGGCGGCGGCTCCCACGCCCGGCGCGACCCCGGCCAGCTCCGCGGCCGGCACGGCCACGATGGTCGTCGGGTCCGACCCGATGCGCGCCTCACCGCGGACCACGGGCACGCTCGCGGAGACGTCGTCGACCGCCGCGAACGGGTCGACCAGCGCGTCGGGGTCCTCGCCGCGCACGAGGTCGCGCCCGGCGTACGCCACGCGCACCTCGCCTCCGGTGCGGATCGCGGCCGCCTCGGCGTCGAGGGCCTGCCAGCTGCCCGCGAACACCGCGGTGAGCGTGAGCCCGGACACGCCGAGCATGGCCACGAACGAGGCCGACGAGTACAGCCCGGCGCGGCGGGCCAGCTGGCGCATCGGCAGCGCGGGGACCAGCCCGGGGCGGCGCCCGGCCGCACGTTCGAGCAGGCCCCCGATCGGACGCGTAAGCCCCAGCGCGGCGAGGCTGAGCGCGAGCAGGAGGAGCACTGGGGCGAGCACCGCCACGACGTCGACCTCGAGCGCGCCCGACGCACCGGTCACCAGCGGCGATCCGTAGAGCCGGAACTGCCACAGCGAGACCGCGGCCGCCACCGCGACGACCACCACGCCGCCCGCGAGCGCGGCGCGCGGCATCCGGCCCACCTCATCGCCGGCGCCGCGCACGACGGGGCGGGTCGCGTCGCGCCACGTGCGGCCGGCCGTGAGCAGCAGGGCGCCGGCGAGGGCGACGGATGCCGCGAGCAGGGCGACCGGCCAGGAGCGCTCCTCCCCGGGGCGGACGAGCGCGAGCAGTCCCGTTGCGGCGACGGCGCCCGCCGCGGCCGCCGGGATGCCGACGACGACGACCTCGATCGCGGCGTCGCCGGCAAGTCGCCATGGCGAGGCCCCGCGGGCGCGCAGCAGCACGGTCTCGCCGCGCCGCGAGGCGCCGAGGAGTGCGGCGAGCCGATCGAGCGCGGCGAACCCCGAGAACGCGAGCAGCAGCACGGGCAGCGGCGTGATCGCGCGCACCGCGCCGAGGCCGGCGAGGAGGCGATCGAGCGTGGACGCCAGGCCGCCCGAGGCGCCGAGTCCGTCGGTGCCGATCGCCTCCTCGGCGCGAAGGGCGGGCTCGACGTTCGGCAGGGCCGCACGGAGCTGCGTCGCGACGGAGGCGGTCATGGCCGGAGGATCGACGAGGGCGGTCCACCGCACCACGGTGGCGGCGGGAAGGTCGACGAGCGCCTCGTCGCCGACGACGAACGGGCCGACTCCCCCCTCGATCGCGCCGGAGGCGACGATGGGCTCGCCGAACCACGCCGGCTCGTTCGGATCGAGCGGCCGCCACGTGCCGACCACGACGAGTCGCCGGGGCCCATCTCCGTCGGCGAGTTCCACGACGTCGCCGGGAGCGAGCCCGAGCGCGGTGGCGGCCCCCGCGTGCAACGTCGCCGGCATTGCGTCGTCCGCGGCGGCCGCGACGAGCGCATCGGCGTCGCCCGGCCACGACCCGCTGACGAGCTCGGAACGCCCGGGTACGCCGTCGTCGGCGAGCAGCACGGCGGCCAACGGGTCGTCGCCGTGCCGGGCGTCGACGGGGGCGGTCTCCACCGACCGGCTCCACGCCACGCCGTGCGGCACGAGCATCCGGTCGAGCACGGATGCCGCGGCATCCGCCTGCGCCTCGGGATCCCGCGCCACGCGGATCTGCCAACGGACGGCGCCGTCGGTTCCGGTGGCGGCCGCGAGCCCGTCGCGCAGGCCCGACGTGGACGAGCCCGCGAGCGAGTCGACCACCGCGGTGCCGAGCCCGGCGAGGAGGAACACGACGGCGGCGATCGAGCCCAGCACTCCCGCGCGCGCGGCGGCGCGCGCGAACGCGATCCGTGTCGCTCCCACGCGATCTCCTCGTGACGTCGGTCCGGGCGCGCGCGAGCGGGATGGTGCAGGGCTCCGCCCCGCGCGCCGACGAATTCGCACAGCCTATCGGGGAAGCCGGTCTTGCACGCGAGCGCTCCCACCCCCTAGTCTGAAGGGCTGGCCATCGCGCGACACCCGGTGGCCGTGAGGGTTCGCAGACGACGACGCAGGAGGACACCATGCAGACAGACAGCTACGCCCGCCAGGTCGCGGTCGACGGCGCTGCCCGTCCGGTCCTCCCCGCCGAGGGCATCTCCGGGTAGCTTCCGCCCCAGCCCCGCAGGCGCAGCCTGCACATTCCGCGGTATCCCCGCATCCCGACGCCGCCAGCGCGCGCGCGTCCGCTCGATCAGACACGTCGTCCGACGTCCCACGAGGACGCCACGACGCTCTTCCGGAAGGAACCGGCTTGTCCGCCACCCCGCACCACCACGACCCCTCTCCGGCGCGCGTCGGCACCGTGCGCGCACTCTTCAGGCTGCGCACCTACGTCGGCCCCGCCATGATCGCCATCGTCGGCAGCATGGCGGCCTACCTCGTCGCGCAGCTCATCGCGCTCGCGATCCCGCAGGTGCTCGAGTCGATCGTCGACGGCCCCCTCGCCGACGGCGACCGCGAGGCGGTCGTGCCGCTCTCGCTGCTCGTGCTCGCGCTCGGTGCCGGCGAGGCGGCGATGTTCGCCCTGCGCCGCTGGCTCGTGCTCACGCCGACCACGCGCGTGGAGGCGCGCATGCGCAACGCGCTGTACGCGAAGCTGCAGGACCTCCCCGTGAGCTTCCACGACCGCTGGCCGAGCGGCCAGCTGCTCTCCCGCGCGGTGAGCGACCTCGGGCTCATCCGCCGGTGGCTCGCGTTCGGCCTCGTGCTGCTCGTCATGAACCTCGTCGTCATCCTCGTCGGCGCGGCGATCCTCATCTCGATGAGCTGGGTGCTGGGCCTCGTGTACCTCGTGTGCTCCGTGCCCCTCTGGATCGTCGGCTACCGCTTCGAGGGCCGCTACTCGGAGGTCTCCCGCCGGAGCCAGGACCAGTCGGGCGACCTCGCCACGGCGGTCGAGGAGTCGGTGCACGGCATCCGGGTGCTGAAGGCGTTCGGCCGCGGCAAGCACGCCCTGAGCTCGTTCCGCGCGCAGGCGGAGCAGCTGCGGTCGACCGAGATCGAGAAGGCCCGCCTCGATGCGAACATCTGGGTCTGGATCCTCATCGTGCCCACGGTGGCCCTGTCGATCTGCCTCGTGCTCGGGGTCTGGCTCGCGTCGCAGGGGGAGCTCACGGTCGGCCAGCTCGTCGCCTTCTTCGCCACCGCCGCGGTGCTCGCGTGGCCGATCGAGTCGATCGGGTTCCTGCTCGCGTTCTCGCTCGACGCGCGCACCGCGACCGACCGGTTCTTCGACATCATGGACAGCGAGAACTCGGTCACCGATCCGGCACGTTCCGTGTCGGTGGAGCGTCCGCGCGGCGAGCTCGCGTTCAACGCCGTGCACTTCCGCTACCAGGACTCGCCCGAACGCTTCGGCGACCTCCTCGACGGGATCGACCTCGTGCTCCGACCCGGTGAGACCATGGCGCTCGTCGGGCTCACCGGCTGCGGCAAGACGACGATGACGGCCCTCACCACCCGCCTCTACGACGTGACGTCGGGCTCGGTGACCCTCGACGGTGTCGACGTGCGAGCGCTCACGCGAGAGGAGCTGCGCACGCACATCGCGATGGCGTTCGAGGACGCCACGCTGTTCTCCGCCTCCGTGCGCGACAACGTGCTGCTCGGCCGCCCCGAACTCGCGGGCGACGACCCGGCGACGCGGGCGGAGGCCGACCGCGTGCTCGACGAGGCGCTGCGCATCGCGCAGGCCGGGTTCGTCCACGGCCTGCCCGACGGCGTCGCGACGAAGGTCGGGGAGGAGGGCATGAGCCTCTCGGGCGGCCAGCGGCAGCGCCTCGCGCTCGCGCGGGCCGTCGCGGCGAAGCCAGCGGTGCTCGTGCTCGACGACCCGCTGTCGGCGCTCGACGTGGCGACCGAGGCGAGGGTCGAGGCGGAGTTGCGCGACGTGCTGTCGTCGACGACGGCGCTCATCGTCGCGCACCGCCCGTCGACGGTCATGCTCGCCGACCGGGTCGCCCTCCTCGAGGAGGGCCGCATCACGGCGGTCGGCACGCACTCGGAGCTCCTGCGCGAGTCGGAGCACTACCGATTCGTCATCTCGAGCCTCGAGGACGAGGAGCGACGCGAGCAGGCCGGGGCATCCGACCTCATCGACGACGCGGAACCGATGGAAACGGTCGAACCGGCCGAACGGAAGGAGGCGATCCGATGAGCACCGTGACCGGCGTGCAGGGCGAGGAGCGCCACGAGTACACCACGGCGGAGTCCCGCCAGATCCGCACGCGCAGCCTGCGTCTCCTCGGGTCGCTGCTGCAACCGCTGCGCGCGCAGCTCTGGCTCACCCTGGCGATCATCGTCGTGTCCACGGCCGCGCAGGTCGCCGGCCCGGCGATCATCGCGTACGGCATCGACCAGGGACTGCCGGCGCTCATGCAGCAGGACTGGATGCCCGTCGGGCTCGCCGGGCTCGCCTACCTCGTGACCGGCGCGGTCGGCGCGTTCCTCATCGCGTGGTACATCAGCCTGGCCGCCCGCATCAGCCAGGCGGTGCTCATCGAACTGCGCACGCGCGTGTTCCTGCACACGCAGAAGCTCTCGCTCGAGTTCCACGAGTCGTACACGTCGGGACGCATCATCTCGCGACAGACGAGCGACCTCGACGCGATCCGGGAGCTGCTCGACGAAGGAATCAACCAGCTCGTGCGCGGCGTGCTCTACATGGTGTTCACCGCGATCGCGCTCGTGTGGCTCGACTGGGTGTCGGGGCTCGTGCTCCTGGCGACGCTCGTGCCGCTCGCGCTGCTCACGCGGTGGTTCCAGGTGCGCTCGCAGAAGATGTTCCGCCGCTCCCGCGTCGCGAGCGCGAGCCTCATCGTGAAGTTCGTCGAGACGATGACGGGCATCCGCGCGGTGCAGGCGTTCCGCACCCAGCGCCGCAACGAGCGGGAGTTCGGCGACCTCGTCGAGGACTACCGCGACGTGAACGCGCGCGTGCTCGGGCTGTTCGCCGTCTACAACCCGTCGCTCGCCCTCATCGGCAACATCGCGGTCGCGGTCGTGCTGCTGGTGGGCGGATTCCGGGTGGTCGACGGCGCCCTCGAGGTCGGCGTGCTGCTCGCCACGGTGCTCTACACGAAGCGCTTCTTCGACCCGATGGAGGAGCTCGCGATGTTCTACAACTCCTACCAGTCCGCGGCATCCGCGCTCGAGAAGATCTCTGGCGTGCTCGAGGAGGAGCCGAGCGTGCCCGACCCGGCGCACCCGGTCGACCTGTGGAAGGCGCGCGGGCACGTCCGGTTCGAGGGCGTGGAGTTCGCCTACACGCCCGATCGCGTGGTCCTGCCGCGCTTCGACCTCGACCTCCCCGCCGGGCAGACGGTGGCGCTCGTCGGGTCGACCGGTGCGGGCAAGTCGACCCTCGCCAAGCTCATCGCCCGGTTCTACGACCCGAGCGACGGCGTGGTGGACCTCGACGGGGTCGACCTCCGGTCGCTGCACCCGAAGGACCTGCGCCGCGCGATCGTCATGGTCACGCAGGAGGCGTACCTGTTCTCGGGGTCGGTGGCCGACAACATCGCGCTCGGCAGGCCCGACGCGTCGTACGACGAGATCGTGGCGTCCGCGAAGGCCGTGGGCGCGCACGAGTTCATCGAGGGGCTGCCCAACGGCTACGACACCGACGTGAACAAGCGCGGCGGGCGCGTGAGCGCGGGGCAGCGCCAGCTGATCTCGTTCGCGCGCGCGTTCCTGGCCGACCCGGCGGTGCTGATCCTCGATGAGGCGACCTCCTCGCTCGACATCCCGAGCGAGCGCCTCGTGCAGGAGGGCCTGCAGTCGCTGCTGGCCGACCGCACCGCCGTGATCATCGCGCACCGCCTGTCGACGGTCGCGATCGCCGACCGCGTGCTCGTGATGGAGCACGGCCGCATCGTCGAGGACGGCGCACCCTCCGAGCTCATCGGCGGGTCCGGGCGGTTCGCGGCCCTGCACGCGGCGTGGCGCGACTCGCTCGTGTGACCGTGCGGCTCAGGACGGGACCACGACGATGGGCGTCGGCGCGATGCCGTTGAACCCGGCGGCGGTGGTGGCGGTGCAGGCGCCCATCATCGGGCTGAGCAGCAGGTCGCCCACCGCGAGCGGCGGGAGCGGGAGGCGACGCGCCACGACGTCGACGCCGTCGGCGGTCGGGCCGGCGAGCGTGACGGGCTCGCGACGGTGGTCGCGCAGTCGTCGGGTCGCGCGTTCGCCGGTCTCGTCGGCCGGCGGCTGCACGTCGAGCTCGGAGCCGGCGAAGACGAGCGCGTGCACGTCCTCGGCCGGGATGTTCGCGTAGGCGCCGTCGACGCCCTCGTCGAGGTACGCCCAGCGGCCGTCGAGGCGGTCGGCGGTGCCCACGACCCGCGTCACGAGCGTCATGGCCCGAGCAGCGACGAACCGCCCCGGCTCGATGATGATGCGGTACCGCCTCGGGGCGGCCGAGAGCGCAGCGCGGATGCCGCGGGCGAGCTCGCCGAGCGAGGGCACCGGTTCGTCGTACTCGACCGGGAAGCCGCCGCCGAGGTCGAGGGTGTCGAAGCGGATGCCGTGGGCGTGCTCGAGCCGGCGCATGAGCGCGAGGGTGCGGCGGATGGCGTGCACCCACGGTGCCGCCGACACGGTCTGGCTGCCGACGTGGAAGGTGAAGCCCGACACGCGCAGCCCCGCGCGCAGGCAGTGCTCGACGAGGCCGCCGGCCTCCTCGGGGGCGATGCCGAAGCTCGACGAGGGGTCGGCCGTCGCGCGGGGGTTCGGGAACGACAGTCGGATGAGCACGGAGTAGTCCGACGCGAGGCCCCGGAACTTCGCCACCTCGTCGGGGCGGTCGACGACGAAGGTGCGGATGCCCCGCAGGTACGCGCCCGTGATGTCGGCGACGGACTTGACCGGGTTCGCGTGCAGGCACCGACCGATCGCCACGCCCTCGCGCTCGAGCAGGTCGATCTCGCCGCGGGATGCGACCCCGAAGCTCGCGCCGAAGGCGTCGACCGCCCGGATCACGGCGGGGTGGGGGAGCGACGTGGTCGCGAAGTGGATCTGCGCCTCGGGCAGCTCGCGCCGCAGCGCGAGCAGCTGGGTGGTCACGCGGTCGACGTCGACCACGAAGAGCGGGCTGCCGTGCTCGCGCACCAGGTCGGTGAGGTGGATGCGGGAGGCGTAGGCGGCGAGCTCGCGTCGCGCGAGCTCGCGGTGCGGCGGCAGCTCGGGCGCCGGCCCGTCGTGGAGTGCCGAGGTGGTGCGGGCGACCCGCGTCGCGATGCGGCGGGATCGTTCTGCGAGTGCGGTGGTCATCGGGGTGTCCCTTCCCGGTGTGGTTCGGAGGCGAGCCGGCCTCCGGATGGTCCGGACGCGATCGATGGTGGACATGACGCGATCCTCGCGGGGCACCGACCCGGCCGGATCCGGGCGGCCACCCCGAGCCCGTGGGTGCTGTCACTGAATCCCGGACGAGGGCTCGAATACCCCCAGAACTGGGACCGACGGCCGGGACGGCCGACGCGATACCCTCGGCAGAGGCGGGTGGCGACCCCCGAACGGTCGCCCCTGCCATCGGACGGAGGTGCGATGGACGACGCTCGGCCCCTGCGCGTCGCGATCGCCGACGACGCGCTCCTGCTCCGCGAGGGCATCGCGAAGGTGCTCGAGGGCGGCGGCATCGACGTGGTCGCGTCGGTGGGCACCGGCGACGAGCTGCTCGAGGTGGTCCGCGGCGGCGGCATCGACGCGGCGGTGCTCGACATCCGGATGCCGCCGACCTACCGCGATGAGGGCATCACCGCCCTCGAGGCGATGCGCGCCGAGGGCTCGACGATCGGGGTGCTCCTGCTGTCGATGTACGCGACCCCCGAGTACGCGCTGCGCGTCATGCAGGCGGGAAGCGGCACCGGGTACCTGCTGAAGGAGCGGGTCTCGGAACCGCAGACGCTCGTGCGCGCGGTCGAGACGGTGGCATCCGGCGGCTCGGTCGTCGACCCCGAGGTCGTGGAGCAGCTCGTCAAGCGCACCCGCGCCGACGACCCGCTCTCGCGCCTCACCGAGCGGGAGCGCTCGGTGCTCGAGCTCATGGCGCAGGGGTACTCCAACGGCGGCATCGCCCAGACCCTCTTCCTCGGCCTGAAGACGGTCGAGACGCACGTGCGGAGCATCCTGCAGAAGCTCGACCTCGAGGAGTCGCCCGAGCATCACCGTCGCGTGCTCGCCGTGCTCACGCTCCTCGGCGAACGGTGATGGCTCCCGGCCGCAAAGGCCGGATCGCCAGGCGCACCGCCGTCATCGTCGCCGTCGTCGCGCTCAGCCTGTGGATGGAGATCGCGGGCTTCCAGGCGACGCCCGTCGAGGATCGCCCAGAGGTGTCGTACACGACGCTGCACGCGATCGTGCCGCTCGTGTTCGCCGCGTGCGCGGGCGTGGCGTGGCGGATCAGTCCCACCCGGGTTCCGCCGCGGCTCATGGTGGCGTTCGTCGTGCTGTGGATCCCGCAGTCGATCTACTACGTCATCGGCGGCATCGACTGGCTGTGGCCGATCGTGCGCGGCGTCGACCTCTGGTGGGCGGTGATCGCGGGCATCCTGGTGATGGTCTATCCGAAGGGGTACCTCGGCGACCGGTTCGACCGCTGGATCGCGGGGATCGCCCTGGTCGCCTCGCTCGTGAACCTGCTCGGGGTGGTCCTGCTCGCCGGCCCCCAGGACGTCGGTTGCGACTGCGTCAGTCCGAACCCCTACCAGGTGGCCGATGCGCCGGCGCTGTTCTCCCTCATCGACAACGGCTACCGCGTGGTCGGCGGTGCGCTCGCCCTGGTCATCGCCGCACGCCTGCTCGTGCGCTGGGTGCGTGCGAGCGTGCCCGCACGCACCGTCGCGTTCCTGATGCCCCTCGCGCTCTTCGTGTGGGCAGTCACGCTCGCGGCGCAGGTCGTCACCTACGCGACCGCGAGCACGGCCGACACCGTGTTGGCCACGGTCTCGCTCATCGCGATGGCCTCCATCCCGGTGAGCTTCGACGCGGGCGTGGCCCACGCCCGCAACATGCGCGCGCGGGTCGCCGACCTCATGCGCATCACCCGGGAGGGCGCCGACCGGGGCCTCTGGGCCGAGTCGCTCGCCCGCACCCTCCGCGACGCGTCCGTGCGCGTCTACTGGTGGGACGAGGAGCGGGGCAGGTACGCGGATGCCGCGGGAACCCCCATCGAGCCGGCCGACGCCAACCCGCGCGGCAGCCACAGCATCCTGCCCGTGGCATCGCCGCTCGGCGCGCCGATCGCCCTCATCCGGCACGACCGGGTGCTCACCGACAACATGCGACTCCTGGACGGGGTGTCCAGCGCCCTACGGCTCTCGGTCGACAACGGGCGCCTGCGCTCCGAGATCGAGCGCACCCTCGAGCAGGTCCGCCAGTCGCGCCAGCGCATCGTGGAAGCGGGCGTCGAGGCGAGGCGGCGCATCGAGCGCGACCTGCACGACGGCGCCCAGCAGCACCTGGTGTCGCTGGGTATGCGACTGCGGCTCGCCGCGAACACCGCGCGGGACACCGACGAGGTGCAGCTCGCGACGGAGCTCGAGGGCACCATCACCATGCTGAACATGGCGCTCAGGGAGCTTCGCGAGCTCGCGCACGGCATCCACCCCAGCCTGCTCTCGTCGGGCGGCCTCGCCCTCGCCGTGCCCGAGCTCGCGGGGCGGTGCCCCGTGCCGGTCGAGGTCGACGTGCAGGCCGAGGGGCGCCTGCCGGAGCTCATCGAGTCGACCGCCTACTTCGTGCTCGCCGAGGCGCTCGCCAACGTGGCGAAGCACTCGGGGGCGAGTCGGGCCTGGGTGCGCGCCCACGTCGTCGACGACGAGCTCCAGCTCGTGGTGCGCGACAACGGGGCGGGCGGCGCCTCGCTCGAGGCGGGCACGGGCATGCTCGGCATCGGCGACCGCGTCGACGCGGTCGGCGGCACGCTCGAACTCGAGAGCCCGCCGGGGGCGGGCACCACGCTCACCATGCGGATCCCGCTCGGAGCGCCGCTCGAGCCGTGACCACGACCTGCGTGCGGAGCCCTCACGGGCGCCAGCGGCACCGCGCGATCGCGATGCGGTAGCCGTCATCGTCGGACGTCGCGACGATCGGCGTGCCCTCGGCCTCGTAGCGCGGGCGAGCCGCGGCGGCATGACCCGCCGGCGGACGGCCCCCGGCGCGCACGACGCGCCACCACGGGACCTCCGAGCCGTACCTCGCCATCACCTGGCCGACGGCCCGCGCGCCGCGTGAGCCCAGGATGGCGGCGACGTCGCCGTAGGTCGCCACGCACCCCGGCGGGATGTCGTCGACCACGGCGAGCACGGCCTCGACGAATCCGGCTGGGTGCTGCGGCATCCGCTCGGTCAGAGCTCGAGGGCGCCGATCACGTCGCCGTAGGCGGTCTCGCCGACGTCGACGAAGCCGATGCGGTGGAAGAAGGCCTCGGGCCCCTCCTCGCCCGGCTCCCAGAGCACGGTGATGCGGTCGAAGCCGCGGCGCTTCGCCTCCTCGGCGAGCGCCTGCGCGAGGAACCGGCCGACGCCCTTGCCCTGCACCTCGGCGTCGACGTTGATGCGCCAGATGCAGGCCCGGAACTCCTCGTGCGAGTTCTCGGGGTCGAAGTTGCCGTGGATGAAGCCGACGACCTTCTCCTTGAGCAGCGCGACGCGCTGCCACGCGGTGTCGGGGTTCACGACCGAGGACTCGGCCGAGTAGGTGACCGGAGCGATGAACTGCTCCTGTCCGGGCTTCAGCGACAGGTTGTTCGCGGCCACGATGTTCGTCGCGTTCAGTTCTTCGAGTCGCAGATCAGCCATGCTGCCAAGGCTAACCTGTGGCGCCCCGCGGCAGGTAGCCGCCCCGGCGGGCAGTTGCCGTCGGAGGCGCCGATCGGCCTGCAACTGTCTCGATGTCGAGATATCCCGCCGACGCGGTAAGCTGGCAGGCGGCGTGTCCGCCCACAGACTTCCCCATTCCCACGAGAGATCCAAGGAGAACCGACTTGTCCAAGATCAAGGTTGAAGGCACGGTCGTCGAGCTCGACGGCGACGAGATGACCCGCATCATCTGGCAGGCCATCAAGGACCAGCTCATCCACCCGTACCTCGACGTGAACCTCGAGTACTACGACCTCTCGATCCAGAAGCGCGACGAGACCGACGACCAGATCACGATCGACGCCGCGCACGCGATCCAGAAGCACGGGGTCGGCGTCAAGTGCGCCACGATCACCCCCGACGAGGCGCGCGTCGAGGAGTTCGGCCTGAAGAAGATGTGGCGCTCGCCGAACGGCACCATCCGCAACATCCTCGGCGGCGTGATCTTCCGCGAGCCGATCATCATCTCGAACATCCCGCGCCTCGTGCCCGGCTGGAACAAGCCGATCATCGTCGGCCGCCATGCGTTCGGCGACCAGTACCGCGCGACCGACTTCCGCTTCGAGGGCGAGGGCACCCTCACGATGACCTTCACCCCGAAGGACGGCTCGGAGCCCCAGCAGTTCGAGGTGTTCCAGTCCCCGGGCTCGGGCGTCGCGATGGGCATGTACAACCTCGACGAGTCGATCAGGGACTTCGCGCGGGCCTCGCTCAACTACGGCCTCGACCGCAACTACCCGGTGTACCTCTCGACGAAGAACACGATCCTGAAGGCCTACGACGGCCGCTTCAAGGACCTGTTCCAGGAGGTCTTCGACACCGAGTTCAAGGAGCGGTTCGACGCCGCCGGCCTCACCTACGAGCACCGCCTCATCGACGACATGGTCGCCGCGAGCCTCAAGTGGGAGGGCGGCTACGTCTGGGCCTGCAAGAACTACGACGGCGACGTGCAGTCCGACACCGTGGCGCAGGGCTTCGGCTCGCTCGGCCTGATGACCTCCGTGCTCGCCACGCCCGACGGCAAGGTCGTCGAGGCCGAGGCGGCGCACGGCACCGTCACGCGCCACTACCGCCAGCACCAGCAGGGCAAGCCCACCTCGACGAACCCGATCGCCTCGATCTACGCGTGGACGCGCGGCCTGTCGCACCGCGGCAAGCTCGACGGCAACCAGGAGCTCATCGACTTCTCGCACACCCTCGAGGACGTCGTGATCACGACCGTCGAGTCCGGCGCCATGACGAAGGACCTCGCGCTCCTCGTCGGCCCCGACCAGCCGTACCAGACCACGGAGGAGTTCCTGCAGACCCTCTCCGACAACCTCAAGGCGCGCATCGCCGCCTGACGCAGTGCTCGAAGGGGCCGGATGCCGCGGCATCCGGCCCCTTCGCCGTTCACGGCCGCCACGGCGACCTGCCTGCGCGGCCGTGGCCCGGGGCCCCGATCACCGGCGGAGGGCCCAGGATCACAACTCGATAACACCCCGGCGAAATGGCACGGCGCACTTGCGTCCAGTTTGTTCGTAAGCTTTACTAACAAACGTGACGACGGAAGCGCGACGAAGCCAGGTCAGCGAGGGCGGCATCCCCAACGCGGGCGCCGACGTGCTCACCGTGCCGTTCGGCGGCGCGCCGATGTTCACGCGGGCCCGTGCCCTGCGCCCCACCGGCAAGGTGCTCCCCGAGCACGCGCGGAGCCACAACCGCGCGCTCGTGCTGCAGACGCTCTACACCTCGGGTGCGCAGAGCCGTGCGGATGTCGCGCGCCAGACCGGCCTGACCCGGGTCACGATCTCCGACCTCGTGGCCGGCCTCATCGCCGAGGGCCTCGTCATCGAGCTCGGTCAGCGCGAGGACGCCCGCCCCGGCAAGCCCGCCACGCTCATCGACGTCGACCGCGCCGCGTTCCACATCGTGGGCGTCGACCTCTCCGAGCACCAGCGCTTCCTCGGCGCGGTCGTCGACCTCGACGGCGGCATCGTGTCGCGTGCCGAGGTCGCCCTCGACGGCGCCACCGGCGACGCGGCCGTCGTCCTCGTGGCCGACCTCGTCCGCCGGCTCCTCGCGAGCACCGAGACCCCGGTGCTCGGCATCGGCGTCGGCTCGCCCGGTGTCGTCGACCCGCTCGGCGTGGTGCGCTCCGCACCCAACCTCGGATGGACCGACGTCGACCTGCAGGCCCGCCTGCACGACGAGTTCGAGCTGCCCGTGCACGTGGCGAACGACGCCAACGTGGCGGTGCTCGCCGAGCACGGATCCTCCCACCAGGACGACCTGCTGCTCGTGAAGGTGGGCCACGGCGTCGGCGCCGGCCTCATCATCGGCGGCCGGCCCGTGATCGGCGGCGGTTTCGCGGCCGGCGAGATCGGCCACGTGGTCGTCGGCACCGACGGCGGTCCCCGCTGCGCCTGCGGCAAGCACGGATGCCTCGAGGCGTGGCTCGCCGTGCCCCGGCTCACCGCCCAGCTCGATGCCCTCGACCCGGAAGCGGCCGACGCGGCATCCGCTCGCGAGGAGATCCTCGCCGAGGCCGGACGCCGGCTCGGCATCGTGCTCGCGCCGGTGGTCGGGGCGCTCAACCTGTCGGAGGTCGTGCTCAGCGGCCCCGCCGAACTGCTTGACGGCGCGCTCCACGACGCGACCGTCGACACGCTCCGGACGCGGACGATGGCGGAACACAACCGTGATCTGAGGCTCCGGATGACCGAGCAGGCGGAGGACGTCGTCCTCCGCGGCGCGGCCGTCATGGTCCTCTCCGGACAACTCGGAGTCTCGTGAGGGACTCCACGCACCAAGGGCGCAGCGAACCCCCGCTGTTTCCCTCACCCCATGAAAGGAAACGACAATGAGGAAACTCGGCATCGTGGCGCTCGGCGCCGCTGCTGCGCTCACCCTCGCCGGTTGTGCCACCTCCGGAGGCACCGGTGCCTCCGACGACGGCGCCGAGATCCGCGTGTGGCTCGTCGGCACCGACACGCCCGACGAGGCGCGCGAGTACCTGGTGGACACCTTCGAGAAGGAGAACCCCGGCTCGACCCTCGTCATCGAGGAGCAGGCGTGGGACGGCCTCGTCGACCGCCTGACCACGAGCCTCTCCGGCTCGGACAGCCCCGACGTCGTCGAGGTCGGCAACACCCAGGCCTCGGCCTTCACGTCGGCGGGCGCGTTCCTCGACCTGACCGACGAGTACGAGACGCTCGGCGGCGACGACCTGCTCCCCGGCTTCGTCGAGGCGGGCAGCTATGACGGCAAGTTCTACGCCGCCCCGCTCTACTCGGGCTCCCGCCTCGTGTTCTACAAGAAGGACGCCCTCGCGGCGGCCGGCCTGACGGTTCCGACGACGCTCGACGAGTACATCTCGAACGCGCAGGCGCTCGCCGCGGCCAACCCCGGCAAGTCGGGCATCTGGTGGCCCGGCCAGGACTGGTACAACGCCCTGCCCTACATCTGGGAGAACGGCGGCGAGATCGCCGTCGCCGATGGCGAGGAGTGGGACGCGCAGCTCTCGAGCGAGGAATCGCTCGCCGGCCTCGCGCAGGTGCAGGAGGTCATGACGACCGCCTCGTCCGCACCCAAGGACGGCAACGAGACGAGCCCCGAGGTCGGCTTCTGCGACGGCACGTCGCTGCAGATCTCGGCCCCGAGCTGGGTCAAGTGGTCGATCCTCGCCCCGGCCGACGCCGAGGCGCCCGGCTGCCCCGACCAGGAGGAGAACCTCGGTGTCTACGCCCTCCCGGGCATGGACGGCGGTGCCGCGCAGGTCTTCGCCGGCGGCTCGAACATCGGCATCTCGGCGAAGTCGGCTCACCCCGAGCTCGCCCTGAGCGCGCTGGAGATCATCCTCTCCGACGAGTTCCAGACGATCTACGGTGAGAACGGCCTCGTTCCCGCCAAGCTCTCGCTCGCCGACACCCTCGGCACCGACGAGGTCGCGCAGGCGATCGCGGCTGCTGCCGGCAACGCCAAGCTCACGCCGGCGTCGCCGAACTGGGCCGACGTCGAGGCGTCGGGCATCCTGACCGACCTGTTCGTCAACATCGCGCAGGGCGGCGACATCACGGCGCTCGCCGAGGCCGCCGACGAGGAGATCGAGGCGATCCTCAACAGCTAGCCGGATCCGTCCGGCTGGCGCGGTGCGGCGGCATCCCCCATCCGCCGCCGCACCGCACCGCAAGCCCGGGAGCGCGACGAACGCACCCGTCGCCTTCCGGGGATCGGGGAGCGGGCCCCACCGTCCGCTCCCCGAACCCCTCGATCCTCCAGGAGCACCACCATGACCACGGTCCACCGCGACCTCGATCCGGCGCCCAGCGCGTTCGAGGGCGAACGCATGATGGCGCCGCAGCCGAAGCCGGCCGGGCGCCGCATCCGGCGCATCCGAGGCGGCCTCACGCCGTACTCGCTGCTGACCCCGGCGATCATCGTGCTGGCCCTCATCACCGGCTGGCCGCTCATCCAGCTCATCGTCACCTCGTTCCAGGAGTTCGGGCGCGCCCAGGTCTTCGGCGCACCGCCCGAGTGGGTCTGGTTCGAGAACTACGCGAACGTCCTGACCGACCCCGTCTTCTACGCCGTTCTGCTGCGCACGCTGGCCTTCTCCGCGGCCTGCGTGGTGCTGACGATGGTGTTCGGCACCCTCATCGCGCTGATGATGATGCGGCTTCCGAAGGGATTCCGCATCCTGCTCTCGGTGGGCATGCTGCTCGCGTGGGCGATGCCGGCCCTCACCGCGACGGTCGTCTGGGGCTGGATGTTCGACACCGCCTACGGCGTCGTCAACTACATCCTGGTCAACTGGTTCGGCATGGAGGAGTTCTTCCAGCACTCGTGGCTCATCGATCCGCTGAGCTTCTTCCTCGTGGCCGGCATCATCATCGTCTGGGGCGCCGTGCCGTTCGTGGCCTTCACGCTCTACGCGGGCCTCACGCAGGTGCCCGACGAGGTGCTGGAAGCCGCGCAGCTCGACGGCGCGGGCGGGTTCAAGCGCTTCCGGCTGATCATCTTCCCCTACCTGAAGCCGATCTTCCTGATCGTCACGATCCTGCAGATCATCTGGGATCTCCGCGTGTTCACGCAGATCTTCGCGCTGCAGGACATCGGCGGCATCCGTGCCCTCACCAACACGCTCGGCGTGTACATCTACCAGACGTCGATCGCCGGCGGCGACTTCGGCCAGGGCGGCGCGATCGCCGTGATCACCGCGATCCTGCTCATGTCCATCTCGATCTACTACGTCCGCCAGGTCACCAAGGAGGAGGAGCCGTGAGCGCCACCGTCGCACCCGCCCGACCGGTCGTCGGCTCCGCCGCCGAGGGAGCGTCGTCGCGCAGCGCCCGCCGTACCGGCGGCGGTCGTCGCCGCGTCATGACGTGGGTCCTCAGCGCCGTCTCGATCCTGCTCTTCCTGTTCTTCGTGTTCCCCGTCTACTGGATGGTGAACACGTCGTTCCAGCCGAACAACGAGATCCGCGGCTCCGACGTCAACTTCTGGCCCGAGGAGTTCACGCTGCGCAACTATGCGACCGTGCTGTTCGACCCGGGTCGCACCCCGTTCCTGCCCGCGGCCGGCAACTCGCTCGTGATCACGATCCTCACGGTGATCATCGCGCTCGTCTTCGCGTTCCTCGCCGCGATCGCGGTGACGCGGTTCCGCTTCAGGAGCCGGCGCGCCTTCATCATCGCGATCCTCGTCATCCAGATGATCCCGGGCGAGGCGATGATCGTCTCGGTCTTCCGGGTGATCGACGGCTGGCACCTGCTGAACACGATCATCGGCCTCACGCTCGTGTACATCGCGACCGTGCTGCCGTTCACGATCTGGACGCTCCGCGGTTTCGTGAACGGCGTGCCGGCTGAGCTCGAGGAGGCCGCCATGATCGACGGATGCTCCCGCGCCGGCGCCTTCTGGCGCGTGACGTTCCCCCTGCTCGCGCCCGGCCTCATCGCCACCGGCGTGTTCGGGTTCATCCAGGCGTGGAACGAGTTCATCATGGCGCTCGTGCTGAACGCCCGCCCCGAGATGATGACCCTCCCCGTCTGGCTGCGCACGTACCTCGTCGCCAACGGCACCACGAACTGGGCGGCGATCATGGCCGGCTCGACCCTCATGGCCATCCCGGTGATCGTCTTCTTCCTCCTCGTTCAGGGCCGGATGACGAGCGGCCTCGTGAGCGGGGCCGTCAAGGGATGACCGAGCACCACGGGACCGGTGCGGGGAGCGACCTGCACCGGGACATCCTCACGACACTGCTCCCGGGATTCGACGGCGCCGTGGCGCCCGCCTGGGTGCTGGGCCGCCTCGCGGAGGGTCTCGGCGGCGTGTGCCTCTTCGGGCAGAACGTCGCCGATGCCGGCCAGCTCCGCGAGCTCAACGCCGAGCTCCGAGCCGCGAACCCGCTCGCGGTGATCGCCATCGACGAGGAGGGCGGCGACGTCACGCGCCTCTTCTACGACCGCGGCGCGCCGTATCCGGGCAACGCGCTGCTCGGCCGCATCGACGACCCCGAACTGACCGAGCGGGTCGCCCGCGCGGTCGGCGAGGCGCTCGTCGCCACGGGGTGCACCGTCGCGTTCGCGCCGGACGTCGACGTGAACTCCAACCCCGACAATCCCGTGATCGGCGTGCGGAGCTTCGGCGCCGATCCCGCGCTCGCGGCCCGCCACGCGGCGGCATGGGTGCGCGGACTCCAGTCGACCGGCGTCGCCGCGAGCGCGAAGCACTTCCCGGGCCACGGCGACACGGCGACGGACTCGCACCTCGCGCTGCCGGTGGTCGACCTGCCGCTCGAGACGCTCCGCGAGCGGGAGCTCGTGCCGTTCCGCGCCGCCATCGCGGCCGGCACCCGCACGATCATGACCTCCCACATCCTGCTGCCCCGGCTCGACGCGGAGCAGCCCGCCACCCTCTCCCCGCGCATCGTGCACGGCCTGCTCCGCGGGGAGCTGGGGTTCGAGGGCGTCATCGTCACCGACGCCCTCGACATGCAGGGGGCGAGCGGCGTGCACGGCATCCCCGAGGCGGCCGTGCGCGCCCTCGCCGCCGGTTGCGACCTGCTCTGCATCGGCAGCGACAACACCGCCGAGCAGCTCGACGGGATCGTCGCGGCGATCGCCGCGGCCGTCGAATCCGGGCGCCTGCCCGCGGAGCGGGTCCGCGAGGCGGCCGCCCGCGTGCGCGCGCTCGGCGCCTCGGCGCCCGCCCTCCCCGCGGCGGCATCGGCGGCGGGCATCGACCCGGCCCACACGGCCGCCGACCTGGCGCGCATCGCCGCCGCGTTCGAGCTGACCGAGGCCGCGCGCGCGCGCCTCGCGGCATCCGGGCCCGTGCGCACCGTCGTGCGCATCGACACGGTCGCGAGCATCGCCGTCGGCGTCGCGCCGTGGGGACCGTTCGCGGTCGCGGCCGCGCCGGGGGAGCCGACGTGGCTCGACGACGCCGACGTGCTGCAGGTCGACCCCGACGCCCCGCTCGCCGACCCGGCCGCCCTGCGCGGGCCGGTGCTCGTGGTGGGCAGGGACCTGCACCGGCATCCGTTCGCCGTCGCCGCGATCGACGCCCTGCGCGCCGTGCGCGACGACGTGGTGACCGTCGACATGGGGTGGCCCTCCGACGACCGGGCACTCGCCGACGTCGCGACGTTCGGCGCGTCCCGCCTCGTCGGCCGGGCGCTCATCGCCCTCGTCGCGGAGTCGGCGGGACTCGTCACGGCGGACGTGCCGTGAGACTCGGCATCGACATCGGCGGCACCAAGACGGCCGCCGTCGCGATCGGCGCCGACGGCGAGCTCAGCGACCAGTTCCGCATGCCCACCGGCTTCGGGGCGGAGGAGGTCGTCGCGACGGCCCTGCGGACCGTGGAGCGGATGACCGAGCTCGCCGGGGTGGAGGCCTCGTCGTTCGCGTCCATCGGCATCGGCATCCCCGGCGCCGTGGACAGCGGCACCGGGCGAGTCGCCCACGCGGTGAACCTCGGGCTCGAGGGGCTCGACCTCGGCCCGCGACTCGCCGACCGGCTCGGCGTCGAGGTGACCGTCGAGAACGACGTGAAGGCGGCCGCGGTCGGCGCGCACCACCTCCTCGGCGTCGCCGACGGCATCAGAGCCCATTCGATGGCGTACCTCAACCTCGGCACGGGGCTCGCGGCGGGCATCGTGCTCGACGGACGCCTGCTGCGTGGCGGACACGGCGTGGCGGGCGAGATCGGGCACATCCCCGTCGACCCGGCCGGGGTGGTGTGCACCTGCGGCCAGCGCGGATGCCTCGAGACGCTCGCCTCGGGCTCCGCGATCGCGCGCATGTGGCCGACCGACGGCCCGCTTCCGGCGAAGGAGCTCTTCGCCGCCGCAGCGGCGGGCGACGACCGGGCGATCGCGGTGCGGGAGCGATTCCTCACCGGCGTCGCGGCCGCGGTGCGCCTGCTCGTTCTCACGGCCGACGTCGACGACGTCGTGATCGGCGGCGGGCTCGCCGCGCTCGGCGACCCGCTGCTGGCCGGAGCCCGCCGTATCCTGAGCGAGTGGGCCACGGACTCGGCCTTCCTCGCCTCGCTCGACCTCCCGTCGCGCGTGCAGGTCATCCCGCTCGGATTCCCGGCGGCCGCCGTGGGCGCCGCCCTCGTAGGAGAACACCAATGGCTGAAGTCGTGATCGTCGCCGACGAGGACGCCGCGGGCGCCCTCGTCGCGGATGCGATCGTCTCGCTCATCCGCGCGAAGCCCGACGCCGTGCTCGGCCTCGCGACGGGTTCGACGCCGCTCGCGAGCTATCGGGCACTCGCGGCGCGCATCGCGGCGGATGCGATCGACGTGCGCGGCGTGCGCGGGTTCGCGCTCGACGAGTACGTCGGCCTGCCCGCCGGGCATCCCGAGGGCTATCGCGCCGTGATCATGCGCGAGGTCGTCGAGCCGCTCGGCCTCACGCCCGAGCTCGTGCGCGTGCCGAACGGCGACCCGGCCACGATCGAGCACGCGGGTGGCGACTACGAGGCCGCGATCTCCGCCGCCGGCGGGGTCGACCTGCAGATCCTCGGCATCGGTCGCACCGGTCACATCGGCTTCAACGAACCCGGTTCGTCGCTGGCCTCGCTCACACGCGTGAAGACGCTCACCGAGGCGACCCGGGCCGACAACGCGCGGTTCTTCGACTCGCCCGACGAGGTGCCGATGCACTGCATCACGCAGGGGATCGGCACCATCCTGCGCGCGCGGCACCTGGTGCTCCTCGCGTTCGGCGAGGCGAAGGCGCACGCGGTCGCCGCGGCGGTCGAGGGACCGGTCTCGGCCAGCCAGCCCGGATCCGCCATCCAGCTGCATCCGCACACGACCGTGATCGTCGACGAGGCCGCCGCCTCGGAGCTGGTGAACCTCGACTACTACCGCCACGCCTGGGCGAACAAGCCGGGCTGGCAGGGCATCTGACGAGCGTCGGGCTCGCGATCGCCGCTCGTCGCTGACGGAGGCGGCCCACGTCACCGGGGTACGACCCCGCCCGGTCAGTGCGGGAACACCTCGGGAAGCGCGCGGAGGAACGCCTCCTCGTCGAAGTCCGCCGCGATCTCGCGCTGGATCATGAAGCCGGGCACGGCGCCGAGCACGACGGGGAGCACCCGCGTCGCCCATTCCTCGGGGTCGCCCTGGACACGACCGGGCTCGGCCGACGCCCACTCGACCAGTCGCGGGCGCACGGTGTCCCTGACGCGCGTGAGCACCGACTGCACCAGCCCGCGCATCTCGGGGTCGACGGCGGCCTCGGCCCACAGTTGCACGATCACGTGGCCGAAGGGCTCGTGGCGCATGCCGTCGATGAGGGTCGCCATCACCTGCCCGGGCACGAGCGGCGCGCCGTGCGCGCGCCGTGCGTCGAGTTCACCCCGGCGCGCTTCGAGCACGCGGGCCGCGACGGCGGCGAAGAGCTCCTGCTTGCCCGCGAAGTAGCCGTAGATCGCGCCGGCCGAGAGCCCGGACTCCTCGATCACGTCGGCCATCGACGTGCGCTGGTAGCCCTTGGCGGCGAAGCATCGCAGCGCCGCCCCCACGATCTCGTCGCGTCGGGCGGCACGGTGCGCCTCGGTGACCTTCGGCATCGGACCTCCAGAAAAACGAACGCTCGTTCCTTGACAAGGCTAGCCGATGGGTCGATCCTGATAAAGAACGAACATTCGCTTTCTTGGAGGACACCATGACCGGCCATCCGGATGCCACCACGGCACGCACCCCCATCGGCAAGGTGCTGGGTATCGCCCTGGCCCTCGTGGGCGTCGTCGCCGTCATCGTGCTCGCCTTCGCCTGGCCGTCGGTCACCGCCGAGCCGAAGGACCTCCCGGTCGCGATCACGGGGCCGGCCCTGGCGATCTCGGCCGCCGAGCAGGCCGTCGACGAGCAGGCTCCCGGCGCCATCTCGTTCGTCGAGGTCGACGATCGCGACGCCGCCGTCGAGGCGATCGAGACGCGCCGAGCCTACGGCGCCATCGTGCTCGGGCCGGAGCCCGAGGTGCTCACCTCGTCGGCATCCAGCCTCCCGGTGTCGCAACTGCTCACCGGAGTCGCAGCGTCGCTCGAGGAGGGCGTCAACGTGCAGGCCGCCGCCGCGGCGGAGGCCGCCGGCGCTCCCGCCGCTCCGCCGCACATCGAGGTCGCGGCGACCGACGTCGTGCCGCTCGCCGACAGCGATCCGCGCGGCACCGGGCTCACCGCCGCGCTCTTCCCGCTCGTGCTGGGCGGCATGCTCGGCGGCATCGCGATCTCGCTCGCGATCATCGGGGCGATGCGCCGCGTGACCGCGGTGCTGGTCTACTCGGCCGTGGGCGGGCTCCTGCTGGCCGCCATCCTGCAGGGCTGGTTCGGGGCCCTCCAGGGCGACTACTGGCTGAACTCGGCCGGCATCGCCCTCGCCCTCGCTGCGATCGCGGCCCCGATCACCGGGTTCGTCGCCCTCATGGGTCGGCCCGGCATCGCCCTCGGCCCGATCATCATGCTGCTCATCGCGAACCCCATCTCCGCTGCCGCGATCCCGAAGGAGTTCATCCTCGCGCCGTGGGGCGAGGTGGGCCAGTGGTTCCCGCCCGGGGCCGCCGCGACCCTCATGCGGGAGCTGTCGTACTTCCCCGCCGCCGACACCACCTTCCCGTGGCTCGTGCTCGCGGCGTGGGCGGCCGGCGGCATCCTGCTCTCGTTGATCGGCCACTTCCGCACGGCGGGCGGCGCGGAGTCGGACGCCGAAGCCGACGCCATCGGCGACGCCGAGTCGCTCGACGCCGGGCGGCCCGCCGACAGCGAGCATCGCGTCACCGCCTGAACGCGAGAGCGGTCAGCGGCCCGGCGCCAGTCGCCGGGCCGCTCGACGCATCATCGACCGCACGACGGCGGGGTGCACGAGTGCGACCGGCGCGAAGTAGAGCCGGCCGCGCCATCCGTGCAGCCGCACCACCGTGACCAGTCGAACGAGGCGCCGTTCCGCGTCGACGCCGATGCCCGCCGCGAAGTCGAGGTGCCGGTCGGATGCCGCGACGAGCGCCTCCTCGCCCACCACCCGCCGCACCGCGAACGCGGCATCGGGATCGCCTGGGCGCACCCCGATGAGGGGGACGAGCAGCTGGCGGAGCCCGAAGAGGACCCGCACCCAGACGGGCGTCGACGCGACAGAGAAGATCGTGCGCGTCCACTCCGTCGGGTCGGTGGTCGACCCCGGAGGCAGTGCGACGGCGATCACGTCGACGTGGTCGGGCCGCGGGATCGCGTCGAGCGCGAGGCTGCGGAACGCGGGCGCGTCGTCGGCGGGCATGCTCCGACCCTAGCGCCGGCGTTCAGCCGAGCTGCTTGCGCCCGTGCAGGATGCCGCTCACCGCCGCGACGATCGCGAAGACGACCGCGACGACGGGCTGGCCCATCATCCACCAGGCGAGGGCGGCCGCGGAGAACACCGCGATCTCGACGAGCGCCTGCCCGAACGGGTCGACCTTGAAGACCGCCTTGGGGGAGTTGAACAGCGCCCAGAGCAGGATGGCGAGCGCCGGCGCACCGAGGCCGATCAGCACGCCCGGCCACGGGAGCGGGAACGCGACGAAGCCCCAGATCCCGAGCGTCACGAACGCGAAGAGCTCCAGGAAGAAGCGGAGGACGTCGTTCGGGCCGATCCTCGGCTGGGGTTCGTTCGGCACTGCGTTGCTCACGGCAGTCCAGCCTAGTTCGCTCGGAGGGCGGTCGGATCACCTACCGGTCGGATCACCCACGGGTCGGATCGCCGCCGCGGTCGGATCGCCGCCGCGGTCGGATCGCCGTCGTGGCCGGATCGCCGGCGCGGCATCAGCGGAAGATGATCGTCCGAGCCCCATCGAGCAGCACCCGGCGCTCGGCGAACCACTTCACCGCCTGCGAGAGGGTGCGGCTCTCCTCGTCCTGGCCGATCGCGACGAGCTCGGCGACGTTGCGCGAGTGGTCGACGCGCACGACGTTCTGCTCGATGATGGGTCCCTCGTCGAGGTCGCTGGTGACGAAGTGCGCCGTGGCGCCGATGAGCTTCACGCCGCGGGCGTGCGCCTGGCGGTAGGGGTTCGCGCCCTTGAACCCGGGCAGGAAGGAGTGGTGGATGTTGATGCACCGGCCGGCGAGGGCGTCGCAGAGCCCCGGCGTCAGGATCTGCATGTACCGGGCGAGC
The DNA here is from genome assembly GCF_004216665.1 of Agromyces ramosus. GTDB lineage: Bacteria > Actinomycetota > Actinomycetes > Actinomycetales > Microbacteriaceae > Agromyces > Agromyces ramosus. Next base: position 134,478 of record NZ_SGWY01000003.1, on the reverse strand, counting down.
ACGACGAGCTCGATGTCGTGCTGATCGACGGCGGCCAGCACCCGTTCCTCGAACGCCGCCTTCGACGCGGCATCCGTGACCGCGAGCGATTCGAACGGCACGCCGTAGAAGTCGACCAGGTCGCGCAGGGTGCCGTGGTTGGAGAGCACGAGCGGGATCTCGACGGGCAACTGGCCGGCGTGCTGGCGGAACAGGAGGTCGTTGACGCAGTGGCCCGCGGTCGAGGCGAGCACGAGCGTGCGCAGCGGACGGCCGACCTCGTCGAGATGCCAGGTCATGTCCCAGCGTTCGACGACGGGCGCGAGCGCGGCCTCGACCTCGGCGCGGCCGGCGGGCGATTCCACCTGCACGCGCATGAAGAAGCGACCGGTGTCGACGCTCGCGAACTGCTGGCTCTCGGTGATGTTGCCCCGCGCGGCGACGATCGCACCGCTCACGGCGTGCACGATGCCGGGCCCGTCGGTGCACGCGAGCGTCACGACCCAGTGGAACAGGTGGGCGGGGGCGGCATCCGTGGTCATCCGCCCAGAGTAGTGCGTCCTGTAGACTGGCCAGTGGTCGGCGGACAGCGCACGGCCCTGGGCGCGCACATGAGCGCGTAGTCGACCCGCGCGGTGAATGCACCCGCACGGGGAACGCCGTCGGAGAGACATCCCCCAATGTCCGTCACCGAATCCGCGCGCGTGCGCGCACCACGCCTGCCCTGGCCGGGCCTCCTCATGCTGGCCGCGGGCGTCTTCCTGTCCATCACGATCGAGATGCTGCCCACCGGGCTGCTGCCAGAGATGAGCGGGGGCCTCGGCGTGGCCGAGCCCTTCATCGGGCTGCTCATGTCGGTCTTCGCCTTCACCGTCGTCATCACGTCGACGCCGCTCACGGCGCTCACCAGCCGGATGCCGCGGCACGGGCTCCTCGTCGCCGTGCTCGCCGTGCTCGGACTCACGACGCTCGCCTCCGCGTTCGTGCCCGAGTACTGGATGCTCGTCGCCGTGCGCATCGTCGGCGGCGTGGCGCACGGCCTCTTCTGGGCGATCGTCGCCGCCTACGCCGCTCGGCTCGTGCCCGAGGGCCAGATCGGCCGCGCCGTGTCCGTGACCCTCGGCGGCGGCACGCTCGCGCTGGTCGCCGGCGTGCCCGCGACGACGGTGCTCGGGCAGGCGCTCGGCTGGCGACCGGTGTTCGCGATCGTGGCCGGGCTCACGCTCGCCGGTGCGCTCGCCGTGTGGCGGTTCCTGCCGCGGGTCGCGACCGAGCCCGGCGCCACCGCCGCGCGATTCCGTCGCGGCGACGTGGCGCTCGGGCCCGTGCTCCTCGTCAGCGGCATCACCGCGGCGACGATGCTCGGCCAGTACGCCGTGTTCACGTACGTCGCTCCGCTCATCACCGAGGTCGTCGGCCTGTCCGCCGGCGCCGTCGGCCCGCTGCTGCTCGTCTACGGCATCACCGGCGCGCTCGGACTCGTCGTCGCGGGCTCGCCGCTCGCACGCCGGGCCGACCGGGCGATGCTCGCGGCGATGGCGCTGGCGGCCGCCGCCCTGGTGGTGCTCGGTCTCGCACCCGGCGTCGTGCCCTCGCTCCTCGCGTTCGCCGTGTGGGGCCTCGCGTTCGGCGCCATCCCGCCGCTGCTCCAGACGCGCCTCCTGCAGGCGACGCCCGCGCGCCAGCGCGACGCCGCCAGTGCGCTCTACACGACCGCCTTCAACGTCGGCATCGGCGGCGGGGCCCTGGTCGGCGCGGTGCTGTTCGAACGCGTGGGCGTGCAGAGCCTGCCGTTGGTGTACGCCGTGGTGCTCGTCGCGGTGGCGCTGGTGCTCGTCGCCGACGCCGCGCGACGCGCCCGTCAGGTCCGCTCGACCACGGCGATGGAGACCGGGCCCGTGCGGCCGTCGACCGCGTAGCGCACCTCGACCACGCTGCCGTCGTCGACCCAGCCCACGCCGAGGAGTCCCGCGGATCCCGAACCGTCGAGCGTCGCGGTACCCACCGTCGTGCCGTCGATCAGCAGCTGCACGGCAGCGCCCGGCACTCCGGTGAACGTGCCGTGCACGACGTGGGTGCCGCTCCGGCGCAGCTCGAGGATCGGGCTCGCGAGCTCGACCGTGACGGGCGGGCCCGGCACCGAGACGTTGCCGGCGACGTCGGTCTGCGAGGCCGCGAGCTGCGAGACGCCCGCCGGGAGTCCGTCGGCGACGAGCGTCCAGGCTCCGGACGGGTCGGCCGTCGTGCTCCACGCGCTGCCGTCGACGGCCGTCACGGCCACGGAGGCGCCGGGCTCGGCGCTGCCCGAGAGGATCGGGTCCACCAGTCCGCCCGCCGAGTCGGCCGAGAACGCGGGTGGGAGGGCGAGGTCGTCGACCGGCTCCGGCGTCGGCGTGGGGGTCGGCGCGGGTGCGGGCGAGGGCGCCACGGGCGCGGATGGCGCCGCGGGAGCTCCATCGCCGTCGGGCAGGTCGGCGCCGGCGTCCTCGTCGAACGCCTCGGTTCCACCCGCGACGGGCGGGGCCGGGTCGGGCAGCACGGGCGGGGACGCATCCGCCGGCCCGGCCGGCTTCGCACCGGCACCCGGGTCGGCCTCGGCGACGACCGCGGTGGGCGGCCGCTCCTGGTTCGCCGTGGCGAGGGTCGGCACGACGACGATGGCGGCCACGGCGGCGGCCAGGACCAGGGCGCCGGCGCCCGCACCGATGGCGACGCCGCCGGCGCCGACGCCGCCGGTCGCGCCCGCGGCGGCCGCAACACTCGAGGCGGCTCCCGCGCTCGAGGCGGCTCCGGCGCCCGAGGCGGCTCCGGCGCCCGAGGCGGCTCCCGCGCCCGAGGCGGCTCCCGCGCCCGACGCGGCTCCCGCGCCCGATGCGGCGCCGAGCGCGACGTTCACCGCGGGCAGACCCGACGAGAGCCACGCCGAGTAGGCGGTGGCGCCGCCGATGCCCGCGGCGAGCGGCAGCAGGACGAGGGCGAGACGCGAGCCCGCCTCGCGAGCCTCGGCGGCCACGATGGTGCAACGGGCGCAGTCGTCGAGGTGCGCCTCGAGGCGGGTGGTGTCGCGACCACGGAGCCGTCCGCGTGTGTAGCCGCCGAGCCGGTCGATCGTCCAACGGCACTCGGGGTCGTTCTCGGGGTTGCGCAGGTGCGCCCGGATCCACGCCTGGCGGAGTCCTTCGCGCGCGCGGTAGGCCAAGGCGGCCGTCGCGTTCGCGCTCATGCCGATGAGCGGAGCGACCTGCTGCGGCGCCATGCCCTCGACCTCGGAGTACCAGAGCACCTCCTGCCATCGGGTGGGCAGCGAGCGGAACGCCTGCGCCGTGGTGGAGCGGTCGAGCGCGTCCAGCGTGGCGGACTCGCTCGTCGCCGGATCCTCGAACGACTCGAGGGTCTCGAGGTTCGTCTCCCGGCGCGCGCGACCCCAGCTCGCGGCGGTGTTCCGGATGGTCGTGAACAGGTAGGGCCTGAACGCGCCGGTCGGACCGCGCCCCGCGAGGATCGCGTCGTAGATCCTCGTGAACGCCTCGGCCACGAGGTCGTCGGGGTCGAGCGAGCTGTACGAGCGCGCGACCGTGCGAGCGGAACCCGCATGGCGCTGCCAGAGCTCGCCATAGGCGGTGCGATCGCCGCGACGGGTGCGCTCGATGAGCGCCCCGTCGGACAGGTCGGTGCGCAGGGGTGGCACATCGCCTCCAGGTTCGGGTTCGCGGGCGTCACGGAAGAGACGTGGAACGGGGCGGATCATGACGCGCGTCGCGGGGTTCGACCATTCCAGCAGATTTTCCGAATTCACGCGTCATGGATGGGCGAGGAACCCGTCTCTTCGGGTGAAGGCCCTTCCGGGGGCCGGACCACCGCCGTCTCGCAGGCCCGAGCGCGAGGCGGGGCCGGCTCGACACCGGCCTGAGGTGCCGCATCGGGGGGTCGAGGCGGCACCTCGATCGTCGGGGACTCGGAGGCGAAGGGGAACACGCCTCCGAGCCCCGCACGGTGCCTCCGGGGGACCGGAGTGGTGCACCGACGGCGTCAGGCGAGCCGAGCCCCCGCACCCCACACGGCCTCGACGTCCAGGTCGGGCGTGAGGAGCACGGCGTCGGCCGCGTAGCCCGGGTCGAGTCGTCCGAGGTCGTGCGCGCGTCCGATCGCCGCGGCGGGAGCGACCGTGAGGGCGCCTACGGCCTCGTCGAGCGGGATGCCGCTGTCGATCACGGCGCGGCGCAGGGCCGTGTCCTGTGTGAGCGTGGACCCCGCGATCGACCCGCCCTCGAGCAGTCGCGCGACGCCGCCCTCGACGATGACGCCGAGCGAGCCGAGCCGGTAGGCGCCGTCGGCCGCGCCGGCGGCCGCCATGGCATCGGTCACGAGCGCGACCCTCCCGTGCGCGCCCGCGAATGCGAGCCGCACCACGTCGGGATGCACGTGCACGCCGTCGTTGATGACCTCGAGGGTCACGTGATCGGCGTGCATCGCCGCGACGACGGGGCCGGGTGCGCGATGGTGGATGCCGCGCATGCCGTTGAACGCATGGGTGAGGATCGAGGCGCCGGCGCCGAACGCCGCGAGGGCCGTCTCGAAGTCCGCGCCGGTGTGGCCGACGGCGACCGCGACGCCCGCGTCGACGAACCGATCGATCGCGTCGGCCGCGCCGGGATGCTCGGGCGCGATCGTGATCTGCCGCAGCGTCCTGCCCGACGCCTCGAGCAGCCGCTCCACGGTGGCCGGGTCGGCCGCGCGCAGCTGGCGCGGGTCGTGGGCGCCGCGGAAGTCGTGGTCGAGGAACGGCCCCTCCAGGTGCGCGCCGAGCACTCGAGCATCCGTGGCCGCCGCACCGGCGATCACCTGGAGCCGATCGCAGAGCAGGTCCACCGTCGCCGTCACGAGCGAGAGCACGGTGCGCGTGGTGCCGTGCGCGGTGTGCACGGCGAGCAGGGCCTCGATCGCCTCCGCGCCCTCCTCGACGGAGGCGCCGCCCGCACCGTGGCAGTGCAGGTCGATGAAGCCGGGCACGAGCGTGCGGCCCGCGGCATCCGTGACCGACGCGTCGGCGGGCAGGTCGGCACGCCAGTCGTCGCCGATCCCGCGCGCGGCGACGCGGTCGCCGTCGAAGCGCACCCACGCGTCGGCGACCGTGTCGCGGCTGCTCACGAGGCGGGCGGAGTGGACGACGGTCGTGGAGGTGCTCACCTAGGCAACGATAACGTCGTACCCGCTGTCGGTGAGGCGCTGGCGCTGCTCGGGCGTCGCCGCATCGTCCGTGATGATCGTCGGGAAGAGCCGGCGGTGACCGATGGCCGCGAACGCGCGCTTGTCGATCTTGGACGCGTCGGCGACGAGCACGGGGTGGGCGGCCCGCGACGCCATGAGGGCGTTGACGGCGGCCTCCCGCTCGTCGTGCGATGTCGGCCCCACCACCGGGTCGACCCCGTTCACGCCGATGAAGGCCAGGTCGAGCGTGATGCTGCCGAGTACCGCGTCGACGTACGAGCCGACGAGCTCGTACGAGCGCGCGTGCACGACGCCGCCGGTGACCACGGTCTTGATCTGCGGTCGCATGGCGAGCTGCATGGCGATGTTGATGGCGTTCGTCACGACCGTCAGGCTCGGCTCGGGCGACGGCTCCATGATGTCCGCGCGCGACATGAGGGCGTCGGCGATGGCGGTGGCGGTGGTGCCCCCGCAGAGCCCGATCACCGCGCCGCGCGGCACGAGCCCGCTCGCGGCCCGGGCGATGGCCGCCTTCGCCTCGGGATTCTGCTGGTTCTTGTAGCGGATCGGCAGGTCGTACGCGACCGAGTGGGCGACGGCGCCGCCGCGGGTGCGGGTGAGGAGCTGCTGTTCGGCGAGGGCGTCGAGGTCGCGGCGCGCGGTGGCCGGCGACACGTCGAGGCGCTCGACGATCTGGTCGACCTCCACCTGCCCGCCCTCGGCGAGCAGGTCGAGCACGGCACTGAGGCGTTCGGCGCGGTTCATACGGGCTCCTCGGTGGTGGAGGCGAACAGGGTGAGCATTCGTGCGGCCTCGGATCGCACGGCCGCGCGGCCCGCGGCGGCGTACGTGCGCGAGTCCACGGCCGCCGGATGCGTCGCGAGATGCTCGCGGATCGCACCCGTGAACGCCCGGTTCAGGTGGGTGGACACGTTGACCTTCGTGATCCCCGAGCGGATGCCGCGCACGAGCAGGTCGTCGGGCACCCCCGACGAGCCGTGCAGCACGAGGGGCACGGGCACCGCCTGCGCGAGCCGGGCGACGAGGTCGAGGTCGATCGCAGCGACCCGCTCGGTCATCGCGTGCGACGAGCCGACCGCCACCGCGAGGGCGCCGACGCCGGTCTCGGCGACGAATCGTGCCGCCTCGTCGGGGTCGGTGCGCACGCCCGGGGCGTGGGCGCCGTCCTTGCCGCCGATCTCGCCGAGCTCGGCCTCGACGAGCACGCCCGCGGCATCCGCCCGCTCGACCACCAGCCGGGTGGTCGCCACGTTCCCGTCGAAGGGGAGCTTCGCCCCGTCGTACATGATCGAGCCGAATCCGCGGTCGATCGCGCGCAGGGCGAGTTCGGAATCCTCGGCGTGGTCGAGGTGCACGGCGACGCGGGCCGACGACGCCTCGGCGATGGCGAGCGTCGCGAGGGCGATCGGATCGAGCCCGCCGTGGTAGCGCACGCAGTTCTCCGAGAGCTGGAGGATGACCGGCAGCCCCGCGTCCTCGGCGGCGCCGGCGAGCGCCTCGGCCGTCTCGAGGTGCACGACGTTGAACGCGCCGATGCCGCGGCCGGCGGCGCGCGCCTCGTCGAGCAGCGTGCGGGTGGGGGTGAGCGTCATCGGCGTTCCTCGTCGATCGTCGTCAGGACGACCTCGTCGGCGAGCGCGACGTGGTCGGGTGAGAGCTCGCCGGCGAGCGGCATGAGCACCGCGCTCGCCGACCAGGCGGTCGCGCGGCGGGCGAGGGCGGCGCGGGCGCGGTCGGCGGCGTCCGTGGTCGACGAGAGGTCGTCCCCGGCGGCGTGGGCCACGGCGATCGCGGCGACGGCCGCATCGCCGGCCCCGGTGGCGTTGCCGTGCAGCACGCGGGGGAGCCGGGCCAGGAGGGGGGCGCCGCCCCGACCGACGACCAGCAGCCCGTCGGCGCCCAGCGAGACGAGCACGAGGCGTGCGCCGAGGTCGAGCAGCGCCCGCGCGCCCTCGACCGGGTCGTCGAGGCCGGTCGCCTCGGCGAGCTCCTCGCGATTGGGCTTCAGGGCGTCGGCGCCGGCCCGTGCCGCCGCGAGGATGGCCGGCCCGCTGGTGTCGACGACGACCGGAACGCCGGCCGCGACGAGGCGGGCGACGAGCGCTCCGAGCTCCTCGGGGCCGAACCCCGACGGCAGGCTCCCGCTGATCGCGACCGCCCGCGCGCCGCGCCCGAGGTGCTCCGCGGCGTCGGCGAGCGCGACCGACTCGGCCGGTGAGAGCGGCGCGCCGAGCTCGTTGAGGACCGAGGTCTCGCCGTCGCCGTCGTCGACGATCGCGAGGCTGCGGCGGGTGGCCGCGGCGGTCGGAACGAGTCGATGGGGCACGCCGGATGCCGCGAGGTCGGCCCGGAGCTCGTCCCCGGTGGCGCCGCCCGCCGTCGCGAGCGCCAGCACCTCGTGTCCCGTCTGGTGCAGCACCCGGGCCGCGTTCACGCCCTTGCCGCCCGCTCGGCACGCACCGGTCGGCACCCGGTGCGTGGCGCCCGGGGTCAGCCGGTCGACGTGCCACGTGAGGTCGATCGCCGGGTTGGGGGTGACGGTGAGGATCATGCCGCGGCGCTCTCTCGTGCGATCAGGGCGGCGCCGAGCAGGCCGGCATCGCCGCCGAGCCGGGCCGGGACGAGCAGCGGACGGCGGTGGAAGCTGAGTCGCTCGTCCACGCGCGACGCCAGCGGGGCGAACAGCGCGTCGCCGGCGCGGGAGAGGCCGCCGCCGATCACGATCGCCTCGGGGGCGACCGTCGCGGCCAGCTGGGCCACGGCGAACCCGAGGGCGTCGATCGCGGCCTCCCACACCTCCCGCGCCTCCGCGTCGCCGGCCTCGGCACGGGCGAGCACCTCGCGTGCGCCGTCGACCTCGACCCCCGAGCGCTCGGTGTAGCGTCGGGCGATGGCGCCCGCCGAGGCGATCGTCTCGAGGCATCCGCGGGCGCCGCAGGCGCAGCGCGGGCCCTCGGCGACGGGCGAGTGGCCGATCTCGCCCGCGAAGCCGCCGCCAAGGTGCGGCCGGCCGTCGAGGATCAGCGAGCCCGCGATGCCGGTGCCGATGACGAGCACGACCACGTCGTCGTGGGCGCGTGCAGCGCCCAGCCGGTGCTCGGCCCAGCTCGCGGCCGTCACGTCGTGGTGGAACGCCACCGGAAGGCCGAGGGCGGCCTCGGCGAGGTCGCGGATCGGGGCGTCGTGCCAGCCGAGGTTGCTGGCGTAGATTCCCACGCCCCGCTCGGCGTCGACGATGCCCGGCACCAGCAGCCCGGCCGCGACCGGCTGAAGGTCGGGGTGCGCGGCGCGCAGCTCGGCCGCGAGCTCGGCGACGAGGCCGACGACGGCCTCTGCGGTGCGCCCGCCGTCGAGCGGCGTCGGCGTGCGGCGCAGGCCGAGCAGGCGTCCGCCGCGGTCGACGAGGGCCGACTTGGTGTCGGTGCCGCCCACGTCGAACGCCAGCACGACCTCGCCGGGCCCGAGGGGCGCCGGCGCGGCATCCGCGATCTCGGTCATGGCCGTCAGCCGCCGAGGATGACCGAGCGGGTGAGGTTGCGGGGCGTGTCGGGGTCGAGGCCCCGGGCGAGCGCGCGGGCGAGGGCCAGGCGCTGGGCCCGCACGAGCTCGGCCATCGGGTCGAGTCCGCCCGCCTCGAAGCGCGCGCCGGTGACGGCGACGTCGTCGGCGAGGCCCGCGGGCGGCTCGCCGAACTGCCACGTGACCCGGCCCGGCGCCGCGATCGAGATGGGACCGTGGCGGTACTCCATCGCGGGATACGACTCGGTCCACGACTGCGAGGCCTCGCGCATCTTGAGCGCCGCCTCGTGGGCGAGTCCGACGGTCCAGCCGCGGCCGAGGAACGTGACCTGCTCGGCGTCGACGAGGGCGGGGTCGAGCTCCTCGGCGACCGCGACCCGGGCGTCGGCCACCGCTCCCGCCAGGTCCTCGCCGAGTGAGGCGCGGAAGAGCGCGAGGGCGGAGGTCGCGAAGCGGGTCTGCACCACCGACCGCTCGTCGGCGAAGGGCAGGGTCACGGCGTCGTCGACGAGGTCGACGAGCGGCGAGGTCGGGTCGCCGATGACGCCCACCGTGCGCACCCGTCCGCGCAGGCGCTCGACGAGTTCGAGCACCTCGGTGGTGGTGCCGGAGCGGGTGAGCGCGACGACGGCGTCGTATCCGCGGTCGACGAAGGCCTCGGATGCCGCGAACGCGTCGGTCTCGCCGCGCCCGCCCGTCTCGCGCAGCCACGCGTACGACTGCGCCATGAACCACGAGGTGCCGCAGCCGACCACGGCGACGCGCGCGCCGGGAGCCGGGAGCAGCGCGTGCTCCCGGGTCATCGACGCCGCGCGAGCCCACGTCTCCGGCTGGGAGGCGAGTTCCGCCGCCATGTGCGCTGCGGGGGTGACGGAGGGGCTCTGCGGTTCGCTCACGGTCGGTGCTCCAGGTGGGTGGGAGGTCCGCGCGTGACGTGCACACGGCGGCATGACGAGTCAATGATTGCAGATGACTGTTCGTGATGTCTATCGATCAAGTGAACGATCGATTACTTGGGACCGGCGAGAATTCTCCGTTTGTGAGGGATCTGAACAAAATCCGGTAACGAATACGTTTCCTGTCTTGACGGGCGTGCGGCATCCGTCATACATTTCGTGCGTCGCATGAACGAACATGATCGATTCATCGGCGAAACAGTCAGGAAGCATCATCACGGCCTGCTCGCGCTGCATGTTTCCCGGCCAACGCACCGTCGCGCGAGGCTCAGTCTGCGTCAGGTGCCCCATCCACCAGAGTGAGGAAGCACAATGAAGAAGTCACTGCGTCTCAGCGCCGCGGTCGCGGTAGCCGCCGCAGCATCGCTCACGCTCGCGTCCTGCGGGTTCGGCGGCGGCTCCGGCTCCGGGGACGAGGCCGGCGGGACCACGCTGGACCTGCTCGTCCCGAGCTACTCCGACAGCACCCAGGGCCTGTGGGAGGACGTCATCGAGGGCTTCGAGGAGGAGAACCCCGACATCAGCGTGAACCTCGAGGTGCAGTCGTGGGACAACCTCGAGAGCGTGATCGCCACGAAGGTCCAGGGCGGCGAGGCACCCGACATCTACAACGGCGGCCCGTTCGCGGGGTTCGCGGCCGACGGCCTGCTCTACCCGGCCGAGGAGGTCGTTTCGGCCGACACCTACGGCGACTTCCAGGAGTCCTTCCTCGCCAACGCCGAGGTCGACGGCACGGCCTACGCGCTGCCGCTCATCGCGTCGGCGCGCGCGCTGTTCGTCAACAACGCCCTGCTCGAGCAGGCGGGCGTCGCGGCGCCGCCCACCACCTGGGACGAGCTGCTCGACGCGGCGACCAAGATCTCCGCGCTCGGCGGCGGCACCGCGGGATACGGCATGCCGCTCGGCTCGGAGGAGGCGCAGGCCGAGGCGGCCGTGTGGCTCTGGGGCGGCGGAGGCACGTTCGGCGACGCGACCGAGATCACGGTCGACGACCCGGCGAACCTCCCCGGCGCCGAGCAGATCAAGAAGATGATCGACGCCGGCGCGACGCAGGCCGACCCCGGCTCGACCGACCGCTCGCCGCTCATGGACATCTTCATCCAGGGCAAGATCGGCATGCAGGTCGGCCTCCCGCCGACCGTCGGCCAGATCGAGGAGAACAACCCCGACCTCGACTACTCGATCGTGCCCATCCCCACCCAGGACGGCAGCCCCTTCACGCTCGGCGTCATGGACCAGCTGATGGCCTTCCAGAACGACGGCGACAAGCAGGACGCGATCACGAAGTTCCTCGACTACTACTACACGTCCGACGTCTACGTGCCGTGGGTGCAGGCCGAGGGCTTCCTGCCGGTCACGAAGTCGGGCGCCGAGGCGCTCGGCGGCGAGGAGGCGCTCGCGCCGTTCCTCGAGGTGCTGCCCGACGCGCAGTTCTACCCGAGCACGAACCCGCAGTGGGCGGCCACGGATGCCGCGTTCAAGGCGCTCTTCGGCCAGCTCCAGACGAAGCCGGCGCAGGAGGTCCTGACCGAGATCCAGGCGCAGGCCGACGCGGGCTGATCCCCGCGACGACCGCAACCGCACCGAAGCACCACCGGAGGGATCGGTGACCATCGACATCATGAGCACCACGACCGACACGTCATCGACCCCCGCGGGGGCGGCCACCGGCCGCCCCCGCCCCGGCGGGACCGACTCCCGCACCGGCCGCAGGCCCGGCGGACGCGACTTCCTCGCGTCGCTGCCGTGGATCGGGCCGGCCCTCATCCTCATCTTCGGCGTCGTGCTGTTCCCGGCCGTCGTCATGTTCTTCAACTCGACGCGCGACATCTCGATCTCGGGCGTCGACCACGGCTCGGTCGGCTTCGACAACTACGTCGAGGTCTTCTCGTTCCCCTACTTCTGGCCGATCTTCGCGCGCACGATCGTCTGGGTGGTGGTCGTCGTCGCGGCGACGGTCGTCATCTCGCTCGGGCTCGCGCAGGTGCTCAACAAGGCGTTCCCGGGGCGGCGCATCGTGCGCCTCGCGGTGATCATCCCGTGGGCGGCATCCGTCGTGATGACGACCATGGTGGTGTACTACGGCCTCGAGCCGTACTTCGGCATCATCAACAAGTTCCTCGTCGACATCGGCCTCGTCGACACGCCCGAGGGGTACGGGTGGACCCGCAACCCGGCCACCGCGTTCGCGTGGTCGATCGTCGTCGCGGTGTTCGTCTCGCTGCCGTTCACCACGTACACGATCCTCGCCGGCCTCGCGACCATCCCCGGCGACGTGCTCGAGGCGGCCAAGATGGACGGCGCCGGGCCGATGCGCACCTACGTGAGCGTCATCCTCCCGCAGCTGCGCGGCGCCCTCAGCGTGGCCGTGCTCATCAACATCATCAACGTCTTCAACTCGCTGCCGATCCTGAAGGTGATGACCGGCTCGATCCCCGGCTACGACGCCGACACGATCATGACGCTGATCTTCAAGTACATCCAGAACCAGCACAAGGTCGACGTCGCGAGCGCGCTCTCGGTCGTCGCCTTCCTCATCGTCATCGTGATCGTCGCGGTGTACGTGAAGGTCGTCAAGCCCACGAAGGAGGTCTGAGCCGTGGCCGTCACCGCACCCGCCTTCGAGGCGATCGGCGCGCCCGCGCCATCGAACCGCCGACGTCGCTACACCGAGGACCAGGTGTCCATCGGCCGCGTGCTGCTGCGCATGCTCGGCGGCTTCATCGTGCTGGCGATCTTCGTCCTGCCGTACACGATCATGTTCTTCGGCTCGGTGAAGACCAAGGCGCAGATCCGCTCGGTCGATCCCACGTACCTCCCCACGGAGTGGCACTGGGAGAACTACGTCAACATGTGGTCGACCCCGGAGACGCCCCTGCCGCAGAACCTCATCTCGACCATCGTCATCGCGGTCTTCGCGACCGTGCTCGTGCTCGCGGTCGCGATGCCGGCCGCGTACTACACCGCGCGATTCCGGTTCCCCGGGCGCTTCGTGTTCCTCTTCCTCGTGATCGTCACGCAGATGCTGCAGCCCGCGGTGCTCACGTCGGGCCTCTTCCGCCAGTTCGTCACCCTCGGCCTGATCGACACCTGGGCCGCGATGATCTTCATCAACGCCGCGTTCAACCTCTCGTTCGCGGTGTGGATCATGCACTCGTTCTTCGCCGGGGTGCCGAAGGAGATCGACGAGGCGGCGCAGATCGACGGCGCCGGGCGCCTGACGGTGCTCTTCCGGATCCAGCTGCCGCTCGTGTGGCCCGGCATCGTGACCGCGATCGTGTTCACGTTCGTGGCGTGCTGGAACGAGTTCGCCGCCTCGCTCGTGATCCTCTCCACCGCCGGCAACCAGCCGCTCTCGGTGGCGCTCACGAAGTTCGTCGGCCAGTACGAGACCTCGTGGCACTACGTGTTCGGCGTGTCCATCGTGGCGATCATCCCCGTCGTGATCCTCTTCATGATCATCGAGAAGCGCCTCGTCGGCGGCCTCACGGCGGGCAGCGTCAAGTAGGTCGAGGAGGGGGCGACGGATGCCCCGGCATCCGTCTGCCCCGCTCACCCGGCCGGCGCGCGCCTCAGGCGGCGTCGGCCGCCGTCGTCCAGAGCCCGAGCACGTTCCCCTCGGTGTCGCGGAAGTACCCGAAGTACCCCATGCCCGGGATCGCGGTCTTCGCCTGCACGACCGCGCCGCCGAGCGAGGTGATGCGCTCGAGTGCCGCGTCGATGTCGTCGACGTCGACCGTGATGATCGGGTTGGGCAGGTCGGCGGTGCGCTCGAACATGCCGCCGTTGATCGCCCCTGGCTCGAGCGGCGCCTGCGTCGTCTCGTCGACCGGGGTCGTCACCACGTTGGTGTATCCCAGGTCGGGCAGGACGTCGAGCCGCCAGTCGAAGGCGTCCCGGTAGAACCCCCGTGCTCGTTCCTGGTCGTCGGCCGGGATCTCGAAATGCACCACGCCGGACATGTGGTCACCCCTCTCGTGTGGGGCACGACACGGTGTCGCCCGGGCACGTGTCGCCTGGCCACCGTACCGCGCCGGTCGGGAGCATAGTCCTCAGGTGGGAGAGCCGGAAGGGCGCTCCTGACACGTGCGCTATTCGTGCCAGGGGACCCCGCGCACGGGGTAGTACGCGATGCCCGCTTCGTCCCAGTGCGTGCCGAGCGCCGCGACCCGGCCGAAGAACTCCTCCGTGTCCCGCGAGTCGCCGACGGCGGGCGCCGGCGACCAGCCGATCTCGGCGATCGCCGTCAGCCGGGGGAACGCCATGAACTCCACGTCCGAGATCGACGCGAGCGTCTCGGTCCAGATCGGCGCCTCGACGCCCAGGATGTCCGGCTCGTCGACGCCCGGGATGATCGACGACGGTTCCCAGAGGTACGCCTCGTCGATCGTGGTCGGCCCCTTCGCCCAGTCGAGGCCGAGCGTGTGGCCGAGGGCGTTCTGCGGATCGTCGACGTACTTCATGTCGAGGTAGGCGACGTCGGCGGGGGAGAGGATCACGCTGCCGCCCTGCTCGACGAACGAGCGGGTGAGCTCCGCCGCGTCGCCCTCGGGCTCGACGAAGCTCCAGTACTGCCCGACGGTGCCGGCGGGCAGCTCCCGCGAGGCGCCCATCTCGTGCCACCCGATGACCGTCTTGCCGGTCGCTGCTGCGGCCCGGGTCATCCGCCGCACGAGGTCGAGGTAATCGTCGCGACTCGTCGAGAGCGACTCGTCGCCGCCGAGGTGCAGCCACGGTCCGGGCGTGAGCTCGGCGAGCTCGCGCGTGACGTCGGCCAGGAACCGGTCGGTCGCTTCGGCTCGCTCGGGCGAGGCGCAGAGCGACGAGAAGCCGACCTCGACGCCCTCGTACGGCGCGGGTGCGACGCCGTCGCAGTTGAGCTCGGGGTACGCGCTGAGTGCGGCGTTCGTGTGCCCGGGCAGGTCGATCTCGGGCACGATCGTGATGAACCGCTCGGCGGCGTACTCGACGATGCGGCGGTAGTCGTCCTTCGTGTAGGAGCCGCCGCCGTCCCCGCCCACCGAGGTCGCGGCGCCGACGCCCGTGAGCTCGGGCCACGAGTCGATGCGGATGCGCCAGCCCTGGTCGTCGGTGAGGTGCAGGTGCAGCACGTTGAGCTTCACGAGCGCGATGGCATCGAGGTAGCGGAGCACGTCCTCGACGGGGAAGAAGTGCCGGGCGACGTCGAGCATGGCGCCCCGGTAGGCGAAGCGCGGGGCGTCCTCGACGGATGCCGCGGGCACGATCCATCCGCCGTCGGGCGCCGTCGCGGCATCCGCTCGCTCGATCGCCGCCGGCAGCAGCTGCCGCAGCGACTGGGTGCCGCGGAAGAGTCCCGTCGCGGTGTCGGCCGCGACCCGCACCCCGCCGTCGCCCGACTCGAGCGTGTAGCCCTCGGGCGCCGCGTCGGGCGCCTCGCCGTCGGCGACCACGAACGCGAGGTCGGATGCCGCCGGCTCCCCCTCGACGACGGGCAGCTCGAACCCCGTCGCCGCCCGCGCCTGCCGGGCGAACGTCTCGGCCACCGCCGACGCGCCCTCGCCGGCCGCGACGAGCCGCGACGACTCGGTGAGCCGGAACGGCGCCCCCTCGTGGAGCACGAAGGACGTGGGGGCGGGGATGATGCCGGTCACGGCGTCTCCGTTCTGTTCGGCGGTGCAGGCGGTGAGCGACCCCGCCGCCGCGATCGCGACGAGGCTCGCGAGCGCGGCGAATCGGCGGCCGAGGCGGCGGGCCGGACGGGTGGCCGGGCGAGTGGCCGGACGGGTGGCCGAGGGGGCTCGGCGGCGGTCGGGGGCGGTGCGTCGATGCATGCGTCCTCGTGGTGGGCAACGGTCCGGCCGGTAAGGCAGGAGTCCTAACAAATGGCGTCGACACCATCCTGCCATGTCGGGACGCCGTATGACAGCCTTCCCGTGGGCGAGCGGCCCGCGCCGGGCATCCGTTGCTATGCTTGCGAGCGTCGCGACTGGCGTTGAGATGGAGTCCCATCGGGGAGCGACTGGCACGGACCGACCGCTCGCCTGGGCCGGTGCGACTGCTGCCGCGCGAGTCGCGCTCGCAGCAGCACCCATCAGGTCCGCATGTCATGAAGGAGCCAGTCTTGGCCGAATCCGTCTTCAATCAGCCGCTGTCCGAGGTCGACCCCGAGATCGCCGAAGTCCTCGATCTCGAGCTCGGACGCCAGCGCGATTACCTCGAGATGATCGCGAGCGAGAACTTCGTTCCCGTCTCGGTGCTGCAGTCCCAGGGCTCGGTGCTCACGAACAAGTACGCCGAGGGCTACCCCGGCCGCCGCTACTACGGCGGCTGCGAGTTCGTCGACATCGCCGAATCGCTCGCCATCGAGCGCGCGAAGAGCCTGTTCGGCGCGGAGTACGCGAACGTGCAGCCGCACTCGGGCGCCACCGCCAACGCGGCCGTGCTCGCGGCGATCGCCACCCCCGGCGACACGATCCTCGGGCTCGAGCTCGCGCACGGCGGCCACCTCACGCACGGCATGAAGCTCAACTTCTCGGGCAAGCTCTACAACGCCGTCTCCTACGGCGTGAACCCCGAGACCTTCCTCGTCGACATGGACGTCGTGCGCGACAAGGCCCTCGAGCACAAGCCGCAGGTCATCATCGCCGGCTGGTCCGCCTACCCGCGCCACCTCGACTTCGCCGCGTTCCGCGCGATCGCCGACGAGGTGGGCGCGAAGCTCTGGGTCGACATGGCGCACTTCGCCGGCCTGGTGGCCGCAGGCCTGCACCCGAACCCCGTGCCGCACGCCGACGTCGTGTCGTCGACCGTTCACAAGACGATCGGCGGCCCCCGCTCGGGCTTCATCGTCGCGCGCGACATGGAGCTCGCGAAGAAGCTCAACTCCAACGTGTTCCCGGGCCAGCAGGGCGGTCCCCTCATGCACGTGATCGCGGCCAAGGCCACGGCGTTCAAGATCGCGGCATCCGCCGAGTTCCGGGATCGCCAGGAGCGCACCATCCGCGGTGCGCAGATCCTCGCGGAGCGGCTCACCGCCGACGACTCGCGCGCCGCCGGCGTCGACGTGCTCACGGGCGGCACCGACGTGCACCTCGTGCTCGCCGACCTGCGCAACTCGAAGATCGACGGACAGCAGGCTGAGGACCTGCTCCACGAGGCGCTCATCACCGTGAACCGCAACGCGGTGCCCTTCGACCCGCGCCCGCCGATGGTCACCTCGGGCCTGCGGATCGGCACCCCCGCGCTCGCCACCCGCGGCTTCGGCGACGCCGAGTTCACCGAGGTCGCCGACCTCATCGCGCTCGCGCTGCAGGGCGAGGCGGATGTCGCGTCGCTCCGCTCGCGCGTCGAGGCCCTCACGGCGGCGTTCCCGCTCTACCCCGGCCTCCAGCAGTAGGGAGCGGCATGACGGCGATCACGCTCGACGGCATCGCGACCGCGACGGCGGTGAAGGGGGAGCTCGCGTCGCGCATCGCCTTGCTGCGCGCACACGGGGTCGTGCCGGGCCTCGGCACGCTCCTCGTCGGCGATGACCCGGGGTCGCGCTCCTACGTCGCGGGCAAGCACCGCGACTGCGCCGAGGTCGGCATCGAGTCGATCCGCGTCGACCTGCCCGCGTCGGCGACCACCGCCGACGTGCGCCGGGCGATCCACGACCTCAACTCGGCGCACGAGGTGACGGGCTACATCGTGCAGCTCCCGCTGCCGGCGGGCCACGACGAGAACGCGATGCTCGAGCTCATCGACCCCGACAAGGACGCCGACGGCCTGCACCCGACCAACCTCGGCCGGCTCGTGCTCGGAATCGAGGGCGAGCTGCACTCGCCGCTGCCGTGCACGCCCGCCGGCATCGTCGAGATGCTGCGTCGCTACGACGTGCCGATCCGGGGACGCCACGTCACCGTGATCGGACGCGGCCTCACCGTGGGTCGTCCGCTCGGGCTGCTGTTCACCCGCAAGGGCCTCGACGCGACGGTCACGCTGACGCACTCGCGCACGCAGGACCTCGCGGCCGAGGTGCGCCGCGCCGACATCGTCGTGGCCGCCGTGGGCGTGCCGCACCTCGTGCAGCCCGACTGGATCAAGCCCGGCGCGGCCGTGCTCGACGTCGGCATCACGCGCGTGCAGGACGAGGAGACCGGCAAGGGCCGGCTCACCGGCGACGTCGACCCGGGCGTCGCCGAGGTCGCGGGCCACCTCTCGCCGAACCCGGGCGGCGTCGGGCCGATGACCCGTGCCATGCTCCTGGCGAACGTCGTGAAGTCGGCCGAGCAGCGCCTGCACCGGTAGGAGCGACGAACGCGAGCGGATGCCGCGGGCCGGGTGCCCGGGGCATCCGCTTCGTCGTCGGCGCGCGCGGGCACCGGCGGCATCGGCCGTCGACCTGACGGTCGCCCCGTGTTCACCCGGCGTGCACCGCCCGGCCGTCCGGGCGGCATAGCTTCGCGCCATGACCCACGTCGACCTCCGGCACGCGCCCGCCGCGGCGGGTCGCGCGCCTCGCGTGGCCGCCGGTCCGCGCGCGGCGGTCCCGCCGACGGCACTGGCGACGGCGATCATCCCGGCGCGGGGCGGCTCGCAGGGACTTCCGGGCAAGAACGTGGCACGCGTCGGGGGCATCCCGCTCGTCGCACGGGCGGTGCTCGCCGCGCTCGCCGCGGAGCGGATCGGGCGCGTGGTCGTCACGACCGACGACGACGGGATCGCCGAGGCGGCGCGCCACGCGGGCGCCGAGGTCGTCGCGCGTCCTGCCGAGCTCGCCGGCGCCACCGCGTCGAGCGAGTCGGCCCTCCGGCATGCGCTCGGGGCGCTCGGACTCGACGCCGCGGCGGGCGACGAGCTCACCGTGTTCATCCAGGCGACGTCGCCGTTCATCGACCCCGCCGACCTCGACGCCGCGATCGAATGGGTCACGTCCGGCGAGCGGGACGTCGTGTTCTCGGCCGCGGCGTCGCACGTCTTCCTGTGGCGCGACGACGCCGTCGCGGGCGCCTCCGGCGTGAACCACGACGCCGCGCACCGTCCGCGCCGGCAGGACCGCGAGCCCGAGTACGCCGAGACGGGTGCGTTCTACGTGTTCCGCACCGCGGGGTTCCTCGCTGCGGGCCACCGCTTCTTCGGGCGCGTCGGCATCCGGCCCGTGCCCGCCGACCACGCGATCGAGATCGACGACGCCGCCGACCTCGAGCGGGCGCGGGCGATCGCGCCGCAGGTCGACCGGGCGCTCGCGGCGGCACGCCACCACCCCGGCGACGAGCCGCGGCATCCGCTCGTCGAGGTCGACGCGCTCGTCACCGACTTCGACGGCGTGCACACCGATGACATGGTGATGGTCGACCAGCTCGGACGGGAGACCGTGCGCGTGAGCCGCAGCGACGGTCACGGCATCGCACGTCTCCGGGCCGCCGGCGTGCCCGTGCTGATCCTGTCCGCCGAGGAGAACCCGGTGGTCGGCCGCCGGGCCGAGAAGCTCGGGGTGGAGTGCGCGCAGGGCGTCGCCGACAAGGGCGCGGTGCTGCGCGAGTGGGCGGCGGCCCGCGGCATCCGGCTCGATCGCATCGCGTACCTCGGCAACGACCGTGGCGACCTGCCCGCGCTCGAGCTCGTGGGCTGGCCGATCGCCGTGGCCGATGCGACGCCCGAGGTGCTCGCCGGTGCCCGCCTCGTGCTGCGCCGCCGGGGCGGCGACGGGGCCGTGCGAGAACTCTCCGACCTCATCGTCGGAGCCCGTATGACGAGGGGCGCGACCGGCGCCTCGAACGAGGAGGAGTGAGCGAATGACCGCTGTGCGCATCGGCCGATCGGTGATCGGTCCCGGCCTGCCCGTCTACGTGATCGGCGAGATCGGCCTGAACCACAACGGCGACGTCGGGATCGCCAAGCGACTGATCGACGTGGCGGTCGAGTGCGGCGCCCAGGCCGTGAAGTTCCAGAAGCGCACCCCCGAGATCGCCACGCCCGAGCACATGCGCGACGTGCCGCGCGAGACGCCCTGGGGCACGATGAGCTACCTCGACTACCGGCGCCGCGTGGAGTTCGGCGAGGCCGAGTACCTCGAGATCGCGTCGTACGCGATGCGCGCAGGGGTCGACTGGTTCGCGTCGCCGTGGGACGTGCCGTCGGTCGAGTTCCTCGAGGGGCTCGACGTGGTCGCGCACAAGATCGCGTCGGCGTCGGTGACCGACCTCGAGCTGCTCGACGCCGTCGCCCGCACCGCCAAGCCCGTGATCCTCTCGACCGGCATGTCGACGATCGAGGAGATCGATCGCGCCATCGAGGCGCTCGGCACCGATCGCCTCGTGCTCATGCACGCCACGTCGAGCTACCCGATGCCCGCCGAGGAGGCCAACCTGCGCATGATCGACACGCTGCAGAGGCGCTATCCCGGCGTGCCGATCGGCTACTCGGGCCACGAGTGCGGCCTGCAGATCTCCCTCGCGGCGGTGGCGCTCGGCGCCGTCGCGGTGGAGCGCCACATCACCCTCGACCGCGCCATGTGGGGCAGCGACCAGGCCGCCTCGCTCGAGCCGCAGGGCCTCGAGCACCTCGTGCGCGACATCCGCATCATCGGCGAGGCCATGGGCGACGGCGTGAAGCGCGTCTTCCCCGGTGAGGAGGCGCCGCGGGCCAAGCTGCGCCGGGTGCCTGCGTGAGCGGCACGCTCCTCGTCGTCGCCGACACCGACTCGTACGTGAAATGGGGCGCCGCGCTCGCGTCGCAGCTGCCCACGGATGCCTGGCGCATGCGCCTCGTCGTGCTGGCCACGCCCGCGCAGCCGAGCGCGCGCCAGCTCAGGGTGGCGCTCGCCGGATCGCGCGTCGCCCCGGCGGACGTCGACGTGGTCGAGCTCGACGCGCTCGCCGGACTGGTCGGCGGGCTCCGGCCCGAGGCGGTGCTGCTCGCGCTCCGGGGGCCGCTCGTGCGGGTGGTCGCACCCGTGATCGGTGCGTCCGACGATCGACCGGTGCTCATGAGCGGCTTCCCCGGCCTCACGATCCCGGCCGAGCCGAAGGCCGTGATCTACCGGGAGCAGGTCGACCTCATCGTGCTGCACAGCCGACGCGAGGTGCGGGAGTTCCGCGCGAACGCCGAGCTCCTCGGCCTGCCCGTCGAGCTCGGGCTCGCGACCCTCCCGTTCCTGCGGACGGCGGCCCGGCAGCACGCCGGAGCCGGCGCGGCGGGCGCGGCCCCCGCAGGGTCCGCTGGTCACGGCACGGCGGGATTCGACGCGGCACGCACCGACCTCCTGTTCGCCGCGCAGGCGAAGGTCCCGTCGCTTCGGGAGGACCGGGTGCGCCTCCTCGGGTGGCTCGCGGATGCCGCCCGCCGGCGTCCGCAGCGCCGGGTGGTGGTCAAGGTGCGCGCCCGTGCCGGCGAGGCGCAGACCCATGCCGAGTCCTACGACTTCGCCGAGCTGCTCGCGGACCCGCAGGTGCGCGCCGAGCTCGGCGGCACCCTGCCCCCGAACCTCGTGGTGGAGGACGGCCCGATGGCCGACCACCTCGCGCGGGCGTCCGCCCTCGTCACCGTGAGCTCCACCGCGGTGCTCGAGGCGGTGGCCGAGGGCGTGCCGTCGCTCGTGATCGACGAGTTCGGGGTCGAACCGAAGCTCATCAACACCGTGTTCGTCGGCAGCGGGCTGTTCGGTGGTGCGGGCGACCTGGTCTCGGGCGCCGCGAGGCACCCCGAGCCGGAGTGGCTCGGCGACAACTACTTCCACGGCGCCGACGCCGACGACTGGCTCGTGCGGCTCGACCGGCTCGTCGCGCGTCGACGGGATGGGCCCCTCCCGCTCGCGCGGCGGCGGTACAACCTCGCGGGCGGCGCGCTGCGCCGGGCGTTCGAGCGCAAGCGGATGCTCGGACGGCACGACCGGTCGTTCGAGGGCGTCGCGGCGATGCTCGTCGCCCTGCCCCTGCGCTGGATCGTGCGGCGGGTCCGCCGGCTTCGCAACCGGCTCGCGCCCGAGCGAGCCTGACCGGTCGGGCTCGCACGCGCCGCAGCGCGGACGCGTCCTCGAGATCAGTCGACGGGCGCGGTGTGCTCCTCGACATGGCGCAGGTAGGCGGCGGCGTTGCGCCGGATGCCGTCGCGCTCCGGCTCGGTGAGCTCGCGCCGCACCTTCGCGGGCACGCCCGCCACGAGCGATCCTGGCGGCACGACGGTGCCCTCGAGCACGACGGCGCCTGCCGCGACGAGCGAGCCCGATCCGATCACCGCGCCGTTCAGCACGGTCGCGCCCATGCCGACGAGGCAGTCGTCCTCCACCGTGCAGCCGTGCAGCACGGCGCCGTGCCCCACCGACACGCCGCGTCCGATCGTGAGCGGGAAGCCGGCGTCGACGTGGCAGACCACGGTGTCCTGCAGGTTCGCGTCGGCGCCGAGCACGATGGGCTCCGCCTCGGCGCGCAGCACCGCGTTGTACCAGACGCTCGAGCCCGCCTCGAGGCGCACGTCGCCGACGATCACGGCACCGGCGGCCACGAAGGCGCGCTCGTGCACGACCGGCGCGGGCACGTCGGCGATGGTGAGGATGCGGGCCGAGGGATCTGCGCTCATGGCGCCAGCCTACGGGGGCCGGCGCGGCCGATCACGACTCAGCCGTCCGTCCGTCGCCGCGCCACCGCAAGTCGCACCGACCGGTACACGGCCCCCACGGCGAACACGGCGAGACCCGCGAGCACCGACTCGACCGGCAGGGTCGCGACCAGCACGAGGCATCCGATCGCCCCGGCGGCGCTCAGCCACCGCGGCACGCGACGCTCGGTCGACGGCTGGGTGAGCGCCGAGGCGTTCGCGACGAGGTAGTACACGAGCACGCCGAACGAGCTGAATCCGATCGCACCCCGGAGGTCGGCCACGAGCACGAGCACGACGACCGCCACGGCCACCGCGATCTCGGCGACGTGCGGGACCCCGAACCGCGGATGCACCGCGGCGAGCGGCGCCGGCAGCTCACGATCCCTCGCCATGGCCAGGGCCGTGCGGCCGATGCCCGCGATGAGGGCGAGCAGGGCGCCGAGCGCGGCGAGTCCCGCGCCGACCTGCACCACGGGCACGGCCCACGCCCACCCGCTCACGGCCACGAGATCGGCGAGCGGCGCATCGACGCCCGCGGCCAGGTACGCGGGTCCGAGCACGAGCAGGAGCACCACGGCCAGCGCGCCGTACACGGCGACGACCACGCCCAGGGCGATCGCGATCGCGCGGGGGATGGTGCGCGCCGGATCGCGCACCTCCTCGCCGAGCGTCGCGATGCGCGCGTAGCCGGCGAACGCGAAGAACAGCAGGCCCGCGGACTGCAGCACCCCGTACCAGCCCGCGTCGGGCACGCCCTGCTCCTGCTGCGACCGGACGCCGACCTGGACCAGGTCCGCCACGCCCGAGGCCAGCACGAGGGCGAGCACCCCGAGCACCACGACCACGATGATCGCGGCCGCACGCGCGGTGCGGGTGATGCCGCGGAGGTTCACGGCCGAGAGCGCGACGACGGCGAGCACCGCGACGGGCTTCTCCCACGGACCGGGCAGGAGGTAGTCGGCCGCGGTCATCGCCATCGCCGCGCAGCTGGCCGTCTTGCCGACCACGAATCCCCAGCCCGCGAGGAACCCCGGCCACTCGCCGAGCCGCTCCCGGCCGTACCGGTAGGCGCCGCCCGATTCCGGATACCGCGCCGCGAGTTGGCCCGTCGAGCCCGCGTTCGCGAAGGCCACGAACCCGGCGATCGCGAGGCCCGCCAGGAGCCAGGCGCCGCTCGCCTGGGCGGCCGGGCCCCAGACGGCGAAGACCCCCGCACCGATCATCGACGCGAGTCCGATGACCACGGCATCGCGGAGGCCGAGGCGGCGGGCGAGGCGATCATCGGCGGGAGGTTGGGCTGCGGTCACGCGGGAACCCTACTCCAGCGTGAAGCGGTGACGCCGGAATCGTAGGATCGACGCATGCCAGCCGAGTCGCAGCCGACGAACCAGCCCGCAGCCGAGCCGATGCCAGTGCGCGGGCGCGGGCCATCGCACCCTGCCGTCGACCGCGTCGCGAGCGTGCTCGCCGCCGAGGGACTCGAACCGAGCATCGTCTGGTTCGACGACGCCGTGACCACGGCGCAACTCGCCGCGGACGCGCTCGGCGTCGAGGTGGGGCAGATCGCCAACTCGCTCGTCTTCACGATCGACGACGAGCCGATCCTCGTGCTCACTTCGGGCGCGCACCGGGTCGACACCGACTGGCTCGGCGACCGCCTCGGCGGCACGATCCGTCGCGCGTCGAAGGAGACGGTGAAGTCGGCGACCGGCCAGGTGATCGGCGGCGTCGCCCCCGTCGGGCACCCCGCGCCTGTGCGCACGATCGTCGACGTGCAATTGGCCGAGTATGCCGAGGTGTGGGCGGCCGCGGGGCACGCGAAGACGGTGTTCCCCACCACCTTCGACGAGCTCGTCCGGATCACCGGCGGAACGCCCAGCCCGGTCGAGCCCTGACGAGCGCGGCGGCGCCTAGTCGTCGAGGCTTCCCATCGTCAGGTTGAGCGTCGTGCCGGTGACCCCGCTCGCTCGGTCGGATGCCAGGAACGCCGCCATGTCGGCCAGCTCCGCGAGCGTCATGAGGCGTCGGGGGTGGGTGCGGCCGGCGAGCACCTCCAGCCACTGGTCCCAGGTCATCCCCAGGGCCTCGGCGCGAGGTTCGTAGGCGTCCCTGATCGTGCGGCTCTCGGGCATGGCCTGCGGCCGCAGGCCGACCACTCGGATGCCCCGTGGTGCGAGCTCGGCCGACAACGCTCGGGTGAGCGCCTCCTTGGCGGCCATCGCGGGTCCGTAGCCGCCCACCGACGGGATGCCCGTGCGCGCGTGCGAGGCCGTGACGGTCATGATCACCCCCGACGCCCTCGCGACCATCCGACGGGCCGCGAGGCGGGCCGTCAGGAAGTACGACATCGCGTAGGTCGTGACGGGCAGCGCGAACAGGCCTGCCTCCAGGTCGACCAGGGGGACGCCCAGGATCTCCGCGTTCGGGATGCCGACCGCGTTGAACGAGATGTCGACGCGGCCGGCCGCGTCGATCACCGATTGCAGGTGGCGGTCGATCGCCGGCTCGTCGAGCGCGTCCACCTGTGCGGCGTCGGCGGAACCGCCGGCGGCGATGATCTGCTCGGCCACCGCGTCGACGGGTCCGAGGGAGCGTCCGGTCAGGACGACGCGGGCCCCCTCGGAGGCGAAGGCCCGCGCGACGGCGGCGCCGATGGCGCCCCCCGCCCCGTAGACGACCGCGACCTTGTCGTGCAACAGCATGGGCTTCCTCCTTGCGTCGTGACGTGGATCCGTCGATGATGCAGACACCGCGACGGCCTGGAACCGGGCGCACATCGACCGCCCGGTTCGCGACCCGGCCGGTGTCCATACCGGCAGGGGCGGATACGTGCGGACGGAGGCGATCAGACGGTGATCGACGAGACGGACCTGGTCGCCAGGGCGCGCGCCGGCGACGGCGACGCGTTCGGGGTGCTCGTGGAGCCGCACCGTCGGGAGTTGCAGGTGCACTGCTACCGGATGCTCGGATCGTTCCAGGACGCCGAGGACGCGCTCCAGGACACGCTGCTGAGCGCGTGGCAGGGCCTCGACAGCTTCGAGGAGCGGGCGTCGCTCCGCACCTGGCTCTACCGGATCGCCACCAACCGGTGCCTCAACGCGCGCCGCGCCGCCCGGCGCCGGCGGGCCAAGGAGTGGGACATCCCCGACGTCGAGCCGCCGGAGCCGACGGGAATGGGGGAGCTCCCCTGGCTCGAGCCGTACCCCGACGCGCTCCTCGCGGGTGCTGCGACCGCATCGCCCGGGCCGGAGGCCCGCACCGAGCAGGCCGAGGCGATCTCGCTGGCGTTCGTGACCGCCCTCCAGCTCCTGCCGCCTCGCCAGCTCGCCGTGCTCATCCTGCGCGACGTGCTCGGCTACCACGCGCGCGAGGTGGCCGGCATGCTCGACTCGACCGTCGGATCGGTCGACAGCGCCCTGAAGCGGGCTCGCGCCGGCCTGCGGGGCCGCCTCCCGTCGAGCGGCGAGCGCGAACCGGCTCCCGCTCCCGATTCG
Organism: Agromyces ramosus; assembly: GCF_004216665.1. GTDB lineage: Bacteria > Actinomycetota > Actinomycetes > Actinomycetales > Microbacteriaceae > Agromyces > Agromyces ramosus. The sequence goes on along the minus strand of NZ_SGWY01000003.1, from coordinate 108,740 downwards.
CCGGCGGAGCGCGCGCTCGTCGCGAGGTTCGTCCGCGCCTACGAGTCCGCCGACATCGCGGCACTCGTCGACCTGCTCACGGAGGACGTCACGGTTTCGATGCCGCCGATCCCGTTCGAGTACGCCGGCCGCGACGCCGTCGCCCGGTTCTGCGCCGCCATCATCCGGCCGGGACGCACCTACGACCTCGTGCCGACGCGGGCGAACGGCCAACCGGCTTTCGCGCTGTACGTGCGCGTCGCCGACGACGGCCTCCGGCAGGGCACCGGCCTTCTCGTCCTCGACCTCAGCGGCGACCGCGTCTGCGCCATGACCCGGTTCGAGCGCAGTGTGCTGCCCTCGTTCGGGCTGCCGCCATCGCTCCCGGGCTGACCGGGTGCCCACGCGCGGCTACGCGCCGACCTGGATCGACGAGATCGTCCGTCGCCGCTCGAGTGCGGGCACCGACACGCGTTAGGCGTCGCGCCGGGCGCCCTGGCTCGGGTGCACGGCGAAGATGGACGGCTCGCGGTAGCCGTGCTCGGCGAACGCCGCCAGCACCTCCCGGGTGATCACGGGCACCAACCCGTCGATCACGAGGGCGATGGCGGAACCGCCGAAGCCCCCGCCGGTCATGCGGGCGCCGATCGCGCCGTTCGCCTGCGCCGTCGCGACGGCGAGGTCGAGCTCGGGCACCGAGATCTCGAAGTCGTCGCGCATCGAGACGTGCGACGCGTCGAGGAACGGACCGATCGCCCCGGGTCCCTGCTCGCGCAGCGTGCGCACGGTGTCGAGCACCCGCTGGTCCTCGGTGACCACGTGGCGGACGCGGCGGAACGTCTCGTCGTCGAGCAGTCCGGCGGCCCGCTCGAGGTCGTCGGGTCGCAGGTCGCGCAGCGAGTCGGCGCCGAGGGCCGCGGCGCCCGCCTCACAGGAGGCGCGACGCGCGGCGTAGCCCCCGGAGGCGTGCGCGTGCTCGACCTTCGTGTCGATGACGAGCAGCGTCAGGCCGTCGGCCGAGAATCCGAGCGGGATCACGTCGGCGTCGAGGCTGCGGCAGTCGAGGAAGACGCCGGCGTCGGCCTCGCCGAGCAGCGACGCCGATTGGTCCATGATCCCGGTCGGGGCGCCCACCACGCGGTTCTCGGCGAGCTGGCCGACCTTCGCGAGGGTGGGGCGATCGAAGCCGAGGCCCCAGTGCTCGTCGAGCGCGACGGCGACGGCGCACTCGATGGCCGCCGACGAGGACAGGCCGGCGCCGATCGGCACCGAGCTCGTGATGTACAGGTCGACGCCGCGCACATGCGGGAGGTCGGCGCCGTGCTCGCCGAGGGCCCACGCCACCCCGAGCGGGTAGGCTGCCCAGCCGTCGACGGCGTCGGGCGTGAGCTCGTCGAGGTGGATCTCCACCGCCTCGGGCGCGAAGCTCGACGCCACGCGCACGACGCGGTCGTCGCGGTCGCCGAGCGCCACCGCGGTGCGGTGGTCGATGGCGAACGGGAACACGAATCCGTCGTTGTAGTCGGTGTGCTCCCCGATGAGGTTGACCCGGCCGGGCGCGGACCATGCGCCGATGGGCGCGCGCCCGTACCACTCGGCGAACCCGTGCATCGCGTCGGCGACCTCGTTCATGCCTCGACCCCTCCGATCGCCCGTCGCAGCGCGTCGGCCTGCGCCTCGGGGGCCACGTCCCCGATCCATGCTCCCATCGCGGCCTCGGAGCCCGCGAGGTACTTCAGCTTGTCGGCGGCCCGACGCGGGCTCGTCAGCTGCAGCATGAGCCGCACGTCGCCGCGATGCTCGTGCACGGGGGCCTGGTGCCACGCCGCGATGTAGGGCGTGGGCGTGTCGTAGAGGCGGTCGACGCCGCGCAGCAGCCGCAGGTAGAGCGAGGCCAGCTCGTCGCGCTCGGCGAGCGTCGTCTCGGCGAAGTCGGGCACGTGGCGGTGGGGCAGCAGGTGCACCTCGATCGGCCAGCGCGCCGCGAACGGCACGAACGCCGTCCAGTGCTCGCCGGCGAGGAGCACGCGCGGGCCGTTGCGCTCGCGCTCGAGGATGTCGCCCATGAGGGTCGGCCCGTAGTCGTCGATCGCCGCGAGCAGGCGCTCGGTGCGCGGTGTGACGTAGGGGTAGGCGTAGATCTGGCCGTGCGGGTGGGGGAGCGTGACGCCGATCTCGCGCCCGCGGTTCTCGAAGGGGAAGACCTCCTCGACGCCGTGCAGGGCCGAGAGGACGGCCGTGCGCTGCGCCCACGCCTCGATCACCGTGCGGGCGCGCGAGACGCTGAGCGTGCCGAAGGAACCCTCGTGCTCGGGGCTGAAGCACACCACCTCGCACCGGCCCACCGAGGTCGACGTGCGCTCGAGGCCGACCCGACGCAGTGCGGCCAGGGCCTCGCTGCTGGCGGCATCCGCCGCGGCGAGCTCCGGCCCGAACGAGGGCGACCGGTTCTCGAACACCGCGACGTCGTAGGTGCTCGGGATCTCCGACGGGTTGCCCGGCTTCTGCGGGGCCAGCGGGTCGAGGTCGGCCGGCGGGAGGAAGACCCGGTTCTGCCGCGCGGCCGCGATCGAGATCCACTCGCCGGTGAGCGGGTCCTGTCGCATGTGCGCGGTGGCGGGTCGCGGGTCGAGCGTGCGTTCGTCGATCGCGCGTTCGGCCGGCAGCGTCGTGTCGGCGTCGTCGAAGTAGATGAGCTCCCGACCGTCGGCGAGTGTCGAAGGACGCACCGCGATTCGGGGGTCCACGATGGCGCCGGATGCCGGTGATCCGCTCTGTTCGGTGTGGTGCACGCCGCCACCCTACGCGACTTTCGTTTCGCAAACAACCGGGTTTCGTATTGCAAAGAACATGCGGGACGCGCACAATGCACGTATGACGGATGCCGCACCGACGGATGTCTCGGCCGGGGCGGCCGCTCCGCCGCTCGATGCGCCCCGCCGCCGCCAGCTGGCCATGGCGCTCGTCGCCGAGCGCGGATTCGTGCGGGTCGCGGAGCTCAGCGCGGCGTTCGGCGTCACCACCGTCACCGCGCGCGCCGACCTCGACGCGCTCGAACGCGAGGGATCGATCCGCCGCGTGCACGGCGGCGCGGTCCCGGCCTCCTCGCTGCTCGAGGCCGAGCGGCCCGATCGCGAGCCGACGTTCGAGGAGGCGCTCGCCGCATCCGTGGAGCCCAAGCGGCTGATCGGCGAGCACGCCGCCTCGCTCGTGCGCAGCGGCCAGAGCGTGATCCTCGACGTCGGCACCACGACGCTGCAGATCGCCCGCGCCCTGCGCGCCCGCGCCGACCTGGACGATCTCGTGGTCTTCACGAACGGCCTCTCGATCGCCCTGGAGCTCGAGGACGAGATCCCGCGGTTCACGGTCGTCGTCACGGGCGGCACGCTGCGCCCGAAGCAGCACTCGCTCGTGCATCCGCTCGCCGGCTCGATGCTCGACGAGGTGCACGTCGACCTCGCGTTCATCGGCTGCAACGGCATCGACCCGATGCACGGGGTCACCAACTCGAACCTACCCGAGGCGGCGGTGAAGTCGCTCATGCTGCGCGCGGCGGCCCGGTCGATCGTCGTCGCCGACGGCTCGAAGCTCGGCGAGGTGCACCTGGGCCGCATCGCCCCGATCGACGCGTTCGACGTGCTCGTGACGGATGCCGCCGCGCCGCTGCCGCTCGTCGCCGAGCTCGAGGCAGCGGGGCTCGCCGTGCAGCTCGCACGAGACCCTAAAGTGGATCCATGACCCTTCCCACGGGCGAGCAGTTCGTGCTCGAGACGTCGACGGCCAGCGGCGACCTGCGCGCCACGATCACCGCAGTGGCCGCCGGCATCCGCACCCTGACCATCAACGACATCGACCTCGTGCCGCCGTACGCGGAGGACCAGCCCCAGCCCATGGGGGCGGGCATCGTGCTCGCACCGTGGCCGAACCGGATCCGCGACGGCGTGTGGACCAACGACGGCGTCGAGCACCGCCTCGCGATCACCGAGCCCGCGCGCAACAACGCGATCCACGGACTGCTCCGCTACACCGAGTACAAGCCGATCGCCCGCGAACGCGACTCGGTCACCCTCGCCGCGACGATCTACCCCCAGCTCGGCTATCCGTTCCTGCTCGGCACCGCGGTGCACTACGAGCTCGTCGCCGACGGGCTGCAGGTCACGCACTTCGTCGAGAACCTCGGCGCCGAGGCCGCGCCCGTGGCCATCGGCACGCACCCGTACCTGAAGATCGGCGGCGTGCCGACGGCCGACCTCACGCTCCGCCTCGACGCGGCGAGCCACATCGAGGTCGACGACCGCCTGCTGCCCACGGGCGAGGTGCCCGTCGACGGCACCGAGTGGGACTTCCGCGAGGGACGCAGGGTCGGCGACGTCGAGCTCGACGACGCGTTCGGCGAGCTGGCGAGCGACGGCGGCCAGGTGCTGCACACGCTCACGGCCCCCGACGGGCGCAGCGTCTCGATCCGGGCCGACGACGAGTTCGACTACGTGCAGGTGTTCACGACGAGGAGCTTCCCCGGAGAGGACGGCGACGTCGCCATCGCGGTGGAGCCGATGACCGCACCCGCCGAGGCGTTCAACTCGGGTCGCGGCCTGCGCTGGCTCGACCCGGGCGAGGAGTGGCAGCTCACCTGGGGCATCCGGTTCGACGGCTTCAGCGCCGACTGACGCGCCGCCGGGCGTGCCGGGCGGCGCCGCCCTGCCCGCCGGGATGCGACGCGCGGAACGCAGGCCGCGAGGGCGTCGTCATCCGACGCACGACCCCGAGTCCACCTGCGCCTCGAGGGCGGGCGCCTGCTCGGCGAGCGGCGAGAGCGTCGAGACGGGGATCGCGTACCCCACGTTCTCGACGGAGTCCGACTTCGCGAACACGACGCCGCTCACCGAGCCGTCGCCGCCGAGCACGGGTCCGCCCGAGTTGCCGTGGTCGACGTCGGCGGCGAGGGTCATGATCTCGCGCGTCGAGGTGCGCCCCGACTCCTCGATCGTGATCGGCTCGATCGACATCACGCGTGCCGGGCGCAGTTCGAGCGGTCCGCCGAACGGGTAGCCGGCGACGGCCACGTCCGAGCCCGCGCCGGCGTCGGCGATGGCGAGGGGCGGGGTCAGGAGCCCCGAGACGGCGATGAGCGCGAGGTCGTTCTCGGGGTCGAACGCGACGACGCGCCCGCCGAGGGCCGGCTGCCCGGGTGCCTCGATGATCGGCTCGGTGACCCCGGCGACCACGTGCGCGTTGGTCACGATGCGGTCCTCGGCCACCACGAACCCGCTGCCCGAGAGATTGCTGCCGCACTGGAACGCCGTGCCGGTCACGCGCACCACGGATGCCGCGGCGCGCGCGAGCTCGGCGTCGTCGACGCCGCCCGTCGGCAGCTCGGGAGCCTCCGTCGGTCCGTCGAGCACCTCGACGAGCCACGGGATGCCCTGGCCGAGCGCCGCGGTGCGGAGTTCCGCGAGCAGCGTGCGGGCGGGTGCGGGCGTGACCTGGTCGAGCGTCGTGAGCACGCGCGATCCCGCGAGCGCGGGCGAGAGCACGGGCACGCCCATGGCCGAGACGCTCGAGCCCACGAGCGCCACGACGAATGCGGTGACGAGGAGGTTGCCGATCGCACCGAGGATGCGGTCGAGCACGCCGAGCTTCGCCGCCCGCGCACCGTGCCGGAGCGCGCGCCCCACGACGGCGCCGAGCCACGCGCCGAGCGAGAGCAGCACGAGCGCCGCCGCGATCGCCGCGGGTGCGCGCCACTCGGGGGCGGGGATGAGCCCGGCGACCCACGGCATCACGAAGAACGCCGCGATGCCGCCGAGGACGAGTCCCACGAGGCCGGCCGCCGTGTGCAGGAGGCCCGCACGGTAGCCGTTCACCGCCGCCCCGATGAACACGAGCACGAGCAGCACGTCGAGCACCAGGCTCCAGCCCATTCTCGCTCCGTTCCCTCGTGTCGCGGATCACCAGCCTGCGGCATCCGCCTCGGAGACCGCTGGAAGCGGGCCGCACACGACGGACGGCCCCGACGCCGGAAGTCGTCGGGGCCGTTCGTCGTCGGAACGGTTACGCCGCAGGCGGCATGAGCACCGAGTCGATGAGGTACACGGTCGCATTGGCCGTGTGCACGCCGCCGCAGATGACCGCGGCGTCGTTGACCATCAGTTCGTCGCCGGAGCCGGTCACCTCGACGGTGCCGCCCTGCACGGTCGTCAGGGTGCCGACGACCGCGTCGGGCGAGAGCTGCCCGGGCACGACGTGGTAGGTCAGGATGCTCGACAGCGTCGCCGAGTCGGTCTTCAGCGCCTCGATGGTGGCCGCGTCGATCTTCGCGAACGCGTCGTCGACGGGTGCGAACACCGTGAACTCGTCGCCGTTCAGCGTGTCGACGAGGTCGACCTCGGGGTTGAGCTGTCCCGAGACCGCCGCCGTGAGCGTGGTCAGGAGCGGGTTGTTCGAGGCGGCGACCGCGACCGGGTCGGCCGACATCCCGGCGACGGAGCCGGCGCCGTCGGGCACCTGCTCGGCGTACGCCGCGCACCCGGGTCCGACGAGGTCGGCCGCGGGGTCCATCTCCATGGCCTCCTCGGTCGGCTCGGCCGATTCGGACATGGCGGGTTCTTCGCTCTCGGTGGCGGCGCCGCTCATGCTGCAGCCGGCGAGCCCGAGCGTCGCGACCGCGACGATCGAGAAGGCGGCGAGGGCGGTGCGAGTGCTGCGTGACGAGGATCGCATCGGTGTACTCCTTCGTGGATGGCGACCCGGTCCGGGCCGATGCGAGGGGTTCGGCGCCCTCGGCGGATCGGATTGGACGGGATCGGGAGCGGATGCCGCGGCGGGCCGCCGCGGCATCCGGCAATCACATCCGAGGTCCGCTGCGAATCACTGGCAGACCCAGGAAGCAGGACCCCGTGACCGCCCCCGCCCGCATCGCCCCGACCGCCGTCCGGCGCGCCGGCGTCGACGGCGCGGATGCGCGGGCCCCGCGCCGCGCCGACCCGGGGGCGCTCGCATGACGCCCGTGCTCGCCGCGGCGCTGCCCGCAGCCGTGACATCGGAGACGAGGCCCTGCCGATCTGCCATGCTGGAACACGTGGCAGACGGCAACGGCGATCCCATCGCGCCGGCGCCGCGTCCGACCCCCGACGAACTGCTCGGGCGGGTCGGTCGAGGCGACCGTGCGGCCTTCGGCGCGCTCTACGACGAGACGTCGCCGCGGCTCTTCGGACTCATCCGACGCCTCGTCGTCGACGCCGCCCAGGCCGAGGAGGTGACGCAGGACGTGTACCTCGAGATCTGGCAGACCGCGGCCCGCTTCGATGCCGCCAAGGGCAGCGCCATCGCGTGGATGTTCACGCTCGCCCACCGTCGCGCGGTCGACCGCATCCGATCGGCGCAGGCCGCTCGCGACCGAGACCTGCGCATCGGCGCCCGCGACCTTGACGTGCCCGTCGACACGGTCGCCGAGGCGGCCGAGACGAGCGTCGAGCACGACCGCGTGCGCGGAGCACTCGGCGATCTCAGCGACCTGCAGCGCGAGTGCGTGGCGCTCGCGTACTACGGCGGCCTCACGCAGCGCGAGATCGCCGACCGGCTCCACGTTCCGCTCGGCACGGTGAAGACTCGGTTGCGCGACGGGATGATCCGCCTGAGGACCGCATTGGGGGTGACGACATGACCGGCCACGACGACGAGCTGGAGCGTGGGCGCCGAGACGCCGGCGCGCGTTCGGGCGAGCCGATCTCGGTCGAGGCGTTCCACGGCCTCGCCGCCGCATACGCCCTCGACGCACTCGACCACGACGAGCGGGCCGAGTTCGAGCGCGCCCTCGCCGCCTCACCCGAGCTGCGCGACGAGGTCGACGCCTATGCGGAGTCCGCCGCGCACCTCGCCGAGCAGGGCGAGCCGGTCGCGCCGCCGCCGTCGCTCAAGGCGCGGCTGATGGCCGAGCTCGACTCGACCCCGCAGGTCGCAGCGGATGCCGCGCCCGACGTCCCCGAGGCGGCGGCGCCGGCGCCCCCGGTCGCGCCCACCGCGCCGACGCCGAGCCCGACGCCGGCGGCCGGGGGCTCCGATCGCCCCGTCGGCCGCGCCGAGTCCGCCGCGCGCCGCCGCTGGTTCCAGCGCCCCGGTGCGATCATCGGGGCGGCCGCGGCCGCTGTGGTGCTCATCGCCGGTGCCGTCATCGGCATCGGGTGGACCGGACCGAACGGCTGGGGTGCGCAGCGCGAGATGGCCGCGATCGCCGAGGCGCCCGACGCGCAGTCGCAGACGCACGAGGTCGAGGGCGGCGGCGAGGTCACGCTCGTCTCCTCGGCGGCCGCGGGGCGCTCGGGTGTCATCGTCGAGGGGCTGCCCGCGCTCGACGCCGACCAGACCTACGAGCTCTGGTACATCGACGACGCCGGCGCCGACTCGGCCGGCACGTTCGACGTGGCCGGTCCCGAGACATGGCGCGTGCTCGACGGCTCGTTCACGCCGGGAGTGGCGGTCGGGATCACGGTCGAGCCGTCCGGCGGTTCGCCGCAACCCACGACCGATCCCATCGTCTTCATCCCCACGTAGTCGGGTGTGCACAATCGACCCCTGCCGGTCGCGGACCGTCGGTTAGGGTCTGAGGTGCCCGTCGACACGACGCCGGGCCCAGCACACGACGAGGAGTGACGGATGCGCGTCGGCATGTTCCTGAACTACGCGGGCGGGTTCCGCGAGGCGGCCGACGAGGTGGCCGAGCTCGAACGGGCGGGCGTCGACCTGGTCGCCGTGCCCGAGGCGTACTCGTTCGACGCGGTCAGCCAGCTCGGCTTCCTCGCGGCGCGGACCTCGACGATCACGCTCGCCTCCGGCATCCTGCAGCTGTACACCCGCACGCCCACGCTGACGGCGATGACGGCGGCGGGACTCGACTACGTCTCCGACGGCCGCTTCGAGCTCGGCATCGGGGCATCCGGACCCCAGGTCATCGAGGGCTTCCACGGCGTGCGCTACGACGCCCCGCTCTCCCGCACGCGCGAGATCGTCGAGATCTGCCGCATGACGTGGCGGCGCGAGCCGGTGGTGCACGCGGGCGCCAAGTACCGCATCCCGCTGCCCGAGGGCGAGGGCACCGGACTCGGCAAGCCGTTGAAGCTCATCAACCACCCCGTGCGGGAACGCATCCCGATCACGATCGCCTCGCTCGGCCCGAAGTCGGTCGAGCAGACCGCGGAGATCGCCGATGGATGGCTGCCGATGTTCTTCCATCCCGAGCGTGCGGGCGAGGTCTGGGGCGCGGCGCTCGCCGCCGGTGCCGCCAAGCGGGCCGACGACCTCGCGCCCCTCGACGTGTTCGCCAGCCCGGCCCTGGCCATCACGGAGCATCCCGAGGCGGTGCTCGCGCTCGTGAAGCCGCAGCTCGCGCTCTACGTCGGCGGCATGGGCGCCCGTGGCAAGAACTTCTACAACGACCTCATCGCGAGCTACGGCTTCGAGGCCGAGGCGGCGCTGATCCAGGACCTGTACCTCGATGGGCGGCGTGACGAGGCCGTCGCCGCCGTCCCCGACGAGCTCGTGCGCGCCGTGTCGCTCATCGGCCCCGCGTCGTACGTCGCCGAGCGCGTCGCGGCGTTCCGCGCCGCCGGGGTCACGACGCTCGCGGTCACGCCCCTCGCCCGGAACTCCGCGGAACGCATCGCCCTGATGGCGGGGTTCCGTTCGCTGGTCGGCTGAGTCGGAGGATCGCGACATCCCTTCACCGATTTCCGGTGCCGCGATCGACAAATCGGACCGGGAGCCCCGTTTCCGGTGTCCCCCAGAACGGGGCGCAAGTATGGCGGGCGAGACCCGGCGGGATTAGCGTGTGTCTCACCTGCACGATGTCGTGCAGGGAGGGGAACCTGGGGAGGAGCCGCCGTGGCGGGGACGTTCGAGCTCGACGAGGACCCAGTGGCCCTCGTCGAACTGACCGTGTAGCTCGAACCCCCGTCGGGCGGTGCCCGGCCGTCGCCGTCCAGGCGCGCCGCCGGTCAGCGCAGGTCTGAGGTGAGTTCGAGCCGGAGTGAGATCGCGTCCAGCGCGGCCTCCATCGTGGGATAGCGGTAGACGCCGCCGGGATGCGGGCGCATCCACAGCATCTCGAACTCGGAGCCGATCGCGTGGAGGTAGCCGACGACCTGACGCAGTTCGCCTGCGTCGAAGCGGTCGTCGCACACACGCCACATCGTCGGGCTGAGCGGTGTCAACTCCACGTGGGAGGCAGTCGTCGTGTCGTTTCGGGGGAGCATCTCGCACCATTCCCCATCGAATCCGTGTGCGGTCGGCGGTGGACCGGAGCCGGTCGTCGCGTCCTGGGATGCGCGTGGTCGTCTGCGCTGCGCCGACCGGCCCGGCCCGCCTCTGTTCGGATCGTGATGACCCGTGCTGACAGTTCTACGCCGGTCTCGGAGTCGCGGGAAGGCCTTGACAGCCCCGCGGCGATGATGCAAAGGAGGGTGGGCCCCGTGGGGCTCGAACCCACGACCCGCGGATTAAAAGTCCGCTGCTCTGCCAACTGAGCTAGAGGCCCGCGCCACCACATTACCCGGTGCGCGGGGAGGTGGCGGGGCGGCCTCGACGGGCTGCCGTCACACGGGGAAGGCGGGTAATGTGTGCGGCGATGGCTTCCGACTTCCACCGACCCACGCGTTTCCCGCCCGGCATGTTCGAGGGGTACCTCGGCGCGGAGGATCCCGCGTCGCTCAGCCGAATCGCGCACGACAGCGCCGCGGCGATCCTGTCCCGAGTGCGCGCCGACCCCGACCCCGCGGTGGTCGCCCGCCTCATCACGTACACCGACGAGCACGGCATCGACGCGATCGCCGAGCTCTGGTCGCAGGCATCGGCGAAGAGCCTCCCCGGCGCGCTCTGGCGCGTGTACCTGCTGCGCACGCTGATCCGCCAGGATCCGGTCGGCATCAGCCTCGCCTTCCAGCGCGGCACCGAGGTGTCGCACACCATCGACCAGGTGGTCGCGGGCGCACCGATCCCCGCGGGCCCCGCCGAGGTGCAGGAGCTGGCCGACCGCATCCTCCACGGGCTGTTCGCGGGCGATTTCGCCGTCGCCCTCGAGCGCGCGGCCGCCTTCGCACGCGTCGTGGCCGCGGGCTTCACGAGCCTCGCCGACGACGCGGATGCCTCGGACGCCGTGAACCCCGACCGCCCCCGCGAGCTCACGCAGCGGGCGCTGCGCCTCACGCAGCTCGCCGACGAGTTCGCGTCGTGCGCGCGCCTCTGGCGGCGCGACTCGCTCGACTGACGCCGCCGGGTGGGAATGAACCACCCCCGCGCCTCGTTTACACTTGATGTGCCGGGCCGCAGTAACCCCGGGCTCCAATATTCGCCGCTCCGAGCGGCCACGCGCCGAGAGGCGTTCTGCGGCCCGGTATTCTCATGCCCGGATGCCCCTGCTGCCGTCGGGGTGCCCGCTGCTGCCGCCCGTCGCGGCGCCGTGCGCCCGTCGCGGTCGGCACGGTGACCCCGGCCGTGCCGCGTAGCATCGGAGCATGGCCGAGACCCTCACGCTCCTCATCGAACCGCTGCCCGCCGACGCCGCCGTCGGGGAGCTCGACGCGACGTTCCGCGAGGTCGACGCGTCGGCCCCGGCGCTGCGCGTGGGGGAGCTGTCGACCCAGCGCGGCGACGGCATCTTCGAGACGATCGGCGTGGTCGACGGGCACGCCCAGGAGTCGCGACCGCACCTCGAGCGACTGCGCAACTCGGCACGCATCTGCGAGCTGCCCGAGCCCAACCTGCCGCAGTGGGAGGCGGCGATCGCCCGTGCGGTCGCCGCCCTCCCCACCACGGGCGAGTTCGCGCTGAAGCTCGTGCTCAGCCGGGGCGTCGAGCACGGCCCGGCGCCCACGGCGTGGCTGCATGTCGCGCCGGCCGCCGATTTCAGCGCGGTGCGGGAGCGCGGCATCCGCGTGGTCACGCTCGATCGCGGCTACGCGCGGGGCACGGCCGAGCGCGCGCCGTGGCTGCTGCTCGGAGCGAAGACCCTGAGCTACGCGGTGAACATGGCCGCGCTCCGCGAGGCCAGGCGGCGCGGCGCCGACGACACGATCTTCGTCACGAGCGACGGGTACGTGATGGAGGGGCCCACGTCGAGCGTCATCCTGCGTCGCGGCGACGTGTGGTCGACGCCGGCTCCGTCGGGCGCGATCCTGCACGGCACGACCCAGATGAGCCTCTTCGAGCACCTCGAGGCATCCGGCCGGCGCACCGAGTACCGCGACATCCCCGTCGCCGACCTCGCGACCGCGGATGCCGCGTGGCTCGTGTCGAGCGTGCGCCTCGCCGCGGGCATCACCGAGCTCGACGGGCGGCCCATGCCCTACGACGCCGACGAGACGCGGGCGCTCAACGACTACCTGCTCACGCCGCGCGACTGACGATCAGCCGAAGCGGCCGGAGACGTAGTCCTCGGTCGCCTTGACGCTCGGGTTCGAGAAGATCGTCGTGGTGTCGGCGTACTCGATCAGGTTGCCGGGCTTGCCGGTGCCGGCGATGTTGAAGAACGCCGTCTTGTCGGACACGCGGCTCGCCTGCTGCATGTTGTGCGTCACGATCACGATCGTGTACTGCAGCTTCAGCTCCTCGATGAGGTCCTCGATCGCGAGCGTCGAGATCGGGTCGAGCGCGGAGCACGGCTCGTCCATGAGGATGACCTCGGGCGCCACCGCGATGGCGCGGGCGATGCAGAGGCGCTGCTGCTGGCCACCCGAAAGGCCGGAGCCCGGTCGGTCGAGGCGGTCCTTCACCTCGTTCCAGAGGTTCGCGCCGAGCAGCGACTTCTCGACGAGGTCGTCGGCGTCGGACTTCGAGATGCGCTTGTTGTTGAGCTTCACGCCCGCGAGCACGTTCTCCTTGATCGACATCGTGGGGAACGGGTTCGGGCGCTGGAACACCATGCCCACCTGGCGGCGCACGAGCACGGGATCGACGTCGGGGTCGTAGAGGTTGTTGCCGTCGATGAGCACCTCGCCCTCGACGCGTGCGCCGGGGATGACCTCGTGCATGCGGTTGAGGGTGCGGAGGAACGTGGACTTGCCGCAGCCCGACGGGCCGATGAACGCGGTGACGCTGCGGGGCTCGATCTCGAGGTTCACGCCCTCCACGGCGAGGAACTTGCCGTAGTAGACGTTGAGGTCACGGACTTCGATGCGCTTGGACACGGATTTCCTATCTGGGCGTTCGGTTCAGCGACCGAACTTGGGGGCGAAGAAGCGGGCGACGAGTCGGGCGATGAGGTTCAGCGCCATGACGATGAGGATGAGCGTGAGGGCGGCCGCCCACGCGCGGTCGAGGTACGCCTCGGGCGGATTGCCCTGGTTGGCGTACTGCGTGTAGACGAAGACGGGCAGCGACGACATCCGGCCGTCGAAGAGGTTCCAGTTCATGCTCTGGGTGAAGCCCGCCGCGATGAGCAGGGGCGCGGTCTCGCCGATGACGCGGGCGATCGAGAGCATGATGCCCGTCGTGATGCCGGCGATCGAGGTGGGCAGCACGACCTTGACGATGGTGAGCCACTTCGGCACGCCGAGCGCGTACGAGGCCTCGCGCAGCTCGTTCGGCACGAGTCGGAGCATCTCCTCGCTCGATCGCACGACGACCGGGATCATGAGCACCGCGAGGGCGACGGCGCCGGCGATGCCGGTGCGGGTGCCGGGGCCGAGGAAGATCGAGAACAGTGCGTAGGCGAAGAGGCCGGCCACGATCGACGGGATGCCGGTCATGACGTCCACGAGGAACGTGATGCCGCGCGCCAGCTGGCCGCGGCCGTACTCGACCAGGTAGATCGAGGTCATGAGGCCGATCGGGATCGAGATGATCGCCGCCGTGCCGGTCATCAGGAGCGTGCCGACGATCGCGTGCAGCACGCCGCCGCCCTCGCCGGTCACGTTGCGCATCGACATCGTGAAGAAGTCGGCGTCGAACCGGTTGAGGCCGAAGGTGATGACCGTGATCGTGAGCGAGATCAAGGGGATCATCGCCAGCACGAACGCGCCCGTCACGAGCGCCGTGACCAGGCGGTCCATCGCACGGCGGCGCCCCTCGACGAGCATCGAGAAGAGCCATATCGAGGGGATGTAGAGCAGGGCGCCGACGAGGAGGGCGCCGCCCCAGTTGTAGCCGGCCTCGCCGGCCAGGCCCATCACGCCGAAGATCGCCGCCGACACGGCGATCGCGGCCCCCAGGATGAGCCAGGGCGCGGGCGTCGGCAGGCGACCCGCCGTGAGCGAGTTCTGGATCGGTGTGGCGACTGACGTCGTGGGCTCGGGCTTGGTCGTCATGGTCATCAGTTGGCTCCCGAGAATTCCTGACGGCGGCTGACGATCCAGCGGGCGATGGCATTGACCACGAAGGTCACGATGAAGAGGATGAGGCCGGTCGCGATGAGCACGTTGACGTTGATGCCGAACGCCTCGGGGAAGCTGAGGGCGATGTTCGCCGCGATCGTCGACGGATTGACCGAGGTGAGCAGCTGGAACGTCACCGCGCCGCTCGCCGAGAGCACCATGGCCACGGCCATCGTCTCGCCGAGCGCGCGCCCGAGGCCGAGCACGGCCGCCGAGACGATGCCCGAGCGGCCGAAGGGCAGCACGGCCGTGCGGATCATCTCCCAGCGGGTGGCGCCCAGCGCGAGCGCCGCCTCCTCGTGGAGCACCGGCGTCTGCAGGAAGACCTCACGGCAGATCGCCGTCATGATCGGCAGCACCATGACGGCGAGCACGATGCCCGCGGTGAGGATCGTGCGGCCCGTGCCCGAGACGGGCCCGGAGAAGAGCGGGAACCAGCCGACGTTGTCGACCAGCCAGGCGTAGATCGGCTGCACCGCCGGGGCCAGCACGCCGATGCCCCACAGGCCGAAGACCACGGAGGGCACCGCGGCGAGGAGGTCGACGATGTAGCCGAGCACGGAGGCCAGCCGGCGAGGCGCGTAGTGCGAGATGAAGAGGGCGATGCCGATCGAGATCGGCACGGCCATGATGAGCGCGAGCGCCGCGGCCCAGATGGTGCCGAAGAGGAGGGGGCCGACGTAGGACCAGAAGCTCTCGGGGAGGATCGAGGCGTCCTCATGCGACGCGAAGAAGGCCGGGATGCTCTGCACGATCAGGAAGAGCGCCACGGCGGCGAGCGTCACGAGGATCATGGAGCCCGCGAACACGGCCGAGCCGGAGAAGACCCGATCGCCCGGTCGCTGCTTCGCCTTGATGGCGGTGGATGCGGTGCTCATCTGGCGTGATCCTCGAGTTCAGGTGGTTCGAATGTGGGACGCGGCCGTGCCCGACCCCGGTGCGTTCGCGAAGAACCTTCGGGGTCGGGCACGAACCTACTACTGGATCGAGTCGATCGCAGCCGTGACCTGCTCGCGCAGCGTGTCCGAGATCGGCGCGGAGCCCGCGGCCTCGGCCGCGACGTCCTGGCCCTCGGGGCTCGCCATGTACGAGAAGTAGGACTTCACGAGCTCGACGTTCTCCGAGTCGGCGTACTGCTGGCAGCCGATGATGTAGCTCACGAGCACGATCGGGTAGACGCCGGCCTCCTCGGAGGTGCGGTCGATCTCGATCGCGATGTCACCCTCGGAACGACCCTCCACCTCGGGCGAGGCGTCGACGATGGCCGCGGCGGCCTCGGGCGAGAACTCGACGAACTCGTCGCCGACCTGCACCGCGACCGTGCCGAGGTCGCCGGCACGCGAGGCGTCGGCGTAGCCGACGGTGCCGGTTCCGTTGGTGACGGCGTCGACGACGCCCGACGTGCCCTGGGCCGCCTCGCCGCCCTCGAAGGGCCACACGCCGTCGGCCTCGTACGTCCACACGTCGGGAGCCGCCGCGCCGAGGTAGTCGGTGAAGTTCTCCGTCGTGCCCGAGTCGTCGGAACGGTGCACCGGCGTGATGGCCAGGTCGGGCAGCGTCGCGTCGGGGTTCAGCGCGACGATGGCCGCGTCGTTCCACTTCGTGATGTTGCCGGCGAAGATCCCGGCGATCGTCGCGGCGTCGAGGTTGAGCGTGTCGACGCCCTCCACGTTGAAGATCACCGCGATCGGCGAGATGTACATCGGGAGCTCGATGATGTCGGTGTCGGGAGCGCACTTGGCGAAGCCGCCGGCGGCGACCTCCTCGTCGTCGAACGCACGGTCGGAGCCGGCGAAGTCGCTCGCGCCCTCGAGGAAGGTCTCGCGGCCTGCGCCCGAGCCCGAGGGGTCGTAGTCGATCGTGACGTCGGGGTTGGCCGTCTGGAAGCCGGCGATCCACGCCTGCTGGGCGGCGTCCTGCGAGGACGCGCCGGCGCCGACGAGGTTGCCCGAGAGCGACGAGGCCGACTCCGAGGGGGCGGCGCCGCTCTCGTTCGCAGCACAGGAGCTGAGCGCGATCGCCGCGGTGACGGCGATGACGGCGGGCACGCCGAAACGCTTGAGGTTCACGTGAATTCCCTTCCGGGGTTCGATTGCAGGTGTGGGGCCGGTGCCGACCCGCCTGTGACGCTAACGATCGCGCCTTACGAGCTTCCGCCACGACGGTAAACGGGAGGTGAACGAGCCCTGTCGCTCGGATGCCGCGGGCTGGGAGTCCGCCGAGGGTCGGAGGCGGGCGCGAGTGGTGCGCCCATCGACCGCGACCGCTCAGGCCCTCGGCGCGTGCGTCTCGATCGCGATGATGCCGGACCCCGAGTTCGTGGCGGAGAGGTGCACGACGCTGAACGCGCCCGGCTCGAGGCCGGCGGCATCCGTCACGTAGGAGCCCAGGGGCGTGCCGGTGGCGAGGGCGATCTCGCGCACGATCTCGGGCAGGACGGGGCCGTGGCTGCAGATCACCGCGGACTTCCCGGAGCGCACCCGCTTGCCGATCACGCGGCGCACCTCGTCGTGGCCCGATTCCCACGCGTCCTGGCTGATGCCCTCCTCGCGCTTCACCGTGATGCCGGTGGCCGCCGCGAGCGGGGCGACCGTGGTGACGCACCGCACCGCGGGCGACGACACGATCCGCTTCGGCGCCCATGCCGTGACGGTGTCGACGAGCCCCGCCGCCTGTTGAACGCCGCGCTCGACGAGCGGCCTCGCGGCATCCGGCGCCTTCCAGCCGTTGCGCCCGACCGCCTTGCCGTGCCGCACCAGCAGCAGCGGGAAGGTGCGGGTGACGCCCTGGTCGACGAGCTTCGCGAAGGTGTCGAGGATCTCGACGTCGGGCTCGTAGCTGAGGTAGCCGCGCGCCCGCCTGATCGTGACCCACTCGAGTGCGGCGATCTCGGCGTTCGGCTTGAACGTGGACCGCTGCACGGCCCGCTCGCTCACCTCGGCCGACCAGTAGTGCACGATCTTCTCGCGGCCGCTCGGCAGCGGGTAGCGCGAGACGCCGAGCGGCACGCCGAGGGCCACCTCGAGCCCCGTCTCCTCGGCGATCTCGCGCACGGCGGTGCGGGGGAGCGACTCGCCGGGGTCGACCTTGCCCTTGGGGATGGTGACGTCGCCGTACACCGTGCGGTGGACCACCAGCACGTGCACCTTGCCGTCGATGATGCGCCAGCAGACGGCGCCGGCGGCGTAGACCGCGGTCGTCAACGGCGCTTCCCGGAACGGGTACGCTGCCCGATCTGCTGCATCATCTTCACCTGCAGGTCGTCGAGCGGATGCCCCGACTCGTCGGTCGAGCGGCGGGTCCAGACGCCCTCGCCGTCGAGGTGCCACGAGCTCGTCCGCGGATCCATCGCCCGGTCGAACAGGGAGCCGATCTCGGCGAGGTGGTCGGGGTCGGTGAGGCGCACGAGCGCCTCGATGCGCCGGTCGAGGTTGCGGTGCATCATGTCGGCCGACCCGATGTAGATCTGCGGGTCCCCGTCGTTCTCGAAGGAGAAGATCCGCGAGTGCTCGAGGTAGCGGCCGAGGATCGAGCGCACGCGGATGTTCTCGCTGAGGCCGGGGATGCCCGGGCGCAGGCTGCAGATGCCGCGCACCCACACCTCGACGGGCACGCCCGCGTTCGACGCGCGGTAGAGGGCGTCGATGATCGCCTCGTCGACGATCGAGTTCACCTTGAAGCGGATGCCCGCCGGACGCCCGAGCTCGGCGTTGCGCACCTCGCCCGCGATGAGCTTGAGGAGTCCCTTGCGCAGGTGGAGGGGCGCGACGAGGAGGCGCTTGAACTTCTTCTCGATGGCATAGCCCGAGAGCTCGTTGAAGAGGCGCGTCAGGTCCTTGCCGACCTGGTCGTCGGCCGTGAGCAGCCCGAGGTCCTCGTAGATGCGGCTCGTCTTGGGGTTGTAGTTGCCCGTGCCGATGTGGCTGTAGTGGCGGAGTCCGCCCTTCTCCTGGCGGATGACGAGCGCGAGCTTGCAGTGGGTCTTCAGGCCGACGAGCCCGTAGACCACATGCACCCCGGCCTTCTCGAGCTTGCGCGCCCAGGAGATGTTGGCCTGCTCGTCGAACCGCGCCTTGATCTCGACGAGGGCGAGCACCTGCTTGCCCGATTCCGCCGCGTCGATGAGCGCCTCGACGATCGGGCTGTCGCCCGAGGTGCGGTAGAGCGTCTGCTTGATCGCGAGGACGTCGGGGTCGGCGGCGGCCTGCTCGAGGAACGCCTGCACGCTCGTCGCGAACGATTCGTAGGGGTGGTGCAGGAGCACGTCCTTGCGCGAGATCGCGGCGAAGACGTCGGCGCTGAGGTTCGACTCGGAGGGCTGCAGCTGCAGCGCCGTGGTCGGCACGTGCGTGGGGTAGTGCAGCTCGGGGCGGTCGAGTCGGGCGAGGTCGAAGAGCCCGCCGAGGTCGAGCGGCGCCGGCAGGCGGAAGACCTCCTGCTCGGTGACATCGAGCTCGCGCACCAGCAGGCCGAGCGTGACGTCGTCCATGTCGTCAGTGATCTCGAGGCGGATGGGCGGCCCGAAGCGGCGGCGCAGCAGCTCCTTCTCGAGCGCCTTGATGAGGTTCTCGGTCTCGTCCTCCTCGATCTCGACGTCCTCGTTGCGGGTGACGCGGAACACGTGGTGCTCCACGATCTCCATGCCGGGGAAGAGGTCGCCGAGGTGGTTCGCGATGAGCTCCTCGAGGGTGACGTACCGCGCGTCCTCGATCGACTCGTCGGGGTCGACGCGCACGAAGCGCGGCAGCATCTGCGGCACCTTGACGCGGGCGAACTCCTGGCGGCCCGTGCGGCTGTTGCGCACGCGCACCGAGAGGTTGAGGGAGAGGCCGGAGATGTAGGGGAACGGATGCGCCGGGTCGACCGCGAGCGGCATCAGCACCGGGAAGATCTGCCCCGAGAAGTACCCGCGCAGGTGCGCCGTCTCGCGCTCGCCGAGCTCCGCCCACGACACGACGCGGATGCCCGCCTCGGCGAGCGCCGGCTTCACGAGCTCCTGGTACACGGCCGCATGCCGCTCCTGCAGCTCGTGCGCCTTCCGCGAGATGTCGCTCAGCACGTCGTGCGGCGCGCGGCCGACGTTGGTGGGAACGGCGAGGCCGGTGATGATGCGCCGCTTCAGGCCGGCGACGCGGACCATGAAGAACTCGTCGAGGTTCGAGGCGAAGATCGCGAGGAAGTTGGCCCGCTCGAGCACCGGCAGCCGCGGGTCCTCGGCGAGCTCGAGCACGCGCTGGTTGAATGCGAGCCAGCTCAGCTCTCGGTCGAGGTAGCGCTCGGCGGGGAGTTCGGGCGCGCCTTCGATGTCGAACGGTTCGAAGTCGTCGTCGAAGTCGCTGGCGGTGCGGTCTTCGTCGAGGGCGCTGTCGGTCATCCACTCATCATGCCATTCGGGGCCTCGCGAGCGGTGAGGCCTGCGTTAACGTGCGGTGACGGTCGGCGCGCCCTGGTCGTCCTCCTCGTGGACGTTGAACCGGTAGCCCACGTTGCGCACCGTGCCGATGAGGCTGTCGAGGTCGCCGAGCTTCGCGCGCAGCCGCCGGACGTGCACGTCGACCGTGCGGGTGCCGCCGAAGTAGTCGTATCCCCACACCTCGCTGAGCAGCTGCTCGCGGGTGAAGACACGCGACGGATGCGCCGCGAGGAAGCGCAGCAGCTCGAACTCCTTGTAGGTGAGGTCGAGGGTGCGGCCGTGCACCTTCGCGGAGTAGCTCGCCTCGTCGATGACGACGCCGGAGGTCTGGATGCGCTCGGTGGGCTGCGAGGACTGCGCACGCCCGAGCGCGAGGCGGATGCGGGCGTCGACCTCGGCCGGGCCCGCATCGACGAGCACGACGTCGTCGACGCCCCAGTCGGGCGTCACCGCCGTGAGCCCGCCCTCGGTGACGATGAGGAGCAGCGGAACGGACAGCCCGGTCGTGCGGAGGATCTGCGAGAGGGCCTTCGCGCCGGCGAGATTGGTGCGCGCATCGAGGAACACGAGATCGGATTCCGGCGCTCGGACCAGCTGCTCAGGCGAAGCGGGGATGACCCGCGTTCGGTGAGTCAGTAATGACAGCGCCGGGAGAACATCGTCGTTGGCCGCCGGCGACAGGATCAGCAACTGCGCCACGCACACCCTCCAGTAGTAAGGTGCGGTCAATACTACGTGACGCCGGGCCCCGGCGTTCGCGCGGCGGACGGGGAGAGCATGCAGGCGGGTTCTGAGACGCGTGACGGTTGGCCGGGGATCGTGCTCGTCTGGGTCATCGCGATCGTCGGCGCCGTGGTGGTCGTGTCGTTCGCGTACACCGGCACCGGCGAGTGGATCGGCGACGGCTCGCCCCTGGCGGTCTACGGCGCCCTGGGCATCGTCCTCGCGGCATCCGTGCTCGGCGCGCTCATCGCGCAACTGGCGTCGCGACGGCCCGGCGGCTTCGTGACGAGGGCGAGCGCCAGCGTCGCCGGCGCCGCCGTCGTGGTCGCCCTCGCGGCGGTCCTGGTCGCGCCCGTCGCCCTCGGGTGAACGGGTAGACTCGGAGCATGTCGCAGCTGCTCGCCCTCGAACTCCTCTTCATCGGCCTGCTCGGGCTCGCAAGCCTCGCGATCGCGTGGATCAGCGGCGTCGTCGTCTACAAGCTCTTCAAGGGGCAGCGCTAGGGCATGATCGAGCTGCCCGTCGGCCTGCCCGCCGAGCTCGTCCCGCTCTCCTGGCTCATCGGGGTCTGGGAGGGATCGGGCGTGATCGACTACAAGGTGGGCGACGGGTCGATCACCCACGAGTTCGGGCAGCGCGTGAGCTTCAGCCACGACGGGCTGCCGCACCTCAACTACACGTCGTACACCTGGCTGTTCCCCGAGGCGCCCGACGGCGACCCCAAGCCGCTCGCGACCGAGACGGGCTACTGGCGCATCGAGCGGGAGCTCGGCGAGGGCGATGCGGGTCCGGCCCTGCTCCCCGCGGTGGGTGCGACGCGATTCCCCGACGCGGAGTCGGTCGAGACCCTCCGCAACGCCGACGGCGGCTTCGACCTCGAGGTCTCGCTGGTGCATCCGGGCGGCGTCGCCGAGCTCTACCTCGGCCAGGTGAAGGGACCGCGCATCGACCTCGCCACCGACGCCGTCATGCGCACGGCCGGCGCGAAGGACTACGCCGCCGCCACCCGCCTCTACGGGCTCGTCGACGGCCACCTGCTGTGGGCCTGGGACATCGCCGCGCTCGGGCAGGACCTGCGCACCCACGCCTCGGCACGCCTCGCGAAGGTCGACTGATGACCGGCTCGCCGTTCATGGGGCTCGACGGGGCGGTGCCCGCCGAGGGCGTCGACTCCGGGGTCCCCGGCCACTACGGCAACCCGATCGTCGAGCAGCGGCGCCTCGAGCGCGGCGAGGCGATCGTCGATCTCTCCGATCGCGGCGTGCTCACCGTCGCCGGCCCCGATCGGTTGACCTGGCTGCACTCGATGGCCAGCCAGGCGCTCGACCGGCTCGCTCCCGGCGCCGCCGCCGAGGCGCTCTTCCTCGACGCATCCGGCCGCATCGAGCACGTGGTGCATGTCGTCGACGACGGCGAGACCGCCTGGCTCATCGTCGAGGGTGCGGATGCCGCGCCGCTGGCGGCCTTCCTCGACCGCATGCGGTTCATGCTGCGGGTGGAGGTCGCCGACCGCACGCCCGAGTTCGGCGTCCTCGGCGCGATGACCACGTCCGCGCTGGATGCCGCGGCGGCGGCGCACGACCCGAACGGCATCGCCCTCGACTGGGTCGACCCCTGGGCGGAGCCCGCCCCGACCGCGCACCGGTACGCCCCCGACGCCGGCCACCCGGCATCCGGCTGGCACTGGATCGAGCGCATCGTGCCGCGCGCCGCTCTGGCCGACGCGGCGGCCGCGGTGCGTGCCGGGCGCGTGGCCGTCGCGGGTGCGCTCGCCGCAGAGGCGCTGCGCATCGCCGCGTGGCGTCCCCGCCTCGCGACCGAGGTCGACGACCGGTCCATCCCGCACGAGCTCGACTGGCTCCGCAGCGCGGTCGACCTCGGCAAGGGCTGCTACAAGGGCCAGGAGACGGTCGCGAAGGTGCTGAACCTGGGCCGTCCGCCGCGCCGGCTCGTGCTGCTGCACCTCGACGGCAGCGACACCGTGCTCCCGGCGCGCGGCGACCTCGTCGTCGGCGAGAAGGTCCGTCCCGAGCCGGCCGAGGGCGAGGCGCCCGAGCGCCGCGAGGTCGGCCGCATCACCTCGAGCGCCATGCACCACGAGCTGGGTCCCGTCGCGCTGGCGGTCGTGAAGCGGGCCGTGCCGGCCGACCTCCCCCTCATCGTCGAGAGCCACGGCATCGACGTCGCCGCCGCACAGGTCGAGATCGTTCCGGCCGACGCCGGCGCGGCCGTCGACGTGCCGAGACTGCCAAGGCTCGGCGTCCGCAAGTGAGCGTCGCCGGCGGACTCGCCGCGCGTCTCGCGGCCGGGTCCGTCCGGCTGCGCGACTCGGTGCCCGCCATCCTGCAGATCACGGCGACTGCGGTCGCCGCCTACGCGTTCGCCTCCTTCGTGCTCGGCCACGACCAGCCGCTCATCGCCGCGATCGTGGCGATCACGGCGCTCGGCTTCGTGCGCGATGCCCGGCCGGTGCGGGTGCTCGAAACGGTGATCGCGATGACGCTCGGCATCGTGCTCGCCGAGGTGCTCCTGCTCGCGTTCGGCGCCGGCGTGCTGCAGTACGCGGTCGCCCTCGCCCTCACGCTGGCGCTGGCGCGGCTCGTGTCGGCGAACGCCGCCTTCGCCATCGCGGCCGCCGTGCAGTGCACGCTCGTCATGCTCGTGCCGGCGCCCGACGGGGGACCGTTCGTGCGCACGCTCGACGCGATCGTCGGCGGCACGTTCGCGCTCCTCGCGACCGCGATCATCCCGCGCGACCCGCATCGGGCGGCGATGCGCGAGGGTCGCCGGCTCATCGCCGAGCACGTCGCGGTGCTGGAAGAGCTCGCCGCCGCCCTGCGCTCCGGCCGCACGGATGCCGCCGGCCCCGCGCTCTCGCGGGCCCGGGCCACGCAGCCGCTCGTCGAGGCCTGGATGTCCTCGGTCGACTCGGGGCTCGCCATCGCGCGCGTCTCGCCGATCGTGCGCCGGTCGCGCTTCGACCTCGAACGCCAGCGCGTAATGCTCGCCGGGCTCGACCTCGCGACGAGGAACCTCCGCATCATCGCCCGTCGCATCGAGTGGATCCTGCGCGACGGCCGCCCGCGACCCGAGGTCGCCGACGTGCACGCCCGCGTCGCGGTGGCGCTCGGCGTGCTCTCGGACTCGCTTCGCGACGTCTCGGTGCAGCCGGTCGCCCGGCAGGCGTTCTCCGAGATCGCACGTCACCTCGATCCCGTCGCCATCCTCCCCGACGGCCCCGTCGGCGACCGGAACACCATCACCGCGCTGCGGCCGTACCTCGTCGACCTCCTCACCTCGACGGGGCTCGACCTCGACGGCGCCCGGGCGCTGCTGCCGGCGGACTGAGACGCCCGGGCGGCCACAGACCGACCGCCGGGCGCGGCGACGCGGCATCCGACCGCTGCCGGGTGTCAGCGCGGCGCCACCGCGTCCCAGGGCACCGTGAGCTCGCCGAGTCGTGCGCGGCGCGGGCCGCCGATGACGGGCCACCCCTCGTGGCGCAGCGTGGCCACGGCGGCGATCCACCGCTGCGATCCGCCGTAGACCAACATCGGCGCGTGGACGCGCCACGCCCGGTCGAGCGTGCCCAGCAGTTCGTGGATGGGCTCGCCGGGCACGTTCCGGTGGATCAGCGCCTTCGGCAGGCGCTCCGCCACGATCGACGGCGTCTCGAGGCCGGATCGGGAGGCTCATGGTGAAGGTGCGCGGACCGGATGCGGTGACGCCCACCCAGCTCGAGACGCGGCCGAGCTCGTCGCACGTGCCCTCGACGACGAGCCCGCCGGGCGCGAGCCGCGCGGACATGGTGCGCCACGCGTGGCCGACCTCCGATTCACCGTACTGGCGCAGCACGTTGAAGGCCCGGATCACCGCGGGCGCCCGTCCGCCGGGCGTCGGCACCTCGAAGCCGCCGACGCCGAACCCGACGGGCAGGTCGGCGGGGAAGTGCCCGTCGCCCGTGCGGGTGCGGGCGAGCTGCTCCCGGGCGGTGCGCACCCGCGCGGGATCGATCTCGAGGCCCAGGACCTGCACGTCGGGGCGCGCCTTCCGGAGGCGGGTGGCCAGCTCCAACGTGGTCACGGCGCTCGCACCGTACCCGAGGTCGACGACGAACGGGTCGACGGCGTGGAGGAGGGCCGGCTGCTCGGCGATCCACCGGTCGACGCGGCGCAGTCGGTTGGTGTTCGTCGTGCCGCGCGTGATGGATCCGACGGGCATGCCACCAGTCTCGCAGCACGTCACCGGGCGACCCGCGGCTCTGGCGCGGATGCCGCCGCGGCTAGGCTGTTCCCCATGCCTCACACGCTCGTGCTGCTGCGCCACGGCAACAGCGAATGGAACCAGAAGAACCTGTTCACCGGTTGGGTCGACGTGCGGCTCAGCGACATCGGCACGGAGGAGGCGAACCGCGCCGGCGAGCTCCTCGTCG
This sequence comes from Agromyces ramosus, assembly GCF_004216665.1. Classification (GTDB taxonomy): domain Bacteria; phylum Actinomycetota; class Actinomycetes; order Actinomycetales; family Microbacteriaceae; genus Agromyces; species Agromyces ramosus. Next base: position 83,833 of record NZ_SGWY01000003.1, on the reverse strand, counting down.
AGAGCGGCGTGCTGCCCGACGTGCAGCACACGTCGGTGCTCACCCGGGCCATCCAGACCGCGAACATCGCGCTCGACGTCGCCGACCGCGCCTGGATCGACGTGCGCCGGTCATGGCGGCTCAACGAGCGCCACTACGGTGCGCTGCAGGGCCTCGACAAGGCCGAGACGCTCGAGAAGTACGGCCCCGAGCAGTTCCAGCTCTGGCGCCGCTCATTCGACGTGCCCCCGCCGCCGCTCGCCGACGACGACCAGTGGTCGCAGGTCGGGGACCCGCGCTACGCCGACCTCACCGACGACGAGCTGCCGCGCACCGAGTGCCTGAAGGACGTCATCGCCCGCATGCTGCCCTACTGGGAGTCCGACATCATCCCCGACCTCGCGACGGGGAAGACGGTGCTCGTCACCGCGCACGGCAACTCGCTGCGGGCGCTCGTGAAGCACCTCGACGGCATCTCCGACGAGGACATCGCCGAGCTGAACATCCCCACGGGCATCCCGCTCGTCTACGAGCTGGGCGACGACTTCATGCCGCTCGAGCCCGGCCGCTACCTCGACCCGGAGGCCGCCGCGGCCGGCGCGGCCGCCGTGGCCGCCCAGGGCAAGAAGTAGCCGTCCCGATCGACGACGAAGGGCGGGGGATGTCGCATCCCCCGCCCTCGGCGGCTTCTCGGACGGACTCGCCTCAGACCGAGGCCTTCTCGGGCACCCAGTCGCCGGTCGCCAGGTACTGCACCATCTTCGCGATCGCGACGGCGTGGTCGGCGAACCGCTCGTGGTAGCGGCTCGCGAGCGTTGCGTCGACCGTGTCGACCGCCTCGCCCTTCCACTTCTCGCCGAGCACCTTGTCGAAGACCGAGAGGTGCAGCGCATCGATCTTGTCGTCCTCGTTGCGGATCTCCTCGGCCATCTGCACGTCCTCACTGCGGAGGAGCGCGGTGAGCTTCCGCGCGATCTCGACGTCGAGCGCGCCCATCTCGGCGAACGTCGAGCGCAGCGACTTCGGCACCACCTTGTCGGGGAAGCGGTAGCGCGCGAGCTGCGAGATGTGCGTGGACAGATCGCCCATGCGCTCCAGCGAGGCGCTGATCCGCAGCGCGCTCACGACGATGCGGAGGTCGCGGGCGACGGGCTGCTGCCTGGCGAGGATCGTGATCGCGAGCTCGTCGAGCGCGGCCGCCGCCTGGTCGATGCGGGGGTCCTCGGCGATGACCTCCTCCGCGAGGCTCACGTCCGATTCGTTGAACGCCGTCGTCGCCTTCTCGATCGAGATGGCGACGAGCTCGGCGATCTCGACGAGTCGGTCCTGCACCTCGCGCAGTTCCTGCTGGAACACCTCACGCATGTGAAATCCTTGTCTGCTCGGTCCCGCGCCGAAGCGCACGCGGGCATGCCGGTTCGATCCGGCCCCGGACATCCTCCCCGCGGCGGGTGAACAGCAGGTGCCCTGATCCTGAACACTCGTTAACCTACCGCCGGACGGCGACACAACGGGCGGAGTGCCCGAATCCACTGGTTAGGGTGAAGCCATGGACTCCATGTGGGTGGTGCTCACGGCACTGGCCTTCGGCATCTTCCTCGGTGCCGCCTTCATGATCGTGCTGCACGTGGCCGAGCGCCGTGGCTCGAGCGCCGCCAAGGTGGTCGCGCCCACCATTCCCGACGGCATCGACCAGGTGCTCGAGGTGCTCGAGTCCGCCGGGGTCGTGCTCGATCCGTCGAACAACGTGCTCAAGGCCTCGCCGGGCGCGCTGGCACTCGGACTGGTGCGCCAGCAGGCGCTCGTGCACGCCGAACTCCTCGACCTGGTGGCCGCGGTGCGCCGCAGCGGCGACACCATCGCCGACGAGATCGACGTCGCCCGCGGGCCCTACGGCGAGGGCACGGTCCGGCTGCGCGTGCTCGTCGCGCGGCTGGGCACCCGATTCGTCCTCCTCCTCGCCGAGGACCGCACGGAGGCGCACCGCCTCGACGAGGTGCGACGCGACTTCGTGGCGAACATCAGTCACGAGCTGAAGACCCCGATCTCCTCCGTGAGCCTGCTGGCGGAGGCGCTCGACTCGGCGGCGGACGAGCCCGAGCAGGTGCGGCGATTCGCCGGCCGCCTCTCGGTCGAGGCGAGCCGGCTGGCGCACATCACGAGCGAGGTCATCGAGCTCTCCCGGCTGCAGGCGCGCGATGCCCTGCGCCCCGACGTGATCGTGCCCATCGACGAGGTCGTGGCCGCCGCGGTCGACCAGAACCGCGTGGTGGCGGCCGCGAAGCAGGTGGCGATCGCCGTGCGAGCATCCACCAAGGCGGAGGTCTACGGCGATCGTGCGCTGCTGGTGGTCGCCGTGCACAACCTCGTCTCGAACGCGATCGCCTATTCCAACGAGGGCGGGCGCGTCGGCGTGGGGGCGAAGGTCGTCGGCGACACCGTCGAGATCGCGATCACCGACCAGGGGGTCGGCATCGAGGGCGACGACCTCGAGCGCATCTTCGAGCGCTTCTACCGGGTCGACCAGGCCCGCTCGCGCAACACGGGCGGCTCGGGGCTGGGCCTCAGCATCGTGAAGCACACCGTGCAGAACCACGGCGGCGACGTGCGCGCCTGGTCCCGGCCCGGCCGAGGCTCGACGTTCATGATCCGGCTCCCGCTCGCCGAGGTGCTCCAGGTGCCGACATCCGAGCAGCCCGGGTCCACGCCGCCGGTCGGCGAGGGCGGGGCGCGGCCGGTGACGGATGCCGCCGCCGGGACCACCGCGAAGAAGACCAACCGCAGCGGTCGCCGCAAGGGCGGCGCCTCCGGACGGGCGACACGCGTCGCCGCCGCAGACCGAGGAGAACCCAGGTGACCCGCATCCTGCTCGTCGAGGACGAGATCGCCCTGAGCGATCCGCTGAGCTTCCTGCTCGAGCGCGAGGGCTACGAGGTGGAGGTGGCGGCCGACGGGCCGTCGGCCATCACGGCGTTCGACCGGGACGGCGCCGACCTGGTGCTCCTCGACCTGATGCTCCCGGGGCTGCCGGGCACCGAGGTGTGCCGCGAGCTCCGCACGCGTTCGACGGTGCCGATCATCATGCTCACCGCGAAGGACTCCGAGATCGACATCGTGGTGGGTCTCGAGCTCGGCGCCGACGACTACGTCACGAAGCCGTACTCGACGCGCGAGCTGCTCGCCAGGATCCGCGCCGTGCTGCGGCGTCGGATCGAGGTCGAGGACTTCGACGAGGCGGTGCTCGAGGGCGGGCGCGTGCGCATGGACGTCGATCGGCACACGGTCGAGGTCGACGGCGAGCCCGTGCCCATGCCGCTCAAGGAATTCGAGCTGCTCGAACTGCTGATGCGCAACCCCGGGCGGGTGCTCACACGGGGGCAGCTGATCGACCGCGTGTGGGGTTCCGACTACTTCGGCGACACGAAGACCCTCGACGTGCACATCAAGCGCATCCGATCGAAGATCGAGCTGCAGCCGTCGGAGCCGGTGCAGCTCGTCACCGTGCGGGGGCTCGGGTACCGCTTCGAGGCCTGAGCCCGCTCGGCATCCGTTCGACCGCGAGCGGCCTACGGTGCCAGGTCGGCGTACTCGGGCAGGCGGGCGTCGAGCACCGGCACCTGCTTGTCGATGCCCTCGGCGTCGCCGTACTGGAAGTACATGGTGAGCAGGGCGCCGGGCTGCGTATCGATGCCCTCGAGCAGCAGCGGCTCGAGCTGCTCCTCGCTCTCGGCGGCGTCGACGCCGAACGCGACGGTGCTGCCCGCCTCGATGTCGATGGTCTGCACGTCGCCGCCGCCCTCGCCGAACTGCACGCCGAGCTCGACGTCGTCGTCGCCGTTGTTGACGACGGTCATGATGAGGTTGCCGTCTTCGCCGTCCTCGCTGACCACGAGGACGTTGCGGAGTTGGAGGTCGCCCACGTCGAGTGAGACGCCGTCGCTCGCGTCGTAGTGCTCGGTCGTCGCCTGGTAGGTGAGCATCGAGCAGCCGCTCGCGCCCAGTGCGAGACCGAGGGCCAGAGCAGCGGATGCCGCGAGACGCGCCTTCACAGAACCTCCAAGTGCGAGCGTGCGCGCGAACGGATGCGTGCCCGCGCGAAGTGAATCGATCCGAGTGTAGCCTACGGCTGGAGCCCGCCCGGGGAGGGTGGCGAACCTTAGCATGATCCCGAATGTGATATCCTGAAAGTTGCCGAAAGGACATTCATTCATGCTTTTTGAGGTTGGCGAAACCGTCGTTTACCCCCACCACGGAGCCGCAACGATCACCGAGGTGAAGAAACGGATCATCAAGGGTGAAGAGAAGCTCTACCTCAAGCTGAACGTCACGCAGGGCGACCTCGTCATCGAGGTTCCGGCTGAGAACGTCGACCTCGTCGGCGTTCGTGACGTCATCGGAAAGGAAGGCCTCGACAAGGTCTTCGAGGTGCTTCGCGCTCCGTTCACCGAGGAGCCCACCAACTGGTCCCGCCGCTACAAGGCGAACCTCGAGAAGCTCGCCTCCGGCGACGTGATCAAGGTCTCCGAGGTCGTGCGCGACCTGTGGCGTCGCGATCAGGACCGCGGCCTCTCGGCCGGTGAGAAGCGCATGCTCGCGAAGGCACGCCAGATCCTCATCTCCGAGCTCGCGCTCGCCGAGAAGACCGACGAGGAGCAGGCCTCGACGGTGCTCGACGAGGTCCTCGCCTCCTAGCAGCGGCCACCACGCCCGACTCGGGAGCGCTCCGACGAGCGCTGTCGAGCCGGCGTGCCCTGCGGCGCACGGTGCGCGCTACGCTCGACGCATGAGCGCGTCACGGGTCGCCGTCATCGTCGTGGCCGCGGGCAGCGGAACGCGGCTCGGCCACGCCGAGCCCAAGGCGTTCGTCCCCCTCGGCGACGACACCATCCTCGGGGTCGCGGTGGATGCCGTGCTCGGCATGCGCGAGACGCCGCACCTCGTGGTCGTCGTGCCCGGCGATCGCGTCGACGAGGCCCGCACGCGCCTCCAGCCCCTCGCGGACGCGGCATCCGCCCCCCTCGAGGTGGTCGCGGGCGGCGACACGCGTCAGACCTCCGTCGCGCGCGGCCTCGCGGTGGTGCCGCGCGTCGTCGACACCGTGCTCGTGCACGACGCCGCCCGACCGCTGACGCCGTCGATCGTCTTCGACGAGGTCCTCGCCGCGGTGCGCGCACGTGGACACGGCGTCGTCCCCGCGCTCGACGTCGTCGACACCATCAAGCGCGTCGGCCCGCACGGCCGGGTGCTGGAGACCGTCGACCGGTCGCAGCTCGCCGCCGTGCAGACGCCGCAGGGATTCCCGCGGTCGGCCCTGCAGGCCGCGTACGCCGCCGCGACGACCGAGTTCACGGATGACGCGGCGCTCGCGGCATCCGCCGGCTTCGCGGTCGACGTCGTGCCGGGCGACGCACGGTCGTTCAAGGTCACGCTGCCCTCCGACCTGCGCCGGGCGGAGTCGCTCGTCGCGGCGCGCGGCCACGCCGGCCCCGCCGGCGTCGAGCCGCATGGCACGTCGACCCCCGCCTCCGCCGAACCCGCGGGGCGCGCCGGCGGCGCACCCGCCCTGCCGCGCGTCGGCACGGGCGTCGACGTGCACGCCTTCGCCGACGACCCGCGCACCCCCCTCTGGCTCGCCGGCCTGCAGTGGCCGGGCGAGCGCGGGCTCTCGGGCCACAGCGACGGCGACGCGGCGTGCCACGCGATCTGCGACGCGCTGCTGGCCGCCGCCGGACTCGGCGACGTGGGCGGCGTGTTCGGCACCGGCGACCCCCGATTCGAGGATGCCCACGGCGAGGTGTTCCTGAACGAGACCCTGCGTCGCATCCGGGAGGCGGGATACGCCGTGGGCAACGTCACGCTCCAGGTCATCGGCAACCGCCCGAAGCTCGCCCCCCGGCGCGCCGAGGCGGAGTCGCTCCTGTCGGGCATCCTCGGCGCACCCGTCTCCGTCGCCGCCACCACGACCGACGAGCTCGGCTTCACCGGCCGGGGCGAGGGCATCGCGGCGATCGCGACGGCGCTCGTCGTGCCGGCCTGAGCGATGCCCGGCCGCACGGCCCGGGCGCGCCCGTCATCGCCGGGGCGCGCCGGTAGGCTTGGCGGGTGACCGTGCGACTCTACGACTCGAAGGCCCAGGCCCTGCGTGACTTCGTGCCCCTCCGCGAGGGGCGCGTCGGCATGTACGTGTGCGGGCCGACGGTGCAGTCGAGCCCGCACATCGGCCACCTGCGCAGCGCGCTCGTGTACGACATCATGCGCCGCTGGTTCAGCTACCGCGGCTACGACGTCACCTTCGTGCGCAACGTCACCGACATCGACGACAAGATCCTCGCCGCCTCCGCCGAGGAGCGCGAGACGAGCACGGAGGAGTGGTGGGCGCTGGCCTACCGCGTCGAGCTCGAGTTCACGGCGGCCTACGCCTCGCTCGGCATCCTCGCGCCGACCTACGAGCCCCGAGCCACCGCGAGCGTGCAGCAGATGCAGCAGCTCATCGCGCGGCTGATCGAGCTCGGGCACGCCTACCCGGCGCCGGATGCCTCGGGCGACGTGTACTTCGACACCGGAAGCTGGCCGTCGTACGGCGAGCTCACCCGCCAGTCCCGCGAGCACATGGAGGCCGCGGCCGACGCCGACCCGCGCGGCAAGCGCGACCCCCGCGACTTCGCGCTCTGGAAGGGCCGCAAGCCCGAGGAGCCCGAGTCGGCGGCCTGGGAGTCCGCGTGGGGTCCGGGCCGTCCCGGTTGGCACATCGAGTGCTCGGCCATGGCGTCGCGCTACCTGGGCGAGGAGTTCGACCTCCACGGCGGCGGACTCGACCTGCGCTTCCCGCACCACGAGAACGAGCTCGCACAGTCGACCGCCGCGGGCCACGGGTTCGCGCGCTACTGGGTGCACAACGGCCTCGTGAACGTCGGCGGCCAGAAGATGTCGAAGTCGCTCGGCAACTCCGTGTACGCCGGCGAGCTCCTCGATCTCGCCTCGCCCCTCGCCGTGCGCTACCTGCTGGGCGCGGCGCACTACCGGTCCACGCTCGACTACGCGCCCACCTCGCTCGCCGAGGCCGAGGCCGCCGTCGACCGCATCCGCTCCTTCCTCGTGCGCGTCGAGCGCCGACTCGCCGGCACGCGCTACTCGGGGGTGGGCAGTCCGGTCATCCCCGACGCGTTCGCCGCCGCCATGGACGACGACCTCGGCGTCCCGCAGGCGCTCGCCGTCCTGCACGACACCGTGCGTGCGGGCAACCAGGCGCTCGACGACGAGGAGCTGCACGACGCCGCGACCATGCACGGCCAGGTCGTGGCCATGGTCGAGGTGCTCGGCATCGACCCCCGCGACGAGCACTGGGCTCCGGATGCCGCGCCCGCGGCATCCGCGCTCGACTCGCTCGTGACCCGCCTCATCGAGGACCGGCAGGCCGCACGCGCCGCCAAGGACTTCGCCGCGGCGGACCGGATCCGCGCCGAGCTCTCGGACGCGGGCATCACCATCGAAGACAGCCAGACCGGCACGCATTGGAGCTTGGGATCATGAAGGGCAGCAGCAAGCCGCGCGCCGGAGCCGTGCGCAAGGCGAAGGGCAAGCAGGTCGGGTCCGGAGGCCAGGGCCGACAGGCGCTCGAGGGCAAGGGCCCGACGCCGAAGGCCGAGGACCGCGCCTGGCACCCCGCCGGAAAGCGGAAGGCGGCGCAGGAGCGCTACGCCGCCGCGGGCGGCAAGGGCCGGGCACCCGGGAAGGTCGCCGGACAGGGCCAGCGCGCCGGTGCCCCGCGCGGGGCATCCGGAGCCGCACGTCGTGCGAAGTCGGGCGACGAGTCCGAGATCGTGACCGGGCGCAACTCCGTGGTCGAGGCGCTGCGCGCGCGCATCCCCGCGACGACGCTGTACGTCGCTGCGCGGGTCGAGGTGGACGATCGGGTCAAGGAGGCGATGAAGATCGCCACCAACCGCGGCATCCCGATCCTCGAGGTGATGCGGCCCGAGCTCGACCGGCTGGCCGGCGAGGGCGGCGTGCACCAGGGCCTCGCCCTCAAGGTGCCGCCGTACGAGTACGCGCACCCGATCGAGATGCTCGACGAGGTGCTCGCCCGCGACGAGACGCCGCTGCTCGTGGCCCTCGACGGGATCACCGACCCCCGCAACCTCGGCGCCATCCTGCGCTCGACGGGCGCGTTCGGCGGCCAGGGCGTGATCGTGCCGCAGCGCCGCTCCGTCGGCGTGAACTCGGCCGCGTGGAAGACGTCGGCCGGTGCCGCCGCACGCATCCCCGTCGCGATGGCGCCCAACCTCACGCAGACGCTGAAGGCGCTGAAGGAGCGCGGCGTCTTCGTGCTTGGCCTCGACGGTGACGGCGACGTGTCGCTGCCCGGCCTGACCTGGGCCGACCGCCCGATCGTCGTGGTCGTCGGCAGCGAGGGCAAGGGACTCTCCCGCCTCGTCGCCGAGACCTGCGACGCCATCGTCTCGATCCCGATCGAGTCGTCGACCGAGTCGCTGAACGCCGGCATCGCGGCATCCGTCACCCTCTACGAGATCTCGAAGCTGCGCGCCGCGGACGGGGCGTGACCCCGGGCGGCGTCAGACCTTGAGGCGCCAGTCGTTCTCGTCGTCGGGGTCGACGACGGCGATCGCCGACGTTTCGGGCGCGATGACGTCGATCGCCGTCGTCGATCCGGTCGCCGGGCCGACCACGGTCGCCTCGTCGCGTCGGTGGCGGAGCACCTCGTTGATGTACGACGTGACCGCCTCGGCGAGGGGGATGTCGTGCCCCGCTTGCTGCGCCATGAACCAGCGGTGCTCGAGCAGCTGGTGGAACACCTCGGCGGGTTCGAGCTTGCCGCGGAGGTCGAGGGGGATCGCGCGCACGACGGGCTCGAACACACGCATCAGCCACTCGTGCGCCACCATCTCCTCGTCGAGCTCGGCCTTGCCGTAGGCGGCGCGGTACGAGTCGAGGTCGTTGAGCAGGCGGCGCGCCTGGTTCTCGCCGGCGTCGAGGCCCGTGAGCCGGAGCAGGCGCCGCTGGTGGTGGCCCGCGTCGACCACCTTCGGCTGGATGCGCACCGTGGTGCCCGTGTCATCCGTGCGGATCGCGAGCTCCTCGATGTCGAAGCCGAGGTCGTTGAGCCGGTTGACGCGCTCGCTGATGCGCCAGCGCTCGGCGGTCGAGAACGACTCAGAGCCCGTGAGTTCCTTCCAGAGGCTCCGGTAGGCCTCGACGATGCCGTTGGAGATGTTGACCGGATCGAGCTCGTCGGCCACGCGCCCGCCGGCCTCGAGGTCGAGGAGCTCGCCGGCGATGTTCACGCGGGCGATCTCGAGGTCGTTCTCGCGCTGGCCGTTCGACAGGCCGCCTTCGTAGAGCTTGCCCGTCTCGGCATCCACGAGGTAGGCGGCGAAGGCGCCCGCGTCGCGACGGAAGAGCGTGTTCGACAACGAGACGTCGCCCCAGAAGAAGCCCACGATGTGCAGACGCACGAGCAGCACGGCGAGGGCGTCGACCAGGCGGGTCGCGGTATCGGGCCGCAGGGTCTGCGAGAACAGGGCGCGGTAGGGCAGCGAGAAGCGCAGGTGCCGGGTGACCAGCACGGGCTTCAGGGCGTCGCCCTCGACATCCGTGCGGTTCGTGATGACGGCCACCGGCTCGACGCACGGGATCTCGAGCCGCTGCAGCATCCGCAGCATCTCGTACTCGCCCTTGGCCATGTCGGCCGTGGTCTCCTTGATCGCCACCACGTGGCCGCCGAGGTGGGCGAAGCGCACGAGGTGACGCGAGATGCCCTTCGGGAGCGCCGCGATCGCGTCGCTCGGCCACGACTCGAGCGGGAGCTCCCACGGCAGGTCGAGGAGTGCCGGATCGGCCATTGCCGAGGTGATCGAAAGTGAGCCGCTCATCGTGGTTCAGCGTAGTCGCCGCCGAAGCCGCCCGTGGAAACGGCGATGCCGGCCGGGCCGAGGCCCGACCGGCATCCCGGTGTAGTGCGCGACGTCAGGCGACGATGGGCTTCTTGCTGAGGCGGAGGCCCGACTCGGCGTCGAAGATGTGCACGTGGCCCGGCGTGGCGGTGAGGTAGACGCGCTCACCGGCGTTCGGGTGCACGCGCCCGTCGACGCGCGCGACGATGTCGGTGCGCTTGCCCTCGACGGTCGAGTGCCCGTAGAGGTAGCCGTCGGCGCCGAGCTCCTCGACGAGGTCGACGTCGACCGCGAGGCCCTCGCCCTCGTGCGGCGACACGACGATGTCCTCGGGGCGCACGCCGATCGTGGCGATCTTGCTGCTCGCGTCGGCGAGCGCCTCGCGCTCGACCGGCACGTTGGCGGTGCCGAACATGATGCCGCCCTCGACGAGGTCGGCGTGGAACAGGTTCATCGCGGGCGAGCCGATGAAGCCCGCGACGAACACGTTGTTCGGCTGCTCGTACAGGTCGCGCGGGGTGCCGACCTGCTGCAGGACGCCGTCCTTGAGCACCGCGATGCGGTCGCCCATGGTGAGGGCCTCGGTCTGGTCGTGCGTGACGTAGACCGTGGTGACGCCGAGGCGGCGCTGCAGCGACGCGATCTGCGTGCGGGTCTGCACGCGGAGCTTCGCGTCGAGGTTCGACAGCGGCTCGTCCATGAGGAACACCTGCGGCTGGCGCACGATCGCGCGGCCCATGGCGACGCGCTGGCGCTGGCCGCCCGAGAGCGCCTTCGGCTTGCGGGCGAGGTACGGCTCCAGGTCGAGGAGCTTCGCCGCCTCAAGCACGCGCGCGGCGCGCTCGTCCTTGCCGACGCCGGCGATCTTGAGCGCGAAGCCCATGTTCTCGGCGACCGTCATGTGCGGGTACAGCGCGTAGTTCTGGAAGACCATGGCGATGTCGCGGTCCTTCGGCGGCACGTCGGTGACGTTGCGGTCGCCGATGAAGATGTTGCCGTCGTTGACCTCCTCGAGGCCCGCGAGCATGCGGAGCGAGGTGGACTTCCCGCAACCGGAGGGGCCGACGAGCACGAGGAACTCGCCGTCGGCGATGTCGAGGTCGAGCTGGTCGACCGCGGGACGGGTGCCACCGGGGTAGAGCCGGGTGGCCTTGTCGAACGTGACTGATGCCATGGTTCTGTGTTCTCCTTCACCGGCAGGTACGTGCCGGACGATCCGTAGTGAATGGAAGCGCGTCGCCGTCGACGCCTGCCCAGTATCGCACGCGCGCGTGGGAGGACCGAATCGACGCCGTCGGCCCGGGTTCCGCGCGTACGGCCGATTCCCATGCCGGACGCGGCACGCACGCGGCATCCGCTTGGGTGATTCCCAGACACGCTTCCTACTATCGTTGGTGCGTTCGCATGCATACGCGCGCGCACTCACAGCGACCGGAGTGACCATCGATGACCTACGGCGGATCGAATCAGCCACGCCCATCCCGTAACGAACGCAGGGAGGCGGCCCGAGAGAAGGCCCGACTCCTCCGCGAGGAGCAGAAGAAGCGGGAGCGCCGCAACAAGATCCTCATCCAGGGCGGCATCATCGTGGCGGTCGTCGCCATCGCGGCACTCATCGGCACGCTCATCTTCCAGAGCGTGAAGCCGGCGGGCCCCGGTCCCCAGAACATGGCCAGCGACGGCATCGTGCTCACGGCCGGCGAGGGCGGCGGCATCACGGCCGTCGAGACCTCGGCGCTCGCCGCGGGTGCGACGCCCACCGCGACCGTTCCCGACGACAGCGGCGAGGTCGCCAACATCGTGATGTACATCGACTACCTCTGCCCGTTCTGCGGCCAGTTCGAGGCGACGAACTCCGAGTCGCTGCGCACGATGGTCGAATCGGGCGCGGCGACCCTCGAGATCCACCCCATCGCGATCCTCACGAACAAGTCGGCCGGAACGCAGTACTCGCTGCGCGCGGCCAACGCGGCGGCCTGCGTGGCGGACTCCTCGCCCGACTCGTTCTTCGACTTCAACGCGATCCTCTTCGAGAACCAGCCCGAGGAGGGCACGTCCGGCCTCACGAACGACGAGCTGAAGTCGCTCGCCGAGGAGGTCGGCGTCGACAGCCAGTCGACCGTCGAGAAGTGCATCGACGACGTGCAGTTCAAGTCGTGGGTGCAGGATGCCACCAACCGGGCACTGACCCAGCCGGTGCCGAACTCCGAGCTCCCGTCGATCACGGGCACGCCGACCGTGCTCGTGAACGGCCAGCAGTACGGCGGCTCGCTGGAGGACCCGCAGGAGTTCCAGGCGTTCGTGCTGCAGGCGACGAGCGCGACGTTCAACGACTCCGAATCGACCCCGACGCCCACGCCGACGCCCGCCCAGTAGCGGTCGCCGGGACGTCGCACACGAAGGCCCGGCCCCCCGCCGGGCCTTCGTGCTGTCGGTAGGATGTCGGGGAGGCTCCGCCTCACGCCGGCTTGGCGCAATTGGTAGCGCACCGCTCTTGTAAAGCGGTGGTTGCGGGTTCGAGTCCCGCAGCCGGCTCTTGACCGAGAATCCCCGCACGGATGCCGCGGCACCGGCCGCTCCGTCCGAGCACCCGCACCGCCATGCCCACGCCGACCGCAGCCGCATGCCGATGTGGCTGGCCATCGCCTTCGCCCTCGCGTGCGGTGCGCTCACCGCACTGCAGTCCCGGATCAACGGGCAGCTCGCCCATGCCATCGACGACCCGTACACGGCCGCCGCGATCTCGTTCGGCAGCGGGCTCGTGATCCTCCTCGTCGTGCTCGCCGCGTGGCGGCCCGGCCGTCGTGGACTGGGGCGGGTGGCCACGGCGCTGCGCGAGCGCCGCCTCGCGTGGTGGATGGTGCTCGGCGGGCTCGCCGGCGCGTGGTTCGTGATCACGCAGGGGCTGTCGGCGGGCGTCGTCGGCGTGGCGCTCTTCACGGTGGCGATCGTGGCGGGCCAGACGCTGGGCGGCATCGTCTTCGACCTCGTGGGCCTCGGCCCCGGCGGGCGGCGGCCGCTCACGCCGTCCCGCGTGATCGGGGCGCTGCTTGCGCTCGCCGCGATCGGGTGGGCCGTGTCGGCGCAGGTGGCGCACGACGTGCCGATCCTCCTCATGGTCCTGCCGTTCGTCGCGGGTCTCGGCGCCGCGTGGCAGCAGGCCGTGAACGGCCGTGTCCGCAGCGCCGCCGAGAGCGCGCTGACGGCGACGGTGCTGAACTTCGCGGTGGGCTCGACGGCGCTCGTGGTGGTGATGCTCGTGCACGCGGCATCCGCGGGCTGGCCCTCGGCCATGCCGACCGAGTGGTGGCTCTACGCGGGCGGCGCGATCGGCTGCATCTTCATCGCGGGACAGGCGGTCCTCGTGCGCGTCGTCGGCGTGCTCGTGCTCGCCCTCTGCGGCGTCGCGGGCCAGCTCACCGCCGCCCTCTCGCTCGACCTGCTGCTGCCGACCGCCGACCGACCGGTCGACGTGGCGACGATCGGCGGCACCGTGCTGGCGCTCGTCGCGGTGGTGATCGCCAGCGTGGGGTGGACCCGGCGGCGGCACGCGGCTCCGCCGGCGCCGCACACGGGGTCGGTGCCGCGCATCACCGGGTCCGCACCCCCCGCTGGCGAGTAGCAGCCCGAGCGCCGGAGCATGGCGCGAAGCCCGCGCCGGCCGCGCGCCGCCTCAGAAGAGCGTGGTCAGCCGGCTCGCCGCGACGTGGTCGGTGCGGCGCTCGGCCCGCCGGCCACCAGGGAGGCCGCCGACGTACAGCCAGCCGAGCAGTCGCTCGTCGGGTGCGAGGCCGTGCACGGCGGCGACGAGCGGATGCCGCGTGAACGGCCCGGTGCGCCACATGACGCCCCAGCCGGCGTCGTCGAGCAGCAGGCTCATGAGGTGCGCCACGCCGGCGGCCGACGCCTCCTGCTCCCACTCGGGGACCTTGGGGTGCTCAGGTGCGACCACCGCCACGACCGCCAGGAGCAGCGGCGCGCGCAGGGGCTTGCCCGCGAGCTTGGCCGCCGCCTCGCCCTCCGCGCCGGCGGCCGCGGCGAGCGCCTCGCCGAGTCGCTCCCGTGCGGCGCCGCGCAGGGCGATCACCCGCCACGGTCGGAGCGAGGCGTGGTCGGCGACGCGGGAGGCGCCCTCGAGCAGCTCGAGGAGGACGGCGTCATCGGGAGCGGCATCCGTCACCTTCGACGCGGAGCGCCTCGCGAGGGCCGCGTCGAGCGCGGACGCCACGCCTCAGGGCTCCGCGGTGAAGTCGAGGGCGATCGAGTTCATGCAGTAGCGGTCGCCCGTCGGCGTGCCGAACCCGTCGGGGAACACGTGGCCGAGGTGCGAGCCGCAGTTCGCACACCGGACCTCGGTGCGCACCATGCCGAGCGTGGTGTCCTCGATGAGCTCCACGGCGTCGGGACGCACGGACTCGTAGAAGCTCGGCCATCCGCACCCGGAGTCGAACTTCGTGCCGCTCTTGAACAGCTCGGCACCGCACGCGGCGCAGGCGTAGACGCCGGCGCGCTCCTCGTCGAGGAGCTCTCCGGTCCAGGGCCGCTCCGTCGCCGCCTCGCGAAGCACCGCGAACCGGTCGGCGTCGAGCTCCGCGCGCCACTGCTCGTCGCTCTTGTTCACGCGATACGCCATAGGGCGCTCCTTCCGATCGGGTGCCATGACGGCGGGCCACCACCATGCTCGCAGGTCTCCCCGCACCCGGTGCAACGCGCGACGGGCGCCCCGTGTTCCGGGGGTCGGGCACGTCACACGCCGCGCCGCTCGGCGCCCTCACGGGCTCGGTTCCCTAGGATGTGCTGCAGGTGGCGTCCGGCCGCCCGACAGGAGGACGCATGAGCGCCGAGCGAGTGCCCTCCCGCGACGACGGCGAGCCGGGCCTCGACGACCGCGCCGTGCGCGTCCTCGCCTTCGAGGGCCGCGCGTGGCAGCACGCGGGGCTCAAGGCGGAGGCCATCCGAGAGGAGTTCGGGATCTCGGCCGCCCGTTACTATCGGATCCTCGGTGACCTCATCGATTCGCCCGCAGCGCTTCGGCACGACCCCATGCTGGTCAAGCGCCTGCAGCGGATGCGCGAGGCGCGCGCGGCGACGCGGGCGCGTCGCTCGCTCTCGATCGGCCGACCGCTCGACTGAGCGCGGCCCCGACCCGACGACTGGACCCATGGCGCAGAAGTTCCCCCGCGATCGATTCGACTCCATCCCTCACGGCATCGAACGAGTCGGCGCCCATCGCGCGCCCGCGCGCCGCGGCGCCGGCTGGGTGGCGTTCGGATGGGCCGCCCTGGCGACCGTGGTGCTCGTCGCGGTGGGGATCGGCGCCGTGGTGGTGTTCAACGACCGGCTGAACTTCGGCGAGCCGCCCGTGAACACGCCGACCCCCTCGCCGGTGGCCGCGGCCGCACCGACCGTCGCGCCCGACATCCCGGTGACGGTGCTGAACGGGACGACCACCTCGGGCCTGGCCGCGAGGGCCGGCGAGGCGCTCACGGCAGCGGGCATCCCTGTGGGCACGACGGCCAACGCGAGCGAGAACGACCTCACCGAGACGGTCGTCTACTACGCGACGCCCGACCTCGAGGGAGCGGCCCGGGGCGTCGCCGGGGCGATCCCCGAGGCGGACGTGCGCCTGTCGGAGCAGTTCGCCCAGATCGGCACTCCGCTCGTGCTCGTGGTCGGTTCCGACTACGCGGCCGCCACTGGCGGCTGATCTCCACCGAATCGTTGCCATTCTGCGACATTTCCTTGCGCCGGGCCCCTTGTGCCCCGTCGTCACGTCGTTAGGATCTGGAATTGGTCGCTCTATCCCGTGTGAACGTCCGGTGCCGCCAGCGGTGCCCTGTCAGCACGATACGAGGGGGCCCGGTACAGGCGACAGGCACGTGCTGATCGACACACACGGCAACATGGGAGCAACGCATGGCGAACGGAACCGTCAAGTGGTTCAACGCTGAAAAGGGCTACGGGTTCATCACCGTCGACGGGGGCCAGGACGTCTTCGTCCACTACTCCGCCATCGACATGGCGGGGTACAAGGTGCTCGAGGAGGGCCAGCAGGTCGTCTTCGAGGTCGGCACGGGTTCCAAGGGGCCGCAGGCCGAGGCCGTCCGCCCGGCATAGGTCACGAGCTCGGACGCGCCGCCGGTCAGCCGGCGGCGCGTTCGTGCATCCGGGTCGCCGCGTGCGTCGTGGGTGCCGGGTGTCGTGTGCACCGGATGTCGCGTGCGCCCCGGTACGCGTGTGGCATTACGCGTGTGCCCGGGTGTGTCCGGTATGGCGTGCGCCCGGTACGCGTGTGCCCGGTACTGGGGGTGCGGTCCCGGCCCCCGCGCGGTGCGCCGGACCCCCTGGGTACTCGGAAGTGGCTAGCATGGCGCCATGGCAGGGCGGTCCCGGCCGGTTCTGGGGTGGAGGGGCGTGCCGCTGGTCGCGATCGCGGCATCGGCACTGCTGCTGAGCGGGTGCGACGCGGCTTCCGTCGACCTCGTCGTCGGCACGCCGACGCCGACCTCCACGCCGCGCCCGGCAGGCCCGGAGGCGCCGATCGCGATCGCGTTCGCGCCGTTGCGCGGCACCCCGGCGGAGGCGGACGCGCTCCGGCATCCGTCGATCGCCGTGAAGATCGACAATCACTGGGACGCACGGCCGCAGATCGCGCTGAACCGCGCCGACATCGTCTTCGAGGAGCTGGTGGAGGGCGGCCTCACGCGCTATCTCGCCGTCTGGCATTCGGATGTCCCCGACGTCGTCGGACCGGTGCGTTCGGTGCGGCCCATGGACCCCGACATCGCCGGCCCGTTCGGCGGCGTGATCGCCTACTCGGGCGGCCAGCAGTACTTCGTGGATCTCATGCACGCGACGCCGCTCGTGAACCTCGTGGGCGACGAGGACGACGGCACCCTCTTCGAGCGCGCGGACGACCGGCCGGGTCCGCACGACCTCGTCCTGGCGGCCGCCGCGGCCATCGCTCGCAACGCCGGGCTGCCCCCGCCGCCCGTGCAGTTCGCGTACGGCACGGCGGACCCGCTCGCGGCGCCGGCGCTCTCGGCGGTGCCGACGTCCCGGATCGAGCTCGTGTTCTCGGAGTCGAGTCACCCGTCGTGGGAGTGGGACCCGATGACGTACGCATGGCTGCGATCGCAGGACGGCCTCCCCGACCTCGAGGCGTCGGGGGATCGGGTGCGGGCGACGAACGTGGTCACGCTGCGCGTCGCCGTCGAATGGCCGTACGAGGAGGTGCCGCTCACCGTACTGGCCGGCGCCGGCGAGGCCTGGGTCTCCGTCGGCGGCCGGACGGCGCACGGCACCTGGTCGAAGGCCGACGCCGGCTCTCCAGTCGAGCTCACGGCCGACGACGGCAGCCGACTCCGCCTGGCGCCCGGCAGCACCTGGGTTGAGCTCGTGCCGAACGAGGGGTCGGCCTCGTTCGCGCCATGAACCCGGGCGGATGCCGCCGCGTGCCGCCGCGCGACGGTGCCGACCTTCGTCACGCGCTCGGCGAACACGGGCGGAACGGTCGGCCGCGGCATCCGTGCTCGCTTGCACTCGTGACGGTCGAGTGCCAGAATCGTCTTTAGCACTCACTCGATTTGAGTGCTAACCAACGAATCTTTGAGACGTCCGAGAAGGGACGAGAGACACACATGGCAAAGATCATTGCTTTCAACGAGGAGGCCCGCCGCGGGCTCGAGCGTGGACTCAACCAGCTCGCCGACGCGGTCAAGGTGACCCTCGGCCCGCGCGGCCGCAACGTCGTGCTCGAGAAGAAGTGGGGTGCCCCCACGATCACGAACGACGGCGTGTCGATCGCCAAGGAGATCGAACTCGACGACCCGTACGAGAAGATCGGCGCCGAGCTCGTCAAGGAGGTCGCCAAGAAGACCGACGACGTCGCGGGTGACGGCACCACCACCTCCGTCGTGCTCGCCCAGGCACTCGTTCGCGAGGGCCTCCGCAACGTCGCCGCCGGCGCCGACCCGATCCTCCTGAAGCGCGGCATCGAGAAGGCCGTCGCGGCCGTCACCGCGGAGCTGCTCTCGGCAGCGAAGGAGATCGAGACCAAGGACGAGATCGCGGCCACCGCGTCGATCTCCGCCGCGGACCCCGAGATCGGTGCGATCATCGCCGAGGCGATCGACAAGGTCGGCAAGGAGGGCGTCGTCACCGTCGAGGAGTCGAACACCTTCGGCACCGAGCTCGAGCTCACCGAGGGCATGCGCTTCGACAAGGGCTACCTGTCGGCGTACTTCGTCACGGACCCCGAGCGCCAGGAGGCCGTCTTCGAGGACCCGTACATCCTGATCGTGAACGGCAAGGTCTCGAACATCAAGGACCTGCTGCCGATCGTCGACAAGGTGATCCAGACCGGCAAGCAGCTGCTGATCATCGCCGAGGACGTCGACGGCGAGGCGCTCGCGACCCTCATCGTCAACAAGATCCGCGGCATCTTCAAGTCGGTCGCCGTCAAGGCCCCCGGCTTCGGCGACCGTCGCAAGGCGCAGCTCCAGGACATCGCCACCCTCACCGGCGGCCAGGTCATCTCCGAAGAGGTCGGCCTCAAGCTCGAGAACGTCACCCTCGACCTGCTCGGCCAGGCTCGCAAGGTCGTCATCACCAAGGACGAGACCACGATCGTCGAGGGTGCGGGCGACCCCGAGGCCATCGCCGGCCGCGTCGCGCAGATCCGCGCCGAGATCGAGAGCACCGACTCGGACTACGACCGCGAGAAGCTGCAGGAGCGGCTCGCCAAGCTCGCCGGCGGCGTCGCCGTCATCAAGGCGGGCGCGGCCACCGAGGTCGAGCTCAAGGAGCGCAAGCACCGCATCGAGGACGCCGTCCGCAACGCGAAGGCCGCCGTCGAGGAGGGCATCGTCGCCGGTGGTGGCGTCGCCCTCATCCAGGCCGGCGCGAAGGCGTTCAAGACGCTCGAGCTCTCGGGCGACGAGGCGACCGGCGCGAACATCGTCAAGGTCGCCATCGAGGCGCCGCTCAAGCAGATCGCCCTCAACGCCGGCCTCGAGCCCGGCGTGGTCGCGAACCGCGTCGCCGAGCTCCCCGACGGGCACGGCCTCAACGCCGCGACCGGCGAGTACGGCGACCTGCTCGCGCAGGGCATCATCGACCCCGCCAAGGTGACGCGCTCGGCGCTGCAGAACGCCGCGTCGATCGCCGGCCTCTTCCTCACCACCGAGGCCGTCGTCGCCGACAAGCCCGAGAAGAACCCGGTTCCGGCCGGCGACCCGACGGGTGGCATGGACTTCTAGTCCGACTCGATCCGGCCCCTGCGGCCAGCGGATCACACGATGGGCGTCTCCTTCGGGAGGCGCCCATCGTCGTGTCCGGGCCGGCGCCCGATCCGTGCCGAAACCGTTATCCGGAGGGAATCCTCCACCCCGGCTCGCGCCGCTATCGTGAGCGCATGTCGCGCCATCGATCGTCGCAGCCGCTCTGGACCGCAGCCCTCTTCGTGACCCTCGCGATGGCGCTGGGGGGATGCGTGGCCGCGCCGCCCGAGCCGACGCAGCCGCCCGAGACGACGATCGCGCCGACTACCGCACCCGTCGTCGATCCCGGCCCTGCACCGCGGATCGACGCCACGTGCGACGACATCCTCGATAGCGCCGCGCTGCAGGACTTCATGGGCCTGGTCGCGAGCCCGCTGGCGGTCGCGACCCCGGCCGATCGCCTCACGCCCGACCGCGCCGCGGGGGAGCAGCTCGGCGCGCTGGCGTGCACCTGGACGAACGGGCTGCAGGTCGATCCGTTCACCGGCCCCGACATCGACGGCCAGAGCGTGAGGCTCAGCATCCTCCCCGAGGGCATCGACGATGCCATCGCCTACGTCGACCTCTACCAGATCGCGGATCCGACCTATGGCGAACACGTCCAGGGTCCGAGATGCCTCGGTCCGGCCGATGGGATGGACGGCGGCTACTGCGAGTTGTTCGGCGTGATCGGGCAGACGTGGGTGGAGCTCACCGTCGATGGGATCGCGGTGCAGTCAGGGACGCCCACCATCGACCTGCTCGCCGGATTCCGGTCCGTCATCGACCCGTTGGTCGCGAGGGTGGGCACGATGGAGCCGCACGAGAGGTGGGCGCCCTCGAAACCGAGCACGATCGGCGAGGCCGCCTGCGACGTCCTGACGCCGACCGACGCGATCGCGGCGACCACGGGGATCCCCGAGCTCAGCGTCGGACCGCACTGGGACGGGCCGCATGTCGGGCAGTACTGGTACGCGACCACGCAGACCGGCGCGCAGCGCTGCTCGCTCGGAATGTCGGACAGCGACGCCGCGATCGGGCAGATCGGGATCCTCCCGTCGGGCGCCTGGGCGTACGACCGGTACCACGACGCATGGATCGCCGCGGGCGGAACACCGGTCGCCGTCCCCGGCGTGGCGGACGGAGACGCCATCGCGAGGTGCGTCGACGCGGCGGCCGAGTGCAACATCGATCTCAGAGTCGCAGGTGCGTGGATCCGGGTCACGGTGTATCCGGTCCCGGAGCTCGAGCCCGAGTACGGTCCGCCGATCGCCTACTACGAGTCCGCGCGCTCGAGTGCGGCCGATATCGCCGCCATCGTCGCGGCTCAGGTGACGGCGGCCGCCTGATGCCTGCCTCGCCCATCTCGACGTAGCGACGCGCCCAGCGTTCCGCGGTTCGCCACGACACCCGGGAAGTCGCTCGCGGCTGCGGCCATCGTCCACTCGTGGTCGACGACTTCCTGCGGGAGCCGGAGCCGTTGGCGGAGTGTCAACGCAGCATCAGCGTGGGTCACGAAGACCTCGCTGGTCTCGAGTCCGGGAACGAGACAGCTCCACTCCCGACCGGGAGGTCCTCACCCGTCTCTCGACAGGTCGCAGCTCAACCAGCGTCACTGGGCACCACATCAGCGCAGGAAGAGCCGCGCATTGGCCTGCTCGGCCTCGGCGTACTGCGTCGCGGCGATGCCGAGCGCGTGGTTGAGCTGGGCGAGGCTCTGCTCGACGTGCAGTTGCGTCGCGCGCCAGTCGGCCACGGCACCCTGGAACGCCGTGGCGGCGTGACCCGACCACGACGACTGGAGCCCGGTGAGCTGCCCGAGCAGGGACGCGACCTCGGCCTGGATGCGGCCGATCGTGCCCTGCACGGTCTGGGTGGCGGCGGACACCTGCGCGGCGTCGACGTGGTAGGTGGTCATGTGAGGTCCCTTCGCTCGATACGAGGGTCACGATACGGCTCCACCGGTCGCCGACCCCGCGTTCGCGCTCGCACGGCGCACGGCGTTCCCCCGGCGCCCGCTGGTGAGGACGAGTCGCGGTGGGTGGGTCAGCCCTGCATGACGCGCTGCGGCGCGGCGGCCGATCCGGCGAGCGGCAGGGAGACGCGGAAGGTGGCTCCGCCTCCGGGCGTCTCCACGACGTCCACGACGCCGTTGTGGGCCGCGACGATCGACGAGACGATCGCGAGGCCGAGTCCGGAGCCCCCCGTCTCGCGCGTGCGCGAGGTGTCGGCGCGCCAGAAGCGCTGGAAGATCTTCTCTCGGATCTGGGGCGGAATGCCCTCGCCGTGGTCGACGACCTCGATCATGGCCCGCTCGGACGGGTCGTCGATCGACACGCGGATGTCGATCGGGCTGTCGTCCGACGTGAACCGGATCGCGTTCGCCATCAGGTTCGTGATGACCTGGCGGATCTTGTTCTCCTCGGCGAGCACCACGGCGCGCCGGACCGGCGCGATCACCGTGGCGCCCGGCGTGAGCGCATCGGCGGTGTCCGCCGTCGACGTGTCGTCGTCGGCGACCGCGGTGGCGGCGAGGTCGGCGGCCGAGACCCGGGATCGAGCCGACTGGCCGCGCTTCGGGGCACCGGATGTCGCGGCGCCCGACCGCTGGCCCGAGCCGCGCCGCGGCGCACCCGCGCCCGACGCCTCGCCGCGCGGGCGACGTCCGCGCAGCCGCGCGAGCGTGGCGCCGGCGAAGGAGATCGCGCCGGTCACCGGCCGGTCGGCCTCGAGATCGACCTCGAGGTCGGGCGATGGGCTGCCCGTGGCATCCGTGCTCCCGAGCTCCTCGGGCGCGATCACGGTGACGGTCCGCCCGGGGTTGGCGGCCATCGCATCGAGCGCCGCGTCGCGGGCCAGCGGCACGAGGTCGACCTCGGCCAGCTCGAGCGGCTTGGCCTCGTCGAGCCGGGCGAGGGCGAGGAGGTCCTCGACCAGGCCGCCCATGCGGATCGCCTCCTTCTCGATGCGGTCCATGGCCTGCGCGACCTCGTCGGGCGACTGGAGGGCGCCCATGCGGTAGAGCTCGGCGTAGCCGCGCACCGAGACGAGCGGGGTGCGGAGCTCGTGGGACGCGTCGCCCACGAAGCGGCGCATCTGCTCGATGGTGCGGGCGCGATCGCGGAACGCCCGGTCGATGCGGTTGAGCATTGTGTTGAGCGAGCGGTTGAGCCGGCCCACCTCGGTGTTCGGCGTCGCGCCGCCGAGGCGCTGGCTGAAGTCGCCGTCGGCGATCGCGGCGGCGGTGCGCTCGACCTCGCGCAGCGGCGTGAACGTGGTGGTCACGAGCATGCGGGTGAGGAGGGCGCCCACGAGCACGACGCCGAGGCCGAAGCCGAGGAAGATCGTGAGGTACACGGCGAGCAGGCGCTCGGTGTCCTTCGACGAGATCGCGATGACGATGGGCGCGTAGTTGCCGTGCTGATCGGCGGTCAGGAGCGCGCTCACCGCCCGGAACGTGTACTGTCCGTCGGCGTCGGGGAGCTGGTAGACGGCGTACTTGCCGCCCGTCTGCGAGTTGCGGGAGTTGACGTCCGCCTGCGTCACGACCTCGGGGAACCGTGGGAACGTGGCCGAGTTGCGCCCCTGCCAGTTGTGCTTGACGAACTGGCCGGTCTCGGCGTCGTAGACCGCCACGAACACTTCATCGGACGAGGTGAAGGTGAGGTCGTCCAGGTCGGCCTGCGGCCCCGGCTCCTCGCCCTCGTCCATGAAGTACCGGCCGAGGTTCCCGCTCGCGATCGTGTCGAGCCGCGCCGCCATCTGGTCCTCGACGTACGACCGCAGCATCGCCGCCGTTCCGATGCCGGAGACGAGGAGCCCGAGGGTCAGCATCAGCACCGTCACGCCCGTGATCTTGGTGCGCAGGGAGATGCGGTTCCACCGCTCGGAAATCGTCTGATGCATCGCGGGGCGAGTCTAGGCGGCGAAGCCTGAGTCAGGGCTTGGAGGACTTCAGCATGTACCCGAATCCTCGCTTGGTCTGGATGAGCGGCTCGGTGGAGTGCTGGTCGAGCTTGCGCCGCAGGTAGGAGATGTAGCTCTCGACGATGCCCGCGTCGCCGTTGAAGTCGTACTCCCAGACATGGTCGAGGATCTGCGCCTTCGACAGCACCCGGTTCGGGTTGAGCATGAGGTAGCGGAGCAGCTTGAACTCGGTGGGGGAGAGCTCGACGGGCACGTCGCCGACCAGCACCTCGTGGGTGTCCTGGTCCATGGTGAGCTCGCCGGTGCGGATCACCGCGTCCTCCTCGGCGTGCATCGTGCGGCGCAGGATCGCCTTGATGCGCGCGACGATCTCGTCGAGGCTGAACGGCTTCGTGACGTAGTCGTCGCCGCCCACCGTCAGGCCGGTGATCTTGTCCTCGGTGTCGTCCTTCGCGGTGAGGAACAGGATCGGCGCCGTGTAGCCCGCGGAGCGCAGGCGCTTGGTCACGCCGAACCCGTTCATGTCGGGCAGCATGACGTCGAGGATGATGAGGTCGGGCTCCTCCTCGAGCACGGCCGAGATGGTCTGGGCGCCGTTGCCGACGGCACGTACGGCGAAGCCGGCGAACCGGAGGCTCGTCGTCAGGAGGTCGCGGATGTTGGGCTCGTCGTCGACGATGAGAATGCGTGGTCCATCGCTCATGTGGACATTCTCTGCGCATCGGCTGGAACTTTCCTGAACATTCTTCGAGGGTCGCCGAATCCGCCCGGCCGGTGGAACACTGGGGACATGGCGTCACGCGAACGGGTGCTCCTCATCGGCGGTGGGCTCACGACGGCGCGGGCCGCCGAGTCGCTCCGCCAGGCGGGTTTCGACGGCGAGGTCGTCGTGCTCGCAGAGGAGCGCCGGCTGCCGTACGAGCGTCCTCCGCTCTCGAAGGGGTACCTGACCGGCGCCGATGCCGCGAGCGTGGTCTATCCCCACGACGCCGCCTGGTACCGCGACCACGACGTCGACGTGCGACGCGGCGTGCGCGCTACCGCCATCGACCCCTCGGCGCACACCGTCAGCACGAGCGGCAGCACGAGCGGGGCGGATGCCGCGGGCGAAGTCCTGCGCTACGACCGCCTGCTGCTCGCCACCGGCTCGTCGCCACGCCGATTCGACGGCCCGGGCGCCGGACTCCGCGACGTGCACACGCTCCGCCGCCTGCCCGACTCCACCCGGCTGCGAACCGCGTTCCGCGCCGGCGATCGCCGGGTCGTCGTGGTCGGCGGCGGCTGGATCGGCCTCGAGGCGGCGGCCGCCGCTCGCGAGTACGGCAACGAGGTGACCGTGCTGGTGCGCGGCGAGGTCCCGCTCGCTGCGGCGATCGGGCCCGAGCTCGGAGGGTTGTTCCAGCGCATGCACGAGGAGCACGGGGTCACCGTGCGCACGGGAACCGGGATCTCGGCGCTCAGCGGCGAGCAGGGCCGGGTCGCCGGCGTGGTGCTCGGCACGGGCGAGGAGGTGCCCGCCGATCTGGTGCTGTTCGGCATCGGGGCGACGCCGAACGTCGAGCTCGCGGCATCCGCCGGGCTCACCGTCGACGACGGCATCGTGACGGATGCCGCGTTCGGCACGAGCGCCGACGACATCTACGCGGCCGGCGACGTCGCGAAGTCGTTCAACCCCCGCCTCGGCCACTGGCTGCGCGTCGACCACTGGGCGAACGCGCTGAACGGCGGGGCGCTCGCGGGTCGCGCCATCGCGGGCGAGACGGTCGTCTACGACGACATCCCCTACTTCTTCACCGACCAGTACGACCTCGGCATGGAGTACTCGGGCTACGGCGAGCTCGCCGCCGGCGCCGAGCTCGTGGTGCGCGGCGACCTCGCGGCTCGCGAGTGCGTCGCGTTCTGGCTCGCCGACGGCCGAGTGGTCGCCGGGATGAACATCAACGTGTGGGACGTGAACGAGACCGTGCAGCGGCTCATCCGCTCCGAGCGCATCGTTTCCCGCGAGGAGCTCGCCGACCCGGGCGTGCCGCTCGACGCGCTCGCCGGGGACGTCGCGTGAGCCTGCCCCACGGCGCCGCGGTCCGCCGCATCGGCCCCCGGGAGTTCGACTTCTCCCGCCAGGTCGCCGTGATGGCGATCGTGAACCGCACGCCCGACTCGTTCTACGACCGGGGCCGCACCGACTCGCTGGACGCCGCCGTCGCCGCCGCCGAACGGGCGATCGGCGAGGGCGCCGACTGGATCGACGTGGGCGGCGCGAAGTTCGCGCCGGGTCCCGAGATCCCCGTCGCCGAGGAGATCGACCGGGTGGTGCCCGTCATCGCCGCGCTCACCGGCTCGGGCGCGGTGATCTCGGTCGACACCTTCCAACCCGACGTCGCTCGCGCGGCGATCGGTGCCGGGGCGCACGTCGTGAACG
The DNA here is from genome assembly GCF_004216665.1 of Agromyces ramosus. Lineage (GTDB taxonomy): Bacteria > Actinomycetota > Actinomycetes > Actinomycetales > Microbacteriaceae > Agromyces > Agromyces ramosus. The sequence goes on along the minus strand of NZ_SGWY01000003.1, from coordinate 58,337 downwards.
ACACCACCGGGCTCCAGGACCCCGCGATGGCCGATGTGGTCGCCGAGACGGGGGCGACGGTGATCGTCACGCACAGCCTCGCCGCGCCGCGCACGCCCTACCCGTCGCCGCGGTACGCCGACGTCGTCGACGAGGTCGTCGCGTTCCTGCGGGAGCGCGTCGCCCTGGCCGAGTCGCGGGGAGTGGCATCCGACCGCATCGTGGTCGACCCCGGCCACGACCTCAACAAGCACACCCTGCACTCGCTCGAGCTCACCCGGCGCCTGCGCGAGGTGACGGCGCTCGGCTACCCCACGCTCGTCGCGCTCTCGAACAAGGACTTCGTGGGCGAGAGCCTCGGCCGCCCGCGAGAGCAGCGCGTGGAGGGGTCGATCGCGGCCGCCGTGTACTGCGTGCTGCAGGGCGCGCGCATCGTGCGCGTCCACAACGTGCGCGAGACCGTGGATGCGATGCGCATGGTCGAGGCGATCGAGGGCTGGCGCGAGCCCGCGTACCTGGAGCACAACCGATGACCGCGCCCGTCGACCGCGAGGAGCTGCTCGAGGCGTATGCCATCGTGGACCGCACGACGCCTCGCGTGCGGATGAACTTCGTGATGAGCCTCGACGGCGCGGTCACGCTGGAGGGGCGGAGCGGCGGGCTCGGCGACGAGAGCGACCGGCTGGCGATGCAGGTGCTGCGGTCCCTCGCCGACGTGGTGCTCGTCGGCGCGGGCACGGTGCGCATCGAGGGCTACGGGGGGTTGCGGGTCGACGATGCGGATGCCGCGTGGCGGCGCGAGCAGGGCCGGCCCGGGCAGCCCCGGGTCGCGGTGGTCTCGTCGCGGCTCGACCTGAGCCCGGAGCATCCGTTCTTCGCGCCCGCCACGGAGCGGCCGCTCGTGGTGACGCGCGCGTCGGCGCCGTCGGATCGACGCGCGGCGCTCGCCGAGGTCGCCGACGTGCTCGTCTGCGGCGACGACGTGGTCGACCTGCGTGCGATGGTCGGTGCGTTCGCCGGCCTCGGGCTGCCGCAGGTGCTCTGCGAGGGCGGTCCGCACCTGTTCGGCTCGCTCATCGATGCCGATCTGGTCGACGAGCTCTGCCTGAGCCTGAGCCCCCTGCTCGTCGCCGGCGAGGCCGGCCGCATCGTGCGCGGCGCACCCGAGGTCGAACGGCGGATGCGCCTCGTGCACGCGATCCCCGCGGGCGACCTGCTCCTGCTGCGCTACGCGCGGGCGTCGGCACGCCGCTCGTAGGCGCCGCCCCTACCGCTCGGGGCGGTAGGCGATGTGGGTCACGAGCGAGGTGCCGCGCGACGAGACCTGCGTGAACGCCTGCGGAGGGACGCTGTCGAAGAGCCGCTCGCGCGCGCCGATGATCGTCGGGGTGACGTGCACGCGCAGCTCGTCGATGAGCCCGGCGGTGAAGAACTGGTTGATCGTCGCGGTGCCGCCCATGACGGAGACGGCGCGGCCGCCGGCCGCGGCCCGGGCCCGCTCGAGCGCCGCGTGGATGCCGTCGGTGACGAAGTGGAACGTGGTGCCGCCCTCCATCGGCACGTCGTCGCGCTCGCGGTGCGCGAGCACGAACACGGGCGCGTGGTGCGGATCGTCGCCCCACCAGCCCGTCCACCCGAGGTCCCATTCGCCGCGGTCGGGGCCGAACATGTTGCGGCCCATGATGAACGCGCCGGAGTCGAGGATCGCGGCGACCTCCGCCTCGTTCTCGTCCCGTCGCTCGAACATCCAGTCGTGGAGGTGATCGTGCGCGATGGTCCCGAACGGCAGCTCACGGGTCTGGCCCGTCCCGGCGGCGTAGCCGTCCATCGAGACGGAGATGTCGCAGACCACGAGGGACATCGGGGATTCCTTCGATCAGGCGGCTTCCAGCGCGTGCGCGTCGAGGATCGTGTAACTGTAGCCCTGCTCCGCGAGGAAGCGCTGCCGGTTCTGCGCGAAGTCCTGGTCGACGGTGTCGCGCGCCACGAGCGTGTAGAAGTTCGCCGAGAGTCCCGACTCCTTCGGCCGCAGGAGTCGTCCGAGGCGCTGCGCCTCCTCCTGCCGCGAGCCGAACGAGCCCGACACCTGGATCGCGACCGTCGCCTCGGGCAGGTCGACGGAGAAGTTCGCGACCTTCGACACCACCAGGACCGGTGTCCGGCCGTCGCGGAACTCCTGGAAGAGCCGCTCGCGCTCGTCGACGGGCGTCGCACCCGTGAGCTGCGGCGCACCGAGCGCCTCCGCCAGCTCGTCGATCTGGTCGAGGTACTGGCCGATCACGAGGATGCGCTCGCCGGCGTGCTTGGCCACGAGCTCCTTCACGACGCCGAGCTTGGCAGGCGCGGTCGCGGCGAGGCGGTAGCGCTCGTCGTCGGCGGATGCCGCGTACGTGAGCCGCTCGGACTGCGGCAGGTCGATGCGCACCTCGAAGCAGGCCGCGGGGGAGATGAAGCCCTGCGCCTCGATCTCCTTCCACGGCGCGTCGAAGCGCTTGGGCCCGATCAGCGAGAAGACGTCGCCCTCGCGGCCGTCCTCGCGCACGAGCGTGGCGGTGAGCCCCAGCCGCCGGCGGGCCTGCAGCTCCGCGGTGAGCTTGAACACGGGCGCCGGCAGCAGGTGCACCTCGTCGTAGACCACGAGGCCCCAGTCGAGCGCGTCGAGCAGTGCGAGGTGGGCGTACTCGCCCTTCCGCTTCGCCGTGAGGATCTGGTAGGTCGCGATGGTGACGGGCTTGACCTCCTTCACCTGCCCCGAGTACTCGCCGATCTCCTCGGCGGTGAGGCTCGTGCGCCTGAGCAGTTCGTCTCGCCACTGCCTGGCCGACACGGTGTTCGTCACGAGGATGAGGGTGGTGGTCTTCGCCGTCGCCATCGCGCCGGCGCCCACGAGCGTCTTGCCGGCCCCGCACGGCAGCACGACCACGCCCGATCCGCCGTCGAAGAAGTTGTCGACGGCCTTCTGCTGGTAGTCGCGCAGGTGCCAGCTCGTCTGGTCGAGCTCGATCGGATGCGGCGTGCCGGGCGTGTACCCGGCGAGGTCCTCGGCCGGCCAGCCCAGCTTCACGAGCTCCTGCTTGAGGGCGCCCCGCGCCCACGCCGCCACGAGGAAGCTGTCGTCGTCGATGCGCTCCGTGAGCAGGGGTGCGATGCGCTTGGCATTCGCGACCTCGGTGAGCACGGCGATGTCGGAGGAGTGCAGGCGCAGCGCGCCGTCGTCGGTGCGGTCGACGACGAGCCGGCCGTAGCGTGCCACGGTCTCGCGCATGTCGACGGCGACGGTCTGCGGCACCGGGAACTTCGCGTACCGCTCGAGCGTGCCGAGCATGTCCTCGGCGTCGTGGCCGGCGGCCCGTGCGTTCCACAGTCCGAGCCGGGTGATGCGGTAGGTGTGCACGTGCTCGGGTGCGCGCTCGAGCTCCGCGAAGACCGCGAGGTCGTGCCGCGCGTCCTCCGCGAGCGGGTGCGCGACCTCGAGGAGCACGGTGCGGTCGCTCTGCACGATGAGGGGGCCGTCTGACATAGCGTTCGAGTCTACGCCCGGTTCATGGGTGCACGGCCGCTCGGCGCAGCTCGGGCCGAGGGCCGTCGCTAGACGTTGGTCGGGGCGGCCGAGACGGCCGCGATCGCCGACAGCGGCAGCGTGCGCTCGATGTCCGCCTTGCGGTCGCGGGCGCGCAGGCGCCCGTTCGCGACGCTCGCGGGGGCGAGCAGGTAGTCGGCGGTCTGGCCGCCGGGCATGCGCACGGTGACGGTGAGGGTCTCCTTGGCGCGTGCGGCCGCCTCGAGCTGCCGGGCGAGCCACGCCTGCTCGGTCGCTCCCTCGTCGCCGGTCGCGAGCACGCGGTCGAGGAGCGCGGCGATCGGGTCGGTCTTCTGTGGCGGCGGCGGCGCGGGAGCGAGCCGGTGGCGCCGCAGCCGGATGATGTCGCCGTTCGCGTCCTCGGCGGCGACGGGGTACCGCGCATCGGACAGGGCCCAGAACACGACATCGGCGGTGAACCGCGACAGGAGCCGGTTCGGGCCGGTCTGCCGCAGCCCGATGGAGGAGAGCGACTGGTCGACGGCGAGCGTGCGCACGAGCTGCTCGTCGTCGGAGCGGATGGCGGCGCGTGCCGGGGCATCCGCTTCGGCTGCGGCTGCGACGCGCACCGAGCCGAACCTCGCGGCGGCTTCGCCGACGAGGTACGCGAGCGGCTGCGGGATGCCCGTGAGCGAGAGCCCGCCGAGGAACTCGAGGATGGAGTCGGCCGACTCACCGGCCGCCAGGCCGCGGTTCACGGATGCCCCGCTGACGCGGTACGTCGAGGCGAGGTCGCGCCCCTCCACGTCGGCGAAGCCGCGGAGCCGCGCGTCGAGGGCGGGCTCGAGCGGGCCCGGCGACACGATCGAAAGGTCGTGCTGGAGGTAGACCTTGTCGACCTGCGGCGGGAAGTGGGCGGCCAGCAGCCGCGCGGCCCGGTCGATGTCGCCGGCGAGCACCAGGCGGCCCGGCTCGATGGGCTCGCCCGACACGGCCAGCCCGAGCGACTCGGCGTCGCCGACGAGGCGGTCGAGCCCCTCGTCGATCCAGCGGCCGCCGGCCGGGTAGAACCACCGGACGTCGTCGCGGAGATCGGTCGCCGTGAGGGTCTCGCTGCGACGGGCGACGAGCTCGCGCAGCGGGGCGGGGATGCGGTCGCGCCAGCACTGGGCGAGACGGCGCCAGCGGGCGGCCGCGCTCTGCTGCGTCCACTCGGCGCCGAGATCGGACTCGAGCCAGAACGCCCCGTCGCGCACGACCAGGCCCGCCTCGTCGGCGCGGTGGAAGAGGCGGGGGAGCGCCTCGAGCGGGATGCCGCTCGACTCGGCGAGCCGCTTCGAGTCGGGCAGCGCGAGCCCGCCCTTGGCGAGCTCGCGAGCGGGTTGCGTGCCCAGCTCGGCGAGGAGCTCGGCGGTGGCCGCGACGGTGGCGTAGGCGGTCTCGGCGGCACGGCGCTCGAGGAGGCTGCGGTCCACGTCGTCGACGCCGACGAGCACCGGAGGGGCGGGCGCCGCGAGTTCCTCGGCGGGCGGGATGTCCCGCGGCGTGTGCATGGCGAGCCGCGCCGTCACGGCGGTCGGCACGTGCACGCGCACCTCCGAGAGCACGACCAGGAGGGCGGTGGCCAGCTCGTCGAGCAGGGCGGTCGTCGCATCCGACAGCTCTGCGGATGCCCCGAGCGTCACGAGCTCGGCCTGCACCACGTCGATCGCGGCGTCGCCGTGCTCGTCGGCCACGGATGACGCGGCGGCCAGCACCGCGAGGTGGCGCCGATCGAGCCGGCTCAGGCAGTGGTCGACGGAGTCGGGGGCGAGGAGCACCTCGGCGAGGTCGAAGAGGTCGCGCACCGCCGACGCATCGAACTCGCGCGCCTGCAGTGCCGACGCGAGCTCCGTTCGCGGCAGCCCGCGGAGTCGTGCGGCGAGCTCGAGCATCGGCCGCGGGTCAGCTCGATCCGGCCCGCGAGGCGCGGGTGCGGCGTACGCCGTTCACGATGAGGAGGGCGATGAGGAGCAGGAACGCGATCGGGAGCCCGAACAGGGGGAGCGTGAGGACGATCGGCCAGACGCCCTGGCTGAACCCGTCGTCCGCTCCGGCGCCCGCCAGCGTGCCGATCATCACGGCGATGAACGCGAGGATCGAGATGCCGATGATGCCCACGAACATGAAGGCGAGGACGCGTTCGGCACGATGCTGGGTGATGGGGCCGGAATCGCTCACGTCTCCAGAATAGGGCAGCGGGCCGTCGCCGGCGTCGAGGACTCCTAGACTGGACCTTGGACGGGCCACGATTTCGGCGCGCCCCCAGACATGAGCGAGGTTCACACGATGCCCACCGGCAAGGTCAAGTTCTACGACGAGGAGAAGGGATTCGGCTTCATCAGCTCCGATGACGGCCAGGAGGTCTTCCTCCACGCATCCGCTCTTCCCGCCGGCGCGACCGTGCGTGCGGGCACCCGGCTCGAGTTCGGCGTCGCGGAGGGCAAGCGCGGCGCGCAGGCCCTGTCGGTGCGCGTCCTCGACGCGCCCGTGAGCCTCGCGAAGATCAACCGCAAGCCCGCCGACGACATGGCGATCATTGTGGAGGACGTCGTGAAGGTGCTCGACGGCATCGGCGCCGACCTGCGTCGCGGCCGCTACCCCGACAAGTCCAAGGCGCGCACCGTTGCGGCGGTGCTGCGCAAGGTGGCAGACGATCTCGATGCCTGAGCAGCCCGGGCAGGCCGACGCGATCGAGGCGATCGAGGCCGTCGAGGTCGCGGATGCCGCGCCTCCCGCCGTCGCCGACGCGGTGCTGCTCGACTCCGTCGACCTCGCGCGCCGGGCGCTCCTCGAGGTCACCCCGGCCGAGACGGTCGGATCCGTCGTCGGCCATCTCGTCGAAGGTGAGCACGTGCTGACGCTGCTCTTCGCGTCCGACCTCGCGGGGTATCCCGGGTGGCGATGGAGCGTCACGATCGCGCGCGTCGACGACGGCGAGCCCACGGTGCTCGAGACCGAGCTCATGCCGGGCGACTCCGCCCTCCTCGCACCCGAGTGGGTGCCCTGGTCGGAGCGCCTCGCCGACTACCGCGCCGCCCAGGAGGCCGCCGCCGCTGCGGCGACGGAGGCCGGCGGCGACACCGAGGGCGACGAGGACGGGACCGACGACGACGCCGACCTCGACGACGGCCTCGAGTCGGATGACGAGGACGAGGATCTCGACGACGACGACGACGACGAGGACGAGGACGACGCGGTGGACCTCGACGACGACGCGGAGCTCGACGCCGCGTTCGGACACGACGACGGCGACGACGAGTTCGACGGCATCGACATCGATGCGCTCGACGACTCGGCCGACGAGGGCGACGAGGACGACTCGGACGAGGACGACGACGACTCGGACGACCACGACTCGGACGACGACGAAGACGACGACTCGGACGACGACGGCAACGGCGACGACTCGGACGACCACGACTCGGACGACGACGAAGACGACGACTCGGACGACGACGAAGACGACGACGCCGCGGGCGAACGACCGGCGGATCAGCCCGCCGAGCCGGCCTCCTGACGCCCGAGCCGGCGACGGATCGCCTGCACGACGACGAGTCCGACGAGCCCCAGCACGCTGCCGGTGACGGCGGCCCACAGCAGCCAGCCCAGGCCGGCGGCCTCCAGCGGCGCGCGGAACAGGAGCGAGAGCGCGAGCGCGACCAGCCACGCGATCGTGCCCGCGAGCACGGCCTTGCGCGCGTCCGCACGAGCGGGCGCCGGGTCGGGGCGCCGCTCGGACTCGCTCAGCCAGAGCCGCACGGAGCTCAGTCCATCCGCTCGAGCACGTGGTCGATGCAGGCGGTGAGCGCGCGCACGTCGTCGGGTTCGATCGCGGTGAAGGTCGCGACACGCAGCTGGTTGCGCCCCAGCTTGCGGTACGGCTCCGTGTCGACGATGCCGTTCTCGCGCAGGACGGCGGCGATGCGCGCGGCATCCGTCGAGTCGTCGAAGTCGATCGTGACGACGACCTGCGATCGGTCCGCGGCATCCGCGACGAAGGGCGTGGCCACCGCGGTGCGCTCGGCCCACTCGTAGAGCACCGACGACGACTCGCGCGTGCGCGCGTCGGCCCAGGCGAGCCCGCCCGAGGCGTTCATCCAGTCGACCTGGTCCTCCATCAGCAGGAGGGTCGCGAGCGCGGGCGTGTTGAGCGTCTGGTTCAGACGCGAGTTGTCGACGGCGTTCTTCAGCGAGAGGAACTCGGGGATGTGACGGCCGCTCGCGGCGATGCGCTCGACGCGCTCGAGGGCCGCGGGGGAGAGGAGCGCGAACCAGATGCCGCCGTCGGAGGCGAAGTTCTTCTGGGGCGCGAAGTAGTAGACGTCGAACTCGGCGGGGTCGACGGCGACGCCGCCGGCCGCGCTGGTCGCGTCGATCACGGTGAGGGCGCCCGCGTCGGCCGAGACCCGCGTGACCGGCGCCATGACCCCCGTGGAGGTCTCGTTGTGCGGCCAGGCGTACACATCCACGCCCTCGACGGCTTCGGGTCGCGAGCGCGTTCCGGCGTCGGCCGTGCGCACGTCGGGGGCCTCGAGCCAGGGGGCCGCAGCGGCCCCGGCGAACTTCTGGCCGAACTCGCCGAACGCGCAGAGCTGGGCACGCCGTTCGATGAGGCCGGATGCCGCGGCGTCCCAGAACGCGGTGGACCCGCCGTTGCCGAGCACGACCTCGTAGCCCTCGGGCAGGGCGAAGAGATCGCCCAGCCCGGTGCGGACGCGACCCACCAGGTCCTTCACGGGCGCCTGGCGGTGGGACGTGCCCAGGAGGCGCGGACCCTCGGCCGCGAGGTGCGCCAGCTGCTCGGGCCGGACCTTCGACGGGCCGCAGCCGAAACGGCCGTCGGCGGGCAGGAGGTCGCTGGGGATCACGAGGCGCGGCATGGCACGAGTCTAGCGAGGGGGCCGTGGCCGCTAGGCTTGATGACGGGCTGCGACAGGGAGGGCTTCTGGTGACGGATCTCATCGACACGACGGAGATGTACCTCCGCACCATCCTCGATCTCGAGGAGGAGAACATCGTGCCGCTGCGCGCGCGCATCTCCGAGCGTCTCGGCCACTCCGGGCCCACCGTGTCGCAGACCGTCGCCCGCATGGAGCGCGACGGCCTCGTCGTGGTCTCGGGCGACCGGCACCTCGAGCTGACGCCCGACGGACGCAGCAAGGCGGTGCACGTGATGCGCAAGCACCGGCTCGCCGAGCGCCTGCTCGCCGACGTGATCGGGCTCGACTGGGAGTACGTGCACGACGAGGCATGCCGCTGGGAGCACGTGATGAGCGAGCAGGTCGAGCGCCGGCTCATCGAGCTGCTCGGCCAGCCGCGCGAGTCGCCCTACGGCAACCCCATCCCGGGACTGGAGGAGCTCGGCCTGCCGCCCGCCGATCCGTTCATGTCCGGCGTGGTCCGGGTGCTCGATGCCGTCTCCGAGACCGACCAGCCCGTGCGCGGCGTCGTGCGACGCCTCGGGGAGCCGGTGCAGTTCGACCCCGTGCTGCTCGGCCAGCTCAAGCACGCGGGTGTCGTTCCGGGCGCCAGGGCGACGTTCAGCAACTCCGGGCCGTACGTCCTTGTGGAGGTCGACGGCGTCGACGGCGGCCTCGAGCTTCCCAGCGAAGTCGCCGGTCACATCTTCGTCGGGGAATAATCCCTGATCACGGACGCACCGTGATCAGAATGTGACATTCGGCCGTCCCTCGCGTATTCTCGATCGAGTCCGCCGGCACGAAGCCAGTCGGCGGAACAGGATCGGGATCGCCCCCAAGCGCCCACCGCTCGATCCGGAACCCGTGGAAGCGCCTTGCGCGCACCAGGTGGGACGACAGCAAGTGCCGTGGGGCGGCGGAGGTACACGTTTTGGCTCGATTCCCCCGGCGACGTTCCACCATGGACACCGCACGTGGGGCCCTCTCGAAGGCGTCTCCCGTCTCGAAGGTCCCGGCTACCCGCACTTCGGACCTCGCACAGCAGGTCGCCACGAGACCACTGCCGTCGACCGCTCGACGACTCCGCCGCGGCGGCGTGGCGAACGTCGTGGTGATGACCGTGGCCGCCGGCATCGTCGGCACCCTGGCGATCCCCGCGTACGCGTTCGCACCCGGAAGCGAGGGCCCGCAGTTCGGCACTTCCGCCGAGACGGCGCTCACCAAGGCGCAGGCCCAGACGGTCGAGGTCACCGACGACGTCATCGCCGCACCCGTGACCAAGGACTCGTTCTCGGCGACGACCGGCGAGGAGATCCGCGCCGCCGCCGAGGCTGCAGCGGCGGCCGAAGCGGCCCGCCAGGCGGCGGAGGCGCAGATGGCCTCCTACGCGGCCGGGTACTCCGGCCTCTCCGCCGACGAGCTCGCCGCGTCCCCGGTGTACGGGTCCGCCGATCCCGCCAGCGTGTTCGCCGTCGCCCAGCAGTACCTCGGCGTGCCCTACGTGTACGGCGGCGCGACGCCGGCCGGCTTCGACTGCTCGGGCCTCGTCAAGTACGTCTACGCGCAGTTCGGCATCAGCCTGCCCCATTCCTCCGCCAGCCAGGCCGCGGCGGGCACCCAGATCTCTGAGTCGCAGGCCGTTCCCGGCGACCTCGTGGTGATGCCCGGGCACATCGGGTTCTACGCGGGCAACGGGATGATCCTGCACGCCCCGTACGAGGGCACCGTGGTCCGCACGCAGCCGATCTGGACGAGCGACTACTACATCGTGCGCATCTGATCCGTGAACATCGCGTGACGCGAGCTGTGAATGGCGTGCCGGGGTGACCCGGCACGCCATTCGTGCCGTACCCTTGAACCCTGACGATCCGAGAGCCGGGCAGGGGAAGCCGATGGTCGAGACGCGCAGCATCCATTCCACGGATGTGCGCGCCCAGTTCCACCAACGGCGCAGCAGTCAGCCGAGCACGATCCGGGCGAACGCTCCGACGGGCACTGTCTTCATGACGGTGCCCGTTCTTCGTTCTCCGGGTCGATCGCGCGGGCCTGCGACCTCCCCTCCGGCACGCCGTCGTGCGCTCGGCGCGTCGATCCGTTCACGCGGCTGGAAGCCATCCAGCCCCGATCGAAAGGCACCCCATGCGCACACTCGTGCTCAACGCCGGATATGAGCCCCTCGCCGTCGTCTCCTTCAAGCGGGCGCTCCTGCTCGTGATGAACCAGAAGGCCACCGTCATCCTGCACGAGGAGGGGAATCCGGTGTGCGCGGCGAGCGGCTCCTGGGACCGTCCGAGCGTGATCCTGCTGACCAGGTACGTCCGCACGCCGCGCGTGCACGCCGTGCCGGTCAGCCGGCGCGGCGTGCTCCGGCGCGACGAGCACCGATGCGCCTATTGCGGCCGATCGGCGGCGACGATCGACCACGTGCTGCCGCGCTCCCGCGGCGGTCGCGACACGTGGGAGAACCTCGTGGCCTGCTGCCTGCGCTGCAACAACACCAAGGGCGACCACACACCCGCCGAGATGGGCTGGGAGCTGCGCTTCACGCCCGGCATGCCGCAGGGTCGCAGCTGGGTGGTGCGCGGATTCGAGCGACCGCTCCCGCAGTGGCACGAGTACCTCGCCACGGCCGCCTGACGCTCCGTGACATCGGCTCCGACGTACCCTATGGTGGAACGAGTCCGGAGACCCCCGACCTCCGCGACCACCAACGAAGCCAACCCGTTCCGGGCTGCCCTGCGGCCTCGAGCGGGGTCCGGAGGATCAACAGTTGCACGGTGACGAGAACGACGCCCACGAGCCGACGCGCTCCGAGCGACGAACGGTCGATCGCGGTCGCGCACGTCGTTCCGCCCCGAAGCGGGGTCGTCGTGCACGCGCGGTTCGAGCGGATGCCGCTGCCGGCGCGCCCGTGACCTCGGCTCGCCGCGCGGCACCCGGCGGCGACGTGGCCCGGGCGGCCCTCGCGCCGCAGCGTCCCACTCGCCGCAACGGCCCCGCCCGCGTGTTCGCCACCGTGCTCGTGGTGCCCGCGATCGTCGGCACGGTGGCGCTCCCCGCCTACGCGATCATGCCCGGTGGCGGCTTCGAGGCATCCGGCGTCTTCAGCCTCTCGGTCGCCGAGGCGCAGAACGTCGACGTGTCGGCGCTCGCGAGCGGTGCGCCGGTCTCGAGCGACGCGTTCGCGGTCACCACCAAGGCCGAGATCGACGCGGCGGCCGAGGAGGCCGAGCGTGCGACCTACGGGGCACAGCTGAACCGCTCGGGCGCGTACTACACGCCGGCCCAGCAGGCCGAGGGCGACGACTACCCGTGGTGGAACGAGACGCCCGACGACTACGGCGGCGGGCTGTCGCCGCTCCGGTACTACTACCGGGAGTGCGTCGACTTCGTGGCCTGGCGCCTCAACCGCGATGCCGGCGTCACGGGCGCGCCCTGGAAGTGGACCTGGGGAAACCTCGCCTCGGGCAGCGCCTACGCGTGGGCCGATGAATGGGCTCGCCACGGCTGGGCCACGAGCAGCGACCCGATCGTCGGCGCGGTGGCCTGGTTCCCGTACAACCACGTGGCGTACGTGCAGTCGGTGAACGGCGACGGCACGGTCACGATCGAGGAGTACAACCAGAACAGCGACCACTCGTACCACGTGCGGGTGATCCCGAACGGCTCGGCGATCTACCTCTACCCGCCCGTCTGACGCCGCATTGTCGACGACATGGCGAAAACGGCCACCGAAGTTGGACGACTCGGACAGTGAGGCCATCGTCACTCTCCGGGTAGCGTTGGAGCTCATTCCACGGAGGAGCAGGTGACGGCGATGACGCAGCCCTTGGACGAGGCACGACTCGAGGAGATCGGGTTCGTCGACGAGCTCGCGCCGACCACCTCCGCGATCGTCGTCCTCGGCTACAACTGACGGCAGCTGGGCACCGCGCCGGTCAGGGAACCCGCGCGAGGCACGCCGGCGCCGGCGTGCCGATCGTCGAGACCACCGCCGTGGGCACGCCGCGGTCGAGGGCGATCACGGCGATCGAGTCCGAGCCCTGGTCGGCGACGAGCGCGAATCGCTCGTCGTGCGTGACGTGCAGGTCGCGCGGATGCCGCCCGCCCGTGGGCATCGACGCGACGCGCGCCAGCGTACCGGCGTCGGCATCGAGGCGCAGCGCGACGAGCGCGTCGGCGTCGCGGTCCCCGACGAGCACCGTGCCCGCTCTCGTGAGGCGGATCGCGGAGAGCCCGAGACCCCGGGGTTCGACGCGCTCGTCGACGGGGATCACCGAGACCTCGCGCCCGCGGACCAGGTCGATGACGCTCACGCTGCGGTCGAGCTCGTTCGCCACCACGGCCAGGTCGCGGACGACCACGAGGTGCCGCGGGCCGGCGCCCGCGTGGACCACGAGGTCGGCGGAGGCGTCGTGCGCCAGCTCTGAGGGCATCGCGCCGAGCCCGAGCACGCGCACGCGGTCGGCGCCGAGGTCGGGCACGAGCAACCGGTCCCGGGCGCGGTCGACCACGGCCTGGTGCGGATGCGGCGACGCCTGCCGTTCGGGATCCGGGCCCGCACCCGCGAACACCACGGCGTGCGTCGCGTCGGCCGCGACATCCGGTGCGACCTGGTGCGCCGTGAGGCGCCCGCCCGTGTAGTTCGCCGCGAACATCCACGAGCCCGACTCGTCGAAGGCGAGGTGGCACGGGTCCGCGGCATCCGTCGCGCCGGGCAGCCCGAACGGGCGGAGTGCATCGCCCTCGATCGTACAGGTCGAGACGAGGCCCTCGGCGAGCTCGTGCAGGATGCCGAGCACGCCCGTGGCACCGGAGACCGCGAGGTACATGGGATTCGGTCCCACGTCGACGGGGTCGCCGAGCGTCGCCGTGCCGTCGACCGCGACATCCAGCGGTCGGATGCCTCGAGCCGCCGTTCCGAGGGAGCCGAGCGTCGACGCGCCGACCCAGAACCTCGTCGTCCCCGCCTGCGCCACGTCGCCCTCTCCTCCCGCGGCACCGCCGCGTTCGTCGGCGTCTCGCACGCCGCTGAACACGTTATCGCGAGCCGGTAGACTCGTGCGGTCAGCCTCTGTAGCTCAATGGAAGAGCAGTTCCGTCCTAAGGAAAGGGTTGGGGGTTCGAGTCCCTCCAGGGGCACCCACGACATGCACGGCGACGCGCGCTCGCATGACCCGCCTCGCGGCCGCCGTCGACTCAGGGTTGGGGCGTGCCTTGTCCGATGCCCAGCCAGCCGTCGGCTGCCGAGCCACCGCGCTCGGAGGCCGGCGCGGCGGCCGAGGGGTTGGCGTCCTTCAGCGCCTGGAGCTGGCGGTCCACGTCGGCCTTCGCCGAGACGGCGGCCAGCTGCCGCTCGATGTCGGCATCGGGCGCGGCCGTGAGGTCCGTCAGCGCTCCGCTGGCGAGCAGCTCGTCGGTGGCGGCCGCGCGAGCCTGCATCTGCGCGACCCGATCGCGCGCGCGGTCGAGGCTGCTGCCGACCTCCGTGATGGTGTTGCTCAGGCCGGACACGGCCTCGTTCGCCTTCACCTGCGCCTCGGAGGCCGTGTAGGTGGCCTTGATCGTCTCCTTCTCGATGCGGAACGCGCCGACCTGCTCCGTGAGGACTCGCTCCCGCTCCTGCAGCTGCGAGGACTGCCGTTCGAGCGAGGAGAACTGCTGCTGCAGCTTCGCGACCTGGTTCTCGAGCAGCGCACGACGCTCGAGCGCCGCGCGGGCGAGGTCCTCGCGCCCCTGCGCCAACGCCTCCCTGGCCTGGCTGCCGAGGCGCTGGTAGCGGCTGCCCATCTCCTGTCCCTGCAGTTCGATGCGCTTCTTCGCGGTCGCGACCTCCGCAACGGCCCGCCGCACCTGGTGGAGCAGCTTCACCTGCTGGTCGTAGTTGTCGTCGAGGGTGTCGCGGGGGTCCTCCACCTTGTCGAGGGCCTTCGACGTCTTGCTCCGGAAGATCGTCTTCACGCGTGAGGTGTTGCTGCTCATGATGGTGTTCCCCTTTTATCTCGAGCCATGGAGGCGATCGGTCGATGGCGGCCGGGTCGGTTCCGCGAATCCGTCGCGTCGGTTGAGCGCCTGCAGCTCCTGCACGCCGGCATGCAGCGCGGCGACCTCCCGGTCCATCTCGGAGCCCAGCGTGCTGAGCGTGTCGTCGGTGAGTCCCGCGAGGCCCGACGCGACGGCGGAGCGCAGCCGGCGCACCAGCGCGACGACCTGCTCGACGCGGTCGGTGGCGGCGGGGAGGTCCGCGGCGAGCACGGCGGCGTCGGCCTCGCTCTCCATCAGCTGGAGCTGCAGGTCGAGGGCGATGCCCTCCTGCTCGATGCGACGGTAGAGCCGCGGGAGGTCGCCCCGCGGGCCACCGCTCCGAGCCGCGAGCTCGACCGCGGCCTTTCCGCTGTCGAGGGACTGCTCGAGTCGCACGCGCAGGGAGAGGATCGTCCGCTGCGGCCCTCGGCTCACGCGGGCGCGGGTGCGCAGCACGGCGCCGCCGACGGCGCGACTGCGGCGGATCCGGCGGTAGAGCGATCGGATGATGAGGACGAGCGCGACGATCCCGCAGATTCCCAGCAGGATGACGATCGCGAGTGCCGCGAGCACCCATTCGAGGCCGGTCACCCGACCACCTCCCCGTTCCGGGCCGAGCATCGACGCACCGGCATCCTGATCATGACGCGATATAACGCGAACCCATGACGCGATATATCGTAAGCCCACCTCGGCGCATCCGGAAGCGTTCGCGGCAAGTCCACGTGGAAGGGGCAGTGCCGCCGGCGCCGCTCGAGTGCGAGTGGGGCGGTGCCGGCGCCGCCCGCTCGCGTGCGAAGGAGGCGTTGCGCGAGGGCCGTCCGTGGCGTCCTAGGCGTAGAAGCCGTCGCGCAGGTTGATGCCGTGCTCCAGCCAGGCCTTCATCGCGGCGAGCATGCCGGTCCAACCCGCGCAGTTGCCGAATGCGTGCTTCGCCCCGTCGGCAGTGACCTGCCAGGACGCCTCGGTGATCGTCACGAGGGTCCTCGCGCCGTCGTCGACCGGCTCGAACTCGAAGGTGGTGGTGGTCGAGCCCCGGTCGCCCGTCGTCGCCTCGCCCTCCCACTCGATCACGATCCGTCGCGGCGGGTCCGCCGCGACGACGGTGACCGGGAAGGCGCCCGGGAAGTCATGGAAGTCCCAGGTGACCTCGCCGCCCGCCTCGAGTCGGCCGCGTGCCCCACCGGTGGTGAAGTACTTCGAGAGCTGCTCGGGGTCGGCGACGGCCTCGTACACCTCGGCCACGGGCCTGGCGATGCGACCGGAAACGGTGAAGCCGAGCGTGTCGAGCCGGCGTTCCTCGTTCATGTTGTAGTTTTACAACATGTCACCCGGTGGCGGCAAGGGGTCCGATGATCTCGTCTTCAAGGCGCTCGCCTCGCACACGCGTCGCCGGATCCTCGATGTACTCAAGGATTCCCCGTGCACCACGGGCGAGCTCTGCGCGCGGTTCCCCGGCCTCGATCGCACCACCGTGCTCCAGCACCTCCGCGTCCTCGAGCGCGCCGAACTCGTGACGGGACGCAGGATCGGCCGGGAGCGGCATCTCGCCCTCGCGCCGCTGCCCATCAAGCGCATCCACGATCGATGGATCAGCGACTACGCCCGCGCGGCGGTCGACCTCCTCGAGCGGCTCGGCGACGCCGAGTGAGTCGTCGCGCGGGGCGCTCCCGTCCCGCCCGGATCCGATCCGAACGTGCTGCCGGAGCTCCGCTTCGAGGTTCACGCACTGGCATAGACTGACGACCGCGAGCCGCCGACGTGATCCGGTCCCGCAGTGGAGCGGCGGATCCGAGGCGGCCCATCGGGCAGAGAGGGCACGGATGGCGGGGTTCGCGTCGTGGCTCTTCGGCCTCCGTGTGCAGCAGCCCCGAGAGTATCGCCGGCTCATGCGCATCCGCAGGCGGATCTACGCGCCCGTCGCGACGCTGGACGCCGAGATCGTCCGCTCGGCCGAGCCGATCCCGTTCGACGAGCTCGACCGCACGGCGTTCGCGCCGCTGCGGCCCGGCACCCGCTGGGGCGGGGTGTTCGACTGCGCGTGGCTGCACATCACGGGCGACGTGCCCGCCGGGGTCGATCACCCGGTCGTGATGCTCGGCATCCGCGGCGAAGGCCTCGTGCACTCGGCAGACGGTGAGCTCCTCGACTCGGTGAGCACCGTGTTCCAGCAGGGCGACCTGCCGAACAGCGGCGCCCGGTTCCGGCCGGTGCTGAACGTCGACGCCACGTCGGGCAGGATCGAGTTCTTCGCCGACGTCACGTACAACGGCTGGATCCTCTACGAGGTGGGCCGGGCCGTCTACCACGGCGCCCACCTCGCGACCCGCGACGACGAGGTCCACGCGCTCTACTACGACTACCTCACGCTGCTCGTGCTGGCCGGCGCGACCGACGACCCCGCGCTCGAATCCGGACTGCGCCGGTCCCTCCGCGACGCCGACGCCCGCTTCACCGAGGGCGATCCCACCGGCGCGCGCGCGGCACTGGCCGAGCGGCTGTCGGAGCCATCGACGAGCGAGTTCGTGTACAGCGCCGTCGGCCACGGTCACCTCGACATGGCCTGGCTGTGGCCCCTCCGGGAGACGCGGCGCAAGGCCGCACGCACCTACGTCCGCGCGCTGAACGCGATCGACCGACGCGACGACTACGTCTACGGCACCTCGCAGCCGCAGCAGATGGCGTGGATGAAGGAGCGGCATCCGGCCCTGTTCGAGCGGATGCGTCGCGCCGTCGCTGCGGGGCGCATGGAGCTGCAGGGCTCGTTCTGGGTGGAACCCGACACGAACCTGCCGTCGGGGGAGTCGCTGGTGCGGCAGGCCCTCGTCGGTCGACGCTTCCTCCAGGAGGAGTTCGGGCTCACCGACGACCAGTTGCGGCTCTGCTGGCTCCCCGACACCTTCGGGTACAACGGCAACCTGCCGCAGATCCTCCGGGGCACCGGAATGGACTGGTTCCTGACGATCAAGCTCGCCTGGAACAAGATCAACGACTTCCCGCACCGCACCTTCCACTGGCAGGGCATCGACGGATCCACGGTGCTCGTGCACATGCCGCCGGAGGGCGACTACAACAGCCGCGGTGCAGCCGACAACCTGCTCACGGGCATCAGGCAGTATCCCGAGCGCGCGCTGAACACGGCGCTGCTCGTCTACGGATCGGGTGACGGCGGGGGAGGCCCGAACGAGATCCACCACGAGCTCACGCGCCGCGAGCGGAGTCTCCGAGGACTCCCGCGGCTGGAGTACTCCTCGGCCGGCAGCTTCTTCCGATCGCTCGAGCGGCGTGACCTCGCGCACACCCACGTCGGCGAGCTGTACCTCGAGACGCACCAGGGCACCTACACGACGCAGGGCCGGATCAAGCGGCACAACCGCCTCGTCGAGCGCAAGCTGCACGAGGCCGAGGCCCTCGCCGTGCTCGCGCACGACGACAGCCGGCCCGTGCTCGAGCAGCACTGGCGCGAGGTGCTGCTGAACCAGTTCCACGACATCGTCCCGGGCTCGTCGATCGCGCGGGTCAACCGCGAGGCGACCGAGACCTACGAGCGCATCGAGGCGAGCCTCGACGCGTACGCCGACCGCCTCGTCGGTCGCCTGCCGCGCGAGGGTGACTCGCCCACCGCACTGAACCTCACCAGCCTGCCTCGGAGCGAATTCGTGAGGCACGACGAGCGCTGGTTCCACGCGAAGGTGCCGCCGTACGCCGCGGTGCCGCTGGAGCCCGTCGAGGCGCTCCCCGAGCTCGCATCCGTTGCCGACACCCTGAGCAACGGCATCCTGACCCTGCGATTCGACGACACGGGGGCGATCGCCTCGTGCCTCGACCGCGACGGCGCGGAGCACGCCGCCGGCGGCCTGAACCGACTCGTGGTGCACAGGGATCCCTACGTCTGGCCGTTCAACGCCTGGGACATCAAGCCCGACTACGTGGACGCCCCGCCGCGCGTGCTGCGAGTGAGCCACGTGGAGACGACGGTGGACGGCCCCGTCGCGGTGCGCCGCCAGGTGTACCGCGGACGGACCCTGACGATCGACCAGCGCGTCGTCCTCGAGGCGGGCAGCGACGTGGTGCGCTTCGACACCGAGGTGGACTGGCACGAGCGGCATCGGATGCTCCGGGCCGAGTTCCGCCCGACGCACTACGGCGAGTCGGTGCGCTGCGAGATCCAGTTCGGGCACATCGAGCGGGTCACGACGGAGCGAGACGCCGTCGAGAAGGCCCAGTTCGAGGTGTGCGCGCACAAGTGGATCGCCACGGAGGACGCCGGCGGCGGGTTCGCGCTGCTCAACGACGGCAAGTACGGTCATCGGGCCAAGAACGGCCTGCTGAGCCTCAACCTGCTGCGCTCGCCGACGTTCCCCGACCGGACCGCCGATCGCGGCATCCATCGCTTCACGTATGCGTTCTGCCCCTTCGACGACGGCGACCTCGCCAAGGTCGTGCGCGAGGCCTACCGCCTGAACAACCCGTTGCGGATGACCGAGGGCGTGCGGTTCGACAGCGTCGCGGTCGTCGACGACCCCGGTGTGATCATCGAGACCGTGAAGGTTGCCGAGCAGGGCGAGGGAGTGGTGCTGCGTCTCTACGAGAGCCTGGGACGCCCGACCACGACCAGGCTCCGGGTCGACCTGCCGCACCGAACCGCGCGCGAGACCGACCTGATCGAGCGGCCCGCCGGGGAGGCGGACCTCGGGCGGCTCGCGTTCCGCCCGTTCGAGATCAAGACGATCCTGCTGGAGGATTGAACCGTGACCGCGACCGCGAAGCAGACGTCGACCGGGCCCGCCGTCGCGCCGCGGCGTCAGCGCATCGCGGTGATCAGCGCGGGCTTCGGCCAGAACTTCGTGCTGACCACCGTGTCCACGTTCATCCTCGTGTACCTGCTGCAGTACGCGGGCATCAGCACGGCGGGACTGGCCGTGGTCACGGTCATCATCACCGTCTCGAAGATCGTCGATGCCATCCTCGACCCGGTGATGGGCAGCATCATCGACATGACCCGCACCCGATGGGGCAAGCTGCGTCCCTACATCCTCTTCTCGGCCGCGCCGGTCGCCTTGCTCTCGGGACTCCTCTTCACCGTCCCCGACACCGCGGAACCGGTGAAGCTCGTGTACTTCGGCGTCTGCTACGTGCTCTGGAGCCTCGCGTACACGGTGTGCGACGTGCCGTTCTGGGGTCTCATCGGCTCCGCGTTCAGCGATCCGGTCGAACGGACGCGCGTCATCGGGATGGTGCGCGCCTTCGGGGCCATCGCCCTCGGACTCGCCACGCTCGGCATGCCGTGGCTGGCGCGTCTCCTGAGTTCCGGACCGCAGACGACGTCGAGCGGCTGGTCCCTCGCCGTCTTCATCACCTCGGTGCTCGGGATGGCGGTGTTCCTGCTCGCCTTCTTCTTCACCCGCGAGCGGCAGACCACTGCGGCATCCACGGGCCTCTCGATGCGCCAGCTCGCGACGACGCTGTTCAGGAACACGCCGCTGCTGATGGTGCTGCTCGGCTCGGTGCTCGGCTTCGGCCGGTTCATCGTGCAGGCGGGCGGGGCGGTGTTCGTGGTGATCGCCTACGGCGACGAGGGCACGTTCACCCTCGTCGGCGCCGCGATCATCCTGGGAATGGTCGTCTCGTCGTTCCTCACCCCGCTCCTGCTGCGCCACCTCACCGGCCGCACCCTGATCGTGGGCAGTTCCCTGGTCGCCGCCGCCCTGTACGTGGCCATGTACCTCGTGGGCTTCGCGAACCTCGGCGCCATCCTCGTCTTCATCTTCCTGACCGGCCTGACGCTCGGGATCTTCCTCGTGACCCAGGCGACGATGATCGCCGATTCCGTGGACGACGCGGAGCGCCGCCTCGGCGTGCGCAACGACGGCATCTCCTTCGCCAGCCTGACCTTCGCCACGAAGATCATGAACGCACTGGCCGTGCTCGTGTTCGGGGCGTTCGTGGTGATGGCCGGCTATGAAGCCGGGGTGACCGTCACGCCCGCGATGCAGGATCTCGTCTTCGCCTCGATCACGTTGGTGCCCGCCGCCAGCTGCCTCATCTCGGCGATCCCGTTCCTGTTCTATCGGCTGGGAGCACCTCCGGCGCCTCGGCCCTGAGCGCGTCGTCCGACGGCTCGGGCACGACCACGAGGCCGCCCACCGAGTTCGCCATCAGCGCGAGGTCCTCGAGCCATGCCCGGTTGAGCCGGGGCGGGCGGTTGCCGTGGTACACGAACGCGATCGGGGTGTTCGGGCTCAGCCAGACCGTCATCGACCGGCGCTCATCGTTCCATGTGAACGGGAAGCTCTCCTGCCGGCGGAGCTTGTTCACGATGATGACCTGCAGGTGCGCGAGCGTCCGATCGTCCAGTTCCGCCGCAACACCGCTGTCGTAGACCAACGTGCCCATTCCGCTCCGTTCGCAGACGCCGGCGATCGACGCGCGCGGAGTGCGCGGAGCCGGGTCGGAACATCCTTTCCGCCGTATCGGATTCGCGGGAGGGTCTTGACTTCGGCCGGGCGCGTCTGGTTCGTGTCCGGTCGTGCCGACGGGACGTACGGGTGCCCGCGTGATCGACGTCAGGCGTCGGGTTCCGAGCGGATGCCGCGGGCCGCGGCGTCCTCGGCGACGATCCGCGCCACCCGGCGGGACGTCAGGCGTCCGCTGATCGGACCGACCACGATGAGCAGCGCCCACGTCCACCGGCCCGCATCGGCGCCCCAGGCGTAGGCGATCGGGATCGAGACGAGGAAGATCGCCGGGATCGTCAGCGTGTCGAGCAGCTTCGCCCGATCGGCGCGTCGGGGAAGCGGGTGCGCGAGCACGCCGTCGTGCCGCGCGACGTAGAACAACGCCGCCTGCGCGAGCACCGCGCAGCTGATGTCGAGGGCGTAGACGGCCACCGCGAGCGGGGCGTCGGCGGTCTCGACGTCGCTGACGCCCTGGGTCGAGAACGGGATGAGCACGACGAATGCGATGGCCACGAGGTTCGCCGTGATCGTGCCCGGGCTGAGGGCGCGGAAGCCCGCGACGATCCGGTGGTTCACCCGCCAGAACACCGCGATCACGGAGAAGCTGATCGCGAAGCCGAGCAGCTGCCACTCGAGGCCGCTGCCGAGCAGCGCGGACGGGCTCGTCCAGTCCGCCGCCTCCGGCGGGTCGATGTTGACGACGAGCAGGGTCAGCGCGAAGGCGTAGACCGCGTCGAAGAACGTGAAGGCGCGCGCGAACTCCAGGGTGTCGCGCGCGTAGTGCCGTTCGGCGGTCGCCGGTTCAGTCTCCACGACAGGAGTGTGCCCCGCGCGGCGGCGTCAGCGGCCTTCGACGCGCCGGGGTGCCGTTCCGCCCGTGCGAGCACGCGTGCGCGGATGCCGCAGCCGCGACATCCGTGGACGAGACCCGGGCGACGCCCGACCGAGGGGTCAGTTCCAGTCGACGGCGTGCATCCAGCCGGCGATGTAGGCGCGCTCGTTGACGCCGAGCCGAAGCCCGCCGCGGGGGATCGGCTCGCCCTCGAGCTCGCAGAGGTCGTAGATGCGTCGCACGACGGCGCCGCGGAGCGGCGCTTCCAGGTTCTCCAGCACCTCGCGCTGCAGCGGCCGCTCGAGCATCGGCCACCAGATGCCGATCGGCGGAAGGATGTTGCCCTGCCTCGGGCGTTCGTCGTGGGCCGGGTCGTCGAGAACGGAGCTCATGGCGCCGGCTCCTCTGCGACGTGGCCGGTCTCGGGGTCGCGGATGACGACGTGCTCGTCGGCGTCGGCGTCCTCCTCGGCACGCTGATGCCGCTCGGCGGCATCCACCGCGGCATCGAGTTCGTCGGCCGCCTTCGGATCGGTAGGGTCGGGGTCGCTCATCGGTGCTCTCCTCGCTCGCGGCCGACCGCGCCAACTAGGTCGGCCAGCTCCGACGCTACGCACGCCCGTGCCGCGGGGGCAGGGGATTGACCCGCCCGCGAGCCGGTGCTACCCACCGGGCGTCGGTACGGATGGCGGACTCGGGGCTGCGGAGTCGGCGCCGGCGCAGCAAGATGGACGGATGGACCTCCCGGTGATGCCGCCCCTCGCGCCGATGCTGTCGAAATCCGTGAAGGAGATCCCCGACGTCGGCCACGTCGAGCCCAAATGGGACGGCTTCCGCACGATCGTCTTCAAGGACGGCGACGAGATCGAGCTCGGCAGCCGCAACGAGCGGCCGATGACGCGGTACTTCCCCGAACTCGTCGAGGCACTGCGGCAGAACCTGCCGCCGCGTTGCGTCGTCGACGGCGAGATCATCCTCGTCTCCGACGGGAGGCTCGACTTCGACGCGCTGCAGCAGCGCATCCATCCGGCCGACAGCCGGGTGCGGATGCTCGCCGAGCAGACCCCGGTCTCGTTCGTCGCGTTCGACCTGCTCGCCATCGCCGACGACGACCTGATGGACGAGCCGTTCGCGGATCGCCGGCGTGCACTCGTGGAGGCGCTCGCCGGGGCATCCGACCCCGTGTTCGTCACGCCCGCGACCGCCGACCTGGCCGAGGCGAACGACTGGTTCACGCGCTTCGAGGGAGCAGGCCTCGACGGCGTCGTGGCGAAGCCGCTCGACGGCACCTACCAGCCCGACAAGCGCACGATGTTCAAGGTGAAGCACGAGCGCACGGCGGATTGCGTCGTCGCCGGCTTCAGGTGGCACAAGACCGGTGGGATCGTCGGTTCGCTCCTGCTCGGGCTCTACGACGACGACGGCCGGCTGCACCACGTCGGCGTCGCCGCCTCGTTCCCGATGGCCAGGCGGGCGAGCCTCGTCGCCGAGCTCGAGCCGCTCGTCGCCGACGACCTGTCGCAGCATCCATGGGGGGAGTGGGCCGACCAGGAGGCGCACCAGTCGACGCGGTTGCCGGGCGCCGTGAGCCGGTGGAACGCAGGGAAGAACCTCTCGTTCGTGCCCCTGCGTCCCGAGCTCGTCGTCGAGGTGGCCTACGAGAAGATGGAGGGCGATCGGTTCCGGCACACCGCGCAGTTCCGGCGGTGGCGCACCGACCGCACGCCGGAGAGCTGCACCTACGAGCAGCTCGAGTCGCCCGACGACCTCGCGCTGTCCGAGATCCTGCCGTTGCGGGGGTGAGCGGCACGCCGGCGGGCGGATGCCACGTGGCCGCCGGGCTCAGAGCACCGCGCGAAGTCCCGCCGAGAGCGCCGTGTGGTGCTCGAACACCAGGTTCGTCTCGGTGAGCGCGACCGCCGGGTTCGCGGAGAGGTTCTTCAGCACGAACTGGCGCACGTGCTCGCTGTCGCGCACGCGCACGTGGATGAGGAAGTCCTCCGTGCCGCCGAGGAAGAAGAGCTGTGCGACCTCGGGCTCCTGCCGGAGCTCATCGGAGATCTGCTCCATGAGGTGTCGTGCCCCCGGCCGGATGCGCACGCTCACGAGCGCCTGCAACGTGAAGCCCAGCGCCGCCGGATTGATCTCGGCGGTGTAGCGCACGATCACCCCGCGCTCGCGGAGGGAGCGGACGCGCGCGAGGCAGGTCGACGGGGAGATGCCCACCTCGCGGGCCAGTTCGACGTTCGGGATGCGGGCGTTCTCGTGCAGGATCGCCACGATCTGCCGATCGACGTCGTCGAGCTCGATCCGGCCGGGTGCGCTGATCTGCGGTGCGTCGGCCACGGAGGGGCATCCTTCCGAACAAGTGAATGGATACCGACGATCCTAGCGAACATCATGCGGAAGGGCTTCCGAAACAGCGAACAACAGGCGACGATTGAGGCAATTCCACCCACAGCATTCGGAGACCACCATGCACGTCGGCGTGCCCGCAGAGATCAAGAACAACGAATTCCGCGTCGCCATGACGCCCGCGGGGGTGCACGCCCTCGTCGGGCGCGGCCACCGTGTCGACATCCAGGCGGGCGCCGGCGTCGGCGCCGGCTACACCGACGAGGAGTACCGCGAGGCGGGCGCGACGATCGTCGGCTCCGCCGCAGAGGCCTGGTCGGCCGAGCTCGTGCTCAAGGTGAAGGAGCCGATCGAGCAGGAGTACGGCTTCCTGCGCGAGGACCTCACCCTCTTCACCTACCTCCACCTCGCGGCCGACCTGCCGCTCACACGCGCCATCATCGACTCCGGGGTCACCGCCATCGCGTACGAGACGGTGCAGCTCGCCGACCGGTCCCTGCCGCTGCTCACCCCGATGAGCGAGGTCGCCGGCCGGCTCGCCCCGCAGGTCGGCGCCGCCTCGCTGCACGCGTCGAAGGGCGGCCGCGGCGTGCTCCTCGGCGGCGTCCCCGGCACGGCTCCGGCGAAGGTCGTCGTGATCGGCGGCGGCGTCGCCGGCGAGCAGGCCGCCGCGACCGCGCTCGGCCTCGGCGCCGACGTGACCGTGTTCGACATCTCGCTGCCGAAGCTGCGCGAGCTCGATGCACGCTACGACCACCGCATCAAGACCCTCGCCTCCTCGTCCTACGAGATCGCGCGCCAGCTCAAGGACGCCGACCTCGTGGTGGGAGCGGTGCTCGTTCCGGGCGCCGCCGCGCCGAAGGTCGTGACCGACGCGATGGTCGCCGCCATGAAGCCGGGCGCCGTGCTCGTCGACATCGCCATCGACCAGGGCGGATGCTTCGAGGGCTCGCACCCGACGACGCACGCCGAGCCGACCTACCGCGTGCACGACGCCATCTTCTACTGCGTCGCGAACATGCCCGGCGCCGTCCCCGCGACGTCGACGCCCGCCCTCACGAACGCGACCCTGCCCTACGCGATGAAGATCGCGGACCTCGGATGGCAGGCCGCGCTGGCCGAGGACGCGGCGCTCGCCAAGGGCCTGAATGCAACCCGGGGTCGACTCACCAACGAGGGCGTCGCCAAGGCGCACGGCCTGGAGCTGCACGCGGCGCTCTGACGCCGCGGCCGCCGACGCACGACGAGGCGTCGATCCGGAGGACCCGGGTCGGCGCCTCGTGCCGTCGGATCCGTTGCCTAGGACTCGGCGCCCATGACGACGGGCAGGCCGGCCCGGTACCAGCCCACGATGCCGCCGGTGACGTTCACCGCGTCGAAGCCGTTGCCCTCGAGGTACTGCGTGGCCTGCGCGCTGCGGCCGCCGACATGGCAGAGGACGTACACGGCGCGATCGCGGGGAATCTCGTCGAGACGTGCCGTGAGCGAGCCGAGGGGGATGTGCCGCGCGCCCTCGATCCGGGCCTGCGCGACCTCGTCGGGCTCGCGCACGTCGAGGATGTAGGGGTCGTCGGCGGCGTGCACCTCCGACGGGGTGATGCTTCGCATGGGCGGCTCCTGCAGGGTCGATGCCGGTCGAGGCGGCGGCGCGGGGGCATCCGCCGCCGGTGCCACCCTACCCGCGCCGAAACCCGTCGGATGCGGCGATGCTCCCGTGATTCCGCGCGAAGCCACGTATGGTGTCCGTGTGCGGCGGCTCGATCGGAACCATGACGAGGAGGACATCCTCGGGTCCGAGCCCGATGCCGCAGCCGAACGCCTCACCCCGGATCCCATGCGACAGGACATCACCAGCCCCGAAGGCCTCAGCCTCGGCGACCCAGGACTCGTCGCCGGGAACGTCGCCGAGCCCTCCTGGCGCCGGTGGCACGGCGAGCTGGCCGAGGTCGGCGGTCGGTCGCCGCTCGTGCGCTTCGTCGACACGCCGCGCACGCGCATCGAGCTCTCGACGACCCATCCGGGGGGCCTGCCCCAGTTCATCACGGGCAAGTCGACGCTGCTCTCGAGCCTCATCCGCGACGAGCTCGCCCTGCGCAACGCCCGCCTGGCCGCGGCGGAGATCACCCAGAAGGGAATCGAGCTGCGCTCGGTGCGCGGGATCGAGTCGGTGCACCTCGCGATCGGCCTCGCGTCGTGGCGCAACGCCGGCGAGGAGTACCTCGCGCCAGTGCTGCTTCGACCGCTCGCCATCCGCCGCTACGGCCGCGACTTCGAGCTCAAGCTGAAGGGCCAGCCGTTCCTCAATCCCGCGCTCGCCCGCGAGCTGCGTGAGCAGTTCCAGATCACGCTCGACGCCGAGGCGTTCGTCGCGCTCGCGATCACGAACGGCGTGTTCAAGCCGCAGCCCGTCATCGATCGGTTGCGCGGCCTCACCTCGCACCTGCCGTGGTTCCACGTCGCGCCGCGGCTCGTGGTGTCCTCGTTCGCCGAGGTCGGGCCGGCCATGGCCGCCGACGTGCGGAGACTCGACCACCCGCTCATCGATGCGATCGCCGGTAACCAGGCCGCGCGGGCCGCCCTCGCCGAGCAGGGCGAGCGCGCCAGGCCCGTGGCGCAGGACGAGCGCCCCCCGTCGACCGACACCCTCCTCCTCGACGCCGACCCCGAGCAGGAGCAGGTCGTCGCCGAGGTCGAATCCGGCTCGTCCCTCGTCGTGAAGACGCTCCCCGGCACCGGAGGCACGCAGACGATCGTGAACTCGATCGGCGCCCTCGTCGCCAAGGACAAGCGCGTGCTCGTCGTCGGCGCGCGCCGGGCGAGCCTCGACGGCATCGCGCATCGCCTGGGTCAGGTCGGACTCGGCGGCGTGGCCGTCACGACCGCGAGCCTGCGCCGCGACCTCATCCAGTCGATCTCGCGCAACGAGAAGGCCGAGCAGCCACGTGTGGCCGACGTCGACGACGCGCTCGTGCGGCTGCGCAAGGTGCTGCTCGACTACCGCGCGGCGCTGACCCGGCGCGACCCCGAGCTGCACGTCTCGGTGCTCGACGCGCTCGGGGAGCTCGCTCGGCTCGCCCTGGTCCCGCTGCCGCCGTCGACGACCGCGCGGCTCGATCACGCCGCCCTCGTCGCACTCGCCGGCGGCCGCGACCGCGTCGCGCGCGACCTCGCGCGGGCCGCGGAGCTCGGCGAGTTCCGATACGGCCCGGGCGATTCGCCCTGGTATGGCGCGTCGTTCACCTCGTCCGACGAGGCCACCCACGCGCACGAGCTCGCGAAGCGGCTGAGCGCCACCGAGCTGCCACGGCTCCTCGAGCGCGGTCGCGGCCTCATCGCGCAGACCCGGCTGCGTCCGTTCGAGTCGGTCGCCGAGCTCGGCGTGTTCCTGCGCCTGCTCCTCGACGTGCGCGAGACCCTCGACCGCTTCCTCCCGTCGGTCTTCGACCGGCCGCTCGGCGAGCTCATCGCCGCGACCTCGTCGCGCCGTGACTCGCCCGGCATGTCGGGAGCCAACCGTCGCCGCCTGCGCCGCCTCGCGCTCGAGTACGTGCGCCCCGGCGTGCACGTCACCGACCTCAACGCCGCGCTTCGCGGCATCCAGCAGCAGCGCACCCTGTGGCAGCGGTACTCGGAGGCCGGCGCCATTCCCGGCGTGCCGGTCGGGATCGACGACGTGCACGTCGCCTTCCGCACGGTGGCGACCGACCTCGCGGCCCTCGACGGGCCGCTCGGGGTGGTCGGCACGCCGCGGCAGCTGGCCGCGCGGCCCGTGCGCGAGCTCATCGCGAACCTCGCCGGACTCGCCGCCGAGTCGGAGGTGCTGACGAACCTGCAGGAGCGCACCGCCGTGCTGTCGCGCCTGCGCGACCTCGGACTCGATCCGCTGCTCCTCGACCTGGCGAAGCGCCACGTGCCCGAGAAGGCCGTGGCCGCCGAGCTCGAGCTCGCCTGGTGGCAGTCGGTGCTCGAGGCGATGCTGGCGAACGACCGGGCACTGCTCGGCGCGAACACCACGGTGCTCGATCGACTCGAAGGCGACTTCCGCCTGGTCGACGAGGCGCACGCCTCCGCCGCCGGACCCCAGCTCGCGTGGCACCTCGCCGAGAACTGGAAGGTCGCGCTGGTCGACCACCCCGACGAGGCCGAGCGGCTGAAGCGGATGCTCCGGGGCGACCGCGTGCGCCCGGAGTCGCTGCACGAGGGCACGCCGCACCTGTTCCGGGCACTCGCGCCGGTGTGGCTCGCGTCGCCCTACGAGGTGCCCGAGATCGACGAGGACATCGCCTTCGACGCCGTGGTGCTCGTGGATGCGGGGTCGACGACGATCGCCGAGAACCTCGGCGCGATCCGCCGGGCGAAGCAGGTGATCGCCTTCGGCGACCCCGTCACCCAGACTCCGACGCTCTTCGAGACCGGCATCGACGATGCCGAGCACGGCGCCGGTCGGGCCACCGAGCACGGCGTCGACGCCCTCCACGCGGATTCGGCGCTCGCGCGCCTCGGCGAGCTCCTGCCGACCCTCACCCTCACCCGCAGCTACCGGGCGGGCGGCGAGGACCTGGCGGAGCTCGTGAACCGCCGGTTCTACGCCGGTCGCATCGAGTCGCTCCCGTGGGCGGGCAGCTTCCTCGGCCACGGCAGCCTCGGACTCCACTACGTGCGCGGCAACGGGCTGCCCGACGCCGTCACCGGCACGGTCGAGAGCATCGACTCCGAGGTGGCGAAGGTCGTCGAGCTCGTGATGGAGCACGCGGTGAAGCGTCCGCGCGAGTCGCTCATGGTCATCACGGCCAGCGCCCGCCACGCGGCACGCGTGCACCAGGCGGTGCTCGCGGCCTTCGCGAAGCGCACCGACCTCTCCGACTTCATCCTGAAGGACCGGGCCGAGCCGTTCACCGTGCTCACGCTCGAGCAGGCGGTGGCGCAGAGCCGCGACCGCGTCATCTTCTCGGTCGGCTACGGGCGCACCCCGCACGGCCGGCTGCTGTCGAGCTTCGGCTCGCTCGGCGAGCCGGGCGGCGATCGCCTCCTCGCGGTGGGCATGACCAGGGCACGGCGCTCGATGGACCTCGTCTCGGCGTTCCGCCCCGAGGACATCGACGAGGAGCGCCAGTCGCACGGCGTGCTCGCCCTCGCGAACATCCTGACCCAGACCGAGGAGCGCGCCGCGGCCGACGTCGACGGCGAGGCCGGTGCCTCGATGCTGGGCGACCTCGCCGCCCGGCTCGCGCGCCGGGGCATCCGGGTCAGCGTCGGTCATCGTGGACGGCTCGCCCTCGCCGCGGCCCACGCCGGCAAGGCCGTGGTCGTCGAGACCGACGAGGCCTTCACGGGCCTCAGCCTGCGCGAGTCGCTGCGGCTCCGCCCCGAGGTGCTGCGCCGCCTCGGCTGGCACTACCTCCGCGTGCACAGCTTCGAGCTCTTCGGCAACCCCGAGGCGGTCGCGAACCGCGTCGCCACGCTCCTCGGCAAGCCCGAGGCCCGACCGGCGGATGCCGCGGCCGGCTGATGTCCGATGAGCCGCGGCAGCGCGTCGAGCGCGCCGAGGGCACCGCGCGGCGCGCGCGGTTGACGCCCGCGCCCGGGTCGGATCCGGCCCCCGAGCAGGCCGCGCCGGCGGCGGAGCCCGAACCCGACCCGCGCCCGAAGCGCACGCGCAAGCGCACCCGGCCGGATCCCGACGACGATCGCATCACCCGGGAGCGACCGCCGCACTGGTGACCGCCGCGGGGATCCCCCGGGCTACTCGGAGTGCGTGCCGCTGCTCACCGACTCGGCGCCGCGGCGCTCGGCGAGCAGGTCGCGGATCTCGGAGAGCACCGTCAGCTCGTTCTCGGGCTCGTCCGCGTCGGGCGTGCCCGCCTGGCGCTTGGCCGCCGCACGCTCCTTCAGGTGGTTCATCGGAAGGACGAACACGAAGTACACGACCGCGGCCACGATGGCGAACGTGAGGATGGAGCCGAGCACCGCGCCGATCCTCACGTCGGCGGTCTGGCCGTCGAGGGTCGGGATGCTGATGACGAGCGCGTTGTCCAGGCTGTCGGCCCGGAACAGCGCGGCGATCAGCGGGTTGATGAGGTTCGCGACGATCGAGTTGACGACCGCGGTGAACGCGGCGCCGATGACGACGGCGACCGCCAGTTCGATCACGTTCCCGCGGAGGATGAACTCCTTGAATCCCTTGAGCACGGACCCTCCTCGACGTTGGCTCTGCTCCGGCACGTCAGGCCACGCTAGCGGACGACCCCGATCCG
Source organism: Agromyces ramosus (assembly GCF_004216665.1). Taxonomy (GTDB): domain Bacteria; phylum Actinomycetota; class Actinomycetes; order Actinomycetales; family Microbacteriaceae; genus Agromyces; species Agromyces ramosus. Next base: position 27,955 of record NZ_SGWY01000003.1, on the reverse strand, counting down.
GACGAACCCGAGCCGCCCGACGTGGAGCCGCCGGAGGAGGACCCGCCCGATGAGCCCGAGGAGCTGCCCGATGAGCCCGAGGAGCCGCCCGACGACGAGCCGCCGGACGATCCGCTCGACGAGGAACCGCCGCCCGCGGCATCCGACTTCGACGCCGTGCCCTCGCCGCGCGAATCGGTGCGGTAGAACCCCGAGCCGTTGAAGGTCACGCCGATCGTGTTGAAGAGCTTGCGGAGGCGACCGCCGCACACCTCGCAGACGGTGAGCGTGTCGTCGGTGAACGCCTGGTGGATGTCGAATGCGTTGTCGCACTCGGTGCAGCGGTAGGAATACGTGGGCATGAGACTCTTCCGGATCGTGGCGCGACGCTCAGAACGCGATGATGCGCGTCGGCGTCACGACCCCGTTCACGGCCTGGTCGTGCACCTCGCGCGGCACCTGCTCGACGAACTCGCTGTCGAAGACGACGGCGTACACCGGAGGACATTTTCCCATCGAACCGAGGGTCTTGTCGAAATAGCCCCGCCCCCACCCCAACCGCATGCCGGTCGCGTCCACGGCGGCGGCGGGAACGAGGATGAGGTCGACGTCGTTGATCGCCATCGGCCCGAGGAGCTCGCCGGCCGCTTCGGGCACGCCGTGGAGCCCGAGCGACTCGACGTCCTCCTCGCCGACGGTCCAGTCGAGCAGGCCGTCCTCGCGGGTGATCGGGAACAGCACGCGGATGCCGCGGGCCTCCGCCCAGTCGACGAACGGCCGGGTGTCGGGCTCGGTCGGCATCGAGAGGTAGCACGAGAGGGACTCCGCGCCCGTCGATCCGACGAGTTCCTCGAGACGGGCCGTGAGGCCCTCCGTCGCGAGCTCGCGCTCGTGCGCCGGCATGTTCCGCCTGCGCTCGCGGAGCTCGGCGCGGAGCACGCGCTTCTGGACGTCCGGATCGTCGGGCATGGCACACATCCTAGGACGATGCGTCCCATGGTCCTCCCGCGCGCCGTGGCGCGACATCCGGTTACGCTGTCCGCATGACTCAACGGATCACGAAGGCCGTCATCCCTGCGGCGGGCCTCGGTACGAGGTTCCTCCCGGCGACCAAGGCGATGCCGAAGGAGATGCTGCCGGTGGTCGACAAGCCGGCGATCCAGTACGTCGTGGAGGAGGCCGTCGCGGCCGGGCTCGACGACGTCCTCATGATCATCGGGCGCAACAAGAACGCCCTCGCGAACCACTTCGACCGCGTCGCCGAGCTCGAGCACACGCTCGCGCAGAAGGGCGACGGAGCCAAGCTCTCCAAGGTGCAGGAGTCGAGCGACCTCGCCGACGTGCACTTCGTGCGCCAGGGCGACCCGAAGGGGCTCGGGCATGCGGTGCTCCGCGCCCGCAAGCACGTCGGCGACCAGTCGTTCGCCGTGCTGCTCGGCGACGACCTCATCGACGCCCGCGATCCGCTCCTCACCCGCATGCTCGACGAGCACGACCGGCGCGGAGCCACGATCGTCGCCCTCCTCGAGGTCGACCCCGCCTTGATCCACCTCTACGGCGCCGCGGCGGTCGAGACGACCGACGACCCCGACGTGGTCCGCATCACCGGCCTCGTCGAGAAGCCGGCGGCCGACGTCGCCCCGTCGAACTACGCCGTGATCGGCCGCTACGTGCTGAAGCCCGAGGTCTTCGACATCCTCGAGCACACGGCCCCGGGAAAGGGCGGCGAGATCCAGCTCACCGACGCGCTCATGGAGATGGCGGGCGACGTCGAGGGCACGGGCGGCGTCTACGGCGTCGTCTTCCGCGGGCGCCGGTACGACACCGGCGACAAGCTCGACTACATCAAGGCCGTCGTGCAGCTCGCGGCCGATCGCGACGACCTCGGACCCGACCTCAGACCCTGGCTCGTCGAGTACGTCGCCGGCTTCGATCGGAACTGACCATGGCGGCGGCCGCGATCCCCACGCTGCGTGACGGGGACGTCACCCTGCGGCCGATCCGAGCGCGCGACGCGAAGGCGCTCGAACGCGTGCTCCTCGACAATCGCGGGTGGCTGCGTCAGTGGGAGGCCACGTACCCGGGCGGCGGCTCGGTCATCGACACCCGAGCGAGCATCCGCAACCTGCTGGCCCACGCCCGCAGCGGCCATGCGCTGCCCTTCGTCATCGAGGTCGACGGACAGCTCGTCGGGCAGCTGAACGTCTCGTCGATCACCTTCGGCTCGCTCTCGTCGGCGACGATCGGGTACTGGGTCTCCCAGGCCGTCGCCGGCCGCGGGATCACCCCGACCGCGGTCGCCCTCGCCACCGACTACTGCTTCTCGGTGCTGCGCCTGCACCGCATGGAGATCTGCATCCGGCCCGAGAACCAGCCGTCGCTGCGGGTGGTCGAGAAGCTCGGATTCCGCTACGAGGGGCTCCGGCGGCGGTTCATCCACATCAACGGGGATTGGCGCGATCACTTCGCGTTCGCGCTCGTCGCCGAGGAGGTGCCCCGGGGCGTGCTGCGTCGCTGGCGTGACGGACGGGTGCCCGAAGATGCGGCCCGCGTCACCCCGGAGGACCGCGCCGCCGCCGCGTACCCGCTGCACGTCGCCGATCGCTGAACACGCCCGCGTCGAGCGGGGCCATTCGTCCACCGTGACCTAGCGTTGTCGCATGGACGTGATCGGCGGAGGGGTGCTCGTGGCTGCGGCCGCGGCGCTCTGGATCGCGTACCTGCTGCCGAGCTGGCTGCGCCGCCGGCAGTACCTCGACACCGAGCGCAACGCGGTGCGGCTGCAGCAGACGCTCCGCATCCTCGCCGAGACGGCCGAGACGCCCGAGGCGGTGCGCGTGGAGGCGACGGCTCGCGAGGTGGCCTCGCAGCAGAGGATCCTGCACGAGCACGAACTTGCCGCCCGGCTGGCGGCCGAGGCGGCCGAGCACCTCGCGATCGCCGAGCGTCGCGCCGCCGAGGAGGCCGCCGAAGCGGCACGGCAACTCGCGGCCGCCGCGCAGGAGACGATCACCGAGCCGATCGCCACGATCCCGGCGACGGCGACGGCGATGGCGTTCGAGGCGGCGCCCGCGTCATCGCCCCAGCCCGCGCCGGTCGGCGTGACGGCGGCGGATGTCGCACGTCGGCGCCGCTCCCTGCGCCGGCGCCGTGGGCTCTGCTCCCTCCTGCTGCTCGCCTCCCTGCTCACGGCGGTCGGCGGGGTGGTGGCCGCCGCGTTCGGCGCCTCGCCCTACATCGCGGGCGGCGGCGCCCTCGGCATCGTCGTCGCGTTCGCCGGACTCGTGCGACTCGCCCGCGTGCGGATCGCGTCGCCCGTCGCCGTGCCCGTCGCCGTGCCCGAGTCGGTGCCGTTCGAGCCGATCGACCTGCCCGAGGCCGAGGACGAGGCGCACGAGTGGACGCCGCAGCCGCTGCCGAAGCCGCTGCACCTCTCCCGCGGCACGATCGCCGCAGCAGCGATGGCGTCGATCGAGGCGGCCGAGCAGCTGCGGCGCGTCGCCGCCGACGCGGAGCTCGCGCGTCGCGTCGAGGAGCTCGAGCCCCAGGTCGCGACGATCGAGCGACGGCCGCTGCGACAGCCCGACGCGCCCGCGGCATCCGCTCGCCGTGAGCAGGCCGCGGAGCCGGCGAGCCCGTATGCCCGCATGGGCATCGTCGACGATGCGAGCCCCGCCTTCGACGACCTCGACGCCGTGCTGCGACGTCGTCGGCAGGCGGGCTGACCCCCGCCGCACCGGTTCGAACCACCCTCGCGGGGATGGTAGGCTCGTTCTCGCTCGGGCCCATGGCGCAGTTGGTAGCGCGTCTCGTTCGCAATGAGAAGGTCGGGGGTTCGAATCCCCCTGGGTCCACTTCTGAGGCCGGCATCCACCCGGATGCCGGCCTCGTTTCGTCGCTGACGGCGGATGCGCTGACGGCGGATGACCCGGGCGTAGGGTGGACGGGATGTCGCAACCGTCGCAACCGCCCACGCTGTCGATCCCGCTGTCGGATGCCAAGCGCTGGCGTGCCTACTGGGTGTGCGTGGCCGTAGCGGGCCTCACGATCCTCGACCTGACGAAGGTCAACGTGGCGCTGCCGTCGATCGAGGCGGCGTTCGGCGCCACGTCGACGGAGCTGCAGCTCATCGTGTCGGGGTACGTGCTGACGTTCGGCCTCACGCTGGTCCCCGCCGGCCGCATCGGCGACCAGCGATCGCGGCGCACGCTCTTCGTCATCGGCCTCAGCCTGTTCACGCTCACGAGCCTCGCCTGCGCGCTCGCGCCCACCGGCGAGGTGCTGCTCATCGCCCGGCTCCTGCAGGGGGTCGCTGCCGGCATCCAGATGCCGCAGGTGCTCGGCCTGATCCAGCAGTTGTTCCAGGGCGCCGAGCGCGGCAAGGCGTTCGGCCTGTTCGGGGCCACCATCGGCGTCGCCACGGCCTTCGGGCCGACCCTCGGCGGCCTCGCGATCGCGATCGGTGGCCCGGAGGACGGCTGGCGTGGCATCTTCTGGATGAACGTGCCGCTCTCGCTCGCGGCGATCGCGCTCGCGCTCTGGCTGCTGCCCGAGACGCGCCTTCCCTCCTCGCGCAAGCTCGAGCTCGACCCGGTCGGCCTGCTGCTGTTCGGCATCACCGTCGTCGCGCTGATGTGGCCGTTCCTGTTCACCACGGGGTCGCCCGACGACAACCCGGCCCGGTGGTGGCTTCTCGTCGTGTTCGTGTTCGCCGCGAGCGCGTTCGTCGCGTGGGAGCGGCACTACGCGGCATCCGGCAGGCACCCGCTCGTGCCGCTCGCGCTGTTCGGCGTGAGCTCCTATCGCAACGGCACCGTCCTCGCATCGGGGTACTTCGCCGCCGCACCCTCGATGTTCCTGCTCACCACGCTCTACCTGCAGCACGGCCTGGGCCTCGCACCGGTGTTCGCCGGCATGGTGAGCATCGGATTCGCGCTCACGAGCGCGGTGTCGTCGTGGATCGGCGGCAACCTCGTGAACCGGCTGGGCCGCCCCCTCGTGGTGTGGGGCCTCGCGACCGTGCTGGTCGGCATCGGCCTGCTCGTGCTCGCGGCGCTGTACACACCGCCCGAGCTCACGCCGTGGGCGATGGCGGGCGCGATGGTCATCGCCGGCTTCGGCGGCGGCCTGGTCATCTCGCCGAACCAGACGCTCGCCCTCGCGGACATCCCGGTCAAGCAGGGCGGCCTCGCCGGGTCGGTCGGCCAGCTCGGCCAGCGGATCGGCACCGCGGTGGGCACGGCCGTTGCGCTGTCGCTGTTCTACGCGACGATCTACCGCGAGACGGGCACGGCCGAGACGCAGGACCTCGCGGTCTACCACGACGCGTACGGCTTCGGGATGACCGCGGTCGCGCTCTTCATCGCGATCGCCTTCGGCGTGGGACTGCTCGACCTCGGTTCACGGCGGCGCCTGAAGCGGTCGCTCGCCTGAGGGCCGACCCGGCGGCGGCGGATGCCGACGCGTCCCGCCGACCCCGCGTCTCAGCGGATGGCGAGGATCCGCGCTCGGTCGTCCTTCGCGTAGTGCTCGATCGCGGCGCGGAGCGCGACGCGCGGCATCGTCGCCGCGTGCCGTTCGACGAATGCGGTGAGCCGCTCGCGGTCGAGGTCGCCGGCCGCGCGCAGCACCCAGCCGAGGGCCTTCTGCACGAGCGGCTCCGCGTCGTCGACGAGCAGCTCGGCCAGTGCGAACGCGTCGTCGACCTCTCCGCGCTTCAGGAAGGCGAAGGTCGCCACGAGCGCCGTGCGCCGCTCGGGCCAGAATCCGGATGCCGCGAGACGGGCGAGCGGCGCGCGGTCGCGTTCGAGGAGGTACCCGCCCACCACGTCGCGGGCCGCGAGGTCGACCAGGTCCCACTGGTCGATGCGGTCGTGGCGGCGCAGGTAGAGCTCGTACAGCTCGGTCCGACGATCCTCGGTGGTGCGGCGGTGTGCGGCGGACTTGCCCATGATGCTGCACGCCAGCGCGCGCACCTCGTGGGTCGGCTGCTCGAGCAGCGCCTCGAGCTCGGCGGCCGGCAGGTCGAGGGCGGTCTTCGCGAGGTCGAACACGGCGCCCATCCGCACGCCGATGAACGGCGCGTCGGGGTCGAGCGGGAAGTAGCGGGTGTACTTCCGGCGCTCCTCCGCGCTCGCCATGCCCTCGAGGTTCGCGATCAGCGCTGCGGCATCCGTCATGGTGCGGCTCCTCCCGGTCGTCGGGGACTCAGCGTACGACCGCTGCGGCCTCGGCGGCAGGGGCGTCGGAGAACGCGAGCTTCGGCACGAACGCGAGCAGCACCGCCGCGACGGCCGCGGTGATGCCGCAGACGAGCCAGACGGTGACGTAGCCAGCGAAGGATCCTGCGGTGCCCGTGGCCGCCTCGCCGGCGGCGCCGAGCAGCGCGAGCCCGAACACGCACGAGGCGATCGCACCGCCGACGGTCTTCACCGAGTTCGTGAGGCCGGTGGCCACGCCGGTCTGGTGGGCCGGTGCGGCCGCCGCCGCAGCCGCGGGGAGCGCGGCGACGAGCGCGCCGGAGCCGATGCCCGCGATGATCATGTTCGCGAGCACCTGCCCGTAGCCCTCGTGGAAGGGCAGGAACAGCAGGTAGCCGATGGACACGAGCGAGCTCGCCCCGATGAGGGCGATGCGCGGTGTGACCCATCGCGTGGCGAGCGGGAACAGCATGGCGCCGACGACCAGCGAGAGCACGTACGCCCCGATCAGCAGCGAGGTCTGGAAGCTCGAGGCGCCGAGCCCGTAGCCGACCTGCGCGGCATCCGTGCGCGCGAAGGTCGACAGCGGCGCCTGCGCCCCGAGCACGCTGACGCCGAAGAGCCCGGCGGTGAGGAACACCGGCCAGAGCGACGGCGAGCGGAACATGCGCACGTCGATGAGCGGGTCGGGGTGCCGCAGCTCGAATCGGGCGAACGGCACGACGAGCAGCACGCCGAGGGCGACCAGTCCCCAGCTCAGCGCATCGGCCGGTCCGTTCAGGCGCATGAAGCTGAGGCCGCCCGTGAGCGAGAGGAGCGCGAGCGAGATGAGCACGAGCCCGACGGTGTCGAGCCGTCCGCCCGCGAGGTCGGGCGACTCCTTGACTCCGAGCCACACGACGAAGAAGCACGCGACCACGGCGACGGCCGGCACGAGGAGCAGGACCTGCATCGGCAGCACCTCGGCGAGTGCGCCCGCAGAGAGCGCCCCGGCGATGGCGCCGACCTCGAGGGCGGCCACCAGCAGTCCCGCCGCCTTGCGGGTCATGGCCGCGGGGCGGTCGGCCGAGCGGCTGCGCGACCACACGAGGGCGATCTCCAACGGCAGCCACACCACGTAGAAGCCCTGCAGCGCCCACGCCACGAGGAACACCCAGAACTGGTCGGTGAAGGCGAGCGCCGTGGACGCGACCGCCGTGACCGCCGTCGACCACAGCAGCATGCGCTTGTGCCCGACCATGTCGCCGAGCTTGGCGAAGGCGGGCACCACGAGGGCCGACAGCATGAGCTGGGTGCCCTCGAGCCAGTTCACGTCGGCGTCGTGGATGCCGAGGTGCCGCGCGATGTCGGTGAGCAGGGGCGTGTAGTAGCCCTGGATGATGCCGCTCGTGAACTCCACGAACGCGAGGAAGCCGACGATCGCGGCGACGGGTCCGAGTCTGGCAGCGCGCGTCATCGAGGCTCCTTCGCTGGGGGTGGATTCACCCTAGTGGGTCGGATGACCCGATCCGTAGTCGGCGGGGCGACTCAGGCCGGCAACGACGTGATGAGGGCTCGGTGGAAGCGCTCGCCGCGCTCGAGGCTGTCGATCGTGACCGACTCGTCGACGCCGTGGATCGACGCCCGCTGCGACGCCGTCATCGCGAGCGGGGCGAACCGGTAGACGGCGGGGGAGAATCGGTGGAACCACCGCGAATCGGTCGCCGCCATCATGAGGTACGGCGCGGTGGTGGCCTCTGGGAACGCCTCGCCGACCGCAGCGGCGATGGCGGCGAACTGGGCGTTGTCGGTGGGTGACTCGGGCGAGGGGTCTGAGCCCTCCACGACGTCGACGGCCACTGCCCGGTCGCGGATGACGCGCCGGACCCGTGCGGTCGCGGAGGCGACGGTCTCGCCGACCGCGATGCGCAGGTTGAGCGTCGCCACGGCGTTCGCGGGGAGCACGTTCGCGGCCGTGCCTCCCTCGAGCATGGTCGCCGCGACGGTCGTGTGCACGAGGGCGGCCGGTTCTCCGCCGAGCCGTGCGAAGACGCGCGCGGTGACCCGGGGCAGCGCGATGAGGGTGCGCAGCAGCAGTCGGGATCCGCCACGGGTGTGCGGCACGAACGTGGCGAGCATGGCGCGCATCGAGCGCGGCATCCGCTTCGGGAACGGGTTCGGCGAGAGCCGGTGCACCGCGCGGGCGACGCGGGCGGTCGGGGTCGTGGCGGGCGGCGCGGAGGCGTGGCCCCCATCGCCGCGGGCGGTGAGGCGCAGCGTCAGCACGCCCTTCTCGCCGACGCCGACCATGGCCGCCGGCACCTTCACGAACGGCAGGGGCGCGTCGACCACCGCACCGCCCTCGTCGAGCACGAGCCACGGCGTGAGGCGGCGCTCGCGGAACAGGTCGGCGATCGCCGCCGCAGCTGCGCCGTGGCTCTCCTCGTTCCCCCCGAGCGAGAGGTACACGTCACGGGCGGGCGAGTACCCGTCGGCCAGGAGGTTCTCGACGGCCTCGAGCAGCACGAGGAGCGGCCCCTTGTCGTCGAGCGTTCCCCGCCCGTGTACCGATCCGCCGTGGATGCGGCCCTCGAACGGCGGGAAGGTCCAGCCGTCGGCCTCCACCGCCGGCACCACGTCGTAGTGGGCCATGAGCACCACCGGATCGCCGTCGCCGCGCCCCGGCCAGCGGTACAGCAGTCCCAGGTCGGTGACCTGCTCGAACGCCAGGTGCTCGTGCACCAGGGGGTAGAGCTCAGCGAGCAGGTCGCGGAAGCGATCGAAGTCGGCGAGCCCCCGCTGCTCGAGGTCCGCTGAGACGGTGGGCAGCTGCACCATGCGCGCGAGCCGCTCGGGAGCGCCCGGTCGCACGGTCACGGGGTCTGGCATTGCTCCACCCTAGGAGATCCGGCGTGCGCGGATCGCCGAGCTCCTGACGCCGGACGCGCCGGATGCTACGGTCGGATCATGACCCCGCAGGAGCTCGAGAGCCTCGCGTACCTGCGACGTGCACGCGACCTGATCGACCGCGAGTACGCCAAGCCGCTCGACGTCCCCACCATGGCCGCCGAGGCGCTCATGTCGCCGGCGCACTTCTCGCGCCGGTTCCGCGCCGCCTACGGCGAGACGCCGTACGGCCACCTGATGACCCGCAGGATCGAGCGCGCGATGGCGCTGCTCCGCGCCGGTGCGAGCGTCACGGATGCCTGCATGGCGGTCGGCTGTACCTCCCTCGGGTCGTTCAGCTCGCGGTTCGCCGAGATCGTCGGCGAGACCCCGACGGCCTACCGGAGCCGCGAGCACGACGCGGTCAACGCCATGCCGTCCTGCGTGGCCAAGGCGCACACGCGCCCGGTGCGCAGCGCATCGAGCAGGATCGGAGAAGCGACGGGCGAGGCCGCGGCGTAGCGTCGGGGTCATGACCATCTCACTCCAGTACACCAACGTCACGGTCAACGACGTCGACGAGTCGCTCGCCTTCTACCGGGACGCGCTCGGCCTCGAAGTGCAGAACGACGTGGCCTCCGGGCGGTACCGCTGGGTCACGCTCGGCAGCGACGCGCAGCCCGGCCTCGGCATCGTGCTCTCCGAGCCGCATGCCGGCCGCTCGAAGGCCGACGGCGACGCGATGCAGGAGCTGCTCACCAAGGGTGTCCTGCCGATGCTCGTCTTCGCCACCGACGACCTCGACGCGACCTTCGAGACCGTGCGCGCCTCCGGCGCGGAGGTCCTGCAGGAGCCCATCGACCAGCCGTGGGGCCCGCGCGACTGCGCGTTCCGCGATCCGTCGGGCAACACCGTCCGGATCTCGCAGGCGACCTCGGCCTGACCCGTCGCGCGGCGGTCGGCTCGTCAGGCGGCGAGGTGCGCGGCGGGCGACAGGAGCGCCGTCAGCTCGCTCGCGGAGAGCTCGCGGCCGAACGCCGGGTGCCCGGGCTCGAGGGCGCGGCCGTTCGCGAGCCCGCCGCCGTCGACGGCGTCGAAGCCCAGGTCGTCGATGATGCGCGCGATCACGGCCCGCGCGTCGGCGTCCTCGCCGACCACGGCCAGGGCGCGGCGCAGCGGCGACCCCGCGTCCATGCTGTCGTCCTCCATCTCGTGGTAGCCGAGGTGGTTGAGCGACTTCACGACCCGGGCCCGGGGGTTGCGCGCGGCGTTGATCTCGCTCGTCGTGCGGTCGTCCTCGTCGATCGCCGTGATGTGCCCGTCGACGGGTGGCCAGTAGTTCATGGCGTCGACGACGATGCGGCCGCCGAAGTCCTCCCATGGCACGGTGCCGGCCTTGCCGAACGGCACGGCCACGATGATGACGTCGGCGTGCGCGACGAGGTCGGCGGGCGGGACGACGCGGGCGCCGGGGGCGACCACCGACACGAGCAGGTCGAGCGCGGTCTGCCGCGGCGAGCCCGTCATGAGCACGTCGTATCCGGATGCCACGAGGAGTCGGGCGAGGGCGGTGCCCACCTTCCCCGCGCCGAAGATCCCGATGACCGGCCGGTCCGTCACGTCCACGCCTCCATTCTCGCCGACGCGCGCGATCGATGCGTCGACATCATCCGGCAACGCCCGGAATGCCGGGCGCATTCCCCCGGCTCGGGGGTCGAGGCATCCGCTCGGCCGCTGGTCTCGCCGGCGGTGCGGGGAATAGTCTCGGCCTGACGGGGGTTGCGGCGGACATGCGTACGTATGGAGACGCGGAATGGGGCAGGACGATGGCTGAGCGCTACGAATTCGGACTCGACACCTTCGGCGACGTGACCGCGGGACCCGACGGGTCGCCGCTGCCGCACGCCCAGGTGCTGCGGAACGTCGTCGAGGAGGCGGTGCTCGCCGACCGGCTCGGCCTCGACTTCTTCGGCATCGGGGAGCACCACCGCCACGAGTTCGCGGTGTCGGCGCCCGAGGTGGTGCTCGGCGCGATCGCCGGGCGCACCGAGCGCATCCACCTCGGCTCCGCGGTGACGGTGCTGAGCTCCGACGACCCCGTGCGGGTGTTCCAGCGCTTCGCCACGCTCGACGGCCTCTCGGGCGGACGCGCCGAGGTGATCCTGGGCCGCGGGTCGTTCATCGAGTCGTTCCCGCTGTTCGGGTTCGAGCTCAACCAGTACCAGGAGCTCTTCGAGGAGAAGCTCAACCTGTTCGCCGCGCTGCTCCCGCAGGAGCCCGTCACGTGGAGCGGCGAGCTCCGCGCCCCGCTGACCGATCAGCTCGTCTTCCCGCCCGTCGAGCACGGGCGCCTGAAGACCTGGGTCGGCGTGGGCGGCAGCCCCGAGTCCGTGGTGCGCGCGGCGCACTACGGGCTCCCGCTCGTGCTCGCGATCATCGGCGGGAGCCCGGCGCGGTTCGCGCCCCTCGCCGACCTCTACCGTCGCGCGCTCGCCCAGTTCGGCAATCCGCTCCAGCCGGTCGCGATCCACTCGCCCGGCTTCATCGCCGACACCGACGAGGAGGCCCTCGACACCCTCTGGCCGCACTACAAGGTCATCATCGACCGGATCGGCCGCGAGCGCGGGTGGGGTCCCGTGAGCCGTGAGCACTTCGAGGACGAGGCCGGTCGCAACGGCGCGCTCTACGCGGGATCGCCCGAGAACGTCGCGCAGAAGATCGCCGCGGCGATGCGCACGATCGGCGCGGTGCGGTTCGACCTGAAGTACTCCAACGGAACGCTTCCGCACGAGGCGATGATGGGGAGCATCGAGCGCTACGCCACCCTCGTCGTGCCACGCGTGCGCGAGCTCCTCGAGGCGGCCGACGGCGCGGACGCCGAGCTCGACGCGGTCGCGGCGGCCGATCGAGCGGATGCCGCGGCAGCCGCCGAGCACGCGCGGGACTGATCGCTCCTCGACGCCGGCGTCCGGCGTCGGCGCCGGCGTGGTAGCGCCGTACCGCCGCGGAATCCTCAGGCGGGGCCGGCGGCCGGCCGCGCGGCGGCTCGCCGTCGCACGGCGGCGCGGAACCACGCGGCATCCGGAAGCCGTGCCAGGAACGTGCCCGCGATGATCGTGATGAGCACATAGGCGGTGGCGAGCGGCGCGATGGCCGGGGCCACGCCCGCCGCGACCGCGATGCCGGCGATGACGATCGAGAACTCGCCGCGCGGGGCGAGCGAGAGGCCGGCGCGCCACTGGCCGAGCGTGCCGACGCCGGCCTGCCGCGCCGCGTACGCGCCGGTGATGAGCTTCGTGAAGATCGTGACCACTGCCAGCGCGAGCGCCGGTAGCAGCATCGGCACGAGGCCCGACGAGTCGCTCGTGAGTCCGAAGAACACGAAGAACGTGGCCGCGAAGAGGTCGCGCAGGGGCGTGAGCACCTGGCTGGCGTTCGCCGCGACCCGCCCCGAGAGCGCGATGCCCACGAGGAAGGCGCCGACCGCGGCCGAGACGCCGACCTGGGCCGCGAGGCCGGCGACGAGCATCGTGAGCCCGAGCACGCCGAGGAGCAGCGGCTCGTACTGGTCGGCGGGGAAGAGACGCGACACGATGTGTCCGTGCCGCAGCGCCACGTAGAGGATGAGCGCCACGACCCCGACCGCGACCGCCACCGAGATCGCGCCCTGCAGCAGGCTGACGCCGATGACGATCGCCGACAGGACGGGCAGGTAGAAGGCCATCGCCAGGTCCTCGATCACGAGCACCGCGAGGATGGCGGGCGTCTCACGGTTCGACAGGCGACCGAGATCGCGCAGCAGCTTCGCGATCACGCCCGATGACGACACCCACGTCACGCCCGCGAGGGCAACCGCCGCCACCGGTCCCCAGCCGAGCAGCAGCGCGAGCGCCGCGCCGGGCAGGGCGTTCAGCAGGCCGTCGAGGATGCCGGGGAGGCGTGCGGACTTCAGGCTCCCGAAGAGCTCGGTCGCGGTGTACTCGAGGCCGAGGAGCGCGAGCAGCAGGATGATGCCGATCTCGGACCCGGTCTGCAGGAACTCGTTGCTCGCGTCGAGCGGGATGAGGCCGCCCTCGCCGAACGCGAGGCCGAGCAGCAGGTAGAACGGGATCGGCGAGATGCCGATCAGGAGCGCGAGGCGCCCGAGCAGGCTCATGCCGAGAAGCAGCGCGCCGACTTCGATGAGGAGCAGCGTCGTCTCGTGCATGCCGGCCGCCTCAGCCGGGGCCGGTGGAGAGCAGTCGAGCTACTCCGTCGAGTCCTTCACGAGTGCCGACGGCCACGATGACGTCGCCCGCGCGCAGCGGTTCGGCCGGCGTCGGGGAGGGGATGATCTCCCTGTCGCGGACGATGGCGACGATGGACGCGTGCGTGCGCGTGCGCGCCTTGGTGTCGCCGAGGGTGCGATTCAGGTACGGCGAATCCGTCGGCAGCGCGATCTGCTCGGTGTACAGGCCCGCGGTCTCATCGCTGAGGCTGGTGAGCCGGCTGAGCATGACCGAGGCGCCGAGCACGTCGGCGAGGGCCGCAGCCTCGTCGTCGTTCAGCGGAATGGAGTCGCGGCAGGCGTCGGGGTCGTCGACGTCGAAGACGCCGAGGTCGCGCTCGCCGTCCCGGTGAGAGACCACGCTGATCCGTCGACCGCCTTCGGTGACGAGGTCGTGGCGAATGCCGATCCCGGGAAGGTCGACCTTCTCGATATGTATACCCACGAGCGCTATCGTAACCCCGCCGGAGGGTGTCTCCGGCACCCGGCGCTCAGTGTCGGATGCCCACCGCGTTGGCCATCTCGAGCACCGGGGTCCCGGCGTCGTCCACGACGGTGAACGACGGCTCGACCTCGGCCAGCTCGGCGAGCGACGTGAGGTGCGTGCCGCCGCAGGCGATGCGCGCCGTGCCGTCGGGAAGCTCGCACACCCATGAGCGCCGATCGGTGAGTCCGTCGCCCTCGCGTTCCACCCGCACGGACGCCCCGGTGGCGACCCACCGCTCGAGTTGCGCGGCGACATCGCGTCGCAGTCCGTCGAGGTCGCCCTGCAGTGACGCGGTGTCGAACCCGGCGCGCCGGAGCGACTTGTTGAGGCGGTACCGGTCCACCGACCCGTTGGGCAGGATGCGCGACGAGGCGATCGCGGCGCCGTCGAAGTCGGGGCTGCCGAGCGCGTCCTCACGGGCGGGCTTCGACCAGCGGTCGGCGAGCACCCGGTTCAGCGCGAGCGCGGCGAGGTGGCACGCGGTGTGCCCGGCCGACAGGGCATGACGCGACGCGGCATCCGCTTCGATCTCGACCTTCTCGCCCTCGGCGATCGAGGAGCCCTCGTCGACGAGGTGCGCGACCACGAAGGCCCACCCGTCGGTGCCCCTGCGCACCGGGATGTCGGCGCCGAGGTGCAGCGCCTCGCCGTCGGTCGCGGCGACCACCGCATCGCGCACCGCGAACTCGGCGGCGCCCGAGCGGATGACGCCGGCATCGGCGGGCTGGTCGGGCCAGGCGGCGTCGACGGGGTGGAAGCTCGTGGTCTCGGTGATGACGGCGAGCCGGCCGTCGCCCGCGGGGGCGACGTGCAGTACGCGGGTCGTCGCGCGGAGGGCGCCGTCGGGGTAGGTGACGCGCGTGTCGCGCTCGGGCAGCGTCACCCGTCAGACGCCGTCGGCGCGGCCGAGGAGGTTCACCGGGATCGCGACCGCGAGGGCCACGCACAGGATGCCGCCGAAGAACGTGGCCGCCTCGAACCCCGCGAGCTCGGGGGCGATGCTGAGGACCCACATGCCGAAGACGAAGAATCCCATCGCGATGAGGAAAGCGACGACGTTCACGAGGACCTCCCGGTGGTGATGCGGCGGCGGCGCCGGCTCCGCCAGTCTAGTGCGCGGGCGCGCTCCGATGCGGGGTGCCGGGCCGGCCACGCCCCGCGGGCGAGCGGGTCAGGCGTCGATCGGGCCGAGCCAGGCGTTCGCAACGGTGTTGTGCGCCGACTCGTCGTCGGAGGGGTGGAAGATGCCCGCGAGCACGTCGCGGTGCAGGCGACCCAGCTCGGAGCCGGCGAAGTACGACGATCCGCCCGATACGCGCACGGCCTGGTCGACGACCTGCCTGGCGGTCTCGGTGGCCCGCACCTTGATGCCGACGAGCTTCGCGAACCAGCGCGACCCGTGGTCGACGAGCCCGTCGAGGTCGTGCGCGACGGCGAGCAGCTGCGGCTCGAGCGCGTCCTGCGCGATCGCGGCGTCGGCGATCCGCCAGCGGATGTCGGGATCCTGCGACAGGGGTGCGCCGTCGCGCCTCATCGAGGTGCGCCGGTGCGCCGCGGCGACGGCGAGGTCGAGCGCGCGCGCCCCGATGCCGGCGTAGACGGCGGCGAGCAGCAGTTCGAAGCTCGCGAAGATGCCGAAGATGAGCGGGTCGGCGTTGGGGCCGGGGTCGAGCCGGCGCACGATCCGGTCGGGGGCGGCGTACGCCCCGTCGAGCACGGTGGTGCGGCTCTGGGTGGCACGCATGCCGATCGTGTCCCAGTCGTCGAGGATGCGGATGTCGGGGTCCTCCCGGTCGACGAACCCGTACACGATCTTCGGGGCATCCGCCGACGCCGTGTCGAGACCCATCGTGCCGAGCCGCGTCCATGCGGGGGAGAGCGACGTGAAGATCTTGCGACCCGAGTAGCGGTAGCCGCCGCCGTCCTGCGGCTCCGCGGTCGTGCGCGAGCCGAAGAGCATCAGGTCGTTGCCGGCCTCGCTGATCCCGAAGCCGAAGACCTCGCCGGAGCCCGCCTCGCGGAGGACGAAGTCGAGGCTGTCGTCGCCTCGGTCGCGCAGGATCTTCGCGACGCCCGTCCACACGAGGTGCATGTTCACCGCGAGCGCGGTGGCCGGAGCGGCGCCGGCGAGCCGCATCTGCGCCCGCACCGCGTCGTCGAAGCCCCAGCCCAGGCCGCCGGACTCGACCGGCACGAGCGCCGTGAGGTATCCGGCCTCGCGCAGCTCGACGAGGTCCTCGGTGAAGAACGCGTTCTCGCGGTCGTACCCCGCGGCGCGCTCGCGCACCCGCTCCAGGAGGTCGTCGTTCAGCAGGGTCTCCGGCGTCGCGCTCACGACGCCAGACTACGCCCGAGGACGCCCGTCGTGCGGGTCATGCGGGGCGCCCGTCGCGGTCGTCGCGCCGGCCGGTTCGGCGGGAGCCGGCTCGGGTGGCACCGGCGCCGACGGGGTCGGTCCCCTGCGCCGACGCCGCGTGGCGAGCAGCACGATCGCCACGATGACCGCGGTGGTGACGAGCCCCACGAGCAGCCAGGGCAGGAGCACCCCGACGGCCACGCCGAGCCAGCTCGCGAAGGCGACGAGCGCGTTCCAGCCGCTGACGAGCCCGCTCCAGAAGTCGTCGGGCTGCGGGTCGGGGGCGACGTCCTCGGTCACGAGGTCGACCGTGATCGTCGAGAAGTCGACCTGGTCGACGAGCCAGTCGCGCTGCTGGGTCAGGCTGTCGAGCTCGGCCTGCCGGGTGGTGAGCTCCGACTCGATCGCGATGAGGTCGGCGATCGTGGTCGCCTCCGAGAGGAGCTGCTGCAGGCGGTCGACCGAGGCGGTGAGCGCATCGATGCGGCCGTCGAGGTCCTGGCGCTGCTGCGTGACATCCGAGGCGTTCATCGACACCGAGTTCACGGCGCCGAGCTCGCGCAGCTCGTCGACGAACGCGTCGAGCTCGTCGGAGGGGATGCGCAGCGTGAGCGACGCGCTCGGCGGCTGGGCGTCGGTGCCCGGGCTCTCGGTGCGGCTGTCGACGCGGCCCCCGGCCTGCTCGGCGAGGTCGGCCGCCTCCTCGGCGGAGGCGATGGGGTCGTCGACCGTGATCGACACCCAGCCCGTGGTGATGACGCTGCGGTCGGCCGGCTGCGCCTCGACGGCACCCCCGGCGGCGTCCTCGGCCGTCTGGCTGTCGACCTTGCCGGGCTCGGGGGCGACGGGCGCGGCCGGCGCGTCGACGGCCGGTTCGCTCGACTCATCGGATCCCGCCGAGCAGCCGGCGAGGAGCAGGGCGGTGATCGCGGCCGCTGCCGCCGCGGGTCCGAGTCGTCTCATGCGCTCACTGTATTGCGGCGCGCGAACCGCATGTCTGGACCCCGGCTGGGAGTCGGATCACGATCGGATTGCGCTTCGCTGTGAATCGCCGAGCGGCCCCAACGAACCGCGCCCGCGGGTCGTTCAGCCGCGTCGGAACGGCTCGGCCGACGCCCCGGGCTCAGTCGAATTCGGGGTCGCGGCCCGTGCGCTCGCCGGTCTCGAGCGTGGCGATCGCGGCGAGGTCGTCGGCGTCGAGCGCGAAGTCGAACACGTCGAGGTTCTCGCGCAGTCGCTCGGGCGAGGACGCCTTCGGGATCACGACGTTGCCGAGTTCGAGGTGCCAGCGCAGCACGATCTGCGCGGGCGAGCGGCCGTGCTTGTCGGCCAGGTCGTCGAGGAGCGGCGTGCCGAGCACGCGGCCGCGGGCGAGCGGCGACCACGCCTCGGTGCGGATGCCGCGTTCCGCGTCGAAGGCGCGCAACTCCGCCTGCGGGAGCCACGGGTGCAGCTCGACCTGGTTCACGACCGGTGCCACGCCGGTCTCGGCGACGATGCGCTCGACGTGGTGCGCGTGGAAGTTCGCGACGCCGATCGATCGCACGCGGCCCTCGTCCTGCAGGCGGATGAGCGCGCGCCAGGTGTCGACGTACCGGTCGGTCGACGGAACCGGCCAGTGGATGAGGTAGAGGTCGAGCGAGTCGAGACCCAGCCGCGACATGCTCGCGTCGAACGCGCGCAGCGTCGAGTCGAACCCGTTGTCGTCCTTCCACACCTTGCTCGCGACGAAGAGCTCCTCGCGTGGCACCGGGGCCCCGCGCACGGCCTCGCCCACCTCCGCCTCGTTCGCGTAGAACGCGGCGGTGTCGAGGTGCCGGTAGCCGATCTCGATCGCGGCGCGGCTGAGGCGCGCGGCATCCGCGGCCGGCACCTTGTAGAGGCCGAACCCGAGCTGGGGGATCATGGCGCCGTCGGCGAGCGAGAGCCGCGGGGCGGGCGTGATCGGTTGGGGCATCCGGGTCTCCTACTCAGCTGGGTTGCAACGGCACCGGTTCGGTGTCGGGGATGGGGCTCGCGTCGCGACCCCGCAGGTCGGGGTGCCACGGGCGGCCGAGCACCGCGGCGATCACGCCCAGGAGCGCGAGGGCGGTCGCGGCCCAGAACGCGCCCTGGGCGCCGCTCAGGTCGATCAGGAACCCGGCGAGCGCCGATCCGAGCGCGGCGCCGATGAGCTGGCCGGTGCCGACCCAGCCGTAGGCCTCGGCCGTGTCGCTGAACTTCACGCTCGCCGAGACGATCGCGAACAGCACCGCGAGGGCCGGTGCGATGCCGATGCCCGCGATGAAGAGCGTGACCGAGAGCCACCAGAAGTCCATGGCGAACGCGGCGAGCGCGACGCCGGCGAAGACGATGAACAGCCGGCGCGCGGTCGCCCACGGGCCGATCGGCACGTGCCCGAGGAAGAGTCCGCCGGCGAGCGAGCCGACGGAGAAGATCGCGAGCACGATGCCGGCCTCGGCACCGTCGTGGCCGAACGCCGCGACGACGCCGGCCTCGACCGCGGCGCAGGCGCCGATCAGGAGGAAGCCGACGATCGTGGCAAGCAGGACCGGCGGGCGGCTGAGCACCACGCCGAAGCGGCGCTTCGACCGCGGGATGCGCACCCGGCCGAGCTCGGGCGAGGAGATGAACCAGATGCCGCCGACGACCATCATGGCCGCCGCGAGCAGGATGCCCCAGACGGTGCCGATCTGGGTGGACACGAACGTGGTGACGACCGGCCCGACGACCCAGATGATCTCCTGCGCCGAGGCGTCGAGGGAGAAGAGCGGGGTGAGCTGCCGGGAGTTCACCATCTTCGGGTAGATGGTGCGCACCGCCGGCTGCACGGGCGGGGTCGAGAGCCCGGCGATGAACCCGACGCCCATGTACATGGGCACGGTGAGGGGCAGGACCCCGATCGCCACGACGGCGGTGACGCACACCGCGAGCGTCGTGATGAGCACGGGGCGCATGCCGAACCGGCCCATGAGGCGACTCGTGAGCGGACCGGCGATCGCCTGGCCGATCGACGTGGCGGCGAGCACGAGGCCCGCCGCACCGTAGGAGCCGGTCTGCTGCTCGACGTGCAGCAGGAAGGCGAGTGAGAGCATTCCCGAGGGGAACCGAGCGGTCAGCTGGGCGGCGATGATGCGAGCGACGCCCGAGGTTCTGAGGAGATCGGTGTAGCTACCCACGGTCCGTCCACTCTATCGAGGCGGATGCCGCGGCAGCACGGGCCGCGCTCACGCATCAGGTTCGACGTATATAAACACAAAGTGTTATAATCGACCCGTGCATGCCTTCGATGTCCTCGGCGACCCGGTGCGTCGGCGGATCCTCGACCTGCTCGCGGCGGGGGAGGCGAGTGCGGGCGAGGTGGTCGCCGTGGTCGGCGGCGAGTTCGGCATCACGCAGCCGGCGGTCTCGCGCCAGCTGCGCATCCTGCGCGAGCACGGCTTCGCGACGGTTCGTCCGGAGGGGGCGAGGCGCCTCTACTCGATCGACCCCGGCGGAATCGACGACGCGGGCCGCCAGCTCGAGCGCTACCGCGGGACGTGGGAGGCGGGGCTCGCCGCCCTGCACACCGAGGTCGCACGCGGCCGGCGCGAACGACGCGCCGAGCCGCTCGGCGCACCCGACGAGAGGAACGATGATGGCCGTGACGGGTGAGATCCTTCCCGACGAGCCCGGGCTGCTGCTCGAGTTCCACGAGGTGTACGACACCGATCCCGACGACCTGTGGCAGGCGATCACCACGCCCGCCCGTCTCGCGCGCTGGATGGCCTCGTACCGGGGCGAGTTCCGGCTCGGCGGACGATGGCAGGCGCTCGACACCGACGGCGCCGTCTACTGCGACGGCGAGGTCACGTCCTGCGATCGCCCGCACGGGTTCACGACGACCTGGACCGTCGTCGGCGAGCAGCCCACGCTGCTCACGGTGGTGCTCGAGCCCGACGGCGCGCGCACCCGCCTGCACCTCCGGCACGAGCACGTGACCAGGCCCGAGTACGGTCCGGGCTGGCACGCCTACCTCGAGGCGCTGCCGCGTCATCTCGCCGAGCCCGACGCCGAGCGCGACCGCGAGGCCTGGGCGCGTCGCGTGGCGGAGCTCGCGCCGGGCTACGCCGAGCGGCTCGCGGCGGCCGGAGGCTGACCGACGGCCCTCCCGCGAGGAGCGGAAGGGCCGTCGGTGCATCCGTCAGCGCATGAAGTGCGCGCCGAGTCGGTCGCCGACCTTCTCCATCGCGACCGGCGATGCCTTCGCCGTGCCGTTCACCGATCCGGTCGACATCGCGTACGTGAGGATCGCGTGCGCGGCGGCATCCGCCATCTCCTCGAGCGCGAGCGTGTTCACGTTGGTGATCCTGGTGACGTCGGCGTCGTCGGTGTACTCGAGCGCACCCCCGTACACCTCGTTCAGCGCCTCGTAGAGGCCTGCGTCGGCGCCGTCTCCGATCGGGTCCATGCTGTCGCACGCCTGGTGGTAGCAGGGGTCGTACGACACCGGTTCGCCGTCGAAGGTGGCGAGTCCGCCGTACCACTCCACCTGCTCCGCGGTCTTGGCGTCCTCGGCACCCGTGAAGAGGCCACCGGCCGGGATGCCGGCGGTGATGAACGCGTCGTAGTCCGAGCGACCGTCGAACGCCGTCGGCTCCGAGATCAGGCCCTGCGACGAGAAGTACTCCTCGAAGGTCCGCTCGATGTTGCCGCTGCCGCTCGGGCCCTTGATGCCGAACGCGTCGCCACTGCCGTCGTAGATGAACCGGGCGTAGTTCGGCGAGCCGATCATGTCGAAGTTGAGGTACAGCTCGATGTCCTTCGCCTGGCGCTTGGTGAGCGAGTCGACGTAGTACTGCGATCCGACGAGGCCTGCCTCTTCAGCACCCCACCACGCGAAGCGCACGGTGTTCCGCGGCTCGATCTCGAGATCGGCCATCTGGAGCGCGATCTCGAGCAGCGTCGCCGAACCGGTGCCGTTGTCCTCGATGCCGGGGCCGTCGGCCACGGAATCGAGGTGGGCGCCGGCCATCACGACGCGGTCGTCGCGTCCGGTCGGCGTCTCGGCGATGAGGTTCGCCGTCGGCACGTCGAGCTCGATGAGCGTCTCGGTCGCCAGGTGGATCTCAACCGCACCCTGCTCGAGCAGAGTGGCGAGCTCGTTGCCGATCTCGAAGGAGGTGCCCACCACCGGCAGGTCGGCGCTGAACTGGTCGCCGAGGGTGGGGTTCAGCGTCTCGGTGCGCCCTTCCTGCCCCTCGTTGAAGATGATGACGCCCACGGCGCCCGCGTCGAAGGCGTTCTGTGCCTTGACCGAGAAGTCGCACGTGCCGCGCTGGATGAGCGCGATGTTGCCCGCGACGAAGTCGGCGAAGTCCTCGACCTCGCACCCACTGGTCGACGTGCTCGCCTCGGCGCCCGGCGGGAGCACGAGGTCGACGGCTTGGAGTTCGGCCTCGACGTTGCCGCTGCCGGAGTACTCGGCCGTGAAGAAGTCCTCGCCCGGCACGTAGGTGACCGGATTCGGGGTCACCTGCTCGAACACGGGGTCCGACAGCTCGCGGAACGAGTTGAACAGGAACTCCTGGATGGTCACCTCGTAGCCGGCTGCCTCGAGCAGCCCGGCGATGTAGTCGAGCGACTCATCGTACCCGTCGGTGCCGCTCGCACGCGTGCCGCCGTTGTCGTCCGCGATCCTCTGCAATTCGGCGAGGTGGTCCATGATCGCGTCGGCGGTGACCGCTTCTCGCAACTCGCTCGTGTCCGTTGGCACCGCGGCGTAGGCGGCCGTGCCCGTTGCGGCGAGGGCGACCAGCGCCGTGGCGGTCACGACCCCGATCCCGATCCGTTGGTTTCTCTTCACGTTGTCTTCTCCCTGCGACTCTGCAGAACCGGGCGCTGTGACGTCGAGTCGATCGTGTCGATGCGGGCGCCACCCCGGCCGCGAACCACTCTCACCCTCGCGGCTCCCGAGGTCAACCCCCTTGCCGTCGGCGGATCGACGCGCGTGCCGTCGGCGGATCGGCGCGAGTCGGCGCGAGCGGCGCGAACGGCGCCGCATCCGCCCACCCCGACGCGTCAGCCGGTGAGGGCCTTCGTGATGCGCTGCGGCGAGACCGTCTCGGCCGTCCGGAGCTCCTGCGCGAAGAGGCCGACACGCAGCTCCTCGATCATCCAGCGGACGCGGACGAGGTGCGCCGGCGCCTCGGGATCGATCGGAATCCGACCACCGGCCGCCTCGAACGCCGCGATCGACGGCTCGAGCTGGTTCATCGCCTGCCGGTCGCGCCCGGCGTTCTCCTGGAGCTTGCGCACTCGCACCACGATCGCCTCGAGGTACCGCGGCAGGTGCCGCAGGCGCTCGAGCCCCGTCGTCGAGACGAATCCGGTCGGCACGAGCGCATCGAGCTGCGCCCGCATGTCGCCGAGCGCGGCCATCAGCTGGATGCTCGACGCGCCCGCGATCGCGCGGTCGGCCTCCCGGGCGAGGCGCAGGATGCGGGCCACGAGCCCGACCGTCTCGAACATGCGCTCGACGACGGAGGCGCCGATCGCGTCGCGCACCGCCTCGAACTCGGCGCGCGTGCGCAGGAGCCCGTCGGGATGCCGCGACCGCAGTTCGGCGTCGACGCAGGCGGCGAGGCAGTCGTCGAGGAGCGCCCGCGGCCCGGCGTACGCGCTCGCCGCAAGGGCGAGCTTCTCCTCGTTCGAGAGGTGCTCCTGCACGTAGGCCACCGGCGTGGGCGTGGCGAGCACGAGCAGGCGGCGGATGCCCCGGCGCGACGCCCGGTCGCGCTCCTCCGCCGTGGCGACGAGGCGCAGCGCCACCGACGTCTTCGCGTCGACGAGCGCCGGGTAGGCGCGGATGACGTTGCCTGCCTGGCGCGTGTCGACGTGGGCCGGAAGATCGTCCCACTCCCAGGCGGTGATGCCCGATCGCTCGGCGATCGCGGGGCCCCGGGTCGCGGTGGGGGCGGATGCCGCGGCATCCTCGAACGCGGCCGCGTCGGGCCGTGCGGCCTCCAGCCCGCGACGCCCGCCGCGCGATGTCGCCGTGACGGCCTTCGCCACCGCGTCGCGGGTGCGGTCGGCGAGCCGCGCCTGCAGCCCGGCGAGGTCCTTCGACGCCCCGACCGTGCGCCCGCGCTCGTCGACGGCCCGGAAGGTCGCCCGCAGGTGCGGCGGAACGCGCTCGAGGTCGAAGTCCGACGGGTCCACGGGTGCGAACGTGAGGCGCCGGATGGCGTTCGCGACGACCGCGTTGAACGGCTGGCGTTCCGCGCCGCCCTCGGGCCCGTCGGGCAGCTCGGCGGAGATCCTCGCGGCCCACTCCGCCGCGGGCACGACCTGGCGTCGCAGCACCTTCGGCAGCGTGCGCAGCAACGCGGTGATGAGCTCGTCGCGCAGCCCCGGCACCTGCCAGTCGAACCCGCCGGCCTCCACGCGCGGCAGCAGCACGAGGGGCACGATCACCGTGACGCCGTCGTCCTCCGCGCCGGGCTCGAAGCGGTACGCGAGCGAGTAGGTCTGGTCGGCCTGGCGCCAGCGGTCGGGGAACCCGTCGCCGCGCTCGGCGTCGGCCTCGGCGCCGAGCAGGTCGGCGCGCGTCATGGTGAGCAGGTCGGGCCGTCGACGGTGCTCGCCCCGCCACCAGCGCTCGAACGTGCGCGTGTCCGCGACATCCGCCGGCACCCTCGCCTCGTAGAACGCCACGACCGCCTCGTCGCCCGCGAGGATGTCGCGGCGGCGCGTGCGCTCCTCGACTTCGCCGAGCTCGCGGCGCAGGGCGCGGTTGGCACGCACGAAGGCGAAGAGCCGGCGGTCGAGCCCGCTCGTGTCCCAGTCCTCCTCGACGAGCGCGTGCCGGATGAAGAGCTCGCGCGCGAGCGCCGGGTCGACTCGGCCGAGCTGGATGCGCCGCTTCGCGACGATCGGCACGCCGAAGAGCGTGACCTTCTCGTCGGCGACGGCCGAACCCTGCCTGCGCTCCCACCGCGGCTCGCTGTAGGTGCGCTTGGCCAGTGGGCCGGCGAGCTGCTCGGCCCACGCGGGATCGACGGCCGCGTTCGTCCGGGCGAAGAGCCGGCTGGTCTCGACGAGCTCGGCGCTCATGAGCGCGGCGGGCGGTTTCTTCGCGAGCGCCGACCCGGGGAACACCACGAACCGGGAGTTCCTGGCGCCGACGAACTCCGCCTGCTGGCGGCGGCCACGACGCTCGGATTCGCGTGCGGCGCCGGCCCCGCCGCGGCCGCTCGAGGTCTTCGCGTCGTCGCGCAGGCCGATCTGGGACAGCAGGCCGGCCAGCAGTGCCCGGTGGATGCCGTCGGCATCGGGCTCGCCGGCTCGTTCGGCCACGTGGAGGCCGAACGGCTTGGCGAGCCGCACCAGCTGGCGGTAGAGGTCCTGCCATTCGCGCACGCGCAGGTAGTTCAGGAACTCGGCCTTGCACATGCGCCGGAACGCGCTGCCCGAGAGCTGTCGCTGCTGCTCCTCGAGGTGGTTCCAGAGGTTGAGCAGGGTGAGGAAGTCGCTGGTGGGGTCGACGTATCGTGCGTGGAAGGCGTCGGCCTGCTCGCGCCGTTCGAGCGGTCGTTCCCGTGGATCCTGGATCGTGAGTCCGGCCACGATCGCGAGGACCTCCCGCGAGACGCCCTGCGTCTTCGACTCGAGCACCATGCGGGCGAACCGCGGCTCGATGGGCAGCCGCGCGAGCTGGCGGCCGACGCGCGTGAGCTGCGGCCCGTCGCCGTTCGTGCCCTCGTCGAGCGCGCCGAGCTCCCGCAGCAGCTCGAGGCCGTCGCGGATGCCGCGACTGTCGGGCGGCGTGAGGAACGGGAACTCCTCGATCCGGCCGAGCCCGAGCGACGCCATCTGCAGGATGACCGCGGCGAGGTTGGTGCGCAGGATCTCGGGATCGGTGAACTCGGGCCGCCGCTCGTAGTCCTCCTCCGAGTAGAGGCGGATGGCGATGCCGTCGCTCGTGCGACCGGAACGGCCCGAGCGCTGGTTCGCCGACGCCTGCGAGATGGCCTCGATCGGCAGCCGCTGCACCTTCGACCGCACCGAGTACCGGCTGATGCGCGCGGTGCCCGCGTCGACGACGTAGCGGATGCCCGGAACGGTGAGGCTCGTCTCGGCGACGTTCGTGGCGAGCACGACCCGGCGTCGCAGCCCCGCCACCTTCGACGGCTCGAACACCTTGTGCTGGTCGGCCGACGAGAGGCGTCCGTAGAGGGGGAGCACCTCGGTCTCGCCCGCACCGCCGCGTCGCGTCGCGTGCGCGCGCACCGCCGCCTCCGCGTCGCGGATCTCGCTCTCTCCCGAGAGGAACACGAGCACGTCGCCGGATGACTCGCGCTCGAGCTCGTCGAGGGCGTCGAGGATGCCGCGCTGCACGTCCTTGTCCTCGGCCGCGGCGCCCTCGTCGTCGCTGTCCTCGCCGGCGCCGCCGGCGCCGGACTCCGCGACCAGCGGCCGGTAGCGCACCTCGACCGGGTAGGTGCGGCCCGAGACCTCGATGACGGGCGCGGGCTCGCCCGAGGCATCCGCGAAGTGCCTGGCGAAGCTCTCGGGGTCGATCGTCGCGCTCGTGACGATGACCTTGAGGTCGGGGCGGCGGGGGAGCAGGCGCTTCAGGTAGCCGAGCAGGAAGTCGACGTTGAGGCTGCGCTCGTGCGCCTCGTCGATGATGATCGTGTCGTAGCGGCGGAGCTCGCGATCGCGGTGGATCTCGTTGAGCAGGATCCCGTCGGTCATCACCTTGATGCGAGTGGACTCGCTCACGCGGTCGGTGAACCGCACCTGGTAGCCGACGAGTCCGCCGAGCTCGACGCCGAGCTCCTCCGAGATGCGCTCGGCGATCGTGCGCGCGGCGATGCGGCGCGGCTGGGTGTGCGCGATCGACTCCCGGCCGAGTTCGAGGCAGATCTTGGGCAGCTGCGTGGTCTTGCCGGAGCCGGTCGCGCCGGCCACGATCACGACCTGGTGGTCGCGGAGTGCGCGCGCGATCTCCTCGCGCTGGCCGGAGACGGGCAGCTCGGCGGGATAGGTGATCGCGGGAAGCACAGCCCTCCATCGTACGGCGTCCCGGGCGCGCCACGCGGCGCCCATGCGCGGGCCGCCGGTGCATCGGCGGGTGCGCCGCGCACCGCGCTGTGCGAGACACGGCCGCATGCCAACGGATGCCTCGTCGGCCGGCGCGGTGGCGGCATCCGACCCGTTTCCGTCGCGCCCGCGCCCGTCCACCGCCTCGTCGGCCTCCCGCTGCTGCGCGTCGCACTGGTCGGATGCGCCGCCCTCCTGACCTGGCTCGCCAGCCTGCCTGCGCTCGTGATCCTGTTCCTCCCGGCCGAGGCGCTCGCGGGTTGGGCCGCACCGCGCTTCGCGGCGGGCGAACCGCCCTGTCGGAGCCCGCGACCCGCGTGGTGGGATGGGGACATGACCCAACCGCTCGTACCGCGCGTCCAACTGAACGATGGCAACTCGATCCCGCAGCTCGGCTTCGGGGTCTTCAAGGTCGATCCGAAGCAGACCGAGCGCATCGTGGCCGAAGCGCTCGAGGTGGGCTATCGCCATATCGACACCGCCCGCATCTACGGCAACGAGGCGGGGGTGGGTCGAGCGATCGCCGAATCGGGGATCCCGCGCGAGCAGCTCTTCGTCACGACGAAGCTGTGGAACGACGACCAGGGCACGCAGTCGGTGTTCGACGCGTTCGATCGGAGCCTCGAGCGGCTCGGGCTCGACCATGTCGACCTCTACCTGATCCACTGGCCGACCCCGGCGAACGACCGGTACGTCGAGACGTGGAGGGCGTTCGAGCAACTGCGAGCGTCGGGACGCACGCGTTCGATCGGCGTCTCGAACTTCCTCGTGCCGCACCTCGAGCGCCTGCTGGCCGAGACCGAGACGGTGCCCGCCGTCGACCAGATCGAGCTGCACCCCTACCACCAGCAGCCGGCGACCGCCGCCTTCGCCGAGGAGCACCGCATCGCCATCGAGGCGTGGGGGCCGCTCGGCCAGGGCAAGTACCCGTTGCTCGAACTTCCCGAGGTGACGGATGCCGCCGGCGCCCACGGCGTGACGCCCGCGCAGGTCGTCATCCGCTGGCACCTGCAGCGCGGCCACATCGTCTTCCCGAAGTCCAACCGACCCGAGCGCATGGCCGAGAACTTCGACGTGTTCGGCTTCGAGCTCGACGAGGCGGAGATGGACGCGATCACCGGACTCGAGCGCGAGGGGCGCGTGAGCTCGCACCCGGATGCGGTGAACTGACCGCGAAAGGGCCGCCCATCAGGCGGTCGATGGTGCCGACCTCCGTAGTCGATGCCGCGACACGCCCGGGATGCGAGCCTGATTTGGCAGGCGCCCGGGATCCGCGTAAATTCTTACTCATCGCCACGGCGGTGCGGGAAGCGGAAAGCGGCCCGGCCGGATGGCGAGATTCTTAGCCAAATAGCCTCGAAGTCGCATTGCGACTCGGTGATTTCAAGCCTAAGATGAAACTCCACTTCCTCACGGAAACCAACGTTCGCGTTGTGTCTCCCGACCGCCTCGACGGTCGCAGGATCGCCCTGTGTGGCGCGAGTCCTGCTTGGGAAGTGGTACGATAGATAGGTTGCCCTGACAGCAGGCCGCGAGGCTGAAACTCAGGTGCGTCCGTTCCTTGAGAACTCAACAGCGTGCACTATGTTCAATGCCAATTTTTGAACCCTGTCCTCTGCCTTTGGTGGGGGTGGGATTCCTTTGGATTGATGGACAGTCAGTAATGATTGTTCTCGGTCAGAGATTCAACTCTTGGCCTGCCCTTTTGGGGTGGG
>NZ_SGWY01000002.1:1120446-1120879 GCF_004216665.1 Agromyces ramosus | reverse complement strand
CGGACACATTCCGAACCCGGAAGCTAAGACTCGCAGCGCCGATGGTACTGCAGGGGCGACCCTGTGGGAGAGTAGGACACCGCCGGACATTCATTGAGGAGTGGCCACCCGAAGACGGGTGGCCATTTCTCGTTAACGGGCCGCTCCGACGTCGGCCGCAGTACGGTTGAGTCCGATGAGGACTCCACACACGACAGGACAATCGTGAGCGATTCGAGGCACGACTCGGGGGATCAGGAACGCCCCAAGCGCGACGATCGAAGCGGTGAGCGGACGCAGGGTGGCGGCCGTGGTGCGTCCGCCGGCCGCACGGGCCAAGGCCCGTCGCGAGGTGGTTCCAAGGATCGCGACGGCAAGCGTCCCACCTCCGCGAGCGGTCAGAAGCGTCCGTATGGAGACCGGGATGCGAAACGTCCGTATTCGGGTGGTGGCG
>NZ_SGWY01000002.1:38684-1120349 GCF_004216665.1 Agromyces ramosus | reverse complement strand
ACGAGAAGCGTCCGTATTCGGGTGGTGGCGAGAAGCGTCCGTATTCGGGTGGTGGCGAGAAGCGTCCGTATTCGGGTGGTGGCGAGAAGCGTCCGTATTCGGGTGGTGGCGAGAAGCGTCCGTACTCGGGTGACCGCGGCGCGAAGCGCCCCCATTCCGGCTCCGGGCAGCGCGGCGATGACCGCCGTGGCGGCGAACGCAGTACACGACCCACCGACCGCGACCTGCACCGCGACGCACCCCGCGACACCTCGGGCGCCGCGAACCTCGCGGTGCGGCCGCGCCACGACGATCCCGAGATCCCCGAGCGCATCCAGGCGCGCGACCTCGACAAGGGCGCGCGTGCGGAGTTGAAGACGCTGAGCAAGGACAACGCCGACTGGGTCGCACGGCACCTCGTCGCGGCATCCGAGCTGCTCGAGGACGACCCCGAGCTGGCGCACCAGCACGCGATCTCCGCCGCCCGCCGTGCCGGCCGCATCGCGGTCGTGCGGGAGACGCTCGCGATCACCGCGTACGCGACCGGCGACTTCGTGCTGGCTCTGCGAGAGCTGCGCACGTACCGCCGGATCTCGGGGAGCAACGACCAGCTGCCGCTCATGGTCGACAGCGAACGCGGCGTCGGCCGCCCGGACCGGGCGCTCGAGGTGGGTCGCGAGGTCGACCGCAAGGAGCTGCCCGCGACGGTGCAGGTGGGTCTCGCGATCGCGATGTCGGGGGCCCGCCTCGACCTGGCACAGCCCGAGCTCGCCCTCGCCGAGCTCGAGATCCCGCAGCTCGATCCCGACCGTGCCTTCTCGTACAGCCCGGCCCTGTTCTCGGCGTACGCCGAGGTGCTCGAGGAGCTCGGACGCGACTCCGAGGCCGGCGCGTGGCGCGCACGAGCCGACCGCGCGGAGGAAGCGCTCGGCGGCCCGGCCGAGGCGGAGCTCGTGGAGATCTACGAGGTGGAGCTCGACGAGGTCGATGAGCATGAGCCCGCACCCCCCGCGAACGACGACCGAGTCGCGGCATCCGATGGGCCGAAGGCAACCGCTGAGGCCGATCCGGATGACCCGGGCGCCGTGCTGGAGGACGACGTTGCGGAGGTGCTCGCCGAGGGCGAAGCGCTGGGGCGCGACGAGGACGCCGACGCCGAGGACACCGGCACCGACGAGGACGAGGGCGAGCCCGATGGGCCTGTTCCGCACGAGGACTGAGGCCACCACGCCGCTCGAGGGTATCGACGCGGTGTTCGCGGACCTCGACGGCGTCGTGTACGCCGGCGCGGGGTCGATCCCGCACGCCGTCGAGAGCCTCAACCGCACCAAGGCCGAACGTCCCGTCGGGTACATCACGAACAACGCGTCGCGGAGCGACGCGTCCGTGGCGCGCCACCTCGCCGACCTCGGCCTCGATGTCGCACCGGACGACGTCGTGACCTCGCCTCAGGCGGCGATGCACCTGCTCGAGGCGCGCGTCGAACCCGGATCGCTCATCTTCGTGGTGGGTGGCGAGGGCATCGTGTCCGAGCTCGAGAAGCGCGGGTTCCGCGTCACGCGCTCGGCCGACGACGGGCCCGCCGCGGTCGTCCAGGGCTTCGCGCCCGAGGTCGGCTGGCGCGAGCTGGCGGAGGCCTCGTTCGCGCTGAACGCGCACGGTGGGCCCGACTCCGAGACGGCCGGCATTCCCTGGATCGCCACGAACATGGACTGGACGATCCCCGTGGCCCGCGGCGTCGCGCCCGGGAACGGAACGCTCGTCTCCGCCGTGCACACCGCGGTCGGCCGGTTCCCCGAGGTCGCCGGCAAGCCCGAGACGCCGATCTTCGAGGAGGCCAGGCGACGGTTCGCCGCGGAGCGTCCGCTGGTCGTCGGCGACCGGCTCGACACCGACATCCTCGGCGCCAATCGGGCGGGCATGGCGAGCGCCGTCGTGCTGACCGGCATCGACCGGGCGAAGCAGGTGCTCGCGGCCGATGCCGCGAGCCGACCCGACTTCATCCTCGGCGACCTGCGCGGGCTGCACGAACCGTACCCGGTGGTGGAGTCCGTGCGCGGCGGCGCGGTGCGCGTCGGTGACGCTCGAGTACGGGTCGAGGGACGCCGCGTCGTGATCGTGTCCGAGGGCGACGGCGGGCTCGACCTGCTCCGAGCGGCCTGCGCGGCCATATGGCAGTCGGGCACGGCGATCCACGCGCTCGACGTGCCGTCGGCGCTCTACGCCTGAGACGCGTGCGAAGGCGGTTCGCCGCCGTGGTCGCCTGCTCGGGGTACCGTTGGTCGGGTGAGCACTGACGACGAGCGCCTCGAGCCCGACGCCCTCGAGCCGAGTGCGGCGACGGATGCCGCAGCTGCGGCCCCGACCACCGACGCCGGCGACCCGGCATCCGACGATGCGGCATCCGACGACACTCGAGCGGCCCTGCAAGACATCGAGTCGCGGCCGCTCGCGGAGCGGGCACCCGGCTACCAGGCCCTCGCCGACCGCCTCCGGTCCGAGCTCGAGCAGTCCGACCCCTCGCGCGGGTCGAGCTGACGATGCCCGATCAGCGCCTCGATGCGGCGTTGGCGGCGCGCGGACTCGCCCGGTCCCGCACCCACGCCGCGACGCTCATCGCCGCCGGCGTGGTCACGGTCGACGGTCGGCCCGTGGTGAAGCCGGCGCTGAAGGTCGCCGAGTCGGCGATGCTCGAGGTCGCGGCATCCGATCACTACGTGAGCCGCGCCGCCCACAAGCTCCTCGCGGCGCTCGACGAGTTCGCCGTCGACCCCGCCGGCCGGGTCGTGCTCGATGCCGGCGCCTCCACCGGCGGGTTCAGCCAGGTCCTGCTCGAACGCGGTGCGCGCACCGTGCTCGCGGTCGACGTGGGCCACGGGCAGCTCGCGCCCGAACTGCACGACGCGCCCGGCCTCGTCCTGGTCGAGGGGTGCAACGTTCGCAACCTCGATCGCGACGTGCTCGCCGAGCTCACTGGCGTCGCCGAGCCGCCTTCCCTCGTCACCGCCGACCTCTCGTTCATCTCGCTCACGACCGTGCTGCCCGCCCTCCGCGCCACCGCGGCCGACGACGCGGAGTTCGTGCTGCTCGTGAAGCCGCAGTTCGAGGTGGGCCGCGGGGGAGTGCGGGAGGGCGTCGTGCGCAGCGCTGCGCTCCGGTCCGAGGCGGTCGCGAACGTGCTCTGGGCGGCGTTCGACCTCGGGCTGGGCACTGCGGGCGTCCTGTCCTCCCCAATCGCCGGCAGCCATGGCAACCACGAATACCTCGTCCACCTCAGCGCGTCGCGTGGCATGGATCCGACAGAATGGATGCGTCGAGTGGAGCAAGTGACGGGAGGCGCGAACGCGTGAACGACGCACGGCACTTCCTCGTGGTCTCCCACACCGGCCGTCAGTCCGCCCTCGAGGCGACGAGCGAGGTGTGCGCCCAGCTCCTCGCGGCCGGCGCCGTGCCGGTGATCGCCGCGGAGCACTGGGACGAGGTGCACGCGTTCGTTCCCGAGCTGAACGGCGCGGTCAAGCGCTTCGAGGAGATCGACCCGAACCTCATCGAGCTCGTCATCGTGCTCGGTGGCGACGGCACGATCCTTCGCGCGGCCGAGCTCATGCGCGAGTACCCCGTCGCCCTCCTGGGCGTCAACCTCGGTCACGTCGGGTTCCTGGCCGAGAGCGAGCGCGACGATCTCGGCTACACGGTGGCGCGGGCGCTCGCCCGCGACTACGCCGTGGAGGAGCGCATGACCCTGTCGGTACGTGCGAAGCTCGGCGACGACGTGGTCTATGAGAGCTGGGCGCTCAACGAGGCCACGGTCGAGAAAGCCGAGCGTGAGCGCATGCTCGAGGTCGTGGTCGAGGTCGACCGCCGTCCGCTGTCGTCGTTCGGATGCGACGGCATCGTCATGTCCACGCCGACGGGCTCCACGGCGTACTCCTTCTCCGCGGGCGGTCCGGTCGTCTGGCCGAGCCTCGAGGCGCTCCTGCTCGTGCCGCTCAGCGCGCACGCACTGTTCGCCCGCCCGCTCGTCGTGGGCGCCGACTCGTCGCTGGCGGTCGAGATCCTCCAGCGCACCGAGGCGGCGGCGGTCATCTGGTGCGACGGTCGTCGCACCTTCGACCTGCCGCCCGGTGCGCGCGTCATCGTGCGCAAGTCGTCGGTGCCGGTGCGGCTCGCCCGGCTGCACGAGGCGCCATTCACCGACCGACTCGTGAACAAGTTCCAGTTGCCCGTCACAGGCTGGCGTGGGCCGGTGGGCCGTGATTGAGCCCGCGTCGAGTGAAGGATGCGTCGAATGAGGGATGCATCGAGCGAGGGCCGCGATGAGTGGGGTCGGCGTTGAGCGAGGTCTGCGTTGATTGAGGAGCTCGGCATCCGCGATCTCGGGGTGATCGCCGAGGCCACGCTGCCGCTCGGCGCCGGTTTCACGGCGGTCACCGGCGAGACCGGCGCGGGCAAGACGATGGTGGTGACCGCGCTCGGCCTGCTGCTCGGTGCGCGCGCCGACGCCGGCGCGGTGCGATCCGGCGCGAAGCAGGCCTGGGTGGAGGGCCGCTGGCTCGTTCCCGACGATGGCGCGATCGCCGAGCGCGTCGCCGAGACGGGCGGCGACGTCGAGGGCGGCGAGCTGCTGCTCGGTCGCTCGGTGTCATCCGAGGGTCGCAGTCGTGCCGTGGTCGGCGGGCGAAGCGCGCCGGTGGGGGTGCTCGGCGAACTCGGCGATGAGCTCGTCGTGGTGCATGGCCAGGCCGACCAGCAGCGACTCCGGTCGGCAGCCGCACAGCGAGACGCACTCGACCGCTTCGCCGGCACTCCGCTGCAGCTCGCGCTCGGCGAGTACGACGCGGCGTTCAGGGCATGGCGAACGGATGCCGCGGAGCTGCAGCGCCTCCGAGCGGCGCACGAGGCTCGCGCCCGCGAGGCCGCCGACCTCCGCGAGGCGCTCGACGAGGTCGAGGCCGCGGACCCGCAGCCCGGTGAGGACGTCGAGCTCGCGGAACGCGCCGACCGCCTCTCCAATCTCGAGGAGCTGCGCCTGGCGGCGGCGCAGGCGAGGGCACTCGTCTCGGCAGAGGACCTCGTCGACGGCGCCCCCGATGCGGTGGCGCTGGTCGACAGCGCTCGTCGGCACCTCGACCGCGTGGTCGAGCACGATGCCGCACTCGCACCGATCGCCGAGGTGCTGCAGAGCGCCGGCTTCCTCCTCGCGGACGCGGCGACCGAGCTCGCCGGCTATCTCGCCGGGCTCGACGCCGACGGTGCGCGCGAGCTCGAGGTCGTGCAGGAGCGGCGGGCGCTGCTCACGGCGCTCGTGCGGCGGCACGGTGGCACGCTCGAGGAGGTGCTCGACTTCCGACGCTCGGGCGGGCTCCGACTCGTCGAGCTCGACGGCGACGACGAGCGCATCGACGGCCTGGAGGCATCCGTCGCGACGCTCGAGGCGGAGGTCGACCGGCTCGCGGGCCGGCTCACCGAGCTGCGCATCGACGCGGCATCGCGCCTCGCCGACGCGGTCACCGCGGAGCTCGCGGCACTCGCGATGCCCGATGCGCGCCTCACCGTGAGCGTTGACCCCGACCATGAGCCGGCCGCACACGGCCGCGACCAGGTCGCGATCCTGCTGCGACCCCACCCCGGCGCCGAGCCCCGCCCGGTCTCCCGCGGCGCGTCGGGCGGAGAGCTCTCCCGGGTGATGCTCGCGATCGAGGTCGTGATCGCCGGCAGCGACCCCGTGCCGACGTTCGTCTTCGACGAGGTCGATGCGGGCGTCGGCGGCGCGGCGGCGATCGAGATCGGCCGGCGGCTCGCCCGCCTCGCCGAGCAGTCCCAGGTCATCGTCGTCACGCACCTCGCGCAGGTCGCGGCGTTCGCCACGAACCACCTGAGCGTGGTGAAGGGAACCGACGGCCAGGTGACGTCGTCGAGTGTGCGGCAGCTCTCCGGAGCCGACCGTGAGGCCGAGATGGCCCGACTGCTGTCGGGCCTGACGGATTCGGAGAGCGGGCTCGCGCACGCGCGCGAACTGTTGGAGATCGCCGCGGATCGCGCGGCGTGACGGCGGCGGCCGAGGCCGCCGGAGACGCGGCATCCGTCGGATGTCGCGGGATGAGGGGGAACGCGTGGGGCATGTCGGCGTGGGCGACGGCGAACGTGGGTTAGACTATAAGCCCGTGGTGGATGAACGCGGTAGAGCTCTTTCGAGCACAGACATTTTGAACGACACGACCAAGCACATCTTCGTGACCGGTGGTGTCGTTTCCTCGTTGGGCAAGGGACTCACGGCGGCGAGCCTGGGCAATCTCCTGACCGCCCGGGGACTCCGGGTCGTCATGCAGAAGCTCGACCCATACCTGAACGTGGACCCGGGCACGATGAACCCGTTCCAGCACGGCGAGGTCTTCGTGACCGACGACGGCGCCGAGACCGACCTCGACATCGGTCATTACGAGCGGTTCCTCGACATCAACCTGAGCCAGGCGGCGAACGTCACCACCGGCCAGATCTACTCGACCGTGATCGCGAAGGAGCGCCGCGGCGAGTACCTCGGCGACACGGTGCAGGTGATCCCGCACATCACCGACGAGATCAAGCGCCGGATGCGCCTGCAGGCGACTGAGAGCCCGAAGCCCGACGTCATCATCACCGAGATCGGCGGCACCGTCGGCGACATCGAGTCGCAGCCGTTCATCGAGTCCGCACGCCAGGTGCGCCACGAGCTCGGCCGCAAGAACGTGTTCTTCGTGCACGTCTCCCTGGTGCCGTACATGGGCGCGTCGGGGGAGCAGAAGACCAAGCCCACCCAGCACTCGGTCGCCGCCCTGCGATCGATCGGCATCCAGCCCGACGCGCTCGTGCTGCGCAGCGACCGCCCCGTGACCGAGTCGAACAAGCGCAAGATCGCCCTCATGTGCGACGTCGACGAGGCGGCCGTGGTGAACGCGGTCGACGTGCCGTCCATCTACGACATCCCGACGATGCTGCACGACCAGGGGCTCGACGCCTACATCATCGACTCGCTCGGGCTCGGCACCAAGGCCGACGACGTCGACTGGTCGGACTGGAGCGACCTCCTCGACGTGGTGCACGACCCCAAGCACGAGGTCACCATCGGCCTGGTCGGCAAGTACATCGACCTGCCCGACGCGTACCTCTCCGTCACGGAGGCCCTGCGCGCCGGCGGATTCGCGAACGACACCAAGGTGAACATCGAGTGGATCCCGTCGGACGAGTGCCGCACGCCCGAGGGCGCGCAGAAGCACCTCGCCCACCTCGACGGCATCTGCGTGCCGGGCGGGTTCGGCGTCCGCGGCATCGAGGGCAAGCTCGGCGCGCTGCGCTTCGCCCGCGAGAACGGCGTCCCCGTGCTCGGCCTGTGCCTCGGCCTGCAGTGCATGGTCATCGAGTACTCGCGCAACGTGGTCGGCCTTCCCGGCGCGTCGTCGAGCGAGTTCGACCCCGACACCCGGTTCCCCGTCATCGCGACGATGGAGGAGCAGGTCGAGATCATCGCCGGCGGCGACCTCGGCGGCACCATGCGCCTCGGGCTCTACCCCGCGAAGCTCGCCGACGGTTCGATCGCGGCCGAGCTGTACGGCTCGACCGAGGTCAGCGAGCGGCACCGTCACCGCTACGAGGTCAACAACGGCTATCGCGACCAGATCGCAGGTGCGGGCCTCGTCTTCTCGGGCATGTCGCCCGACCGGCACCTCGTGGAGTTCGTCGAGCTCCCGCGCGACGTGCACCCGTTCTACGTCGGCACGCAGGCGCACCCCGAGCTGCGCAGCCGCCCGAACGACCCGCATCCGCTGTTCCGCGGACTGGTGGCCGCCGCCCTCGAGCGCCAGCAGGCCAGCCTCCTCTTCGACGTCGCGAATGGCTGACGACCTCGCCGACGACCCGGTCGACCTCCCGCTGCGGGAGAGCGACCGGGTGTTCGACGGGCTCGTCTGGGACCTCCGGCGCGACACCTTCGAGCTCGGCGGTCGGCCGATCGTGCGCGAGTACGTCGACCACCCCGGTGCGGTCGCGGTGCTCGCACTCGACGAGCACGACCGCGTCTTCCTGATCCGGCAGTACCGGCATCCGGTGCGCACGCGCGAGTGGGAGATCCCGGCGGGCCTCCTCGACGTCGACGGCGAGGACCCGTTCGTCGCGGCGCAGCGCGAGCTCGCCGAGGAGGGCGACCTCGGGGCATCCGAGTGGGCCGTGCTCGTCGACTTCTTCACGTCGCCCGGTGGCAGCGACGAGGCGATCCGCATCTACCTCGCGCGCGGCCTCCGCGCCCTGCCCGACGCGTACCCGCGGGAGGACGAGGAGGCGCACATGGAGACCCGGTGGGTCGACCTCGACGCCTGCGTCGACGCGGTGCTCGCCCGCCGGGTGCAGAACCCGTCGCTCGCCATCGGCGTGCTCGCGGCCCACGCGTCGCGGGCACGCGGATGGAGTACGCTCGCCGCGGCCGACGTCCCCTGGCCCGGCCGCTCGACGCCGCGCGGGGAGCCGACCCGGCGATGACGGATGCCGCGTGGACCTCGGGGTACCTCCGGCACCTCACCGTGGAACGCGGGCTCTCACGCAACACGGTCACCTCGTACCGCCGCGACCTCGGCCTCTACGCGGATTGGCTGGCGAGCCGCGGCCTGGACGGACCCGCAGCCGTTCGCGAGCAGGACCTCGCCGACTTCGTGCGCCACCTCGGCACCGATCGACGGCCACCGCTCGCGACGAGCTCGATCGCCCGGGTGCTCTCGTCGGTGCGCGGGCTGCACCGGTTCCTCGCCGAGGAGGGCGTCATCGAGGCGGACGTCTCGCGCGAGCTGCGCCCGCCGAAGCTGCCGATGCGCCTGCCGAAGGCGATCCCCGTTGAGGACGTCGTCGCGCTGATCGATGCGGCGGGCGGCGAGGAACTGCACGAGCTCCGGGACGCGGCGCTGCTCGAACTGCTCTACGCGACGGGCGCGCGCGTGTCGGAGGCGGTGTCGCTCAATGTCGACGACCTCGTCGACGAGGATGTCGTCCGGCTCTTCGGCAAGGGCGGCAAGCAACGCGTCGTGCCGCTCGGATCGTATGCCCGGCGCGCCGTCGACGCCTACCTGGTGCGTGCACGGCCCACGCTGTCGGCACGAGGCCCCTCCACCCCGGCGCTGTTCCTCGGGCTGCGCGGACGACGGATGTCCCGTCAGGCCGCGTGGGACGTGATCCACCGCGCCGCGGAGCGGGCCGGGCTCGGGGCATCCGTCTCGCCGCACACGCTGCGGCACTCGTTCGCGACGCACCTGCTCGAGGGCGGCGCCGACGTTCGGGTGGTGCAGGAGCTGCTCGGCCACTCGTCGGTCGCGACCACGCAGATCTACACGCTTGTCACAGCCGATACACTCCGGGAGATGTACACGGCTGCCCACCCACGTGCTCGCTAGAATCGACCAAGCCCTCGCACGGACGCACGGCTCGCATGATGCAGGAGAGAGACCAGACGTGACCCACCAGACGCACGACCCGGCGGACGGAATCCTTTCGCTGGAGCCGGAGGTCGGTCCGACCGGGCGTCCCCTTCGCGAGTTCCCCGAGCCGAAGCGGCTGCGCTCGCACGGGCCGGCCCGCATCATCGCCCTGTGCAACCAGAAGGGCGGCGTCGGCAAGACCACCACCACGATCAACCTCGGCGCGACGCTCGCCGAGTACGGTCGTCGCGTGCTGGCCGTCGACTTCGACCCGCAGGGCGCGCTCTCCGCCGGGCTCGGTGTGCCGACGCACGACGTGCCCACGATCTACGACCTGCTGCTGTCGCGGGCCATCGACCCGGCCGACGCCATCCAGCAGACGGGCACCGAGGGCCTCGACGTGATCCCGGCGAACATCGACCTCTCCGCCGCCGAGGTGCACCTCGTCACCGAGGTGGCACGTGAGCAGATCCTCGCGAGCGTGCTGCGGCGCGTCGCCGCCGACTACGACGTCATCCTCATCGACTGCCAGCCGTCGCTCGGCCTCCTCACCGTCAACGCCCTCACCGCGAGCCACGGCGTCGTGATCCCGCTCGAGTGCGAGTACTTCGCGCTGCGCGGCGTCGCGCTGCTCATCGAGACGATCGACAAGGTACGCGACCGGCTGAACCCCGCGATCGAGCTCGACGGGATCCTCGCGACGATGTACGACGCGCGCACCCTGCATTCCCGCGAGGTGCTCGAGCGCGTGGTCGACGCGTTCGGCGACAAGGTGCTCGAGACGGTCATCACCCGCACGGTGAAGTTCCCGGATGCCACGGTCGCCGCCACCCCGATCACCGAGTTCGCCCCCGAGCACCAGGCCTCCAAGGCGTACCGGCAGCTCGCGAGGGAGCTGGTCTTCCGTGGCGCGGTCGCCTGAGGCCGTTCCGGTCTCGGGGGAGGGCGCAGCCGGCGCGACCGCGCCCGCCGGGGGCGACGCGACCGCGGCATCCGAGACCGGCTTCCGGGTCGCCCTCACGAACTTCGAGGGTCCCTTCGACCTGCTGCTCTCGCTCATCGCCAAGCACGAGCTCGACATCACCGAGGTCTCGTTGTCGGCCGTGACCGACGAGTTCATCTCCTACCTGCGCGGCCTCGACTCCGAGGAGGAGCTCGATCGCGCCTCGGAGTTCCTCGTGGTCGCGGCGACCCTCCTCGACTTGAAGGTCGCCGGGCTCCTGCCGCAGGGGGAGCTCGTGGACGCCGAGGACGTCGCCCTCCTCGAGGCACGCGACCTGCTGTTCGCGCGCCTGCTGCAGTATCGTGCCTTCAAGGAGGCGTCGCGGTGGTTCGCCGCGCACCTCGAGGCGGAGTCGCATCGACACGCCCGCATCGTGCGGCTCGAGGAGCGGTTCCGCCAGCGCGAGCCCGAGCTGCGGTGGACCCTCAGCGCCGAGGACTTCGCCGCCCTCGCGACCCTCGCGCTCACGCCGAGGGAGATCCCAGTCGTCGGCCTCGACCACCTGCATGCACCGCTCGTGTCGATCCGGGAGCAGGCCGCCCACGTCGTCGCCGTGCTGCGGCGCGGCGATCCCGTCACCTTCCGCGAGCTCATCGCGGGCATCGGGCAGCCGGGCGTGGTCGTGGCGCGGTTCCTCGCCGTGCTCGAGCTCTACCGGCACGCGGCGATCGGGTTCGAGCAGCTCGAGCCGCTGGGCGAGCTCACGCTTCGCTGGGCGGCCGAGTCGTGGACCGACGAGAACCTCGAGAGCCTGGGAGCCGACTATGACGAATGACACGGATGCCGCCGAGACGGATGCCGTGGCCGCCGACACGTCGGCCGCCGCAGTCGACGCCGTGACCGGGGAGACGTCCGTCGACGGCGCGCCCCACGCCGTCGACGGACCCGAGCTCTCGATCGTCACGCCCCTCGACGTGCCCGGCCAGCCGCGACTCGACCTCGACCGGGCGCTCGAGGCGATCCTGTTCATCGCGGACGAGCCGCTCCCGGTCGTCACCCTCGCGGCGGCCGTCGCCCGCCCCGTCGCGGAGGTGCGGGCGTCGATCGCCCGCCTCCGGGCCGACTACGACGGCGAGGGCGCGTCGGGCGAACCGCGAACGGATGTCGCAGACGAGGCACCGGCCGGCGGCATCCGTCGCGGTTTCGAACTCCGCGAGGTCGGCGGCGGATGGCGGTTCTACGTCCGGGCCGAGTACGACGCCCTCGTCGCCGACTTCGTGCTCGCCCAGTCGTCGACGCGGCTGTCGCAGCCCGCGCTCGAGACGCTGTCCGTGATCGCGTACAAGCAGCCGATCTCGCGCTCGTCGATCGCGTCCATCCGTGCCGTGAACGTCGACTCCGTGGTGCGCACCCTGCTCGGACGGGGGCTCATCACCGAGGTGGCGACCGACGCCGAGACGGGGGCCATCCTGTACGGCACGACCGACCTGCTGCTCACGAACCTCGGCATCAACTCGCTCGACGAACTGCCGCACATCTCGCCGTTGCTCGACGACGGCCAGGAGGGATTCGACCTTGACTGACGCATCCGCCCCGGGTGGCGATCCGACCGAGGGCGTGCGGCTGCAGAAGGTGCTCGCCGCCGCGGGCGTCGCGAGCCGTCGCGTGTCCGAGCAGCTCATCGTTGAGGGCAGGGTCGAGGTGAACGGCCGGATCGTGACCGAGCTCGGAAGCCGGATCGACCCGGCCACCGATCTCGTCGCGGTGGACGGCGTCGCCGTGCAACTCGATCCCGCGAAGCGCTACTACATGCTCAACAAGCCGCGCGGCGTCGTGTCGTCGATGCGCGACGAGCAGGGGCGCCCCGACCTCACGCGCTTCACCGAGGAGCTCGAGGAGCGGGTGTTCAACGTGGGCCGCCTCGATGCCGAGACGAGTGGACTGCTGCTCCTCACCAACGACGGGGACCTCGCGCACGTGCTCGCCCACCCGTCGTTCGGCGTGGAGAAGACGTACATCGCCAAGGTGCGAGGTCGCGTCACGCCGCAGGTCGTGCAGCAGCTCAAGCGCGGCGTGGAGCTCGAGGACGGCATCATCGCGGCGGACCGCGCACGGGTGCTGCAGCAGCAGGGCGACGACCAGCACTCGATGGTGGAGCTGACGCTGCATTCGGGTCGCAACCGCATCGTGCGCCGCATGCTCGATGCCGTGGGGCATCCGGTCGTCGAGCTGGTGCGCCGCAGCTTCGGGCCGCTCAACCTCGGGACCCTCCGATCGGGTGCGATGCGCGAGTTGACTAAGGTGGAACTCGGCCAATTGCTCACGATCTCCCGCGCCGCGGATGCCGCCCGGCACGCCGGCAGCGGAACGAACGAAGGGGACTCGTGACCGAATCACGCCTCATCGGGCCGGTCCGCGTCGTCGGTGCCGGCCTGCTCGGCACCAGCGTCGCGCTCGGCCTTCGCTCCCGCGGCATCGAGGTGATCCTCGCGGACGCGTCGCCGACGCACGTCGCGATCGCCGTCGACCTCGGCGCCGGACGTGTCGCCGCGCCGGGCGACGCCCCGCAGCTCATCGTCGTCGCCGTCCCGCCCGACGTGACGGCGTCGGTCGTCGCCGCCGAGCTCGCCGAGTTCCCCGATGCGATCGTGACGGATGTCGCGAGCGTCAAGGCCGGCATCCTCGACGCGCTCCGGGGGGCCGGCGCCGACGTCTCGCGCTACATCGGCTCCCATCCCCTCGCCGGTCGGGAGCGCGGCGGCCCGCTCGCCGCGCGCGCCGACCTCTTCGCCGGACGGCCGTGGGTCGTCGCGGCGCACGATGCCATCACCTACCAGCGCGCCGGCGCCATCGACGACCTCATCCTCGACCTCGGCGCGACCCTGGTGGAGATGACGCCCTCCGAGCACGACCGCGGGGTCGCGCTCATCTCCCACGTGCCGCAGGTCGTCGCGAGCATAATGGCCCGCCGGTTCATCGACGCGCCGAACGCCGCGCTGGGGCTCACGGGCCAGGGGGTCCGCGACGTGACGCGCATCGCCGCCAGCGACCCCGACCTCTGGGTGCAGATCCTCGGCGCCAACGCGACGCCCGTGCGCGACATCCTGCTCGCCTACCGCGACGACCTCGACCGGTTCATCGACGCGCTCGCCGACCCGACCGCGCCCGGCGCCCGGCGCAGGGTGGCCGAGGAGCTCGCCGGCGGGAACACCGGCGTCGAGCGGCTGCCGGGCAAGCACGGCACCGACAAGCGCTTCACGATCGTCGTCGTGATGGTCGAGGACCGTCCGGGCGAGCTGGCCAGATTGCTCGCGGAGGTCGGCGAGATCGGCGTGAACCTGGAGGACCTCCGACTCGAGCACTCGCCCGGCCGCCAGGTCGGGCTGGCCGAGATCTCCGTGCTGCCCGAGGCGGCAGACCGACTCACCAACGAGCTGGCCGAGCGCGGCTGGCGGATAGCAGGCTGAACGTGTCCGTGGTCTTCCCCCTCGTCGTCGCCGTCGACGGTCCAGCCGGCAGCGGCAAGTCGAGCGTCTCCAAGGAGGTCGCGCGGCGGCTTGGATTCGGGTTCCTCGACACGGGCGCCGCGTATCGGGCGCTGGCCTGGCATGTCGAGGCATCCGGAGTCGACACGGATGACGCGGCATCCGTGGTCTCGTGCCTGCCGAGCTTCGCGTACCGCATCGGCACCGATCCTGCGGGCTACGCGGTGCACGTGGGCGAGGTCGACGTGACGACCGCCATCCGCGACCCAGAGATCTCGGCGGTGGTGAGCCGGGTGGCGAGGGTGCCCGAGGTGCGCACGCATCTCATCGAGCTGTTCCGGAGCATCATCGCGGAGGAGCCGACGGCCGGCATCGTCGTCGAGGGGCGCGACATCACGACGGTCGTGGCGCCCGATGCCCCGGTGCGGATCCTCCTGACCGCGTCGGAGGACGTTAGAATAGCGAGGCGCTCCGCGGAGCTCGTCGGCGATTCGGCCCAGGCGGCGGGAGAGCAGCTCCATCGGCGCGATGAGGCGGACTCCAAGGTCGTGGACTTCATGACCGCCGCCGATGGCGTGACCACGGTGGATTCGACGGAGCTCGACTTCGATCAGACCGTCGATGCCGTGATCGGCGTGATCCGGGCCACGCAGCCCGAGGCGGTGCGATAGCGCCGGCGCCACGAGCGCACCAGACTCAGAGGAGACACCATGACCGACCAGCGCGACGAGTACGACGACGAGGCGATCGTCGAGGACGACCTCGCCGAGCGTCTCGCCGACGTCGACGAGGACCTCGCCGAGCGGCGCGCCGCCGCCCTGCGGTCGGGCCTGTCCGAGTACGAGCTCGACGAGGACGACCTCGAGGTGCTCGAGATCTCCGAGGAGGGCGAGGAGGGCATCCGCTATCTCCCGGCCCTTCCCGTGATCGCGATCGTCGGCCGCCCCAACGTCGGCAAGTCGGCGCTGGTCAACCGCATCCTCGGCCGCCGCGAGGCCGTCGTCGAGGACACCCCCGGCGTCACGCGCGACCGCGTGTCGTACAAGGGCGAGTACCTCGACCG
Source organism: Agromyces ramosus (assembly GCF_004216665.1). Taxonomy (GTDB): domain Bacteria; phylum Actinomycetota; class Actinomycetes; order Actinomycetales; family Microbacteriaceae; genus Agromyces; species Agromyces ramosus. Next base: position 1,105,445 of record NZ_SGWY01000002.1, on the reverse strand, counting down.
CCGCTTCACGCTCGTCGACACGGGCGGGTGGGAGCCCGACGCGAAGGGCATCGACGCGTCGGTCGCCGCGCAGGCGGAGGTCGCGATCGATCTCTCCGACGTCGTGCTCTTCATCGTCGACGCGACCGTCGGCGCCACGTCGACCGACGAGCACGTCGTGCGCCTGCTCCGCAAGACGAACAAGCCCGTCTTCCTCGTGGCGAACAAGGTCGACGACGCCCGGCAGGAACCCGAGGCGGCGGCACTCTGGAACCTCGGCCTCGGCGAGCCGTACCCCGTCTCGGCGCTGCACGGGCGCGGCGTGGCCGACATGCTCGAAGAGGTCTTCAAGGTGCTGCCGCAGGTTTCGGCGGTCGCGAAGGACGAGTTCGGCGGACCCCGACGCGTCGCGATCCTCGGTCGCCCGAACGTCGGCAAGTCGAGCCTGCTCAACAAGGCCGCCGGCGAGGAGCGCGTCGTCGTCCACGACCTCGCAGGCACCACACGCGACCCCGTCGACGAGCAGATCGAGCTCGGAGGCAGGATCTGGCGGTTCGTCGACACGGCCGGCATCCGTCGTCGCGTGCACCTGCAGCAGGGCGCCGACTTCTACGCGTCGCTGCGCACCCAGGCCGCCCTCGAGAAGGCCGAGGTCGCCGTGGTCCTGCTCGACGTCTCGCAGCCGATCTCCGAGCAGGACGTGCGCATCATCGACCTCGTGCTCGAGTCGGGCCGGGCGCTCGTGCTCGCCTACAACAAGTGGGACCTGCTCGACGACGACCGGCGCCGCTACCTCGAGCGTGAGATCGAGCAGGACCTGCACCACGTGGCCTGGGCGCCGCGCGTGAACATCTCCGCACGCACCGGCCGTCACCTCGAGAAGCTCGTGCCCGCCCTCGAGACGGCCCTCGAGTCGTGGGACACGCGAATCCCCACCGGCAAGTTCAACGCCTTCCTCACCGAGCTCACGCAGGAGCACCCGCACCCCGTGCGCGGCGGCAAGCAGCCCCGCATCCTGTTCGGCACGCAGGCCGCGAGCCGCCCGCCCACATTCGTGCTCTTCACCACCGGGTTCCTCGACCCCGGCTACCGCCGGTTCATCCAGCGGCGCCTGCGCGAGATCTACGGCTTCGAGGGCTCGCCTATCGTCATCAACATGCGCGTGCGCGAACGGCGCCAGCGCTAGCACGGCGGATGACGCGACGCGGTCGGTTCGCCGACGTCCGGTTCAGAATGGTCTCACGCGGCCACGCCCTCCTCCTGAGGACGACCGGGTGGCGGGTGGGCGCGGGAATCGTCGGCATGCCGGTCGTGATGCTCGCGACGACCGGTCGACGCAGCGGACGCCGGCGCACGGTCGTGCTCTCGGCGCCGGTGGTCGACGGTGACCGAGTCGTGCTCGTGGCATCCAAGGGCGGCGACGACCGCGACCCGGAGTGGTACCGCAACCTCGTCGCGCACCCATCGGTGGAGCTCACGATGGGCGGCGTAACGCGGCGGATGACCGCCAGGACGGCCGACGCGGGGGAGCGCGCCACGCTCTGGCCCCGGGTCGTCGGCGCCTTCGACGGATACGCCGCGTACCAGCGGCGCACGACGCGGGAGATCCCGCTCGTGATCTGCGAGCCCGAGGACTGACGTCCGCCGGCACCGCACCATCTCGGCCTAGCATGACGCTATGACCGCGGACACGACTGGCCTCGATGCGGGCGATGCCGTCGTGCGCGCACTGCGTGCGATCAGCGAGCGCCTCGACGAACTCGAGCCCGCAGCGCTCCGCGACGAGCCCGACGCCGTGCACCAGATGCGCACGCACGTACGACGGCTCCGCAGCGTGCTGGCCGCCTTCGCGCCCCTGTTCGACAGCGCGGTGGCCGAAGCGCTCCGTCGCCGGTACGGGGAGTTCGGCCGCGAGCTCGGCACGGTGCGGGACCTCGAGGTGCGGATCGGGATGGCCGAGCGCGCCGTGGAGGAGCTGTCCGAACAGGGCAGGGAGGAGATCGCCGACGTCGACGCCATCCGCGTGCGGCTCATCGACGACGAGGTCGAGTCGCACCGGCTCGCCCATGCGCGCTTCGTGCAGCTGCAGCGCCTGCCGCGCGCTGCAGCGCGTCGTAGGGACCTGGCCGAGTTCCTCGCCGATGCGCCGCGCACGCCCGGCGCGGACGAGCCCGCCGGCTCCACGCTCGGCGACCTCCTGGATCGGGAGGCACGGCGCACGACGCGACGCGCCTCCCGGGTCGACGAGTCCGCCGGCGCCGAGCGCCTGCATGCGGTGCGCAAGGCGGGACGGCGCCTGCGGTACGCCGCGGAGGCCCTCACGGAGGAGCCGGTCGTGCTGTTCGGAAAGCGTGCGCGCACGCTCGCCCGCGCGGGTGAGGAACTGCACGACGTGCTCGGCGACCATCGCGACGAGGTGCTGTTCGCCGAGCACGTACGGCGGGTCGCGGCCCACGCCGCGCACGCCGGCGCACCGGTCGACGCGCTGGAGCGCATCGCCATCGACGCCGATCGTCGCGCGGCCGAGCGGCTCTCGCAGCTCGACGCGGTGGTGCGCGAGTTGCGACGCGCGAATCGGAAGTGGGTGGCCTCGCGCTGAGCAGGGCGAGAGGATCAGCCGCGCAGCCGACGTTGCATGATCGCGCGGTCGGCCTTCGGGCGCGCCACCTCGCTGAACCCGGCATTCTCGAACATCGTGACCGTGCCGGGGAAGAGATCGGCGGCGGGCGCTCCGGAGCGGGCGGACGGGTCGACGGCGTATCCCTCGAGCAGGCGGGCACCGCGGGCGCGCGCGTACTCGACCGCGGCCTCGGCCAGTGCCCGCCCGACCCCACGCCTTCGGTACGCCCGCGGGACGACGAAGCAGGTGACCGCCCAGATCGACGGGTCGTCGAAGTCGGGGTCGGGCGTGCCGCCGGCGATCGTGCGGCTGTGCGGCAGACGCTCGAGATTGGGACGGGGTTCGACCGCGCACCACCCGACCGGGGTGTCGCGGTCGTAGGCGAGCAGCCCCGGCCCGGCGCCTCCGGCTCGCACCTGGGCCTCGAGGAGGTCGCGCAGGGCCTCGTCGCCGACGTTGCGGAAGTCGCTGCCCGGGATCTTGTACCACTGGCACCAGCAGTGCGCCGGATCGCCCTTCGTGCCGAACACCGCGACGACGTCGTCGAACGGCGCGTCGTGCGCGGGGATGATGCGCAGCTCGCCGGTCAGGGCGTCGGTCACCGGGCTCGGCATGTCCTTCACGTTAGCGCGGGCGTCCGACATCCGCTCGCCGCCGGGGCGCGCGCAGCAACCCCGAATCGTGAAGTGAGGTAACGATGTAGTATCATCATGATATGGCTGCCGAGATCACCGTGCTCGACCGGCTCCTCGAGATCGGGGAGCTGTTCCAGAAGGACATGGCGCGCGCCTTCGAGGGCACGCCGCTCACCCCGGCACGTACGCGCCTGCTCTGGGAGCTGCAGCACGGCGGTCCGTCCACTCAGCACGCGCTGGCAGAGCGCCTCGAGGTGAGTCCGCGCAACATCACCGGGCTCGTCGACGCGCTCGAGGCGGGCGGCTACGTCACCCGCTCGCCGCACCCGAGCGACCGCCGGGCCACGATCGTGGCGCTCGCGGCATCCGCTCGTGACATGATGCGCGAGATGCAGCGCGAGCACGCCGAGCTGACCGAGGAGCTGTTGGGGGTCGTCGAGCCGGCCGACCGTGCGGCCCTCGAGCGCGGCGTCGACGCGATCGCGGCACGGCTGCGCGAACTGGTCGCCGCCGAGGAGGCGCGTCGTGCCGAACATACGGAGGTCGGCGCATGAGCGTCGAGGCACCGGCCCGCCCCGCGGCATCCGCCTGGCGTCGCGCCCTGGGGCTCGCGAAGCGGGCCCTGCTCGTCGAGCTCGCCGTGTACGCGAACATCGGGCGCTTCATCGCGCGTCGGCCGGCGATCCCACGGGGCGCCGCGGGCTTCGGCTACCACAAGCCCGTATTCACCGTGCTCATGATCTTCATCGTGCTCTCCGCGGTGGAGATCCCGATCGTCGATCTCATCGTGCATCGCTGGCCCGCGGTGCGCATCGCGTTCCTCATCCTGGGCATCTGGGGCGTCACCTGGATGTTCGGCCTGCTGTGCGCGTACCTCATGCGGCCGCACACCGTCGGCCCCGACGGCATCCGGGTGCGTCAGGGCTTCGAGACCGACGTCGCCCTCGGCTGGGACGACATCGCCTCGGTGGCCCGTGTGAAGCGGGTCGACGAGCCGAAGTCGCCCCGATTCGAGGAGACGGATGCCTCGCGCACGCTCGTCTACCGCATGCAGGACGAGACCGACATCGAGATCGAGCTCGAACGCCCCACCGTGGTGCGGCTGCCCGGCAATGGCCCCCGCGGCGGGGAGCAGACCATCACCGGGCTCCGCATCTGGGTCGACGATCCGCAGGGGTTCATGGACGAGGTGCGCAAGCACCTCTGAGGGCGGCCGCGGGACGTCGGGTGTCAGACGCGGTTCGCCGCCGTTTCCCTCGCGGTCTCGGAACCGCCCTCGAGCTCGGCTTCGTCCCTGGCGCGCTGCGGCTCGGCAGCGTCGGCGTCGGCGTCCGTCGCCTCGCCGTCAGCGTCGGCCCGGTCGCGCTCGGCGAGCACGTCGCCCTCGTCGAGGCGGTCGTCCAGGTCGTCGAAGTCCTCGGATGCGACGGGCTCGTGCGTCGCGGCATCCGCCACCGTGTTCGCGGCGAGGATCGCGGCAGATCGCGCGCGGGCGTGCGTCGCGAGGGCGAGCAGAAGGCCGACGACACCCGCGGCGAGCAGGAGTCCGCCCATCGTGGTGGTGGACTGGGCGGACAGCAGTTCGAGGGGGTCGGTACCGCCGGCGGTGTAGAACTCCGCCTGGGCGGCGTTGCCGCGCTGCACCAGCCAGTAGCCGACCGCGGCGACGCCGACGGCGGCGATCCACAGCACGAGCAGGGGCAGGTTGAGGGCGAGGCGTCGGGGCGTGGTCGGCAAGGGGTCCTCCATGGGGGTCGGTGTTCGCGGGGTGCGCGAGATGGCACCGGCAGGTTCGACCGTATCCGGTCCCGACGAGGCTACGAGCCGAACCTATGCATCGGGTATGGGGGAGCGGTGCGTCGCCCGTGGGTCGCGGAAGCGGGTTGGCGAGGAGCTTGGCGTGCCGTGGGCGTGCACGAGCACTCCTGCGGATGCCGCTATGATGGTCAAGTTGTCCTCGACGACAACGGGCTGTGGCGCAGCTTGGTAGCGCACTTGACTGGGGGTCAAGGGGTCGCAGGTTCAAATCCTGTCAGCCCGACCAGAAAGTCCCGGAAACTCAAGGGTTTCCGGGACTTTTGAGGTTTTCCATCGACGACTCGGCCTATGACCTCCTCGATGTCACGGTCGGCGTAGCCATAGACGGCACTGGCACCGCGCGTTCAGCGGGCATTCGATGCGAGGATGACCCACCACGCGGGAAACGCGATCATCGCGAGCGCGACCGGTATCCCGCCGGCGACGATGAGCACGTTTCGCATTGTCGAGCCTGCAGGGACCAGGAAGGCGCCTCCAACGACCGCCCCGCCCACCACGAACGCGAGCAGGATGCTGATGCTGAGCGGGAGTACCCAGCTCGGCACTGCCGACGCGCCGACCGCTGCTGCCGCTGCGGGCCACAGCCAGATGAATCCGACGAGCGTCATCGGCGTCGCCACAAGGAACTGCACGTTGAGCCCGACTCTGCCGGCCAGCATGAGCGCCGTCACGAAGGCACCGGCCGCAATGAGAAGGCAAAGGATTCCGGTGAGGATCCAGAGCAGCGCTCCACCGCGCACGCGCTCAACGAGCAGCACTGACGCGATGATCCAGGGTGCCGCGCCGAGTACGTAGAGCCAGTCGTTCACGGGCCCGAGCCACGCCCACCGCTGCTGTTCCGCTCCAAACGGCGTCGCGAGCGTGAAGAACAAGAGCAGAGCAAGCAATCCTGCGGCACTCACGAACCCTTGGAGTCCAGCCCAGATACGCAGCTGTTCGGTCATCGCCGCTCCTTCCCACTCACTCCGTGAGTGGGTCGGCGGTCGCGAGACTGTCCAGCAGTCCGCGCTCGATGATTCCGACTGAGTCGTATGCGGCCAGGGCGGTCTTCACCGCCGCCACCCGGACTCTCATGTCGGAATCGCTCAGCACCCGCTGGGTTCCGCGCGCGATGGCCCGTGCTGAGGGGTGCTCGGAGCGGAGATCCACCGCAAGGCCGCGGTAGGCGAGTCGGACATTGATGTCGCCCTTGCCCTCGCGTGTGCCCGCGACAAGGAGCGGAACTCCGTGGCTGAGCGCAAGAAGCACTCCGCCGAGCCCGCCGTTGGTGACGTAGAGCTCAGTGTGTGGGAAGAGCAGATCGAAGTCGACGAAGTCCTCGATCAGCAGATTGTCATGCTGATATCGGGCACGCAGCTCGTCGGTGCCGACCCCGCCGGTCACGACGACGAGAAGCCGGTCACCGCCCATGAATGCCTCGATTGCCGGGATCATGAGCTTCTGTGGGTCGTGATTATCGACTGTTCCCTGAGAGACCACGACCACGCGTCCGGAACGCTCGATGACACGCGGGTGCAGCGGTGCGGCGGCGGCCGTGCGGTGTGGGAGCAGCGCGCCGACCCACTCGGCGTTCGGAGGGACGTACGCGTCGGGAAAGTCGAGTTCGGGGAGCCCGACGTTGAACACGCGCCGCGCGACATCCGGTTGCTGTGTGCAGTCGAAGTAGTCCTCGACCGCCAAAGCGGGCAGCCCCTCCTCCGCGAGGTATCCGTTGAAGGTCTCGACCCCCTTCCGACTGCCTGACACGAGCATCGCGCGGGCCGCGCGGTTCACCATGCGACCGAGGAAGGTCCTCGGCGGACGCAGTCCGAAGAACGGCGTGACCGCATTCCTTCCCCGAAGACTCGGCGCTGCGATCGACCCCATCACGAACACCGGCACATCCAGGCGCTTCGCCACGAGATAGCCGGCATAGAACGCGCCGTCGATCAGCAGCGCGTCGAACGGGAATCGCTCGCGTGCGTTCCGGATGTCACGGAACTGCGCGTGAGCCGGACGTGCGAAGAACACGTCCGCGTCGAACTCAATCGCCTTCGCGCCCCTGAGCTTCGGACGTTCCGGGAAGAGTGCGTTCACGTTGTCGCCTGTGATCTCGGTCGCCTCCTCATACGGGATGACCTCGAGCCCGAGTCGCTTCACCCGCGCGGCGTACGCAGGGCCCGCGTACCACCTGACGTCATGGCCGAGTTCGGCGAGGCGCACGGCGGGGCCGGTGAGCGGATTGAAGTGACCCGCTGCAGGAACGGTGGCGATGAGAATCCGCATGTCGGCCCCCTGAACAGATGAAGTTTGCTGGAAGAGGCCCCTTGCGTAGTTCACTACCTGTCCGAGGCATCCGCTCTAACGCTCACGTTTGCTGCGTATCGTGGCTGCCGGAACGCGGCAGGCCCGAACTGCGGATACGGCGCGCTGCACTTCCTGATGGAGGCCAACCCCGGGTCAGGTCCGCAGAGAAATACGCGCCGCCTCGCGCCATCGACGGATGCGCGCATCTCGATTGGGCGTCTTCGTCCCCATCACCTACCCATCACATTCATCCGGGAGCGACCGAACCAACCGGTTGGAATCGGAGTCTGCGAACGGCCTGGTTCCCCGTCATCTCAAGGGAACCCGCGAGTTCCCGGGACAACCGGTGAAGACCCGAAAGCGGCCGAATCCTCCAAGGGGTCGCTGGTTCGAATCCAGTCAGCCCGACCAACGACAAGAGTCCCGGTAGATGTGGAAATCTGCCGGGGCTTTTCGCTCGGCTCTCGCCTACCACCCCGCCCGCACACCGTCGTCGTGAGCGTCTTCGACGGGTTGCGGTTGTTGAGTGTTGTCACCGGTCGAGGCGTCCTTGCTGCCAGAACTGTGCCGAGTGCATTGTGAGCGATTTCTGCTTTCGCTTGACGCCAGGGTGGCTGACCGGTGGCCGATGGCGGCCAGACGTCGGCCATGTCGTCACTCCGTCCGGTCCCCTTCGGGCGCATGGCGACGCCCGGTCGTCTTGCGCCCGAAGGGCTCGGGCTCGGCGTATCAGTGAACGACGACCCGGACCCGGTCGAGGTTCTGCGCCCGTGTGAACGGGTCATTCGTGTTGGACTACTCCCGCTGGACGGTGACGCGCACGACCGCGAACCAAGTGCCCGACTCGGTGAACGTGTGCGTCGCTTTCAGGTTCTTCACCATTGGGTTCTTCGTCGCCCTTGCGGTCGGGTACGTGCCAGTCCCGTCGAAGTCCCATTCCACCTTCGCGATCCTGCCCGTGCCTGGTGGAACCCCTCGCGTCCACCGAGAACTCGATCTCATCGCCGACGCCGGCCTCGCTCCGCTCCGGGATCCCGCGACCGACAGCTCCACCAATGGCTGGATTCCCCTGTGGTGCGGGTGCACGCCGTGGTGTGGGCGTGTCATGGCCCGCAGGCCCGGCGTTTTCTACTTGCCTTCTGCGGCCTTGGACACGTGCGCCCACTCGGCCCACTCGGCCAGGCGCTGCTGGTATACCTGCGGTGCCATCTGAGTCGGCCCCTCCCCGAAGAAGACACGCTTCGGAGCGACCTCGGCGTCCACGACCTTGAGGATCGCGGACTTGAAGCCGACCGGCTCCGGGAGTACGACCTGCGCCCGCTGCGCGGCCATGTTCTCGTGCAGAGCCGCGTACGCGGGATGCGCCTCGGCGACGATGGCGGATGCACCGGACCAGTCGGTGGCGAAGCCGCCGGGTTCGACCAGGGTGACCTTGATGCCGAAGCCGGCGACTTCTTGAGCGAGTGCGTCCGTCATCCCTTCCAGTGCCCACTTCGACGCATGGTAGGCACTGAGGGTCGGGAACGCGACGATGCCGCCCATGGTCGAGATCTGGATGATGTGGCCCGCGCGCTGCTCGCGGAGGATCGGGAGGACCGCCTGGGTGACATGGAAAACGCCGAATAGGTTCGTCTCGAGCTGGTCCCGCAGCTGCTGTTCGGTGATCTCCTCGACCGTTCCGAAGAGCCCGTAGCCCGCGTTGTTGATGACGACGTCGATCCGCCCGAACGTCTCGTGCGCGGACGTCACCGCGGCGAACACCTGGTCGCGGTTGGTGACGTCGAGCTTGACCGGGAGGACGGCGTCGCCGTACTGCTCGACCAGGTCATTCAGAGTGTCCGTGTTGCGGGCGGTCGCTGCGACCTTATCGCCACGCTCGAGGGCGGCGAGGGCGAACTCGCGGCCAAAGCCTTTCGACGCCCCGGTGATGAACCAAACTTCGCTCATGATGTAAATACCTCCTGTTGGTATGGACGGCCACCCGCAAGTGGAGGGCTATCCGGATTGTGTTGAGTTCGTTGTGGAGGTGGGCGGCGGTAGCGGCCCGCAGCTCCACGGTCAGCGGCCTTGCACTGATGTCACCGGAAACGGACTCTCGAGGGGCCTGAATCTCGTGCGGGAAGCTCGCCCCGGTGATCTGGCGGGCCGCATCAGCCCGCCACCGATCCAGTGATCCATCTGCTCGACCGGGTCGTTCACTGTGCGGCCGGCAGAGTGGATGGTCACGGTTACTTGATCAGCTGCTTGTCTTGCTCAGCTGCTTGTCGCTGGTGCGCTGGGCGGTTCGGGTGCTGGTGAGGATGCTGCGCAGCTTGGCGGCCTGCTGGTCGATGGCCTGCGGGCCGTTGCCGGTGAGCAGCCGTACTGACGGCTCGTAGGCCAGGAGCGGGGCGGAGATGTTGGGGGAGGTCGCGAGGGTGAAGCCGGCTTCCTTGATGGCCACGTCGACGAAGTAGGGCAGTCGGGTGGTCTTGCCGGGGACGCGGGGGTAGAGGAACCGCAGCGCGAACCGCTCGCCGATCGTGGGGACGGTCGAGATGGGGGCGGCGAGGAACGGGTTGTCGCTGACGAGGTAGGGGCGGCCCTGTGCGTCGACGCGCTGCCGGGTGGAGGTCACCGCGATGGGCGCGTGGCAGATCAGCGAGATGGTGACGTCGTTCTCCCGGGCCACGTGGAGGGTTTCGCCGAGCCACGGGTCGTCGCGGAAGTCGACCATGGGGGCGTGACCGCCGGGGGCGTGGATGAAGTCGAAGTCGGCGAAGGTGAACGGGTCGGCTGGGTCGCGGTGGCGCAGGACGAGTTCCTGCAGCGAGTGGAAGGTGCCCTCGGGCAGCTTGTTGAGGCGGCGGATCAGTTCGGGGCGGTACTCGGCGAGCTCCGGCTCGCTGTTGGGCAGTAGTTCGGAGACCGGGATCCGGCCGATGTGCCGCTCCAGCAGCCGGACTTCCTGCTCGCGGCGGGCGACCAGCTCGGGGTGGCGCTGCCGGAAGCTGCTCACGTCGAACGAGCGGCGGCGCTGCTGCATGCGCATGGGGAGGGTCTTGGCGCCGGTCTTCTCGATGGACTGCACGGACAGGGCCATGCCATTGATGTCGAGTTGCGGGGCGTTGCCGTCGGGGGTGGCGAAGGTGAACTCGTAGTCGTTCTCGAACTCCTTGAATACCTGGGCCATCTCGACCAGGAAGAACCCGGTCGAGATCGACGTGACCTCGACCGGCGCGGCCAGCGGCAGCTGGCGGCCGGACGAGATGAGGATCAGTGCGCGGCGCTTGGTGGTGGGCATGACGTTGCTCCTTCTGGATTCTGTCGGCCGGGGTGAGGGCAGGCCGCCCATGTCACTTATCGGCTCGACAGCTACTATACGCCATAAATGACACTCGGTGTCAAGTGTGCGTCCGCGTGGTATTGTTGTCGTCATGCAGAGCCATCCACTTCCAGTCCGGGAACGCACCCGCCGGGCCGTCCGCGGGGAGCTGGCGCAGCTCGCCGTGGACCTGTTCGTCGAAAAGGGTTACGACGAGACCACCATCGACGACCTGGCGGCAGCGGCCGGCATGTCCAAGCGCACGTTCTTCCGCTACTTCGCGTCGAAGGAAGAGCTCGTCATGGGCAAGTACGAGGTCCTCGGGGAGCAGCTCGCCGAGGACCTGGCCGCCCGCCCGGCCGACGAACCCATCTGGGTGTCGCTGCGGCAGGTGTTCGGCCGGGTCGCCGAATACTTTGAGAGCGAAGCCCGGGGAGCCACAACGGTCGCCATGGAGAAGATCGTGCGGGACCATCCGACGCTCAACGCCAGCTACCTCGACCGGGTGTCGCGGATGCAGGAGCTTGTGCTCGACGAGGCGCGCACCCGCACCGGCCGGTCAGATCCGGCCGACCCGCGCACCGCGGCGATCGTCGGTGCGGCCTTCTCCTGCCTCCTCGCGGCCTGGACCACCTGGCTCACCACCAACCAGGCACAGCCGTTCGGCGAGCTGCTCGACCAGGCAATGGATGCCATCCAACCCACCTGACCCGCGTGGCTGGCACCAGGGCGGACATCGACACCGCCACCTGGCCGCCCGCCCGGACCGGGCGCTGACTCACCTGGCGCACCACCAGCACCGGCCGCTCCTGACCGTCCCGCGGAACGTGGTCGACTGGAAGGAGATCCGCGCACCATGGGCGGCTGAATCATCCCACCGGCCCTCACGGAGGCCCTGCCGCTCAGAGGCGTGCGACTCCTCGGGCTTGCCGGCCTGGTCGCGGCAGCGCCGCCGTCGGCGCAGTGTGGCCCGCTGGCTCCTGGAATCTCGCGTCGGGGTCCGGAGGTGCACGCCCCGAACCGCGGTCAGACTCCGGTCTCGGCCGAGAGGCGTCCGGATGCGACGGCTCGGCGCAGCAGCTCGAAGTCGGCCTCGGCGACATCGGCGTACGCGGCCGACCATGCCGCCGTCGCCTCGGCGAATTCCTCGGATCGGCCGAGGTAGCCCACGATCGCAGCCGAGGCGGGGGACTGCCCGTGCGCCCGAGCCAGGAGTGCGGCGCACAGCGCACCGTACGAGCGGAACTGTTCGGTGTCGAGCGTGTCCGGCTCGATCGACCCCTTCATGTCGCGGAACTGCCGCCAGTAGTAGTCCACCCGGTAACGGTCCGCGGAGTCACCGGCCCAGCCGCGCATCCATCCGACGAAAAGGTCGGAGTTCGCCTGCAGGATCCGCTGGGCGGCGACGACGCGGTGACCCTCGATGAAGTCAGTCACGCCGGGGCGACCGGGGATGATCGACCGCCGGCCCCCGTACGTCGTCAGGACGGACGGCGGAGCCTCCTTGGCCTGGAGGAACAGCATGTCGCCGGTGGGGCCCTCGACTGCGAGCAGGTAGCAGCGGGTGCCGACGCTGCCGACACCGACGACCCGCAGGGCGAAGTCGACCACGCGGTACTGCTCCAGCAGGAACGCGATGTCCTCGCGCAGGGTCGCGCGGTATTGGGTGAAGAGGTCGGTGACCTCGCCCAACGTCGCGTGGTCGACGTGGCGCAGGATGGGAGGTTGATCGACGATGCGGATGCCGCCGTCGACCGAAATCGTCGTCAGGCGCTGCAGGAGCCGCTCGGACGTGCGTGCGCGAGCCTTCTTCGCCGCTTTGCGGACCGTCCGCTCGCCTTTCTCGCCGAGGTGACGTGCGACCGAGGACGTGTCGACCCGGGTGTAGTAGCGCTCTCGCGTGGAGAGGCGGCAATAGCTCCGCAACATCTCGCGGTACGCGTCAGCCGCGGCGAAGGCCGCGTCGCGGCATGCGTCCTCGCTCGAGCCGATGTCGCGCCCGCTGATGTACACGCTCGCGGTGAGCCGGCGCACGTCCCACTCCCACGGCGCGACGCCGCCCTCGTCGAAGTCGTTGAGGTCGAAGACGAGCGCGCGTTCGGGCGAGGCGAAGAAGCCGAAGTTCGAGATGTGGGCGTCGCCGCAGGAGACGACCTCGAGGTCGGTGGTGGGTGCACCGCGCAGGTCGGCCGCCATGACCGCCGCCGTGCCCCGGTAGAACGAGAACGGCGATTGCAGCATCCGACCCACCCGCACCGGCACGAGATCCTTCAGTCTCGACGCGTTCTGCTCCTCGAGGATGCCCATGGGATCCCGGTCGACGGGGAGGACCAGCTCGGCCAAGCCTCGCCGCGGCAGACGCTTGCGCACCCGGCGCCCGGCTTCATTCGCGGGTGACCGTCGCTCGCCGTTGCCCATGTGGGCAGGGTACCGCGTGACGGCGAGCGACCGGGGGCGCGTTCCGAACTGTTCGGGTTTCGACCACGCCCCACGCGGAGAAGACGATCGGCGACTGCTGGGTACATCCCATTCCCATCTTCTACCCATCAGATCGACCCGTGAGTGACCCAGGTGACCGGGTGAGCTCGGCGTCAGCGAACCGTCCGGTTCCCTGTAAACACGAGGGAGTCTGAGGGTTCCGGAGATTTTCGGGAGTGACCGGCAGACGCTCGGATCCTCCAAGGGGTCGCAGGTTCAAACCCTGTCAGCCCGACCGAAGTCCTGGGAACCAAAGGGTTTCCGGGACTTCCGAGGTCAAGAGTTTCGATCCCCCTGCCAGACCAGCTCGTCGTCCTGCTCCGTTCCGGACACTCGCCGTGTTGCCGAGCGAAAGCGGATCCCGACGATTCCGGGCTGCCCCGGAGGCTGGCAGACCGCCGATACGAGGAGTATTTGTGGGAGAGGTTCGAGACGTACACCGGGGTTGCCCAACCCCGGAGATGTCCCGGCACTGATATTGGACAAAGCGGCACACGATGTACAGCCCACGTAATAGATCCGCGCAATCGACAGACACCACGCCGGCAACTCGGGAAGGACCGGACGGGTTCAGCTTCGACGCGTTCCTGTCGTACAGCCACCACGACAGTGCACCGGCCCGGGGCGTACAGCGTGGTCTGGCGTCCATCGGTCGCCGGTTCGGGCAGTTGCGTGCGCTGCGGGTGTTCCGTGATTCCACCGACCTCACGGCAAGCCCCGATCTCTGGGAGAAGGTGGCCGCGGCGATGGATGCGTCCCGCCATATGGTCGTACTGCTCTCGCCGAAGGCGGCATCGTCGAGATGGGTGGACAAGGAGCTCTCCTATTGGCTGGACCGGAAGGGACCGGAGCGCCTGTTCCTGGTCATCGCTGACGGAACCTTGGAGTGGGACGAGTCGGAAGGATGCTTCGACCCCGCCCGCTCCTCCGCAGCGCCCGAGTTGTTGACCCATCCAGGTGTCCTTCCCGCCCAACCCTTCTACGTGGACATCAGCGGGGATGCGCCGTGGGATCCCAGGGCACCCGGATTCCGCGAGCGTGTCACCGATCTGGCCGCGCCCATGCAAGGCAAGGAGAAGTCCGAGCTCGCGGGTGAGGATCTCCGCCAGCAGCGCCGTGAGCGCAGGCTGCGCCGCGCCGCCGTCGCCGTCCTCGCCGTCCTCACCCTGCTGGCTGTCGTGGCAGGGGTCGCGGCGCTGCTGCAGGCCGCCGAGGCGCAAGCCCAGCGCGACGAGGCCCGGCGTCAACGCGACCAGGCGGTAGGGCAGGCCCTCGTTTCCGAGTCGCAGGTTGTCGTGGACGACAACCCGGCGCTAGCCCTTGCATTGGCTGCCGAAGCCCAGGGCGCGACGAGCACAGGCCCCTCGCGGGCGGTTGAAGCGGTCTGGGAAGCTCGGCGCGCAGCAATGACGAAGGCGGCGCATCAGATCGGTCGACCGCTGACCGGCCACGTCGACCGGGTCATGTCAGTTGCGTTCAGCCCGGACGGTGGCTTGCTCGCCTCGGCGGGTGACGACGGAGCTGTGCGGCTGTGGGATCCGAACACCGGAGATCCGATCGGAGAACCGCTTGCTGGCCATGTCGGCGTCGTGGAGTCCGTGGCGTTCAGCCCGGACGGCAAGCTGCTGGCTACAGCAGGTGAAGACGAAACGGTTCGGCTGTGGGATCCCGACAGAGGCGTTTCAATCGGAGAACCGCTCACGGGCCACAATGCAGATGTGGTGTCGGTTGCATTCAGTCCCGACGGGACCACGCTTGCGACTGGCGGAATCGACTCCGTGCGGCTCTGGGATCCGGGTACGGGCGAGTTCATCGGGCAGCCGCTCACGGATTACGACTACCGGGTGAAGCCGCTGGCCTTCAGCCAGAACGGAAGTCTGCTCGCTTCAGCAGGTCCTGACTGGGCCATGCGCCTATGGGATCCAGAAACGGGCGATCCAATGGGGGAACCGCTCACCGGCGAATACCTCTCAGCACTGTCCGCGGCGTTGAACCCGAGCGGGGATCTGCTCGCCATCGGCACCTATGAGGGGCCCGTGCAGCTCTGGGATTCAGCAACGGGCGAGCCGGTCGGCGAGCCGCTCACCGGCCATGACGACATGGTGTCGTCATTGGACTTCAGCCCCGACGGGAGTCTGCTCGCCTCCGCCAGCGAGGACGGGACCATACGGTTATGGGATGTTGGCACCGGTGATCCGATCGGCGAACCGCTTAGTGGACGCGGCGTCAGAGTCACGTCGGTCTCCTTCAGCCCTGACGGAGATCTGCTCGCGTCCGCGGGCTACGACGGGACCGTGCGGTTGTGGCACATCAGCACCAGCGATCCGATCGGCGAAGCCCTTCGAGTTCAAGACGAAGCTGTGACATCGGTCGCCATCGCACCGGACGGGAAGATGCTTGCCTCGGCCGGCGGCCGCGAAGGGATGGTGCAGCTTTGGAGTACGGACACCGGCGACCCCATCAGTCAAGTGCTCACCGGCCGAGAGTACTACCGAGCGTTGTCGGTGGCGTTCAGCCCGGACGGAACTCTCCTCGCGGCCGCCGGGGAGGACGGGGCTGTGCGGCTGTGGAGTACCGACACGAGCGACCTGATTGGTGAGCTGCTCACCGGCCGAGAGTTCTACCAGGCGTTGTCGGTGGCGTTCAGCCCGGACGGAAACCTGCTCGCATCCGCCGGCGACGACGGGGCCGTGCGACTGTGGAGCGTCAGCACCAGCGAACCAGTCGGACAACCGCTGACCGGCCACGACGACCGGGTGGAGTCGGTGGCGTTCAGCCCGGACGGGAACCTGCTCGCGTCCGGCGGAAGTGACGCAATCGTGCAGCTGTGGGATGTCGGCACTGGCGAGCCGGTCGGCGAACCGCTCATCGGTCACCTCGACCGAGTGACATCGGTGGCGTTCAGCCCGGACGGGAACCTGCTCGCTTCCGCGGGAACTGACGGGACCGTGCGGCTGTGGGATGTCGGCACTGGCGAGCCGGTCGGCGAGCCGCTCATAGGCCATCACGACTGGGTGAGATCCGTGGCCTTCAGTCCGGACGGCAATCTCGTGGTGTCCGCCGGCCATGACGGAACAGTGCGGCTGTGGCGTGCTGATACCGGTGAAGCGATCGGCGAACCGCTCACCGGCCACGACTACTGGGCAACGTCGGTTGCGTTCAGCCCGGACGGGATGATGCTCGGCTCAGGCAATATGGTCGCGGTTGACCCTCCATACGACTTCGACGGGAGCGTGCGGCTGTGGCCGACCTCTTGGCTGACTTCCGACGCCTGCGCACTCACGGAACCGTACGTGTCGTCTCTCGACCTCGAGCCGTTCCTTCCGTCTGACTGGACACCCATGTGCGACTACCGGAAGTGACGAGCACGGCAACAGCAGGAAACGCGATGGAGGCGTACCGCGCGAGGACGGTCCTCATTGGGTCGCGGCACCCACCGTGCGATCAGATCGCAGGCGCGCCATTCGTCGGTGGTGTGACTGGACACTCGCCCTCGAGCGCCCGTTCGATGATGGGCAGGTATCGTTCGACCTGCTCGCGGTCGCTGTCCTTCTCGGCCTCCGGCAGAGACGCGTAGAGGGAGTCCATCTGTCGGCTCCATCTCCGCACGAGCTCGGCCGGAATGACCAAGGACCCGTCGGCGGTCGGTACGCACTGGGCGAACAGGTATCGCTGCCAGGTGGACCAGCGCTCATGCTCGGCCGCAGCGAGTTCCTCGATGAGCCCCGGATCTCTGAGTCGCGCTCGCGGGACGTCTGCCGGCACGGTCATATGAGGTCCTCGTGCACGAGCTTCCAGTAGTGCTTTCCCAGCACCGTCAGTTCGCACGCCTTGCTCCCCATCGCGGCATGCCACATGTGAGGTGCGCCGACCGGCCGCACGAGATTGACGCTCACGTAATTCTGGAGGACCCGGAACGCCGCAGTGTGCTCGGGATCGGGCTCCGGGATCGTCGGATCTGCCGACTGCTCTGGGGATCGCTCTGGTTCGTATGACGGGTCGAGTTGATATCGGTGGTTCGCTGTGGGGAAGTACGTCGTGAGGGCACGCAGTTCTCGCAGGGCGATCGGTGGCTCGGCGCGACGAAGAGAGACGAACCGCTTCACGTTGGTCTTGAAGACGGGGCGCTGCGCCCACGGGCCGAGGGACTGATCGATATGCGCATAGACGCTTCCCGGCGTGATGTCGCCGACGAGATTTGCCGCCGCCCCGTCGAGCGCGTCCACGAGCAGTCGCGTGAACACCCCCCCGCCGCCACCCGACACTTCCATGGCGCCCTGCTTCGCCGTCGATGCCGTGAGGATGGTGAGACCGTCCGAGATCTCTGCGAGGTCCTGCGCAACTGGATTGTTGCCAACAGCTCCTCCGTGGCAACTGTCGAGGATGATGATCCTGTGCTTCGCCGGGGACTTGTTGGCCAGAGCCATCAGCTCCTGCAGCGAGAGCCCGTCGTCGCCGGTCTCTGCGTCGCTGGCGCACAGGAAGCCCCCCGTCGCGTCGATGTAACCATGCCCCGCGAAATAGACGAGCGCGATCTCCGCATCGTCGTCGAAGACGTCGCGCACGCCATCCCTCAACTGTCGCTTGGTCACGACCCGGGCGGGCGAATCCGCGAGCATGAGCTTCGGGGCCGGGAAGTTCAAGGATCCATCGGCGTTCCGCTCGAGGACGGCTCGGACCGACCGGGCGTCGTTGACACATCCGGTGAGTCCACCGATGCGCTCGTAGTAGTCGACGCCCACAATCAGCGCCTTGCGCGTGGTCATCGCGCGCCCCCCGACCTCGTAATGCGCTCGTCGGTCTCCGACTTGGCGATCACGATAGAGAGTGTAGCCGCGCAGGAGGACTGCGCCCAGAGTGCAGACCAAGCAGCGAGCCGGGTAAGCACCCCGTTGATCTGCCGAGCGCCAACACCTCCTGCCAGAAGACGCGAAGGGACGCCGGGCGCACGGGCATCAACATGGTCTTCCTTCAGAATGGTGCTAGTATTATTAGCACTATGGCGAGCGTCGAGGTCCGAAGGGCGGCCACGAGTTGAGGGCCGTGGGGATCGGTGCGGTGCTCGGGGTGGTCCTGCTGGTCGCGGGCTGCACCGGCACGACGACGCCTCCCGACGGCCCTGCGTCCTCAGCCCCAGCGACCGCGTTGGATCCGCTCCTGCCGGCCGCCACCTCCGCGGCCGACCTCGCCGTGGACCAGCAGCTGGCCGCGGCGCTGGATCAGGAGTTCGCCTCGGATGCCTACGCCGGCCTGGCCTCCGTCATCGTGCTCGCTGATGGCCGGACCGCATACGAGCGGTACTACGACTCGGTGGCGACCGATCACCACCACGTCTGGTCGGTGACCAAGAGCATCATCAGCACGCTGGTCGGCATCGCGATCGGCGAGGGGAAGATCCCCGGGGTCGACGCGACACTCGCCGAGCTGTTGCCCGACCATGCCGAGGACATGACGGCCGGCGTAGCCGGAATCTCCTTGGAACAGCTGCTGACGATGACCGCCGGCGTCGCGGGCGACCTGCCGACACCCGACGACGCCGTGGCCTCCATCGTGGGGGAGCAGGTGTCCGAGCCGGGCACCGCGTTCTCCTACGTCAACAACGGTGCCCACCTCATCTCGGCGATCCTGGTCGAAGCCACCGGCATGCCCGTGCTGGAGTACGCCCGCGCCTCGCTGTTCGACCCGCTGGGCATCCCCACCCGGCCAGCCGACCAGCCGACGTTCACCGACTGGGGCGACCTGACCGCCCCTTCGGGCTTCGAGTGGTACGTGGACCCCCAGGGAATCAACCTCGGGGGCCTCGGCCTCTCTCTACGCGCCCAGGACCTGGCCAAGATCGGCCTGCTCTACCTCAGCCGCGGCGCATGGCGGGGCGAGCAGGTCGTGCCCGCGGACTGGGTGAAGACGGCCACGACCGAGCACGTCCCGCTCGAGATGGGCGTCGAAGGCTTCGCTCCAGCCGGTGAGGTCGGCTACGGCTACCTGTGGTGGACCAGCCGTGTCGACGGTGACGCGGCCTACTCGGCCAACGGCAGCTTCGGCCAGAGGATCATCGTGGTCCCCGACCGCGACCTCGTCGTCGTGACGCAAGCGAACTTCACCTCTGCGACGAACGATTGGGCACCCGGCGACACCGCCGTCAATGACGCGTTCATCTCCCTCATCGCCCCTGCCTTCAGCTGACGGAGCACGCTCGGCCGGGCTCCGGATCCCGGACCGGCCACGTTGCCATCACATCCAGCCAACCTGCACGGCGTACGGCGACGAGCCGCGGGCCGACGAGTTGACTGACCTCGGACATCCGCCCCACGTTCGGTCATCGACGGGCGGAGGGAAGGGGAACCGCCATGGCGTTCGCACCGACCGTGCTCAGGAGCTGGACCGGCTGGATCCGTCGAGCAGACCGGGAGCCCTACCGCGAGTACCTGGAACGCACCGGCCTGCGAGCCTATCGAGACACTCCGGGCAATGTCGGCGCGGTGCTCCTGTACCGCGACGTCGAGGATGACCGCACGGAGGTTCGAACCCTGTCGCTGTGGCGTTCGCGCGCGGACATCGTCGCATTCGCGGGTGAGGACATCGACTCTGCGGTGTTCTACCCGGAAGACGACCGCTACCTGATCGACCGACAGACGACCGTCGAGCATTTCGACGTGGCGTGGTCGGACCTGGGCGCCGAATAGGCCCCCGCCCCGGTCCGCCTCGCCGACCACGCCACTCCGATGGGTCCTCCGGGCCCAGGGTGCTTTCACCCGATCTCCATGATGCGAGGCGGCCGCGCACGGAGTCACATGGGGGGGGGGGGGGGGACGGCATCGTTGCCGCCCGAATCGCATCCACCACCTGGGGGAAGGACCCTTCATGTCCGACGCACTGAACGACGACACTCCCGTGCTCGACCTTCTCGCACGAATGACCGCGGATTCGCTGCAGGCATCCGGCCTCGACGCCGAGACCCTGATCCTCGTGCGGATCGCCGCGCTCGTCGCGGTCGACGCTCCGCCGGTGTCGTACGCGCTCAACCTCGAGGTCGGTGCGGAGGCGGGCATCGACGCCGACGCCATTCGCGACGTCCTCACGGCGATCGCGCCGATCGTCGGCACCGCGCGGATCGCGGCGGCGACCGGCAACATCGTGAAGGCGCTCGCCGCCGAGATCGAGCTCGAGGACCTCGAGATCGCGCTGCTCGAGGAGGACGACGACGAGTGAGCGGGTGGCGACCGACGCCGGCACGATCCGTCGCGCCATCCATCGCGGGCTCCGCAATCATGCGGTCTGGGTGATGCGGGTGCCGGAGGGCGCCCACAGTCTGAAGTCTGCTCGTACTCCAAGGGGGAGGAACTGTCATGCGACCTGATCGCGATGCACGTGCGATGCTGCCGATTCCGGATCGGCCGGCACCTGGCCTGACCACTTATGACGCGAAGGATCCGGACACGGCGTTCGCGCCGATCGAGCCCTTGCTGCCGCCTGAGGGGGCGCCGAACGTGCTCATCGTGCTGATCGATGATGCGGGCTTCGGCGCAGCGAGCGTGTTCGGGGGACCGTGCCGGACGCCGAACGCCGAGAAGCTCGCGGCGGGTGGGCTCACGTACAACCGGTTCCACACCACCGCGCTGTGCGCGCCGACGCGGGCGGCGATGCTCAGCGGACGCAACCACCACTCCGTGGGCATGGGCAGCATCACCGAGACGGCGACGTCGGCGCCGGGGAACAGTTCGTTGCGGCCGAATACGAAGGCGCCGCTGGCGATGACGCTGAAGCTGAACGGGTACTCCACGGCGCAGTTCGGAAAGTGCCACGAGGTGCCGGTGTGGCAGTCGTCGCCGATGGGTCCGTTCGACGCATGGCCGTCGGTCGGTGGCGGCTTCGAGACGTTCTACGGCTTCATCGGCGGCGAGAACAACCAGTGGGACCCCTCGCTGTACGACGGCACGACTCCGGTGGAGCCGCCGGCGAGCCCGGAGGAGGGGTATCACCTGACGGAGGACCTCGCCGATCATGCGGTGACGTGGATTCGCACGCAGAAGGCCTTGATGCCCGACAAGCCGTTCTTCGTGTACTTCGCTCCGGGTGCGACGCACGCCCCGCACCATGTCCCGAAGGAGTGGGCTGACAAGTACGCGGGCGAGTTCGCCGATGGCTGGGACGTGCAGCGTGAGCGCACGTTCGCGCGGCAGAAGGAACTCGGGGTGATCCCGGCCGACGCGGAGCTCACGCCGCGGCATGCGGAGATCCCGGCGTGGGACGACATGCCGGACGACCTGAAGCCGGTGCTGGAGCGTGAGATGGAGGTCTACGCGGGGTTCATGGAGCACACCGACCATCACGTCGGGCGGGTGATCGACGCGATCGAGGATCTCGGCATCCTCGACGACACGATCATCTACTACATCATCGGCGACAACGGAGCCTCGGCGGAGGGCACCGTCAACGGCGCATTCAACGAGATGGCGAACTTCAACGGCATGGCCGCGCTCGAGACGCCGGAGTTCATGCGGGCGAAGATGGACGAGTTCGGCTCACCGAGCTCCTACAACCACTACGCGGTGGGCTGGGCATGGGCGATGGACACGCCGTTCCAGTGGACCAAGCAGGTCGCGTCGCACTGGGGGGGCACCCGCAACGGAACCGTCGTGCACTGGCCCGCGGGCTTCAGCGAGCGGGGCGGGCTGCGCACCCAGTTCACGCATTGCATCGACGTCGCCCCGACCATCCTCGAGGCGGCGGGCCTGCCCGAGCCGACGATGGTGAACGGCGTGCTGCAGTCGCCGATCGAGGGCACGAGCATGCTCTACACCTTCGAGGACGCCGACGCCGACGAGCGGCACGACCTCCAGTACTTCGAGATGTTCGCGAACCGCGGCGTGTACTACAAGGGTTGGAGCGCAGTCACCAAGCACCGCACGCCGTGGGTCATGGTCGGCGGCGACCTCCCCGCGTTCGACGACGACGTCTGGGAACTCTACGACGGCAGCACCGACTACAGCCAGGCCCGGAACCTCGCGGCCGAGCAGCCCGACAAGCTGCACGAGCTCCAACGACTCTGGCTGATCGAAGCGGTCAAGTACAACGTGCTGCCACTCGACGACCGCGGCGCCGAGCGCCTGAATCCCGATATCGCCGGACGACCCAGTCTCATACGCGGGAAGTCCCAGCTGTTCTTCCCGGGCATGGGGCGGCTGTCGGAGAACAGCGTGGTCAACATCAAGAACAAGTCGTTCTCCGTCACCGCAGAAGTGGTCGTGCCCGAAGGAGGCGCGGAGGGGGTCATCATCGCCCAGGGCGGCCGGTTCGGCGGGTGGACGCTGTACGCGAAGGACGGCAGGGCCAGGTTCGTCTACAACGTGCTCGGCATCCAGGAGTTCCCGACCGGTGCCGAGTCGCCGATCCCGGCCGGCACCCACCAGGTGCGCATGGAGTTCGCGTACGACGGCGGCGGCCTGGCCAAGGGCGGGGCGGTCACGCTCTACTACGACGGGGACCAGGTCGGTGCCGGCCGCGTCGGTGCGACCCAGGCCATGGTCTTCTCAGCCGACGAGACGACGGACATCGGCTACGAGTCGGGCACCCCGGTCGCCTCGGACTACACCACGAAGGCGAGCCGGTTCACCGGCAGGATCAACTGGGTCCAGATCGACCTGGGCGACGACGACCACGATCACTTCATCGATCCCGACGAGCGCATGCGGATCGCCATGGCGCGCCAGTAGCGTCGACGGCCGGATGCCGCGGTGTCAGCGGATGCCGCGGCATCCGCTGTGCCAGGGCGGACGTACGGAACGGCGCTGCAACGCGGCCGAGACGCAACGGAAGGCCGGTCGCGCGTCCCCCGATGCGCGACCGGCCTCCCTCGCCGGATGTGCCTGCTAGCCGAGGAGCTTCGCCTTCGCGTCGGCGAACTCCTGGTCGCTCAGCACGCCCTGCGCCTTGAGATCGGCGAGCTGCTGCAGCTGGGCGATGACATCGCTGGATCCGGAAGCCGCGGCGGCCGGCGCGGCAGCCGGAGCAGCCGCCTGCTGTGCCGCGACGGCGTCCGCCGCCGCCTGCTGCATCGCCGCCTGCTGCTGCTGGGCCTCGTTCTGCTCTGCTTCGTACTGCTGGTTCGCCTTCGCCTGCTGCTTCCCGGCGACGGCGCCGCTCACGGCGGTCGCGGTGCCCGCGACCACGGCAGTCCTGGCGGCCATGCCGACCAGTCCCGGTCGGCCCATCCTTCTCATCATCGGCATCGGTCTGCCTCCCGTTCTCAGTCCTCGGCCAACGCGCCGGCGACGCGTGCCTCTTCCACAACGGCGTTGACCACCGGAGCGGGGATCCGCACGGAGTCGACGACGTAGCCGTCGGCCTCGAACAGCCGGGAGGCGAGGTGCTTCGCCCAGGTGAGCTCGACGACGAGCAGGAGCGCCGAGGTGCCGTACGGCAGTCGGCCGCTCAGCTCCTCGAGGTCCTCGTGCGATGCCAGTCCGCTCGCCGCGAGGTCGATCTCGCCGAGCTCGATGCCCGACTCATCGAGCTCGACCCAGTCGACGACCCCGTCGTCGGAGCGGGTGACGTAGACGAGGTCGAGCAGGCGCACGGTGCCGGCATCCGCGAGGTCGAGGATCGCCTCGAGCACGCCCGCCTTCGGCGTATCGCCTTCGAACGCCGCGAGCACGAGCTCGACGGGCCCGAATTCCAGGTCAGTCATGATCGATCACCTACGACGTCTGCAGCGCCTTGGCCTTCAGCGCGTCGAACTCGGCCTGGGAGATCGCACCGCTGTCGAGCAGCTGCTTGCCCTTCTCGATCTCGGCTGCCGTCGAGGACGACGATCCCGCCACGGTCCGGATGTAGTCCGCATTGGCTGCCTGGGCCTCGGCTGCCCGTGCGGCGTTCCGCTCCGCCATCCCGCGTCCGCGGGCGATCAGGTAGATGAACGCGGCGAGGAACGGGAGGAAGACGAGGAACAGCACCCACAGGGCCTTGCCCCAGCCATTCAGGGTGTTGTCCCTGAAGATGTCGATGAACACGGTGATGAAGATCCAGATGCACGCGATGATCACGTAGAACCAGAAGAGCCAGACGAGGAAGTCCCAGAAAGAATTCATGACCACGGCCTTTCATGTCGAGTGGCCGGTCTCTGCCGGCATCTGTCCCGACGCTATGCCGCGGCATCCGGCCTCGCATCACGCAGATGGCATGAAGCGGGGTGCGCATTCACGCCGCCGTGTGCTCGGGTCGGCGGCGTGGAGGCACGGCGCACGCCGAATCATCCGATCTGCATGATGCGCCTCGGGTCGTCGGAGGCTGCACTTGGACGTAGCATCCGACCGAGGTGAGGGAGGGGGGTCACCGTGGACTACACCGACCGGCTCCGGCGACTGGCCATCAACGATGAGCGGCTCGCGGAGGACGACCTCGGCGTCCTGGGCGTCGGCGCGGAGTCACTCGACCCCAAGTCGTTGGCGCTCGCCCGGGTGGCCGCGTTGGTCGCGGTCGGCGGGGCCGAGCCGTCCTTCGGTTCGCAGGCGGATGCCGCGGTGAGCGCCGGCGCCACGCCGTCGGAGATCGTCGACGTGCTGGTCGGCATCATCCCGGTGGTCGGGCTGCCCCGGGTGGTGGCCGCCGCACCGAAGGTCGCGATGGCCCTCGGCTACGACCTCGACGAGGTGCTCGACCAGTCCGCGGGCGCCCCACGCGACTAGGCGCCCAGCAGGCCCATCGCCATTGCCCGCTCGACCGCCTCGCTGCGCGCCGACACTCCGAGCTTGCGGTAGATCGATCCGACCTCCGAGCTCACGGTGTTCCGTGAGATGAAGAGCCGCTCGCCGATCTCGCGGATCGACAGGTGCGTCTGCAGGTAGGGGAGCAGGCGAAGCTCGGCCGGCGTGAGGGGAGGGCCGCTCGTCGCTCCGGGCTGCTCCGTCGACGAGACGAACCGGCGGAAGTCCGATACCTCGTCGACCAGCGCTCCGAGTGCGGGCCGGTGCAGCAGGATGTCGTCGACCTCGCGCAGCAGGTGCCGTGCCGTCGCGTGGTCGTTGAGGGCCCAGAAGACCCTTGCGAGCTGCAGGCGGACCCGCACTGCGAGGTACGGGATCGCGGAGGTGCACATCGGCCGCGCGCGCATGGCTCGGGTCAGCTGCCGATGCACGTCATCGAGGTCACCGCGATGCATGGCGAGGCGGGCCGCTTCGGCGAAGGCGAGCACCGCCGTCGCGTAGTCGTGCATGCGCCGCCGCTCGATCGCGCCCAGTGCCGCGTGCACGTGGTCGGCCCCCTCATCCCATCGGCCGTGATCCATCGCCAG
Source organism: Agromyces ramosus (assembly GCF_004216665.1). Classification (GTDB taxonomy): domain Bacteria; phylum Actinomycetota; class Actinomycetes; order Actinomycetales; family Microbacteriaceae; genus Agromyces; species Agromyces ramosus. The sequence goes on along the minus strand of NZ_SGWY01000002.1, from coordinate 1,080,036 downwards.
CACGGCGAGCTCCGACTCGCTGACGATCAGCACGTCGGTGTTGTCCCGCGCGCCGGCGCTCGCGGAGCACTCGAGGAACGCGGCCTCCGCCCCCGCCGCGTCACCGCTGAGCAGCTTCGCCTCGCCGAGCAGCACGAGCGCCTGGTCGCGCCACGGGCTCCAGGTCGGCTCCGCGGCGATCGCGAACTCGGCATCGGCCATCGCCCGTTCGGGGCCGTCGGCGCACATGACCGATCGGAGCATCGCTCGCGCGGAGGCGAACGATGCGGACCCGTCGTTGGGCCGACGGTCGTAGGATGCAGCATCCAGCAGGGCCGCCCATCGATCGGCCTCGTTGACCTGCCCGGTCAGTGCGGAGATCCAGCCCGCGAGCACGGCGAGCGGCGGGTACGCCTCGATCGCGGAGTCCCCGAGCTCGGCGAACCATCGCTGCACGGTCGTGAGCTGACCGGTCTGGTACGTCATGAGCGCGACGGATGCCACGAGGTGCGTCGCTCGCGTGCGCTTCGTCGAGTTGTCGAGCAGGTGCTCGATCGCCATGGCGGGAGAGCCGTGCTCCTCGAACCAGGCGGCCGCGGCGAGGTGCAGGTCGACGATCGCCTCGGGCTCGACGCGCCTGAGTTCTCCGAGCAGGAACTCGCGGAAGAGGGCGTGGTACCGGAACCACTCGCGACGTCGGTCGAGGGGGACCAGGAAGACGTCGGATGCCTCCAGCTCGCGCAGCACGTCCTGCGCGTCGACGCTGTCGAGCACGGCGTCGCAGAGCGTCGCGGAGAACGTGTCGAGCACGGCCGTGCGGCGCAGGAATCGCTGCTGGTGCTCGGGGAGCTTGGCGAGCGATTCCCGGTAGAGGTAATCGGCCACGTAGCGGTCGTCGCCGGACACCGCCGGCGCGTCGCCGCCGCCGTCGCGCGCGATGGCGGCGGCGAGGAACACCCCGACGGGCCACCCCTCGGTGCGCTCGACGACCACGACCGCGTCGTCAGGGCTGAGCGGAACCTGCGCCTCGGCGAAGATCCGGCTGGCACCCGCGGCATCGATCGCGAGCTCGGTCGCGGTGATCTCGAACGTGTCTCCCGAGGCGCGGAGGCGCGGCAGGTGCGGTTGCTCGCCGCGGCTCGCCGCCACCAGCTGGGATCCCCGCGGGATCCCGGCGAGCACCACCCCGAGCACGTCGTGGCACGCGGGGGAGCGTATCTCGTGGAGGTCGTCGAGCATGAGGACGAACGGCGCGGAGCCGGCCCTGAGCGCGCTTGCCAGCAGCGGCGCCGCGCGACCCAGCGCCGAGACGCCGTGACCGCGCACGTCGACCGCGAGGTGGTCCATGCCGGGCGCGATGCTCGCGTAGGCCGACGCCAGGAGGGCGAGGAGCGCAGCAGGATCGTCGTCGAAGCGGTCGAGCGACACCCACGCGACCGGACGTTCCTCCGAGTGCGCCCACTCGGCCAGGAGCGTCGACTTCCCGTACCCCGCCGGCGCCGTCACGCCCACCACGCGGCGGCCGCTCGACCGTGCCGATGCGATGAGCCGGGCTCGACTGACGGAGCCTCGGGCCGGTGGCTCCGGGACTGACAGCTTGGCGTCGAGCAGGAGTTGATCCAGCTCGACCCCCGGCGTGAGGGACCCCGGAGCTTCCTCGAACACGCTCGAAGCCTATTGTCGGGGCGTGCCCGGCTCAATAGGACGCGCGGCGCGTGCCCCCCGAAGTGGGATCCCCGGATCATCCGTGTCGACGAGAGCGAAGCGGGCGCCACGAGGAGTATGTTGAGCGACACGCGACCGCGACACGCGACGCGGCATCCGACCTCGAAGGGGGCGTGCGGTGAACTTCATCGGCAACGTCTGGGACATCTTCTGGTTCTTCTTCTGGATCTTCGCCTATGTGGCCTATCTGTTCGTGCTCGTCTACGTCCTCATCGACATCTTCCGCGACCACACGCTGAACGGATGGCTGAAGGCGGTGTGGGTCATCTTCCTCGTCTTCGTGCCCTGGCTCACGGCGATCGTGTACCTCATCGCGCGCGGCAAGGGCATGGCGGAGCGCTCGGCAGGCCGGCGCCCCGACATCGTCGAGTACTCCGACGACGAGGTGCGGGCGGTGTCGTTCGCGAGCCCGTCCGAGGAGATCGCGAAGGCGCAGGCACTGCGCGACCAGGGGGTCATCAGCGACGGCGAGTTCGAGGCGCTCAAGGCGAAGGCGCTCGGCAGCAGGTTCTGAGGCGTCGCCGACGCGCAGCGACGCGCACGTGCCCCGGCGGAGCCCGACACCGCCGGGGCACGATCCGTCAGATCGAGGCGACGGCCGCCAGGATCGCCGCGACCGCGGCATCGGGGTGCGACACCATCGAGACGTGCGACGCCTCGAGTTCACTCACGGTCGACCCGGCCCGCTCGGCCATGCGACGCAGCACCGCGACCGGGATGACCCGGTCGTCGGTGCCGATGACGGCCCAGCTCGGGATCGTCTTCCACGCGGGCGCGCCCGACGGCGTGACGTTCGCCACGAGCGACGCGGGACGCTGGCTGGCGACGATCGTCCACCGGTCCGCCTCGGGAAGGTCCTGCGCGAACGACGCGTGCACGACCTCGGGCTTCAGGAAGACCTCAGCCGCGCCCTCGGGTGCGCCCGGGTAGCCGGCGATGTCGAAGACGGTGGTGGGGTCGGCCACGGCCAGCGCCGAGCCCGAACCCTCGAGGATCTGGAGCACGGTCTCGGCCTCGTCGGGCATGAACGCGTTCACGTAGACGAGCGCGCGCACGTCGCCGCCGGATGCCGCGGCGTTGGTGATGACCGCGCCGCCGTACGAGTGCCCGACGAGCACGACCGGCCCGCTCGTGCGCTGCGCGAGGAACGACGCGACGTACGCGGCGTCGTCGGTGAGTCCCCGCAGGAGATTCGGTGGAACCAGCACCGTGAAGCCCTGCGCCTGCAGCTCCCTCGTCACGGCATCCCAGCTCGAGCCGTCGGCCCACGCGCCGTGCACCAGCACGATCGTCGGCTTCGTCGTCGCATCCGTCATCGTTCGCCCTCCCTTGATCAGGCGTCGACGAAACCCGCCTCGCCAAGGCGCAGGATACGCCGATTCGCCGACGCCACGCCAGAGCGGACCGAACTGGCACGCCGAAGCCCGACCACGTAGCCTCGGCCTATGACGCGCTCCCCGTCGTCCGGGCCCGCCGAACCGGCGGAGTTCGACGTGCGGGCGTTCGCACGAAGCGCGCACGGCAGCCTGCGCGACGACCTCGACCTCGAGGCCGTCGCCGCGGCGCCGCTCGCGCCCGACGTGGTCGCCGTGCTGGACACGCTGGCCGTACTGGAAGGCGCCACGATGGCGCACCTGCGCAACGTGCTCGTCACGAACACGCACAAGGACGCCCGCGTCACCGCGTTCCTCGTGACGTGGGCGTTCGAGAAGTTCTGGATCGCGGACGCGCTCCGCGCGATCGTCGACGCGAGCGCCGGGGCGGGTGCCGGCCCGGGCGTCGGCGCGGAGGGCCGTGGGTCGCCGCCCCGAACCGGAACCGCGGCGCCGGGCGCTGCGGCATCCGCAGGTCGTGGACCCGTGCGGCGCGCGTTCGCCGGGATCACGCAGGGGTGGGCGGTCGTCGGGGCGCACATGACGGTCGGCCTCGTCGACGACCGTGCGCTCGGGGCGGCCTACGCGAGGGTGGCCGAATCGTCCACGAGCGCGGCGCTCGATGCGGCGGTCGGGCGGATCGTCGCCGTGAAGGGCCGGCACGCGCGGTTCTTCGACGAGGAGGCGAGGCGCCGGCTGACGACGTCGCCGCGTGCCGCGCGGCTTGCGCGCCGTGAGCTCCGCCGGACCGCGTGGCCGCTCGGCGGCGCCGCGCTCACGGCCGAGCAGCGCGCCGGGTTCTCGCGATTCGCCTTCGGCGGCCCGGAGGGGCACGCGCGCGCGGCCGACCTCGAACGCGGCATCGCGGCGCTGCCCGGGATGGACGCCCGCACGGCCGCGATCGTCCGGCGAGGGCTCGCCGGCCGATCCGCGGCCTGATTACATGGAGCGGGCGGGAAGGGGCAGGCGTGGCGTTCGACATCGACAGGTACACCGCGACCTCGGTCGGCGTGCGCTGGGACGACCTCGACCTCGAGGACTTCCGAGCGCATCCGCTGCCCGAGCGGTCGCTCCGCACGCTTCGGTACATGGCCGACGTCGAGTACCACACGGTCTGCTACACCCGCGACCTCCTGACGACGCCGTCGCATCGCGAGCCCGACGTCAGCGCCTTCATGACCATGTGGAACCGCGAGGAGTTCTGGCACGGCGAAGCGCTCGCCGCGGTGCTCGCGATGCACGACATCACCGTCGACTACGACGTGCTCAGGGCGAGCCGACTAAAGCTCGGCTGGAAGGACCGGCTCGACCCGATCAAGCAGTCCGTGCTCGGCTCGCTCGTCGGCGCCGACTTCGTCGCCGTGCACATGTCGTGGGGAGCCGCGAACGAGTGGTCGGCGATCACGGCCTACCAGCGCATGGCCGAGCTGGAGGAGCATCCGGTGCTGGCCGAACTCCTGCGCCGCATCGCGAAGCAGGAGGCCAGGCACGTGGCCTTCTACACGTCGCAGGCGCGTGAGCGGCTCGCGGCGAGCACGAAGGCGCAGAAGGTCACGAGGTTCGCGCTCAGCCGGTTCTGGGCGCCCGTCGGCTCGAGCATCAACTCGACCGACGACGTGCGCCACGTCATGACGCATCTCATGAGCGGGACGGAGGGTCGGCGCGCGGCCCGCAAGGTCGACGAGAGCATCAGCGGGATGCCTGGCCTCGAGGGCCTGACGATCGTGCAGGACGCCCTCGAGGAGCTCGGCGTCCCCGCCTGAGACGGATCGACCGACACGCGGTACCGTTGAGCATGCCTCAACGACACGTGCCCGACACGTGGGAGCAGGGCCGGGCCTACGAGCGATACGTCGGCCGATGGAGCCGCGAGGTCGCGCCGCGCTTCCTCGAGTGGCTGCGCCAGCCCCCTGGGCTGCGCTGGTTGGATGTCGGCTGCGGCACCGGTGCGCTGAGCGCGGCGATCCTCGACACCTGCACGCCGGCCTCGGTCGACGGTGTCGAGCCGTCGGAGGGCTTCCTCGAGACGGCGGTCGCGGACCTCGGCAACCGGGTCACGTTCCACCGAGCGGATGCCTCGGCTCTGCCGCTCGACGACGAGTCCGCCGACGCCGTGGTGTCTGGTCTCGTACTGAACTTCGTGCACGACGTGGACACGGCGCTCGCCGAGATGTCGCGCGTCGCCGTGGACGGCGGCGTGGTCGCGGGCTACGTCTGGGACTACGCCGACCGGATGGAGCTCATGCGCTGGTTCTGGCGGGCTGCGGTCGAGCTCGACCCCGCCGCCGCCGCGCTCGACGAGGGCACGCGGTTCGACGACTTCACGCCCGAGGGCCTCACCTGGCGCTTCGCGAGCGCCGGGCTCGTCGACGCGGAGGCGGGCTCCGTCGAGGTCCCGACGAGGTTCGCCGACTTCGATGAGTACTGGTCGCCGTTCCTCGGCGGGCAGGGGGTCGCCCCGGCCTACGCCATGTCGCTCGACGAGCCGGCCAGGGACCGCCTGCGCGAGCGGCTGCGCGAGCTCGTGCCGACCGGCCCCGACGGCTCGATCGACCTCGTCGCGCGGGCCTGGACCGTGCGCGGGCTCGTCAGCCGCTGAACCTCCTGCGGCCGTCACCTCGGGACGAGTCCACGGGCCCGGCGGCCGGACGCTGACGGCCCCGGCGGACCTTCGCCCGCCGGGGCCGTCGTGCGCGAGCCGCGACTACGCCGCGGGCTCCGCATCGCGCTTCGGCAGCTTCCAGTCGGGCCGCACGAAGTGGCAGGTGTACCCCCACGGGATGCGCTCCAGGTAGTCCTGGTGCTCGGGCTCCGCCTCCCAGAAGTCACCTGCGGGGGAGACCTCGGTGGTCGCCGGTCCCGGCCAGAGCCCCGACGCGTCGACATCCGCGATCGTCTCGTACGCGACGACCTCCTGCTCGGGAGTCGTCGGGAAGATCGCCGAGCGGTAGCTCATCCCGACGTCGTTGCCCTGGCGGTTCCGCGTCGACGGGTCGTGGATCTGGAAGAAGAACTCGAGCAGGTCGCGATACGACTCCTTCGAGGGGTCGAAGACGATCTCGATGGCCTCGGCGTGCGTGCCGTGGTTGCGGTACGTCGCGTTCGGCACGTCGCCGCCGGTGTAGCCGACGCGCGTGTCGATAACGCCGGGGCGCTTGCGGATCAGGTCCTCCATGCCCCAGAAGCAGCCGCCTGCGAGCACGGCGGTCTCGGTGCCCGGGATCGTGGTGATGGCGCCGGGGGTGGTCATGATGCGTCCTCCTTCTCGGATGCCGCGCCCGCGGCATCCGTGGTCGTGGTCCCGCTGCCCGGGAAGAGCGAGCGGTACTGCCCGTAGCCCTGCTCCTCGAGCTCCGACGCGGGCACGAATCGCATGGCCGCGGAGTTCATGCAGTAGCGCAGGCCGCCGGCCTCGACCGGCCCGTCGTCGAACACGTGGCCGAGGTGGCTGTCGGCGCCAGACGAACGCACCTCGGTGCGCTTCATCCAGAGCGAGCGGTCGACCTTCTCGGTGACGGCGTCGGGCTCGATCGGCCGGGTGAAGCTCGGCCATCCGGAGCGGCTGTCGTACTTGTCGGTCGACGCGAAGAGCGGCTGACCGGAGACCACGTCGACGTAGATGCCGGGCTCGTGGTTGTTCCAGTACTGGTTGCGGAACGCGGGCTCCGTCCCGTCCTCCTGCGTGACGTGGTACTGCTGGGGGGTCAGGCGGGCGACCGACTCGGGAGTCCTGCGGTAGTCCTGTGGCACTTCGTTCCTCCTTCGTGGGCGACGCTGGCTGCGGCGCCTCGCACGCGCGGCGAACCCCTGGGGGTTCTCATGGCGTCACTGGAGAGAACGAGTGGCGGCGCCGCGCTGTTCCGCATCTCACGCCTCCCCGCTGTGACTTCGCTGTGAGCGCCGTCGTCGCCCTCCGGTCGTACGATGGAGGCACGTCGGCCGGGGCGCTCTGGAAGGAGCAGCACTGGCCACCACCTGGCACCCGATCCTCGCCGCGGCCGAGCCCGAACCGGGGCGCTGGCGCCTCGTCGACAGCATGGGCCGCGAGTACGGCACCGTCACCATCGTGCGCGTCGACGGCGAGGTGCGCTACCGCGCCGAGTTCGGCGGGCGCCTGCTCGGCTGGGGCACCACGCTCCGCGGCGCGTGCGAGCGCGTCCACCACGCGTTCGTGCGCTCGCACGGCCCCACGGAGTGGCCGGGATACCCCGACTTCCACGACCGCTGACGGCTCCGTCGTCGCGCCGCGGCTCGGTGTTGCGCCAGACTTGCGACAGGCGCGTCGGGGAGGTGGAGGCCGTGGAGCTCTTGGTCGTCGCCGTCCTCGGACTCCTCGGCATCGCCGGGGCGACGGCGATCGGCCCGAAGCTGGGCTTCTCGGCCCCGCTGCTGCTCGTCATCGTGGGCATCCTCGTGAGCTTCCTCCCGTTCGTGCCCGACGTGGAGATCGATCCCGAGTGGATCATCGCCGGCGTGCTGCCCCCGCTCCTGTACTCCGCATCGGTCTCGATGCCGTCCATGGAGTTCCGGCGGGAGTTCGGCGCGATCAGCGGCCTGTCGGTGTCGCTCGTCGTGGTGAGCTCCGTCGCACTCGGGCTGCTCTTCACATGGATCGTCCCGGGCCTCAGCCTCGCGGCCGGCATCGCCCTCGGCGCGATCGTGAGCCCGACCGATGCCGTGGCCACGTCGATCGTGAAGCGCGTGGGCGTCACGCCCCGCATCGTCACGGTGCTCGAGGGCGAGAGCCTGCTGAACGACGCCACCGCACTGGTGCTGCTGCGCTCGGCGATCGCCGCGACGGCCGCCGCGGTCTCGTTCTGGGAGATCCTCGGCGACTTCGTCTTCGCCGTCGTGGTCGCGGTCGTGATCGGGTACCTCGTCGGCAAGGGCAACCTGTGGCTTCGCTCCCGGGTCACGGATGCCACGGTGAACACCGTCATCTCCTTCACGGTGCCGTTCCTCGCCTCCGTGCCGAGCGAGGTGCTCGGGGCATCCGGCCTCGTCGCCGCCGTGGTCGCCGGGCTCGTGACCGGGCGCGGTGCGATCCGGAGCCTGTCGCCGCAGCACCGGATGTCGGACGTGCAGAACTGGCGCACGATCGAGCTGATCCTCGAGGGCGCGGTCTTCCTGGTCATGGGCCTCGAGATGTCGGCCATCCTCGGCGACCTCACGAACGAGACCCGGGGCATCGAGCTCGGCGGTCGTGTCGCGGCCATCACGCTGCTCGCGGTGATCGTGGTGCGAGCGCTGTTCGTGTTCCCGATGCTCGGCCTGCAGCGACGCAGCTCCCGCAGGGGCGCCAGCATGAAACCCAGGCTCACCGCGTTCCAGGAACGGCTCGACACGGCGGAGCTCGGCGCGATCACCGCGCCCGACCCCCGGGGCGCACCGGGGAGGGGCCGACCGGGTCGCGAGCTCTCCGCCGCCTCGCTCGGCCGCTTCCGGTCCCGGATCCGGCGCAAGGTCGCCGACATCGACTACTTCGTGGCGGAGCCGCTCGGGTGGCGCGAGGGCACCGTCATCGTGTGGGCCGGTATGCGCGGCGCGGTCACGCTCGCGGCCGCGCAGACGCTGCCGCAGGGAACGCCCGACCGGTCGCTCGTGATCTTCATCGCCTTCCTCGTCGCCACGGGATCGCTCCTCATCCAGGGCGGCACGCTGCCGTGGATCGTGCGGCTCGTCAAGCCCGCGGGCGTCGACCGCGAGGCCGCACGCGCCGAGCACGCCGAGCTGCTCGGGATCCTGCGCCGCGTCGCCGACGACGTCGTGCGTGAGCATCGCGAGGCACGCGCGGCAGCCGACGGTGGACCCGGGCACATCGATGGCGACCCGGGGACGGATCGCGAGCTGCACCGGGCGCTCCGGCTGGAGATCATCCACGCGCAGCGGGAGGCGCTCCTCACGGCCCGCGACGACGGGACGTTCAGCGCGTCGGTGCTGACCGGCGTGCTCGAGACGCTCGACGCCGACCAGATCAGCATCGAGCTGCGCGAGGAGCACCGCGACGAGGCGTGAGCCGAGGCATCCGGGGCACGGCAGGGCCGGCGGCGCCGTGCGAGGGCTGCGTTATCAGAACGTGATAATCGAGTCATCGTCAATACCACTGATGACATTCACAGGAACATGTGCGGATTCGCACAGAACAGGTCGTCAGACTGGCCACTTCGCCCGGGCGCCCCCGCGTCCGAGGAACGTCGAGCAAGGATCGAGTGGCCACGTGCCTCGCGGTCCGCACCCGTGAAAGTCATGCAGAACCAGCCTTCCTCCACTCCTGAGAACTCAACCGAAGCGGTCCGAACCGAGGCGGCACCCCGCCGGGCGAGGCGCAGCCCCACGGGCTGGCGACGCGGACCACTCATCGCCGCAGGCGCCGTCGCGGCCATCGGCGCGATGGTCGGCACGGGCTTCGTGGTCCAAGGCGCCGTCGCCGCGCAGAACGACCGGGTCGCCGAGACCAGGGCGCTCGCGGATGCCGCGAACATGGACGTGCAGCAGCTCGACGCCCACGGCGGCATCCTCGAGGCCCGCGCCGTGAAGCAGGCCGAGGACGCCCTCGCGGGCGCCGGCGACACGATCGCCGCCGCGCAGGGCAAGGCCGACGCCACCGCGCTCGCGGCCTCCGTCGCCGCCCTCGACGACTACGAGCTGCTCGCTCCCGAGCGCGTCTTCGCCCTCGTCGACTCGACGATGGTGCACGCGGAGAGCGTGCGCGGCGCCGTCGCGGAGGCCGACCGGGTGGCCGCCGAGCAGGCCGCTGCCGCCGCTGCCGCGAAGGCCGCCGCGGAGGCCGCGGCCGCAGCCGCAGCCGAGGAGTCGTCCTCGTCCTCGTCGAGCTCGCGGCCCGGCGCCCCGGCGAATCCGTCCGCGGCGCAGGCCATCGCCCGTGACATGCTCCTTGCCCGCGGCTGGGGCGACGACCAGTTCGGCTGCCTCGTCGAGCTCTGGAACCACGAGTCGGGATGGAACGTGTACGCGTCCAACCCGAGCGGCGCGTACGGGATCCCGCAGGCGCTGCCCGGCAGCAAGATGGCCACGGCCGGAGCCGACTGGCAGACCAACCCCGCCACGCAGATCTCGTGGGGCCTCGGCTACATCTCCGGCCGCTACGGCACGCCGTGCGGCGCGTGGGACACGTTCAACTCGCAGGGCTGGTACTGATCCGGCCGCGACCTCGTCGCGACCCGAACGCCCCCGACGGTCCACCGCCGGGGGCGTTCGCGTTCAGTCGTCGTCGGGCGGCGCTGAGAGACGCAGCTCCTCGAGGTCGATCCGCGACTGCAGGCGGCGGAGGATGACGTCGTCGATGCGCCGCTCGTGCCGGAGCGCGAACAGCGCGGCGCGCTTGGCGGGCAGGATCGCGAGGTGGAGGGCGTCCTCCTCGTCGCGCGCGCTCGCATCGCGCGCCGCGGCTTCCGGCCGGCCCTCCTCCCGGTGGATGAGCTGGAGGCGATCCTCGTAGGCGGCGCGCAGGCCGTCGACGATCGGGGGACTCGTGCCGAGCTCGCCGGCGGCGACGGGGAGCGCATCGAGCGCCGCGCGCAGCATCGCCTGCTCGCCGAGCAGCTCCTCGTCGAACTCCCTGGGGTCCCGGCCGAGACCCGACCACCGCACGACCGCCGGGAGCGTGAGTCCCTGGACGACGAGCGTGAACAGGATCACCACGAAGGTCACCGCGATCACCAGGTCGCGCCCCGGCAGCGGATCGCCGCTCGCGGTCTGCTGCGGCAGGGCGAGCGCGGCGGCCAGCGACACGGCCCCGCGGAATCCGGCCCAGCTGATCGGGAACCGCTGGCGGAATCCCACGCGCCGCGTGCGCTGCACGGGCCGCCGGTCGACGAGCCGGATCAGGTACGGCGTGGTGACGCCCCAGAGCAGGCGCACCGCCATCACCCCCACGGCGCAGGCGAGCCCGAAGAGGAGTGCGCTCGGCCATGCGGGTCCGAGCCCGTCGAGCACCGGCTTCAGCTCGAGCCCGATCAGCACGAAGAGGGCGCCGTTGAGCACGTAGCTCGCGAGCTGCCAGAAGCCGAAGGTCTGCGCGCGCGTCGCGGCGGTGATGATGCGCGGGCCGACCTGGCTGATGACCAGGCCGCACACGACCACGGCGACGACCCCGGATGCCCCGACGAGCTCGGCGGGCAGGTACGCCACGAACGGGGTGAGGACGCTGAGGGTGCCGCTGAGGAGTCGATCACCGCGGAACAGCTTCCGCACCTGGTACGCGGCGAAGCCGATCGCGAGGCCGATCAGGATGCCGACCGCATAGGCGTACAGGAACTGCGCGGAGAGGCTCACGAAGGTGATCGACGCGCCGGCCGTGGCCGCCCCGACCGCGACGGCGTAGAGCACGAGGGCGGTGCCGTCGTTCAGGAGGCTCTCCGCCCGGAGGATCGTGCCCTGGCGGCGCGGGAGGCGACGCACGACGGCAGCGACGGCCGTGGCATCCGTCGGCGACAGGATCGCACCGAGCGCGAGCGCCATCGGCCACGGCAGCCCGAACGCGGAGGCGAGCCAGGCGATGGCGAACGCCGTGACGAACACCAGCCCCACGGCCAGGAGCACGATGATGCGCAGGTTGTCGCGGATCTCGCGGAGGGAGGTGTTCAGCGACTCCCAGTAGAGCAGGGCCGGCAGGAACAGCAGCAGCACGAGTTCGGGCGGCAGTTCCACGTCGATCCCGGGCACGAAGCTGAGCCCCGCTCCTGCGACGAGCAGGATGAGGGGTGCCGGCACCGGGATCCGCTGTGCGAGCATCCCGCCGCCGAGGATGGTGGCGCCGAGCACCACCACGAGGACCAGGCCTTCCATCTGCGCTCCTCCGTGGGTGTGACGTCAAATGTAGGCGGCGCGGCCGCGCTCCGCTCCGTGCATCGCCGCCATCGCGGACGCCGTGACGCCGTGACGCCGGCCGAAACCGCGGTGCCGACCTGCCCCGTCGTCGTCGGCTGTCAAGCACCTGCGCGGGCATCCGGCCCTCGATAGCCTGACGGGATGGGCGATGAGCAGGCGCACGCGGGCAAGGGCGGGCCGTTCGCCGGCCTCATCGCGTGGGGCAGGCGGGTGACCGCTCGCGCGCTGGCGCTGCGGCCCGTGCGCGCCTGGTTCATCTTCCTCGAGCACCACGGACCGATGCTCGCCGACAGCATCACCTACCGCACCCTCTTCTCGGTGTTCGCGGGCGTGTTCCTGGGCTTCGCGATCGGCGGCATCTGGCTCTCGGGGCGTCCCGAGGTGATGGACGCCCTCGTCGACACGATCGGCGCCGCCATCCCCGGCCTGATCGGCGAGGACGGGCTCATCGACCCCGACGACCTGATCCAGCCGCTCACGCTCAGCATCGCCGGCATCCTCGCCCTGATCGGCCTCATCGGCGCGGCGATGGGGGCGGTCGGCTCGCTGCGCATCGCGTTCCGCACCCTCGCGGACCAGCCCGACGACCAGACGTTCTTCGTCTGGGTGTTGGCGCGCGACCTCCTGCTCGCCGTCGGATTCGGCGCCGCGTTGACCGCCGCCGCGTTCGTCACGTTCTTCAGCACGACGGCGGTCGGCACGATCCTCGGCTGGTTCGGCGTCGCGGAGAGCGACACGGTCTCCGAGGTCGTCACGCGCGTCATCTCGACGATCGTGATCTTCGCGATCGACGCGATCGTGATCGCGGCGATGTTCCGGCTGCTGTCCGGCCTGCGGCCGAGCGCGCGCACGCTGTGGGGCGGTGCACTCCTCGGCGGCGCCGGCCTCACCGTGCTGCAGGTGCTCTCCAGCCTGTTCGTCGCGGGCGCGACGAACAACCCGCTGCTCGCGTCGTTCGGCTCGCTCATCGCCCTGCTGCTGTGGATCAACCTGTCGAGCCAGGTCATCCTCATCGCCGGCGCGTTCATCGTCGCCGGCGTCGACGAGGAGCACGACCGGGTGCATGCACGCCACGGGTCGCCGACGCTGGCGTTGCGCCGGCTCCAGCGGGCGGAGCGCCGGGCGACGGATGCCGCGACGGAGCTCGCGGCGGCGCGGAAGGCCGTCGATCAGGAGCGCGAGGCCGCCCGGGCGGACGCCTGAGTCGGCGCGGGTGATCGCGGATTCGCCGCAACAGACGTCGGCGGCGCGCAGACGGTGCCGGCGTGCCGCCCCTGCAGCAGCACGCCGGCACCCGCTCTCAGAGCGCGGTGTCGCGCCTCGGCGGATACTCGGAGCCGTCGTCGATCTCGATGATCTCGACGTCGACCTCCTCGGTGTCCACCGTTCCGTCGTCGTCCGCCTCGACGACCTCCTCGACGGCCGCGTACTCGTCCTTGGAGAGCTCGGCGTCGAGCGGCAGTTCGGAGTCGGTGTACTCGCCTTCGACGGGTTCTCCCGGGCGCAGTGCGTCGGACATGGCTCCTCCGATCCTTCGGGCCGGTTCCCGCGGGCTGCGGCGGCCGATCTCCACGGTAGGTCCGCCGGTCTGAGACCGACAGGGATTGACGCGGGGAGTGCGCAGGGGTAGCGATCCGCAACGCGCCGGGCGGCCGCCCTTTCGGCGGGTGCCCGCGGCCGACGAGAATGGACGGATGGCCACCGTGCAGCAGATCGTCCGCTCCGTCATCGCGCCCCTGACGCGCACGAGCCTCTTCCGCGCGGTCGGGCCGGTCCTGCTTCCGCCCGTCGAACGGCTGCTCGCCCGCCTGACCGGGGGCCGGGTCCAGCTGAGCGGACTGCTCGTGCCGTCGCTGGTGCTGCACACGATCGGGGCGAAGTCCGGGGAGCCCCGCGACACGTACCTCATGTACACCGCCGACGGTCGAGGCCGGGCCATCGTCGCCGGCACCACGTTCGCCCAGGAGCGTCATCCGGGCTGGACCTACAACCTGCTCGCCCATCCCGACGCGTCGATCACGGTGCGCGGTCGACGCATGCCGGTGCGGGCGAGCCTGATCGGCGAGGACGAGCGCGACGCCGCCTGGGCGCGCATCGAGGCGCAGTGGCCCGGCTACCGCGGCTACGAGCGCGACTCGGGCCGGGTCGTGCGGTTGTTCCGCCTGCAGCCGGTGGCCGACACGCATCACGCGTCGATGTAGCGACGCTGCCGGGGCCGGCGCGCAGCGTGCCGTCGATCCGCGTCAGACCGCCTCGTGCGCGATGGCCGCACCCTGGTCGGCGAGCAGGCGCACGGCACGGCGGATCCCCGGCGTCTCGGCCATGGACCGACGATACGCGACGCGCACCTCCCGCACCTGGCTGTGGTCGCGCAGCGGACGTGCGACCGCTCCGTCGGGCAGGGGAGTGCGGCCGAGGCGCGGCACCAGGGCGATCGCGACGCCCTCGCGCGCCAGTTCGATGAGCGAGGCGAAGTCGGGGTCCTCGACGACCACGCGCGGCACGGTGCCGAGGTCGGCGAAGATGCGCATCAGGGCCTCGTGGCAGATCGCGCCGGCGGGAGTGCTCGCCCATGACTCGTCGACGAGGTCGGCGCGATCGAGCTCGGACCTGCCCGCCAGCGGGTGCCCGGCCGCGAGCACGATGTCGGCCTCGTCATGGCACACGTGCTCGGTCGCCACGTGCGCGGGCGCGACGAGCGGCACCGAGTTCCAGTTGTGCACGACGGCGAGGTCGACCACGCCGGAGGCGACCATCTCCATCGCATCCACCGGGTCGACGCTCGTGACCGTGGCGAACACGGGGGCCTCGTCATCGCCCAGCGCGCGCAGCAGGGGAGCGACGAGGCCGCGCGTGGCCGTCGAGAACGAGGCGATGCGCAACGGCGACGACGGCCTCGCACCGCTCGCCGCGAGCGCCTCGAGCCGCTCGAGCCCGTCGAGGAGCCCGCGGCCCTCGCCCGCGAGGGCCCGGCCGCGATCGGTGAGCAGCACCCCGCGGCCGTGACGTTCGAGCAGCACCGCGTCGAGGTCGCGCTCGAGCTTCTTGACCTGCTGGGAGACGGCCGACGGCGTGTAGCCGAGCCGTTCGGCCGCGGCGACCACGGAGCCGGCGCGATCGACGGCCACGAGGGCGCGAAGCCCCTGAAGATCGATCATGAAGCAATCGTACGTTGTCAGGCCAACGATTCGGAACTGGTGCTGCATCGATTGCACTGGGAGGCTGGTGCCGTGACCCCCCGACACCTCCTGCTCGGTGCGCTCGTGGCCCTCATCTGGGGCGTGAACTTCGTGGCGATCGACCTCGGCCTGCGAGACACGCTCCCGCTCGTGCTGGTGGCCCTCCGGTTCGCGCTGGTGGCCGTGCCGCTCGTGTTCCTGGTGCCGAAGCCGGATGCCCCGTGGCGGGTCATCGCGGGCATCGGGCTGTTCATGAGCGCCGGCCAGTTCGGCCTGCTCTTCACGGCCCTGCACCTCGGCCTGCCGGCAGGACTCGCCGCCGTGGTGCTGCAGTGCCAGATGATCTTCACCCTCGCCCTCGGTGCGGTCGTGCTGCGCGAGCGGCCCACCCGCATGCAGCTCGCGGGCGCGGCGCTGGCGGTCGGGGGCCTGGGCGTGGTCGCGCTCGGACGGCTCGACGGCGCGGCCGGATTCGGCGCCGTGGTGCCCATGCTCGTCTGCGTCGCCGCGGGCCTCAGCTGGGGCGTCGGCAATGTGATCTCCCGATCGGCGGGCGGTGCGAACGGGTTCGGCATCGTGGTGTGGTCGGCACTCGTGGTGCCGCTCCCGGTGCTCGGGATGAGCCTGCTCCTCGACGGGCCGGTGGCGGTGGGCGAGGCGTTCACCACGATCGGCTGGCCGACGATCGCGAGCGTCGCCTACACCGCGGGTCTCGCCTCGCTCGTGGGCTACACGATCTGGAACATGCTGCTCGGCAAGTACCCGGCAGGGCTCGTCGCCCCGTTCGCCCTGCTCACCCCGCCCGTCGGCCTCGCCGCGGCGGCGCTGCTGCTCGGCCAGGTTCCGAACGCACTCGAGCTCGCGGGCAGCGCCCTGCTCGTCGGCGGGGTGGCGGCGGGTCAGGTGCGACGCCGCGTCCGCGACCCCGCGGCCGCCGGGCGCGGCACAGCCGCCGCTCAGCGCGCACGCCTACGCTCGGGGGATGACGCGTGGACGCTCGAGTGAGCCCATCTACAGCACGGCGATCATCGTGGGCCGCGGACTCTTCGGGTTCTGGGGCCTGAAACGCCGCGTTCGGGGCGTCGAGCACGTGCCGGGCACCGGCGGGGCGGTCCTGGCGATGACCCACTTCGGCTACCTCGACTTCGCGCTCGTGGAGTGGGTGACCTGGCTGGCGAATCGTCGCCGCATCCGCTTCATGGCGAAGCAGGGCGCGTTCGACAAGCCGATCGTCGGCCGGCTGCTGCGCGGGATGCGCCACATCGCGGTCGACATGACCGCGGGAGCGGCCGCCTACGCGAAGGCGGTCGACGCGCTCCGGCAGGGTGAGCTGCTGGGCGTGTTCCCGGAGGCGGGCGTGAGCTCGTCGTTCACCGTGCGTGGGCTCAAGACCGGCGCCGTGCGGCTCGCCGCCGAGGCCGGGGTGCCGGTCATCCCGGTGGCCGTCTGGGGCGGCCAGCGCCTGCTCACGAAGCGCCATCGCGTCGGGTTCTTCGAGCGGTTCGGCGTGCCAGTGACCTTCGCGTTCGGCTCGCCCGTCCAGCTGAGCGCCGACGAGGACCCGAAGGTCGCGACCGAGCGGCTCCGCACCTCGCTCCAAGGCCTCGTCGATCGCCTCCAGCGCGAGTATCCCGTCGACGGAACCGGCGCCTGGTGGCAACCCAGGAGCCTCGGCGGCACCGCGCCGACGCCCGAGGAGGCTGCGGAGGCGGATGCCGCTCGCGATCGTGCTCGGGCTGCCCGCGAGGCGACCTCCTGACCACGACCCCCCGACGACGCCCCGACCGCGCCGCCACCACGGCGACGCCATGACGCGACGTGCGCTGGCCGGCGATCCGACCGCGGCATCCGATCGGGGGGTTCTCCCGATTCCGGCGGTGACGACCCGGTCGTAGCTTCGGTCGCATGACCACCGGAACCGATCACACGCCCCGCCCCGCCGGCGCCGGCCCGGCCAGCCTGCCGTCGCGCGTCGCCGCGACCCGCGTCGCCTGGGCCTGGGTCGCCCTCTCGTCGCTCGCGATCGCGGTCTACGCGGTGGTGCCCTACCTCACGGCATCGCTCGCGGACCTCTCCGAGTCGGGCGTCGGCCTCGCCGGCAATTACGACGAGAGGCCGGCGGTCGTGCAGGCCGCCTTCTACGCGCACATCGTCGCGGGCGGGCTCGCGCTCATCGCCGGTCCGTTCCAGTTCTGGCGCGGACTGCGTGATCGCCACCGCTCGGTGCATCGCTGGATCGGCCGCACCTACCTCGCCGCGGTCGCGATCGCCGGCGTCGCGGGGCTCGTGATGGCGCCGTTCAGCGAGGCGGGATTCGCCGGCCTCTTCGGCTTCGGGGCGCTCGCCGTGCTCTGGCTGGCCACCGGCTGGCAGGCGTATCGCGCGATCAGGCGCGGGGACGTCCCGAGCCACCGCGCGTGGATGATGCGCAACTTCGCCTTGACCTACGCCGCGGTGACCCTGCGGATGTGGCTCGGCGTCCTCATCACCGTGCAGGCACTCCCGGGCGGCGAGTTCGAATTCGAGGCGGCGTTCGCGAACGCGTACGCGGTGGTGCCCTTCCTCGCATGGTTGCCGAACCTCGTCGTGGCGGAGTGGCTGATCCGGCGGCGCGGGCTCCCGTCATTCCGTCTCACGATGGGAACCGAGGCGATCTCGGGATCACGGGGTTAGGCTCGGAGCATGTGCAGGAACATCCACACCCTCCACAACTTCGAGCCCGAGGCCACGAACGACGAGGTCCACGCCGCGGCACTGCAGTACGTTCGCAAGGTCAGCGGATCGACGAAGCCGTCGAAGGCCAACGCGGAGGCCTTCGACCGTGCGGTCGCCGAGATCGCCCACATCACGCGCCACCTGCTCGACGACCTCGTCACGGCGGCTCCGCCGAAGAACCGAGAGGTCGAGGCGGCGAAGGCCAGGGAGCGCTCGGCGCGCCGATACGCGAGCACCGCCGCCTGAGGGCTCGCACGGAACCCACCGTTCCTCGCGTCGACGGCACGCCGCCTGCGGCATCCGCCCGCCGTGTCGCACGGAGGGAGTAGCGTCGCAGCATGGCCGGCGATGCTGTCACCCTGTCCGTTCCAGGTCCCCACGGCGACCGCGAGATGCGCATCTCGAGTCCGACGCGGGTGATCTGGCCCGAGCCGGGCATCACGAAGCTCGAGCTCGCCGAGTACCTCGTCGCCGTCGGCGGCGCCTTCATCGAGGCCAACGGCGATCGGCCGGTGTCGCTGCAGCGCTTCCCGGGCGGCATCGACGGCGAGCAGTTCTTCTCGAAGAACCCGCCGAAGGGCGCACCCGACTGGGTGCGCTCGGTCACCGTCACCTACCCGAGCGGGCGACGGCATCCGCAGCTCGTGCTCGACGAGCCGGCCGCCGCGGTATGGGCGGCCCAGATGAACACCATCGTCTTCCATCCGTGGGCCTCCAGTGCGGGCGACACCGACAACCCCGACCAGTTGCGGATCGACCTCGACCCGCAACCCGGCACCGGATTCGCCGAGGCGGTCCCGGCCGCCCTCGCGTTGCGCGAGCTG
Organism: Agromyces ramosus; assembly: GCF_004216665.1. GTDB lineage: Bacteria > Actinomycetota > Actinomycetes > Actinomycetales > Microbacteriaceae > Agromyces > Agromyces ramosus. Next base: position 1,061,391 of record NZ_SGWY01000002.1, on the reverse strand, counting down.
ATGGGGGAGGTCGGGCTCACGGCGTTCGTGAAGACGTCCGGCAACCGCGGGATCCACGTGTTCGCGCCGATCGAGCCCGAGCACGAGTTCCTCGACGTACGGCATGCGGTGATCGCCCTCGCCCGTGAGCTGGAGCGGCGCATGCCCGACGAGCTCACCACCGCATGGTGGAAGGAGGAGCGCGGCGACCGCATCTTCATCGACTACAACCAGGCCAACCGCGACCGCACCATGGCAGGCGCGTACAGCCCGCGGCCGTTGCCGCATGCGCCCGTCTCCTGCCCGCTGGAGTGGGACGAGGTCGAGTCCGCCGACCCGAGGGCGTTCACGATCCGCACCGTGCCCGACCGGCTGCGCGAGTCGGGCGACCCGTGGGCGGGCATGCCGTCGAAGCCCGGGCGCATCGGCACGCTCCTCGAGTGGTGGCAGCGCGACCTCGACGACGGGCTGGGCGAGCTCCCGTTCCCGCCCGACTTCCCGAAGATGCCGGGGGAGCCGATGCGCGTGCAGCCGAGCCGCGCACGCAACCCCGAGTGAGCGGATGCCGCGACCGGGCGGCCGGGCGCACCCTCGCGGTCGGGCCCGCATCCGCCTCAGGCCGCGGCGGGCCAGGGCAGGGCGCCTCAGGGCACTGCGGGCTCAGGGGAGGCCGGCGACGGTCGCGTAGTCCGGCGTCCACGGGTCGGGCGCGAAGGCGCCGTCGCGGATCTCGTGCACGGCGGCATCGATCGCGCCGAGCGCGACCCGGAGCAGCAGCGAGCCGGTGCTGATGCGGGCGACTCCGGCGTCCGCGAGCTCCCGCAGCGTGACGCCCGGCTGCACGAGGACATTCACGGGAGCCGGGATGTCGGCGGTGAGCGCGGCGATCGCATCGAGTTCGATCGCGCCCGGCACGAAGATGCCGCTCGCGCCCGCATCGAGGTACCGTCGCGCGCGGGCCACCGACTCGGCGTGACGTTCGGTCGCGTCCGCGTCGCCGCCGATCCAGAAGGGATCCGTTCGCGCGTTGAGGTACAGCCCGGGCGCAGCGGCGGCGATCGCGGCGACCTTGGCCGCCGCGCGATCGGGATCGACGAGGCGACCCTCGAGGTCGGAATCCTCGATGTTCACGCCGACCACCCCGAGCCGGGCGAGGCGTGCGGCGAAGGCGCCGACCTCGTCCGGGTCGTCGGAGAATCCCGCTTCGAGGTCGACCGTCACGGGGATGGATGCGGCGGTGAGCCGTTCCGCCAGGCCGAGCGTCTCCGCCGCCGTGACCCCGGCGCCGTCGGGCAGCCCGGCGGCCACGGCGACGCCGAGGCTCGTCGTGCCGAGCACCGGATTCCCCGCCGCGTGGAGCCAGCGGGCTGAAGCCAGGTCCCAGGCGTTCGGGAGCACGAACGGCTCGCCGGGGCGATGCATGGCCGTGAACTCCGAAGGCGTCAGCATGCGCGGACCTCCTCGACGATCGCACCGGCGATGGCGACGGCGGTGGCGCGGGCCGGACAGGCGCGCGAACCCGCCCCGAACGCGAGCGTGCGCGGTGGACGGCCCCGTCCACTGTCCCGGTCGGCCCCGTCGAACCGGAGCACGACCACCGCACCGTCGGGATCGACGCGGCGGGTGAGGCGCACCGGCGGATCATCACGCAGGGTCGCCTCGAGCAGTTCGGCCGTCGTCGCGGTCGCGGCGCCCGTGGCGACACGGCGCATGGCGCCCTCCACGAGCGCGGCCGTGGCGGCGTAGGCCTGCACGAGGAGCTGGACGCGGAGCTCGGCGTCGTTGTCGTGGCCGACGCCGTCGGCATCGCCGCCGGCACGTCGTGGCGCCGTCGCGAGCAGGCGCAGGACGGCCTCGTCGGCGGCATCCGACTCGGTTCCGTTCGCGTACGCCTCCGCCGCCTCCGCCACGAGCCGCGGGGCCTCGTCGGGCTCCGCGAACCCGAGCTGCCCGGCGAGGCATGCCACGGGCACGGTGCGGGCGATGCCGGGCACGTCGAGGCGTGCGCGCGGCGTGCCGGCCACCAGGGCACGCGTGCGCGCGGCCGCGTCCGCCTCGAGCCGTCGGGCGTCGAGGAGGCCGAGCAGGTCGACGAGGTGCGCGCGTCGGCGCTCGTGCGTCGATCCGTTCGCGAACCGCGAGGCGCCCGAGCGGAGGCGACCCATCGGCCGCCGTGCCTCGGCCGAAGCCTCGGGCACGGTGAATCGAGGGTCGCGCAGCACGCGCTCGACGTCGGCACGATCGATGAGATCCGTCATGCCCCAACGCTACGCCGCACACGATTCGACGGCGGACGAACCATGCCCGCCGTATCGTGGAGCCATGCACGGCGACGCCGACCTCGCGACCCCCGCGCGCCTCATGGGAGAGCCGGCGCGCGCCGCCATGCTCGTGGCGCTGCTCGACGGCGCTCGCTGCCGGCGAGCGAGCTCGCCGGCATCGCCGGGGTGAGACCGCCGACGGCCAGCGCGCACCTCGCGCAGCTCGTCGAGGGCGGCCTCGTGGTCGACCGGCGCCTCGGGCGGCATCGCTACTTCGCGCTCGCGGGTCCCGAGGTCGCCGACGCGGTGGAGGCCCTCCAGCGCATCGCGCCCCGGCGGCCGGTCGGTTCCTACCGGCAGTCCGCGACGGCGGCGCGCCTCGCGGAGGCGCGCTCCTGCTACGACCACCTGGCCGGTCGGGTGGCCCTCCGCCTCGCCGACGCGCTCGTCGCCGAGGGCGCGATCGCACCGCTCGAGGCCGGAGCGGACGGGCGCATCCTGCCCGCGGCGGGGGACTCGGGCACGCTCGCCGCGCGACTGCGCATTCACGAGGTCGAACCCACCGGGCGGCGCCCGGCCGTGCGCGGCTGCCTCGACTGGACCGAGCGACGCCCGCACGTGGCGGGTCGCCTGGGCGCGCACCTGCTCGAGGCCGTGCTCGTCGAGGGCTGGATGTCGAGGGTCCCGGGCGATCGCTCGCTTCGCGTCACCGACGCCGGGCGTGCTGCGCTCTCGGCGCTCGGGTGACGCGGCCGGCCGGGCACGATCGCGCGCCTCGAGCCGGCGGATGCGGCATCCGGCTCAGATCGCGACGCGTCCGCGTTCGTGCGCCGGCGCGCCGTGCACCTCGCGGTGGAGTCGCTCCATGCGCGCGTCGAGCTCGGCGGCCGTGTGCGCGGCATCCGTGAGCCCGTCGAGCAGCTCCTGGGGCACCTGACGCTCGTACTTGTAATAGATCTTGTGCTCGAGGCTGGCCCAGAAGTCCATCGCGATGGTGCGGACCTGCACCTCGACGGCCACGGGGTGCGCGCCGGTCGAGAGGAACACCGGCACCTCCACGATGAGGTGCAGGCTCTGGTAGCCGTTCTCCTTGGGCTCGGCGATGTAGTCCTTGACCTTCAGCACCCGGATGTCGCGCTGGGCGGTGAGCAGCTCGGCGAGCCGGTAGGCGTCGCTCACGAACGAGCACGTCACGCGCACGCCCGCGATGTCGGTGACGGTCTCGCGGATGGTGTCGAACGTCGGCTCGATGCCCTTGCGCTGCATCTTCGCGATGACGCTGTCGAGGCTCTTCAACCGGCTGGAGATGTGCTCGATGGGGTTGTAGTCGTGCGTCTGGTTGAACTCCTCGCGCAGGATCGACAGCTTCGTGATCACCTCGTCCATGCCGAACTTGTAGCGCAGCATGAATCGCTCGGTCTCGTCGCGCAGCGCGCGCATCTCGTCGAGCGTGCGGCCGTCGATCGCGTCGAGGGTGCGCTGCGCGCGTGCCGTAAGTAGGTGGGCGGCGTCGTCGCGCCGCGTGGTCGGGATGCCGTCGAGCGGAGTCACGCAGGCCACGCTACGGCGGCAACCTCGGGATTCCCTATGACGTGCGGGGGTTCCGCTCACGGCGCATCGCTAGGCTCGGGAGATGGCCACCTGGACGACGGTCGCTCGCGGCATCCACCACCGGCGCGGGGGACCGTTCGACCTCTCCGTCGTCGTCATCGAGGGCGACGACGGCCTCCTGGTCGTCGACACGGGCGCCGAGCCCGGCGAGGGGGAGGAGATCCTCGCCGACGTGCGTTCGCGGTTCGACCGTCCGGTGCGCTGGGTCGTCGACACGCACGCCCACTTCGACCACACGTTCGGCAACCAGGCCTTCGGGCCGGGGTCGACGACGGATGCCGAGATCCACGGCCATGCCGCCATCGCCCGCCATTTCGAGCGGTACGAGGGTCCGCGGCTCGCCGCGTGGCGCGCCGATCGCACCCGGGAGCCCGAGCGGCGCTGGGACGACGTGCGGCTCGTCGCCCCGACGCATCCGGTCGAGCGGATGACCCGACTCGACCTCGGCGGCCGGGTCGTGGAGCTGCGACCGCAGCCGCCCGCGCACACCGACACCGACCTCGTGCTGCTCGCCCCGGCGGAGCGCGTGTGGATCCTCGGCGACCTCGTGGAGGAGTCGGGCCCGCCCATGTACGGATCGGGGAGCTTCCCGCTCGGCTGGCCGGCAGTGCTCGACCGGCTCGTCGACGAGATGCTGCCGGGCGACCTGGTCATCCCGGGCCATGGCGCCGTGGTCGACCGCGGCTTGGTGGCGCACCAGGCGCGGGAGCTCCGTTCCATCGCCGACCGGTTCGTCGCCGCGCACGACGCGGGACTCGGGGCGGCCGAGGCGCTGGCCGCGCACGACGACTGGCCGGTGCCCGTCGGCGGGCTCGTCGGCGCCGTCGAACGCGCGTATGCGGCCCTCGACGGCCTCCTGCTCGAGGAGGGCGGCACCGCCGGGGCCTGATCGGAGTGGGTTGTCAAGCCACTCCCGAGTCGACCGAACGAGCCGGTAGGACTGGGACGGGTGCGACCGTCGCGCCGGGAAGGCCGCAGATGCGCTCCGACGAACAGACCGTCCTGCTCCTCAACTGCACGCTGAAGCACGCCCCCGAGGCGTCCAGTTGCCAGCTCCTCGCCGAGCAGCTGCTCGACGGCTTCACCGGGCGTGGGGCGGAGGGCGGCATCGTGCGCGTCGTCGACCTCGACGTGGCCCCGGGCGTGGAGGCCGACATGGGCGACGGCGACGAGTGGCCGTCGCTGCGCGCGCGCATCCTCGAGGCGGATATCGTCGTCATCTGCACGCCGACGTGGCTCGGCCACATGTCCAGCGTGGCGCAGCGGGTGCTCGAGCGTCTCGATGCCGAGCTGTCGGAAACGGATGACGCGGGGAGGCCGGAGCTCTTCGGCAAGGTGGCAGCGACCGCCGTCCTCGGCAACGAGGACGGCGCGCACAAGATCACGGCAGACCTGCACCAGGCGCTCAACGACGTCGGGTTCACGGTGCCCGCGCAGGGCGGGACCTACTGGAACGGCGCCGCGATGGAGAAGACCGACTACAAGGACCTCCCCGAGACTCCCGAGCCGGTGCTGCAGGCGAATGCGACCCTCGTCGCGAACGCGCTGCACCTTGCACGGCTGCTCGCGCGCGATCCGTACCCGGTGCCGTCGAGCGGCGGCGCGGACGTCTGAGCGGTCGCCTCAGCCGACGGCGTCGTGGACCACGCGCGGGCGGTGCTCGGCGAGGAGCGGCTCGCCGCGGTCCTCTCGCTCGTCGTCGCGATCAACGTCTGGAACATGGTCGGCGTGACGACGCGCTGTTGGCCGGTGCATCGCGCCGCCGCGTGAGCCCGGCCGTCACGCACCCTGCACACCGGTCGGGTCGCGGATGTCGCCGGGCGCTGCGAGGATGCCGGCATGACGGATGCCGCAACGCCCTCGGTCCTGCAACTCCGCGTCGTCATCGAGGCCGCGGACTACGAGGCCGCGGTCGCGTTCTTCCGCGACACGCTCGGGCTGCCCGAATACCTCGCCTTCGCGGAGGGCGGTGAGGAGCGGGTCGTCATCCTCGATGCCGGCCGCGCGACGCTCGAGATCGGGAATCCCGCGCACAAGCGCGCGATCGACCGCGTCGAGGCCGGCGGCGCCGAGAGTCCCCGCATCCGCCTCGCCTTCGAGGTCACCGACACCGAGGGAGCGACCCGCCGCCTCGAGGCCGCCGGCGGCACGGTGGTCGCCGAGCCCGTCGTCACGCCATGGCAGTCACTCAACTCTCGGCTGGACGCGCCCGCCGGAGTGCAGGTCACGCTCTTCCAAGAGCTCCTCGAGTCGGGTGAGCGCGCCGTCCTCGACGGTTTCACGACCGACGCGGCGCGCGACGGCGACTGAGCGAGGCCCGGCGCGGGCCGCCGTCAGCCGGCCGCGTCGACGTACCACCAACGGCCGCCCTCGCGAAGGAAGCGGCTCGTCTCGTGCTGCTCGCCGCGGCCGCCGTCGTGCCGGGCGAAGGCGCGGAATTCGACCATCCCGTCACGGTCGAGCGGGCCGCCGCGCTCGCGACGCACGATGTCCAGGCGATACCACCGCATCGTCGGGTCGAGCTCGAGCCGGGCCGGCCGGGTCGACGGATGCCACGTGGCGAGCAGGTACGAACGGTCGCCCACGACGTACGCGGTGTACCGCGACCGCATGAGCTGCACGGCGGTCGGGGCATCGGCCGCACCGGCGAGGAACGGCCCGCAGCACTCGCCGAACGGCGACCCGCTGAGGCACGGGCACCGGTCGTCGGGCAGGGGATCGGGGAACCCGATGGGCGGCGTCGGCATCCTCCCAGTATTGCGATGCCGGAACATGCATGGACATGGATTGCACAGAAGAAACTGAGGAACCGTCCAGATTCACCGTGCAGAGTAGGGGACTTGTGCCCGCGCTCGGAGGCGCAGCCCCCGACGATCACCATCCGAGCGACACGAACCCATGCGAAACGAAACCTCCAACACGCACGCCCAGAACGCCTCCAACTCCGACGCCGAACTCACCCGTCGCGGCATCCGCCGTCGCCGCACCGGCCGCAAGCGGATCATCGCCGCCGGCGCGCTCGCCGCGGCCGGCCTCCTCGTCGGCACGGGATTCACCGTGCAGAGCGCGGTTGCGACCCAGGCCCGCATCGACGCCACCGCGGCGCTCAACGCGACGTCGGGCCTGCGCTCCGAGCAGCTCGGCGCGTACAGCGCCATCGCCGCCGCGAAGGCCATCGACACCGCCGAGGACACCATCACCGCCGCGAACGCCACCCTGGCCGCAGCCGACGGCAAGGCGGACACCTCCGGTCTCGCGGCATCCGTCGCATCATTGAGCGACTACCGCAGCATTCCCGTCGACGAGGTCCTCGACCTCACGAAGGTGACCCGCGCCGAGGCGGCGAAGACCGCCGCGGCCGCTGCAGCGTACGACCAGGCGCAGGCCGAAGCGGCGGCCGCCGCGGCGGCGGACCTCGCCTCGCGCAACACGCCCGACGGCGCCCGCGCCTTCGCGGCCGACCTCGCGGCCTCGCAGTACGGCTGGGGCTCCGACCAGTTCCAGTGCCTCGACAAGCTGTGGCAGAAGGAGTCGGGCTGGTCGTACACCGCCTACAACGCGTCGAGCGGCGCCACCGGCATCCCGCAGTCGCTGCCCGGCAGCAAGATGGCGACCGCAGGTGCGGACTGGGAGACCAACGCCGCGACCCAGGTCACGTGGGGCCTCGGCTACATCAAGAGCGCCTACGGAACGCCGTGCAGCGCGTGGTCGCACTCGCAGTCGGTCAACTGGTACTGATCGGTCGTTCCTCCGAAGCGGGCCCGCGTCGAACGACCGGGGCCCGCTTCGTCGTCCCGGGTTCAGGGCACGGCCGTCCCGGGCTCGACCGACCGCGCGTGGCGTCGCGCCGGTGCGAGCCTCAGGGGACGCTGACGAGCGGCGTCACGGACGCGAGGTCGGGCCCGAGCCCGAGGTCGACGAGTTCCACGCGGCCCGCGTAGCCCGCTGCGGGCTCGAGGAGGAGTCCTGCCTTCACGGCTCCGAAGGTCACCGTGAGGGTCGCGGGCAGCACCGTCGGGTCCGGCACGCTGCCGTCGTCGGGGTGGATGCCGCTCGGCAGGTCCACGGCGACCACCGGGACGCCCCGATCGCGCACGATCGGGATCGCGGCCGCCACGAGTTCGCGAGCCGGCCCTCGCAGCGCCGGAGCCGCGCTCGTCCCCGTGCCGAGGATCCCATCGACGACCACCGCGGCCGACCGCAGCGCGTGGTCGACCTCTGCCCCCTCACCGGCGCCGCCCAGGATGCGCACCCCTGCGGCGCGCGCTGCCGCCGCGCCGTCGGCGTGCATCCGATCGGATGCGGCGACGGCCGACACGTCGACGCCGTCGCCGGCGAGCTCCGCTCCGGCGAACAGCGCGTCGCCGCCGTTGTCGCCCGACCCGACGAGGAGGACGACGGGGCCATCGGCGGCACCTGCCTCGCTGAGCACGCGTCGGAGCTCGGCCGCCAGGGCCGCCGCGGCCCGTCGCATGAGCGGCTCGCCGGCGGCGAGGTGCGGCGCCTCCGCAGCCCGCACCTGCTCGGCGGAGTAGCCGTGGATCATCTCAGGCCGTTCGCGGGTCGACCATGCGCGCGCGGTCGGGATGCCGGTCGAACCATTCGCCGACGTACCAGCAGCTCGGCACGATCCGGCGATCCGAGGTGGCCTCGACGTCGTCCACCGCGAAGGCGACGAGCTCGCCGGCGAGGCCGTTGCCGCGGTAGGGCGGATTCGTGAAGGTCCGCGTGAACGCGACGGAGTCGCCGAGCTCACGGTAGTCGAGCACGCTCGCGATGTCGCCGTCGAGGCGCAGCACGTAGCGTCGGGCATCCGGTTCATGGCTCAGTTCCTTCTGCACCGCTTCAGGCTACGCCCGGCCGCACCGGCTCGGGCCGGTCCGACGCCGTGGCGCGTCGTTCACCGGCCGCGCAGTCGCTCGAGGTCGCGCCGCTCCCGCTTCGTCGGACGGCCGGTTCCGCGATCGCGCACGGGGACGACGGGCACGGCCTCGCGTGGCGGCGGTGGAGGCGTGCGATCCTCGACCGCCGCGGCCGCGACCGTCGCCGACACGCGCTTCACGAGGGTCTGGCGCACGACCAGCAGCCGATCGAAGCCCTCGATGCGCACCCGCACCTCGTCGCCGGGCCGCACCGATTGCGCGGCCTTCGCCCGCTCGCCGTTCACGCGCACGTGGCCGGCACGGCAGGCCGCGGTCGCCGCGGAGCGTGTCTTGAACTGCCGCACCGCCCACAGCCACGCGTCGATGCGAACCGGGGAGTCGGACATGCTGCCAGCCTACGACCGGACGAGCGCCCACCAGATGAGGAGCATCGTCACCAGGAATCCGACCGCGTAGTTCAGGGCGATGAACCGTCGCCAGCCGCGGTTGGCCGTGCCGGAGTCGGCGTCGGTCACCGAACGGTACGGCCACGCGGTGACGAGGTACGGCACGACGAGCAGCGCGGCGAGCGGGCCGGGCCACTCGGTCACGAGCATGAGCGCTCCGGCGACGAGCCAGAGCCCGAGTGCGATCCGCACGGTCGCGCGTGCGCCGAAGGCCGTGGCGATCGACGCGATGCCGCCCTCCCGGTCGGGGAGGACGTCCTGCACGGCGCCGAACGCGTGGCTGGCCATGCCCCAGCAGAAGAACGCCGCGAGCACGGCGAGCAGTTGCGGGGTGGGCTCGGCGCCGCCCACGGCGAGCCCGTACACCGCCGGGCTCACGAAATGCGTGCTCGAGGTGATGGAGTCGAGGACGGGCCGCTCCTTGAACCGCAGCCCCGGCACCGAGTAGGCGAACACCGCGAACAGGCTCACGGCGAGCATGGCCCACGACCACGGATGCCCCGTGCCGCCGAGCCAGAGCATCGCCGCCAGCAGCGGGGCCGCCGTGACGACCCCGGCCCACACCACCACCCGATGGAGCCCCGGTTCGAGCAGCGCGCCCTCGGTGCCGCCCTTCCGCGGGTTCCGCAGGTCGGACTCGTAGTCGAACACGTCGTTCACGCCGTACATGAGGAGGTTGTACGGGATCAGGAAGAACAGGGTGCCGACCACGAAGAGCGCGTCGACCGAGCCGTTCGTGAGCAGGTAGGCGGCGGCGAACGGGAATGCGGTGTTGATCCAGCTGATCGGACGCGACGACAGGAGCACCTGCGAGATCGCGTGGAGGGCTCCCGTGCGCACCGCCTCAGTCTGCTCCATTCGCCCGCCTCCCGCCGCGCCCGCGCGCGAGCGTCCACACCGCCGGCACGAGCAGCACCGCCGCGATGGGATACGCGAAGTCCTCGATGGGTGCGAGCCCGACCGTCGGCCCGAGCCTGGTGCCCTCGGCGTAGTCGAACAGGCCGGCGGCGATCATGACCGAATCGAACACGCCGGTGAGCACGAGCAGCAGCGCAGCGGCGAGGCCGGTCGCGATCCAGCGCCGGCGCCGCTGCCGGGGTGGCAGTGTCCGTGCCGCCAGCACGGCCAGCACGGCCGCGACCGCGAGGAAGGGCAGGCAGATGAGGGCGTACGTCACGGATGCCCCCCGCCGGGCTTCGACGCCGCATCCGTCGATGACGCGGTGCCCGGCTCGCCGTCCGGCCCGGCATCGCGCCGCAGCATCCGCTCGATGCCGAGCACCGCGACGAGCGACAGGTAGCAGAGGAACACGAGGAAGACCGGCTCCTCCACGGGAAGCTCGGGTGCCAGCACGAGGCCGGTCGCCCAGGGGGAGTCACCGCGGAAGAACACGCCGAACCCGATCCCCGCGAGGTCCCACAGCAGCAGGAGCACCGTGCCCGCCCCCACGGCCGCGGCCGACGCGCCGGGCGACCTCCAGAATGCGAGCCGCCATCGTGCGTCGATGAGCGCCATCGCGCCGATGGAGAGGAGCAGGCCGCCGAGGTAGGCGAGTCCCGTCATCCCGGGTTCCGGTCGAACTCGGCCGAGCGCTCGGCGACGGCGGGCTCGGGCAGTGGACCGCTCGAGCGGTCGCCGCGCACGCGCTTCAGCACGTTCTCGGCGCTGATCAGGCACATCGGCAGGCCGACACCGGGCACGGTCGTCCCGCCCGCGTAGAGCAGCCCGCGCACGCGTCGCGAACGGTTCGTGCCGCGCAGGAACGCGCTCTGCCGGAGGGTGTGCGCCGGCCCGAGCGCGCCGCCGCTCCAGGAGTGCAGGTCCTCGGCGAAGTCGGCCGGCCCGACGGTGCGGCGCACGACGATCCGTCGCTCGAGGTCGGGGGAGCCGGTCGCCGCGGCGATGCGGGCGACGGCGCGATCGACGGCCTGCTCCACGAGGCGATCGCCCGCGCCGTCCTCGCCGCCCCGCCCGATCGAGACGTCGGCCGGCACCGGCACCAGCACGAAGAGGTTCGTGTCGCCCGGCGGCGCGACGGTCGGGTCGGTCGCGCTCGGCGCGCACACGTAGAATGAGGCCGGGTCCGGGATCCTGGGATCGTCGCCGAAGATCCGCTCGAAGTTGGCGTGCCAGTCCTCGGTGAAGAACAGCGTGTGGTGGAGCAGGCCCGGCATCCGCCCGCGCACCCCGAGCATCGCCAGCACCGCTCCGGGGCCCGACGTCCTGCGGTCCCACCATCGCTCGGGATACGTCTGCGCGTGGGGCGGGAGCAGCTCGGTCTCGGTGTGGTGCAGGTCCGCCGCCGAGACGACGCGATCCGCCGCCGCTCGATGCGGTGCGCCGTTCGGACCCTTGTAGCGCACGCCGGTCACCGACGGCACGGCGTCCTCGGTCAGCTCGATCGCCTCCACCGTCGCGTTCGTGATGACCTCGACGCCCGCCGCCTCCGCGAGCGCCGCGATGCGCCCGATGAGCGCACCGAACCCGCCCTGCGGGTAGAGCACGCCCTGCTCGAGGTCCATGTGGCTCATGAGGTGGTACATGGCCGGCGCCGTGGAGGGCGAGGATCCGAGGAACACCGCGGGATACCCGAGCACCTGCCGCAGCCGTCGATCGCGCACGGAGCGCGCGGCGAATCGGTCGAGCGGCGTCGCGAGCAGGCGGGCCAGGCGCACGGCTCCACCGAGGACCTCGGGCGCGACGAAGGCACGGGGGTCGTCGAAGTTCGTGTACAGGAAGCGACGTCGAGCGATGTCGTACGTCGACGACGCGGAGTCGAGGTACCGGTCGAGCGCCGCGCCGGCGCCGGGTTCGACCGACTCGAAGAGGGCCACGTTCTCGGCTCGCGACGCGCGCACGTCGAGCGGGGCGTCGTAGCCGTCGGCGTACACGCGGTACCCGGGGTCGAGCGGCGTGAGCTCCAACTCCTCGGCCGCGCTCGTGCCGAACATGCGGAAGAAGTGGTCGAACACCTCCGGCATGAGGTACCACGAGGGCCCGGTGTCGAATCGGAACCCGCTCCGCTCCCAGGTGCCGGCCCGGCCGCCGAGCTCCTCGCGCGCCTCGAGGAGGGTGACGCGGTGCCCGTCGCGCGCGAGCAGCGCAGCCGACGCCAGGCCGGCGATGCCGCCGCCGATGACGACGATCCGCTCGGATGCCGCGGTCATCGCCCGAGCCCCCCGGCCGCGATCGCCGAGCGGACGGCGATCGCGAGCTTCTCGCCGTCGGGCACCCGGATGCGCGTGGCGATGAGCCGATCGGCCGGCGTCTCCCGACACCGCGCGGCGAGCTTCGAGAAGAGCCCGTGCGCCGCGGAGACGGCGGCGCGCGCCCGACGCGGGAGCTCGCGGATCGAGCGCCCGGCGATCTCGAGGTCGTGGTCGATGTCGTCGAGGATGCTCGCCTTGTCCGCCTCGGTGAACGCTCCGGGATCCAGCCACGGGAAGTAGTTTCGGCCGAGCACGTGCCAATCCACGCCGAGGTCGCGGAGGAAGTTGATCTTCTGGAACGCGGCGCCGAGGTGCTCGGCGCCGTCCTCGAGGCGCGCGCGGCGCGCGGCATCCGCCGGCTCGTCCATGAGGAACACGGCGAGGCACATGAGCCCGACCACCTCGGCCGACCCGTGGATGTAGGCGGCGACCTCGTCGGCGGCGATGGGCGACGGATCGAGGTCGCGCCGCATCGAGGCGAAGAACGGCCGCGTGAGTCGTTCGTCGATGCCCGCATCGCGCGCGGTCTTCGCGAACGCGTGCACCACGAGGTTGGCCGAGTAGCCGCGCCGAAGTGCCGACTCCGTCTCGGCCTCGAGGTCGTCGAGCACCCGGCGCAGCTCGGCGTCGTCGAGCCCGGCCTCGCGCGCGGTGCCGTCGACGATCTCGTCGGCGACCCGCACGAGGGCGTAGATCGAGCGGATGCGGCGGCGCGAGGTCGCGTCGAGGAGGCGCGCGGCTGCCCCGAACGATGTCGAGTACCGGCCGATCACGACCGCGGCACTGGCCTCGGCCGCGTCGTCGTACCGGCCGAGCAGGGACGGCTCCTCGCTCATCGGATCCGCTCCGTGGCGCGCTGCGCGAGGTCGCCGAGCTCGGTCCGCAGGGCGCCGGGAAGGTCGGCGGTGTCGAGCTCGAACCGCGCGAGGGTGACGTGCTCGTCGGCGAGACGCCGGGCGGCATCGAGCGCTCCGCAGCCGAGCAGCGCATCGCGCAGGGCGTCGGCGGCGGCATCGTCGAGATCGGGGTCGCCGAGGCGGGTGGAGATGGCCGGCCAGGCGTCCGTGGTCGCGGCATGCGCGGTGAGCGCCGTCTGCTTGCCCTCGCGCAGGTCGGAGGCCGTGGACTTGCCCGTCACCTCCGGGTCGCCGAAGACGCCCAGGATGTCGTCGGTGATCTGGAAGGCGACGCCCACGAGTCGACCGTATCGTGCCAGCGCCCCGATCGCGTCCTCGCTCGCTCCGGCGAGCACGGCGCCGGCGGTCAGCGGGCACTCGAAGGAGTACACGGCGGTCTTGTGCTCGAGCGTCGCGAGCACCCGGCCGACCTCGGGCGGCTCGGGGGAGGCGGCGTGCACGACGTCGGCGAGTTCGCCCGCCGCGGACACGAAGACGGCGCGGTCGAGGATGTCGAGCAGGGCGGCCCGGCACTCGGCGGGAACGGGCAGCGTCGCGATCTCGCGATGGGCCCGGCTCAGGGCGAGGTCCCCGGCCAGCACTGCGGCGGTCTCGCCCCAGATCTCGCTCGCCCGGTCGTCGGCGCCGTGCGCGCGCGCACGATCCGCGAACCGCGCCGCGATGTTCGGCGCCCCGCGCCGGACGGTGTCGCGGTCGATCACGTCGTCGTGGATGAGGAACGCCGTGTGCAGCAGCTCGAAGGCCAGCGCGACGCGCGTGGCAAGCGCCGGGTCCGCGCCGCCGAGCCCGGCGTAGGCCGCGTTCACGAGGCGGGGTCGGATCCGCTTGCCGCCCGAGCTCTGCTGCTCGAGCGACTCCCAGAGGGCGGCGTAGTGCACGCCGAACGCGGCGGCACGGTCGCGGGCATCGGCGAAGAACGTCCGGAGCCCGTCGTCGATCGCGGAGTCGACGAGGTCAGGCACGGAAGAGCTCCAACTCCCTCGCCTGGAGCACCAGCCACGGGCTGAACGCCCAGGGCGCCGCAGCCACCGCTCGCCCGACCTCGTGCGGCGCGACCCAGGCGTACTCGGCGATCTCGCGGGGATTCGGGTCGGGTTCGTCCGCCGTGGCGGCGATGTAGACGGGGCACACCTCGTTCTCGACCGTGCCGTTCGCATCGGTCGCCCGGTAGCGGAACAACGGCAGCGCGAGCTCGACCTCGGTGAGCTCGATGCCGAGCTCGAACTCGGCTCGTCGCCGTACGGCGGCCGTCAGCGATTCGGCGGGCCTCGGATGTCCGCAGAACGAGTTCGACCAGACCCCGGGCCAGGCCTGCTTCGACAGGGCCCGCCGTGTCACGAGCAGCTCGCCGCGCGTGTTCACGACGTGGCACGAGAAGGCGAGGTGCAGAGCCGTGTCGGGGCCGTGCGCCGCGCTCTTGGGCGCTCGCCCGACCGGCGACCCCGACTCGTCGAGGAGGACGACCTCGTCTTCGATCGCCTCGATGGTGTGCGACATGGTGGCCTCCCAGCAATAATCGCTAACTAAGTTAGTGATGTGACGATAGCATCGTCCCATGCCGAGGGGAACAATCGAAAGTTCGAATGGCGATCGCTACTGGTACGACGAAGCCGATCCCTCCGCCATCGCGGTACTCGAGGCGGTGCGCCGGCACCGCGCCGCCGAGGCCGCGATGCGTCGGCGCACCCGCGACGACATGGACATGGGCGACACCGACCTGGCCGCGCTGCGCTGGATCATCCGCATGGAGCGGGGCGGGCGTCCCGCCACGAGCGCGGGGCTCGCGCGCGCCCTCGGCATCACCACCGCGGCGACGGTGAAGGTCGTGGCCCGGCTCGTGAAGGGCGCGTACATCGAGCGGTCCCGGCATCCGTCGGACCGCCGCGTGCTGCTGCTCGGCACGCGGCCAGGGGCCCACGAGCGCCTGCGGCGGGCGCTCGGCCCCATGCACGAGGCCATGCTCAGGCTGGCGTCCTCCCTTGACCCGGCGGAACGCGCGGTGGTGATCGGATTCCTCGACGGGCTCGCCGCGATCGTCGACCGTGCACCCGCCGCCGAGGCGCCGGTCGGGACGGCCGCGCCCGACGGGCCACCGTCCCCGGCCTGATCCGGCGTGCGCCATGCTGGACTCATGAGCGGTGCGAGCGGGGATGCGTGGGTCGAGGGTCCCGACGGATCGCGGTACTGGGGGCGATTCGGCGCCGCTGGGCTGCTCGTCGTCAGCCCGCGATTCGAGGTGCTGCTCCAGCACCGCGCGCAGTGGAGCCACTTCGGCGGCACCTGGGGCATGCCCGGCGGAGCGCGGCACGAGGGCGAGAGCGCGGTCGACGCGGCCGTGCGCGAGGCCGGCGAGGAGGCCGGCGTCCCGGCCGAGGCGTTGAGCGTCCGGTTCAGCTCCGTGTTCGACCTGGGCTACTGGTCGTACACGACCGTGGTCGCCGATGCGGCCGAACGATTCGCGCCGGTGGTCAGCGACCCCGAGAGCATCGAGCTCCGCTGGGTCGCGGTCGACCAGGTCGACGCCCTGCCGCTGCACCCGCGCTTCGCCGAGTCGTGGCCGGGCCTGCGCTCGCGACTCTGACGCCGGGCGCCATCCGACTCCGGCCCGGCGGGACGCCCTCGCCCCTCAGGCGGTGCGCTCGCCCGCCGTCGCGTGCGATCGCGGGAACCACGGCACGATCGCCGAGGTGCGAGCGCGGTAGGCGTCGTAGTCGGGGTACCTCGAGCGCGAGATCGACTCGGTGAACGCCGTCGACCCGATGAACAGCAGCGTGAGCAGCAGCGCACCCGCGATCGTCCAGTGCAGCCACACGCCCGTCGCGGCCACGGCGAAGCCGTAGAACACCCACCACTGCGCCTGCTCGAAGAAGAAGTTCGGATGCCGGGACACCCGAAAGAGCCCGGTCTGCAGGAAGCCCGGTCGCGGCACCCGGCCCGCCGCGCGCTCCGCCGCCTTCCACCGGTGGAACACCCACTGCTGATGGTCGGCGACCGTCTCCCCGGCGAGGAACGCGAGGAACACGATCGCGAGCACGACATCCCACGCGCCGAGCGGCGTCGGCCCCGCCGCGTACACCGTGAGGGCCGGGAGGCAGAACAGGAGGATGAGGGCGTTCTGGTAGATCGAGATGAAGAGCAGGTTGAAGAGCTGGAACTGCCACGGGGCCATCCGACCGCGCAGCACGGCCCAGCGGTAGTCCTCTCCGCCCGGACGGTAGCCGCCCTTGCGTGCGAAGTTGACGGTGAGCCGGATGCCCCAGAGGGTCACGAGCACGGCCATCAGCACGAGGCGCGCGTCGAATCCGCCCGACACGGCGAACACCCACACGTAGGCGACCGGCACGACCGACCAGATCCGGTCGACCCACGAGTACTCGCGGGTCACGAGCGAGGCGATCCAGGTCGCGGCGGTGACGGCCGCGCAGATGACGAGACACACGACGAGGGGACCCATGGCGGCATTCTAGGGGTCGATAGGATCGCAGCGTGGGCGGGGACGGCGCGGGGGCGGTGGGCACGAGGATCTGGACGATCCCGAACGTGCTCAGCATGCTGCGCCTGGCGCTGGTGCCGCCGTTCCTCGTGTTCATCGTGCTCGGCGACTACGTCGCGGCGCTCGTGATCCTCATCGTGGCCAGCTTCACCGACCTGCTCGACGGCTACCTCGCGCGGCGGCTCGGCCAGGTGACCCGGCTCGGTCAGCTCCTCGATCCCGCCGCCGATCGCCTGTACATCTTCGCGGCCCTCGTCGGACTCGCCGCGAACCAGCTCGTGCCGTGGTGGATCGTCGTGGTGATCGTCGCCCGCGACGTCTTCCTCCTCATCCTCGGCGTCGTGCTCGCGAACCACGGCTATGGACCGCTGCCCGTGCACCAGCTCGGCAAGGTGGCCACCTTCGCGCTCTTCTTCGGCCTCCCTGTCATCATGCTCGGCCTCGCGTTCCCCGTGGTCGAGCCCGTGAGCGAACCGATCGGGTGGGCGATCACCCTCTGGGGGGCGTTCCTGTACTGGTGGGCGGGCATCATCTACGCGATCGAGACGGCCCGCGTCATCCGCATTCCGCGTGTGGCGGACGAGCCTCGATCCGATACGCTGGAACAAGGAGGTTAGCCGTGGCGGATACCGACATTTCTCAGGCTGGCGGGGCGGACGAGGCCGACGGCAAGTCTCCGGCGACGAGCTCGAACGGCGTCGTCGGCGACGGAACCGCCGACACGACGATCGGGTTCAGCCGCGACGCGGCTGCGCAGTTGACCGCGGTCGACGCCGACATCACCGCAGAGGAGCAGGAGGCGATCGCCGCCCTGCCCTCCGGTTCGGCGTTGCTCATCGTCCGTCGCGGTCCGAACAGCGGAGCCCGGTTCCTCCTCGACACGGACGTCACGACGGTCGGCCGTCATCCCGACGCCGACATCTTCCTCGACGATGTCACGGTGTCCCGCCGCCACGCGGAGTTCCTCCGGCACCGCACCGCCTTCGAGGTGAAGGACCTCTCCTCGCTGAACGGCACGTACTTCGACGGGGTGCGCATCGAGACCGCGCTCCTCAGCGACGGCGCGGAGGTGCAGATCGGCAAGTACCGACTCACCTTCTACGCCTCCCGACGCGACCTGGCGCCGCTGGCGAGCGGCTAGTGCCGGGCACCGCCGCCTCCGCCCACGCGAGCGGCCAGGGCCAACTCCTCGGCATCGGCCAGGTCCTCGCGCGACTCCAGCCCGAGTTCCCCGAGCTGACGCCGTCGAAGCTGCGCTTCCTCGAGGAGCAGCGCCTCGTGTCGCCGGCGCGCACGGCGGCGGGCTACCGCAAGTTCTCCGAGGCCGACGTCGAGCGCATCACCGTCGTGCTGTCGATGCAGCGAGACCAGTACCTGCCGCTGAAGGTCATTCGCGCCCACCTCGAGTCGATCGACGCGGGCGCGACCCCTGCGCTCCCGGGAGCCGCCAGTGCGGCATCCTTCCTGGCCGGCGCGCGACGCTACCGCCGCGACGAGCTCGTGGAGGCGGCCGGCGCCTCTCGCGCGCTCCTCGACGAGGCGATCTCGGCGTCGCTGCTGCCCGCGGCCGAGGTGTACGGCGACGATGCGCTGGGCGTGCTGGCGGCCCTCGTGTCGCTCCGCGAGGTCGGCATCGAGGCGCGACACCTGCGCGGGCTCCGCGCTGCCGCCGAACGTGAGGCCGCGCTCGTCGAGCGTGCGATCGCGCCGTCGAGGCGGTCGGATGCCGCGGACAAGGCGCGTGCCGCGGAGCGCGCGCTCGAGCTCGCCGACCAGCTCGAGACGGTTCGCACGGCCGTCGTCAGGAGCGCACTCGCACGCCTCACCCGCTGATCCGCGACACGCCGTGACGTTCGGCCCGATGTGTTTGGCGGAGGCACCCCGCGTGGGTAGCGTGGGACTCGCGCCAACGGGGTGCGGGCGTGAGAGTGAGGGGCGATCGGATGAGTGAGCTCGACCGGAGTGAGCGCGATCGCTACGACCTCGGCCTGCTCTTCACCGACGGCATGCCGGAGCACGACGACGCCGCGGGATATCGCGGCGCGGTCGCGGCGCGTGCGGCCGGCATCTCCTACCGCCAGCTCGACTACTGGGCACGCACGCAGCTCGTCGAGCCCACCGTCCGCGGGGCCGCCGGCTCCGGATCCCAGCGCTTGTACGGCTTCCGCGACATCCTCGTGCTCAAGCTCGTGAAGCGCCTGCTCGACACGGGCATCTCGCTCCAGCAGATCCGCACCGCCGTCACCCAGCTCCGCGAGGCGGGCATCGAGGACCTCGCGCAGACGACCCTGATGAGCGATGGCGCGAGCGTGTACCTCTGCACCTCCGACGACGAGGTCATCGACCTCGTCAATCGCGGCCAGGGCGTGTTCGGCATCGCCGTCGGCAAGGTGCTGCGCGAGGTGGAGTCGACGCTCGTGGAGCTCGACACCCACCCCGCCGATCCGATGGACGAGCTCGCCGCGCGTCGCGGCACCCGGTCACGTCGCATCTCCTGACGGTCGCGGTGCCGACGCCGCCGGAGCGGCATCATGACGTCAGATGACGGGCGACTCGAGCTCGAGCGGCGTGCCCGCGTAGTCGGCGATGCGTGCCGTGCGGAGCACTCGCTCGAGGAGCTGGTCGAAATGACGCGACATCTCCTCGGCGCTCTCGCCCGGCCACATGTGCAGGGGCTTCGCCGCGCCCTGCGCCTGCTGCAGCGAGGTGCGCTCAGGCAGCTGGGGCGAGAGCACGAGCGGTCCGAACATGTCGCGCAGCTCCTTGATGCGGAACTGGTGCTCGAGTGACTGCACGCGCGCGCGGTTCACGATGATGCCGAGCGGCTGGAGCCTGGGGGAGAGGCCGCGGCGGATCTCCTCGATGGCACGCAGCGCGCGGTCGGCGGCGGCGACCGAGAACAGCCCGGGCTCGGTGACGACGGCCACGCGGTCGCTGGCCGCCCAGGCCGTGCGGGTGAGCGCGTTGAGCGAGGGCGCGCAGTCGATCAGCACGAGCTCGTAGTCGGCCTCGACGTTCGCGAGCGCCTCCTCGAGCTTCCAGATGTCGCGGATCGACGGGTGCGGGCCGTCGAAGTTGATGGCCGAGGGGCTCCCGATCATGACGTCGATCGTCGAGCTGGGGTTCGACCTGGCCCAACCGCTCGGGGCGATCGCCGAACGGACGATCTTCTCCTTCGGGGAGGCGAGCACGTCGGCCACGTTGAGGTGGCCGGCCATCTGGATGTCCATGCCCGTGGACACATCGGATTGCGGGTCGAGGTCGACGACCAGCGTGCGGACGCCGCGGGCGAAGGCCGCCGACGCCAATCCGAGGGTCACGGTGGTCTTGCCGACGCCGCCCTTCAGGGAGCTGACGGAGAGAACGTGCACGAACAGATACGTTACCTTTAGTGCTCGGGCGATACCTAAATGTTCGCTGTGCGGAAACCCGTCGGAAAGGCCTGCATGTTCACGAAGATCCTGGTAGCCAACCGCGGTGAGATCGCGATCCGGGCGTTCCGAGCGGCAGTCGAGCTCGGTGCGAAGACCGTTGCGGTGTATCCGTTCGAGGACCGCAACTCCCTGCATCGCCTCAAGGCTGACGAGGCCTACCAGATCGGCGTGCCGGGGCATCCGGTTCGCGCCTACCTCGACGTCTCGGAGATCATCCGCGTCGCCAGGGAATCGGGGGCGGACGCGATCTACCCGGGCTACGGGTTCCTCTCCGAGAACCCCGAGCTCGCGCAGGCGGCCGTCGAGGCGGGCATCACCTTCATCGGGCCGCCCAAGCAGGTGCTCGAGATGGCGGGCAACAAGGTCACGGCGAAGGAGCACGCGATCGTCGCCGGCGTGCCCGTGCTCAAGTCGACTCCGCCCTCGCGCGACATCGAGGAGCTCGTCGCCCAGGCCGACGAGGTCGGCTTCCCCATCTTCGCGAAGGCCGTGGCGGGCGGCGGCGGCCGCGGAATGCGGCGCGTCGCCTCGAAGGACGACCTCCGGGGCGCCCTCGAGGAGGCGATGCGCGAGGCCGACAGCGCCTTCGGCGACCCGACCATGTTCCTCGAGCAGGCGGTGCTGCGCCCCCGCCACATCGAGGTGCAGGTGCTGGCGGATGCCACGGGCGAGACGGTGCACCTCTTCGAACGCGACTGCTCGGTGCAGCGTCGCCACCAGAAGGTCATCGAGATCGCGCCGGCGCCGAACCTCTCCGACGACGTGCGCCGGTCGCTGTACCGCGACGCCATCGCGTTCGCGAAGTCGATCGGCTACGTCAACGCCGGCACCGTCGAGTTCCTGCTCGACACGGCCGGCGAGCGCGCCGGCCAGCACGTGTTTATCGAGATGAACCCGCGCATCCAGGTCGAGCACACCGTCACGGAGGAGGTCACGGACGTCGACCTCGTGGTCTCGCAGATCCGCATCGCGGCGGGGGAGACCCTCGCGCAGCTCGGCCTCGAGCAGGACGCCATCCGGCTGCGCGGCGCCGCACTCCAGTGCCGCATCACCACCGAGGACCCCACCGCCGGGTTCCGTCCCGACACCGGCAAGATCACGACGTACCGCTCGCCCGGCGGCGCGGGCATCCGCCTCGACGGCGGCACCGTCAACCCGGGCGCGCAGATCAGCCCTCACTTCGACTCGATGCTCGCGAAGCTCACCTGCCGAGGGCGCGACTACCCCGCTGCGGTCGCCCGCGCGAAGCGCGCCCTCGCCGAGTTCCGCATCCGCGGGGTCTCCACGAACATCTCGTTCCTGCAGGCGGTGCTGGAGGACCCGGCGTTCGTCGCCGGAGACCTCAGCACCTCGTTCATCGACGAGCGTCCGCAGCTGGTGCGCGGACGCGTCTCGAAGGACCGCGGAACCAAGATCCTCAACTGGCTCGCGGATGTCACGGTCAACCAGCCGAACGGACCGGCGCCCACGTCCGTGAGCCCGGCGGACAAGCTGCCCCCCATCGACCTGTCGGCGCCTGCGCCTGCCGGATCGCGACAGCGCCTGCTCGAGCTCGGACCGGTCGGATTCGCCGCCGCCCTCCGCGAGCAGACCCCCCTCGCCGTCACCGAGACCACCTTCCGCGACGCCCACCAGTCGCTGCTCGCGACCCGCGTGCGCACCAAGGACCTCGTCGCGGTGGCGCCGTACGTCGCCCGGATGACGCCTGAGTTGCTCTCCGTCGAGGCCTGGGGCGGCGCGACCTACGATGTCGCGCTCCGGTTCCTGGGCGAGGATCCGTGGGAGCGGCTCGCCGCGCTCCGCGAGGTCCTGCCCAACGTGAACATCCAGATGCTCCTGCGCGGCCGCAACACGGTCGGCTACACGCCGTACCCGACCGAGGTCACCGACGCCTTCATCCGCGAGGCGGCGGCCACCGGCGTCGACATCTTCCGCATCTTCGACGCGCTCAACGACGTCGACCAGATGCGCCCCGCGATCGACGCCGTGCTCGCCACCGGGCACGCCGTGGCCGAGGTGGCCCTCTGCTACACGGGCGACCTGCTCGACCCCGCCGAGGACCTCTACACGCTCGACTACTACCTCGGCCTCGCCGACGAGATCGTCGCGGCCGGCGCCCACATCATCGCGATCAAGGACATGGCCGGACTGCTGCGGCCGGCGGCAGCCGAGCGGCTCGTGTCCGCGCTCCGCGAGCGCTTCGACCTGCCCGTGCACCTGCACACCCACGACACGGCGGGCGGACAGCTCGCGACGCTGCTCGCCGCGAGCCGCGCCGGCGTCGACGCGGTCGACGTGGCCAGCGCACCGATGGCCGGAACCACGAGCCAGCCGTCGGCGTCGTCGCTCGTCGCGGCACTCGCGCACACGGATCGCGACACCGGGATCTCGCTGCAGGCCGTGGCCGACCTCGAGCCGTACTGGGAGGCCGTGCGCCGCATCTACAAGCCGTTCGAGTCGGGACTGCCCGGTCCCACCGGCCGCGTGTACCACCACGAGATCCCCGGCGGTCAGCTCTCGAACCTGCGCCAGCAGGCGATCGCGCTGGGCCTGGCCGACGATTTCGAGCTCATCGAGGACATGTACGCGGCCGCGAACCAGATCCTCGGCCGAGTGCCGAAGGTGACGCCGTCGTCGAAGGTGGTCGGCGACCTCGCGCTGCACCTCGCCGCGGTCAAGGCGGATCCGGCCGACTTCGCGGCCAATCCCGAGAAGTACGACGTGCCCGACTCGGTGATCGGATTCATGGCGGGCGAGCTCGGCGACCTGCCGGGCGGCTGGCCCGAGCCGTTCCGCACAAAGGTGCTCGCCGGCAAGGACGTGCGGATCGGCGTCACCGAGCTGACCGACGAGCAGCGCGCCGCCCTCGAGGCCGACGCGACCACCCGTCGCGCGATGCTGAACGCGCTGCTGTTCCCCGCGCCGACCCGCCAGTTCGAGCAGATCCGCGAGCTCTTCGGCGACCTGTCGGTGGTGGACACGACGGACTACCTCTACGGCCTGCGCCAGGGCTCCGAGCACGTCGTCGAGATCGCCAAGGGCGTCCGGCTGTACGCGGGGCTCGAGGCGATCGGCGAGGCCGATGACAAGGGCATGCGCACCGTCATGACGATCCTCAACGGCCAGCTGCGACCCGTGTTCGTGCGCGATCGCAGCATCGTCGTCGAGTCGCGTGCTGCCGAGAAGGCGGATGCCTCGCAGCCCGGGCACATCGCCGCGCCGTTCTCCGGCGTGGTCACCCTCCAGGTCGAGGCGGGGGCCGAGATCGCGGCCGGCCAGAGCGTCGCCTCGATCGAGGCGATGAAGATGGAGGCCGCCATCACGTCGCCCATCGCGGGGGTGGTGGAGCGGGTGGCGATCCCGAAGACCCAGCAGGTGGAAGCCGGCGATCTGCTCGTCGTCGTGCGCCCGCGCTAGGCTGTCCATGTGTTCGCACTGATGAGGAGGGGTATCGGTGGCTGACGACATGGGCGACGAAGAGATGACGAGGCGCCGGGCTGCCGGTGGGCACTCGACGTCGGCCGATCGCGCCGAGCTCGCACCGTCGACCGGTGCGCACGCTGCGGAAGCGGTCCCCGACAGCCTGAACATCCGCGTCGACCTCCCACCCGCGCCGAGGCCCGAGATGCCCGAGGACGAGGTCGCGGTCGCGATCGACGACGTCGCCGTCAACCCCGGATCGGTCGTCGGGGGCGGCGCCTCGACGACGTCGGTGGAGGTCGTCACCCCGGCACTCGCAGGCAGCTACCGCAGCTCCTACCGTCGGGACCCGTCGCCGTACAGCGCCATCCTCGCGTCCGACGCGTCGAGGCTCCGCCGTGAGCGGGTGAGCACCGACACCGGCAGCCACGTCGCGGTGGTCGACGTGCCGAACGACGGGCTCGCCCCGGCCGAGGTGCCCGAGACGTCGGAGTCGCTGACCGCCGACCGACTCATCGACCTCAACCGCACGACCCGTCCGGCACCGCACGGCGGGTTCAACCGGTTCCTCTACGAGGCCTCACTGCACCTGGTCAACCTGGGCGACTCCGCCAAGGTCCGCGCCCACAAGGAACTCAGCGGTCGCATCCAGCGGCGCTTCGAGGGCGGCGCGCGGTTCGTTCCCGTGCTCACCCGCAAGGGCGGCGTCGGCAAGACGACGATCACCGCGCTCCTCGGCATGGCACTGGCCGACGCTCGCGACGATCGGATCATCGCGATCGACGCGAATCCCGACCGCGGCACACTGGCCGAGCGCGTCGACCGGCAGACCCGCGAGACGGTGCGCGACGTCGTGACGAAGGCGTCGTCGATCGGCGGCTACACCGACTTCTCGGGCTTCGTCTCGCGCGACGAGACGCGACTCGACATCCTGGCGTCCGACACCGACCCGACCCTCTCCGAGGCGTTCGACGACAACGACTACAACGTCGTCGCCGGACTGGCCGCCCGGTACTACTCGCTGGTGCTCACCGACTGCGGCACCGGCATCGTGCACTCGGTGATGCGGGCGACGCTGCAGCGCGCCGACTCGATCGTCGTCGTGTCGGGCGGCAGCGTCGACGAGGCGCGACTCGCCTCCGAGACCCTCACCTGGCTCGAGGCCAACGGCTACGGCGAGCTCGTGCGCAATGCGGTCGTGGCGATTAACCTGGCGACGCAGGGCACGCACCTCGTCAAGGTCGACGAGATCGAAGCCCACTTCCAGTCGCGCGTGCGCGAGATCGTGCGGATCCCGTACGACCCGCAGCTCGCGGCCGGATCCGTCGTCCACTGGGATGAACTGCGTCCCGTGACGCAGCACGCGGCGCGCGAACTCGCGGCCCTCGTGGTGGAAGGCCTGCCCGTGGACCGCGGGCACTGATCGGAGCGCAATTGCCGGAACGTCCCATTCGCCTGTTCGGCGACCCCGTCCTGAAGACCGTCTCCACCCCCGTCGAACAGATCGACGATGGGGTGCGCGCGCTCGTCGCCGACCTCATCGACAGCGTGAGGCTCCCCGGCCGCGCGGGCGTGGCGGCGTCGCAGATCGGCGTCAACCTGCGCGCATTCAGCTACAACGTCGACGGTGAGGTCGGGTACATCCTGAATCCCGTGATCGTCGAGGTCTCGGGCGAGGCGGAGCTCATCGACGAGGGGTGCCTCTCGGTCCCCGGCCTCTGGCACAAGACGCCGCGGCATCCGTTCGCCCGGGTTCGCGGCATCGACCTCGACGGCAACGAGGTCGAGCTCTCCGGCACCGGACTCATGGCGCAGGCGCTGCAGCACGAGACCGACCACCTCGACGGCATCCTCTACCTCGATCGGCTCGAGAAGGCGGAGCGCCGTGCGGCGATGAAGGAGGTTCGCGAGTCGGACTGGTTCTGACCGCGCACGGCTCCGGCGCACGGCGGTCCACGACGAAGGGCCCCGCGGATGCCGCGGGGCCCTTCGTCGTGAGAACGATCAGTGCACGATCGAGTGGCCCTCGGTGGCCGGGGCTCCCGAGTACATCGCCTCGATCTGACCGGAGAAGTCCTCGAGGATGACGTTGCGCTTGATGCTGAGCTTCGGCGTGAGGTGCCCGCTCGCCTCGGTGAGCTCCGACGGGAGGATCGTGAACTTGCGGATCGACTCGGCTCGCGACACGTTCTCGTTCGCCGCGTCGATCGCGCGCTGCACCTCGGCGAGCACCGCCGCGTTCGTGGTGGCCTCCTCGACGCTCATGCCCGCGTCCTCGTGGTTGTTGTTGAGCCAGACCGGGAGCATCTCGGGGTCGAGCGTGATGAGCGCCGAGATGAACGGCTTCTTGTCGCCGACCACGACCACCTGGCCGATGAGCGGGTTCGCGCGGATCGGGTCCTCGAGCGCGGCGGGCGCGACGTTCTTGCCGCCGGCCGTGACGATGATCTCCTTCTTGCGGCCGGTGATCGAGAGGAAGCCGTCGCTGTCGAACGAGCCGAGGTCGCCGGTCTTGAACCAGTCGCCGTCGAAGGTGTCGGCCGTCGCCTCGGGGTTCTTCCAGTACTCCTTGAAGACGTTGATGCCCTTGACCTCGATCTCGCCGTCGTCGGCGATGCGCACGGACACGCCGGGCAGCGCCGGCCCGACCGAGCCGATCTTGGACTTCGTCGCGAGGTTCACCGTGGCGGGCGCCGTGGTCTCGGTGAGGCCGTAGCCCTCGAGGATCGTGATGCCGAGCGCGTGGTAGAAGTGGCCGAGGCGCGGGCCGAGCGGTGCGGAGCCCGAGACGGCGTACTTCACGTTGCCGCCCATCGCGTGCCGGAGCTTGCCGTAGACGAGCCGGTCGAAGAGGGTGAACTTGACCTTGAGGCCGAACGGGACCTTGCCGGCCTCCTTGGCGGTCGAGTACGCGACGGCGGTGTCGGCCGCAGCTCGGAAGATCTTGCCCTTGCCGCCCCCCTCCGCCTTCTGCTCCGACACGTTGTAGACCTTCTCGAAGACGCGCGGCACGGCGAGGAGGAAGGTCGGCTTGAAGCTGCCGAGCGAGGGGAGGAGCTGCTTCGTGTCGGGCTGGTGGCCGACGCGCACGCCGGCGTGCACTGCCAGCACGGCGATGAACCGCGCGAAGATGTGCGCGGTCGTGATGAAGAGCAGGGTCGATGCGCCGGGCTCGGACACGACCTCCTTGAGCGCCACGGCCGAGTTGCGGCAGAGCTCGACGAAGTTCGAGTGCGTGAGCACGCAGCCCTTGGGCCTGCCGGTCGATCCCGACGTGTAGATCAGGGTCGCGATGTCGGAGCCGACGGCGAGGTTGCGCCGCCGCTCGATCTCATCGTCGGAGACTCCCGTGCCCGACGACGCGAGCTTGTCGAGGTCGCCGAGGTCGATCTGCCAGGTGTTGCGGATCGCCGGGAGCTCGGGGTGCACCTCGTCGAACCGGGCGAAGTGGTCGGGCGTCTCGAGGATGACGGCGATGGCGCCCGAGTCGGCGAGGTTCCACTTCACCTGCGCGGGGGAGCTGGTCTCGTAGATCGGCACCAGCACCGCACCGGCGAACCAGGTGGCGAAGTCGATCAGCGTCCACTCGTAGCGCGTCTTGCACATGAGGCCGATCTTGTCGCCGGGCTCGATGCCGGCGGCGACGAGGCCCTTCGCAAGGGCGATGACCTGGTCGTAGAACTCGCGGGTCGTGACCGGCGACCAGCCGCCGTCGGCGGTGGGCAGGGAGAACAGCACCGAGTCCGGCGTCGCGGCGACTCGGTCGACGAGGAGGTCGGTCGCGTTCGCCTCGGGATCGGCCGGAACGACGGCGGGGGCATCGAATTGGATCACGGTAGCTCCTTCGGCACCGGGGGAGGCTGCGCAGCGCAGAGCGCGCGAACCTCGGCATTGGGGTCGATTACACTCTAGTCGTTGCTCGTGCGGCCTCGAGGCCCCGGGATCATTCGGCCTCACCCCCTTCGAAAGGCGGCTTCCTGGTGCACGCGATCGGTATCGACATCGGCGGGACGAAGATCGCCGGGGCGGTGGTCGACGAGTTCGGCGCCATCATCCGGAGCGAGCGCGTCGCCACCCCGGGCGATCCGCAGCTCCTCGAGGACGCCGTCGTCGCGATGATCGAGTCGCTCTCCGCGAACGGCCCGACGGCCGCCGTGGGCGTGGCCGCAGCCGGGTTCATCGACGCGGCCCAGTCCACGGTGTACTACGCGCCGAACATCCACTGGCGCAACGAGCCGTTCCGCGAGAAGCTCGAGGCCCGCGTCGGCACGTCGGTGGTCGTCGACAACGACGCGAACGCCGCGGGCTGGGCGGAGTTCCGGTTCGGCGCCGGCCGCCTCGTCAGCGACATGGTGATGCTCACGATCGGCACCGGTGTCGGCGGCGCGATCGTCGCGGGCGACCGGCTCTTCCGCGGCGGCTTCGGGGCGGGCGCGGAGCTCGGCCACATGCGCCTCGTTCCGGGCGGCATCGCCTGCGGGTGCGGGCAGCACGGATGCCTCGAGCAATACGGCTCGGGTCGGGCGCTCCTGCGCATGGCGAACGAGATCGCGGATGCCGGCGGCATCGGGCAGTCGCTCGCACGCGTGCGCGAGGAGCACGCCGCCCTCGACGGCCGCCTCGTCGGCGCGCTCATCGAGGAGGAGGACCCGGGTGCCGTCGCAGCCGTGCGCCAGCTCGGCCACTGGCTCGGCCAGGCCTCCGCATCGCTGTCGGCCGTGCTCGACCCGCAGCGGTTCGTGTTCGGCGGCGGCGTCGCGGTCGCGGGCGAGCTGCTGCTCGGCCCCATCCGCGAGGCGTACCTCGAGCACCTGCCGGCGCGGGGCTATCACCCCGAGCCCGACTTCGTGATCGCCGAGCTCGTGAACGACGCCGGCGTCGTCGGGGCTGCCGACCTGGCGCGCGTCTGGGTCGAGGACCACGCCTGACGCGCTCGGCGCTAGGCTGAATCGTTCGTTCGCCCGGGGAGGGGAGTACGCCGATGTTCTACTGGATCATGAAGCACATCGTCATCGGTCCGATCCTCCTCGCGATCTTCCGCCCCTGGGTCGTCGGGCTGGAGCACGTGCCCAGGGATGGCGCGGTCGTGCTCGCCTCGAACCACCTCTCGTTCATCGACTCGATCTTCCTGCCGCTCGTCGTCGATCGCCCGGTGGTCTTCCTCGCGAAGAGCGAGTACTTCACGGGCAAGGGCCTGAAGGGCTGGGCGACGCGCGTCTTCTTCCAGGCCGCGGGCCAGCTGCCCATCGACCGCTCGGGCGGCAAGGCGTCGGAGGCCTCCCTCGAGACCGGCCTGCGGGTGCTCGGCGAGGGCGGCATCCTCGGCATCTACCCCGAGGGCACGCGCAGCCCCGACGCCCGGCTGTACCGGGGTCGCACGGGCGTCGCCCGCATGGTGCTCGAGGCGGGCGTCCCCGTGCTGCCGGTCGCGATGATCGGCACGGAGAAGGTCATGCCGATCGGCACCAGGCTGCCGAAGGTGCGCCGCATCGGTATCATCATCGGCGAGCCGCTCGACTTCACGCGTTTCCAGGGACTCGAGGGCGACCGGTTCGTGTTGCGCTCCGTGACCGACGAGCTCGTCTACGAACTCCGCGCACTGAGCGGCCAGCCGTACGTCGACGTCTACGCGAGCTCCGTGCGGGAGCAACGCGCCACGCCTTCGGGGTAGGCTCGAAACAGCGGCGGCGCGACGTGCGGCGCCGCGTTCCCATTCCCGGCGCCCAGCGCCCGAACTCTCAGGACACTCCCGTGGTACAGCTCGTCGAGCCCGTCGTCAACGCAGATCCCTCCGTGATCGACGGCCTCGACTATTGGCGCACGCTGCCGATCAAGCAGCAGCCCCAGTGGCCCGACCCCGACGCCGCGCACGCGGCATCCGCCGAGCTCGCGACGCTGCCGCCGCTCGTGTTCGCCGGCGAGGTCGACATGCTGCGCACGCGACTCGCGGCGGCCTCGCGCGGCGAGGCGTTCCTGCTGCAGGGCGGCGACTGCGCCGAGACCTTCGCGGGCGCGACGGCCGACCAGATCCGCAATCGCGTGAAGACGGTGCTCCAGATGGCGGTCGTGCTCACGTACGGCGCGTCGATGCCCGTCGTGAAGATGGGCCGGATGGCGGGCCAGTTCGCAAAGCCCCGCTCGAGCGACACCGAGACCCGCGGCGACGTCACGCTACCCGCCTACCGGGGCGACATCGTGAACGGCTACGACTTCACGGCGGAGTCGCGCGCGGCCGACCCGGCGCGTCTCGTGCGCGGCTACCACATGGCCGCCTCCACGCTGAACCTGATCCGCGCGTTCACCCAGGGCGGGTTCGCCGACCTCCGCCAGGTGCACTCGTGGAACCAGGGCTTCTCGGTGAATCCGGCGAACGCGCGCTACGAGTCCCTCGCCCGTGAGATCGACCGCGCCATCAAGTTCATGGAGGCGTGCGGCGCCGACTTCGAGGCGCTCAAGCACACCGAGTTCTACACCGGCCACGAGGGCCTCCTCATGGACTACGAGCGGCCGATGACGCGGATCGACTCGCGCACCGGCACGCCATACGACACGTCGTCGCACTTCATCTGGATCGGCGAGCGCACGCGCGACCTCGACGGCGCGCACGTCGACTTCCTCTCGCGGGTGCGCAACCCGATCGGCGTGAAGCTCGGCCCGTCGACGACGCCCGAGACCATGCTCGAGCTCGTCGAGAAGCTCGATCCGAACCGCGAGCCGGGCCGCCTCACGTTCATCACGCGCATGGGCGCGGGCAGGATCCGCGAGGCGCTGCCGCCGCTGCTCGAGGCCATCAAGCGCAGTGATGCGAATCCGCTCTGGGTCACCGATCCCATGCACGGCAACGGGTACACGACGCCGAACGGCTACAAGACCCGGCGCTTCGACGACGTGGTCGACGAGGTGCGCGGGTTCTTCGAGGCGCACCGGGCCGCGGGCACGTACCCCGGCGGCATCCACGTCGAGCTCACCGGCGACGACGTGACCGAGTGCCTCGGGGGCTCCGAGCACATCGACGAGGAGACCCTCGCCACGCGATACGAATCGCTCTGCGACCCGCGCCTCAACCACATGCAGTCGCTCGAGCTCGCCTTCCTGGTGGCCGAGGAGCTCACCGCCCGCTGAGCGACGTCGCGGGGCGTCCGGCGCACCGATGCCCCGCGACCGCCGCCCGGGTCAGCCGAAGTTGACCGTGACCTCGGATCCTCGCTTGAGGCGTTCGCCCGGGGCCGGGCTCTGCACGGAGGCCACCACGGCGCCCTCGAGGAACGACGGCACGTTCGAGGCCACCGTGAAGCCGAGCGCCTCGAGCTGCTCGCGCGCCTGGGCGATCGTCTGGCCGGTGATGACGTTGGGCACCTCGACGAGGTCCTCGCCCTTCGAGACCGTGAGCACGATCGTGTCGCCCGGGCGCACCGGGTCGGTGGTGGGGGTCGCCGCGATCACGTGGTCGAGGGGAACCTCGTCGCTGAACTCGGGCTCGGCACGGCCGACCGCGAGGCCCGCGCCGGTGATCGCCGCCTCGGCCTCGGCGACGGGCAGGCCCGTGACGTCGGGAACCGACCCGACCGACACCACCAGGGTGACGTCGCCGAGCTCGGGGTACTCCGCGCCGAGGGGATTGCCATCGGCGCCGAGCACGGCGATCACGGAGCCGGCGGCGATGTCACCGGAGAACTGCGGTGCGCTCGCCTCCGCGACGGCGAACTCGGCGAGGGCCGCCCGCGCGTCGGCCTCGGGCTGCCCGATCACGTCGGGCACGGGCAGCATGCGCGGCCCGAGCGACACGAACATCGTCACCGCTGACCCCCGCCGCGCCTGCTGGCCGCCTGCCGGATCCGTGCCGGACACCTGGCCGGCGGGCACCCGCGGGTCGTTCCGTTCGCCGTCGACCACCTCGAAGCCCTCGGCCTCGAGCACCTGCCGGGCGTTGTCGGGGAGCAGCGTCGCCGTCTCGGGCACGGTCGCGAGCGCACCGGGGCCGGCGCCGAAGTACCAGCCGGTTCCGGCGGCGAGGCCGGTGAGCAGGAGCACGAGGGCGAAGATCCAGTAGCCGCGGCGCCGGCGACGAGCGGCCGTCGAGGTGAGCGCGGCCGCGTCCTCGCCGCCGTCGGATGTCGCGAGCGCGACGGCGGGGGCGGCTGGCGCGACGGCGGCGGCGCCGATCACGCTGGTCTCGGCCGTGGCGGCACCGATGGGCATCGCGGCATCCGCGATCACCATGGTGGCCTGCGTGCGGAGCGGGGTGCGCGACGCGCGGATGCCGGGCTCCACCTCGCGCAGCCGGTCGAGCATGACGCGGGCGTCGTTCGGGCGCTCCTCGGGGTCGCGCGCCGTCGCCCACAGGACGAGCTCGTCGAGCTCGGTTGGGACGGCGGGATTCTTCGAGCTCGGCGTGGGCACCGTTTCGTTCGCGTGCTGGTAGGCGATCGCCATGGGCGCCTCGCCGACGTAGGGCTGCTCACCCGTGAGCATCTCGTACATCATGATGCCCACCGCGTAAATGTCGCTGCGCGCGTCGGCGACGCCGCGGGTCACGAGCTCGGGGGAGAGGTACGCGATCGTGCCGAGCAGCGCCTGCCCGGTCGCCGTGTTCGCGCTCGCGGCGCGTGCGAGGCCGAAGTCGCCGAGCTTGATGCGGCCGTCGTCGGCGAGCAGCACGTTCTCGGGCTTCAGGTCGCGGTGCACGATGCCGGCCTTGTGCGCGGCCGCGAGGCCGGAGAGCACCGCGTCCATGATGTCGACGGTCTGCTCGGGCGTGAGCTTCTTGTAGTCCTTCAGCAGCTCGCGCAGGGTGATGCCGGGCAGGTACTCCATGACGAGGTACGCCATGTCGGAGTCCTGGCCCTGGTCGAAGACGTTCACGACGTTCGGGTGCGCGAGCCGTGCGGCCGAACGCGCCTCCTGGACGAACCGCGTCTTGAACGTGTTGTCGTCGGCGAGGTGGCCGTGCATGATCTTGATCGCGACCCGGCGCTCGAGCCTGAGGTCGGTCGCGAGGTAGACGGTGGCCATGCCCCCGCGTGCGATCCGCGAGCGCACCTGGTACCGGCCGTCGACGAGACGGCCGATCATCGGGTCGGCAGGCGCGGTGGTCACCCTTCGAGTCTACGAAGGCGCACATGCCGCAAGCCGACTAAACGCCGCAGAACGGCGAGATCGCAATGGCTTCGTGATGACGGATGCCGCGTCCCGGCGCCGCGCGGAATCGCGGGCTCAGCCCAGCTCCGACAGCCAGGCCCGCGCCTGCGTCTCCCACTTCGCGTAGTGATCGGGATGCGCGGATCGCTGCACCGCCTGCGCGGCCTGGGTGACGCTCAATGACTCCCAACCCGGGATGTCGAGCAGGCCGAGCGTGCCGCCCGCGCCGGGCTCGCCGTGTCCGACGTAGAACGCGGTCGCCGCCTGCACCGGATCGAGCACCTCATGGGGTGCGCCCCAGCCCTGGCTCGGCCGCTGCTGGAAGAGTCCGAGCGAGTCGAGGTCGCCGTGGTGCACGTTCCGGAGGCCCGACTCCTGCGCCGCGGCCGCGAGGGCGATGACGATGCCCTGGTCGGGGACGCCGAGCGCCCGCCCGACGTCGATGACGATCCTGGCGTTGGCGCGGGTCTCGTCGTCGAGCGGCATCGTGACCGACACGACCGGCGTGGGGCGGCGGACGACGAGCGACTGGCCCGGCAGGATGACGTTCGACCCGCCGAGTCCGTTGTTCGCGTCGAGTTCGGCCACCGTGACGCCGTAGCGATCGGCGATCGCGATGAGCGTCTCGCCCTCGACCACGACGTGCGCCTCGACGGAAGCCGGGGCGGGGGCAGGCGGGGCGGGCCCGGACCGTGGGACCGGCTCGGGCGCGACGGCGGAGGGGTCGGTGAGCGGGAGGACGATCGCCTCGCCGGGGAAGATGAGGCTCGAGGGTCCGAGTCCGTTCGCGCTGAGCACGCTCGCGACGTCGAGTCCGTACCTGGCGGCGATCCCCCCGATGGTGTCGCCCTCGACGACGACGTGCCGCGCGATCTCGGGCGCGACGGGAAGGGGTGCAATGGCCGCGTCGGCGCCCGGAGCGCCGGCGGGCAGCGCGAGCCGCTGGCCGGCGAAGATGAGGCTCGACCAGCCGAGCCCGTTCGCCGCGAGGACCTCCGCCGTCGCGAGTCCGAATCGCTCGGCGATGCCGCTCACGGTGTCGCCCTCCGCCACGACGTACTCGGCGGGCGCCGGCGCGACCGCGGCGACCGCGGCGGTCCGGTGCACGGCGGAGCCCTGCGCCTTCGCCTTCGCGTGCCGCTTGACCTGCGGCGTCGCGGCCTCGGCGGGGTGGGCGATGCCCAAGGTCACGGCGACCGTGCTCACGATCGCGAGCGGCACGCTGAGCACGGCCCGGATCCCGCGCCGACGGGGTCGATCGGAGGCGTCGGCGCGCGCCGGGGAGTCGCGCCGGATCTGCTCCGTCTCGCTCGCCATCGTTCCCCCTCAGGCCGGCGTCGGACCTCCTCGTCCGTGGCCAACGTCGCACACGGCATGGGTCGAGTCAACGACCTCGCCGCGCGTCTCCCGACTCCGTCCGGGAACCCGTCGCCACGCCGCGGGGGCCACCGCTTCCGCAGGGCCGCGTGCGTCTGGCAGGCTGGTCACGTGACCGACGACGCCCAGACCGACTGGCTGACCGTTCCCGACCTCGTCGAGCTGCTCGGGCAGACCCCGAGCCGCATCCGCCGCCTCATCGACGATCGCCACCTGCTGGCGGCGCGCGTCGACGGCGTGCTGAAGGTGCCCGCGCTGTTCCTGCGCGACGGCGCGCCGCTGACCGAGCTCCACGGCACGGCCATGGTGCTCTCGGATGCCGGCTTCACCGACGCCGAGGCGCTCGAATGGCTGCTCGAGGAGGAGGACAGCCTCGGCACGACTCCGATCGCGGCACTCCGCGCCGGGCGCAAAGCGGAGGTGCGCCGCATCGCCCAGGCGCTCGCCTGACGCCGCTCAGCTCGACCGGCGGGTGACCGCCTTCGCCAGCGCGCCGAGCTCGGCGCGGGCGTCCTGGCTGAACGGCGCTTCGGCCAGCACCGCGGTGGCGCGAGCGACGTTGTCGGCGATGAGGCGTTCGATCTCGTCGACGGCGCCGCAGTCGGAGATGGTGCGCTGCAGCATGGAGACCTGCCCGGCATCGAGCTCGGGATCGCCGAGGAGCTCGTCGAGCAGGCGTCGCTGCCCGAGGGCGAGGCGTTCGCGGGCGATCGCGATGAGCATGGTGCGCTTGCCCTCGCGGAGATCGTCGCCGCTCGGCTTTCCGGTGAGCTCGGTGTCGCCGTAGACGCCGAGCAGGTCGTCGCGCAGCTGGTAGGCGATGCCGAGGGGCAGGCCGAACCCGCGCAGCGCGTCGAGCTGGGCCGTCGTCGCGCCGGCGATCGTGCCGCCGATGGCGAGCGGCGACTCGACCGAGTACTTCGCCGCCTTGTACACGATCACGCGTTCTGCGCGGGTGCGCTGCTCCTCGTCGGACTGGACGACCCACGCGCGCTCCTCGAGGATGTCGAGGTACTGTCCGGCGGTCACCTCCGCGCGCATCCTGACGAACTCGGCGCGCGCCGCCCGGGCTGCCTGCCGGTCGGGGAGCGGTTCGAGGCCCTCGTCGAGCAACTCGTCGCTCCACCCGAGCAGCAGGTCGCCGAGCAGGATGGCCGATGCGCGGCCGAAGTCCGCGCTGCTGCCGGCCCACCCCGATTCGGCATGGAGCCCCTCGAACAGCCGATGGGCCGAGGGTGCGCCCCTTCGGGTGTCGGAGTTGTCGATGATGTCGTCGTGCACCAGGGCGGCGGCGTGGAACACCTCGAGCGCGGCGGCGGCCGAGACCACCGGGAACCGGTCGCGGCCGCCCTCCGCCTCGAACGGGTCGAAGCCCCGGCCGGCCACCGCGTCCCAGCCCCAGTAGCAGAACAGGGCCCGGAATCGCTTGCCGCCGCTGAGAAACCGCTTTGAGAACGCGTCGAGCGGCTCCAGGTCGGGACTGATCGAGCGGAGAATGGAAGTGCGTTCGGCGAGGAAGCCCTCGATGCGCGCATGCACCAGATCGACCAGCCGGGAACCGTGAGCCACCCGCCTAGCCTAGCGAGGCGGCGCGGCGCTAGAATGGCCTCGGATGCGTCGATCCCGAGCCTGAGGGGAATGAGATGCCGCTTTCAGAGCAGGAGCAACGTCTTCTCGAGGAGATGGAGCGGAACCTCTACCGCAACGACGCGGACTTCGTCCACGCGGTGGGCGGTGTCCGCGGACGACGGCCGAACTACCGGGCGATCGTGCTCGGCGTGCTGCTCGCCGTCGCCGGGGTCGGCGCGCTCATCGCGGGCGTGGCCCTGCAACTGCTCATCGTCGGCGTCATCGGCTTCGCGCTCATGTTCGCCGGCGTGCTCATCGCCATCACACCCAGCAAGCGCGGCGCCGCCGCAGCCGCCCCGACGGAGCCGTCGCCGGCCACCAAGGCGAAGCGCACGGGCGGCGGCTTCATGGACCGCCTCAACGACCGTTGGGACCGCCGCCAGGAGGGCCGCGACTAGTCCTCCACTTCGCACCACTGCGACGGGTCGATCTTCGGATCGGCCCGTTTTCGTCGTGCCGGGGAGTTCCACGAGCCCGGCGCCGCGACATCCGCTGACCCGACGACGGCGCATTCGCCCGACGAGCGGACCCACCACGCCCGTCGGTGTGGGATTTCCCTCCACCGCCCTCCACGGGCTGAAGGTCCCGTATTCACAGGCATCTCACACCTGATCCGCGTCGAAATCGAGCCAATGTCGTTGATCAGTGGATGAGAGTGGAGTAAAGTGGGGTCACCTGGATCCTGGCCGGAGGAAGGGGGTGGTGCGGTGTTCCTCGGGACCTACGAGCCGAAGCTCGACGAGAAGGGCCGTGTCATTCTTCCGGCGAAGTTCCGGGATGAGCTGTCGAGCGGCCTCGTGCTCACGCGCGGGCAGGAGCGCTGCATCTACGTGTTCAGCGCACGGGAGTTCGAGAGCATGAGCGACAAGATCCGCCAAGCCCCGGTCACGAGCAAGCAGGCGCGCGATTACATGCGCGTCTTCCTCTCGGGGGCGTCCGCGGAGACCCCCGACAAGCAGCATCGGGTCACCATCCCCGCCACGCTCCGCGGTTACGCGGGGCTCGACCGGGACCTGACGGTCATCGGTGCCGGCAGCCGGGTGGAGATCTGGGATGCCACGGCGTGGCAGACGTACCTCGCCGAGCAGGAGGCGGCCTTCGCGGAAACGGCGGAGGAGGTGATCCCCGGACTCTTCTAGTCCTCGGGCCCCGACTCCCAGCCGGCCGCCTGGTGCACTTCCCCGCATCAGGACGAACGGATGGGGATCGGGACCCGAGGCCCCGAAGACAGGGCGGAATCATGGACATCGGACGCATCCACACCCCCGTGATGCTCGAGCGCACGCTCGCCCTGCTGGCGCCGGCCGTGGAGGCCGACGACGCCGTCGTGGTGGACGCCACGCTGGGCATGGGCGGCCACAGCCTCGCGCTCCTCGAGCGGTTCCCGAACCTCACCGTCATCGGCCTCGACCGCGATCCCGATGCGCTGGAGATCGCGCGCGAGCGGCTCGCACCGTTCGGCGACCGCGCGCGGTTCGTGCACACGGTGTACGACGGCATCGCGGCGGCCGTCCGATCCGAGGGATTCGACGAGGTGCAGGGAGTGCTGTTCGACCTCGGCGTCTCGTCGCTGCAGCTCGACCGCGCGGAGCGCGGGTTCGCCTACTCGAAGGACGCACCGCTCGACATGCGCATGGACTTCACGCGGGGGCGCACCGCCGCGGACGTCATCGCCGAGTCGAGCGAGGACGAATTGCGGCGCATCTTCCACGACTTCGGGGAGGAGCGGCTCGCCGCCCGGTACGCGCGGGCCATCGTCCGCGCACGGGCCGAGGCGCCGATCACCAGGTCGGCCGAACTCGTCGCGATCATCACGGCGGCGACCCCGGTCGCCGTGCAGCGCCAGGGGCATCCGGCCAAGCGGGTGTTCCAGGCGCTTCGCATCGAGGTGAACGAGGAGCTGTCGGTGCTGGAGCGTGCGATGCCCGCCGCGCTCGACACCATCGCCGTCGCCGGGCGGATCGTCGTGCTCGCCTACCAGTCGCTCGAGGACCGGATCGTCAAGCGCGTGCTCCAGGCGGCGGCGAGCTCCTCCGCTCCCGCCGGGCTCCCGATGGAACTGCCCGAGCACCGCCCGCAGTTCCGGCTCCTCGTGCGCGGGGCGGAGCTGGCGAGCGAATCCGAGCAGGCGGAGAACCCGCGTGCGAAGCCGGTGCGACTGCGCGCCGCCGAACGAGTGAGGAGGCCGTCATGACTGCGCTGCCGGCCCGATCCGCCCCCGCACCCCGGAGGACCCCCGCACCCGAGCCGGAGCGCCGCCTGCGGCCGGTGCCCGAACCCGGCGGCCGTGCGAAACCCCGCCTCGCCTACGCGATCATCGCCCTCGGCGGCGTCGCGGTCATCGTGGTGGTGCAACTGCTGCTCTCGATCGCAGTGGCGCAGGGCGCGTACGAGATCGACTCCTACCAGGTGCAGCAGGCGACGCTCGCCCGCGAGGAGCAGAAGCTCTCCGAGGACCTCGACCGCGTCGAGTCGCCGCAGTTCCTGGCCGCGAACGCGGAGGCACTCGGCATGGTGCCGAACGCCAACCCGGTGTACCTTCGCCTCTCCGACGGCGCCGTGCTCGGCGAGCCCACCGCCGCGATCGGGGGCGCCGCGGCATCCGCCCCGCTCGTGCCGAATGCACTGATCAGCGGCGTGCCGCTCGTGACGGAGCAGCAGCCGGTGCAGACTCCGAGCGGGGGGACTCCGGGGGAGGCGTCGGCCTCAGCGCCCGGCGCGACGCCGGTCGTCCCGCCGCCGCCGGCCGACGGCCTGCCGACGCCCGCCACGCACTGACCCGACGAGGAAGGCCGGAATGAACCGCACGAGCCGACACCCGATGCGGCGGATCATCCTCGCCGCGATCGTGCTGGTCGCGCTCGTCGGCGTGTTCGTCGTCCGACTGGTCGACATCCAGGTCGTTCGCGCCGCCGAGCTGAGCGAGGAGGCCGAGGGACGGCGTTCGACGGCCGTGACGGTCTACGGCGCGCGCGGTGACATCGTGGACGCGAACGGCATCGTGCTGGCCGACAGCGTGATGCGCTACGACATCGCCGTCTCGCCGAAGAACGCGAGCGCCGGTCCCATCGTCCGCCAGCAGCCCGATCCCGACGACCCCGACGCGACGATGGCCGTCGAGATTCCGATCGAGCAGTCGGCGGCCGAGCTCGGGGCGGTCCTCGGCCTCACCGGCGAGCAGGTGAAGGGCATCATCGACGCCAAGCTCGCGGAGAACCCCGAGTCCGACTTCGCCTACGTGGCCAAGCTCGTCGACACGGCGACCTACGAACGGGTGAAGGCGCTCGACATCCCGTGGGTGGTGCCGTGGGAGCATCCGAGCCGCCGCTACCCGAACGGCGCCGTCGCGGGCAACCTGCTCGGATTCGTCGGCGACGACGGCGACGCCCTCGCGGGCCTCGAGCTCTCCGAGGACGAGTGCCTCGCGGGGGAGGACGGCGAGTACAGCTACCTGCACAGCCTCGAGGACTGGGTCCAGATCCCCGGCACGGAGGTCATCCACAAGCAGGCGCGCGACGGCGGCACCCTGCGCCTCACGATCGACTCCGACCTCCAGTGGATGGTGCAGCGGATCGCCGAGGCCCAGGTGCAGGCGGTCGGCGCCGACTGGGCCACCGTCACCGTGATGGAGGCGAAGACCGGGCGGCTGCTCGCGGTCGCCGACGTGCCGACGGTCGACCCCAACGACCCGGCGGCCACCCCCGAGGGCGACCGCGGCTCGCGGTCGTTCACGGCGCCGTTCGAGCCGGGCTCGACGTTCAAGGCGGTCACCGCGGCATCCGTCATCGACGCGGGCAAGGCCGACGCGCTCAGCCAGATCGTCGCGCCCTACCGCTACCGCCCGGCGAACGGCGCGGACGTCAACGACAGCTTCTTCCACGAGGACACCCCCTACACGCTCACGGGCGTGCTCATCGACTCGTCCAACACGGGCATGTCGCTGTTCGGCGAGCGGCTCTCCGACCAGGAGCGCTACGACGACATGCTCGCCTTCGGGCTCGGCGAGCGCACCGAGGTCGACTTCCCGGCCGAGGAGCCCGGCGACCTGCACGGTGGGCCCGACGAGTGGGACAACCAGACGAAGTACGCCACGATGTTCGGCCAGGGCCTCACGACCACCGCGGTGCAGATCGCGAGCTCGTACCAGACCCTGGCCAACGGCGGGGTGCGGATGCCGGTGCGGCTCGTCGACGGCTGCGCCGACGCCGACGGCGAGGCGACCGTCCCGCAGTCCGAGGGGACTCGCGTGATCTCCGAGAACGCCGCCGACCAGACGAGCCGGATGCTCGAGCGGGTGTACCTCGAGGGCTGGCTCGCCGACAAGTGGGAGATCCCCGGCTACCGGGTTGCCGCGAAGACGGGAACCGCCCAGGTCCCCGACGGCAACGGCGGGTACCTCAGCGGCTACCTCGTGTCGGTGTCCGGGTTCGCGCCGGCCGACGATCCGCAGTTCGTCGTTTCGGTGAGCATCATGAATCCCGTTAAGATGAACTCGTCCGCCGCATCCGCTCCCGTCTTCCAACAGGTGATGAGCCAGGTGCTGAAGAAGTATCGGACCGTTCCATCCGGCGCCCCGGCGCCCGAGCTGCCAGCCACCTGGTGAGAAAGTTGGGTTCGTGACCGGATCGCCTCCCGCGGCACTCCGGCCGCAGCATCCGAGCCCCCGATCGCTCCACGGCCTGGCCGAGACGTTCGACCTCGAGGTGCACGGCGACATCGACGACCTCGAGGTGACCGGCGTCGTGCTCGCCTCGTCCGCGGTGCGGCCCGGCGACCTGTACGTCGGCGTGCCCGGCCGCAACGCGCACGGGGCATCGTTCGCCGCCGCCGCCCTCGACGCCGGCGCGGTCGCCGTGCTCACGGATGCCGCGGGCGCCGAGCTCGCGGCGGGCGCCGGACTGCCGGTGCTGGTCACTCCCGACGCGCGGGCCGCGCTCGGCGAGGTGGCCGCATGGATCCACCGGACCGCCGACAACCCGGCGACGCTGTTCGCCGTGACCGGCACCAATGGCAAGACCAGCGTGGTCTACCTGCTCTACGGCATCCTGCGCCAGCTCGGGGTCGTCGCGGGGCTCACGTCGACGGCCGAGCGTCGCATCGGCGACGAGGCCGTCACCAGCTCCCTGACGACCCCGGAGGCGAGCGAGCTGCACGCGCTGCTGGCCCGCATGCGCGAGGTCGACGTGCGTGCCGTGGGCGTCGAGGTGTCGGCGCAGGCGCTCTCGCGCCACCGGGTCGACGGCCTGGTCTTCGACGTGGTCGGCTTCACGAACCTCACCCACGACCACCTCGACGACTACGCGTCGATGGACGTCTACTTCGAGGCGAAGCGCGAGCTCTTCCAGCCCGAGCGCTCGCGACGGGGCGTCGTGACGATCGACTCGGAGTGGGGACGCCGCCTCGTCGCCGAGTCGCGCATCCCCGTGACCACGCTCTCGACCGATCCCGACGTCGCCGCCGACTGGCGGCTCACGGTGCTCGAGGAGACCGCGACCCACACGTCGTTCGTGCTCGAGGGCACGGGCGGTCGCCGCCTCGAGACGCTCGTGCCGCTGCTCGGCTGGTACATGGCCGCCAATGCGGCGCTCGCGATCGTCATGCTCGTCGAGTCGGGATACGACCTCGAGCAGATCGCGCACGTGCTCGAACGCGACGGGGGCGTCGACGCCTACATCCCCGGCCGGGCCGAGCGCATCTCCGGCGACCGCGGCCCCCTCGTGTACATCGACTACGGCCACAGCCCCGATGCGTTCCTGCAGACGCTCGGCGCCATCCGCCGGTTCACGACCGGCAAGCTGATCATGCTCTTCGGCGCCGACGGCGACCGTGACACCACGAAGCGGGCCGAGATGGGCGCGATCGCGGCGCGCGGGGCCGACGTCGTCGTGATCACCGACTTCCACCCGCGCTGGGAGGACCCCGCGGCCATCCGCGCCGCGCTGATCGCGGGGGCCCGCGCTGCGGTGCCCGAGCGCGAGATCCACGAGATCCCCGATCCCCGCGCGGCATTCCGTGCGGCGCTCGAGCTCGCGGGCGAAGGCGACGCGATCCTCTACGCCGGCCCCGGCCACGAGGACTACCACGAGGTGAAGGGCGTGAAGATCCCGTACTCAGCAAGAGACGATGCGAAGCAGGCACTGCGTGAGGCGGGCTGGGGCGCATGATCGCCATGACCCTCGCCGAGATCGCCTCGGCGGTCGACGGCACGCTGCGCCTCGACGGAACGGATGCCGCGGGCGACGCCGTCGTCACGGGCAGCGTCACCACCGACTCGCGTGAGATCGCCGCCGGCGACGTGTTCTTCGCCAAGCGCGGCGAGTTCGACGACGGACACCGCTTCGCCCCCGCCGCCGCCGACCAGGGCGCCGCCCTGCTCGTGGTCGAGCACCCGGTCGACGTCGCCGCGCCCCAGGTGATCGTGGCCGACACCGTCGACGCGCTCGGCGCGCTCGCGACCGAGGTCGTGCGCCGCGTCCGCTCGCACGGGCGCCTCAGGATCATCGGGGTCACGGGCTCGAACGGCAAGACGACGACCAAGAACCTGCTCCGCGAGATCCTGCACGGCCACGGCAGCACCGTCGCATCGCGCAAGTCGTTCAACAACGAGGTGGGCGGGCCCATCACGGCGCTCGAGCTCACCGACGACACGGAGTTCCTCGTCGCCGAGATGGGCGCGTCGGCGGTCGGCGAGATCGCGCGCCTCGTGCGCATGGCGCACCCCGACGTCGGCATCGTGCTGAAGGTCGGCCTCGCGCACGCCGGCGAGTTCGGCGGCATCGAGCAGACCGTCCGCGCGAAGTCCGAGATGGTGACCGAGCTCTCCCCGGGCGAGGTGGCGGTCCTGAACGCCGACGACCCTCGGGTCGTGTCCATGGCGGCGCTCACCGCCGCCCGCGTGGTGTGGTTCGGCCTCGGCGAGGGCGCCGACGTGCGCGCCACCGACATCGTCGTGCACGCACGCGGCACCGAGTTCACGATCGCCGCGCCCGGCGGGGCATCCGCTCGCGTGCGCTTCGGCGTGCTCGGCGAGCACCACGTCATGAACGCGCTGGCGGCCACCGCGGCGGCGCTCCAGCTCGGCGTGCCGCTGCACGACGTCGTCGAGGCGCTCGAGTCCGTCACCCTCGCCGAGCGCTGGCGCATGCAGCTCATGGGCGGGCGCGACGGGATCACCGTCATCAACGACGCCTACAACGCGAGCCCCGACTCGATGGCGGCGGCGCTGAAGACCCTCGCGCAGGTGCAGGCGCCGGGCACGCGCACGATCGCGGTGCTCGGCGAGATGAGCGAGCTCGGGGAGTTCTCGGGCGAGGAGCACGATCGCATCGGCTTGCTCGCGGTGCGACTCGGCATCTCGCAGCTCATCGTCGTGGGCCAGGGCGCGCGGCGCCTGCACATCACCGCCATCAACGAGGGATCGTGGGACGGCGAGTCCGCCTACGTGGAGACGGCCGACGAGGCGTACGAGCTGGTCGTGTCCTCGGCGCGTCCGGGCGACACCGTGCTCGTGAAATCGTCGAACTCGGCGGGTCTCCGCCACCTCGGCGACCGACTGGGAGAATGGTTCGCGTGAGAGCACTGCTGACCGCCGGGGCGTTGTCGCTCGCCTTCACGCTGTTCCTGACCCCGCTCTTCATCCGCCTGTTCACCCGCCTCGGCTGGGGGCAGTTCATCCGCGACGACGGGCCCAAGAGCCACCACGTGAAGCGCGGAACCCCGACGATGGGCGGCATCGTCTTCATCCTGGGCAGCCTCTTCGGCTACTTCACGTCGACGCTGCTCGTCTCGAACGAGCCGCCGACCGCCTCGGCCATGCTGATCCTGTTCATGATGGTCGGGCTCGGGATCGTCGGCTTCATCGACGACTTCCTGAAGACGCGCAAGAAGCAGAGCCTCGGCCTCGGCGGCTGGGCGAAGGTCGTCGGCCAGGTGGTGGTCGCCGCGGCGTTCGCGTTGCTCGCCCTGCAGTTCCCCAACGACGAGAACGTCACTCCGGCCGACACGAGCATCTCGTTCATCCGGGACCTGCCGCTGGACTTCATGGTCTTCGGCACGGTCGTCGGCATCATCCTGTACGTCATCTGGATCTGCCTGCTCACGGTCGCCGCCTCGAACGGCGTGAACGTCACCGACGGACTCGACGGGCTCGCCGGCGGCGCCTCGATCCTCGCGATCGGGTCGTTCGTCATCATCGGATTCTGGCAGTTCAACCAGTCGTGCTTCAGCGAGAACCTGAACCCGAGCGACGTGTACCGCTGCTACGACGTGCGCGATCCGCTCGACATCGCGATCGTGGCCACGGCCATCGTGGGCGGCCTCATCGGGTTCCTGTGGTGGAACACGAACCCCGCGCACATCTACATGGGCGACACGGGCTCGCTCGCGCTCGGCGGTGCCCTCGCCGCCCTCGCGATCGTGAGCCACACCGAGCTGCTCCTGCTCCTCATCGGCGGGCTGTTCGTCATCGAGACCGGCTCGGTCATCCTGCAGCGGGCGTACTTCAAGCTCAGCGGGGGCAAGCGCATCTTCC
This sequence comes from Agromyces ramosus, assembly GCF_004216665.1. Taxonomy (GTDB): domain Bacteria; phylum Actinomycetota; class Actinomycetes; order Actinomycetales; family Microbacteriaceae; genus Agromyces; species Agromyces ramosus. Next base: position 1,017,064 of record NZ_SGWY01000002.1, on the reverse strand, counting down.
TCATGAGTCCCATCCACCACCACTTCGAGCTGAAGGGGTGGGCCGAGGTCACGATCGTGGTGCGATTCTGGATCATCGGCGGCCTGCTCGTGGCGGCGGGCGTCGGAAGCTTCTACTTCGAATGGCTGCAGAGTTGACCGACCCGGATGCCTCGGCCGTCGCCGCCCGGCTCGAGACGCTCACGAGCTGGAACGCCGACTGGCGCGGGCTCCGCGTCGCGGTGCTCGGCCTCGGCGTCACCGGCTTCGCCGTCGCTGACACGCTCACCGAGCTCGGCGCCGACGTGCTCGTGCTCGCACCCGAGGTCGACGACGATCGGGCGCGGATCCTCGAGGTGATCGGAGCCCGGCTGCTGCGGCATCCGCTCGACGCGGTGCCCGAGGGGCTGGTCGCGTTCGCACCCGAGCTCGTCGTGGCCTCGCCGGGGTTCCACCCCGATCACGCGGTGCTCGAGTGGGCCGATGCGGAGGGCGTCGCCGTGTGGGGCGACATCGAGCTCGCCTGGCGGGTGCGGGACAAGGTGAGCGCCGCCGAGTGGATCCTCGTCACCGGCACGAACGGCAAGACGACCACGGTGCAGCTGGCCGCGACCTTCCTGGCCGCCAACGGCCTCCGCGCCGCGCCGTGCGGCAACATCGGCGTGCCGGTGCTCGACGCCGTGCGCGATCCGGGCGGTTTCGACGTCCTCGTCGTCGAGCTCTCGAGCTACCAGTTGCACCACCTGCCGAGGACGGGACCCGGTGCCCTGCATCCGTGGGCCAGCGTCGTGCTGAACGTCGCCGACGACCACCTCGACTGGCACGGATCGCCAGAGGCCTACCGGGCCGCCAAGGCCACCGTGTACGAGAACACCAAGGTGGCGTGCGTCTACAACCGCGCCGACGAGGCCACCATGCGCATGGTGGAGGACGCCGACGTCGAGGAGGGCGCCCGCGCGATCGGATTCGGGCTCGACGTGCCGGGCCCGAGCGACTTCGGCGTGGTCGAGGGGATCCTCTGCGATCGCGCGTTCCTCGATGAGCGACGCACCGCGGCACTGGAGATCATCACCGTCGACGAGCTCGAGCCGCGGGGCCTCGGCGCTCCGCACGTGGTGCAGAACATCCTCGCGGCGTCGGCGCTCGTGCGGTCGTACGGCGTCCCGGTGGGGGTCATCCACGATGCGCTCGGCGACTTCCGCCTCGACGCGCATCGGATCGAGCAGGTGGCGGTGGCCGGCGGCGTCCGCTGGATCGACGACTCGAAGGCCACGAATCCGCACGCCGCCGAGGCGTCGCTGCGCGCCTTCGGGCAGGTGGTGTGGATCGTCGGCGGACTGCTGAAGGGCGTCGACGCGGACGCATTGGTCGCCGCGCACGTCGGCCGGCTGCGCGCCGCGATCGTCATCGGCGTCGACCGTGCCGCCCTCGTCGCGGCGTTCCGGCGACACGCGCCCGAACTGCCCCTGTTCGAGGTGGTGACCGACGACACTGAAACGGTGATGCCCGAGGCGGTCGCGCTGGCGGCGTCCGTCGCCGAGGCGGGGGACACGGTGCTCCTCGCGCCGGCCGCGGCGTCGATGGACCAGTTCGCCGACTACGCCGATCGGGGCCGGCGATTCCACGAGGCGGTCAGAGCGAGGCTGGGAGGTGAGGCGGATGGCGACTCCGCCCCGCACGGCCCGACCCCCGAAGGCTGATCCAGCGGGCGTCTCCACCGCCCGCATCCGGCTCGGACGCGTCTTCCGCGTCGAGTCGAAGGACTACTTCCTCCTGCTCGGCACGACGCTCTTCCTCGTGGTGTTCGGGCTCGTCATGGTGCTCTCGTCGTCGTCGGTCGAGTCGAACCTCGAGGACGGCGGATTCTTCGTGCAGGCGACCCGACAGGGCCTGTACGCGCTCTTCGGCGTGCCCATCATGCTCATCGCGAGCCGGATGCCCGAGCGGATGTGGATGACGGTCGCGTGGCCGCTGCTCATCGTCGCGTGCGCCCTCCAGCTGCTCGTGGTGGCGACTCCGCTGGGCATCACCGTCGGCGGCAATACCAACTGGCTCGCGATCGGGCCCGTGCAGTTCCAGCCGTCGGAGCTCATCAAGGTCGCGCTCGTGATCTGGCTCGGGCTCATCGTCACGAAGAAGGAGGCGCTGCTCGGCGACTTCACGCGCGGCATCCTGCCGATCCTCCTCGTCGGCGGCGGAGCGATCGGCCTCGTGCTCCTCGGCGGCGACCTCGGCACCGTGATGATCATGGGCGCGATGCTGCTCGGCGCCCTCTTCCTGATCGGGGTGAGGTTCCGGCTGCTGCTGCCCCCGGTGCTGCTGGGCTCGGCCGTCTTCGTGATCGTCGCCGTCTCCAGCGACAGCCGGATGCGGCGCATCACCGCGTTCCTGCAGGAGAACTGCACCCGGTTCGACAACGAGGACTGCTGGCAGATCCAGCACGGCCGGTTCGCGCTCGCGAACGGCGGCATCCTCGGCGTGGGGCTCGGCAACTCGACGGCGAAGTGGTCGTGGCTGCCCGCGGCCGACAACGACTTCATCTTCGCGATCATCGGCGAGGAGCTCGGCCTCATCGGCGCGATCGTCGTGATCGGGCTGTTCGTCGTGCTCGCGGTCGCGTTCGCGAGGGTGCTGCGCGCGGCCCGCACCCCGTTCGCCAGGGCCGTCACCGCGGCGGTGCTCGTCTGGGTCGTCGGCCAGGCATGTGTCAATATCGGAGTCGTGCTCGGAGTCTTCCCCGTCCTCGGCGTGCCGTTGCCCCTCGTCTCGGCGGGCGGCACCGCCCTGCTCACGACGCTCTTCGCGATCGGCGTGGTGCTCTCGGTCGCCCGCGATCCCGAGGCGGCGACGCGTGCTGCCGCGCGCGCCGAGGCGCGGGCTGCGGCACGAGCGGCGGGGCGACCGGCGCGATGACCGTCTACCTCCTGGCCGGCGGCGGAACGGCCGGCCATGTGAACCCCCTGCTCGCCGTCGCCGATCGCCTGCGCGAGCGGCGGCCCGACGACGTGGTGCTCGTGCTCGGCACCGCCGAGGGCCTGGAGTCGCGACTCGTGCCCGCCCGCGGCTACGAGCTCCTCACGATCGCGAAGGTGCCGTTCCCGCGTCGCCCGAACCGTGCGGCCGTGGCCTTCCCCGCCCGGTTCCGCGGGTCGATCGACGACGTGTCGACGATCATCGCCGAGCGCGGCGTCGACGTCGTCGTCGGCTTCGGCGGCTACGTCGCGACGCCGGCGTACCTCGCCGCGCGTCGAGCGCACGTCCCGGTCGCGATCCACGAGGCCAATGCCAGGCCGGGACTCGCGAACCGGCTCGGCTCCCGCTGGGCCGCCGCCGTCGGCGTGGCCTTCGGCGGCACGCCGCTGCGCCGTGCCGAGGTCGTGGGCATGCCGCTGCGCCGCGAGATCGAGACGCTCGACCGGGCGGCGCTCCGCGACGAGGCGGCCCGCTTCTTCGGACTGGACCCGGCGCGACCGGTGCTGCTCGCGACGGGCGGTTCGCTGGGCGCACGGCGCATCAACCGCACGATGGTCGAGACCGCCGGCGACCTCACCGCAGCGGGCTGGCAGGTGCTGCACATCACGGGCGCGGCGTCCGACGTCGACGATCCCGGCATCCCCGACTACCGCATGGCCGAGTACGCCGACCGCATGGACCTCGCACTCGCGGTCGCGGACGCCGCAGTGTCGCGCGCCGGCGCCGCCACCGTGAGCGAGCTCGCCGCGCTCGGCATCCCGGCCGTGTACGTGCCGTACCCGGTGGGCAACGGCGAGCAGCGCTTCAACGCGGCCGACGTGGTGGCGGCGGGCGGGGGCGTCCTCGTCGACGACGCCGACTTCGTGCCCGACTGGGTGCGGGGCGAGCTGGTGCCGCTGCTCGGCGATCGCGATCGCGTCGCACGGATGGCGGCCGCCGCTGCATCCGTCGGCCACCGCGACGGCACCGACCGCATGATCGCCCTCGTCGACGCCGCACTCGGCGGGGGTGCCGGCGACACCGCGCAAGGCGCGTAACGTGGAGTGAGCGGATGCCGCGGCATCCGCCGCCCGAGCCCCCGACCGCAGACCGACGCACCGAGGAAGACCCGCCGCACGTGACCATCAAGCCCGACCTCACCGCCCAGATCCCCGCCGAGCTCGGCGCCGTGCACTTCGTCGGCATCGGCGGCTCGGGCATGAGCGGCATCGCGCGACTGTTCCTCGGCGCGGGGCACCGCGTCACCGGGTCCGACGTGCGCGACTCGGCCAACGTCGCGGCGCTGCGGGACCTCGGCGCCGAGATCGCGATCGGCCATGACGCCGCCAACGTCGGCGATGCCGAGGCCGTCGTCGTGACGGGCGCGCTCTGGCAGGACAACCCCGAGTACCAGCTCGCGCTCGAGCGGGGACTCCCCGTGCTGCACCGCTCGCAGGCGCTCGCCTGGCTGATCGCGGGGCAGCGGCTCGTGTCGGTCGCCGGCGCGCACGGCAAGACCACGTCGACGGGCATGATCATCACGGGCCTCCTCGAGCTCGGGGAGGACCCGAGCTTCGTGAACGGGGGTGTCATCGAGGAGCTCGGGGTCAGCGCGGCATCCGGTGACGGCGACCTCTTCGTCGTCGAGGCCGACGAGTCCGACGGGTCGTTCCTGCTCTACGACACGTCCGTCGCGCTCATCACGAACGTCGACCCCGACCACCTCGACCACTACGGATCGCGCGACGCGTTCGAGCAGGCCTTCGTCGACTTCGCCGACCGGGCGCGGGAGCTCGTCGTCATCTCCTCCGACGACGCCGGCGCCACGCGGGTCGCCGAACGTCTCTCCCACCCGCGGGTCGTCAGCTTCGGCGAGGCCGCGGACGCCGCCGTCCGCGTGCACTCGATCGAGACCGACGGTCCCGTGTCGTTCGCGATCGACCACGACGGGGTCACGCACCGGGCGACGCTCCGCATCCCCGGCCGCCACAACGCCATCAACGCCGCCGGCGCGTTCGCCGTCCTCGTCGGGCTCGGCTTCGACCCCGCGGCATCCCTCGCCGGCATCGCACGCTTCGCGGGCACCGGCCGTCGCTTCGAGCTGCACGGAACGGTCGGCGGCGTGAGCGTGTACGACGACTACGCGCACCACCCCACGGAGGTGGCCGCGGCGCTCTCGGCGGCCCGCACCGTCGTCGGCTCGGGGCGCATCATCGCGGTGCACCAGCCGCACACGTACAGCCGGACGCAGACGTTCGCGAAGGAGTTCGCCGAGGTGCTCGAGCGGTACGCCGACGAGACGGTCGTGCTCGACGTGTACGGCGCCCGCGAGGATCCCGTGCCCGGTGTCACCGGGGCGCTCGTCAGCGAGCGGTTCGATGATCCCGAGCGCGTCGCATTCGTGCCCGACTGGCAGGAGGCCGCCGACCACACGGCGCGCATCGCCCGCGAGGGCGACTTCGTGATCACCCTCGGCTGCGGCGACGTCTACCGCATCGTGCCGCAGCTGCTCGGCTCGCTCGAGCGGGAGCGCGGATGAGGACGCTCCGCGCGTGAAGCGCCCGCAGGGCTTCGATCGTCCTCCCGCACCGCGGGCGGCCGATCGTGCCGCGGGGGAGCGCCCGACGGCGGAGCGCGTCACGCCGGGGCGACCCGCGCCCCAGCCGAGCGCGCCGCTTCCGGGCCGGGGTGCGCGCGGCGCCTCGGACGCCGATCGGGTCTCGACCGAGCCGATCGCCGTGGTCTCGACGTCGGCCGGTCCGGCGGGGCGTGCGAGCGTCCCGTCGCAGCGGCGAGCCGCCCCGGCTGCGGCCGGCGGCCCCGTCGCGTCGGGCGTCGGCGTCCTCGCGGATCCCGGCACGCGAGCGGCATCGGTCGAGTCGGGGCCCGACGAGGATGCCGCGCCGTCGGCACCCGGCGACGCCCGATCGGCCAAGCGCGCTCTGGCGGCAGCCGCGCGCGAACGCCGACGCTACGAGCGCCAGGAGGTGCGCCGCTTCACGAAGCGCTCGCGCCGGCGTCGCGTCACCTGGGCGGTCGTCGCGGGTGCGCTGCTCGCCCTCGTCGCCGTGGTCGGGGTCGGCGCGTACTCGCCGCTCATGGCACTGCGCGACGTGCGCATCGAGGGCGCCCAGCGCATCCCCGCCGCCGACGTGCAGGCGGCGTTCGCCGACGTGGTCGGCACGCCGCTGCCGCTCATCGACTCGTCCGAGGTGCATGCCGCACTCGCGCGATTCCCCCTGATCGAGACGTACTCGACCGAGACCGTCCCGCCAGGCACGCTCGTGGTCCGCATCGTCGAGCGCACGCCGGTGGGCGTCATCGACACCGGTTCCGGACTCGAGCTCGTGGATGCCGCGGGCGTGGTGATCGACCGTCCCGACACGCTTCCCGCCGGCCAGCCCCTGATCCAGGTCGACGGCGGCGTCGCGGACGAGGGCTTCCGCGCCGTCGCGGCGGTGGTCCGGAGCCTCCCTGCCGACGTGCGCGGCCAGCTGACCGGTGCGACCGCCGCGACCGCCGACGACGTCCGGCTCGAGCTGGCGGGCGGCGCGAGCGTGGTGTGGGGGAGCGCGGAGGACTCCGCGCTGAAGGCCACGGTGCTCGCGTCGCTCATGCGCGCCGCGCCGCCCGACACGGTGTCGCAGTACGACGTGTCCGCACCGTCGAGCCCCGTCACGGAGTGAGTCCGTCCTTCATCGGGCCGTCGGGCACCCGGTCTGCCGAGCGGTTCGCGACACGCGGGCCCGCCTTTCCCGAGGGCGGTCGGTGGACACCTACCTTCGAATCAGGAATTGCATACTCAGCAAAACTTTAACCTTCGACTTGAGGTTCAGGGTTCAGAGTTCGCACGGAGGGCCGGACATGTCGTCTAACCAGAACTACCTCGCCGTCATCAAGGTCGTCGGCATCGGCGGCGGCGGTGTGAACGCCGTCAACCGCATGATCGAACTCGGCCTGCGCGGGGTCGAGTTCATCGCGATCAACACCGACGCCCAGGCGCTGCTGATGAGCGATGCAGACGTCAAGCTCGACGTCGGCCGCGATCTCACGCGCGGGCTCGGCGCGGGTGCCGACCCCGAGGTCGGCCGTCGGGCGGCCGAGGACCACGCCGAGGAGATCGAGGAGGCGCTCGCGGGCGCCGACATGGTCTTCGTGACGGCGGGCGAGGGCGGCGGCACGGGCACGGGCGGCGCGCCCGTCGTGGCGCGCATCGCGAAGTCGATCGGCGCCCTCACCATCGGCGTCGTCACCAAGCCCTTCGGATTCGAGGGCAAGCGCCGGCAGACGCAGGCCGAGCAGGGCGTCGCGCGGCTGAAGGAGGAGGTCGACACCCTCATCGTCGTGCCGAACGACCGGCTCCTCGAGATCAGCGATCGTGGCATCTCGATGCTCGAGGCTTTCGCGACCGCCGACCAGGTGCTGCTCGCCGGTGTGCAGGGCATCACCGACCTCATCACGACGCCCGGCCTCATCAACCTCGACTTCGCCGACGTCAAGTCGGTCATGCAGGGCGCGGGCTCCGCGCTCATGGGCATCGGCTCGTCGCGAGGCGCCGACCGCGCCATCAAGGCCGCCGAGCTCGCCGTCGCGAGCCCGCTGCTCGAGGCGTCGATCGACGGCGCGCACGGCGTGCTGCTCTCCATCCAGGGCGGGTCGAACCTCGGCATCTTCGAGATCAACGACGCGGCACGCCTCGTGCAGGAGGCGGTGCACCCCGAGGCGAACATCATCTTCGGCGCGGTGATCGACGACACGCTCGGCGACGAGGTGCGCGTCACCGTCATCGCAGCGGGCTTCGACGGCGGCGAGCCCGGCGCGAAGCCCCAGCCCGTGGAGGCGAGGCGCACGAGCTTCGTTCCCGCGGCGGTCGGCGCGGCGGTCGGCGGCTCCTCCATGGGGAGCGACGCCGCCGCCGAGGCGATCGGCGAGATCGACATCGACGAGCTCGTCGAGACCGCGAACTGGGGCGATGCGCCCACGGCGGCCGCCGACCAGATCGTGTCGGACCCCGCGTTCGACGACGACGGCGACGACCTCGACATCCCCGACTTCCTGAAGTGATCGCGAGCGAGTCGGTCGAGCGGGGTCGCACGTGAGCGCCCTCGCCGATCGACTGGCCTCGGTCCAGGGCAGCATCGCGGATGCCGCGCGCGACGCGGGCCGTCACCCGAACGAGATCACCACGATCGTCGTGACCAAGTTCCAGCCGGCGTCGCTCGTCGCCGAGCTCGCCGCCCTCGGCGTGCAGGACATCGGCGAGAACCGCCACCAGGAGGCGCAGGCGAAGGCCGCGGAGCTCGCGTCGCTCGGCCTCCGCTGGCACTTCGTCGGGCAGCTCCAGACCAAGAAGGCCAGGCAGGTGCGCGCGTACGCGAACGCCATCCACTCGGTGGACCGGCCCGCGCTGGTCGAGGCGCTCCGCTCCGACGAGTCCACCATCGACTGCTTCGTCCAGGTCAACCTCACCGAGGACCCGGCTCGTGGCGGCGTCGAGCCCGACGGGCTCGACGACCTCGTCGAGCTCGTGCTCGGCACGCCCGGACTCCGCCTGCGCGGGCTGATGGGGGTGGCCCCCCTGGGGGAGCCGGCACGCCCCGCGTTCGGACGCATGCGCCTGCTGTCCGAGCGCGTGCGGCGAACCGCACCGGATGCCGCGTCGCTGTCAATGGGGATGTCGCATGACTTCCGCGAGGCCATTCTGGAGGGCGCGACACACCTGCGGATCGGTACCGCAATCACCGGGAATCGGCCGGACGCCGGTTAGCCTCGAAGAGACGGAACACAGACGGAGGCAGCGATGTCGAACCCGCTCAAGAAGACCATGGTCTACCTCGGCCTCGCCGATGAGGAGCTCGAGCACGAGGCCCCGCAGGCTCCGGCGCCCGCTGCACCGATCGTGCACGCCGCCCCGGCCCCCAAGACGGGAGCGGCGGTCACGCCACTCCGCAAGCACCATGTCCAACCGAGCACACCGCAGGCGGAGATGAACGAGATCCTCACCGTGCACCCGCGTCAGTACCGTGACGCCCAGGTGATCGCCGAGTCCTTCCGCGAGGGGGTCCCGGTCATCATCAACCTCTCGCAGATGTCCGACGGCGACGCCCGGCGACTCATCGACTTCGCCAGCGGGCTCTCCCAGGGCCTGTACGGCAAGATCGAGCGCGTCACGAGCAAGGTCTTCCTGCTCTCGCCCGCCCACGTCGTGGTCTCGGGTGAGGCCGGCGAGGCCGAGGGCGACGTCGACGCCTCGTTCTTCACGCACGCGTAGCCGTCGTGGGCGCACTGGCCGTCGTCTGGAACATCCTCTACACGCTGCTCCTCATCTACTTCTTCCTGATGTGGGCGCGGTTCGTGCTCGATCTGGTGCGCACGTTCAACCGTTCGTGGCGTCCGCGCGGCTTCTGGCTCGTGGTCGTGGAAGTCGTCTACAGCGTGACGGATCCGCCCGTGCGCTTCTTCCGGCGGCTCGTGCCGCCGATACGCATCGGCCAGATCGCACTCGACCTCGGGTGGAGCCTGGCCATGCTGCTCGTCATCGTCGCCATGACCCTGGTGTCGTGGCTGGCGGCCGGAGCGGCGGCCTCCGGCTGACGATCTCCTGCGAGGGTGGCAGGCCGTGACGTTCGGCACTGCGCCCCCGATGAGGTCTTTGCTACCGTTAGCAGAACGTGATCGATCAGTTCGACAGATTCGAGGGATGGGAAGCCATGGCGCTAACTCCGGAAGATGTGGTCAACAAGCGCTTCCAGGCGACGAAGTTCCGGGAGGGCTACGACCAGGACGAGGTCGACGACTTCCTCGACGAGGTGGTCGTCGAGCTGCGCCGGCTGAACCAGGAGAACGACGAGCTGCGCCAGCGCCTCTCGGCCGCCGAGGCCCGCGCCTCGGATGCCGCGAAGGGCGCCCCCGCCGCACCGGCCCCCGCCGCGGTCTACACGGAGCCGGCCGCACCGCCGCCCACCGTCGCGGTGCCGACCCAGGCCCCCGCCGCGCCCCAGTCCGAGCTCGACGAGCAGACGTCGACCACGAACCTCCTGCAGCTCGCACGCCGCCTGCACGAGGAGCACGTGCGCGAGGGCATCGAGAAGCGCGACGCGCTGATCGCCGAGGGCCACGCCACGGCTGCGCGCGTCGTCGCCGAGGCCGAGGCCAAGCAGCGTGCGCAGATGGGCATCCTCGACCAGGAGCGCATCGCGCTCGAGAAGCGCGTCGACGAGCTGCGTGTCTTCGAGCGCGACTACCGCCTGAAGCTGAAGAGCTACATCGAGGGCCAGCTCCGCGAGCTCGACACGGCCGCTCCCGTGCAGGTCTCGGGCGGCCAGGGCTTCTCCTCGCCCGTGAGCGCGAGCGAGCAGGCACCCGCACCGACCTTCCAGGGCTTTGGCGGCTGAGCGGGCCGCGAAGGTCGGCACCACCACTGCACTCCTCGTCCTGGTCGGCGGCGCCCTCGCGGTGTACGGCCTCGACCAGCTGAGCAAGTTCCTCGTCGTCACGAACCTCACCGAGGGTGAGGTCGTGCCGGTGCTCGGCACGGTGCTGCAGTGGCAGTTCGTGCGGAACCCCGGCGCGGCCTTCTCGCTCGCGAGCGGCATGACGTGGATCTTCACGATCCTCGCGGCCGGCGTGATCACGTTCATCGTCTGGTTCGCCCGGCGCATCCGCTCGATCGCGTGGGCGCTCGTGTTCGGGCTCCTGCTCGGCGGGGTGCTCGGCAACCTCACCGACCGGCTCCTCAGGGAGCCCAGCTTCGGGCTGGGCCACGTCATCGACTTCATCTCGACGCCGTGGCTGATCCCCGCGATCTACAACGTCGCCGACATCGCGATCGTGTCGAGCATGGTGCTCTTCATGATCCTGACCATCCGCGGGGTCGGGCTCGACGGCATCCGCGAGTCCAAGCGCACGGATGCCGCGGCCGAGGCGGAGCCTGCGGCCGACGCGCCGGCGACCGGCCAGGCGACGACCGACGGTCCCGGCGCCGCCCCGGCCGGCGACGGGCGAACGCCGCTCGCGGGCTCGCCGCTCGCTGCCGAGTCCTGAGCATGGAGCACCGCTCGTTCCCCGTGCCCGACGGGCTCGACGGCGTGCGCGTCGACCAGGGCCTCGCGAAGCTCCTGGGCTTCTCGCGGACGCAGGCGGCCGACATCGCGGCAGCCGGGGGTGCCGTGCTCGACGGGGCATCCGTCGACAAGTCCGACCGCCTGCGGGCCGGCGGCTGGCTCGAGGTGAGCTGGCAGCCCCCGCGCACGCTCGAGGTCGAGGCGATCGCGGTGCCCGACCTCGGGATCGTGCACGACGACGACGACCTCGTCGTGGTCGACAAGCCGGCTGGCGTCGCCGCGCACCCCTCGCTCGGCTGGGAGGGGCCGACGGTCGTGGGCGCCCTCGCCGCAGCCGGATTCCGCATCTCGACGTCGGGTGCGCCCGAGCGCCAGGGCGTCGTGCACCGGCTCGACGCCGGGACGAGCGGCCTGATGGTCGTCGCCAAGTCGGAACGCGCCTACACCGAGCTCAAGCGGCAGTTCCACGACCGCGAGGTGGAGAAGATCTACCACACGGTCGTCCAGGGCCATCCCGACCCCCTCGCCGGCACGATCGACGCGCCCGTCGGGCGACACCCGCGATCCGAGTGGAAGTTCGCCGTGGTCGCCGACGGCAAGCACGCGGTGACGCACTACGAGACGATCGAGGCGTTCCCGTACGCGTCGCTGCTCGAGGTGCACCTCGAGACCGGCCGCACGCACCAGATCCGCGTGCACATGGCGGCGCAGCGGCATCCGTGCGCGGGCGATGCGATGTACGGCGCCGACCCGACCCTGTCGGCGCGGCTCGGCCTCGAGCGCCAGTGGCTGCACGCGAAGGAGTTGTCGCTCACGCACCCCGGCAACGGGGAGTGGACGACCTTCGGATCCGAGTACCCGGCCGACCTCGCGCACGCCCTCGAGCTGCTCCGCGGCGACTGAACGCGACGCGCGGTGCGACCCGCCGCGACGTGGGTCGGTCGCCGTAGACTCTGAGCACCCCCACCGAACACCCACCTCGCAGCACCCCCGATGAGGAGCCCAGTGGCCGCCGATTCCTTCGTCCACCTCCACGTGCACAGCGAGTACTCCATGCTCGACGGCGCAGCCCGGGTCGGGGAGCTCATCCAGGCCGCGAAGGACGAGGGCATGCCCGCGGTGGCGGTCACCGACCACGGCAACGTGTTCGGCGCGTACGACTTCTGGAAGCAGGCGACCGACGCCGGCATCAAGCCGATCATCGGCACCGAGGCGTACATCACGCCGGGCACCCACCGCGGCGACAAGACCCGGGTGCGGTGGGGGAGCGGCGGCGGCGACGACGTGTCCGGCTCCGGTGCGTACACGCACATGACGCTCCTGTCGGAAACGACCGAGGGCATGCACAACCTGTTCCGCCTCTCGAGCCGCGCCTCGATCGAGGGGTACTACTTCAAGCCGCGCATGGATCGCGAGCTGCTGCAGACGTACTCGAGCGGGCTCATCGCCACGACCGGATGCGCCTCGGGCGAGGTGCAGACCCGCCTGCGACTCGGGCAGTACGACGAGGCGTTGCGGGCGGCATCCGACTACCGCGACATCTTCGGGCGCGAGAACTACTTCGCCGAGATCATGGACCACGGGCTCGGCATCGAGAAGCGCATCATGGACGACCTGCTCCGGCTCGCGAAGCAGCTCGACCTGCCGCTCGTCGCCACCAACGACCTGCACTACACCCACGCCGACGACGCGAAGAGCCACGCGGCACTGCTGTGCGTGCAGTCGGGCTCCACGCTCGACGACCCCAACCGCTTCAAGTTCGACGCCGACGAGTTCTACCTCAAGACCGCGGCCGAGATGCGGCACCTCTTCCGCGACCACCCCGAGGCGTGCGACAACACCCTGCTCATCGCCGAGCGGGCCGACGTGCGGTTCAACACGAGCGCCAACTACATGCCGCGCTTCCCGGTGCCGGAGGGCGAGAGCGAGGAGAGCTGGTTCGTCAAGGAGGTCGAGCGCGGCCTGCACGTGCGGTACCCGAACGGCATCCCCGACGACGTGCGCCGGCAGGCGGACTACGAGGTGGGCGTCATCACGCAGATGGGGTTCCCGGGCTACTTCCTCGTCGTCGCCGACTTCATCAACTGGTCGAAGAACAACGGCATCCGGGTGGGGCCCGGCCGCGGGTCGGGTGCGGGCTCGATGGCCGCCTACGCCATGCGCATCACCGACCTCGACCCGCTGCAGCACGGACTCATCTTCGAGCGCTTCCTGAACCCCGACCGCGTGTCGATGCCCGACTTCGACGTGGACTTCGACGAGCGTCGGCGCGGCGAGGTGATCCGCTACGTCACTGAGAAGTACGGCGACGAGCGCGTCGCCCAGATCGTGACGTACGGCACGATCAAGGCCAAGCAGGCGCTGAAGGACTCGAGCCGCGTGCTCGGCTTCCCCTTCGGCATGGGCGAGAAGCTCACCAAGGCGATGCCGCCGGCCATCATGGGCAAGGACATCCCGTTGGCCGGCATCCTCGACAAGGACCATCCCCGCTTCAAGGAGGCGGGCGACATCCGGGCACTCATCGAGACCGACGCCGAGGCGAAGACCGTCTTCGAGACGGCGCTCGGACTCGAGAACCTGAAGCGCCAGTGGGGCGTGCATGCCGCGGGCGTCATCATGTCGAGCGACCCGCTCATCGACATCATCCCGATCATGAAGCGGGAGCAGGACGGCCAGATCGTCACGCAGTTCGACTATCCGGCGTGCGAGGCGCTCGGCCTCATCAAGATGGACTTCCTGGGGCTGCGCAACCTCACCATCATCGATGACGCGCTCGACAACATCGAGGCGAACCGCGGCTTCCGCCCCGTGCTCGAAGACCTGGCCCTCGACGATGCGGGCGCCTACGAGCTGCTCTCCAGGGGCGACACGCTCGGGGTGTTCCAGCTCGACGGCGGGCCCATGCGCTCCCTGCTCCGCCAGATGAAGCCCGACAACTTCGAGGACATCTCGGCCGTCATCGCGCTCTACCGCCCGGGGCCGATGGGCGCGAACTCGCACATCAACTACGCACTGCGCAAGAACGGCCTGCAGCCGATCTCGCCGATCCACCCCGAGCTCGAGGAACCGCTGAAGGACATCCTCGACACGAGCTACGGCCTGATCATCTACCAGGAACAGGTCATGGCGATCGCGCAGCGGGTGGCGGGCTTCTCGCTCGGCCAGGCCGACATCCTGCGTCGCGCCATGGGCAAGAAGAAGAAGTCCGAGCTCGACAAGCAGTACGAGGGATTCTCGGGCGGCATGAAGGCCAACGGCTTCTCGGATGCCGCGGTCAAGACGCTCTGGGACATCCTGCTGCCGTTCTCCGACTACGCGTTCAACAAGGCGCACTCGGCCGCCTACGGCGTGCTCAGCTACTGGACGGCCTACCTCAAGGCCCACTTCCCGGCCGAATACATGGCCGCGCTGCTCACGAGCGTCGGCGACGCGCGCGACAAGCTCGCGCTCTACCTGAACGAGTGTCGCCGCATGGGCATCAGGGTGCTGCCGCCCGACGTCAACGAGTCGATCGGCTACTTCGCGGCCGTCGGCGACGACATCCGCTTCGGCCTCGGCGCGGTGCGCAACGTCGGCTTCAACGTGGTCGACGCCATCCGTGCTGCGCGAGAGGAGAAGGGCCGCTTCGAGTCGTTCCACGACTTCCTGAAGAAGGTCCCCATCCAGGTCGCCAACAAGCGCACGGTGGAGTCGCTGGTGAAGGCGGGTGCGTTCGACTCGCTCGGGCACACGCGCCGTGCGCTCGTCGAGATCCACGAGGGCGCCGTCGAGTCCGCCGTGAAGGAGAAGCGCGCCGAGGAGGTCGGCGACATCGGGTTCGACTTCGACAGCCTCTTCGAAGAGCATGAGCGCGAGGCGGCACCATCGCTCGTGCCCGACCGGCCCGAGTGGGCCAAGCGCGACAAGCTGGCGTTCGAGCGCGAGATGCTCGGACTGTACGTCTCGGACCACCCGCTCGCCGGCCTCGAGGTGCCGCTCGCGAAGCACGCGTCGACCACCATCACCGAGCTGATGTCGTCGGATGCCACGCAGGACGGCGACACCGTCACGATCGCCGGCCTCGTCACGAGCGTGCAGCACCGCGTCGCCCGGCAGAGCGGCAACCAGTACGGCATGATCCAGGTCGAGGACTTCTCGGGCGAGATCACGGTCATGTTCATGGGCAAGGCGTACCAGGAGTTCGCGCCGGGCCTGAAGGCCGACTCGATCGCGGTCGTGCGGGGCAGGGTCAGCATGCGCGACGACGGCATGAACCTGCACGCCTACAGCGTCTTCAGCCCCGAGCTCGGGCAGGGCGACGAGTCCGGACCCGTCGTCATCTCGCTGCCCGACATCCGCGCGACCACCGACACCATCACGGCCCTCGGCGACGTGCTCATCCGGCACCGGGGCGACACCGAGGTACGGCTCCGCCTCGTGCGCGGGCGAACCGCGCGCGTGTTCGAGCTGCCATACCCCGTGCAGGTGACCGCCGACCTCTACGGCGAACTGAAGAGCCTGCTCGGTCCGAACTGCCTCGTGTGACGGGGGCGGCGCTCCGGCGGGGCGCGGCTCGGTAGGCTGGTGTGGCCATGCTGCGAACGATCGACCTCCGGGGAATACGCCCGTCCGCGAGCGAGCTGCTCGCTCTCGTCCCGCGCGCCGCGACCGACGTCACGGCCGCGCTGAACTCCGCCCGCGCCCTCATCGACGACGTGCGCGAGCGCGGGGAGGCGGCGCTCCTCGACCAGGCCGAGCGCTTCGACGGGGTGCGCCCAGCGGCGGTGCGCGTGCCGGCCGACGAGCTCGCCGAGGCGCTCGAGTCGCTCGCTCCGCAGACGCGGGCCGCCCTGGAATCGACCATCGCACGGGTGCAGGCCGCGAGCGCCGCGCAGGTGCCGGCGCCCGAGCGCACCGAGCTCGGCGACGGCGCGATCGTGGAGCAGCGCTGGCAGCCCGTGGGCCGCGTCGGGCTCTACGTGCCGGGCGGCAAGGCCGTGTACCCGTCGAGCGTCGTCATGAACGTCGTGCCCGCCCAGGTGGCGGGCGTCCGCTCGATCGCGCTCGCGTCGCCGGCGCAGTCCGCCGCGGGCGGGCGCATCCACCCCTCGATCGCCGCCGCGGCCGCACTGCTCGGCATCGACGAGGTTTACGCGATGGGCGGAGCCGGAGCCATCGGCGCCCTGGCCTACGGGGTTCCGGGTATCGGGCTCGAGCCCGTGCAGCGCGTGACGGGTCCGGGAAACGTGTACGTCGCGGCGGCCAAGCGGCTCGTCCAGGGCGTCACGGGAATCGACGCCGAGGCGGGTCCCACCGACATCCTCGTGATCGCCGACGACGCGGCCGACGCCGACTTCGTGGCGGCCGACCTGGTGAGCCAGGCGGAGCACGACGAGCTCGCGGCATCCGTGCTCGTCACCGACTCGGCCGACTTCGCAGCGAGCGTGCGCGTCCACCTCGCCGCGCGCATTGCGGCGACGAAGCACGCGGAGCGGATCCGCAACGCCGTCGCGGGCCGGCAGTCGGCCGTCGTGCTCGTCGACGACCTCGAGCAGGCCGCCGACTTCTCGAACGCGTTCGGTCCCGAGCACCTCGAGATCCAGGTGCGCGATCCCGACGCGGTGCTCGCGCGCATCGAGAACGCGGGCGCGATCTTCATCGGCCCGTACTCGCCCGTGAGCCTGGGCGACTACGCGGCAGGGTCGAACCACGTGCTGCCGACGGGAGGTCAGGCACGCTCCGCGGCGGGCCTCTCCGCGGCGACGTTCCTCCGGCCGCAGCAGGTCGTGCGCTATGACGAGCACGCCCTGCGCGAGGTCGCGCCGGTGATCGCCGCGCTCTCGGCCGAGGAGGACCTCCCCGCGCATGGCGAGGCCGTCTCGGCGCGCTTCGAGCGCTGACGTCGGCCGTACGCCGATCCCGCCCCGCTAGGCTGGGAGCACCATGTACTGTCCGTTCTGCCGTCACCCGGATTCCCGCGTCATCGACTCGCGCACGAGTGACGACGGACTCTCCATCCGGCGCCGCAGGCAGTGCCCCGAGTGCGGCCGTCGCTTCTCCACGACCGAGACGGCGAGCTTGGCCGTGATCAAGCGCAGCGGCGTGATCGAGCCGTTCAGCCGCGAGAAGGTCGTGCTCGGCGTGAAGAAGGCGTGCCAGGGCCGCCCGGTCACGGACTCGGACCTCGCCGTGCTCGCACAGAAGGTGGAGGAGACGATCCGCTCGACCGGCGCCTCGCAGATCGAGGCGAACGACATCGGCCTCGCGATCCTGCCGCCGTTGCGCGAGCTCGACGAGGTGGCCTACCTCCGCTTCGCGAGCGTGTACCAGGCGTTCGAGTCGCTCGACGACTTCGAGGCCGCCATCGGCCAGCTCCGCGCCGAGCACGGGCGCCTCCCCGCACGCCCGGTGGAGTGACGCCGTCGCGTGGGCGCTCGGCGCCGTCATCGGCGCACAGGCGCCTCCGATAGCCTGAATCCCGGCATGTATCGACTCCTCTTCTCCCTCGTCTTCTCCCGCATGGATCCCGAGGACGCCCATCACGTCGCGTTCCGGGTCATCCGGATGCTCCCGACGCTCGGCTTCGGCCGCCTGGTCGAGCTGTTCACGCGACCCGACCCCGACCTGGCGGTCGAAGCCCTCGGCCTGCGGTTCCCGTCGCCGTTCGGCCTGGCCGCGGGGTTCGACAAGGACGCCGTCGCGGTGCAGGGGCTCGGCCAGCTCGGCTTCGGGCACGTCGAGGTGGGCACCATCACCGCCGTCGCGCAGCCGGGCAACGCGCGCCCGCGCCTGTTCCGCCTCATCGACGATCGCGCGCTGGTCAATCGCATGGGCTTCAACAACGGCGGGGCGGATGCCGCGGTCGGCCGCCTCTCGCGGCTCGCGCGCCGCCGGCACCGGCCGGTGCTCGGCGTGAACATCGGCAAGAGCCGGGTGACGGCCGTCGAGGACGCGGTCGGCGACTACGAGCGCAGCGCCCGCGTGCTCGCGCCCTACGCCGACTACCTCGTCGTGAACGTGAGCTCGCCCAACACGCCCGGGCTTCGCGGCCTGCAGGAGCTCGATGCCCTCGCACCGCTCCTCGAGGCCGTGCGCGCCGTCGCGGCCTCGACGCCGCTGCTCGTGAAGATCGCACCCGACCTCGCCGACGAGGAGGTGGTCCGCATCTGCGAGCTCGTCGCGCGGCTCGGACTCGACGGGATCATCGCCACGAACACCACGATCTCCCGCGAGGGGCTCCGGGCACCGGCATCCGTCGTCGAGGGGATCGGGGCGGGTGGGCTGTCGGGCGCGCCGCTCGCCGCCCGCTCGCTCGAGGTGCTGCGGCTGGTGAGGGCCAACGTGCCCCCCGGACTCTGCGTGATCTCCGTCGGCGGCGTGGAGACGGCGGCCGACGTGCAGAACCGCCTCGACGCGGGTGCGACGCTCGTGCAGGGGTACTCGGCGTTCGTCTATCGCGGACCGACGTGGGCCCGCCAGGTGAACCGCGGACTCTCGCGCATCCGGCGGACCCGCGCCGATCGCGCGGCGGTCGCCGCTCCCGCCTGAGCCGAGGCCGGCGACAGGCCGCCGCGGTGCCGTCAGGCGCCCGCAGCGCTCACAGGAGGCCGGCCTCGGTGAGCAGGTCGTCGAGCGTCGCGCCGTCGCTCGCCGACACCCACGGCACGTCGGCGCCGTGCTGCTCGGCCTTGGTGCGGCCACCGGCCAGCACCGCCTCGCCCGTGGAGAGGCGCCGGATGGCGACCGCGGCGACGCGGTCGGGATGCTCCGCGGCGAACCGCGCGTAGAGTTCCTCATCGTGCTGGCCGTCGTCGCCGATGAGGAGCCACCGGACCTGCGGGAACTCCTCGGCCAGCCGGCGGAGGTTCTCCTCCTTGTGGGCGCGCCCGCTCCGGAACAACCGGTCGTGGGTCGGTCCCCAGTCCGTCAGGAGCAGCGGGCCCGCGGGATAGAGGTTCCGCGACAGGAAGCGCGTGAGCGTCGGTGCGACGTTCCACGCGCCCGTCGACAGGTAGATGACGGGTGAGCCCGGGTGCGCGCGCACGAGGCGCTCGTAGAGCACGGCCATGCCGGGGGTCGGGATGCGCGCGTGCTCGTCGAGCACGAAGGTGTTCCAGGCGGCGACGAGCGGACGGGGGAGGGCGGTGACCATCACCGTGTCATCGACATCCGAGATGATGCCGAAGTCGACGTCGGGCCCGACGATCCAGATCGGCGCCTCGACGTCCTCGGATCCCTCGGTGCGCAGGATCGCCTGGTGCCACCCCGGTGTGAGGGCCACGGGGACCCGCGTGTCGACGACGCCGCCGCGGTCGGCGAGCACCTCGATCCGCTCGGCGCCGACCTCGATCACGACGGGGACGTCGCCGACCGGCACGCTCGTGAAGCTGCGCCAACCGCGGATGCCCTGCTCGCCGCGCCGGCGGCGGCGCTTCGAGGTCTCGTCGGGGTCGATCGGCTTGCTGAGGAGCACCCGGCAGAGCACGCGCACCCATTCGGTGGAACCGTAGCCCGTATAGGGGACGATCGTGGGAACGTGGCCGCGTCGCCGGGCCCAGCGCTCCCGGAGGTCGTGGACCCAGTCCTCGAGGCGCGCGGCACGGTGCCGGACCTGGCGCTCCAGGGATCCGGCCGGGGTGGGAGGACTGGCCGACATCCACTCAGTCTGTCATGCGGCCCGGCCGCGCCGGAAAACGCGCCGCCCGTTCTGGTCGGGCCGCGGCGGCGCGCCGGGTAGAGTGGAGGCCGCAAAGTGAGGGAGGTTCCGTGCCGAATGTCGACCTGATCCTAGGGGCCGATCCGCGCCGGAAGCGCTCGGTTCGCACCGAGCCGACCCAGCGGCGCAGCACCCAGCGGCTCGACGCGCTGCTCGATGCTGCCGCCGAGATCGTCGACGAGACCGGATTCGAGCGCCTGACGACCCAGATGGTCGCCGAGCGCGCGGGCGCCTCGATCGGCACGGTCTACCGCTACTTCCCCGATCGCGTGGCCGTGCTGCACGCGCTGCGCGAGCGCGCGATCCGTCGATTCCGCGAGCGCGTCGCCGATGACCTCGAAGGCACCGAGCTCGCGACCTGGTGGGACGTCATCGACGTCGCGCTCGATGCGTGCGCGGCGCTCTACCGCGACGAGCCGGGCTTCACGGTGGTGCACGCGGGCCGACGCGAACTCGCGGAGGGCGACATCGAGCCCGAGTTCGCGCATCGCATGGCGAAGCTGATCGAGGCCGAGTTCGACCTCGGCGCCGACGCCGAGGAGCTGCGCTTCCGGCTCGGCGTCATCATCGAGCTCGCCGACGCCCTGATCAGCCGGGCGTTCGAGCGCGATCCCGCGGGCGATGAGCGCTACCTCTCCGAGGCGAAGCGCCTCGTGCACGACTACCTCGCCGAGCACCTCGGCGAGGCGCGTGCGGCCAGCTCCGCCGCCTGATCGGGTTCGCGGCCCGCCGGCCGACGACCATGGCCGACACGACACGCGGTGTCAACGCGTTTGCCCTCGACTGGGAATGGTGTTTGGCTTGAACTCCGGCATCCGGGGCTCCGCCCGGTGCTTGGAGTGAGGCAGCCATGATCGAGTTCCGCCGCGTCACCAAGCAGTTCCCAGACGGCACCGTCGCGGTCGAGGACGTCGACATCGTCATGCCCCCGCACAAGACGACGGTCCTCGTCGGGTCGTCCGGCTCGGGCAAGACGACCCTGCTGCGCATGATCAACCGCATGGTCGACCCGACCGGCGGGCAGGTGCTCATCGACGGCATGGATGTCGCCACCCAGGATCCGGTGCAGCTGCGTCGGGGCATCGGGTACGTCATGCAGAACTCCGGCCTGCTGCCGCACCGCAAGGTGATCGACAACGTGGCCACCGTGCCGCTCCTCCGCGGGGTCGGCAAGCGGGAGGCGTACGCCCACGCCCTCGAGCTGCTCGACACCGTCGGGTTGGACCGGTCCCTCGCGGATCGCTATCCGAGCCAGCTCTCGGGCGGCCAGCAGCAGCGCGTCGGCGTGGCCCGTGGGCTCGCGGTGGACCCGAACATCCTCCTGATGGACGAACCCTTCGGCGCGGTCGACCCGATCGTCCGGGCGGAGCTGCAGCAGGAGCTGCTCCGCCTGCAGGGCGAACTGGGCAAGACGGTGGTCTTCGTGACGCACGACATCGACGAGGCGTTCCTGCTGGGCGACCAGGTCGTCATCATGCAGCAGGGGGGCAAGATCTCGCAGGCCGCGTCGCCGGCCGAGATCCTCGCGCATCCGGCCGACGACTTCGTGGCCGACTTCGTCGGGGCCGACCGAGGCAAGCGGGCGCTGCACGTCACCGAGGTCGACGGGCGCAACGTCGTGGTCGACGCCGACGGGCGCCCGGCGGGAGTCCTGACGTCGTGAACTGGCTCTGGTCGAACCTCGACCTCGTCGGCGAGCTCATGCTCGTGCACCTGGCATTGTCGGTGCCCGCGATCATACTGAGCTTCGTGATCTCGGTCCCGATCGGATGGCTCGCGCACCGCTATCGCTGGTCGCGCGGCGTGCTGCTCTCGCTCTGCGGGCTCCTCTACGCCATCCCGTCCCTGGCGCTCTTCGTCGCCCTGCCGCCGATCACCGGCCTGAGCCTGCGATCCCCCCTCAACCTCGTGATCGCCCTCACGCTGTACGGCATCGCGGTCATCGTGCGCACCTCGGCGGACGCGTTCGATTCGGTCGAGCCCGACATCCGGCAGTCGGCCACGGCCGTGGGGTACTCCGCGGTGGGCCGGTTCTGGGGCGTCGAGCTGCCGCTCGCCGGTCCGGTGCTGCTCTCCGGCGTCCGCGTGGTGATCGTGAGCACGGTCAGCCTCGCGACGGTCGGGGCGGTCATCGGGGTGCCGAGCCTGGGCAGCCTCTTCACCGACGGGTTCCAGCGCGGCATCCAGGCCGAGATCGTCACCGGCATCGTCGCGACGATCGTGCTCGCCCTGGCCCTCGACTGGGCGAGCGTGCTCATCGGCCGGCTGCTCCTGCCGTGGTCGCGACCGAGCGCGTCCGCACGGCGGCTCTCGGTCGCACGGGTCGAGCGGGTGGATGCCGCATGAACCTCTTCTTCGACGGCATCGCCTGGATCCTCGACCCGACGAACTGGACCGGCCCGGGCAGCATTCCCGAGCGCATCGGCCAGCACCTCGTGATCTCGGCCGTCGTGCTCGTGATCGCCTCGATCATCGCCCTTCCCGTCGGCGGGGCGGTGGGCCACACGGGGCGCGGCAAAGACCTGTCGGTGATGGTCTCGGGAGGACTCCGGGCACTGCCGACCCTCGGCGTGCTCACCCTGTTCGCCCTCTGGCTGGGCATCGGGCTGCAGGCGCCGATCATCGCGCTCGTCATCCTCGCCATCCCACCGCTGCTCGCCGGCGCCTACGCGGGGCTCGAGTCCGTCGATCGGCGCACGATCGACGCGGCGCGCGCGATGGGCATGCGAGAGGGCCAGATCGTCGGCCGGGTGGAGCTCCCGCTCGGCATGCCGATCGTCGTCGGGGGCATCCGTTCCGCGACCCTCCAGATCATCGCGACCGCGACGCTGGCCGCCTATGTCGCCGACTTCGGCCTCGGCCGCTTCATCTTCGCCGGCCTGAAGACCCGCGACTACGCCGAGATGCTCGGCGGCTCCATCCTCGTGATCATCCTCGCGCTCGTCGTCGACGGATGCTTCGCGATCACGCAGCGCCTCGTCGTCCCCGCCGGCGTGCGGGCCGCGATGGCCACCGATCTCCGCTCCCGGCCGACCCGGCCGCGGGCGGCCGTGGGGCGACCCATCACCGAAGGGAATCCAGAATGATCACAGCAGGAAAGGGCCGGCTCGTTGCGTTCGCAGCGGTCGCGGTCGGGGCGACAGTGGCCCTGGCAGGGTGTGCGTCGGGCGATCCGCTCGACGGTGGATCGACAGGCGACGGCGCGTCGTCGGAGACGATCGTCGTCGGCTCGCAGGACTACTACTCCAACGAGATCATCGCCGAGCTGTACGCGCAGGCGCTCGAGGAGAACGGCTACACCGTCGAGCGCGACTTCCGCATCGGCCAGCGCGAGGTGTACGTCCCCGAGATCGAGGACGGCGCCATCGACGTGTTCCCCGAGTACACGGGCAACCTCCTCCAGTACTACGTGCCCGACACCGAGGCCACCACGAGCGACGACGTGTACGCCGAGCTCGAGACCTCGCTGCCCGACGGGCTCAGGGTGCTCGACCAGTCGCCCGCGACCGACCAGGACTCGTACAACGTGACGAGGGCCTTCTCCGACGAGAACGGCGTCACGAGCCTGGCCGACCTCAAGAACGTGACGACGCCGATCACGCTCGGAGGCAACTCCGAGCTCGCGACGCGTCCGTACGGCCCCGAAGGCCTCAAGTCGGTGTACGGCGTCGACGTCGCCTTCACGCCGATCGAGGACAGCGGCGGCCCGCTCACCCTCAAGGCGCTCGTCGACAACCAGGTGCAGATGGTCAACATCTACAGCGCCGACCCGAACATCGCGGCGAACGACCTCGTCACGCTCGAGGACCCCGAGGGCCTGTTCCTGGCCTCGAACGTCGTGCCGGTCGTGAGCGAGAAGGTCACCGACGAGATCGCGGAGATCATCAACACCGTCAGCGCGGCGCTCTCCGCCGAGGACCTCGTGGCCCTCAACTCGCTGAGCGTGAACGACCAGGAGTCGGCCGACCAGATCGCGAGCGACTGGCTCGCGGAGAAGTCGCTCTTCTAGCGGTTCCGGTCGCGGTTCGAGGGGTCGGATGCTTCGGCATCCGGCCCTTCGTCGTCGGGGTCGACGCCCGCGGGCACCGAGCCGACGGCGTCGAGCAGGTCGTCCTCGTCGCGCGCCGGCGCGTCGAGGACGACCGCCATGTGCTTCGCCTCCGACCGCACGATGAGCTTCTTCACGCCCCAGACGACCAGCAGGAACGCCGCGATGACGGCGACGAACAGGTATCCGGCCCAGTGCAGCTCGCGGCTGAGCTCCCGGTAGCTGCCGGCCGCGAGCCAGCCGACCGTGACGTACGAGAACGACCAGATCACGCAGGCCGGCACCGTCCAGGCCATGAATCGCCGGTATCGCATGGTGCTCATGCCGACGGTGAGCGGGATGAGGGAGTGCAGCACCGGGAGGAACCGCGAGATGAACACGGCCGGACCGCCGCGGCGGTCGAGGTAGCGCTGCGCCTTCGCCCAGTTCTCCTGGCCGATGCGCTGTCCGACCCGCGAGCGCTGGATGTGCGGCCCGAACCAGCGTCCGAGGGCGAACCCGATGCTCTCGCCGATGAGCGCACCCGCGATCACCGCGAACGTGAGGGCGAGGTACTCGCCGACGCCGTCCACGGCGGTCGACGCCACGAGCACGATCGTGTCGCCCGGCACCACCAGGCCGACCAGCACCGAGGTCTCGAGCATGATGCCCAGCCCCGCGAGGAGCGTGCGCGCGACCGGATCCACGGCCTGCACCGTGTCGAGGACCCAGTCGAGGAGCTCGTTCACGGTTCGAGCGTATCCACGCCCCGGACTCCGCGCGTCACCCTAGGGGACGATTCCGAGGATCGCGATCAGCGCGACCACGGGCACCATGACGAGTGCGACGGATGCCGCGAGCGCCGCCGCGCGAACGGACCGGATGTCGCGCTCCCGGCGCTCGGCGACCGACGGATCGACGCCCAGCCGGCGGAGTCGAGCGTCGAGCATGGCCGCATCGGGATTCGCGCCGGACGAGGACTCGGGATACGCACCCGACTCACCGGCATCGCCGACCCGCTCCAGCGCCCGACGGAGCGCGTCCGTTCCGACGGCGCGCCGGGCGCCGTCGTCGGCGAGCATCTCGGTCAGCGTGATGACCGCTCGCTCGGCGCGATTCGCGATGGGGAACCACGGGATGGCGCTGTGCCAGGCGCGGAAGGCGAGGCGCACGAGGTGGTGGAGCTGGTCGAGGTGGGTGCGCTCGTGCGCGATCACGGCAGCGAGCTCGTCGTGTTCGAGCGCCTCGATGAGTCCGTCGGTGAGCACGGTCGCGGTGCGGATGCCGGGTACGCAGTACGCCAGCGGCACGGGGTGCGCGAGCACGCGCGTGCGGGGCTCGCCCGGCAGCGGGTCGCTCAGGAGGTCGATGAGCTGGTGCTGGCGGCGGCGCTCGCGCTCGGCCCGCACGGCGGTGAGGGCGAGGTTGAGCATGAGCAGCAGTGCGACGGCCGCGGCGAGCGTGAGCGCCGCGACCTGTGCCACCCCGAATCCGGCGGGCAGCGGCCCGGTGAACAGGTGCGGGGCGAGCGCGGCGACGGCCGCGGGCAGGGAACCCGCAGGTGCCGAACCGAACGCGAGGAGGCATCCGATCATCGACAGCCCGCCCGCGAGCGCGATCGCCTGCCAGAGCGCGAGCGCCGCCGCCGGAGCGCGCGTCGGCCATGCCGCGCGCGAGAGCGCCACCGGCACGGGCCAGGCGAGCGCGACGGCGAGGGCGCCGAGCACCGCCGAGACGGCGAGCATGCTCAGCTGCGCGCGAGCTCGTCGAGGAGGCGGCGCAGGGTGGCCGCCTCACCCGCGGTCGCGGTGCCGACGAACCGGGCGAGCGCGGCGTCGCGATCGGTGGTGCGGTCGAGCACCTCGTGCATCAACTCGGCGGTGTGCTCCTCGCGGCTGAGCAGCGCGCGGTAGCGGTGGGGTCGCACCTCGCGGGTGCGCGTGACGAAGCCCTTGCGCTCGAGGCGGGAGAGCACCGTGAGCACCGTGGTGGTGGCGACGGATCGGCCGGGCTCGTCGCGCAGCGCGAGCGCGTCGCGCAGCTCGTTCGCCGACAGGTCGGCGTCGGTCGTCCAGAGCACCTCCATCACGGAGCGTTCCAACTCGCCGAGACTCGCCATGTCACCAGACTACCGCCGTGCGGCCGAATGTTCTACGCTCTGTAGAAGAAAGACTCCGGGACGTCGCCACGTGCGAAAGGGACATCCGTGAACGAACTGCTCGACCCGCTGCTCCTCGCCAGGTGGCAGTTCGGACTCACCACCGTCTACCACTTCCTGTTCGTCCCCATCACGATCGGCCTCGCCACCACCGCGGCCGTCTTCCAGACCGCGTGGTACCGCACCGGCAAGGCCGAGTACCTGCGCATCACCCGCTTCTTCGGCACGATCTTCCTCATCAACTTCGCGATGGGCGTGGTCACCGGCATCGTCCAGGAGTTCCAGTTCGGCATGAACTGGTCGGAGTACTCCCGCTTCGTCGGCGACGTGTTCGGTGCGCCGCTCGCCATGGAGGGCCTGCTCGCATTCTTCTTCGAGGCGACGTTCATCGGGCTCTGGATCTTCGGCTGGGACAAGCTGCCGCGCGGCCTCCACCTCGCCACCATCTGGGCCACTGCGATCGGCAGCATCCTGTCGGCGTACTTCATCATCGCGGCGAACGCCTTCATGCAGAACCCGGTCGGCTACGAGATGAACGCCGAGCGGGGCAGGGCCGAGCTCGTGGACATCTGGGCCCTGCTCTCGAATCCGGTGGCCCTCGCGGCGTTCCCGCACACGATCGCCGCGAGCTTCATGGTCGCGGCCGGCCTGATCATCAGCGCGTCCGCATGGCATCTCGCCCGCAACCAGCACCTCGACACCATGCGGCCGGCCCTGAAGTTCGGCCTCTGGACGATGGTGGGCGCCGGCATCCTGACGACGCTGTTCGGAGACCAGCTGAGCCTCGCCATGGTCGCGACGCAGCCGATGAAGATGGCCGCGGCGGAGGCGACGTACGACACCGTCTGCGGAGCCGCGGCGTCGTTCTCCCTCTTCACGCTCGGCACGCCCGACGGCTCCACGGAGCTGTTCTCGATCCGCGTCCCCTACCTGCTCTCCTTCCTCTCGACGCACACGTTCGACGGCTGCGTGGAGGGCATCAACGACCTGCAGGCCGAGTACACGGCGCTGTACGGCCCGGGCGACTACGCGCCGATCATCTGGATCACCTACTGGTCGTTCCGCTGGATGATCGGGCTCGGCGTACTGCACGTGCTGATCGCGGTCGTCGGGCTGTGGCTCACGCGCAAGGGTCGGATGCCGAGGCAGGCCTGGATCTGGAAGATCGCGATCTGGAGCTTCCCGCTCTCGCTCGCCGCCATGATCGTCGGCTGGATCTTCACCGAGATGGGCCGGCAGCCCTGGATCGTGTTCAGCCTGCTGCCGACCGCGTCGGCCGTCTCGCCGAACGTCACCGGCCTCGACGTGCTGATCTCGCTCGTGGCGTTCACGCTGGTCTACGGAGCGCTCGCGGTCGTCGAGGTGCGGCTGGTCATCCGCGCGATCAGGAAGGGGCCGCCCGACGTCGGCGAGCCCGATCCCGAGACCGGTCGCGTCGAACCCGCCGCCACGGTGTACTAGGAGGAAGTGGACATGGATCTCTCGGTGCTCTGGTTCTGGATCGTCGCGTTCCTCTTCGTGGGCTACTTCGTACTCGACGGGTTCGACTTCGGCGTCGGCATGTCACTGCCGTTCCTCGGCAGGGACGACACCGATCGGCGCGTGCTCATCAACACCATCGGCCCGGTGTGGGACCTCAACGAGACCTGGGTCATCGTCGCCGGTGCATCACTGTTCGCGGCGTTCCCGGAGTGGTACGCGACGCTCTTCTCGGGGTTCTACCTCGCCCTGCTGCTGATCCTGCTCGCGCTCATCGCCCGTGGCGTCTCCTTCGAGTACCGTCACCAGCGTCCCGAGTCCCGGTGGAAGCGGTGGTTCGACGGCATGATCATCGTCGGCTCGGCGGTTCCCGCCCTCCTCTGGGGCGTCGCCTTCGCGAACATCGTCCAGGGCGTGCCGCTCGACGCCGACCACAACTACACGGGCACCCTCTTCGACCTGCTGAACCCCTACGCGCTGGTCGGCGGGCTCACGACCCTGCTCCTCTTCTTCACGCACGGCGTGGTGTTCGTCTCGCTGAAGACGGAGGGGGACCTCCGCGAGCGGGCACGGCGGCTCGCCGCGCGTTCGGGGCTCATCACCATCGTCGTGGCCGCCGGGTTCCTGGCCTGGACCGGACTCGCCTTCGGCACGCCGTGGTTCTGGATCTTCGCCGCCGTCGCCGCGCTGGCGCTGATCGGCGGGTGGCTCGCCAACGCGCGCGGAGCCGAGGGCACCGCCTTCACGCTCCTCGCGGTCACGGTCGCGGCCGCCGTGCTCGCCCTCTTCGCGTCGTTGTTCCCCGACGTGATGCCCGCGTCGAACGACCCCGCGAACAGCCTCACCGTCGCGAACGCGTCGAGCACGACCTATACGCTCACGGTCATGAGCTGGCTCGCGCTCGTCTTCCTCCCGCTCGTGCTCCTCTACCAGGGCTGGACGTACTGGGTGTTCCGCAAGCGGGTGACGCGCGCCTCCATCGAGGCGTCGGCGCACTGATCACGTGAAGCCACTCGATCCGAGGCTCGTGCGCCGCTCCCGCGCCGCGCGCTGGTTCCTCCTCGCGGGAGGAGCCCTCGCGGTCGCGCAGGCCGCCGCGGTCATCGTGTTCGCGTCGGCGCTCGCGTCGCTCGTGGCCGGGTTCGTCGACGGCATGCGGATGCCGCAGGCCTGGCCACTGCTCGCGACGCTCGTCGCCGCGGCATCCGCTCGCGCCGGGGCCGCGTGGCTCTGGGACCTGGTGGGCTCTGCGGGCGCGATGCGCGTGAAGGCCGAGCTGCGATCGGAGCTCCTGGCCGCGCTGGAGGCGAGGCCGGGCGGTGTGCCGGGCTTCCCGACGGCCCGGGTCGCGACCCTCCTCGGCCCCGGCCTCGACGCCCTCGACGAGTACTTCGGACGCTACCTCCCGCAGCTGGTGCTCACGCTCGTGGCGACGCCCGCGTTCGTGGTCGCCGCGTGGATCGCCGACCCCCTGTCGGGCCTCGTGCTCGTCATCGTGCTGCCGCTCATCCCCGTGTTCATGGCGCTCATCGGCATGGCCACGGCGGCGGTGCAGCGCCGGCAGTGGGACAGCCTCGCCGCGCTGTCGCGGGGATTCCTCGAGGTCGTCGGCGGGCTCTCGACGCTCATGGTGTTCGGCCGTGCCGAGCGGCAGGCCGCGCGCATCCGGGCGGTCACCGACGAGTACCGCCGGGGCACGATGAAGGTGCTGCGGATCACGTTCCTGTCGGGGTTCACGCTCGAGCTCGCGGCGAGCCTCTCGGTGGCGCTCGTGGCCGTGTCGATCGGGCTGCGGCTGGTGGCGGGCGACATGTCGCTGGCTCCGGGGCTCTTCGTGCTCGTGCTCGCACCCGAGGTGTTCCTGCCGCTGCGCAACGTCGGCGCCGCCTTCCACGCCTCGGCCGCGGGGGTCACGGCGTCGGGCGATGCGTTCGACCTGCTGGCGGCCGCGCGGGGGAGCGGACCCGGTGCGGGCGAACGCGGTGCGGCACCGTCCGACGGCGTCGGCGCGAGCAGCGCCGGCCCTGCCGGCGCACGGCCGGCCGCGGCATCCGCTGTCCATCACGGACTCGTGGTCGAGCATCTCCGCGTGCGCCGGGGGGCCCGCGTGGTGCTCGACGGATTCGACCTCGAGGCCCGCCCCGGGGAGGTCATCGCGGTCACGGGCGCGAGCGGCTCCGGCAAGTCGAGCCTGCTCGCCGCCCTGCTCGGATTCGCCGACGCGGACGGGAGCATCACGCTCGCCGGCCGGGCCCTGGCGCCGGGGGACCGGTCGTCGATCGCCTGGGCCGGGCAGTCGCCGTCGCTCCTCGGCGGCACGATCGCCTCGAACGTGCGCCTCGGCGACCCCGATGCCCGGCCCGAGCTGCTCGCGCGCGCCCTGCAGCTCGCCGGGGTCGAGCTCGACCCCGAACGCGTATTCGGACCGGCCGGCGGCGGACTCTCGGGCGGGCAGGCCCAGCGCGTCGCGACCGCGCGCGCGATGCACCGACTGCTGGCCAGGCACGCCCGGCTGCTGCTCCTCGACGAGCCCGGCTCGGCGCAGGACCCCGGCCGGGAGGCGGTGCTGGGCGAGCGCCTGCGGGAGCTCGCCGCCGACGGGCACGTGGTGCTCGTGACGACGCACCGTTCCGGTCTCGCCGCCGCCGCCGATCGCACCATCGAGCTGGAGGCCGTGCATGCCTGATCCGACGCGGGCGATGCTGCGCGGTGCCGTGCCGCGGTTCTCGCGGCTGGCGCCGTCGATCCTGCTGGGCATCGGATCGGCCGCCTCCAGCGTGGCCCTGCTCGCGTGCTCCGCCTGGCTCATCGCCCGCGCCGCCGAGCAGCCGCCGGTGCTCTACCTGTCGCTGGGGATCGTCGGCGTCCGCGCGTTCGCGCTCGGGCGTGCCACCTTCCGCTACCTCGAACGGCTCTCGGGCCATGACGCCTCCTTCCGGCAGCTCGCGACGATCCGCTCGGGGGTGTTCGAGCGGATGCTGCCGCTCGCCCCCGACGGACTCGCCTCGAGTCGGCGCGGCGACCTGCTTGCGCGGTTCGTCGGCGACGTCGACGAGCTCCAGAACGTGCCGCTTCGCGTCGTGCAGCCCCTCGTGAGCGCCGTGATCGTGCTCGTGCTGGCGGTCGTGGGCATCGGACTGCTCGCTCCGGCCTCCGCGTGGGCGGTGCTCGCCTGCCTCGTCCTCGGCATCGGAGCGACCCTCCTCGTGCAGCGTCGTGCCGCGGCTCGGGCGGAGCGCACGCTGGCGCCGCTCCGCGGCGACCTGCAGGCGGCCGTGGTCGAGCACGTGCAGGCGCTCGACGTGCTCATCGCGTTCGATGCGGCCGATGCGAGTCGGCGGCGGATCGACGACCTCGGGGCGCGGCTCGGCCGCGCCACGCGAGCGCGTGCCGCGGCGACGGGCGCGGCATCCGCTTCGATGACGGCGATCGGCGGAATCGCCGTCGCCGCGAGCCTCGCGGCCGCGGCACCGCTGCTCGACGCGGGACGGATCAGCGGTCCCACGTTCGCCGTGCTCTGCCTCGTGCCGCTCGCCATCGCGGAGGTCGCTGCGGCGATCCCCCTGGCGACGAGCGCACTGCGCCTGTCACGGGCGAGCGCCGAGCGGGTCGCCCATGCCGTCCCCGCCGACGTGCCCGCGGGCATTCCGATTCCGCCGGTCGACCCGGTCGATGCGCCCGCGACGGGTCGTGCGCCGGCCATCAGGCTGCGCGGAGTCCAAGCGCAGTGGCCGGCCGCGACGGGCGAGGTGCACGGGGCATCCGGAGCGGGCGACGGGGCGGAGTCGCGCACCGCGACCTCCGCGCACGTCGGCCGGCCCCCAGCCCTCGAGGGCCTCGACCTCACGATCGCGTCGGGCGAGCGGATCCTCGTCCGCGGGGCCTCCGGCGCCGGCAAGACGACGCTCGCGCACGTGCTGGTGCGGTTCCTCGACTACCGGGGGTCGTACCGGATCGGCGACGTCGAGGCATCCGACCTCGAGCCGTCGGCCGTGCGGCGGATCGTGGGGCTCGTGGAGCAGCGCCCGTGGCTCTTCGACGAGGATGTGCGCCAGAACCTCCTGTTCGCACGCGACACGGCGACCGACGATGACCTCCTCGACGTGCTCGACCGCGTCGGGCTGCGAGGGTGGCTCGCGGAACGCGGCGGACTCGACGCGAAGGTCGGCGAGCGCGGGGCGCTGGTGTCGGGCGGGCAGGCGCAGCGCATCGCCCTGGCCCGCGCCATGCTCGCCGACTTCCCGGTGCTCGTGCTGGACGAACCGACGGCGAGCGTCGACCCGGGTCGCGCCGATGCACTCCTCCGTGATCTCACGGATGCCGCCACAGGATCGGGACGCACGGTGGTGCTCATCTCGCACACCGGAGCGCCCGCCGGACTGGTCGACCGCGCGGTGACGCTCGATGCCGGAAGGCTGGTGGAATCCGCGGCCCGCGAAGCGGAGACCGACCTCCGGTCGACGCGGCCGCTGCGCGATGCGTGATCGCCGGCCCGCCGGGATCGGGGCACGCCGCGGCTCTAGGCTGAGAGGATGCCACGCCGCATCCGCTCACGCCTGCTCGAGGGGTGGCGCGACCCCGAGGCCGTCTTCACGGCCCGGTATTCGGATGCCGCGTACGCCGTGTGGCTCGACGGCGGCGCGGATGCCGCGACCGGGGTGAGCGTCATGGCCGCGGCCCACCGGGCGAGCGAGCTCGTCACGGCCGACGTCGCGCACGGAACCGTCACGCGCTCGACGCCGCTCGGCGTCGATGCCGCCGGGTCGACGGTCGCGGGATCGGTCTTCGACGTGCTGGCCGAGCGGCTGCCACTGCGCCGCGCCGAGGGGTCGTCGGAAGCGCTCGCGCCGGACGCGGGCGACGGCGGCCCGCTCGGCTGGTTCGGGTGGTTCGGGTACGAGCTCGGCGCCGCCCTCGACGACGTGCCGACCTCGCCGGCCGAGACACCGGATGCCGCGTTCCTCTTCGTCGACCGGGCCGTCGTGTTCGACCACGGCGCCCGCACCGTGCGACTCGTGTGGCTCGCGTCGGCGGAGCCGGTCGGCGACGAGGGGGAGCGTTGGGCGGACGAGCTCGCGGCGGCGCTGCAGCAGGTGCCCGCGGCATCCGCGTCGTCGGCATCCGCGCCCTCTGCGTCGCCGGTCGCGGGCCCGACGGCGCACACCGCTGCGGCGCCGGCGCGATGGCGACACGATGCGCGGCGGTACGCCGAGCTCATCGCGCGCTGCCAGGAGGCGATCGTGCGCGGCGACGCCTACCAGCTGTGCCTCACGAATCGCATCGACGTCGAGGTGCACCCCGATCCCGCCGCGGCATACCTCGCGCTGCGCGGGTCGAGTCCCAGCCATCACGGCGGATACGTGCGATTCGGCGACGTCGCCCTGCTCAGCGCCTCGCCAGAGCAGTTCCTGCAGGTCGACGCCGACGGCATCGTGTCGACGAAGCCGATGAAGGGCACGCGCCCGCGCGGGTCGGATCCGCGACGGGACGCCGAGCTGCGGCGCGAGCTCCTCGAGAGCGAGAAGGAGCGCGCCGAGAACCTCATGATCGTCGACCTCATGCGCAACGACCTCGGACGCATCGCCGAGCTCGGCACGGTCAGCGTTCCGAGCCTGCTCGACGTGGAGGAGTACGCCCACGTGCACCAGCTCGTCTCGACCGTGCGGGCCCGGATCCGGCATCCGCTGACCGTGCTCGACGTCGTGCAGGCGGCGTTCCCGGCCGGGTCGATGACGGGTGCGCCGAAGCGCAGCGCGATGACGATCCTGCACGAGCTCGAGGAGGGCCCGCGCGGCATCTACTCGGGAGCGTTCGGCTACCTCGGGATCGACGGCAGCGCAGACCTCGCGATGGTCATCCGATCGATCGTGCTCACACCCGACGGGGCGAGCATCGGCACGGGCGGCGGCATCACCGCACTCTCGGTCGCGGCGGAGGAGATCGAGGAGACCCGGGTGAAGGCGCGGGCCCTGCTCGCGGTGCTCGGCGCGGCATCCACACCGCTGGAGTGAGTAGGCTGGTTGTCCGAGTGCGCCGGGTTCCGGCGTGCCCGGAAGATGTGCGGAGCGAACCCCCGCAGCGACACGATTGAGAGTCACGTGGCACACGATCAGGATCAGGCCCACGCCGATGCCGGCGCGTACGACTTCGCCGCACTGCAGGCGAAGTGGCTTCCCGTGTGGGACGAACTCGAGCCCTTCCGCGCCGGGCGACCCGGCGAGACCAAGCCGCGCAAGTACATCCTCGACATGTTCCCGTACCCGTCGGGCGACCTGCACATGGGTCACGCCGAGGCGTTCGGCTACGGCGACACCGTGGCGCGCTACTGGCGCCACCAGGGCTTCGACGTGCTGCACCCGGTGGGCTGGGACTCGTTCGGGCTGCCCGCCGAGAACGCGGCCATCAAGCGCGGCATCGACCCGCGCGCCTGGACCTACGAGAACATCGAGCAGCAGAAGCGGTCGTTCCGCCAGTACGCGCCCTCCTTCGACTGGTCACGAGAGCTCCACACGAGCGATCCCGAGTACTACACCTGGAACCAGTGGCTGTTCCTGAAGCTCTACGAGAAGGGCATCGCCTACCGC
This sequence comes from Agromyces ramosus, assembly GCF_004216665.1. Classification (GTDB taxonomy): domain Bacteria; phylum Actinomycetota; class Actinomycetes; order Actinomycetales; family Microbacteriaceae; genus Agromyces; species Agromyces ramosus. The sequence goes on along the minus strand of NZ_SGWY01000002.1, from coordinate 983,128 downwards.
AAGGCCGGCCTCGTGAACTGGTGCCCGAACGACCAGACCGTGCTCGCGAACGAGCAGGTCGTCGACGGGCACTGCGAGCGCTGCGGCTACGTCGTCACGAAGAAGGCGCTGACGCAGTGGTACTTCCGCGTCACCGACTACGCCGACCGCCTCCTCGACGACCTGAACCAGCTCGAAGGCTCGTGGCCGTCGAAGGTCGTCACGATGCAGCGCAACTGGATCGGCCGCTCGTCGGGCGCCGACGTCGAGTTCGAGATCGAGGGCCGCGACGAGCGGGTCACGGTCTTCACGACCCGACCCGACACGCTCTACGGCGCGACGTTCATGGTCGTCGCACCCGACTCCGAGCTCGCCGCCGAACTCGCGGCCGGGGCATCCGCCGACGTCCGCACCCGGTTCCAGGACTACCTCGACTCGGTGCGCGCCGAGAGCGACATCGACCGGCTGTCGACCGAACGGCCGAAGACCGGCGTCTTCCTCGACCGCTACGCCGTGAACCCCGTGAACGGCGAGCGGATGCCGATCTGGGCCGCGGACTACGTGCTCGCGGACTACGGCCACGGCGCCATCATGGCCGTGCCCGCGCACGACCAGCGCGACCTCGACTTCGCGCGCGCGTTCGGGCTGCCGGTGCGCGTCGTGGTGGACACGAACGCGCCCGTCACGGGCGTCATCCCCGTGATCCAGCTCGACGAGCAGGGCGACCCGATCCTCCCCGAGGACCTGCCGGCCGTCGATCCCGCATCCACGGGCATCGCCCTGGCCGGCGAGGGGCGGCTCGTGAACTCGGGGCCTCTCGACGGGCTCTCGAAGTCGAACGCGATCCGCCGGGTCATCGAGCTGCTCGAGCAGCGCGGCCTCGGGCGCGCCGCCAAGAACTTCCGCCTGCGCGACTGGCTCATCTCGCGCCAGCGCTACTGGGGCACGCCGATCCCGATCATCCACTGCGCCGAGTGCGGCGAGGTGCCGGTCCCCGAGGCCGACCTCCCGGTTCGACTGCCGGATGCCGCGGGCCTCGACCTGAAGCCGAAGGGGTCGAGCCCGCTCGGGGCGGCCGAGGACTGGGCGAACGTCGCCTGCCCGACCTGCGGCGGAGCCGCCCGCCGCGACTCGGACACGATGGACACGTTCGTCGACAGCTCGTGGTACTACCTGCGCTACCTGAACCCGAACGACGACACCAAGGCGTTCGACACGGCCGAGGCCGAGAAGTGGATGCCCGTCGACCAGTACGTGGGCGGCGTCGAGCACGCCATCCTGCACCTGCTCTACTCGCGGTTCATCACCAAGGTGCTGTTCGACCTCGGCTACCTGAGCTTCACCGAGCCGTTCACGTCCCTGCTCAACCAGGGCATGGTGATCATGGACGGCACGAAGATGTCGAAGTCGAAGGGCAACCTCGTCGAGTTCGCGAGCGAGCTGGGCGCGCACGGCGCCGACGCGCTCCGCGTGACGCTCGCGTTCGCCGGCCCGCCCGAGGACGACATCGACTGGGCGGATGTCTCGCCCGTCGGCGCCGCCAAGTTCCTCGCACGTGCGTGGCGCATCTCCGGCGAGGTCACGTCGAGCCCCGACGTCGAGTGGAAGACCGGCGACGCCGCGCTGCGCCGCATGACGCATCGCCTCCTCGCCGATGCCCCCTCGCTCGTCGAGGCGTTCAAGTTCAACGTTGTGGTCGCGCGCCTCATGGAGCTCGTGAACGCGACGCGCAAGGTGATCGACTCGGGCGCCGGCCCGGCGGATGCCGCGGTGCGGGAGGCATCCGAAGTCACCGCCATGATCCTCGACCTCTTCGCCCCGTACACGGCCGAGGACATGTGGGAGCGCCTCGGCTACCAGCCGAGCGTGGCCCTCGTGGCGTGGCGCAAGGCCGACCCCGCGCTCCTCGTGGAGGAGTCGGTGACGGCCATCGTGCAGGTCGACGGCAAGGTGCGCGATCGACTCGTGGTGTCGCCGAAGATCTCGGGCGAGGAGCTCGAGGGGCTCGCGCGCGCGTCGGCCGGGGTGGCCCGGGCGATCGGCGAGCGCGAGATCGTGAACGTCATCGTGCGCGCGCCGCGCATCGTGAACATCGCCACGCGCGCCTGATTTCCGCTTCGACGGGCTGACTCCTCCTCGACAGCGCCGATCCCTCGTCGCCGGTGCTCATCCGGGGCCGGGTGCGTCGAGACCGTGGGACGCGGGCGTAGCGTGCGGGCATGCCCGCGACCCCCGTTGCCGACCCGTTCGACGCGCTCGACCCCGTCGCACGCCGGGCGACGCCCCGCGTCCGCATCGCGGTCGGCGCGGCCGTCGTGCTGTTCATCGCCGCGGTGGCCATCGCCGCCCTCGTCTCGTCCGCGGCGACCGGTGGTGGAGCGCAGGGCACGATCGTCGCCGGTGGCGGTGCCCCCGCGACCGACCTGGGCGTGGCAGCGGCCTCCGATGGCGGGGCGAGCGGCTCGCCCCGCGTCGCGACGCCGCCGCTGCTGGTGCACGTGCTGGGGGCGGTGACGCGTCCGGGGCTCGTCGAGCTGGCCGCGGGCGCCCGCGTCGTCGACGCCGTGGCCGCGGCCGGCGGGTTCACCGCCGAGGCGGATCCTGCCGGAGTGAACCTGGCACGACCGGTGGTCGACGGCGAGCAGCTCATGGTGCTCGCCGTCGGCCAGGCTCCGCCGCCCGCCACCGGCGGTGCGGGCGCTTCCAGCGGTGCGACCGCCGACGGAACCGTGCACCTGAACACGGCCGACGTGGCCGCGCTCGACACGCTGCCGCGCATCGGTCCGGCCCTCGCCCAGCGCATCATCGACTGGCGCGAGGCCAACGGGCCGTTCACGAGCATCGACCAGCTGCTCGAGGTCGCCGGGATCGGCGACACGGTCTTCTCGGGGCTCGCCGACAAGGTCGCGCCCTGAGTGCGCGACCTGCGGCTGCTCGCCCCTGCCGGGGCGGCGTGGGCGACCGCCTGGTGCACGGTGGCGGCACCGGATGTGGGAGTCCCCGCCGCCGTCGTGGCGTGGGCGATCTGGGGGCTGGGCACCGCGACGCTCGCCGCGGTCCTGATCGGATCGAGCCGCGCAGCTCGCTGGACCTCCGCGGCGGCCATCGCGCTCGTGCTGCTCGCCGCGGCGGGCCTCGTCTCCGCAACCACGGCCGTCGGGCTGCAGCAACGAGCGGAGTCCCCACTCGCCGTCGTGGCGGACTCGCATCGTGTCGCCGACGTCGTCGTCGAGGTGGTCTCGGCTCCGCGGCCGATCCGCCCGCCGGCGTGGGGTGATCCGGCGCAGGCGCCGTCGTTCCGCGTCGACGCCCGCCTCGTCGCCGTCGACGCGCGGCCGGCGGTCGCCGTTCCGATCACGACCACGGTCGACCTCCCGCCCACGGCCCTCTCGATCGGCGCGCGCCTCGCGTTCGCCGCACGCGTCACGCCGCTGCCCGGTGCCGAGCAGAGCGGGTTCGAGCTGCGCCCCGCAGGCGACGTACGGGTCGCCGCGGTGCCCCCCGCCTGGCTCGGCTGGGCGGTCGGCCTGCGCACCGGCTTCGCAGGTGCCGCAGGCGGACTCGGTGGCGATGGCGGCGCACTCGTGCCCGGACTCGCCATCGGCGACACGAGCGGGGTCGACGAGGAGCTCGACGCGGCGATGCGGGCGAGCTCGCTCAGCCACCTCACCGCGGTATCCGGAGCGAACTGCGCCATCGTCACCGCCGCCGCGTTCGCCCTCGCCGCCCTCTGCCGACTCGGCAGGGGAACGCGCGTCGTCGCGGCCCTCGCCGCACTGTGCGGCTTCGTCGTGCTCGTGACGCCCCAGCCCAGCGTGGTCCGCGCGGGTGCGATGGCCATCGCGGTGCTCGTGGCCATCGCGGTGGGACGCCCGGGCGGCGGCATCGCGGCCCTCGCCGTCGCCGTCATCGGACTGCTCGCGTTCGACCCGTGGCTCGCCCGCGACTACGGGTTCGCGCTGTCCGCCGCGGCGACGGCAGGACTGCTGCTCCTGGCAGGCCCGCTCGCCGGCCGGCTCGCCCGGGTGATGCCGACGCCGCTCGCGGTCGTCCTCGCGGTGCCGCTCTCAGCCCAGCTCGCGTGCCAGCCCATCCTCATCCTGCTCGACCCGGCGATCGCCCTGTACGGCGTGCCCTCCAACCTGCTCGCAGCGCCGGCGGCTCCCGTGGCCACGGTCGTCGGACTCCTCGGCTGCCTCGTCCTGCCGGTGCTGCCGTCGGTCGGCGTGGGCCTCCTGCAGGTCGCGTGGCTGCCCGCGTCGTGGATCGCGCTCGTGGCGCACGGTGCCGCCGCGCTCCCGGGCGGCCGGTTGCCATGGCTTCCGGATGCCGCCGGTGCGCTGCTGCTCGCAGGCTGCACGGCGCTCGCCCTCGGCCTGGCCATGACGGGTCGGCGGCATCCTCGGGCGCGTGCGGTCGCAGCGGCCCTGCTCGCGGTGTGCCTCGCCGTGCCGATCGGCAGCGGGCTCGGAGCACCCGCGGTGATCGGCGCGACGCGCCCGGGTCGCTGGGATGTCGCCGCGTGCGACATCGGACAGGGCGATGCGGTCGTCGTGCGGTCGGCGCAGGCCACTGCGCTCATCGACACCGGCCCCGAACCGGCAGCGCTCGAGCGCTGCCTCGCACTGCTCGGGGTCGACCGCATCGACCTGCTCGTCGTGACGCACTGGGACGCCGACCACGCCGGCGGGGCGGCCGCCGTGGTGGGCCGCGTCGACACCGTCATCCACGGCCCGCTCGACGGCGGGCGCTCGGATCGCGTGCTGGGTCCGCTCGTGCGCGGCGGAGCGGAGGCCGTCGAGGTCGTGGCCGGCCACCAGGGGCGACTCGGCGACGCCGGTTGGCGCGTGGTCTGGCCGAAGCCTCGGGCCGCCCCGGGCAACGATGCCAGCGTCGTGATCGCCCTCGATGCTCCGACGTACCGCGCCGCGTTCCTGGGCGACCTCGGCGAGGGTGCCCAGGAGCGGATGCTCGCCTCGGTCGAGCTGGGTCCGGTCGACCTCGTGAAGGTGGCGCACCACGGATCCGCCGACCAGAGCGAACGGCTGTACGAGGAGCTCGACGCGACGGTCGGGGTCATCGGGGTCGGCGCCGACAACGGCTACGGACATCCGACCGATCGCCTGCTCGGCCTCCTGCTCGAGTCCGGCACGACCGCGGTGCGGACGGATCGGTCGGGTACGGCGACGCTCACCGCCGACGGCGAGGGCGGGTTCCGGCTCTGGTCGGAGCGGGGCGAGGTCGGTCCCCGCCCGTAGACTTGACCGGGACGGGGAGGTGCGTTGGCGGCACGAACAGGAGCGGTGCGATCCGGCGCGTCACGGGCCGGCGCACCCACGCGCGCGAAGGCGGCCGCGATTCCGCAGCTCGCCTGGAACGAGGTGCGTCCCGCACCGGTGGTGCTCATCACCGGACCTGAGACCGTACTGGCAGAGCGGGCCAGCGGCATGCTGCGCGACTTCCTCCGATCCGAGGACCCGGCGCTCGAGGTGAGCGATCTCGAGGCCGACGACTACCGGCGGGGCGAGCTCCTCACGCTCGCGAGTCCGTCGCTGTTCGGCGAGCCGCGCCTCATCCGCGTCGGCGCGGTCGAGCGGGCGAGCGACGACTTCCTCATCGACGCGCTCGAGTACCTCGAGCAGACCGCCGAGTCCACCACGCTGGTGCTCCGGCACGCGGGCGGGCAGCGCGGCAAGAAGCTCCTCGACGCGATCCGCGCGGGAGTCGGCGGCGGGGTCGAGATCGTCTGCGCCGAACTGAAGAAGGACGTCGAGAAGCAGGACTTCGCCGCGGCCGAGTTCCGCGCCGCCGGGCGTTCGATCCACCCGCGGGCGCTCCGGGCGCTCGTCGCCGCATTCGCCGACGACCTCGCGGAGCTGTCCGCCGCGTCTCGGCAGCTCATCGCCGACGCGCCGGGCGAGATCACCGAAGCCGTCGTGGCGCGGTACTACGGCGGCCGCGTCGAGACCAACGCCTTCGCGGTGGCCGACGCGGCCATCGCCGGCCGTCACGGCGAGGCGCTCATCGCCCTGCGCCATGCGCTCGAAAGCGGCGCCGATCCCGTGCCCATGGTCGCCGCGTTCGCGATGAAGGTGCGCACGATGGCGAAGGTGTCGGGGGTGCGCGGCGGCGGCCCGCAAGTGGCATCCTCCCTCGGGCTGGCGCCCTGGCAGGTCGACCGCGCCCGCCGCGACCTCGCCGGCTGGACCGACGAGGGCCTGCAGCGGGCGATCGAGTCGCTCGCCGCGACGGATGCCGCCGTCAAGGGCGCCGAGCGCGACCCCGTGTTCGCGCTCGAACGCCTGGTCGCCGTCATCGCCGCGCGGGGGCGCACCGTCTCCTGACCGGTCGGGTCGGCACGGGACCCGAAACGCCGAAGGCCCCGCACGACGTGCGGGGCCTTCGAGCGGGATGGCGTGCGTCAGAGCGCAGCGACCTGCTTCGCGATCGCCGACTTGCGGTTCGCGGCCTGGTTCTTGTGGATGACGCCCTTGCTGGCGGCCTTGTCGAGCTTGCGGGTGGCGGCGCGGAGAGCGGTCGTCGCCTTCTCCTTGTCGCCCGAGGCGATCGCCTCGCGCGCGGCGCGGACGGCGCTCTTGACCTCGCTCTTGACGGCCTTGTTGCGCTCCTGCGCCTTCAGGTTGGTGCGGATGCGCTTGATCTGCGACTTGATGTTTGCCACGTGGTTATCTTTCGTTCGTGTGTGGGTACCGGATGTGCCGAGCGAAGGTAGAGGGGCCTCGCCGGCGAATCGTGCGGGGTGGGACCCACACGCAAGCCAACAGACAACGATACCAGTAGGGTGCCGACCTCACCAAAGCGGGCGACGCGCGGCACCGGACCGCGCAGCTCCGCAGCGGCTCATCGCTCGGGCGGGATGAACTGGCTCGCCGTGAAGACGCCGCCCTGCGGATCGCGCACGAGCGCCTCACGCGTCCAGACCGTGTCGGTCGTCGCCAGCACGGTGCCGCCGAGCCGCTCCGCCGCCGCCGCGCTCTCATCGCGGTCGGCGACCGTGAAGCTCACGTGCCAGTGCGGCGGCTCGTCGTCGTGCGCCGGGGCGAGCCAGCCGATCGCGTCCTCGAAGCGAGTCGGCGTGACGTCGCTCGACTGGCGCTCCCGGATGTCGGGATCGACCGTCGCCGCCAGGTGGTCGCCGTAGCCCGGGCAGCGGATGAGGGTCCCGAAGCCGAGGTCGTCGAACTCCCACCCGAACACGGTCACGTAGAACCCGGGCTCGGCCGGGTCCGACGTGTGCAGGTCGGCGAAGTTCCATCCGCCGGGCACGTTCACCGCCTGCACCCCCGGTCGCTGCCCGGCCTGCCAGAGCCGGAACGGGGCGCCGGCGGGGTCGACCGCTCCCGCTGCACGTCCTGCGCCGTCGACGTCGGTCGGCGCCGTGACGATCCGCCCGCCCGCCTCCACGATGCGCCGGCCGACGGCATCGGCGTCGGCCGCGGCCACATAGGTGTTCCAGGTCGGTGCGCCCGGGGTGCCGTCATCCCGCGCCTCGCCGAGGCCGGCGGCCAACCTCCCGTCCAGCCGAGCGATCACGTACGCCGCGCGGGTGTCGGGTCCTGCGGCGGAGTCGAAGTCCCAGCCGAACAGCCCACCGTAGAACTCCTGCGCCGCGGGCAGGTCGGCCTGCTCGATGTCGATCCACGAGGGCACGCCCTCGGGGTACGTCCTGGTCCCGGTCATCAGCGGTCTCCCGTCCCTCCGTCGCCTCTCGACGATCGTCCGATCCGCAAGGTGCCGCAAGGGGTGGCGGGGGCGGCGGCGGCGCGTTACCCGGGCGGTGCGACGGGTTGGCGGCGGCGGTCGCGCGCCGCGCGTGCCTCGAGTTCCGCGGCGACGCCGAGCACCACGGCCGTGAAGTCGTCGGGCCGTGCCAGGCTCACCAGGTGCGTCGCGCCGGGCACGACGACGAGCCGACCCTCGTGGGCGGCGCGGAGCATGCGCCGTTCCTCGAAGCGGAAGTGGTCGAACCGGCCGTTGACGAACCACACCGGCAGGTCGATGCGACGCAACGCGGCCTCGGGGTCCAGCGAGCCGACCGCCTCGAGCGCCGGCGCCATCACGTCGAGCGCGACGCCGCCGGCGAGCACGTCGTCGACCCCCTCCTCGGAGAGGAACGCCTGCACCATCAGGTCGTTGAGCGCACGTCCGCGATCGGGCAGCCTCCCGATCGCCGCCGCGAGCCGCCGGTAGCCGGCGAGGCCGGCGCCGCGGGGCCGCGTGCCGCACGAGGCGGCGACCAGTCCATCGAGCCGGCCCCGATGCGTCGCCGCGTACTCGATCGCCAGGTAGCCGCCGAGGCTCAGCCCGACGAGCAGCCGGGGAACACGGGGGCCGTCGGCCGCCGCAGCCAGCGCCGCGTCGATGACCTCCATCGCGGCGTCGAGCGTGAAGGCCTCGTCCATGCGAGTCCCGTGTCCGGGCAGGTCTACGGCGGTCGCGTCGACGTCATGGCGCGCGAGGGCCGCGAGCTGCCGCCGCCACATCGTCGCCGAGGTGCGGAGTCCGTGCACGAGCACGACGCGGGCGCGCGGCATCCGTCAGCCCGCCCTGATCGCCCCGAGCTCGCGGGCGCGCGCGACCGCCGCCGTGCGCGAGCCGACGCCGAGCTTCGTGAAGATGTGCACGAGGTGCGACTTCACCGTCGCCTCGCTGAGGAACAGCTCGCGGCCGATGTCGCGATTCGAGCGACCGTCGGCGACGAGCGAGAGCACCTCGGCCTCACGCACGGTGAGCCGGTCGCCCGACGCCATGGACGCGTCGAGCCGCGACGACACCGCCGGTGCGAGGGCCGACTCGCCCACCGCGGCCGCCCGGACCGCCGCGACGAGCTCCGCGGGCGGTGCGTCCTTCAGCAGGTAGCCGCTCGCGCCGGCCTCGATCGCGCCGAGGATGTCCGCGTCGGTGTCGTAGTTCGTGAGCACCAGCACGCGTGGCGCGGCCGCGTGCGAGCGGATCCGGCGGGTCGCCTCCGCGCCCTGCATCGCGCCCGGGAACTGCAGGTCCATGAGCACGAGGTCGACGTCGGATGCCGCGGCGAGCCGCACCGCGTCCTCGGCCGTCGCCGCCTCGGCGACGACCTGGAGGTCGGCTTCCGACTCGAGGAGCGCGCGGATGCCCGCCCGCACCACCGGGTGGTCGTCGCTCAGCAACAGCCGGATCACGGTGCCTCCACCGGGATGCGAGCGGAGACCGCCGTGCCCTGGCCCGGTGCGGACTCGATCTCGATCGAGCCGCCCTGGCGCTCTGCCCGCTGCCGCATCGCGCGCAGGCCGAACGCGATCCCGTCGACCTCCTCGCGGTGCGCCGCCCGGGGGTCGAACCCGATCCCGTCGTCGACCACGTCGAGCGCGACCTCGTCGCCGAGGTAGCTGAGGGTCAGCTCGGCTCGAGCGGCATCCGCGTGACGCAGCACGTTCGCGAGCGAACCCTGGGCGATGCGCAGCAGGGTCGCGTCGACCGCCATCGGCAGCATCACGGGGTCGCCGCTGGTGCGGAACGTGACCCTGGTCGCCGAGCCCGACTGCTCCGCCTGCTCGTTGACCGCTTCGGCCAGCCGCCCGAGCGCGGCGGGCAGGGTCTGCTCGTCGAGGGACGGGGGAGTGAGCTCGCGGATGAACCGGCGCGTCTCGCCGAGGTTCTCGGCTGCGGTCTCCCGCGCGAGCCGGAGCTTCTCACGGGTGCGCTCGTCGTCGACATCGCGCTCGGCCGCGTGCAGCAGCATCTGGATGCTCGAGAGGCCCTGCGCCACCGTGTCGTGGATCTCACGCGCGAGGCGTTCGCGCTCGGCGAGCGTCCCCGCCTCGCGGCTCGCGGCCGCGAGCTCCTCTCGGGTCGCCAGCAGGTCGAGGATGAGCGCCTGCCGGTCGCTGGTCTCCTGCGACATGGCCCGATAGCCGAGCCCGATCACGATGGCGACCCCTGCGCTGATGAGGGGCCCGAGGATGGTGCCAACCTCGAACCCGAGGTGGGTCGCCGTGCCCCAGACCGACAGCCCGAAGGTGATCACGACGAGCGGCACCGCGATGGGGGCCTCGAGCACGTGCAGCTCGAGGAAGAACAGGGGGAACGCGAGGAACGCGGCATCGGGGGTGAGGAACGACATCGCCACCCACAGGCCGAGCAGCGCCACGAGCCACGCGACGCGCGCCCACGTGGGGAAGTGCCGGTGCGCGGCGGCCACACCCGCGCCGTACCAGGCGAGGAAGGCCACCGCGAGGATCGTGACGGAGACCTCGGTCGGCGCGTCGGCGAGCAGCGCTCGCACGACCACGAAGAGCGTGAGCCCGACGACGAGCAGGTGCAGTCCCAGCCGGAGGGTCAGGAAGACCGGGCGCAGGGCCGATGGCGCCACGCGCGCGTCGGTCTCGTCGATCACGGTCATGGTGCTGTCAGCGTAGCCCCGGCGCCGGCGACGCGGCATCCGTCGAAAGTGGGAAGCGAAGTCATGGGAGAATCGTCAGGATGTCCCCTCGAGCCGCCAATCCTCCGGTGCCCGCTGCCACCGACCCCGCGCTGATCCGCAACTTCTGCATCATCGCGCACATCGACCACGGCAAGTCGACCCTCGCCGACCGCATGCTCGGCATCACCGGCGTCGTGAGCGACCGGGACATGCGGGCGCAGTACCTCGACCGCATGGACATCGAGCGCGAGCGCGGCATCACCATCAAGAGCCAGGCCGTGCGCATGCCATGGCAGGTCGGCGACACGTCGTACGCGCTGAACATGATCGACACCCCGGGCCACGTCGACTTCAGCTACGAGGTCTCCCGCTCCCTCGCCGCCTGCGAGGGCGCGATCCTGCTCGTCGACGCGGCGCAGGGCATCGAGGCGCAGACCCTCGCGAACCTCTATCTCGCCCTCGAGAACGACCTCGAGATCATCCCGGTGCTCAACAAGATCGACCTGCCCGCGGCGGAGCCCGAGAAGTACGCGAAGGAGCTCGCCGACCTCATCGGCGGCTCGCCCGACGACGTGATGCGGGTCTCGGGCAAGACGGGCATCGGCGTCGAGGAGCTCCTCGACCGCGTCGTCGAGCGCATCCCGGCGCCGGTCGGCCGAGCGGATGCCCCGGCGCGGGCCATGATCTTCGACTCCGTCTACGACAGCTACCGCGGCGTGGTGACCTACGTGCGCATGGTCGACGGACACCTGAACCCGCGCGAGCGCATCCAGATGATGTCGACCCGGGCGACCCACGAGATCCTCGAGATCGGCGTGAGCGCTCCCGAGCCCACGCCCACCAAGGGCCTCGGCGTCGGCGAGGTCGGCTACCTCATCACGGGCGTGAAGGACGTGCGGCAGTCCAAGGTGGGCGACACGGTCACCACTGCGGCGAAGTCCGCCACCGAGGCGCTCCCCGGCTACACCGAGCCGTTGCCGATGGTGTTCTCGGGCCTCTACCCGATCGACGGCAGCGACTACCCCGAGCTCCGCGAGGCGCTCGACAAGCTGAAGCTCTCGGACGCGGCGCTCGTCTACGAGCCCGAGACCTCGGTCGCCCTCGGCTTCGGCTTCCGCGCCGGATTCCTCGGCCTGCTGCACCTCGAGATCGTCACCGAGCGGCTGCGCCGCGAGTTCGGGCTCGACATCATCGCGACGGCGCCGTCGGTGGTCTACGAGGTCACCACGGAGGACAAGAAGTCCGTCACGGTCACGAACCCGAGCGAGTTCCCGACCGGCGCGAAGATCTCCGAGGTGCGCGAGCCCATGGTGCGCGCCGCGATCCTCGCACCGAAAGACTACGTGGGCACGATCATGGAGCTCTGCCAGTCGCGCCGCGGCACCATGCTCGGCATGGAATACCTCGGCGAGGACCGCGTGGAGATCCGCTACAACATGCCGCTCGGCGAGATCGTGTTCGACTTCTTCGACCAGCTGAAGTCGAAGACCGCCGGCTACGCGAGCCTCGACTACGAGCCGACGGGCGACCAGGCCGCCGACCTCGTGAAGGTCGACATCCTGCTGCAGGGCGAGCAGGTCGACGCGTTCAGCGCGATCGTCCACCGCGACAAGGCCTACGCCTACGGGGTGCTGATGACCGGCCGGCTGCGGGAGCTCATCCCGCGCCAGCAGTTCGAGGTGCCGATCCAGGCGGCCATCGGCGCTCGCATCATCGCCCGCGAGTCGATCCGCGCCATGCGCAAGGACGTCCTGGCCAAGTGCTACGGCGGCGACATCACCCGCAAGCGCAAGCTGCTCGAGAAGCAGAAGGAGGGCAAGAAGCGCATGAAGATGGTGGGCCGCGTCGAAGTGCCCCAGGAGGCGTTCATCGCCGCACTCTCGGGCGACACCGAGAAGAAGGACGCGAAGAAGTAGGTACCGGATGACCCGACGCAGCACCTTCACCGACCAGTCGGTCACCTATGGCGCCATCGGGGCGACCCTCGCACCCGACCTGCTGCGCTACCCGCCCGCGGGCTACCGCCCGGCGGAGGACTCGGTGCGCCTCGGCAGCGGGCAGGAGCGCTTCGATCGCGCCGCCGAGGCGCTCATGACCTGGGGCGTCCAGCAGGGCGCCGGGTTCGAGGTCGTCGACGTCTCCGCAGGCACGGGTGCGCAGTACCCCGGCATCGTCTACGACGCCGAGGGCATGCCGCTCGCCGAGCAGCCCGCGCCGCGCTCCGAGGACCGCTTCGGCGCCGACGGCACGCCCTACATCACGGCCGGGGTGACGGCGACCCTCCGTCGCAGGGGGCGTTTCCGCGCCCACGACACACCCGTGCTCGTCGTGTACGTCATCGACGAGCCCGACCGCATCGGCTTCGCCTACGGCACGACCGCCGAGGGTCCGGAGAGCGGCGAGGAGTCGTTCATCCTCGAGCACCGCGAGGACGACACCGTGTGGCTCACGATCCGCTCGCTCCTCGGCACACGGGGCGGCATCCATCGCCTCGGCGCGCCGCGCCAGCGCCGCAAGCGCCGCGAGCTCACCCGCGTCGAGCTCCGCGCGCTGCACCCCGCGGGCGGCGTGTAGCCGGTGGCATCCGCCCTGCCGCTGGGCGAGCCCGCCCCGCTCGACGGCCTGCTGCCGCCCTCGGCGGCCGACGGTGCGCCCGACCGCGCGTTCGGGGTGTACGTGCACGTGCCCTTCTGCCGCGTCCGCTGCGGGTACTGCGACTTCAACACCTACACCGCCGGGGAGCTCCGCGGCGCCCGCCAGGTCGACTACGCCGATCATGCCATCGGCGAGATCCGGATCTCGCGGGGCGTGCTCGAGGCATCCGGAGTCCCCGCACGTCGGGCCGACACGGTCTTCTTCGGCGGCGGGACCCCGACCCTGCTGCCGGCCGACGACCTCGTGCGGATGCTCGCCGCCGTACGCGACGAGTTCGGGCTCGCACCCGATGCCGAGGTGACCACCGAGGCGAACCCCGACTCGGTCGGCCCCGACGACCTGCGGCGCCTCGCCGACGGCGGGTTCACGCGGGTGTCGTTCGGCATGCAGTCGGCCGTGCCGCACGTGCTCGCCGCCCTCGATCGCACGCACGACCCCGACCGCATCCCGTTCGTCGTCGGCTGGGCGCGCGACGCGGGACTCGACGTGAGCCTCGACCTCATCTACGGCACGCCGGGGGAGTCGCTCGCCGACTGGCGGCGGAGTGTGGAGGCGGTGGTCGCGCACCGGCCCGACCACGTGAGCGCCTACGCCCTCATCGTCGAGGACGGCACCAGCCTCGCTCGCCGGATCCGCCGCGGCGAGCTCGCCGAGCCCTCCGACGACCTCGAGGCCGACATGTACGAGCTGGCCGACGAGCTCCTCGGTGCCGCGGGCTACGAGTGGTACGAGGTGAGCAACTGGGCGACGGATGCCGCGCACCGATCCCGGCACAACCTCGGATACTGGCGCGGCGACGACTGGTGGGGCGTCGGCCCGGGGGCGCACAGCCACGTCGGCGGCGTGCGGTGGTGGAACGCGAAGCACCCGGCCGCCTACGCCGAGCGCGTGACCGCGGGCCTCTCGCCCGCGGTCGGCCGCGAGCGCCTCGACGATCCCACGCGCGAGACCGAGCGCGTGCTGCTCCTCACGCGCATCCGCGACGGGATCGAGATCCCATCGCTGCACGTCGGAGGCCGGCACGCGGTCGCGGGCCTCATCGCCGACGACCTCGTGGACGCGAAAGCCGCCCTCGCCGGTGTGCTGACGCTCACCAGGCGGGGGCGGCTGCTCGCGGACGCCGTCGTCAGGCGCCTGCTGGAGGAGTGAACCCGATCAGCTCACGAACTTGATCGAGAGCGGGTACGTGTAGAGCTGGCCCTGGTTGGCCTTCACCGCGGCGATGATGCTGAACACGATCACGACCACGCCGATCGCGATCGTGAGGAAGATGCCCACGACGGCCAGCCACAGGACGTAGCTGATCACGTAGGCGATCGCCATCGTGATCTGGAAGTTCAGGGCGGTCGCCGTGTGCTCCCGGATGAAGGGCCCCCGGTCCTTCAGGACCAGGTAGCCGATCAACGCGGGGATGAAGCTGAAGAAGATGCCTCCGATGTGGATGAGCGTCGCCCACAGCTTCTCGTCGCTCGGGTTGAGCTGCGAGCTCTGCTGGTAGGGGCTCTGCGGCGGTGGCGGGGGCCCCTGTGGGGGCGGCGGCGGGCCCTGCGGCGGCGGCGGCGGCGGAGGCGGGCTCTGCGGCGGCGGGGGAGGCGGGGTCTGATCGGACATGCGGACTCCTTCTTCGGGCTCGTCCTTCGGCGAGACTCGGTGGTCTCATGCTGGCACAGCAACGCCCGCCGCGGGAGTAGGACGCTCCTTCGACGGGCGAAACCGGGTGCCGGTGCTACTTGATGAGGCGGATGGCGAACGGGTAGCGGTAGTGCTTGCCGTCCTTCACCTGCAGGAAGGCGATGATCGAGAAGACCACGCCCACGATCCAGACGGCCCACGTGAGGAGGTAGCCGACGAAGACGATCCAGAGGATCGCCGAGATGATGTAGCCGAAGATGAGCGTGATCTGGAAGTTCAGCGCCTCCTTCGCCTCGGTGTTCGTGAAGGAGCCGCGATCCTTGAAGACGAGCCAGATGATGAGCGACGGCAGGATGCCGAGGACGCCGCCGAGGTGGGCGAACGAGCCCCACTGCACGTCCTGTTCGGGGGAGAGCTGGGCGCTGGTGGCCGTGGGAGATGCCGGCTGCTGGGGCGAGGTCGGGGGGACGTTCGGGTCGGACTGGGCATTGGGGTCGGTCATTGCGTGCCTTTCGGGGGTTCAGGGGTGAACCGCGACTGCGTGAAGGGGGGATCGCAGCCAAGGGGGTGACTCGCGGATTATCCATACGGTATCGCCGCCGCTGACGGGTGGCAACGGCCAGGTCACGGGATGTCGCGATAGGATTGGCACTCAGTCAGAACGAGTGCTAAGCGATGAGGGAAGCGAGGACCATGGTCTCCGAACGCAGTCTCGCGGTGCTCCGGGCCATCGTGCAGGACTACGTAGCGTCGCGTGAGCCGGTGGGCTCGAAGACGATCGTCGAGCGGCATGCGTTCGGCGTGTCCGCCGCGACGATCCGCAACGACATGGCGCTCCTCGAGGAGGAGGAGCTCATCGCGGCGCCGCACACCTCGTCGGGCCGCATCCCCACCGACAAGGGTTACCGCGTCTTCGTCGACCAGCTCACCGACGTCCGCCCGCTCAGCCACGCGCAGCGGCAGGCGATCGAGACGTTCCTGGGGGAGTCGAGCGACCTCGACGAACTGCTGGCCCGCACCGTGCGACTCATCGCGCAGCTCACCAAGCAGCTGGCCGTGGTGCAGTACCCGAGCTTCGGCAGCGCCCGCGTGCGCCACGTCGAGCTCGTCTCGCTCGCACCGAATCGGGTGCTCTGCATCCTGATCGCCGACTCCGGCCAGGTCGAGCAGCGCCTCGCCGAACTCGAGCAGCCGGTCGACGAGGAGACCCTCTCCGCCATGCGAGTGCGGCTGAACGACATCGCGGGCGGCCGCACGATGGCCGAGGCCGCCGAGGCGTTGAGCGCCGAGGCCGTCAGCACCGACCGCCGTCACGCGGTCGTGCCGCACACGCTGGCGGCGACGCTCGCCGAGCAGGCACGTGCGCAGCGGCAGGACCGCCTCGTCGTGGCCGGCGCCGCGAACCTCGTGCGAACCGAGCAGGACTTCGCCGGTTCGATCCTCGGGGTCATCGAGGCGATCGAGGAGCAGGTCGAGCTCTTGAAGCTCTTCGGCGAGATGGCCGGCGACGAGCACGCGGTCGCCGTGCGGATCGGCCGCGAGAACGCCTCGTTCGGACTCGGCGAGACGTCGATCGTCTCGAGCGCGTTCGAGATCCCCGGACGCGACATCTCGCGCCTCGGCGTCGTCGGCCCGACCCGCATGGACTACTCCAACAGCATGGCGGCCGTCCGCGCCGTCGCCCGCTACCTCTCCCGCACCCTCGGCGAGAGCTGACTCCCGCTGCCGAATCGCACCGGCATCCGGCAATCGAAAGGACACGCCCTCCGTGGCAGACCACTACGAGGTCCTCGGCGTCTCGCGTGACGCCACCCCCGACGAGATCAAGAAGGCGTACCGCCGCCTGGCGCGCGAACTCCACCCCGACGTGAACCCGGGTGCCGAGGCATCCGAGCGGTTCAAGGCCGTGACGCACGCGTACGACGTGCTCTCCGACCCCAAGCAGCGCCAGCAGTACGACCTCGGCGGCGGCCAGGCCGGCTTCGGCGGCCAGGGCTTCGGCGGGTTCGGCGACATCTTCGAGACGTTCTTCGGCGCCGGCCAGCAGACCCGAGGTCCCCGCTCGCGGCGCGAGCGCGGCCAGGACGCGCTCATCCGCGTCGAGGTCGGCCTCGACGAGGTGATCTTCGGCACCCACCGCGACATCGAGGTCGACACGGCCGTCACGTGCGACACGTGCCACGGATCCTGCTGCCAGCCCGGCACCTCGCCGGTGACGTGCGACATCTGCCACGGCACCGGGTCGATCCAGCGTTCCGTGCGGTCCCTCCTCGGCAACGTCATGACGTCGAGCCCGTGCGGCAGCTGCCGCGGCTACGGCACCATCATCGCGACGCCGTGCGTCACGTGCCAGGGCCAGGGCCGCGTGCGCGCCCGCCGCACCGTGCCGGTCGACATCCCCGCGGGCGTCGACACCGGCGTCCGCCTGCAGATGCCGGGTTCCGGCGAGTCGGGCCCAGCCGGCGGCCCCAACGGCGACCTGTACCTCGAGATCAAGGTGCGCAACCACGACGTCTTCAGCCGGAACGGCGACGACCTGCTCTGCACGCTCGAGGTGGCCATGACCGACGCCATCCTCGGCGCGCACACGACGATCCCCGCGCTCGACGGCGACGTCGACGTCGAGCTCCGGCCGGGGCTGCAGAGCGGCGAGATCCTCACCGTGAAGGACCGCGGGGTCACGAGGCTCCGCGGCACGGGTCGCGGCGAGCTGAAGATCGGCGTGCAGGTCGTGACGCCCACCAGGCTGTCGTCGAAGGAGCGCGACCTGGTGCAGCAGTTCGCGGCGTCGAAGAAGGCGCCCGCGCCCGAGCTCACGCACTTCCAGCAGGGGCTCTTCGCCCGCCTCCGTGACCGGTTCCTCGGCTGACGGATGCCGCGATGAGCCACCTCTACCTCGACGAGTCGCTCGACCTCGCCGGGCTCGCGCCGGGCGCCGTCGTGCAGCTCTCGGGCGATGAGGCGCGGCACGCCGTCACCGTGTCCCGGGTGCGCGCCGGCGAGCGGATCGCGATCGGCGACGGCCGCGGCATCGTCGTGCACGGCGTGGTGACCTCGACCGGCCCGCGCGAGCTCGCGCTCGAGGCCGACGACATCGTGATCGAGGCGCCGCCGACTCCGCGCATCACGCTCGTCCAGGCGCTCGCGAAGGGCGACCGCGACGAGCTGGCGGTGCAGGCGGCCACCGAGCTCGGCGTCGACGCGATCGTGCCGTGGGCCGCCGCGCGCTCCGTCTCGCGCTGGGAGGGTCCGAAGGCCGAGAAGGGCCGCCAGCGCTGGGCGACGATCGTGCGCGAGGCCGTGAAGCAGTCGATCCGGTCGTGGCTGCCGCCCGTCGCGCCCGTGACCCCGACCGCCGGCCTGGCGACGGCACTCGACGGCAGCCGGATGCTCCTCCTCGAGCCGACCGCCGCGATCGCGCTCACCGACGTCCGGCCCGACGGCCGCGACCTCGCGCTCGTCGTCGGACCCGAGGGCGGCATCGCGCCCGTCGAGCTGGAGCGACTCGTCGCCGCCGGCGCGGAACCCGTGCGGCTCGGGGCATCCGTGCTGCGCACGTCCACCGCGGGGCCCGCCGCCATCGCGGTGCTGAACGTCGCGCTCGGGCGGTGGTGAGTCATCCCTCGCTACGATGGGAGGATGACCGAGTCCGCTGCCGAGCCGACGCTCTTCGAGCGGATCGCCGCGCGTGAGATCCCCGCGCAGATCGTGGCGGAGACCGACCGGGTCATCGCGTTCCACGACATCGCCCCGAAGGCGCCCGTGCACGTCGTCGTGACCCCTAAGCAGGGCCACTACCGCGACGTCGTCGAACTCGCCGAAGGCGACCCCGAGCTGCTCGCGGAGCTGGTCGCGGTCGCCCGCGGCATCGCCGCCGACCTCTCCGACGGCGACTTCCGGCTCATCTTCAACACCGGCGGAGGGGCCGGGCAGACCATCTTCCACGTGCACGCCCACGTCCTCGCGGGCGGCCTCGAGGAGGCATCGCTTGCCGGCTGATCCGCAGGGTCCCGACGCGGCTGCGTCGCAGCCCGTCCGCGACGACGAGGTGCGACTCCGCATCGACGGCATCGCGATGGTGCGGCTCCTCGGCCCCCAGGATCGCCTGCTCACGTCGATCCAGCACGAGTACCCGGGCGTCGAGGTGCACGTGCGCGGCAACGAGATCGCGATCCGCGGCGACGCCGACGAGCGCAACCGGGTGCGCCGCCTCATCGAAGAACTCCTGGAGCTCGTGCGAGCCGGCCAGGATCCGACACCCACCGAAGTGAGGAGCTCGGCCCGAATGCTCGATGCCGATCCCAATGCCAAGCCGTCCGAACTGCTCGGACAGGTGATCGTCTCCGCGCGCGGCCGGACGATCCGCCCCAAGACCGAGGGCCAGCGCGAGTACGTCGACGCGATCGACGAGAACACCATCGTGTTCGGCATCGGCCCCGCCGGCACCGGCAAGACCTACCTGGCCATGGCGAAGGCCGTCCAGGCGCTGCAGCGCAAGGAGGTCAGCCGCATCATCCTGACCCGTCCCGCCGTCGAGGCCGGAGAGCGGCTCGGATTCCTGCCCGGCACGCTCACCGACAAGATCGACCCGTACCTCCGTCCGCTCTACGACGCGCTCAACGAGATGATGGACCCCGAGATGGTCCCGAAGCTCCTCGCGGCGGGCACCGTCGAGGTGGCGCCGCTCGCCTACATGCGCGGCCGCACGCTGAACGACTCGTTCGTCGTGCTCGACGAGGCGCAGAACACCACGCCCGAGCAGATGAAGATGTTCCTCACGCGCCTCGGCTTCGGCTCGAAGATGGTGGTGACGGGCGACATCACCCAGATCGACCTGCCAGGCGGCGCGAGCGGGCTGCGCCTCGTGACCCGCATCCTCGACCACGTCGACGACATCCACTTCGTCCGCCTCACGAGCGACGACGTCGTGCGCCACAGCCTCGTCGGCCGCATCGTCGACGCCTACACCGAGTACGACCAGCGCACGCAGGCGCAGCGGTTCGAGCGCGACCAGGCGCGCGAGTTCGCCAACCGCGCCGAGCGACGGGGCCACGCCGCGCCGCGCGATCACCTGCCCAGGAAGGGTGGCAAGGCGTGAGCATCGAGGTCAACAACGAATCCGCCGTCGCGGTCGACGAGGCCGCGCTGCAGCGCCTCGCGGTCTATGCGCTCGACGCGATGCACGTGCACCCCGACGCCGAGCTCGCGATCGTGCTCGTCGACGAGGGCGCGATGGAGCAGCTGCACGTGCAGTGGATGGACGAGCCCGGTCCCACCGACGTGCTGAGCTTCCCCATGGACGAGCTCCGCCCCGGCACCGAGGACCAGCCGGCGCCTCCTGGGCTGCTGGGCGACGTCGTGCTGTGCCCGCAGGTCGCCGAGGCGCAGGCGAGGAGCGCGGGGCATCCGCTCATCGACGAACTGCTCCTGCTCACGACGCACGGCATCCTGCACCTGCTCGGCTTCGACCACGCCGAGCCCGCTGAGGAGAAGGAGATGTTCGGCGTCCAGCGCGACCTCCTCGTCGGCTTCGCGATGCAGGAGCGACGCCGCTGACCATGCAGCCCTGGCTCTTCCTCGGCGCCGCGTTCGTGCTCGTCGCGTTCGGCGGTCTCATGGCCGCGGTCGACGCAGCCCTCGGGGTCTCCAGCCGGGCGGATGTCACCGAGCTCGCGTTCGGCGCCCGGGCCCGGCGGTCGCTGCTCGCCATTGCCGACGACACCGGCGCGCACGTCAACGCCGTGAACTTCATGCGCATCATCGCGGAGACGACCGCGGCCGTGCTCGTGACCCTCGCCTTCACGTCCTTCCTCGACAACGTGTGGCTCGTGCTGCTGTACTCCGCGCTCATCATGACGGCGGTCTCCTTCGTGCTCGTCGGCGCGAGCCCGAGGAGCGTGGGTCGGGCGCATGCCGCGACCGTGCTGCGGCTGACCGCGCCGCTCGTCCACTTCCTGCGCGTGCTCCTCGGTCCGCTCGCGAACGCCCTCGTGTCGCTCGGCAACCGGGTGACCCCCGGCCGCATCCGCTTCGCGGGCGTCTCGAGCGAGGAGCAGCTGCTGAGCATGGTCGACGAGGCCACCGAGCTCGACGTGCTCGAGGAGGGCGACCGCGAGCTCATCCACTCGATCTTCGAGTTCAACGACACGGTCGTGCGCGAGGTGATGGTGCCGCGCACCGACATGGTCACGATCGACGCGTCGGCGCACCTGCAGCAGGCGATGGCGCTGTTCCTCAGGGCCGGGTACTCGCGCATCCCCGTGATCGAGCGCGACGCCGACGACGTCACCGGCATCCTCTACCTGCGCGACCTCGCCAGGCTCGGCTTCGAACGACCGCTCGACGCCGAGGGGCTCACCGTCGGCGAGCTCGTGCGGCCTGCCGTGTTCGTGCCCGACTCGATGAAGGCCGACGCGCTGCTGCGCAAGATGCAGCTGGAGTCGAACCACCTCGCGATGGTCGTCGACGAGTACGGCGGCATCGCCGGTCTCGTGACCCTCGAGGACCTGATCGAGGAGCTCGTCGGCGACATCTCCGACGAGTACGACCGCGAGGCCGCCCAGGTGGAGGACCTCGGCGGCGGACGCTACCGCGTGAACGCGCGGCTGCCCGTCGACGAGCTCGGCGAGCTGTTCGGCCTCGACCTCGAGGACGAGGACGTCGACTCGGCAGGCGGGCTGCTCGCGAAGGAGCTCGGGCGGCTGCCGCAGCCGGGGGAGCGCGTGACCGTGTCGGGGCTGATCCTCGAGGCCGAGCGCACCGAGGGCCGGCGCAAGCGCATCGCCACCATCCTCGTCGAACGCGATCAGGCGCTGATCGACGCCCAGTCGGCCTTCGACCCGGGCGAGCTCGAAGGAAGGAACCACCGTGGCTGAGTACCGGGCCGGATTCGTCTCGATCGTCGGACGCCCCAACGTCGGCAAGTCGACCCTCACGAACGCGCTCGTCGGCGAGAAGGTGGCGATCACGAGCTCGAAGCCGCAGACCACGCGACGCGCCATCCGCGGGATCGTGCACCGCGAGCACGGGCAGCTCATCCTCGTCGACACCCCGGGACTGCATCGCCCGCGCACGCTCCTCGGCGAGCGCCTCAACACGCTCGTGCAGTCGACCCTCGGCGACGTCGACGTCATCGCGTTCTGCGTGCCGGCGAACGAGGCGGTCGGGCCGGGCGACCGCTACATCAACGAGCAGCTCGACCAGTACCCGAACGCGAGGAAGGTCGCGATCGTCACGAAGACGGATGCCACGTCGAAGGCCAAGGTCGCCGAGCAGCTGCTCGCGGTGTCGGAGCTGCGCGAATGGGCGGCCATCATCCCGGTGTCGGCGCCGAAGGGGGAGCAGCTCGACGTGCTCGTCGACGAGCTGCTCGCGCTCATGCCGACCGCGGAGCACGCCCTGTACCCGGCCGAGACGCTCACCGACGAGGACGTCACCGAGCGCATCGCCGAGTACGTCCGCGAGGCTGCACTCGAGGGCGTGTCCGACGAGCTGCCCCACTCCATCGCGGTCACGGTCGACGACATGATCGAGCGCGACGACAAGGACCTCGTCGAGGTGTACGCGAACCTCTACGTCGAGCGCGACAGCCAGAAGGGCATCATCATCGGCAAGGGCGGGTCCCGCCTCCGCGAGGTGGGGGCGACCGCGCGCGCGCAGATCGAGCACCTCCTCGGCCGCAAGGTCTACCTCGCCCTGCACGTGAAGGTGGCGAAGGACTGGCAGCGCGATCCCAAGCAGCTCGGGCGCCTCGGGTTCTGACCTCCTGCGGCCCGACCGTCGGCGGCGGGCGGCACCAGGGCGTACGACTCGAGGATGATTCCGCGCGGCCGCGCGGGAAGGCGGTCGCGGCACCGCGTACGGTGGTTCGGTGCGCACCTCCCTGAGCCGCGGCAGGCTGACGACCGACGTCGTCCTCGCCGTCGTGTTCGGGCTCTGCTGCCTCCCGTTCGCGCTCCTGGGCGACGCCGTCGACCTGGTGGTCCTCGTCGCCTTCGTCGGGGCGCTCGCGATCCGGCGGCTCTCGCCCGCGTGGTCGCTCGGCGTCGCCTGGGCGGCGGCGGTGCTGCAGATGGTCGCCCTGCGCGACCTCCAGTTGTACGACGCGGCCGTGCTCGGCGTGCTGTACTCCACGGCCGCGCACGGAGGTCGCGTCGTGAAGTGGGCCGGCCTCGCGAGCGCCGGCGCCGGTGCCGTGGTGGCGACGGTGTACCTCGGCGTCCTGAAGCCGGCGCTCGGCGGTGCGGCGTTCATCGCCGCGCCGGGCGACGCGTTCGGCCTGACGTTCCTCCTCGGGTTCCTGTTCGTCGCGTCGATCGCCGTGCTCGTCCTCGCGTGGACCGCGGGCCTGCTCGCCCGCTCGGTGCGCGACTCGCGCGAGGTGCGGCGCCGCGAGGACATCGCCAACCGCGAGCGCGCCCTCGTCGAGTACCGGTACGCCGTGGAGCAGGAGCGCAACCGCATCGCCCGCGACATGCACGACGTGGTGGCCCACTCGCTCGCGGTCGTCATCGCGCAGGCCGACGGCGCGCGGTTCGCCGCACGCACCCGGCCCGAGACGGCGGCTGGCGCGCTCGACACGATCGCGGGGGTCGCCCGCGGCGCGCTGGGCGACGTGCGCGTGCTGCTCGCCGAGCTCCGCCACGACGAGACGGACGCACCGCAGCCCGTGCTCGACGACCTCGAGGGACTGCTCGACCGCGTGCGCGCAGCGGGCCTCGACGTGCGGTTCGCCGAGTCGGGCGACCGGCTCGCGCTCGGCACCGGACATCAGATCGCGGTCTACCGCATCGCCCAGGAGGGCCTCACCAACGCCCTGCGCCACGGCGACGCGACGGCCCCCGTCGAGCTGCGACTGACCTGGGACGACGGCGGCGTCGACCTCGAGGTCGTCAACGCCATCCGGGCGGATGCCGCGACGGGCGAGTCCCACGGGATCCGGCACGGCATCCCGGGCATGCGCGAGCGCGCCCAGCTCGCCGGCGGGCGACTCAGCGCCGAAGCCGGCGACGACGGGATGTTCCGGGTGCGTGCGCGCATCCCCGTGCAGCCGGGGCGGCCGACTTGAGCGGCATCCGGGTGGCGCTGGTCGACGACCAGGCCCTCTTCCGTGCGGGTGTCCGCATGCTCGTCGAGTCGCAGGCCGACCTCGAGGTGGCCGGTGAGGCGGGTGACGGGGTGGCGGCCGTCGACCTCGCCGCGCGCGCACGGCCCGACGTGATGCTCATGGACGTGCGGATGCCGCTGCAGGACGGCATCGCCGCGACCGAGCGCATCATCGCGGACGCGGATCGCGACGGCCGCCCGCCGCCGCGCATCCTCGTGCTCACCACGTTCGACCTCGACGAGAACGCCGCCCGCGCGATCCGGGCGGGCGCGAGCGGCTTCGTGCTGAAGGACGCCGACCCCGAGTTCCTGCTCGCGGCGATCCGCACGGTGCACCAGGGCAACCAGGTGATCGCGGCGAACGCCACCCGCCAGCTGTTCGCGCACGTCGGCCGAGGCTCGGGACGGCGTCCCGCTCCGGCCGCCTGGTCGGAGCTCACGCCGCGCGAGCGCGAGATCTTCGCGCTCGCGGCTCGCGGCCTGTCGAACGGCGAGATCGCGGCATCCGAGTACCTCTCCGAGGCCACCGTGAAGACGCACGTGAGCCGCATCCTCGCGAAGCTCTCGCTGCGGGACCGCGTGCAGCTCGTGGTGTTCGCGTACCAGCACGACCTGGCCGGGTGACGCCCCGACGTCATCCCGCAGGATGACGTCGAACCATCCGGTGGCCGGATGCCGCGCCCGCGCCGCCGCCCGTAGCGTCGTCGACATGCAGATCCAACCCTCCGACCTCGGTCTCATCGCCCGCGTCACGGGCCTCGGCAAGCGCTACGGGCACGGCGCCGGCTCGGTCACGGCGCTCGACGACGTCTCGCTCGGCCTCCGCCGGGGCGAGTTCACCGCCATCATGGGCCCGTCGGGCTCGGGCAAGTCGACGCTCATGCACATCATGGCCGGGCTCGACTCGCCCACCGCCGGCCGCGCGTGGCTCGGCGACACCGAGATCACGGAGCTCTCCGACTCGGCGCTCACGGTGCTGCGGCGTCGTCGCGTCGGCTTCGTGTTCCAGTCGTTCAACCTCGTGCCGACCCTCGACGTGCGCGGCAACGTGCTCCTGCCGTTCGAGCTCGACGGCCGCCGGCCGAGCGGCGAGGAGCAGGCGTGGATCGACGAGCTCGTCGGCGCGCTCGGGCTCGGCGCGCGCCTGCGCCATCGGCCGTACGAGCTCTCGGGCGGCCAGCAGCAGCGCGTCGCCATCGCCAGGGCACTGGCGACCCGACCCGACCTCGTGTTCGCCGACGAGCCCACCGGCAACCTCGACTCGCGCACGGGGCGCGAGGTGCTCGGGCTCCTCGCCATCGCGAGCGCACGGTACGGCCAGTCGATCGCGATGGTGACGCACGATCCCGTCGCCGCGAGCCATGCCGACCGCATCCTCTTCCTCGCCGACGGGCGCATCGTGCGGGACGCGGCGCGCTCGTCGGCGGAGGAGATCTCCGCCTACATGCTGTCGATGGAGGTCGCGGCGTGATGCGCACCCGCCTGAAGGACCAGTGGCCGACGCTCCTGGTGGCGGCGCTCGCCGGCACGTTCGGCGTGGCGCTGCTGCACGTGACCGGCCTCCTCGGCGCGGCGATCGCGGCGGACGACGTGACCGGCGGGAGCGCCACGGTCGCGCTCCTGCTCGCCCTCGTGGCGACGGTGTTCATCGTCATCGCGGTGTACGTGAGTGCGATCGTCACGGCGAACACCGTCGCGACCGTGGTGGCCGGCCGCACCAGGCTCATCGCCCTGCTGCGCCTCATCGGCTCGAGCGCACGCGCCCAGCGCGCGCACATCGCGAGGGAGGGCCTCCTCCTCGGCGTCGCCGGCGCCGCTGCCGGCGTCGTGGCCGGCACGGGCGCGGCGTACGCGCTCGACCGGGTGGCCGTGGCGAACGACCTCATGCCCCCGACCGACTACGACTACCTCAACCCCGCCGTCGTGCTGCCCGCGGTCGCCGTCGTGATCACGACGTGGCTGGCCTCCTGGGTCGGCTCGCGGCGCGTGCTGCGGGTGCGGCCGATCCAGGCGATCGGCAACTCGCACGAGCAGGACCGCGAGGAGCTCGGGCGTCGCCGTGCACGCAACGTCATCGCCCTCGTGCTGTTCCTCGTGGGCGTCGCCCTGCTCGCCGCCGGCGTGGTGTGGGGACTCACGGAGCCCTACGGCGTGCTCGTCGGCATGGTCGGGGGGATCGTGTCGTTCACCGGCATCGTGCTCGGGGCCCACGTCGTCATGCCTCCCGTGCTGCGCTTCGTCGGACGTATCCTGGGCAGCTCGCCGGCCGCACGCCTCGCGGCGGAGAACGCGGTGCGCCACCCCGAGCGGAGCTCGCGGATGACGATCGGCCTCGTGATCGGCGTGACCCTCGTGACCACGTTCGCCGTGACGATGGAGTCGTATCGCGCGATGATCCTCGCGGCGCAGCAGGCGCACCCCGAGGTGTACGCCGGCGTCGACGAGATGCTGGACGTCACGGTGACCGTCTTCACGGTGCTCATCGGCTTCAGCGCCCTCATCGCCGCGATCGGCATGGTGAACACGCTGTCCCTCAGCGTCCTGCAGCGCACGCGGGAGCTCGGCCTGCTGCGGGCGCTGGGCTTCGAGCGGCGCCAGTTGCGCCGCATGATCATCGCCGAGAGCGCCGCCCTGACGCTCGCCGCGACGGTCGCCGGCATCGTGCTGGGCTTCGGCTACGGATGGGCGGGGGCGCAGGCGCTGCTCGGCGGCGCGCAGGGGGAACCCGCGTTCGTGCTCCCCGGGATTCCGTGGGTCATGTTCGGCGTGCTCCTGGTCGCGGCCGGCGCGCTCACGCTCGTCGCCTCGATCGCCCCGGCCAGGCGGGCGATGCGGGTCGCCCCGGTCGTCGCGCTGGCGGTCGAGTAGGGCTCGCCGCGACACGTCGACGGGCGGATGCCGCATGGCTGCGGCATCCGCCCGTTCGTCATGGTTGCGCCCCCGGGCGCCCCGGGTGTTAGCCTTGGCTCGTGCTTCACGGCCTGCTTCTCCTTAGCTGCCGCAGCGAGTCCTAACCCAGGCCTCCCTCGCTGCGGAGTTCGTCGTCGGCTGAATCCATCCGAACAAGCGAGAAGAGCACCCCATGCAGAACACCCAGAAGCCGTCGTCGATGCCCGTGCATCGATACCGCCCGTTCCACGAGCAGATCCGCGTCGAACTGCCCGATCGCACGTGGCCGTCCCAGCGCATCGAGAAGGCCCCGCGCTGGTGCGCCGTCGACCTGCGCGACGGCAACCAG
This sequence comes from Agromyces ramosus, assembly GCF_004216665.1. Taxonomy (GTDB): domain Bacteria; phylum Actinomycetota; class Actinomycetes; order Actinomycetales; family Microbacteriaceae; genus Agromyces; species Agromyces ramosus. Next base: position 956,096 of record NZ_SGWY01000002.1, on the reverse strand, counting down.
GCCCTCATCGACCCGATGAGCCCCGAGCGCAAGCGCATCATGTTCGACCTGCTCGTGCGCATGGGCTACAAGGAGATCGAGGTCGGCTTCCCGAGCGCCAGCCAGACCGACTTCGACTTCGTGCGCAGCCTCATCGAGGAGGGCGCGATCCCCGACGATGTCACGATCCAGGTGCTGACGCAGGCGCGAGACCACCTCATCGAGCGCACGTACGAGTCGATCGCGGGCGCCAGGCAGGCGATCGTGCACCTCTACAACTCCACGAGCGTGCTGCAGCGCGAGGTCGTGTTCCGCACCGACCGGCAGGGCATCATCGACATCGCCCTGCACGGGGCGCGCACCTGTCGCAAGATGGAGGCTTCCGTCCCGGGCACGACCGTGTACTACGAGTACTCGCCCGAGAGCTACACCGGCACCGAGCTCGAGTTCGCCGTCGACGTCTGCAACCAGGTGATCGAGGTCTTCGAGCCGACGCCCGAGCGCAAGGTGATCATCAACCTGCCGGCGACCGTCGAGATGGCCACGCCGAACGTCTACGCCGATTCGATCGAGTGGATGAGCCGACACCTCGCCCACCGCGAGAATGTCATCCTGTCGCTGCACCCGCACAACGACCGGGGCACCGCGATCGCCGCGGCGGAGCTCGGCTACATGGCGGGGGCCGACCGCATCGAGGGATGCCTCTTCGGCAACGGCGAGCGCACCGGCAACGTCGACCTGGTCGCGCTCGGCATCAACCTGTTCACGCAGGGCATCGACCCGCAGATCGACTTCTCCGACGTCGACGAGGTCAAGCGCACCGCCGAGTACTGCAACCAGCTGGCCGTGCACGAGCGCAGCCCGTGGGCCGGCGACCTCGTGTACACGGCGTTCAGCGGATCGCACCAGGATGCGATCAAGAAGGGCTTCGAGGCGATGGAGGCCGACGCCGAGCGCCGTGGCGTCACGGTGGACGAGCTCCAGTGGGCGGTGCCCTACCTGCCGGTCGACCCGAAGGACCTCGGCCGCAGCTACGAGGCCGTGATCCGCGTCAACTCCCAGTCCGGCAAGGGCGGCGTGGCCTACCTGCTGAAGAACGACCATTCGCTCGACCTGCCGCGCCGGCTCCAGATCGAGTTCTCGGGCGTCGTGCAGGCGAAGACGGATGCCGAGGGCGGCGAGGTCTCGAGCGACGAGATCTGGCGCGTCTTCAACGACGAGTACCTGCCCGCACCGGCCGATCGGCCCGAGGCGAAGTGGGGCCGCTTCGAGCTGCTGTCGCTGCGCACCGAGAGCGCACTCGACGGCGTCGTCAACGTTCGCGTCGGACTGCGCGACGGCGACGAGCGCATCGAGGCCGACGTGAGCGGCAACGGGCCCATCTCGGCCTTCCTCGCCGTGCTCGGCGCCGAGGGCGTCGACGTGAAGCTCCGCGACTACGTCGAGCACACGCTGGCCGCGAGCGGCGACTCGCAGGCGGCGGCCTACGTCGAGCTCGAGGTCGAGGGCCGCGTGCTCTGGGGCGTGGGCATCGACGCCGACATCTCGACCGCATCGCTCAAGGCCGTCGTCTCCGCCGTGAATCGCGCGCTGCGCGGCACGGTCGCCGCCGAGAAGGCCCGCGAGGTCGTCGCGGTCTGACGGTGCACGGATGCCGCGGCCGCTCGCCGGCGCGCGGCATCCGTCGTCCGCCGTCGCAGTGCCGCGGCATCCGTCTGTCGTGCCCGCGCGTCAGGCGCGCCGCCACACCCGCCAGCTGCCCAGCGCCCGCTGCTCGGGCAGGCTCCAGCCGAAGCGCACGGAGCCCAGGCGGATGAGCGTCGTGACGATGACGCACGCCGTCCCGGCGACGACGATGTTGACGTCGACGGCGACGAGGACGACGAGGAGGGTCGTGCCGGCCGTCGCGGCGACCGCGTAGAGGGAGCCGACGTGCATGAGCGCGATGGGCAGGTTGAGCGCCACGTCGCGCAGGATCGAGCCGCCGACGGCCGAGAGCACCCCGACGAAGACCGCGGGCACCACCGGCACGCCGTACGCGAGTGCCTTCGAGGTGCCGATCGCGCCGAAGAGCCCGATCGTGACGGCGTCGAGCGCGATGATGAGTCCGTTCAGCCGGGTGAAGACCCGCAGCAGGAGCATCCCGAGCAGTGCCGCCGCGGTCGCGATCGGGATGTACCAGTTGTCGGAGATCGCCGCGGGCAGCTGGTTCAGCAGGATGTCGCGCATGAGGCCGCCGCCGAGTCCGACGATCACGCCGATGAGCGCGACGCCGAGCAGGTCGATCCGTCGTTCGGTGAGCCGCGCCGCGAACATGGCGCCCTGGATGGCGCCGATCGCGACGGCGGTGAGGTCGAGCCACAGGGGAATGACGAAGAGCGCGGATGCCACGGCACCAGTGAACCACGAGCGTGCGGGCGCGACATCCGCGTGACATCGGGCCGTGGGGTGGGCGCGGGATGGGAGAATCGACAGGTGCCGGTCTACCGAGATGAAGCCGTCGTGCTGCGCACCCACAAGCTGGGCGAGGCCGACCGCATCCTCACGCTGCTGACGCGACGGCACGGCAAGGTGCGCGCGGTCGCGAAGGGCGTGCGACGCACGGGTTCGAAGTTCGGGGCGCGACTCGAGCCGTTCATGGTGGCCGACCTGCAGCTGTACGAGGGCCGCTCCCTCGACATCGTGACGCAGGCCGAGTCGCTCGGGTCCTACGGCGCCGAGATCACGCAGGACTACGCCTCGTACACGGCCGCGAACGCCATGGTCGAGGCCGCCGACAAGCTCACCGAGGCCGAGGGGTCGCTGCAGCAGTACCTCCTGCTCGTGGGGGCCCTCCGTTCGCTCGCCCGGCGCGAGCACGGCGCGAGCCTCACCCTCGACTCCTACCTGCTGCGGGCGCTGGCCCTCGCCGGCTGGGCGCCGAGCTTCCAGGACTGCGCCCGGTGCGGCAAGGCCGGGGAGCACACGGCGGTGGTCGTGCAGCTCGGCGGCGTCGTCTGCGACGACTGCGCGCCGCCCGGAACCCCTCGCATCGCCCGCTCGACGGTCGCGCTGCTCGGTGCGCTGCTGTCGGGCGAGTGGGCCTTCGCCGAGGCGGCGGGCACGTCCGATCGCAACCAGGCGAGCGGCATCGTCGCCGCCTACACCCAGTGGCACCTCGAGCGCGGCCTCCGCTCGCTGCCGCACGTCTCCAGAGAAACGACCGCCACGTGAGCCCCAAGCCCTACACGCATCGCGACGCCGTGCCCTATCGGCCCCTCGACTGGACGGGCCGGTATCCGCCCGACTTCCCCAGGGGTTCCGTGCCGAACCACGTGGCGATCGTCATGGACGGCAACGGTCGCTGGGCGAACCGCCGCGGCCTCACGCGCATCGAGGGGCACAAGGCGGGGGAGGCGGCCCTGCTCGACGTCGTGGCGGGCGCGGTGCAGGCGGGCGTGAAGCACCTCTCGGTCTACGCGTTCTCGACCGAGAACTGGAAGCGGTCGCCCGACGAGGTGCGGTTCCTCATGGGCTACAACCGCGACGTGCTGCACCGGCGGCGCGACCAGCTCAACGAGTGGGGCGTCCGCATCCGGTGGGCCGGGCGCCGGCCGCGCCTGTGGGCGTCGGTCATCAACGAGCTGCAGTACGCCGAGCAGCTCACCGCCGGCAACGACACGCTGACCCTCACGATGTGCGTCAACTACGGCGGCCGCAACGAGATCACGGATGCGGTGCGGTCGATCGCCGACGACGTGGCATCCGGTCGCATCACGCCGTCGGCGGTGTCGGAGAAGCTCATCGCGAAGCGGCTGTACGTGCCCGAGCTGCCCGACGTCGACCTGTTCGTCCGCAGCTCTGGCGAGCAGCGCACGTCGAACTTCATGCTGTGGCAGTCGGCCTACGCCGAGATGGTGTTCCTCGACACGCTCTGGCCCGATTTCTCCCGCACCGACCTGTGGGAGGCGATCGAACGGTACGCGGCCCGCAATCGCCGCTTCGGCGGGGCGATCGACGCCCCGAGCGCCTGACACCGCCGCGACGTCGGCCGCTCGGGGAATACGAACGCATGGAGCCGGGTTGCCCTTCGTCGTGACGTCCCCCATCAAGATCGACATCTGGTCCGACATCGCCTGCCCGTGGTGCTACATCGGCAAGCGCCACCTCGAGGGCGGCATCGCTGCGCTCGGCGCCGACGCGCCCGAGGTGGAGATCGAGTACCACTCGTTCGAGCTCGCGCCCGACACCCCGGTCGATTTCGAGGGCTCGGAGGTCGACTTCCTCGCCGGGCACAAGGGACTGCCTGCCGAACGCGTGCAGCAGATGCTGCAGCACGTGACGGGCGTCGCCGCGAACGCGGGCCTCGACTACGACTTCGACGCCCTGCAGCACACGAAGACGCTGAAGGCGCACGAGCTGCTGCACTTCGCGAAGGCGCAGGGTCGACAGCTCGAGCTGTCGGAGCGGCTGTTCCGTGCCTACTTCACCGAGGGCCGGCACGTGGGCCGCATCGACGAGCTCGTCGAGCTCGCGGTCGAGGTCGGGCTCGACGCGGATGCCGCGCGCGAGGCGCTCGAGTCGGGCCGATACGGTTCCGCGGTGCAGGCCGACATCGCCCAGGCCGGCGCCTACGGCATCAACGGGGTGCCCTTCTTCGTGTTCGAGGGCAAGTACGGCGTCTCGGGTGCGCAGCCCGCAGAGGTGTTCGCGCAGGTGCTGACGCAGGTCGCCGGCGAGCGCGACGGGGTCGCGGCGTGAGCGAGGGGCCCGCGTCGTTCACGATGCTCGGTGGCGAGGGGGTCGTCTGCGAGGGCGACGTCTGCTTCGTGCCGGGCGTCACGGATGCCGGCGCCGAGCCGGGGGCCGTTCCGTCGGCAGGCGGGTAGGTCTCGTACCGGTCGTGGGGTCGCGGTCCCACCTCGTTGAGCGGGGTCCTACTCCGGCTCGGTGATGTCCGCGACCGTCGCGTCGAGGGCGCGGATGAGCTCGTCGGCCTCGACCCACAGGCTCCGCCCGTGCTCGCCCGCGCCCATCGACACCCGGCGTCCGGGGATCGTGGCGTCGACGACGACGGGCCACGCCGTGGTCGAGCCCAGCGGGGTGATGGTGCCGCGCTCGTAGCCGGTGGCCGCGAGGGCGAGCGAGGCATCCGGCAGCTGCAGCTTGTTCACTCCCAGGAGGCTGCGCAGCTTCGGCCACGAGATCTTGCGGCCCCCGGGAACGAGCGCGAACACGTAGGTGTCGTCGCTGCGCTTGACGACGAGGGACTTCACGATGTCGCCCGGCGTGATGCCGAGCAGGTCGGCCGCCTCCTCGAGGCTCCGGGCGGGCGGGCGGGTGATGATCTCGACGTCGAGGCCGCGCGCCGCGGCATCCGCTCGCACCCGCTCGGCGCCGGTCGGCCCGCTCTCGGTCATCTCGCCCTCCACACCTCGTCCTCCTCGGAATCCTAGGCGCGGGACGCCGCGGCGGGCGACGAGCCCCGTATCTCTGGGAGAATCGACGGTGATGTCCGCTTCCTCCACGCTTCCGGCCGCTCCGCTCACGATCGGCGACCTCGATCTCGACGTGCCCGTCGTGCTCGCACCCATGGCCGGCATCACCAACACGGCGTTCCGCCGGCTGTGCCGCGAGTTCGGCGCCGGGCTGTACGTGAGCGAGATGATCACCTCGCGTGCGCTGGTCGAGCGCACGCCCGAGTCGATGCGGCTCATCACGCACCACGAGTCCGAGACGTCGCGCTCGATACAGCTCTACGGCGTCGACCCCAGGACGGTCGCCGAGGCCGTCACGATGCTCGTCGCCGAAGACCGCGCCGACCACATCGACCTGAACTTCGGATGCCCCGTGCCCAAGGTCACGCGAAAGGGCGGGGGAGCCGCGCTGCCGTGGAAGAGCGGGCTGTTCCGCGACATCGTCGAGGGCGCCGTGCGCGCCGCGGGCGACATCCCGCTCACGGTGAAGATGCGCAAGGGCATCGATGCCGACCACCTCACCTACCTCGAGGCCGGGCGCATCGCCGAGGGTGCCGGGGTCGCCGCGGTGGCGCTGCACGCGCGCACCGCGGCCGAGTTCTACTCCGGCGAGGCCGACTGGTCGGCCATCGCGAGGCTCAAGCAGGCCGTCACGTCGGTTCCGGTGCTCGGCAACGGCGACATCTGGTCGGCCGACGACGCGCTGCGCATGGTCGCCGAGACCGGGTGCGACGGCGTCGTCGTCGGTCGCGGATGCCTCGGCCGGCCCTGGCTCTTCGGCGATCTCGCCGCGGCGTTCCGCGGGGAGTCGGCCACCGCGCACCCTTCGCTCGGCGAGGTCGCGCAGACCTTCCGCCGTCACGCCGAGCTGCTCACGGAGTTCTTCGACAGCGAGGAGCGCGGCTGCCGCGACATCCGCAAGCACGTGGCCTGGTACTTCAAGGGCTACCCGGTGGGCGGCGAGCTCCGGGCGAGGCTGGCGACGGTCGAGTCGCTGGCCCAGCTCGACGACCTGCTCGGCACGCTCGACTGGTCGATGCCCTACCCCGGTGAGGGCGCCGAGGGGCCGCGCGGGCGCGCGGGCACGCCGAAGAACCCGGCGCTGCCCGAGGGCTGGCTCGAATCGCAGGAGCTCGCCGGCCACGACCGCACCACCCTCGTCGACGCCGAGCTCGACACGAGCGGCGGCTGAGATGCGGGAGCGACTCTTCGGCGGCTACCACGACGCCGACGTCGAACGGTGGCTGCCCGAGGAGCACGCGAGCGGTCGCAGCGACTTCGCACGCGACCGGGCGCGGCTGCTCCACTCGAGTGCGTTGCGGCGGCTCGCCGCGAAGACCCAGGTGCTGAGCCCCACGGCCGGTCTCGACTTCGCGCGGAACCGGCTCACGCATTCGCTCGAGGTGGCACAGGTGGGCCGGGAGCTCGCGACGAGCCTCGGCCTCGACCCCGACGTCGTCGACACGGCGTGCCTCGCGCACGACCTCGGGCACCCGCCGTTCGGCCACAACGGCGAGCGCGCGCTCAACACCTGGGCCGCCGACATCGGCGGCTTCGAGGGCAACGCGCAGACGCTCCGCATCCTCACGCGACTCGAGCCCAAGGTGTTCGACGAGGCCGGCCGCAGCTTCGGACTCAACCTCACGCGGGCCAGCCTCGACGCGAGCTGCAAGTACCCCTGGCCCGAGGCGACGTCGGTCGCCGACCCGAGCGGGCGTGCGAAGTTCGGCTTCTACCGCGATGACCTCGCGGTCTTCGAGTGGATGCGCGCCGGGGCACCCGAGCGCCGGCTCTGCATCGAGGCCCAGGTGATGGACCTGTCCGACGACATCGCCTACTCGGTGCACGACTTCGAGGACGCGATCGTGAACGGCTACGTCGACGTCGAAGCACTCAGCGCGCGCGTCGACCACGACGCGCTCGTCACGTCGATGTACGAGTGGATCGGCGGAGCCTTCTCGCACGACGAGCTCATCGCCGCGTTCGACCGGCTCGACTCGCTCGACGGCTGGCTCGAGACGTGGAGCGGAAGCCGTCACGAGCAGGGGCGACTCAAGAACCTCACGAGCCAGCTCATCGGGCGCTTCGCGCACGCCGCCACCGATGCGACGCGATCGGCCTTCCCGCTCGCGAGCCTGATCCGCTTCGACGCCGACGTGGTCGTGCCGCGGGAGATCCAGGCCGAGATCGCGGTGCTCAAGGGCATCGTGGCCGCCTTCGTGATGTCGCGGAACACGAGGCAGCCGATCTACACGCAGCAGCGGCAGGTGCTCTCCTCCCTCGCCGACGTGCTGTTCGCGTCGGGCGACGAGCACCTCGATCCGGGATTCGCGGCGGACTGGAACGGCGCGGCCGACGACGACGCCCGCAGGCGGGTCGTCGTCGACCAGCTCGCGAGCCTCACCGACCAGTCCGCCCTCGCCTGGTACGAGCGGCTGGTGCAGCGATGACGCCGACCCCCGTCGCCATCCCGGCGACCGGCCGCCGGTGCGCCGGGGCGAACTAGGATGAAGTCCATGGCGGGCCGGATTCGACAGAGCGACGTCGAGGAGGTGAAGGCCCGCACCAACATCGCCGACATCGTCGGCGAGCACGTCAGCCTCAAGTCCGCCGGCGTCGGCTCGCTCAAGGGCCTCTGCCCGTTCCACGACGAGCGCAGCCCGAGCTTCCACGTGCGACCGGGGCTCGGGTACTACCACTGCTTCGGATGCGGCGAGTCCGGCGACGCCTACACCTTCCTGCAGCGCATGGACCACGTCTCGTTCACCGAGGCCGTCGAGCGACTCGCCGGCCGCATCGGCTTCGAACTGCACTACGAGGACGGCGGGCAGGCGTCCGACCACGGCAACCGGGCGCGGCTGCTCGCCGCCAACCAGGCCGCCGCCGAGTTCTTCGTCGAGCGCCTCGGGGCGCCCGACGCGGACGTCGGTCGGCGGTTCCTCGGCGAGCGCGGATTCGACGCGGCGGCGGCGCGCCGATTCGGCGTGGGCTTCGCACCGAAGAGCTGGGACGCGCTCACGAACCACCTCAAGGGCCGGGGGTTCACGACCGAGGAGCTCGCGGCATCCGGTCTCGTCTCCCAGGGCGACCGCGGCGTGTACGACCGGTTCCGCGGCCGCCTCGTGTGGCCGATCCGCGACGTCACCGGGCAGACCGTCGGATTCGGCGCGCGCCGGCTCCTCGACGACGACCAGGGCCCGAAGTACCTGAACACCCCCGAGACGGCGATCTACCACAAGGCGCAGGTGCTCTACGGCCTCGACCTCGCCAGGCGCGACATCGCGAAGACCCACCGCGTGGTCGTGGTCGAGGGCTACACCGACGTGATGGCGTGCCATCTCGCCGGCGTCACCACCGCGATCGCGACGTGCGGCACGTCGTTCGGCGTCGAGCACATCAAGGTGCTGCGTCGCGTGCTCGGCGACGACTCGGGCGTGGGCGAGGTCGTGTTCACGTTCGACGGCGACGCGGCCGGCCAGCAGGCGGCGATGCGCGCCTTCGGCGAGGAGCAGCGCTTCGCGGCCCAGACGTTCGTGGCCGTCGCCCCCGACGGCCTCGATCCCTGCGACCTCCGCATCGCGCGCGGCGACGCCGCGGTGCGCTCCCTCGTCGAGGCGCGCACGCCGATGTTCGAGTTCGTGATCCGGCACACCCTGGCCCGCTACGACCTCGAGACCGTCGAGGGTCGCGTGGCCGCCCTTCGCGTGGCCGCGCCGGTCGTCGCCGACATCCGCGACCCCGCCCTGCGGCCCGGCTACACCCGCGAGCTCGCACGCATGCTGGGCATGGAGCTCGGCGAGGTCACGCGCGCGGTGCGCACGGCGAGCGGCCGGCCCAAGGGGGCCGCGGGGGAGCGCCCGTCGTCGGCGGCCCATCCATCGACCGACGGGGCCGGGCGCCCGACCGCTCCTGCAGCGGATGCCCCGTCGCGGCCGTTCTCGATCGCCGACCTGCCCAACGACCCCTCGACACGACTCGAGCGCGATGCGCTCCAGGTCATGCTCCAGTACCCCGATGCGGTGGGCGCCGACCTCCTGCGCCACGCGCTCGACAGCCGCTTCGGCAACGCCTCGCTCGCCGTGGTCCGAGACGGCATCGCCTCGGTGCTCGCGTCGCCCGACCCGTCGATCCGGGTCGACCGCATCGTCGAGGAGGTGCCGGCGCCGTTCGCCGGTATCGTGCACCAGCTCGCGGTCTCCCCGGTGCCCCAGCGCAGCGAGGCGGAGCTCGCCGCCTACGTCACGGGCGTCGTGAGCGCCCTCGTCGACCGGGAGCTCCTGCGCCAGAAGTCCGAGCTGCTCGGACGCCTCCAGCGCACGGATCGCGACGACGTGGCGACCTACACGACCCTGCAGCGCGCGCTCGTCGAGCTCGAGACCGAGCGTCGGGCGCTCAGGGCCGACTGAGCGGCATCCGTCGTCGCACCGGCCTCCGCACGCGCATCGGTTGCGTGGAAGGTTGCAGATCAATAAACATTCCGCCGTCCGCCCGGCCGACCATGCAACATCCGCAGCGCCGTGTGCTAGGTCTGGGGGATACGACAACGCGCCGCGATCCTGTGCTGCGCGTTTCAGTCCTGACAGGAAGAGGTAGACGGATATGACATCCGCATCCACGAACCGGCGTCGCGCCCTCATCGCGGTGGCCGGTGCTTCGGTGGCCGCCCTCACACTCGCCGGTTGCACGGCGGGCGGCGGCGGCAGCACCGATGCGGCCGGCGGTACGCTGACCATCGGCACGACCGAGCAGATCACCGCGCTCGACCCCGCCGGCTCGTACGACAACGGCTCGTTCGCCGTCATGAACCAGGTGTACCCGTTCCTGATGAACACCCCCTACGGCAGCCCCGACCCCGAGCCCGACATCGCCGAGTCCGCGGAGTTCACGGGCCCGAGCGAGTACACCGTCACGCTCAAGCCCGACCTCAAGTTCGCGAACGGCAACGACCTCACCTCGTCCGACGTGAAGTTCACGTTCGACCGCCAGATCGCGATCGCCGACGAGAACGGCCCGTCGTCGCTGCTCTACAACCTCGACTCGGTCGACGCGGTCGACGACACCACCGTCGTCTTCAACCTGAAGTCCGAGAACGACCAGATCTTCCCGCAGATCCTGTCGAGCCCCGCGGGCCCGATCGTCGACGAGGAGGTCTTCTCGGCCGACGAGCTCACCTCCGACGACGAGATCGTCGAGGGCCACGCGTTCGCCGGCCAGTACGACATCACGAGCTACGACTTCAACAACCTGATCTCGTACAAGGCGAACCCCGACTACCAGGGCATCCTCGGCGAGGCGAAGACCGACACCGTCAACGTGAAGTACTACACGGATGCCTCGAACCTCAAGCTCGACGTCCAGGAGGGCAACATCGACGTGGCCCACCGCACGCTCAGCGCGACGGACATCGAGGACCTCCGCGGCAACGACAACGTGAAGGTCGTCGACGGCCCCGGCGGCGAGATCCGCTACCTCGTGTTCAACTTCAACACGATGCCGTTCGGCGCCACGACGCCCGAGGCCGACCCGGCCAAGGCGCTCGCGGTGCGCCAGGCGATCGCCAACCTCATCGACCGCGACGCGATCTCCGAGGACGTCTACAAGGGCACCTTCACCCCGCTGTACTCGTACGTGCCCGAGGGCCTGACCGGCGCCAACGAGGCGCTCAAGGAGCTCTACGGCGACGGCAACGGCGCACCGGATGTCGCGAAGGCCGAAGAGGTCCTCACGGCCGCCGGCATCACGACGCCGCTCGACATCTCGATCCAGTACGTGGCCGAGCGCTACGGACCGTCGTCGAGCGACGAGTACGCGATCATCAAGGACAACCTCGAGTCGAGCGGCCTGTTCACCGTGAACCTGCAGTCGACCGAGTGGGTCCAGTATTCCGAGGACCGCGTCGCCGACCTGTACCCGGCCTACCAGCTGGGCTGGTTCCCCGACTACTCGGACGCCGACAACTACCTCTCGCCGTTCTTCCTCACGGAGAACTTCCTCGCGAACCACTACGACAACCCCGAGGTGAACGACCTGATCCTGGAGCAGGCCGTCACCACGGACCCCGCGGCTCGCGAGGCCCTCATCGGCGAGATCCAGGACAAGGTCGCGGCCGACCTGTCCACGATCCCGTACATGCAGGGCGCGCAGGTCGCCGTCGTCGGCTCCGACGTGGAGGGTGCGGAGGACACGCTGGACGCGTCGTTCAAGTTCCGCTACGGCGCGCTCTCGAAGGGCTGACGACGGACTAGAGTCGTTGAAGCTCGACGACGGGGGCGACCTGCTACCGCGGGTCGCCCCCGTTCCCCTGTACCCCTGAGGATTCCATGAGCACACTAGACACCGTTCCATCGACGGAGGACCTGCCCGCCGCGGGCCGTCCGAAGCCGAAATCGTCGGGCGGAGGCTTCGGCAGGTACCTGCTGGTCCGCTTCCTCCTGATCTTCCCGACGATCTTCATCCTCGTCACCCTCGTGTTCTTCCTGATGCGCACGACGGGCGACCCGATCACGGCCGCGCAGGGCGGCCGGCTCGGACCCGAGGCGCTCGCAGAGCTGCGCGCCGCCGCCGGATACGATCGCCCGATCATCGTCCAGTTCCTCGAGTACCTGGGCCAGATCGTGACCCTGAACTTCGGCGACACGTTGACGACGAACCGTCCGGTCGTCGAGGTCCTCGCCACCTACGGCCCCGCGACGTTCGAGCTCGTCTTCTACTCGCTCATCGTCGCGTTCGTCGTTGGAATCCCGCTGGGCCTGTTCGCCGCGTACTACCGCGACAAGCCGCAGGACGCCGTGTTCCGCGTGCTCGCGATCTACTGGTACGCCGTCCCGATCTTCTTCGCGGGCCTGATCCTGAAGCTGATCTTCTCCGTGTGGCTGAAGTGGCTCCCCGTCGCGGGCCGGGCCAGCGTCGGCGCCGAACTGCAGATGCAGGCGCTGCCCAACAAGACGGGGTTCTACACGATCGATGCGCTGATGACCGGGAACCCCGCGGTGCTCGGTGACGTGCTCGCCCACGTGGTGCTCCCGGCGACCGCCCTGGGCCTGCTGACGGCGGGCATCTTCCTCCGGCTCGTCCGCACGAACGTGATCGGCACGCTCGCGACGGACTACGTCGACGCGGCACGGTCGCGCGGCGTGCACGAGTACCGGCTGCTGCGCAAGCACGCCTACCGCCCGGCCCTCATCCCGATCATCACGGTCATCGGACTGCAGATCGCGCTCCTCCTCTCGGGCGCGGTGCTGACCGAGACGACGTTCGAGTGGAAGGGGCTCGGCTTCATCCTCGTGGAGTTCATCGAGTCCCGTGACTACGTCGCCGTGCAGGGCATCGTCGTGCTCCTCGCGATCATCGTCGCCCTCACGAACTTCATCGTCGACATCATCGCGGCGTTCATCGACCCGAGGGTGAGGTACTGACATGACCGCTGCATCCGTCACCCAGGCCCCACCGCGCCGGCGACTCCGCGACCGGCTCCCCGTCCTGCACCAGCTGCGCCAGAGCGTGGGACTCCAGCGCGGCATGCTCGTGGCCGGGCTCATCATGCTCGGCGTCTTCATCCTGTGCGCGATCTTCGCGCCGCTGATCGCCCCCTACGGCTTCGCGCAGCGAGCGGATGCGTCGGGCTCGTTCGGCACCCAGCAGCCGCCGTCTCCCGAGCACCTGTTCGGCACGACGGTCGGCGGCTACGACGTGCTCTCGCGGGTCGTCTTCGGCTCGCAGACCGCGATCCTCGTGGTCATCGTGGCCGTCACGCTCTCGCTCTTCATCGGCGTCGCGCTGGGCCTCTACGGCGGGTACTTCGGCGGCTGGCTCGACAAGGTGATGGTCGTCGTGTTCGACGCGATCTACGCCTTCCCGTCCCTGTTGCTCGCGATCGTCCTCTCGATCGTCATCTCGGGCGGCCAGTCGAGCCTGTGGGGCGGCGTCCTCGCCGCGGGCGGTTCGATCATCGTGGTGTTCATCCCGCAGTACTTCCGGGTGATCCGCGCCGAGACGGTGCGCATCAAGGCGGAGCCGTTCGTCGAGTCGGCGAAGGTGCTCGGCGCCTCGAGCACGCGGATCGTGTTCAAGCACGTGTTCCGCAACGCCACTCGCACGCTGCCGCTCATCATCACGCTGAACTCGGCGGAGGCGATCCTGACCCTGGCGGGGCTCGGCTACATCGGCTTCGGCATCGAGCCGACGGCCGCGGCCGACTGGGGCTACGACCTGAACAAGGCCCAGTCCGACGTCACGAGCGGCATCTGGTGGACCGCCCTCTACCCCGGGCTCGCCATCGTGATCGCGGTGCTCGGCATCATGCTCGTGGGCGAGAGCCTCAACGACCTCGCCGACCCGCGCCTGCGTGCTCGCCGGCGGGTCTCGCAGGCGTCCGGGCAGGTCGCGGAGACCTCGGTCGTCCCCGGCGGCACGCTGACCGCGGGCCCCGGCGGAATCGACGGGCTCGAAGACGGCGAGACATTCGACGAGCACGGGATCGAGGTCAAGCGATGAGCACGGTGGTCGACATCAGGAACCTCGGGGTCTCCTTCTCCACCGACGCCGGAGCCGTGAAGGCCGTCGAGGACGTCTCCATCTCGGTCGAACGCGGCGAGGTGCTCGCCATCGTGGGCGAGTCCGGCAGCGGCAAGACCGTGACGGCGAAGACCATCCTCGGGCTCCTGCCCGAGACCGCCACCACCAAGGGCGCGGTCGTGCTCTCGAACCGGGAGGGCACCCGCGAGAGCGACGTCATCAGCATCTCGAAGCAGAAGCTGCGCGACATCCGAGGCACCGACGTGGCGATGGTGTTCCAGGAGCCCTCGACGGCGCTGAACCCGGTCTACACGGTGGGCTGGCAGATCGCTGAGGGCCTCCAGGCCCACAGCGACATGTCGAAGAAGGAGGCGCGGGCGAAGGCCATCGAGATCCTCGGACGCGTCGGCATCCCCGACCCCGAGGTGCGGGTCGATCACTATCCGCACCAGTTCTCGGGCGGCCAGAAGCAGCGCGTGGTCATCGCCATGGCGCTCGTGCTCGACCCCGGGCTCATAGTGGCCGACGAGCCGACGACGGCCCTCGACGTGACCGTGCAGGCCGAGATCCTCGACCTGCTGCGTCGATGCCGTGACGAGTTCGGCACGGCGATCGTGCTCATCACCCACAACATGGGCGTCGTCGCCGACCTGGCCGACCGCGTGGCGGTCATGTACCAGGGCAACGTGGTGGAGCAGGCCGACGTGAAGACGCTGTTCGCGGCCCCGCAGGCCGACTACACCAAAGCGCTGCTGGCGGCCGTTCCGTACGTCGGCCACGGCACCGTCCGGGCGGCCGAGCGTGCGGCGGCCCGCCCGACCAACTGGACGGACCAGCCGCCGGTCGTCGAGGCCACGGACCTCGAGATCGTCTATCCGGGTCGGTTCGGGCGCGCCGGATTCCGGGCCGTCGACGGCGTCGACCTCGTGATCCGGCCCGGGGAGGTGCTCGGCCTCGTCGGCGAGTCCGGTTCGGGCAAGACCACCATCGGACGCGCGATCGCCGGGCTCACCAAGGTCACCGGAGGCTCGCTGAAGGTGCTGGACGCCGAGATGAACGGCATCCGCGAGCGCCAGTTCCGCCCCTTGCGGAGCCGGATCGGGTTCGTCTTCCAGGACCCGGCGTCGAGCTTCAACCCGCTGCTCACGATCGCGGAGTGCGTCGCCGAGCCGCTCGTCATCCACGGTCGGGCGAAGGATGCCTCGTCGGCACGGGCGCGGGTGAACGAGCTGCTCGAAGCGGTGCAGCTGCCGCGCGCCTACGGCGACCGCTACCCGCACGAGCTCTCGGGTGGCCAGCGCCAGCGCGCGAGCCTGGCCCGCGCGCTCGCCCTCGAACCCGAGCTGCTGATCGCCGACGAGCCGACCTCCGCGCTCGACGTGTCGGTGCAGGCCCGCGTGCTGGAGCTCTTCGCCGAGCTGCAGCGCGAGTTCGGCTTCGCCTCGCTCTTCATCAGCCACGACCTCGCGGTCGTCGACCTGCTCGCCGACCGCATCGCGGTGCTCTACCGCGGCAGGCTCGTCGAGGAGGGCACCGGAACCGAGGTGCTCGGCTCGCCCGCCGACCCGTACACCCAGCGGCTGCTGGCATCGCTCCCGGTGCCCGATCCGGTCGCCCAGGCAGAGCGTCGGGAGGAACTCCGCCGCCTTCGGGAGGCGGAGTGATGCGCAGTGCCGCGCACGGGTTCCCCATCGTCCTCAGCGACCTGACGCTGGAGTACCCGCCGCACGGCGCGAGTCCGGCGCACGTGGCCCTGCACGGACTCTCGCTCACGATCCAGCCGGGCGAGGTCCTGGGGCTCCTGGGCAGCGCCGGCAGCGGCAAGAGCACCCTCGCCAAGGTGCTCTCGGGCGTGGCGTTCGAGCCGCGGGCGGGAGGCGACGTGCGCCCCGTCATCACCGGCGGGGAGGCGAACGTGCTCGGTCGTCGCCTGCGCACGCTGACTCGGCGCAAGGTGCCCGAGTTCCGATTCCACGTGGGCTACCTGCCGCAGGATGCCGCGGCGACCCTGCCGCCCGACCGGACGGTGGCCGAGATCGTGGGCGAGCCGATCCTCGAGCGCGATCGGCGGTACAACCGGCGTGCCCTCCAGACGCGCGTCGCCACGATGATCGACGCCGTGCGGCTGCCGCTCGGCATGCTCGACAAGTACCCCTACCAGCTGAGCGGCGGCCAGCGTCAACGCGTCGCCCTGGCGCGTGCGCTCGTGCTGGGTCCGTCGCTGCTCATCGCGGACGAGCCGACCGCCGGAATCGACCTCACCGTGCGCGACGCGGTGGCGCAGCTGATCGGCGAGCTGCGCGACCGCGAGCACCACTCGTTCTCGGCGCTCATCATCAGCCACGACCTGCCGGTGCTGCGCCGCACCGCCGACCGCATCGCGGTGCTCGACCGGGGCGAGCTCGCGGCGCTCGGCACGATCGACGAGGTGTTCCACGACCCCGGGCATCCGTACGTCATGGCCCTCGCCGGGGCGCTCGACGCGGGGCACGCGGTGATCGACGACCTCGAGGACGGGCCCGGGGCATGACGGATGCCGCGGCCTCGCGTGGGCGGCACCGTGCGCTCCCCGGATCCGCCGTCACGACGGCGGCCGACGCCACGGCGGTCGTGCCCGGACCGATCGCGGTGCTCCCGCATGGCGACGCCGTGATCGAGGCCGCCGTGGTGGCCGGGGGCGGAGTCGTCGCGCCGCTCGACGAGGCGACGCGCGGGATCGTATGGACCGCGGCATCCGGAGCCGGCGAGCTCGAGGCCGTGCTCGACGCGCACCCCCGGGTCGGATGGGTGCAGCTGCCGTGGGCGGGCGTCGATGCCTTCGCCCCCGTGCTCCGGCGGTTCGCGGGCGACGGCCGCGTGTGGACGAGCGCGAAGGGCGCCTATGCGCAGCCCGTCGCCGAGCACGCCCTGATGCTCGCCCTCGCGGTCCTGCGCGAGATCCCGCGACGTGTCCGCGCCCGAAGCTGGGAGGTGGACGAGCGCGGGCGAAGCCTCTACGGGGCCGAGGTGGTGATCCTCGGTGCGGGTGGCATCGCGACCGAGCTCCTGCGCCTGATGCAGCCGTTCGACGTGCGTGCCACGGTCGTGCGCCGTCGCGACGAACCCGTGGCCGGCGCCGCACGCACGGTGACCGCCGAGGGTCTCGCCGACGCGCTGGCTCGCGCCGAGGTGGTCTTCGTCGCCGCGGCGCTCACCGAGGGCACCCGCGGGTTCATCGGCCGTGCAGAGCTCGAGCGGATGCCGCCGGGCGGCGTACTGGTGAACGTCGCGCGCGGCGGGCTCGTCGACACCGCCGCCCTCGTCGCGGCGCTCGAGTCGGGCCTCCTCGGCGGGGCGGGCCTCGACGTGACCGATCCCGAGCCGCTCCCCGAGGGGCATCCGCTCTGGACGGCGGCGAACTGCATCGTCACGCCGCACGTCGCCGACACCGAGGAGATGGTGGTGCCGCTCTTCGCCGAGCGGGTCATCCGGAACGTCCGCGCGTTCGAATCGGGCGGCGGATTCGAGGGACGCATCGACCTGCACGCTGGGTACTGACCGGCGCCCCGTTCGCGAGGGTGCCTCGATTGGGACTCCGTGCGTCACTTTGCTAGAGTGTCTCTGCTGAACAAGCGATCCTCCATAGCTCAATTGGCAGAGCAATCGGCTGTTAACCGATAGGTTCTTGGTTCGAGTCCAAGTGGGGGAGCAACAGAGGGCCGTCCGGTCGAACCGGGCGGCCCTTCGTCGACTCGGGAGGGAAACGTGGAGGAGCGCGAGACGGCCGTCCGGCGGAGCGGCGTCCTGCGCGACAGCGTCGGCGTGGGGCTGGCAACCGCCGCCTACGGCATCTCCTTCGGGGCCCTCGCCGTTGCCGCGGGCCTCGACGTCTGGCAGACGTGCTTCCTCAGCCTCGTGATGTTCACCGGCGGCTCGCAGTTCGCCCTCGTCGGCGTGCTCGCGACCGGGGGCGTGGCCGCGGGCGGCTCGGCGATCGCCACGGCGGCGCTCCTCGGCATCCGCAACGTCGTCTACGGCATGCGGATGAAGCCCATCGTCGACCGCGGTGGGGTCGCCCGACGCGTCGCCGCCGCCTGGATCACGATCGACGAGTCGACCGCCGTGGCCCTCGCGCAGACCGAGGACCGCGCGGCGCGCACGGGCTTCTGGGTGACCGGTGCGGTCATCTTCGTCGGCTGGAACCTCACCACGCTGGCCGGCGCCCTCATCGGCGACGCGCTCGGCGACACCCGGGCCTGGGGGCTGGATGCCGCGGCGGCGGCCGCCTTCCTTGGGCTCCTGTGGCCCCGCCTGAAGCGGTTCCAGGCCGGCGCGGTCGCCGTGGCGGCGGCGCTCGTCGCCACCCTGACGACGCCCGTGCTCATGCCCGGGCTCCCCGTGCTGGTGGCCGCCCTCGTGGCCGTCGGGGTCGGCTGGTTCGACCTGTTCTCCCGTCGGAGCGCCGCGTGACCACGTGGCACGTCATCCTCATCGCCTCCGCCGCCACGCTGGCGCTGAAGGTCGGCGGGTACCTCGTGCCCGCGGGACTCCTCGAGCGCGAGCGTCCGGCGCGGATCGCCGACCTGCTGACCGTGGCGCTGCTCGCCGCGCTCATCGCCGTGCAGACGCTCGGCGCCGGCCAGGCGATCGTGTTCGACGCGCGCGTTCCCGCGCTCGTCGTCGCCGCGGCCCTCTACGCGCTGCGCGTGCCGTTCCTCGTCGTCGTGATCGTCGCGGCGCTCGTCGCCGCGGGCATCCGCGCCTTCACCTGACGCGGCGGACGGGCGTTGACGCGGAGGATCGGGCGCTGCTGCAGGCTCCGCGGAGGGGCGCTCGTCGCGGGACGTCTCGAGCCGGTCAGTCCTCGAGGTGGTCGACGCCCGGCATCCACGAGACGCCCGGCCTGCCCCACCCGACCTTGCGCGTGATCTTCGCGACGATCCGCTGGTCCTTCTCGCCGAGGCGGTCGGTGTAGAGCGTGCCGTCGAGGTGGTCGTACTCGTGCTGGAAGATGCGGGCGAGCCATCCCTCCGCAGCGATCTCGAACGACTGGCCGTCGAGGTCCGTCGCCCGCAGGATCGCGCGATCGGCCCGACGGAGCCCGAACCGCTCGCCCGGGAACGAGAGGCAGCCCTCGGACTCCTCGTCGACGTCGGGCTCGCCGGCGGGCGGCGGGGAGATCCACAGTTCGGGGTTGATCGCGACGCCCCGCCACCGCGCTCCGGCCTCGTCGACCCATCCGTAGGTGAAGAGCCGCAGCGGCACGCCGACCTGCGGTGCCGCGAGGCCGACGCCCGGCGCGGCATCCATCGTCTCGAACAGGTCGCGCACGAGGGAGCGGAGGTCGCCGTCGATGGTCTCGACCGGGAGTGCGGGGGAGTGCAGCACCGGATCGCCGGTGATGCGTATGGGGAGCACGGCCATTCGCCAAGGATATCGATCGACGAGCGGGTAGGGTCGTTGCGTGGATCCGGACCTGAGCGACCTCTCCGAGCAGATCGCACTCGACCCCACGTCGTTCATCGGAATCCCGCTGGCCCTCGTCGGCGCGGTGTTCCTCTCGCTCGGTGCGCAGTTCCAGCACCGCGGCGTCGTGAAAGTCGAGGCGCGCACGGTCGACACGCTCGGCAAGGGCCTGAGCGGGCGACAGCTGGCGTTGCTGCTCGCCCGGCCGTCGTGGGTCATCGGCACGGTCATGCTCGGCCTCGCGATCCTGTTCCAGCTCTCGAGCCTCTACTTCGCCCCCATCATCGTCGTGCAGCCGCTCGGCGCGATCGCGCTCGTGATCACCTCGATCCTCAACTCGCGGCTCAACCACGTGAAGCTGAATCGCAAGTCGATCATCGCGATCGTCATGTGCGTCGGCGGCGTGTTCCTCTTCGTGGGCGTCGCGGCGTTCACCGCCGTCGACAGGCCCGTCACCGACACGCAGCTCGTCACGATCCTCGTCATCCTCGCCGTCGTGCTCGCCCTGGCCGGCGTGGCGTTCGGTCTGTTCCGTCGCCGCATCCGCGCCATCTTCTACGTGATCATGGCCGGCGTGCTGTACGGCTTCGTGGCCACCCTGGCGAAGGTGGTGCTCGGGCGCATCGAGCAGGGCGAATTCGAGTGGCTCACCTTCACCTGCCTGCTCGGACTGCTCCTCGCGACCGCGCTCGGCGCGTACTTCGTGCAGAACGCCTACGCCACCGGGCCGCCCGACCTCGTGATCGCCGGACTCACGGTGGTCGACCCGATGGTCGCGGTCGTGATCGGCATCGTCGTGCTCGGCGAGGCGTCGCAGGCGCCGGTCTGGGCCAACGGCGTGTTCCTGCTCGCCGGCGTGATCGCCGTGTGGGGCGTGTTCATGCTCGCGCGCAACCACCCCCAGACCCGCCTCTGAGCGAGCCGAACGACATGCGCACAGGCGACTGCGCAGGTGACGATGCGTAGACTATGGTCGGATTCAGTCACGCGCCGAACCCCCGGGCCGCGCACTCGACGGGCCGATCGGCCCCCATCCGACGAACTGTGAGGAACAACACCACGTGTCTGACACACCCGGTGCGACTACCCCCGCCGGCACCGACGGCGCAGAGACGGAACGGCCGCTCACGATCCTGA
Organism: Agromyces ramosus; assembly: GCF_004216665.1. Taxonomy (GTDB): domain Bacteria; phylum Actinomycetota; class Actinomycetes; order Actinomycetales; family Microbacteriaceae; genus Agromyces; species Agromyces ramosus. The sequence continues at coordinate 935,565 of NZ_SGWY01000002.1, read as the reverse complement.
TCGGCGCCGACACGTTCGCTCCCGACGTCAATGGCGCCGCGCGCTTCGCCGAGCGCCTCGCGGCCGGCCTCGTCGAGCGCGGCCACGACGTGCACGTGATGGCGCCCGCGGCGAACCGGAAGCACGGGACGTGGAAGGAGGTGCACGAAGGCCAGGAGGTCACCGCCCACCGCTTGTACAGCTGGCGCTGGTATCCGCACGACTGGCTGCGATTCGCACTCCCGTGGCGGATCAAGCAGAACAGCGCCCGGGTCCTCGACGCGGTGCGGCCAGACGTGGTGCACTTCCAGTCGCACATCATCGTGGGCCGCGGCCTTTCGGTGGAGGCCGCGAAGCGCGGCATCCGGCTCGTCGGAACCAACCACTTCATGCCCGAGAACATGCTCGAGTTCACCCTGCTGCCCAAGGCCTGGCAGGAATGGGCGGTCGGGCTCGCGTGGAAGGCGGCGGGCCGCACCTTCGGGCGCGCCGAGGCGGTGACGACGCCGACCCGCAAGGCGGCGCAGTTCCTCGAGAAGCACACCCAGCTCAGCGGCGTGCACGCGATCTCCTGCGGCATCGATGCGCACAAGTACTCGCCCGACTGGTCCCCGCGCACCGAGAACCGGATCCTCTTCGTCGGCCGGGTCACCGGCGAGAAGCAGATCGACGTCCTGCTGCGCGCCCTCACCCTCCTGCCGGCCGAGCTCGACGCGAAGGTCGAGATCGTCGGCGGCGGCGACCAGAAGCGCAACCTCGAGCACCTCGCGGGCGAGCTGGGCATCGCCGACCGCGTCACCTTCACGGGCTACGTGACCGACGACGAGTTGCGCGAGGCCTACCATCGCGCCTCGGTGCTCGCCATGCCGTCGATCGCCGAGCTGCAGAGCATCGTGACGATGGAGGCGATGGCCTCGGCGCTGCCGGTCGTCGCCGCCAACGCGATGGCGCTGCCGCACCTGGTGCACCACGGCGAGAACGGCTACCTCTTCGATCCCGGCAGCCCCGAGGACCTCGCGGCGAAGCTCAGGCAGGTGCTCGAGGCCTCGCCCGACGAGTACCGGGCGCTGAAGGAGGGGTCGGTCCGCCTCATCGCCGCGCACGACATCCAGCGCACCCTCTCGACATTCGAGAGCCTGTATCGTGGAAAAGCGGTGACCGATCCGGTCACCGATATCGCGCCCGCTGCACTTCCCGAGTGACGCGGCGCGGGGGGCGGTAGCTCAGCCGGTCAGAGCAGTGGACTCATAATCCATCGGTCACGGGTTCAAGTCCCGTCCGCCCTACGGAAACAGCCTCTGATCAGTGATTTCATCCTGGTATCAGCTGTTCCATGCACACGAATTGACTTCTAGGGCGGTCCGGCTAAGGTGCTGGGCTGAGTTCGATTCGTCTCGGATGCGCTGGTACTCGGACCCTGCAGTCGATGTTCGCGGGCCCTCTCGTACTCTTGGCGGTGGCGCGTTCGGCGGTCGCGGCTGAGTTGGTCTGAGCCCACGTTGTGACGCATTGCGTCGATGGGCGGTGCGTCCACGCACGCAATTAATCACCGGCGCTGGCACCGCGGGGCCGGCGAGTTCTGCCCTCGGTTCTAGGTGCCGCGCTGCTGCTCGCGGCCGGGCGATTCCCTCTGCGACGTGCACTCGGTTCGAGTCGCGTCGAACGCCACGCGCCTGTCTCGCCGACGCGTCTAGCCGGCTCGGCTGTCCGTTGATGTCCAGGTTAGCCCGGCGGCATCCGTTGTCGCGCTCGGTAGTCGCCCGAGCCGGCCAGCCGCCGGCGTCCTCGAGCACCTGCGGCAGATCCCAGTGGTACAGCGTGACGAGGGGCCGGATGCCCCGCTCCCGCATCCCTGCGAGGAGTGAGCGGTAGAACGCCACGGCCGCGGGGTTGAGCGCTCCGACACCACCTGGGGCTTGCTGAGGAATCGGCATGCAATATGTTGCGCACGGTGTTGGCCCTGAACTCAAGTCGAAACGCCTTACTGCTTTCTGGATTCATCATGCAATATATTACGTATCGCTGGTGTTACACCTTCACAACAACCCGCCCCGGCTCATGGGAGCCGAATCTGGAAGGAAAGTCATGACAACCACCGAAGAGATCAAGAACGTCGTCCTCGTGCACGGGGCGTTCGCGGACGGGTCCGGCTGGCGCCGGGTCTACGACCTCCTCACCGCTCGCGGCTACCGCGTCTCGATCGTGCAGAACCCGCTCACCTCGTTCGCCGACGACGTCGCCGCAACCAACCGCGTCCTGGACGCACAGGACGGACCGGCCATCCTTGTCGGCCACTCGTGGGGAGGCACAGTCATCACGGAGGCGGGCGTCCACCCGAAGGTCGCCGGCCTGGTTTATGTGTCTGCTCTCATCCCGGATGTCGGTGAGACCAGCGGGCAGCAGTACGAGGGCTTCGCGGCCACGCCCGAGTTCGTCATCGACGTGACCGACAACGGCTTTGGCTACCTCAACCGCGACGCCTTCCACTCCGGATTCGCCGCCGACGTGAGTGAGGCCGACGCGATGTTTCTGGCCGACAGCCAAGTGCCGGTGAACATGGCCGTCTTCGGCGAGGCAGTCACGGAGGCCGCGTGGCGCGACAAGCCGAGCTGGGCGGTCATCGCGACCGAGGACAAGGCGTTCGACCAGGCGATGCTCCAGCACATGGCCAGCCGCATCGGCGCCCACATCACCAACGTCCCCGGCAGCCACGCCCTCTTCATCACGCAGGCCGAGGCCGTCGCCGACGTGATCGCCACTGCCACGAACTCCGCGGCCAAGGTGGCGGCCGAAGCCGGCGCTCGCTGACGCCTCGCAACCCGCCCGGGGTCAGCTTGCCTGCGACGACGAGCTGACCCCGGTCCCACTCCGGAGAAGCATCATGTCGATCACGACGTTTCAGGTGGCGCTCTGGGTCGAACTGCTTGCTGCAGGGCTCGGAGGACTTCAAGGTGCATTGTTCGCAGCTGTCTCCCGTCATCGGCGCATCGATGTCCTCGGCGTGCTCGTGATCGGATTGATCGTCGCGCTCGGCGGAAGCTTGCTGCGCGATGTCGTCCTGAACCAGCCTCCGGTGGTGATCTGGATGAACTGGTATCTGGTTGTCGCCGGCGCCGCGGCCCTGATCGGTATGATCCTCCAGCCCTTGATCGCCCATGTCGGTTGGCTGATCACCGTGCTCGACGCCATCGTGATGGGGCTGTTCGGTGCGATTGGCGCCACCAAAGCGCTCTCTCTCGGCGTCGGCGAGGTGGGTGCGTTGGTCGTCGGAGTGATCGGCGCCATCGGCGGCGGCATGCTCCGCGACATCGTTCTCAGCCTGCCGGTGTCGTTCCTGCAGGTCGGAACGCTCTACGCCGTCGCCGCCGGCTCCGGGGTCGGCCTCCTCGTTCTGCTCATCGGGCTCGGAACTCCCGTGCCGCTCGCGGGAGCCATCTGCGTTGCAGCGACCACGATCCTCCGCCTCGTGGCCGTTGTCTTCGGCTGGACCTTCCCCGAGCAGCGGTCACTCCCCAGACCCCATCGCCGGACACGGGAGCAATCGTGAACCACCACGACCTCGCCCTCCAGGCGGGAGGCTATCGACCACAGTCGGCGCACGGTCCTCCTACCAGAGGAACTGAGATGACAACGACCGCCACCATCCGGACCATGACGGCCGCGCTGGATTCCAGCAACGACGGCGACTACGAGGGCCTGTGCTCGCTGTTCACCCGAACGGTAGCGTGACGCACAAGGAATATCACCATCACAGGCGGCGGGAAATCGCCGCCTGGTTCTCCCAAATCCTCGCGGTGCTGATCGGCCCAATCAGCGTTTTCCGGCGCGGGGTGCAGTACATCATCGACGCGGAGGTCGACGGCGTTTCACCGGACGGCTCCCAGCTGCACCGCTTCACGTTCGTCCTCGTCGAACATCAGATCCGATCGATGTCCGTCAACGTCGTCCGATAAGGGGCCCGTCGCAGCACGTGAACGCCAACCGCACGCTACCACCTGTGGAGCACCGCGACGATCGGACGATGATCGCTCTCGTGTCATCGAAGGACGTGACCACATACGCTCCTGGCACCCTCCACGCCGACCCGGTCAAGACGTGATCGATCGGGGACGCTAGCCAGGGCGGTGCGGAGACCGGGCAGGTGCCGATCGCAGCAGCGCCCGCGCTCAGGGACGCATCCTCACAGGACCCGATCAGCCCGTCGCCGTCACCCAATCCTCACAGGTGATCGAGCGTCGCGTTCAGGTCGCCCACGACCATCACGTCCGGGGAGTCGCACTGGTCGGCGACCACTACAGCCCGGCCCGCCAGGTGCCCATCTGCGACGGGCCAGAATAGTCGGCCCTGTTCCGTCCACCGGCCGCAGTACGACGCTTGGCAGACCAGGCGTCGCACCCGCGACTTGGTCCACCTGGTAGTCGCCGAGATGGTCGGCCATCCGAATGGAGGTAACGAGACCGGCGGCGAGTTCTCCTACGCGACGACCCTCACCGGGCAGCGTCAGGACGGACCCGATAAGTGAACGGTCATAGCGCACCTAGAGGGGGAGTTCTGGGCGGCGTCGTCGACCTGCCGTTCCGGTTCACCCTCCGTGGCGAGATGTTTTCGAAGCTGATCATCGCGCTCTGGAAGCCCGGCCGCGGCGCCGCCACCGGTACCGCACCTGATGGCACAGCGACGGGGGGTGCCAGCGTCATTCACGCGGGCACCTCCTGTTGCTGTGCGCGGGACCATCAGGATGCGGCGCCGCTCACGGACACCGCGGGCATGCTGGCCCGGCCTATCAGTTGGTCGACGCTGGTGTTGCCGAGCTCCCGCTGCACGAGGGGGCGCACCTCGGTCCCGAACAGCTCGATCGCGTGGAGTAGGTCCTTCTGCGGGACGGCCCCCATGTCGATGTGGATGTACTGACGCACGTGACCCCAGTGCTCGTGCATGAGCAGAATGCGTTCGGCGATCTCCTCCGGGGAGCCGATGAGCAGCCCTCCGCCGGCGGCGGTGTCGCGCTCATAGGATGCGCGATCGGGGGGCAGGAACCCACGCTGCTCTCCAACGGTCTTCATGAACTGGCGCCAGTGCGGCCACCACGCCTCGCGAGCCTGCCTACCGTCCTGCATCAGAAATCCGGGGCTTCCGAGCATGATCAGCGTCTGTTCCGGGGTGTTGCCGAACTGTTGGGCGGCGTGACGATACAGCTGGGCGTTGGTGGAGCTACGGGTGGCGCTGCCACCGAGAACTCCGGTCGCCATGGGTAGCCCAAGGCTCGCCGCGCGGATGACGGAGTTCGGATTACCGCCCACACCGAGCCAGATCGGGATCTGGCCGTGCTCAGCACGGGGCGGAACGTACTGGCCAGTGAGTGTCGGACGGGTCGTGCCCTCCCAGGTGACGTGCGCGGACCGGTTTACCTCAAGCAGCAGGTCGAGCTTGTCGGCGAATAAGCGGTCGTAGTCCTGTAGGTCGTATCCGAACAGCGGGTAGGACTCGATCGACGATCCACGGCCGGGGATCATTTCCACCCGCCCGTTCGAGATCGCGTCGACGGTGGAGTATTGCTCGTAGATCCGCACGGGATCGTCAGTGCTCAGCACCGTTACCGCGCTGGAGAGCTTGATCCGGTTGGTCACCTGGGCCGCCGCCGCAAGGACTGGGGCCGCGGCCGAGACAGGGAAGTCCGGGACGTGGTGCTCCCCGAGCCCGAACCAGTCGAGTCCCGCCTGCTCGGCCACGACGATGGACTCGACGACGTTGCGTACAGCCTGCGCCTCCGAGATACGTGTTCCAGTGCGGGGATCGCGGCTTGCGTCGCCGAATGCGCCAATACCGAGTTCCATGGGTTGTTCTCCTTCAATCGGGTGCACCTGCACGACTGCGGGGACGTGTCCTCGGTGCTGGTCGTTGCTAGGCCGAGTGGACGACGCTCGATGTCACCGACCGGCGGATGTCGTCGGCTGTCGGACGGGCTCCGAAAAGCGGGGTGCCTGGCTGGAGCTGCTGACCGTGCTCGAGCCTGTCAAGGGCGACGGGTTCGTATCCGATTCGGTTGATCAGCTCCGCGACCAGGGCGACATCTTGTGCCACGTCTCCCGCCACGGCCATCCCGAGACGTTCGGGGTGCCCGGCTGGACGACGGTCGGGTTCGAGATCGTGGTAGCCGGTGTGGTTGAACGTCTTCACGAGATGCGAGATCCCGAGCAACTCACGCACCACCACGCTGGATCCCGCCGGGGCGTCCTCGAACGCGGCAATGGTCCCGTCGACCGGGGGCCAGTAGTTCATCGCATCGATGACCAGCTTCCCGGCGAGCACCACTGGGTTCACCGACGAGAGTCGGTGGAGCGGGAGCGCTAGGATCACCAGGTCAGCGTCCGCGGTCGCTTCATGCGCCCACCGTGCGGACGCTCCCGGCGCGGTGAACGCCGCGATCATTTCAACATTCGCCGGGCGCCCCGATCCCGCAAGCGTGACCTCGTATCCGGCGTCGACGAGCGTGCGGGCGATCGAGGTGCCGACACGGCCGGCACCGAGGATCGCAACCCGATTGATCGGCACCGTCATCGCGTCGCCGCCTCGGCCGGTTGCATCATCAGTGCACGCACACGGGGGGCCACGTCAGTGCCGAAGCGTTCGATGCTCTCCTTCTTGTCGTGATGCGGCATCCGGCTGGCTGCCGCGACGAAGTCAAACCGTGATGCGCCGACCAGCTGCATGCCGGCTGCGATTCGCTGGGCGACAGTCTCCGCGGAGCCGACCAGCAGACTTCCGGCGGCCACCTCGGCGTCGAATCGTTCGCGCCGGTAGGGAGCCCAGCCGCGCTTGGGCGCCTCGGCGTTCATCACGGCCGACCACACCGGCCAGAACCGTTCCACCGCTTCCTCTTCGGTATCGGCGATGTATCCATGGACGTGCATCCCGATCGGCTGCTCGACCTGCCCGAACTCGGCCGACGCTTCGCGATACAGCCGTGACAGGGCGGCGAACCGGGACAGTGAGCCGCCGATGATGCCGAACATCAGTGGGAGCCCGAACCGTGCGGCGCGCACGACGGATTGCGGACTGCCGCCCACACCAACCCATACCGGGATTGCGCCGGCGGAGACCTGGGGCTCCAGCACCTGCTCAGTCAAGGCGGTGCGGAAGCGGCCAGACCACGTGACCGGTTGATCCCGCAACAGCCTCATCAGCAGGTCGACCTTCTCGTCGAACAGCTCCTCGTACTGTGCTAAGTCGTACCCGAACAGCGGGAATGACTCGATCGCCGACCCGCGCCCCACGATCATCTGAGCACGGCCACTCGACACCGCATCCAGCGTCGCGAACTCGTTGAACACCCGCACCGGGTCCTGCGTGCTCAGAACGGTCACGGCGGTGCCGAGCCGGAGCGTTTCGGTCCGCGACGCGATCGCTGCCAGAACGACGGGGCCAGCGGAGTCCATCATTCCGCGGCGGTAGTGCTCAGCGATGCCGAACGAATCCAGACCGGCCCGTTCAGCAGCAACAGCCTCGTCGACGACATCCCGCAGCACCTGGGCGCCGGGGACAGGAGTTCCCGTGGCGTCGTCGTATTGGAAAGCGAAGGTGCCGATCCCGAAGTGCAAACCGCCGGGGGCCGGGTCGCTGATTCGCGGCTCGGGGGGCCGGGATGGCAGCTGATTTCGATCCGATGGGTTACTCATGGTAACTTGAGTACCACCCGGTAACCGGTCACTTCAATGTTACCCGTGCCCCAGTGACCAAATTGAGGAAAGAGGGACAAGATGGACTACTCCGCGAGCCCCATGCTGCACATCTGCAACGAGGGAGACCCGGCTCTCTTTCGATCGATCCTCGACCGCGTGGGCAGTAAGTGGACCGTCATCGTCATCGGCTTGCTCGAGCAGCGGCCGCATCGTTTCACAGAGCTCCTGAACGCGATCCCGGGCATCTCGCGCAGGATGCTGACGATTAGCCTGCGCACGCTGGAGCGTGACGGGCTGATCGAGCGCGAGGTGTTTGCGGAGGTGCCCCCTCGTGTCGAGTACCGCGCGACAGCTCTGGGAATCAGCCTGAGCGAACCGGTGATCGCACTGGCCACGTGGGTCGCCGATCACAAGGCCGAGATTGCGGCTACCCGGGCCACGGTCGACGCAGCAGCCGACAGCGAGTGAGCAACGGGCGGGTGTCCGCGCGGTGCCGCGTGCCTTTCCCGTCAGAAGAGGGTGGGTTCGGTGGACCGCTGGGCAGGCGCCTTAGACGCGCCATTCAGGCCGAATTTGTCCGCGGTGTCCGCGTCAGGAAGCGGTAGGCCGTACTTCTTCAGAAGAGGGAAAAGCTGGCCCCGCAGCCACACCCGATAGCTCTCCGGCGCGCTTGCGCCTGTTTTGTACAGGCTCTGATAGCGCGCGACCAACTCCGGATGGGATCGGCTCAGCCACGAGAAAAAGGTCGGTCTGACCCTCGGCGAGAGGAACAGCGACGTGTACAGCACGCTCGTCGCCCCGGCTTCGGCAATGGACCGCACCATAGCCTCAAGCTGGTCTGGCCGGTCGCTGAGGAGCGGCAGAATCGGTGCGATGAAAACCGCGCAATCTAGGCCGGCCTCACGGATCTCTGTCACGGTCTTGAGGCGCGCTGCGGTGCTGGGGGTTCCAGGTTCGAGCGACTGTTGAAGGGCGTCGTCGATGAGCGAGATTGACAGCCCCGGCTCGACGTGCGCTCTCTCATTCGCAGCCGCCAGGAGAGTAAGGTCCCGACGAATAAGCGTCCCCTTCGTGAGGATTGAGAACGGTACCCGGGTATCGCCGAGGGCCTGGATGATGCCCGGCATCAACTTGTAACGGCCTTCGGCTCGCTGATAAGGGTCAGTGCTCGTTCCGAGCGAGACACGCGGCGGTAGTTCCCGCTTCCGTTTGAGCTCGTTTCGAAGCACCTCAGCGATGTTCGTCTTGACAACGATCTGCGTCTCGAACTCCTCAGCGCCGAAGCCGAGATGACCATGGGTGGGCCTCGCATAGCAGTAGAAGCATGCATGAGTGCATCCCCGATACGGGTTGATCGTCCACTCATCCGGCAGCATGCGAGACGCTGAATCGACGTGATTGAGGGCCGATTTCGCGAGCACCTCATGGAACGTCACATTGTGGAATTCAGGAGATTGCACGCTTCGTATCAGGTTCGATACCCGCGCCAGAGCTGGGAGCGCATCCGGTGCGATCGCGTCAGTGCGCTGACCCGCCCACCGCAGCCCCGAGGGGGGCGACTGCTCACCCGGATTGGTGCCGTTCGACATCACACCGGCATAGTACGGCCGACATGCGACATCCCAGGAACGAGGCAAGGAGAGGTGCCAGCACCCTTCGTCCTGTGTGTAGCGCGGGCGCCGCTCGCCATGCAGGCGGGCGACGCCCGGGGGTTACCTCGACCCGCTGGAGATGCCTCAGATGACTGCGTGCACCCACTGTGCGTTCGAGAAGTCCAGGGTCTCGGCGAACCGGCCGAGGTAGGGGTACAGGTCCGGGTTCTCGATGTGCTTGCGCAGATCCTCTCCGGTCACCCAACGCTCGCTGATTCGGTACGAGCCGATCTCATCGGGGCTCTGGTAGATCGCGTACATCTCGTAGCCCGGCTCTTCTCGCGCGATGTCCATCACGGCTCGCATCGTCTTCTCGACATCGGCGGCGTCCACGCCCGCCTTCAATCGGGCGTCGCCCCAGTATCCGACCGGCTGCGCTTGAAGCAATTGCAGGAACGCCACCTCGTCGAGCGCACGGTCATCCCCAGTACGCCGGTGCAGATCACGTACACGCTCACCTCTGAGGCGAAGGAACTCATCGCCATTCTCCACCCGCTGGCGCAATGGAGTGAACGCCACCTCCCGCCCGACGAGGCCAAACAGCCGGAGTAATCCTCTGACCTCAACGGCGTGCTGCGCCGACACTGCCTCAGGAAAACCTCGCCGATTAGTGTCCCCAGAGACAGTAAATGTGATACTGTCCTGTAGGACGGTTTCTGGCAGGGACCGCGGCTGTCAAAGGAGGTTCTGGCAATGAGGTTCGAGGCGAAGGTAGCAGTCGTCACCGGAGGCGCTTCGGGAATGGGGGAGGCGACGGCGCGACGGCTGGCTGCCGAAGGCGCCAAGGTGGTCGTTGCCGATCGAAACATCGAAGCGGCCGAGTCCGTGGCGCTGACCATCGCCGCTGCGGGCGGCATTGCGGTTTCGCAGTACACCGACGTGGCGGACCCAGCGTCGGTCGCGAAGATGGTCGAGCGGGCCGTGAGTGAGTTCGGGCGCTTGGATCTTGCCGCGAACGTGGCAGGTGTCGCGCAGGCACCGACCTCGCTTGCCGAGACGACGCTCGAGCTCTGGGACCGCGTACACGCGGTCAACGACCGAGGGCTGTTCCTCTGCCTTCAGAGCGAGATCCCGGAAATGCTGAAGGCCGGGGGCGGCGCGATCGTCAACGTGTCATCACTCAATGGCCTTCGCTCTTTCGCTCAGATGACGGCCTACGGCAGCAGCAAGTTCGGCGCGACATCGACCACCGGGACGATCGCCGCCGAGTTCGCCGGCCGCAAGATCCGCGTCAATGGTGTCGCACCGGGCTCGATCGACACTCCCATGCTGGCCACTCTCCCGCGCGAAACGCTCGATGCCTTCTCGGCGACGCTGCCGATGAAGCGATTGGGGACCGCCGACGAGATCGCAAACGTGATCGCCTTTCTCCTGTCGGACGAAGCGTCGTACGTGTCGGGCGTAATGCTCCCCGTCGACGGCGGCTGGCTCGCGTCGTCCTAAGCAACCCCCACCCCGAAGCATCCCGTTTCTCACCAACTCGCACAGAAAGAATCCGATGACCAACACGATCCTCGACGCCCCGGCGCTGCACACACACCCGGCACCGCATACACATATCCGCGGTAAGGCGTTAGCGCTGCTTGCGGTGCTATGCGGAGCTCTCTTCCTCGACGCGCTCGACGTGTCGATGCTTGCGGTGGCGATCCCGCGAGTCGGCATAGACCTGAACATGACCACGACGCTTCCTTGGGTGATCGCGGGATACGTGCTCGGCTACGGAGGCTTCCTGCTTTTCGGAGGTCGAGCCGCCGACCTTCTCGGCCGCCGGCGCGTGTTCCTGATCGCCCTAGCTGGATTCGTTCTTATGTCGGTGTTGGGCGGCTTCGCCTGGAACGGGGAAGTGCTGATCGCGACTCGCTTCCTCAAGGGCATCGCGGCGGCGTTTACCGCGCCAGCGGCGCTATCCCTTGTCGCAACCTCGTTCCAAGAAGGCCCGGCGCGGAATCGTGCACTGTCCTTCTACACGGCGACCGGATCGGCAGGCTTCACGTTCGGACTGATCTTCGGCGGGCTGCTGACCGAGTGGGACTGGCGCGCAGTGTTCTTCGGGCCGGCGATCGTCGGCGCAGTCCTTTTCATCGCAGGCCTCTTGGTGATCCCCGCTCACCCGCGCAGCGAGCAGCGAGCGCGGCTGGATGTGCCGGGGGCGGTGCTCATCACGCTCGCGATGATGGCGATTGTTTATGGCTTGACTCTCGGTCCAGACCAGGGCTTGGGCAACGTGGCCACATGGGGTCCGCTCCTGCTGAGTGTGATTCTTCTCGGGGTCTTTGTTGTTGTGGAACGTCGGCAGCCCTACCCGCTTCTTCCCTCGCACGTGTTGAAGTCGTGGCCGAGAATCAGAGCCAATCTCGGAGTTCTGGTTTTGGTGGGGTCGTGGAACGCCACACAGTTCCTGCTGACCATTCACTTCCAAGACACGCTCCAGTGGTCCCCTGTGGTCACCGCAGCGGCGTTCTGGCCGGCCGGGGTGCTCGGGCTGTTCGTGGCCCCATTCATGGCCCGGCTGATCAAGAGATTCACCTTGCTTGGTGTGATGGCCTTCGGTCTGCTGCTCACGGTGGTGGCGTACGGGCTCCTGCACTTCGTGTCCCTCGATTCGATGTACTGGGTTGCTTTCTTCCCGGCCTTCGCACTGGTCGGCATTGCATTCACTCTGATCTTCAGCACGGGAGCCATCGGAGCCACGAGCGGCCTACCGGGAAACGAGCAAGGCGTCGCCGGCGGAGTTCTTCAGACCGCCGCGCAATTCGGGGTGGCGGTGATGCTGGCGATTACGACCGCGGTTTACCGGGGAAACCTGCCTGCGAATGCCTCACCCGAGCAGGAGTTGTCCGCCTATGAAGCCGGCTGGGTCGTCCCGCTTGTCGCCTCCGTACTCGTTTTCAGCGTGGTCGCAGTCAGCGTCCGCCCCACCAAGCGCACGAGAAACCTCGTCGAAGAAGGGAACAAATAATGAGCAAGACACTGAAGAACGACGAACTGCCGGCCGCGGTGCACGGCTTCGTCGACGGATGGCAGGGACGCGAAGCGGGCAAGGTCGAAGCACTGTTCGCCGAGAACGCGGTGGTCACCGACCAGGGCGAGACCCATCGCGGCCTGGACGAGATCCGCACCTGGATCAACGAGGCGATCAACCTCTTCACCACCACCCTCACCTTCCTCGGTGCGCGCGAGGTCGACGGGATGGTGGGAGCGTCGTACCGCCTCGAGGGCGACTTCCCCGGCGGAGTCGCGGAGCTGGAGTACCAGTTCCATCTCAACGACGAGGGACAGATCGTCCAGCTCGTTTTCGCCCCGTCGGCCGCTTGACCGATCGACACGAGAAGAAGAGGCTGCCTCCAATTGGAGGCAGCCTCTTCGTCATTGCTCGACATGGGCGCGGCCCCAGTCTGTAGCCCGAAGCTGACACCGCCGGCGGCCAAAGACAACGCGCCGGCCAGCCAAAGGGCGACTGACCGGCGCGTGAAGTGACGTGTGTTGTCAGGTGGTGGGGACTGTTCCGCCGTCGATCACAAACTCGGCGCCCACGATGGCTGATGCCCGGTCGGAGACGAGGAAGCCCACCAGGTCAGCGACCTCTTCCGTCTCCGCAAAGCGCCCCAGGGGGACGCCTCCGAGCGAGTCCATGACGCGCTGCTCAGCCTCATCGCGGGTTATACTGTTCGATTCTGCGATCCGGTCGAAGAACACCGCGGCGCCCTCGGTCCTGATGCCACCGGGGCTGATCGCGTTCACGCGCACGCCCTTCGGTGCGAGCTCGGTGGCGAGTCCCTTGCTGTACGTACGTAGCGCTCCCTTAGCCGCCGCATAGGGGAGCGTCGCCTCCCACTGAGGCAGCTCGCGCTGGATCGAGGTGAAGTGCAGAACGACTCCCGACCCCTTGGCGATCATGCCGGGGATGAGCGCGCGATCCAGCCGCACGGCGCCGAGAAGGCCTTGACCAACTCGGCAGCAACGAGTTCGGTGCCCTCCTTCGTCGAGGTGTCGGCAGCGATGAATCGGTCGGGGTATTCATATCCCTCGGGCATCGACCGGGCCGACACGAACACGTCCGCACCGAGCTCTCGCAGCCTCTTCACGACGGCGACGCCGGTGCCCTTCGTACCTCCGGTGACCAACGTTCGGCGACCGTCCAGGCGATCGCGATCTGCATGTGACATGTGTGTGTGCTTCCCATCCCTCGATGAAGTCTTCAGCATCGACATGAGCCGTTGCGAAGATCCTGTCCTATAGGACAGTATAACGACTGCTGTCCGCTGGGACATGAATAAGCGACGGGGTAAAGCGTTACTTCTTGGGTGGGAGAAGGCCTCGTTCGAGCATCTGCTCGGCGGAGCTGATCGCGTCTTTGACGAATCTCGCTGTGAGGTCGGTGTAGGTGCGGACGTCGCTGTCGGACCATCCCTCGAGAACCTCGGCGATCATCCGGTCGCCGAGCGCGTACACACCATGAGCTGCGGCCACGCCGGCTTCCGTGAGGCTGATGAGCGTTGCCCGACCGTCGGAGGGGTCGGTCGTGCGCTGCACCCACCCGTCTGCTTCAAGTCGGCGCACGATTTTGCTCACGTGCGACGCTCCGGTCGCGAGGACTTCAGACAGGGCGGTCGGTCGCATCGGACCCCAGGCGAGCAGGTGCCGGAGGGTCGCGTGGGCCGGCTGGTCGATGCTCTCCCCGCTCTTCGCGAGGATCTCGCCCTGGAAGCGTGGCGAGTCCCACAGCAGGATCAGTGCGCTGAGGTTGGCCAGCAGCTCGGAACGGTACGGGAAGTCGCTCGCGCGGCGCGGTCTTGTCGCTTGGGAGTCTGCGCTGGTGGCCATCCCAAAATTCTACTGAATGCGACTCAGAATAGTGTCGCTCAAGACACTAAGAAGTTATACTGTCCCACAAGACAGGAAATCGCCGGTGCAGAGACTAGTGACTCGCTCTGGGCTGTGGGGGCTCCGTTGACGACGTAGACCCACGAGAAAGAAGAACATGAGCACCATCACTCTCCCCAAGGCGGTCGAGGATTTCGTCGCCGCGAACAACGCGCACGACGCCGACGCGCTGGCGGCCGTGTTCACGGACGGCGCCGTCGTCCACGACGACGGCAAGACGTTCACCGGCGAGGCTGAGGTCAGCGGATGGGTGACAGTCGCACCTGATCGAGCCGAAGGTCATCATCACTCCCATCTCCTTCGAGGAGGGCCGCCTCATCGCCTCTTCCACGGCGGACCCCCCGGGCGGGCCGTAGACGTTCGCATTCGCCTTCGCCACGGAGGGCGATCGCGTCAGCGAGATAAGCATCGACCTGGCCCGACGGCGAAGCGACTCGGGGGAGCGCCGACGCTGCCCCCGGTCCTCGATGAAAGGACGTCGCTATGGGAGCGATGGACGAGCTGATCAACCCGAGGGTGATCGGCAACCTGCGGTCGTCGCTGAAGACGGTCGAGCCGACGCTTGAGCTGTCGACGTTGACCCGGGCACGTTCGGTCCTCGACGGGATGCGGCTCCGGGACAGGGTCGACCTCGTTCGCGACGCGCTACTCAGGGATCTTCCTGGGGGGTTCCCTGAAACAGTGCGCATCGTGGGTGAGCTCCTGTCGGTGCCGGAGTTCGCGGGCTGGATGATCTGGCCCACGACAGAGTTCGTCGCCGCACGAGCGCTGCACGACGGGTCGACGGTCGCTTTCGATGGGGGCATGGCGCTTCTTGCCCGACTCACTGTGGGGCTGAGCAGCGAGTTCGCGATCCGCGAGATGCTGATCGCCAGACCCCAACGCGCGCTCGGCACCATCGAGACGTGGACGGACCGTGAGAACGAGCACGTGCGTCGCCTGGCCAGTGAGGGCACGCGCGCTTACCTGCCGTGGGCGAAACGCGTGCCCTGGCTGATCGAGAATCCCGATGCCACTCGAGGAATTCTGGATGCGCTCTACCGCGACGGCGCCGAGTATGTGCGGCGGTCGGTGGCGAACCACCTGAACGACCTCAGCCGAGTCGACCCCGCTACCGTGACGAGCACGGCTCGGGGGTGGGCCGAGAACGCCGACGCACATACACCCTGGGTCATCCGCCAGGGCCTCCGCACCCTGATCAAGAACGCGGACCCGGAGGCATTGGCGTTGGTCGGGTACTCCGGTGACCGAGTGCGCGTTGATCGGCCGCAGGTATCGAACACCGTTGTGCGCGTCGACGAGGATGCGCTGACCTTCACCGCGGTTGTCACCAACGAGGACGACACTGACGCCGCTGTAGCGATCGACTACTCGATCGGATTCCAGCGCGCCAACGGGACCGTCAGCCCGAAGACGTTCAAGCTCACCTCGCGAAAACTCGCGCCCGGCGAGAGCGTCACCGTCACCAAGACGCACTCCTTCCGGCGCATCACCACCCGCACTTACTACCCCGGGCGGCACTTCGTCACCGTGCAAGCCAACGGCACACGCTCACCGGAAGCGGAGTTCACGGTGGTCGACGTCAGCAAAGGCGCTGTGACGTTAGGCGCGTGAGAGAGGGGACAAACCGGTGAGCAATCTGACAGAACGAATCCTCCACACCGTGAGAGCGATTCCTGAGGGACGTGCGATGACGTATGGCGACATCGCCCGCGCGACCGGCACTGGCGCCCGCGCCGTTGGCCGCATCCTTCACAACGGCGGACATGAGATTCCGTGGTGGCGCGTCGTCGACGCGGACGGGCGCCCGTACCCCGCTGCCGCCGACGCTGTGCGCGCCAAGTTCCACGAGGAGTCCACCCCGCTCCTGGAAGACAGCACGAGCAGCGTTCGCGTCGACCTCGCAGAGGCGTCATGGACCCCGCGCGACGTGTAAGCCTTCCCGCCCGCTCGGCGCGGGGAATGACAGGCGCGGCACGACGTGCCACGCCCGACACACTCACCCATGATCCGCGACTACGCGGGGAAGAAAGACACCATGCCATTCACACTGGACCCAGAGGTCGCGGCACTCATGGCAGCGGCGGGGCCGCAAACCGAGGCAAACACGAGCGAACGCGACGACCCGATAACCCTGCGGGAAATCGGTAACAGGAACCTCGCTCTCGCCGACGCCACAGCACCGGATGCGCCCAACGTTGAGCGCGAGGACATCGAGGTCCCGGTTGCCGATGGCTCGTCGATTCCGGCTCGCTGGTACACGAAGGCTGGCTCCAACCGCGGGTCGGCCGTCGTGTACGCGCATGGCGGCGGCATGATCTGCGGCTCTGTCGCGGTCTACGACCGGTTCGTCGCGAGCTACGTCGAGAAGACCGGTGTGCCGTTCCTATCGGTCGACTACCGGCTGTCGCCGGAGTACCCGGGGACGACCCTCGTCGACGACACCCACGAGGCGTTGAAGTGGCTGATCGCGCACGCGGCCGAACGCGGTATCGACCCCCAGCGCGTCGCCATCATGGGTGACAGTGGTGGCGGCGGCATAGCCGCCGGAGTCGCCATCGCCGCCCGCGACGCCGGGACACCGATCGCGATGCAGATCCTTATCTACCCGATGCTGAATGACCGCACCACCACCCCGGACCCCGAACTGGCGGCGTTTGCCGCCTGGACCTGGGACAACAACTACACCGGGTGGCACGCGCTCCTTGGCGACGACATCGGTACGGATGAGGTGTCGCACTACGCGGTGCCGGCACGGATCACCGAATACCGCGGGCTCGCCCCCGCGTTCGTCGACTGCGGCGAGCTGGACATCTTCCGCGACGAAAGTGTGGCATGGGCGCGCGGGCTCTGGGAGGCGGGCGTCTCATGCGAGCTGCACATCCGCCCCGGGTCCGGACACGGATTCGACCGGCTCCCGATCGAAACGGCGATCGCGTCAGGAGCTTGGACCGACCGGCTCCGCGTCCTCGGCAACCTCTGAACCGTATGGCCTCCGCCGGCATGATCCGCGGAGGCCAACTTCTCAGCGATTGCGCCGCGCCGTCAAGCTAGGGGCGCGGGCGATCAGCCCCGAAGGCGTCCTCGGTGTCCTGATCCTGGCTGATGAGCGAGATTTCAGCGATCCGGCCGCCGTCCACACGGAGGACGTCGACGCCGCCCTGATCCATAGGGGGTGCCCTTCGCGGGTGGCGGAGAAGCGCACCGTCGTCGCGACAAGACCCCCGCCTCGGCCACCGAAAGTGTCGCGCGCCGGAACGTCTCTCCGTTGAGCTCCATGAACCGCCCGAGGTGCGCGACGATCGCATCCGGGCCGGCGTGGTCACCCGAGAGCTGATTACGCCCCGGCTGATGCCAAACCGCATCCCCATGCAACGTGGCAGCGAGTTCCGCAATGTCGCCGGCTGCGGCTACAGCGCCGTAACGGGCGATCACATCAGTAGGCTCATCGTTCACTCCTTAAGTCTGGGTGTTCCGGTTTCTCGTAGACCGGGCCTGTCGTGCGACCATCGTCGCGATCAATGCCCGGTTACTTCAACGTCACCGACACCAACCCGGTGAGGCGCTGCGAGTTGACCGACCTGGGGCGGGCGCTCCGGGACCCATTGCTCGCGCTGCAAGTGTCGGCGGAGTCCCACGCTGACGACGTGCTCGCCGCGCAGACGCGATTCGACCACCGACAGACCCCGCTGCTGGAGGACGTCAGGACCGAGTGAGGAAGTCATGGTCGAGTCCGTGCCCGCGCATCTGGACGGCTGACTCGATCACGTCGCTCACGAAACGCTCTGTGAGGGCGGTGTACTGCCGGACGTCGTCCAATGACCATCCTTCGAGCACCTCCGCAATCATCCGGTCGCCCAGGCCGTACACCTCCCGAGCCGCCGTCTCTCCTCGCGGGGTGAGGGTGATCAGGCAGGCGCGCCCGTCGGCCACATCCGCCTCACGTTCCACGTACCCGTCATCCGCCAATCGACGAACGATTTTGCTGACGTTCGACGCACCCGTGCCGAGCGCTTCCGCGAGAACGCTCGGGCGGATCGGCCCCCACGCAAAGAGGTGACGGAGGGCCTGGTGCGAGGCCTGATCGAGAGCTTCCCCCGACTTCGCGAGTATTTCCTCCTGGAGCGCAGGTGAATCCCACACCAGGATGAGCTCGCTCAGGGTGCTCGACAGGCGCGACCGGTACGGAAAGTTTCGAGGGCCGGGCAGGACGGAACGCAACGAGCCACCCTGAATCGCGGAACCCTCCTGCTCACTCATGTCACCATCCTACTGCCATACTGTCCCGCAGGACATTAAATGAGTGAACGGACGCCGGTCGGTGAGGTTCTCGACACCGCAATGCCACCGGTAACCGGGTCGCAGCTAACGGCGCCTGCTCGTCGATGGGCCGGGGTGTTTGATGTACTCCCACGAGGTGCATGCGACCGCGAGTCGCATGGCATCTACCGGGAAGTGTCCGATGAGCTGCCGCATCGACGGATCGGGATGGAAGGCCATCGAGCGCAGCAGTCGGCGGCCGCGGATCTCGACGTGCCGGATGATCGCGATGCGCCGGCTCTTGTTCGTACAAGTACAGACGCCGGGGTCAGGGGAGAGTGCTGTAACTGTGACATGGGGGACAGTGCTGCACCACGACCTGACCCTATAAGGATTCGAACACTTGCTCTAAGAGCTTCGGGGAGCGTGATGGCAGACCACCTGCGCCATCGTCGCGAACTCGTTGAGCACCCGCACAGGATCCTGCGTGTCCAGCACGGTCACCCCAGTGCCAAGTCGAATCGTCTCGGTCCGAGACGCGACTCCGCCGTCCATCGACCCGCCGGTATCAGGGCGGCGCACCGTAGCAGGAGACGTCAGTCGCGCGGGAACCGTCTCGGAGTATCGCGGCCTTCACGCGCTCAGTGATCCGCTCCGCAGCTCGTTCACGGCCCCACCCGAAATCCTCGGCCGCAAGGCGGAATTGCTCAGCCCGGAAATGGAAGAAGACGATACGGGCCGCATCGTCGACCGTCAGTCCTTGTGCAAGGTCACCGCACTCACGTCCTCCCTCGATGATCTGGCGCAGCCAATCAAGGTGGCGTTCATCCGCGTTGCGGAGGACGGAAGACGTTCGCGCCGGCGGATGAGCTCGGCCGCGTAGAGCCCGTTGACGGCCTCGGCGAAGGCGTTGTCGTACGAGTCGCCGACGGCTCCGGTGCACGGTTCCGCGCCGAGCTCGACGATCCGGTCGGTGTACACGACGGCGCCACCCGGGATTCAATTGGGATCGGCCGGAGTCGGGTCGGCACGTATCCGCACTGCTTTCAGCGGAGACTCCTCCCGAATGTCGTCGGCCGGTCCGGTGCGAAGCAGACGGTCAGAAGCCTTCGTTCATGACAGGTGGGACGGCGCGGCGGCGTACGAGTGGATGCTCCGGGGAGCGGATCCCCGGAGCATCCGCAGTTCGACTTCTCGTTCACCTTGCCGCCGGAATCGACATCGAGGTTCGCGGGACGTCGGCCCGCGGGACGATCCTCTCGGCTCGGCCCGCGGGGTCGTCGTTCACGCGGCTGCGCTGAGTGCCGAGGCGGCGACGAAGTTGGTGAGTGCCTCGTTGACCTCTTCTGCGTGGGTCCAGAGCAGGCCGTGCGGGGCTCCCTCGATCTCCACGTAGTCGGCGTCGGGAAGAAGGTCGCGAAGTCGGCGCCCGGTCACGTCGATCGGCAGGATGCGGTCTGCCGACCCGTGCAGGATCAAGGTCGGCTTCGCGGCCTTGCGCACCGCGTCGACATCCGCGCGGAAGTCCTCGATCCAGGTCGGCACCACGGCAAAGGCAGCGACGGGGGCGCTCTTGGTCGCGGTGTTCCAGCTCGCCGTCACGACCTCCTGGCTGATCCGCTCGCCGAGCGTCTCGTCGAGGTTGTAGAAGTTGCGGTAGAACTCGGTGAACCAGGCGTACCGGTCGTTCCGCGCGGCGTCGACGATGCCGTCGAAGACCTCCTGTGAAACACCCGCGGGGTTGTCGTGCGCCTGCACGAGGAACGGCTCGAGCGAGGCGAGGAACGCCAGCTTCGCCACCCGCTCGTGGCCGTAGTTCTTCACGTAGCGCGCGAGCTCACCGGTGCCCATCGAGAATCCGACGAGGATCACGTCGCGCAGGTCGAGGGTCTCGAGCAGCACGTTCAGGTCGGCGGCGAACGTGTCGTAGTCATAGCCCTCGGCGACCTTGCTGGAATCGCCGAAGCCGCGCCGGTCGTAGGTGATGACGCGGTAGCCGGCGGCGATGAGCTCGCGGGCCTGCAGCTCCCAGCTGTGGCCGTCGAGCGGGTAGCCGTGGATCAGCACGATCGGCTGGCCCTGCCCCTGGTCCTCGTAGTAGAGCTCGATGTCGGTGCTGTTCTGCGTTCCCACCGTGATGTATCCCATGTCAGGACTCCTTCTCAGTCTCGTGAGAACGAGCGTTCTCGAGATTGACGGTACGCTAGAGAACGAGGGTTCTCAAGTCGAGGAGAGAAATGACCGACGAAGACGAAGCGCGCGCTCGAATCGTCGCGGCCGCTGACGCGCTGTACTACGCCCGCGGCATCCACGAGGTCGGGATGGACGCGGTACGCGATGCGTCGGGACTCTCGCTCAAGCGGATCTACTCGATCTTCCCGTCGAAGGTCGAACTCGTCGTGGCGGTGCTGAGCGAGCGTCGGCACGTGTGGGACCGCGGCCTCGCGCAGGCCATGGCCACGCAGCCCGGGCCTCGCGGACAGCTGCTCGCGATCTACGACTTCCTGCGGGACTGGTTCGAGTCGGAGGACTTCCGGGGCTGCATCTTCATCAACTCCTTCGGTGAGTCCGGCCCGACGTCCGACCTCGTGGGGGTGATGGTCCGCACACAGAAGGCCGATTTCCAGCGTCTCGTGGAGCGACTCTCGCTCGAAGCCGGCGGGACCGCGACGCTCGCCCGTCAGCTCGCGCTGCTCGCCGAGGGAGCCCAGACGTCTGCGGCGATCGGAAACGACCCGAGCTGGGCCGACGATGCGCGCGCGGCAGCCGAGGCGCTCATCGACCTCGCCCTGGGCCGCCGCGCTGCCTGATCGGCGGCGCACCTGCGCCCAGGCAGCCTCGGTGCGGGTGGCCGCACCGAGGCTGCGGAGGATCGCGGACACGAGCACGCTCGCGGTCTTGCCGGTGATGAAGAGGCGCTCGCCGATCTGCCAATCGGCAGCGCCCGGTCGCGTCCCGTGTCGTCACCACCCACGCGCGCGACGTCGCACGACCCGCCGGGCCGGCGACGTCGCGCAACGCCGCCTCAGGCGGCCTGTTGTGCGTCGCTCTCGCGCTTGATCGCCGAGATCTCGAACTCGAGCGTGATCTTCTCCGAGACGAGCCAACCGCCCGAGTCGAGCGCCATGTTCCACTCCAGGCCGTATTCCCGGCGGTCGATGCGCCGCGTGCCCTCGAACCCGGCACGCAGTGCGCCGAAGGCGTCGGTCTCCACGCCGGTGAACTCGATCGGGATGGTGATCGGTTTCGTGATGTCTCGGATCGTCAGGTCGCCCGAGACCACGAGGGCGTTGTCGCCGACTTCCTCGATCCTGGTGCTCTTGAAGACGATGTCGGGCCACTTCTCCGCGTTGAAGAAGTCGGCGCTGCGCAAGTGGTCGTCGCGTTGTGTGTTGCGGGTGTCGACACTGGCGACCTTGAGCACGATCTCGGCGGTCGACTTGGTCGTGTCGTCGAAATCGACGTGCAGGCTGCCGGTCACGTCGTTGAAGGCACCGCGGACATTCGCCACCATGGCGTGTTTGGCCGAGAAGCCGATGCGAGTGTGGGCGGGGTCCAGGTCCCAGTCGCCGCTCAGGTCTGGTCGGTTGTCGGTCATGATCTCCCCATGGGTCGTTGCACGAACCCCAACAGTCTTTCACCCGCGGGCTGATCGAATGCTCCGCGGTGCCTGCGGCCGTCATCGGGGTCGGCCATGGACCACTCGAGAGCAGCTCCGACTCGCGATCGTGTGGATCGAAGCGCGCTATCACCGGCGCCGCCAACAACTCAGACTCGGGAAGTTGAGCCCCATCGACTTCGAGGCCATCATGAAGGACGCCGTCGCCCTGGCGGCGTAAGGAAACGAGTCAACCAAAGGCTCAGCATTCCCGAGCGAGTGGGGGAGACGTGCAGTCCTCCACGCTTGAGCGGATTCTTCGCCCGTCCCGCTGTTTGGGGAGAGGGCACCATTTCTAGCTCGAACTCGGAGACGAGCGTAGCCAGATCGCATGAGCGGCAAGGCGGTCGGATTCACATCTGTGACTTGATCCGCGCACGTTTATTCAACACTTTTGACTCGAGATCGCCCGAGACCGGTCGAACTGAATGCGTAGAGTTGAAGGACTGACAGCAACCGCCGGGCAAGGAATAACTGATGATCCCAAGATCGGTCGAGATCGCCGTTGACAGGGCGAGACGAAGGATCCGGGTCGAGTAGATCCATCGGTCACGGGTTCAAGTCCCGTCCGCCCTACGGTGAAATCGGTCTGATCAGGGTTTCTTGCCTTCATTGAAAGGCGGAGACTTGATGAGCTCTCCACGTATTCACTCGCATATTCCTGCGGTGTCGCATCCCGCGCCCCCTTCATGAGGAGGTGCACGTCCTGACTCGACGTTCCACGACGGGTTTGAATTCTGCTGTCGAACGATCTCCGCACGCTGCTCGGCTTCGCGGTGCGTCGGGGCGTCATCGCGGCGAATCCGGTCAAGGATATCGCTCGCATGAAGCGACCCAAGCGCATTCGGAAGGCGCTGACCGAACGCCGACGCGCCCGTCAGTCAATGGCAGCTGGTGGCCGGGTCCCCGTCGATGTCGCCGAGGAAGCTGCCGAACTCGCCGACGTGGGCGTCTTCGCCCAGGATCTCTCGGGTGACGTTCCCGAGTCCGAGTCGTGGCTCCTCCTGGGACGATGCGTGCTCGCCGATGTCGTGGTGGGCTATCGCTCGCTGCTGGGTCACCACGCCCAGGCAGTTGGCGGAGTCGGGCGTGTCTGCCGCGACCGGTCCGGCGGCTCCGAGTACGAGGAGCGACGCCGCCACCGCTGTCGCCAGTGTCCTGTTCATGTTGTCTCCTGATTTGTCGTCTGGGCTCGAAGGGGTGTCCTCGAACCGGCGCACAATTAAAATTCAGCGCTGCCGAGCGCCGCAATCATTTCGGGCCCAGCTGAAACCTGGCGGCCGTCGTTGACATGATCCGGCCTCGCGGGCCGACAATGAATTCATGCTGCGTCTTCACTTCGGGGTCGACGACCTTGCCCGGACGACGTTCGAGATGCCGTCGGTGATCGACGACATCGCCGGCAGCGCGCAGTCCGTGCAGCAACCTCACAGCCGGGTGCGAAGGCAATTCCAGGGTGCCAGGATGCCGCTGCCCCCCGCGACCCGGCCGCTGCTGGAGCTGGCCGCTGCCCACGGTGATGTGCCCGGCTTCCTCATCCCGGAGGCGACCGGCACGGTCGAGGAGCTGTTGGACCTGGTGATGGCCACCCCTCCAGCGCAGGTTCGCGCCGACTTGGAAGCCGCGGCGGCCACGTCGCCGCGAGCAGCCTGGGCGAGCGAACTCGCCACCGGGAGTGGGCGCGCGATGGATCTGCTTGGCGCGGCGATGGACGCCTTCCACCGGGAAGTAGTGGCACCGATGCGGCCCGGGTTCCGCAGGATCGTAACCGCCGAGCTCGGCCGCCTGGCCTGGCAGGCCGCCACACTAGGGATGGAGTCGGTCCTGAACAGTATGCATCCTGCGATCAAGTGGCGCGAAGGGCGGCTCGATGTCGATCTCCCGGTCGACGCCGACGTTCATCTGGAAGGGCGTGGCCTGATCATCAGCCCGTCCGCCGCCTGGTCCCGTCCGGGGTTCACGTTCCATTGGCGCGATCAGCTGGGCCTGATCTACCCGGTCCAGGCCGACTGGGGAGCACCGGCTGCGGTCGCCGACGACCTGAATCTCCGACTGGGCACCGTCCTCGGGGCGACCCGGGCGAAGGTGCTCACTGCTCTCGCCGAGGGACCGGCCGAGGGGCACACCACCAGCAGCCTGGCGACCAGCCTCGGCATCAGCCTGGCATCGGCCTCCTCCCATGCGGCGGCACTGCGCGGCGTCGGCCTCGTCAGTACCAGGCGTGCCGGGCGGGCCGTGCGGCACACTCTCTCAGACCTGGGCCGCAGGATGGTCACCGCCGAGCCGAGCGCCGAACCCGGCAATGCCGACCTGCGCCTGCTCCGCCCGTGACAGGCAGATCGTGAATCTTTGATTCGAGATCGCCCGAGAATGCTCGAGGTCGACGGGTAGCATCGAGGCTCGACAGTCATTGTCACCGCAAGGAACTCCTGATCACGTCGAGATTGTTCGAGGCATCCCATGCCGACGGCACGCGAGTGGAGGTCGTCGAGCGCATCGGCGGTCCATTCTTCCCATTCTTCGCCCGGCTGATCCCGCCGTTCGACGAGAACTTCGAGCAGTTCACCGCCGACCTGAAGAAGGCAGCGGAAGCCGCGGCCACCTAGGGCGCGTCCCCGAAGCCCGTCCCTCGATTTGGACACGTTATCTGACATGTGTAAGGTAGTGTACCTAACATCTGTTAGATAAGAGTCTTCGACGACGAGGAGCGGCGTGACCGATCTCATCACCACCCCCGGCCCCCAGCCGCCGAGCGCTGCGAGCGTCCTCTCGACGGCGGCCATCCCGGCCATCCACGTCGCTCACTCCCTGCCCGGCAGCTGGCGCGTCTCCTCGGGCGCGTGCGTGAGCGGTCCGGAATCGCTCGCCGGCCTGCTGCACCGCTTCGCCGACGATGTCGCGACTGACTCGGGCATCGCGCTCGTGGTCGCGTCCGATGATGACGACGCCGCGACGGCCGACATCCTCGTCGACCTTGACGCCACGGGTCTCGACCACCTCCCACTCGCAACCGGCGTGCGCGCCGATGGTCGCGACGTCGAGGAAGCGGACGAACGGTACGCGATCGAGATCGAGCCGACCGGGGTCAGGCTTCGAGGCGCTACTCACGAAGCAGTGCACCGTGCGCTCACGACCCTCCGCCAGCTCATCACGGCAGGCACTGCGGGGAGCATCGCCGACGTGCCAGGCGCGCGCCTCACCGACGGTCCGCGCTTCGCCTGGCGTGGACTCTCCGTCGACGTCGTCCGGACGTTCCACGACCCCGAGTCCATCCGCCGGGTCATCGACATGTGCTCGCTGTACAAACTCAACGTGCTGCACCTGCACCTCACGGACGACCAGGGCTGGCGGTTCGAAGTCCCGACCTGGCCCCTCCTCACCGAGATCGGCGGGGCCGGCGCGCTCGGCGACCGCCCGGGCGGGTATTACTCGCAGGCGGATGTCGCCGAGCTCGTGCAGTACGCAAGCGAGCGGTTCGTCACGATCGTGCCCGAGGTCGACCTGCCCGGCCACGTGCAGGCCGTGTTCCGTGCGTACCCGGTGCTCGCCCCCGAGCCGAACCCTGCGGCCCAGGCGGCGTCGGCTGCCGGCCTCGCGATCGGCACGCTCGACCTCGACCGCGGCCCCACAAGGCAATTCGTCGCGGACGCGCTCACGGCGGTGGCCGAGCAGTTCCACACGGCCGCCTACGTCCACGTCGGCGGCGACGAGGCATTCGGCATGTCCGACGAGGCGCACGCCGAGTTCGTCGATGAGGCCATGGCCGTCGTCCGAGGGCTCGGCAAGCGTGCGATCGGCTGGCAGGAGGCTGCTCGAGCGAACGTCGGCGCCGACGACGTGGTGCAGTACTGGATCGAACCGAACCAGATGGCCGCGATGATGGACTCCGGCGCCCTGGATGGGATGCTCCCGCCCGAGCTCGCCACGGTGTTCCTGGAGACGATGGGCAAATCGTCCGACGACGTTCCGACCGCGCTTGCAAAGGGCTCCCGGGTGCTCGTCTCGCCGAACACGGTCCTCTACTTCGACCAGCCGCACGCCGAGACGGCCGCGACCGAAGACCAGGAAGCCCTTCGAGCCCGGGTCGGCCTGCCGTTCTACCCAGGGGCCACGCTCCGCGAGATGGTCGAGTGGGACCCGGTGTCGGTGACACCCGGGATCGATTCGGATGACCGCATCGCCGGGGTCGAGGCCGCGGTCTGGTGCGAGACCGTCACCAACCGCGACGACCTCGAGTTCTTGCTCATGCCCCGCCTCGCCGGACTCGGCGAGCGTGCTTGGTCGGCGACGCCGACCGACTGGGACGAGTACGTCCACCGCCTGACGGCGGCATCCCGAGCCTGGGATCGCCGGGGCTGGGCGTGGTTCCGTCCCGCCTCGATCGATTGGCAGGGCGTCATGTAACGGGTCGCAGGGCGCAGCCCATCGGCGCGCACTCGGCACCCACTCGACGCCAGACCTCGCGCGGTTCGCGCGCTCACCAATTCCCTCGGCCCGCATACGCGGGCCGACCCTACCTACACAAGGATGTGCAGTGGACACCACCACCAACCCCGTCGCCCCGGCGACCACGGCGAAGAAGTCGAACCCGACCTTCCTCACCTCGCGCCGCGAGCGCCTCGGGTACAACTCGTTCTGGTTCGGCCAGAACGTACTGTTCATGATCACCACGACCTTCCTGGCCGTGTACTACACCACCACGCTCGGCATTCCCGCCGCGGTGGTCGGCACGATCCTGCTCGTCGCGCGGCTCTATGACGCGCTCGTCGACCCGATCCTCGCGACGATCATCGAGCGGATCGACCTCAAGGGCGGCAAGTTCAAGCCCTGGGTCTTCCTCGCGGCGATCACCGTGCCGCTGTTCACCGTGCTCTGCTTCGGATTCCAAGACGTCCTGCTCGAGCAGGATCTCGCCGTGCGGATCGGGTATGCGTTCATCACCTACCTGATCTGGGGCACGGTTTACGCGGCGTCGGACGGCCCGGGCTACGCCCTCGGCGCCGTCATGTCGCCGCTGCCGGCCGAGCGCAACGTGCTGCTCTCCAACAACCACGTCGCGGGCATCCTGGGCATCCTGGTCGGCATCGTCGCGCTGCCGCAGCTGCTGGCCGCCACGGCGAACAACTGGATGTTCAGCATTCTCGTGCTCGGCGTCGTCGGCCTGATCACGATGATCCCCATCCGGGCCGCGAAGGAGCGGGTCCGCCCAGAGGTCCGCGAGCGTCCGTCGATCCTCGGGATCTGGCGTGGCGTGATCTCGAACAAGTACCTGATGCTCACGGTCGTGATGGGCCTGCTCGCCAACGGCACGAACTTCGCAATGTCGCTCGCTCCGTTCGTGGCATCCGACCTCTACGGCAGCCCTGAGGCGGCCTCGCTGCTGCTCATGCTCGGCATCCTCCCCGTCGTGGTCGTCGCCCCGTTCGGCGCCCGCCTGATCCGCCGATTCGGCAAGATCCGGCTGCTCGCCTTCTCGTACATCGCCGGCGCGCTGCTCGGGCTGGTCGCGTTCCTGTTCTGCCGCGACTCGTTCGCGCTGCTCATCGCGGTGACGGCGCTGAAGGGCGTCGTGCTGGCCCCGCAGGTGTTCATGTTCTCGCTGCTGTTCGCGGACTCGATCGAGTACGACTTCTACAGGAACAAGCGCCGCGTCGAGGCCGCGACCTTCGCCATGCAGACGATGATGGCCAAGGCCTCGATGGCGATCTCCGGCGGCGTCGCGCTCTGGATCATCGGCATCGCCGGGTACCAGTCGACGGTGGCGGGCGAGGCAGTGACGCAGTCGGCGCAGGCGCTCGACGTGATGTGGGCGACCTTCAATCTGGGTGCCGTCGTGGGCTCCGCGATCGGCGCGTTCATCCTGCTGAAGTTCTACGACCTGACCGAGGCCAAGCTCAAGGTCATGGTCGAGGACAACCGCAAGCACGAGCAGATCGTCGACTGACGAACTGCCAGAGTAGAGGGGCGGATGCCGCCACGGTATCCGCCCCTTCGCCATCACCCGTATCTGTCGGATGTCAGATACGATGAGAGTTCGTTCTCTGGAGGTTGGACGCATGGCACGCAGGCTGAGCCCCGAGGTCCGTCGGGAGGAGATCGTCGAGACCACCGACGCGATCATCGCCGCCGAGGGCTACCGCTCGCTGAGCCTCCGCGAGGTCGCACGCCGCTGCGGGATGTCCGCCCCCGGGCTGATGCACTACTTCCCCGACATGGAGAGCCTGCTGCACGCCGTGCTCCAGCATCGCGACGAGGTCGACCTCGCCGCGATCGCCGCCAGCCAGCCCGAGGATGCCCGATTCGACGACTTCGTCGAGACCGCACTCCGCTACTACGAGCGCGCGGGCGAGACGACCCGGCGGTACGACGCGCTCGAGGCCGAAGCCATCGATCCGAAGCATCCGGCCCACGCCTACTACCTGGAGCGCGACGCGCGCTCGTTCGCCGCGCTCCGCCCGCTGGTGGAGCGCGAGTTCGAAGACCCCGACCGCGTCTTCATGCTGCTTCGGGCGGTGTTCGAAGGGCTGCGATTCCGCCGGCTCCGTGACCCCGAGCACGTCGACCTGCGGCGCGAATGGCATGAGGTACGCGACATCGTGCTCGACAAGCTCGAGCGCCGCGTCGGGCAGGAAAACCTCTCGGCTCGCTGATCCACTCCACTTCTACGCGGGCCTTCCCCCTACGGGCAAGGTCAATCGACGTGCAGAGGACCTTCAGCCACCCGAGAGCGTGCCGCGGCCGCGTCAGACGTCGAGCAGCCCGACTTCGGTCATGGTCAGGAGCCGAGGGCGAACGAATACGTGGAGAGCCGACCGCACATGCCGAATCGTGGCGCGGGTTCCTGAGCGTTCACCCGTCCGGCCGCGAGATGATCGGCGAGACCGCGTTCAAGGGCGTCCAACTGCTCACCCGTGGCGGTGGCCGCCCGCATCGGTCCATCGCGCCATGCCTGACGCCACCGAGGCACCTTCGGCCCCACGATGCGAGCGGCTGCGTCGTAGAAGCGCTGGAGTGCTGCCGGTCCTTCAGCGTCCAGTTGCGCTCGGAGCTCGGTGAATCCCGCCACTGCGCGCGATTGCCGCTGACGCGCCGACGTCTCCTCGTCTCCGGGCGTGAGTTTGGCCCACTCGGCATACCGGTCGTTGTCGCCCACGACCTCGGCTGTGAAGGTCAGCACAGCATCTCCGGCCTCAGGGAGTCCATTGTTCTGCATCACCACGACGATGCGCAGGTCTTCGTCGTTGATGAGCCGATGAATCACGCCCGGCCCGAACCACACCACCGACCGCTCGTGGAGCGGCGTCTCGCGGAAGCCGCTCGCGTCCAGCGTCTGCACTCGCCCACGACCGCCGACGACGACGTAGCCCTCCGTGCATGCCGTGTGCAGGTGCGGACTTCCACCCGGCAACCCGTCGGGTGCCTCCCAGGAGTAGACGTCGAGGATCGAAACGCTCGTCGCCCCCGGGAACGGGATCGTCATGGTCGGCTCCAATCGATTGCGATTCCCAGGTGTCGGGCGGGGTCGTCGGCGAGGGCGTCGAACGCCGCCGGAGCCTCCGTGGGCGCGACGAAGTCGGTGACGAGCCCATCGACGTCGAGTCGGCTGTCGGCGATCAGTTCCAGCAGCAGGCGGCGATTCTCCGCCTCGGTCCACTTGTCTCGGACCGTCGCCTGGCGCGGGGAGGTGGAGACATGTGCGCCGACCACGGTAAGCCCCTTCAGGTGGATGTCATCGTACGGGCTGAAGTCGGGGATCGTTCCGCGGGTGCTGCCAAGCAGCACGACGCGCCCGCCTCGCGTTGCGAGCCGTAGCGCCGGAACGAATGCGAGGGGCGAGCCCGTTGCCTCGATGACGACGTCGAAGCCGTCAGGTGCGAGTTCGTGCAGCTCCGCCTGATCGTGAGCGTTGTCGGAGTCGAAGCTCGCGAAGCCCAGTTCTGCGGCCTTCGCCCGTCGTTCGGGGAAGAGGTCGAGCGTGACCACCGGATGGGCGCCATTCAGGCGTGCAAGCTGGGCGGCGAGGAGGCCCACCAGTCCTGCCCCGATGACGACGACGCGATGGCCGAGCTGGAGTTCACCTGCTCGGACGGCGTTGAGCGCGATGGCGGCGAGCTGCGTGAATGCGGCCTCGGTGTCGCTGACGCCGTCGGGGATGCGGGTCATCCGCGCGAGTCGCTCGGGTCGGGCCTCGTCGGCCACCGAGGCATGGGGCAGCGGGCCGGCGATGCGGTCGCCGACCTGGAAGGGTGCATCCGGGTGGGCCGCGGTGACGATGCCCGCGAACGAGTACCCGGGCAGGTAGGGCTCGGTCGTCTCGGGGGTGCGCTGTGTCGTCTTGCCGAGGTAGTTCGCGACCTCGGTGCCAGGGCTGATGAGCGTGGCGCCGGCCGTGGCGATGATGCCGCCGGATGCCGGTGCGTCGGGGATCTCGACCGATTCGAGGTCGATCTGCCCGACGGCGCGGGAGACGAGTTGGCGGACGTGCATGCGAGAGTGCCTTTCGGAGGGCGTTTGTCAGGTGGTGGGGATGCCCGCGGCCCGGGCGGCGAGCCGCAGGGTTCGGATGCTGCCGGTGACCACGGTCATCGGGTCGGGTCGGTAGTCGAATGCCTCGACGGAGACATCCCCGTCGTAGCCGATTTCGTGCAGGGCCGACAGGATCGGCACGAAATCGGTATCGCCGAACCCTGGGCCTCCGCGGTTCGCGTCGTTCGCTTGCACGTGTGCGACGTATGGGGCCGCGAGGTGGATGAGTTCGGGCATCGGGGTTCTCTCATCGGCCATGCTCTTCACGTCGAGCACCAGACGAACCGCGGGCGAGTCCAGCTCTCGAACGACGTCGATGACCTCCTGGGTCGTGGTCATGAAGTCGGTCTCGTCGCGCGGGAGCGCCTCGAGGCAGACCGTCACGCCCGCGTCGTGGGCGCTCTCGGCCCACGCGCCGAATACCTCCAACGCACGCGAACGCGCCTCGGCCGGGTCCATGCCGGGAGGGGTGCTTCGTTGCGCGGGCGAGCCGAACACCATGATGCTGCCACCCATCGCGGCACAGGCTCGGGTGAGCGAGCGGAGTCGCTCGAGGGTCTGCTCCCGGCGGGCGGGATCGGCGACGTGGAGGCCTTCGGTGCGGGCGAGCAGCCAGTGCATGCCCAGGATCGCGAGCCCCTGGTCGGCGGCGATGCGCCGCACGCGCTCGGCGTCGAGTTCGCTCGGCGCCGCGCCGGCCGCGAGTGTGAACGGGGCGATCTCGAGCGCCTTGTAGCCTGCGTCCGCGAACGCAGCGAAGGCGACGGCGAGCGGTCGGTCCTCGAGGATCTCATTGCAGATGGCCCACCGCATCAGGCATCCGCGAATCGCTCGAAATGGCGGTCGAGGGATGGCGCGTCGACTGCGCCGCGGAACGTCAGCAGACGGTAGCGGAACGTGGCGCGCTCACCGATCGCAAGGGTCATCGTGCCGTCGGCGAGGTCGTCGGATTCACCGTCGCCGAGGAAATCCGAGAGACCGAACGGGTTGGCTGCCAGCAAGCCGTAGTCGCGGACGTGCCACCGCACCGGATGCCGCGGATTCGAAGGGTGGTCGAACACGGCGAGCCCGACCTCTGCGTCTCCCACGAGTCCGGAGTAAGCGCACCACCGCGCCGGCGTTCCCCATGCCTGCGCCTCGCCGATCGCGCCGGTCGCGGTCTGGATCTGCCCACCCCTTCGCTCCTCGAGACTCGGTGCAAGGCGCACCGCGACGAGTCCGGCTTCTTTCGTATCGCCGAGTCTCACAGGCCCCGCGCCGGCGATGAGCGTGCCCTCGAGGTCGAGCGCCTGCGTTCCGTCGGCATTGGGCCGGTGGGCGCGGATGGTGCGCTGCTCCGACAGCAGCACGTCGCCCGAGGCATCCAGCCAGTCGGCCTCGTGGGCGATGTCGACGACCTCGGATGTCTCGGTGCGCGTCACGTCGCCGTGGGAGACGATCGAGCCGTGGCCGGGATACTCGGTCCAGACGTCTGCGCCGTTCACGTTCCGGTGGCCCCACCAGATGCCGCGATGGTGCGGATGGTCATCCGATCCTCCTGGCAGCGGTGCATCGAGCACCCGCAGGAGTTGTACGCCGTCGACGGTGGCCAGTCGATCCAGGTGCGGGCGTGGAGTGGCGTCGGGTCGATAGCGGGCGAACTCGTGTCCCTCGAACGTGAGGTCCATTCATCCCACCAGCTCGAGGCGCGAGTCGACGGCGTCGGCGGAGAACGTCTGGTCGATGACCAGATGGCGGGCGCCTTGGATTGCCGCATCGGCGCCCAGCGAGCTGGAAGCGATGAAGAGCTCCCGAGTCGCCAGCGGCACGGTGCGCTCGTAGATCCGCTCGCGCGCGGCTTCGAGCAGCGTGGTGCCGTGTGCCGACATTGCACCCCCGAGCACCAGGACCGACGGGTTGAGGAGCGCCACAGAGGTTGCCAGCACATCGCCCAGCAGGTGGCCGGCCCGCTCCGTGAGGGCGATCGCGCGCGGGTCGCCCTCGCCGACGAGCCGGCTCACCTCGGTGGCCGAGAGCACGTCGCGACCCTCATCGCGGAGCATCCGCGCGATGGCGCCGCCGCTCGCCTCGGTGGCGAGACATCCGGATGCGCCGCAGGTGCAGCGGTGGTGGGCGTCGGGAAGGCGGATGTGCCCGATATCACCCGCGCCTCCGGCGATGCCGCGCTCCGGTTCGCCGTGCAGGATGACACCTGCGCCGATGCCGGTGCCGATCTTCACGAACAGCAGGCTGGGCGCGTCGGGGTACCGCTCCCGGGTCTCGCCGAGTCCCATCAGGTTGGCGTCGTTGTCGACGAACACCGGCACCCCGAGCAAGGATCGAAGGGTCTCGCCGACCGGGAAATCGTGCCAACTGGGCATCAGCGGCGGATTATTCGGACGCTGCGTCGCGAAGCGCACCGGCGCCGGGATGCCGACGCCGACGCCGACGACCTCGGAGATTCCGCGTCCGGCACGGGCGAGCAGCTCGCCGAGTCGCTTGGCCAGCATTCGAAGTGTTTCGTCGGGTGCGACCTCGATCCTGAGCTCGGCGTGCGCCTGCGCGATGATCTGGCCGCCAGCGTCGACGATGGCGAGGTTGGCGTGGGTGGCCCCGAGGTCGACCGCGAGCACGAGTTGCCGTGCCTCATCGAACGAGAGGATCTTCGCGGGGCGGCCGGTGGACCCCGCGGCCTGACCCACCTCGCGCACGTATCCGGCGTTGATGAGCTGCGACATCCGCAAGGCGAGGGTCGATCGCGAAAGGCCGGTGATCTCCTGCACGTCGCGACGCGTGCGCGCCCGGCCCGACCTGACCAGTGCCAGGATCTCGCCGGCCGATGCGCTTGCTGAGGTGCCCGCCACGCTCACTACCCCTTCTCGGCCCCGGCGGTGAGCCCGCCGGTGAGGAGCCGCTCGGTCAGGAAGAACAGGATGATGATCGGCAACGTCAGCACGACGGACCCCGCCATCAGCACGGTCGTCGGAACCTCGATACTGCCAGACAACTGGGACAGGCCGAGCGAGACCGTCCAGAGCGGGCGCTTGTCGACGAGGAACAGCAGCGCGAACAGGAACTCGTTCCAGGCGATCATGAAGACGAACAGCCCCGTGGCCATCAGCGACGGCATCGACAGCGGGAGCGTAATCCGCCACATGACGCCGAGCCGCGAGAGCCCGTCCATCAGTCCGGCCTCCTCGACCGACTCGGGAACGGTCTGGAAGTAGTTGCGCATCATGTAGATCGCGACCGGTACGGTCTGCGCAAGATAGACGATCACCAATCCGACGAGCGACCCGCGCAGCCCGATCCTCGTGAAGATGACGAACAACGGGATGGCGATGATGATCGCCGGGAAGAGGTACGTCGCGAGGAACAGCCCGCTGACCTGCCGTCTCCCGCGGAAGGGCAGCCGGGCGATGGCGTACGCGCCCGGGATTCCGATCACGAGCGCGAGGATCACCGAGCTGACCGCCACGATCGCGCTATTGCCGAGGAAGGTCAGGAAGCCCTGCCCGCCCTCGGACACCGGCGCGAGCACGTCGCGGTATGTCTCGAGCGTGAGCTCGTCGAGTGAGGGGAGCAGTGAGCTCGGGTCGCGCAGCAGACTCTCGATGGGTCGAACCGACAGCAGCAGCATGTAGAGGAACGGCAGCAGGGTCGCGATGAGGAAGAGCGCGATCGTCACCCACCTCAGGGTTCCGAGGAACGCACGCTGTCGTCGCGAGGCCGGCGGCCGGCTCCGTCGCCTGCGGGCCGGGGCTTCGACGACTTCGGCGGCGACGGCGCTCGCGGTTGCGGTGCTCACAGCTTCTCTCCCCTCCGTCGCATGATGAGCACGTACGCGCCCAGCATGATGATGAGCAGCACGGCGAGCACGACCGACATGGCCGACGCGGCACCGACGTTTCGCTGCACGGTGAGCAGTTGGTACACGAGGACGCTTGCGACCTCGGTCCCGGCCGCGCCGCCGGTGAGCAGGAAGATGTCGTCGAACTCGTTGAAGGTCCAGATCGTGCGCAGCACCGCCAGCACCCCGATGATGGGCACGAGTTGCGGCCATACGATGTACCGGAACGTCTGCCAGGGGCCGGCGCCGTCGACGAGCGCGGCCTCCTCGGGCTCCGCCGACATCCCCTCGAGGCGGGCCATGATGAAGAGGAACGCGAACGGGAAGTACCGCCAGCCCTCGAAGACGATGACGGTCAGCAGCGCGGTCGGCACGGGGATGGTGAGCCCGAGGACCTCCCATTCGGCCACGGCCTGGGTGAGGAAGGGGATCGGCGCCTCCCATCCGAGCACGTTCTGGCCGAACTCGTTGACGATGCCGAACTCGGGGTTCAGCATGATGCGCCACACGAACGTGACGGCGACGACGGGAGCCACATACGGCAGCAGGAATGCCGCGCGGACCAACGTGCGGCCGCGGAACGGGCGACGTACCACGAGCGCGGCGATCGTACCGAACAGAATGACGAGGAACACCGATCCGATGGTGTAGCCGATGGTCGTCGCGAGGCTCGACCACAGCGCGCCGGAGCTCAGTACCCGCTGGTAATTCTCGAGCGTGAATCCGCTGAACGGATCGGCGGTGCCGATCTGGATGAGCGTCAGCTCCTGGAACGAGATGATCACGGCCCAGATGAGGGGCAGCACGACCACGGTGAGCAGGATGATCAGCGTCGGACTCATCAGCACGAAGCCGGTTCGCGCGTCGTGCTGGGTGAGCGTGCGTCGCCGCCTGGTTCGCGACGTCGGCGCAGCGGTGGGCTCGGGGGGCGGCGTCGCCTGCTCGAGGCCTGGCTCGGTTGCCGTCATGGGTTCTTCCTCCGATCAGGTGCCCGGTCCGCGTCCTCCGCGAACCGGGCACCCATCGCTCGGTCGGCTAGAGGCCGAGGTCTTCCTTGATCACGTTGGCTTCCTCGGCCGCCTGGTTCGCCGCGTCCTCGGCGCTCACGCCGGAGTTGATCGTCTCCGACAGCACGCCAGGCATCACGAACTGGCCGGCGACCGCGCCGGCGAGGGCGCCCTGACCCTGCGGCAGGCCCCATCGGTTGAACGATTCGGGCGCCTCGACGACCGACTGGAGCACCTCCGCGGGGTAGACCGATGACAGCAGCGCCTTGGTGTCGACACCCGCTTCGAGCTCCTTCCAACCGTCGGCGTACGCGGTGGCCTCGTCGGCGGTGCCGAGTCGCGTCGGCACCTTGCCCTCGGGCGCGATGGCCAGCCACTCCAGGTAGCCGTCGCCCATCAGGTACTCGACGAGTTCGTTGGTGCCGTCGGATGCCCCATCGAGGACGGCCCACGACACGACCTCGCCGAACGAGGCGGGCTCCGACCCGCTCGGTCCCTCGACCGCGCTCACGATGCCGGTGTTCTCCGCGAGGAACGTCGCGTCAGCCTGGCACTCAGGGCAGGTCGGCAGTGCGTCGGCTCGCAGGCCCGCGAGCTCGTCGAGGAGGAACGACGACCACACGATCATGCCGGCGCCGCCGGAGAAGTACTCGGCGCGCGTCGTGTCGGCGTCCTGGTTGCCGGCCACGGAGCCGTCGCGGATGAGCGAGGTGTAGAAGTCGATCGCCTCCACACACTCAGGGCTGTCGAGCACGATCTCGGCGTCGTCGTCCACGAGTTCGCAGCCGTTGGCGAGCGCGAAATGCTCGAACGTCTGCTGCGTGAAGGAGTCGGCAGGTGCGGTCGCGGCGACGATGCCGGCGAGCTCCGGGGATTGGAGCGTCGTGGCAGCCGTCATGATCGAGTCGTAGTCGGTGGGCGCCTCGAGCCCGGCCGCCTCGAAGAGGTCAGCGCGATAGAACAGCAGCTGGGCCCAGGCGTCGCTCGGCACGCCGAGCTGGTCGCCGTCGGACTGGGTCAGCGCGAGCGGTCGCTCAGCGAACGTGTCGGCGCCGAGTGAGTCGACGATCTGGGCGGCGGCAGACTCGTCGAGCACGCCGTCGGTCTGCAGCTGGTACAGCGAGTTGAGCGGAACCGCCCCGATCACGTCGGGCAGCTCGCCCGCGGCTGCGGACGAGGCGAGCACCGTGGCGAGCTGGTCGGTGGCGAGGGCCACGAGCTCGATCTCAACGCCGGCGTCGGCCGCGTACTCGTCGAGGATCGCCTGCTGCGCCTCGACTCGCTCGGCGACGTCTTCGAGTGTCCAGACGGTGATGGTCTCATCACCGGTGGCGTCGTCGCCGCCATCGGGTGAGCAGCCGGTGAGGAGAAGGGCGGATGCCGCTACAGCGGCGATGATGCCTGCGCGGACGTTGCGCATGAGTTCTCATTTCGATCGCACGGTCATGGTGCCGCCGGAGGGCGGAGCACTCGCATGGTCGACGTCGACACATTCCACGAGACCGTGCAGTGCTGCGCTCATTGAACACCGATATATGTCCGACCACAAGTCCTAATGACAGAATTGATGGAATGGACCCCCGAAATCACGGCTCACGTTCCGTCCGATTCCCGGACGAAACTGGTTGCAAGTTCTGACGCGGCCGCGTATGGTGTCACCGTCGCCACGACGTGGAGGGTGACGAGGAGGGTAGGGACGAATGGGCTCGAGCGTGACGTTCCCCGAGGCTCGGGTCGTTGATCTCGTCGATGAGGCGGAGGCGCTGCTCCGACCGGGGCAGGTGCGGGTGCGCACCCTCTTCTCGGGCATCTCGGCCGGCACCGAACTCACGGCCTACCGGGGCACGAGCCCGCATCTCACCAAGCAATGGGATGCCGAGTCCAGGCTGTTCACCGAGGGCGCTTCGACTCCTTCGTTCCCAGTCACCACGCTGGGCTACGAGGAGGTCGGCGAGATCGTCGAGGTCGCCGATCCCGATGCTGCGGGCGTGGTCGTGGGCGACCGGGTCTGGGGAACTTGGGGGCACCGCACGTCCGCGGTCATCGACGCGGAGTTCGCCGGCGCGCGACTGCTCGCCGATGGCGTCGACCCGCGGATCGGGATCTTCTCGCATATCGGTGCAGTGGCGCTGAACGCCGTGATCGACGCCGACATCCACGTCGGCGAGACGGTGGCGGTGTTCGGGCTTGGCGTGCCTGGGCAGATCGTCGCACAGCTCGCACGCCTCAACGGCGCTCGCGTGATCGCCGTCGATGGCATCGAGCCTCGTCGGGCACTCGCGACCAGGCTCGGGGCGGAGTACGTGCTCGATCCCGCGGAGCCCGTCGCCGAGCGTATCCGCGAACTGACCGACGGCCGCGGCGCCGACGTGGCGATCGAGATCACCGGCAATGCCCGTGCCCTGCACGAGGCGGTGCGGTCGGTGGGCTATAACTCGCGCGTCGTCGCGGCCGGCTTCCTCCAGGGCGACGCCGTGGGACTGCGACTCGGCGAGGAGTTCCACCACAACCGCGTCCAACTCATCAGCTCCCAGATCTCAGGATCCGGTCCGGCGGTGGCGCATCGCTGGAACCGGCTCCGGCTGAACCGCACGGCCATCGAGCTCGCCGCGGCCGGCCGGCTCGATCTCCTCTCGCTCATCTCGCGCACCGTCCCTCTGCGCGATGTCGCCGACGTCTACCGCATGCTCGACGAACATCCGGGCGACGCATTGCAGGTCGTGATCGACATGAGGGAGGAGGGGCGATGACCGTCCTCAACGCCATCTGCGTGCAGGAGCAAGTGCTCGAGGGCGACACCTTGGAGCAGAAGTGGGAGATCGCGCAGGCATGGGGATTCGACGGCATCGAGCTCCGCGGCGGTGGCGACGGTGCCTTCGCGGCTCGGCTGAGGGACCTGCGCCGAGCGGCGGCGAACGGCGTGCCGATGCCCACGGTCTGCGTGGAGATGAGCCACTTCATCGGGGCATTTGATGACGACCTGCGGCGTGACGCCATCACGCAGATGGGGGAGCAGCTCAGGGTCATCGCCGACCTCGGCGGTCGCGGCGCCATGACGCCGGCCTCGTGGGGCATGTTCTCGCGACGCCTGCCACCGTTCGAGCCGCCGCGCTCGCCCGAGGACGACACGACGGTGCTCGTAGACGCGCTCGGCACGCTCGGCGAGCTCGCATCCGAACTCGCGGTCACGCTCTACCTCGAGCCTCTCAATCGGTATGAGGACCACATGGTCAACCGGCTCGGTGACGCCGTCGAGCTGATCCGCCTCGTCGGCCTCGACTCCGTGCGAATCGGCGCCGATACCTACCATATGAACATCGAGGAGGCCGACCCCGCGGCGGCCCTCATCGAGGCAGGCCCGTACATCGGCCACGTGCAGGCAAGCGATTCCAACCGGCTCGAGCCGGGTGCCGGCCACATCGACTGGGCACTCTTCGGCGCCACGCTCCAGGCCATCGGCTACGACGGTCCGATCGCGATCGAGAGCCGACTCTCCGGCGCGGCGGCTGACGTGCTGCCGTCGGTTCCGCCCCTGCTGCGGCGGTACCTGTGAACGACCTCGCGATGGCTGCGGCGACCCGCGTGCTCGCCCGCAACTGGCGCGGCAGCTACACGGTGCCTGCCGCGGGACTCTACCCGCACCAGTGGAGCTGGGACTCCGCCTTCATCGCCATCGGCCTGCGCCACATCTCACCACGTCGCGCCCAGCAGGAGCTCGACACCATCTTCAGCGCCCAGTGGGCCGACGGCCGCCTGCCGCAGATCGTCTTCAACCCGCGGCTCGACGTGCACTACTCGCCCGGGGCCGCATTCTGGCGCAGCGAGCGGATCCCGGGCTCGCCCCCGGTGCCGACCTCAGGCCTCATCCAGCCGCCGAACCACGCCCTCGCCGTGTTGCTCGTGCACCAAGCCGACCCCGAGGCATCCGCTCGTCGCCGGTTCCTGCCACGGGCCTACGAGCGACTGCTCGCCTGGCACGGCTATCTCGCCGACCGCCGCACAGACCCATCGGGGCTCGTGCACGTGCTGCATCCCTGGGAGAGCGGAATGGACAACTCGCCGTACTGGGATGCACCGCTCGCGGCCATCGGCGAGACCTTCCGCGGGGACATCCCGCGCCCCGATCTCGACCACGCCGACGCGAGCCACCGACCCTCGAACGCCGAGTACGGCAAGTACCTCTACCTCGCGGCCCGCTATCGCGACCACGACTGCGACGACCGCGACGCCGGGTACCCGTTCGTGCTGGAGGACCCGGCGGTGAATGCCCTGTACGCGCGGTCGGAGTGGGCGCTCGGCAGAATCGCGGAGCTGCTGGGCAATGACCCGGCGCCGCACGCTGATCGCGCGCACGCGCTGACCGAGGCGCTCGAGACCCTCTGGGCACCCGAGCTCGGGTGCTATGTCGCCCGCGATGTGGTCTCAGGTGAGCTGCAGCCGTACCGCACTGTCTCGGGCCTCGCGCCGCTGCTGATTCCAGACCTCCCGCACACCGACGAACTCCTCACGATGCTCGAGAGCGAGCACTTCGGGCTCGGGCAGGCCGCACTCGTGCCCAGCCACGACCTCACCGCGCCGACGTTCGACTCCTCTCGGTACTGGCGCGGCCCGTCGTGGTTCAACACCGCCTGGCTCATCGCCGAGGCGCTGCACGAGCGCGGCTTCCACGACGAAGCCCGATCGCTCGCCAGCCAAATGGCCGACCTCGGACTCGAGCACGACTTCCCCGAGTACGTCGACCCGATCAGCGGCGAGCCTCGCGGCACGTTGCGGTTCAGCTGGACGGCGGCGCTCAGCCTCGACCTGTATGAGCGCCTCCACGGGCGCGAAGGCGCAGCACTGTGACGGAATCTGCCCAGTTCGCGCCATTAGGCGTCGGCGTCGTCGGCGCGGGAATGTGGGCCCGCACGGCCCACATTCCGATGCACACGAGCCCCGGCCCGACCGTGCTGACCGGCGTGTGGGCGCGGGCCACGGACGCGCGCGAACGGCTCCAGGCCGACGGGGTACCGGTCTTCGACACGTTCGACGCGCTCCTCGAAGCCTCGGAGGCCGTCGACTTCGCCGTGCCGCCGACAGTGCAGTCCTCGCTCGCGATGCGCGCGGTACACGCCGGTCGCCACGTCCTCCTCGAGAAGCCGTCGGCGATCGACCCTGCCGATGCCTGGCAGCTCGCCGATGCCGTCGCGGCGTCTGGAGTCGTGAGCGCGCTCACGCTGACCCGGCGATTCCACCCTGTCGTGCGAAGGTTTCTCGAAACGGTCAACGCCCTCGAGGCGCCTCCGACGGGCGTTGCAGGAGTCCACGTCCATGGTGGATTCCTCACGGGCGGCTTCGTGGCGGAGCCGTCAGGCTGGCGCGACGAGCTCGGAGCGCTCGTCGACCTCGGGCCGCACCTGCTCGATCTCGCCGAGCAGGTCGCCGGCCCGATCCTCCGCGTCAAGGTTCGAGACCACGGCGGCTACACTGCCATCGACGCCGACCACGCAAGCGGGGCTCTCGGGCAGTACGCCGTGTCGGGCTCGGTTCGCACCCCCGCCGCGACGACGCTCACGGCATACGGACCAGCAGGCCGGGAGGAGCTCGACACCCGCGGCCTCGATATGGCACCGGCGTTCGATCAGCTGCGTGAGGAGTTCGCCCGCGCGGCACGCACCGGTTCGCCCGTCACCGTCGACGCCGATCGCGGCGCCGAGCTCGCCGAGTTGATCGACGCGTGCCGCCGTTCGCTCGCGGAGCAGGCGTCCTTCATCGACGTTCACCGGAAGAAATGACCCCATCGTGTTTGATGCCGCCGAGAAACGCACCGCTGCCCCGATGTTGAACGATCGACTCGTCCTGCTCGCCGCGCCGACGCAGGCGTGGTGCGAGCTCGACGGCTCGACGCGACCGGAAACGATCGACGGCCTCTACCACGGGGACTGGCGCATCGCCAGCGGGATCGAGCTGACCGTCGATGGACGGCGACCCGAGCCGCTCGGCACGCGGCGCACGACCGGCCGTGCCGTGTTCACCGGCGTCTGCCCGCACCTCGACGATGCCACCAAGGATCCGCGTGTCATCACCGAGCACACTCGCGAGGTGCGCCCGGGTGCTGTCAGCGAGACGGTGAAGCTCGCCAACGCGACCGATCGCCTCGTCCGGGCTCGGATCACCCTGACCGTCACGCTGGCTTTCACTTCCCTCGACCTCGTGCGTGCCGGCAGCGACGTCGTCGCACCG
Organism: Agromyces ramosus; assembly: GCF_004216665.1. Classification (GTDB taxonomy): domain Bacteria; phylum Actinomycetota; class Actinomycetes; order Actinomycetales; family Microbacteriaceae; genus Agromyces; species Agromyces ramosus. The sequence continues at coordinate 893,869 of NZ_SGWY01000002.1, read as the reverse complement.
TTCACTGCAGCGGGGTCGGGGTCCCGACTCACGATCACCCAGGACACCCGCACCGTCCACGCGAGCGCCGGCGGAGGGGTCGTCCTCCGCCGCGACGAAAGCCGCGTCGCGGCGACGTGGTTCGTCGCCGTCGAGTCGGGGAACGCCGCGGAGGTGCAGCTGGACCTCGCGATCGCCGACAGCGCTGCGGTGACCGCAGCCATCTCGCGCCCGCTGTGGGCGGAGCCCGCTCCCACGGGCGATGCCCGCCTCGATCGGTGGGCATCGACCGCGTCCCTCGAGCTCGCCGGGCTCGCCATGGTCACTGTTGATCACTCCGACGAACCGTTCCTCGCCGCTGGCGCCCCCTGGTACCTGACCCTGTTCGGCCGCGACTCGATCACGGCCGCCCGCCTGCTGCTGCCGCTGGGCACCGACCTCGCGCTCGGAACGCTCCGAGCGCTCGCGCGACGGCAGGGCACCAAGGACGATCCGATCGGCGCCGAGTCGCCGGGCAAGATACTGCACGAGCTGCGCGCCGCTCCCCTGCGGATCCCGCGCGAGGGTATCGTCCTACCGCCGGTGTACTACGGCACGATCGACGCCACTCCGTTGTGGATCTGCCTGCTGCACGACACATGGCGGGCGGGAGTTCCGATCGAGGATCTTCGACCGCTGCTGCCCAACCTGATCGCCGCGCTCGGATGGCTCCGTGACTCGGGCGATAGCGATGACGACGGGTTCCTGGAGTACATCGACCGCAGCGGGCGCGGGCTCGCCAACCAGGGCTGGAAGGACTCGTTCGATGCGGTCCGCCACCGCAACGGCAGCCGCGCCGAGGGCCCGATCGCGCTCTGCGAGGCGCAGGGTTATGCGTGCGAGGCCGCGCTCGACGCGGCGGCGATGCTCGACGCCTTCGGCGAGCCGGGTTCCGGGGCCTGGCGGGCCTACGCGGATGCGCTTCGTACGCGGTTCCGCGAGCGATTCTGGGTCGAAGTCGACGGCGTTCGCTTTCCGGCGATTGCGCTCGACGGTGCGAAGCACCCCGTGGCCTCGCTGAGCTCGAACATCGGCCACCTGCTCGGCACAGGCTTGCTCGATGGCAACGAGGAACGTCTCGTGGCCGACCTTCTCCTCTCCACGCGTTTGGCCAGCGGTTTCGGCGTGCGCACCCTCAGCAACGATGAGGCGGGATACTGGCCGCTCTCCTATCATTGCGGCTCGGTGTGGCCACACGACACGGCGATCATCATCAATGGCCTACGGCGGTCCGGATTCACCGAGCATGCGCGGCGACTGGCGCAACAGCTTGTTGACGCCGCTGAATGGTTCGACTATCGCATTCCCGAGCTCTATAGCGGCAACGGCGATGGCCCAACGCCCTACCCGACCGCGTGCAGGCCACAAGCGTGGAGCGCAGCAGCGTTCGTGCCCGTCATGCAGGCGCTGGCACCTGATCAGCATCCCGAACGCCAGTGACCTGCGTACCCGCTGACGCCCGTGATCCTCCTGTTCGCGTGCCGGAGGGCAGATGCTCGACGAGGACCGACTCGAGGAGTTGTGCCGGTCGCCTCGACCACCTCGGTTCGCCGGTGCACGCTGATCCGCGGATGAGCCTCCACCTGGGCGACCAGGTATCGCGCCATGCTCGCCGTCAGGTCCGCCGCGCGCACGACCAGGTGAACGCGCGAGGCGGTCCCGGCCAGGAAGACGGCCGCCTGCCCGGCCGAGTTTCCGCCACCGACCACGACGACCGGTTCGGTGCCGCACTCGCGCGCCTCGGCGAGTTCTGCGCCCGAGATCCCCGAGGGGATTCCGAGGTGGTTCTCGATCCGCGCCGGGCGCCGTCGGAGCACAACCTGACGATCCACTCAAGCGGGTGACCGTGCGCCCTACAACCGGCCTCAAGCAGAGAACGGGGAATCACATGTCCACCACTGCGCCCGATGGAGTCGCCTCCACGACCCGGACCACGTTCAGCCGCTCCACCCGCATCGCCCGGCACATCGACGCCGACGCCGCCACGGTGTGGCGACTGCTCACCGCTGCAGCCGAGTGGCCGAGGTGGAACTCGACGGTCGTCTCGCTGGATGGCCAGATCGCTCTCGGCTCGAAGGTCAAGCTCGTCTCGACACTCGTCCCGAGCCGCACGTTTTCGTTGAAGGTCAAGGAGTTCGAGCCGAACGCGCGCCTGACGTTCGGCGATGCGATGTCCACTCGCACGTACTCCCTCAGCGGCGACGCCGACGGCACGCGAGTGGAGGTCGTCGAGCGCATCGGCGGTCCGTTCTTCCCATTCTTCGCCCGGCTGATCCCGCCGTTCGACGAGAACTTCGAGCAGTTCACCGCCGACCTGAAGAAGGCAGCGGAAGCCGCGGCCACCTAGGGCGCGTCCCCCAAAGCCCGTCCGTCGGCATTCGGGTGGCAGGATGCGGGTCCGGACGTGAGACCTTCGTGCCGTGCAGCATCGAAGCGAGATCCGCGGCTGGCGATCTGATCGCAGTCGGCGTCAGCCGAGTGGCGCGGTCGACGCCCGTGGCACGAGCGCGACACGCAACTCAGGCCCGGCAGGGGGCAGCGGCCGGTTCTCGACCGCGCTGAGCGCGAGCCCGGCGAGATAGCGGCCCAGCCCGACGGTGTTCACGCTGATGGTCGAGAGGCGCGGTTCGAACATCGAGGCGAGCGGGGTGTCGTCGTGGCCGATGACGGAGAGGTCGCGGGGGAGGGTGAGCCCCATCCGCAGGCCGGCGCCGACGAGTGCCGCGGCGACGTCGTCGTTGTAGGCGGCTATGGCCGTAACGCCCGCTTCGCGCCAGCGGTCGATCGCGTCGCCCGCCGAGGCATCCGTCAACTGGATGTCGGACGACGGCAGCGGCGGAAGGCCGAGCGCCAAAGCGGCATCGTTCGCGCGGCGGCGGCGGAGGGCCACGAGGTCAGCGACGCGGGGATCCGCCGAGCCGGCGAAGGCGATCGACCGGTGCCCGAGGTCGACCAGGTACTGCACCTGCAGCACCGGACCCTCTTCCGGGTACTCCTCGCCGACCGGGGCCTCGGGGTCGGGGATAAGCCTGGTCACGCCGGCGGCGCGGATCGACTCCGCCTGGCCGGGTGCGAATGGCGTCATCGACATGACGACGTCGGGCTGCAGTTTCTCCCACAGTGGGCGGGAGTGGCCGGTGGGGTGCGGTGTGTAGGTGATGAGCGCGTAGCCGGCCTCGTCGAGGGCGAGGGAGGCCTCCTCGATGTTGCGGCGCAGGTTGAAGTCGAGCGGCCAGTCGGGCAGCACGAGCAGCACGATCCGCGAGCGACCGCTGGCGAGGGCTCGTGCCGCGATGTTGGTGCGATAGCCCAGCCGCTTGGCCTCATCGAGCACGCGGGTGCGGGTCGCCTCCGAGATCGTCTGGCCCGGCGTGTCGTTCAGCACGAAGCCCACCGTGGCTCGTGAGATTCCGAGCGAGCGCGCGATGTCCGCCGCCGTGACCCGGCGAGTGCTGGTCGTCTGCGACATCCGCTCGGCCTCCGATTGAAACGTTACTTGCGCGCGCTAGTTCCTCACTGTAGCATCGTCCACATCCGCTAGCACGCGCTAGTGACCCCTTGGTGAGAACCGGCGAGCGGATGCCCAGCCCCGACACGACAACGGAGTCCCAATGAACCCGACCGCCCGCGACGACGAGCCGACCGTCACCCCGGTTCCGTCCCCCTTCCCGACCGCCACCGTCGATCCGGAAGTCATCGCCGAGGAGCACGACTCCGCGCCCGACCTGCCCAAGGTGGACGCCCGCTACATCTGGTTCATGGTGCTGGCCCAGTTCGGCGTCTTCATGGCCTTCATCACCCCACTCGCGATCTCGCTCTCCATCCGTGTGAACGAACTCGCCCCCGGCCGCGAGGAGCTGCTCGGCTACATCACCGGCGCCGGCGCGCTCTTCGTGATGCTCACCGCGCCGTTCATGGGTGTGTGGAGCGACCGAACGCGCACGCGCATCGGCCGCCGCCGCCCGTTCATGATCGGCGGCATGATCGTCGGCGTGATCTCGCTCGTCGTCATGGCGCTCGCGCCGAACGTGTTCGTGCTCGGATTCGGCTGGGTGCTCGCCCAGTGGGGCTGGGGCACGGTGCTCAGCAACCTGCAGATCTCGACGGCCGACCGCCTGCCCGAGGAGCAGCGCGGCAAGGTCGCCGGCCTCACCGGGTTCGCCACGCAGGTCGCGCCCGTCTTCGGTGTCATCCTGACCGTGGGCTTCGTCGGCAACTCGCTGCTCCTGTTCCTGATCCCGGGCCTCGTCGGCGTCGTGCTCGTCACCCTCTTCGTCGCGCTCGTGCACGAGGACGACAGCCGCGGACTCCCGAAGGAGGCCCTCACCGTCGGCGGACTGCTGCGCAAGTACCTCTACAACCCCGCCCAGTACCCCGACTTCTCCCTCAATTGGCTCGGCCGCTTCCTCTTCTACTTCGGCCTCACGCTCAACACCACCTTCACGGCGTTCTTCTTCGCGAGCCGCCTCGGCATGCAGGTCACCGAGGTCGCCGGCATCATCGCAACCCTGGGCGGCGTCGGCGTGCTCGCGGTGACCGCGGGTGCGCTCGGTGGCGGGTTCCTCTCCGACCGGTTCCGGCGTCGCAAGGTCTTCGTCGTCACCGGCGGCGCGCTCATGGCTGGTGGCATGGTGCTCATGGCGGTCTCGTCCGACCTTCCCGCCCTCATCGCGGGCTCGCTCATCGTCTCCACCGGCATCGGCATGTTCTCCGCGGTCGACCAGGCCCTGCTGCTCGACGTGCTGCCCGAGAAGGCCACGGACGCCGGACGCTTCATGGGCATCACCGGCTTCGCCACGTCGATCCCGCAGTCGGTCGCGCCGCTCGTCGCATCGTCGATCCTGCTCGTCGGCGTGACGGGCGACGAGAAGAACTACTCGCTGCTCTTCTTGATCGCCGCGGGCCTCGTGCTCGCCGGCGGGCTGGTCATCCTCCGCATCCGCTCGGTGCGCTGAGCCGCTTCGCCGGCCGCCCGCCACCACCTCCGACCCACCACCGAAGGATCCATCGTGAGCATCACCGTCACCCCCGTCCGCTTCGAGCACCACCGCGAGGCCCTCGGCATCGGCGAAACGACGCCCCGCTTGAGCTGGCTCGTCGCGTCGGCCCCGTCCGGCTGGCAGCAGGCGCACTACGAGGCCGAAGGGCGGGCAGCGGATGCCGCGGGGCCGGCGTCGTCGGTCGTCGCGGTCGACAGCGCCGATTCGGTGCTGGTGCCGTGGCCGTTCGCGCCGCTCGCGTCGCGCGAGCGCCGCGAGGTGCGCGTGCGCGTCGTCGGCGAGGATGGCACGGCCTCCGCGTGGAGCGACTGGTCCGCCGTCGAGACGGGCCTGCTCGAGGCATCCGACTGGACGGCGACCATGGTCGGCCCCGACGCCGACGGTGCGTTCGCGGCCGAGTCCGCGCCGCTCGTCCGCACGGCGTTCGAGGTGACGGATGCGGCGATCCGCCGCGCCCGCGTGTACGTCACCGCGCACGGACTCGTCGAGCTCGAGCTCAACGGAGTCCGCGTCGGCGACCACGAGCTCACGCCCGGATGGACGGCCTACCAGGGCCGGCTCCGATACGCGACCTTCGACGTCACCGACACCGTGCGCACCGGCGGAAACGTGCTCGGCGCATGGCTCGGCGACGGCTGGTGGCGCGGCCACCTCGGCTGGGACGGAAAACGTGAGCTGTACGGCAGGGAGCTCGGCCTGCTCGCCCAGCTCGAGATCGAGTACGCCGACGGCACGCGGCAGGTCGTGGCATCCGGACCCGACTGGACCGTCGGCGCCGGCGCCATCCGCTCGGCCGACCTCTACCACGGCGAGGACTTCGACGCCCGGCGGTACGACGCGGCCTGGTCGACGAGTGCGTACGACGCCGTCGGCTGGGAGCCGGCCGCGGTACGCGAGCTCGACACCGCAACGCTCGTCGCGCCCGACGGTCCGCCCGTCCGACACGTCGAGACGGTCGCCGTGCAGGAGGTGCTGGCGAGCCCCTCGGGGACGGCCATCCTCGACTTCGGACAGAACCTCGTCGGGCGGCTGCGCATCACCGTGACCGGCGCCGCGGGCGATGTCGTGACCCTGCGGCACGCCGAGGTGCTCGAGCACGGCGAACTCGCCACCGGGCCGCTGCGCACCGCGAAGCAGGTCGACACGTACATCCTGCGCGGCGACGGCGAGGAGACCTGGGCGCCGCGGTTCACGTTCCACGGGTTCCGCTTCGCCGAGGTCACCGGATGGCCGGGCGAGTTCGACCCCGCCGCGGTCGTCGCCGAGGTGCTGCACTCCGACATGGAGCGCACCGGCCGGTTCGCGGCATCCGACCCGCTCGTGAATCGCCTGCACGAGAACGTCGTCTGGGGCATGCGCGGCAACTTCGTCGACGTGCCCACCGACTGCCCGCAGCGCGACGAGCGCCTCGGCTGGACGGGCGATCTGCAGGTGTTCGCGCCGACGGCGTCGTTCCTCTACGACAGCGCCGGGTTCCTCACGTCCTGGCTGCGCGACCTCGAGTCCGAGCAGCGCCGACTCGGCGGTGTGCCGATGATCGTGCCCTCGCCGATCGAGGTCGCCGGTTCGGGGGCGATGGCCGGGTGGGCGGATGCCGCGACCGTCGTGCCGTGGACCATCTACCAGCGGTTCGGCGACCTCGAGGTGCTGCGCCGCCAGTTCGACAGCATGGCGGCGTGGGTCGACCAGGTGGCCGAGCTCGCCGGCGAGACCCGGCTCTGGGACACGGGCTTCCAGTTCGGCGACTGGCTCGACCCGCTCGCGCCCGCCGGCCGGCCCGAGGCGGCGCAGACCTACGCCGAGATCGTCGCGACGGCCTACTTCGCCCGCTCCGCCCGGATCGTCGCGGATGCCGCGGCGCTGCTCGGTCGCGGCGAGGACGCCGCACGCTACGGCGCCCTCGCCGACGAGGCGCGCGCCGCGTTCCACCGCGAGTACGTCGCCCGCTCGGGCCGGGTCCTCTCCGATTCGGCCACCGCCTACGCACTCGCACTGCAGTTCGATATCATCACCGACGACGACGAGCGCCGCCATGCCGCCGACCGCCTCGCGCAGATCGTGCGCGACAACGGGTACCGAATCTCCACGGGCTTCATCGGAACCCCGCTCATCACCGACGCCCTGAGCTCGAACGGGCACACGGATGTCGCCTACCGACTGCTGTTCGCGACCGAGAACCCGTCGTGGCTCTACGCCGTCACGCATGGCGCCACCACCATCTGGGAGCGGTGGGACTCGCTGCTGCCCGACGGGACCGTGCACCCCAGCGGCATGACCTCGTTCAACCACTACGCGTTCGGCGCGGTCGCCGACTGGCTCCACCGGGTGGTCGCGGGCCTCGCCCCTGCGGCGCCGGGCTACCGTCGCCTGCGCATCGCCCCGCAACCGCCGCGCCGCGGGCTCACCGAGGCGTCCGCTTCGCTCCACACCCCGTACGGCGAGGCCAGCTCGGCATGGACGCTCGCCGACGGCGCGCTCGAGCTGCGCGTGACCATTCCCGTCGGCGCGACCGCCGACGTCGTGCTGCCGTCGGGCGTGACGCACGTCGTCGCCCACGGCGAGTACCGCTTCGCCGAGCCGTTCCAGGTCGACCCCGACGAGCGACCCGCGGTGACTGTCGACACGCGCTTCGGCGACCTCGTCGACGACCGCGCGGCCATGGCGGTGTTCATGGGGGTCGTCACCAAGTACGTGCCCGAGGCGGCCGAGCACATGACCGGCGGCCTGCGCGGACAGGACGACATGACCCCACGCCAGGTCGCCGGCATGCTGCCGCGCTCGGAGGAGGTGCTCGCCGACCTCGAGCGCGGCTTCGCGGCCGTGTCGGCAGGCGAGGAGGCGCCGGCCGATGTACCGACCGCGTCCGAGCCCGCAGCCGAGGAGGCCGCCGCGGAGGATGCGGAGCTCGAGGCGATGGCCACGCTGCTCACGGGCGAGGACTTCTGGCGCACCCGTGACGGCAGCGGCATCCGCTCGCTCACCGTCAGCGACGGCCCGCACGGCATCCGCCTGCAGCGAGAGGGCGAGGACCACCTCGGGCTCAACGCGAGCGTACCGGCGACGTGCTTCCCGCCCGGGGTCGCGCTCGGCTCCAGCTGGGACCCGGCGCTCGCGCGCGAGGTCGGCGCCGCGATCGCCCGTGAGGCGCGCGCGCTCGGCGTCGACGTCGTGCTCGGTCCGGGCGTGAACATCAAGCGCTCGCCGCTGGGCGGCCGCAACTTCGAGTACCTCTCGGAGGACCCGCGCCTCACGGGCGCGATCGCGACCGAGTGGATCCGCGGGGTGCAGGGCGAGGGCGTCGGCACGTCCCTCAAGCACTTCGCGGTCAACAACCAGGAGACCGCTCGGATGCGCGTGAGCGCCGAGGTCGACGCACGTACACTGCGCGAGATCTACCTGCCGGCGTTCGAGCAGGTCGTGAGGGAGGCCGCGCCGACGACCGTCATGAGCGCGTACAACGCGATCAACGGCGTGTTCGCCTCGGAGAACCGCTGGCTGCTCACCAGGCTGCTGCGCGACGAATGGGGCTTCGACGGACTCGTCCTCTCGGACTGGGGGGCGATCAAGGACCGTGTCGAGGCGCTCGCCGCCGGGCTCGACCTCGAGATGCCCGGGACCGGCGACGAGGGCACGGCAGCGATCGTCGCCGCAGTGCGCGAGGGACGGCTCGACCGGGCGATCGTGGAGCGCGCGGTCGAGCGGCTGCGCAGGCTCGCCGAGCGCACGGCGCCGGCCGAGGGCGCCACCGAGCCCGGCGATGTCGCGCAGGCCGACGCCGAGGCGCACCACGCACTCGCGCGGCGTGCGGCCGCGGCGTCCGTGGTGCTCCTGCGCAACGAGCACGAGACGCTTCCGTTGCGCGCCGGACAGCGGGTCGCCGTCGTCGGCGAGTTCGCGGTCGCCCCGCAGTACCAGGGCGGCGGCAGCTCGAACGTCAACGCGATCCGGGTCGACCGGCCGCTCGACGAGTTGCGCCGCGCGCTCGGCGATGCGCACGTGGTCTACGCGCCCGGCGTGTCGCGCGCGGCCGACGCCGACGCCGACGCCGACGCGCTGCTCGCCGAGGCGCGCGACGCGGCCGAGGCCGCCGAGGTCGCCCTGGTATTCGTCGGCCTGCACGAGCATGACCAGTCGGAGGGCTTCGACCGCGAGAACCTCGACCTGCCGGCCGATCATGTCGCGCTGATCCAGGCGGTGGCGAGCGCCGCCCCGAGGACCGTCGTCGTGCTCATGAACGGCGGTGTGGTCTCGCTCGAGCCGTGGCACGACCGCGTCGACGCGATCGTCGAGGGCTGGGCGCTCGGCCAGGCCGTGGGCGGCGCGCTCGCCGACGTCCTCACCGGCGCGGTGTCTCCGTCGGGCCGGCTGGCGGAGACCATCCCGCTGGCGCTCTCGGACAGCCCGTCGTACCTCAACTTCCCCGGCGAGAACGAGGTCGTCCGCTATGGCGAGGGCGTCTTCGTCGGCTACCGGTACTACGCGACCGCCGATCGGCCCGTGCGGTACCCGTTCGGCCATGGCCTGAGCTACACGACGTTCGCGCACGAGTCCTTCGAGGTCGAGGCGACCGGACCCGACACCGCGGTCGCTCGGGTCACCGTGCGCAACACCGGCGCGGTGACGGGCGCCGAGGTCGTGCAGCTGTACGTCTCGCCCGCGTCGTCGGCCGTGCGGCGGCCGGTTCGCGAGCTGGCGGGCTTCGCGAAGGTGCACCTCGAGGCGGGCGAGGCATCCGCCGTCGAGATCGCGCTCGAGCGCCGCGCCTTCGCGTTCTGGGACGTCACGGGCGACCGCTGGTGGGTCGAGCCCGGCACGTACGCGGTCGAGCTCGGTCGCTCGGTCGCCCACATCGTCGAGCGCCGTGAGCTCACCCTCGAGGGCGACGTCGACCGGCCCAAGCCGCTCAGCCTCGAGTCGACCGTCAAGGAGTGGTTCGGCCACCCCGTCGTCGGGCCTGCGCTCATGCACGGCATGATGGCGAACGCCACGCCCGAGCAGCAGGCCGCCGCCGAGGCGAACGCGGACATGCTCAAGTTGGTCGACTCCATGCCGATGGGGCAGTTCGCGAGGTTCCCCGGCGTGGAGATCCCGGACGAGGCGCTCGAGCAGCTCATCGCGCTGAGCCTCGCGGAGTCGGGTGCGCCGGCATGACGCTCGCGGACGTCGGTTCCCGGGCCGACGTGCACCAGGTCGTGCCGGAGTCATCGCACGGGTTCCTCGACCGACCGCGCACCGCGGGTTTCGACGACGGCATCGAACACGCCGTCCGCTGGCTCGAGCGCTGGTAGCCCGGCCGAACCTGGACCGCCCGACCGAACGGCAGGCCGCGGCATCCGTCGAACCCAACAATCCGAAGGAGATCGCATGACCGACGACCGCGGCGACCGCACGCGCGTGCTGCTCACCGGCGCCACCGGCAACTGGGGGCGAGCCGCCCTTCGCGAGTTCTCCAAGCGCGCCGACCGCATGACCGTTCTCGCGTTCGCGATGCCCACCGATCGCGACCGGGCGGCGCTCGCCGAGTTCGACGGCATGGAGAACCTCGAGGTGGCATGGGGCGACCTGACGGATGCCGCGGCCGTCGCCGCCTGCGTTCGCCGGATCGACATCGTGCTGCACGTCGGCGCGATCGTGTCGCCGCTCGCCGACGAGCAGCCGGAGCTCGCGCACCGCGTGAACGTCGGCAGCATGCGCAACATCATCGCCGCGGTGAAGGCACTTCCCGACCCTGCCGCCGTCGCGGTCGTCGGCGTCGGCACCGTCGCCCAGACCGGCAACCGCAACCCGCCGCACCACTGGGGCCGCGTCGGCGACCCGATCCGTGTGTCGCAGTTCGACGAGTACGGGCAGAGCAAGGTCGTCGCCGAGCGACTCCTCGTCGACTCCGGCCTGCCGAAGTGGGCGCAGCTACGGCAGACCGGCATCTTCCACCCGGGCATGCTCGAGATCCGCGACCCGATCATGACGCACTCGCCGTTCGGCGCGGTCATGGAGTGGGTGAGCGCCGAGGACTCCGCACGGCTGCTCGCGAACGTCTGCGAGCCCGATGTGCCCGACGAGTTCTGGGGCGGGATCTACAACATCGGCGGCGGCGACGGATGGCGCCTGGCGAACTGGGAGCTGCAGACCGCGATCGGCGGCGCGATGGGCGTGCGCGACATCCGCCGCTGGTACGACCGGAACTGGTTCGCAACCGGCAACTTCCACGGCCAGTGGTACGCCGACAGCGACCGGCTGGAGGAGATCGTGCCGTTCCGGCGGGACACGTTCGACGATGCGCTCGATCGGGCGATCGCCGCCGCGCCGGCGTCGGTGCGCTCGGCGGGCCGCGTGCCCGCCTGGATCGTCAAGCACCTCGTCATGAAGCCGCTCACTCGCAAGCCCCGCGGCACCATGCACGCCATCGCCCGCCGCGACGAGGCCGAGATCGCCGCGCACTTCGGCTCGTTCGAGGCGTGGGAGGCGATCGGCGACTGGTCGACCTTCGAGGACCCGCAGCCGTCGCGCATGCCGACCCTGCTCGACCACGGCTACGACGAGCACACGCCGCCGCCCGAGTGGACGTCGCACGACTACGCCACGGTCGCGGCACACCGCGGCGGGGCCCTGCTGACCACGCGGTTCCAGCGGGGCGACATCGCTAGCCCGCTCACCTGGTGCTGCGGCTTCGACCACGAGTTCGCTGCGAGCCCGCGCCTCGTGCTGACGGGCGGCCACTGGTGCCCGGCGTGCGTGACGGATGTCGCGGGGTACGCACGGCAGGCCGAGCGCAACACGTTCCTCGCCCAGGTCGTCGATGCGTAGGGTGGATCCATCGGGTCACGGGTTCAGGTTCTGTCGCCAGTGCCACCCGTCGGTGAGCGGGTCGGCGCCGTAGGCCCAGCTGAAGGGTGAGTAGTCGTGCAGCCAGTTCAGATCCTCGGTCTGGTTGCCGAGCGCGTTCACGGTGCGATCGGTTGCGGGGGACAGCGATTCACAAGCAGCCTGCGCCGCAGCCATGACCGGTAACGACGCCTCGCGACGGCCGCGGGAAGACGATCGCAGGTAGTGTCGCCTGTGGAGCGCCGGGAAGTCTGGTCGGCGGGTGGTCGATCGATCACTCATGTTCGACATCGGAGTTCCCATGACGCGACTCGAGACGAGAGCTGTCTCACGCGCCTTCGCGGGAGGCGTCGGCGTGAAAAATGTATCGATCGTTGTCGAGCAGGGCGAGGTGCACGCGCTCGTCGGGCTCAACGGCGCGGGCAAGACCACACTCATGCGCCTCATGCTCGGCATGCTGCGGCCCGATAGCGGCAGCGTCACGATCGATGGCGTCGGCGTTGGTGCCGTCGTATCGTCCGCGTGGGCGAGCGTCGGCCACCTCGTCGAGACGCCGTTCGCGTACGCCGAGCTCGACACCACCTCCAACCTCAAGATGGCCGCGCAGCTCAGACTCACAGCTCCGTCAGCTGTCGGCAACATGGTCGGCGCAGCAGTAGAGGAATTCGGCCTCGCATCGTTCGCGAATGTGCGCGCCGGCCGGCTCTCGCTCGGAAACAAGCAGCGGCTGGGCGTCGCGGCGGCATTGCAGCACAACCCAGGGCTCGTCGTGCTCGATGAACCCACCAATGCACTCGACCCGGCCGGAGTCATCCTGGTGCGGGAGGCGATTCGCCGGCGGCGGAACGACGGAGCAGCTGTGCTCGTATCGAGCCATCACCTCGACGAGGTCACCCGCGTCGCCGACCGTATCAGCGTCATGAACCGTGGCTCGATCATCGGAACACTCGAACCTTCCACCCCTGACATCGAGCGTGCTTTCTTCGCCGCGGTGCTCGCGGATGACGAGACCCGCGCATGAACAGCCTCGGAATCGCCATCGCAACAGAGACACGTAAGGCCGCGGCCTCCCTCGTCTTCCGCATGATCAGCCTGCTACTGGTCATCGGGACTGCAGCACTGACCGTCAGCATGGTGCTCGCGTTGCGATCAGGTAACGAGCAGATCATCGCTCGGCTCGCCCCATTCGGCCGGCACGAGGGCTGGCCACTGCTGACGAATGTCGTCACCCAGATCGCCGCCGCGGGTGGGCTCATCGCCTTCGCCGTGGCACTCAGCTGGATCGTCGGTCGCGAATTCGCGGACGGCACGATCGCGGCCCTGTTCGCTCAGCCGATCAGCCGGGGGTGATCGCATCGGCGAAGCTTCTCGTGTTCGTCATCTGGGGTTCGGCGACCGGCGCCATCCTGGTGCTCGTGGTCGCGGTAGTGGGCATCGGCCTTGGGTACGGACTTCCGGACCGAACCGCATTCGCCTCCCTGGGCCGGATCTTCCTACTCACGGTACTGTCGACGTTCATCGCGATCCCTGTCGGTTGGGTATCCACGCTCGGGCGCGGCCTTCTCTCCGGGATCGCGTCCGGTGTCGGCATCGTCGTGATAGCCCAGTTCGGTGTGGTGTCAGGGGCAGGCGGCTGGATGCCCTTCGCGGCGCCAGCGATGTGGGCGATCTCGCCGGAGACGGTCAACCTGGTCCAGCTCGCGTGCGCCATGATCGTCCCCGTCGCCTTCTGGCCGGCTACGGTACTCGCCTGGCGCCGCCTGCAGCTCGATCGTTAGGACGCCGGGGGTGGGTCGCCAACCGTAGGTCGTGCGAATGACGCGGGGAACGATGCCGGCGCGGTGTGATGTGGATGCAGCCTCGCCGCTGGACCGCCGGGCTCGCACCCGGTGAAGCCACTGGCCGTCGGACGTGTTTGCGGCGGATCATGCCCTCGGATTACACTCCGAGCCAAGCGAGACTTCCTCATCTCGTGCCCTCGGTGCCGCCGCCCGCCGGCTCGGCTCGACAGCGATGCAACGTCGTGTATCAGCCGTTCGGCGGCCTCAGGGTCGTGAGGAGCGGTTGGCAAGGAGGCCTCCGCATGGGCGTACACGATGACCGGCTGCTGCTGGGTCGTGCGCGCGAGCTGAAGCTGCTGGAGGATCTCCTTGCCGAAGCACGAGGCGGTCATGGGGCAGTCCTGGTGATCCGCGGCGAAGCCGGGGTGGGCAAGACGAGCCTTCTGCGCCACTGCGCCGATCACGCCGCTGGCCTCCAGCTTCTCCGTACGGCCGGCGTGCAGTCGGAGATGCAGCTGCCGTTCGCGTCCCTGCATCAGCTCTGTCGGCCGATCCTCGAACGAGTGGGCTCGCTCCCTCGACCGCAGGAGGTGGCGCTGAGCGTTGCGCTGGGGCTCATCGACGGCGCGACCCCCGACCCGTTCCTCGTGTCGCTCGCTGCGCTGAGCCTCCTCTCGGAGTCCGCTGCGCAGCAGCCGATGCTTTGCCTGATCGATGATGCGCAATGGGTCGACAGCGCCTCCGGGCAAGCCTTCGCCTTCGTTGCAAGACGGCTGCTCGCGGATTCGATCGGCATGGTCTTCGCCGTGCGGGAGCCCGCCGCGAATCGCGAACTCGACGGACTGCCGGAACTGCGGCTGGAAGGTCTCGCCGAGGACGACGCTCGCGAACTCCTCCAGACGGTCATCCCCGGCCGACTCGACGCGCGCGTGCGCGATCGCCTCCTCACGGAGACCCGCGGCAATCCGCTCGCGTTGCTCGAGCTGCCGCGGCGACTGAGCTCGACGCAGCTCCCGGGTGCCTTCGTCCTGCACGACGAGCGCGAGCTGCCCGAGCGAATCGAAGAGGCCTTCGTCGCTCGTCTGGAGGCACTCTCCACGGAGGCGCGACTTCTGCTCCTCCTCGCCGCGGCCGAGCCCACTGACGATCCGATACTGCTCTGGCGGGCCGCGGAACGTCTCGGCATCGATGCCGCGGCTGCGGAGGCCGTGGAGAGCGAGGGCCTCCTGGCCGTCGACAGCGGCGTGCGCTTCCGACATCCGCTCGTGCGTTCCGCGATCTACCGAGCGGCGTCGGCGCAGGACCGGCGCGCCGCGCACCTCGCCCTCGCGGAGTCCATCGACCCGGAGGCCGATCCCGATCGGCGCGCGTGGCATCTCGCTGCTGCGACCGTCGTGCCGGACGAGGCCGTCGCCACGGAACTGGAGCGATCGGCGGGGCGCGCGCGCGCCCGAGGCGGTCTCTCCGCAGCTGCAGCATTCCTCGCGCGCTCGGTCGAGTTGACGAACGACCCCGCCGTGCGGGCGGAACGCGCCCTCGCGGCAGCCCAGGCGAGCCTGCACGCAGGCGAGTTCGCGTCCGCGCTGCACGTACTCCAGACGGCCGACGCATCCGGGCTCGACGAGCTTCAGCGCGCTCGCGCCGACCTGATCCGGGCCCAGATCGTGTCGGCCTCGGGAGCGCTCGAGGAAGTGCCCGCTCTCCTGGTCGCCGCGGCCGAGCGGCTGGAGCCCCTCGATCCGGTTGTGGCTCGCGAGGCCTATCTCGATGCATGGGGAGCGGCGCTCTTCGCCGGCGATCGGGCCGGAGCCAACATGCGCGAGGTCTCGCGCGTCGTTCGCGGACGGCGACTCTTCCGAGACGATCAGCACGGTACGGATCTCCTCCTGCACGGGATGTCCGTGCTGATGACCGACGGTCGCGAGGCGGCAGCACCCGCGCTCCGTCGCGCGCTCAGCGAATTCCTCGTCGAGAACCTCCCGGTGGACCGGGGGATGCGGTGGAGTGTGATCGCGTCATGCGCCGCACTCGAGCTCTGGGACTTCGAGGTCCGGAACGAGATCACGACGCGGCAGTTGCAGCTGGCGCGAGATGCAGGCGCACTGACCCCCCTCGCGTTCGGTCTGAACGGTTCCGCGATCACGATGGCGCTGACGGGGCAGTTCGAAGCCGCCCTGCGACTGTGTGCCGAGGCGGATGCCGTGAACCAGGCGATCGGCAGTCGGGTTCCCCCATTCGGTGCGATGCTGCTGGCAGCACTTCGCGGTCGTGAATCCGCGGGCTTCACCCTGCTGGAGGAAGCCACGCGGAAGGCCCGCGCGAGCGGATCCGGCTTCGGGCTCCAATGGGCGCACTGGACCGGCGCCGTGTTCCTGAACGGCCTGCGGAGATATGACGAGGCCCTGGATGCCGCTCAGCGAGCATGGGATGCATGGCCCGACTGGTTCGTCTCCATCTTCGCCTCGGCGGAGCTCATCGAGGCGGCCGCGAGGCTCGGCCAGCCGGAGCGAGCGGCGGATTCCCTCCGGCGACTCACGGCGAGCGCGAGCGTGGGCGGCACCGAATGGGCGATCGGCATCTCGGAGCGGTCGACCGCCCTGCTCAGCGACGCAGCGGAGGCGGAACCGCACTACGTCACGGCGATCGAACGGCTCAGCACGACTCGTCTGCGTCCGGAGGTGGCGCGTGCGCATCTCCTGTACGGTGAGTGGCTTCGACGCGAGGGCCGGCGGGTCGACGCCCGCGAGCAACTCCGGACGGCACACTCGATGTTCACCGACCTGGGCGCTGAGGGCTTCGCGGAACGCGCCCGGGATGAGCTGCTCGCGACCGGAGCGACGGTGCGCAAGCGCACGGAGGCACAGCACGAGGGGCTCACCCCTCAGGAGGCGCACGTGGCGCGACTGGCTGCCGACGGGAGGACGAACGCCGAGATCGGCGCCACGCTGTACCTGAGTCCCCGTACGGTCGAATGGCACCTCAAGAAGGTCTTCATGAAGCTCCAGATCAATTCGCGCAGGGCGCTGAGAACCACCCTCCCGAAGTACGAGCCGCTCGCCGGCTAGCGCTGTCAGAGGGGCGGCGCCAGCCGGCGGTGGGTTCGGTCTCTCAGTCAGTCGCCGGCCACGGACAGCACCACCTTGCCCGGCCCGCTGCGCCGGGCGCCGGGCCCGTAGGCCTCTGCGCCACGGGCGAGCGGCAGGATGTCAGAGACGATCGACCGGACGAGCCCGGCGTCGAGCAACCGGCCGATCTCGACCAGCTGCCGGACATCCGGCCGGACGACGAACCAGACCGCCCGGCGCCCGTCGGCTTCGTCGCGGTCGGGTGGACGCGGGACGGCGATCGACACGAGTCGCCCCCCGGGGCGGATCACGTCCCATGATCGCGACCACGTGTCTCCTCCCACCGTGTCCAGGACCAGATCCACCTCCGCCACGGTGTCCTCGAACCGCGTGCCGCGATAGTCGATCACCTCGTCGGCTCCCAGTTCGCTCACGAACGAACGATCGCGCTCGGAACTCGTCGCCACGACGTGGGCGCCCCGCCAGCGGGCGAACTGGACGGCGAACGTCCCGACGCCCCCGGCACCGCCGTGGACGAGCACTCGCTGGTCGGGTTGCAGGTCCGCGTGATCGAAGAGCGCCTGCCACGCCGTCAGGGCGGACAGCGGGACCGCCGCCGCCTCCGGGTGGGTCAGCCTGCTGGGCTTCGGAGCGAGTTCGCCGGTGTCGGCCCGGACGGCGACGTACTCCGCGTCGGCTCCGTCACGATGGACGTCGATGTAGCCGAAGACCTCGTTCCCGACGGCGAAGCCCGTCGCGTCCGAGCCGACCGCCTCGATGACGCCGGCGACTTCGTGCCCCGGGACGATCGGCGGCACGCGGGGCGTGGCGTCGTGGTCGAGCCACGCCCCCGGCCAGTCCAGCTCGCCCGGGCTGACGCCGCTGGCGTGCACTCGGACCAGGACATCCCGTGGTCCGAGGTCGGGCGAAGGGGCCTCGTCGAAGGCGAGTCGTGCCGGCTCACCCGGTGCGTAGGCGCGGAGCGCGAACATCAGCGCAGCGACCTGAACGCAGCACGCACCTCGGCCGTGAAGAGCTCGGGCTCCTCCCAGGCCGCGAAGTGACCACCGCGGTCGACCTCGTTGAAGTACGTGGTGGTCGGGTAGACCGTCTCGACCCAGGTGCGCGGAGATGGGAAGAGCTCGCCCGGGAAGGTCGTGAACGTGACCGGGACCTGCACCGGCGGCGGGGTGTGGCCGTGGGACGCGGCCAGGAACCGGCCGAACTCCCAGTACCACCGGGCGGCCGACGCGCCGGTTCCCGTCATCCAGTACAGGGTGATGTTGTCGAGGATCTGGTCACGGGTGAGGTTGCCGACGGGGTCGCCGTCGACGAACGCGCGGGTGATCTTGAGGTAGCTGTCGGTGTCGTGGTCGAGCATCCAGGCGGCGAGGCCGATCGGCGAGTCGAGCAGCGAGTAGCCGATCGTCTGCGGACGCGTGGACTGCTCGAGGAAGTAGCCGAAGCCGTCCGTGGTGAACGTGTCGAGGGCGGCGTGCGCGGCGCGTTCCGGCTCCGACTCGGCCGGGAGGATGTCCTTGACGCCGATCGCGAGGGCGAGCAGGTTCATGTGGATGCCGATCAGCCCGTCGGGTCCCTGGCGGCCCATCGCGTCGGTGACCGCGGCGCCCACGTCGCCGCCCTGGGCGACGTAGCGCGTGTAGCCGAGGCGGTCCATGAGCTTGGCCCAGGCGCTCGCGATGGGGCCGTTCTCCCAGCCGAGCTCGGTCGGTTCGCCCGAGAAGCCGTAGCCGGGCAGGGACGGCAGCACGACGTGGAACGCGTCCTCGGCGGAGCCGCCGTGCGCGGTCGGGTCGGTCAGTGGGCCGACGGTGTCGAGCAGCTCGATGACCGAACCAGGCCAGCCGTGCGTCATGATCAGCGGCATCGCGTTCTCGTGCGGCGACCTCACGTGGATGAAGTGGATCTCGACCCCGTCGATCTCGGTCGTGAACTGCGGCAGCGCATTCAGCCGTCGTTCGACCCTGCGCCAGTCGTACTCGTCCGACCAGTACCGCGCAAGCGCGTGCAGCGTCGCGAGCTGCACCCCCTGCGAGCGATCCTGGACGAGCTCCCGGCTCGGGAATCGCGTCGCCGCGATCCGCCGGCGCGCGTCGTCGATCTGTTCCTGCGAGAACTCGACCGCGAACGGCCGGATGCTGGTGATGCTGTCGATGATGGTGCTCATGATGCTGTCCTTTCATGACCTGGGTGGTCGGTGACAGCAACGAGCCTGCCCGTCCCCTCGGCTCGTCGCGCCCGTCGTCGCTACTGGCCAGGGGTACTGGTGACCCCCGGGGTGCTTGGTGGAGAAGACACTGACGTGTCACACGCGAGAGCGGTACCGACATGACAGGCGAGATCAGCGCGAGCACCGTCG
The DNA here is from genome assembly GCF_004216665.1 of Agromyces ramosus. GTDB lineage: Bacteria > Actinomycetota > Actinomycetes > Actinomycetales > Microbacteriaceae > Agromyces > Agromyces ramosus. The sequence goes on along the minus strand of NZ_SGWY01000002.1, from coordinate 874,803 downwards.
AGCGGGTGCGAGCGAGCGTTGCGCGGGGTCCTCCCATGACGTCACCGCGGTGCTGCATTGCGTCGGTAGTCCAGCTCGGGCCCTGGCGCGGCACCCTCAGTGAATCAGGGTTCGAACCGGTACCCCATCCCGGGCTCGGTGAGGAAGTGCGTCGGCTCGGATGGGATGGGTTCGAGCTTGCGGCGCAGTTGCGCCACGTAGAGGCGCAGGTAGCCGGCGTCGTTCGCGTGGTACGGCCCCCACACCTCCGAGAGCAGCATCTGGCGCGTGAGGAGCTTGCCGGGGTTCTTGAGGAACTGTTCGAGCAGCCGCCATTCCGTCGGTGTCAGGCGCACGGATGCCGCGGCGCTGCCGTCGGCGTTCGTCGACGTCGCGCGTCGGATCGTCCTGGCCGCGAGGTCGACGACGAGGTCGCCGATCGCGACCGTCGCGGCATCCGACTCGTCGGCCCCCGTGGCACGGGCTCGGGCCCGGATCCGGGCGAGCAGCTCGTCCATGGCGAAGGGCTTCGTGACGTAGTCGTCGGCGCCGGCGTCGAGCGCCTCGACCTTCTCGGCCGAGTCGGTGCGTCCCGACAGCACGAGGATCGGCATTCTGGACCACGCGCGCACCGCCCGGATCACGTCCATGCCGTCGACCTGGGGCATCCCGAGGTCGAGCAGGAGGAGATCGGGATGGGCGCTTGCCGCGAGCTCGATCGCCTCGGCACCGTCGCCCGCGGAGACCACCTCGTACCCGCGCGAGGCGAGCGTGATGCGAAGCGCCCGCTGGAGCTGGGCGTCGTCGTCGGCGACGAGGATCCTCATGGCGCCTCCTCTGCGGTGGGGAGCGTGACGACCATGGTGAGCCCGCCGCCTGGCGTGTCCTCGACGTCGATCGTGCCGTCCATGCCTTCGACGAACCCCTTCGAGAGCGCAAGGCCCAAGCCGAGGCCCGTGTCGTTGTCGGTGTCGCCGAGCCGTTGGAACGGCGTGAACACCCCGTCGCGTCGCTCGGCGGGAATTCCGGGTCCGCGGTCGACGACCCGCAGCTCGGTACGGCCGCGGAACGAGCTTGCGGCGACCCGCACCCGCTCGCCGTCGGGGGAGTGGCGCACCGCGTTCGCGAGCAGGTTCACGATGACGCGCTGCAGGAGCCCCGCGTCGGCGAGCACCGGCCGCAGTTCGTCGGCAAGGTCGAGCTCGACCTCTCCGGGGCCGAACTCGAGCTCGTCGAGCGCCGGGAATACGACGTCGGCCATGTCGGTCGGTGCGAGTGTGACGGCGAGCGCGCCCGCCTGGAGCCGGCTCGCGTCGAGCAGGTTGGTGACGAGCGCGGCGAGGGAATCGAGGCTCTCGGCGGCGGTGTCGAGCAACTCCGTCCTCTGCTCTGGCGGGAGCGAGACCTCGGGCGAGCGCAGCGCGCTGATGGCGGCCGACGCCGACGTGAGCGGGCGGCGCAGGTCGTGTCCAACGGCGGCGAGGAGCGCCGAGCGCACCTTGTCCGTCTCAGCGAGCTCGTCGGCAGCTTCGGCGGCGCTCGCGAGGGTGCCGTGTTCGATCGCGGCGTCCAGCTGGGTGGCGATGACCTGCAGCAGGCGGCGCTCGGATGCTTCCAGGTCGGGTCCGTGCAGCTCGAGCACGCCCCGCGTGCCGATCGGGATGTTCGTCACCCGGTCGTCGCGGGTCGGCTCGCCGTCGGCAACTCGCGGCTCGCCGTCGACGAGGAGGCGAACCCCGGTGAGGCCGAACGCCTCGCGGGTGCGGGTCACCATCGCCTGCAGCGCATCTTCGCCGCGGAGCACGCTTCCTGACATCGTGGCGAGCAGCTGCGATTCGGCGGCGGCACGCCGGGCCTCGCGGGTGCGCCGCGCCGCCTGGTCGACCACGATGCTCACGAGCAGGGCATTGGCGACGTAGAGCACGAGGACGAGCAGCTGCCGGGGCTCGGCGATCGTGAGCGTGTGGAGGGGCTCGATGAAGAGGTAGTTGAGGGTGACGCCCGAGAGCACGGCGGTGAAGAGCGCGGGCCAGAGCCCTCCCACGAGCGCCACGACGATGACGAGCAGCTGGTAGGCGAGCACGTCGCTCGTGATCGAGGACTCGGTATGGAAGATCGTGAGGACCCAACTGAGCAGCGGGCCCACGACGAGCGCGACGACGAAACCCGCGACGAGCCTCGTGCGGCTGAGCGCGCCGCCGAGCCGGGGAAGCGAGAATGCGGAGCCGGCGGCCGCGTGCGTCACGATGTGCACGTCGATGTCGCCCGACTCGCGGATGACGGTCGCGCCGATGCCCGGCGCGGTGAAGGCGGCGGCGAGGCGGGATCGGCGGCTGACGCCGAGCACCAGCTGCGTGGCATCCGACGCCCTCGCGAAGTCGACGAGGGCTCGCGGTACGTCCTCGCCGACGACTTGGTGGAAGGTGCCGCCGAGCTGCTCGACGAGGGCACGCTGTCTGGCCAGGGCCTCAGGGTGACGGGCCCGCAGCCCGTCGGGGGTCGTGACGTGCACGGCGAGCAGCTCGCCGCCGGAGCTGCGGGCGGCGATGCGTGCGCCGCGACGGAGCAGCGTCTCTCCTTCGGGGCCGCCGGTCAGTGCGACGACCACTCGCTCCCTCGCCTCCCACTTGCCCGTGATGCCGTGCTCGGCACGGTAGGCCTTGAGCGCCTTCTCGACCTCGTCGGCGAGCCAGAGCAGCGCGAGCTCGCGGAGCGCGGTGAGGTTGCCGAGCCGGAAGTAGTTCGACAGGGCGGCGTCGATGCGCTCGGCGGGGTAGACGAGTCCGCTCGCGAGTCGATCGCGCAGCGCTTGCGGGGCGAGGTCGATCACCTCGATCTGGTCGGCGGAGCGCAGCACCGAGTCGGGGATCGTCTCGGGTTGGGGCACGCCCGTGATCTGCAGCACGACGTCGCCGAGCGACTCGATGTGCTGGGCGTTCACCGTCGAGAGCACGTCGATGCCCGCGGCGAGCAGGTCCTCGACGTCCTGCCAGCGCTTCGGATGCCGCGAGCCGGGCGCGTTCGTGTGCGCGAGTTCGTCGACGAGGGCGATCTCGGGCTTGCGCGCCAGCACGGCGCCGACGTCCATCTCCTCGAGGGCCATGCCCCGGTGCGTCTCGGAGCGGCGGGGCACGACCTCGAGGTCGCCGATCACCGCGGCGGTGGCCGCCCGGCCATGTGTCTCGACGAAGGCCGCGACGACGTCATGGCCGTCGTTGCGAAGGCGTCGGCCCTCCTCGAGCATGGTGTAGGTCTTGCCGACGCCGGGAGCGGCGCCCAGGAACACCCGAAGCTGCCCCCTCTTCATGCGCCTGCTCCTAGCCGAGTTCCGCGAGGGCGAGATTCAGTTGCAGCACGTTCACGGTGGGTTCGCCCAGGTACCCGAGGTCCCGTGCCTGAATCCTAGACTCCACGAGTTCGCGCAGTTCGGATGCCTCGAGACCCCGCGCCTCCGCAACGCGGCCCACCTGCAGCAGCGCGTACTCGGGACTGATGTGCGGGTCCAGGCCCGAGCCCGATCCCAATGATCACCTCACGCACCATGGATGAGGTGCGTCGGTCAGCTACCCGCCCACGTGGATCACGGGTCGCTCGGCTGGATCCTTCTCCACCTCGCGGATGATCTCACGCACGACCGGAGGAGTGTCACCGCGTCCGAGGAGGATGTAGCGGACCATGTGCAAGAGCGGATTGCCCTCGGACCACTCGAAGTAGGCGTGAGGTTGCACGCCGGTCGCATCGCGCATCGCCATCAGGATCGCAGCGATCGCGTTCGGCGCAGCGGGACTCTCGGCACGAAGCACCCGATGACCGTCGACCTCGACGCCACGAACCTGCAGCACCTCGCGGAACACGGATGGGTCGACGACGTGGATCTCGAGGAATATCACGTCGGCCATACCGGGCACCGGATTGAGGCGGCGCTGATTGAGTTCCTTCTCGGCGTATTCGGCGGCGTCGCCGACGCCGGGTCGATTCGCGATCAGGTTGAGCTGGCCGTCGTACGCGAGCGAGTCCGCAATGAACCGGCGGGCAGTCTCGTCGAACTCGATCCGTTCGGCGCGTATCTCGGTCGTGCGTGACACCCGGGAGATGATCGACACCACGACGATGGCGAGGATGAACATCGCCGAGATCGCAAGACCGTCGGGCCTCTCGATCACGTTGGCCACGAGCGCGTAGCCGAGGATGACGGTCAGCGCGGCGAACCCGACGATCGAGAGCGGCTGGCGACGGCGGACCGCGGAGATCAGCACAGCGACCGAGGCCGACACCATCATCGCCAGGATGCCGGTGGCATACGCACCTGCCTGCGCATCGACATCCGCGTCGAACGCGATCGTGATGATGATGCTGATCGTCGTGTACACCAGCACGACGGGGCGGATCGCGCGGCTCCATTCGGGCGCCATCCCGTATGCCGGGAGGTACCGCGGCACGATGTTGATCAATCCGGCCATCGCCGACGCCCCGGCGAACCAGAGGATCAGGATGCTGCTGATGTCGTAAACGGTTCCGAACGCGTCCCCGAAGAACCCATGAGCAAGGTACGCGAGCGCTCGGCCGTTCGCCTCCCCGCCCGGCTCGATCGCCTCCGGCGGGATCAGCAACGTCGTGACGAAGCTGCTCGAGATCAGGTACACGCTCATGATCAGCGCTGCCGTAGTGAGGAGCTTCTTGGTGTTCCGGATCCGTGATGCAAGCCGTTCCTGCGGGGTCTCACCTGTCGCGCTGACGAGGGGCATCAGGCTGACACCGGTCTCGAAGCCCGAGAGCCCGAGCACGAGCAGGGGGAATGCGAGCAGGGCCGGGAGCAGGACGCCGGAGAAGCCCCCGCCGCTCGAGGTCAGCACCGCCCACCAGTCGTCGACCACCACCGGGTCGGCGGCCAGATCGATCAGGCCCGTGATGATGACGATCGCGTTGAGCCCGAGGAAGACCGCCACGAGGGGAATGGCGACATTCACCGCCTCCGTGAATCCGAGCAGGAACACGCCGCCCAGTATGAGCAGCAACACGATCGTGATCGTGACCGCCTGCCCGTCCAGCGCCTCGGGCGCGAGGGGATTCTCGATGAGGTGCACCGACGCATCCGCGGATGACAGCGTGATGGTGATGATCCACGACGTCGCGACGAAGCCGAGCAGCGCGAGGACGAAGATCTTTCCCCGCCAGAACGGGAGCAACCGCTCGAGCATCGCGATCGAGCCCTGTCCATGGGGACTCTCCTCGGCAACCCGCCGATACATCGGCAACACGCCGAGCAGGGTCAGCGCGACGATCAACAGCGTGGCGATCGGCGAGACCGCGCCGGCGGCGAGGACGGCGATCGAGGGAAGGTACGACAGTGTGGAGAAGTAGTCGACGCCCGTCAGGGACATCACCTTCCACCAGGAATGCTGCGGGACCGTCGACTCCCCGATCTCCGGGCCGGCGGGCGGCACCTTGTGCTGGAAGAGCCATTGCGAGAGCGGCGTCCTCGGGCGGCCCACGGCCGGGCCGGGCACGGTGGCCGGGAACTCGAACTCGGTCCAATCGCGCATCTGCAAGCTCCTCCTGCAATACCTCGGCGGACCGACGTCATCGCACCTGCGATGCAACACCCGAGCACATGTTGCGGAGCCCATCCTCACGGATCCCTAACGCCCACCCGCCCGATCCTCACGGCGCCCTCACGCTCAATCAAATGCGGGGATGAAGCGCGACACGGCCAGCTCGTCGTGTTTGCGAGCCCGCTGCAAGATCCGCGAACCCGCGTCGCAGACCACATGCGCGGGCGGACCCAGCCGTGACCGAATCGGTCGGCACGAAGTTCCCATGAGGTCCTGCGCCGGCCGAGTCCTGTTGTCGTTCGGGAATCACATGCGCGGATTTCCGGATCGCAGCTGCGGCAGGTGCATCCGAAACCGGGCTTCCGGTGGAAGTACAGGTATCGGGTGAATACGCACCCGCCGATTGAAGGAGAAGTTCAATGAAGCGCATTCTCGCCACCGGATTCATCGCCGCTCTCGCCACGTTCGGCGTCGCCGGCACCGCCCACGCTGCGCCCGCCGACGCTGCCTGCTTCGGCCAGGTGCACAAGACCATCAACACCGAAGGGGCCCTCGGTTTCACGAATGTCGGCGACGTCGTCAAGGCGATCGGCGGCGCGGGCAAGAACGAGACCGCCAGGGGGATCTGCGGCGACTGACACACCCTGACGGGTCAGTGCTCCCGTCGGCGGCTCGGAACCTCGCGTCCGGGCCGCCGACTCGAGTCCGAGCGTTGCGCAAGAAGTTCCATGCAGGTGCATCCAATTCCGACCGGGCGGCGGAAGTAGGTGGTGAAGGCAACTCGCGCCCCACCACGGGGCAGACTTGGAGGGAACCATGAAGAAGATCCTCGCCGCCGCAATCGGCGCCGGAACGCTCGTCGCCCTCGGCGCCGTCGGGCCGGCCAACGCGGCTGAAGGCCCCGCTCAGCTCTCCGTCCTACACGGCGTGCCGGGCCTCACCGTCGACGTGTACGTCGACGACGCACTCACGCTCGACGACTTCGAGCCCGGGGACCTCGCGGGCCCGCTGGAGCTCCCAGCCGGCGCGTACTCGGTCGCCATCACGGCGTCGGATGCCGCGGACGCCTCGTCGCCTGCGATCGGACCGGTGGACCTCTCGCTCGAAGCGGGGAAGAACTACACCACTGTGGCCCACCTCACGGAATCGGGTGATCCGACGGCCACGCTGTTCACGAACGACATCGCGCAGACCGCAGCGGGTGAGGGCAGGCTGACCGTCCGGCACGTCGCCGCCGCGCCCGCAGTCGACGTGCTCGCGGGTGGTGCCCCGGTGATCACGAACCTGACCAATCCGAACGAGCAGGTCCTCAACCTGCCGGCCGGCGTCGTGTCCGCGTCGGTCGCCGCGGCCGGCACCACGGAGCCCCTCATCGGGCCCGCCGACGTCGACGTCGCCGAAGGCGCGAGCACGATCGTGTACGCGTGGGGCAGCCTCGAGGACGACAACCTCGACCTCGCCGTGCAGACGATCACCGGCCTGCACTCCACCCCCAACGGTGTCCCCGCTGGTGTGGCCGGCCTCGCGGCGACCAACGCTCCCGGGTCCGACGGCGGGACGTGGGTCGCCATCGGCGGCGCCGTGCTCGCGGGTCTCGCACTGGCCTTCACGGCGCTGCGTCGCCCGGCGGCGGAGAGCCGGCGCTGAAGGGGGATGAGCTGGTGAAGGCCGCGACCAAGGTGGTGGGAACCCTGATCGCGGCCTTCGCCATGCTCGTCGCGCTGTCCGCGTGCGGTGTTCCTGACGGGCGGGCCGCCGACATCGCATCACCGGCGGAGGAAACCGGAACCCGGTCGATGCACCAGGCGCCGACCGCGACGCCTCCGGCCGTGCCACGCAGATCGGCCGCACTCGAGGACAACCGTGCTCTGACGGCGCCCCCGCCGAGTCGAATCGAGATCCCAGACCTCGGCATCGATGTGCGCGTGCAGCCCGTCGGGCTGGATGCCCAAGGTCGGATGGGCCTTTTCGACGATCCGTCCATCGCCGCGTGGTATCAGTGGGGGTCGGCCCCGGCGAGTGCGACCGGATCGACCGTGATCGCGGCGCACGTCGACTCACTCGAATACGACCTGCTTCCTTTCGCTCGGCTCAAGGACGCGATCGCTGCCATGCCGGTGTTCGTCACGGACGCCGCAGGTACCGTGCATGCGTACGCCGTGGAGCGCCTCGAGATCACGGGCAAGGCCGACGTGGACTGGCCGGCGGCCTTCGACCGCTCCGGGCCACCTCGACTCACCCTCGTCACGTGCGGCGGGGAGTTCGATGACGAGAACCGTCGCTACTTGAGCAATCTCGTGCTCACCGCAACCCCCACAGGCGGAAGTGAGTGATCGATATGCTGGTCGAAGCGCCTCGGGAGCAGGTTGCGAACCCGTTGCAGGATTCTGCTTCGGAAGATCGCGTGCGACGATCGCGAAGGGGTGAGCGTCAGCTGAGCAATTCGATGGCTTCGGAATCCGTCGACGACCAGGCGCTCGGCACGAACTTCGCGGCCGGCGACGAGTGGGCGCTGCGCGAAGCGTACGCACGCTGGTCGCCGCTCGTCTTCCGGCTCGCGATGCGTTCTCTCGGCGATCGGACCGATGCGGAGGACGTCACGCAACAGGTCTACATCTCGGCGTGGCGCACGCGCGAGGGCTTCGATCCGTCGCGCTCCGCGCTCAGTGCCTGGATCGTCGGGATCACGCGGCATCGCATCGCCGACGCGCACGAAGCCCGCTCCCGCGTGCGGCGAATCGAGCAGGCGCTCGTCGCCGAGGCGTCCGTTCGGCCAGCTGGTGAGGGCGATGAGATCGTCCAACGCGTCATGGTGGCCGAGGAGCTCGAGCGGCTCGAGCCAGTCCCGCGTCGGGTCATGCAGCTGGCGTTCTATGAGCAGCTGAGCCACTCGGAGATCGCCGAAACCCTCGGGCTTCCCGTGGGTACTGTGAAGAGTCACGTGCGACGCAGTCTCAGCAGGCTCAGGACGCGATGGGAGGTGGGCGATGAACCATATCGAACCTGACGACCTCGCGACGCTCGCGCTCGATGGAGTCACGCCGGAGGGTGTCACTCGATCCCACCTCGACGAGTGCGCTGCATGCCGCGCGGAGTACGGCGCGCTCGTTCGCACGGTCGAGCTCGGTCGCCACGACCCCGTCGAAGATCTCGAATCGCCGCCTTCATCCGTGTGGACGGCCATCCACAGCGAACTCGGTCTCGCTCCCGGTCTCGCCGATGATCCGTTGGCGTCGCGGTCGACGGAAGCCGAACCGCTCGACGGGGAGCACGAGCCCCACCGGCGCCAGGCCGTCGTCACGCGGATGCCCGACACCTCGGCCCGTGCACGCGACGTCTCTGCATCGGAGGCCGCTGCATCGCGGCGCCACTGGTGGCCCATCGCGGCTGCGGCCGCGGCCGTGGGCATCGTGGCCGGCATCGCGCTGGGTGTCGCGCTCTCCGGTCTCGGCGTCGGACAGGCGGGGCGGCAGACGATCGTCGCGAGCGCATCCCTGGATGCGTTCCCGGGCTGGTCGACGTCAGGCACGGCCCTCGTCGAGGAGGATGATGACGGGGTCCGCTCGATCGTCGTCACCCTCGACGCCGACGTCCCGTCGGACGACGTGCGCGAGGTCTGGCTCATCCGTTCGGATGCTTCAGGGCTCGTCAGCCTCGGGCTGCTCGAGGGCTCGGAAGGCCGCTTCGCCGTGCCGGCCGGCATCGACCTCGACGAGTACACGCTCGTCGACGTGTCCGCGGAGCCCGTGGACGGAGACCCAGCGCATTCGGGTGACTCCATCGTGCGTGGCGAGCTCCGCGAGGCGTGACGCCGCATGCCCGTCGTCGCGTCCCCGAGCCGCGAACGGGCTGAAGCCGACCACTCGTTCGAGCGGCCGGCCACAATGGCGTCGAAATCGGTCGAGGGTTCCAGTTGCGACTCGAGCTGCTCCATCGTGCGCGCCTGCCGCCGACGTGAGGCTGCACGCTCGATACGCTGGCCGGATGACCGCCGAGCTCGAACTGGACCTGCGTCGAAAGTACGTGAACCTCGGCGTCGGCGAACTGGTCGCCACGCTCGTCTTCACGCTCATCGCCGCCGCGGTCGTCGCGCCCCGCCTCGAGCATCGGTCGGATGCCGCGGCGCTGTGGTCGGCCCTGATTCCGTTGCTCGTGATACTCGTGCAGGCGGGCGTCTACTGGCTCGCGGCCCGCGGATGGGTGGAACGCCGGCCGATGCCGCCGGGATTCGCCGCCACGTACCGGGCGTTCCGCGTGATCGACGTGGTACTGCTCGTGGCCGGGCTCGTCGGGCTGGTCATCTGGTGGCCCTCGTCCATCGCCGCAGCGCTCGGACTGTCGGCGGTCTGGCTGTTCGGCGTACTCGAGTACGTGAACTACTTCGTCGTGCGCCTCTCGTATCCGATCGGGCGCTGGTTCACGACGGTGGGCCAGTGGCGCACGCCCCGGCTCATCCAGGACCTGAGAAGCGCCGCACGGTGACGGCCAGGCGGAGCGAGGCGGGCGCGCACCCGGAACGGCCGCCGGCATCGTTCATCGTGTTCACTCGTGTTCGGGCAGTAGCGGCGGCGACCAGCCCGGATCGCGACCGAGGTGCGCAGCTCGGGCGACCGACGCGGCACCGAAGCGATCGCGCACCGCGTCGAGCACCGTGTCGAGGCGCACCCCGTCGTCCCAGTCGATCGGCAGCTCCGGCGGGAGGCTGTCGGCACGCGCCAACTGCGACAGCGAGACGCCGATCAGGGTGATGCCGCGCTCCGCGATCTCGGGCTGCGCGCCGGCGAGCAGCCCTCGAGCGACGATCAGCAGCACGGCGGTCCGGTCGGACGCGGAGCGGAGGGTGCGCGATCGGGTGGCCTTCCCGAAGTCGCCGTAGCGAAGACGCAGCACGACCGTGCGGCACACGCGGTCCCCATCGCGGAGACGGCGGGCGAGCCGATCGACGAGCTGGGTGAGGATGAGGTCCAGTTCGTCGGCCGTGCGAGAGCGGCTGCCGAGCGCACGCTGGGAGCCGATGGAGCCGCGGCGGTGCGTGGTGTCGACCGGGCGCGGGTCGCGCAGCCGGGCGAGCGCGTGCAGATGTGCGCCGGTCGCCTTGCCCAGCAGTCGCTCGGCGGTCGCGGCTTCGAGCTCGGCCAACTGCCCGACCGTGCGGATGCCGAGCCGATGCAGCTTCTCGGCGGTCACGGCACCGACTCCCCACAGCCGTTCCACCGGGAGCGGGAGCAGGAACTCCTGCTCCCGCTCGGGTTCTACCACCAGCAGCCCGTCGGGCTTGCTGACCGCGCTCGCGACCTTCGCGAGGAACTTGGTCCGCGCGACCCCGACCGAGATGGCCAGCCCGACCTCCGCCCGAACCCGCTCACGCAACCGCACCGCGATCTGCTCGGGCGTGCCAGCGATGCGTCGGAGACCCCCGACTTCGAGGAACGCCTCGTCGATGGAGAGCCCCTCCACGAGCGGCGTCGTATCGCGGAAGATCGCGAACACGGCTCGACTGGCCTCCGAATACGCGTCCATGCGTGGTGGTACCACCACGGCATCGGGGCACAGCTCGCGCGCCTGCCGGCCGCCCATCGCGGTGCGCACCCCACGTGCCTTCGCCTCGTAACTCGCCGCCAGCACGACACCGCCGCCGACGATGACGGGACGGCCGCGCAGCTCGGGCGCGTCACGCTGCTCGACAGAGGCGTAGAACGCGTCGAGATCCGCGTGCAACACCGTCGCCTCGCCCCGCATCCCGTCCTCCCGCCGATCGTCCCTCCTGCGGATCGTCGCACGCACCGGGGACACGGGATGCTCCGTGCCTGGCGCCCGGACCAGCGGGCGCATGCATGCGCTCGATTCCCGCCGCGCGAGAGGATCCCGAGGGGCGGAGCCCGCTCAGGTCGATCGCGTCCTTCCGTCCCGGAGTGCCACCTTGGTGGTCAGTCACCCGGTGGGCGACGCAGTCGCTTGACGTCGGTGCGCCGCTTCTTGGCTTCCAGGCGCCGTTCCTTGGCACCGCGACTGGGACTCGTCGCTCGTCGCGACGGGGACGGCGGCCGCAGCGCGTCGGCAACGACGGCGGCGAGCCGAGCGCGCGCAGCATCCCTGTTGCGCAATTGCGAGCGGTGCTCGGACGCGGTGATCGTCACTACCCCGTCGACGACGCGACTGCGCAGACGCTCGAGGAGTCGTTCCCGCTGGAGCGGAGTGAGGACGGCCGAGCCTGCCACATCCCACACGAGTTCCGCCCGGGAGTCGGCGGTGTTCACGCCTTGCCCGCCGGGGCCGGATGACCGCGAGAACCGCCACGACAGCTCGGACTCGGGGATCGTGAGGCCTGAGTCGACCCGAAGACCGGGGCGGTGGGCAGTGGGCATGGATCCATCATCCTCCGCCGGGCATGCGTGGGGGAGGAGGACCAGTCGATGGATGCCGCCGCCGCGCGGGTCGAGGATTCGTCCCCGAGTACGCTGCCCGAACCGCTTGGATTGCGCCGCGGCGTGCACTCGGGCGAGCGCGACATCCGCCCGAACGCGACGCGCTCGAGAAATCGATGGAATTTTCAGCCGTTCTGTGCTATAGACAAGCTCGCGCTTTAGTGGGACAGTCGGAGGTACCCGGGGCTTCGCCTCGGATCGCGACACGTGGGGGGACATCATGACCCGTCGTCGATCCTTCAGCCTGGTGGCCGCAGCGCTCGTCGCATCGGTCGCTCTCGGTGCATACGGCGCATCGGCCGGACCGCTCGTCGCATCGGCCGCACCGCCCGTTGCAGCCGACGCCACTGAGGTCACCCATTGGAACCAAGTCGCGGTATCGACGCTCGTCGCCGTTCCGGGACCGGACGGCGGTGCGCCGCCAGCGTTCCAGATCAACATGGGCATGACCCAGGGCGCCGTGTACGACGCGGTGAATGCGATCGGGCCGAAACAGCATCAGCCCTATCTCCTCCAGAAGCGTGTCGGGGCGACGGCCTCGACGGACGCCGCCGTGGCGACTGCCGCCTACGAGGTGCTCTCGAATCTGGTTTCGACCGCACCGGAGCGAGCGCCGTTCCCCGGCCGCGCGGCACTCCTGCAGACGCTGTCCACCGTATACGCCGCCTCGCTCGCGGCGATCACCGATGGCCCCTCGAAGCAGCAGGGCATCGCCGCAGGGCACGCAGCGGCCGTCGCCATGCTCGAGGCGAGGGCGGACGACGGACGGTTCGGTCCGTCCCAGTGGGTGCCCGACACTCGGCCCGGACACTGGTGGCCGCTCCTCAATGCGGCTGGCCAGCAGATCCTCGACCCGACTCCGTGGGTGGGCGGCGTCGAGCCGTTCCTCATCCAGAGCTCCTCGCAGTTCCGCACCACGCCACCGCTGGCACTCGACAGCGCCGCGTATGCGGAGGAGTTCAACGACGTGAAGGATATCGGCAGGGCCACGGGGTCCACCCGGACCGATCACCAGACGTACGTCGCCAAGTGGTGGCAGAGCGCGCCCATCCTGAGCTGGAACGAAGTGGCTCGGCAGCTCATCGTTCGGAACGACCTCAACGCCGCCGACAGCGCGAGGCTCCTAGCGCTCCAGAACCTGAGTGGGGCGGATGCCGCGATCAACTGCTGGAACGACAAGTACTACTACGACTTCTGGCGGCCCTGGAACGCGATACCTCGGGCGGGTGAGGACGACAATCCCGCGACGGATGCCGAGACGGGCTGGACCGCGCTGATCACGGCGCCGTATCCCGACCACCCGTCGGGGCACAACTGCCTCGATGGCGCACACGTCACGATCCTGCGCATGTACTTCGGCGACGCGATCGACGGTGGCTTCCAGATCACGAGCGCTTCCGCACTCCTCGGCCCCGCTGAGCCGAAGGTGCGCACGTTCGACACGTTCTCGCAGCCCCTCGCCGAGCTCATCGACGCTCGCATCTGGGCGGGCCTGCACTATCGCCATGCCGACGTCGAGGGCCAGCTGCTCGGCGTGAACGTGGCGGACTACGGCGCCGCGAACCACCTCCAGGCGGTGGGCCGCCACTGACCCATCCGCAACCGCAGGCCGACGGAACGTTCACCGTCCCGGTGTTCCGGTGTCCGGTACGGCCACGGAGTGCATCGAGGAAACGGGCAATTCACGCGGCGGCCCGTAGCGGAGCTGAGACGCGACGAGGATGCCGCACGCGAGCACGGCGAGCACTGTCCCGATCGAGCAGATCCGCCCCATGACGGCTGCCGTCCTCGCCTGGAGCCTGCGGCGCGCCAGGGCGAGCACCCCGATCCCGACCAGGCTCCCGGCGGCGTTGACGATGAGGTGGGTGACGTCGGAGCTCCCGATGGCGAGGACGTACTGGGTGGCTTCGAGGGACAGGCTCGCCCCGGCGACCGTGCCCGCGACCCTCCACCACGGCCACGACGGCGCGAGGAGCCCGAGGTAGACGCCGAACGGGACGAACAGGAGGAGATTCGCGACGACCTCGGACGGTGCGCTGGCACCATCCCCTCCGCTCGGGACGAACGGGACGAGCTTGATCACGCGCTGCACACCGCCGATCCACGGGACGTCGAGCTTCCACAGCACGATCCAGGCGAGCAGGACGAGGTAGACCGCGAAGACCGCGATGAGGGCGGGCATCGGGTTCCGCACGCCGGCGAGCGGGGTCTCCCGGGTAGCCGGCTGGGGGGTCGGCATGAGGGCGCCCCCGGTGGCTGGTCGGGGCTCGGGGGCGTGGGACATGCTGGTCACCGGTGCATCCGCGGATCGTGCGTGGGGTCGGCGTACCTGGCCGGGCAGCCGTCGTCGACGGCTTCGGGGCGCAGCTCGTAATGCCACGGCTCGTTGTCGTAGACCTGGCACAGCCCGTACCCGGCGCCGTGCTCGGACAGCCACGTCGTGGCATCCCACTGCCCGACGTCGATCGCGTGCCCCTGCACGTGAGGGGAGGTGTCCGCGGTGGCCACCCATCGGGCCGCCTCGGTTGTCGAGCCGTACTGCGCGACGGCTTCGCGCAGCAGCTGATCCTGGTACTCGGGGGAACGCCAGCCGCTGTTGACCTGGAACACGACCCCGTCGACGGCCGCGTCGGTCGCCGCCCGTTGGAGTGCATCGAGCAGGTCGGGGTCGAGGTTCGCCACGGCCGGCACGTCGTCGAAGACCGTCACGCCGTCGGGGACGTCGCCGTCCGCCCCGAGATCATGACCATGGTCGCTGCCGGGACCATCGGCTGCGTCGAGGCGTGGCGCATCCGGTACCGCCGGAGGAGACGAGGCAGACGACTGCTGCCCGCCGAGGACTGCGCCGATCCCGGCGACGACCACTGCCACCGCGGTCGCCACCGCGACGGTGACGACCGATCGGGTGCGGTGGGCTGCCGTCGGTGCTGATTCGCTGGAGGACATGCCTCCAGCCAACGCCGCCGCGTGTTGCGGGCGCGTCAGCGAATCTCGATATCCCGACCATATGCGGCGGCTCGTAGCATGGCGAGTGTGCGAGTGCTGATCGTCGAGGACGAGCCATACCTGGCCGACGCCATCCGCGACGGCCTGCGCCTGGAAGCGATCGCCGCCGACATCGCGAGGACGGGCGACGCCGCCCTGGAGTTGCTGAGCATCAATGCCTACGACATCGCCGTGCTCGACCGCGACATCCCCGGGCCGTCGGGCGACGAGATCGCCGAGCGCATCGTCGCCTCCGGCAGCGGCATGCCGATCATCATGCTCACGGCCGCCGACCGGCTCGACGACAAGGCGACCGGGTTCGAGATCGGCGCCGACGACTACCTCACCAAGCCGTTCGAGCTGCGAGAACTGGTGCTCAGGCTCCGGGCACTCGACCGCAGGCGCGCCCACAACCGGCCACCCGTGCGTGAACTCGCCGGGCTGCGCGTGGACCCGTTCCGCCGTGAGGTCTACCGGAATGGCCGCTACGTCGCGCTCACTCGCAAGCAGTTCGCCGTGCTCGAGGTCCTCGTCGCCGCAGAGGGCGGTGTCATCAGCGCCGAAGAGCTCCTCGAGCGGGCGTGGGACGAGAACGCCGACCCGTTCACCAATGCCGTGCGCATCACCGTCTCGGCGCTGCGCAAGCGGCTCGGCGAGCCCTGGCTCATCGCCACCGTCGCCGGCGTGGGCTACCGCATCGACACGGGACCGGACGCAGGAGGCCGGCATGGATAGGGAGCCCGGGCTGAGCGTCCGCCTCAAGCTCGCCCTCAGTTACGCCGGCTTCCTCATCCTCGCAGTCGTCCTGCTGCTCGCGGTCGTCTGGGCGTTCCTCCTTCGCTACGTTCCCGCCGACGCGATCAACACCATCGAAGGCTTCGTACCCGGACGCGACGACCTCGTGCGCGCCTTCGCCCCGGCGGCGGTCTGGGCGGTGCTCTTCCTACTGGTGTTCGGGCTGCTGGGAGGGTGGATCCTCGCCGGCCGCATGCTCGCCCCACTGATTCGGATCACGACAGCCACACGCAAGATCGCGAACGGTTCGCTCTCCCACCGAATCCGGCTGCCGGGTCGCCGCGACGAGTTCCGCGAGCTCGCCGACGCCTTCGACGCCATGCTCGACCAGCTCGAGGCCCATGTCGCCGAGCAGCGGCGATTCGCGGCCAACGCCTCGCACGAGCTGCGGACTCCGCTGGCGACCACCCAGGCGCTGCTCGACGTCGCCCGCAACGACCCCGACCGGGACGTCGGGGTGCTCCTCGAACGCCTGCGCGCCGTCAACACCCGGGCGATCGACCTGACGGAAGCACTGCTCGTGCTCAGCCGAGCCGACCAGCGGTCCTTCACTCGCGAACGCGTCGACCTGTCGCTCCTGGCGGAGGAGGCCACCGAGACGCTCCTTCACCTCGCGGAGAAGCGCGGCGTCACCCTCACGACCTCCGTCGAGGTCACCCCGGCGATCGGGTCACCGGCGCTGCTGCTGCAGATGACCACGAACCTCGTGCACAACGCGATCATCCACAATCTCCCCGAAGCCGGCACGGTGTGGGTCAGCACCGCGGCCCGCCGCGGGTCGGTCACGCTCATCGTCGAGAACACGGGGGAGCAGCTCGCACCGGGACTGGTCCCGACCCTCACCGAGCCGTTCCAGCGCGGCACCGAGCGCGTGCACGGCGACCATGCGGGTGTCGGCCTCGGCCTGGCGATCGTCACGAGCATCACCCGAGCACACGACGGAACCCTCACCCTCAGTCCCCGAGCCGCCGGGGGACTCCGTGTCGAGGTGGACCTCCCCGCCGCTCCATCGCGAACCGACACGTGACGTCGGCATCGGTCACGGGTTCACGTGTCGTGCTGCCGACCGTGCTCGGGTGGTTCGTCGGCGAGTGCATAGGCCGCTGCCGCTGCCGTCCCGAGGTCCGCTCCGGCCGACACCCACGAGGCGAACTGCGGATCGCCGGCGTGCGACTCCGCCAGGCGGCGCGCGGTCTGGTCGAAGTGGGGGAGCGGCGGGCTGTTGTAGACGCCGCTGATCCCGCGTGCGGTGCGCGCGGCACCCAGCAACGTCGCCGCCCGCTCGATGTCGCGTCGTTGGGCCGCGATCGCGCACAGCGCCTCGAGGCCGTGCGCGATCCCCTCCACGTACGAGAGACGCACGGACCGTCTGAGGCTGTCGCGCAAGTGCGGCTCCGCGGTCGTCAGGTCTCCGGCGAGCACCTCGGCGACGCCGACGAAGTGCTCGCTCATCGCTCGGCTGAACTCGTCGCGGCCCGCGGTGGCGATCTCGTCTCCCAGGAGGAATCGTCGGTGCGCTTCGTCGACATCGCCCACGGCGAGCCCCATCAGCCCGTGGATGACGTGGGCGAGGCTCTCGCCCAGCCCGTTGCGGCGCTCGTCGAAGAGCTCGAACGCCCGCGCGATCTCCTGTTCCGCCGCGGGCATGTCGCCCACGCTCGGATCGGCGAGCGCCAGTGCGAGCGAGTTCCGTGCGAACGCCTCGCCGAGCACGTCGCCGGCGGCTGCGAATCCCTCGGCGCTGGCCCGCAGCTCCCGCACCGCGTCGGTGCGATCGGCATCGCCGAAGGTGATGGAGCCGCTGAAGTACAGCGCCGCGGCACGCGGCCTCCCCTCGAGCGAGCGGGTCGCGAGCAGCTCCCGCATCCAGGCGCGTACCTCGCCCTGGCGCCCGGTCGCCCACCAGTAGGGGAAGAGGCGCCTGGCGACGACGGTGAGCTCCTCCGCGCGGCCCTGGTCGAGCAGGGTCCGCGCCGCCGCCCGCAGGTTCTCGTTGTCGGCTCGGAGCCGCCAGAGCGTGTCGACGCCGTCGGGCCCGTACAGCCGCGGACCCTCCCGGCGCGCGACGGTGATGTAGTGCGCCGCGTGGAGGTCGGCGAGGGCGGTTGCGCGGCCCTGCGCGGCCGCTCGCTCCGCCGAGGCCGTCTGCACCGTGGTGAGCATCGTGAACCGGCTCGACCTGCCCGATGCCTCGTGCACCACGAGGCTCGCGTCGACGAGCCGGGCGAGCGGTTCGAGCGCATCGTGTCCGACGACGGCGGATGCCGCATCGAGGTCGAATCCGCCTGAGAACACGCCGAGCGCGTCGAAGACCGTGCGCGCCTCCTCGTCGAGGAGGTCGATGCTCCACTCGATGGTGCGAGCCAGGGTCCGTTGTCGTTCCGGACGGTCGGGACCGGCGGCCGGCAGCACGTCGAGGCCGCGTCCGAGCCGTTCCCAGAGCTCCGCGGGCGTCAACAGACGGGTGCGGGCTGCCGCGAGCTCGATCGCGAGCGGCAGCCCGTCGAGTGCGCGGCAGACCGCCCGGATGTGCGCCAGGTCGCTGCCGTCGAGCTCACCGCCGCCGACGGCGGCCGCGCGGTCCAGGAAGAGCTGCTCGGCCGGACCGACGGTCGCGGCATCCGCGTCGTCGCCGCGGACCGCGAGAGGCCGGACCTCGAAGCGGTGCTCCCCGGCGACCCCGAGCGCCACGCGGCTGGTCGCGAGCACGACGGCGCCGGGCGCCGCGGCGAGGAGCCGGACGAGCTGCGGGGCGGCGTCGAGCAGGTGCTCGACGTTGTCGATGACGAGGAGCCTCGGTCGCTCGCCGATCGCCGAGGCGACGCGGTGCTCGAGCCGTCCGTCGCCGACGTCGATGACGCCGAGTGCGGCCGCGATCGCGGAGATCACGAGGGACGGGTCGTGCAGCGGCGTCAGGTCGACGAAGTGCACGCCAGCCGGGAAGGCATCAGCGGCGGCCGCGGCGGCCGCGACCGCCAGCCGGGTCTTGCCGACCCCACCGGGGCCGATCAGGGTGACGAGGCGATCACGGCGCTCCTGCAGGAGCGAACGAACGGCCTCGACCTCGTGCTGCCGCCCGACGAACGAGTCGAGCGGTGCGGGGAGGAGGCCGGCCTCGTGGGTCGCGTCCGCGGCGCGCGCCCGATCGAACCGCTCGCCGATCATCAGGGCGAGATCGCGGGCCACGAGCTCGCCGAGCTCCTCCGGGTCGCGGAAGGTCGCATAGGCGACGTCGTCGTACTCCCGGATGCGGTCGATCAGGGCCTCGAGCCGCGCCTCCCGCGGTCCGTGAACGGAGGTGAGGTAGACCAGTCGCGGCATACCCTCGGCGAGCCGGTACTCGTCCTCGAGGCCCGAGAGCTCCTCGCCGGGTGCGATCCAGCCGTAGCTGGCCCCGTAGATGCCGACGAAGATGTCGCTCTGCGCGAGATACGCGCGGTAGAGCTCACGCGGCGGATGCGGGCGCGAACCCGTCTCGAACATGACGGGAGTGAGCATGAGGCGTTCGATGGCCGCCCGAGTCGCCGCGCGTTCCGCCTCGAGTTCCCGAAGCGTCGAGCTGACGAAGACGCGAAGTCGCTGGTCGGGAGTCCGGATCGTCGTCATATCCACCGCCATGACCTCCCGAGGGCCGCCGACTGGGCAGCAGTCTAGCCCTGCGGGCGCGTCGGGCGTCCCTGGCGCACTGGACGCGGCCGTGCGCGGCGGCCCAGAATGGCACCATGTGGCACCCGTCGTGGTCCACGCGCTGGTCGGCGGCCTCGCCGTGAGCGGTCCCTCAGTCGCGCCGGTGATCCGGACGCCAGACCACCGGCTGCGGGTCTTCGTCAGTTCCACGCTCCGTGAGCTCGAGCCGGAGCGGGTGGCCGCGCGCCGCGCGATCGAGCGGCTGCACCTCGCGCCCGTGATGTTCGAGCTCGGGGCGAGGCCGCATCCGCCTCGCGAGCTCTACCGCGCGTATCTCGCGCAGAGCGACGTGTTCGTTGGCGTGTACTGGCAGCAGTACGGCTGGATCGCGCCCGGTGAGGAGCTCTCGGGGCTCGAGGACGAGTACCGGCTCGCCCCGAGGGAGATGCCGAAGCTCATCTACCTCAAGCAGCCCGCCCAACGCGAGGCACGCCTCGCGGGACTCATGTCACGGATCCGGGACGACGACACCGCGTCCTACACGCCGTTCGCCACCGCGGACGAACTCGAACGACTCATCGAGGCCGACCTCGCGACCCTGCTGGCCGAGCGGTTCGACGCGTCGCATGCGTCGAGTGCCTCGAGCGCGTCGAGCACGTCGGGCGCCGACGACGTGCCGATGGCGGAGGCCCTCCCGATGCCATCGACCGGCGTCGTCGGCCGTGATGCGGAGGTGGCGACACTCCTCGGGTGGCTCGCTCAGGATGCCGGTCGCAGGCTCATCACGCTCGTGGGCCCCGGTGGCATCGGCAAGACCCGCCTGGCACTCGAGGTCGCGCGCCGCGCACACGACCGGTTCGACCGCGTGACGTTCGTCGCGCTCGAGCACGTGCGCGAGGACCGCGACGTGCTCCCGGCGATCGCGCGAGGTCTCGGGGTGCGCGACATGGGCGACCGGCCGCTGCTCGACCGCATCGCGATCGCCCGCACCGGCCGCCGCGACCTCATCCTGCTCGACAATTTCGAGCAGGTGGTCTCGTCCGCCCCACTGGTGGCGACGTTGCTGACGGCGTTGCCCGATGCGAAGGTGATGGTGACGAGTCGCTTCCGGCTCCGGCTGCGCGAGGAGCACGTGTTCGACGTCGATCCGCTGGACCTGCCGTCTGATCCGGTCGGCGCGGCGTCTGCCGAGATCATGGCCGCTCCCGCTGTTCGGTTGTTCCGCGACCGCGCGAGAGCGGTCGATCCTCGATTCGACGTCACCGACGACAACGCCGCTGATGTCGCACGCATCTGCCGGGCGCTGGACGGGGTGCCGCTGGCGATCGAGCTCGCGGCGACCCGCATCCGGGTGCTCACGCCGTCGGCCATGCTGGAACGACTCGACCATGTGCTTCCGCTGCTGGTGACGAGCGCACGCGACGTGCCGGAGCGCCAGCGCACCATCCGCGCGACCGTGGAGTGGAGCGTCGACCTGCTCGGCCCGGACGCCCGAGCCCTGTTCACGCGCCTGGGCGTGTTCTCGGGCGACTTCAGCCTCGCGGCCGTCGAGGCGGTCGCGGCCGGAGCCAGGTGGACCGCCGACGTGCTGGAGGCCCTCCTCGAGCTCGTCGACGGGAGCCTCCTGCGACAGCGCGACGCCGCAGGGGTGCCGTTCTTCTCGATGCTGGTGCCGGTCCGCGAGATCGCGGCCGCCCGGTTCGAGCACGATGCGGATGCGCCGTCCGTGCGCCGCGCGCACGCCGAGCACTACGTGCGTCTCGCCGTCGACACCGAGCCACTCCTCCGTGGAGCCACTCAGCTCGGGGCGCTCGACCGGCTCGAGGCGGAGCGGGACAACATCCGATCGGGCTATCGCCACCTCATCGCCCTCGGGGACTCCGACGCGGTCGTCGACGCGGTGTGGCGCCTGCTGCTGTACTGGTGGATCCGGAACCTGCTTCCCGAGGCGAAGGCATGGATGGCGGATGTCCTCGACGCAGGCGCGCGGCTCGCGGACCGGACCCGGGCCATCGCCCTCGCGCTCTCGGCGTGGGTCTCGCTGCTGCAGCCCGGCCCCGAGGTCGACCTGGCGCCGATCGAGGAGAGCGCCGCGCTGTTCCACGCCGACGGCGATGCGTTCAGCGAGGGGTGCGCGCTCACGGTCCTGAGCATCGCGTGCACCTACCGGTCGCCACCCGATCTCGACCGCGCGGAGGCGGTGCAGCGACGCGCGCTCGAGCTGGTGACCGCCGATCGGGACCCGACGTTCCACGCGTTCTTCCACGCCGGCCTCGGCACCATCGAGCTCTTCCGCGGGCACGGGCAGGCCGCCCTCGCGATCGCCGAGGACGTGGTCGCAGCTGCGGTCGACTCCGGCGACCGCTTCGTCGAGGCCGTCGCGCTCACGAACGCCGGCTGGGCGCGGCTCGCCGTGGGCGACGCGCGGCCCGAGCTCTTCGTGCGAGCGCTGGAGCTCTCGCTCGGACTGGGATTCGAGGACGGTATGGGGTACGAACTGGAGGGCCTTGGCGCGTGCGCGGCCCTCCTTGGCGACATCGGCCGAAGCGGGATTCTCCTCGGGGCGGCGGAGGCGGCTCGAACGCGCACCGGCATGAGCGACCTCCGGGCGCGGATCACCCACCTGCCGTTCGTGCGGCAGATCCTCGCCTCGGACGGAGCCGAGCGGTTCGAGGCGGCGAGGGCGCAGGGCCGCGCGATGTCGCGGACGGAGGCCGTGAGCCTGGCGCTCGGACCGGCCGCAGGGTAGCTCGCACGACACGGCGGCGGCCGGCCGGAACCGATGCTCCCGACCGGCCGCTGCCGTTCGGCTCAGTCCTTGGCGAGCTCGCCCTGCACGAGCTTGCCCCCGGCGAGCCCGGCGAGGAGCGAGTGGACGTCGAGGCCGGTGAGCGACTTCACGACCTCGGTGCCCTCGCCGAGCACCTGGCCGACGGTCTTCGTCACCGCGCTCGCGCCGTCGGTGGAGACGACCGTGAGGGTCTTGATGTTGGAGATCGGCTCGGCGGCGGCGCGCACGATCTCGGGCAGCCGGGAGATGATCTCCTGCGCGAGTGCGGCCTCGCCGTACTTCTTCAGGGCGAGCGCCTTCGCATCGGTCGCGGCGGCGTCCGCGAGGCCCTCCGCCTGCGTGGCGGCGGCTCGCGCCTCGCCCTCGGCGCGGATACCCGCGGCGAGGGCAACCTGCCGGTCGCGCTCGGCCTCGCCGGCGAAGCGCACGGCGCTGGCCGCGGCTTCGGCGTCCTGCACGGCCGCGACCTTGTTCGCCTCGGCGATCTTCGTGCGCTTGTACGCGTCGGCCTCGGTGGCCGCGTTCGCGGCGTCGCGCTGTGCGGTGGCCCGCTGCACCTCCGCGTAGGCGTCCGCCTCGGCGGGCTTCCGGATGTCGATGTCGAGTCGCTCCTGCGTCACGAGCGCCTGCTCCGACAGCGCGTCGCGCTCCTGCACCGCGACGAGCTTGTCCTGCTCGGCCTTCGCGAGCTGGCCCGCCGCGGCGGCCTCGGCGTTGGCCCGGTCGGTCTCGGCCTTGATGACGGCCTGCTTGAGGTTCAGCGCCTTCTGGCGTTCGGCGATCTGCTCGGCCGCCTCGATTCGCGCGAACTCGCTGGCACGAGCGGCCTCTGCCTCGCTGACCTCGGCGACCTGGCGGGCACGGGCCGCCTCGGCACGGCCGAGGTTGGCGAGGTAGTCGCTGCCGGGCGTGGAGATGTCGGAGATGTTCAGCAGGTCGACCTGGAGTCCCTGCTCGACGAGGTCGGTCTTGGTCTCGGCCACGACGCGGTCGGAGAGGCTCTTGCGGTCGGAGATGATCTGCTCGATCGTCATGTCCCCGACGATGGAGCGCAGGGATCCCTCGAGCGACTCCTTGATGATCTCGGTGAGGAGCTCCTGCTGCGAGAGGAAGCGCTGCGCCGCGCGCCGCACGCCGTCCTCGGTGCCGCTGACCTTGAAGTTGATCGACGCCTTGATCGCGATCTTGATGCGGTTCTTGTCGACGCCCTCGACGGTGATGCCGATCTGGCGCTGCTCGAGCGAGATCGAGAAGCCCTGCTGGAGGATCGGCCAGACGAAGGTGCGCCCGCCGATCACGACACGCTGCCCGACGGCGCTCTCGGGCGCGGCACGGCCGGCGCCGCGGCCGACGATCACGAGCGCCTCGTTGGGGGGCACGCGACGGATGCGCCGGGCGATGAACACGAGCAGGGACAGCAGGGCGACGACGATCGCGATGATCGAGATCACCTGGATCGCGAAGGGGTCGAGCATGAGGGGACCTTTCGTGCGTTCGGGGTGGGCCGACGTGCGGGGAGCGCGTCGGTTGACGGGTGGTGCCGGACGTGCGGGGGAGCGCGTGAGACGAGCGTGGTGCAGACGTGCGGGGGCGCCGCCCGGTCAGTCGGCGGCGACCTTCACCCGGGTACCGGCGTGCTCGACGACCCGGATGCGTGCGCCCTCGGCGATCGGCGAATCCGAGTAGGCGAGCCGGCGCTCGATCTCACCAGGACCGTCGAGGCTGACCTCGCCCCCGGCCGACGACACATCGGACTTCGCGACGCCCGTGAGCCCGATCGCGGACTGCGGCGTGCCGTCGGAGCTGCGGGTAAGGCTCCGCACGGCCAGCACGCTGAGCGCGTAGGCGACCACCGCGAGCACCGCCGCGAGCACGTACGCCCAGACCAGGTCGAGGCCAATGCTGATCGTCAGCGCTCCCGCGGCGCCGAAGACGACGAGGCCGACGGCGAGCGCCGTGCTGGAGATGGCGCCATCGCCGATCTCGAAGTGGTCGAGCAGGTCGCCGAGCACGAGGGAGACGAGCAGCAGCACGAGGCCGACGCCTCCGGCGATCAGGAACGGGAGGAGCAACGAGGGGCCTCTCTGCGCGCGAATCCCGCGGGCGAACGCCCGCGGGTGGACCAACACTATCGGCGCGCGAGCCGCATCGCATCAACGGTGTGCGACCCGTTCGCCGCGACGGGTCACGAGGCCGCCGGATGCCCCGTGGCGATCGCATCGACCGCCGCGTCGCCCCGGATGCGCCGCATGCAGGCGACGACTTCGTCGACGGCCGCGGGGGTGAGCGCGTGGCACACCACGCTGTGGGGTCCGAGTGATCGGAGACCGCCCGCGCGGATGCGCACGACCTCCCAGCCGACCTCGCGCAGGGCTTCGTCCTTCTCGAGGTCGGAGGCCTCCTTGAGGCCCAGGTGGGCGCGCCGGGAACGCCCGGGGTCGTCGTACTCCACCGCGATCCGCAGCTGCGGCACGAGGATGTCGGGCCAGACCTCCTGGCGCCCGTAGAACGTGCGGGCGATGCGCACGGCGTTGACGCCGTGGTGAAGGCGGATCCGTTCGCCGAGCAGGACCTTCAGGCGCTGCTCGGTCTGCGAGGTGCGTGTCCGCAGGCCGGGGTTCATGAACGCGACCCCGGCCTCGCGCGCCGAACTCGGCCCGGCGGCGTTGACGCCGCACTTCGGGCAGCCGGGGCCCGTGAGCACGGCGCGCACCGTCGCGGCGTAGCGGTCGTGGCCGCGTGCGCACCTCCAGTCGTAGGTCGCGCCCACGCGTGTCTCGTCGGCGAGTGCCGAGCGCTGCGCGGGGGCGACACGGCGGAGCAGCTCGCCGCGCGACCGGTGCGTCTCGTCGAGCAGCATGCAGAGCGGGCACACGCGCCGGAGCGCGACGACGCCGGCGTCGTCGCCCGCTGCGCCGTGTCCGCAGCGGAAGCTCACGGCGACCACGATCGCCTCACCATGTCATCCATGCATCAATGGTGGCGGTGCCCGCCGACAGTGTCGTCGGCGCCCGCGAGAATGGACGCGTGCAGATCGTGGTCGGGGCGGGGGAGGGGGACCGCGTCGTCCTCGTCGACCCCGACGCGGG
Source organism: Agromyces ramosus (assembly GCF_004216665.1). Taxonomy (GTDB): domain Bacteria; phylum Actinomycetota; class Actinomycetes; order Actinomycetales; family Microbacteriaceae; genus Agromyces; species Agromyces ramosus. The sequence continues at coordinate 849,560 of NZ_SGWY01000002.1, read as the reverse complement.
CCCCGCCCCGATCGCCGTGGTCGCAGCCGACGCCCTCCCCGAGGCGGTGCGAGACCTCGAGGAGCGCGAGCATCCGCGCTGGGTGTGGGTCGAGACCCGGCGGTGGTACCCGCGACTCCTCCAGGCCGGCGTCCGGGTCGAACGCTGCCACGACCTGCGGCTGTGCGGCGCGATCCTCGACCGGTCGACGTCGACGTCGGCCGCGCGCGCCTCCGGTGGCATGCCGCGGCCGGCGTGGCTGCCCCCGGGCCCGGCCGATGCTGCGACCGCGACGGCGACCGGCCCGGTCGTCGCGTCCGCCAGTCCCCACAGCACGTTGTTCGACCTCGACGACTTCGACGCGGTGGGCGTTCCCCGCGGCACCGAACCACCGGTCGACCCGACCCGCCGGGTCGATACGGCGACGGACGATGCGCCGAGGTCGGGTGGATCCACGCCCACCGCGACGCAGGTGGCCGATGAGCTCGCGCGACAACTCGCGCTCGTCGAGGGGAGCACCGACCCGGGCGCACTTCGGCTGCTCCTCGCCGCGGAGTCGGCGGGCGCCCTGATCGGCGTCGAGCTCCAGGCCGCCGGGCTGCCGTGGGATCGCGCGGTGCACGAGGCCGTGCTGGAGGAGGAGCTTGGCCCGCGTCCCGCTCCGGGGTGGAAGCCGACTCGGATGGAGGCTCTCGCGTCCCGGGTCCGCGACGAGCTCGGCGCGGCATCCGTGAACCTCGATTCGCAGGTCGACCTGCTGCGCGCGCTGCGTGGCGCGGGCATCCAGGTCGGCTCGACGGCGCGCTGGGAGCTGCGGGAGCACGACCACCCGGCGATCGACCCGCTCGTCGCGTACAAGAAGCTCGCGCGACTGCTCAGCGCGAACGGATGGGCCTGGCTCGACGAATGGGTCGTCGACGGTCGGTTCCGCCCCGAGTACGTCCCGGGCGGCACGGCGACCGGTCGCTGGGCGACGTCGGGGGGCGGCGCCCTCCAGCTCCCGAAGAACGTGCGGAGCGCCGTGGTCGCCGACCCGGGCTGGACGCTCGTCGTCGCCGACGCGGCACAGCTCGAGCCGCGAGTGCTCGCCGGCATGGCCCGCGACGCGGCGATGGCCGAGGCGAGCCGGGGTCGCGACCTCTACCGCGGCCTGGTGGACGCGGGGGTCGTCGCCACCCGTGATGAGGCGAAGATCGCGATCCTGGGCGCCATGTACGGGGCGACCACCGGTGAGAGCGGGCGACTCGTGCCGCGGCTCGCCCGTGCGTTCCCGCGTGCCATGCGACTCGTCGACCAGGCGGCACGCGACGGCGAGCGCGGCGCGGCGGTGACCACGCTGCTCGGGCGCTCGTCGCCGCTGCCGCCGGCGGAGTGGCGGGCGGTGCAGGCACGGGCGACCGAGCCCGACGCGACGGCGGCCGATGAGCGTCGTGCACGGTCGACGGCGCGCGACTGGGGCCGCTTCACGCGGAACTTCGTGGTGCAGGGCAGTGCGGCCGAGTGGTCGCTCTGCTGGATGGCCGCGCTCCGCGGCCGTCTCCACGCGATCGGGGCCGACGTCCCGTCGACCACGCCCGACGCCCGCGGCGCCGGTCCGGTGTTCGGCCGGTCGCCGCATCTCGTCTACTTCCTGCACGACGAGATCATCGTGCACGCACCGCGCGAGGTCGCCGACGAGGTGGCCGCCGCCGTGCGGGACTCCGCGCGAGGCGCCGGGCGACTGCTGTTCGGCGACTTCCCGGTCGAGTTCCCCCTCGACCTCGCGGTGGTCGACAGCTACGCGTCGGCCGGCTGAGCGCCGGACGGCTGGGCTCCCGCGGCCTGAGCGCCAGCGGCCTGAGCGCCCGCGCGCTGGGCTCCCGTCGCGACCCCGCCCGGCCGGCGGCCCCGTCTCGGGCGGTCGGCGCGAGGGGCGTAGGCCGTGCGCGGCTCCGCGGCGACCGCGTCGAGCCAGGCGAGCGCGGCGTCCGCACGCGAGAGATCCGCGGATGCCGCCAGCCGCACGAGGGCGGACTCGGCGCGTTCCTCGTCGGTCGGTTCTGCACCCGCCCGATCGACGGGGTCGGGCTCCAGCGTCGTCCCGGTCGCGGCGGATGCCTCGCGGCGTCGCTGCGTCCACCGTCGCCGCTCGGCGGACACGACGGCGTCGGCGTCGCAGTCGGGCAGCGAGCGGGCGATCAGCACGCGGTCGACCGTCTCGTCCCACGGATCGGCGCCCGCGGCATCCGCCCCCTCGAGCCATGCCGTGGCCGCCGTCGCCCCCGCCGTGGTGAGGCGATGCAGCGGGAGCCCGTCGTCGGTGGTGCCGGCCGGTTCGACGAGCCGTTGCCTCGTCAGTCGCTCGAGGGTCGCGTAGGTCTGGCCGACGTTGATCGTGCGGCGCCCGCCGGTGCGCGACGCGAGGCCGCCGTGGAGTTGGAACCCGTACGCGGGCCCCGCCGTGAGCAGGGCGAGCAATGCGTCGCGCACGGCCATGGTGCCTCCGGGAGGGATGAGGGAACGCTTCACCGAGCATACTGTTCCCCGCGGCGCGCCGCGGTGGGTACCGGCCCGACCCGCGCGGGAACCTTGTCCTGCGCGGGATTCCGGGGCATAATCGCCCATGACGGCTCGCCGTCCACAACCGAACATGTCGCCGTCCGGCGGTTCCGAGGTCGTAGGGGAAGACGCACCTCGAGAACGGAGACGGAGATGGCGGAGAAGGTCACGCGGGCCGTGCGCGCCGCGCGAGGCGTGCTGTTCGTGCACTCCTCGCCGCGGGCGCTGTGCCCGCATGTGGAATGGGCAGCAGGCGGCGCCCTGGGCGGGGCGGTGAACTTCGACTGGGTGGAGCAGCCCGTCTCGCGCGGGCTCATGCGCGCCGAGTTCTACTGGGAAGGCGAGGCCGGCAGCGGCGCGAAGCTCGCGTCGGCACTTCGCGGCTGGGAGCAGCTGCGGTTCGAGGTGACCGAGGATCCGACGCCGGGCACCGACGGTGCCCGATGGATGCATACGCCCGAGCTCGGCGTGTTCTACGTCCAGACCGACACCGCGGGCAACGCCGTGATCCCCGAGGATCGCATCCGCTACGCGATGGAGGTCGCCGGCAACGACGCCCTCGAACTGCACCGCGAGCTCCGCCTCGCGCTGGGACAGGCGTGGGACGACGAGCTCGAGCCGTTCCGCCACGCCAGTGATTTCGCCCCGGTCGTCTGGTTGCACCAGGTGGGCTGAGGGCGACGCGGTCCGCGCGGTGGCGTGACGCGAGGTCGGTGGTGGCTTCCCGGCGGCGCATGAGACGAAACCCCGCGGACCATGACGAGAAGACCCCGGCGCCTCACGGCGACCGGGGTCTTCTCACGGGCGTGCGCCCCGCGGCATCCGCTCAGGCGGTGCGGAACGCGGCGACGGCATTGTGGCCGCCGAAGCCGAACGAGTTCGAGATGGCGATGAGCTCGCCTTCGCCGAGCGCGCGCGGCGAGGTGACGACGTCGAGCGGGATCTCGGGGTCCTGCTGGGTGAGGTTGATCGTCGGCGGAGCCGTGCGCTCGTGCAGGGCGAGCACCGTGAAGAGCGCCTCGATCGCGCCGGCGCCGCCGAGCAGGTGCCCGGTCGAGGCCTTCGTGGCGGTGACGGCGATCCCGTCGAGGAGGTCGCCGAAGACGCGACGCACGGCGTTGTACTCGGCGATGTCGCCCACCGGCGTGCTCGTGGCGTGCGCGTTGACGTGCCGGACATCGGCGAGCGATGCTCCGGCGCCCTCGATGGCCGCCTTCATCGCGCGTGCGGCAGCGGAGCCCTCGGGGTCGGGAGCGGTGATGTGATAGGCGTCGCTCGTGACCGCGCCGCCGAGCAGCTCGGCGTAGATGCGTGCGCCTCGGGCCTTGGCGTGCTCCTCGGTCTCGACCACGAGCGCGGCCGCGCCCTCGCCGAGCACGAAGCCGTCGCGGCCCAGGTCGTAGGGGCGCGACGCGACCGCCGGGTCGTCGTTGCGACGCGACAGCGCCTGCATCGAGGCGAACGCCGCGATGGGAAGCGGGTGGATGGCCGCCTCGGAGCCGCCGGCGATGACGACGTCGGCGAGGCCCTGCTGCAGGTGGTCGTACGCGTTCACCAGCGCCTCGGTGCTCGATGCGCAGGCCGAGACCACGGTGCGGATTCCCGCGCGGGCGTGCAGGTCCATGCCGATCGCCGCACCCGGCCCGTTCGGCATGAGCATCGGCACGGTCATGGGCAGCACTCGCCGGGGGCCGCGCTCGCGCAGGGTGTCCCAGGCGTCGAGCAGCGTCCAGACCCCGCCGATGCCGGTCGACCAGTCGACGGCGAGGCGCTCGGGGGCGACCTCGGGTGCTCCCGCGTCGGCCCAGGCCTCACGGCCGGCGATCAGGGCGAACTGGCTCGACGGGTCGAGCCGCTTCTGCTCGTGGCGTTCGAGCACCTCGGAGGTCGGCTGCTTCGCGGTCGCCGCGAAGGTCACGGGCAGTTCGAGTTCGGTGACCCACTCCTGCTCGAGGTGGCGGGCGCCGGACTCGCCGGCGAGCAGCGCGTTCCAGCTGTCGCGGGCTGTTCCGCCGAGCGGCGAGGTCGCGCCGATGCCGGTGATCACGATCTTCTTGGTCATAACGAAAGCACTCCGTGGGAGGGAAGGGTCACGCGGATGGGCGGGCGGCACGCATCGTGCCCGCCCGCCCGATCAGCGACTAGGCCTGGGCCTTGACGATGAAGTCGACGGCGTCGCCGACGGTCTTGAGGTTCTTCACCTCTTCGTCGGGGATCTTGACGTCGAACTTCTCCTCGGCGTTGACGACGATCGTCATCATCGAGATGGAGTCGATGTCGAGGTCATCGGTGAACGACTTGTCCAGCTCAACCGTGTCGGTCGCGATGCCGGTCTCGTCGTTGATGAGCTCGGCCAGGCCGGCAAGCACTTCTTCGGTGGACAATGCCATTGGTTCTTCTCCTTGAGGGTGTCTCGTTTGACCGAGAGACAGTCTAGATGGACAGAGGTCGGTGGTTCAGGGCAGAACCACCACTTGGGCGCCGAACACGAGGCCGGCGCCGAAGCCGATCTGGAGGGCCAGTCCCCCCGAGAGTTCCGGATGCTCCTCGAGCAGCCGGTGGGTCGCGAGCGGGATGGACGCCGCCGACGTGTTGCCGGTCGTCGCGATGTCGCGCGCGATCACCACGGATTCGGGGAGCTTCAGCTGCTTCGCGAACTCGTCGATGATGCGCATGTTCGCCTGGTGGGGAATGAACGCGGCGAGGTCGGCGCTCGTGACGCCCGCGGCGTCGAGCGCCTGCTTGGCGACCTTCGCCATGTCCCACACCGCCCAGCGGAAGACCGTCTGGCCCTCCTGGCGCAGCGTCGGCCACTCGGATGCCCCGTCGCGGAACTCGGTGAGCGTGTAGTTCATGCCCACGGCGCCCGCCTTCGAACCGTCGGAGCCCCAGATCGTCCGGGCGATCCCGGGGAAGTCGCTCGGGCCGATGACGATCGCGCCCGCCCCGTCGCCGAGGAGGAAGGAGATCGAGCGGTCGGTCGGGTCGATGACGTCGGAGAGCTTCTCCGCTCCGATGACGAGTGCGAAGTGGGCGGCGCCCGCGCGGATGAGCGCATCGGCCTGGGCCACCGCGTAGGCGTAGCCCGCGCAGGCCGCGTTGGTGTCGTAGGCGGCGGCGGGGTTCGCGCCGACGCGGTCGGCGACCACGGCGGCCATCGACGGCGTCTGCCGGACGTTGGAGATAGTGGCGATGATCACGAGGTCGATGAGCTCGGGCGCGATGCCCGACTTCGCGATCGCCTCCTGCGCGGCATCCGTCGCGAGGTCGGTGGCCGAGACCTCGGCGCCGGCGCGCGTGCGCGTCACGATGCCGGTGCGCTGCTGGATCCACTCGTCGGACGAGTTGATCGGGCCGATCAGGTCTTCGTTCGGCACCGCGTTCTCGCCGCGGGCCGCGCCGACCGCGTAGATGCGGGTGTAGGCGGGTCCGTGGGACTGCTGGAGGGTGTGCTTCGTCATGCTCGGCTTTCTCGTCGTCGCCCGGTTCAGGCGGCCTGCTCGATGAGCTCGATGGCGGCGGGCAGGTCGTCGGGCGTCTTCACGGCGACCGCGGGCACGCCCTTGAGCGCACGCTTGGCGAGGCCGACGAGCGCTCCGGCGGGCGCGACCTCGATGATGCCGGTCACGCCGGCCGCCGCGAACGACTCCATGCAGCGGTCCCAGCGCACGGGGGAGGAGACCTGTCCGACGAGGAGGTCGACGAACGCGGCGCCGGAGGTCACGACGCTGCCGTCGTTGTTGGTCCACAGGGTGACGCCGGGGTCGGACACGTCGTGCGCCGCGGCGACGGTCGCGAGTCGCTCGACGGCGGGCCGCATGTACCGGGTGTGGAAGGCTCCGGCCACCTGCAGGGGGATGACGCGCGCCCCGGCGGGCGGCTCGGCCTTCAGCTGCTCGAGCGCGTCGAGGGCGCCCGCGACGACGACCTGGCCGCCGCCGTTGAAGTTCGCGGGCTCCAGGCCGAGCTCGTCGAGGCGCGCGACGAGGGCGGCTTCGTCGCCGCCGAGCACGGCGCTCATGCCCGTGGGCTCGAGTGCCGCGGCATCCGCCATCGCCCGGCCCCGCTCGGCGACGAACTGCATGGCGTCGGCCTCGGCCAGCACGCCGGCCGCTGCGGCGGCCGTGATCTCGCCCACCGAGTGGCCGGCGATGCCGCCGATGCGCTCGGCGCGGCCGTCGGCGAGGAGGGGTCGGAGGGTCAGCAGGCCCGCCGCGACGATGAGCGGCTGGGCGACGGCGGTGTCGCGGATGGTGTCGGCGTCGCTCACGGTGCCGTGTGTCGCGAGGTCGACGCCGGCCGCCTCGGAGTACGCGGCGAGCTGCTCGACAGCGGCGGGGTCGGCGAGCCAGGGGGCGAGGAATCCGGGGGTCTGCGAGCCCTGTCCAGGGCAGACGACGACGATCACCCTCCCTATCCTGCCAAGCACGGCCACCTCGGGTGTGTGTCGATGCCACAAGCTCTCGCCGGAAGCCTTGTGCGTGCCCGACATGCCGCAGCGGGCGGCGAGCTCCCGGATGCCGCGCGGGCGCGCCATCCTCGGGGAGGCGGGATCAGCTCGGGCGGCGTCGCGGCTGGTGCTCGTGGTCGCTCATCGAGCCGATGATGAGCGCCGCCTGGAGGATGAGCGCCTCCCGCGCGCCGGTGGCGTCCCACCCGATGACGTCGGAGACCCGCTTCAGGCGGTAGCGCACGGTGTTCGGATGCACGAACAGCTCGCGGGCGGTCGCCTCGAGCGAGCGACCGTTGTCGAGGTAGCTCCAGAGCGTGGTCAGCAGTTCGGTCGAGTGCGCCTGCAGCGGTCGGTAGATGCGGTGCACGAGGGTCGCTCGTGCGAGGGGGTCGCCGGCCAGGGCGCGCTCGGGCAGCAGGTCGTCGGCGTGCACGGGCCGCGGGGCGTGCCGCCACGACCGCGCCACGGCGAACCCCGCGAGCGCCGCCTTCGCGCTCTTCGACGCGTCGACGAGGTTGGGCACCTCGTGACCGAGCACCAGGTGGCCGGGGCCGAAGTGCGGCTCGAGCTGCGTCGCGATCTCCATGAAGGTGAGCGCGGGAGCGGTGCCGATGGTCTCCTCGGGCTCCTGGCCCAGCGGGTCCGATCGGCCGATCACGAGCACGAGGCGGTTGCCCTGCACGCCGATGAGCACATCGGCGTGCATGTGCCGGGCGGCGCGGCGCACGTGGTCGACGTCGAGCTGCTTCGGTGCGGTGCCGACGAGCACGGCGACCTCCCCGTGGCCGTGCCAGCCGAGGGCGGCGATCCGGCTCGGCAGCTCGTCGTCGTACTCGCCGGAGAGGATCGAGTCGACCACCAGCGCCTCGAGGCGCGCGTCCCAGAGCCCCCGCGCCTCGGCGGCCCGGGCGTAGACGTCGGCGGCGGCGAAGGCGATCTCGCGCGAGTAGAGCAGGATCGCCTCGCGGAGCGGCTCGCCGCCGTCGCGGACCCGCTCCTCGACGACCTCGACCGTGACGCGGATGAGCTGCAGCGTCTGCTGCAGGCTCACGGAGCGGAGCAGCTCGCGCGGCGCCGCGCCGAACACGTCGGCGGCGATCCAGGGCGTCGACCGGGGATCCTCGAACCAGGCGATGAACGACGAGATGCCGGCCTGCGCGACGAGGCCCACGGCCGATCGGCGGCTCGGCGGCATGTCGCCGTACCACGGCAGCGTGTCCTCGAGGCGCTTCAGCGTCTGGGTGGAGAGCTCACCCGCGATGGTCCGCAACCACGCGAGCGTCTCCGCCTTCGTCCTGGGCTTCGTCGCCACCTCGTCGCCTGCTAGCTCTCGCCGCCGGCCGATCCGGTGGTGCCGGCGTTCACGTCGTGCAGCCGGTACTTCTCGATGGCCTGCGCCGGGAGCGAGCGGTCGACCTCGCCGCGGTCGGCGAGCACCTCCAGCGCGCGCACCACGACCGACGGTCCGTCGATCTTGAAGAAGCGGCGCGCTGCGGGACGCGTGTCCGAGAACCCGAACCCGTCGGCGCCGAGCGTCGCATAGTCGCCGGGCACGTAGGCGCGGATCTGGTCGGGCACCGCGTGCATGTAGTCCGACACCGCGACGAACGGACCGCCGACACCCGACAGCTTCTGCGTGAGGTAGGCGGACCGACGCTCGGCGTCGGGGTTCAGGAAGTTGTGCTCGTCGGCGGCGAGGCCGTCGCGGCGGAGCTCGGTCCAGCTCGTCACCGACCAGACATCCGCCGACACCCCCCAGTCCGACTCGAGGAGGTGCTGGGCCTCGAGGATCCACGGCACCGCCACGCCCGATGCGAGGAGCTGGGCCTTCGGTCCCTGCACCGTCGACTCCGAGATGCGATGGATGCCGCGCACGATGCCCTCGACGTCGACGCCCTCGGGCTCGGCGGGCTGCACGATCGGCTCGTTGTAGACCGTGAGGTAGTACATGACGTTGGGATCGGGGTGCGCGCCGCCGTACATGCGATCGAGGCCCGACCGCACGATGTGGCCGATCTCGTAGCCGTAGGCGGGGTCGTACGACACGGTCGCCGGGTTCGTCGACGAGAGCAGCAGCGAGTGGCCGTCGGCGTGCTGCAGGCCCTCGCCCGTGAGCGTGGTGCGACCGGCCGTCGCGCCGATCATGAAGCCGCGCGCCATCTGGTCGCCGGCCGCCCAGATGGCGTCGCCCGTGCGCTGGAATCCGAACATCGAGTAGAACACGTAGATCGGGATGAGCGGCTCGCCCTCGGTGGAGTACGAGGTGCCGATCGCGGTGAACGCGGCGAGCGCGCCCGCCTCGTTGATGCCGACGTGCACGATCTGGCCCTGCGGGCTCTCCTTGTAGGCGAGGAGGAGCTCGCGGTCGACGGAGGTGTAGTGCTGGCCGTTCGGGTTGTAGATCTTCGCGTTCGGGAAGAACGCGTCCATGCCGAACGTGCGGGCCTCGTCGGGGATGATCGGCACGATGCGGTTGCCGAAGTCCTTCGCCCGCATGAGGTCCTTCAGCAGTCGCACGAACGCCATGGTCGTGGCGATCTCCTGCGTGCCCGAGCCCTTCTTCGCGATGGCGTACGCCGAGTCGTCGGGCAGCGCGAGCGCGGTGTGGTTCGCGCGGCGCTCGGGCAGGTAGCCGCCGAGCTCGCGGCGACGCTCGTGCAGGTACTGGATCGCCTCGTCCTGCTCGCCCGGGTGGTAGTACGGGGGCAGGTACGGGTTCTCCTCGAGCTGCGCGTCGGTGATCGGGATGCGCATCGCGTCGCGGAACGTCTTGAGGTTCTCGAGCGTCATCTTCTTCATCTGGTGGGTCGCGTTGCGGCCCTCGAAGCTCGGACCGAGGCCGTAGCCCTTGATCGTCTTCGCCAGGATGACGGTGGGCTGGCCCTTGTGCTCGATGGCCGCCTTGAACGCCGCGTACACCTTGCGGTAGTCGTGGCCGCCGCGCTTGAGGTTCCAGATCTGCTCGTCGGAGAGGTCCTTCACGAGCTCGAGCGCCCGCGGGTCGCGGCCGAAGAAGTTCTCGCGCACGTAGGCGCCCGACTCCGCCTTGTAGGTCTGGTAGTCGCCGTCGGGAGTGACGTTCATCAGGTTGCGCAGCGCGCCGTCGTGGTCGCGCGCGAGCAGGTCGTCCCACTCGCGGCCCCAGACGACCTTGATGACGTTCCATCCGGCCCCGCGGAAGAAGCTCTCGAGCTCCTGGATGATCTTGCCGTTGCCGCGCACCGGGCCGTCGAGGCGCTGGAGGTTGCAGTTGATGACGAACGTGAGGTTGTCGAGGCCTTCGTTCGCGGCCACCTGCAGCTGGCCGCGGCTCTCGACCTCGTCCATCTCGCCGTCGCCGAGGAACGCCCAGACGTGCTGGTCGGATGCGTCCTTGATGCCGCGGTTGGTGAGGTACCGGTTGGCCTGGGCCTGGTAGATCGCGTTGATCGGGCCGAGGCCCATCGAGACCGTGGGGAACTGCCAGAACTCGGGCATGAGCCGCGGGTGCGGGTACGACGACAGGCCGTCGGGGGCGTGCGACTTCTCCTGGCGGAACCCGTCGAGCTGGTCGGCGCTGAGGCGGCCCTCGAGGAAGGCGCGCGCGTAGGTGCCGGGGGAGGCGTGCCCCTGGATGAAGATCTGGTCGCCGCCGCCGGGGTGGTCCTGCCCGCGGAAGAAGTGGTTGAAGCCGACCTCGTAGAGGGCGGCGGACGATGCGTACGTCGAGATGTGGCCGCCGACCGCGATCCCCGGCCGCTGCGCGCGGTGCACGAGCATGGCGGCGTTCCAGCGGATCCACGCGCGGTAGCGGCGCTCCACCTCTTCGTCACCGGGGAACTCGGGCTCGTTCTCGGGCGCGATCGTGTTGAGGTAGTCGGTCGTGGGGACCATCGGCACGCCGAGGTGCAGCTCCTTCGAGCGCTTCAGCAGGCTGAGCATGATCTCGCGCCCGCGCTGGTGCCCCTTCTCGGCGACGAGAGCGTCGAGGGATTCGGCCCATTCCGATGTCTCGTCGGGATCGGAGTCCATCGCCTCGACCGAGTAGGGGTCCTGGTCGTTGACAGTCACACTCGACCTCTCTCTTCAGCAGGTTCTGCCTGCGGGTGTGGGGCGTGCGCACGACGGAGGGACCGGATCACGGTCGCGTGGCACCACGCCATCCTAGTGATTCTATGCCTCCCACGTCGGGGCTAGGCTGGGCGCCGTCGATGCCGCACGAACACCCGGGAGCCGAACCACGATGATCCTCGAACCCGGCACCGCGGCGCCCGACTTCGCGCTCCCGAACCAGTTCGGCCGCACGGTGGCCCTCGGCGACTTCCGCGGCGTGTCGCCGCTGACGCTGGTCTTCTTCCCGCTCGCCTTCTCACGCACCTGCCAGGGCGAGCTCTGCGAGCTGCGCGACCACCTCGAGCTGTTCGCCGACGCCGGCTCCCGGCTCGTCGCGATCTCGGTCGACTCGAAGCACTCGCTCCGGGCGTGGGCGGAGGAGCAGGGGTACGACTTTCCGCTGCTGGCCGACTTCTGGCCACACGGCGAGGTGGCGCGTGCGTACGGCGCGTTCAACGAGGAGCGCGGCTACGCGAGCCGGGCGACGTTCGTGATCGACGTCGACGGCGTCATCCGCTCCAGCTTCGCGACCGCGCCGGGGGAGGCGCGCACGCTCGAGCAGTACCGCGCGGCCCTCGCGAGCTGACCGGATGCCGCGGCATCCGGCATCGCTAGTCGAGGATGCCGACCGAGCGCGCGATGACGAGCGCCAGGATGACGAACCCGCCGAAGGCCTGCAGGCCCATGAGGAGCTTCGTGCGCTGTCGCAGCGGCATCGCGTCGCTCGCGCTGAACGCCATCGAGTTCGAGAGCGACGTGTAGAAGTAGTCCATGAATCGCGGCGTCCAGTCCACCCGCGCTGCCGAGCCCTTCGCGACCTCGTCGATCGCGTCCCGGTCCTCGTCCTGCGAGAAGCGGAAGTCCGCCGCGGGCAGCTCGGTCCGCGCCCACGTCGTGCGCACGACCGGACCGCCGCGATCGATCTCCCAGTAGAGCAGCGCGAATCCGATGACGTTCGCGACCCAGACCTGCAGGGCGGCGAGCAGGAGTCCGGGGGCGTCGTGCCGGCCGCTGACGAGCTTGAACACGAGGATCACGAGCGTGACCTGGTTGGCCAGCACGAGCACCAGCGACAGGGCGACCGACAGCACCCTCGACCAGGTCGTCTGGCGGGTCAGCCGGTGCGGATTCACGACGGAGAGCGGGATGAGCAGCAGGACCCCGGCGGTCACCACGACGAATCGCTGGACGCCGACGAGCTCGTTCGGCAGGAACGCGTACAGCGCGAGCGCCACGAGCAGCGCGCCGACGGCGGGCCAGCGGTACTCGGGTTCGGCGGTGCGAGTCGCATGCTGCGTCACCGGCTCCATGCGCAGGAGTCTATGGACGCTCCGATATCATGGGCGTGCGCCGCGCGGGGCGGGCGTCCAACCCGCGCCGCGCGTGGGGGCCTTTAGCTCAGTTGGTAGAGCGCCACGTTTACACCGTGGATGTCGTCGGTTCGAGCCCGGCAGGGCCCACCCCTCCCGACCTCGGCGCGGTGCGCTGCGACGCTAGGCTGGGCGGGTGCCAGCCGTTCTCGCCGAGGTCATGACGACGATCGATCGACTCTGGCCGATCGAGGGCGCGGAGCCGTGGGATGCCCCCGGCCTCGTCGCCGGCGATCCGGCTGCCGAGGTGGAGCGCGTGCTCCTCGCCGTCGACGCCGTCGGCGCGACCGTCGACGAGGCGATCGGGCTCGACGCCGACCTGTTCATCGCGCACCATCCGCTGCTCCTGCGGGGCGTCACCAGCATCGCGGAGGACCGGTACAAGGGCGCGCTGCTGGCGCGGCTCATCCGTGCCGACTGCGCCCTGCTCGCCGCGCACACCAACGCCGACGTCGTCGAGCGCGGCACGTCGGCGGTCCTCGCCGCGCGACTCGGCCTCGTCGACCCGCGCCCGATCGTGCCGGGCGCCGACCCGGCCCTCGGCCTCGGCCGCGTCGGCCGACTGCCCGAGCCCACCACGCTCGGCCGGCTGGCGCGCCTGCTCGCCGACCTCCTGCCGCCCACCGCGACGGGGGTCCGCGCCGCCGGCGGATACGACGATGTCGTCGAGACGGTCGCCCTCTGCGGCGGTGCCGGCGACTCGCTGCTGGGCGACCCCGCCGTGCGGGCCGCCGACGTGTACATCACCGCCGACCTGCGGCACCACCCGGCATCCGAGGCCCGAGAGCAGGCGCTCGTGGGCGGGGGTCCCGCGCTCGTCGACGTGTCGCACTGGGCGAGCGAGTGGCTCTGGCTCGATGCCGCCGCCGCCGAGCTCCGCACCGCCCACGCTGAGCTCGACGTGCGCGTCAGCGAGCTCCGCACCGATCCATGGGACTTCCAGGTCGTGCAATGATGACCACTTCCACCCCGTCCCCCGCGAGGAGCACCACGTGAAGGCAAGCCCGTCCGAACAGCAGGAACTGCTGCGGCTCCAGTCCCTCGACACCCGCCTGCAGCAGCTCGCCCATCGCCTCGGGTCCCTGCCGCAGGCGGCACCGCTCGCCGAGCTCGCCACGCGCGACACGGCCGTGCGCGGCACTCGCGCGGAGGCGATCGGCGGCCTCGAGGACGCACGCGCCGAGCTGAAGCGCCTCGAGTCCGACGTCGCCGTGGTCGAGGCGCGCATCGCGCGCGACGGCGACCGCCTGCAGCACACCTCCTCGACCAAGGACGTCGCCGCACTCGAGGCGGAGCTGGCCTCCCTCGCGAAGCGCCTCTCCGACCTCGAGGACCAGGAGCTCGTCGTCATGGAGCGCGTCGAGGCGGCTGAGGCGGCGGTCGACGGCATCGACGCCGAGCGCGCGACGATCGCGGCCGAGGTCGCGACCCTCGAGTCCGAGCGCGATCAGGCTGCGGCCGGCCTCGCCACCGAGCGCGACGCGGCCGAGCGCGACCGTCGCGTCGTCGCAGGCGGCATCCCGGCAGACCTGCTCGCGCTCTACGAGCAGCGCCGGGTGCGCGGCGGGGGAGTCGGCGCCGCCCTGCTGAGCCATCGCACGTGCGGCGGATGCACGATCACGCTCACCGGATCCGCGTTCGAGAACGTGCGGCGCGCGGCATCCGACGACGTCCTCCTCTGTCCCGAGTGCGACCGCATCCTGGTGCGCACCGACGAGTCGGGGATCTGACCGCCGACGTGGAGGCGGGCCTCAGCTGCGGCCTGTAGCCTGAGAGGGCGAGCGGGTCGGCAAGACGGTCGCGTCATCCGAGTGATCGGATGCCGAGGAACGTCCGGGCTCCGCAGGGCAGGACGGTGGGTAACACCCACCCGGGGCAACCCGCGAGACAGTGCCACAGAAAGCAGACCGCCTCGGGCGAGAGTCCGGGGTAAGGGTGAAACGGTGGGGTAAGAGCCCACCAGCGGCCGCGGTGACGCGGTCGGCTCGGTAAACCTCGTCCGGAGCAAGGCCAGACAGGGAACGATGGGGCTGCCCGTCCCGTTCCCGGGTAGGCCGCTGGAGGGCTGCGGCAACGCAGCTCCGAGAGAGATGGCCGTCCAGCCGGTGTCGCGCAAGCGCCCGGTGAACAGAACCCGGCGTATCAGCCGGCCCGCTCGCCCCTACCTGATCGCCAGCGCCGCGGCGCCCAGGATGCCCGCGTTGTTGCGATGCACGGCCGGCACGATCGGGGTCTTCAGGTCGAGGAGCGGCAGGAACTCCTCGTGGTGCTTCGAGACGCCCCCGCCGACCACGAACAGGTCGGGGGAGAAGATGGACTCGACGTGGGCGTAGTAGCGCTGCAGGCGCTTCGCCCACTTCTCCCAGGTCAGCTCCTCGCGCTCCCTCGCCGAGTAGGCGGCGCGGCTCTCGGCGTCGTGGCCGTCGATCTCGAGGTGCCCCAGCTCGGAGTTCGGCACGAGCACGCCGTCGTAGATGAGCGCCGATCCGATGCCGGTGCCGAGCGTCGTCAGGATCACGAGGCCGTCGACGCCCGCCGCCGCGCCGAAGCGCGACTCGGCGTAGCCGGCGGCATCCGCGTCGTTGATGAAGTGGATGCGGCGGCCGAGCGCCTCCTCGAACAGCTCCTCGGCGGGCAGCCCGATCCACTCCTTCGAGATGTTCGCCGCCGACAGCGTGCGCCCGCGCTTCACGATCGCGGGGAAGCAGACGCCCAGCGGCAGCTTCTGCTCCCCGACCATGGCGTCGATCGTCGTGAGCAGCTCCTCGGTCGCGCGCAGGAGGTCGGCGGGCCTGCCGCCCTCGGGGGTGCGCACCTTGCATCGCTCCGTGACGAGCTCGCCGGTCGCGAGATCGATGACCGCCCCCTTGATGCCCGTGCCGCCGATGTCGATGCCGATCGCGTGCTCAGTCGCCATGGCGCCACACTATCGCGGGCCGCTCGGGAGACGCTCAGGGGAGGGTCAGGACCTCCGCGCCGCGCTCCGTGACGACGAGCGTGTGCTCGAACTGCGCGGTGAGCTCCCGGTCGCGCGTGACGACCGTCCAGTCGTCGTCCCAGACGTCCCACTCGATCGTACCGAGCGTGAGCATCGGCTCGATCGTGAAGACCATGCCGGGCTCCATGATCGTGTCGAACTCGGGTGCGTCGTAGTGGGGGATGACGAGGCCCGTGTGGAATGCGCGGCCGACCCCGTGGCCGGTGTAGTCGCGCACCACCCCGTAGCCGAAGCGCCTCGCGTACGCCTCGATCGCGCGGCCGATGACGTTCACCTGCCGACCGGGTGCGACGGCGCGGATGCCGCGGGCGAGCGCCTCGCCGGTGCGCTCGACGAGCAGGACGGCCTCCTCGCTCGCGGCGCCGACGAGGAAGGTCCGGTTGAGGTCGCCGTGGTACCCGTCGAGGTACGCGGTGACGTCGAGGTTCACGAGGTCGCCGTCGTCGAGCACGGTGTCGTCGGGGATGCCGTGGCAGATCACCTCGTTGACCGACGTGCACGAGGACTTCGGGTAGCCGCGGTAGCCGAGCGTCGAGGGGTACGCGCCGTGCGCGACGACGAACTCGTGCGCGATGCGGTCGAGCTCGTCGGTGGTGACCCCCGGACGGATGGCGGATGCCGCGGCCTCGATCGCCCGCGCCGCGATGCGCCCGGCGGCGCGGATGCGCTCCACCTCGTCGGGGGTGTAGGTGTCGCCGGCGCGGTTCTCGGCGGGCGCAGGGCGCCCGACGTACTCGGGACGGGCGATGGATGCGGGGACGGCGCGGGTCGGCGACAGGCGTCCGGGGATCAGATGGCCGGCGGCATCCTTGGGCATAGGATCAGCCTATGGCCGAGGATGTGGAGCACCAGTTCTGGTACAACATGCACACCGGTGAGGTGGAGCAGGGATTCGTGTCGCCGTCGGTCGATCGGGTCGGCCCGTTCGAGACGCGCGCCGAGGCCGAGCGGGCGCTCGAGATCCTGCGCGCGAACAGCGCGAAGTGGGCCGAGGAGGAAGCCGCCGAGGACTGAGCGTCCGCTACTCGTAGCTGTGCTCGGCGTTCGGGTAGCTGCCCGACTCGACGTCCTCGCGCCACTCCCTCGCCGCCTGGCTGAGGATCCCCGCGAGGTCGGCGTACTGCTTCACGAACTTCGGCACGCGCCCGATCGTGAGTCCGGCCCAGTCGGTCCACACGAGCAGCTGGCCGTCGGTGTGCGGCCCCGCGCCCACGCTGATGGTCGGGATCTCGAGGAGCTCGGTGACCTGCCTCGCGGCATCCGCCGGCACCATCTCGAGCACCACCGCGAACGCGCCGGCCTCCTGCACGGATCGCGCATCGGCGAGGAGTTGCTTGACGCCCTCGCCGCGACCCTGGATGACGTGTCCGCCGAGCCCGTGCTCGCTCTGGGGGGTGTAGCCGATGTGCGCCATGACCGGGATGCCCGCGCCGACGATGCGCCGGATCTGCTTGTGGCTGCGTTCGCCGCCCTCGAGCTTCACCGCGTGCGCGCCCGTCTCCTTCATGAATCGCACGGCGGTGTGCAGTGCCTCCTCGGGCCCGTTCTCGTACGACCCGAACGGCATGTCCGCCACGACGAACGCCCGCTTCACCGCACCCGCCACGGCCCGCGTGAGCGGGATCAGGTCGTCGACCTTCACCGGCAGCGTGGTCTCGTAGCCGAACACGTTGTTGCCGGCCGAATCGCCCACGAGCAGGAAGTCGATGCCGGCCTCGTCGAAGATGCGCGCCGTCAGCATGTCGTAGCTCGTGAGGCCGGTGATCTTGATGCCCTCGCGCTTGGCATTCTGGAAGTGGCGGGTGCGTACGCGCTTCGGTCCGCCGGATGCCGCCGCGCCGCCGTAGGGGTTCGTCTCCGCGGTGGCCGAGGCCGCGTTCGAGGTCTCGGAAGCTGCGTCGTTCACGGGCTGCTCTGACATGCCGCCAGTCTGGCACACGCGGCATCCGGGCTCGGCGCTCCGCCGGTCGCCGAGCCGCTACCCTGAGAGGTGCGAGAGAGGGTGTGGATGGATAAGCAGCGCGACTTCGTTCTCCGGACCATCGAGGAGCGAGGAGTCAAGTTCGTCAGGCTCTGGTTCACCGACGTCGTCGGCACCCTGAAGTCGGTGGCGATCGCCCCGGCCGAGGTCGAGGGGGCGTTCACCGAGGGGATCGGGTTCGACGGGTCCGCGATCGAGGGGTTGAGCCGCTCCTTCGAATCCGACCTGCTCGCGTACCCCGACCCCACCACGTTCCAGACGCTCCCGTGGCGCGGCGACATCGACCCGACGGCGCACATGTTCTGCGACATCACGACGCCCGACGGGGAGCCCGCCGTCGCGGATCCGCGCAACGTGCTCAAGCGCACGCTCGCACGGGCTGCGGATCGCGGCTTCACGTTCTACACGCACCCCGAGATCGAGTTCTACCTGCTGCGCTCGTCGAAGTACGGCGAGGAGGGGCCGCTGCCGGTGGACTCCGCCGGCTACTTCGACAACGTGCCCGGCGGCACGGCGCACGATTTCCGCCGCCGCAGCGTGCGAATGCTCGAGGACCTCGGGATCTCGGTGGAGTTCAGCCACCACGAGGCGGGGCCCGGCCAGAACGAGATCGACCTGCGCTACGCCGACGCCCTCACCACGGCCGACAACATCATGACGTTCCGCACCGTGATCAAGGAGGTGGCGATCGAGCAGGGTGTGTACGCGACCTTCATGCCGAAGCCGTTCTCGCAGTATCCCGGCAGCGGCATGCACACCCACCTCTCGCTGTTCGAGGGGGATGCGAACGCCTTCTACGAGGCGGGCTCGCAGTACCAGCTCTCGAAGATCGGCCGCCAGTTCATCGCCGGACTGCTCCGGCACGCCAACGAGATCTCGGCGGTCACCAACCAGTTCGTCAACTCGTACAAGCGGCTCTGGGGCGGCGACGAGGCCCCCAGCTTCATCTGCTGGGGCCACAACAACCGTTCCGCGCTCGTGCGGGTGCCCCTCTACAAGCCGAACAAGGGGCAGAGCGCGCGCGTCGAGTACCGCGCCATCGACTCGGCCGCCAACCCGTACCTCGCCTTCTCACTGCTGCTCGCTGCCGGCATGAAGGGCATCGAGGAGGGATACGAGCTGCCGCCCGAGGCGGAGGACGACGTCTGGGCCCTGACCGACAGCGAACGCCGCGCGCTCGGCTACCACCCGTTGCCGGCGAGCCTCGACCACGCCATCGAGTACATGGAGGAATCCGAGCTCGTCGCCGAGACGCTCGGCGAGCAGGTGTTCAACTTCGTGCTCGCGAACAAGCGCTCCGAGTGGCGCGACTACCGCTCGCAGGTGACGCCCTTCGAGCTGCAGCGCAACCTCGAGATCCTCTGACCCGCTCCGGATGTCACGCCAGGCGCAGACCCTCGGACGACTCGCACGGGCGGGGTTCGACGACCTCGCCGCCGCCGCCGCGGGGCTCGAGGCCCTTGCGGAGGCGACCGGCGTCGACGAGGAGCGCCTGCTCACGGCCTACTCGCACGCCGGCGATCCCGACGAGGCGCTCGTCGCGACCCGCCGCCTCCAGGAGCGCGCTCCGCACGAGGTCGCGGCGGTGCTCGGCCACGACGCGTCGGCTGAGCGGATGGCGCTGCTGCTCGGCGCGTCGCGGGGGTTCGCCGACTTCCTGATGCGGCATCCGCGGGAGGTCGCCGTGCTGCAGGAGGTGCCGATGCCCCCGCTCGGCACCGAGGACGCACGCACCGTGATGCTGGCGGCGCTCGACGAGGTGGACGTGCCCGCCGTGCGCTACCTCGAGGCGGCGGCATCCGCCATCCGGGTGCGCTATCGCCGGCTCCTCGCCGGCGTCGCGGTGTACGACCTGACCCGGCCCGACGCGATCGACGCCGTCGACTCCGTCGCCGCGGGACTGGCCGACCTCGCCGGCGCGACGCTCGACACCGCGATCGAGACGGCGCGCCGCGCCACCGCCCGCGCGGAGGGCGACCCGGCCGTCCCCGGCCGGTATCCCGCGGACGAGGTCGCGGCGACGCGCCTCGCGGTCATCGGCATGGGCAAGGCGGGCGCACGAGAGCTCAACTACGTGAGCGACGTCGACGTGATCTTCGTCGCCGAGTCGGCCGACGAGGAGCACGTCACCACCCCGCGCTCGCTCGACATCGCGACCAGGCTCGCGATGGTCGCGATGCGGGTGATCTCGGAGCCCGGCATCGAACCGCCCCTGTGGGAGGTCGACCCGAACCTGCGGCCCGAGGGCAAGGACGGCGCCCTCGTGCGCACGCTCGAGTCGCACCTCCAGTACTACGACCGCTGGGCGAAGAGCTGGGAGTTCCAGGCGCTGCTGAAGGCGCGCCCGCTCGCGGGCGACCGCGAGCTCGGCGATCGGTACGCCGCGGGCGTGGCGCCCAAGGTGTGGGCCAGCTCGGGCCGAGACGGCTTCGTCGAGTCGGTGCAGCGCATGCGCGAACGGGTCACCGAGCACATCCCCGCCGCCGAGGTCGAGGTGCAGGTGAAGCTCGGCCCCGGCGGACTGCGCGACATCGAGTTCACCGTGCAGCTGCTGCAACTGGTGCACGGCGCCACAGATGCCGCGATCCGCCAGCCGGGCACGCTGCCCGCGTTGTCCGCCCTCGCCGAGCACGGCTACGTCGGACGCGAGGAGGCGGCGGAGTTCGCCCGCGACTACCGGATCCTGCGCGTGCTGGAGCATCGCCTCCAGCTGGAACGCCTCCGCCGCACGCACCTCATGCCGCGCGGCGACGCGGAGCTCCGCACGCTCGCTCGCTCCTCAGGCCTGGCGCGCGACGCCGCGGGCCTCGCCTCGCTGTGGCAGACCACGCGCCAGCGCGTGCGGGGCCTGCACGAGCGCCTGTTCTACCGGCCGCTCCTGTCGGCCGTCGCGGCCCTGCCCTCCAGCGGGCTCGAGCTCACGAGCGAGCAGGCCGAGGCCCGTCTCGCGGCGATCGGCTTCCGCGACCCCACGGGTGCGTTGTCGCACATCGGCGCGCTGACCGCGGGAGTCTCGCGTCGAGCCACCATCCAGCGGCACCTCATGCCCGTGCTCATCTCGTGGTTCGCCGACGGCGCCGATCCCGACTACGGGCTGCTCTCGTTCCGCCGGCTGAGCGACACGCTCGGCACGACGCACTGGTACCTTCGGCTGCTGCGGGACTCGTCGGATGCCGCGCTGCGCCTCACCCGCGTGCTCTCGGGTTCGCGGTTCGCCGGCGAGCTGCTGGAGCGCACCCCGGAGGCGGTGGCCTGGCTCGAGGACCTCGACGAGCTGCGGCCGCGGTCGCTCGCCGCGCTCGACGACGAGAAGCGGGCGGTGCTCGGCCGACACGGCGACGCGGACGCGGCCGCGAAGGTCTTCCGAGCCATCCGTCGCCGCGAGGTGCTCCGGCTCGCCCTGTCGGCGATCCTCGACGTCTGCACCGTCGAGGAACTGGGCCACGGGCTCTCCGACGTGACGCAGAGCCACATCTCCGCGCTCGTCACCGCGATCCGCGGCGGCGAGCCCGACGGCATCGAGTTCGCGGTCATCGGCATGGGCCGGTTCGGCGGGCGCGAGCTCGGCATCGGCTCGGACGCCGACATCGTCTACGTCTTCCGTCCGCTGGACGCCGAGTCGGGCGCGGCGCAGAACCGGGCGCTGCGCATCGTGTCGGAGCTCGTCCGGCTCAGCGAGGACGCACGACTGCCGTTCGAGCTCGACGCCGACCTGCGCCCCGAGGGACGCAACGGCGTCGTCGCCCGATCACTCGACGCCTATCGGGCGTACTACGCGCGCTGGTCGCTCACGTGGGAGGCGCAGGCGCTGCTGCGCGCCCGCGGCGTCGCGGGCGACGACGCCCTCACCCACGACTTCATCGAGCTCGCCGACACCGTGCGGTATCCGCGCGAGATCTCCGAGCAGGACATCCGCGAGGTCAAGCGCATCAAGGCGCGCGTCGAGAACGAGCGGCTGCCGCAGGGGGCCGACCCGACCCGGCACCTCAAGCTGGGCCGCGGGTCCCTCTCCGACGTGGAGTGGTTCGTGCAGCTGGTGCAGCTCGAGCACGGTGCCGAGGAGCCGTCACTGCGCACGCCGTCGACGCTCGACGCGCTCGCGGCGGCCGTCGAGCACGACCTGATCGCGGCCGACGACGCGCGCACGCTCCGTGCCGCGTGGGTGTTCGCGTCGCGAGCACGATCGGCGCTCACCCTGTGGCTCGACCGCACCACCGACGTGCTGCCGGTCGAGCGCTCCCAGCTCGAGGGCGTGGCCCGGATCATGGGGTACCCGCCGGGCTCGGCGACCCGCCTCGAGCACGAGTACCTCCAGGTCACGCGCCGCGCCCGCGCGGTGTTCGAGCGCGGCTTCTACGGCGTGGGGCCGCGCCGGGAGCCCACCACGGGCTGAGCGCCGGTCGGATCGTCGGCCGGACGGGTTCGGGCCCGGTGGCGCACCGTCACCCACGCGGACGGGCCCGCACCGCCGAGGCGATGCGGGCCC
The DNA here is from genome assembly GCF_004216665.1 of Agromyces ramosus. Lineage (GTDB taxonomy): Bacteria > Actinomycetota > Actinomycetes > Actinomycetales > Microbacteriaceae > Agromyces > Agromyces ramosus. The sequence continues at coordinate 827,663 of NZ_SGWY01000002.1, read as the reverse complement.
GTCCGGGACTGCAGGGGGTGGGGTCAGACGCCGAAGTACAGTTCGTACTCGAAGGGGTGCGGGCGCTGGGCGAGCGGCTTGAGCTCCTTCTCGCGCTTGTAGTCGATCCAGGTCTCGATGAGCTCCTTGGTGAACACGCCGCCCTCGACGAGGAAGTCGTGGTCGGCCTCGAGCGCGTCGAGCACGGCGTCGAGCGAGCCCGGCACCTGGGGGATCGACTTGGCCTCCTCGGGCGGGAGCTCGTAGAGGTCCTTGTCGACCGGCTCGTGCGGCTCGATGCGGTTCTTGATGCCGTCGAGGCCGGCCATGAGCTGCGCGGCGAACGCGAGGTACGGGTTGCCCGAGGCATCCGGCGCGCGGAACTCGATGCGCTTGGCCTTGGGGTTCGTGCCCGTGATCGGGATGCGGATGGCGGCCGAGCGGTTGCCCGCCGAGTAGACCAGGTTGACCGGCGCCTCGAAGCCGGGCACGAGGCGGTGGTAGGAGTTCACGGTCGGGTTCGTGAACGCCAGCAGCGCCGGCGCGTGCCGCAGGATGCCGCCGATGTACCAGCGCGCGAGGTCGGAGAGACCGCCGTAGCCCGCCTCGTCGTAGAAGAGCGGCTTGCCCTCGTTCCACAGCGACTGGTGGGTGTGCATGCCCGAGCCGTTGTCGCCGAAGAGCGGCTTGGGCATGAACGTGGCGGTCTTGCCCCACTGGTCGGCGGTGTTCTTGACGATGTACTTGAACTTCAGGATGTCGTCGGCCGCGTGCACCATGGTGTCGAAGCGGTAGTTGATCTCGGCCTGGCCGCCGGTGCCGACCTCGTGGTGGGCACGCTCGAGGATGAGGCCGGCGTCGATGAGCTTCAGCGAGATGTCGTCGCGCAGGTCGGCCTGCTTGTCGACGGGCGAGACCGGGAAGTACCCGCCCTTGTACGGCGTCTTGTTGCCGAGGTTGCCGCCCTCCTCGGTGCGGCCCGAGTTCCACGCGCCCTCCTCGGAGTCGACCGAGTAGAAGCTCGAGTTCTGCTTCACCTCGTAGCGCACGTCGTCGAAGATGTAGAACTCCGCCTCGGGGGCGAAGTAGGCGGTGTCGGCGATGCCGGTCGACGCGAGGTACTTCTCGGCCTTCTTCGCGACCTGGCGCGGGTCCTTCGCGTAGATCTCGCCGTTGCGCGGGTTGTAGATGTCGAAAACCATGACGAGCGTGCGCTCGGCGCGGAAGGGGTCGACGTATGCCGTGGAGACATCCGGGATCAGCTGCATGTCGGACTCGTGGATCGACGCGAAGCCGCGGATCGACGAACCGTCGAACAGCTGGCCGACCGTGAAGAACTCCTCGTCGACGGTCGACGCCGGGATGTTGAAGTGCTGCTGCACACCCGGGAGGTCGGTGAAGCGGATGTCGAGGAACTTGACATCCGTCTCCTTGATGAACTTGAGCACTTCAGACGAATCACTGAACATGTGACGGAATCTCCAAGAGGGGCGGGTGGGGCGGACGGACGTGCACAGCCGTAAGTGACGCTATCGACCCGCGGTTTCCCTGCCGTGACGCGAATGTTTCCGCCATGTTACGCGCAGCCCGGGTCGATAGACTCGTCGGATGCCTGACGCGACGCCCCGTACCTTCGGCGACCTCGAGCCGAGCCGGTGGCCGGGGGAGCGGCTGGGCCTGCCCGATTCCGGTCCCGGTTCCGTGGGCCGCGTCGGCCGGCGGATCGGCGCGATCGCGATCGACTGGGTCGTGGCGCTCCTGATCGCCCTGCTCTTCGCCCCGTACAGCTCGCTGCTGCACTCCTGGCTGACCCTCGCGGTCTTCGCGATCATGCAGGTCGTCTTCATTCCCACGATCGGCGGCAGCGTCGGCCATCGCCTCACCGGCATGCGCGTGGTGCCGCTCACCGGCGGCTGGGTCGGCCTCTGGCGACCGCTCGTGCGCACCTTGCTGCTCATCGTCGTGGTGCCCGCGCTCGTCTGGGACTCCGACCAGCGCGGCTTCCACGACAAGGTCGCCGGCACGGTCCTGATCCGCTCCTGAGACGCCGATGCGGCATCCGTCGACCAACGGATGCCGCATCGCGAGTCGTGCCTGCGGTCAGCGCATCTTGCCGCGCTGCGGCCGCGCCTTCATCGGGTCGATGCCCTTGGGGATCGGCAACGCGGTCTGCAGCGAGTTGAGTCGGTTCGACACCGCGAGCACCTCGGGCTTGGTGAGCGTGCGCTTGGTCTTGCGCAGCGTCGCCGGGAGGCGGTGGAGCTCGATCGAGCCCTCGTCGTGGCCGACCGAGATCAGCGTGACGGGCACATTCGGCAGGATGCGGGCGACCTTGCGCTGCTCGTCGTCGAGCATGCGCTTCGTGCGGGTGACGGGGCCCTCGCTGATGAGCGCGACCCCACCGCGACCGACGGCGCGGTAGACCGCATCCTGCGTCTTGCCGTTGACGGCGATCGGCATCTCGTTGCCGACCCAGCCGCCGCGCAGGCCGCTGCGGAGCACCGCGCCGACCGCGCCGGGCTGGCCCTCGATCTGGGCGTAGGCGGCGCGCTCCGCGCGTCGTCCGAGGATGAGCAGCGCGATCAGCACGCCGGCGAGCACGCCGGCGACGACCCACAGCGCGATCGTGAAGCCGTTGCCCTCGCCCAGCCAGAGCGCGAGGCCGAGGCCGACGAGCACGGGGGCGAGGAATCCGAGGAGCATGAGCCACTGCGCGCTCGAATCGTAGCGGCGGGTCATCTGGAAGACCTGCCACATCTGCTTCATGCGGCCGGGCTCCTTCGGAGCGGACGTCTTGTCCTTCGTGCGTGCCATGGTCACAAGGATACCGGCGGCGGCGGCCGCCTCCGACCGTGTTCTCGATGGGCGGAGGCGGCATCCGCAGTCGTCAGCCCACCGCCTGCGCGAAGCCGAGCGAGGCGTCCGCGAGGTGGGACAGCGACGCGGGCAGTTCGCGCCCCTTCGCGTGCATCGACTGCGCCCACAGTCGACCCGCTCGGTACGACGATCGCACCAGCGGACCCGCGAGCACGCCGAGGAACCCGATCTCCTCGGCCTCCTCCTTCAGCTCCACGAACTCCTCGGGTCGCACCCAGCGATCGACGGGCAGGTGTCGCGGGCTCGGTCGCAGGTACTGCGTGATGGTGATGATGTCGGTGCCGGCGTCGTGGAGGTCGCGCAGGGCCTGCGAGATCTCCTCCCGTTCCTCTCCCATGCCCAGGATCAGGTTCGACTTGGTGATCAGCCCCGCGTCGCGGCCCTGGGTGATCACGTCGAGCGACCGGTCGTACCGGAACGCCGGGCGGATGCGCTTGAAGATGCGCGGCACCGTCTCGACGTTGTGGGCGAACACCTCGGGCCGCGCGGAGAACACCTCACCCAGGTGGTCGGCATTGCCCGAGAAATCGGGGACGAGGATCTCCACTCCGGTGCCGGGGGACTGGCGGTGGATCTCGCGGATCGTCTCCGCATAGAGCCATGCGCCCTCGTCGGGCAGGTCGTCGCGCGCGACGCCCGTGACGGTGGAGTACCGCAGCTGCATCCGCACCACCGATTCGGCGACGCGTCGCGGCTCGTCGACGTCGTAGTCGGCGGGCTTGCCGGTGTCGATCTGGCAGAAGTCGCACCGACGGGTGCACTGCGAGCCGCCGATGAGGAACGTGGCCTCGCGGTCCTCCCAGCACTCGTAGATGTTCGGGCAGCCGGCCTCCTGGCACACGGTGTGCAACTCCTCGCCCTTCACGAGCTGCTGCAGCTGCCGGTACTCCGGTCCCATCTTCGCCCGGGTCTTGATCCACTCGGGCTTGCGCTCGATGGGCGTCTGGGCGTTGCGGACCTCGAGGCGCAGCATCCGGCGCCCCTCGGGTGCGGTGCTCATGCGGCGGCCGCCGTCTCGGCCCCGGCCAGGAACCGGCGCGTGATCGGCGCGACGAGGTCCTCGGGGGTGACGTCGCGGCCGAGCTCCCGGCTGATGGTCGTCACGCCGGCGTCGCGGATGCCGCACGCGACGATCCTCCCGTAGGGCTCGAGCGAGTTGCTGCAGTTCAGCGCGAAGCCGTGCATCGTGACGCCGTCGGCGACGCGGATGCCGATGGCCGCGATCTTGTTCTCGCGGCCGGGCTCGCCGACCCACACGCCCGAGCGTCCGTCGACCCGGCGCCCCTCCACGCCGAGCTCGGCGAGGACGTCGATGAGGATGCCCTCGAGCCGGCGCACGTAGCCGACCACGTCGATCGGCTCGGCGAGGTGGAGGATCGGGTAGCCGACGAGCTGACCCGGGCCGTGCCACGTGATCTTGCCGCCGCGGTCGACGTCGACGACGGGGGTTCCGTCGGTCGGCCGTTCGTCGGGCGCGGTGCGCTTCCCGGCGGTGTAGACGGAGGGGTGTTCCAGGAGGATGACGGTGTCGGGGCGTTCGCCCGCGACCACCGCGCGATGGACGGCGCGCTGAAGGTCGAGACCCTCGATGTACGGCACGGAGTTGGCGCTTAGCCCCGCGACGACGAAGTCGAGCATGGCGTCCAGTCTAGGTCGGTCGTCGGATGCGGCGGCGCACGGTCGCGCAGGTCCTTCGACTCGTCCTCCACATCGAGGTCGTCGGCGGGCGGCGGCGTTCCCGACGCGGACCGGTCGCCGACCGCGCGTTCGCGGCTGCAGCATTGCCGGCATGAGACGCCGTCCACGCCGTGCCAGCGCCGCGTCGCCCGAGCCCGACGTCGCCGCGCCCGCGCGTTCGCTCGAGGCCAGGCTCGTCGGCTATCGGCTGCTGCGGCGCATCGCCTCCGGTGAGCGGGCCGACGTGTACCTCGCCGTGGTCGACGACCACGAGCCGCACTCCTCATCCAGCCCACCCGAGGTCGTCGACGGTGGTCGGGCTGCCGGCCGTCCGGGTCCGGTCGTCGTCGTGCTCCGTGTCTACGACGCCGACGTTCCGGGGGAGACCATCACCACCGAGGTGGAGGCGATGTCGACGGATGCCTCGGGCACGCTGCCTGCGCTCCTCGACGTCGCGACGCTCGACGACGGGCGATGCTGTCTCGTGGTCGAGCGGCTCGGTGGTCCCGCGCTCTCCCGGGTCATCGCCGAGCGCACGCTCAGCCCCGGTGAGGCGGTCACCATCCTCGCGCCCATCGTGGTCGCCGTCGCGGAACTGGCGCGAACCGGGCTCGTGCACGCGCGACTCGCCGCGACCGACGTGCTCCTCGACGACGCGGGCCGTCCGCGACTCGTCGGGCTGGGCGCGCTGCGACGGTTGCCGGGCGACGGCTTCGAGCGGGTCGCCCTGGCGCGGAACGGCCACGCCGTCCTGGCCCGGCTCGTGGAGGATGTCGCTGCCGCGGTCAGCCCGGCCGGGGCGCTCGCGGGGCCGCTCGCGTTCCTTCGCGAGCGGCTCGATGCGCGCCCGTTCGAGCCGTGCGAGGCGGAGCTGGAGCGTCGCCTGTTCGCGGCTGCCGTTCCCGAGCCGGTGCGCGGCCTCGAGGTGCGGGCGCGACCGCCGCGACTGCCCGCCCGCATCACCGCTCCGGCGGCGGACGCCGCGGTCCTCACCGGTCCGCCGGCTTCCGGCGACGCGCGGGGAGGGGCGATCGGCGCCGGATTCCGCCGAATGCTCGCGCTGGCCCAGGGCCCCGACGACCTCGTCGACCGCCTGGCGGCCGCTGCCGACCGGGACCCCGGCGGTCCTGCGCGCCGACGGCTCGCCGCGATCCTCCGAGGTCGCGGGCGTTCACTGGCCTTCGGCGGACTCGTCGGCGGCGCGATGCTGGTCCTGCTGCTCACCCTGGTGCCGCCCGCGACCGCCGAGGGCGGACCGCCGGTCGTCGCGCCCGACGCGGCATCGCTCGAGTCCACCACGCCGCCGCCGGCGGCTCGGGCAGAGACGGGACCAGGTCCTGGACCCGATGGCCGCGACCCCGATCAGTCCACCTCGACCGACGCTGATCCCGTGACGGCGGCTCGCTCGCTGCTCGAACGTCGCGCGAAGTGCTTCGACACGCTCGATCTCGCCTGCCTCGAGTCGGTGGCCCAGCCGGGATCGGCGATCGAGGCCTCCGATCGGCTGGCGTTGTCCGCCGCCCGCGATGGGGCGGAGTCGGTGGCGGCCCCGTTCGACCCCGCGACGGTCGAGGTGACCGCGGAGATGGGCGCGGCCGTGCTGGTGCGCGTGGCGACCGCCCCCGGACGCGAACCGGCCTCGCTCCTCATGGTGAGGGGCGAGGCCGGATGGCGCTTGCGCGAGGTGTTCGGCTAGATTCCGAGCTCGGACTCGAAGTCGCCCTCCTCGAGGCGCTCCTTGACCGCCGTGAGGAAGCGCGCCGCGTCGGCGCCGTCGATGATGCGGTGGTCGTACGAGAGCGCCAGGTAGACCATCGAGCGGATGGCGATCGCATCGTCGCCGTCCTGCTTCACCACGACCGGACGCTTCACGACGATGCCGGTGCCGAGAATGGCCGACTGGGGCAGGAACACCACCGGCGTGTCGAACAGCGCGCCGCGTGAGCCGGTGTTCGTCAGCGTGAACGTGCCGCCCGAGAGCTCGTCGGGCTTCAGCTGGTTGTTGCGGGTGCGCTCGGCGAGGTCGGCGATCTGCGCGGCGAGCCCGGCGATGTCGAGTTCGCCGGCGTCACGGATGACCGGGGTCAGCAGGCCGCGCTCGGTGTCGACCGCGATGCTCATGTTCTCGGTCGCCGGGTAGACGATGCTGTCTCCGTCGACCGTCGAGTTGACGATCGGGTAGGCACGGAGCGCTTCCGCGGCCGCCAGGGCGAAGAACGGGAGGAATGACAGCTTGTTGCCGGTCTTCTCGAGGAACGCGCCCTTGACGCGATCACGCAGGCGCGCGATGCGCGTGACATCGACCTCGACGACGGTGGTCAGCTGGGCGGTCGACGTCATGGACACGACGGCGCGCTCGGCGACGACCTTGCGGAGGCGGGTCATCGGGACCGTGGTGCCGCGCAGCGGCGAGGTCTCGAGCGGCGTGCGGGCGGGAGCGGCGGCGGGAGCGGCGGGTGCCACCTGCGCGGAGATGACGTCCTGCTTGCGGATGCGCCCGCCGACACCGGTTCCGGTGACGTTCGCGAGGTCGACGCCCTGCTCGTTCGCGAGCTTGCGGACGATCGGGGTCACGTAGCCGCTGGTGCCGGCGTGCGCGCCCGACGCAGACGCTGCGGGCGCCGTCTCGGCCGCAGGGGCGGGAGCCGCAGGAGTCGCCGGGGCCGGCGCGGCGGGGGCGGCCTCAGCTGCCGGGGCCGGTGCGGCGGGGGCAGCCTCAGCTGCCGGGGCGGGTGCGGCGGGGGCGGCTTCGGGAGCCGGCGCCGCGGGCGCCGCCTCAGGGGCCGGCGCTGCCGGTGCGGCTTCGGGTGCCGGTGCAGCCGGTGCGGCCTCGGGTGCCGGTGCTGCGGGTGCTGCCGGTGCTGCGGGCGCGGCTTCGGGTGCCGCGGGTGCCGCCTCAGCCGCAGGTGCCGGTGGGGCTGCCTCGGGCGCCGGCGCCGCCTCAGCGGCGGGAGCCGGCGCGGCGGGCGCGGCCTCCGGAGCCGGCGCGGCGGGCGCCGCTTCAGCGGCAGGAGCCGCCTCCGCGGGTGCGGACGGCTCGGCGGCAGCAGCGGAACCGTCGCCGATGGTCACGAGGGCCGTGCCGACCTCGACGGTCTCGTCCTCCTGGACGAGGATGGCCTCGATCACTCCGGCCACCGGTGATGGAATCTCGGTGTCGACCTTGTCGGTCGACACTTCGAGCAGCGGCTCGTCGACCTCCACACGGTCGCCGACATTCTTCAGCCAGCGGGTGACCGTGCCCTCCGTGACACTCTCCCCGAGTGCCGGGAGGCTGACGGATTCGCTCATGCGCTTGTCTCCTTCACAGCGTGTGACGCTTTCTAGCTTATTGCAGTCGTGTTTCCAGGGTCCGGCTCAGAGCGCGTGCAGCGGCTTGCCGGCGAGCTTCAGGAATGCCTCGCCGAGCGCCTCGTTCTGCGTCGGGTGGGCGTGGATGAAGGGGGCGATGTCCTCGGGGTACGCCTCCCAGTTCACCGCGAGCTGCGCCTCGCCGATCAGCTCGCCGACGCGGGCTCCGATCATGTGCACGCCGACCACCGGGCCGTCGTTCACGCGAACCACCTTGATGGAGCCGCTCGTCTCGAGGATGTGGCTCTTGCCGTTCCCGGCGAGGTTGTACTCGTAGGCCGAGACCTGGTCGGCGCCGAACTTCTCCCCCGCCTTCGCCTCGGTGTAGCCGATGGACGCGACCTCGGGCTCGCAGTACGTGACCTTGGGGATGTTGACGTCCTCGACGACGATCGGGTTGAGGCCGGCGATCTCCTCGGCCACGAAGATGCCCTGCTGGAAGCCGCGGTGCGCGAGCTGGAGGCCGGGGACGATGTCGCCGACGGCGTAGACGCCGGGGATGTTGGTGGCGAGGCGCTCGTTCGTGATGACGAAGCCGCGGTCCATCGTGACGCCGACCTCGTCGTAGCCGAGGCCCTGGGTGACGGGTCCGCGGCCGACGGCCACCAGCAGCAGCTCGGCCTCGACCGTCTCGCCGTTCTCGAGCGTGACCACGACGCCGTTGTCGTCCTGCGTGACGCCCTGGAAGCGGGCGCCGAGCTTGTACTCGATGCCGCGCTTGCGGAACGCGCGCTCGAGCTGCTTCGAGACCGACTCCTCCTCGTTGGGCACGAGGTGGGGGAGCGCCTCGATGATCGTGACCTCCGCGCCGAAGGACTTCCAGACGCTCGCGAACTCCACGCCGATGACGCCGCCGCCGAGCACGGCGACCTTGCCCGGCACGAAGTCGAGCTCGAGTGCCTGCTCGCTCGTGATGACGCGACCGCCGATCTCGAGGCCGGGCAGCGACCGCGAGTAGGAGCCGGTGGCCAGGATGACGTTCTTGCCGACGATCCGGTCGTCGCCGACCTGCACGGCGTTGGCGGCGACGAGGCGCCCCTCGCCCTCGATGACCGTGATGCCACGGGCCTTCACGAGGCCCTGCAGACCCTTGAACTTGCTCGAGACGATGCTCTCGCGGTACGTCGTGACGGCGGCGACGTCGATGCCGTCGAACGTGGAGCGGACGCCGAACCTCGCAGACTCACGGGTGTTGTCCGCGATCTCGGCCGCGTGGAGCAGGGCCTTGGTCGGGATGCACCCACGGTGCAGACACGTGCCACCCAGCTTGTCCTTCTCGACCAGGCCGACGGTGAAGCCGAGCTCGACGGCACGCAGCGCCGCCGCGTACCCTCCGCTGCCGCCACCGAGGATGACAATGTCAAAGTTCTGCTCGGACAACCGCAATCTCCCTTGCGCAATCGATCTGCGACACGGACTGCCGCCGGTTCGTAGTCGGGGGCAGGCTGTATGGGCGACGTTCTCGCCCATACGACCTTACTACCCTGCGGAGAGCTGCTCGCCCAGCCGCACGAGGGTGCGCACGGCCACTCCGGTGCCCCCCGAACCGGTGAATCCCCAACCCCCGCCGGTGTTGAACGCGGGGCCGGCGATGTCGAGGTGCGCCCACGGGATCCGCTCGTCCGAGTCGGCCTTCGAGCCGACGAACTCGCGCAGGAACACTCCGGCCAGCAGCATGCCCGGCACGGTCATGCCCAGCTTCGTGTTCGCCAGGTCGGCGACATCCGACTTCAGCAGTGCCTTGAGGTCGCGGGGGAGCGGCATCGGCCAGACGGCCTCGTCGACGTCGCCGGCGGCGGTGCGGACGCGATCCACCAGTTCGTCGTCGCCCATCAGCCCCGCGATGCGGTGGCCCAGTGCGACGACCTGGGCGCCCGTGAGGGTCGCGACGTCGACGATCGCGTCGGGGTGCTCGTCGCTCGCGGCGGCCAGGGCATCGGCCATCACGAGACGTCCCTCGGCGTCGGTGTTGAGCACCTCGACCGTGGTGCCGCCATGGATCCGCAGCACGTCGTTCGGCCGGATGGCGGTGCCGGACGGCATGTTCTCGGCGAGGCACAGCCAGCCGGTGACTCGCACGGGCACGGCGAGCTCGGCCAGCGCGACGATCGCCGACAGCACGGCGGCCGCCCCCGCCATGTCGCTCTTCATGCCGACCATCGAGGCGCCGGGCTTCAGGGAGAGTCCGCCCGAGTCGAACGTGATGCCCTTGCCCACGAGCGCGAGGTGCACGGATGCCCCGGACGGCGCGTACTCGAGCCGGACGAGCCTCGGCCCACGGCTCGAGCCGCGACCGACGCCGAGGATGCCGTCGAACCCGTCGGCCTCGAGCGCCGCCTCGTCCCAGACACGGGAGGCGACGCCCGCGGCATCCGCCGCCTCGACGGCGAGCTCGGCGAACCGCTCGGGCGAGAGGTCGGCTGGGGGCGTGTTCACGAGGTCCTTGGTGCGTGCGACGCCGCCGACGACCGAGCGCACGCGCTCGAGGCGCGCGTCGTCGAGGGTGGCGTGCAGGGTGATCCGCCGCACGGGTTCCTTCGGCTCGGCACGGTAGGCGGAGAACGCGTAGGCGCCGAGCGCGGCGCCCTCGAGGAGCGCCTCCGCCGCGTCCGCGTCGTCGACGGGCACCGCGACGGCGAGCGAGTCCGTGCCCGTGAGCTGCCGCACGGCACCCCCGGCGGCGAGGCGGAGGCCGGCGGCATCCGACCGGTCGCCGAGCCCGACGACGGCGACCACCTGCGGGCCGGCGCCCTGCGCGGGAATGCGCGTGAACTCGTCCGCCGCGCCCTTCGCGCCCAGGCGCGACAGCAGGGGCGCCACCCATTCGTAGCCGTCGGGCGCGAGGAGCACGGGTCCGTCGTCGCCGGGCCGGGCTGCGAGCAGCACGACGTCGGCGTCGGAGCCGCTCACGGGGTCGGACGAGCAGGAGAGTTCGGGCGCGGTCATGCTGCCGATGGTACGTGTTCGCTCTCGGCATCATCCGCGCGGGCCGGGATCCGGGGACGGCTCCGCCCGCGTCAGTAGGCTGGACGCATGCGCGATCCCCGCTCCCTCTACGAGCTCAACCCCGACGTGCAGGTGCCGCCCGGGTTGCCGCTCGTCGCTGGCCTGACGGGGTTCGCCGACGCCGGGTCCGCGGTCGCCCAGACGACGGAGTACCTGCTGTCGACGCTCGACACCACGGTCGTCGCGACGTTCGACGCGGACGAGCTGCTCGACTACCGCGCCCGGCGGCCGATCATCCTGTTCCAGGGCGATCACCTCGCCGACTACCGCCCGCCGCGGCTCAGCCTCGACCTGGCTCGCGACGAGATCGGCCAGCAGTTCCTGATGCTGACCGGCTACGAGCCCGACTTCCAGTGGGAGCGGTTCGGTGCGGCCGTGCTGGGGCTCATCGACGCGCTCGAGGTGTCGTCGACCACCTGGATCAACTCGATCCCCATGCCGGTGCCCCACACACGGCCGATCGGCATGACCGTGAGCGGCAATCGCGCAGACCTCATCGAGGCCATGTCCATCTGGCGACCGACCACCCAGGTGCCGTCGAACGCGCTGCACCTCGTGGAGTACCGCCTGCAGGAGGAGGGGCATCCGACGACCGGGTTCGTGCTCCTGGTCCCGCACTACCTGTCCGACGCCGAGTACCCGACCGCGGCCGTCGCGGCGCTCGAGGCCATCAGCGCGTCCACCGGTCGGATCTTCCCGACCGACGCGCTGCGCGAGCAGGGCCGCGAGTTCGTCGCACGCATCGACGAGCAGGTCGCGGAGAACGGCGAGCTCGCCAAGCTCGTCGGCACGCTCGAGGAGCGCCACGACTCGTACATGGAGGGCACGACCCTCCGGTCGCCGCTCACCGACGAGGACGGCGAGCTGCCCTCGGCCGACGAGATCGCGGCCGAGCTCGAGAAGTTCCTGGCCTACCGGCGCACGCGCGACGACGACGGCCCGCTCGGCGCCTGACCGGCGACCCGCCCAGGGGGAATGCGGCGGGGGCCCTCAACGTTGTACTCAGCGGGGAAGAACGACGATGAATGCGCGGGTCGCACGGACGTTCGCAGGCCCGCATGACTGTATAATGGGGGCAGGACCCGTTCTGGTCTGCCGGCGCGACACGCTCGCGCCGTTCACGCGGACTTGACATGGGTCCTCATAGTGTCCGAAAACGACCGGGCCGAGTGCACGAGCCGACGCCTGCGAGGGCACGTGCCGCGCGACGGTAGGAGAGGTTCAACGAATGGCAACGACGAAGGCTGCGACGTCGGCGAAGAGCGAGGCGGAGAAGCCCGCTGCGACGCGCGCGACGGCCGCGAAGTCGACGGCCGCCAAGACGGCCGCGAAGGCCACCGCCACGGGATCCGCGGCGAAGACGACGAAGGCCGCCGCCGCCAAGGCGAGCGGCAACAAGACCGCGTCGAAGGCCGCGGCGACGCCCGCGAACAAGACGCCGCGCACCAGCACCGCGAAGTCGGCGGCGAAGCCGCGCGGCGCCAAGGCGAAGTCCGCCGCCGCTGACGACGAGGACGAGGTCGATCCCGCGGAGCTCGAAGAGGTCGAGGTCGACGCGGAGGTCGAGACGGAGGTCGCCGACGAGGTCGTCGCCGACGAGGTCGTCGCAGAGGTGGTCGCCGACGACGCGGCATCCGACACCGACGACGAGGAGGCGAAGCCCGTCGCGGTCGAGCCGCACCCCACCGGTGCGCTCGTGCTGCGCGCCGTCGACGACGAGGACGAGGTCCCGGTCTACTCGAGCGCCATCACGGGCGCGACGGCCGACCCGGTCAAGGACTACCTGAAGCAGATCGGCAAGGTCGCGCTCCTGAACGCGGCCGAAGAGGTCGAGCTCGCGATGCGCATCGAGGCGGGCCTGTTCGCCGAGGAGAAGCTGTCGCACATGAGCGACGCCGAGAAGCGCTCCCAGCTCGGTCGTGAGCTGCAGTGGGTCGCGAAGGACGGCCAGCGGGCCAAGAGCCACCTGCTCGGTGCGAACCTGCGCCTCGTCGTGTCGCTCGCCAAGCGCTACACCGGCCGCGGCATGCAGTTCCTCGACCTGATCCAGGAGGGCAACCTGGGCCTGATCCGTGCGGTCGAGAAGTTCGACTACACGAAGGGCTTCAAGTTCTCGACGTACGCCACCTGGTGGATCCGCCAGGCGATCACGCGTGCGATGGCCGACCAGGCCCGCACCATCCGCATTCCCGTGCACATGGTCGAGGTCATCAACAAGCTCGCCCGCGTGCAGCGGCAGATGCTGCAGGACCTGGGTCGTGAGCCCACGCCCGAGGAGCTGAGCCGCGAGCTCGACATGACCCCCGAGAAGGTCATCGAGGTGCAGAAGTACGGTCGCGAGCCCATCTCGCTGCACACGCCGCTCGGTGAAGACGGCGACAGCGAGTTCGGCGACCTCATCGAGGACACCGAGGCGGTCGTGCCGGCGGACGCGGTGGGCTTCACGATGCTCCAGAAGCAGCTCGAGTCGCTGCTCGACTCGCTGAGCGAGCGCGAGGCGGGCGTGATCCGCATGCGCTTCGGCCTCGGCGATGGCATGCCGAAGACCCTCGACCAGATCGGCGACACGTTCGGGGTGACCCGCGAGCGGATCCGCCAGATCGAGTCGAAGACGATGGCGAAGCTCCGCCACCCGTCGCGCTCGCAGTCGCTCCGCGACTACCTCGAGTAGGCCGCAGGTGCGTTACGCGCCGGCGATCCTCGTCGGCAGGCTCACTCGATTCGCCGCCCGGCTGCGCAAGCCCGGCGGCGGATCGGCTGTTCCGGGCCTGGTCGTCAACACGATCGCGCCGGGCTACCTCAAGCGCACCCTGTCGGGATTCCCGCAGGGCCTCGTGGTGGTGTCGGGGTCGAGCGGCAAGTCGACGACCACGAAGATGCTCGTCGCCATCCTCCGCGCGCACGGCGTCGACGTGTTCACCAACCCGTCGACGGCGAACATCAGCCAGGGCCTGACGTCGGCGCTCCTCGAGCGCGCCGACTGGACGGGCAGGGTGCCGGGCGACGTCGCGGTGCTCGAGATGGACGAGGGTCACGGCGCCGTGGTCATGCAGGGTGTCGACGCCCGCGTCGTCGCCCTCACGAACGTGATGGTCGACCAGATCGACCGGTTCCACGACTCGGAGATGGTCGCGGGCATGCTCGCCCGCATCGCCGAGCGTGCACACGAGGCCGTCGTCGTCAACGCCGACGACGCCAACCTCGAGCGCCTCGCCGCGGCGGTCGGCCCAGGGGTCGCCGTGCACCGGTTCGGCGTCTCCGCGGGCGTGCTCGCCCGGTCGCCGCGCGGACTCGGGTACACCGAGACCCGGCGCGACCGGCTCGCCGCCGGCGCCGGCGTGATCGTCGACTCGGTCGAGGGAGCCTCGGCCGTGCTGCGCGACGGCGCGGCATCCGTGCACATCAGGCTCCCCGCGCGCGGCACGCACTACGCCGTCGACGCCGCGGCCGCGTACGCGACCGCCGAGGTCGTGCTCGGGGAGCGATTCTCGCCGACCACCGCGGCCGACGCCCTGAGCGAGATCCCGGCCGTCTTCGGCCGTGGGGAGCGCGTGCACGTGCGCGGCCAGGAGGTCGAGTTCGTGCTCGTGCAGAATCCCGCGAGCTACCAGCTGAACGTCGACAGCATCGAGCCCGGCACCGAGCAGATCCTCTTCGCGATCGGCTCCGACGTGCGCGATCCCTCCTACTTCTGGCCGACGGATGCCTCGTCGCTCGGCCGCGTGGCGATCGTCAGCGGGTCGAAGGCACCCGAGGCGGCGCTCATGCTCGCCTACGACGGCGTGGAGATCGACCGCGTCGAGCCCGACCTCGGCCGCGCGCTCGACGACTTCCTCGCATCGCCCGCCCCCGCGCACGGCGTGAAGACCATCGTGTTCTCGGCCGACGCGATGCGTCGCACGCGCGCCCACCTCGGACTCTCGGGAGCGGAATGACCCTCACGATCGCAGCGCTCCTGCCCGGACTGCAGAACACCAACGGCGACGCCGAGAACGCGGCCGTGCTCGCCAGGCGCGCGGAGTGGGCCGGCCTCGCCGCCCGCGTCGTGCGCGTCGACTCGCGTGACGACCTTCCCGAGCGGGTCGACGCGGTCGTGCTCGGCTCGGGCAGCGACGCATCGCTCGAG
This sequence comes from Agromyces ramosus, assembly GCF_004216665.1. Taxonomy (GTDB): domain Bacteria; phylum Actinomycetota; class Actinomycetes; order Actinomycetales; family Microbacteriaceae; genus Agromyces; species Agromyces ramosus. Next base: position 812,647 of record NZ_SGWY01000002.1, on the reverse strand, counting down.
GCGAGCCGCGACATCCTGCTCACGATGCACGACGAGCTCCGGCGCTGGGGCACCGAGGGCGTGCCCATCCTCGCCGTCGGTAGCGGATGGGAGCTGCTGAGCTGGGGCGTCGAGCGCGCCGACGGCTCGAGCATCGAGGGACTCGGGATCGTCCCGGGCCGTGCGGTGCCGCGTTCCGGGCGGGTCACCGGCGACCTCGTCGTCGCCTCGCCTCGTTTCGGCCTCCTGGTGGGCTTCGAGAACCACGCCCGCGACTACGTACGGGCGGAGGGCTCGCCCGTCGGACGCGTGCGCTCCGGCAGCGGCAACGGTCGCGACTCCGGCCAGGAGGGCGTCGTGATGGGAGCCGTGATCGGCACCCACCTGCACGGTCCCGTGCTCGCGAAGAATCCGGCGTTCGCCGACCTCCTGCTGGGCATCATGGCCGAGCGAGCGGGCCTCGAGTACGCGCCCGGTGAACGCGCCGCGGCCGTCGACGCCTACGCGTCGGCTGCGCGCGAGGCGCTCCTCGGAGCGACGCGAGCCGCGGCATCCGCCACCGACGCCTGACGCACGGAGGCCGCACCCCTCGGCCCGCAGACGACGAACGCCCCGGCGGAGAGCCGGGGCGTTCGTGTTCGAGTCGGTGTGGTCAGTCGCGGCCGTCGACGAGGAGTCGGCTCGACTCGTCGTGCCAGCTGTGGGCGATCTGCGAGAGCTTCTCCTGGTGCTTGCGGCCGTGGTGGGCGCAGAAGAGGAGTTCGCCGCTCGCGACGACGACGCGGATGTACGCCTGGGCGCCGCATGCATCGCAGCGGTCGAGTGCCGTGAGCTCATACGGGGTGTCGAGTTCGTCGACCGCACCGGTTGTGTCGGTGTAGTTCGTCATGGCTCCTCCTCCTGCTCACGCTCGAATAATCCGTGCATCAATGAAAACACGGGACCGGCGCACATCCTTCCGTTTGGCGGGCATTTCGCTCAGCGCGTAGCGCCTCGCGCGTGGTGTCCCCGGCCGTCAGTAGGCTTGTGCGACGTGAGCTCCGACTATTCCGCCCGCCATCTCTCCGTCCTCGAAGGACTCGAGGCGGTGCGCAAACGACCCGGCATGTACATCGGGTCGACCGACTCGCGCGGGCTCATGCACTGCCTCTGGGAGATCATCGACAACTCGGTCGACGAGGCCCTGGGCGGGCACGGCGCCGAGATCGGCGTCATCCTGCACCCCGACGGGAGCGTCGAGGTCCGCGACCGGGCTCGCGGCATCCCGGTCGACATCGAGCCGAAGACGGGCCTGTCGGGCGTCGAGGTCGTCTTCACCAAGCTGCACGCGGGCGGCAAGTTCGGCTCGGGCTCGTACGCGGCCTCCGGCGGACTCCACGGCGTCGGCGCCTCCGTGGTGAACGCCCTCTCCGAACGCCTCGACGTCGAGGTCGACCGCGACGGCAAGACGTGGGCGATGTCGTTCCACCGTGGCGAGCCCGGCGTGTTCGCCGATGCCGGCTCCCCGTCGCCCGACGCCCCGTTCACCCCGTTCGAGGTGCGCAGCGAGCTGCGCGTGGTCGGCAAGGTCGCCAAGGGCGTCACCGGTACGCGCATCCGCTACTGGGCCGACCGCCAGATCTTCACGAAGGGCGCCGAGTTCCAGACCGACGAGCTGCTCGGGCGCGCCCGCCAGACGGCGTTCCTCGTGCCCGGCCTCGCCATCGACGTCACCGACGAGCGCGGCGCCGAGCCGCACACGACGTCCTTCCAGTTCGACGGCGGCATCTCCGAGTTCGTCGAGCACCTCGCCACGGATGCCCCGCTGACCGACGTGTGGCGGCTCACCGGCACCGGCGGCTTCACCGAGACCGTGCCCGTGCTCACCGACGGCGGCGCCATGGTGCCGACCGAGCTGCAGCGCGAGTGCCACGTCGACATCGCGCTGCGATGGGGCACCGGCTACGAGACGGTCGTGAAGTCGTTCGTCAACATCATCGCGACCCCGAAGGGCGGCACCCACCAGACCGGGTTCGACCAGGGACTGCTCCGGTTCCTGCGCCTGCAGGTCGAGCAGAACGCGCGGCGCCTGAAGGCCGGCAACGACAAGCTCGAGAAGGACGACGTGCTGGCCGGACTCACGGCGGTCATCACCGTGCGCCTGCCCGAGCCGCAGTTCGAGGGCCAGACCAAGGAGGTGCTCGGCACTCCCGCGGTGCGGGCCATCGTGGCGAACGTGCTCACGAAGGAGCTCGGGGCACGCTTCACGTCGACGAAGCGCGACGACAAGGCGCAGTCGGCGCTGCTGCTCGACAAGGTCGTCGCCGAGATGAAGTCGCGCATCTCCGCGAGGGCCCACAAGGAGACGCAGCGGCGCAAGAACGCACTCGAGAGCTCGTCGCTGCCCGCGAAGCTCGTCGACTGCCGTTCGAGCGACGTGGCGCACAGCGAGCTCTTCATCGTGGAGGGCGACTCGGCGCTCGGCACCGCGAAGCTCGCACGCGACAGCGAGCACCAGGCGCTGCTGCCGATCCGCGGCAAGATCCTCAACGTGCAGAAGGCCAGCGTCTCCGACATGCTCGGCAACGCGGAGTGCGCCTCCATCATCCAGGTGATCGGCGCGGGTTCGGGCCGGAGCTTCGACCTCTCGACGGCGCGCTACGGCAAGGTCATCATCATGAGCGACGCCGACGTCGACGGCGCGCACATCCGCACACTGCTGCTCACGCTCTTCTTCCGCTACATGCGGCCGATGATCGAGGAGGGTCGCGTCTTCGCGGCCGTGCCGCCGCTGCACCGCGTGGTCGTGATGAACCCCGGCACGAAGCCCAACGAGACCATCTACACCTACTCCGAGACCGAGCTGCAGGGCGTGCTCGCGACGCTGAAGAAGCAGAACCGCCGGTACCAGGACCCGATCCAGCGCTACAAGGGCCTCGGCGAGATGGATGCCGACCAGCTCGCGACGACCACCATGGATCGTCGCCAGCGCACGCTGCGCCGCGTCGGCATCGGCGACGCGGAGAACGCGGGCCGCGTCTTCGAGCTCCTCATGGGCAACGAGGTCGCGCCGCGCAAGGAGTTCATCATCGACAGCTCCGACGCGCTCGAGCGCGACCGCATCGACGCCTGACGGTCGTGCGGCCCGGCCGTCACCCCGCGGAGGGGCGGATGTTCTGGTTCAGGTGGAACAGGTTGCCGGGATCGTGCGCGTCCTTGATCGCCGTCAGGCGCGCGAGCTTCCCGGGCGTGTAGGCGCGCCGGATCCCCGCCTCGCCGTCGTCGCCGAGCACGTTGACGTAGGCGCCGCTCGCGAACCGGTCCATGGTTCCGGCATAGCGGCGGGCCGCCGACATCCGCCGCTCATCGTCGTCGGGGCTGCTCCACCGCGACGCCGCGACGAACTCGAATGCGGCGTCGCGACGCGAGAATGCGGTCTCCTCGTCGGCCACGTCCGCGATCGCGCCGCCGTACGCCTGCAGGCTGACATCGGGCAGGTCTGCGCCGTCGCGGGCGAGCAGCGCGTCGATGACGGCATCGCCGAGTTCGCTGAAGTAATGCCCCTTCCAGTACCGACGCCAGTGATGGCCCTCGACGTCGTCCTCACGGGTCTGCAGTCGCAGGTACGTCATCGGGTCGATCGCACGTCCCGCCGGTTCGGCCGCGCCGGTGAGCCGATCCGCGAGCTCGGAGACCCGGGTGCGCCCGACGACGGGGTCGCCGACCCACACGAGGCCGAGCGCCACCATGGTGCCGGAGATCGTCGCGGTGAAGGTCGCCTCCCGGGGGGCGTCAACGCTCAGGTCGCGCCAACGCCGCATCGCCGCGGCGGCTCGCCCGTCCTCGAGCGGGAAGAGGAGCTCGGCCGAGATCGCCTGCCCCGGCTCGGGATGCAGGTCGAAGTCGAAGGCGGTGACGATCCCGAAGTTCCCGCCGCCTCCGCGGAGCGCCCAGTCCAGGTCGGGATGCGACTCCGCGTCGACGTGGATCAGGTCGCCGCTCGCCGTCACGAGCTCGAACGACGCGACGTTGTCGCAGGCGAGCCCATGCCGACGGGCGAGCCAGCCCATGCCCCCGCCGAGGGTGAGGCCGCCGACGCCGGTGTGCGAGACGTTCCCCGCGGTCGTCGCGAGCCCGTGCGCCTGCGACGCACGGTCGAGCGCGCCGAGCAGCGCCCCGCCCTGCACGCGAGCGCGCCTGGTGAGGGGGTCGACCGTCACGCCCCCCATCGGCCGCAGGTCGATCATGAGCCCGTCGTCGGGCACGGCGTGTCCGACGATGCCGTGCCCGCCGCAGCGGACGCCGATCTCGAGGCCCAGATCCGCGCCGTATCGCACGGCCGCGACGACATCGGCCGCCTCCGCGCATTGCACGACGTACCGCGGCCGTCGATCGATCATCCCGTTCCACACCGCGCGGGCCTCGTCGTAGCCGGGGTCGCCCGGCCCCAGCACGCTGCCCTGGATCGCCGCCTGCAAGCTCGTCCGCGTCACCGATGCCTCCGTCCGCCGAAACCCGGCCGACGACGAACCCCTCGCCGTTCGGACCGGCCATCGCCGAATCTGCCCCTCGATCGCGTCGGCGTCAAGCCGAGGGCGGGGGTGTCAGGCGATGCGGACGCCGATCGCGGCCACGACGCCCTCGAGCGGCTGACCCGACGCGTCGCGCCTGGCCCCGCCGTCGGGCAGCTGGCGCGCCGAGCCGTCGCTGCCCACCGCGAGGGCGGGGGAGCGGCCGACCCAGGCGAGGTGCAGCGCGTCCTCGCCCTTCAGGAGGCGTTGCGAGCGGACGCCACCGGTCGCGCGGCCCTTGGCGGGGAATTCGCTGAAGGGGCTCACCTTCGCGCTGCCCGGGTCGGTGCCGAGCAGGGTCTCGTTGCTCGCCGCGATCGTGACGACCACGGCGTCGGCCGCGGCATCCGCCGGGATGCTCGTGAAGTGGATGACGTGCGCGCCCGAACCGAGGTTGATGCCGGCCATGCCGCCGGCCGGACACCCCTGCGGCCGCACCGAGGCGGCCGCGAATCGCAGCAGCTGGGTGTCGGATGCCACGAACACGAGCTCGTCGGTCTCGTCGCCCTGCACGGCGCCCACGACCTCGTCGCCGGCCTTGAGGCCGATCACCTCGAACTCGGGCTTGTTCGGGTAGGCGCCCGTCGAGACGCGTTTCACGATGCCCTGCTTCGTGCCGAGGGCGATCGAGCGGTCGGCCTCGAGCGAGACGATCGCGAGCACCTTCTCGTCGCGGTTGGGGAGCGCCAGATAGTCGCCGATCCGCACGCCCGCGCCGAGCTGCACCGACGTCGGCGGCAGCATCGGGAGGTCGACCGGCGTGAACCTGATGAGTCGACCGAGGCTCGTGACGGCCCCGATCTCGGCGCGGCTCGTGGTGTCGAGCGTCGAGCGGATGGCGTCGTGCCTGCTGCGGCGCGGGGGCGGGCTGATGCTCGGCGGCCCGTCGGGGCCATCGGGCAGGTCGACGCGCGCGATGCGCCCCGTGGCGCTCAGGAAGACGCGGCACGGGACATCCGCCACCTCGAGGACGGCTGCCGCCCGCTTCGTGGCCGCACCCGCGATGCTCGGCCGTGCGTCGGTCAGCAGGGTGCGACGCGGCGTGCCGAACCGCTCGGCCACCTCGGCGAGCTCATCGGAGACGAGGGCCTCGATGCGATGGCGGCTCGCGAGCAGGAGCTCGAGCTCCTCGATCTCGGTGCGCAGCTTGTCGCGCTCGGCCTCGAGCTCGATGCGCGAGAACCGCGTGAGTCGCCGCAGGCGCAGCTCGAGGATGTACTCGGCCTGCACCTGGCTGAGGTCGAAGACGTCCATGAGGCGGGTGCGTGCCTGCTCGGCCTCGTCGCTCGTGCGGATGACCTGGATCACCTCGTCGATGTCGAGGATCGCGATGAGGAGGCCCTCGACGAGGTGCAGGCGCTCCCGGCGGCGTGCGAGCCGGTACTGCGAGCGTCGCGTAACGACCTCGATGCGGTGCCCGACGTACACCTGCAGCAGCTCGCGGAGTCCGAGCGTCTGCGGTCCGCCGTCGACGAGCGCGACGTTGTTGATGTTGAAGGAGTCCTCGAGCGGCGTCAGCCGGTAGAGCTGCTCGAGCACCGCGTCGGGGCTGAAGCCGGTCTTGATGCCGATGACGAGGCGGAGGCCGTTGGTGCGGTCGGTGAGATCGGTGACATCGGAGATGCCGCTGATCTTCTTGGCGTTCACCCCGTCCTTGATCTTCTCGATGACCTTCTCGGGGCCCACGAGGTAGGGCAGCTCGGTGACGACGAGGCCGGTCTTGCGGGCGGTGATGCTCTCGACGGTCACCTTGGCGCGGGTCTTGAAGCTGCCGCGCCCGGTGGCGTAGGCGTCCTTGATGCCGGCGAGTCCGACGATCGTGCCGCCCGTCGGCAGGTCGGGGCCGGGCACGAACTCCATGAGCTCGTCGAGGGTGGCGTTCGGGTGGGCGATCAGGTGGCGGGCCGCGCCGACCACCTCGATGAGGTTGTGCGGCGCCATGTTGGTGGCCATGCCGACCGCGATGCCGCTCGCGCCGTTCACGAGGAGGTTCGGGTAGGCGGCGGGCAGCACGTCGGGCTGCGTGAGCTGGTTGTCGTAGTTCGGGACGAAGTCGACGACGTCCTCGTCGAGCCCCTCGGTCATCGCGAGCGCGGGGGAGGCGAGCCGTGCCTCCGTGTATCGCGGCGCGGCCGGGCCGTCGTCGAGCGAGCCGAAGTTGCCGTGGCCGTCGATGAGGGGCACGCGCAGCGTGAACGCCTGCGCCATGCGCACGAGCGCGTCGTAGATCGCCGTGTCGCCGTGGGGGTGCAGCTTGCCCATGACCTCGCCCACGACCCGGGCCGACTTCACGTGGCCGCGGTCGGGGCGCAGCCCCATCTCGGTCATCTGGTAGAGGATGCGGCGCTGCACGGGCTTCAGGCCGTCGCGCGCGTCGGGCAGGGCCCGCGAGTAGATGACCGAGTAGGCGTACTCGAGGAACGAGCCCTGCATCTCGGTGGCGACGTCGACGTCTTCGATGCGTTCGACGATCGTCTCGTCGGCGGGCGGGTTCTTTGCTCGGGTCATCCGTGTTCTCTGGTGCTGGCGTGCGGTGCACGCGGGGGAACGGGGGCGCGCCCGGCCTGTGCCAGACTGGGCGCGATGCCAGCAATGCTACCGGTGCCCGCCGTCACCGCTCCGAGGCTTGCCGGGGTGCTCGGCAGTTCGGTCGCCAGTCTCACGGGCGAGGCGAACGACTTCGGGCTCCCCGCGGCATCCGGCGCGGTGGTCGTGCTCGTCGACGGCCTCGGCGCTGCGAACATCCAGGCGCGAGCCGGCCATGCGCGGTTCCTGTCCACGCGGATGGCGCGCCGCGACGTGATCCGCACGGTGACGCCGTCGACGACCGCTGCGGCCATCGCGAGCTTCACGACCGGGCGGATGCCGGGCGAGCACGGGCTCGTCGGATACCGGGTGCTCGACGCCGCGCACGACCGCCTCGTCAACCAGCTGAACGGCTGGGACGCCGGCATGGTGCCCGAGACGTGGCAGCGCGCGGAGACGATCTTCGAGACGGCGTCGGCCCGCGGCATCCGGAGCTTCGCGGTCGGTGCCCCGCGCTACGCCGACTCCGGCTTCACGCACGCCGTGCTGCGCGGCGCGGAGTACCGGCCGGCGGCGACGATCGCCGACCGCTTCGCCGAGGCCCGTTCGCTGCTCGAGGGACAGGCCGGCGCGCTCGTCTACCTCTACGTTCCCGAACTCGATCAGGCCGCGCACGCGCACGGCTGGGAGTCGGACAAGTGGCTCGCGATCCTCGAGCAGCTCGACGCCGAGCTCGCCGCCTTCGAACGACGGATGCCGCGAGGCACGGGCCTCCTCGTCACCGCCGACCACGGCGTCGTCGACGTGCCGGCGCACCGTCACGTGTTCGTCGACGCCCGTCCCGACCTGCTCGACGGCGTGCGCCACGTGGGCGGCGAGCCTCGATTCGTGTCGCTCTACTTCGAATCCGGCCTCGAGGAACCGGCACGTGCATCGCTGCTGGCCGGCTGGCGCGAGGCGGAGGAGCATCGCGCGTGGGTCGTCTCCCGCGACGAGGCGATCGCGGCCGGCGTCTACGGACCGGTCGCCGACGAGGTGCGCCCGCGGATCGGCGACGTGCTCATCGCCGCGCGGGCGGGCGTCGCCTACTACGACCGGCGGGAGCCGAACCGCCAGGCGGAGGCAATGATCGGCCAGCACGGGTCGCTCAGCGATGAGGAGATCCGCGTGCCGCTGGTGCGCGGCGGAGCGTACGCCAGGGAGTGACCCCCGGCTCAGGACGGGTACTGGCCCCGCTTGACCTGCGGCTTCGGCAGTCGCAGCGGACGCAGCTGCAGGGCGCGCATCGCCGCGTACCAGCGCACGCGCTCCGCCTTGTCCTCGCCGAACTTGGCCTTGAGCTTGCGCGTCACCAGGAACCCGAGGATCACGACGTCGACCACGGCGACGATGAAGAACGCCCACAGGGCGAGGATGCCGATCGTCTGCACCTGCGCATCGGGGATGAGCGTGAGCAGGATGACGAGGAACATCACGGGGATGAGCACCTCGCCGATGCTGAACCGCGCGTCGACGTAGTCGCGCACGTACTTCTTCTGCGGGCCGCGGTCGCGGGTGGGCAGGTAGCGGTCGTCGCCGACGGCCATGCCGACGCGGGCGCGCTCACGCGCCTCGGCCTGCTTCGCGCGCGCCTGCTTCGCCGCCTCCTTGCGGTCGTTCGGCACGAGCGGCCGCTTGCGCGCCGCCTCCTGCTGGGCCCGGCTCGGCGTGGGTGCGCCCTTGCCGGTCCTCGTCGTGTCGGGTGCTGCGTCATCGGCGCCGGCTTCGGGCGCAGGGGTGTTGGTGGGGTTCTTTGCCACGGGAGTCCTCGGATCGGTTGCCCTTAAGATTACCGGCATGACCCAGCCCCATCCCACCGAATCCATGGCTGCGGCCGCTCCAGTCACGACCGAGGCCATCCGAGCGGCGGTCGACGCGGGCTTCCCGGCCACCGTCGCCGACCTCGCGAGGCTCGTGCGCATCCCGTCCGTGTCCTGGCCGGCGTTCGATCCGACGCACGTCGCCGAGAGCGCCGAGGCGGTCGCCGAGCTCCTGCGCGGCACGGGCGTGTTCGAGCTCGTCGAGGTGCGGCGCGCGCCCGTCGAGGACGGTTCGGAACTCGGCCAGCCCGCCGTCGTGGCCAGCCGCCCGGCACGCGACGGACGACCGACCGTGCTCCTCTACGCCCACCACGACGTGCAGCCGCCCGGCAAGGACGAGGACTGGGAGACGCCGCCGTTCGAGCCGACGCAGCGCGGCGACCGCCTGCACGGCCGCGGCGCCGCCGACGACAAGGCCGGTGTGATGGCGCACGTCGGAGCCATCCGCGCCTTCGCCGAGGCATCCGGCGACTTCGACCTCGGCATCGCGGTCTTCATCGAGGGCGAGGAGGAGTGGGCGTCGCGCTCGTTCGCGAACTTCCTCCGCGAGCACCGCGACGTGCTCGCCGCGGACGCGATCATCGTCGCTGACTCCGGCAACTGGGACCTCGAGACGCCGGCCATCACGGTCGCGCTCCGCGGCGCCGTCGCCTTCAACCTCCGCGTCGACACGCTCACCCACGCGTCGCATTCCGGCATGTACGGCGGAGCGGTGCCCGATGCGATGCTCGCCGCCATCCGGCTGCTGGACACGCTCTGGGCGGCCGACGGCTCGGTCGCCGTCGACGGCCTGCGCAGCGCCGACCTGGAGACCCCCGAGTACGACGAGGCGCAGCTGCGGTCCGAGGCCGGCCTGCTCGACGGCGTGTCGCCGATCGGCAACGGCACGATCCTGTCGCGCATCTGGGCGAAGCCCGCGATCACGGTCACGGGCATCGACGCGCCGGATGTCGCGAACGCGTCGAACACGCTGGCGCCCGGCGTTCGCGTGCGGGTGAGCGCCCGCATCGCGCCCGGACAGGACGCGGACGAGGCCTTCGCGGCCATCCGGTCGCACCTCGAGGCGAACGCCCCGTTCGGCGCGCGCCTGACCTTCGAGGAGGTCGACACCGGGCAGCCGTTCCTCGTCGACACGAGCGGCTGGGCGATCGCGGAGACCCGGGCCGCCATGGCCGAGGGCTGGGGCCGCGAGCCCGTGGAGATCGGCGTCGGCGGGTCCATCCCGTTCATCGCCGAGCTCGTCGAGGAGTTCCCGCAGGCGCAGATCCTCGTGACCGGCGTCGAGGACCCCGACTCCCGGGCGCACAGCCCCAACGAGTCGCTCCACCTGGGCGTCTTCAAGCGCGCGCTGCTCAGCGAGGCGCTGATCCTCGCCCGCCTCGACGCGCGTGCGACGACTTCCTGAGCAGAGGCCGGACGTGCACTCGGTTTCGGCGGTTACCATGGGAGTGAGGGTTCCGCGTTCCCTGACGCACCGAGGAGAGACATGAGCGACACGATCACCGAGACCGCGCACGGCGTGAAGCTGAGCGACCCCGCCGCCGACAAGGTGCGCAGCCTGCTCGAACAGGAGGGGCGCGACGACCTTCGCCTCCGCGTCGCGGTGCAGCCCGGCGGATGCTCCGGCCTGATCTACCAGCTCTACTTCGACGAGCGGCTGCTCGACGGCGACGCCGTCGTCGACTTCTCCGGTGTCGAGGTCGTGGTCGACAAGATGAGCGTGCCCTACCTCGACGGCGCGTCGATCGACTTCGAGGACACGATCCAGAAGCAGGGCTTCACGATCGACAACCCGAACGCGCAGGGCAGCTGCGCGTGCGGCGACTCGTTCCACTGAGCCGAGTCCCGACCCAGCTCCGGAGGGAGGCCGCGCACGCGGCCTCCCTCCGCTGTTTCCGCAGATCGATCGGGGAATCCGCGTTCTGGCACCGCCGACACCGCCTGCGGGTGCACACCCGGGGCGCGGAGTCGGAGTAGGCTAGGCATCGATCACCGCGCTTCGCTGAGAAGCGCCTTCGAGTCTCCCGAAAGGTCACCGGTGCGCCACAATCGCCGTCTCCGATGGGCTGCAATCCCGATCGCAGCGTCGCTCAGCCTCGTCCTCGCCGGATGCACACAGGCCCAGCTGAACGGATTCCTCCCGGGGTTCGAAGCGGGCGAGCCGCCGGTCACGAACCACACCGAGCTCGTGTCGGGCCTCTGGGTCACGTCGTGGATCGTGCTGCTGGTCGTCGGCGTCATCACCTGGGGCCTCACCATCTGGGCGGTCATCGCGTATCGCCGCCGCAAGGGCCAGACCGGCCTGCCGGTGCAACTGCGCTACAACATGCCGATCGAGGTCTTCTACACGATCGTGCCGCTGATCCTCGTGCTCGGGTTCTTCGCCTTCACCGCCCGCGACCAGCAGGTCATCGAGCAGCGGTTCGCGGAGGACGAGATCGACGTCAAGGTCGAGGTCATCGCGAAGCAGTGGGCGTGGGACTTCAACTACGTCAACGAAGACGTCTACTCGCCGGGAATCCAGGGCCAGCTCTCCGATGAGGGACCGGCGGGCTCGTTGGTCCAGTCGGAGCTCCCGACGCTCTACCTGCCCGTCGGCCAGAACGTCGAGATCGAGCTGGAGTCGCGTGACGTCATCCACTCGTTCTGGGTCGTCGACTTCCTCTACAAGAAGGACATGTTCCCGGGCAAGACGAACTACATGTCGTTCGTGCCCGAACGCGAGGGCACGTACGAGGGCAAGTGCGCCGAGCTCTGCGGCGAGTACCACTCGATGATGCTCTTCAACGTCGAGGTGGTCTCCGAGGCCGAGTACGAGGAGTACATCGAGTCGCTGCGCGACCTGGGCCAGGAGGGCCAGCTCTCGAACGAGTACGACCGACGCCAGAACCTGCCCGGTACGGGCGAGCCCGAGCTGAAAGAGGAAGAGTAAGCCGCGATGAGCACCACGACCGCACCGGCTCGTCCTGCGAGCACCTCGACGTTCGGCACTCCCAAGGTCGAACGCAAGGGCAACATCCTCGTCCGGTGGATCACCTCCACCGACCACAAGGTCATCGGGTACCTCTACCTGATCACCGCGTTCATCTACTTCTGCATCGGCGGCGTGATGGCCCTCATCATCCGCGCGCAGCTCTTCGAGCCCGGGCTCGAGATCGTCCAGACCCGTGAGCAGTACAACCAGCTGTTCACGATGCACGGCACGATCATGCTGCTGATGTTCGCGACACCGCTCTTCGCCGGCTTCGCCAACGTGCTCATGCCCCTGCAGATCGGCGCGCCGGATGTCGCGTTCCCGCGCCTGAACGCGTTCGCCTACTGGCTGTTCAACTTCGGCTCGCTGATCGCCGTGGCCGGCTTCTTCACGCCGCAGGGCGCCGCCTCGTTCGGGTGGTTCGCCTATCAGCCACTCGCGTCGACGACATTCTCGCCAGGCGTCGGCGGCAATCTCTGGATGCTCGGCCTCGGCCTCTCGGGCTTCGGCACGATCCTGGGCGCGGTGAACTTCATCACCACGATCATCACCATGCGCGCGCCCGGCATGACCATGTTCCGCATGCCGATCTTCACGTGGAACACGCTCGTCACGTCGATCCTCGTGCTCATGGCGTTCCCGGTCCTGGCCGGCGCCATCCTGGCCGCCGGTGCCGACCGCATCTTCGGCGCCCACATCTACGATCCCGCCAACGGCGGCGTCATCCTGTGGCAGCACCTGTTCTGGTTCTTCGGGCATCCCGAGGTCTACATCATCGCGCTGCCGTTCTTCGGCATCGTGTCCGAGATCTTCCCGGTCTTCAGCCGCAAGCCGATCTTCGGCTACAAGACGCTGATCTATGCCACGATCGCGATCGCCGCGCTCTCGGTGACGGTGTGGGCGCACCACATGTACGTCACCGGCTCGGTGCTGCTGCCGTTCTTCGCCCTCATGACGATGCTCATCGCGGTGCCGACCGGCGTGAAGATCTTCAACTGGATCGGCACGATGTGGCGAGGATCGATCACCTTCGAGACGCCGCTCGTCTGGTCGATCGGCTTCCTCATCACGTTCGTCTTCGGCGGCCTGACCGGTGTCATCCTCGCGTCGCCGCCGCTGGACTTCCACGTGTCCGACACGTACTTCGTCGTGGCGCACTTCCACTACGTCGTCTTCGGCACCGTGGTGTTCGCCATGTTCGCGGGCTTCTACTTCTGGTGGCCGAAGTGGACCGGCAAGATGCTCAACGAGTCGCTGGGCAAGTGGCACTTCTGGTTGCTGTTCATCGGGTTCCACACGACGTTCCTGATCCAGCACTGGCTGGGCGTCGTGGCGATGCCCCGTCGGTACTACTCGTACCTTCCCGAGGACAACATCACCTGGATGAACCAGTTGTCCACGATCGGCGCCGGCATCCTCGCCGTCTCGATGATCCCGTTCTTCCTGAACGTGTACATCACCGCCCGGCGGGCTCCGAAGGTCACGGTCAACGACCCGTGGGGCTACGGTCGCTCGCTCGAGTGGGCCACGAGCTGCCCGCCGCCTCGGCACAACTTCACGTCGATCCCGCGTATCCGCTCGGAGGCGCCGGCATTCGACCTCAACCACCCCGAAGCGGGCATCCCGGTGGGCATCGGCCCGGCGAAGGATGCGCCGCAGGCACCGGTCTACGACGCGGCGACGAAGGAAGTCAAGTAAATGCGCGCCAATGCCATCCTCTTCTGGATCCTCGCCGGGTTCTTCGCCCTCTCGGCGGCGGTGTACGCGGCGTGGTCCGCGCTCGACGAGCAGGATCCCGGCATGGAGCCGGCCGGCACCGTCGCCCTGACGCTGACCACCGTCCTGGCCGCCTTCATCGCCTTCTACCTGGGACGCGTGCACAGCGCGCAGGGGGCGGAGCTGCCCGAGGACCGGCTGGACGCGAACATCGACGACGGTGACGCCGAACTCGGATTCTTCAGCCCGTGGAGCTGGTGGCCCATCATCCTCGCCGGCGGCGCCGCGCTCGGATTCCTCGGCCTGGCCATCGGGTTCTGGATCACGTACCTCGCGATCCCGATCGTCGTGGTCGCGCTCGTCGGCTGGGTGTACGAGTACTACCGCGGCAACTTCGCCCGCTGACCCGCACCCCGCAACGCTTCGAAGCCCCGGCGCACCGCGTCGGGGCTTCGCGCGTCCCGCGGCGCACGTGTGCTGCAGGTGTTCGCGGTCAACCGCGTACCGCGCCTACGATGCACCAGGACAGGCCGCGATGGCGGTAGCGGAGCTCGAAGCCGTGCCGTCGAACCACGTCGGCCATGGCCTCGGGTGGGTGGACGAATCCGCGATAGCTGCGCCCGGAGAACCCGACCATGAGATTGCTGATGCCGACCGCCGCACGCGTCCAGATGGTACGGGGCGGGTGGGTGAAGACGATCGTTCGACGGGCCCGATCCGCTGCGGCGCCCAACAGGCGCTCGTACGCCGGATAGCAGCACACCACCCGATGCATGACGACGACGTCGGCGCGGTCGACCGAGTCCGGTGAGGTGGCGAGGTCGACGCCGAGGATCCTCGTGACGCGGCCGCCGACCCCGGCCTCGTCGATGAGTCGCTTCGCATCCTCCTCGTAGGCTCCCGAGAGCTCCAGGTTCGTCGTGCGCGCCGCGCCTCTCGCCATCAGCTCCAGCTGCACCTCGCCGACGCCACCGCCCACCTCGAGCACCGAGGCGCCCTCGATGCCCGTCGAGGCGAGGAAGCCGACGAGCCGCTGCTCCGTCGGGGTGAGTCCTCGCCGGCGATATCGCCGCGCGGCGTTGTGGGCGTATCGCGTATCGAAGACCTCCGAATACCCGTCGGCGCTCGGTGGACCGCAGCACTCGTCCATGTGATCAGTATGGAACCGATGGGCTGGATCGTCCCGAACTCGACGAACGTCGACCGCGCGCATGCGCGTCGATCGGCCCATGCAGCGGCGGCTGGTCAGCGCGCGAAGACGAGGAGATCGACGGAGATCGTGACGCGCGTCGGCTCATCGCCGGACGCAGCTGCCGCCAGGCTGTCGACATGGTGGGCCGACGGGCCCATGCCGACGAGGAGCGCGCGGGTGGCGGCATCCGCCTCGAGCAGGTACTGGATCGACGTGCTCGACGCCGGCTCGAATCCGAAGGGCTGGAGCTGCTCTCCGACCCGTTCGGCCTTGCCCGCGGGTACCTCCAGGACCGCACCATCTCGACGGAGCTCCTGGAGGTGGGTGTCGCCCGGGACGACGACGATGAGCCGCCCGTCCGGCCCGAGCACCCGTGCGAACTCGGCGCCGTTGCGCGGCGAGAAGACATTGAGGGCGACGTCGACGACGCCGTCCCGGATCGGGAGTGGACGCCAGAGGTCCAGGACGACGCCGGTGGCGGCCGGGAGGACACGCAGGCTGATCCGCACGGCATCCGGTGAACGGTCGGCGAGGAGGAACGCGGCATCCGGGACCGCACGAGCGATGCTCGCCGAGTAGTAACCGGTTCCGCAGGCGAGGTCCGCGATGCGGAGCGCCGCCCCCGGTGGACTCGGGGGCACCGCCGCAACGACGTCGGCGATCGCCGCGGCGATGGGGGAGTAGGCACCGCCGTCGAGCAGGGCGGAACGGGCGGCGAGCATCTTCCGATCGTCGCCGACCGTGCGAGGGGCACGTGGCGGCAACAGGGTGAGGTAGCCCGGCCTGGCGCGGTCGAAGCGATGCCCGGCCGCGCAGCCGTAGACGCGATCATCGATCGCGGAGAGATCCTGGAAGCAGTTCGGGCACCGGAGCCATGTCGTGTCGATCGACATGGGACCGGTGCCCGAATCCGAGTGCGGTCGGATCAGTGGTGTGCGGAGTGGGACGCCTCGAGCTCGCCCTTCGTCACCGGTGCAATGCGGTCCTCGAAGAACCACCGCGACATGCCGGCACGGAGTCGCTGGCCGACGGTGATCTTGCCACGCGCGTTCGGGCGGATCATCAGCGGTTCGTAGGACTCGTAGCTCACGAGCTTCCAGCGGTCGTACTCATCGAGTGGCTGGTGCACCTCGATGAACTCGCCGCCGGGGAGCTTGACGATGCGGCCGGACTCGTAGCCGTGCAGCACGACCTCGCGATCCTTCTTCTGCAGTGCGATGCAGACCCGCTTGGCGATGAAGTAGGCGACGAACGGCCCGATGATCACCATGGCCTGGAGGGCGTGGATGACGCCCTCCATCGTGAGCGAGAAGTGGGTCGCGAGGATGTCGGAGCTCGCCGCGGCCCACAGGCCCGCGTAGAACGTGACACCGGCGGCACCGATCGCCGTGCGGGTCGGCGCGTTGCGCGGACGGTCGGCGATGTGGTGCTCCCGGTGATCGCCCTTCACCCACGCCTCGATGAACGGGTACGCGACCACGAGCAGGATGAAGATGCCGATCGCGATGAGCGGGACGAGGATGTTGAACGACCAGGTGCGGTCGAGCCACACGAACTCCCAGCCCGGCGGGATCAGTCGCAGGGCGCCGTCGGCGAAGCCGATGTACCAGTCGGGCTGCGTACCCGCGGAGACCGGCGAAGGGTCGTACGGGCCGTAGTTCCAGATCGGGTTGATCGTGAACAGCGACGCGATGAGGGCGAGGACGCCGAAGATGATGAAGAAGAAGCCGCCGGCCTTCGCCGCGTAGATCGGCAGGATGGGCGGGCCGACCGCGTTCTGCTGCGTCTTGCCGGGCGCGGCGTACTGCGTGTGCTTGTGCACCACGACGAGCACGAGGTGGATCGCGATGAGCGCGACCACGATCGCGGGCAGCAGCAGGATGTGGAGCGTGTAGAGCCGGCCGACGATCGCCGTGCCCGGGAACTCGCCGCCGAAGAGCAGGAACGAGGTCCAGGTGCCGATGACCGGGATGCCCTTGATCAGGCCGTCGATGATGCGGAGGCCGTTGCCCGAGAGCAGGTCGTCGGGGAGCGAGTAGCCCGTGAAGCCCTCGCCCATCGCGAGGATGAACAGGGTGAAGCCGATGAGCCAGTTGAACTCGCGCGGCTTGCGGAACGCACCCGTGAAGAAGATGCGCAGCATGTGCAGGCCGATCGCCGCGACGAACAGCAGGGCCGCCCAGTGGTGCATCTGGCGCACGAAGAGGCCGCCGCGGATGTCGAACGAGATGTCGAGCGTCGACGCCATCGCGACCGACATCTCGACGCCCTTGAGGGGCACGTACGAGCCGTCGTAGTGCACCTCGGCCATCGACGCCTGGAAGAAGAACGTCAGGAAGGTGCCCGAGATCAGGATGACGACGAAGCTGAACAGGGCGATCTCGCCGAGCAGGAACGACCAGTGGTCGGGGAACGCCTTGCGGCCGAGCTCCTTGACGAACCCCGCGAGGCTCGTGCGCTCGTTGACGTAGACAGATGCGGAAGCCGTGAACGATCGCTTCGGCGTGACCTGGGTGGATGGTGCGGTGCTCAACTGCGCTCCCAGAAGCTCGGACCGACGGGTTCGGTGAAGTCGCTCTGCGCGATGAGGTAGCCCTCGTCGTCGACGGCGATGGGCAGCTGCGGGAGGGGTCGCTTGGCCGGGCCGAAGATGACCTCGCAGTGGTTCGCCACGTCGAACTGCGACTGGTGGCAGGGGCAGAGCAGGTGATGGGTGTGCTGCTCGTACAGAGCAACGGGGCATCCGACGTGCGTGCAGATCTTCGAGTACGCGACGATGCCGTCGTATGACCAGGACTCGCGATCGGGTGCCTGGTTGAGCTCGCTCGGCTCGAGGCGCATGAGGAGCACGGCCGCCTTGGCCTTCTCCTCGAGCTTGCCGTGCTCGAGCTCGGCGAGGCCTTCGGGGATGATGTGGAACGCGCTGCCGATGGTGACGTCGGCCGCCTTGATCGGCACGCCCGACGGGTCGAGGGCGAGTCGCGTGCCCTTGGCCCACATGGTGTGGCTGAGGAGCTCGACGGGCAGCTGGTCCTGGGGGGCGAAACCGCGGAAGAGCACCAGCGCGGGGAGCGGGAAGGCGATGAGCGCGCCGATGAGGCTGTTGCGGATGACCGAACGGCGCGTGAAGCCCGACTCCTTGTCGGAATCGGAGAAGACCTTGGCCGCGGCGGCCTGCGTCTCGGGCGATCCACCGATCGGGTGGCGTTCGTCGGCGAGCTCGACGTCGTCCATGATCGCCTTGCCCCAGTGGACGATGCCGAATCCGAGGCCCAGGAGTGCGAGCGTGGCGCCCAGTCCGATGAACATGTTGTTGAGGCGCACCGCCCCGACGTCGTTCGACTCGATCGGGAACAGCATGTACGCCGCGACGGCCCAGACGCTGCCGAGGATCGAGAGGTAGAAGAGCGTGTAGACCGTGCGCTGGGCGCGCTTCTCCTTCTTGGGGTCCTCGTCGGTGACGCGGGGACGGTGGGGCGGGAATCCCGGATTCTCGAACGCGTCGGATGAGATCAGGGCGGTACCCGGCGAGGCCGTCGGTGCGAGCGCCTCGTGCGACGAGTCGGCAGCGGCGAGTTCAGTGCCGCTGTGGTCGTCCTGGGCCATGGTTCTCCTTCTTGGGTGTTCGGTGCCGGGCGCTAGTTGGATTTCGCCGTGATCCACACGGTGACCGCGACGATCGCGCCCAGGCCGAAGATCCAGATGAACAGGCCCTCTGCGACCGGCCCGAGCGAGCCGAGCTCGAAACCGCCGGGCGAGCGGTTGTCCTGCACGTACTTGAGGTAGGTGATGACGTCGCGCTTGTCTTCAGGCGAGATGTTCAGGTCGTTGAACACCGGCATGTTCTGCGGACCGGTCACCATCGCCTCGTAGATGTGGACGCCCGAGACGTCGGTGAGCGGGGGAGCGAACTTGCCCTCGGTGAGCGCGCCGCCGGCTCCGGCGACGTTGTGGCACATGGCGCAGTTGATGCGGAAGAGCTCCGCGCCGTTGGCGGCGTCGCCGCCGCCGTTCACGAGGCTGTCGGCGGGGATGTCGGGGCCGGGGCCGAGGGAGGCGACGTAGTAGGCGAGCTGCTTCGTCTGCTCATCGGTGAACTGCGGCGGCTTCTCCTGAGCCTGGGGGCCCTGCATCTGCATCGGCATGCGGCCGGTGCCGACCTGGAAGTCGACGGCGGCCGCGCCGACGCCGATGAGGCTCGGACCGTTGTTGGTGCCCTGGGCCTCGAGGCCGTGGCAGGTGGCGCAGTTCGCCTGGAAGAGCTTCTTGCCCTGCTCGATCGTCTCCTGCGACGTCGGCTCCGCCTCGGCCTGCGCAGCGGTGCCGCTGCTGAGCGCCGCGTACGCGCCGCCCGTGAAGACGAGTCCGAGCGCCAGCAGGGCGACGGTGGCGAGCGGATGCCGGCGTCCGGTGCGTCGCTTCGAGCGGTTCATCAGTTTCTTCCTGTTCGCGGGCATGCTGTTCGTGGCGCTCCTGCTGCGGCTATTTGAGGACGTAGATGACGAGGAACAGGCCGATCCAGACGACGTCGACGAAGTGCCAGTAGTACGAGACGACGATGGCGCTCGTCGCCTCGCGGTGGCCGAAGTTCTTGACGGCGAACACGCGGCCGATGACGAGGAGGAACGCGATCAGGCCACCCGTGACGTGCAGGCCGTGGAAGCCGGTCGTGAGGTAGAACGCGGACCCATAGGAGTTGGAGTCGATGGCGATGCCCTCGGAGACGAGCGTCGCGTACTCCCAGATCTGGCCGGCGACGAAGATGGCGCCCATGGCGTAGGTGAGGAAGAACCACTCCACCATGCCCCACTGCGTCGGCTTCCATCCGGTGGCGTACGGCTGGAGTCGCTCTGCCGCGAAGACGCCGAACTGGCAGGTGAACGACGAGAGCACGAGGATGATCGTGTTCGTCAGCGAGAACGGGAAGTTCAGGCGATCCGCCTCGAACGCCCACAGCTCGGGCGAGGTCGATCGCAGCGTGAAGTAGATCGCGAAGAGCCCCGCGAAGAACATGACCTCGCTGCCGAGCCACACGATCGTGCCCACAGCAACGGTGTTGGGGCGCTTGATCACGGGCGCGGTCGCCTGATAAGTGATTGAGGTGCTCGTCACGCTCCCCATTATGGCTGAAATCAGGCCTGAGTTTTCGTCAACAGGGGGAGGCATTTCGACGCTGAAGGGTAAGGGAACCCTAACCTCCGGTGGGCGATCGCCGCGAATCCGCCCTGAATCCGATGGCTAGGATCGGTGCATGCCCGCCGCACAGACCTGGCCGACCATCATCTCCTCGCTCCTCGACGGCGAAGATCTCAGCGTGTCGGATGCAGCGTGGTGCATGGAGCAGGTGATGACGGGCACCGTCACGCACGCCCAGCTCGCCGGATTCCTCATCGCGCTCCGCGTGAAGGGGGAGACGGTCGACGAGATCGTGGGGTTCCGCGATGCCGTGCTCGAGCACGCGGTGCCGCTTCCCGTCGACCCGATGGCGCTCGACATCGTCGGCACGGGCGGCGACCGGTTCGGCACGGTGAACGTGTCGACGATGGCCTCCGTCGTCGCCGCGGCATCCGGAGTGCCCGTGATCAAGCACGGCAACCGCGCCGCGAGCTCGTCGTCGGGCTCTTCCGACGTGCTCGCCGCCCTCGGGCTCGACCTCTCGCTTCCGGCGGAACGCGTGGCGGAGGTGCTCGGCGAGGCCGGCATCACCTTCGCGTTCGCGGGGGCGTTCCACCCCGGATTCCGGCACGCGGGGGCGGTGCGCGCCGAGCTCGGCGTGCCGACGGTGTTCAACTTCCT
Organism: Agromyces ramosus; assembly: GCF_004216665.1. GTDB lineage: Bacteria > Actinomycetota > Actinomycetes > Actinomycetales > Microbacteriaceae > Agromyces > Agromyces ramosus. The sequence goes on along the minus strand of NZ_SGWY01000002.1, from coordinate 792,055 downwards.
GGGTCCGCTCTGCAACCCCGCTCGCCCAGAGGCCTCCGCGGTGGGCGTCGCCCACTTAGACCGCGTGCCGCTCATCGTCGGCGTGTTCCAGACCCGCGGGGCCACCGCGCTCGTCTTCCGCGGCGACGACGGACTCGATGAGCTGACGACGACGGGCCACAGCCACATGTGGGAGGTCTCCCGCGGCACGGTCAAGGAGCACGATCTCGACCCGCGCGAGCTCGGCATCCCGCGCGCGAGCATCGACGACCTCGTCGGCGGCGATGCCGCGCACAATGCCGCGATCGTGCACGAGGTGCTCGCGGGGGAGCGCGGCGCCGTGCGCGACATCGTGGTGCTGAACGCGGCTGCGGGGCTCGTCGCGTTCGAGCTGGCCAAGGATCCGAGCCAGTTCCAGCGCGCCGTCCTCGACCGCTTCCGCGACAAGATGGCGGTCGCCGAGGAGGCGATCGACAGCGGCGCTGCCGCACGCAAGCTCGAACAGTGGATCTCCGCCACGAAGGCCTGATCGCGGCATCCGCCGCGCCCGTCGCATCCGCCGCATCCGTTGGGGCCTCGCCGTCGTCGGCGCCGCGCATGCGAACGGCCCCGCGGATGCCGCGGGGCCGTTCGGGTCGCTCAGGTCAGCCGTGCGACACGTCGTCGTCGATCCAGTCGAACGTCTTCGTGACGGCCTTCTTCCACAGGCGCATCTGCCGCTCGCGCTCCGCGGTCTCCATCTTCGGCTCCCACCGCGAGTCCTCCTGCCAGTTGGCGCGCAGCTCGTCGAGGTCGGCCCAGAAGCCGACCGCGAGCCCGGCCGCGTAGGCGGCCCCGAGCGCGGTGGTCTCGGCGACCACCGGGCGCACGACCGGAACTCCGAGGATGTCGGCCTGGAACTGCATGAGCGTGTTGTTCGCGATCATGCCGCCGTCGACCTTCAGCTCCGTGAGGTCGACGCCCGAGTCGGCGTTGACGGCGTCCAGCACCTCTCGGGTCTGGAACGCCGTGGCCTCGAGGGCGGCTCGGGCGATGTGGCCCTTGTTCACGTACCGCGTCAGGCCCACCAACGCACCGCGCGCGTCGGGACGCCAGTACGGCGCGAAGAGCCCCGAGAACGCCGGTACGAAGTACGCGCCGCCGTTGTCCTCCACGGTCTTCGCCAGTTCCTCGATCTCAGGCGCGCTCGAGATGAGCCCGAGATTGTCGCGCAGCCACTGGACGAGTGAACCCGTGACGGCGATCGCGCCCTCCAGGGCGTAGTGCGCCGGCTGGTCGCCCAGCTTGTAGCCGAGCGTCGTGAGCAGTCCGTTCTTCGAGTGCACGATCTCGGTGTCCGTGTTGAAGATCAGGAAGTTGCCGGTGCCGTACGTGTTCTTCGATTCGCCGGCGTCGAACGCCGCCTGGCCGAAGGTCGCGGCCTGCTGGTCGCCGAGGATGCCGGCGACCGGCACCTCGCGCAGCAGGCTGGACGACTCGACCTGCCCGTAGACCTCGGAGGAGCTCCGGATCTGGGGCATCATCGAGGGGGGCACGCCGAACGCGGCGAGGATGTCGTCGCGCCAGCTGAGCGTCTCGAGGTCCATGAACATCGTGCGGCTCGCGTTCGTGACATCCGTCGCGTGGACGCCGCCCTCGGTGCCGCCCGTGAGGTTCCAGAGCACCCAGCAGTCGGTGGTGCCGAAGAGCAGGTCTCCCGCCTCGGCCCGCTCGCGGGCCCCCTCGACGTTCTCGAGGATCCAGGCGATCTTCGTGCCGGAGAAGTACGTCGCGAGCGGGAGTCCGACGTCCTGCTTGAACCGCTCGACGCCGCCGTCGGCCGCGAGCCGGTCGACGATGGGCTGCGTGCGGGTGTCCTGCCACACGATCGCGTTGTAGACGGGCTCGCCGGTGTTCTTGTCCCACACCACCGCGGTCTCGCGCTGGTTCGTGATGCCGACGGCCGCGATGTCGTGCCGGGTGAGGTCGGCCTTGCCGAGCGCGTTCCCGATCACCTCGCGCGTGTTGCGCCAGATCTCGGCGGGGTCGTGCTCGACCCAGCCGGCCTTCGGGAAGATCTGCTCGTGCTCGAGCTGCCCCGACGCGACGATCGATCCCTTCTTGTCGAAGATGATCGAGCGGGTGCTCGTCGTTCCCTGGTCGATCGCCAGGATGTAGTCGGCCATGACTTCCTCTCAGTTCGTTGCGCCCGTCGACGTCGACGTCGACGGGTGTTGGTGTCTCTGATGCCTGGACGCGAGAGGGCCGGCCCTGATCGGACCGGCCCCACTCGAGTCATCCCATGGCGGCACTGACCATGTCGCCGAGCGGGATCCACAGCCAGCCCGCGAGGAGCCCGCCGATGATCGGACCGACGACCGGCACCCACGAGTAGCCCCAGTCGCTGGCCCCCTTGCCCTTGATGGGCAGGAAGGCGTGCGCGATGCGGGGGCCGAGGTCACGGGCGGGGTTGATGGCGTACCCCGTCGGTCCACCGAGCGAGGCGCCGATGCCGACGACGAGGAGCGCGACGGGCAGCGCCCCGAGCGGGCCGAGCCCGGCGGGGGTGACCGTGTCGGGGTCGCCCCACACGCCGAAGCCGATCACGACGAACACGAGCACGAACGTGCCGATGATCTCCGTGACGAGGTTCCAGGCGTAGGAGCGGATGGCGGGGCCGGTCGAGAAGACCGCGAGCTTGAGCGCGGGCTCGGGCTCGTCGTCGAAGTGTTGCTTGTAGGCGAGCCAGGCCGCCACGGCGCCGATGATCGCGCCGAGGAGCTGGGCCCCGATGTAGGTGAAGATCGAGGCCGCGTCGATCGGGATGCCCTCGACGAACTCCGTGCCGCCCTTGCCCAGGATGTTGGCCGCGAGGCCGAGGGTGACCGCCGGGTTGATGTGCGCACCCGACACGACCGACACGATGACACCGGCGAAGACCGCAAGGCCCCAGCCGAAGTTCACCAACAGGAAGCCGCCGCCGTTGCCCTTGGTCTTCGCCAGGGCGACGTTGGCGACCACGCCGCAGCCGAGCAGCAGCAGCATCGCCGTGCCGACCAACTCCGAAACGAATATGACGCCCAGATTCATGTCCCGTCCTCTCCGCTGAGTAACGAGAAGCCTGCGGCCCCCCGGATAGCACACACCATACTCAGCCGAGCATCCGCTGGGAATGGGCGCGATGGATTTGGTGGAGGGCGCTCTCCGATTTCCGGGAAGCTCTTACCCCCGACCCACCGTGGGGCGTAGTTTGACTGGGGAGTGCTGCGTCGGCGCCGATGCACGGTCGCGCGGCGTGCGGCAGCCATGGTGAAGGGATGCCCGTGAAGAAGATCATCAACGATCCGAAGCGCGTCGTCGACGAATCGGCCGCCGGCTTCGGCCTGGCTCATGCCGACCTCGTGCGCGTGGAGATGGACCCGATCTACGTGGTGCGAGCCGACGCGCCGGTCGCCGGCAAGGTCGGCATCGTCAGCGGCGGCGGCAGCGGACATGAACCGCTGCACGCCGGGTACGTCGGCTTCGGCATGCTCGACGCCGCGGTGCCCGGTGCCGTGTTCACGTCGCCGACGCCCGATCCCATCCTCGCTGCGACGAAGGCCGTCGACGGCGGCGCCGGAGTGCTGCACATCGTCAAGAACTACACGGGCGACGTGCTCAACTTCGAGACGGCGGCCGACCTGGCCTCCGCCGACGGCATCACCGTGCGCGCGGTCGTGACGAACGACGACGTGGCGGTGAAGGACTCCCTCTACACGGCGGGGCGCCGCGGCGTCGCGGGCACCGTGCTCGTGGAGAAGATCGCCGGCGCGGCCGCCGAGCGCGGCGACTCGCTCGACGAGGTGGCAGAGATCGCGGAGCGCGTCAACGCCAACGCGCGGTCGATGGGCCTCGCGCTCACGCCGTGCATCGTGCCGCACGCGGGGGAGCCGAGCTTCGTCCTCGCGGAGGACGAGATCGAGATCGGCATCGGCATCCACGGCGAACCCGGGCGCGAGCGCATCAAGCTCGAGCCCGCCGATCGCCTCGTCGACCGCCTCATCGAGCCGATCCTCGAGGACCTGCCGTACTCGGAGGGCGATCGCACGCTGCTCTTCGTGAACGGCATGGGCGGCACGCCCCTCGTCGAGCTCTACCTGGCATACCGGCGTGCCGCCGAGGTCCTGGAGGAGCGCGGAGTGGTGATCGCCCGGTCCCTCGTCGGCAACTACATCACCTCGCTCGAGATGCAGGGGATGTCGCTGACCCTCCTGAAGCTCGACGAAGAGATGATCGAACTCTGGGACGCCCCGGTGCACACCGCGGCGCTCCGGTGGGGACGATAGGAGGCATCCGTGGGTCTGGACATCACCTGGGCGGTGGACTGGGTACGGCTGAGCGCCGACGTGATCGCCGAGCACCGGATCGAGCTCATCACGCTCGACCGTGAGATCGGCGACGGCGATCACGGTGAGAACATGGATCGCGGCTTCCAGGCCGTGCTCCCGAAGCTCGACGACCTGCCGGCCGGGTCCACCCCGGGCGATGTCCTGAAGCTCGTCGCGACGACGCTCATCTCGACCGTCGGGGGAGCGGCCGGGCCGCTCTACGGCACCGCCTACCTGAAGGGCGCGGTCGCGGCAGGTTCGGCGGCGTCGCTCGACGGTCCCGCGATCGCGGCGGTGCTCGCCGCTGCGCGCGACGGCATCGTGCTGCGCGGGAAGGCCGAATCGGGCGACAAGACGATGATCGACGCGTGGACGCCGGCGGTCGATGCCGCCGAGGCCGCCGCGTCGAACGGGTCGGATGCCGCGGCCGTGCTCGCGGCGGCGAGCGATGCCGCGTGGGCGGGCGCCGAGGCGACCGAGCCGCTCGTGGCCCGAAAGGGTCGCGCGAGCTACCTCGGCGAGCGCTCGGCCGGGCACCGCGACCCCGGCGCCCAGTCGACCGCCCTGCTGCTGCAGGCCGCGTCCGATGCGGCGTCCGCGTCCGCGGGGGCGTGAGGTGGGGACACCCGGCAAGGTCGGCATCGTCTTCGTCTCGCACTCCGCACGGATCGCGGAGGGCCTCGTCGACCTCGCCCGGCAGATGGCGCCGAGCGCGGCGCTGGTGGCAGCGGGCGGCACCGACGACGGCCGGATCGGCACGAGCTTCGATCTCGTGAGTGCGGGCATCGGCGAGGCGGATGCGGGGGAGGGGGTCGCGGTGCTCTGCGACCTGGGATCCGCGATCCTCACTGCGGAGACCGCGCTCGACTTCCTCGACGACGACGTGCGCACCCGGGTCCGGATCGTCGACGCGCCCCTCGTCGAGGGCGGCGTGGCCGCCGCGGTGTCGGCAGAGGCCGGCGACGACCTCGCGCAGGTGGTCGCCGCGGCGGAGTCCGCACGCGGTGCGGCATCGACCGGGGCTGCCGGTCCCGATGGCGGCGCGGGTGCGCCGGGCCCCGGGGAACCGGCCGGCGCGGCATCCGCTCACGCTCGCAGCATCACCCTCGTGAACGCCGACGGCCTGCACGCCCGCCCGGCCGCCGAACTGGTGAAGCTCGCCAGCACCTTCCCGCAGCGGGTGACGGTCAACGGCACCGACGCGAAGAGCCTGCTCGCCATCATGTCGCTCGGCCTCACGAAGGGCGCGACGGTGGAGATCGCGAGTGACGATCCCGACGGGCGCGCGGCCGTCGACGCCATCGCCGCGCTGGCCGAGTCGGGTTTCGGCGAGGCCTGAGCCGCCGCCGGCTCGGGATGCCGTAGGTCGCTCAGTTGCCGCCGGCCACGCGGATGTCGGCGCCCGACGTGTACGAGGCATCCGCCGAGAGCAGGTAGGCGACGGCGCCGGCGATCTCGTGCACCTCGCCGGGGCGGCGCATGGGGATGCCGGGGGCGCGCTCGTCGGGTGCGTTCGGCCGCCCGGCCGCCGCGTGGATCTCGGTTCGCGTCGTGCCGGGTGACACCGTGTTCACGCGCACGCCGACCGGACCGAACTCCTTCGAGGTGCCGGTCGTGAGGGCGTTGAGCGCGGCCTTGCTCATCGCGTAGGGGATGTACGTGTTGGGGGCGCCGGTGGTGGCCGCCCCCGACGAGATGTTGACGACGCAGCCGCCTGCGCCGCCCCGGTCCGTCGCCATGTGCGCGATCGCGGCGCGCGTCAGCACGATGGGAGCGAGCACGTTGACGCGGAACAGGAGCTCGGACTCGTCGATCGATCCGTCGAGGAATCCACCGATGCGTCCGGTGATGCCCGCGTTGTTCACGAGCCCCGTCACGGTGCCGAATCGCTCGACCGCAGCGGGAACCACCGCGGCGGCGGCATCGAGGTCGGCGAGGTCGACGCGAAGGAGCAGGACGCGGGCGCCGGATGCCTCGCACGCCCGCGCGACCTCGGCGGCGTCGGACTCCCGGTCGCGATACGTGAGCACGAGATCGTGGCCGTCGGCCGCGAGCCGCTCGGCGACGGCGGCGCCGATGCCACGGCTGGCCCCGGTGATGATCGTGACCGGGCGGCGCGGGGCATCCGACTGCATGCTCACCAGCCTATGGCGCGCGAACGCGGGTCTGGCGCGAGCGCCGGGGGCGGGCGTACCATCGGGCGCATGGCACGCGAGGAGGCGAGCCCGCCAGAGGGCAACTCGTTCACGAGGTTCTTCGAACGCGTCGACCGGGCGCTCGAGCCCGTGTTCGGCGCTCCACCGATGTCTCCCGAAGACGAGAGACCCGCGGTGCCGGCCGACCAGCAGACCTGCCCGATCTGCGGGCACCCGATGTTCGAGCACGTGATCGACCACTCCACCCCGAACACCGTGCTCGTGTGCCCCACCGACGAACGGCTCCCCGAGCGCGACGTGTCCGGCCCCTACAACGAGCTGGGAATGCCGGCGACCGGCCGGCGACTCGAGAAGTTCGAGGAACGCGAGGAACGCGAAGCCCGCGAAGAGGCCGAGCAGCGCTGACGTGGAGCTGCCGCTGCGCGCCAGGGCGCTCGAAACCGGTGACACGGTCGCCGTGTCGGCGCTGTCGAGCGGCCTCGACCCCGACGAGGTCGAGCTGTTCGAGCGGGGCATCCGAGCCGTCGAGGGCCTCGGCTTCACGGTGCGGGTCGCGCAATCGGTGGAGCCCGGTCGCCGTCGATGGTGGATGTCCGCGCCTCCGGCGGAGATCGCCGGGGAGCTGAACGGGCTGTTCCGCGATCCGGAGGTGCGCGCGATCCTCGCACTCACCGGAGGACGGGCGGCGCTCTCGTACCTCGACCTCATCGACTTCGACGCCGTGCGCGCCGATCCCAAGCCGCTGCTCGGATTCAGCGACATCACGGCGCTGCATCTCGCGCTGTATGCGCGCACCGGGCTCGTGACCGTGCATTCCGACCTCGTCACGCACGGCTTCGGCTATTGGAGCGAACTCGCCGAGGATCGACGACGGGAACTCGACGACGTCTACCGGCGGGTCCTCACCGGCGACCCCGATCCGGTGCGCCTTCCGCAGCTCGGCGATTGGCAGACCTGGCGTCCCGGCCGGGCGACCGGTCGGCTGGTCGGGGGGCTTCTCAACCGCCTCATCCGCCTGCAGGCCGGCCCGCATGCGCTCAGCACAGAACGATTCGACGGGGCGCTCCTCTTCTGGGAGGAGGTCGGAACCTCCGATTCGTTCATCTGGAACGACCTGCACGTCCTCCGGCAGGCGGGGGTGCTCGACCGAATCGCCGGGATGATCGTGGGACCGACGGGTACGGTCGAGATGCTCGACGAGGGCCCGGGCACGCTGCGCGAGATCGTGCTCGACGTGCTCGGCGATCGCGACATCCCCGTGCTCGGCAATGTCGACATCGGGCATGAACCGCCGAACGTGCCGCTTCCGATCGGAGTGCTCGCGGAGATGGACGCCGATGCGGCATCCCTCACGCTGCTGGAGCCGGCGGTGACGCGCTCGACGGGAGTCGCGACCCCCTCGCGCGTCGCTGTCTGATCGCCGACGAAGCCCCGCAGACCACCGACCGTCGTCAGGCGCGGGATAGCGCTTTCCAGCACGCCCGGATCAGGATGAGAGCGGGGGAGGAGGGGGCCGGCGCTGCGGGCGCGACTGCGCCGTTGTCGCAGCTCGACGCGGGGAGTACCGTCTGCCACATGGAATGGTGGGGCGCAACCGTCGCTCGCGATCCGGGCGCCGGACCCCGGCGTGTGCGCCGCCGTGGCCGCGAAGTCAGGGCGTCGTGAGGATGACGAGTTGCTGCGTGGCCCGGGTCATCGCGACGTAGCGGTCGACGGTTCCCTCGATGCCGGTGCCGTACGCCTCGGGGTCGATGAGCACGACCAGGTCGAACTCGAGTCCCTTCGACAGTTCCGGTGTCAGCCACCGGACGCGCGGCGTCGGCCCGGACGCGTCGTCGATCCGCTCGGTGCCGATCACGCAGGCGATCCCCTCGGAATGTGCGGCGAGCCAGGTCTCGAGGATGGACCCCAGGTCCGACGTGGCCCCGCGGACCACGGGGAGGCCACTGCTGCGGATGGACGTCGGCACGTTGGCATCGGGGAGCACGGCGCGGATGACCGGCTCGGCGACCGTCATCACCTCTGCCGGCGTCCGGTAGTTGATGCCCAGGGAGGCGAGGGTGATCCGGTCGAGCCCGATCCGCTCGAGCCGCTCCTGCCATGACTCGGTGAACCCGTGCCGGGCCTGAGCGCGGTCGCCGACGATGGTGAAGCTCCGCGACGGACAGCGCAGCAGCAGCATCTGCCACTCGGCGTCCGTCACTTCCTGCGCCTCATCGACGACGAGGTGCGCGAACGGTCCCGCGAGCTGGTCGGGGTCGGCGCTGGGGAGTCCGGACTCGTCGACCAGCGAGTGCTGGGCATCCGCTCCGCGCAGCATCTTCATGACCCCCAGCTCGGAGTCGTCGGCGGCGATGAGGTCGTCGACGACGCGGTCCATGACCTCGCGTTCGGCTGCGAGGGCGGCGTCACGTCGACGCCGGCGTCGGGATGCCTCGGGGTCGCCGATCCGCTGACGTGCCGCGTCGAGCAGCGGCAGGTCGGAGACCGTCCACGCACGGGCGTCGTCGCGTTGCAGCGACGCGACCTCGTCAGGACGGAGCCAGGGTGCGCACGTGCGCAGGTAGGCCGGTACCGACCACAGGTCTCCGACGAGGCCGGGCGCGTCGAGCAGCGGCCAGGCCCGGTTGAAGGCTGCGCGCAGCTCACGGTTCTGCTCGAGCGACCTGCGGAGCAGGTCGTCTTCGACGTCCTCGTCGTCGTCCTGCTGGTCCATCAGGATCGTCAGCAGTTCGTCCCAGACCTGATCGCGAGCCTCGTTGTGCGGGGTGCCGGGTTCCGGCGCCTCGAACGCCGCGGCCCAGTCATCGGGGTCCAGCCAGATGTCGCTCCAGTGGGTCTCGACGGTCATGCCGGTGGTGGGCGGTCGCTCGTAGTATCCGACGGCCGCCTCGATCACCTGCACGAGGTCTCGAGAGGACTTCAGGCGTGCCGCCTCGGGGTCGGCCTCGATCCCGGCGGTCGCGCCCTCGGGCACGAGGTCGCGCAGGGTGCAGGTCTGCACGCCCTCCTCACCGAGGCCGGGGAGGATGTCGGCGACGTAGTCGAGGTACGGCCGGCTCGGACCGACGAACAGCACGCCGCCCCGCCGGTGGCCGAGACGGGGATCCGAATAGAGGAGGTAGGCGGTTCGGTGCAGCGCCACGACGGTCTTCCCCGTGCCGGGGCCGCCGTCGACGACGAGCGCGCCGCGGGATCCCGTGCGGATGATGGCGTCCTGGTCCGCCTGGATCGTGCTCAGCACGTCGCGCATCCGCTCGGACCGGCTGCTGCCCAGGCTGGCGATGAAGGCGGAGTCCTCGTCGAGCGCGACGGTCTCGTCGAGACCGTCGGCGGTGAAGACCTCATCCCAGTAATCGGTGATGCGACCACGGCTCCAGCGATACCGGCGACGGCTCACGAGGCCCATCGGGTTGGCATGGGTTGCGCCGAAGAACGGTTCTGCCGCGGGGGAGCGCCAGTCGATCAGCAGCCGACGGCCTGCGGTGTCCGCGAGGCCGAGTCGACCGACGTACACGGGCTCGCCGTCATCGTCGACCATGCGCCCGAGGCAGAGGTCGAGGCCGAATCGACGCAGGGTACGGAGGCGAGCGCTCAGGCGCCGGGTCTCGAGATCCCGCTCAACCGCCTCCTGGCCCATGCGAGCCGGTGCCCTGCGCACGGCATCGAGACGGGCGGTCACGTCGCCGACCGTCTGCTCGAGGCACTGAGCGATGGCCGCGAAGTGCTGCTCGTCGCCGGCGACCAGCTTCGGGTCGGCCTTCGAGGCAAGGCGATCGGGCAGGTCGAACACGCTGGTGATCAGGGGTTGCTCCTCGGTGCGTCGTGGGCTCGGCCGACCAGTATGCGCCCTCAGCGGGGCCTTGCGGCAAGGCCCCCTCGGTCCGATATCCTGAAAGTGGAGAGCATGGCTGCTCTCCGTTTCCATGTCCATGGTGGGTGCGGCGACCGCATTGCCAATCGGTTGACGCGTCGCAGGCATCCGACCCGACAGGTGTGACTGCGCGCCGGCGGGCTACGACGACCCGATCACGACGTAAGCTTCTCGACGAACCGTGACACGATTCGAGGAGGTGAGCCCGATGCACGCACTGTCCACTCCGGGCGCTCCTTCGAGTTCACGATCGCGCGACTGACGTACCTGTCGCGGGGAGCGCTGCACGCACTCCCCGAAGGCGACGACCATGAATCATTCACTTCAGCACAGCTCGGCGACGATCGCTCACGACGACTCCGAGCACCCCTCCCGTACCGCGTTGGTCCTCGGCGGTGGCGGATCGACCGGCAATGCGTGGCTGATCGGCGTCATCGCCGGCCTGTTCGAGGGCGGGTTGGATGTCACCGAGGCCGACCTGATCATCGGCACGTCGGCCGGTTCGACCGCCGCCGCCCAGATCACCGGCGCGACACCGATCGAGCTCCTCGCCGACATCCTCTCCGCCGTGCACCCGGAACGGAGCACTCGGATCGCATCCGGCGATCGACGCGGTGCAACCGGGTCGGTGAGCGACCACTTGGAACGATCGAGCCGAATCATCGCTGCCGCTGAAGATGCGGCCGACATGCGCCGCAGGTTCGGTGCCGCGGCGATCGAGCGGGCTGCGGCGTCGGACGGGTCCGAGCGATGGCGCGCCGTCGTCGAAGCGCGTCTGCCGAGTCGGGCCTGGCCGGAGCAGACGGTGCTCATCACGGCAGTCGATGCCCAGACCGGTGAACCGGTCGTGTTCGATCGGCACAGCGGGGTCGACCTGGTCGACGCCGTGGCCGCGAGCTGTGCCAGTGGCTTCGCCTACCGCATCGGCAGCAGCAGATACATCGACGGCGGGTACCGATCGAACGCCGAGAATGCCGACCTGGCCGCCGGATACGAGCGGGTGCTGGTGCTGTCACCATTCGGCGGCCGAACCCTCATGCCCCTGGACTGGGGCATGCATCTCGCAGCGCAGGTCGACGGACTCCGCGCGGGTGGCAGCAGCGTCGAGACGGTCTTCCCCGAGCGCAGCTCGGAGCACATGTTCGGCGCTCATGCGATGGATCTGTCGCTGCGCCCTGCCGCTGCTCGAGCCGGGTACGACCACGGCCGAGCACTCGCCCAGCAGCTCGGCGATTTCTGGCGCTGAGGCCCACGATGCGAGCCGAGGTGGGGGAGGGGGAGGAGCCCCGCACCCGGACTCGGGATGCGAGACCCGGCCGCTATTCGGATGTCTCGTTCTGCTCTCGTTGGGCGAGCCGCTGGACCTGCCACCGGTGCACGTCGGGCAGCCAGTCGAGCGGGGCCGACGAACCGACCCGGGGGTCGTCGGGAACAGCGCGGTCCCGCAGGGCCTTCACGTAGGCGAGATCCAGCTCGATTCGTGCTCGGAGCTGTTCGGCATCACCGACTGAGCCGTGGCCGGGGATGACGGCGACGACGTCGTCGGCCACGCCCTCGAACAGGCGCAGCGCGGCGACGTAGTCCTCGGTCGGATCTGCGGCCTGCAGGTCGAGGAACGGCATCAGGATGTCGGAGAGCATGTCACCGGCGACGAGGACTCCGCGCTCCTCGATCAGCAGCGCCGCATGGCCCGGGGCGTGGGCCCGATGCTCGATGATCCGCACATCGGGGCCGTTCCACGGAATCCGCGCGGCTTCGGCGGGCAGTCCGGTGACGAGACCGAGCCGATCCATCGGGATCTCCTCGGCGTACTCCGGCGGCAGCCCCTCGGCGACTCGGTCCTTCCAGTCGGCGTGCGACAGCAGGTCGTGGAGCGAGGCGGCGCAACGGGCGGTGCCGTAACGGGGCGCGTCGCCGAAGCTCGCGTGCCAGAGCACGTGATCCCAGTCAGGATGCGTCGAGAAGCCCGCCACGACGGGCTTGCCCAGCGCGCGAAGGTCGCTCCCGAGTTCGGCCATCTCGTCGCTCGTGATACCGGGGTCGATGAGCAGCACGCCATCCCGGCCCTGCACGACGATGGAGTTGCTCTGGATGAATTCGCTCTTGTGGACGAGAACGCCCTCAGCGACCTGCTGGAGCATGAGACGCCTTCCGCTTGTGCCTGCGACCGTCTGTCGAGACCGTAGTACCTTCCATCGTCGGAGTCGACCGCGATCGGTGCACGTGGGTCGAACTGAATCCAGATCCGTCGGTCGTCACACGGACGGGTCCCAGGCTGCGAGCTGGTCGAAGACACGACGGTCGCCTTCGAACTTCAGCGAATCCAGCGGTATGCGCCCGTAGAAGAACAGGACCAGGTCACTGGCCGTGCCCCGGGCGGACGCGTAGGTCGTGTCGGGGTCCTCGCCCGCAGCGGGCGTGAGGTGGGCGACCTGTGCACCGTCGTGGGACAGCCGGAGGCGCCAGGAGTGGCCCTCGGTGGCGTGGTAATCGACGATGGCGGGGTCGTGGGGCCAGGGGACCGTCGTCGCGCAGAGGGTGAACTGGCAGTCGTCGAAGCCGTCGAGGGCGATCTCCTCCGGTATCGGCTGCTGGGCACCGCCGGTGAGCTGGACGTCGTACGTGTGCACCGCGATCTCGTGGAGCTGGCGCCGCGCCCAGGCCCCGGAGGTCTGCGGTGACGGCGAGTCTCCCCACCATGTCCAGCAGCCGCGATCCGGGCCCGCCTGGCGCAGCACGCTCGCCAGGTGCTCGACGGACTCGACCCACCAGGCCAGGAGAGCCTCGCGCTCCCGAGGCGCACCCGTGCCGCCTCCCCATGCGGACTCCTCCGGCGGGGCGTCCGCGGGCCCGGCGGCGACGATGGCGGCTGCCTTGCGGCGACCCATGCCCACGTGCTGCACGTGATCGAACAGCGTCCGCTCGGGATGGGTCGGCATCTGAACATCGAGGCTGGGTGCCGCGGCGACCGCAGCGCGGAAGGCGGCCGACCGTTCGTTGATCAGCCGCAGCTGATCAGGGAACGTGAGCATCTTGTGCATCCCGGCTTTCTATCACAGTGCCCGATGACCGGACAGCGATGTTCGCAGCCGACGCGGCGGCTGGTTGCCAGTCTTCGCCGGCGCCCATGTGGTCGGAGAAGTCGTCGTCGTCCTGGTCGTCAGGGGGCTCGAGCGCGCCAGACCTGCATTTCACGCCGAGAGGGGACTATAAACCGACATAATGTGCATTATCGGCGCTAACCCAGCTGACCGCGGCGACGGGTCAGGTACGCGATCTCACCGGAGTTGCCCGCCGATTCGATGGCTTCGTCGTACGCCGCCCGGGACTCGTGCGTGCGTCCGAGTCGACGCAGCAGCTCGGCGCGGGTGGCGTGATACGCGTGATAACCGGACAACTTCTCATCAAGGCGCTCGACAGCGGCCAGAGCAACCTCCGGGCCGTCGAGCTCGGCGACCGCGATGGCCCGGTTGAGGGCGACGATCGGCGAGGAGTCGAGACGGATGAGCTGGTCGTAGAGCGCGACGACCTGCGACCAGTCGGTGTCGCGTGCGTCGCGTGCGGAGGTGTGCACGGCGTTGATCGCAGCGAGGATCTGGTATCGACCTGGAGCCACTCCGGCGGCCAGTCGTTCGCGCACCAGTCGATGCCCCTCGGCGATGAGCGCCGGGTCCCAGGTCCCACGGTCCTGCTCGTCGAGGACGACCAGCTCGCCCGTGGTCGAGACCCGCGCGGCGCGGCGGGCTTCGGTGAGGAGCATCAGCGCCAGGAGCCCGGCCACCTCGCCGTCCTCGGGCATGAGGCCACGGATCAGGCGGGTGAGCCGGATCGCCTCGCCGGTCAGGTCGCGCCGTACGGGATCGGTGTCGGCGCCGGTCGCGAGGTAGCCCTCGTTGAACACCAGGAAGAGGACGGCGAGGACGCCGGAGACGCGTGCTGGGAGATCCTCGGCGGACGGGACCCGATACGGGATGCGAGCCGCCGTGATCTTGGCCTTGGCACGGGTGATCCGCTGCCCCATCGCGCTCTCCTGCACCAGGAAGGCACGGGCGATCTCGGGCACGGTCAGACCGCCGACCATGCGCAGTGTGAGCGCCACCCGAGCCTCCAGCGAGAGCGCCGGATGACAGCAGGTGAAGACCAGCCGGAGCCGATCGTCATCGATGACACCGAGCGGCTCGGGCGGGTCGTCGTCGTACAGCATGCGAGCCTCCCGCTGCCGTTCACCGCGCGAGCTCTCTCGCCGGATACGGTCGATCGCCTTGTGGTTGGCGGTGGTGGTCAGCCACGCGCCGGGGTTCGGGGGCACGCCCGCGGCCGGCCACCGTTCGACGGCGATCGCGAACGCCTCGCCAGCCGACTCCTCGGCGATGTCGAGGTCACCGAACCGCCTGTTCAGGGAGGCGACCACGCGCGCCCACTCCTCCCGATAGGCGCTGGTGATCGCTGCCCGGGCATCGATCGTGGAATTCGGATCCTGCATCTGACGATGGGCGCCGGGAGGTCAGCGCTCCAGGGTGGAAAGGCACTCCGTGGCGGCCTCGGTGTCAGCGGCCGAGAAGGACGCGAGAGGCGCGGCTGCCGCGACAGCCGGACGTCGTGTCTGCACAGTGTTCCCCCGTGGTCGGATACCGAGATCCTAAGTCGCCACCGGGCCGAATGCACGGTCGGGAGAACGAGATCCGTCATCGATCGACCACGACGTCGACCCCACCGACGGTTCAGCCGACCAGCCGCGCTCACCAGGGCATGTCGCGGCCGACGGCGCGTTCGGAGTCGTCGGGAAGGTGCGGCAGCTCGTGTCCGCCGGCGCGGATGCAGAGCCAACGCAGCTGGTCGGCACTGTCGGGCACGCAGCGCCAGGTGCGCCAGACGCCCTGCCCGACGCGGACGACGGTGCCCGGTCCGACCGCGACGAGATCGTCGCCCAGCCCCATCTGGCCGTTCCCGCCAAGGAAGACGTAGAGTTCCTCGACCTGGGCGTGCCGGTGCCAGTAGCCGGCTTCCTCGCCGGGTTCCAGGGCGTTCGCGGTCAATCCGATGTATTGCATCGTGAGCTCGTGATCGACCACGCGCCGGCCGTCTCGGGAGCTCTCGGGGCGGAATCCGCCGTAATGAGAACGCCAGCCGTCGAGTCCGCCGATCTCCAGCACCTGGTAGTCAGCCACGTCGCCCACCCTATTGCCGGCCACTCCCCCTCGGCTCCCCGGCCGCCACGGAAAACGCTTGCCCGACACACGCCATTGACGCGACCGGAACGTGGTTTCGTAGGCTCGAGCCATGATCAGGACCACGTTCTCCGAGCTGTTGGGCATCGACGTGCCGATCGTGCAGGCTCCGATCGGTGCCGCGAGCACGGCACAGCTCGTGGCAGCCGTTTCCGACGCGGGTGGGCTCGGGATGCTCTCGGGGAGCTGGCGCGAGCCCGACGAACTGCGCGCGCTGATCGCCGACATCCAGAGCCGGACTGAACGGGCGTTCGGCGTGAACCTGGGGCTCGCGTGGGACCAGGCCGAGCGACTCGCCATCTGCCTCGATGCCGGTGTCCCGGTGGTGTCATTCTTCTGGGGTGACCCGTCGACGTTCGTCGAGGAGGTGCACGCCGCCGGTGCGGTCGTGATGCAGACCATCGGCAGCGCGGAGGATGCCCGGCGGCAGGTGGCGAACGGCGTGGACGTCCTGGTCGCCCAGGGCTGGGAGGCAGGAGGGCATGTGTGGGGCGAGGTCGCCACGATGGCGCTCATCCCGGCGGTCGTGGACGCGGCCGGGTCCGTGCCCGTGATCGCCGCAGGGGGCATCGGTGATGGACGTGGAATGGCGGCCGCCCTCGCACTCGGCGCGCAGGGTGTCTGGCTCGGCACGCGTTTCCTGGCGAGCATCGAGTCCGCGGCTCACCACGTCTACAAGGGCGCCGTCATCGCCGCCGATGAGGCCGCGACCGCCTACACGACACTGTTCGACGGCGGATGGGCGGCGCCGCACCGCGTTCTGCGGAACAGCACCTACCGAGCGTGGGAGGCTGCCGGACGCCCGGCACAGGGCCGACGGCCCGGTGAGGATGAGCAGCTTGCGACGAACGCCGATGGGTCGGCCGTTCGCCGGTACGACGACGCCAAGCCGGTGGAGGGGATCTCCGGCGACGTGGAGGCGCTCTCGCTCTATGCGGGCCAGAGTGCCGGACTCGTGCACGACGTGAGGCCGTCGGCGCAGATCGTGTTCGACCTCGCGGACGAGGCCGAGCGCGCCCTTCGCCGGGCGTTGTCCACATTCGGCGAGTGATCCGACCGGGCCCCATGGAGCTCGGTCGCGGAGCACGTGCGGGTGGCAGTCGTCGGGGCCGTTGCGGATCACGCGCGACAGCTCGAGCCTGGTCGTGACCTTCTCCTGGTGGAGGCCTCCCCCGACGGCGAGGCCCCCCGCGCCACCGCGCTGTTGCGCATCACGCGGCTGGTGATGAGCTCGCCCCTGCGGCCGGTATCCAGTGATCTCGAGCCGCTGTCTGCCCCCGTCCGCGTGCCCGACGGTCAGGCGCCGACGTAGTCCGCGAGATGCTCGCCCGTCAGGGTCGACCGCTTGGCGACGAGGTCGGCGGGCGTGCCCTCGAAGACGACCAGCCCGCCGTCGTGGCCGGCGCCCGGTCCGAGGTCGATGATCCAGTCGGCGTGCGCCATGACCGCCTGGTGGTGCTCGATCACGATCACCGACTTCCCGGAGTCCACGAGCCGATCAAGCAGGCCGAGGAGGTTCTCCACGTCGGCGAGGTGCAGGCCGGTCGTCGGCTCGTCGAGGATGTAGACGCCGCCCTTCTCGCCCATGTGCGTCGCGAGCTTCAGACGCTGCCGCTCGCCGCCCGACAGCGTGGTGAGCGGCTGGCCGATGGTGAGGTAGCCGAGCCCGACGTCCGCGAGCCGCTGCAGGATCGTGTGCGCCGCCGGGATCCGGCTCTCACCGGAGGCGAAGAACTCCTCGGCCTCCTCGACCGACATCCCGAGGACCTCGCTGATGTCGCGACCGCCGAGGTGGTACTCGAGCACGGATGCGTCGAACCGCTTGCCTTCGCACACCTCGCAGGTGCTCGACACGCCCGCCATCGGTCCGAGGTCGGTGTAGATCACCCCAGCCCCGTTGCAGTTCGGGCAGGCACCCTCGGAGTTTGCGCTGAACAACGCGGGCTTCACGCCGTTGGCCTTCGCGAACGCCTTCCGGATCGGCTCGAGCAGCCCGGTGTACGTCGCCGGATTGCTCCGCCGCGATCCCTTGATGCCGCCCTGGTCGATCGCGACCACGCCGTCGCGCCCGGCGACCGACCCGTGGATCAGCGAGCTCTTGCCGGAGCCGGCGACGCCCGTCACCACGACGAGCACCCCGAGGGGGACATCGACGTCGACGTCCCGCAGGTTGTTGGCGTCGGCACCGCGCACCTCGATCGCACCCGACGGCTCACGCACCGTCGACTTCACCGCGGCCCGGTCGTCGAGGTGCCGGCCGGTGAGGGTGCCGCTGGAGCGCAGCTCCTCGATGGTTCCCTCGAACACCACCTCTCCCCCGGCGGCGCCGGCGAGGGGACCGAGGTCGACGACGTGGTCGGCGATCGCGATCGCCTCGGGCTTGTGCTCCACCACCAGCACGGTGTTGCCCTTGTCGCGGAGCTGCAGCAGCAGTCGGTTCATCCGCTCGATGTCGTGCGGATGGAGGCCCACGGTGGGCTCGTCGAACACGTACGTGACATCGGTCAGCGACGACCCGAGGTGGCGGATCATCTTCGTGCGCTGCGCTTCGCCGCCCGACAGCGTTCCCGACGCCCGGTCGAGCGAGAGGTAGCCGAGGCCGATCGCCACGAAGGAGTCGAAGAGGCGGCGCAGGTTCGCCAGCAGCGGTGCGACGGATGGCTCATCGAGGGACGCGACCCACTCCGCCAGGTCGCTGATCTGCATCGCGCACGCGTCGGCGATGCTCACGCCCGCGATCTTCGACGACCGAGCGCCCTCGTTGAGCCGAGTGCCGCCGCACTCGGGGCACGCGGCGAACGTGACCGCCCGCTCGACGAACGCGCGGATGTGCGGCTGCAGGGCGTCGACGTCCTTGGAGAGCATCGACTTCTGGACCTTGGGGACGAGGCCCTCGTACGTGATGTTGATGCCGGACACCTTGACCTTGGTCGGCTCCTTGTAGAGCAGGTCGTGCAGCTCGGACTCGGTGAAGTCGCGGATCGGCTTGGCGGGGTCGAAGAAGCCCGACTCCGCGTACATCTTCACGGCCCATCCGTCGGCCGTGTAACCGGGCACGGTGATGGCGCCCTCCGTGATCGCCTTCGAGGCGTCGTAGATCTGCGCGAGATCGATGTCGGACACGGTGCCCATGCCCTCGCAGCGCGGACACATGCCGCCGAGCTGGCTGAAGTCGCGCTGGAGCGTCGTGCCACCGGTGCCGCCGCGCTCGATCGTGATCGAGCCGCTCCCCTGCACGCTCGGGATGTTGAAGGAGAACGCCTGCGGCGAGCCGATGTGCGGTTGCCCGAGACGGCTGAAGAGGATGCGCAGCATCGCATTGGCGTCGGTGACGGTGCCGACGGTCGACCGCGCGTTGGCGCCCATCCGCTCCTGGTCGACGATGATCGCAGTGGTCAGTCCCTCGAGCACGTCGACATCCGGTCGGGCCAGCGAGGGCATGAAGCCCTGCACGAAGGCGCTGTAGGTCTCGTTGATCATCCGCTGCGACTCCGCGGCGATGGTGGCGAACACGAGCGAGCTCTTACCCGAGCCGGAGACGCCGGTGAACACGGTGAGCCGGCGCTTGGGCAATTCGACGCTGACGTCTTTGAGGTTGTTCTCCCGTGCGCCCTGCACGCGGATCACGTCGTGGCTGTCGGCATCGCGGGGTGCGGGCTGCGCGTCGGTGCTCGCGGGCATGCTCATCGTGTCTCCATCCGTCGTCGGGGGCAGCCCGCCGACAACGCCATCGACGCGCCCCTGCTCGATCTAACCAGCTTCGCGCAGACCAGCCTCGCGCAGGCAGCCGATCAGTTCGAGGTGCCCAGGAGCTCGGCGGCGTAGCCCCAGCAGCCGGCGTCCTCCCAGCGGTACTCGGCGCC
Organism: Agromyces ramosus; assembly: GCF_004216665.1. Lineage (GTDB taxonomy): Bacteria > Actinomycetota > Actinomycetes > Actinomycetales > Microbacteriaceae > Agromyces > Agromyces ramosus. The sequence goes on along the minus strand of NZ_SGWY01000002.1, from coordinate 772,609 downwards.
GAGCGCGCTGTCGCCGTGGAGTGCGAGCTCCCACGCGGCCCTCGCCTCGCCGACGAGGTGCGTCGGCATCCCGCCGGGCGTGCCCGCCCCCCTCCACCACTCCCAGTACAGGTACTCCTGGCCGACGCCGGCCATGCAGTCGCGCACGACCTGCTGGAACGCCAGCCACTCCAGCTGCTCCGAAGTGAACGACTCGTCGCCGACATCGTTTGACTCGGGTGCGGGAACCGCGTCGCCGTCGGGAGCCGTCCCGACGTCGAGCGGCACCGTCGCGTCGGGCGACTCCGCCCGCGTGTCGGCGGTCTCGAACTCGGCCGGCGCGGGATGCGAGGTCGGCGGCGATGCGGTCGGGTGCAGCCGCCGCGCGTCGAGCGACCCTGCACCGATCTGCCCGGCATCGCGCTCGATGCTCGACGCACCGCTCGCAACCGACACCCGCTCGACGGTCGCGGGCTGCGCCCCCGCAACCGCCGCAACGACGCCGCCGATGACCACCGCACCCATGACACCGCCCAGCACCGCTCGCCAGGTCCCAGATCGTCGCATTCCCGCCTCCCCGTCGAGGCCACGGTGGCCACGTCGTCAGGGTAGTGATCGGGAGATCGCGAGGAAAGAGGGATCGCCCTCTTGACGAGACGCGTCGAGCCCGATACGACCCGGTCCGCCCGGTGTCGAACACCCGCGAAGCGGCAAACCGTCCGCCGGCCGGTCGGCGCGATCGATCGTCAGTCGGTGCGCTCGAGCTGGCCGATCTCCGCGCCGTCTTGGCCGAGGATCGTCATCGTCGACCCGGAGATCGATGCCTGGCTGAGCTGGTCGAGCCAGACGTCGACGTCGGGGCACGCCATGCGCGTCGAGGCGACGGAGCCGAAGGAGACGAGGTCGTCGTCCTCGAGCTCCCACGATCCCGAGAGCTGGTTGCAGCCGTCCGTGCCGGTGAGCTTTCCGCCGTCGGCGAGCGTGAGCGATGGGGCGTCCGCGTCGCTGGACTCCGCCCAGGTGCCCACGGGGTCGATGGAGCCACCGCCGGAGCTGGTCGCGCAGCCACTGAGCGCGACGGCGGCCAGCACGATGAGCGCGGCGGCGAACGGAGCACGAATCCGAGTCATGCTCGAAAGTGTAGCCCCGCCGTTGCGGGGCAGGCGGGTCCGTTCAGGGCGGGTGTCGCGGCCCGTGCCTGTGCGTTCCCTGAGCGCGAGGCGCGCCTCCCACTCCCCTGCGTCGCACTCGAAGCGCGGCGACGCGCATGACGCGCGCGTTCACATCCGACGCTCAGGGGTTGCGTGGGAATAGCCTGACACCTGCAACGCACCATGTCGTCGCCCTCAGAAAGGACATCTCATGTCTTCGCCGCAGTCCAATACGGTCTTCGCCGCGTTCTCGCTGGATTCAGCGGACCTGTCGAAGGCCGCGATCAACACCGTGCGCACCACCCTCGGCATCACCGGCGCCGTCTCCCTCATCGTCGGCATCCTGATCACGTTCTGGCCGAAGGACTCGGCGGTCGTGATCACCGTGATCCTCGGGATCTACTTCATCATCGCCGGGCTCGCCTACGCCGGCCTCGGCATCTTCTCGAAGGGGATCTCCGGCGGCGCGAGGACGCTCGACATCATCCTCGGCATCCTGTTCGTGGTCGGCGGTGTCATCGTGCTCGCGAACCCGTCGGACTCGGCGGTCGTGCTCGGCATCTTCCTCGGCATCCTGATCGGGATCCTGTGGATCGTGGAGGGCATCGTGGCGCTCGTGCAGTCGAGCGACGCCCCGTCGAAGGGATGGGCGATCTTCTTCGGCATCCTGAGCGTCGTCGCGGGCATCGTGCTGCTGTTCTCCCCGCTGTGGGGCGCGGTCATCCTGTTCATCATCGCCGGCATCAGCCTGATCGTGCTCGGGATCATCCAGATCGTGCGCGCCTTCACCTTCGGGCGCGGCGCGAAGAACGCGCCCGCCACCGCGTAGCACCGCGGCATCCGACGACGAAGGCCGGTCCGGAGCGCACGACGCTTCGCGACCGGCCTTCATCGTGACCGGGGTGCAGGTTCAGCTCTCGGCGACGAACCCCGAGGTGTCGCCGACGTAGCGCGTGTGATCGGCGGGCACCGGGTCGACGGCGGCCGAGGCGACCTCGGCCGCGAACTCCGAGACGTTGTACAGGCGGCCGGCGTCCTGCTTGCGCGCTTCGATCGCGCCCGGATTCGCGCGCTCGAGCAGCGTGGCGGTGATGGTGCCCTCGATCATGTCGCCCGAGACGACGACGAACTCGAACCCGGCGGCCTCGAGCTCGGGCAGCTTGGCGCGCAGGGCGTCTTCGCCGGCGCGCTTCGACAGGGCCACCGGCTCGTACTCGGGCATGGTGGGCGTGGTGCGGATGAAGTGGGCCTGGTGGCTGGTCACGAACACGATGCGGGCGCCGGGAGCGAGGTGCGGCAGCGCTCCCTCGAGCACGTTGACCTGGGCGTCGCGGTTGAGCCGCATCGCGTAGTCCTCCCCCATGCCCGACTCCATGCCGCCGGAGGCATTGAGCACGAGGACGTCGATGGGCCCGAGCTCGGCCACGGTGCGCTCGAACATCGCCCCGACGGATGCCGCGTCGGTGAGGTCGGCGCCGACCGCGATCGCGCGGCCGCCCGCCTCGGTCACCTCGGCGACGACCTTCTCCGCCCGGGGCGCCTTGCTGCGATAGTTCACGACGACGGCGGCGCCCGCGCCGGCGAGGAAGCGCACGGTGTCGGCTCCGATGCCGCGTGACGATCCCGTCACGAGGGCGACGCGTCCGTCGAGCGATCCGGGGGCGAGTGGGCTGGTCACGGCGGGGACTCCTCGAAGCATCTGGATAGGGGCCTGCAGGCCCTCGGCGGTGCGCCGAACCGAGACTATCAACTCCACCCGCCGCGGCATCCGCCCTGCTAGTTTCGAAGCGGGGCGCGTGCGAAGGAGACCGAATGGATGTGCTGACCCAGTACGCGTGGATCGTCTGGCTGGTGCTGATCCTGGTGTTCGCGACGATCGAGGTGTTCACACTCGAGATGACGTTCCTCATGCTGGCTCTCGGCAGTGTCGCCGGCCTGCTCTCCGGACTGTTCGGCATCCCGTGGTGGGCCCAGTTCATCGTCGCCGCCGTCGTGGCGGTGGCGCTCATCCTCACGCTCCGGCCACCGCTGCTGCGGATGCTCCGGCGCGGCGGTGATCCCGCCCGCAGCAACATCGACGCGCTCATCGGGGCGGAGGGCTCGGTCGTCCGCACCGTCACGTCGTCGAGCGGGCAGGTTCGTCTCCAGAATGGAGAGGTCTGGACGTCACGCCTCTCCCCCATCACCGAGCAGGCGGATGTGGCGGTCGGCGAGCGGGTGCTCGTGACCGGCATCGATGGTGCGACGGCCGTCGTCGTGCCCGTTGAGAGGAGCACCCCGCAGTGACCGATATCGACGTCGGGACCATCGTCCTGGCGGTCATCATCCTCGTCATCGTCATCTTCGTGATCGTCGTGCTCGCGAAGTCCATCCGCATCATCCCGCAGGCCTATTCGGGCATCGTCGAGCGGCTGGGCCGCTATCACAAGACCCTCTCCCCCGGCCTGAACATCCTCATCCCGTTCATCGACCGGCTTCGTCCGCTCGTCGACATGCGCGAGACGGTCGTCTCCTTCCCGCCCCAGCCGGTCATCACCGAGGACAACCTGGTCGTCTCCATCGACACGGTCGTGTACTTCCAAGTGACCGATGCCCGGGCGGCGACCTACGAGATCGCGAACTACATCGGCGCGGTCGAGCAGCTCACCACGACCACGCTCCGCAACGTGGTCGGCGGCCTCAACCTCGAGGAGGCGCTCACCTCACGCGACAACATCAACGGGCAGCTGCGCGTCGTCCTCGACGAGGCGACCGGCAAGTGGGGCATCCGGGTCGGCCGCGTGGAGCTGAAGGCGATCGATCCGCCCCACTCCATCCAGGACTCGATGGAGAAGCAGATGCGCGCCGAGCGCGATCGACGCGCACTCATCCTCACCGCGGAAGGCACCAAGCAGTCGGCGATCCTCACGGCAGAGGGCGCCCGACAGGCCGCGATCCTCGAGGCGGAGGGCGACGCCAAGGCCGCCGTGCTGCGCGCACAGGGCGAAGCCGAGGCGATCCTCACGGTCTTCGACGCCATCCACAAGGGCGACGCGGATCCCAAGCTGCTCGGCTACCAGTACCTGCAGATGCTGCCGCAGATCGCGCAGGGCCCGGCCAACAAGCTGTGGATCATCCCGAGCGAGCTGACCGAGGCGCTCAAGGGCATCGGCACGGCGTTCACGCCGCAGTCGGGCGCGACGACGGATGCCCCGGCGCCGCCGCCCGCATCGGGTGCCACGCCGACCGCCCGGCCCTGACCGGCGTGCCCTCGACGTACTTCGATCCGCCGAGGCCGCGCGTGCTCGCGCACCGCGGCCTCGCGCTCGAGGCACCGGAGAACACGCTGCTCTCGTTCGCCCACGCGGTGGGTGTCGGCGCGTCGTACCTCGAGACCGACGTGCACCTCACGGCCGACGGCGTCGCCGTGGTGTCGCACGATCCGTCGCTACGGCGGGTTGCGGGGCGAGACGTCGACGTGTCGAGGCTGACCATGGCCGAGCTCCGTCGCGTCGACCTCGGGCACGGGCAGGGCTACTGCTCGCTGGAGGAGGCCCTCGACGCATTCGGCGAGACTCGGTTCAACATCGACGTCAAGGCGGAGACCGCCGTCGGGGCGACCGTCGACGCGGTGCAGCGCACCCGGGCGGGCGCGCGCGTGCTCCTCACGAGCTTCTCGGATCGCCGTCGCCGTCGCCTCGGCGAGCTCGTGCCCGACGCCGTGACCTCGGCCGGCCGCGCCGGTGTCATCCGTGCCCGCCGCGCGGCGTTCGCCGGAGCGGACGCACTTCGACGTGCGCTTCGCGGCGCGGCCGCGCTCCAGGTTCCGGAACGCGTCGGGCCGGTGCGATTCGTCACGTCGCGCTTCGTCGAGCGCGTGCACGAGGCGGGGGTCGAGGTGCACGTCTGGACGGTGAACGACCCCGCCGACATGGTGCGGCTGCTGGACCTCGGCGTCGATGGGCTGGTGACCGATCGCGCCGACCTCGCCCTGCCGCTCGTGGCCGGTCGAAGCTGAGAATTCCCCGGCAATCACCCAGTCGTTGGAAGGGGAATGCCCAGCTTGATCGTTTATACCTATAGACGATCGAGAGGAGTACGCCATGGCGGACCGGAGCCTTCGGGGCATGCGAATCGGCGCGCAGAGCCTGCAGAGCGAGGACGGCGTGATCTTCGCCGACCGCGCCGACTACACGTACCGCTGTGCCACGTGCAGCCGCGAGACGGTGATGACCTTCTCGACCGAAGCCGAGCTCCCCGAGAGCTGGGAGTGCCGCTACTGCGGTGCCGCGGCCACCCTCCTCGTCGACTCCCAGCCGGTCGAGATCGACCGCTCGGGCGAGAAGGTCGCCCGCACCCACTGGGACATGCTGCTCGAGCGTCGTACCCGCGCCGAGCTCGAGGAGCTGCTCGAGGAGCGACTCCAGTACCTGCGTGCTCGCCGCGGCCAGCAGAAGATCGGCGCGTAGCCTCCGTCAGCCCTCGGAGTCGACCTCGCGACGTGACCGTCGTCGGGCGAGGACGCCCGCCGCGACGAGGCCGCCCAACGACGCGGCCACGATCAGGAACGGCACGGTTCCGCCGAGGACGACCGACGGCGTCAGGCCTTCGCGCAACTCGACGTCGGTGACCATCGCCCCCTGCTCGTAGGCCGGGAGGGCGTCCATGGTGCGCCCGGTCGGGTCGATGACCTGGCTGGTGCCGACGGTGGAGATGTTCACCACGGATCGGCCCGTCTCGATCGCCCGCAGGCGCGCGATCGCGAGCTGCTGCTGGTTCTCGTCGGTGCCGGTGAAGTCGGCATTGTTCGTCTGGAACATGTACAGTTCTGCGCCGTCGCGCGCGCCCTCCCAGATCAGCTCGTCGTAGATCACGTCGAAGCAGATCGCGAGGCCCGTGACGGTGCTGCCCAGGTCGAACACCGGCGCGTTGGTGCCCGGGGTGTAGCCGCGCTGGATGAGGCCGATGAGGTCGGGGGCGAGCGGCTCCCAGAACGCCCGGTCGGGGATGTACTCGCCAAACGGCACCGGATTGCGCTTGTCGTAGCTGTCGACGGCGCCTTCGCCGGCGCGCCACAGCAGGGACGTGTTGAAGAACTCGTCGTCGCGCGTCGTCACGGTGTTCAACACGACCGGCGCACCGAGCCGCTCGCTCAGGTCGTCGAAGGTGTCGGCGACATCGGGGCTGCGCGTCGGGTCGAGGTCGGAGCCGCCCTCGGGCCAGAGCAGCACGTCGACGCCCGGCTCGTCGAGGATCGGTTCGGTGGCGTCGAGCTGGGCCTCCAGCACGTCGCCGGGAGCGCGCTCGTCGAAGTACCCCGCCGGGCCGTTGCCCTGCACGCTCGCCACGCGGATCTCCCCCGTCGTCGTCGTCGGCCACGCCGGCAGCAGCAGCGCAACCAGCGCGAGCGCCGTCACCGGGATGGCCGACCGCAGGTCCTGCCACCCGCGCAGGCGCACCCACTCGATGACGCCCGCGACGATCGCGACCATGACGAACCCGAGCCCAGTCGACCCGACCCAGGAGACGATGTCGGCGAACGGGCTCTCGGACTGGCTGAGCGCGGCGCGGCCCCACGGGAACCCGCCGTACGGGATCGAGCCCGTCGCCGCCTCGCGCACGCACCAGAGCCCTGCGACGAGCAGCGGCAGCCAGAGGAGGCGCACCCAGCGCGACGTGCTCGCCCTCGGGACCCACCGGTAGGCGAGCGCGATGAGCACGGCGCCTCCGGCGACGATGAGCGACTCGAGCACCGACAGGGCGAGCCATGGCACGGGCCCGAGGTACAGGGTCGTCCACGACACGTGCTGCAGGTAGAACGCCATGCCGAACGCGAAGCCGACGAGCGCGGCCGACCATGAGGTCCGGCCGATCAGGCTGACGAGGGCGAGCGCGATTCCGGCGAAGGCGAGCGGCCAGATGCCCGCATCCGGGAAGCCGAGGTCGTAGACGAGTCCGCCCGCGATCGCCACGAGCACCGCGACCCACAACGGCAGCAGGGGACGCGGATCGTTCTCGGGCACCAGATCAGCCTAGGCGACGCGACCGGTCGATCATGCGACCGAACCGTAGGCGACCACGCCTCGCCGGACGGCGTCGATCGCCGCGCGCGCCGTCGCGCCGAGCTCGGCATCCGCCACGATCGAGACCTGGTCGAGCAGGTCGACGACCTGCTTCGTGAGCCGCACGAAGTCGCCCGCCGCGAGCTCGGTGTCGGCGAGGACCTGGCCGAGGCCCGCGCCGCTCGCCCAGGCGTGCATGGCGGTGGCCAGCGCCGGCGACGGTTGGTCGCTGCCGGCGAGCCGGTGGTCGCGCTCGAGGTCGTCGAGCTCGCTCCAGACATCCGTGGTGCGTTCGAACGCCGCACGGAAGCGTCCGCGGGGCAGGCGGAACTGCTCGCCGCGATCGTCACGTCGTGGTTCGTACACGAGGGCCGCCGCCATGGCCGCGAGCGACGGCACGTCGAGGCCGTCCCAGAAGCCCTGCCGCAGGCACTCGGCGACGAGGAGGTCACGTTCTCCGTAGATGCGCTTCAGGATGCGTCCCGCCGACGTCGAGACGAGCGAGCCATGCCGATCGCGCTCGAGGTAGCCGAGCTGCTCGAGCACCTCGGCGACCCGGTCGAATCGCTTGGCGACCTGCCCCGTGCGCGTGCGGATCTGCCGGGACAGCTGGTCGTGCTCCTGCTTCAGGCGCCACCAACGCTCGGCCCACCGCGCGTGCTGCTCGCGCTCGGCGCAGCCGTGGCACGGATGCGCCCGCATCGCCTTGCGGGCCTCGCCGAGCTCGCGCTGCAGCCGCTCGCGCTGCGCGTGCGTCGGATTGCCCTTCGACGTCTGCCGCTCGAGCTCTCCGATACGGCGTCGGAGCGCAGCGTACTCGCCGAAATCACCAAGGTGGCAGCGCATGGCCTCCTCGTAACCGGCCATCGACTCCTCCTGCTTGCGCAGCGTCCGCGCCAGGTCGACCACCGCCCGGTCGGCCTGGAACTGCGCGAACGAGAGCTCGAGGATCTGCCTCGTGCGCTCCCGGCCGAACTGGTCGACGAGGTTCACGGCCATGTTGTAGGTCGGCTTGAAGCTGGAGTTCAGGGGGTAGCTGCGCCGCGAGGCCAATGCAGCCACCGCCTCGGGATCGAGGCCGTCGACCCACTGGATGACGGAGTGGCCCTCCACGTCGATTCCACGGCGGCCCGCTCGACCGGTCAGCTGCGTGTACTCCCCCGGCGTGATCGGCACCCGGGCCTCGCCGTTGAACTTCTCGAGCTTCTCGAGCACCACCGAGCGCGCCGGCATGTTGACGCCGAGCGCGAGCGTCTCGGTCGCGAAGACGACCTTCAGGAGCTTCAGCTGGAAGAGCTCCTCGACGACCTCCTTGAAGGCCGGCAGCATGCCGGCGTGGTGCGCGGCCACCCCTCGCTGCAGGCCCTCGAGCCACTCCCAGTAGCCGAGCACCGCGAGGTCCTCGTCCCGAAGCATCCGTGCGCGCTCCTCGACGATGGCTCGGATCTCGTCTCGCTCGGCCGCGTCGGTCAGGCGGATGCCGGAGCGGAGCACCTGGCGCACGGCCTGGTCGCAGCCCGCGCGCGAGAAGATGAAGACGATCGCGGGCAGCAGGTGCTTGCCGTGCAGCAGCTCGATCACGTCGGGGCGCTCGACGCGCCCGCTCCCCGGCGAGGGCTGGTGGTACCTGCCGCGATCGCCGCCGCGGCGCCCGCGTGCCGACCGCGATGAGATCGACCGTCCGCCGGCGCGCGCGAGGCGCTGGAGCTCGGGGTTCACCCGGTTCGTCGCCGCCTGCCCCGACGAGTCGAACAGGTCGATGAGCTTCGCCTTCACGAGCACGTGCTGCTCGAGCGGCACCGGCCGGTCCTCGGACACGATGACGTCGGTATCGCCGCGCACGGCTTGCAGCCAGTCGCCGAACTCCTCGGCGTTCGACACGGTCGCGCTCAGCGAGACGAGCCGAACCTCCTCGGGGAGGTGGATGATGACCTCCTCCCAGACCGCACCGCGGAACCGGTCGGCGAGGTAGTGCACCTCGTCCATCACCACGTACGCCAGCCGGTCGAGCAGCGGCGAGTCGGCATAGAGCATGTTCCGCAGCACCTCGGTGGTCATCACCACGATGCGCGCACCCGAGTTCACGTTCGTGTCACCAGTGAGGAGGCCGACCTCGGCCGCGCCCCACTCGTCGGCGAGCTCCTGGTACTTCTGGTTGCTGAGCGCCTTGATCGGCGTCGTGTAGAAGACCTTCGCGCCGGGCTCCCGCATCGCGAGGAAGACGGCGAACTCGGCCACGACCGTCTTGCCCGCGCCGGTGGGCGCCGCGACGAGCACGCTGCGATCCTCGTCGAGCGCGGCGCACGCGGCGCGTTGGAACGGGTCCAGGTCGAAGCGGAGCCTCGACGCGAACTCGACGAGTCGGGGTTTCCGGCGCTGGTCGCGAGCACTCGCGTATCGTTCGGCCGGTGAGAGGCTCATCACCCCTCCAGCCTAGACAGCCGGTTCGAACTCCAGGCGGTTGCGGCGCTCGACACGGCGATCGTGCAGGTGCGCGATGAACCAGGCCGCGAAGTAGAGGGCGATCATCGGCACGGCGAGCATGAACATCGAGATGATGTCGGCCGACGGGGTCGCGATCGCCGTGAACAGCACGATCACGAGGATGGCCACGCGCCACGACTTGATGATGGCGGCGGCACTGATGACGCCCGCGAAGTTGAGCAGCACGATGAAGACCGGCACGACGAACGCGACGCCGATCGCGATCACGAGCTTCAGCACGAAGTCGATGTACTCCTTCGCCGTGAGCAGCGACTCGCCGCCCTCGGGGACGAAGCTCGTCATGAGCTTCACGATGTTCGGCAGCACGAACCAGCCGGCCGCGCACCCCGCGAAGAACAGCGGGATCGCGGTGGCGAAGAACGCGAGCGTGAACCGGCGTTCCCGCTTGTTGAGCCCGGGCACGAGGAACGCGAACACCTGGTAGAGCCACACCGGGCTCGAGATCACGATGCCGAGCGTGAACGCGATCTGGAGCCGGAGGTCGAATGCGCTCGAGATGGTCGGGAAGATGATCGCCGAGGAGCTTCCCTGCGCCTCGGCCACCCGCTGGACGGGCTCCTGGATGGCTTCCCAGACGGCGACGTCGGTGAGCCACCAGCCCAGCGCGGCGCCGACCACGATCGAGATGGCGGAGATGAAGAGGCGCTTGCGCAGCTCGATGAGATGCGCACCGAGCGACATGCGCTTCTCGCGGTTCTTCTCCCCGCGATCCTTCACCGCGGACATCGGGTTCAGCGGCTCTTGCCGGAATCGGCCTCGTCGGTCTTCGTCGAGCTGACGGTGCCGTCTGCCGCGCTCGTCGTGCTCGCCGCCGCGCCCGTGGTGTTCGCGTCGGCTGCCGGGGTCTCGGTCGTGCCGGACTCGTCCTTCTCGGGACGGACCTCGCTCTTGAGGATCTTCATCGACTGACCGAGGCTACGGGCGAGCGCCGGGAGCTTCGGGGCGCCGAAGAGCAGCAGGATGACCACGAGGATGATCAGCGCGTGCCAACCGGTGAAGCCTTGCCACATGGGTGTTCGTCCGTTCTCGGGAGGGATCGTGACGACAGTCTACCTGTCGCGGGAGCACACTGCCCCAACGAGATGTCCGGCGCCGGTTCGGGTCAGGCCGTGCCGTCGCCGGGGTGAGGCGAGCGCGCGTCGGACTCGGCCGTTCCGTGTTCGGGGTATCCCGCCAGCCCGGCGCTCGCCCAGTCCGCCACCGCTGCACGCGCCTCGGGCGGCGCGACGACGGTGACGAGGCCGGGCAGCCCCGCGACGAGCCGCTTCAGTCCGTGCACGTGCGCGAGGCGGAGCGTGACGCGGAGTCGTCCGTCGACCTCGCGGGAGCTCGAGTCGGCGAGGTAGTCGGACAGCAGCGGCAGGGCCGCCGGGGACACGTCGACGACCACGTCGAGGTCGGATTCCGAGCCCTGGAACAGGGTGTCGGGGACGATGCGGTGCGAGTGGTCGCCGATCGGCTCGTCGGTGAGCACGAGGTCGCTCATGCGGTCGACGCGGAAGTTCCGCACGTCCTCCCGCGTGTGGCAGTACGCCTGCAGGTACCAGTCGGCGTCCTGCGAGATGATGCGCAGCGGGTCGGCCCTGCGGCGGCCGCGCTCGCCCCTGGCGTTGAGGTAGTCGAACTCGAGCTGGCGGCCCTCGGCGACCGCTTCTCGGATGAGGGCGAGGGACGCGTCCGCCTCGGTCTCGGCGACCCCGAGGCGGCTCGGCGCCGACGAGGCACCGGCCGCGAGCTTCGCGCGCAGCGAGGCCAGCGACGCGCTGCCCGCGCTCTCGGGCGAGGCGGAGAGGTACTGGAGCCCGGCCATGAGCGCCGCCGCCTCGCGCGCGGAGAGGCGGGGCGCGTCGTCGATCGCGACGTGGTGCACGATGACGATGACGTCGTCGTCCTCGAACGAGTCCCAGTCGATGTCGAAGAGGTCGTTGGGCTGGTACGTCCCGGTCGACCCGGGCAGTCCCGAGGTCGCGATGAGTCGCACCGCGTCGCGGATCTCCTCCTCGGTCATGCCGAAGTGCTGCGCGGCCTCCGCGACGTCGACGACCCGCCGCTCCAGCAGGTACGGCACGAACGAGAGGAGGAAGACCAGCTTGTCGGGCGCCTTGAGCGGCTTCGAACGCCGGGCCATCACGCGGCACCTCCGCCGCGGTGGGCGGCGACGACGGTCGCGAGGCGCTCGCGCACGGCCTCGCGCAGGGAATCGGGGGCGATGACCCGCACCTCAGGACCGTAGGCCGCGAGCTCGTCGGCGAAGACCGCGACATCCGTGTAGTGCAGGCGGATGACGCCGGCATCCTCGTCGCGCAGCACCGCCCGCCGCCCGAGGCGCACCTCGGCGTCGGACCCGGCGGTGACCGCGAGGTCGGCCGCGTTGCGCGAGCGGAGCTCGTCGAGCTCGGCGAGGACGCGGTCCTGGATGTCGGCCGGCGGAGCGTCGAAGGTCATGCCGGGAACGGGCTCGACGGCTCCGATGATGCGCGAGAGCAGGAACGTGCGCGGGGCCCCGGCGTCACGGTCGAACGCGTGCAGGTGCCACCGGCCCTCGTGGAGCACCACGGCGAGCGGGTCGACGGTGCGTTCGCGCGGAGCGCCCTCGCCGGGCTTGAAGTAGTGGAATCGCACCGACTGGCGGCGGTCGAGCGCCTGCCGCAGCGGCTCGAACGCGGCGTCGCGCACGCGCAGCCGCGGCGCGTAGCCGATCACGGGCTCGCGCGGTTCGATGCCGAGCGAGCGCAGCTTGGTGAGCGCCCGCTGCGAGTCGGCCGAGAGGGATGCCTCGCGCCACACCTCTGCGGCCAGGCCGAGCAGGGCGAGCTCGTCGGGGGTGAATCGCACCTCGTCGGGCAGGTCGTACAGGCCCTTCGGGATGCGGTACCTGAGCGCCTGGTTGTCGCCCGGCCGATCGGGCGACTCGACGGTCTCGAGCGGGATGCCGAGCTCGCGGATGTCGTCCTTGTCACGCTCGAACTGTCGCTCGAGGTTGGCGTTCTGGCCGGAGTCGTCGTAGCGCTCGGCGTAGCCGCGCACCGACGAGAGGATCTCGGACTTCAGGAGCCCCGTCTCGGTGGCGAGCAGCGCCAGGACCAGGCTGAAGAGCCGATCTTCGACCGGGATCCTCGGCTCACCCTTGCGCGATGCACCCGACACAGGAGCGATCATACTGAACGACGGGCGACCGACGGCCGCGCCCGCCGGCTCAGATCACACCCAGGATGTCGATCACGAAGAACAGCGTGGATCCTGCGGGCACCTGGGCGTTGCCCTCGTCGCCGTATCCCTCGGACGGCGGCACGATGACGCCGATCTGCGAGCCGACCTGCTGGCCGACGAGGGCCTTCGAGAAGCCCGGGATGACCTGCGCACCCGAGCCCTCGCCGACCACGAACGTGGCCGGGGCGCCGTTCTGCCAGGACGAGTCGAAGACCGTGTTGTCGTTCCAGAGCACGCCCGTGTAGTGCACGACGACGGCGTCGCCGTCTTCGACGGTCTCGCCGTTCCCCTGCTTCAGGACCTCGGTCTGCAGCTCCTTCGGCGGGTCGTTCTTCGGCACGGTGATGCCGGGGCGGCCGTCGGGCGCGAGCACCACGGCCGGGAAGCCGTCGCGCGTGAGCCGCGCCGCACCGTCGGCGCGGGCCGGGAAGGCGCGCTGCACGTCGATCACGAAGACGAGGCTGTCGTCGGGCGACACGGCGAGCGACTCGTTGCCCTCCTCGCCGAAGGCGTCCTCCGGCGGCACGACCACGGCGACGCGCGAGCCGACCTGCGCGCACTCGAGCGCCTTCTTGAGTCCGGGAAGCGTCGAGTCCGACACGGTGACGGCGATCGGCTCCTCGTCGCCGAAGCCCGCGTACTGGATGTCCTCGCCCGTCGAGCCGTTGAACACGGCCAGGCTGATGAGCGCCTGCTGCCCCTCCTGCAGCCGCTCCCCTTCGCCGGCGATGACCTCGGAGCACTGCGTCTCCTGGGGTGCGAGCGGCGACGGGAACTCGACGCGGGGCTCCTCGCCGAAATCGCCCTCCACGACGACGACGCCGGAGGACTGTCCCGGGGTCGCCTCGGGGGCGGCCGGCGCGGACGAGCATCCGGTGAGGGCCGCGGCGACGATGCCGGCCGTGGCGATGAGCGCGAGTGACGAGCGCACTGATCCTCGATTCTTCGATGGGTCGCGGAGGGGCACGGAAAGCCTACAAGGCTTCGCCCGGCGCTTCGTCGTCGGGCGAGGCGCCCGGCTCCGAGGCGCGCGAGCGCTCCGCCGCGGCATCCGCCGCCCGAACGCGCTTGCGCAGCGCCTTCGCGCTGACCGCCCGCTCGCCGAGGGCGCCGGGCGTCCACGCCTCCACGTCCTCGTCGCTGAACTCCGTCTTGGACGGGCGGCGCTTGAGCTCGGGCAGCACGGTGCCGGGCGCGAGCCGACGGGCGGTGAGCAGGAAGCCGGTGTGGGCGATCATGCGGTGGTCGGGGCGCACCGCGAGGCCCTGCACGTGCCATCCGCGCACCATGGTCTCCGACGACTGCGGCTCCGTGTACATGTCGGTGTCCCGGATCGCCTCCGCCACCCGCGACAGCTGCGTGACGGTGGCGATGTAGCAGAGCAGCACGCCGCCCGGCTTGAGCGCGGTCGAGACGACGTCGATGCACTCCCAGGGCGCGAGCATGTCGAGCACCACGCGATCAACGGATGCCGCGGGCGCCTGTCCGGGCAGCGCCTCCGCGAGGTCGCCGAGCGTGATCGACCAGTTCCCGGGGTCGTAGCCGTGGAAGGTCGCGACGTTGCCGCGCGCCACCTCCGCGAACTCCTCGCGCCGCTCGAACGACATGAGGCGGCCGGCCGGACCGATCGCGCGCAGCAGCCAGAGCGAGAGGGCGCCCGACCCGACCCCGGCCTCGACGACCGTGGCGCCCGGGAACACGTCGGCCTGGGCGAGGATCTGCGCGGCGTCCTTGGGGTAGACGATCGCGGCGCCGCGGGGCATCGACATGACGAAGTCGCTGAGCAACGGGCGCAGGGCGAGGTACTCGACGCCGACCTGGTTCGCGACCACCGACCCGTCGGGACGGCCGATGAGGTCGTCGTGCGCGATCGGCCCCTTGTGCGAGTGGAACAGCTTTCCCGGTTCGAGGGTGATGGTGTGCATCCGCCCCTTGGGCCCGGTGAGCTGCACGCGGTCACCCGACCGGAACGGCCCGCTGCGTTCGCCGCGGCTCTCGCTCATGCGCTCGCCTCCCGCGCCTCGAGCAGCGCCGCGACATCCGCCACCGACTTGTCGGCGAGGGTCGGCCAGAGCACGTGGGCGGGCGCCTCGTCGAGCGAGATGAAGTTCGGCACGCCGATCGTGACGGCGCCGGCCGACCACGCCGAGGTGAGCCCGGCGGGCGAGTCCTCGATCGCGACGCAGTCGCGCACGTCGACGCCGAGGGCGTCGGCCGCCGCGAGGTACGGCTCGGGGTGCGGCTTGGCGTTGCCGACCGAGTCGCCGGTCACGATCACGTCGAACGCGTCGAACGGGATCGCACGCACGACGTCGTCGGCCATGGAGCGGACCGACATGGTGACGAGCGCGGTGGGCACGGATGCCAGGCGCAGCGCCTCGAGCAGCTCGCGCGCGCCCGGCCGCCACGGCACGCCGTGCTCGGCGAGCTGCTCCTGCACGCGCGCGGTGAGGCGCGCCACGATCGTGTCGGCGTCGAGGTCGACCCCCGCCGCCTGGAAGACCCGGGCCGACTCCCACAGCCCGCTCCCGACGAGCCCGAGGGCGTCCTCGTGCGTCCAGCGGCCCCCGAAGGACTCGACGAGCTCCTCCTCGGCCGCCATCCAGTAGCGTTCGGTGTCGACGAGGGTGCCGTCCATGTCCCAGAGGACGGCGGCGGGAAGGCGAGTGGTCACAACCCGCAAGTCTACGGGCACGGCCTATTGTGGGAGGGACCCCGGGCGTCCGGGGCGGGAAGCGGGGCACCTGGAGTGAATCAGCCGGCCGGGTTCGAGGGCGGAAGGCTGCTCGTCGTCGCCTTCGAGGGATGGAACGACGCGGGCGAAGCGGCGACCGGGGCGGCGAAGCTCCTGGCCGAGCGGCTCGGCCTGGTCGAGATCGCCGGGGTCGACCCCGAGCTCTACTTCGACTACCAGTTCACCCGGCCCACGGTCGTCGTCGGCGACGACGGCTCGCGGCGCCTCGAATGGCCCGGCGCCGCGATCCTCGGCCCGGGCGGCACCCCCACCTCGGACGACGAGGAACGGGTCACCGGACCCGGGGCCGCGACCCTGCACGTGCTCATCGGCGCCGAGCCGGCGCGCAGCTGGAAGGGCTTCGCCGCCGAACTGGTGGATGCCGCGCTCACGGCCGACATCGAGGGCATCGTGCTGCTCGGCGCCATGCTCGCCGACGCCCCGCACACGCGTCCGCTGTCGGTGTTCGCGTCGAGCGAGAACCGCGAGGTGCGCGAGGCGCTCGGCGTCGACCGGTCGAGCTACGAGGGGCCGGTCGGGATCCTCAGCGTCATCGCCGACCAGGCCGAGCGCGTCGGCATCCCCACCGTGTCGCTCTGGGCGTCCGTGCCGCACTACGTGCACAACGCGCCGTCCCCGAAGGCCGTGCTGGCCCTGCTCGGCAAGCTCGAGGAGCTCACCGGCCTCAGCATCCCGCGCGGCAACCTCGAGACCGAGGCCAAGGCGTGGGAGGCGGGCGTCGACGCACTCGCGGCCGACGACGAGGACATGGCGGGCTACATCACGCAGCTCGAGCAGGCGCGCGACGCGGTCGACGCGCCCGAGGCGAGCGGCGAGGCCATCGCCCAGGAGTTCGAGCGCTACCTGCGCCGCCGCGGCGAGGGGCCCGAGGGCCGCGCCGACGGGCGCGAGGGTCCGCGCGACGAGCCGTGGCGACCGCGCGACGGCTCCTGACGGTCCGATCGAGCGGATGCCGCGGCATCCGTCACGCGTCGATGACGCCCGTCGCGAGCAGCGCGAAGATCGTGCCGCCGAGCAGGATGCGGTAGATCACGAACGGCAGGAAGCTGTGCCGTGAGATGTAGTTCATGAAGAACGCGATCACGAGGATGGCCACCACGAAGGCGACCAGCGTCGCCGCGGCGGTCTCGATCGGACCGTACACGGCGGGCTCCCCCAGGCTCTTCGCGAGCTGGAAGAAACCGCTCCCGAACACCGCTGGGATCGCGAGTAGGAAGGCGTAGCGAGCCGCCGCGGCGCGCTCGTAGCCCAGGAAGAGCCCGGCCGAGATCGTGCCGCCCGAGCGGGAGACCCCGGGGATGAGCGCGAGGGCCTGGGCGAACCCGAACGCGATGCCGTGCGGGATCGTGAGGTGGTCGAGCGTGCGGTTCTTGGCGCCCGCCCAATCGGCGAGGCCGAGGATGATGCCGAAGACCACGAGCATCGTCGCGACGATCCAGAGCGAGCGGAACGTCGTCTCGATCTCGTCCTGGAAGAGGATGCCGAGCACCACGATGGGGATCGAGCCGACGATGATCAGCCATCCCATGCGTGCGTCGGGATCGTTGCGCGGTATCCGTCCGAAGAGCGCCTTGAACCAGTGCGAGACGATGCGCACGATGTCGCGCCAGAAGAACACGACGACGGCCGTCTCGGTGCCGAGCTGGGTGATCGCGGTGAACGCGGCGCCCGGATCCTGCGCGCCCGGGAGGAACTCGCCCAGGATCCGCAGGTGCGCGCTCGACGAGATGGGGAGGAACTCGGTGAGTCCCTGCACGAATCCGAGGATGAGCGCTTCGAGCACGTTGGTGTCCGCCTTCCGCCTCCGCGGAAGCCGGAGGAACGAGACCGGTCGTTGGTCAGTAGTCGAGCAGGAGGTCCGTCAGGACCCTCCTCCCGAAGGATAGTGCGTCGAGCGGCACGCGCTCGTCGACCCCGTGGAACATCGCCGGGAAGTCGAGGTCGGCCGGCAGCCGGAGCGGCGAGAACCCGTAGCCCGCGATGCCGAGCCGCGAGAGGGACTTGTTGTCGGTGCCGCCCGAGAGCAGGTAGGGGAACACGCGTGCCCCGGGGTCGTGCGTCGCGAGCGACCGGGTGACGGCGTCGACGAGGGGTCCGGACGTGGAGGACTCGAGGCCGACGTCGCGGTGCACGAACTCGATCTCGATGTCGTCGCCGATGATCTCGCGCACCTCGGCGAGCACCGCGTCCTCCTCGCCGGGCAGCGTGCGGATGTCGACGAGGGCCTCCGCGCGATCGGGGATGACGTTGTGCTTGTAGCCGGCGTCGAGCTTCGTCGGGTTCGTGGTGGTGCGGAGGGTGGCGGTGATGAACCCCGAGGCCGAGCCGGTCGCGACGGCGAGCTCATCCGGCGCGACCCGCGCGGGATCCACTCCGAGGGTGTCGGCGATGGCGGCGAGGAGCTCGCGGGTGGTGTCGGTGAGGTGGAGCGGCCACTCCGTGCGGCCGAGGCGGGCGATGGCCTCGGCCAGCTTCGTGACGGCGTTGTCGCGGATCAGCCGCGACCCGTGGGCGGCGACGCCGTGGGCGACGAGCCGCACCCAGATGAGCGACTTCTCCCCCGTCTGGAGCAGGTAGGCGCGCTCGCCGCCGACCGTGATCGAGTAGCCGCCGACCTCGCTGATCGCCTCGGTGGCGCCGTCGAAGAGCTCGGGATGCCGGTCGACGAGCCAGCTGGCGCCGACCCCGCCGCCCGCCTCCTCGTCGGCGAAGAACGCGACGACGAGCTCGCGCTCGGGCAGTGAGCCCGACCCGATGATGTCGCCCAGCGCCGTGAGGATCATCGCGTCCATGTCCTTCATGTCCACGGCGCCGCGCCCCCACAGCATGCCGTCGCGGACCTCGCCGGCGAACGGGTCGACGCTCCAGTTGCGCGGATCGGCCGGCACCACGTCGAGGTGGCCGTGCAGCACGAGCGCGGGCTTGTCGGGGTTGCGCCCCGGGACGCGCGCCACGACGCTCGCCCGGCGCGGCTCCGGCTCGAAGAGCTGCGGTGCCAGGCCCAGCGCGGCGAGCCGCGCCTCCACGTACTCGGCCGCCTCGCGCTCCCCCTTCGCGCGCCCCTCCCCGTAGTTGGTCGTGTCGAATCGGATGAGATCCCTGGCGATCACCGCGGTCTCGTCGAGCTCGGTGGTCGGCTGCTGGACTGCGGATGACTCGGCCATGCGATTCACCGTAGCCGCCGCGCTCGGGGCGGGCCAGCGGCGCCCTGGCGGCGTTCGAGGCGCCTCGGAATCCGTGCTAATGTCTTCTCTCGGGCCTCCGAGCGATCGAGGGCCTGGAACAACGCGCGGGTGGCGGAAATGGCAGACGCGCTAGCTTGAGGTGCTAGTGCCCTAACGGGCGTGGGGGTTCAAGTCCCCCCTCGCGCACGCGTTGTCGAGAAGGCCGGATCATGGTGATCCGGCCTTCTCGCGTTTCCGGGTGCGGCGTCGATCCGCGGCCTCCACGAAGCCTCGAGGTCGTGCCTCGGTACCCCCGGAACGCGGGGTGGACGGTCGGCATCCTCGACTTGCCGGATTCGAACGTATGTTCGAAACTGGGGTATGACCATGACCGCTCCCCTCGCCTCAGCGCCCCGCCCGGCGCGCGTCGACGAGCTGCAGGCCCGCATCCGCGGGATGCAGGCCACGCGGCTCGACTCCAAGGCCGTGCCGACGCATCCGGCCCTCGAGTCGGTGCTGCCGGGCGGCACGCTCCGCGAGGGCACGGTCGTGCAGGTCGAGGGTTCGACGACGCTGCTCATGGCGCTGCTCGCCGGGCCGAGCGCGAGCGGCCGGTGGGTCGCGGTGGCCGGCATGCCCGAGTTCGGCGTCGAGGCGGCGGCCCGGTTCGGCATCGCCCTCGAGCGGCTCGTGCTCGTGCCCGATCCCGGGCGGCAGTGGCTCACCGTCGTCGCCGCGCTCGCCGACGTCATCCCCGTGGTCGCGGTGCGGCCGGCCGGCCGTATCGCCCCCGCCGAGTCGAGTCGCCTGCAGGCCCGGCTCCGCCAACGCGGCACCACGCTGCTCGTCGCGGGCGAGTGGCCCGGCAGCGACGCCCGGCTCGGGGTCGAGGCGAGCGAGTGGCAGGGCCTCGAGCGCGGACACGGCCGGCTCGCCGAACGCGAGGTCGTGGTGAGCACGGCCGGCCGCGGCGAGTTCGTGCGCCGCGCCAGGTCGCGGTTGCGGCTTCCGGGGCGCTCGCTGGAGTTCGCCCCGGTCGACGAGGTCGCCGCCCCCGACGTGACCGAGCCGGTCCGCCTCGACGACCTCGAGCGGAGGGCCACCGGATGAGCGCCGACCCCGGCCGCACCATCGTGCTGTGGTGCCCCGACTGGCCGATCCTCGCGGCGTGCCGCGAGCAGTCGCTCGACCCGGCCGCCCCCATCGCCCTCACCGAGGGCGGCCTCGTGTTCGCCTGCTCGCCGGCCGCGCGCCGCGACGGCGTCGCTCGCGGACTGAAGCTGCGCGAGGCGCAGTACCGCTCCCCCGGGCTCACGGTGCTCGACTACGACGCGGCGCTCGACATGCGGGTCTTCGAACCCGTCGTGCGACGCGTCGAGGCCACCGTGCCCGGGGTCCAGCTGATCCGCCCCGGCACGCTCGCGATGCGCGCCCGGGGTCCCGCGCGCTACTACGGGGGCGAGGAGGCCGCGGCGGCGGCCCTCCTCGCGACCGTGGCGGAGCTCGGGGTGCCGGGCGCCCGGGTCGGCATCGCCGACGGGCCGTTCGCGGCCGAGCAGGCCGCACGCGCCGCGCGCGAGTCCGTCGAGATCGTGCCCCCCGAGGCATCCGCCGCCTTCATCGCCCCGCTGCCGGTGGCGCTCGTGGTCGACCCGCGCACGGCGATCCTGCTCAACCGGCTCGGGGTGCGCACGCTCGGCGAGTTCGCCGCGCTGCCCGCCGACGACGTGCGGCGTCGCTTCGGAGCGTCCGGCGCCTTCGCGCACGACCGTGCGGCGGGGCGGGAGCAGGCACGGGTCGTGGCACGCACGCCCCCGCCCGAGTTCGAGGTGGAGCAGCACTTCGAGCCACCGCTCGACCGCGTCGACCAGCTCGCGTTCGCGTTCCGGGTGGGCGCCGAGGAGTTCATCGAGCGCATGCGGGCGGTGCGCCTCGTGTGCACGGGCCTGCGCATCGAGCTCGACGACGAGGGCGGCGGGCACTCGAGCCGCAGCTGGCTGCATCCGCGATGGTTCACGCCGGGCGACGTCGTCGACCGGGTGCGGTGGCAGCTGCAGGGCGCGGGCACCGTCGACAGCGGGCTGGCGTCGCCGATCGTGCGGCTGCGGGTCGTGCCCGAGCGCATCGACTCCACGGGCAACCACGAGGAGGGGCTGTGGGGCGGCGGGCCCGACGAGCGCGTGCACCACGGGCTGACCCGCGTGCAGAGCATGCTGGGGCACGAGGCCGTGGTCACCGCGACGATCGGCGGCGGCCGCATGCTCGCCGACCGCCAGGTGCTGGTGCCGTGGGGCGACCGCCCGCCCGAGCGCACGGGCGACGCGCCGTGGCCCGGGAGCCTGCCCGCGCTCGCACCCGCGAGCGTCTTCCGTGAGCGGCTGCCGATCGCCCTCCTCGACGGGCGGGGCGAGATCGTCGCGATCGACGCGCGCGGAGCGATCTCAGCAGCACCCGAGCGATTCGCGGTCGGCGGCGGCGAGGCGGCGCCGGTGCGGGCCTGGGCCGGCCCATGGCCGGTGGTGGAGCGCTGGTGGGACGCCGAGCACGCCAAGCGCGTGCACCGGTTCCAGGTCGTCGACGACGACGGCTGCGCGTGGCTCCTCGTACGCGACCGCGAAGGCTGGTGGGCCGAGGCGAGGTACGACTGATGACCGTGGATCGTCAGGCGGGGTGAGCGATGGGCTGGAACAATCCGTCGATCCCGTGGTCGGAGCTCGAGCGCAAGCTCTCCGACCAGCGACGTCCGGGCGGGCCGTCGCTCATCGCCGACGGCGGCGACAGCCCCGCGTGGAGCCGCAAGCGGCATCCGTACCGCCCCTCGGAGGGGCTCGAGGCGCCGGCCGGGCCGATCGTGCCCTACGCCGAGCTCCACGCGCATTCCACGTTCAGCTTCCTCGACGGCGCCTCCACGCCCGAGCAGCTGGTGGAGGAGGCGCACCGGCTCGGGCTCTCCGGCCTGGCCGTCACCGATCACGACGGCTTCTACGGGATCGTGCGTTTCGCCGAGGCGGCCGAGAGCTTCCCCGAGCTCGCGACCGTGTTCGGCGCCGAGCTCTCGCTCGGGCTCAGCGAGCCGCAGATGGGCGTGGCCGACCCCGAGGGCGAGCACCTGCTCGTGCTCGCACGGCAGGAGCCGGGCTACCACCGCCTCGCGAGCGCGATCACCGCCGGCCAGCTCGCCGGCGGCGAGAAGGGCCGGCCCACGTACGCGCTCGAGGAGCTCGCCGAGCGCTCGGGCGGCGAGTGGGTGGTGCCCACCGGATGCCGCAAGGGCGCGGTGCGCCGGGCGCTCGCGCACGGCGGGCCGGATGCCGCGTGGCGCGAGCTCGACCGGCTGGTCGCGCTCTTCGGGCGCGACAACGTCGTCGTGGAGCTGTTCGACCACGGGCATCCGCTCGACCAGGAGGCGAACGACGCGCTGGCCGGGCTCGCCGAACGCGCCCGGCTGCCGCTCCTCGCGACGAACGCGGTGCACTACGCCACTCCCGGCGAGCACCGGCTCGCCTCCGCGCTCGCGGCGGTGCGGGCGCGGCGCAGCCTCGACGAGCTCGACGGGTGGCTGCCCGCCTCCGACGGCCTGCACCTGCGCAGCGGAGCCGAGATGATGCGTCGCTTCGAGCGCTACCCTGGCGCGGTCGCCCGTTCGGTGACGCTCGCCGAGGAGCTCGGCTTCCGGCTGCGGAGCGCGCGCCCGCACCTGCCGCGCCAGGAGGTGCCCGCGGGCCACACGCCGATGAGCTGGCTGCGCGAGCTCGTCTGGGCCGGCGCCGAGAAACGCTACCCCGGCCTGCCCGACCACGTGCGCGAGCGGCTCGCCCGCGAGCTCGACGTCATCGAGCGGAAGGACTTCCCCGGCTACTTCCTCATCGTCTACGACCTCGTGCGCGAGGCACGCAGCCGCGGCATCCTGTGCCAGGGGCGCGGCTCCGCCGCGAACTCGGCGGTCTGCTACGTGCTCGACATCACGGCGGTCGACTCGATCTTCTTCGACCTGCCGTTCGAGCGGTTCCTCTCCGCCCTGCGCGACGAGGAGCCCGACATCGACGTCGACTTCGACTCCGATCGGCGCGAGGAGATCATCCAGTACGTCTACGGCAAGTACGGCCGGCACAACGCCGCACAGGTCGCGAACGTCATCAGCTACCGGCCGAAGGCCGCGGTGCGCGACATGGCGAAGGCGCTCGGGTACTCCACTGGCCAGCAGGACGCGTGGTCGCGCCAGGTCGAGCGCTGGGGCGCGGTGGTCTCCACCGACGACCACGACATCCCGGGCCCGGTCGTCGAGCTCGCCGAGCAGCTGCTCACGTTCCCACGGCACCTCGGCATCCACTCGGGCGGCATGGTGCTCACCGACCGGCCGGTCGGCGAGGTGTGCCCCATCGAGCACGCCCGCAAGGAGGACCGCACGGTGCTGCAGTGGGACAAGGACGACTGCGCGTGGATGGGCCTCGTGAAGTTCGACCTGCTGGGCCTCGGCATGCTCGCCGCCCTGCAGTACACGTTCGACCTCGTGCGCGAGCACACCGGTGAGGAGTGGGAGCTCGCGACGATCCCGAAGGAGGAGGCGGCCGTCTACGACATGCTCTGCAGGGCCGATTCGATCGGGGTGTTCCAGGTCGAGAGCCGTGCGCAGATGGGCACGCTCCCCCGGTTGCAGCCGCGCTGCTTCTACGACCTCGTGGTCGAGATCGCGCTGATCCGGCCCGGACCGGTGCAGGGCGGCGCCGTGCACCCCTACATCCGCCGGCGCACGGGCGAGGAACCCGTCAGCTACCTGCATCCGAAGCTCGAGCCGGTGCTCGCCCGCACGCTCGGGGTGCCGCTCTTCCAGGAGCAGCTCATGCAGATGGCCGTCGCCGTCGGCGACTGCAGCGCGGCCGACGCCGACCTGCTGCGCCGCGCGATGGGGTCGAAGCGCGGGGTCGAGAAGATCGAGAAGCTCCGCTCGAAGCTCTATGCGGGAATGGCCGCGAACGGCATCGAGCCCGAGGTGGCCGACTCGATCTACGCCAAGATCGAGGCGTTCGCGAACTTCGGCTTCGCCGAGAGCCACGCCCTGAGCTTCGGCCTGCTCGTGTACGCGAGCTCCTGGCTGAAGCTGCACTACCCGGCCGCGTTCCTCGCCGCGCTCCTGCGCGCCCAGCCCATGGGCTTCTACTCGCCGCAGACGCTCACCGCCGATGCCAGGCGGCACGGCGTCGAGATGCTCCGGCCCGACATCCTCCGGTCGGGCGTGGACGCGGGGCTCGAGGCGATCGGCGACGCCGCGTGCGCAGCCGGGGCGGCGACCGGCTCGGCGACCGACGACCACGCGGGTGGACTCCGCCGCGTGCCGACCGGCATGGGCGGATGCACCGACCCCGCGCAGCCGCCGATCGGCAGGTTCGACCGGAGCGCACCCGACCGCTCCGCGGAGCACCGGCGCGACGGAGCGTTCGCGGTGCGGCTCGGGCTCGCCGACGTCTCCTCGATCGGCACGACCGTGGCCGAGCGCATCATCGCCGAACGCGAGGAGCGCGGACCGTACCGCGATATGGCCGATGTCTCGCGCCGGGCCGGCCTGAACGCCGAGCAGCTCGAGGCGCTCGCCGCGGCGGGTGCGTTCGACGGCTTCGGCCTGCAGCGGCGCGAGGCGCTCTGGCTCGCGGGCGAGGCTGCGGAGGACCGCGAGGAGTTCCTCGCGGGCTCGATCGTCGTCGTGCAGCCGCCGCTCCTGCCGATGCTGAGCGCGGCGGAGCAGGTCGTGTACGACCTGTGGGCCACGGGCATCTCGCCCGACGACCATCCGATCCGGCACATCCGCCAGCAGCTCGACGAGCGCGGTGCGATCCGCATCGACCTGCTTCGCCATGCAGAGAGCGGCCGGCGCATCGAGGTGGGCGGAGTGGTCACCCACCGTCAGCGGCCGGCGACGGCGAGCGGCATCACCTTCATGAACCTGGAGGACGAGTCGGGCACGCTCAACGTGATCGCGGGCGTCGGCGTGTGGAACCGATACCGCCGCATCGCCCGCGAGGCGCCGGCCATGATCGTGCGCGGCATCCTGGAGCGCTCGCCCGAGGGGGTGACCAACCTCGTGGCCGACCGATTCGAGCGCCTCATCCTGTCGGCCCCAACCCGCTCGCGCGATTTCCGCTGAACCCGCCGGCGACTGCCCACGGGAATATCCTGAGGTCGTGGATGCCCGCGATCCACGATCGCCGAGCCGATCCGCGCCGGGCCAAGGGGTCACGCGATGACCCGCCCGCCGGCGACGGAGCGGTTGTTCACGCCGTCGTTCATCGCGCTCGGCGTCGCGGAGCTCTGCTACTTCACCGCCGGCGGCGTCGCCATCTTCGGCCTGCCCCTCTACGTGACCGGCCCGGTCGGCGGCGACGAGGCCGCGGCCGGGCTGGCGTTCGGCGCCTTCGCGCTCTCGGCGCTCGTGCTGCGGCCGGTCGCCGGACGACTCGCCGACCGGTACGGCCGCCGCCCCCTCCTCCTCGCCGGAGCACTGCTCGCCGCCGCGAGCCTCGCGCTCATCGGCGTCGCCGACGACTTCGCCGTGATCGTCGCACTCCGGCTCCTCGCCGGCGTCGCCGAGGCCGCGTTCTTCGTCGCCGGGTTCGCCGCCCTCGCCGACCTCGCGCCGCCCGCGCGCCTCGGCGAGGCGCTCTCGTACAACTCGCTCGGCCTCTACCTCGGCGTCGCGCTCGGTCCGCCCCTCGGCGAGGTCCTCGTGCGGACGTCCGGATTCGGCCTCGCGTGGGCGGGCGCCGCCGCCCTGGCCGTCGCGGCGGCGGGCCTGGCCCTGCTCGTCGGCGAGACGCGGGCGGGCGGGCCGTCCGACGACGGCGAACGTCACCTCATCCACCGCCCCGCCCTGCCCATCACGCTCGGCTTCCTCGCCTCGCTCGTTGCGATGGGCGGGTTCCTGGCCTTCGCCTCGCTGTACGCCGTGCGAGTCGGCGTCGCGAACGCGAGCCTCGTGCTGCTCGTGTACGGCGGCGTGGTCGTCGTCTGCCGCCTCGCCTTCGCACGCGTCCCCGATCGCCTGCCGCCACTCGCCCTCGGCGCCGCGGCGCTCGGCACGATCGCCCTCGGGCTCGTGCTCGCCGCGTCGTGGCCGTCGCCGGCCGGCCTGCTGCTGGGCGCCGTGGTCACCGCGGTCGGCGTGTCGTTCAGCACGCCCGCGTTCTTCTCCGCGATCTTCGCGACCGCCTCGCCGTCGCAGCGCGGCGTCGCATCCGGAACCGCCAGTGCCGCGATCGACCTCGGCCTGGGGATCGGACCGATCCTGCTCGGCCTGGTCGCCGATCCGTTCGGCATCCGGTGGGCGCTCGCCGTCGGGGCCGCCGTCGCGCTGGCGGGCGCGGTGTGGACGTTGCTGCTGCGACGACGCTCCACGGTCGCGGCATCGCCCGCGACGCCCGCGACCCCGGCGGAGTGACCCACCCGAATCGCGCCCCGCCCCGTGTCGGCGCCGCCCGCCCACGGGACGTCCGCTAGCCTCGACCGGTGCCGACTGCGCCCCACGACTCGAACGGACCGGACCGCTACGGCGCCGACGTGCTCGCCGGCGACTGGCGGGGCCGTGGCCGCCGCACGATCCCCACTGTCGAGGCCGAGCGCGACCTCGTGGTCGAGCTCGCCGCCAACGGGTTCTGCGGCGCGGTCGTGGCGGTCGACCGGCGCACGGTCACGCTCGAGGATCGCCGGGGCGCGACGCGGATGTTCCCGCTCGGACACGGGTTCCTCGTCGACGGGGAGGCGGTGCAGCTCGTCGCACCGGCGCCGAAGGCGCCGTCCGGACGTCTGCGCACGGCCTCCGGCTCGTTCGCCGTGGAGCGGGCTGACGCGCGGGTCGCGCTGCCCAGCCGCATCTTCGTCGAGGGCCGGCACGATGCGGAGCTCGTCGAGAAGGTCTGGGGCGCCGACCTCCGCGTCGAGGGGGTCGTCGTGGAGTACCTCGAGGGGGTCGACGTGCTCGCGGAGCAGCTCGATGCCTTCCGGCCGGGCCCCGGACGACGCGCCGGCATCCTCGTCGACCATCTCGTTCCGGGCTCGAAGGAGCAGCGCATCGCCGACGCGGTGCGGCGCGGCCCGCACGGGCGGCACGTGCTCGTCGTGGGGCATCCGTTCGTCGACGTCTGGCAGGCGGTGAAGCCCGCCCGGCTCGGCCGCGAGGCGTGGCCGGTGATCCCGCGGGGCACCGAGTGGAAGCACGGCGTCTGCGAGGCGTTCGGATGGCCGCACGCCGACCAGGCCGACATCGCACGCGCGTGGCAGCACGTCCTCGGCCGGGTGCGCGGCTACGGCGACCTCGAGCCCGCGCTGCTCGGCCGGGTGGAGGAGCTCATCGACTTCGTCACCGCTCCACGGGAGCCCTGAGCCGCGGCTGTGCTTCGGCGCTCCGAAATGCTGCCAATCCCGGCGAATCGGGCGGATGGCGCGCCGCGCGCGGATATCGTGGCTGAGGCCGCGCAGGCGGCAGCGACGTGACGGAGCGGGAGCCTCGGCGAGCGTCCGCGGCTCCCCCAGGGGATGTGGAGCAGATGATCGACGAGCAGCGGCCGGGAACCCAGGCCGACCGGGCGAGGTGGCGCAGGTACCTCGCCGACGAGCGGGCGGAGGCCGCGGTCTACCGCGAGCTCGCCGCGCGCCGCGACGGCGAGGAGCGCGAGATCCTGCTCGCGCTCGCCGCCGCCGAGGGACGCCACGAAGCCCACTGGCTCGCCCTGCTCGACGGCGACGACGACCGGACCCCCCGCGCCGACGTGCGTACGCGAATCCTCGGGGCCCTCGCTCGCCGGTTCGGCTCGATCTTCGTGCTCGCACTCGCGCAGCGCGCCGAGGCCCGGTCGCCGTACGCATCCGACCCCGACGCGACCCCCGCGATGGCCGCCGACGAGCGCATCCACGGCGAGGTCGTGCGCGGCCTCGCAGCCCGCGGACGACGGCGCCTCGCCGGCACCTTCCGCGCTGCGGTCTTCGGTGCGAACGACGGCCTCGTCTCCAACCTCGCCCTCGTGCTCGGCATCGGCGCGACCGGCGTCCCGGCGTCAGTGGTGCTGTTCACCGGCATCGCCGGGCTGCTCGCCGGAGCCCTCTCGATGGGAGCGGGCGAATACGTGTCGGTGCGGTCGCAGCGCGAGCTGCTGGAGGCATCCGCGCCCGACCCCACGACCCGCGAGGCGCTCGTCGACCTCGACATCGACGCGAACGAGCTCGCGCTCGTCTACCGCGCCCGCGGCATGGACGAGGCCGCGGCCCGCGAGCACGCCGCGCTGGTCGTGGCGCGCGTGCACGCCGCCGGCCAGCTGCAGGCCCCCACCGACGCCCTCGCGGTCGTGGCGCAGGACGACGAGGCGGTCGGCACCGGCCTCTCGGCGGCGATCTCGAGCTTCCTGTTCTTCGCATCGGGCGCGCTCGTCCCCGTGCTGCCCTGGATCTTCGGCCTCGACGGTGCGGCGGCCATCATCACTGCGACCGTGCTCGTCGGCATCGCGCTGCTCGCCACGGGCGCCACGGTGGGGCTGCTCTCGGGCGCGTCGCCGATGAAGCGGGCGATGCGCCAGCTCGGCATCGGCCTCGGCGCGGCAGCCGTCACCTACCTGCTCGGCCTCGCCTTCGGCACGACGATCGGCTGATGACGCCTCAGCCGACGAGCTTGTTCCAGCCGTCGCCGTCGACGTGCTCGAAGATCAGGTTCGTCTCGGTGTGGGCCACGGCGGGATGCCCCGTGAGGTGCGCGAGCACGAACTCCCGCAGCTCCTCCGCGTCGCGCGCGGCCACGTGGAGCAGGTAGTCCTCCGCCCCGGCCATGTGGAACACCCCGAGCACGCCGGGCAGGTGCGGCACCTGCGCCCGGAACGCGTCGATCTCGCTGCGATCGTGCTTCACGAGCCGGATCGCGATCAGCGCCTGCAGCGACACGCCGAGCGAGGCGAGGTCGACCTCAACCCGGTAGCCGCGCACGGTGCCGAGGCTCTGCAGGCGACGAAGGCGGAGCGATACCGTTGATTCGGCGACGCCGACCTCGGCGGCGAGTGCGGCGCCCGAGGCCCGCGCATTGGTCGACAGCGCCTGGAGCAGTGCTCGGTCGACGCGGTCGAGTTCGGGTTTCTGCGCCATTGTGTGGACTCCCCCGGGATCGGATTGCAGAAGCTGCGAGATTTCGAGTGTATCGCACTGATCGTGCAGGTCGAGTTGCTGTTTGTCACAGCTTCTGCTTCATTCAAGGCATGCAGACATCGTCGTCGCAGTTCGAGACCCGCGCCGTCCACGGCGGCATGACCGGGGTCCGAGCGAGCGGATCCCACGTTCCCGTCATCGACTTCTCCACCACGAACCCGCTCGGCTCCGTCGAGACCGGCGGGCTCTCCTACGAGGAGCTCGCCACCGGGCACGACCTGGGCGACGGGCGCTCCGCGGTCTACCAGCGCTTGTGGCAGCCCGGCGTCGCCCGGTTCGAGGAGTCCCTCGCCGGCCTCGAGGGCACCGAGGGCGCGGTCGCGTTCGCGAGCGGCATGGCGGCGCTCGCGGCGACGCTGATCGCCATCGCGTCGGCCGGCACGCCGCACGTGGTGGCGGTGCGTCCGCTGTACGGCGGCACCGATCACGTGCTCGAGGGCGGCCTGCTCGGCACGAGGGTGACGTGGACGGATGCCGCGGGCATCGCCGCGGCCATCGAGCCCGACACCGGCCTGGTGATCGTCGAGACCCCGGCCAATCCGACCCTCGAGCTCCTCGACCTGCGGAAGGTGGCGGATGCCGCCGGCGACGTGCCGGTGCTCGTCGACAACACGTTCGCCACCCCAGTGCTGCAGCGGCCCGCCGAGTTCGGCGCCACCCTCGTGCTGCACAGTGCCACGAAGTACCTCGGCGGACACGGCGACGTGATGGGCGGCGTCGTGGCCGCCGACCGGGACTGGGTGGAACGGCTGCGCCGCGTCCGCGCGCTGACGGGTGGCCTGCTGCACCCGATGGGCGCCTACCTCCTGCATCGGGGCCTGCGCACCCTGCCCGTTCGCGTGCGCGCCCAGCAGGCGACCGCCGCAGTGCTCGCCGAGCGCCTGCTCGCCCACCCGGCCGTGGCGCGCGTGCACTACCCGGGCCTGCCCGGCCAGGATCCCGCGGGCCTCATCGGCCGCCAGCTCGCAGGCCCCGGCTCGATCATCGCGCTCGAACTCGCCGGCGGCTACGACGCCGCTGCCCGGTTCACGGAGTCGTGCGAGCTCGTGACGCACGCCGTGTCGCTCGGCGGTGTCGACTCGCTCGTGCAGCATCCGGCGTCGCTCACCCACCGACCGGTCTCCGGCGAGGCGAAGCCCGGCGCCGCCGTCGTGCGCCTGTCGATCGGCCTCGAGCACGTCGACGACCTGACGGCCGACCTGATGGCCGCCCTCGACGCGGCCGCCGAGCTCGTCGGCCTCGTGGCGCCGACCGAGGCGGAGGCGACCGCCTGACCCGGGCGCGCCGCCGGCGCGGGAGCGACTGCGCCGTGCGCTGACCCGACTCCCTCAGTCGACCCCGTGCGGCGGCACGTGCGCGGTGCCGGTCGACGGCGCGTCGGGTTGCGGCGTCGCTCCGGTGGCATCCGGCGACGGCACCGGGTTGCGGATGCCGAGCCAGGAGATGACGCCGCCGACGACGAGGAAGACGGCGGTGGCGATGGCCGCGCGGTGGTATCCGCCCACATCGAGCTGTGTGCCGACGATCACGCCGAGGCTCGCGATCGCCACGAGGCCGGCGATGCGTGCGACCGCGTTGTTGACCGCCGAGCCGATGCCCGCCCGCGCGGGATCCACCGCACCGAGGATCGCCGCCGTGAGTGGTGCGACCGTCATCGCCATGCCGAGGCCGACGACGAGGATCCCGGGCAGGAACTGCAGCCAGTAGTTCAGGTCAACCTGCACCGAGAGGGTGAGCAGGTAGCCGACCGCGACGATGATCGGCCCGAGCGTCATGAAGATCCGCGGCCCGAAGCGCGTGGAGAGCCCGCCGAACCACGAGCCGAGGAGCACGAGCATGATCGTCGGCGGGAGCGTCGCGAGCCCCGCCATCGTCGCGGAGAGGCCGCCGGTCTCCTGCAGGAAGATCGTGATCACGAACGGCCCGAGCGAGAACGCGGCGTAGACGAAGACGGTCGCGAGGTTGCCCGCGGCGAAGTTCCGCTCGCGGAACAGGGTGAGCGGCAGCATCGGCTGCGGCGCGCGCCGCTCCCACAGCACGAAGGAGACGAGGGCGACCAGCCCCACGACCAGCGGCACGAACACGATGGGCGAGCCCCAGCCGAAGCGGCCCTGCTCGATGAGCGCGAACACCGTGCCGCCGAGTCCGACGACGCAGAGCGCCGCGCCGATCCAGTCGATCCGCTCATGGTCGGGGTTCGGCTCGTCGCGACCGAGGGCGCGCATGAGCACGAGCACCGCGACGATGGGCACGAGGTTGATCCAGAACGCGAGCCGCCACGAGACGAGGTCGACGAGCACGCCGCCGAACAGCGGCCCGATCAGGAACGCGCTCGTCGTCCACGCCGTCCAGCGTCCGATCGCGCGACCCTGCTCCGCGTGCGGGAAGGTGGCGACGATGAGGGCGAGCGAACTCGGCACGAGGAGCGCGCCCGCCGCGCCCTGCAGGGCGCGGCCGATCACGAACACGACCCCGGTGGGCGCGAGCGCGCACAGCACCGACGTGGCGGCGAACCCGTACAGGCCGATGCGGATGATCCGGAGCCGGCCGTACGAGTCGGACAAGGATCCCGCGAGCAGGATGAGCGAGCCGAGCGTGAGCAGGTAGGCGTCCACGGCCCACTGCTGCAACGCGAGCCCGCCGCCCAGCTCCGCGGCGAGCGACGGCAGCGCCACGTTGATGACCGCGCCGTCGAGGAACGCGATGAACGAGACGACGATCGCGACGACGAGCACCCGGGTGCGTCGGTCCATCCGCCCATGCTCGCACACGCCTGCGACGACGGACCCGGATGCGGCGTCCGCTCGCCCGGGGGCGGATGCTCGGCGCTCAGCGGCTGCCGAGTCGCCGGCGAAGCAGGTCGATGCGCGCCTGCAGCTGGGTCACGGTGGCCTGCGCGACCGCCGGACCGCCGCACACCCGGCGGAGCTCAGCGTGCACCTGGGAGTGCGCCTCGCCGGTGTGGCGCGCCCAGAGCCCGACCAGGCTGTTGAGCAGCGACCGCTGCTCCTTGAGCGTGCGGTAGAGCGCCACCGGTTCGGCACGGCCGGACTCCTCGGACTCGGCTGCGTGCCGGCGGCGCTCTCCCGCCCGACGGGCCTGTCGCGCCTGCCGGTGCCGCAGGAGCTCCGACACCTGTTCGGGCTCGAGCAGACCCGGGATGCCGATGAAGTCGTACTCCTCGTCGCTGCCGGGCTCGGCGAGCGTGCCGAACTCGGTGCCGTCGTAGAGCACGCGATCGAACGAGGCATCCGACCCGATCGCCTCCCAGGTACCGAGGCCGGCCTCCTCCGAGGCGCGCTCCTCGCGGTTCGCGGACTCGAGCAGGCTGTCGTCGAGGCCGTCGTCGCCGTCGCCGCTGCGCCGGTCGAGGGCGTGGTCGCGCTCGAGCTCGAGCTGGGCCGCGAGGTTCATGAGCGTCGGCACGTTCGGCAGGAACACCGAGGCGGTCTCGCCACGGCGTCGTGCGCGCACGAACCGGCCGATCGCCTGCGCGAAGAACAGCGGCGTCGAAGCGCTCGTCGCGTAGACGCCCACTGCGAGCCGGGGCACGTCCACCCCCTCGGACACCATCCGCACCGCGACCATCCAGCGGCGCGTATCGCACGAGAACTCCTCGATCCGCGCGCTCGCCTCCTTCTCGTCGGAGAGCACCACCGTGACGGGCTCGCCGCAGATGCCCTCCAGGATCTGCGCGTAGGCCCTTGCGACCGTCTGGTCGGTCGCGATGACGAGCCCGCCGGCGTCGGGGATGCCGTGCCGCACCTCGGTCAGCCGTCGATCGGCGGCCTGCAGCACCGCGGGGATCCACTCGCCGGTGGGCTCGAGCGCGGTGCGCCACGCCGACGACGTGATGTCCTTGGTGTTGTCCTCGCCGAGCCGTGCCTCCATCTCGTCGCCGGCCTTCGTGCGCCAGCGCATGTGACCGGCGTAGATCATGAACAGCACCGGGCGCACGACGCCGTCGGCGAGTGCCCGGCCGTAGCCGTAGTCGTAATCCGTCTGCGACAGCCGCACGCCCCGCGCGTCGGGTTCGTAGTGGACGAACGGGATCGGCGCCGTGTCGGAGCGGAACGGGGTCCCGGTGAGCGAGAGGCGCTTCGTCGCCGGTTCGAACGCCTCGCGGATCGCGTCGCCCCACGAGAGCGCGTCACCGCCGTGGTGCACCTCGTCGAGGATCACCAGGGTACGGCCGGAGATCGTGAGCTCGCGGTGCAGCGCGGGCCGCATGGCGACCTGGGCGTAGGTCACGGCGACGCCGTGGAAGTGCCGGGCGCTCTGCCCGTGGGCGTTGCGGAACCCGGGGTCGAGCCGGATGCCGGCGCGCGCCGCGGCATCCGCCCACTGGCGCTTCAGGTGATCGGTCGGCGCCACGACGGTGATGCGGTCGATGATCCGCCGGGAGCGCAGCTCCGCCGCGAGGCGGAGGGCGAAGGTGGTCTTGCCGGCGCCGGGCGTCGCGGCCGCGAGGAAGTCGCGCGGCATCTCGGCGAGGTACTGCTCGAGGGCCTCGGCCTGCCAGGCGCGCAGCTTGCTCGCGGTGCCCCACGCGGCGCGCTCGGGAAAGGACGGGGAGAGGTGCTCGGCAGCCGAGGTGCCCGGCTGGTGGCCGGAGGGGGTCGCGGTGCTCACTGGATTCGAGGGTAGCGGAGCGGTCCGACATCCTCGAACCCGCAGCCTTGGCACAATGGAGGGCATGGTCACGCAGCAGCATCCCTGGTCCCGCTACGTCGCCGTCGGCGATTCGTTCACGGAGGGCATCGGCGACCCCGAGTCGACCGTGCCGGGCGGCCACCGCGGCTGGGCGGATCGCGTCGCGGAGGCGCTCTCGCAGGGCAGCGAGGACTTCGCCTACGCGAACCTCGCCGTGCGCGGCAAGCTGATCCAGCAGATCATCGACGAGCAGCTCGAGCCCGCGCTCTCGCTGCGACCGGATCTCATCACGATCTCGGCGGGCGGCAACGACGTGATCCGGCCTCGCACCGATCCCGACGAGATCTCGGCCCGATTCGAGTACGCGATCGAGCGGCTCTCACGCGACCACGCGACCATCGTGCTCTTCACGGGGGTGGACGTGGGCTTCTCGCCGGTCTTCCGCGGCATCCGCGGCAAGGTGGCGATCTACAACGAGAACCTCCGCACGATCGCGAAGAAGTACGACTGCATCGTCGCCGACCAGTGGGCGCTCACCGAGATCCAGGACCAGCGGATGTGGTCGCCCGACCGGCTGCACCTCAACTCGCTCGGCCACCACGAGGTCGCCCGCATGGTGCTCGCCGCGCTGAACGTCGAGAACGACTTCGAGCCGATGAAGCCCGAACCGCTGCCCACGAGCACCTGGCGGCAGGCGCGCGTGGAGGACCTCTCGTGGGCGCGCGAGTACCTCGTGCCATGGGTGCTGCGCCGCGTCCGTCACCAGTCGTCGGGCGACCTCATCTCGGCGAAGCGCCCAGATGCCGGTCCCTACTCGCTGCCCGACTGAGCCACCTCCGGGGCGTCGAGGGCGCCGGGGTTCGTGAGGCGCCACCAGGCGCCCGGTTCCTCGAGCGACGCATCCAGCACGAGCGGCACCGTGATCTCCTGCGAGCCGGCGCGCACGACGGCGGTGCCGACCTCGTCGCCCCGGCTCGCGAGCGTCAGGGGGTCGGCGTGCACCTCGACGTCGACCGGGGTGTCGCTCCACACGACGACGGATGCCCCGCCGGTCGTGCGCGCGCGCGCCGTCTCGCCCCACGGGGTCTCGTACTGCGCGAGCACCTGGTTCGCCTCGAGCGGCGTCACCTCGTGGAAGCCGGGCGCGATGGAGTCGAGCAGCGCGGCGATGGCCTCGTTCAGCACCGCGTGGGTGGCGCCGCCGAGCACGACCCCGACGACCGTCACGCTCGATGCCCCCACCGCGTAGTCCGCCGAGAACAGGAGGTTCGCGGCGTCGTCGGTGGTGCCGGTCTTGATGCCGTCGACCCCGTGCGCGCCGAGCAGCTTGTTGCCGTTCTTCACCGTGCCGAGTTCGGGGATGTCCGCCGACGGCATGGCCACGATCTCCGCGACCGTCGGATCGGCGATGGCGAGCTTCCCGAGCTCCACGATCTCGGCGGCGGTGCTCACGTCGTCGAGCGAGAGTCCGCTCGTGTCGACGAGGCGGGTGTTCACGAGGCCGTGCTCGTCGAGCCAGGCGCGGGCTCGCTCGAGGAAGCCGTCGACCGACCCGAACGCCCAGTTCGCGATCGAGATCGAGTAGTTGCCGCCCGACGGCAGGAGCATCGCCTCGAGGCTCTCGCGCAGCGAGAGCGTGGAGCCCGCGACCACCGGGGCCACCGACGAGTTCTGTGCCACCTGGTCCCAGTAGATGTCGACGTCGGCGTCGGTGTAGGTGATGTCGGGACCACCCTCGCCCGCCGGGATCGGGTTCGCGTCGAGCACCACGAGGGCCGTGATGACCTTCGTGATGCTCGCCATCGGCATCGGACGCTGCTCGTCGCCGGCGGCGAGGAGGCCCTCGAACCCGACCCCGCCCACCGCGAAGGTGCCGAAGCCGGGCAGGCTCAGCGACTGGGGAGCCGCAGCGACGGGTGCCGGGTCGGTGATGGCCGGCTGGGCCGCGGGGACGGGCGCGCCGAGCGCATTCGCGGAGTAGACGCCACCGGTCGTGAACAGCGCGAGCACGATGGCGAGGGCGCTGAACACCACGATGCGACGCCGGCGGTACACGCGTGCGCTCGGCCTCGCCGTGCTCGAGCCGGCGCTCATCGCCCGGCTCCGGCCGGCTCGGCCGGCACGGGATCGACCGCGAGGGCGTAGAGCACGACGGCGGCCGCCGCGGCGACGTTGAGCGAGTCGACGCCGTGCGCCATCGGGATCGTGACGACGTGGTCGGCGGCCTCGATCGCGTTCGTGCTGAGTCCGTCGCCTTCGGCGCCGAAGACGAGCGCGAGTCGCTCCGGCGGATCGGCCGCGAGGTCGCGGAGGGACACCGCGCCGTCGGCGAGGGCGAGGGCGGCGATCGAGACGTCGTGGGCGTGCAGCATCCGTGCGGCCTCGGGCCATTCGGGCAGCCGGGTCCACGGCACCTGGAACACCGTGCCCATGCTCACCCGCACGCTGCGACGGTAGAGCGGATCGGCGCACCTCGGGCTCACCAGCACCGCGTCGGCCCCGAGCGCCGCGACCGAGCGGAAGATCGCGCCGACGTTGGTGTGGTCGACGATGTCCTCGAGCACGACCACCCGGCGCGTGTTCGCGAGCAGCGCAGCGGGATCGGGCAGCGCGGGGCGCTCGAAGGCGGCGAGGGCGCCCCGGTGCACGCGGTACCCGGTGATGGCCTCGAGCTGCTCGGGGTCGGCGAGGTGCACGGGGATGTCGAACGCGTCGAGCGAGAGCTCGAGGCCCGCCAGCCACTTCTCCTCCATGAGCACCGAACGCGGACGGTGGCCGGCGCCGATCGCGCGGCGGATGACCTTGGCGGACTCCGCGATGTAGAGACCGTTGGCCGGCTCGTGCGCGCTGCGCAGCGTCACGTCCGTGAGCCGGGCGTAGTCGGCCACGGCGTCGGATGCCGCGTCGCGGACTCGTTCGATGTGCATGGATCTCCTCCCCTCAAGCCTGCCAGTGCGCGAAACATTCCGGAAAACGGACACGTCTAGAATCGGACCACCGTCGAAGGGAGACACGGTGGTGCCTGGCCTCGAAGCTCCGATCCTGACCGACGCGCTGCTCGATGCGGCGATCGGGCTCATGCGCGGCGCACGCGTCGCCGTGCTCACCGGGGCGGGCGTCTCGACGGACTCCGGAATCCCCGACTACCGCGGTGAGGGCGCTCCCGTGCGCACGCCGATGACCCTGCAGGCGTTCCTCGCCTCCGAGACGGCGCGCAAGCGGTACTGGGCGGGCAGCCACCTCGGATGGCGCAGCTTCGGCAGCGCGCAGCCCAACTCGGGTCACCTGGCCCTCGCCGAGCTCGAGGCCGGCGGTGTGGTCACGGGCGTCGTCACGCAGAACGTCGACGGCCTCCACCGCCGGGCGGGCAGCCGGCACGTCGTCGAGCTGCACGGCGGCATGGACCGCGTGCTCTGCCTCACCTGCGGGCAGCACTACGCGCGGCAGGCGATCGCCGAGCGCCTCGCCGAGCTGAATCCCGCCATCGACCTCGACACGGCCATCCGCGCGCGACCCGACGGCGATGTCGACGTCGACGACGTCGAGGCGATGGTGATCCCGGCCTGCACCGTCTGCGGCGGCATCCTGAAGCCCGACGTCGTCTTCTTCGGCGAGTTCGTCCCGGTCGACACGTACCAGGCGGCGGCCTCGCTCGTGCAGGGCGCCGACACGCTGCTCGTGGCCGGCTCGTCGCTGGTCGTGAACTCGGGCGTGCGGCTCCTCGAGCTCGCCCGCCGACGCCGCACGCCCATCATCGTCGTGAACCGCGGCATCACGAAGGGCGACAGTCGTGCCGCCGTCAAGATCGAGGCGGGTGCGAGCGAGACGCTCACGGCGATGGCGGCCGCGCTCGCGTCCTGAGCCGCTCACCGACGGCGGCCGGCGCCACGCCGACGGGTGCCCGGCGCCACGGTGCGGCGCATGAGGTCCAGCAACTGCTCGGCCGACGACGCCCAGTTGTAGCGTGCCGCCACGGCGACGGATGCCGCGGAGCGCCGCTCCCACTCCCCCTCGCGCTCGAGCGACCACAACGCCGCGACGAGCGCCTCGGGGTTGCCGGAGTCGAAGTACAGCGCGGCGTCGCCGCCGATCTCGCGGAAGATCGGGATGTCGCTGACCACGACGGGAGTGCCCAGCCGCATCGCCTCCACGAGCGGGATGCCGAATCCCTCCGCCTGCGAGGCGTGCACGAGCGCGGTCGCACCCGAGAGGAGTTCGGCGTACTCGGCGTCGGTGACGCCGTCGTGGAAGACGAGGCGAGCCTGCGGGGCCAGCCGCGTGAGCCGCGCGCGCTCGTCACGGCTGATGCGGCTCAGCAGGTGCAGCTCGTGGTCGGGCAGGGCGGCGACCGCACGCACGAGCGTGTCGACGTTCTTGTAGGGCATGTAGGAGCCCATGTACACCAGGCGGTGCCCCTCGGGCCTGGCCCGGGGCAGCGTCGGCGTCCCGAGGTCGTCGGCGGCGTTCGGGATCACCGTGACCGGCCGGTCGGTGAGGTGGTGCTCGTGGATGAGCCCGGCGGTCGTCTCGGACACGGTGACGACGCCGTCGCCGCGGTTGAGGAGCATCCGCTGGGGCCACCAGGCGAGGTGGTACAGCCGCCACAGCAGGCGCACGGGCGCCGGCAGGTCGCGCGGCGGTGTGCGGTGCTCGTAGTAGATGAGGTCGTGCAGGGTGAGCAGCAGCTTGTAGTCCCGGCCCCACGAGCCCATCGTCTGCATCGGCGTGAAGACGAGATCGGGTCGCAGCTTCTTCACCTGCAGCGCCACGAGCGGCTCGCGGATGCTGGTCGGCGAGCTCACGAGCTGCCACGGCAGCGGCGGGAGCAGCTCGAGCTGCCGGTGGTCGCTCACGAGCATGGTGAGCGGATGCCGCTTGGCGAGCTCGGCGACGATGCCCGCCGTGAAGCGGCTGATGCCGTCGTGGTGCCCGATGCGCACGTAGCGGCAGTCGACGACGATCCTCACGCGTCGGCTCCCGAGCGCAGGAAGCGGAGGATGCGCGCCGCGGCGTCGCCCGGCGTCTCGTAGTGGATGAGGTGCCCGACCTCGGGGATGACCTCGAGCGAGGCATCCGGGAACAGCGTCACCAGCCGTCGCTGGGCATCGAGGGGCGTGACGTCGTCGCGCTCGGCCGCGACGAGCAGCGTGGGCACCCGGATGTCGGCAGCGACCTCGCTCACGTCGTGGCTGACCGACGCCCGGAACGCCTCGAGCACGGCGTCGCGGTCGCCGAACGCGGAGAAGTAGCGGTCGTGCTGGTCGTGGATCCAGCGGCGAAGTGGCTTCGACCGGGTCTTGGCCATCGTGACGCTCATCACGCGCACGATCGCGCCGTTGCGCAGCAGCGCGAAGCCCGCGCGCTCGGGAAGCGCCGCCGCCGTGCGGTAGTAGAGCACCGCGAGGCGGGTCATGACGCCGCGGGGTCCCTCGAGCGCGGGTGCGCCGATCGGGTTCACGAGCACGAGCCGTTCGGGTGACAGCCCTCGAGCGACCGCGTTGGCGGCGACGATCGAGCCGAACGAGTGCCCGAGCAGCGCGTAGGGGCCGACGATCCCGACGGCGCCGATGAACGCGGCGAGCCAGTCGGCGTAGGCCTCGATGTCATGCGGGCGACCCTGGAACGTCGCCGACTCGCCGAAGCCCGGCAGGTCGGGCGAGATGATCCGGAAGCCGGGGAGCTGCGCGACGACGGGCTCGAGCCCGTGGTGGTCGCCGCGGAACCCGTGCACGAGCACGAGCACCGGCGCATCCGCGCGGCCGTACTCCCACCATGCGGTGTCGGTGCCGTCGACGTCGGTGCGGTGCGCGCTCACGGGGATGCGAGCGAGCTGCTCGTCGTACGGGGAGGCGATCATCCCGCACATTCTACGGCGCGTCGCCTGCGCGTCCGCCGGTCGCCCGCGCCGGATGCCGGAGACACGCGCGCGGCTCCCCCGGTCGTGACGGTGGCCGCCCATAGCCTTCCACCATGGATGCCACGAGCAGCGCCCGCTGGGCCGACGAACTCGCCGTGTTCGACCTCGAGACCACGGGCATCGACGTGGACACGTGCCGCATCGTGACCGCCCATGTCGGCGTCATCGGCGTCGACGGCGAGGTGCTCGAGCGTCGGGAATGGCTCGTGGACCCCGGCGTCGAGATCCCCACCGCGGCATCGCTCATCCACGGGGTCACGACCGAGCGAGCACGGCTCGAGGGGGTGCCGGCGGTCGGGGCCGTCGCCGAGATCATCGCCGCGCTGGCGGATGCCGCCGCGCGAGGCCTGCCGATCGTGGCGTACAACGCGGCCTACGACCTGACCCTCCTCGAGCGCGAGGCGGAGCGCTACGGACACGCTCCGCTGCCCGGTCCGGGTCCGGTCATCGACCCGCTCGTCATCGACAAGGCCGTCGACCGGTATCGACGTGGCAAGCGCACGCTCACCGCGGCGGCGGAGCACTACGGCGTCGCGCTGCCCAACGCGCACGACGCGGGCGCCGACGCCGTGGCGGCCGGTCGCGTCGCGCAGGCGATCGTCCGGGCGTTCCCCGAACTCGCCGCCGTCGCGGTCGGCGACCTCCACGCCCGGCAGGTCGAGTGGTGCCGGGAGCAGGCCGAGAGCTATCAGGCGTACCGGCGTGCCAACGGCGAACCCGGGTTCACGACGACGGGCGCCTGGCCCGTGCGGCGCGCCGTCGCCACGGCC
Source organism: Agromyces ramosus (assembly GCF_004216665.1). Classification (GTDB taxonomy): domain Bacteria; phylum Actinomycetota; class Actinomycetes; order Actinomycetales; family Microbacteriaceae; genus Agromyces; species Agromyces ramosus. The sequence continues at coordinate 732,291 of NZ_SGWY01000002.1, read as the reverse complement.
ACCGCCGCCGCCGCCGCCCCTGCAGCCACCTCGACCGCGGTGCTCGACCTCGCCCTCCCCGAGCCCGCCTCGGTCGACATGCTCTTCTGACGGCGACCGTTCGCACCGGCCACCGGCCGCGCGCCGCGCAGACGAGGCCCCCACCATGTGGCGGGGGCCTCGTGCGAGCTGCTCGGGATGTGCGTTACTTGCCGAAGTTCTTGAAGCGCTGGTTGAACTTCTCGACGCGGCCGGCCGAGTCCATGATGCGCTGCTTGCCCGTGTAGAACGGGTGCGACTCCGACGAGATCTCGACGTCGATCACCGGGTAGGTGACACCGTCGAGCTCGATCGTCTTGTCGCTCGTCACCGTCGAGCGGGTGAGGAACGTGGCGCCCGACGAGAGGTCGCGGAAGACGACGGCGTTGTAGTCGGGGTGGATGTCGGTCTTCATGGAGACTTCCTTGGATTTCAGATGGCGAGTGTTCGGATGATGGATTCGCACCTGCCGCGGGCAGGAAAGTACGTAGGCCCCGTGGGCCAGCTCACGATTCTAGCAGAATCGACGTGAAGGGGTGTCAGGCCGCCCGCGCGGCGTATCGCCCGTCGGCTTCGGCGAGGTCGATCGAGAGACCGAACGTCTCGGTGAGCGTCTCGGACGTGAGCGCCTCGGCCAACGGCCCGGCGGCGACGATCTTGCCGCCCGCCAGGAGGAGGGCGTGGCTGAAGCCCTGCGGGATCTCCTCGACGTGGTGCGTGACCATGACGATCGCGGGAGAGGCGGGCGAGGAGGCGTAGCCGCCGAGGAGCCCGACGAGCTCCTCGCGGGCACCGAGGTCGAGGCTCGCGGCCGGCTCGTCGAGGAGCAGCAGCTCGGGATCGGTCATGACCGAGCGCGCGATCTGCACGCGCTTCTGCTCACCGTCGGAGAGGCTGCCGAACTTGCGGCCCGCGAAGCCCTCGAGGCCCCACTCCTGCAGCACGCGGTGGGCACGCCGGAGGTCGATCTCCTCGTACTCCTCGTTCCAGCGGCCGGTGACCGAGTAGGCGGCGGTGAGCACGACGTCGAGCACGGTCTCGTTGCGCGGGATCTTGCGCGCCATCGCGGTGGAGGCGAAGCCGATCATCGGGCGCAGCTCGAAGACGTCGACCTTGCCGAGCGACTCCTCGAGCACGTGCGCCGATCCCTTCGACGGGTGCATCGCGGCCGCGGCGATCTGCAGCAGCGTCGTCTTGCCCGCGCCATTCGGCCCGAGGATGACCCAGCGCTCGTCGGAGTCGACGCTCCACGTCACCGAGTCGAGGATCAGATTGCCGTCTCGGACCACCGACACATCGCGGAACTCCAGCACCGTACTCGCCATATGACCCATGCTATCGGGACGCGGCGAGGCCTCCGGTCCGCCCGGGTGCATGCGAGGGCGAGCGGCCGGGTCGGCGCTCAGCCGGCGAGCACCCGCTCGTACAGTTCCCGCGTCCTGGCGGCGATCGCGTCCCACGCGAAGTGGTCCTCCGCCCGCTGCCGGCCTGCGGCTCCCATCGCCCGGGCGCGCTCGGGGTCGTTCACCACACGCGCGAGCGCCGCGGCGAGGTCGGCGACGAACGCGTCGGGGTCGAGGGGGGTGCCGGTGCCGTCGTCCGCCTGCTCGATGGGCACGAGCACGCCCGTGACGCCGTCGTCGACGACCTCGGGGATGCCGCCGGTCGCCGTGCCGACCACCGGCGCGCCGCACGCCATCGCCTCGAGGTTCACGATGCCGAGCGGCTCGTAGACCGACGGGCACACGAAGACCGTCGCGGCCGTGAGCAGCGACGTGAGCTCGTTGCGCGGGAGGTGACGGTCGATCCACACGACGCCGCCGCGCTCCTCGCGGAGCTCGTCGACGAGGCCGGTGACCTCGGTCATGATCTCCTCGGTGTCGGGCGCGCCCGCGCACAGCACGAGCTGCACGTCGGCGGGCAGCAGTCGCGCCGCGCGGAGGAGGTAGGGCAGGCCCTTCTGCCGCGTGATGCGGCCCACGAAGATCACCGACGGACGATCGGGGTCGAGGCCGAGGGCGCGCGCGGTCTCGGCGTCGTGGTTGGGCTGCCAGTCGGCGAGGTCGATGCCGTTGTACACGACCTGCACGCGCGACGGGTCGATCGACGGGTAGGCCCGCAGGATGTCGCGGCGCATGCCATCGCTGACGGCGATCACCGCGTCGGCGTCCTCGAAGGCCGTCCGCTCCACCCACGACGAGAGCCGGTAGCCGCCGCCGAGCTGCTCGGCCTTCCACGGACGCAGCGGTTCGAGGCTGTGCGCGGTCACCACGTGCGGGATGTCGTGCAGCCGCTTCGCGGTGAACCCGGCGAAGTTCGCGTACCACGTGTGCGAGTGCACCAGGTCGGCGCCCGCGGCATCCCCCGCCATCAGCAGGTCGACGCCCATCGTGCCGAGCGCGGCGTTGCGCCCGTCGAACTCGGCCGGCGTGGCGTAGCCGAACGTTCCGGCCTCGTCGCGCGGCGCGCCGAAGCAGCGCACCACGACCTCGAGATCTCGCCGGAGCGCCCGGACGAGTTCCGCGACGTGCACCCCCGCTCCTCCGTAGACCTCGGGCGGGTACTCGCGGGTGAGCAGGTCGACGCGCATGCTGCAACGGTAGCGCAGCGGCATCCGACATGGTCGGACTTCCGCGCCCGTGATGGGCCTCGTCTGACTACGCTGGTGGGCATGGCCACGCGCAAGGTATTCGGCATCGTCCTCGCCGGCGGCGAGGGAAAGCGGCTCATGCCCCTCACGGAGGACCGGGCCAAGCCCGCGGTGCCGTTCGGCGGGCAGTACCGGCTCATCGACTTCGCGTTGTCGAACCTCCTGAACTCGGGGCTCAGGCAGATCGTCGTGCTCACGCAGTACAAGTCGCACAGCCTCGACCGGCACGTGTCCCAGACCTGGCGCATGAGCGGCCTGCTGAACTCCTACGTCGCGTCGGTGCCCGCGCAGCAGCGGCTGGGCAAACGGTGGTTCTCGGGCTCGGCCGACGCGATCCTGCAGAGCCTCAACCTCATCTACGACGAGCAGCCCGACATCATCGTCGTGGTCGGCGCCGACCACGTCTACCGCATGGACTTCAGCCAGATGATCGACGCGCACATCGAATCGGGCCTGTCGGCCACCGTGGCCGCCATCCGGCAGCCGATCTCCCTCGCCGACCAGTTCGGAGTCATCGAGGTCGATGCGGCGCATCCGGGCCGCATCGACCGCTTCCTCGAGAAGCCGAAGGACCCGGTGGGCCTGCCCGACTCCCCGCAGGAGGTGCTGGCGTCGATGGGGAACTACGTGTTCGACGCCGACGCGCTCATCGACGCGGTGCTGCGCGACGGCGAGCGCACGGACTCCAGCCACGACATGGGCGGCGACATCATCCCGGCCTTCGTGGCGGAGGGTAGGGCCGGCGTCTACGACCTGAAGCAGAACGAGGTGCCGGGCTCCACCGACCGTGACCGCTACTACTGGCGCGACGTCGGGACCATCGACTCGTTCTTCGAGGCCCACCAGGACCTCATCTCGGTGCTTCCCGTGTTCAACCTCTACAACCGCGAGTGGCCGATCTTCAGCCAGCAGCTCAACTCTCCGCCGGCCAAGTTCACGCGCGACGCGCGCGGCTCGCTCGGCACCGTGATCGACTCCATCGTCTCGCTCGGGTCCGTCATCTCCGGAGCGCATGTCGAGCGCAGCGTGCTGGGCCCCTGGGCGATCGTCGGGTCGGGCGCGCACGTGGCCGACTCGATCCTGTTCGACCGCGCTCGCATCGACGCCGGCGCGACGGTGCAGCGCGCGATCCTCGACAAGGAGGTCGTCGTCGAGGCCGGCGTGCGCATCGGCGTCGACCGCGCGGAAGACCTCGCGCGCGGCTTCATCGTCACCGACAGCGGCATCACGGTCGTCGGCAAGGGCTCCCGGGTTCGGGCCAACGCGTGACGGGCACGGCATCGGGCCGCGCGAGCGGCCCCCTCGTCGTGCTCGACGCCGATTCGACCCTCATCCGCGAGGAGGCGATCGAACTGCTGGCGGATGCCGCCGGCAGCCTCGCGCTCGTCACCGAGGTCACCGAGCGGGCGATGCGCGGCGAGCTCGACTTCGCCGCGAGCCTCCGCGAACGCGTGGCCACGCTGGCCGGGCTCGGCATCGGGGTGTTCGAGCAGGCTCGCGCCAGGATGACGCCGACCCCCGGTGTGCAGGAGCTCATCGACGGCGTGCACGCGGCCGGCGGAAGGGTCGGCGTCGTGTCGGGAGGATTCCACGAGCTGCTCGATCCGCTCGCACAGCGGCTCGGCCTCGACTTCTGCCGCGCCAACCGCCTCGAGACGGCCGACGGCCGTCTCACCGGACGCGTCGACGGCGACATCGTCGACGCCCATGGGAAGGCGGCCGCACTCGAGGAGTGGGCGGCGGCGAGCGGCATCCCGCTCGAGCGAGCCGTCGCCGTCGGCGATGGCGCCAACGACCTCGAGATGCTCGACCGGGCCCGTCTCGGCGTCGCGTTCTGCGCGAAGCCCGTGGTGCGCGAGCGAGCGCATGTCGCGATCGACACGCCCGACCTCAGCGCAGTGCTCCCCCTGCTCGGCCTGCGCGGCTGACGCTTCCCGTACGGCGGTCGACGGGCGGGCTGGGAGCTTCCTCCGAACCCCGACCGCATCGCCGAGCCGGACGTAGCATGTGGCCATGTCCGGTCGCATCGTCGCACGTACATTCGCCGCCGCCGCACTGACTGGGCTCCTCGCCGTCTCGGCGGCGGGCGCCGCCCACGCTGCGGGTTCTCCTCCGGGAGGCGGTGCGGTCGAAGACCTGATCGAACTCCCCGACGGCTTCCGGCCCGAGGGGATCGCGATCGGCCCCGGCGGCACCGCCTACGTCGGATCCCTGGCCGACGGCGACGTCTACGTCGTCGACCTCCGCACCGGCGCCGAGATCACGACGCTCGACGGCCCGGGCACGCCGTCGGTCGGCCTCAAGATCGACGATCGGGGGCGGCTCTTCATCGCCGGTGGGCCGACCGGTTCGGCCCGCGTGGTCGACGCCGACACCGGAGACGTGCTCGAGACCTATCCGCTGACCAGCGGTCCGGCGTTCATCAACGACGTCGTCCTGACCCGTGACGGCGCCTGGTTCACGAACAGCTTCGCGGCCGAGCTGTACTTCGTGCCGGTATCGCCGTCGGGCGAGCTCGCCGACGCCTCCGACGTCGTGACCCTTCCGCTCACTGGCGACTGGGTGCAGCAGCAGGGCTTCAATGCCAACGGCATCGCCGAGACGCCCGACCGCCAGGCCCTGCTCGTGATCCAGTCCGCGACGGCCACGCTGTTCCGCGTGGACCCCGCGACCGGCGAGGCGACCGCCGTCGACCTCGGCGGCTTCCCCGTGACCGCCGGAGACGGCCTGCTCGTCGTCGGCAACACGCTCTACGTGGTGCAGAACCAGCTCAACACGGTCGCGGTGATCCGCCTGGCCGCAGACGGCACGAGCGGCACCCTCGTCGATCAGCTGACCGACCCCGCGTTCGACGTCCCGACCACGGTCGCGCGGTTCGGGAACAGCCTGTTCCTGCCCAATGCCCGGTTCGGCACGCCGCCGACTCCCGACACCGAGTACGACGTGGTGCGGATCGACCGCTGATCGTCGCGTCCGGGATGGGGCCTAGTGCCCCATCCCGAGGCCGCCGTCGACCGGGATGACGGCACCCGAGATGTAGCCGGCGTCGTCGCCGGCGAGCCAGGCCACGACCTTGGCGACCTCGTCGGGTGTCGCGAAGCGTCCCGCGGGGATGCTCTTCTTGTACTCGGCCTGCTGCGCCTCGGGCAGTTCGTCGGTCATGTCGGTCTCGATGAACCCCGGTGCGACGACGTTCGCGGTGATGTTGCGGGACCCGAGCTCGCGGGTGATCGAGCGTGCCATGCCGACGAGCGCGGCCTTCGACGAGGAGTAGTTGACCTGGCCCGCGCCACCGAGGAGCCCGACGACACTCGAGATGAGCACGATCCGTCCGAAGCGCGCCTTCAGCATGCCCTTCGATGCGCGCTTCACGACCCGGAATGCGCCGGTGAGGTTGGTGTCGATCACGCTCGTGAACTCGTCCTCGCTCATGCGCATGAGGAGGGTGTCGCGGGTGATGCCGGCGTTCGCCACGACGACCTCGACAGGACCGAGGGCCGCCTCGACCTCGGTGAACGCCTGGTCGACCGAGGCGGAATCCGTGACATCCGCCCGCACCGTGAGCGAACCCTCCGGGCCCTCACCGGAGCGTGCGGTGACGGCGACGCGGTGCCCCTGGGCGACGAACTCGCGCGCGATCGCGAACCCGATGCCGCGGTTGCCGCCGGTCACGAGAACGGTACGACTCGTCGTCATGATGGACTCCGTTTCCTCGGTGCTGGTGCGACGGGCCCATCGGGCCCGTCCCAGCATAGAGGCTCGCCGATCGGGGCATCCGTCGGGCTCGGACGGACGTAGGCTTGACGGAGAGGAGAGCCGCGCGACCAACGGCGACCATCATGAAGCAGCAGTCGATCACCACGCTGCCGCCCTCGCCCGAAGCGGAGCGGCGATCGCGCATGATCAAGTACACGATCGCGATGTCGATCCGTGTCGCCTGCATCTTCGCCATGCTCTTCGCCCAGGGCTGGTGGCTCGTCGTCTTCGCTGCCGGCGCGATCTTCCTGCCCTACGTGGCCGTGGTGCTGGCGAACGTCAGCGGACCGTCGCGCGACTCCGAGGTGCTCCGACCGGGCGGGCTGGTTCCCATGGCCCCGCACGCACCCGGTCCCGACGCGGAGGCGGCCGGGCGAGAAGCGCCGTCGGCGCCCGCCTCCGAGGAAGGGGAATCCGGTGATGCCGCGCCCGGGGCATCCGCACACGACTCCCCCGGCGACCCCGGCCACTCCGGCGACCCCGGCCACTCCGGCGACTCCGAGACCGGCGGCCCGCCGCACGACGAGCGCGGTGCCGCGTGATCGGCGGAATCGGGGCGGATGCCGCCCCCGACGTCTGCTCGCGCGCCGCGTGCCGTGACACCGCGACCTGGCGCATCGACTGGCAGAACCCGCGCATCCACACCGGAGAGCGCTGGAAGACCTGGCTCGCCTGCGACGAGCACGTCGAGTACCTGCGTGGGTTCCTCGAGGCGCGGTCGTTCCCGGTTCGCGTCGCTCCGTTCGAGCCGGTGACCACGGATGCCGCCACGGGAGCCGAGCCGTGAGCGAGTGGTCGTTCCTCAGGTCGCCGCGATGGGCCGGCTACCTCGCGCTCGTGATCGTCTTCGCGATCGCGTGCTGTGCGCTGGGCACGTGGCAGTTGAACCGGCGCGCGGAGGCCCTCGCCGAGGTGGCGCGCATCGATGCCAACTACGACGCCGATGCGATCCCGGTCGCGGAGGCCCTGCCCGACGCCGACGGGTTCGACGTCGACCAGCGGTGGCAGGTGGTCTCCCTCTCGGGCGAGTACCTGGCCGACGAGGAGGTCGTGGTTCGGAACCGCCCGTTCGAGGGCAGCTCGGGCTTCGAGGTGATCACGCCCTTCCGCCTCGACGACGGCTCCGTGTTCATGGTCGACCGGGGCTGGATCGCGCAGGCGTCCGACGGCCGGCCGAGCGAGTACGCCCCGCCCGCGTCGGGACGCGTCCAGGTCGAGGCGAGGCTGAAGGCGGGCGAGGAGCGCATCGCCGGGCGCACGTCCACCGGCATCGAGTTCGCGACGATCGACCTGCACGAGCTCGCCGAGCGGATGGACGAGCCGAGCTACACGGGCGCGTACGGCGTGCTCGTGCAGTCGGGGGCCGACGTCGACGAGCCGCCGCTCGCAGCGGCGCGGCCGGTGCGCGACGAGGGTCCGCACCTCTCGTACGCGCTGCAGTGGTTCGTGTTCGCCCTGCTCGCGTTCGTCGGACTCGGGTGGGCCGCGAACCAGGAACGCCGCGGGCTCGCGGAGGCATCCGGAGTCGCGCCTGCGAGTGGGACGCCCGAGCGCGGATTCCGTCGATCCAAGCGCGTGAAGGCCGACGCCGACGCCGACCTCGAGGACGAGGTGCTCGACCGCCGCTAGATCACGCCAGCTCGATGAGCTCCTGGTACTCGCGGCTCCAGTGGTCCTCGGTCCCGTCGGGCATGATCAGCACGCGTTCGGGGTTCAGGGCCTCGACCGCGCCGGGGTCGTGCGAGACGAGCACGACGGATCCCTCGTAGTGGGCGAGCGCGTCGAGGATCTCGGCGCGGCTCGCGGGGTCGAGGTTGTTCGTCGGCTCGTCGAGCAGCAGCACGTTCGCGCCCGACACGACGATCATCGCGAGCGCGAGGCGGGTCTTCTCGCCGCCCGAGAGGACTCCGGCGGGCTTGTGCACGTCGTCGCCCGTGAACAGGAACGAGCCGAGCACCTTGCGGGCCTCGGTCTCGGTGAGGTTCGGTGAGGCGCTCACCATGTTCTGGAGCACGGTGCGCGCCACGTCGAGCGTCTCGTGCTCCTGCGCGTAGTAGCCGACGCGCAGCCCGTGCCCGGCCTCGACGACGCCCGTGTCCGGGCGGTCGACGCCCGCGAGGATGCGCAGCAGCGTCGTCTTCCCGGCACCGTTCAGGCCGATGATGACCACCTTCGACCCTCGGTCGATCGCGAGGTCGACGGCGGTGAAGATCTCGAGGGAGCCGTAGCTCTTCGAGAGGTCGCTGGCGGTGAGCGGCGTGCGACCGCAGGGCGCGGGCGTCGGGAAGCGCAGCTTCGCGACCCGGTCGACGGCGCGCACCTCCTCGAGGCCGGCGAGGAGCTTCTCGGCGCGGGCGACCATCTGGTGCGCCGCGGCCGCCTTCGACGCCTTCGCGCCGAACCTGGCCGCCTGCAACTGCAGGGCGCCGGCCTTCTTCTCGGCGTTGGCGCGCTCCTTCTTGCGACGCTCCTCGTCGGCGGCACGCTGGCGCAGGTAGTGCTTCCAGCCCATGTTGTAGATGTCGATGATCGAGCGGTTCGCGTCGAGGTAGAAGACGCGGTTCACGACCTCGCCGACGAGCTCCACGTCGTGGCTGATCACGATCACGCCGCCCTTGTAGGCCTTCAGGAACTCGCGCAGCCACACGACCGAGTCGGCGTCGAGGTGGTTGGTCGGCTCGTCCAGGATCATCGTCTCGGCGTCCGAGAAGAGGATGCGCGCGAGTTCGATACGCCGGCGCTGTCCGCCCGAGAGCGTCTTCAGCGGCTGGTCGAGGATGCGGTCGGGCAGGTTGAGGTTCGACGCGATCGAGGCCGCCTCCGCCTCGGCCGCGTACCCGCCGAGCGCGGTGAAGCGGTCGGTGAGGTTGCCGTACTTCTTCATCGCGCGCTCGGCAACGTCGGGATCGTCGCTCCCCATCGCCATGGACGCCTCGTGCATGCCGAGCACCAGCGAGCCCAGGCCCCGCGCATCGAGGATCCGCGTGCGCGCGAGCATCTCGGGGTCGCCGGAGCGCGGGTCCTGCGGCAGGTAGCCGATCTCGCCGGATCGATCGATCCGCCCGCCGTTGGGCAGCGTCTCGCCGGCGAGCGTCTTCGTGAGCGTGGTCTTGCCGGCGCCGTTGCGGCCGACCAACCCCACCTTGTCGCCCGCCGAGACGCGGAAGTCCACGTGCTCCATCAGCACGCGGGCGCCGACGCGGATCTCGAGATCATGGACGGCGAGCACGGGGATCCTCCGGCGGAAGTGGGTGGGGTGAGGCGTGCCGAGTGGCACAGCCCCCCAGTCTATCGCTCGAACGGGCGGCGTCTCGCGTCGGCGTCGTCCAGCGGATGTCACCGGCATCCGCCAGACTCGTGGCATGCCGAAGCCCGCCAGCGCGGCCCGCCTGCGAGCCGCGCGACTCGATGCGCACGGATTGCGCACCGGCCTGCCGTCCATCACCGCCGCGGTGCGACGGCTCGGCGCCGTCCAGGCGCAGGACTTCGCGGCCGCGAGGTGGGTGCTCGGCGCACGCGTCCCGGGATCCGCCTCCGCCGATGTCGACGCGGCGATCGAGTCGCGCGAGGTCGTGCGGTCGTGGCCGATGCGCGGCACCCTCCACCTGCTGCCGACCGAGACGCTGCGCCCGATCCTCGCGATCACCGGGCCGCGCATCATGCAGCGCGCGGCCACCCGGCATCGCCAGCTCGAACTCGATCGGGAGGTGTATTCGCGCGCTCGCGAGCTCGCCGAGACCGCGCTGGCCGGCGGCGCCTCGCTCTCCCGCGAGGAGCTCCTCGCCGCGTGGGAGGCGGCGGGCATCCGCACGACCGGGCAGCGGGGCTACCACCTGATCTGGTGGCTCGCGCAGGACGCCGTGCTCTGCTGCGGCCCCGTCGAGGGTCGCGGACAGCGCTTCGTGCTGCTCGACGAGTGGGCGCCCGCCGCCGGCCGGGTCCCCGACCGCGATGAGACGCTGGCGAACCTCGCCGTCGCCTACGCCGCAGGCCACGGGCCGGTCACCGTGCGCGACTTCGCCTGGTGGAGCGGACTCACGCTCACCGACGCGCGCACGGCGTTCGCCGCAGCCGGTGGCGCGCTCGTGGCATTCGACGAGGAGCGCGTCGTCGCGGCGGATGCGGGTTGGGCCGCCGATCCCGCGTCGACCACGCCGCGCACCTCACGCCGCTTCGTGCTCGCCGCCTTCGACGAGTATTTCCTCGGGTACACGGAGCGCAGCGACGTCTGCGATCCGCTCCACGCGCCCAGGATCGTGCCGGGGCTGAACGGGGTGTTCCAGCCGATCCTCGTGAACGGCGCGGGCGTCGTCGAGGGCCTTTGGAAGGTCACCAGGGCGAAGGGCGAGGCATCCGTCGCACTCGAGGGCTTCGAGCGGTCGATCGACCCGGTCGGGTACGAACCCGCCCTCGCCCGTTGGGCACGGTTCCACGGGGAGCGGCTGGGCGCGATCACGACCGCGACGTGAACGCGGAACGGGCGGCGCCACGTCGCGGCACCGCCCGTTCCGCTGGACCGGAGTCACTGCTCGAGCGCGGCCTGCAGCTCGAGCGTGATGGTCACCTGGTCGCCGAGCAGCACGCCGCCCGTCTCGAGGGCCGCGTTGTAGCTGAGTCCGAAGTCCTCGCGGTTGATGACCGTCTTCGCGGTCGCGCCACCCTTGTAGTTGCCGTAGGGGTCGCCGCCGAAGCCGCCGAAGTCGAAGTCGAAGGTCACGGGCCTGGTGATGCCGCGGATCGTGAGGTCGCCGTCCACCTTGAAGTCGCCGCCCTCGGCGCGCACGCCGGTGGACACGAAGTCGATGGTCGGGTACGACTCGGCCTCGAAGAAGTCGCCGGTGCGCAGGTGCGCGTCGCGGTTCGGCTCGTTCGTGGTGATCGAGGCGACCTCGGCGGACGCCGTCACGCTGGACTCGAGGGGGTTCTCGGCGGTCACGAAGGTGGCGTCGAATCGCTCGAACTTGCCCTTCACCTTGCTGATCATCAGGTGGCGGATGCTGAAGCCGACCTCGCTGTGGGCGGTGTCGACCTTCCACGTGCCTGCGCGGTAGCCGGGGATCTCGATCGTCGTCGCGGTGCTCGTCATCTTGCGGTTTCTCCAATGTGATGTCGCTGCGGCCGGTCGGCCACACATATGCGAACGCATCGATCGCGGATCTATTCCCCGGATCCGACATCCGATGGCGACACGAGTCCTCGGCGCAGCGTGAGCACCCGCTCGACGGCGTCGTCGAGTCGCTGCGCGCTGACGCGCCCGGACCCGACCGCGGCCACCAGCGACCCGACCAGGCCCTCGACCGAGATGCCGAACTCGGAGGGATCCGCGGGGAGCACGTAGAGGAGCAGGTCGGAGCCGGCTTCGACGGCGCGGACCGCGTTCTCGCCCGCATCCGCGTACTCGGGCAGGCCGTTGTGCTGCAGCATCAGCATGTCGTCCGTCACCACGACGCCGTCGAAGCCGAGTTCCTCACGCAGGATCCGGTGCCACTCCGGTGAGAGTGATGCCGGGGCCGCGTCGACGGCGGGGTAGGCGAGGTGGCCCGTCATCACGAGCTCGGCGCCGGCGTCGATGCCGGCCGCGAACGGGATCGCCGGACCCGCGCGCCACTCGTCGATCGTGAGGGGTGCGGTCGGCACGCTCGCGTGCGAGTCGCCCGGCGCGGCTCCGTGGCCGGGGAAGTGCTTCAGCGTGCTGAGCACGGCGCCGCGCTCCCCCGCCACCGCCGCGGCCACGCGATCGGCCGCCGCGTGCGGGTCGCCGCCGAGCACGCGGCCGGCGATGAAGGAGGCGGGGTCCGCCGTGACATCCGCGACGATGCCGAAGTTCACGTCGACGCCCACGGCGGACAGCGCCGCGGCACGGGATCCGAATGCCTCCTGCGCGACCGGCGGCGGCGCGGCGCGGAGCTGCTCCGCACCCGCCGAGTCGTCCCACGGGAGGCGCTGCACCTCGCCGCCCTCCTCGTCGATGCCGACGAGCACCGGCGCCTCGGCGTCGGCCTGCACGGCCTCGGTGAGCGCCGAGAGCTCGGGAGGCGTGGCGGGCATGTTGTCGCCCATCAGGATGAGCCCGGACACGCCGGCATCCACCAGCGCGCGGAGCGGCGCGGGGTCGGTGCCGGGGGCATGGAGCATGAGCAGCGAGGCGGCCTTCTGCTCGATCGAGAGCTGCGACATCCGCTGGTCGACCCACTCGGCGACCGGGTCCGCAGCGGCCGGATGCCGCGGCGACGCCGTGGGTGCCGACGATGGACCCGACGGTGCGGTCGGGGCGCATCCGGTGACCCCGACGAGCGCTGCGCAGAGGATCAGCGGCATCGCGGCGGTTCGGATCACGTGCATCCGGGCGAGTGTACGCTGCGTGTCCGGGCGACCGCCGAGTGCCCTCGTGGGTAGACTCGCCGCGCTCGGAGGGGGTACTGTGCGCGGCGGATGGAAGGCGATGGCGGGCGTGGTCGTGCTGATCGCGACCCTCGGCGTGCCCGCGGGTCCCGCCGCCGAGGACTACCCGACGTGGGACCAGGTGCAGGCCGCGAAGGCCGACGTCGCCACGCGCGAGGCCGAGGCGACGCGGATCACGGCCTTCGTCGACGAGCTCGAAGCCGAGGCCGGACGGCTCGGCGATGCCGCGGTGGAGGCCGCCGCCGTGTCCGCGGCCGCCGAGGCCGCCCGCTCCGACGCGGAGGAGCGCGCCGCCACCCTTCGCGCCCAGGCGGACGCCGCGACGGCGGAGGCCGCTGCGTCGGCCGCCCGGCTCGGTCGGATCGGGGCGGTGCTCGCGCGATCGGGCGGCGCCGACGTGACCTTGCGGCTCCTCTTCGGCCGCGAGGGCGACTCCGACCTCCTGGCCGGGCTCTCCCGAGCGGCCCAGCTCGCCGGCATCTACGGCGGCGTCGCGGCTCGCGCCAAGGCCGCACGCGCCGATGCCGCGGCGCTCAGCGGGCAGGCGGACGTCGCGGAGGCCGAGCGGACCCGACTCGCCGCGGAGGCGGCGACCGCCGCCGAGGCGGCCGAGGCGGCCCACGACGCGGCGGAGGCGCGCGCCGCGGAGCAGCAGGCGGTGCTCGACACCCTGTACGCGCAGCTCGCGAGCCTGCGCGACCGCACGGTCGAGCTCGAGCGCCAGTACCGGATCGGGGAACAGGCCGCCCAGGAACGTGCCGCGCGAGAGGCGGCCGCTGCCGCGGCCGCGGCCGCGGCAGCCGCAGCGGCACGGGGCAGCAGCGGCGGCAGCGCCGGCGACGATGGCGCGCCTCCCCCGGGGGTCGTCGTCGACCGTGCGGGCGCGAAGGCCTACGCCGCGAGTCGGCTCCCGAGTTACGGCTGGGGCTCCGACCAGTTCCGCTGCCTCGACCTGCTCTGGACGCGCGAGTCGGGCTGGCGGGCCGACGCCTACAACAGGTCGAGCGGTGCGTACGGCATCCCGCAGTCGCTTCCGGGCAGCAAGATGGCGAGTGCCGGCTCGGACTGGCGCACCAACGCGGCCACGCAGATCAACTGGGGCCTGGGCTACATCGACGCTCGCTACGGATCACCGTGCGGTGCCTGGGCCCATTCGGAGGCCTACAACTGGTACTGACGGTCGGTGACCTCGTGGTCGGCGACCTGGCGTCGACGACCTGCTGGTCCACGAGCTGATGGTCTACAACTGGTACTGATGATCGACCAGGACGAACGCGAGGTGTTCCGCCGCCATGGCGCGGAGGGCGTGCTGCTGCTCGGCGGCGGGGCCGCGATCCTCCTCCAGCTCGCCGACCCGCGGGTCGCGCGCGGCGTCGCCGAGCACAGCGGCTTCCGCGAACGTCCGCTGGACCGGTTGCTCGGCACCCTCGACTACGTCTACGCGGTCGGCTTCGGCGACGACGAGCTCGTCGCCGACGCGGTACGCGCGGTCAATGCGCGTCATGCGCCGGTGCGGGCGCACGCCGACGACGCCCGGCCCGCGTACAGCGCCTTCGACGCCGACGCCCAGCGGTGGGTCGCCTCCACACTCCTCGGCGTGGCGATCGTGCTGCACGAGCGGATCTACGGTCCGCTCGACGAGCCGACCGCGGATGCCGTCGTGCGCGGCTACGCGCCCGTCGGCTTCCGGCTCCAGGCGTCGCGGGAGGGCTGGCCGGACACCCGTGCCGAGTTCGACACCTGGTGGTCGGAGCGGCTCGCCCGCCTCGAGGTCGGCGGCGAAGCGCGATCGGTGGCGCGCACCCTGCTCTCCCACTCCCCGGCACTGCCGTTCGGCACCGCGGCGCTGCTGCCGCCCGTCCGGCTGATCACCGCGTCACTGCTGCCCCCCGACGTGCGCGCCGCGTACGGGTTCCGGTGGACACCGCGCGCCCAGCGCGTCGTCGACGGATGGTTCCTCGGCATCTCGGCCGTCTGGCCGCTGCTCCCACGCGCCGTTCGGCACGCCCCGATGCGCGCCTCGCTCCGTCGCGCGCGACGTCGCAGCCGCTACGCTGGGCATGAGCCACGAGGACGACGATGACCCAGCAGACACCGCACCGGAACGACGCGCTCGACAGCATCGATCGACGCATCGTCGCCGAGCTGAGCCGCGACGGACGGCTGTCGGTCCGCACCCTCGCCGAACGGGTCCACATCTCGCGCACCGCCGCGCACAATCGCGTCCAGCAGCTGCAGAAGCGCGGGGTGATCACGGGATTCGGCGCGCAGATCGACCGGAAGGCGATCGGGCTCAACATCTCCGCACTCGTGGTCGTGCGCATCGGCGAGATCTCCTGGGAGGAGATCGCCGCGAAGCTCGCGACCCTCCCCTTCGTCGAGAAGGTCCAGGCCGTCTCGGGAGACATCGACATCATGCTCACCGTGAGCGCGCCCGACCACGAGCAGCTGAGCCAGGCCATCCTGCGCGACATCCACGACATGCCCGGAGTCATCTCCACGCGATCGCATCTCATCCTCGCCGAGATCGAAGGCCACCCGCCCGCGCAGACCCTGGACATCTGGCGCACCTGAGCTCGTCCCGGGCGGACGAACGGCAACGCTTTCGAGTCGATGGAGCCGTTCGTTCACGCTTCTCGCCGACGTCCCGCGCGCGGCCGCAGACTGGCGCACCATGGCCATATGAGCCTCAATGTCGAGCACCGCAGCGTCCGTGCCCTCCCCTCCGAGAAGCCCATCCGGCTGCTCGACAACGCGGGTCATGCCGTGCACGGCTCAGCCACCGGCGGGTTCGACCTTCCGGACGCCGAGACGCTCCTCGAGCTCTACCGGCGCATGGTCGTCGCCCGCCGTTTCGACGTGCAGGTGACCGCGCTCACCAAGCAGGGCCGGCTCGCGACGTACCCGTCGGCGTACGGCCAGGAGGCCTGCGAGATCGGCGCCATCTCCGCGATCGAGGCGCGCGACTGGTTCTTCCCGACCTATCGCGACAGCATCGCGCTGCTCACCCGCGGCATCGAGCCCGGCGACATCCTGCAGTCGTTCCGCGGCGACTGGCACAACGGGTACGACCAGCACGCCCATCGCTGCGCCTCGCAGGCGACGCCGCTCGCGACGCAGGCCCTGCATGCCGTGGGCCTCGCTCACGCGGCGCGTCTGCGCCAGGACCCGATCGTGACGATGACCTACCTCGGCGACGGGGCCACGAGCGAGGGCGACGCGCACGAGGCGTTCAACTTCGCCGCCGTCTGGCAGACGCCGACCGTCTTCCTCGTGCAGAACAACCAGTTCGCGATCAGCGTGCCGCTCTCGCGCCAGACGCGTGCCGCGACGCTGGCCGACAAGGCCGTCGGCTACGGCATGCCCGGCTTCCACGTCGACGGCAACGACGTCGCCGCGGTCTACTCGGTGACGCGGGCCGCGGTCGAGCGCGCGCGGTCGGGCGGCGGCCCGACGCTGATCGAGGGCCTCACCTATCGCATCGAGGCGCACACGAACTCCGACGACCCCACCCGCTACCGCCACGCGCGCGACGTCGAGCACTGGAAGCGCCGCGACCCGATCGAGCGCCTCGAGAAGTACCTCGTCTCCGAGGGGGCGCTGTCCGAGGACGTGCGCACCGAGATCGCGGATGCCGCGGAGTCGGTCGCCGCCCACACGCGGGAGGTCATGACGACCGAGGCCGAACTCGACCCCCTCGAGCTCTTCGACCACGTCTACGGCCGCCCGCGCGCGGCGCTCCTCGAGCAGCGCGCACGGCTCGAGGCCGAGCTGGCGGATGCCGCGACCGACGCCGGAGCCGCCCGATGACCGCCACGACGACCGAGCACGTCACGCCAGCGGCATCCGCACCGACGCAGCTCACCATGGCGGGGGCCCTGAACGCCGCGCTGCGCGACGCCATGGCGGACGACGACCGCGTCGTGGTCTACGGCGAGGACGTCGGCCCGCTCGGCGGCGTCTTCCGAGTGACCGACGGGCTCCAGTCGCAGTTCGGCGAGGACCGCATCTGGGACTCCCCGCTCGCGGAGTCGGGGATCATCGGCACGGCGGTCGGAATGGCGATGTACGGCATGCGGCCCGTGGTCGAGATGCAGTTCGACGCGTTCAGCTACCCGGCGTTCGAGCAGATGGTCTCGCACGTCGCCAAGATGCGGAACCGCACGAAGGGACGGATGACGCTGCCGATGGTCGTGCGCATCCCGTGCGCCGGGGCGATCGGCGGCGTCGAGCACCACTCCGACTCGTCCGAGGCGTACTGGACCGCGACGCCCGGCCTCACCGTCGTGATGCCGTCGAACCCCGCGGACGCGTACTCGATGCTGCGGGAGGCGATCGACAGCGACGACCCCGTGGTGTTCATGGAGCCGAAGAGCCGCTACTGGTCGAAGGCGCCCCTGACGCTGCCGGTGACGACCGCGCCGATGGACCGAGCGGTCGTCGTGCGCGAGGGCACCGAGGTGTCCCTGCTCGCCTACGGCCCCACCGTGCGCACCGCGCTGGAGGCCGCCGACGCGGCCGAGTCCGAGGGGCTCTCGATCGAGGTGGTCGACCTGCGCAGCCTCTCCCCCTTCGACGACGAGACCGTCGGGGCATCCGTGCGCAAGACCTCACGTGCCGCCGTGAT
The DNA here is from genome assembly GCF_004216665.1 of Agromyces ramosus. Lineage (GTDB taxonomy): Bacteria > Actinomycetota > Actinomycetes > Actinomycetales > Microbacteriaceae > Agromyces > Agromyces ramosus. The sequence continues at coordinate 714,838 of NZ_SGWY01000002.1, read as the reverse complement.
CCACGAGGCGGCGCAGTTCGGCGGCTACGGGGCGGAGGTCGCCGCGCGCGTCACCGAGCGGAACTTCCACCACCTCGCGGCCCCGGTGCTGCGCATCGCGGGATTCGACATCCCGTATCCGTCGCCGAAGCTCGAGGAGCACCACCTGCCGACGCCCGACCGCGTGCTCGCTGCGCTCGACACCTGGGAGTGGGACCGCTGATGAGTCGCGACTTCATCCTGCCCGACCTCGGCGAGGGACTCACCGAGGCGGAGATCGTCGCATGGCTCGTGCAGCCCGGCGACGAGGTCGCGATCGACCAGCCCGTCGTGGAGCTCGAGTCCGCGAAGTCGGTCGTGCAGCTGCCCACCCCGTTCGCAGGCGTGGTCGAGTCGCTCGGCGGCGAGACCGGCCAGGTGCTCCACGCGGGCAGCGTGCTCATGACGCTCGCGCCCGTCGGCGCCCCGGTGGCGGATGCCGCCCCGGCATCCGTCGACGCCCCGGCAGCGGATGCCCCGGCCGACGCGGGGCCCGCCACCGCACCCGTCACCGCCGAGCCCGGCGTCGCCGTGCCAACGGCTGCGGCCACCGAGGAATCGGGTGCGGTGCTGATCGGCTACGGTACGCGGGCCACGACCGCCACGAAGCGCGCGGCGACGGCCCCGGCCCGGTTCGGGCGCCGCCAGTCCGCAGGCGGCGGTTCAGGCCACGTCACGACCGGCCCTGCGTCGTCCGGGGCATCCCCGACGCGGCTGGACCCGTCCCGCCGCTCCCCCGTCGTCTCGCCGATCGTCCGCCGCATGGCGCGCGAGCACGGCTTCGACGCGAGCCAGCTCGACGGGTCGGGTCCCGACCACCTCGTGATGCGCCGTGATGTCGAGTCGTTCGTGCGCGAGCTCGAGGCCGGCGGGAGCACCGAGCGCGGGCCTGTCGCCGCGGAGCCCGCAGCCCACGGCGTCGCCGCCGCGGCATCCGTCGCCGTCGGGGCGAACGCGTCGGTCGAGGATCGGCGCGTGCCGCTCGACCGCATGGGCCGCGCCGCGGCCGCGCATTTCGCCCGCTCCCGCCGGGAGATCCCCGAGGCCACGGTGTGGCTGGACGTCGACGCGACGCCACTGCTCGAGGCGCGTCGCGAGCTGCAGGAGGCCACGGGCGAGCGGTTCGGGGTCACCGCGCTCGTCGCGCGGTTCGTGGTCGCCGGCCTGGCGCGACACCCGCTGCTGAACTCAAGCTTCGACGCCGCGACCGAGGAGATCGTGATGCACGGAGGCGTGAACCTCGGCATCGCCGCGCAGACGCCGCGCGGGCTGCTCGTACCGGTGGTGCACGGCGCTGAGCGCATGAACCTGCGCGGCCTCCGCGATGCCATCGCCGCCCGCGGCGAGGAGGCCTCGACGGGGGCGTTCCCGCCCGCTGCCCTCACCGGTGGCACGTTCACGCTCAACAACTACGGCACGCTCGGCGTCGACGGGTCCGCGGCGATCATCAACCACCCCGAGGCGGCGATGCTGGGCATCGGCCGGCTCGTCGAGCGACCGTGGGTCGTCGACGGCCAGCTCGCGGTCCGCACCGTCACCGAGCTGACGATCTCGTTCGATCATCGGGTCTGTGACGGGGCGGAGGCGGCGGGGCTGCTCACCTTCGTGGCGCGCTGCATCGAGCGCCCGCTGTCGCTGCTCGCGGAGCTCTAGAAGAACTCGTCGGGGGTTCCCGCAGCGCGTTCGACGTCACGGGTCTCGCCGCCCGCGGCGCGCAGCTTCGCGACGGCGACCCGCAGGCCCGACTCCATCTGGGCCGCCCATGCGTCGGACTCGCGCGCGCTCGCCTCCGCCGCCCTGGCGCGTGCCTCCGCGGCCTCCGCGGCGGTCCGCGCGTCGTTCACCTGCTTGAGGGCCAGCGAGATGCCGTAGTACGCGGCCACCATGGTGGCGATCGGCGCGGCGATGACGGCCAGCGCGCTGATGGCGGCGCCGGTGGGGCTGAAGGCGATGAGCAGCGCGAACGCCAGGAACAGCACGACGATCGCGGTGAGCACCACGAGCATGAATCGCAGGTCGCGGCTCCAGACACCGGCGGGCTGCCGTGACGAGGGGGCGCGCTCGGGCTCCTGCTGCCCTCCCTGGCCGGTGAGCACCACCGTGTCATCCGCGCGCTGGGCGGGGGCCTGTGGCGGGACACCTCCCGCGGCGGCTCCCTGGTCGACGATCTGACGTGAGTACGCGTCGGTCATTGATTCCCCGCTCCCCTTGCATGGATCGACCCCCCAATTGTGGGCCTCGCACCGGAGGGGGTCAAGGAAGCGCGCCGCCGACGACCCCGGCCGATCGGGTCAGGCCGCGCGGGTCTCGACGAGTCCGCGCTCGATCGCGGCGATGATCGCCGGGTGGTCGGGCTGTGTCGTGGGGCGGAAGCGCACCACCTCGCCGTCGGGGAGCACGAGGAACTTCTCGAAGTTCCAGGTGACGCGGCCGGCCTTGCCGGCGGCATCCGCCACCTTCGTGAGCTCGGCGTAGAGCGGATGCCGGTGCCGGCCGTTCACCTTCACCTTGGCCATGAGGGGGAAGGACACGCCGTAGGTCATCGAGCAGAACTCCTTGATGTGCTCGGCGTCGCCCGGCTCCTGCCCGGCGAACTGGTTGCACGGGAAGCCGAGCACGGTGAACCCGCGGTCGCCGTACTCGCGCTGCAGCGCCTCGAGCTTCTCGTACTGCGGCGTGAGCCCGCAGCGCGAGGCGACGTTCACCACCATGACGACCTGGTCGTCGTAATCGGCCAGGGAGGCGGCGGCGCCGTCGATGGTCGTGAGTGGGATGTCTCTGATGTCCACGCTTCGAGCCTAACCCGGATGCGGAGACTTCCTCCTGCGATGCGATTCGGGATATTGGCTACGCCGAGACCCGTGACCCGTCACCCCCACCGTAACCCATCATCCGGCGGTGGCGGCATTCTCTCGCTCGGCGCGCACGCGATGTCGGTTCACCTCGGCGATGCCGATCATCAGCACGATGAGCAGTACGACCGCGGCGACCACGGCCTCCGCATGGACCACTGCGGCGAGTGGAAGGATCACCCATGGCAGGACGAGACCGGCGCTCCCCCACGTCACGACCTCGCGCCACGGAACCCCGTAGCGAAGGGACTCGGCGACACTCGCGAGGTAGAACAGGAAGATTCCTCCCGCCATGCAGACGGCGGCACCGGGCGCCAGGTGATGTCCGGCTTCGGCGACCGCGCTGCCGAGTCCGGAGGCGAACAACGCGATGCCCGCGATCAGGATGAACGGCAGGTACATCACCGCGTCTCGCAGCGCCCCGATGCGGCCGGTCGACTGGAGCATGCGCAAGCCCGCTTCCGCCGAACCGGACGCATAGCGGAAGAACACCCAGGCGAGCAGCGAAATGGCGAGGAAGGCAAGAGCGGCGGTCACGCCCGAAGCGAGCGTCCAGTGGGCGGCGAGCTCCGCGATGGTCGCCAGGATCGACTCTCCGAACACGATGACGACGAGAAGGCTCACCCGCTCGAGCAGGTGATCCACGTCGAGCGAGCGCTGCAACCACGTCGCCTGACCACCGAGGGAGGCGAGCAGCACGACCTCGACGGCGATCGCGACCGCCCACAACACGTACTGCGCGGGCGGTGGAACGACCGCCGAGACGAGCCAGAGCGCAGCGGGGAGTCCGCTGTACGCGATCGGGCGCCACCACGGCACGCCGATGGTGCGTCTCTTCGCGACCCAGGGCAGCATCCAGACCAGGCGGATGACGGCGTTCCCGACCGCGAAGGCCCATGCTCTTTCGGTGAGCGCCTCGGGAACCGCGGCCGCCATGACTCCGATCGCGATCATCGCGACGGTGACCCCGGCCCAGAGCAGCGGTGTGATGCGAGCACCGAACAGGTTGAGGGTGAGCGTCATGTTCACCCACGCCCACCATGCCGGCGCAAGGAGCACGAAGAACACGAGCGCGTCGGCCCAGCCAGGGTCGCCATGCATCCCGTGGGCGACCTGCCCGACGTACGCGACCATGACGAGGTCGAAGAAGAGCTCTAGCCAATGCACCCGACGCCCACCGCGCACGTCGACCTCGGATCCCTCGCTCACGCCGTCAGCCTACGACCGGAGGTGATCCCATGGGCAGGTGCCCGACGGGATGAGTCTGGCGCACGGCGCCCGCCGGCCGTCACCACGTGAGCTCGACCTCCAGCTCGTTGGCGCCCTCGTCGCCGAGCTCCACCTCTACCTTGAGGTTGACCTGGTCGGGGATGCGCACGGTGATGCGCCGTCCCGCGCGGTGGAACTCGACCGAGTTGTTCTTCGCCAAGGCGTCGGCGAGGGTGCGGAGCTTGGCGGCTGCCTCCTCGCGGCTCATACGCTGGGCATCCTCGATGTCGAACAGGTCCATGGTGTCTCTCCCTCGGTGTCGTCTCGTCGACCGTACCCACCTCCGCCCATCCGCGCACTCGCGTTCCGGCATGGATCGCCGACGTGGCGGCCTTCGGCGATTCCTCCGCGGGCACCGCCAACGAGAGCGACGACGAAACCCCCTGGTTCGCCAGAGGGTTTCGCCGTCTCCGTGCCCGGCGCGACGTCGCCTACCTAGCCCCTTCCAGGGCAGAGAGCGCGCCGACGGCGTGGGGCATCGTGGTGAACACGCCGACCTGCCGGTCGGCCCAGTCCCATGCGATGAAGCCGGCTCCGGTGTGCCAGACGCAACCGATGATGGTCAGGCTGTCCCGAAGCTGGATATCCCACCGCCCCTCGTCCGTCTCGATGACGTCGACCGATTCGATGAATCCCATCTCGCACCTCCGTTCAGTTCCGGGCACGCTAATCGGATGAGATGACGACCGTGTGACCGGCAGGGAACGACTCCCTACCGAGGTGTCGGCCCAGGGCTTCGAGGAGGCCTCGCGAGCCTTCCTCGCGGCCGGGGCCATCGGCCCAGAACCGGTCGAAGAACACGCCGTGCTCGGTGTGCGTGAACCTGGTGCCCTCGGGGATCTGCTCGAACTCGAAGGACGCCACCGAGGTCGACATGTGGATGCCGTCGAGCCACATATCGTAGGTCGTGACGATGCGGACGTGATCGACGATGTCGGTGTAGACGGCTTCGTACCGTGACACCGGTCCGCCGTGGAACTTCGCCTCGTCGATATCGCGTCCGCCGATGCGGAAGTCGAACGCCCACTCGCGAGGCTCGAACGTGTCGCCGTCGCCGAACCAGCTTCGCTTCTGCTCGCCGTCGGCGAACGCCTGCCAGACCTGTTCGACGGGTACGGGATAGTCGCGCGTGAGAGTGAACCCGGAGTGCGCGAGCCGGTGCTCGATGGTCATGTGCGCGTCCTATCGGGTGAAGGTGACGTGGATCGTGCCGCTCTCGGCGACCTCCGTCGTCACGGCATGGGTGTGCTCGAGGCCGCGCAGGTCGTCCCACACGCGGTTGCCCCGCCCGAGCACGATCGGGGCGATGCCGACGTGCAGCTCGTCGACGAGGCCGGCACGCAGGAATTCGCGTGCGGCGCGCACCCCGCCGCCGACTCTGACGTCGAGCCCATCGGCGGCGGTGCTGGCCTCCGCGAGCACCTCCTCGATCGGGCCGCTGCGGAAATGGAAGGTCGTGCCGCCGTCCATCGCGATCGACGGGCGCGGCGCCGAGTGCGTGAGCACGTAGACGGAGCAACCGAACGGCGGCAGGTCACCCCACCACCCCTTCCAGTCCGGGTCGTCGGGATTCGCGTGCAGACCGAACATGGCCGCGCCCATGATCTCGGCGCCGATGCCGGTGAAGAACGCCGCGGCGTACGAGTCGTCGATGCCGGTCGTTCCCGCGCCGCTCGTGTCGCCGAAGAGCCTCTGCCGAAACGTGCGCGTGGCCGCGTATGCGGCGGTGAGCGGCGCCCAATCCTCGCCCATCGGATTGTCGGCCGCCGGATCTGGGGCGGCGGTGTATCCGTCGAGCGACGCGAACAGGTCGATGCGTACGCGGGTCATGTCAGGTCTCCTTGGTGGTTGTGCGGTTCAGGTGGATGCCGAGGCGGTCTGCCTGGCGCTCGGCGGAGGTTCGTTGCTCGCCGAGCCAGACGCGGAGGATGTCGAGCGCGCCGGGTCGCAGGCTCACGGTGCGGACGCGTCCCTGCTTGCTCGAGGTCACCACGTTCGCGTCCTCGAGGATCCGCAGGTGCTGGAGCAGCGACGGCAGGGTCATGGAGAACAAGCCCAGCAGGTCGGACACGACGGCCGGCGACTTGGCGAGCCGCTCGACGACCATCCGTCGAGTGGGATCCGCGAGTGCGCGAAGCACCGCGTCCAGCTCTGCGGAATAGTTAGGCATATGCCTAACTATCGCGCAGTGTGCCGCACCGTGTCAACCCGCGCCGCCGACTCCCCATCGGCCGTGCGAACGCCGCGTTCCCACCTGCGGGCATGCGGATCGATGAGCCCGTGGCAGACTCTGGAGGACTTCGCATCGATGAGGATCATGCGGTATCGGGACCATCACTGAGGGATCGACTTTCGGGACGACGGTGCTCGAGAGTCGACTCCGAGAATCCGAGCGGGGACCTCGCAGCAGCCGGTGTAGGAATTGGCCACTTCTCATGGAATCTAGCCCACAGGTCCGATGACAAATGCCGCGGGTTTCCACGTGGTTCGCCGCTGATGTGCGCTCGGAAACCTCCACCGTCGCCGTCACGCGACCGCGCGCTGGCGCTCCGCTGCGATGCGTCGCCGTCACACGATCGCGCGTGCCCTGGCGCTCAGCCGCGCGAACGCGCTCTCCGCGCCTCCGAGGAGCGAACCACCCTCGCGCACAGCCTGCTGCCATGCGTCGAGCACGTCGTGGCGGTCCATCGCCATGACCGCCTCCCACGGATCGTCCTCCTCGATGGGAACGCCGCCCATGCCCCATCGCGCCGCCTCGTACAAGAGCGGGATCGCGGCGATGCCGCGCTCCGTCGCCGAGTAGGTGACCTTGCGGGCATCCGTCTCGCTCGGGGTGCGCACAATGATTCCGCTGCGCTCGAGTCGGGCGAGGCGGTCGGCGAGCACACTCGGACCGATGCGCTCCTCGGACCGAAGGAACTCCCCGAAGGTGTGCTTGCCGAGTGTGAGCAGGTCGCGCAGGATCAGCAGCGACCAGCTGTCACCGAAGGTCTCCACGGTGAAGTTGGTGGGGCAGGTCGACCGCCCTTCAGCTCGCTTCATGCGTCGAGTCTACGGCATTGACTTTGATCATCGTAGTGACCTACGCTTCGATCATCGAAGTGAAACGGATGCCGCGGCGGCGGCCTGCAGCGGAGGAGCCACGATGAACGACACGACCCAGCACGAGACGCACGATCTCGTCGTGAGCCGCGACATCCCCGCCCCCATCGAGGCGGCCTGGAAGTCGTGGACCGAACCGGACCGCGTGCTTCGCTGGTGGGGCCCGAACGGCTTCACCTGCACGGTCGCCGAGCTCGACGTGCGCGTCGGCGGCACGTCCCTCGTGTGCATGAGCGCCCCCGACTGGGGGTTCCCGGCGCTGTACAGCACCTGGGCGTACACGCTCGTCGACGCACCGCACCGCCTCGAGTTCATCCACAACATCGCCGACGAGCACGGCGCCACGATCGACCCCGCGACCATCGGGGCCGCGGGCATCCCGCGCGACGTGCGGCACGTCATCACGTTCGAGTCGATCGGCGACGACGCGACTCGACTCACCGTCACCGAACTCGGCTACATCGACCCCGAGCAGCTCGCGCTCTCGAAGAAGGGCCTCGAGGAGTCCCTCGACAAGCTCGTCGCGATCTACGTATGAGCCCAGCCGCCCCGGACGTCCCCGCATCCCCGAGGCCGCGCGCACCGCGCTGCCTCACTCCTCGACGTGCACCTCCGCCCGTCGTACGGTTCAGGCATGGGACTGCGCCGTCGCGATGATCGCCGAATGGATGCCGCTGCAGCGGTGATTCGGCGGCAAGGGTCACACGCCATCGCTCCGCCTCGTGGGGTTCGAGCTGTCGACCGTCGAAGAGCGCACCGGTATACGCACGCTCCTGGTGATGGTCGACGTGTCCGACCCTCGACCCCTCTATGGGCATCGTCCCGTGGAACAGCGGAAGCACCACAAGTTTCCTTGTCGCCGAGCCGTGTTCAGCAGAAGAACCCCCGTGAACTCGCGTTCATCAGGGGTTTTGGTGGATCTGAGGGGACTCGAACCCCTGACCCCCTGCATGCCATGCAGGTGCGCTACCAGCTGCGCCACAGACCCGTGCGCCCCGTGCGGGGCAACGAATCGAGCTTACACCAGCCTCGCCCGTCCGAAGAAATCGAGCGGTCCTCAGCGAGCTGGATGCCGCGTGGCTCAGCTCCCGGCGGCCAGCAGCGGCGCCACCGGCAGGGCCGGGCAGTCGAGCCACAGCCGCTCGAGGCCGTAGTAGAGGCGCTCCTCACGGTGGAACACGTGCACGACGAGGTCGCCGAAGTCCAGCAGCACCCAGCGGCCCGCGTCGTGGCCCTCACGGTGCAGGGTCTTCGCGCCCGCCTCGCGAAGCGCGTCCTCGACGGCGTCGGCGATCGCGACGACGTTGCGCTCGGAGTTGCCCGTGACGAGGAGGAACACGTCGGCGAACGGGAGGGGTGCGGACACGTCGAGAGCGACGAGATCCTCGCCGCCCTTCGAGTCGGCCGCGCGCGCCGCGAGGGCGAGCGAGTCGAGTGCCTGGTCGGATGCGGTCATACGCTCACTTCCGGTTGCTGGTGGCGAATCGGCGCGGAGATCAGAAGAGCCCCGCGACCGCGCCGATGACGAGGGTGGCGACGACGCCGAGCGCGAGCACGCCGGCGGTGACGGCGAGCACGAGCGGAACGTTCATGCCCTCCTTCTTGGGCGGCGCCATCATCGCACGCGCCGCGTTCTGGGTGCTGATCGCGCGCGTGGCGGCGACCGGTGCGCCGACGCCGGCGCCGTCCTCAACCTGGTCGAACAGGCGGTCGACGTCGGACGAGTCGATCTGGCTCGGGTGGACCCCGGTGGCGCCGAAGCTCCGCGGCAGGTCGATCGAGCCGGTGACGATGACCTCGCCGCTCTTCGCGAGCGGGTTGCCCATCGGCCCGGTGTCGGGCAGCGTCGGGAGGATGAGCGCGTTGGTCGTGGTGGGCACGCCGTGGCTCACCCCGCCGCGCGAGAGGAGCTGGTCGAACGGTTCGGCCCGATCGGCCGGCAGGTTGAGCTGGTCGGTCCAGTGCCCGACCGGCTTCGGGGCGGCCAACGGCTCGTCCGCGATGGCGGAGTCGGCGACCTGATGCGGCGCCGGCGACCTGACGGGAGCGGGCGGCGAGGCGAAGGGGTTCGCCGCGGGCGCGGCGACCGGCGGCGGCGCCTGCGGAGCCACGGCGGGCCTCGCCGAGGCAGCCGGCTCGTCGTCGAGGTCGAGGTCGTGGTAGTCGCCCGACGCGTTGGCGTCGAGCATCGCCCGCAGCTCGCGACGCGTCAGCGTGCGCTCGGGCGTCGTGGCCTCGAACGGCGACGGCGCGGCGGGCGGAGCCGCGGCAGCGGGCTGCGGCGTCGCGACCGCTCCGCCGAAGGGCGACGACGGGTCGTATCCCCCGGCCGGGCGCGGCGCGGTGTAGCCGGGTGACGGCGCCGGAGGGGCTGCCGGGATGGGCTGCGGTGCGGGGGCCTGGGCCGGCGGCGCGGGCTGGGGCGGCGCGGCCGGCTGCGGAGTCGGCGCGGGCGCGGCATCCGGGGTCGCCTGGGTCGCCTGCTGCTCCCGCAACCGTTCGCGCTCGCGCAGCTCGCGGCGCGTCAGCGGCGGTTCCTGCGACGACGTCATTCGACACTCCGATAGAGGTGGTGCTTGGAGATGTACTGGACGACCCCATCGGGCACCAAGTACCACACCGGGAAACCCCGGCGCACCCTGTCCCGGCAGTCGGTCGACGAGATCGCAAGTGCCGGAACCTCCAACAAGCTTACGTCCTGCTCAGGCAATCCCGAAACGGACAGTACATGTCCCGGTCGACTCACAGCGACGAAGTGCGCGAGTTGCCACAGCTCCTCCACGTCCTTCCAGGAGAGGATCTGGGCGATCGCGTCGGCACCGGTGATGAAGTACAGGTCGGCATCGGGGCGTTCGGCACGGATGTCGCGGAGGGTGTCGATCGTGAACGTGGGCTTGTGGCGGTCGATGTCGACCCGGCTCACGGTGAACCTCGGGTTCGACGCCGTGGCGATCACCGTCATGAGGTAGCGGTGCTCGGGAGGGGTGACGTTCGACTTGTAGCTGGGCGCACCGGTGGGGACGAAGATCACCTCGTCGAGTCCGTGGGACTGCGCGACCTCGCTGGCCGCCACGAGGTGTCCGTGGTGGATGGGGTCGAACGTGCCGCCCATCACGCCGATTCGCCACCGGCCGTCGTCGCCCGTCATCGCGCGACCGCCCGCTCAGTGGCCGCCGTGCTCGCTCCCGCCGCCGTGGCGTGCGGCGTAGGCGTCTGCCTTGGACCGATGCCGGTTCGCGACGTCGCGGTACGAGGCCGTCACGAACGCGAGGGCGGCGAAGACCACGATCGCGACGACGCCGTACAGGACCGGCTCCATCGGGAGCTCCCTCGCGTGCACCGTCTCGGTGAGCACCGTGCCGGTCAGCACTGCGGTCGTGAGGCTCATTCGCCGTTCCTTTCGATCCTGCGGGTGTCGCTCGTGACAGTCTAGCGAGGTCAGGCGCGCACGTGGCCGGCGCCGCGCACGATCCACTTCGTGCTCGTGAGCTCGGGCAGCCCCATGGGCCCGCGCGCGTGGAGCTTCTGCGTGGAGATGCCGACCTCGGCGCCGAAGCCGAACTCGGCGCCGTCGGTGAAGCGGGTGGACGCGTTCACCATGACGGCCGCGGCATCCACCTCGTTGAGGAACCGCTCGGCGTTGCCGAGGTCGTTCGTGACGATCGATTCGGTGTGCTTGGTGGAGTACCGGCGGATATGGGCGAGCGCGTCGTCGATCGAGTCCACGATGCCGACCGAGAGGTCGAGGCTCATGTGCTCGGTGGCCCAGTCCTCGTCGGTCACGGGCAGCGCCTCGGGGCGCAGCGTGCGCACGCGCTCGTCGGCGTGGATGGTGACGCCGGATGCCTCGAGCCGGTCGAGCACGGCCGGAAGGAGCCGCGGAGCGGCGGCGCGGTGCACGAGCAGGGTCTCGAGCGCGTTGCAGACGCTCGGGCGCTGGGTCTTGGCGTTGTGCACGAGCTCGACGGCCCAGTCCTCGCGGGCGCTCTCGTCGAGGAACATGTGCACGACCCCGGCGCCGGTCTCGATGACGGGCACCTTCGCCTCATCGACCACGGCGCGGATGAGTCCGGCGCTGCCGCGAGGGATGAGCACGTCGACGTAGTCGCGCGCCTGCATGAGGTGACGGGCGCCCGCACGACCGAAGTCGTCGACCGTCTGCACGCCATCGGCGGGCAGCCCCGCGGCACCGAGCGCGTCGCGGAGCACCCCGACCAGCACGCGGTTGGTCTGCTCGGCCGCGCTGCCGCCCCGCAGCACCACCGCGTTGCCGCTCTTGAGCGCGAGCACGGCGATGTCGATCGTGACGTTCGGACGGGCCTCGTAGATGGCGCCCACGACGCCGAGCGGCACGCGCACCTGGTCGATGCGCACCCCGTTCGGCAGCGACCGACCGCTCACCGTCTCGCCGATCGGATCGGTCAGTGCGATCACCTCGAGCACGGCGTCGGCCAACGCGCCGATCCGCCGCTCGTCGAGCGCGAGTCGGTCGAGGAGTCCGGTCGAGAGACCCGACTCCCGGCCCGTCGCGAGGTCGAGCGCGTTGGCGGCGATGATCTCCGCGGTGCGGTCGCGGAGGAGCCCGGCGATCCGCTCGAGCGCGGCATCCTTCTCGGCCGTCGTCGCACGCGCGAGGAGGTAGGAGGCCTCCTTCGCGGCGGCGAGCCGGGCGTCGATCACGGTCGTGTCGAGGTCGGGATGCTCCATGGCACCAGCCTATGCGTGCGGCGAATCCTCGCCGGCCGTGTGACGAACGGGGGCAGCGTCGAACCACGTGCCGAGCTCGGCGCCCTCGAGTGCCCGGGCGACGAGCGGCGTGGCGGTGATCAGCACGGCCGCTCCGGCCTCCGCGGCGATCCGGGCGGCGGACACCTTGGTCTCCGCTCCCCCGGTGCCGACGCCCGCATGGCCGACGGAGCCGATCTCGACGCCGGCCAGGGCGTCGCCGAAGGGCACGTGCGCGATGCGCTCGGCTCCCTCGAGGTGCGGCGGCCTGGTGTAGAGCGCGTCGACATCGGAGAGCAACACCAGGAGGTCCGCCCCGATGAGCTCGGCGACGAGGGCGGCGAGCCGGTCGTTGTCGCCGAATCGGATCTCGTGGGTCGCGACGGTGTCGTTCTCGTTCACGATCGGGAGGATCCGCAGGGCCAGCAGGCGGTCCATGGCGCGCTGGGCGTTCGAGCGCGGCGTCGCGTGCTCCAGGTCGCCCGCGGTCAGCAGCACCTGGCCGGCGACGATGCCGTAGCGGTCGAGCGAGTCCTGGTAGCGGAAGATGAGCAGGTTCTGCCCGACGGATGCCGCGGCCTGCTGTGTCGCGAGGTCGGTGGGCCGCGCGTCGAGCCTGAGGTACGGCATGCCCGTGGCGATCGCTCCCGACGAGACGAGCACCACCTCGGCACCGCGCTCGTGGGCCGCTGCGAGGGCATCGACGAGCGGGCCGATCTGGCCGGCGTTCCCACCGCTGATCGACGAGGAGCCGACCTTCACGACGATCCGCCGTGCCTGCGGGATCTCCGCCCGGGTGCGCGGGGTCACCGCTCGTCTCCCGCCGGCCCCTGGTCTGCGGCCGGCTCGTTCACCTCGTCGGCGTCATCGGCGCGCGCTTCCGGTGCGGCGGGCTCGGCTCCGTCAGGCTCGCCGTCGGCCCAGAGGCCTGCCTCGCGTTCGCGCTGCAGCTCGGCGCGAGCCTCCGCCTTGGCGTCCATGCGGTCGTGGTAGTCGCTCTTGCGCTCGGCACGGGTGGCCCGGCGGTTGTCGTCGAGGCGGAGGTCGGCGCCGCGCGGCGCGGTGATCAGTTCCGCCGTGGACGTGAGGGTTGGCTCCCAATCGAAGACGACGCCCGATCCGGGGCCGATCACGACCGTCGAACCGGCCACCGCGCCCGCGCGCACCAACTCGTCCTCGACGCCGAGGCGGGCGAGGCGATCGGCGAGGAAGCCCACGGCCTCGTCGTTGGTGAAGTCGGTCTGCGCGACCCACCGCTCGGGCTTCGCGCCGAGCACCCGGTAGATCGTGCCGTAGCTGCCGCCTTCGGGGCGCACCACGAAGCCGCTGTCGTCGACGGCCTTCGGGCGCATCACGATGCGCGGTGCCGCCGGAGCGGCCGCCGCCGCCACGCGAGCCTCGTCGACGAGCTCGCCGAGGGCGAAGCCGAGCTGGCGCAGGCCCTCGTGGCTCACCGTCGAGATCTCGAAGACACGGTAGCCTCGGGCCTCGAACTCGGGTCGCACGAAGTCGGCGAGCTCACGCGCCTCGGGCACGTCGACCTTGTTGAGGGCGACGAGCTGCGGCCGTTCGAGCAGCGGCACCTGCCCCTCGGGCACCGGGTAGGCCGCGAGCTCGCGCAGGATCACGTCGAGGTCGGTCAGGGGATCGCGCCCGGGTTCGAGCGTGGCGCAGTCCACGACGTGCAGGAGGGCCGAGCAGCGCTCGACGTGGCGCAGGAACTCGAGGCCGAGCCCCTTGCCCTCGCTCGCGCCCTCGATGAGTCCCGGCACGTCGGCCATGGTGAAGCGGTGGTCTCCAGCCTCCACGACGCCGAGATTCGGATGCAGGGTCGTGAAGGGGTAGTCGGCGATCTTCGGCCGAGCCGCGGAGAGGGCGGCGATGAGGCTCGACTTGCCCGCCGAGGGGAAGCCCACCAGCGCGACATCCGCGATCGTCTTGAGTTCGAGCGTGACCTCGCCCTCGAACCCGGGCGTGCCGAGCAGGGCGAAGCCGGGCGCCTTGCGCTTGGTGCTCGCGAGCGCGGCATTGCCGAGGCCGCCCTGTCCTCCGGGGGCGGCGACGAATCGCATCCCGGGCTCCGAGAGGTCGGCGAGCTCGGTGCCGTCGGGGTCCTTCACGACGGTGCCGACCGGCACGGGGAGCTCCAGGAGCTCTCCTGCGGCGCCCGAGCGGTTGTCGCCCATGCCGGGCTGCCCGTTCGCCGATGCGCGGTGCGGGCGGCCGTGGTACGCGAGCAGCGTGGTGACCTGCGGGTCGGCGACCAGCACGATGTCGCCACCGTGCCCGCCGTTTCCGCCGTCGGGGCCGGCGAGCGGCTTGAACTTCTCGCGGCGCACCGAGACGCAGCCGTTCCCGCCATGTCCGGCGCGCACGAACAGCGTCACCTCGTCGACGAAGCTGACCATGCTGCATCCCTCCAAAGGGTGGAAAACGCGTGAGGGCGAGCCGAAGCCCGCCCTCACAAGACCTGTCGGTCGACTATTCGCCGGCCGCCACGATGTTGACGACCTTGCGGCCGCCCTTGTTGCCGAACTGCACTGCGCCGGCCTCGAGCGCGAAGAGCGTGTCGTCGCCGCCGCGACCGACACCCGCACCCGGGTGGAAGTGAGTGCCGCGCTGGCGGACGAGGATCTCGCCCGCGCTGACGACCTGGCCGCCGAAGCGCTTCACGCCGAGGCGCTGGGCGTTCGAGTCACGACCGTTGCGAGTGGAGCTCGCTCCCTTTTTGTGTGCCATGTCTGTTTCTCCTTGCGAGCCGCGGGCTACTTGATGCCGGTGATCTTGACGCGCGTGAGCTCCTGACGGTGGCCCTGGCGCTTCTTGTAGCCGGTCTTGTTCTTGAACTTCTGGATCACGATCTTGGGGCCGCGGAGGTCGTTCAGGACCTCAGCCGTGACCGTGATCTTCGCGAGCGACTTGGCGTCGGAGGTGATCTTCTCGCCGTCGACGAGGAGGACCGGGATGAGCTGGACGTTGCCGTCCTTGTCAGCCTTGATGCGGTCCATCGTCACGATGGTGCCGACTTCGACCTTCTCCTGCCGACCGCCGGCGCGCACTACTGCGTAAACCACTTCTCGTACCTATCGTTGGGGAGCCGGGGCTCCATGAGCTGATGGGGATGTCACTGCGCGGGACCCCAGCGGGAAGGAGGGTCGTCACTGCCAGAAAACTGTGCGGGCACACCGGGATAAGCGGTGGCACCAACGGTCGAGTTTACCGGATGACCCATGGTCGGTCAAACGCGCGTCGCCCGGCGCGTCGCGCGGTGCGGCGCGTAGGATCTGCGGCATGACCGTGCTGATCGATACGCCGCTGTGGCCGAAGCACGGCACGGTGTGGTCGCACCTCGTCAGCGACCGGTCGGTCGCCGAGCTGCGGGCCTTCGCCGAGCGCACCGGAGTGCCGGCCAGGGCGTTCGACCTCGACCACTACGACGTCCCGGTCGAGCGCTACGACGAGCTCGTCGCCGCCGGCGCCGAACCGGTGTCGCCGCGTGAGCTCGTGCGCCGGCTCGCCGCGAGCGGGCTGCGGGTCACGCCGCGCGAGCGGCGCGCCCGTTCAGCGCTCGACGCCTGACTCCCCCGCATCCGCCGTGGTGCCGTCGGCGCGCGTGATCACCGGCGGAGCCCCGGCGGGACTCAGGGCGGCCGTCGACACCCGACGGCTGCGCGCACGTCCCTCGCCGGCCTTCTTCGGTGCGGGCAGCGCGTCGAGCACGGAGTCGAGGAGCACCTCGGCATCGACCGCACGGACCGCGCGCTTGCGCTCGACGGGCGCGACCGGCGGCAGGTCGACGAGCGCCACGCGAGCGGGGGCCTCGGATGCCGCGGCCACGGGCTCGGCGGTTCCGGCCTCGCGGTCGGGCCGCTCCGCGGGGGCTTTGGCGGCCTCTCGCGTCTCGGCCGGTCCCTGCTCCTGGGTCACGCGACGGTGTCGGCCGCGCCGGCGGCCACCGGTCGACGCGGGCGACTCCGCGCCCGCATCCGGCGACGATGCACCCGCGGACCCACGGTCGGGGGCCACGCCGGCGTCGGCGGGCTCGGCCGCAGCGGCCGCCGCGGCGACGTCCGCCTCGGCCGGCCGGTGCTCGGTGTGCGGGATCGTCGACGCGGCGATCTGCGCGAGGGCGTGCTTGACGTCTTCGGTGATCGCATGCGTCCCGGTGTGGGCCTTCGGCTCCGCCGCGGGTGCGGGCTGCTGGTTGCCGCCACCGCCGCCACGCCCGCGGTTGCGGCCGCGTTCCACCTGCTGGGGCGGGCGGTGCTTCGCGATCGGCTCGTGGTGCACGATGATGCCGCGGCCCGCGCAGACCTCGCACGGCTCGCTGAACGATTCGAGCAGGCCGAGCCCGAGCTTCTTGCGCGTCATCTGCACGAGGCCGAGCGAGGTGACCTCGGCGACCTGGTGCTTGGTGCGGTCGCGCGAGAGGCACTCGACCAGTCGACGCAGCACGAGATCGCGGTTGGACTCGAGCACCATGTCGATGAAGTCGACGACGATGATGCCGCCGATGTCACGCAGGCGCAGCTGTCGCACGATCTCCTCGGCAGCCTCGAGGTTGTTCTTGGTGACCGTCTCCTCGAGGTTGCCGCCCGAGCCCACGAACTTGCCCGTGTTCACGTCGACGACCGTCATGGCCTCGGTGCGGTCGATGATCAGCGAGCCGCCGGAGGGCAGCCACACCTTGCGGTCGAGCGCCTTCTCGATCTGCTCGCTGATGCGGAACTCGTCGAACGCGTCGCGCTCGCCCGTGTAGGCCTCGACCCGCTCGAGCAGGTCGGGCGCGACGGCGCGGAGGTACCGTTCGATCGTCTCGCGCGCCTCGTCGCCCGAGATGATCATCTTCTGGAAGTCCTCGTTGAAGACGTCGCGCACGATCTTGATGAGCAGGTCGGGCTCGGAGTGCAGCAGCGCCGGCGCCTGGACCCGCTCGAGCTGGGTCGAGATGTCGGCCCACTGCGCGATCAGGCGGTTGACGTCGAGCGTGAGCTGCTCCTCGGTGGCGCCCTCGGCCGCGGTGCGGACGATGACGCCGACGTTGTCGGGGAGCACCTCCTTGAGGATCTTCTTGAGGCGCGCGCGCTCGGTGTCGGGGAGCTTGCGGCTGATGCCGTTCATCGACCCGTTCGGCACGTACACGAGGTAGCGGCCCGGCAGCGAGACCTGGCTCGTGAGGCGCGCGCCCTTGTGGCCGACGGGGTCCTTCGTGACCTGCACGAGCACGCGGTCGCCGGGCTTCAGGGCGAGCTCGATGCGGCGCGGCTGGTTCTTCTCGCCGTTCTCGGCGGCGGCGTCCCAGTCGACCTCGCCCGAGTACAGCACGGCGTTGCGGCCGCGGCCGATGTCGACGAAGGCGGCCTCCATGCTCGGCAGTACGTTCTGCACGCGACCGAGGTAGACGTTGCCGATGAGGGACGCGTCCTGGTTGCGCGCGACGTAGTGCTCGACGAGCACCCCGTCTTCGAGCACGCCGATCTGGATGCGCCCGCTCTTCGCCCGCACGACCATCTGGCGGTCGACGGACTCGCGGCGAGCGAGGAACTCCGACTCGGTGATCACCGGACGCCGGCGGCCCGCGTCGCGACCGTCGCGGCGGCGCTGCTTCTTCGCCTCGAGGCGGGTGGAGCCCTTGACCTTCTGCGGCTCGGTGATGAGCTCGGGCTCGCGTGGCTTGCGCACCTTGACGACGGTGTTGGCGGGCTCGTCGCCTGCGGGACGACTCTCCTCGCCGCTGCGGCGGCGGGTGCGGCGACGCACGCTCGACATCTCATCGACGTCGGGAGCGCCGCCCTGGCGCTCAGCGCGCTCGGGTCGCTCGCCGCGCTCGGGCCGTTCGACCTGGACCAGCACCGGCGGAGCGTGGAAGATCAGCGAGGTCGTCGTGAGCGTCGCGGGGATGGGCGACGCCGGAGCGGCCTCGGGCTCGGGTTCGGGCGCATCGGCGTCGGATGCCTCGGGCGCGCCCTCCGCGACGGCCTCGGCCTCTGCGGCGTCCGCGACGTCGTCCACGGCGCCGGCGGTCGCTGCCACCGTCGCGGGCTCGGGCTCGGCGGATCGGCCGGACTCGGCGGTCGTCTCGTCGACGGCATCGACGGTCGCGTCGCCGGTCACCGGCGGGCGCTCCAGGCCTCCGCGTCCACGGCCTCCGCGACGTGCTCCGAATAGGCCGCCCCGTCGCTTCTGGGTGCCGTTGCCGGAATCGGGTTCGTTCGTGTGGTTCTCGTTGCCTTCCACCATCTCTGGTGCACTCCTACGACGGTTCGGTTGGCCGCGCCACCCGTTCCGTTCTCGTCTCGAGCGGTCCTGCGCCGTGCGCGGGACTGCCAATCCTTCATTGCTGCGACCGGCAGGTTGCCTGTGTCGCCACGTCTCGCGGTGCGTCTCGACCGCTCACTCGGATGCAGTGCATCCTCAAAGCCTTCATTGGCGCCGTTCCGGGCGCGGCCCGGACGACTCATTCGATTATCGCACGCTCTCACAGGGTCGTGTGGAAGCGGCATGCCACAATACGAACATGCCGGACTCCTCCCCTCGGTCCCGACCCGTCGCCATCGCCGTCTTCCTGGTGGTCGCTGGCGCCCTCGGGCTCCTCGCGGCGTGGGAACTGTCGGTCGAGAAGGTGCTCGTGCTGGCGGATCCGGAGCACGTCCCGGCCTGCAACGTCGGCGTCCTCGTCGGCTGCGGCGTCAATCTCGAGTCGTGGCAGGGATCGGTGTTCGGGTTCCCCAACCCGTTCATCGGGCTCATGGCGTGGCCGGTCGTCATCACGATCGGGGTCGCGATCCTCGCCGGCGCCGAGTTCTCGCGCTGGTTCTGGATCGGCCTGAACGTCGGGGTGGCCGGGGCGCTGGTGTTCGTCGGCTGGTTGATCGCGCAGAGCATCTACGTGCTCGACGTGCTGTGCCCGTGGTGCATGCTCACCTGGGCCGTGACGATCCCCACCTTCTGGGTGGTGACGCTGCACAACCTGCGCACCGGGCATATTCCTGCGTCGGCACGCGTCCGGCGCCTTGCGGCCGCCTGGTTCTCCTGGATCCCGCTCATCACGGTGGTCTGCTATGCGATCGTCATCCTGCTCGCGCAGGCGCAGATCGACGCGATCCCGCGAGTCATGATCGACCTGCAGAACCTCTTCCGTTGACCCGGCGTCGCCGCGGCGACCACGGAACCGACCGGCAGCGGGTCCGCAACCCGGCCGGTCGCGGGCCTCCGCTCAGGCGAACCAGAGCGCGAGCTCGCGCGCGGACGACTCGACGGAGTCGGAGCCGTGCACGAGGTTCTGCTGGACCTTGAGGCCCCAGTCGCGGCCGAAGTCGCCCCGGATCGTGCCCGGCGCCGCGGTGGTCGGGTCGGTGGTGCCGGCCAGCACGCGGAATCCCTCGATCACGCGGTTGCCGGCCACGCGCATGGCGACGACAGGCCCCGACTGCATGAACTCGACGAGCGGCTCGTAGAACGGCTTGCCCTCGTGCTCCGCGTAGTGCTTCGCGAGGATCTCGCGATCGGGCTGCACCATCCGGATGTCGATGAGCGAGTATCCCTTCGCCTCGATGCGGCGGAGGATCTCGCCGGTGAGGTTGCGGGCGACGCCGTCGGGCTTCACGAGCACGAGGGTCTCTTCGATGGCGGTGGTCATTCCTGTTCCTGTTCCGGATCGGCGATCGCCGCCGTCCTGTCTCGGTCGATTCGTGCGCCGACGACCATGCAGTACCACCACAGGCCGCCGAAGATGAGGCCGACGAACCACATCGCCGGATTGACGAAGCCGGTCGCGAGGATCAGCCCCTGGAGCGCCCAGCCGAGCGCGAACGCCCACCTGTGGCGCAGGAGCCCGATCGTGGCGATCAGGCCGAGGATCACAACCCCGCCCGCGGCCAGCGAGACCCAGGGCGGAAAGCCGAACGTCCCGTTCTCGGTCGGTGCGAGCCCCCAGATCACGAGCGCCGCGAGGAACACCACGATGACCTCGAAGCCGAGCACGATCGAGGCGAGGCTGCGCCGGACCGAGCGCGGCGCCGGCGGCGGGCCTTCCGCCGGCTCCGGCGTCGGGTCGGGACGGGGCGTCGTGGCGTCGCTCATGCGCGGCTCCAGCCGCGGTCGTCGGCGATCGCCATGGCCTCGCCGACGAGTGCGATCGAGCCGGTGACGATGACCGCGCGCTTGGGTGCCCCTGCCGCCCAGGCGCGGGCGTCGTCGAGGGCGTCCTCCAGCCGCTCCACGGCCCGCACGCGATCGGCGCCCACCCGCCGGGCGACGGCCGCGGCGAGGTCGGATGCGTCGCGTGCGCGATCCGAGTCGGGTCGCGTGACGAGGAACGAGCCGCCGGCGCGGCCGAGCACGCCGGCGATGCCCTCGGCGTCCTTGTCGGCGAGCACGCCGAACACGTAGACGACCTCATCGAAGTCGAAGTACTCGTCGAGGGCGGCGACCAGCGACTCCGCACCGTGGGGATTGTGCGCGGCGTCGACGATGACCGTGGGGTCGGTGGCGATCGGCTGCAGCCGACCCGGGGATGCCGCTGAGGCCAGTCCGCCGTGCACCACCTCGTCGGCGAGCCGAACCGCGCCGCCCCCGATGAACGCCTCGACCGCGGCGATCGCGACGGCCGCGTTCTCGGCCTGGTGGCGGCCGAACAGTGGGAGCGCCACGTCGCGGTACTCCCCCGCGAGTCCGCGGATCGATACGAGCTGGCCGCCCACGGCGACCCTCGACTCGAGCACGTCGAACGCGTCGCCCTCGACGGCGAGCGTCGACTCCGTGAGCTCCGCGGCGTCCTCGAGCACCTCGAGCGCCGCATCCGACTGCTTCGCGGTCACGACGGAGGCCATCGGCTTGATGATGCCCGACTTCGTGCGAGCGATCTCGGTGATGGTCGCGCCCAGGCGCGACTGGTGGTCGAGGTCGATCGGGGTGAACACGGCCACTTGGCCGTCGGCGACGTTGGTGGAGTCCCACTCGCCACCCATCCCCACTTCGAGCACGACGACGTCGACGGGCGCATCGGCGAAGCAGGCGAAGGCGAGCACCGTGAGCGCCTCGAAGAAGGTGAGCGGTTCCTCACCGGCGCCTTCGAGCTCGACGTCGACGATCGCGACGAACGGGTGGATCTCCTCCCAGTTGCGCGCCACCGCCTCGTCGGAGATGGGCTCGCCGTCGATGCGGATCCGCTCGGTGAACCGTTCGAGGTGCGGACTCGAGAGGAGGCCCGTTCGCAGCCCGGAGGCGCGCAGCAGGCTCTCGATCATGCGGCTGGTCGACGTCTTGCCGTTGGTGCCGGTGATGTGGATGACGGGAGCCGCGTGGTGGGGATCTCCCAGCAGTTCGACCGCCCGCCTCGTCGGCGCGAGGCGGGGACGGGGCGAGCCCTCGCCGATGCGCGCGAGCAGCGCGGCGTACACCGCATCGGCCGCGTCGCGCGCCTCGGCCTCGTCGTGGTCGTCGGTTGCGTCGGTCACAGCTTCTCCAGGTCCACGAGGAGCGACGATCCGTCGCCCACCGGGCGCGCCGCGCCGGCGCCCGACACGTCGACGGACGCCTCGATGTCGAGTTCGGCGGCGAGCGTCTCGCGGGCGATCAGATCGCGATGCGCCGAGGCGGCGATCACCCCGTCGCCGTCGAGCGTGAGCCCGAGCCGGATGCGGTCGCCCACCTCGAGCCCGGCCGACTTGCGCGCCTCCTGCACGGCTCGCACCACGTCGCGGGCGAGGCCCTCCGCCTCGAGCTCGGGCGTGGTCGCCGTGTCGAGGATCACGAATCCGCCGTCGGAGAGGAGCGCGAGCGCGTTCGACCCGTCGCCGGATCCGCCGGCCTCGAGCACGAGCTCGTACTCGCCGGGCTCGAGCGGGACGCCGCCTGCGACGACGGCATCGCCGTCGAGCGTCCAGTCGCCCCATCGTGCGGCCTGGATCGCCTGCTGCACGGTCCTCCCGAGTCGCGGACCCGCCGCGCGCGCGTTGACGCTCAGTCGCTTCGTGACGCCGTACGCCTCGGCACTCGTCTCGTCGAGCGGAACCAGGTCGATCGACTTCACGTTGAGCTCGTCGCGCAGGATGCCCTCGAATGGCGCGAGCGCCGAGGCATCCGCTGAGACGACCGTGAGCTTCGCCAGCGGGAGGCGCACCCGTCGCCCGGCCTGCTTGCGGAGGGCCAGCACCGCGCCGGTGGCCTCCCGCACGGCGTCCATCGCGGCGACCAGCGCATCGTCGGCCGGGAATTCGTCGGCATCGGGCCAGTCGGCGAGGTGCACGCTGCGCCCGCCGGTGAGCCCGCGCCAGATCTGCTCGGTGACGAGGGGCAGCAGCGGCGCAGCGAGCCGCGTGTACGTCTCGAGCACGGTGTAGAGCGTGTCGAAGGCCTCCGTACCGCCGCCGTCCTCGCCGACGCCCGCCCAGAACCGGTCGCGCGACCGACGCACGTACCAGTTCGTGAGCACGTCGGCGAAGTCGCGGAGCCGCTGGGCGGCCAGGGTCGAATCGAAGGCCTCGAACTCGGCGGTGACCGCCGTGACGAGGTCGCGCAGCTTCGCGAGCAGGTAACGGTCGAGCACGTCGGACGAGTCCGTGCGCCGGGCCGCCTCGTACCCGCCCTCACGGGCGGTGTTGGCGTAGAGCGAGAAGAAGTACCAGGTGCTCCACAGCGGCAGCATCACCTGACGCACGCCCTCGCGGATCCCCTCCTCCGTGACGATGAGGTTGCCGCCGCGCAGCACGGGGCTCGACATCAGGAACCAGCGCATGGCGTCGGCCCCGTCGCGATCGAACACCTCCGAGACATCCGGGTAGTTGCGCAGCGACTTCGACATCTTCTGCCCATCGCTGCCGAGCACGATGCCGTGGCTGACGACGTTCTCGAACGCGGGCCGGTCGAAGAGCGCGGTCGACAGCACGTGCATCACGTAGAACCAGCCGCGCGTCTGCCCGATGTACTCGACGATGAAGTCGGCCGGGTTGTGCGTGTCGAACCACTCCTGGTTCTCGAACGGGTAGTGCACCTGCGCGAAGGGCATCGATCCCGAGTCGAACCAGACGTCGAGCACGTCGGGGATGCGGCGCATCGTGGACCTGCCGGTCGGATCGTCGGGATTCGGCCGCGTGAGGTCGTCGATGTACGGCCGGTGCAGGTCGGGCTCGCCGGCGGCGTTGCGGGGAAGCTCCCCGAAGTCCCGCTCGAGCTCGGCGAGCGAGCCGTACACGTCGATGCGGGGGTGAGCGGGATCGTCGCTCTTCCACACCGGGATCGGCGAGCCCCAGTATCGGTTGCGGCTGATCGACCAGTCGCGGGCGCCGGCGACCCACTTGCCGAACTGCCCGTCCTTCACGTTCTCGGGAACCCAGGTGATGTCCTGGTTCAGCTCGCCCATCCGGTCGCGGAACTCGGGCACGCGGATGAACCAGCTCGAGACCGCCTTGTAGATGAGCGGGTTGCGGCAGCGCCAGCAGTGGGGGTACGAGTGCTCGTAGCTCGCCTGCCGGAGCAGTCGGCCCTCGGCCCTGAGCAGCTGCGTGAGCGGCTTGTTCGCCTCGCTCCAGAGGAGTCCAGCGACATCCTTCACCGCCGGGAGGAACCGCCCGCCGTCGTCGAGCGACAGGATCACCGGGATGCCGGCCGCCTCGCCGACCTTCTGGTCCTCCTCGCCGTATGCCGGCGCCTGGTGAACGATGCCCGTGCCGTCCTCGGTCGTGACGTAGTCGGCGACGAGGACCTGCCACGCGTTCTGCACGCCGTACTCGTCGACATCGGCGTAGTAGTCGAACAGCCGGTCGTAGGTGACGCCGTCGAGCTCCGCGCCGCGCACGGTGCGCGACACGGCGGCCTTCGCGTCGTCGGCGGAGTCGTACCCGAGTTCCCGGGCGTAGCTGCCGACGAGGTCGCGGGCGATGAGGTACTCGGCACCGAGCACCTCGGTGTCGGTGGGACCCTCGTGCTCGCGGTTGACGGTCGCGTCGGGCGTGCCGTTCGGGCCGGCGGGCACGACCGCGTACTCGATGTCGGGGCCGACCGCGAGGGCGAAGTTCGTGGGGAGCGTCCACGGCGTCGTCGTCCAGGCGAGCGCGCGCACGGCGGTGAGGCCGAGCGACTCGGCCTTCGCGCCCGTGAGCGGGAACGTGACGGTGACGGACTGGTCCTGCACCATCTTGTAGACGTCGTCGTCCATGCGGAGCTCGTGGTTCGACAGCGGCGTCTGGTCTCGCCAGCAGTACGGCAGCACGCGGTAGCCCTCGTAGGCGAGCCCCTTGTCGTGCAGGGTCTTGAACGCCCAGATCACCGACTCCATGAAGGTCAGGTCGAGCGTCTTGTAGTCGTGCTCGAAGTCGACCCAGCGCGCCTGGCGGGTGACGTACTCCTGCCACTCCTCGGTATAGCGCAGCACGGCGTCGCGCGCGGCCTGGTTGAAGGCCGCGATCCCCATCTCCTCGATCTCGCTCTTGTCGGTGATGCCCAGCTGGCGCTCGGCTTCGAGCTCGGCGGGGAGGCCGTGCGTGTCCCAGCCGAAGCGCCGGTGCACCTGGTGTCCGCGCATGGTCTGGAATCGCGGGAACAGGTCCTTCGCGTAGCCCGTGAGGAGGTGCCCGTAGTGCGGGAGGCCGTTCGCGAACGGCGGTCCGTCGTAGAAGACCCACTCGGGCGCGCCCTCGCGCTGGTCGATCGACGCCTGGAAGGTGCCGTCCTGCTTCCAGAACGCGAGCACCTCCCGCTCGACGGCGGGGAAGTCGGGTGAGGGGGCGACACCGTGGTCGTCTGGGGTACGGGGGTACACGCTCGCTCCTTGCGGGGACGGATGCTCTCGCGAGGACGCCGGCTGCTCGATCGAGCACCGTCGCGGTACCACCTCGCTTGTTCCGGTGCCTGCCGGC
This sequence comes from Agromyces ramosus, assembly GCF_004216665.1. Classification (GTDB taxonomy): domain Bacteria; phylum Actinomycetota; class Actinomycetes; order Actinomycetales; family Microbacteriaceae; genus Agromyces; species Agromyces ramosus. The sequence continues at coordinate 690,015 of NZ_SGWY01000002.1, read as the reverse complement.
CCCGGAACCCCTCCTTGCGGCTGTGACGGGCCACCCGTTCGGTTCTACTGGCGAGCGGGTGCCGCGGGGCATCCGTTCGCGTTCTTCCGAAGACTCCCCGGTGATGGCCGGATCGACGTCGTTGCCCTCAAGACTACCGTGTCGTCGGCGTGCGGAGCACGCGCGGCGGCGCGGGAGCCCCGCGGTAGGCCTGGCTGATGAGGGCGAGCAGCGCGCCCTCGGGGAGGTCGTGCTGCTTGGCCTCGTCGACGAGGTCGTGGATCGCTCCGGCGAGGGCGGCGTGGCCGCCGATGCGCACCGCCACGACGGCGCCCCGCCCGCGATGGAGCTCGATGAGCTGCTCGTCGCGGAGCACCCGGTAGGCGCGCAGCACCGTATGCATGTTCACCCCGAGCGACTCGGCGAGATCGCGGGCGGATGGCAGTCGCTCGCCGCCGATGACGCGCCCGTCGATGATGGCCGCCCTGACGGCGGCGGCGAGCTGTTCGAAGAGGGGCGTCGCACGCGTGGGATCGAGGCGAATCAGCACACTTTGACTCTATTGTTCTATTCAAAGGCAAACAACTTGCTTGTCCCGTGATCGTCGCGCTGTCAAGATGAGTGCGAGCCGCGTCGTCGGGGCGCCCCCGCTCCCCCAAGCACGCCCCGTCGGCCCGGTGATCCAGTACTCGGCCGCGCGACACCGGCACCGCCGGCCGTCGGGCTCTCACGCCATCGACCCACAAGGACTGCACGTGACCACCGCCACCCCCGCCACCTCGATCCCGGCAGACGCCACGCCAGTGCGACGCGTCGCATGGGCGTCGATGATCGGCACCTCGCTCGAGTCGTTCGACTTCTACGTCTTCGCCTACTTCTCGGCGTTCTTCATTGGACCGCTCTTCTTCGACCCGCTCGGCGACTTCGGCAGCCAGCTCCTGGCCTTCTCGACCATCGCGGTGGCGTTCATCGTGCGCCCGATCGGCGCAGCGCTCTTCGGCCACATGGGCGACCGCCTCGGCCGACGCGCGACACTCCTCTGGACCGTCGGCACCATGGGCGTCGCCACGGGCCTCATCGGACTGCTCCCCACCTACGCGCAGGCCGGGTGGCTCGGCGCCGCGCTGCTCGTGCTGCTCCGCGTCGTGCAGGGCCTCTCGCTCGGCGGCGAGTGGGGCGGGTCAATCCTCCTCGCCACTGAGCACTCGGGGCCGGTGAAGCGCGCTTTCTACGCCGCCATCCCGCAGTTGGGATCGCCGGTCGGTTCGATCCTGTCGGCGGCGCTGTTCATCGTCATGACGATCGCCCTGCCCGCCGAGGAGCTCGCGGCGTGGGGCTGGCGCATCCCGTTCCTGATCGCGTTCCCTCTGCTGCTCGTCTCGCTCTACCTCCGGTGGTCGATCGACGAGACCCCCGTGTTCCGCGAGGTCGTCGCCGAGGGCCGCCGCGACCGCCTGCCGTTCGCCACGATGTTCCGCCAGCGCCCCGCGGCGATCCTCATCGCGATCGGCGCCGCCCTGCTCGGCATCGGCTCCTATTCGCTGATGAACACGTACACGATCAACTACGGCGCCGCGGAGCTCGGGTTCAGCTTCCAAGACCTGCTGATCGCCACCACGATCGGCGGGCTGCTCCAACTCGTCACGATCCCGCTGTTCGGATCGTGGGCGACGCGGATCGGCTCGGCGCGAGTGGTCGCGTGGGGTGCGCTCGGCACGCTGCTCATCACGTTCCCGATGTACTTCCTCCTCCAGTTCGCGACGTTCCCGATCCTCGTCGGCACGATGATCATCGGCGGCATCCTCCCGACGATGTCGTGGGCCGCACTCGGCGGGCTGATGAACGACCTGTTCCCCGACCACTTCCGGTACTCGGCCCTGTCGGTCTCCTACGCCATCGCGGCGACAGTGGGCGGCTTCGTGCCGCTCGTCACGCTCGCGCTCGGCGAAGCCAGCGGGTTCGCCTGGTGGCACCCCGGAATCGTGCTCGCGATCCTGTCCGCCGTCACGCTGGTGTCGGCCTGGGTCGCATCGCGGATGCCGCGGGTGCCCGAGGTGGGTGACCCCGACGCCGTGGCGACGCCCGAACCGGCATCCGCCGCCTAGCACCCCGTTCGACCGCTCACGCGCCGAACACACCCGCAGCCCGCCGGCTTCCGGCGGGCTGCGGTGTCTCCGATAGGCTGGATCGTCGCACATTCAGGCACCTCGGTACGGACACGGTGCCGCCGATATCGAACCGGAGCATCATGACCGACCACCCGCGCATCCCCGACAAGCCCGCGCTCGAAGGCCTCGAATCGGTCTGGGGCGACGCGTGGGAGCGCGAGGGCGTCTTCCGGTTCGACCGGTCCGCCGCCTCCCGCGACACGATCTACTCGATCGACACACCGCCCCCGACCGCATCGGGCTCACTCCACATCGGCCACGTCTTCTCCTTCACGCACATCGACCTCGTCGCCCGTTACCAGCGCATGCGCGGCCGCCACGTGTTCTACCCGATGGGCTGGGACGACAACGGCCTGCCCACCGAGCGCCGCGTGCAGAACTACTACGGCGTGCGCTGCGACCCGTCGCTGCCGTACGATCCCGACTTCGTGCCGCCGTTCGAGGGCGGCGACAACAAGAGCACCAAGGCCGCCGACCAGCAGCCGATCAGTCGCCGCAACTTCATCGAGCTGTGCGAGCGCCTCACGGTCGAGGACGAGCAGCAGTTCGAGGCCCTGTTCCGCCAGCTCGGGCTCTCGGTGGACTGGAAGCAGTCGTACCGCACCATCGCCGATGAGGCGCTGTTCACCTCGCAGCTGGCATTCGTGCGCAACGTCGAGCGCGGCGAGGCGTACCAGGCGCTGGCGCCCACGTTGTGGGACGTGACCTTCCGCACCGCCGTGGCCCAGGCCGAGCTCGAGGATCGCGAGCAGGCCGGGCACTACCACCGCGTGACCTTCCACCGTCCCGACGGGGGCACGATCGAGATCGAGACGAGCCGACCCGAGCTCATCCCCGCGTGCGTCGCGCTCGTCGCCCACCCCGACGACGAGCGCTACCAGCAGCTGTTCGGCACGACGGTGACCACCCCGGTGTTCGGAGTCGAGGTCCCCGTGGTCGCGCACCACCTCGCCCAGAAGGACAAGGGCACCGGCATCGCGATGATCTGCACCTTCGGCGACGTGACCGACGTCGTGTGGTGGCGCGAGCTCGACCTGCCCAACCGCGCCATCATCGGCTTCGACGGACGGGTCATCGCGGAGGCGCCCGACGCGATCACCTCGGAGGCGGGCCGTGCCGCGTACGCCGAGCTGGCCGGCAAGACGACGTTCTCGGCGAAGCAGGCCGTGGTCGAGCAACTCCGCGCGTCTGGCGACCTGCTCGGCGAGCCGAAGGCGATCACGCATCCCGTGAAGTTCTACGAGAAGGGCGACCGCCCGCTCGAGATCGTCTCCACGCGCCAGTGGTACATCGTGAACGGGGCGCGCGACGAGGGGCTGCAGCGCACGCTCCTCGAGCGCGGCCGCGAGATCGACTGGCACCCCGACTTCATGCGCGTGCGCTACGAGAACTGGGTCAGCGGCCTGTCGGGCGACTGGCTCATCTCCCGCCAGCGCTTCTTCGGCGTGCCCATTCCGGTCTGGTATCCGCTCGACGCCGCGGGCGACCCGGTGTTCGACGAGCCGATCGTCGCCACGCGCGACCTGCTGCCCGTCGACCCCTCCTCCGCGCCCGCGCCGGGATACGACGAGTCCCAGCGCGGCGAGCCCGGGGGGTTCGTCGGCGAGCACGACATCATGGACACCTGGGCCACGTCGTCGCTGACGCCCCAGCTGGCCGCGGGCTGGGAGCGCGACCCCGAGCTGTTCGACCTCGTCTTCCCGTACTCGCTGCGCCCGCAGGCCCAGGACATCATCCGCACGTGGCTCTTCTCGACCGTGCTGCGCGCGCAGCTCGAGCACGGCGCCGGGCCATGGACGAACGCCGCGATCTCCGGCTTCATCGTCGACCCAGACCGCAAGAAGATGTCGAAGTCGAAGGGGAACGTGGTCACCCCCGCGGGTCTGCTCGAGCAGCACGGCTCGGACGCGGTGCGCTACTGGGCGGCGTCCAGCCGGTTGGGCACCGATGCCGCGTTCGACCCGCAGAACCCGACGCAGGTGAAGATCGGGCGCCGTCTCGCCATCAAGGTGCTGAACGCGGCCAAGTTCATCCTCGGCTTCGACGGCCGGGCGGATGCCCCGGTCTCGGTGCCCATCGACCGCAGCATGCTCGCCGAGCTCGCCGACGTCGTGGCGAGTGCGACCCGGGCGTTCGACGCCTATGACCACGCCCGCGCCCTCGAGGTCGCCGAGACGTTCTTCTGGACGTTCTGCGACGACTACCTCGAACTCGTGAAGGAACGCGCCTACGGAGCGCCGAGTCCCGAGCAGGCGTCCGCCGTCGCGGCGCTGAAGACCGCGCTCAGCGTGCTGCTCCGCCTCTTCGCGCCCGTCATCCCGTTCGCGACGGAGGAGGCGTGGCGATGGTCGAACGACGGCTCCGTGCACGCCTCGCCCTGGCCTGAGACCGACGAGCTCGCCGCGCGCGGCGAGGCGGGCGTCGAACTGCTCGAGCTCGCGAGCCTCGCGCTCACCGGCATCCGCCGCGCGAAGACCGACGCGAAGGCGTCGCAGAAGACGCCCGTCACCAGCGCCGTGATCGCGGCACCGGCGGCGGCGATCGCGCTGCTCGAGGCAGTGGCATCCGACCTGCGTGCGGTCGGGCGCATCGCGTCGCTGTCGTTCGTCGAGGCCGACGAGTTCGAGGTGCGCGACATCGTGTTCGAGGCACCTGAGGCGTAGGGGGAACGCATGGCACACGAGATCCGCATGGCGGGCGACGAGGACTTCTTCGGCTGGCTGCCGTTGTTCGAGGCGTACTGCGAGTTCTACGAGACCGAGCTCGACGACGCGAAGGCGTTGATCGTCTGGAACTGGATCCGCGACGAGCACGATCCGCTCGAGGCGGTGCTCGCCGTCGACGAGGAGGGCACGCCCGTCGGGCTCGCGCAGTTCCGCATCGTGCCCGACACCCTGCAGGCGACCCGCGGCATCCACCTCGACGACCTGTACGTCGAGACGGGTGCGCGCGGCACGGGCGTCGGCCGCGCCCTCATCGAGTTCGTGCACGCGCGATCGCGCGAGGTCGGCACGGGCGGGGTGACGTGGATCACGGCGGCCGACAATGCCGAGGCGCAGCGGCTCTACGACGAGCTCGCGCGCCGCACGACCTGGGTCACGTACGAGATGGACGCCTGATGCGGCTCGGCACGCGGTGGGCGTTCGGAGCCGAGCCACCGGCGTCCGTCCCCGTCGACCTGCGCCCGCGCATCGCCGCCGCGGAGTCGGCGCACGCCGGTGAGGGCGAGGGCCGGCACTGGACGCTCACCTGGCTCGAGGGCCGGCCGATCGTCGAGCTCGACGACGGCACCACGGTGAGCGACGCGATCATCGACGCCCACGACGCCGACGAGGACTGGTAGCGCTCAGGCCCGCGCGAGCACCTCGGCGTGCGGCATGAGCAGCCAGCCGTCGTCGTCGGCGGCCCACTCGCGCCACGCGGCGGCGATCCGGGCGAGCTCGGCGGGGTTCGAATGCCCCGACTCGATCGCGTGCGCCGCGAACTGCGACTGCGTGGCGCGCTCGGCCCACGAGTTGCCCCACCATTCCCGCTCCAGCGCGGTCGAGAACACCCACGTCGACGCGCTCGCGTCGAGGTCGCCGAACCCGGCCTCGCGCACCCACCGCTTCAGGTGCCGCCCGGCATCGGGGTCGCCGCCGTTGCCGATGGCGACGTCGTGGTACAGCTCGAGCCACCGGTCGAGCCCCGCAGAGGCGGGACTCCAGATCACGCCGCCGTAGTCCACGTCGCGAACCGCGAGGAGGCCGCCGGGCTTCAGGACGCGCCGGAACTCGCGCAGCGCGTCGACGGGGCGGGCGAGGTGCTGCAGCACCTGGTGCGCGTGCACCACGTCGAACGCGGCATCCGCGAACTCGAGCGCGTACGCGTCGCCGGTGCGGAACTCGACGTTCTCGACGCGCTCGCTCTCAGCCAGGCCCGTGGCGCGCGCGACCACGTCGTCGGCGGCGTCCACGCCCGTGACCAGCCCGGGTCGCACCCGCCGGGCGAGGTCGATCGTGATGGTGCCGGGGCCGCTGCCGACGTCGAGGATCCGGGCGCCGGCGTCCAGGTGCGGGGCGAGGTACGCGGCGGAGTTCTCGACGGTGCGCCACGCGTGCACTCGTAACACGCTCTCGTGGTGGCCGTGGGTGTACGCCTCGCTCGGCGCGGACTCGATCGATTCGCCGTCACGCTGCATGCTCCGAGCCTACGACCGACGCGGCATCCGGCCGGCACGCCCTAGTGTGGTCGGATGGGCGACTCGTCGAATCCGTTCCTCGAACCAAGTCCGCTGCCCTACCGGCTGCCCCTGTTCGCACTCGTGCGACCCGAGCACTACCGGGAGGCGATCGAGGCCGGCATGCGCGAGCAGCGCGCCGAGGCGGAGGCGATCGCGGCGGACTCGGCACCGCCGACGTTCGAGAACACGATCGTGGCGCTCGAGCGCTCGGGCGCGCTCCTCCGACGCGTGCTGCCCGTGTTCGCGAACGCGAGCTCGGCCGACACGAACGAGGCCATCGACGCACTCGACGCGGAGCTCGCGCCGCGGCTCGCGGCGCACCGCGACGCCATCCGCCTCGACCCGCGCCTCTTCGCGCGGATCGGGGTGCTGCACGAGACGCGCGACGAACTCGGGCTCGATCCCGACCAGGCCTACCTGCTCGAGCGGATGCACCGCGAGGCCGTGCTGGCGGGCGCGGCGCTCGATCCGGCCGACCGCGCCCGGCTCGGGGCGCTGAACGAACGCCTCTCCGCGCTCACCACCGCGTTCCAGCAGCACCTGCTGGCCGACACGAACGACCTCGCGCTGCACCTGACCGACGCGGCAGCGCTCGACGGCCTCGACGACGGGGCACGGTCCGCGGCACGTGAGGCGGCGCGATCGCGGGGGCTCGACGGCTGGCTGATCACGCTCGTGCTCCCGACCGGCCAGCCGGCGCTCGCCGACCTGGCGGACCCCGACGTGCGCGATCGCCTGCTCGCGGCGTCGAGAGCGCGCGGATGCCGCGGCGGCGCGCACGACACGCGCACGACCCTGCTCGAGATCGTGCGCCTCCGCGCGGCGCGCGCCCGCCTGCTGGGGTTCGCGAACCACGCGGACGCCGTCACCGCGGGCGAGACCGCGGGTTCGGCCGCGGCCGTCTCGGGCCTGCTCCGCGAGCTCGCGCCGCCGGCGATGCGGAACGTCGCTCGTGAGCGCACGGAGCTCGCCGCGCGAGCCGCGGCGACCGGGGCACGCGAACCGGTCGCCGCCGACTGGGCGCACCTCGCCGAGCAGGTGCGCGCCGAGCGCCACGACCTCGACCTGTCCGTGCTGCGCCCGTACTTCGAGCTGCAACGCGTCCTCATCGACGGCGTGTTCCACGCCGCGCACCTGCTGTACGGCCTCCGGTTCGAGCCGCGGACCGACCTCGTCGGGTATCACCCCGACACGCGCGTGTTCGAGGTGTTCGAGCACGACGGCAGCCCGGTGGGCCTCTACCTGCTCGACCCGTACACGCGCGATGCGAAGCGCGGGGGTGCGTGGATGAGCTCGCTCGTCGAGCAGTCGGAGCTGGGCGTCGACCTCCCGGTGGTCGTCAACAACCTGAACATCCCGAAGCCCGCGGCCGGCGAGCCGACGCTCCTCACGTACGACGAGGGCGAGACGCTCTTCCACGAGTTCGGCCACGCGCTGCACGGGCTGCTGGCGCGGGTGCGCTATCCGTCGCAGGCGGGCACGAACGTCTACCGCGACTTCGTGGAGCTCCCGAGCCAGGTGAACGAGCTCTGGATGCTCCGCCCCGAGGTGCTCGCGAACTACGCGGTGCACCACGAGACGGGCGAGCGGATGCCGCAGGAGCTCGTCGACCGGCTCATCGCCGCGCGCGGCTTCAACGCCGGCTTCGAGACCGCCGAGTACCTGGCCTCGGCCGTGCTCGACCAGGCCTGGCACCTGGTGGGCCCCGACGACGACGTGACGGATGTCGCGGCGTTCGAGCGCGCGGCACTCGCGGAGGCGGGTCTCGAAGATCCCCTCGTGCCGCCGCGGTACTCCACCACGTACTTCGCCCACGTGTTCGCAGGAGGCTACGACGCAGGCTACTACTCGTACGTCTGGAGCGAGGTGCCGGGCGCCGACGTCATGGCGTGGTTCGAGGGGCGTGGCGGCGCGACCCGCGAGAACGGCGACCGCTATCGACGTGAGATCCTCGCCCCGGGCGGCTCACGCGACCCCGGCGAGTCGGTGCGGGCACTCTTGGGGCGCGATCCCGAGATCGGGCCCCTGCTCGCGCGCCGCGGCCTCGCGTGAGGCCGCTGCGCCGGGCTCGATGACGGATCCGGGTCAGATCGCGAATCCGAGGGCGCGCATCATGTCGCGCCCGTCGTCGGTGATGCGTTCGGGACCCCACGGCGGCATCCACACCCAGTTGATGCGGAACGCATCGACGACGCCGTCGAGCGCCTCGGCCGTCTGCTCCTCGAGTACGTCGGTGAGGGGGCACCCGGCGCTCGTGAGGGTCATGTGGATGATGAGCGCGTCGTGCTCGTCGTCCCAGCCGAGGTCGTAGATGAGGCCGAGGTCGACGACGTTGACGCCGAGCTCGGGGTCCACCACGTCCTTGAGCGCCTCGGAGACCTCGTCGTAGCGCTCGGGTGCGAGTGAGGTGACCATGAGAGCGATTCTACCCGCGCCCTACTCGGCCGCGGCCTCCACGACCGCCGGCTCGGCGACCTGGTAGCGGTCGTAGCCCTCCTCCTCGAGCCGGTCGGCCAGTTCGCGGCCGCCCTGCTCGGCGATCCTGCCCGCGACGAACACGTGCACGAAGTCGGGCGTGATGTAGCGGAGGATCCGCGTGTAGTGGGTGATGAGCATGATGCCGAGGCCGGTGTTGGCCTTGGCGCGGTTCACGCCCTCGGACACGATCCGCAGGGCGTCGACGTCGAGCCCGGAGTCGGTCTCGTCGAGCACCGCGAACCTCGGCTTCAGCAGCTCGAGCTGGAGGATCTCGTTGCGCTTCTTCTCGCCGCCCGAGAAGCCCTCGTTGACGTTGCGCTCGGCGAAGGCGGAGTCCATCTTGAGGTTCGACATCGACTCGCGCACGTCCTTCACCCAGTGGCGCACCGACGGGGCCTCGCCGTCGATCGCGGTCTTGGCGGTGCGCAGGAAGTTCGTGACGGTCACGCCGGGGATCTCGACCGGGTACTGCATCGCGAGGAAGAGCCCGGCCCGGGCACGCTCGTCGACCGTCATCTCGAGCACGTTCTCGCCGTCGAGGAGGATCTCGCCCTGCACGACGTGGTACTTCGGGTGGCCGGCGATCGTATAGGCGAGCGTGGACTTGCCGGAGCCGTTCGGCCCCATGATCGCATGGATCTCGCCTTCGTTGATGACGAGGTCGACGCCACGGAGGATCTCGCGGGTGCCCTGGTCGGTATCGACGTTGACGTGCAGGTTCTTGATCTCGAGCACTGACATGTGGTGGTGAATCGCTTTCGTGAGTCGGCCGCGCGGGCCGGAAGTGGTCAGACGGTCAGGGTGACCGAGGGATCGATGTGGACGCCGCCGTCCTTCACCTCGACCTGGAACGCCGGGACGGGTTCGTAGGCGGGAAGGGTGAGGGGCTTGCCCGTGCGGAGCGAGAACTTGGAGCCGTGCGCCCAGCACTCGAGGGTGTCGTCCTCGACGAACCCCTCGGCGAGCGAGATGTCGCCGTGCGTGCAGGTGTCGCCGATGGCGAAGATGTCACCGGCGGCGTCCTTCACGACGGCGATGGGCACGCCCTCGACGACGAAGCGGGCGGCCTCGTTCACTCCGAGGTCGTCGACGGCGCAGACTCGAACGGATGCCACGTCAGCGTCCCTCCAGCTCGGCCTCGACGGCGGCGCTGAGCCGCGCCTCGAGCTCGGGCGAACCGATCTTCTGGACGATCTCGCCGAGGAACCCGCGCACGACGAGACGGCGTGCCTCGTCTTCGCGGATGCCTCGGGCCATCAGGTAGAACAGCTGCTCGTCGTCGAATCGACCGGTCGCCGAGGCGTGTCCGGCGCCCTCGATGTCGCCGGTCTCGATCTCGAGGTTCGGCACGGAGTCGGCGCGCGTGCCGTCGGTGAGCACGAGGTTGCGGTTCTGCTCGTAGCTGTCGGTGCCGGTCGCGGAGTTGCCGATGAGGACGTCGCCGACCCAGACGCTGCGCGCACCGGCACCCTGGAGGGCGCCCTTGTACGTCACGCGCGAGCGGGTGTGCGGCGCGTCGTGGTGCACGAAGACCTGCTGCTCGAGGTGCTGGCCCGCGTCGGCGAAGTAGAGGCCGAGCGCCTCGACATCGGAACCCTGCTCGGCGAGGTGCGTCGAGGGGTTCACGCGGACGACGTTGCCGCCCAGCGACACCACGATGTGCTTGAGGAACGAGTCACGCCCGAGTCGGGCGAAGTGGCTCGCGAGGTGCACGGCGTCGTCGCTCCATTCCTGGAGCGACACGACCGTGAGGGAGGCGCCCTCGCCGACGACGATCTCGACGTTCTCGCTGAGGCGGGCATCACCGGTGCCGCGGAGCACGACGAGCCCGCGGCTGTTCGGTGCCGCCTCGATGACCGTGTGCGCGGCGCGCGGCGCGACGCCGAGGTCGTGTCGGGTCACGGCGACGACCTTCTCATCCTCGCCGGAGACCGAGACGAGGAGCGCCTCGCCGAAGGAGCTCCAGGCGTTGGCGGCGGCGCGCTCCTCGGGGATGCCGGCGCGCCCGATGCGGGCGTCGTCACGGGCGATCCACGAGACGTCGACGCCGGCGGCATCCGTGGTCTCGATCTCGAGCCGGGAGCCGTCGAGCTCGCCTCCGGTGAGGTCGGCGAACGCCGCGACGGGTGAGAGCTTCCACTCGTGCTCACGGCCGGTGACGGGCGCGAAGTCCTCGACGTTCACCGAGCGGAAGCGCTCGGATCGCGTCTGCACGGGTACGAACGCGCCGTCGGAATGGGGCCGGAAGCCGTGCTGCTCGGCAGTGGGCATGGCTGTGCTGGTCATCTGTGCGGACATTCCTAGCCGACGCTGCCTTCCATGCCCATCTCGATGAGCTTGTTGAGTTCCATCGCGTACTCCATGGGGAGTTCTCGCGCGATGGGCTCGATGAAGCCGCGCACGATCATCGCCATCGCCTCGTCCTCGGGGAGGCCCCGGGACATGAGGTAGAACAGCTGCTCCTCGCTCACCTTCGAGACCGTGGCCTCGTGCCCCAGGTGCACGTCGTCGACGCGGATGTCGATCGCCGGGTACGTGTCGGAACGGGAGATGGTGTCGACGAGCAGCGCGTCGCAGCGCACCGTGTTGGCCGAGTGGTGCGCGTTCGCGTCGATGCGCACCTCGCCGCGGTAGCCCGCACGGCCGCCGCCGCGTGCGATCGACTTCGAGACGATGGACGACTGCGTGTACGGCGCCATGTGGATCATCTTCGCGCCGGCGTCCTGGTGCTGGCCGGGGCCGGCGAAGGCGACCGACAGGGTCTCGCCCTTCGCGTGCTCGCCCATCAGGAAGATCGACGGGTACTTCATGGTGACCTTGGATCCGATGTTGCCGTCGATCCACTCCATGGTGGCGCCCTCGGCGGCGGTCGCCCGCTTGGTGACGAGGTTGTAGACGTTGTTCGACCAGTTCTGGATCGTCGTGTAGCGCACGCGGGCGTTCTTCTTCACGATGATCTCGACGACGGCCGAGTGCAGCGAGTCGGACTTGTAGATCGGAGCGGTGCAGCCCTCGATGTAGTGCACGTAGCTGCCCTCGTCGGCGATGATCAGCGTGCGCTCGAACTGGCCCATGTTCTCGGTGTTGATGCGGAAGTAGGCCTGCAGCGGGATCTCGACGTGCACGCCCGGAGGCACGTAGACGAACGAGCCGCCCGACCAGACCGCGGTGTTCAGCGCGGCGAACTTGTTGTCGCCGGCCGGGATGACCGTGCCGAAGTACTCCTCGAAGAACTCGGGGTGCTCCTTCAGCGCGGTGTCGGTGTCCATGAAGATGACACCCTTGCGCTCGAGCTCCTCGTTGATCTGGTGGTAGACCACCTCGGACTCGTACTGCGCGGCGACGCCGGCGACGAGCCGCTGGCGCTCCGCCTCGGGGATGCCGAGCTTCTCGTAGGTGTTCTTGATGTCGTCGGGCAGGTCCTCCCAGGTCTGGGCCTGCTTCTCCGTGGAGCGGACGAAGTACTTGATGTTGTCGAAGTCGATCTCGGAGAGATCGGCCCCCCACGTCGGCATGGGCTTGCGCTCGAAGAGCTGCAGCGCGCGCTGCCGGCGCTGGAGCATCCATTCGGGCTCGGCCTTCAACGCCGAGATGTCGGCGACGACCTCGGGCGAGATGCCGCGTCGGGCGGATGCGCCGGCGGCGTCGGAGTCGGCCCAGCCGAACTCGTAGACACCGAGTCCTTCGAGTTCCGGTCGGTCGATCAGTACGTCCGTCATGCTCTCCCTCTTCTCCTCCCGTGCAACCGGCTATCAGTCCGGCTCATTCCCCTCGCGAGTCGAGGTGCTCGGTGAGTGGCGATGATGTGCGGGTGGCTTCAGTGCGAACCTAAGATGGCTGGGAACCCGCATCGCGCGTTGTCGCGCGCCTCGCGGGAGTCTCCAACCCCTCAAGTCTATAGGGTCGCACTGCCGGCTGGACGGTTCTCCCAGTGCCGTCACAGTACGACCCGGATCAGGACCGACCAGCGTGAACCGCTTCATCCAGTGGCTGCCCGACCACGTCGACGGGCGGATCCGCCTGTTCGCCTGGCTGTCCTTCATCGCGCAGACCACGATCATCGCGACGGGCGGGGCCGTGCGGCTCACCGGTTCCGGCCTCGGATGCCCCACCTGGCCGACCTGCACGCCCGACTCACTGGTCGCCACGCCCGAGATGGGCATCCACGGCCTCATCGAGTTCGGCAATCGCATGATGACGGGCGTCGTGGGCATCATCGCGCTCGTGCTGTTCGTGCTGGTGTGGCGGATCCGGTCCCGGCGCCGCGACCTCTTCACGCTGGCATTCGTGGTGGGCGCCGGCATCGTGGCCCAGGCGATCGTCGGCGGCATCACGGTCTGGACCGGGCTGAACCCCTTCATCGTCGGGTTCCACTACGTCTCCTCGCTCGTGCTCGTCTGCGTCTGCGCCGCGTTCCTCGTGCGCATGGACGCTCCCGCCGGACCGCGCGAGCGTGCGGTGCCCGGGTGGTACGCGGGCCTCACGCACGCGACGACCGCCGTGCTCGCGCTCACGATCGTGTTCGGCGTGCTCACGACCGGCTCGGGTCCGCACTCGGGCGACGCCGCCGCCGGTCGCAACGGGATCGACTCCGAGCTCTTCCAGCACGTGCACGCCTGGCCCGGCTACGCGCTGCTCGCACTCACCCTGGTGCTGCTCGTCGCGGCATGGCGCCTGCGCCTCCCGACCCTGCGCGCGCTCATCGTGCTCCTGGCCGTCGAGCTCGTGCAGGTGGCTGTCGGCCTCTACCAGGCGCGCACCGGCCTGCCGCCCCTCGCGGTCGGCGTGCACATGGTGCTCGCCGCACTCACGGCCGCGGCCATGACCGTCGTGGTGCTGCGCCTCAAGGCGCCCGCCACGACGCCGACGTCGACCGAGGCCGCGCCGGCCGCGGCGTCCGCCCGCTGAGATCGCGGCGACCGTGCTGATCGAGCATCGCGGCCGACGCCCGACGGTCGATCCGTCGGCCACCGTCGCACCCACCGCGGTGCTGTCGGGCGACGTCCGGATCGGCCCCCGCACCCGCATCCTCCACGGTGCGGTGCTCACCGCAGAGGACGGCGCGATCGTCGTCGGCGAGGAATGCGTCGTCATGGAGCACGCCCTCGTACGCGGTCGGGTGCGGCATCCGGTCGCCATCGGAGACCACGTGCTCGTCGGCCCGCACGCGCAGGTGAACGGCGCGACGATCGCGGACGAGGCCTTCATCGCCACCGGTGCGTCGGTGTTCCCCGGAGCGACGGTCGGCCGCGGTGCGGAGGTGCGCATCAACGGCGTGGTGCAGGTGAACACGACGCTGGAGCCCGGCGCCGTGGTGCCGATCGCGTGGGTGGCCGTCGGAACGCCCGCGCGGCTCCTCTCCCCCGACCGGCACGAGGAGATCTGGGCCATCCAGCGGGAGCTCGACTTCCCCGGCACGGTGTACGGCGTCGACCGTGCGAGCGGCATGGCCGAGATCATGCGGCGCCAGTCCGCGTTCTACGCGGCGCACGACGACGACCGCATGTTCGACGACCCGGAGTCGTGAGGCTAGAACGGCAGCAGCGGATCGATGCCGATCGCGAGGAAGAGCAGCGAAAGGTACACGATGGAGCCGTGGAACACGCGCATCGGCGAGACCTGCTCGTGCCGGATGGCGAGGTTGTACAGGCGGTGGGTCTCGTAGATGAACCAGGCGCCCGTGACGAGCGCGACACTTGAGTACAGCAGGCCCATGCCCGCGACGGGGATGAGCAGCAGCGAGCACGCGACGGTCGCCCACGCGTACAGGATGACCTGCAGTCCCACCTGCGCGCGTCCCCGCACGACCGCCAGCATCGGCACGCCGGCCGCGGCGTAGTCGTCCTTGTACTTCATCGAGAGCGGCCAATAGTGCGGCGGCGTCCAGAGGAAGATGATGAGGAACAGGATGAACGGCGTCCATGTGAGGCTGCCGGTGACCGCCGCCCAGCCGATGAGCACGGGCATGCAGCCGGCGACGCCGCCCCACACGATGTTCTGCGACGTGCGGCGCTTGAGGATGAGGCTGTAGAAGACCACGTACAGCAGGATCGCGCCGAGCGACAGGGCCGCGGCGAGCCAGTTGGTGAAGAGCCAGAGCCAGGCGATGGATGCCGCACCGAGGGCGTACGCGAACACGAGCGCCTCGCCGTCGGTGAGCTCGCCGGTGACGAGGGGTCGGCCCCGGGTGCGCTTCATGACGCGGTCGATGTCGCGGTCGATGTAGCAGTTGAACGCGCCGGCGGAGCCGGCGCTCATGGCGCCGCCGATGAGCGTGGCGACGAGCAGCCAGAGGTCGGGCAGGCCGTTCTGCGCGAGGATCATCGTGGGAGCGGTGACCACGAGCAGCAGTTCGATCACCCGCGGCTTGGTGAGTGCGAGGTACGCCGCGGCCTTGCGTCGTACCGTCATCGCCGGTCGCGACTCGCGAGTGTGTACGGCTGCCTGCATCGTTCCTCTTCCGGGCGCGGGCACGATTCGACCACTCCCCGCGCGACCCCTGACGATTCTAGGCCATGCCGCGGCACGGTCTGACGGAATACGCTTTCCGCCTCACATAGCGCGGATTGCCATGTGAGTCATCCCCCGTCACAGAGCACCCCCGAATCCATATACTGAGGATTGCGCGCCCGGCTTCGCGGGTTCGACCAAGCCGGCGTCACGCTCGACGTGTCCGGCCGAATCCGCCGCCGGGCGGAACCGCGCCGCAACGTCCCGGCGGGTCGGGGCCCACGGTTCCCGACGCCGTCACGATCGGAAGGAACAGCACCTCGTGGCCAATCTGCAGTGGGAACCCATCGACGATCGCGCGGTCGACACGGCGCGCGTACTCGCGGCCGACGCCGTCGAGAAGGTCGGGAACGGGCACCCCGGCACCGCGATGAGCCTCGCGCCCGCCGCGTACCTCCTCTTCCAGAAGGTCATGCGCCGCGACCCGGCCGACCACGCCTGGCTCGGGCGCGATCGATTCATCCTCTCCGCAGGCCACAGCTCCCTGACCCAGTACGTGCAGCTCTACCTCGCTGGCGACGGGCTCGAGCTCGACGACCTGAAGGCGCTGCGCACGTGGGGCTCCAAGACCCCGGGCCACCCCGAGTACGGCCACACCGACGGCGTCGAGATCACCACGGGCCCGCTCGGGCAGGGCCTCTCGTCGGCCGTGGGCTTCGCCTACGCGTCGCGCTTCGAACGCGGCCTCTTCGACCCCGATGCCGCGCCCGGCACGAGCCCCTTCGACCACTTCGTCTACGTCGTCGCCGGCGACGGCGACCTGCAGGAGGGCGTGACCAGCGAGGCCTCCTCCCTCGCCGGCCACCAGCAGCTCGGCAACCTCGTCGTGATCTACGACTCGAACCAGATCTCCATCGAGGACGACACGAACATCGCCTTCACCGAGGACGTCGCCAAGCGCTACGAGGCGTACGGCTGGCACGTGCAGACCGTCGACTGGAAGAAGACCGGCCAGTACGTCGAGGATGTCGCGGAGCTCCACCGCGCGATCGAGGCCGCCCAGGGCGAGACGTCCAAGCCGTCGATCATCATCCTGAAGACGATCATCGGCTGGCCGAGCCCCGGCAAGCAGAACACCGGCAAGATCCACGGCTCCGCCCTCGGCGCCGCCGAGCTGGCCGCCACCAAGGAGGTGCTGGGCTTCGACCCCGAGCAGACCTTCGTCATCGCGGAGGACGTGCTCGAGCACACCCGCGAGGCGCGCGAGCGCGGCGCCGTGCAGCACGCCGAATGGCAGGTGGCGTTCGACGCCTGGGCCGCGGCCAACCCCGAGCGCAAGGCGCTGCTCGACCGGCTCGAGGCCGGCGAGCTCCCCGCCGACGTGGCCTCGGTGCTGCCGTCGTTCGAGGGCGGCACCGAGGTCTCCACCCGAGCGGCATCCGGCAAGGTCATCAACGCCCTCGCCGGCGTGCTCCCCGAGTTCTGGGGCGGCTCGGCCGACCTCGCCGAGTCGAACCTCACGACGATCAACGACGCCGCCTCGTTCATCCCCACCGAGTGGTCAACGCACGAGTTCGCGGGCAACCCCTACGGCCGCGTGCTGCACTTCGGCATCCGCGAGCACGCGATGGCCGCGATCGTCAACGGCATCGTGCTGCACGGCAGGACGCGCGCGTTCGGCGGCACGTTCCTCATCTTCAGCGACTACATGCGGCCGGCGGTGCGCCTCGCCGCGCTCATGCGGGTGCCGTCGATCTTCGTGTGGACGCACGACTCCGTCGCGCTCGGCGAGGACGGCCCGACGCACCAGCCGATCGAGCAGCTCGCCACCCTCCGCGCCATCCCGGGGTTCACGGTCGTGCGCCCGGCCGACGCCAACGAGGTGGCGGTCGCCTGGCACGAGATCCTCAAGCGCCACGACGGCCCCGTGGGCATCGCGCTCACCCGGCAGAACATCCCGGTGTTCGAGCGCGGCGACGACGAGGCATCCGGTGACACCCTCGCGGCGGCCGAGGGCCTCGCACGGGGTGCGTACGTGCTGGCCGAGGCACCGTCGGGCACGCCCGAGGTCATCATCATCGCCACCGGCTCGGAGGTGCAGCTCGCCGTCGCCGCGCGCGAGCGGCTCGCGACCGAGGGCATCCAGGCGCGCGTCGTGTCCGCCCCGAGCCTCGAGTGGTTCGAGCAGCAGGATGCCGCGTACCGCGAGTCCGTCCTCCCGGCCTCCGTGACCGCCCGCGTCTCCGTCGAAGCCGGCATCGCGCTCACCTGGCGCCCCTATGTCGGCGACCGCGGACGCAGCGTGTCGATCGAGCACTTCGGCGCGTCCGCCGACTACAAGACCCTGTTCCGCGAGTTCGGCATCACGACGGACGCCGTCGTCGCCGCCGCGAAGGAAACGCTCGCGTCGGCCTGACGCGCGCACGAAGGAGACACATCCCCATGAGCACCAACTCCCCCACCGCCGCGCTCTCCGAGGCCGGCGTGAGCATCTGGCTCGACGACCTGTCGCGCGAACGCATCACCTCCGGAGACCTCGCGCGGCTGATCGCCGACCGCAACGTCGTCGGCGTCACCACCAACCCGACGATCTTCGCCGGCGCGCTCGCCAAGGGCGACGCCTACCGGGCGCAGCTGCACGGCCTCGCCGAGTCCGGCGCCGACCTCGACACGGCGGTGTTCGAGGCCACGACCGACGACGTGCGCGACGCGGCCGACATCTTCCGCCCCGTCTACGACGCGAGCGGCGGCTACGACGGCCGCGTGTCGATCGAGGTCGCTCCCGACCTCGCCAACGACACGGCACGCACCATCGAGCAGGCGCACGCCCTGTGGGAGAAGGTCGACCGGCCGAACGTGATGATCAAGATCCCGGCGACCGTCGAGGGCCTCGACGCGATCACCGCGGTGATCGGCGCCGGCATCAGCGTCAACGTCACGCTCATCTTCAGCCTCGACCGCTACCGGCAGGTGATCGACGCCTACCTCGCCGGCCTCGAGCAGGCGAAGGGCGCGGGCATCGACCTCTCCACCATCCACTCGGTCGCGTCGTTCTTCGTGTCGCGCGTCGACACCGAGATCGACAAGCGACTCACCGCGATCGGCACCGACGAGGCCCTCGCCCTCAAGAGCAAGGCGGGTGTCGCGAACGCCCGGCTCGCGTACGAGCTGTACGAGCAGGTGTTCGGCGGCGAGCGGGCCACGGCCCTCCTCGAGGCGGGCGCGAATCGCCAGCGCCCGCTGTGGGCGTCGACGGGCGTCAAGGACCCGGCGCTGCCCGACACGCTGTACGTCACCGAGCTCGTCGCCCCGGGGGTCGTGAACACGATGCCCGAGAAGACGCTGGAGGCGACCTTCGACCACGGCGAGATCGTCGGCGACACGGTCACCGGCGCCTACGCCGACGCCGGGGCCGTGCTCGACTCGCTGGCCCGCGTAGGCGTCGACTACGACGACGTGACCGCGGTGCTCGAGCGCGAGGGCGTGGAGAAGTTCATCGTCTCCTGGCACGAGCTGCTCGGCACGGTCCGCACCGCGCTGGAGGCGGCGCGATGAGCTTCCGCATCTCCGTCAGCGGCGCGGCCTCCGACGCGGTCCGCCGCACCGTCCCCGTCCTCGTCGCCGACCTCGTCGCAAGCGGCATCACCGGGCAGGACGCCGAGCTCTGGGGTCCCGCAGCGGAGGACGAGGCGTCGAAGCGCCTCGGCTGGACCGAGGCCGTGGCCGTGTCCCGCCCGTTGGTGCCCGAGATCGAGGCCCTGCGCGAGCAGCTCGAGGCCGACGGCGTCACGCACATCGTGCTCGGCGGCATGGGCGGGTCCTCGCTCGCCCCCGAGGTCATCACCCGCACCGCCCGCGTCGAGCTCACCGTGCTCGACTCGACGGAACCCGGCCAGGTGCGGGCCGCCCTCGCCGACCGGCTGGCCGAATCGGCCATCGTCATCTCCTCGAAGTCGGGCTCCACGGTCGAGACCGACAGCCAGCGCCGCGTCTACGAGCAGGCGTTCCGCGACGCCGGCATCGACCCGGCGACGCGCATCATCGTCGTGACCGACCCGGGTTCGCCCCTCGACGAGTCCGCCCGTGCGGCCGGCTACCGGGTGTTCAACGCCGACCCGACCGTCGGCGGCCGCTATTCGGCGCTCACCGCCTTCGGGCTCGTCCCGTCGGGCCTCGCGGGCGCCGACATCGCCGAGATCCTCGATGAGGCCGAGACGATCGAGCTCTCGCTCGCCATCGACAGCCCCGAGAACCCCGGGCTCGTGCTCGGCGCCGCGATCGCGGCGACGGTCCCCCTGCGCGACAAGCTCGCGATCGTCGCCGACGGCACGCACATCGTCGGATTCGCCGACTGGGCCGAGCAGCTCATCGCCGAGTCCACCGGCAAGGAGGGCACCGGCATCCTGCCCGTCGTGGTCGAGAAGGACGCCCCCGAGCTCTCGGCGGGCCTCGCCGACCTGCAGGTCGTGCGCCTCGTCGACGACGCCGGCGACCAGATCTTCAGCCACCACGACACCGGCGAGATCCGGGTCTCGGGCAGCCTCGGCGCGCAGTTGCTCGTGTGGGAGTACGCCACGGCCGTGGCCGGACGCCTGCTCGGCATCAACCCGTTCGACCAGCCCGACGTCGAGTCGGCGAAGATCGCGGCGCGTGGCCTGCTCGACGCCCGCCCCGAGCCGGCGCCCGCGGCCTTCGTCGCCGACGGCATCGAGGTGCGCGGCACGCCCGACGTGATCGGCGCCTCGAGCGACCTCGTCTCGGCCATCGACGTGCTCTTCGAGGAGCTCCCCGCGAACGGGTACGTCTCCGTGCAGGCCTACGTCGACCGCGTCGCCCACCCCGAGCTCGCGCGCCTGCGCGACCTGCTCGCGGAGCGCGCCGGCCGGCCCGTCACCTTCGGCTGGGGGCCGCGGTTCCTCCACTCCACGGGCCAGTTCCACAAGGGCGGCCCCGCGGTCGGCGTGTTCCTGCAGATCACGGAGACCCCGGCGGTGGACCTCGCGATCCCCGACCGTCCGTTCACGTTCGGCGAGCTCATCGCCGCGCAGGCGTCCGGTGACGCGAGCGTGCTCGCCGAGCACGGCCGGCCCGTGCTGACCCTCACGCTGACGGACCCCGCCGCGAACATCGCGACGTTGTTCGACGCCGTCGGCTGATCCGGAGGGGATCCGCATGGCTCCGGCAGAGATCTCCGCGCAACGGAACCCGCTGCGCTCGCCCAAGGACTACCGCCTCAACCGGATCGCCGGCCCGTCGAGCCTCATCATCTTCGGCGTGACCGGCGACCTCTCCCGCAAGAAGCTCATGCCCGCGGTCTACGACCTCGCGAACCGCGGGCTGCTGCCGCCCGGCTTCGCACTGGTCGGATTCGCGCGGCGCGACTGGGACGACCAGGACTTCGAGAAGGTCGTCCACGACTCGGTGAAGCAGTACGCCCGCACCGAGTTCCGCGAGGACGTGTGGAAGCAGCTCGCGCGCGGCGTCCGCTTCGTGCAGGGCGACTTCGACGACGATGCGGCATTCGATCGGCTGCACGCCGTCGTCGAGGAGCTCGACCGCGAGCGCGGCACGATGGGCAACCACGCCTTCTACCTGTCGATCCCGCCGAAGTCGTTCCCCCTGGTGGTGGCCCAGCTGAAGCGGTCGGGCCTCACCGAGCAGCACGACGACCAGTGGCGCCGCGTGGTGATCGAGAAGCCGTTCGGCTCCGACCTGCAGTCCGCCCGCGAGCTGAACGACGTCGTCGCGTCGGTGTTCCCGCCCGACTCGGTGTTCCGTATCGATCACTACCTGGGCAAGGAGACGGTCCAGAACATCCTGGCCCTGCGCTTCGCGAACCAGCTGTACGAGCCGATCTGGAACGCGAACTTCGTCGACCACGTGCAGATCACCATGGCCGAGGACATCGGCGTGGGCGGTCGTGCCGGCTACTACGACGGCATCGGAGCGGCACGCGACGTCATCCAGAACCACCTCCTCCAGCTCCTCGCGCTCACGGCGATGGAGGAGCCGATCTCCTTCGACGCCGCCGACCTGCGCGCCGAGAAGGAGAAGATCCTGGCGGCCGTGCGACTACCTGAGGACCTCGCGGTCGGCACGGCCCGCGGCCAGTACTCCGGCGGCTGGCAGGGCGGCGAGAAGGTCGTGGGCTTCCTCGACGAGGACGGGATGAACCCCGAGTCGACGACCGAGACGTATGCGGCCATGAAGCTCCTGATCGGCACTCGGCGCTGGGCCGGGGTGCCGTTCTACCTGCGCGCCGGCAAGCGCCTCGGGCGCCGCGTCACCGAGATCGCGGTGGTCTTCAAGCGCGCGCCGCAGCAGGTGTTCGCCGACAGCCAGACGTCGCAGCTCGGCCAGAACGCGCTCGTCATCCGCGTGCAGCCCGATGAAGGCGTCACGATCCGATTCGGCTCGAAGGTGCCGGGCGCGGGCATGCAGGTGCGCGACGTCACGATGGACTTCGGCTACGGCCACGCGTTCACCGAGGCGAGCCCCGAGGCCTACGAGCGCCTCATCCTCGACGTGCTGCTCGGCGACCCCCCGCTGTTCCCCCGGCAGGAGGAGGTCGAGCTCTCCTGGAAGATCCTCGATCCGATCGAGGAGTTCTGGACGACGCAGGGCCAGCCCGAGCAGTACCGCCCCGGAACCTGGGGGCCGAGCTCGGCCGACGAGCTGCTGCACCGCGACGGACGAAGCTGGAGGCGCCCATGATCGTCGAACTGCCCGACACGACGACGAGCCAGGTCTCCAAGACGCTGGTGAAGATCCGCGAGGAGGGCGGCGTCGTCGCGCTCGGACGCGTGCTGACCCTGGTGATCGCCACCTCGCCCGGCAGCGAGGAGGAGGCGATCGAGGCCGCGAACGACGCCTCGCGCGAGCATCCGATGCGCGTCATCGTGGTCTCGAGCGACCCCGACGAGCTGCCCGACGCCGAGGCCCGCCTCGATGCGGAGATCCGGGTCGGTGGCGACGCCGGGGCGAGCGAGGTCATCGTGCTCCGCGCCTGCGGCGACGCGGCCCTCGACGAGGAGAGCCTCGTCATGGGCCTCCTGCTGCCCGACGCGCCGGTGGTCACCTGGTGGCCCGGCATCGCGCCGCCCGTGCCCGGTGAGGCCGCCCTCGGCCGCATCGCCCACCGGCGCATCACGGATGCCTCGACGCAGCGCGATCCGCAGGGCTCGCTCCATTCGCTCGCGTCGAGCTACACCCCGGGCGACGCCGACTTCGCGTGGACCCGGCTCACGCTCTGGCGCGCCCAGCTCGCCGCGGTGCTCGACCAGCCGCCGTACGAGCCGATCACCGGCGTCCGCGTGACCGGCGCGATCGATTCGCCGTCGACCACGCTCCTGGCCGCGTGGCTGCGGCTCCAGTTGGACGCGCCGACGTCGTACGTGCTGACACCCGTCGAGCAGGGCTCGCACGGCATCCACGGCGTGCGACTCGAGCGCGAGGGCGGCACCGTCGAGCTCGTACGCGACGTGCCCGGCATCGCCACCCTGCGCCAGCCCGGCCAGCCCGTCCATGACGTGGCACTCCCCCGCCGCAACCTCCGCGACTGCCTCGCCGACGAACTCCGCCGGCTCGACCCCGATGAGTTGTACGGTGAGGTGATCACGAGCGGCCTCTCGCTGCTCGGCGACGCGGAGGCCGAAGGAGTCCATGCATGACCAATGAGCGGCGGGTACTCGTCCATCCCGACAAGGCGTCACTGGCGAGTTCCGTCTCGGCGCGGTTCATCACGAAGATGCTCGACATCCTCGACGCGCAGGCGGTCGCCCACGTCGTGCTGACCGGCGGGTCGATGGGGTCCGCGGTGCTCGACGCGGTGGCGGCCTCACCCGCGCGCACGTCGATCGACTGGTCGCGCGTGCACTTCTGGTGGGGTGACGAGCGCTGGGTGCCCGACCGTCACGAGGATCGCAACGACGAGCAGGCGCGCACGGCCCTGCTCGACGACCTGGACGTGCCCGACGGGAACGTGCACCCGTTCCCGTCCTCGGAGTCCGGGATGAGCCTCGACGAAGCGGCGGACGCCTACGCGGCGGAGCTCTCGCAGCACGGCGTCGACGGCCTCGAGCATCCGATCTTCGACATCACCTTCCTCGGCGTGGGGCCCGACGGCCACATCGCCTCGCTCTTCCCGCACCGATCCGGCATCCAGGTCACCGATCGCACCGTGATCCCGGTGCGCAACTCGCCGAAGCCGCCCCCCGAGCGGCTCAGCCTCACGCGTCCGGTCATCAATTCGTCGCAGCGGATCTGGCTCGTGCTGGCGGGGGCCGACAAGGCCTCGGCGCTCGGACTCGCGCTCGCGGGCGCGAGCCGCGACGAGGTGCCGGTGGCCGGCATCAAGGGGCGACGCCGCACGGTCTTCTTCGTCGACGCGGATGCCGCGGCTGAGGTGCCCGAGTCGCTCATCGCCCGCGACTACTGACCGGTGGGGCCGGCGGGCGCGGGCGGACGCCGCTTCCGCGATGCCGCCCCGACGCACGTGAGGGGCCAGCCTGGCGGCTGGCCCCTCCCGACGTCGCTGGCGACGCGCCGACTCAGTCCTGCGGGGCGATCTGCCCGCGTCGCGTGCGGAGCTGGGTCAGTGCCTCCTCGAGGAGCGCGGCGGCCTCCTCGTCGGTGCGGCGCTCCTTCACGTAGGCGAGGTGCGTCTTGTACGGCTCGAGCTTGGACACCGACGGCGGGTTGTCCTTGTCGCGCCCCGCAGGAAGCCCGGTCGACGGGCTGTCGATGATGTCGGGGATCTCCTCTTCGGGGAGGTTGGCCGCGAAGTACCGCACGGTCTCGTTCCCCTGGGCGTCCCAGTAGCTCACGGCGACGCGGTCGGCGTGGAAGCCGCGGTCCTGCTCGCCCATCGGACCGGCGCCGACGCGCGAGCCCCGGATGGCGCTGTTTCCTGATGCCATGTCGTTCCCGTCAGATTCCGGCGTCGAACTTGGTGATGAGCCCGAGCACCACGATGCACGTGATCCAGACGAGGCCGAGGATGACCGTGATCCGGTTGAGGTTTCGCTCCGCCACCCCGGATGCGCCGAGGCTGGACGTGACGCCGCCGCCGAACATGTCGGACAGACCGCCGCCGCGGCCCTTGTGCAGCAGGATGAGCAGCGTCAGCAGGAGGCTCGTGAGACCGAGCAGCACCTGCAGGACGACCTGGAGAATCTCCACGGTGAACCTTTCCGGGCACGACGCAGGGTGTCAGTGCCGACAATCGAGTATAGCCGCACGTGCGGCGGTGCCTTGGGACCCGCGCTCAGGCGCCGACGTGCTTCTTGAACCGCACGATGCTCGAGAACTCGTCGATGTCGAGGCTCGCTCCGCCGACGAGCGCCCCGTCGACGTCGGGTTCGCGCAGGAACGACGCGATGTTCGTCGCCTTCACGGAACCGCCGTAGAGGATGCGCGTGGCCGCGGCGACGTCGGCGCCGAGCAGCTCGGCGATCACGCCCCGAAGCGCTTCGCACACCTGCTGCGCCTGCTCGGGCGTCGCCGCCTGGCCGGAGCCGATCGCCCAGACCGGCTCGTATGCGACCACGATGCCCTTGGACCCGTCGACGCCCGCGAGCGCCGTGCGCAGCTGGCGTACGGGGACCGCGCTCGGTCCGTGCGCCTCGAGGTCCTCGGCGGTCTCTCCCACGCAGATCACGGGCACGAGCCCGTGACGCTGCGCGGCGACGACCTTGGCGTTCACGTCGAGGTCGGTCTCGTGGTGCAGCGTGCGGCGCTCGGAGTGACCGATGATCACGTACGTGCAGTCGAGCTGCGCGAGGAACGCGCCGGAGATCTCGCCCGTGTACGCGCCCGAGTCGTGCGCCGAGAGGTCCTGGGCACCGTACGCGAGCGGCAGCGAGTCCGCCGCGATGAGCGTCTGGACCGAGCGGAGGTCGGTGAACGGCGGGAACACCGCGACCTCGGCGTCGGCGAAGTCGTGCTTCGCGTCGGCCAGCGACCATGCGAGCTTCTGCACGAACGCGATCGACTGCAGGTGGTCGAGGTTCATCTTCCAG
Organism: Agromyces ramosus; assembly: GCF_004216665.1. Taxonomy (GTDB): domain Bacteria; phylum Actinomycetota; class Actinomycetes; order Actinomycetales; family Microbacteriaceae; genus Agromyces; species Agromyces ramosus. Next base: position 664,699 of record NZ_SGWY01000002.1, on the reverse strand, counting down.
TTGCCCGCGATGAACGGGGTGCGCTTCACTGCCATCCGAGGACCTCCAGTCCGGGGAGCTTCTTGCCTTCGAGGAACTCGAGGCTCGCGCCCCCGCCCGTCGAGATGTGTCCGAATGCCGCGTCGTCGAAGCCCAACTGGCGCACGGCCGCGGCCGAGTCGCCGCCGCCGACGACGCTGAGGCCGTCGAGCTCGGTGAGCGCCTGGGCGACGGCGCGGGTGCCCGCAGCGAAGGGTGCGAGCTCGAAGACGCCCATGGGCCCATTCCAGAAGACGGTGCGCGAGCGGCGGATCTGCTCGGCGAAGGCCGCCGCGGTGTCCGGCCCGATGTCGAGTCCGAGTCCGGATGCCCCGAACGGCGTCTGCTCGATCGCGTCGGCCGCCGTCACCACGTGATCGGCGTCCGCCGAGAAGGAGGCCGCGACGACCACGTCGGTGGGCAGCACGATCGAGACGCCGCGCTCCTCCGCCTCGGCGAGGTAGCCCTGCACCGTCTCGATCTGGTCGGCCTCGAGGAGGCTCGATCCCACCTTGTGGCCCTGGGCCGCGAGGAAGGTGAAGAGCATGCCGCCGCCGATGAGCAGCGTGTTCACCCGCGGGAGCAGGTGCGCGATGACACCGAGCTTGTCGGACACCTTCGAGCCGCCGAGCACCACCGTGTACGGCCGCTCGGGCGACTCGGTGAGCCGGTCGAGCACGTCGAGCTCGGACGCGATCAGGTGCCCCGCGGCGCTCGGCCGCAGCTGCTCGAGCTCGTACACGCTCGCCTGCTTGCGGTGCACGACGCCGAACCCGTCGGAGACGACGGCATCGGCGAACCCGGCGAGCTCGCCGGCGAACGCCGTGCGCTCCGCCTCGTTCTTCGAGGTCTCGCCCGGGTTGAAGCGCAGGTTCTCGAGCACCAGCACCTCGCCGTCGCCGAGCGCGGCGACCTTCGCCGCGGCATCCGGGCCGACCGTGTCGGTGGCGAAGGCGACCGGGGCGTCGATCAGCTCGTCGAGGCGCGCCGCCACCGGCGCGAGGCTGTACCTCGGGTCGGGCGCGCCCTCGGGGCGGCCGAGATGGGAGACCACGATGACGCGGGCGCCCTGGCCGACGAGGGCCTCGAGGGTGGGGACCGATGCCCGCACGCGGCCGTCGTCCGTGATGACCTCGCCCTGGAGGGGGACGTTGAGGTCGCAACGGACGACGACGCGCTTGCCGGCGAGCGGACCGAGGGTTTCGATCGTTCGCAGGGTCACGATGGCTCGATTCAGAGGCGTTCGGCGACGTACTCGGTCAGGTCGACGAGTCGGTTGGAGTAGCCCCACTCGTTGTCGTACCAGCTCGAGAGCTTCACCTGGTCGCCGAGGACGCGGAGCAGCCCGGCGTCGAAGATCGAGGAGTGCGGGTCGGAGACGATGTCGCTCGAGACGATCTCGTCTTCGGTGTACTTCAGGATGCCCTTCATCGGGCCGTCGGCGGCGGCCTTGTAGGCGGCCTTGACCTCGTCGACCGTGACCGGACGCGACGAGGTGACCGTGAGGTCGGTGATGGAACCGGTGGGCACCGGGACGCGGAGCGCGAAGCCGTCGAGCTTGCCGACGAGCTCGGGGAGAACGAGGCCGATGGCCTTCGCGGCACCGGTGGAGGTCGGCACGATGTTGACGGCCGCGGCGCGGGCACGACGCAGGTCCTTGTGGGGGCCGTCCTGCAGGTTCTGGTCGGCGGTGTAGGCGTGCACGGTCGTCATCAGGCCGCGCTCGATGCCGAACGCGTCGTTGAACACCTTCGCGAGCGGCGCAAGGCAGTTGGTCGTGCACGACGCGTTCGAGATGATGTGGTGGCGTTCGGGGTCGTAGTCCTGCTCGTTCACGCCCATGACGAAGGTCGCGTCCTCGTCGGTGGCGGGCGCCGAGATCAGCACCTTCTTGGCGCCGGCGTCGATGTGCTTGCGGGCGTCGCCGGCCTTCGTGAAGAAGCCCGTCGACTCGATGACGATGTCGACGCCGAGGTCGCCCCACGGCAGGTTCGCAGGGTCGCGCTCGGCGAACGCCTTGATCGCCGTGCCGTTGACGATGATGTGGTCGTCGTCGTAGTCGACGGTCGCGTCGAGGCGGCCCGTGATCGAGTCGTACTTCAGCAGGTGGGCGAGCGTCTTGTTGTCGGTGAGGTCGTTCACTGCGACGATCTCGAGGTCGGCGCCCTGGGCGAGAGCGGCGCGGAAGTAGTTGCGGCCGATGCGGCCGAAGCCGTTGATGCCGATCTTTACGGACACAGGTGTCTCCTGAATTGACGTGCGCGAGTGCGCGATTCCAAGGTGAACGGATCGGACGGCGGTGTCCCCGGACGGGTCCGGGGACACCATCCGCTACGACAGTAGCAGCAGCCCTGAGGTCTTCTCGCGTGCGGCCTGGAGGCGCTGCTGGGCGTTGTCCCAGTTCGCGATGTTCCAGAACGCCTTCACGTAGTCGGCGCGGACGTTCTGGTAGTCGAGGTAGTAGGCGTGCTCCCAGACGTCGAGCATGAGCAGCGGAACGATGCCCGCGGGGAGGTTGCCCTGCTGGTCGAAGAACTGCACGATGATGGGCCGCTGGCCGAGCGAATCCCAGGCCAGCACGGCCCAGCCGGAGCCCTGCACGCCGAGCGCGGTCGCGGTGAAGTGCGCGCGGAACTTGTCGAACGAGCCGAACTCGTCGTCGATCGCCGCGGCGAGCTCGCCGGTCGGCTTGTCGCCGCCCTCGGGTGACAGGTTGGTCCAGAAGATCGAGTGGTTGACGTGGCCGCCGAGGTTGAACGCGAGGTCCTTCTCGAGCTTGTTGACGTTGGCGAGATTGTCCGAGTCGCGCGCCTCGGCGAGCTGCGCGAGGGCGGTGTTCGCCCCGGTCACGTACGCCTGATGGTGCTTCGAGTGGTGCAGCTCCATGATCCGTCCGCTGATCGACGGCTCGAGCGCCGAGTAGTCGTACGGCAGATCGGGGAGGGTGTAGTCAGCCATTGCTTCTCCTTGTCAGATGCCGGGCGTTCCGGGCTCCTGCCCGGCGTTCCGCGGCTGCATCCACGAGTCTATGCCCGGCCCGTGGCGGGCCGGTCGGGGTTGACGCGTCTGCGACGGCGCATGACGATGACGGATGCCGCGGCATCCGTCATGCTCTGATGACGCGGCTCCGCGGCGACGGGCGGCCGGAGGTCGCAGCTCAGACGTCGTCGAGGTCGGCGGGAAGGCTGGCCTCGGTGCCGGGGACGCCGAGCTCGATCGCGCGCTTGTCGGCCATCGCGAGCAGGCGGCGGATGCGACCCGCCACCGCGTCCTTCGTCATGGGCGGGTCGGCATGGTGGCCGAGCTCGTCGAGGCTCGCATCGCGGTGGGCGAGCCGGAGCTCGCCCGCGTACTTGAGGTGGTCGGGGATGTCGTCGCCCAGGAGCTCCATGGCGCGCTCGACCCGCGCGCACGCGGCCACCGCGGCCTGGGCCGAACGCCGCAGGTTGGCGTCGTCGAAGTTCACGAGGCGGTTGGCGGTGGCGCGCACCTCCCGGCGCTGGCGGAGCTCCTCCCAGTTGCGCACGGTGTCGGTGGCCCCCATGAGCGCGAGCATCGAGCTGATCGCCTCGCCGTCGCGGATGACGACCCGGTGCACGCCGCGCACCTCGCGGGCCTTCGCGGAGATGCCGAGGCGGCCGGCCGCGCCGACGAGCGCCATCGCGGTCTCGTTTCCGGGGCAGGTGACCTCGAGCGCGGCCGAGCGTCCCGGATCGGTGAGGCTGCCGTGCGCGAGGAAGGCGCCGCGCCACACCGCGGCGACGTCGTCGCGCGAACCGGTGGTGAGCTTGTTGGGCAGGCCGCGCACGGGGCGTCGACGGGCGTCGAGCAGGCCGGTCTGGCGTGCGAGGGTCTCGCCGCCGTCGAGCACGCGCACCAGGTACTGGTTCGACCGCCGGATCCCCGATGGCGAGATCACCGACACGTCGGGTCGCACCCCGTAGAGCTCGCCGAGATCGCGCGTCACCCGGCGGGCGATCGTGGGCGAGTCGAGCTCCGCCTCGATGGCGATACGCCCCGAGATGATGTGCAGTCCGCCGGCGAAGCGCAGCACCGCGGCGAGCTCCGCCGCCCGCACACTCGTCTTCGACACCTCGACCCGCGCGAGCTCCTCTTTCACGTCGGCGGTCAGTGCCACGTCATGTCCTCTCATTCGTCATGTCCGGCGACCGGTCACTCGCGGCCGCGATCGCGATGCTTCACGCTGACGGCCACGCCCGGGAACCGTCCGATCCGCTCGGCGAGCTCGCGGACGATCGCGACCGAACGGTGCTTGCCGCCGGTGCATCCGACCGCGATGGTCGCGTGTCGCTTGTTCTCGCGTTGGTAGCCGGACAGCACCGGCTCCAGCGCCGCCGCATAGGCGTCGATGAACTCGTGCGCCCCCGGCTGGCTGAGCACGTAGTCCGCGACTTCGGGGTCCTCGCCGTTGAGGTGCCGGAGCTCCGGGATCCAGAAGGGGTTCGGCAGGAATCGTGCGTCGGCGACGAGGTCGGCGTCGGCGGGAAGCCCGTACTTGAAGCCGAAGCTCAGCATCGTCACATGCAGGCCCGCCCGCCCGGCCTCCGCGAAGGTCTCGGTGATGAGGGTCGCGAGCTGGTGGATGTTCAGGTCCGAGGTGTCGACGACGATGTCGCTGGACTCGCGCAGCTCGGCGAGGCGCGTGCGCTCCGCGCCGATGCCGTCGAGCAGCGTGCCGTTGCCCTGCAGGGGATGCGGGCGACGCACCGACTCGAATCGGCGCACCAGCACGGCATCCGTGGCGTCGAGGAAGACGACGCGCACGTTCACGCCCGTGCGCAGCGCCTGGATGATGTCCTGGAGCTCGGAGAAGAAGTCGCGGCCTCGCACGTCGACGACCGCCGCGATGCGCGGCAGGGATGCGCCCGCGCGCTCCACGAGCTCGACGAGCGGACGGAGCATCTGCGGCGGCAGGTTGTCGACCACGTACCAGCCGAGGTCCTCGAGGGCGTTGCCGACGGTGGAGCGGCCCGCACCCGACATGCCGGTGACGATGAGCATCTCCTGATGCTCGGCCTCAGCTGCCATCGTCTCGGGCCCCCTTTCCGCGCGTCGACACTCCAGCCTACCGGGGCGCCGACACGCCGTCGGCGCGAAGGTGCGCATGCACGGTGGCCGCGAGCGTGGGGCCGATTCCCTTGACCTCGGCGATGTCGGTCTCGCTCGCCGCACGGAGTCGCTTCACCGAACCGAAGTGCTTGAGCAGCTCCTTCACCCGGGCGGGGCCGAGCCCGGGGATGCCCGAGAGCACCGAGCCGATGTCGCGCTTGCGTCGTTGCCGCTGATGCGTGATCGCGAAGCGGTGCGCCTCGTCGCGCACGCGCTGGAAGAGGAACAGCGCGTCGCTGTTGCGCGGCAGGATCACGGGGAAGTCGGCGTCGGGGGTCCAGATCTCCTCGAGCCGCTTGGCGATGCCGCACAGGTAGATCCCCTCGACGCCCGATTCCTCGAGCGCACGGGCGGCTGCCGCGACCTGCGGCTCGCCGCCGTCGACGACGAGGAGGTTCGGGCGATAGGCGAACTTCCTGCGTCGCTCGGAGACCGCCGCGGCATCCGGAGACTCGCCGTCGCCGTTGCCCACGCCGGGGCCGAGGCCCGACGTGTCGGCCGTCGCGGCCGGGCCTGCCGCCGTCGCGTCGTCGCGGCCGGGCTTCGCGAGGTAGGCGAGCCGGCGCGTGAGCACCTGGTGGATCGAGTCGGTGTCGTCGGACGAACTCGGGATCGTGAACCGGCGGTACTCGTCCTTGCGGGGCAGTCCGTCCTCGAAGACCACCATCGAGGCGACGATGTTGGTGCCGCTGAGGTGCGAGACGTCGAAGCACTCGATGCGCAGCGGCGCGTCGGCCATGCCGAGCGCCTCCTGGATGTCCTCGAGCGCGCGCGACCGGGTCGTGAAGTCCGCACTGCGGCGCGTCTTGTAGAGCATGAGGGACTGCCGTGCGTTCTGCGTGGCCGTCGTGAGGAGTGCCGCCTTGTCGCCGCGATGCGCGACGCGAAGCCGCACCTTGCGGGAGGCCAGCGTGCCGAGCCAGGTCTCGAGGGCCTCGGCGTCGTCGGGCAGCTCGGGCACCACCACCTCGCGGGCGGGCGTGAGGTCGTCGCCGTACGCGTTCTGCAGCACCGAGTCGACGAGGTCGCCGAGCGGCACGTCGAGCTCCTTGTCGACCGTCCACGAATGCACGCCGCGCACGCGCCCGCCCCGTACGACGAACAGGTGCACGGCGGCGGCGAGCTCGTCATGGTCGATGCCGAAGACGTCGAGGTCCACCTTCGCGCCGAGCACGACCGCGCTCTTCTCGAAGAACGCCGTCGCGGCCTGCAGCTGGTCGCGCCGGCGCGCCGCGGTCTCGTAGTCCTGCACGGCCGCGGCGGACTGCATCTGCCGGGTGAGGTCCCCGAGGATCCGCTGGTCCTGGTTCTGCATGAAGGCGACGAAGCGGTCGACGTTGGCGCGGTGCTCCTCGACCGTCACCCGGCCGGAGCAGGGCCCGAAGCACTTGCCGATCTGGCCGGCGAAGCACGGCCGTCCACTCGCCATCGCGCGCTTGTAGTCCGAGTCCTTGCAGGTGCGGATCGGGAAGAGCTTCATCAGCAGGTCGAGCGTCTCGTTCACCGCCCACACCTTGGGGTAGGGCCCGAAGTACCGGGCGCCGGGGATCCCGCGCTTGCGCGAGACCATCGCACGGGGCGCCTCGTCAGCGAGGGTGACCACGAGGTAGGGGTAGGACTTGTCGTCCTTGAAGCGCACGTTGAAGGGCGGATGGAGCTCGTTGATCCAGGTGATCTCGAGCTGCAGCGCCTCGACGTCGCTCTGCACGACGGTCCATTCCACGGATGCCGCAGTGGTCACCATCCGGCGCGTGCGTTCGTGCAGCGTCCGGAGCGGCGCGAAGTAGTTCGAGAGCCGTGCCCGCAGGTTCTTGGCCTTGCCCACGTACAGCACGCGCCGGTCGGCGTCGAGGAATCGGTACACGCCCGGGTCGGTCGGGATCTCCCCCGCCCTCGGGCGATACGGAACGGTGCCGCTCATCCTCGTCAGCTGGCGACGTCGGCGCGCTCGGATGCCGCGTCGAAGATCTCACGCAGGAAGTAGCCGGTGTGGCTCGCCGCCACGCGCGCGACCTGCTCGGGGGTGCCGGTCGCGACGACCTGCCCACCGCCCGAGCCGCCCTCGGGACCGAGGTCGATGACCCAGTCGGCCGACTTGATGACGTCGAGGCTGTGCTCGATGACGATCACCGTGTTGCCCTTCTCCACGAGCTTGCCGAGCACCTTCAGGAGCTTGCGCACGTCTTCGAAGTGCAGGCCGGTGGTCGGCTCGTCGAGCACGTAGACGCTGCGGCCGTTCGACCGGCGCTGGAGCTCCGTCGCCAGCTTCACGCGCTGCGCCTCGCCGCCGGACAGGGTCGTGGCGCTCTGGCCCAGCTGCACGTACCCGAGTCCGACATCGACGAGGGTCTTGAGGTAGCGGTGGATCGCGGAGATCGGCTCGAAGAAGTCGGCCGCCTCGCTGATCGGCATCTCGAGCACCTCGGCGATGTTCTTGCCCTTGTAGTGCACCTGCAGCGTCTCGCGGTTGTAGCGCTTGCCGCCGCACACCTCGCACGCGACGTAGACGTCGGGCAGGAAGTTCATCTCGATCTTGATGGTGCCGTCGCCGGAGCACGCCTCGCAGCGGCCGCCCTTGACGTTGAAGCTGAACCGGCCGGGCAGGTATCCGCGCGCCTTCGCCTCGGTGGTCTCGGAGAAGAGCGTGCGGATGCGATCGAACACGCCCGTGTACGTGGCGGGGTTCGAACGCGGCGTGCGGCCGATGGGCGCCTGGTCGACGTGGACGACCTTGTCGAGCTGGTCGATGCCCGTCACGCGACGGTGCCTGCCCGGGACCTTGCGGGCGCCGTTGAGCCGGTTCGCCAGCACGCGGTAGAGGATGTCGTTCACGAGCGACGACTTGCCGGAGCCGCTCACCCCGGTGACGGCGGTGAACGTGCCGAGCGGGAAGTCGACGTCGATGCCCCGGAGGTTGTTGGCCTCCGCGCCCTGCACCGAGATCATGCGCTCGGGGTCGATCGGACGTCGTCTCGCGGGAGTCGGGATCTCCTTGCGTCCGGAGAGGTAGTCGCCCGTCAGCGAACGCGTGTTCTTGATCAGGTCGGCGTAGCTGCCCGAGTGCACGACCGTGCCGCCGTTGACGCCCGCACCGGGGCCGATGTCCACGATCCAGTCGGCCGTGCGGATGGTGTCCTCGTCGTGCTCGACGACGATGAGCGTGTTGCCGAGGTCGCGGAGGGCGATCAGGGTGTCGATCAGGCGACGGTTGTCGCGTTGGTGCAGGCCGATGCTCGGCTCGTCGAGCACGTAGAGCACGCCCGTGAGTCCCGAGCCGATCTGCGTCGCGAGTCGGATGCGCTGCGCCTCACCGCCCGACAGCGTGCCCGCGGCGCGCGCGAGGTCGAGGTAACTCAGGCCGACGCGGATCAGGAAGTCGAGGCGGACCTTGATCTCGCGCAGCACCTGGGCCCCGATCGCCTGCTCGCGATCGGTGAGCTGGAGCCGGTCCATGAACGACCTGGCGTCGGTGAGGCTCAGCAGGCCGACATCGGCGATGCTGTGGTTGTGGATGAGCACCGAGAGCACCTCGGGCTTCAGCCGCTTGCCGTCGCAGACGGGGCACGGGACCTCGCGGAGGTACTCCGACCAGCGAGCCCGCTGCACGTCGGTCTCGGCCTGCAGGTACTGCCGCTCGATGTACGGCACGACCCCCTCGAACCCGGACGTGTAGCTCATCTCGCGGCCGTAGCGGTTGCGCCACCGCACCTTGACCTCGAAGTTGTCGCCCCGCAGCACCGCCTGGCGCGCCTCGAGGTCGAGCTCCTCCCACGGGGTGTGCAGCGAGAAGCCGAGGTCGCGGGCGAGCCCGTCGAGCAGCTTCTCGTAGTAGTTGTAGAGGCTCTTGCCCTGCGAGGTCCACGGCAGGATCACGCCCTCGGCGATGCTGAGCGAGGGGTCGCCGAGCAGGAGCGCCTCGTCGACCGACATGCGAGTGCCGAGGCCGGAGCACTCGGGGCAGGCGCCGAAGGGCGCGTTGAACGAGAACGTGCGCGGCTCGATCTCGGTGAGCTGGATCGGGTGCTGGTTGGGGCACGAGAGTTTCTCGGAGAAGGTCGCCCATGCGCTCGGACCCGTCTCGTCGACGTAGTTGACCTGCACGAGCCCGTCGGTGAGGCGCAGCGCCGTCTCGAGCGAGTCGGTGAGCCGGCCGAGGATGTCGGGCCCGGCCACGAGCCGGTCGACCACGACCGAGATGTCGTGCTTCACCTGCTTCTTGAGGATCGGGGGCTCGTCGAGGCGGATCACCTCGCCGTCGACCACGGCGCGCGAGTACCCGCCGGCGGCGAGTTCGCGGAAGAGGTCGACGAACTCCCCCTTCTTCTTCGAAACCACGGGGCTCAGGACCTGATAGCGCGTGCTCTCGGGCAGCTCCATGAGCTGATCGGCGATCTGCTGCACGGTCTGCCGCTGGATCCGCTCGCCGCAGACCGGGCAGTGCGGCACACCGATGCGGGCCCAGAGGAGTCGCATGTAGTCGTAGATCTCGGTGATGGTGCCGACCGTGGAGCGGGGGTTGCGGTTCGTGGACTTCTGGTCGATCGAGACCGCCGGGCTCAGGCCCTCGATGAAATCGACGTCGGGTCGGTCGACCTGCCCGAGGAACTGGCGCGCGTAGGCCGAGAGCGACTCGACGTACCGCCGCTGCCCCTCGGCGAAGATCGTGTCGAACGCGAGCGACGACTTGCCCGAGCCCGAGAGGCCCGTGAACACGACCATTGCATCGCGCGGGATCTCAACGTCGACGTTGTGCAGGTTGTGCACGCGGGCACCGCGAACACTCAGGCGCGAGTGGGCATCGAGACGTGAGACTGGCACCTTACGAGTCTAGAGAGAGCCACCGACACCGCGGCCCGCGCGGCGCGTGCTCTCAGCGAACATACGTTCGATTCGACTCGCGCAGGCCCGTGTTCTCGCGGCTGCCGGGCCTCGGCGACGGGAGCTCTCAGCCGAGGTGACCCGCCTTCTCCATCTGCCGGAGTTCGCGCTTCAGCTCGGAGACCTCGTCGCGCAGGCGGGCGGCGAGCTCGAACTTCAGCTCCCCCGCCGCCTCGAGCATCTGCTCGTTCAGGTCGCGGATGAGCTCCTCGAGGTCGTTCGCGCCGGCGGCGGCGATGCCCTCGCGCCGCAGGTTGGGCACGGGGGCCTTCTTGCGCGCATCCCGTCCGGCGAGGAGCGCCGCGGTATCGGCCTCCTCGCGCGCCAGCACCTCGGTGATGTCGGCGATCCGCTTGCGGAGCGGCTGCGGGTCGATGCCATTGGCGCGGTTGTACTCGAGCTGCCGGTCGCGGCGACGCGTGGTCTCGTCGATCGCGGACTTCATCGAGTCGGTGAGCACGTCGGCGTACATGTGGACCTCGCCCGAGACGTTGCGCGCCGCACGGCCGATGGTCTGGATGAGGGACGTGGACGACCGGAGGAAGCCCTCCTTGTCGGCGTCGAGGATCGCGACGAGCGACACCTCGGGAAGGTCGAGCCCCTCGCGCAGCAGGTTGATGCCCACCAGCACGTCGTAGACGCCCGCGCGGAGCTCGGAGAGCAGCTCGACCCGGCGGAGGGTGTCGACGTCGGAGTGGAGGTAGCGCACGCGCACGCCGGCCTCGGTGAGGAAGTCGGTGAGCTCCTCGGCCATGCGCTTCGTGAGCGTGGTGACGAGCACGCGCTCGTCGCGCTCGGCCCGCACGCGGATCTCCTCGAGCAGGTCGTCGATCTGCCCCTTCGAGGGCTTCACCACGATCTGGGGATCGACGAGTCCGGTGGGTCGAATGATCTGCTCGACCACGCCGTCGGCGATGCCCATCTCGTATCGGCCGGGCGTCGCGGAGAGGTAGACGGTCTGGCCGACCCGGTCCTTGAACTCGTCCCACTTCAGCGGCCGGTTGTCGAGCGCGCTCGGCAGCCGGAACCCGTGCTCGACCAGCGTGCGCTTGCGCGACGAGTCGCCCTCGTACATCGAGCCGATCTGCGGCACCGTGACGTGGGATTCGTCGATCACGACGAGGAAGTCGTCGGCGAAGTAGTCGAGCAGGCAGTGCGGCGCCTCTCCCGGGGCTCGGCCGTCGATGTGACGCGAGTAGTTCTCGATGCCGGAGCAGAACCCGATCTGCTCCATCATCTCGAGGTCGAAGGTGGTACGCATGCGGAGCCGCTGCGCCTCGAGCAGCTTGCCCTCGCGCTCGAGCTCCGCGAGCCGCTCCTCCAGCTCGACGCGGATGGTGCCGATCGCCCGCTGCATCACGTCGGTGCTCGCAACGTAGTGCGAGCCAGGGAAGATGGGCACCGCGTCGAGCTTCTCGACGACCTGGCCCGTGAGCGGGTGCAGGCTAAACAGAGCCTCGATTTCGTCGCCGAACATCTCGATGCGGATGGCGAGCTCCTCGTAGATCGGGATGATCTCGATCGTGTCGCCGCGCACGCGGAAGTTGCCGCGTGAGAAGTCGACGTCGTTGCGCTGGTACTGCATCGAGACGAACTTGCGGATCAGCCAGTCGCGATCGACTCGCTGCCCGACCTGCAGCGGCATCATCGCGCCGAGGTACTCCTCGGGTGTGCCGAGGCCGTAGATGCACGAGACGGACGAGACCACGACGACGTCACGCCGGCTCAGGAGGGAGTTCGTGGTGGAGTGCCGCAGCCGCTCGACCTCGGCGTTGGTCGACGAGTCCTTCTCGATGAAGGTGTCGGTCTGCGGCACGTAAGCCTCGGGCTGGTAGTAGTCGTAGTACGAGACGAAGTACTCGACCGCGTTGTTCGGCATGAGCTCGCGGAACTCGGTGGCGAGTTGTGCGGCGAGCGTCTTGTTGTGGGCGAGGACGAGGGTGGGGCGCTGCACCTGCTCGATCAGCCAGGCCGTCGTCGCCGACTTGCCCGTGCCGGTCGCGCCGAGGAGCACCACATCGGTCTCGCCGGCGTTGATCCGGCCGGCCAGCTCGGCGATCGCGGCGGGCTGGTCGCCGCTCGGCCGGTAGTCGCTCACGACCTCGAAGGGACGGACGGATCGCGTGGCCTGCATGCGTTCCAGTCTAGGTACGCCCGCCGACACTCCGTCCGCCGCAGGGCCCCGTCCACGCAGGCCGCGCAGGGGCCTAGGCGCGGGCGCGCTCCTGCTTGATGCGGTGCCAGAGCGCGTCGACCTGGCTCATCGTGTGCGCCATCGAGCCGTCGGTGTCGATCACGACATCGGCGACCGCCACCCGCTCCGTGTTGTCGACCTGGGCATCGACGCGCGCCCGGGCCTGGTTCGGGTCGAACCCGCGCTCCTCGACGAGTCGCTTGACCTGAGTGCGCTTGGGGGCGCTCGTCACCACGATGAGGTCGAACGGATGATCCACCGCGGCCTCGACGAGGAGCGGGACGTCGTAGACGACGACCGCGTCGGGGTCCTCTCCCTCGATCTTCCCCAGGAGCCTCGTCGTCAGCTCGCGGACGGCGGGATGCACGATGGCATTGAGCCGCTCGCGAGCCTCGTCGTCGTTGAAGACGATCTCGGCGAGCTTCTGACGGTCGAGCGTGCCGTCGTGATCGAGGATGCCCTGCCCGAACCCCTCGACGATCGCGGCGAGGGCGGGCTTGCCGGGCTGGACGACTCGCCGGGCGAGCTCGTCGGCGTCGATGTGCACCGCTCCATGCTCGACCAGCCGACGCGCGACCGTGGACTTTCCTGAGGCGATTCCGCCCGTGAGACCGATCAGATACACGTTGACCACTCTATCCGTGCGACACTCGACCCGACGGCGTGGGAGGTGCGCGTGCTCGAGGTGCTGACGGGGACCGGCCTCGCGTTGGCGGCCGGGCTGAACGCCTGGATCCCTCTGGTGGTGCTCGGAGCGCTCGACCGGTTCACCGGCCTCGTCGAGCTGCCGCCGGCGTGGGCCTGGCTCTCGAACGAGTGGGTCCTGCTCATCCTCGTCGTGCTGCTCGTGCTGGAGTTCATCGCCGACAAGATCCCAGGGTTCGATTCGGTCAACGATCTCGTGCAGACGGTCGTGCGCCCGACCGCGGGCGGTCTCGCCTTCAGTTCGGGCATCGATGCGACCACGGTGGCGGTCACCGATCCCGAGGCGTTCTTCGCGTCGCAGCAATGGATCCCGATCGCGATCGGCGTCGTGCTCGCGCTCGGCGTGCACCTTGCGAAGGCGACGGCACGTCCGGTGGTGAACACGGCGACGGGCGGTGTCGGCGCGCCGGTCGCGAGCACAGCGGAGGACCTCGGCAGCTTCGGACTGGCCTTCGCAGCCATTCTCGCGCCCGTCCTGGTGCTCGTCGGGATCATGGCGCTCGCCGTGCTCGTCATCGTGCTCGTGCGGCGACGGCGTCGCGCGAGACGGGCGCGCGAGGAGCATCCGTCGCCTGCCCCATGACGACAGGCGCGGAGACGCCGGAAGGCCGGCCCCGAGGGGACCGGCCTTCCGTATCGCGGATCGCGACTAGTTGTTGCTCGAGAGCTTCTCGCGCAGCGCGGCGAGCGACGCGTCGTCGGCGAGGGTGCCCGCGCCGGCGGAGTCGCTCGAGAACGCTGCGGCACCCGAGGTGAACGAGTCGTCGGCGGCAGCAGCAGCGTTCGCCTGGGCGACCTGCTTCTTGTGCGCCTCCCAACGAGCCTGGGCGGCAGCGTAGTCCTGCTCCCACTTCTCGCGCTGGGCCTCGAAGCCCTCGCGCCACTCGTTGGTCTCGGGGTCGAAGCCCTCTGGGTACTTGTAGTTGCCCTGCTCGTCGTACTCGGTGAGCATGCCGTAGAGCGCCGGGTCGAACTCGGTGCCCTCGGGGTCGACGCCCTCGTTCGCCTGCTTCAGCGAGAGCGAGATGCGGCGACGCTCGAGGTCGATGTCGATGACCTTGACGAAGACCTCTTCGCCGACCGACACGACCTGCTCGGCGAGCTCGACGTGCTTGCCCGACAGCTCCGAGATGTGCACGAGGCCCTCGATGCCGTCGGCCACGCGAACGAACGCACCGAACGGTACGAGCTTCGTGACCTTGCCCGGTGCGACCTGGCCGATCGCGTGGGTGCGGGCGAAGACCTGCCACGGGTCCTCCTGCGTCGCCTTGAGCGACAGGGAGACGCGCTCGCGGTCGAGCTCGACGGAGAGCACCTCGACGGTGACCTCCTGGCCGACCTCGACGACCTCGCTGGCGTGCTCGATGTGCTTCCACGAGAGCTCGGAGACGTGGACGAGACCGTCGACGCCGCCGAGGTCGACGAACGCGCCGAAGTTGACGATCGACGAGATGACGCCCTTGCGGATCTGGCCCGGGTGGAGGTTCGCGAGGAACGTGGAACGCGACTCGGACTGCGTCTGCTCGAGGAGCGCGCGGCGCGAGAGCACCACGTTGTTGCGGTTCTTGTCGAGCTCGAGGATCTTCGCCTCGATCTCCTGGCCGAGGTACGGCGTGAGGTCGCGGACGCGGCGAAGCTCGATGAGCGAGGCCGGGAGGAAGCCGCGGAGGCCGATGTCGACGATGAGGCCGCCCTTGACGACCTCGATGACCGAACCGGTCACGACGCCATCGGCTTCCTTGATCTTCTCGACGTCGCCCCATGCGCGCTCGTACTGCGCACGCTTCTTCGACAGGATGAGGCGACCTTCCTTGTCCTCCTTCTGGAGGACGAGGGCCTCGACGGTGTCGCCGACGCCGACGACTTCGCTCGGGTCGACGTCGTGCTTGATGGAAAGCTCGCGGGAGGGGATCACACCCTCGGTCTTGTAGCCGACGTCGAGGAGGACCTCGTCGCGGTCGATCTTCACGACGGTGCCCTCGATCAGGTCGCCGTCGTTGAAGAACTTCAGGGTCTTCTCGACCGCGGCGAGGAAATCGTCAGCAGATCCGATGTCGTTGATTGCGACCTGCTTGGGCGCCTTGGTCGTTGCGGTTGTCATGTAGTGAATGCTCCGTAAAGGACAAAATCGAGCCCGTCGCGAGGTAGAGCGTTGTTGGTTTCCGCGACGGGCATGCGGACATGGATGTCACACGAGTGACGCTCTATCCTAGCCGAAGCGCTCCCCCGGCGGCAACCGAGCCGGAGAGCCTATCCGAATCGCCCGGTTCAGGCCGCCGGCGTTCAGTTGAGGAGCGCACCGCGGAGCGTATCGAGGCCGACGCCGCCGAGGTCGAGCGCGCGCCGGTGGAACTCGCGGATGTCGAATGACGCGCCCTCGCGGCGGGCGACCTCATCGCGCAGCTGCTCCCAGATCCGCTGGCCGACCTTGTACGACGGCGCCTGACCCGGCCAGCCGAGGTAGCGGTTCACCTCGAACCGCACGAACCCCTCGTTCATGTTGACGTTCTGCGAGAGGAACTCGAGCGCGTACTCACCCGTCCACGGGCCGTTGCCGTCGGGCCGCTGCTTGCCGAGGTGCACGCCGATGTCGAGCACCACGCGGGCCGCGCGCATCCGCTGGCCGTCGAGCATGCCGAGCCGGTCGGCGGGATCGTCGAGGTAGCCCAGGCCCTCCATGAGCCGCTCGGCATACAGCGCCCAGCCCTCGGCGTGGCCCGACGTGCCCGCGAGCTGCCGACGCCACGTGTTGAGCTTGCCGCGGTTGACGACGGCCTGGCCGATCTGGAGGTGATGTCCGGGGACGCCCTCGTGGTAGACCGTCGTGAGCTCGCGCCAGGTGTCGAACTCGGTGACGCCCTCGGGCACCGACCACCACATGCGACCGGGCCGCGTGAAGTCGTCGCTCGGGCCCGTGTAGTAGATGCCGCCCTCCTGCGTGGGCGCGATCAGGCACTCCAGCGTGCGGATCTCGTCGGGGATGTCGAACTGCGTCGCACCGAGCTCCGCCACCGCCCGGTCGCTCGTCTCCTGCATCCAGCGCTTCAGGGCATCGGTGCCGTGCAGCTTACGGCTCGGGTCGCCGTCGAGGAACGCGATCGCCTCGGCGACGGATGCCCCGGGCAGGATCTCGCGCGCGATGGCCTCCTGCTCGGCGACCATCCGGGCGAGCTCCACGATGCCCCACTCGTAGGTCTCGTCGAGGTCGATGACCGCACCGAGGAAGTGCCGCGACCGCAGGGCGTAGATGTCTCGTCCGACCGCGTCGCGCTTGCCCGCGACCGCTTGGAGCTCGTCTTCGAGGAACGCGGCGAGCGAGCCGTAGGCGGATGCCGCGCCGGCGGCCGCGCGCGCAAGCTCGCGCCGCAACGGCTCCGCGAGCTCGTCGTCGCCGGCCTTCGCCTGCTCGACGAACGTGCCGAAGAAGCCGTCGGGCTTCGCGACCCGGCGCGCCTGCGCCGCGACCTCGCGCACCTGCCGCACCGCGGGCACGACGCCCTCGGCCGCGCCGGCGCGGAGGGTGGCGATGTAGCCGTCGATGGCGCGCGGCACGTCGCCGAGCCTCGTGGCGATGCGCTCCCAGTCGTCGCGCGAGTCGGTGGGCATGAGGTCGAAGACCTCGCGGATCTCCTGCGCGGGACTCGCGATGACGTTGAGGTCGCGAAGGTGGAGCCGCGCCTCGTCGACCTCGAGTTCGAGCCCGAGCTCGCTGCCCAGGTCGGCGACGGTGATCCGGTCGATGTCGTCGGCGGGCTCCGCCGTGCGCAGCGCCTGCAGCGTGGACCGGATCGCCTCGACCGAGCGCTCGTGCCCCTCGGGCGAGTAGTCGGCCAGACGGTCGTCGGTGGAGGGGCGCCCGATGTAGGTGCCGACCGCCGGATTCAGCTCGACGAGGGTGTCGACCCAGCCCTCGGCGATGCGGTCGACGTCGGACGGGGTGCGCTCACTCGATGCCATGGTGCGAGCCTATGACACCCCGCCGACGGCCCTCGAACCGCCCGGCACCGCACGTGCCGTCGCCGTACTCGCGTGTGACGCGCCCTCGCTCAGTGCGCCGCGTCGTCCCAGTTCGCGCCGCGGCCGATCTGCACGTCGAGCGGCACCTGGAGGTCGGCGGCGTTCGCCATGCCCTCGCGGACCACCGCTTCGAGCACGTCGGACTCTCCGGGCGCGACCTCGAACACGAGCTCGTCGTGCACCTGCATGAGCATGCGGCTGCCGAGGCCGCGAGCGGCGATGTCGGCCTCGACGCGCGACATCGCGATCTTGATGATGTCGGCCGCCGAGCCCTGGATCGGCGAGTTCAACGCGGCTCGCTCGGCATTCTCGCGGAGCACGCGGTTCGGGCTCGCGAGGTCGGGGAACGGACGACGGCGACCGAAGATCGTCTCGGTGTAGCCGTCGATCTTCGCCTGCTCGACGACGCCGCGCAGGTAGTCGCGCACCGCACCGAATCGCTCGAAGTACTCCTTCATGAGCTGCGTCGCCTCGGCGCGGTCGATGCGCAACTGCTTGGACAGGCCGAAGGCGCTGAGCCCGTAGGCGAGGCCGTACGACATCGCCTTCACCTTGGTGCGCATGAGGGGGGTGACGTCGACGGGGTCGACCGAGAACACGCGCGCACCGACGAAGCGGTGGAGGTCCTCGCCGGCGTTGAACGCCTCGATGAGCCCCGGATCCCCTGAGAGGTGCGCCATGATCCGCATCTCGATCTGCGAGTAGTCGGCGGTGAGCAGCTCGGCGTACTCGGGTCCGTGCCGGAACGCCTCGCGGATGCGCCGCCCCTCCGCCGTGCGGATCGGTATGTTCTGCAGGTTCGGGTCGTTCGACGACATGCGGCCGGTGGCGGCGCCGATCTGGCCGTAGGTGGTGTGGATCCGGCCGTCGCCGGCGATCGCCTTGTCGAGCGACTCCACGATCTGACGGAGCTTCGTGGCGTCGCGATGCTCGAGGAGGTATCCCAGGAACGGGTGCGGGTTCGAGTCCTGCAGGTCGGCGAGCGCACTCGCGTCGGTGGTGTAGCCGGTCTTCGTCGCGCGCGTCTTCGGCATGCCGAGCTGGTCGAAGAGCACCTCCTGGAGCTGCTTCGGGGAGCCGAGGTTCACCTCGCGGCCGATCTCCGCGAAGGCCGACTGGGCGAGCGCCGCTGCCCGCTCGCCGAGATCCGACGAGAGCTCCGCGAGCTCGGCGTGGTCGACGGTGACGCCGCGCAGCTCCATCGCGGCGAGCACGGGCACGAGGGGCATCTCCACCTCGGCGAGCAGGCGGCGCGAGCTCTCGGACAGCGAGCGCAGCACGACCGGGGCGAGACGCAGCGTGTACCACGCGTACTCGGGCGCGCCGGCGTCCATGCCCTCTTCTGGGACGAGGAGCGCGGGATCGGACTGGGGCACCGTCTCGCCGAGGTAGAAGGCGACGAGATCGGCGAGCGACTTCTCCTGCAGGATCGGACGGACCATCCATCCGGCCACCAGCGTGTCGAGCACGAGCCCGTCGAACGCGAGCCCCGACCGGCTCAGCGCCTTGAGCTGGCCCTTCGCGTCGGTCATGATCTTGGGCGCATCGCTCGCGAGCCACGCCTCGAACGGGGCGTACTCGGCGCGATCGGGCTGCCAGGGCAGGCGCAGCGACTCGTCGGAGCTCGCGATGCCGGCGCCGATCACGCGCCCGTCGACCACGTCGAGGCTCAGGCCGAGCCCCGCCGGCTCCGCGGCCGTCGCGCGCTGCAGCCAGGTCGCGAGCTCCTCGTCGAGCAGTATGCGGGACGTCGGCGCGGGGGGCGCCTCGGCGACGGCGGCCTCGGCGGCGGGCACCGGCACGGGGGCCGCCCCGCCGTTGCCGTTCGCCTCGCCGGTGACGAGCTTCGTCACCCGCTCCATGAGGGTGCGGAATTCGAGTCGCTCGAAGATCGGGCGAACGGACTCGAGGTCGATCGGCTGGGCGACGAGCTCGTCGAGCTCGACGTCGAGCTCGACGTCGCGGACGAGCTGGTTCAGCTTGCGGTTGCGCACGGCGTTCTCGCGCCCGTCGCGCAGGTTCTGCCCGACGACGCCCTTGATCTCGTCGGCATGCGCGAGGATGCCGTCGAGGTCGCCGTAGAGGCCGAGCCACTTGACGGCGGTCTTCTCGCCGACCTTCGGGATGCCGGGGAGGTTGTCGCTCGTCTCGCCGACGAGCGCGGCGACGTCGGGGTACTGCTCGGGGCGGATCCCGTAGCGTTCCACGACCGCGTCGGTGTCGTAGCGCTTGAGCTGCGAGACGCCCTGCGTGTTGGGGTACAGCAGTGTCACGTCGTCGCCGACGAGCTGGATGGTGTCGCGGTCGCCCGAGACGAGCAGCACCCGGTAGCCCTCGGCCGCACCGCGGGTGGCGAGGGTCGCCAGGATGTCGTCGGCCTCGAAGTCCTCCTTCTCGAGGGTGCGCACGCCCATGGCCTTCAGGGCGTCCTGCAGCAGCGGCACCTGGCCCCGGAACTCGGGCGGCGTCTCGCCGCGATTGCCCTTGTACTCGGCGTACTCGCGCGTGCGGAACGACTGACGTGAGATGTCGAACGCCACGGCGAGGTGGGTGGGCTTCTCGTTCTGGAGCAGGAGCAGCAGCATCGACAGGAACCCGTGGATGGCGTTCGTGTGCTGCCCGTCACGGGTGGAGAAGCTGTCGACGGGAAGGGCGTAGAAGGCCCGGAAGGCCAGCGAATGGCCGTCGATCACGAGAAGGGTGGGCTTGTCTGCGTCCGGCACCCCCATAGCCTACAAGCGGCCGCCGACAGCGATCCGCCAGTCGGGCGACCCCGTCGCGGAGGGTCGGCGGAGACGACGGATGCCGCGACGAACGGGTCGTCGCGGCATCCGGAAGCGGAAGGGGCGTGGGCTACTTCTTGGGCGCCAGCTGCTCGATGATCGCCTGCGAGACGTCCTTCATGGTGAGCCGTCGGTCCATCGACGCCTTCTGGATCCAGCGGAACGCCTCGGGCTCGGT
Organism: Agromyces ramosus; assembly: GCF_004216665.1. GTDB lineage: Bacteria > Actinomycetota > Actinomycetes > Actinomycetales > Microbacteriaceae > Agromyces > Agromyces ramosus. Next base: position 644,796 of record NZ_SGWY01000002.1, on the reverse strand, counting down.
GAGGCCCATCTTCTCGTTGAGCAGGCCCTTCGCCCGGTCGACCAGCTTGCGGGTCTCGAAGCGCTCGACGAGGTCGCCGACCTCGGCCTCGAGGGCGATGATCTGGGCGTGACGCGCCAGCGCGATCTCGATCGCGGGCAGGAGGTCGTTGGGCGTGAACGGCTTCACGACGTAGGCCAGGGCGCCGGCCTCGCTCGCGCGCTCGACGAGCTCCTTCTGGCTGAATGCGGTGAGGAGCACGACCGGGGCGATGTGGCCCTTCGAGAGCCGCTCCGCGGCCGAGATGCCGTCGAGCTGGGGCATCTTCACGTCCATGATGACGAGGTCGGGACGCAGCTCGGTCGCCAGGGCGACCGCCGTCTCGCCATCGCCGGCCTCTCCGACGACCTCGTAGCCGTTGTCGCGCAGGATCTCGACGATGTCCAGGCGGATGAGCGACTCATCCTCCGCCACGACGACACGGCGCGGCGCCGGCTGGGTCTGTTCGCTGTCTGTCACGCAGGAAAGCCTACGGTATTCTGGGCGGGGCCTCTGGCCGGTGTGGCGGAATGGCAGACGCGGAGCACTCAAAATGCTTTGCCCGAGAGGGCGTGTGGGTTCGACCCCCACCACCGGCACCACTCGGTGCCGCCATCGCGGTCGGGTTTCGGCCTCACGCCTCCTTCGCGGGCGGATGATGCACGCCGCGGTGGATCTCGTAGAGGCGCGCGTTCCCCGGCGAGTCGGGGTCGTCCACGATCGGCTGGTCCTCCATGAACAGCCGGATGAGGTGGGCGAGCTCCCCGGGGTGGCTGAAGTTGATGGCGTGCGCCGCACCTTCGATCCGCACGATCAGCACGTGGTTGTCGGTCTGGCCGGCCACCTCCTGCACGCGCGCCGCACCGGGCATCAGCGGGTCGCGGTCGCCGAGCACCGCGAGCGTCGGGATCTTCATGGCGAGCAGGCGTTCGAGCGATGGATACTGCGTGAGCGACCGGAACATCCGCATGGTGCTCGGAACGCCGAACCGCACGTAGTCGGGGGTCACGACCCGCATCAGCCGTGCCGGCTCGCGCGGTGCGTCGCGACTGATCTGCCCCATGGCGCGCCGGAGCGGCTGGTTGAAGATGCCACCCGCCGGTGAGACGAGGACCGCCCGGTCGATGCGGTCGGGATAGTGGTAGGCGAACTCGCAGATGACCGGGCATCCCATCGAGTTCCCCACCAGCGTCGCCTTCTCGATGCCGCGATCGTCGAGGAACCGCGCCGCGGCATGCGCGAGGTCGGGCACGTCGAGGGCGTTCGCCACCTTCCCGCTGCGTCCGAATCCGGGAAGGTCGGGCACGAGCGTGTGGAAGTGGTCCGCGAGCCGCTCGGCGGTCGGGAGGAGGTAGCGCCCGGAGAGGCCGAAGCCGTGCACGTGCATCATCACCGGGGCATCCGGCGGATTCCGCGACTCCCGGTAGAACACGTCGATGCCGTCGACCGTCGTCCATCGCTCGGCCAGGGCCGTCGCCGGTCGCGGACGGCCGGGACCGCTACGTCGCCAACCGGTCGGAACCTCGGAACTCGTCCTCACCATCGACTCCCATCCGTCGGACGTCGCCGCACGGCTCCGCTCAGGAGCGCACTCCAATGCTGCGCCCTGATCGCCGATCGTCCCTCTCCCCCGAACGGGGGTCAGCACCTGCGGTCCTCAACGGCCTTCCGGCACGGGCCCGTTTCCGAGGTACGCGTTCCGCCGCTCGATGAGCCGCACGAGGTGCGGGCCGATGAACGCCTCGGCGGCTCGACCGAGCCCGCCGAGCGGCGCCTCGAACACGACATGGTCGATCATGAGGGTGCCGTTCCCGTCGGCGACGAACGCGTGCTCGTGGCGGAAGCTCCGGAACGGCCCGCGCACCTGTTCGTCGACGAACCAGTGCGGCGCCTCGAGCTCGGTGATGCGGCTCGTCATCCTGATGGGCACGCCGAAGTGCCAGGCTCGCCAGGTCACCTCCTCCCCCAATCCGATCGAGCCGGAGGTGACGCCGCCGATCGCCCGCTCGCGGGAGCGAGCCATGGACGCGGCGTGGACGTCGATGTCGAGCGAACGGGCGAACGCCTCCTCCACGGGCATCGCGAGCGGCGTGCGGCATTCGAACTCGACGGTCACGTGATCATCCTGACATCCGGCCGGACCACTCGGCGTCCCGACCCCATCGCGACCGCGTGTTCCGACGGCGACGGCCCGGCCGCTCCGAAGCGGAGCGACCGGACCGTCGGGCGTCGGGGCGTCGTGCTAGAGCACCTCGCCCACGACGTGCACGCGCACGTCGTTGGTGGTGCCGGGGATGCCGGGAGGGGACCCGGAGATGATGACGACCTTCTCGCCGTTGACGGCCTTGCCGGTCTTCGCGAGCACGTCGTCCACCTGGCCGACCATCTGGTCGGTGTGGGTCACGCGGTCGACGACGAACGACTCCACGCCCCAGTTGAGCGCCATGCGGCGACGGATGGCGGGATCGGGCGTGAACGCGAGGATCGGGATGACGGAGCGGATGCGGGTCATCCGTCGCACCGACTCGCCGGTCTCGGTGAAGACGCAGAGGTACTTCGCCTCGACGAAGTCGGCGACCTCGACCGCGGCGAGCGTGATCGCACCGGCTTGGGTGCGCGGCTTCGTGCCGAGCGGCAGGATGCGATCGAGCCCGTGCTCCTCGGTCGACTCGACGATGCGGGCCATCGTCGTGACCGTGATGACCGGGTACTCGCCGACGCTCGTCTCACCCGACAGCATCACCGCATCGGCACCGTCGAGGATCGCGTTGGCGACGTCGGACGTCTCGGCGCGGGTCGGCACCGGGCTGTGGATCATCGACTCGAGCATCTGGGTGGCGACGATGACCGGCTTCGCGAGCCGCCGTGCGATCTCGACCGCGCGCTTCTGCACGATCGGCACCGCCTCGAGCGGCAGCTCGACGCCGAGATCGCCACGCGCGACCATGATCGCGTCGAAGGCCTCGGTGATCTCCTCGAGCGCGTCGACGGCCTGGGGCTTCTCGATCTTCGCGATGACCGGCACGCGACGGCCGACCTCGGCCATGATCTCGTGCACGCGCTCGATGTCGGACGCGTTGCGCACGAACGACAGCGCGATGAGGTCGGCGCCCAGCTCGAGGCCCCAGCGCAGGTCGGCCTCGTCCTTGTCGGACAGTGCGGGCACGTTCACCGCCACGCCGGGCAGGTTGATGCCCTTGTTGTTCGACACCGGGCCCGCGACGACCACCCGGGTCGTGACCACGGTGCCGTCGGTCTCGACGACCTCGACGCGGACCTTGCCGTCGTCGATGAGCAGGAAGTCGCCGGGCTTCACGTCGTCGGGCAGGCCCTTGAACGTGGTGCCGACGATCTCCTTCGTGCCGAGGATCTCCTCGGTGGTGATCTTGAAGATGTCACCCTCGGCGAGCTCGTGGGGGCCGTTCTCGAACTTGCCGAGCCGGATCTTGGGACCCTGCAGGTCGACGAGCACCGCGACGGCGCGGCCGGAGTCGTTCGCCGCCTTCCGCACGTTCTGGTAGACGCCCTCGTGCACGTCGTAGCTGCCGTGGCTGAGGTTCATGCGCGCGACGTCGATGCCCGCATCGACGATCGCCCGGATCTGCTCATAGCTCGATGTCGCCGGCCCGAGGGTGGCGACGATCTTCGCTCGTCTCATCTGGTGTGTGCTCCCGTGTTCCGCGCCGAAGCGCTGGGTGGTGGTCATGCATCGCGCCGTCGGCGCGCGCGGGTCTAGATCGCGAAGGCGCGGGCGTGCGCCGGGATCGGGCTCGGCAATTCGGTGTCGCCTTCAAGGTACCGGTCGACCGCGGCGGCCGCAGCGCGTCCCTCTGCGATCGCCCAGACGATCAGCGACTGGCCGCGTCCGGCGTCGCCGGCGACGAACACGCCGGGCTGGGCGGTGGCGTAGTCGGCGCCGCGGGCGATGTTCCCCCGGTCGGTGACGGGCAGGTGCAGCTGCTCGTCGAGCTCGCGGGTCTCGGGGCCGGTGAAGCCCAGTGCCAGCAGCACGAGGTCGGCCGGGATCTCGCGCTCGGTGCCGGCCTTCGGCACGCGCCGTCCGTCGAGGTACTCGGTCTCGGCCACGCGGATGGCGCGCACCTCGCCCGCGTCGTTGGCGAGGAACTCGACCGTCGACGCGAGGTAGTGGCGGTTGCCGCCCTCCTCATGGGCGCTCTGCACCTCGAAGACGGTCGGATGCATCGGCCACGGCTGCTCGGCCGGGCGCGTGGTGCCCGGCTCCTTGCCGATGGCGAGGTTGGTGACCGAGAGCGCGCCCTGGCGGTGGGCCGTGCCGATGCAGTCGGCGCCGGTGTCGCCGCCGCCGAGGACGACGACGTGCTTGCCCTCCGCGGTGATCTGGTCGAACACCTGGTCGCCGGCGAGGTGCCGGTTCGACTGCGTGAGGTACTCCATCGCGAAGTGCACGCCCGGCAGGTCGCGGCCGGGGATCGGCAGGTCGCGCGGCACCATCGCGCCCGTCGCGACGACCACCGCGTCGTAGCGCTCGCGAAGCTGCTCCCACGTGATGTCCACGCCGATGTCGACGCCCGCGCGGAAGCGCGTGCCCTCGGCCGTCATCTGGGCGAGGCGCAGGTCGAGGTGCTTCTTCTCCATCTTGAAGTCCGGGATGCCGTAGCGGAGCAGGCCGCCGATGCGGTCGTCGCGCTCGAACACCGCGACCGTGTGGCCGGCGCGCGTCAGCTGCTGCGCGGCCGCGAGGCCGGCGGGCCCCGACCCGACGACGGCGACGGTCTTGCCGGTGAGGCGGCCCGGCGGCTGCGGCTGCACCCAGCCGTTGCCGAAGGCCTGGTCGATGATCGACACCTCGACCTGCTTGATGGTCACGGCGGGCTGGTTGATGCCCAGCACGCAGGCGGACTCGCAGGGTGCCGGGCACAGCCGCCCGGTGAACTCGGGGAAGTTGTTCGTGGCGTGCAGGCGCTCGATGGCCGCGCGGCCCTCGCCGCGCCACATGAGGTCGTTCCACTCGGGGATGAGGTTGCCGAGCGGGCAGCCCTGGTGGCAGAACGGGATGCCGCAGTCCATGCACCGGCCCGCCTGACGGCGCAGCTGGGCGGGGTCGCCCTGCTCGTAGACCTCTTTCCAGTCCATGATGCGCACCGGCACGGGCCGACGCTTCGGCAGTTCGCGCTCGGTGACCTTCAGAAAGCCCTTCGGGTCAGCCACCCGTCACCTCCATGCATTCGACGAGCACCGCTCGGTCGGGGTTCGACATCCGCTCAGCCACCGGTGACCTCCAGGATCCTGGTCCACACCACGTCGCCGTCGGGGTCGAGGCCCTCGTCGACGGCGCTCTGGCGCGTGCGGAGCACCGCAGCGTAGTCGCGCGGCAGCACCTTGGTGAACCGATCGAGCGCGGGATCGCCCTCCGCGAGGAGGCGCGCCGCGACATCCGAGTCGGTGGTCTCGAGGTGCTGCTCGAGCAGGTCGCGCACGATCTCGCGGTCGGCGCTGCCGAGCGGATGCAGCTCGAGCTCGCCCGAGCCCAGGGACTCGCGGTTGACGCGGCCCTCGCTCAGGCCGAGCACGTAGGCGGTGCCGCCCGACATGCCGGCGCCGAGGTTGCGGCCGGTCTCGCCGAGGATCAGCGCCAGCCCGCCGGTCATGTACTCGAGCGCGTGGTCGCCCACGCCCTCGACGACCGCCGTGGCGCCGGAGTTGCGCACGAGGAAGCGCTCCCCGACGATGCCGCGGATGAACATGCTGCCGCGCGTGGCGCCGTAGCCGATGACGTTGCCCGCGATCACGTTCCGCTCGGCGACGAAGCCGCTGTCCTTCGAGGGACGCAGCACGAGCTGGCCACCCGAGAGCCCCTTGCCGACGTAGTCGTTGGAGTCGCCCTCGAGGCGCAGCGTGATGCCGCTCGGCAGGAAGGCGCCGAACGACTGGCCGGCCGAGCCCCTGAGGGTCACGTCGATCGAGCCGGGCGGCAGGCCGTGCTCGCCGCGCCGCACGGTGACCTCGTGGCCGAGCATCGTGCCGACGGCACGCTCGGTGTTCTTGATCGGCAGCTCGATCTCGACCGAGCCGCCGTCCTCGAGCACGATCGCGCTGCGGCGGATCAGCTCGTTGTCGAAGTGCCGGTCGAGCTCGTGGTCCTGCTCGCGGAGGTTGCGCCGCGGCTCGGATTCGGAGAAGTCGGGTCCGACGAGCACGGGGGTCAGGTCGAGGCCCGCGGCCTTCCAGTGCGCGACGGCGCGATCGATGTCCAGCAGGTCGCGGCGCCCGATGACCTCGTCGAGCGACCGGTAGCCGAGCTCGGCAAGGTACTCGCGCACCTCCTGGGCGATGAACTCGAAGAAGTTCACGACGAACTCGGGCTTGCCCGTGAATCGCTTGCGGAGCTCGGGGTTCTGGGTGGCGACGCCGACCGGGCACGTGTCGAGGTGGCAGACGCGCATCATGACGCAACCCTGCACGACGAGCGGCGCCGTCGCGAAGCCGAACTCCTCGGCGCCGAGCAGCGCGCCGATCACGACGTCGCGACCGGTCTTCAGCTGCCCGTCCACCTGCACGACGACGCGGTCGCGCATGCCGTTGAGCATGAGCGTCTGCTGGGTCTCGGCCAGGCCGAGCTCCCACGGGGTGCCCGCGTGCTTCAGCGAGTTCAACGGGCTCGCGCCCGTCCCGCCGTCGTGCCCCGAGACGAGGATGACGTCGGCGAGTGCCTTGGCGGTGCCCGCGGCGACCGCGCCGATGCCGGACTGGCTCACGAGCTTCACGTGCACCCGCGCCCTGGGGTTCGCCCGCTTCAGGTCGAAGATGAGCTGTTTCAGGTCCTCGATCGAGTAGATGTCGTGGTGCGGCGGCGGTGAGATGAGGCCGACGCCGGCTGTGGCGTGCCGGGTGCGTGCGACCCACGGGTACACCTTCGTGGGCGGAAGCTGGCCGCCCTCGCCGGGCTTGGCGCCCTGCGCGAGCTTGATCTGGATGTCATCGGCGTGCGTGAGGTACATGCTCGTGACGCCGAACCGGCCCGAGGCGACCTGCTTGATCGCGCTGCGCCGTTCGGGGTCGAGCAGGCGGTCGAGGTCCTCGCCGCCCTCTCCCGTGTTGGACTTCGCACCGAGCCGGTTCATCGCGATGGCGAGCGACTCGTGCGCCTCCTTCGAGATCGAGCCGTAGCTCATCGCCCCGGTCGAGAAGCGCTTCACGATCGACTCCACCGACTCGACCTCGTCGATGGGCAGCGGCGGCCGCGTCCCCGTGCGGAGCGCGAACATGCCGCGCAGCGTCATGAGCTCCTGCGCCTGCGAGTCGACGAGCGAGGTGTACTCGCGGAAGACGTCGTAGCGCCGATTCCGGGTCGAGTGCTGCAGGCGGAACACCGTCTCGGGGTTGAAGAGGTGCGGCGAGCCGTCTCGGCGCCACTGGTACTCGCCGCCGGTGGTGAGGCGCTCGTGCGCGCGCACGGCGGCGTCCGCGGGATAGGCCAAACGGTGCCGGTGCAGGTTCTCGGTCGCGACGACGTCGATGCCGACGCCGCCGAGCTTCGAGGTCGTGCCCGTGAAGTACTCGTCGATGAACTCCTGCGAGAGGCCGACGGCCTCGAAGGCCTGCGCCCCCGCGTACGACGAGATCGTGGAGATGCCCATCTTGGACATGATCTTGAGCACGCCCTTGCCGAGCGCCTTGATCACGTTGCGCACGGCCTCCTCGGGCGTGACCCCGGTGATGACACCCGAGCGCACGAGGTCCTCGCAGCTCTCCATGGCGAGGTAGGGGTTCACGGCCGAGGCGCCGAACCCGACGAGGAGCGCGACGTGGTGCACCTCGCGCACGTCGCCCGCCTCCACGACGAGGCCGACCTTCATGCGGGTCTCCGACCGGATGAGGTGGTGGTGCACCGCCGAGAGCATGAGGAGCGACGGGATCGGCGCGAGGTCCTTGTTCGAGTCGCGGTCGCTGAGCACGATGAAGGACGCGCCCTCGTCGATGGCCTCGTCGACCTCGTCGCACATCTCGTCGAGGCGTGCACGCATCGCCTCGGGCCCGTCGTCGACGCGGTAGAGGCCCTTCAGGGTCTTCGTCGTGCGCGCGCCCACGCGGGGGTCGATGTGCACGATCTTCGCGAGCTCGTCGTTGTCGATCACGGGGAAGTCGAGCGACACCTGACGGGCGTGGTCGGGTCCGGCGGTGAGCAGGTTCCGCTCGGGTCCGAGCGACGACCCGAGCGACGTGACGACGGCCTCGCGGATCGAGTCGAGCGGCGGGTTGGTCACCTGGGCGAACTGCTGCGTGAAGTAGTCGAAGAGCAGGCGCGGGCGCTCCGACAGCACCGCGATCGGGGTGTCGGATCCCATGGCGCCGAGCGGCTCCTGGCCGGTCTTCGCCATCGGCGTGAGGAGGATCTTCACCTCCTCCTCGGTGTACCCGAAGGTGCGCTGGCGCCGGTTCACCGACGCGGGCGGGTGCACGATGTGCTCGCGCTCGGGCAGCTCGGAGAGGCGGATGCGCCCGGCGTCGAGCCAGTCGCCCCACGGCTCGGATGCCGCGAGCTCGGCCTTGATCTCGTCGTCCTCGATGAGGCGGCCCGCCTCGGTGTCCACGAGGAACATGCGGCCCGGCTGCAGCCGCCCCTTGCGCACGATCTTCGACTGGTCGATGTCGAGCACGCCGATCTCGCTCGCCAGGACGACGAGCCCGTCGTCGGTGACGAGGTAGCGGCCGGGGCGCAGGCCGTTGCGGTCGAGGGTCGCGCCGACGAGCGAGCCGTCGGTGAAGACGATCGCGGCCGGGCCGTCCCACGGCTCCATGAGCATCGAGTGGTACTCGTAGAAGGACCGGCGGACCGGGTCGATCTCGGTCTGGTTCTCCCATGCCTCGGGCACCATCATCATGACGGCGTGCGGCAGGCTGCGGCCCGACAGCGTGAGGAGTTCCACGACCTCGTCGAACGAGGCGGAGTCGCTCGCGCCGGGGGTGACGATCGGGAGGATCGGCGCGAGGTCGCCGAGCACCTCGGACTCGAGCTGCGACTGGCGGGCCCGCATCCAGTTCCGGTTGCCCTGGATCGTGTTGATCTCGCCGTTGTGCGCGATCATGCGGAACGGCTGCGCCAGCGGCCAGGACGGGAACGTGTTGGTGGAGTAGCGGGAGTGCACGAGCGCGAGCTTCGAGGCGAAGCGCTCGTCGGACAGGTCGGGGTAGAACGGCTCGAGCTGCAGGGTCGTGACCATGCCCTTGTACACGAGCGTGCGGCACGACAGCGACGCGAAGTAGAGCTCGAGCTCGCGCTCGGCGCGCTTGCGCAGGCGGAACGCCAGCCGGTCGAGGGCGAGGCCGTCGAGCCGGCCGCCGTCCGACGTGGTCGCGGCCGACTGCACGAACAGCTGCTGCACGACGGGCATGGCGGCCCGGGCGAGCGTGCCGAGCTCGTCGGGGCGCACGGGCACCTCGCGCCATCCGATCACGTCGAGCCCCTCGGATGCCGCGAGCTGGGCGAACCGGCGCTTGACGCTCGAGCGGGTGGTGGGGTCGACGGGAAGGAACGCGTTGCCCACGGCGTACGCTCCGGCGGCGGGCAGGGCGAACGGGGCCACGGCGCGCAGGAATGCGTCGGGCACCTGCGTGATGATGCCCGCGCCGTCGCCCGTGCCGGCGTCGGAGCCGACCGCACCGCGGTGCTCGAGGTGGCGCAGCGCGTCGAGCGCCGCGGTGATGATGTCGTGTCCGGCGGTGCCCCGGAGGGTCGCGACCATCGCGAGGCCGCAGGCGTCCTTCTCGGCGGCGGGGTCGTACATGCCCTGCGCGTCAGGAAGGAGACCGAACCTCGAGAAGGGTGGAGTGAGCGACACGTGGACCGTCCTCATCAACTAGTTAGGCAGCGGGGGACGTCGTCGGCCCATCGAAGGGATGTCGCGACGCATGGTGCGGCGTCGCGTCGGAGAACGTGGAGTATGGGCGCTACGCGGAGGTAGAACGGCTCGAGCTTGTGGCTGCCGTCTCGCCCGTGCTGTTCTCACCCTCGACGCCATCGTCGAGAGAGTCGGAGTCGGACTCGGTTTCGTCAGAGTCTACCTCAGCGTCGGGTCCCTTCCATTCACGGCCGGGCACGTACGGGGTCGGCTCGTCGCCCGTGTGTCGGCGGCGCTGCAGGAGGAAGAGCACGATGCCGAGGATCACGGCCGCCCATGACGTCCACACGTTCACGCGGACGCCGAGGAACATCTCGCTCGGATCGACGCGGATCGCCTCGAAGAACGACCGGCCGAGGCCGTACCAGATGAGGTAGACGGCGAACGCCTTGCCCCATCGCAGGTTGATCCTCCGCTCGAGGAGGATGATGAGCGCGGCACCGGCGAGGTTCCAGATGATCTCGTAGAGGAAGGTCGGGTGGAACAGCGTGCCGTCGGCCAGGCCGGCGGGGAACGCCGGGTTGGACGACTCGATCTCGAGGCCCCACGGCAGGTCGGTGGGAAGGCCGAAGAGCTCGTGGTTGAACCAGTTGCCGAGGCGTCCGGCCGCCTGCGCGACCAGGAGGCCGGGCGCGAGCGCGTCGGCGAACGACCAGAATCGGATGCCGGTCATGCGGCAGCCGATCCACGCGCCGACCGCGCCGCCGATGAGGGCGCCGTAGATGGCGTTGCCGCCCTCCCAGATGTTCCAGATCGCACCGGGTTGGAACGGATTCCAGACGTTGGCGCCCTCGAAGAAGTAGTCGTCGGGATGCGTCAGCACGTGGTAGATGCGGGCGCCGATGATGCCCAGCGGCACCGCCCACAGGGCGATGTCGAGCACGACTCCCGGCTCCGCACCGCGCCTGGTCAGCCGTCGGGACGTCATGACGACGGCGAGGACGATCCCGACCAGGATGCACAGCGCGTACATGTGGATGTTGAGCTGCCACCCGAACAGGTTGATCTCCCAGATCTGCCATTCGTAGTCCGGGCTCGGGATGCTGAGCGGTGCGATCACTCGGGCTGCTGCCTTTCCTCGTGCGACTGACGGCCGTCAGGCCTCAGTCAGCGTACTTCACTCCGGCCGCGTGCCGCGCGCGAGCTCCGCCGCCAGCTCGCCGGCGGCGGCGACCCCGCCGTCGGCGAGGGCCTTCACGAGCGCCGAGCCGACGATCGCGCCGTCGGCGTACTCGAGCACCTCGGCGACCTGCGCGGCGGTCGAGATGCCGAGCCCGACGCAGCTGGCGGGTGCTCCGGCGTCGGCGAGTCGCGCGACGAGCGTGCGCGCCGCCACGTCGACGTCGCTGCGGGCCCCCGTGATGCCCATCGTCGAGACGGCGTAGACGAACCCGCGGCTCGCGTCGACGGCCTGGCGGATGCGCGCGTCGGTCGAGGTCGGCGCCGCGAGGAACACGCGATCGAGGCCGGTGCGCTCTGAGGCGGCCATCCAGTCCGCCGCCTCGTCGGGGATGAGGTCGGGCGTGATGAGCCCCGCTCCCCCGGCCGCGGCGAGGTCGTCGGCGAACCGATCGACGCCGTACTGCACGACGGGGTTCCAGTAGGTCATGATCAGCACCGGGGCATCCGTGCGGTCGGTGATGCGACGCACCGCCTCGAAGCCGTCGGCGAGGCGGAACCCGTTCGCGAGCGCCTGCTGGGTCGCCGCCTGGATCACGGGCCCGTCCATGACGGGGTCGGAGTAGGGCAGGCCGAGCTCGAGCACGTCGACGCCGTTCTCGACGAGCGAGACCGCCGCCTCGACGCTCGCGTCGAGGGTCGGGAACCCGACCGGCAGGTAGCCGATGAGCGCGCCCCCGGCCTCCTCGTTGCGGCGCCGGATGACGGGGCCCACCGTTCTCACTTGGGGTTCTCCTCGTCGTAGAGCTCGAAGTACTTCGCCGCGGTGTCCATGTCCTTGTCGCCGCGCCCCGAGAGGCTGACGAGGATCGTGGCGTCGGATCCGAGCTCGCGGCCGAGCTCGATCGTGCCCGCCAGCGCGTGCGCCGACTCGATCGCGGGGATGATGCCCTCGGTGCGCGTGAGCAGGCGCAGCGCCTCCATGGCGGCGGCATCCGTGACGGGGCGGTACTCGGCGCGGCCGATCGCGGCGAGCCACGAGTGCTCGGGACCGACGCCCGGATAGTCGAGTCCGGCCGAGATCGAGTGCGATTCGATCGTCTGGCCGTCCTCGTCCTGCAGCAGGTAGCTGCGAGCGCCGTGCAGGACACCCGGCCGGCCCTTCGTGATGGTCGCGGCGTGGCGCTCGGTGTCGACGCCCTCCCCGCCGGCCTCGAACCCGTAGAGGCCCACCTCGGTGTCGTCGAGGAAGGCGTGGAAGATGCCGATGGCGTTGGAGCCGCCGCCGACGCACGCCGTGACCGCCGTCGGCAGCCCCCCGGTGAGGTCGATGACCTGCTGGCGCGCCTCCTCGCCGATGACCTTCTGGAAGTCGCGCACCATCTCGGGGAACGGGTGCGGACCGGCGACGGTGCCGAAGATGTAATTCGTGGTGGCCACGTTCGTGACCCAGTCGCGCATGGCCTCGTTGATCGCGTCCTTGAGGGTGCGCGAGCCGGCGGTGACCGCGACGACCTCGGCGCCCAGCAGCCGCATGCGGGCGACGTTGAGCGCCTGCCGCTCGGTGTCGACCTCGCCCATGTAGATCGTGCAGTCGAGGCCGAAGAGCGCGGCCGCGGTCGCCGTGGCGACGCCGTGCTGCCCGGCGCCCGTCTCGGCGATGACCCGCGACTTGCCGATGCGCCTCGTGAGCAGGGCCTGCCCGAGCACGTTGTTGATCTTGTGCGAGCCCGTGTGGTTGAGGTCTTCACGCTTCAGGATGATGCGGGCGTCGCCCGCGTGCCTGGCGAACCGCGGCACCTCGGTGATGATCGAGGGGCGGCCGGTGTAGCTGCGGCCCAGCTCGGCGAGTTCGGCGCCGAAGTCGGGATCGAGCTTGGCGAGGTCGTAGGCCTCGCCGAGCTCGTCGAGGGCGGCGACCAGGGATTCGGGCACGAAGCGCCCCCCGAAGTCGCCGAAGTACGGACCGGTCTGCGCTCTGAGCGCCATGTCACACCGCCAGGAAGGCTCGAAGATTGGCAATCGGGTCGCCCGTGACGAGCGCCTCGCCCACGAGCACCACGTCGGCGCCCGCCGCGCGGTAGTGGGCGACGTCGGCGGCGGACAGCACCGCCGACTCCGCGACGCGGATGGCGCGGTCGGGGAAGCGCTCGGCCAGGCGGCCGAAGAGGTCGCGATCGAGCTCGAAGTTCGACAGGTCACGGGCATTGACGCCGATGAGGCGCGCGCCGAGCGCGGACGCGCGGTCGAGCTCCGCTGCGGAGTGCGTCTCGACGAGGGGCGTCATGCCGAGGGACACGATGAGGTCGAAGAGCTCGCGCAGCGTGTCGTCGTCGAGTGCCGCGACGATCAGCAGGACGAGGTCGGCGCCCGCGGCGCGCGCCTCGAGCACCTGGTAGGGCGTCGCGATGAAGTCCTTGCGGAGCACCGGCAGGGCGACCGCGGCCCGCACCTCCTCCAGGTCGGCGAGGGATCCGCCGAAGCGGCGCCCCTCGGTGAGCACGCTGATGGCGCTCGCGCCGCCGAGCTCGTAGCTGCGGGCGAGCGCGGCCGGGTCGGCGATCTGCGCGAGCGCGCCGCGTGACGGGCTCGACCGCTTGATCTCGGCGATGACCTTGACGTGGTCGGCGGGCTTCAGCGCCTCGAGGGCGTCGAGCGGCGCCGGGCGCGCGAGGGCGGCGCGCTCCACCTCGGCGAGGGAGCGCGTCTCACGGCGTGCGAGCGAATCGGCGACCGCGTTCGCGGTCAGTTCGGACAGCACGCGTCAGTGCACCTTCTCAGCGACCTTCGCACCGCCGACGCCGTAGCCCGCACGGGCCAGGACCCAGCCGACGACGGCGCCGACGAGGAGGAGCGCCGCCGAGGCCCAGACCAGCCAGACCACGTCGAGGAAGAACGCGACCGTGCCGATGGTGACCGCGATGAGCATGATCGTGACGGAGGTCCATGCCGCGGGCGAGTGTCCGTGGCCGGGATCTGCGTGCTCAGTGCTCATGATGCTCCTTCGTTGCTGGGGTTTCGGGGGCCAGTCTAGCGGCTGGGACCACCCGGGCCCTCGCCGCCGACCGGGTCGTCATGGGCCGGGGCGGTGGCGTCGGGCGTGGTCGCGCCGGTGTCACGCGTTGAGTCCCGGGGCGACTCGACCGCCGCCTCGTCGGCGGGCGCGGCGCCGTCGTCGGCCGTCGGGTCGTCGCCACGGCTCAGCTCGTCCCAGTCGTCGATGGCGCGATCGGATGCCGCGCGCCCGCCCGCATCGTGACCGGCGACCTCATCGATGTCGGCGAGCCGCGCGGCGCGATACCGGCGGGACGAGGTGGGCCAGCGGGTGCCGGTGACGAGGACCGCGATCCCGGCGAGCACGAGCAGGACTCCCCCGATGAGGGCGACCACGGGCCACGCCGTCGCGACGGCGGCGGCCACGAGCTCGGCGGTCGGGCCCGAGCCGGACACGCCGGTCGCATCCGTCACCGCGGGCGCGACGGCGGCGACCGGGTCGCCGATCGAGACGCCGGTCGCCAGGAGCACGCACCCTCCGAGCACGACCTCGAGCACGCCGAGCACGATCCGGATGCCGGGACCCGCGATCGCGAGCGCCGCGACGAGGGCGAGTCCGGCGAGTCCGAGCGCGGCGAGTGCGGGCGACGCCACGCTGCCGGGGACGGCGATCGGCTCGCCGGCGCCCTGCGCCGAGGCATCCGCGAGCTCGAGCTCGAACCAGGTCTGGCTCCAGGAGAGCAGGGCGAGCGCCGAGCCGACGATCGTCGCGACGATGACCGGCAGCTTCATGCGCGCGGCCCTCACTCGACCCTCCGCATGGCGTTGGCGACGGCCACGGCGCGCAGGGGTGCCGCGGCCTTGTTCTGCGACTCCTGGAACTCCGACTCGGGCACCGAGTCGGCGACGAGCCCGCCGCCCGCCTGCACTCGGGCGACGCCGCCCGAGATGGTCGCCGTGCGGATCGCGATCGCGAGGTCGGCGTCGCCCCCGAAGCCGAAGTAGCCCACGACGCCGCCGTAGAGGCCGCGCTGGGCCGGTTCGAGCTCGTCGATGATCTCGAGTGCCCGCGGCTTCGGCGCACCCGACAGCGTGCCGGCGGGGAACGTCGCGCGGAACACGTCGACGGCGTTCGCGTGGGGCGCGAGGTCGCCCTCGACGGAGGAGACGAGGTGCATGATGTGGCTGAACCGCTCCACGCGCATGAACTCGGTGACCTCGACCGAGCCCGCCGTGCACACCTTGGCCAGGTCGTTGCGGGCGAGGTCGACGAGCATGAGGTGCTCGGCCTGCTCCTTGGGGTCGGCGACGAGCTCGGCCTCGAGGTCGGCGTCCTGCTCGGGCGTGGCGCCGCGCGGCTTCGAGCCGGCGATCGGATGCGTGAACACGCGGCCGTCCTGCACCTTCACGAGGGCCTCGGGCGAGGAGCCGACGATCCAGTACGGCTCGCCGGCGGGGTCGTCGAGGTGCAGCACGTACATGTAGGGGCTCGGGTTGAGGCTGCGCAGCACGCGGTACACGTCGATGGGGTCGGCCGTCGCCTCCTGCTCGAAGCGCTGCGAGATCACGACCTGGAAGATGTCGCCCTCGCGGATGTACTCCTTCGAGCGTTCGACCGCCGCGAGGAAGTCGGCCTTCTCGGTGCGATGTGCCGGCGAGGCGGCCGTCGTCAGGTCGATCTCGGCGAGCCACGCCTCGGACGGGCGCGCGAGCCGCCGCTGCATCCGGTCGAGGCGCTCCTGGGCGTCGACCCACAGGGACTCGGGCGCGTCGTCGCCGTCGTGCAGCGCCGAGGCGACGAGCTGCACCGTGCCGGTGCGGTGGTCGATGACCACGAGCTCCGAGACGAACGAGAACGCCTGTCCGGGCATCCGGTAGTCGGCGGGCGGGCGGTCGGGCAGGTGCTCGATCTGGCGGATGGCCTCCCACCCGATGAACCCGACGAGTCCACCCGTGAGGGGCGGCGCGCCGGGGACGTCCTCCGTGCGCCACCGCTCGAAGAGCGCCTCGAGGGCGGCGAGCGGCGCGAGCGCGGCAGCGGCGCCCAGCGCGCGCTCGGCCGACAGCCCGTAGTCCTGCCATTCGACCCGGCCGTCGCGCTCGGTGAGCACGCCGTACGAGGAGGCACCCACGAACGAGTATCGGGACCAGATGCCGCCCTGCTCGGCGGACTCGAGCAGGAACGTGCCGGGGCGACCCTCGGCGAGCTTGCGGTAGATGCCGACGGGGGTCTCGCCGTCGGCGAAGAGCTCGCGCGTGACCGGCACGACGCGGCGGCCGGGCAGCAGCGCGGTGAAATCCTCGAAGCTCGTGGTGGCGGACGGCACTCGGGTCTCCTCGTCGTCGGTCGGCGTCGTCAGTGGGCGGGCGCGGCGCCCCGGGCGACCTGGATCGGATCGCCGTCGAAGCACGTGCGGGTGCCCGTGTGGCAGGCCGCACCGACCTGCTCGACGGTCACGAGCAGCGTGTCGGCGTCGCAGTCGAGCGCGGCGGCCCGCACGTACTGCACGTGGCCGGAGGTGTCGCCCTTGCGCCAGTACTCCTGCCTCGACCGCGACCAGAAGGTGACGCGCCCCTCGGTGAGGGTGCGTCGCATCGCCTCTCGGTCCATCCAGCCGAGCATGAGCACCTCGCCCGTGCCCGACTGCTGGATGATCGCGGGCAGCAGCCCGTCGGCGTTGAACGCGGCCCGGTCCAGCGGCGACCCGCCCTCCGTCCAGGCCTCCTCGTCGAACTCCAGCTCCTCGTCGCCCGGTTCGCTCATCGCACGGTCCTCCCATCGGCGGCGAGGGCCGCCTTGACCTCGGCGATCGTGACCTCGCCGTTGTGGAACACGGATGCCGCGAGCACGGCATCGGCGCCCGCGGCGATGGCCGGGGCGAAGTCGCCGACGCCGCCCGCCCCGCCCGAGGCGATCACGGGCACGCTGGACAGCTCGCGCATGCGCGCGGTCAGCTCGAGGTCGAAGCCCTGCTTGGTGCCGTCGGCGTCGATCGAGTTGACGAGCAGCTCTCCCGCGCCGAGCTCGATCGCCGTGCGCGCCCATTCGAGGGCGTCGAGGTCGGTCTCGGTGCGGCCGCCGTGCGTCGTCACGACGAACCCGGACGGCGTGCGGTCGGATCGCTTCACGTCGAGCGACAGCACGAGCACCTGCGCGCCGAATCGGTCGGCGATCTCGGCGACGAGCTGAGGCCTCGCGATCGCGGCGCTGTTGACGCCGATCTTGTCGGCGCCATGGCCCAGCAGGCGTGCGACGTCGTCGGTGGAGCGCACGCCGCCGCCCACCGTGAGGGGGATGAAGACCTGCTCGGCGACCCGCTGCACCATGTCGTACGTCGTCGAACGGTCGTCGACGGTCGCCGTGACGTCGAGGAAGGTGAGCTCGTCGGCGCCTTGGTCGGAGTAGCGCGCGGCCAGCGCCACGGGGTCGCCCGCGTCGCGCAGGTTCTGGAAGTTCACGCCCTTCACGACGCGGCCGGCGGCCACGTCGAGGCACGGGATCACGCGGACGGCGAGGGACATGCGCGCCTCACAACCGTGCCGCGTGGATCGCGCTCACGAGGATCGCGCGCGCGCCGAGGGAGTACAGCTCGTCCATCACATGGTTCATGTCGACGCGCGGGATCATCACCCGCACGGCCACCCATTCGGGGTCGTGCAGCGGCGAGACCGTGGGCGACTCGAACCCCGGAGCGGCCTCGGTGGCGCGCTCGAGGTGCGCGACGGGCACGTCGTAGTCGAGCAGCACGTACTGTCGGGCCACGAGCACGCCCTGCAGACGGCGCAGGAGCGTGTCGGCACCGGGACGCTCGACGCCCGAGCCGATCAGCACGGCCTCGGACTCGAGGATCACGGGGCCGAAGATCTCGAGGCCCGCCTTGCGGAGCGTGGAGCCCGTGGAGACCACGTCGGCGACGGCATCCGCCACGCCGAGCCGCACGGCCGACTCGACGGCGCCGTCGAGCTTCACGAGCTTCGCCGTGACGCCGTGGCCCGCGAGGAAGTCGCCGACGAGGCCCGGGTAGCTCGTCGCCACGCGCACGCCGTCGAGGTCGGCGAGCCCGGTGAACCGCCCGTCGGGCCCGGCGAACCGGAACGTGGAGTCGCCGAAGCCGAGCGGCGCGATCTCCGCGGCATCCGAGCCGGAGTCGAGCAGCAGGTCGCGGCCGGTGATGCCGACGTCGAGTGCGCCCGACCCCACGTAGGTCGCGATGTCCCGCGGACGGAGGTAGAAGAACTCCACCCCGTTGCGGGGGTCGGCGGTGTGCAGGTCGCGCGGGTCGCGACGGCCGCTGTAGCCCGCCTCCCACAGCATCTGCGCGGCGGTCTCGGCGAGCGATCCCTTGTTGGGCACGGCGATTCGGAGCATTCCCTGGCTTTCGTGTCGACGGAGCTGATCGGTCATGTCACTCATGGCGTGATCAGAGATGTCGGTACACGTCGGCCGGCGCGAGCCCCTTCGCGAGCATGAGCACCTGCAGGTGGTAGAGCAGCTGCGAGATCTCCTCCGCGGTCTCGTCGTCGCCCTGGTACTCGGCGGCCATCCAGACCTCCGCCGCTTCCTCGACGATCTTCTTGCCGATGGCGTGCACGCCGGCGTCGAGCTCGCGCACGGTGCCGGAACCCTCGGGGCGGGTGCGGGCTTTGTCGCTGAGCTCGACGAAGAGGTCGTCGAAGGTCTTCACGTCTTCAGGCTACCGGTGCGCGTGCGTGTGCGCTGACGCGGCGTCGCGCAGCGACGCGATGCGGTCGGCGGGCACGTCTCCGCCGAACACCGCCGACCCGGCCACGAACGTGTCCGCACCGGCCTCGGCCGCGATCCCGATGGTGTCCGCCGTGATGCCGCCGTCGACCTGCAGCCACACGTCGAGTCCGGCGTTGCGCACCGCGTCGGCGACCCGCCGCAGCTTCGGCATCGTCTCGGGGATGAACGACTGACCGCCGAAGCCGGGCTCGACCGTCATCACGAGCACCTGGTCGAACTCGGCCAGCAGGTCGAGGTAGGGCGTGGCATCCGTGCCGGGCTTGAGCGCGATGCCGGCGCGGGCGCCGATCTCGCGGAGCCGTCGCGCCAGCGACACGGGTTCGCCGGCCGCCTCGGCGTGGAACGTGACCGAGAACGCGCCAGCCTCGGCGTAGGCCGGCGCCCAGCGATCGGGGTCGTCGATCATGAGGTGCACGTCGAGCGGGATGGGCGAGACCTCCTGCAGGCGCTCGACCATCTGCAGCCCGAACGTGAGGTTGGGCACGAAGTGGTTGTCCATGACGTCGACGTGCACGAGGTCGGCCGAGGCGATGCGATCGAGCTCGTGCTCGAGGTTCGCCCAGTCGGCAGCGAGGATGCTCGGGTTGATCCGCGTCGTCATTCCGCCAGCCTACCGAGCGGCGTCGGGGGCGTCCGTGGCATCCGCCTCGATGCGACGCACGAGCGCGATGAACATCGCGTCGGTGCCGTGCCGGTGCGGCCACAGCTGCACGGTCTCGGCGTCGCCGGCCAGGTCGAGCGGATGCCGCGACAGGCCCTGCACCACCGCATGCGTGTCGAGCTGGTCGACGAGGCCCTCCCAGCGCTCGAGTGCGGCGGCGAGGCTGCCGTGGGTCTCGGCGGTGTGCGGCGAGCACGTGACGTAGGCGAGGATGCCGCCCGGCGCCAGCGCGCGCACGGCGGCGTCGAACAGCTCCCCCTGCAGCCGTGTGAGGTCGGCGACGTCCGAGGGCGACTTGCGCCAGCGCGCCTCGGGTCGCCGGCGAAGCGCACCGAGCCCGGTGCAGGGCGCGTCGAGGAGGATGCGGTCGAAGCCGTCCGGCGCGCCGAGCGCGTCGAGGTGGAGCTCGCGGCCGTCGCCGACGTGCACGTCGACGCTCGTCGGCACCCCGGCGAGGGCCTTGCGCACGAGCTCGGCGCGCGCGGGGACCATCTCGTTGGCGGTCAGCACGGCGCCCGAGGTGCGCGCCTCGGCCGCGAGCACCGCGGTCTTGCCGCCCGGGCCCGCGCACAGGTCGAGCCATCGCTCCCCCGCGCGGACGGGCGCCGCCCGCGTCAGCGCGAGCGCGGCGAGCTGCGATCCCTCGTCCTGCACGCGGATGCGTCCGGACGAGGCCTCCGCAGCGCCGATGGGGTCGTCGGCGACCGCGCCGATCGGCGAGTAGCGATCGGATTCGAGGCCGGGGATGCCGGAGACCTCGACGCCGAGCCCCGGCAGCACGGCGAGGTTCACGCGCGGCGAGGCGTTGTCGGCCTCGAGGAGCCGGGTCAGCTCGTCACCGCGCCCCTCGTGCGCCAGCGCGGTCCGCAGTGCGCGGACGATCCATCGAGGATGGCTCTCGAGTCGGGCGAGCCGATCGTCCTCGCCCTTCGCCCCCTCGGCCACGAGTTCGCGCCACGCCTCGGCCGAGGATCGGGAGATCGTCCGCAGCACCGCGTTGGCGAAGCCGGCGGCCTTCGGGGCGACCCGACGGGCCAGCGCCACCTGCTCGTACACGGCGGCGTGGGTGGGCACCCGGGTCGCGAGGAGCTGGTGGGTGCCGAGCCGGAGCACGTCGAGCACCGCCCGGTCGATCGCGCTCGTCGGACGACCCGCGGCGATGGCGACCACCTCGTCGTAGTAGCCCTGCATGCGCAGCGTGCCGTACGTCAGCTCGGTCGCGAAGGCGGCATCCGCCCGGTCGAGACCCGCACGGCGGATGCGCGACGGCAGCAGCAGGTTCGCGTACGCCTCGTCGTCCCGCACGGCCTCGAGCACCTCGAAGGCGACGAGACGGGCCGGCGAGATGCGCTCCTCGCTCGCAGGGCGCGACCCGCCGCTGCGACCGCGTCCGTCGCGGCGCCCGGCGCCGCGGTCCGTCGACGACCCGCTCATCTCGCCACCGCGCCGTCGCGCCCGGCGCCCCGCCACCAGTCGGCCGCGGACATCGCCGTGCGCCCCGCCGGCTGCACGCGCACCAGCTCGAGCGGTTCCGTTCCGGTGCCCACGAGCAGGCGCCTGCCGTCGAGCCGCAGGGTCCCCGGGGCGAGCGGGTGGGACCCGGGCGCCACGGCGACCCCGAGCACCTTGAGCCGCTGGTCGTCGAGGGTCGTCCATGCGCCCGGCTCGGGCGTCACGCCGCGGAAGCGATCGCGGACCGCGTCGGCGGGTGCCGTCCAGTCGAGGCGCGCATCGTCGATGCCGAGCTTCGGCGCGAACGTCGGCGCCCCCTCCTGCGGCGTCGCGGTCGCCGTGCCCGCGGCGATCGCGTCGACCACCTCGGCCAGCAGGTCGGCGCCGTCGACGGCGAGCTCGTCGAGCAGCACGCCCGCCGTGGCATCCGGCGCCACCTCGACCGAGCGCGTGCCGTACACGTCGCCGGCATCGAGCTCGGGAACGAGCCGGAACACGGATGCCCCGGTGCGGGCGTCGCCCGCGATGAGCGCGTGCTGCACCGGCGCGGCGCCCCGCCACGCGGGGAGCAGCGAGAAGTGCAGGTTGATCCAGCCGTGGCGGGGCGTCGAGAGCAGCGGCTCGCGCACCAGCCCGCCGTAGGCGACGATCACGCCGAGATCGGGTGCGAGGTCGGCGACCAGGCCCGTCGCGTCATCGCCGAGTCGAGCCGCCTCGATCACCGGGATGCCGTGTTCGACCGCCGACGTCGCCACCGGCGACGGCGTGAGCACGCGCCTGCGTCCGAGCGGCGCCGCAGGACGAGTGATCGCGGCGACGACCTCGTGCGGGCCCGACGCCAGGCGTTCGAGGGAGGGTACGGCGGCGGACGGGGTCCCGGCGAACACGAGGCGGAGCTTCTGCACACTCCATTGTCACCGAGATCTACGGAACCTCGGGGTCGTCGAACCGCACCCGGAGCACCGGGGGCCGCCGCGGCCCGCGCCCGGCCACGGGTCGACGGCGCTCCGTCGCCACGCGGATCATCTCCGCACGCAGTTCGCGGGCGACGCGAGCGCCCGCGGCGTAGTCGAAGCGGACGATGGCACGCTCGAGTCCGTCGTCGACGGCCGCCGGTCCCAGCACGTCGACCCCGTCGACCACCCGCACCGCGTCCGTCGCACGGGCCACCGCCGCCGGCGGCGACGTGATGCTCGCCACCCGCACGGCGGGCGGGAACCGCAGCGCCCGGCGCGTCGCGAGCTCGCCGCGCGCCCACTCCCCCTGCTTCCAGGTCGCGAGGGCGGTGGCGAGGGCGCCGCCCACGCCGACCAGGAACACCGCGGCCCCGGGCGCGCCGAGGGCGGTCGCGTTCGACCACCAGCGCAGGCAGTCCTCGGCGACGCGCAGCGATTCACGCAGGAGCATCCGCTCGCCGTCGAGGAGCAGCACCGCGCGGTACCCCCCGTCGGCGATGGGTTCGGCGCCGCGCGTCGCGACGACGAGCGCGGGCTGGGGACCGACCGCCAGCACGGGACGCTCGCCGTCGGACAGGATGATCCGGGCCTTGGGGAACGCACGGCCGAGCTCCTCCGCGGTGCGGCTCGCGCCGACCGTCACCGCGCGGAGCTTCGTGCCGTCGCACACCGGGCAGCGCCACGCGGCGGCACTCGTGCCGCACAGCACGCAACGGGGTTCGCCGCCGTCGCGGGGAATCGCCAGGGCGCCGCCGCACGCGACGCATCGCGCGGGCTCCCGGCACCGGTCGCAGGCGAGGGCGGGCGCGTTGCCCGGTCGTGCGACCTGCACGAGCACCGGTCCCTCGCGCACCGCCTCCTGGGCCTGGCGCCATGCGGCGGAGGGGATGCGAGCGGATCCGGGCTCGAGGGCTGCCTGCTGCTCGGTGGGGATGACCTTCGGCTTGGCGTGGCCCGCGGGGACGACGTCGTGCACCCAGCCGATCTCGACGAGCCGGGCCACCTCGACGCTGCGCGTGTGCGCGGCGAGCAGCAGCGCCGCCCCGCTCTGCTCCTGCCGCACGAGGGCGGCGTCGCGCGGGTGGACGCCGGGCGCGAGCGGCTCGTTGAGCAGTGGATCGCCATCGTCCCAGATCGCGATGAGGCCGAGGCGTGGCGCGGGCGCGTAGATCGCCGACCGGTTGCCCACGATGATGCGCGCGTCGTCGCGGGTCGCATCGAGGAAGGCGCGGTACCGGTCGCCTCCCGACTGCCTCGCATCGGTGCGCAGCACGCGGCGAGGGTCCACGGATGCCGCGAGGACCGCCTCGAGCTGCTCCTGGTCGCGGTAGTCGGGCACCACGAGCAGCGCCGAGCGATCGGCGGCGAGGGCGTGGGCGGCGGCCTGCGCGAGCGTCACAGCCCAGGCGCCGACCCATTCCCCCGACGGCAGCCGCAGCGGACGCGGATCGGCGGCGATGGCCATCCGCTCGCCGTGCGCGATGCCGGCCTCGACCCGCCCGGACGCGGAGCCGTGGATCGGGGGCGGCGACTCGGGCAGCGTGCCGGGATCGCCCGGCGCGGCGAGCCACGACCGCTCCGCCCGCACGTACCGGCTCGGGATCGCGAGTCGCAGCACGTCGCTCGCGTTGCCCGCGGCCCGATCGGCGACGGCGCGAGCGAGGGCCCACACCTCGGGCACCAGCAGCGGCACCTCGGAGACGACCTCCTCGAGCTCGCTGAGGGCGCCGCCGTACTCGCTCGACTCGGCGAGCTCCACGAGCCAGCCGTCGGCGATGCGGCCGCCCGTTCGGAGCGGCATCCGCACGCGGACACCGGGCCGGGCGGTCGCGCGCAGGCGCTCGGGCACCGCGTAGTCGAAGAGCTGGTCGAGCTGGGGAAGCGGTGAATCGACGAGCACCCTGGCGACGGCGCCGCCCGCCACGTCAGAGCCCGGCGGCGGCGCGGAGGTCGTCGACGCGGTCGAGCCGCTCCCAGGTGAAGTCGGGCAGCTCGCGGCCGAAGTGGCCGTAGCTCGCCGTCTTCGCGTAGATGGGCCGCAGGAGGTCGAGGTCGCGGATGATCGCCGCGGGCCGCAGGTCGAAGACGTCGCGGATGGCGCCGATGATGCGCTCGTCGGGAACGTGGGCGGTGCCGAAGGACTCGACGTAGAGCCCCACGGGGGCGGCCTTGCCGATGGCGTAGGCGACCTGCAGCTCGAGCCGGTCGGCGAGGCCGGCCGCGACGGCGTTCTTCGCGACCCAGCGCATGGCGTACGCCGCGGAGCGGTCGACCTTCGACGGGTCCTTGCCGCTGAACGCCCCGCCGCCGTGGCGGCTCGCGCCGCCGTAGGTGTCGATGATGATCTTGCGACCCGTGAGGCCGGCGTCGCCCTGCGGCCCGCCGATCTCGAATCGGCCGGTGGGGTTGATGAGCACCGCGAGCTCGGGACGGGAGAGCTCCACGGTGTCGAGGACCGGACGGATGACCAGCTCCTCGACCTCGGCACGGAGCTGCTCGGTCGACACGGCGGGCGAGTGCTGCGTCGACAGCACGACCGTCTCGATCGTGCGCGGCACCTGGCCGTCGTATCCGACCGTGACCTGTGTCTTGCCGTCGGGGCGCAGGTAGTCGAGCTCGCCCTGCTTGCGCACCTCGGCGAGGCGCTCGGAGAGCCGGTGCGCGACCCAGATCGGCACGGGCATGAGCTCGGGCGTCTCGCGCGTGGCGTAGCCGAACATGATGCCCTGGTCGCCGGCGCCCTGCATGTCGAGCGCGTCGTCGCTCGCCCGCTCGCGCGCCTCGAAGGCGTGGTCGACGCCCTGCGCGATGTCTGGCGACTGGCCGCCGATCGACACCGAGACCCCGCACGAGCGGCCGTCGAACCAGACGTCGGAGGAGTTGTAGCCGATCGACGTGACGCGGTCGCGCACGATCGCCGGGATCTCCACGTACCCCGCCGTCGTCACCTCGCCCGCCACGTGCACCAGTCCCGTCGTCACCAGCGTCTCGACCGCGACCCGGCTGTGCGGGTCGACGGTCAGCAGCGCATCGAGGATCGAATCGGAGATCTGGTCGCAGATCTTGTCGGGGTGGCCCTCGGTGACGGATTCGGAGGTGAAGAGGCGGAGTGCGTTCATGTGGTGGGCTCGTGTTCCTTCGAG
The DNA here is from genome assembly GCF_004216665.1 of Agromyces ramosus. GTDB lineage: Bacteria > Actinomycetota > Actinomycetes > Actinomycetales > Microbacteriaceae > Agromyces > Agromyces ramosus. The sequence continues at coordinate 619,807 of NZ_SGWY01000002.1, read as the reverse complement.
GTCTCGGCGGCGGCCGCCGCAGTCGTCGATTCCGAGACAACCACGTCGAGGATGACTTCGGCCACTGACATTTTCGTTCCGTGTGCTCGTGTGACGACGACGCCGTCGTGTCCGATGACCACGACCGCGTTCTCGTCGCGCGCGAACCCCTCGTTCCAGCCCACCCGGTTGACCACCAGCAGGTCGGCGCCCTTCGCCTCGCGCTTGGCGCGGCCGAGCTCGAGGAGGCGGTCGTCGTCGGGTTCGGTCTCCGCGGCGAATCCGACGAGCAGGGTGCCGTCGTGCGGCGCGTGCCCGAGCCCGGCGAGGATGTCGGGATTCCGCACGAGCTCGAGCGTCATGCCCACGTCGCCGGCGTCCTTCTTGAGCTTCGACTCGCTGACGTCGGCGGGGCGGTAGTCGGCGACGGCGGCGGCCATCACGACCACGTCGGCGCCGTTCGCGGCATCCGTCACGGCCTGCTGCAGTTCGAGGGCGGTCGAGACCCGGCGGATGTCGCAGCCGGCCGGCTCGCCGATCTCGAGGTTCGCGGCGATCAGCGTGACTTCGGCGCCGCGCGCGAGTGCGGCCTCGGCGATCGCGACGCCCTGCTTGCCGCTCGAGCGGTTGCCGAGGAAGCGCACGGGATCGAGCGGCTCGCGCGTGCCGCCCGCGGTCACGACGACGCGGAATCCGGCGAGGTCGCGCCGAGCGGATGCCGCGGCGCGCTCGAGGGCCGCCGCGGCGATCACGTCGGGCTCCTCCATGCGACCGGGGCCGCTGTCGGCGCCCGTGAGCTGGCCGACCGCGGGACCGACGACCGTGACGCCGCGCGAGCGGAGCGTGGCGATGTTCGCCTGGGTGGCCGGGTGCCGCCACATCTCGGTGTGCATGGCGGGCGCGATGACGACCGGCGCCTCGCTCGCGAGCACGGTGTTGCCGAGCAGGTCGTCGGCGAGGCCGGTCGCGAGCTTCGCGATCGTGTTCGCCGTGGCCGGCGCGATCACGATGAGGTCGGCGGCCTGCCCGATGGCGACGTGGCGCACCTCGGCGACGCCCTCGTACAGGTCGGTGTGCACCGGGTTGCGCGAGATGGCCTCGAGCGTCGGCCGACCGACGAACCGCAGCGCACCCTCGGTGGGCACGACGTGGACGTCGTGCCCGGCCAGCACGAGTGCCCGGACGACGCCGACGGCCTTGTACGCCGCGATGCCGCCGGTGATGCCGACGACGATGTTGAGCGGCGACATCCTCGGCGCGCTACTCGCCGATCGGGCGGAGCCGGAGCTTGTCCTCGTTGATCTCGTGCAGCGCGACCGAGAGGGGCTTGTCGTCGATCGACGAGTCGACCAGCGGGCCGACGTTGTCGAAGAGGCTGCCCTCATGCAGGTCCGCGTAGTAGTCGTTGATCTGGCGGGCGCGCTTCGACGCGAAGATCACGAGCTGGTACTTCGAGTCGACCTTCGAGAGCAGGTCGTCGATGGGCGGATCGATGATGCCGGACAGCTTCTCAGCCATGGACAGACTCCTTAGAACGGAACGTGCGCACCTCTGTGCGCGGAAACTTGCGGCCCGGGCAGCTCAACGCCGACCCTTTCGGGGCCTCATCAAGTCTACGACCTTTTGCGCGGCCTCGCCGACGTCGTGGTTCACGACCTGGTGGTCGAACTCGTCGACGGCGGCCAGCTCGACCTTCGCGGTCTCCAGGCGGCGCTGCTGCTCGGCGGGGCTCTCGGTGCCCCGGCCGACGAGCCGGCGCACCAGCTCGTCCCAGGTGGGCGGCAGGAGGAACACGAGCGTCGCCTCGGGCATCGCGCGTCGCACGGAGCGCGCACCCTGGATGTCGATCTCGAGCAGCACGCTGCTGCCCTCGGCGATCGCCTCGTCAACGGGACGCCGCGGAGTGCCGTACCGGGAGGCGTTGTGCACGGTGGCCCACTCGAGGAGATCCCCCGCCGCGATCATGCGGTCGAACTCGGTGTCGTCGACGAAGTAATAGTGCTCGCCCTCGACCTCGCCCGGCCGGGGCGGTCGCGTGGTCGCCGAGACCGACAGGCGCACCTCGGGGTGGTGCCGTCGGATGTACGACGCGACGGTCCCCTTGCCCACAGCGGTCGGCCCCGCCAGCACGACCAGGCGGTCCCCGGTGCCGCCGTGACCGGCGACCCAGTCGGCCACGAACTCGCGGAGCCGCCTGCGCTGCAGGCGACCGAGCCCGCCGAGCCGCTTGGACTTGGCGATCCCGAGCTCGTCCATGATGCGAGCGCTCTTGGTGGCGCCGATCGCCGGGATGGAGGTGAGGAACTCGGGTACCCGGAGGCGCCCCTCGACGCCCTCGGGCGCCTCGTAGGCCTCGCGCAGCACGTCGAGAGGGCTGCGCGAGCCGCTCGCCACATCGGCCTTGACGGACGCCCGGGCGCGCCGCGCGGCGACCGCCGCCCGCGACGCGGCGACGCGGTCGACCTCGGGGGGCGACGCGGTCGCGGTCGTGCCGTGCGTCGGGGTGGTCGTCGTCTCAGGCAATCGCAGCTCCGTACTCGTCTGCGCGACGCGCGATCGCGTCGGCGAGCCCATCGGGACCGGCAGCGAGCAGCGAACGCGACTCGCTGGCGATGACGCCGGAGGCGAACGCGCCGAACCTGGTGCGGATGTCGCCGGGCTCGGCGCCCTGGTGCCCGAATCCGGGGGCGAGCACGGGCAGTCCCGGCCGCGGCGGTTCCGCGTCGGTGTCGATGCCCGTCACCCGCAGGTCGGTGGTGGCGCCGAACACGACGCCGATCGAGCCGAGCGTGCGCGTCGCGGCATCCGCTCGACCCTGGTTCCATCCGATCACGCCCTGCGTGATCGCCTGCGCGACCGTGCTGCCGGCGCGGCTCGACTGCTGCAGGACGGCCCGCTGGATCGCCGCCGCCTCGGGGTTGGATGTCGCGGCGAGCACGAACAGTCCCTTGCCCGCCGCCTCCGCGGCCACCATGACCTGCTCGACGGAGCCGAGGCCCTGGTAGGCGCTGATCGTCATGGCATCGGCCTCGAGGCTGGAACCGGGGCGGAGCCACGCCGCGCCGTAGGCGTCGACGGTCGAGCCGATGTCGCCGCGCTTCGCGTCGGCGATGACCAGCAGGTCGGCGTCGCGCGCCTCGCGGAGGACGCGCTCGAGCGCGGCGTACCCCGCGGCGCCGTGCCGCTCGAAGAACGCGACCTGCGGCTTCACGATGCCGACCTTGTCGGCCGCGGCCTCGACGGCGCGCAGGCCGAACTCGCGCACGCCCTCTGCGGAGTCGGGCTGGCCCCACTCGGCGAGCAGCGAGGCGTGCGGGTCGATGCCGAGGCACAGGTGCCCGTATGCTGCGAACACGGCTTCCAGCCGTTCGCCGAAGGGCATCACGGAGGCGCCGTTCATGCGGTCATCGCCGCCGCCCGGCGCGCGCCGTACTCCTGCAGGCTCGTCACCTCGAACCCGCCGCGCACCGCGTCGAGGGAGGCGACGGCCGCCGAGAGCTCGGCGATGGTCGTGAAGAGCGGGATGTCGGAGGCCACCGCCGCGGCACGGATCTCGTAGCCGTCGGCCCGGGCCGACCGGCCGCTGGGCGTGTTCACGACCACGTCGACCTCGCCGCGATGGATGAGTTCGACGACGGATGCCGCGTCGGCGTCGGGCTTCTCGCTGTACTTGAGCACCTCGCGGGCGCCGATGCCGTTGCGGCGGAGCACCTCGGCGGTGCCCTCGGTCGCGGCGATCTCGTAGCCGAGCTGCTGCAGGCGGAGCACCGGGAGGATGATCGAGCGCTTGTCGCGGTCGGAGACCGAGACGAACACCGTGCCCGACAGCGGCATCCCTCCGTATGCGGCCAGCTGGCTCTTCGCGAACGCGGTCGGGAAGTCCTTGTCGATTCCCATCACCTCGCCCGTCGAGCGCATCTCGGGACCGAGCACCGAATCGACCATGATGCCCTCGCGGGTGCGGAACCGGTGGAACGGCAGCACGGCCTCCTTCACGGCCACGGGTGCGTCGAGCGGCACCCGTGAGCCGTCGGATGCCGGCAGCATGCCCTCCTCGATGAGCTCGGCGACGGTGGCGCCCACCATGATGCGCGAGGCGGCCTTGGCGAGCGGGATGCCCAGCGCCTTCGACACGAACGGCACGGTGCGACTGGCGCGCGGGTTCGCCTCGAGCACGTAGAGCACGCCCGCGCCGATCGCGAACTGCACGTTGAGGAGCCCCCTCACGCCGACCCCCTCGGCGATCGCGCGAGTCGCCACGCGCACGCGGTCGACCTCGGCGCGGCCGAGCGTGACGGGCGGAAGCGTGCAGCTCGAGTCGCCCGAGTGGATGCCCGCCTCCTCGATGTGCTCCATGACGCCGCCGATGTACAGGTCGGTGCCGTCGTAGAGCGCGTCGACGTCGATCTCGATCGCGTCGTCGAGGAAGCGGTCGACGAGCAGCGGGTGGCTGGGGCCGACGATGCCTTGGCCCTCGATGCGCGAGAAGTAGTCGGCGAGCGAGGGCGAGTCGTAGACGATCTCCATGCCGCGTCCGCCGAGCACGTAGCTCGGGCGCACGAGCACCGGGTAGCCGATGCCCTCGGCCACGTGCACGGCCCCGGCCACGTCGATGGCGGTGCCGTTGCGCGGGGCGAGCAGCCCGGCGGCGTCGAGGATGCCCGAGAACAGTCCGCGCTCCTCGGCGAGGTCGATCGCGTCGGGGCTCGTGCCGAGGATGGGCACGCCGGCCGCCTCGAGGCCCTTCGCGAGCCCGAGCGCGGTCTGCCCGCCGAGCTGCACGACGACTCCGACGAGCTCGCCGGTCTGCGACTCGGCGTGGATCACCTCGAGCACGTCCTCGAGCGTGAGCGGCTCGAAGTACAGGCGATCGCTCGTGTCGTAGTCGGTCGAGACGGTCTCGGGGTTGCAGTTGATCATGATGGTCTCGAACCCGGCGTCGGACAACGCGAACGACGCGTGCACGCAGGAGTAGTCGAACTCGACGCCCTGGCCGATGCGGTTCGGACCCGAGCCGAGGATCACGACCTTGCGGCGGTCGGACGGCTCCACCTCGGTCTCGAGGTCGTAGCTCGAGTAGTGGTACGGCGTGAGCGCCGGGAACTCGCCCGCGCACGTGTCGACCGTCTTGTAGACCGGCCGGATGCCGAGGATGTGGCGCACCTCGCGCGCATCGGCCTCGCTGCCGAAGCCGCGCAGCTGGGCGATCTGCGCGTCGGAGAACCCGTGATCCTTCGCGAGCAGGAGGAGCTCCGTGTCGAGCGCATCGGCGGCGGCCACGGTCTCCGCGACCTCGTTGACGAGCACGATCTGGTCGAGGAACCACGGGTCGATCCCGGTCGCCTCGAAGACCTCCTCGATCGACGCACCCTTGCGCAGCGCCTGCTGCACGAGCACGATCCGGCCGTCGGTCGGCACGCGCGACGCCTCGACGAGTTCGGCCGCGCTGCGGTCCTCCTCGCCCCAGTGGAACGACGAGCCGCGCTTCTCGAGGGAACGGAGCGCCTTCTGCAGCGCGGTCGAGAAGTTGCGTCCGATCGCCATCGCCTCGCCGACCGACTTCATGGTGGTGGTGAGCGTCGGATCGGCGGCGGGGAACTTCTCGAACGCGAAGCGCGGCACCTTCACGACGACGTAGTCGAGCGTCGGCTCGAAGCTCGCCGGCGTCACCCGCGTGATGTCGTTCGGGATCTCGTCGAGGCGGTAGCCGATCGCGAGCTTCGCCGCGATCTTCGCGATCGGGAACCCGGTGGCCTTCGAGGCGAGCGCCGAGGAGCGGGACACGCGCGGGTTCATCTCGATCACGATGATGCGCCCGTCCGCCGGGTCGACGGCGAACTGGATGTTGCAGCCGCCGGTGTCCACGCCGACGGCGCGGATGATGTCGATGCCGATGTCGCGCAGCTTCTGGTACTCGCGGTCGGTCAGCGTGAGCGCCGGGGCCACCGTGATCGAGTCGCCCGTGTGCACGCCGACGGGGTCGACGTTCTCGATGGAGCAGACGACGACGGTGTTGTCGGCCGTGTCGCGCATGAGCTCGAGCTCGTACTCCTTCCAGCCGAGGATCGACTCCTCGAGGAGCACCTCGGTCGTGGGCGAGTCGTGGAGGCCCTGCGTCACGTAGCGCACGAGGTCCTCCTCGGTGTACGCGAAGCCCGAGCCGAGGCCGCCCATCGTGAACGACGGACGCACCACGAGCGGATAGCCGAGGTCGAGCGCGAACTCCTTGGCCTGCTCGAGCGTCTTCGCGACGTGCGAGCGGGCGACATCCGCCCCCGCCTCGATCACGAGGTCCTTGAAGAGCTGCCGGTCCTCGCCCTTGCGGATCGCCTCCACCTTGGCTCCGATGAGCTCGACGCCGTGCTTGTCGAGGATGCCGGCGTCGTGCAGGGCGATGGCCGCGTTCAGCGCGGTCTGGCCGCCGAGGGTCGGGAGCACGGCATCCGGCCGCTCCTTGATGATGATCGACTCGATGATCTCGGGCGTGATGGGCTCGATGTACGTCGCGTCGGCGAAGTCGGGGTCGGTCATGATCGTGGCCGGGTTCGGGTTCACGAGGATGACGCGCACGCCCTCGGCACGGAGCACGCGGCACGCCTGGGTGCCGGAGTAATCGAACTCGGCCGCCTGGCCGATGACGATCGGACCGGATCCGATGACGAGGACGCTGGTGATGTCGTCGCGCTTGGGCATCAGGCGCTCGTCTCCTTGCTCGCGATGACCATGTCGCGGAAGCGGTCGAACAGGTAGTTGGCGTCGTGGGGGCCGGCGGCCGACTCGGGGTGGTACTGCACCGAGAAGGCGGGGATGTCGAGGCAGTTGAGGCCCTCGACGACGTTGTCGTTGAGGTCGTAGTGGCTCACCTCGACGCGCCCGAAGCCCTCGGCCGATTCGCTCACGCGGTCGATCGGGGCGTCGACGGCGAAGCCGTGGTTGTGTGCGGTGATCTCGACCCGGCCGGTGGCCTTGTCGAGCACCGGCTGGTTGATGCCGCGATGGCCGAAGGGCAGCTTGTAGGTGCCGAACCCGAGGGCGCGTCCGAGCAGCTGGTTGCCGAAGCAGATGCCGAAGTACGGCAGGCCCTCGCGCAGCGTCGCCCGCAGGAGTTCGACGTGCGCGTCGGATGCCCCGGGGTCGCCCGGTCCGTTCGAGAAGAACAGCGCATCGGGGGCCAGGGCGAGCACCTCGTCCGCGGTGATCGACTGGGGCACCACGTGCACGTCGAAGCCGCGCTCGGCGAGGAACCTCAGGGTCGACGTCTTCACGCCGAGGTCGAGCACGGCGACGGATCCGACCCGGTCGCCCTCGGCGGGCAGCGTGTACGACTCGGTGGTCGACACGGTGCCCGAGAGGTTCAGGCCCGTCATCTCGGCGCCGCCGAGCACCAGCTCGAGCTGCTCGCCGTGCGTGAGCTGGGCGGCGTCACCCGAGAAGATGCCCGCGCGCATGGCGCCGGCGGAGCGGATGTGACGCGTGACCGCGCGCGTGTCGATGCCGCTGATGCCCACGATGCCGGAAGCCTCGAGGTCGTCGTCGAGGCTCCGCTGGGAGCGGAAGTTCGAGACGACGCGGGAGGGATCGCGCACGACGAACCCGGCCACCCAGATGCGCGCGGACTCCATGTCCTCGTCGTTCATTCCGGTGTTGCCGATGTGCGGCGCCGTCATCATGACGATCTGGCCGGCGTACGAGGGGTCGGTGAGGGTCTCCTGGTAGCCCGTCATGCCGGTGGCGAACACGGCCTCGCCGAGCGTGCGCCCGCGCGCGCCGTAGGCGCGTCCCTCGTAGCGGCGGCCGTCCTCGAGCACGAGCACGGCCGGCTCGTCGGTGCGGGTTGGGGTGGGGGTCTCAGTCATCCGAGGCCTCGCTCTCCTGTTCCGGCCGCGGCGCGGTACGCGCGGCGGCGATGTCCGTGATGGCGGCGATGATGCGCGCCGAGTCGCCCGGATACCGGGCCCTGAGGTAGCTGTCGACGTTGGGGGCCGCCTGCTCGGGATCGGCGAGGTTCGCGATCCACGTCACCACGACCAGCCCCTCGGGCTCCACGCCGCGGTCGATCGCGTAGCTCGCCTCGCCGGCCGACACGATGCGGTCGGCGGGGAGGAAGCTCGCGGGTTCGCCGGCGACGCGAAGCACCATCCCCTCGGGCGCGACCTCGATGCGGGCGGCGCCGCGGAAGGCGAGGCCGTGCACGGCGAGGCGCTCGAGCGGCTCGCCGGTCGGCGTCGTCGCGACGTACAGCACCTCCGTCTCGAGGATCGACGGGCCGAGCGACGCGGGCAGCGGGTACGGGGTGATCCGCTCGTCGCGAACGGTGCGGCGCTTCCACGACCGCACCATGAGCCACGCCGCGAGCCCGATGATGACGATGGCGACGAGTGCGCCGGCCCATTTATCCACGGGTCCCCTCCAGCCGCGCGGAGGCGTGCCGGGCGATCTCGTCGGCAGGGCGCACCGCGCCGTCGAGGTACGTGGCGTAGCCCCCGTGGAACGTGGCGACGACGCGACCGGGCAACCTCCGCCCGAGGTAGGGCGAGTTCACGCTGCGCCCGGCGAGCCGGTCGAGGGAGAAGTCGGATGCCGCGGCGGGATCGTACAGCGCGACCTCCGCCGCCGATCCGCGCTCCAGTGGCTGCCCGTGGCCGGCCAGGCGGCCGATGCTCGCGGGGGCGGCGGACAGCACGCGCGCGACATCCGCCCAGTCGAGGAGGCCGTTCTCGACGACGGCGGCGTGCACGACGGCGAGCGCGGACTCGAGCCCGACCATGCCGTTCGCGGCGGCGTCCCACTCGCTCTCCTTCGCCTCGACCGGGTGGGGCGCGTGGTCGGTCGCGACGATGTCGATGGTGCCGTCGGCGAGCGCGAGGCGCAGGGCTTCGACGTCCTCGGCGCGGCGCAGCGGCGGGTTGACCTTGAACCGGGGGTCGTAGCTCGAGACGAGGTCCTCGGTGAGCAGCAGGTGGTGGGGCGTGACCTCGGCGGTGACGTCGATGCCGCGGGCCTTCGCCCAGCGGATGACCTCGACGGAACCGGCGGTGGAGACGTGGCAGACGTGCAGGCGGCTGCCGACGTGCTCGGCGAGCAGCACGTCGCGGGCGATGATCGACTCCTCGGCGACGGCGGGCCAGCCGACGAGGCCGAGCTCGCCCGAGAGCGCCCCCTCGTTCATCTGGGCGCCCTGGGTGAGCCGCGGCTCCTGCGCGTGCTGAGCGATCACGCCGTCGAACGCCTTCACGTACTCGAGGGCCCGGCGCATGAGCAGCGGGTCCGAGACGCAGAAGCCGTCATCGGAGAAGACGCGCACGTTCGCCCGCGAGCGGGCCATCGCACCGAGCTCGGCGAGCTGCTCGCCCTTCAGGCCGACCGTGACCGCCCCGATCGGCTGCACGGTGGCGTAGCCGGCGGCGCGGCCGAGGCTCGCCTCCTGCTCCACGACCCCGGCGGTGTCGGCCACGGGAGAGGTGTTCGCCATTGCGAAGACGGCCGTGAACCCGCCCGCCGCGGCGGCCTGCGTCCCGGTGAGCACCGTCTCGCTCTGCTCGTAGCCCGGCTCGCGGAGGTGGGTGTGCAGGTCGACGAGCCCGGGCAGGGCCACGAGCCCGTCGGCGTCGACGACCGTCGCGCCCGCGGCATCCGCGATGCGACCGACCTCGGCGATGACGCCGTCCGAGAGGAGGAGGTCGGCACGCCCGCCCGTCGCGAGCGTCGCGCCGGTGATCAGGAAGCGCTCGGTCATGCGGCGTCACCCCGTTCGCCCGACAGCAGCAGATAGAGGGCGGCCATTCTCACTGATACTCCGTTCGCGACCTGCTCGCGCACCGTGGACTGCGGCGAATCTGCGGCGCGGGCGGCGATCTCCAGCCCGCGGTTCATGGGTCCGGGGTGCATCACCATCGTAGTCGGGGGCAGCCGATCGAACCGGGCGTCGTCCAGTCCCCACGTGCGCGCGTACTCGCGGCTGTTGGGGAAGAATGCGGCGTGCATCCGCTCGGCCTGGATGCGGAGCATCATGACCACGTCGGGACCGCCGGCGAGCGAGGCGTCGAGGTCGTAGCCGACGCGGGCGGGCCACGCCGTCGTGTCGACCGGCAGGAGCGTGGGCGGCGCGACGAGCTCGACCGTTGCGCCGAGCGTCGTGAGCAGCCACACGTTCGAACGCGCGACGCGGGAGTGCAGGATGTCGCCGACGATCACGACGTGCACGCCGTCGAGACCGCGTCCCCGCGACGTCGCGCCGTGCAGGCGGCGCCGGATCGTGAACGCGTCGAGCAGCGCCTGCGTCGGGTGCTCGTGCGTGCCGTCGCCGGCGTTCACGACGCCGGCGTCGATCCATCCGCTCATCGCGAGCGTCTGCGGGGCGCCCGATGCGTGGTGGCGGATGACGACGCCGTCGGCGCCCATGGCCTGGAGCGTCTGCGCGGTGTCCTTCAGGCTCTCGCCCTTCGAGACGCTCGACCCCTTCGCACTGAAGTTGATGACGTCGGCCGACAGCCGCTTCGCCGCGGCCTCGAATGAGATGCGCGTACGGGTGGAGTCCTCGAAGAAGAGGTTCACGACGGTCCTGCCGCGCAGCGTCGGGAGCTTCTTCATCTCACGCTCCTGCACGGCCGCCATGTCCTCGGCGACATCGAGCAGGGCGATCGCGTCGTCACGCGAGAGCTCCTTCGTGGAGAGCAGGTGGCGCATCAGTCGTCACCACCGTCGATCGTCACGGCGTCGTCGCCGTCGACCTCGGCGAGGCGGACGTTGATGCGCTCGCGGGTCGAGCTCGGCAGGTTCTTGCCGACGAAGTCCGCCCGGATCGGGAACTCGCGGTGACCGCGGTCGACGAGCACGGCGAGGCGCACTGCGCGAGCGCGGCCGAGGTCGGCGAGCGCGTCGAAGGCGGCCCGGATCGTGCGGCCCGAGTAGAGCACGTCGTCGACGAGCACGACCGTGGCTCCGTCGATTCCGCCGGAGGGCACCGAGGTCGGCTGCGGCGTACGGACGGGATGCCGGCCCAGGTCGTCGCGGTACATCGTCACATCGAGCGCTCCGGCGGGAACGTCGGAGGCCGCGATGCGGCCGATGATCGCGGCGAGGCGGTCGGCGAGCACGACGCCACGGGTGGGGATCCCGAGGAGCACGAGCCGTTCGGCCCCGCGATTCGACTCGAGGATCTCGTGGGCGATGCGAGTGATCGCCCGATCGATGTCAGCCTGCTGCAGCACGGTGCGCACAGCCATGCGGACTCCCTTCTCCGCCTCACGGGACGGGCTTCAAGGTTGCCTTCCGATCCAGCCTACCAGCCGTGGCCGTCGCCGCCCGCGGCGGTCGGGAGTAGCATCGGCCGCGCGGGGGCCTCCCCGCGTCGAGGAGGACGGGAGGGGCTCATGGCCGGCACGGGCACCGCGGACGATCCCTGGCAGTTGACGACGGCACCGGGAACGTCGGCGTACACGATGTACCGCGACGAGGGCGCCGAACCGCCCGCGCTCGTCTGCAGGGTGGGCTCGACCACGCTGACATACCGCCTCTCGGCGATCGACGACCTCGCCGCCTGGCTGCGCGAGCAGGGCGACTGGGTGCCGCTGGGTGCGGCCGACGAGCAGAAGACCGCCGCCGACGGCACGGTCGAGGCCTGGGGACGATCAGCGGCCAATCCCGTCGGCGGCTGGTACGGCCTCCGGAAGGGCTACCGGGGACGGTTCGGCATGTACCTGCCGCCGCTGCTCGAGGCGCTCGGGCTCGCCGAGCTCACGCACGACGCACGCAACAATCGCATGCGCGCGATCTGATCGCCGATAACCGCATGCGCGATCTGATGGCCGCACCCCCTGAACGCCGAAGGGCGGAGCGCCATGCGCTCCGCCCTTCGTGCCGGGTGCCGCCGGGTCACCGGCCGGACCTGGCCGATCCGCGCAGCACCCGCGACGCGACGACGAGCGCCGCCGCGATGAGCACCACGTTCTTGAGGACGTACTGACCGAGCAGGGTCGGCCCCGCGGCCGTGAACAGCTCGCTCGGGAAGAAGACGAGCGGCGACAGGATGCCGACGAAGGCGACGGCGAGCATGACGAGTCCGAAACGGGCGAACACGCCCGAGATCAGGGCGAGCCCGGCGACGGTCTCGATGACCGCCGTGAGGATCATGGCGAGCTGGCCGCCGACGATGCCGAAGGTGAGCACGCCCCACGTCGCCTCGACGAGCGACTCGACCGGGCTGACCCCGGGGAAGAACTTGATCACGCCGAAGGCGACGAACACGACGCCGAGGGCGACGCGGAGGGCCGGGACGCTCCACCGCTCGAGGAACGCCTTGAGCATGCCCTCGAACGCGCCGAGGCGGTCGATGAGGCTGAGGTGGGAGGCCGGGACCGGACGGGGGCCGACGGGCTGCAGGCCGGGAGTGGGGGCGGGGATCGATGACATGGCGCAGGTGCTCCTTCCAGAGCCTTCAGGTGTTGGGATCGGCGCTCGCACGTGCGGCACCGAGATCCAGTGAACCGGCTGCGACCGTCCCGGAGATCCGGGCCTGCGCCGGAATCCGGGGAGGGTCTCCACCCATTCCCCTCCCCGTGCCAGCACTGGGGGTGACGGCGAAGCAGGCTGATGTGGTCGAATCGGGCATGGCCGAAGTGATGATCGCCGTGATGCCGTTCCAGGGCCACGTCGCGCCGATGGCCGCCGTCGCCCGCGCGTTCGTCGAGGCGGGTCACGGTGTGCGCGTCTACACCGGCTCCGCCCATGCCGACCGGTTCACGGCCGTCGGCGCGCAGGCGCTCAGGTGGACCTCGGCGCCCGACTTCGACGAGCACGACCTGGCCGCGACCTTCCCCATGCTGCGCGGGCGCAAGGGTCCACGCCAGATGCTGGCGAACGTGGAGCACGTCTTCGTGCGCACCGCCGCAGCCCAGTCCGACGACCTGGTCCGGGCCTTCGACGAGCGCCCATGGGACGTCGTCGTCGCCGACGGCCTGAGCCTCGGCGCTCACCTGGCGTCCGAGCGCACCCGCACGCCGTGGGTCACCGTGAGCATCGTGCCGCTCGCGATCCCCAGCCGCGACCTGCCCCCGCCCATGTTGGGCCTCGCGCCCGCGACCGGCGCTCTCGGACGACTCCGCGATCGCGCGCTTCGGGCGGTCGCGCGCGCCGGCGCATACGGCATCCGGCGCGCCTACATCGCCGAGCGCGCACGCGCCGGGCTCCCGGCGAACGGCCGCTCGTTCGACGAGGCGTGGTACTCCTCCGACCTCGTCTGCGCCACGGGCGTCGCCGAGCTCGAGTTCGCGCGATCCGACCTCGCGACGCATGTCGTGTTCGTCGGCGAGCTGACCCGCGCGACGGCGGGCGGTGCGGCACTGCCGACATGGTGGGACGAGGTCGCGGCCTCCGCGGAGCCGGTGGTGCACGTGACGCAGGGCACGCTGAACGTCGACCCGCACGACCTCATCGAGCCCACGTTCGCGGCGCTCGGCCGGCAGCCCGTGCTCGTGGTCGCCGCGACGGGGCGTGCGGATGACCCGAGCCTGCCGTTCCCCGCCCCGCCGAACGCGCGCGTGGCCGGCCTCCTCCCCTACGGCGCCCTGCTCCCCAGGGTCGACGTGATGGTCACGAACGGCGGATGGGGCGGTGTGCTCGCCGCGCTCGCCGCCGGCATCCCGCTCATCGTCGCCGGCGGCGACCTCGACAAGCCCGGGGTGGCCGCCAGGGTGGCCTGGTCGGGCGCGGGCGTGAACCTGCGGTCGGGCCGTCCCTCGGCTCGTACGGTGCTCCGCGGGTGGCGCCGGGTGTCGACGGATGCCGCGTACCGCGTGAACGCCGCGCGCATCGCCGAGCGGCTGGCCGAGCACCACGGTCCTGCGGAGGTCGTCGAGCACACGCTCCGACTGCTCGCGACGCGGCAGCCGCCTGCCGCGGCGACCGCCGAGTGAAAAGGTGCGTGGCGGGTCGACGCGAGCGGGCGTACTGTCGAGGAATGGCGAAGCTCAGCGAGAGTCTGGCGGCGTTGGTGCCCACGTGGGGCGCCAAGATGGCATACGGCGAACGCACCACGTTGGGCGGACATGAACTCGTGCCCGTCGCACTCGTGGTCTTCGGGTTCGGCGGGGGCGAGGGATCCGGCGAGATGCCCGAGGGCGGCACCACCCCCGCAGGCAGGGGCGAGGGCAGCGGCGGCGGTGGCGGCGGCTACGTGGTGCCGATCGGCGCCTATGTCGGCGGCCCCGACGGGCTGCGGTTCCGCCCCAACCCGATCGCGATGCTGATGGTCGCCGTTCCGCTGGTGTCTGCCGCCGGCTGGGCGGTGTCGCGGATCGCCGGCGCGATCGGCGGGAGCCGCGCCGCGCACTGACCGCACCGCTCGGGCGCGGGTCGGAGTCTGCTCCTAAGCCTTGGCGTGCGAGATCGCGGCCAGGAGGCCGTTCACGAAGCCGGCGGAATCGTCGGTCGACAGCACGGTGGCCGCCTCGACGGCCTCGGAGATCGCCACGGGGTCGGGCACGGCGTCGTTGTACAGGATCTCCCAGACGCCGATGCGCAGCAGCGCGCGGTCGACCGCGGGCATGCGCTCCAGCGTCCAGCCGCGCGAGTGCGTGGTGATGAGCTCGTCGATCTCCTCGCGGTGGTCGACGATGCCGTCGACGATCTCCCGGGCGTAGAGCCACGACGCCTGTCGCTCGGGCTCGCTCACGGCGCGCTCGGCCTCGACCGCGAGCACCTGCTCGACCGGCACCTGGCGCATGTCGGCCGAGTAGAGCATGTCGAGGGCGCGCTTGCGCGCCTTCGTGCGGGCGCTCACTAGTCGTTCACGCGGCCGAGGTAGTCGCCCGTGCGGGTGTCGACCTTGACCTTCGTGCCGGTCTCGAGGAAGAGCGGCACCTGGATCTCGTAGCCGGTCTCGACGGTGGCGGGCTTGGTGCCGCCCGTCGAGCGGTCGCCCTGCAGGCCCGGCTCGGTGTAGGTGATCTCGAGCACGACCGACGCGGGCAGATCGATGTAGAGCGGGTTGCCGTTGTTCAGGGCGATGGTGACCGCCTGGTTCTCGAGCATGAAGTTCGCGGCGTCGCCGACGACGGTCGCGGGCACGGTGAGCTGGTCGTAGTCGGTCGCGTCCATGAACACGAAGCCGTCGCCGTCGTTGTAGAGGTAGGTGAAGTCGCGGCGGTCGACGTTCTCGATGTCGATCTTCGTGCCGGCGTTGTACGTGCGATCGACGACCTTGCCCGTGACGACGTTCTTCAGCTTCGTGCGGACGAACGCGCCGCCCTTGCCGGGCTTGACGTGCTGGAACTCGATGACGCTCCAGAGCTGGCCGTCGATGTTGAGGACGACGCCGTTCTTGATGTCAGCCGTGCTTGCCATTGGAGGTGATTCCGATCGATCGAGGGAAGTCAGAGGGCACGCGTCGATCGCGTGCGACTGATCGAGTGTAGTCGACTCACCCGAGCGACCGCAGAACCCAGTCGACCGCGAGACGGTAGGACTCCGCGCCGAACCCGGCGATCACGCCCGTCGCGACGCCCGAGATCACGCTCGTGTGGCGGAAGGCCTCGCGGGCGTGCGGATTGGAGAGATGCACCTCGACGAGCGGCACGCCGACCTGCTTCAACTGGGCGGCGGCATCCCGCAGTGCGTAGCTGTAGTGCGTGAACGCCGCCGGGTTCAGCACGACCGGTACCCGGCGGTCGACGGCCTCGTGGATCCAGCCGATCAGCTCGGCCTCGTCATCCGTCTGCCGCAGGTCGACCTCGACGCCGTCGGGCACGGATGCCGCGAGGCCGGCGCCGATGTCCGCGAGCGTCTCGCTGCCGTACACCTCGGGCTCTCGCGTGCCGAGGCGGCCGAGGTTCGGGCCGTTCAGCACGAGGATCGTCGTCATGCGGCCAGCCTAGCGGCGGGGGCATCCGCGGATCGTGGCCCGGTGGCGCGGCGCACCGACGGCCGTGGCACGGTTCAGGAGCCGATCTCCTGGTACGCCGCGAACAACAGCGATTGGTCGGGCGCCTGCATCACCGTGGGCTTCGCGAGGTCGTCGAGCACGATGAAGCGCAGCTGGCCGCCCCGCGCCTTCTTGTCGCGCTGCATCGTCGCGAGCAGGGTGTTCCAGCGGCCTGCGGGGTAGGTCGTCGGCAGCCCGAGCAGGTCGAGCACGCGCTTGTGCCGGTCGGCGACCTCGTCGGAGAGGCGGCCGGAGAGGCGGCCGAGCTCGGCGGCGAACGCCATGCCGACCGAGATGGCGGCACCGTGCCGCCACTGGTAGCGCTCGGCGTGCTCCACGGCATGCCCGAGGGTGTGCCCGTAGTTGAGGATCTCGCGGAGGCCCTGCTCCGTGAAGTCCTCGGACACGACCTCGGCCTTCATGCGGATCGCGAGCTCGACGACGCGCCGGAACTCGGGCGAGGTCGGATCGGTCGCGGCATCCGGATCGGCCTCGATGACGTCGAGGATCTCGGGGTAGCGGATGAAGCCGGCCTTCACGATCTCGGCGAACCCGGCGAGGATCTCGTTCCGCGGCAGGGTGTCGAGCAGCTCGAGGTCGCAGAGCACGGCGGCAGGCGCGTGGAACACCCCGACGAGGTTCTTCCCCTCGCTCGTGTTGATCCCCGTCTTGCCGCCGACGGCGGCGTCGACCATGCCGAGCACCGTGGTGGGCACCTGCACGACGCGCACGCCGCGCAGCCAGGTTGCGGCGACGAACCCGGCGAGATCGGTGATCGCCCCGCCGCCGAGGCCCACGATGGCGTCGCTGCGAGTGAAGTCGGCCTGGCCGAGGACCTGCCAGCAGAACGCCGCGACCTCGACCCGCTTGCCGGCCTCTGCGTCGGGTACCTCGGCGAGGAGCACCTCGAAGCGATCCTGGAGCTCCTCGCGCAGGGCGGCGGCACGCGCGCCGAGCGTCGGCGCGTGCACGACCAGCACCTTCCTGGCCGCCGGCCCGATCGCGTCGCCGAGCTCGGACACCACGCCGCGTCCCACGACCACGTCGTAGCCCGCGTCGCCGCCCACCCGGATGCTCGTCCGCGCCTCGCCTGCCGTCATCGTCGTCCTCCCGTGAACCGCTCGGTGATCGCGTCGACGATGCGCGCGACCGAGCGGCGCGACGTGTCGATGTCGTAGTCGGCGAGCTCGCGGTAGATCGGCGCGCGCGCCTCGAGGATGGCGGTCCAGCGCGACATGCCGCCCTCCGTCAGCATGGGTCGAGTGCCGCCCGTGAGCCGGGGCGCCACCGCCTCGGGCGACACCTTCAGCCACACCACCTGCAGGTCGGCGAGGTCGTCGCGCGTGTCGGGGTGCAGCACCGCTCCCCCGCCGAGCGAGATGACGGCCTCCTCGCGCAGGGCCTCGGCCACGACCTCCCGTTCGACGATGCGGAAGTACTCCTCGCCCTCGCGATCGAAGATCTCGTCGATGGGCCCGTAGCGCTCCACGATGCGCGTGTCGGTGTCGACGAAGGGCGCCCCGACGGATGCCGCGAGCCGATGCCCGACGCGCGACTTGCCCGCTCCCATGGGCCCGATGAGGACGATGGGCAGCGGGACGCGAACGCCGTCAGACACGGTCGGCCGCGGCCTCCGCCGACGCGACCTCCGTGCGGAGTGCATCGGGGATCGCCGCGAGGTAGGACTCGAGGTTGCGACGCGTCTCGGCGACGGAGTCGCCCCCGAACTTCTCGAGCACCGCGTTCGCGAGGGTGAGGGCGACCATCGCCTCCGCCACGACGCCGGCCGCCGGAACGGCGCAGACATCCGACCGCTGGTGGTGCGCCGGTGCGGCCTCGCCGGTGGCGACGTCGACGGTCGGCAGGGCGTGCGGGATCGTCGCGATCGGCTTCATGCCGGCGCTCACGCGGAGCACCGTGCCCGTGGACATACCGCCCTCGGTGCCGCCGGCGCGATCGCTCGCCCGCACGATGCGGCCGTCGGCGCGGTGGAGCTCGTCGTGGGCGGCGGAGCCCCGGCGCGTGGTCGTGAGGAACCCGTCGCCGACCTCGACGCCCTTGATGGCCTGGATGCCCATCAGCGCGGCGGCGAGCTGCGAGTCGAGGCGTCGGTCCCAGTGGACGTGCGAGCCGAGGCCCGGCGGCACCCCGTACGCGAGCACCTCGACGACGCCGCCGAGCGTGTCGCCGTCCTTGTGGGCCCCGTCGACCTCGGCCACCATGCGGGCCGACGTCTCGGGATCGAAGCAGCGGAGCGGGTCGGCGTCGAGCCGGTCGACGTCGTCGGGCAGTGGCAGTGGCGAGCCCTCGGGAACGCGCACCGGTCCGATCGCGACGGTGTGCGACACCGTGCGGATGCCGAGCTCGGCGAGGAAGGCGCGCGCCACCGCGCCGAGTGCCACGCGTGCGGCCGTCTCGCGTGCGCTCGCCCGCTCCAGCACCGGTCGCGCCTCGTCGAAGCCGTACTTCTGCATGCCGACGAGATCCGCGTGCCCCGGCCGGGGCCGCGTGAGGGGCGCACCGCGTCCGCGGCCGAGCTTCGCCGGGTCGATGGGCTCGGGGCTCATGACCTCCTGCCACTTCGGCCACTCGGTGTTGCCGATCCGCAGCGCGATGGGGCTCCCGAGGCTCTCGCCGTGGCGCACTCCGCCTGAGATCGCCAGCTCGTCCTGCTCGAACTTCATGCGCGCACCCCGGCCGTAGCCGAGCTTGCGACGCGCGAGGTCGGCGCGGATGGCGTCGAGTGAGACGGGGATACCGGCGGGGAGACCCTCGAGGATCGCGACGAGCTCAGGGCCGTGCGATTCTCCGGCAGTGAGCCAACGGAGCATGCCCCTATCCTTCCACAGGCGCGTCAGAGCGATCGGCGCATGACGTCGAGCACGGCCGCCTCGTCGGGCAGCGCCGCGAACGGATCGCCCGCCACGAAGATGCGCACCTGCAGCAGCGCCTGGTGCAGCAGCATCCCGTGCCCGTGCACGACCGTGCCGCCGGCGGCGAGCCATTGCGCGGCCAGCGGCGTCGGCCAGGGCGAGTACGCGACGTCGAGCAGGGTCGCCCGCCGCATGAGCGCCTCGGATGCCGCGACGTCGAGCTCCGTGCCGCCTGGAACCGTGCTGACGACGAGCTCGGCGTCGTCGAGCCGTGCGAGCTCGGCGAGCGGGGACGCGACGATGGCGAGTCCCAGGCGCCGGCCGAGTGCGATGATGGGCTCCGCCGCCTCCGGGCGGCGGAGCAGCAGGTGCACGTTCGTGGCGCCGAGCTGTGCCATCGCGACGAGCGCGGAGGCGGCCGTCGCACCGCCGCCGATCAGCACCCCGGTGCGCACGCGTTCGAGGCCGGCCTCGCCGAGGGCGCGCACGATGCCGCCGACATCGGTGTTGAAGCCGAGACGGGCACCGTCGGCGAAGCGCACCGTGTTCGCGGCACCGGTGAGCACGGCGAGCTCGTCGACCTCGTCGAGGAGCGGCAGCACGTCCTGCTTCAGCGGCATCGTGAGCGAGACTCCGCGCCAGGTCTCGTCGCGCGAGGCGACGAACTCCGCGAGCTCGCCTCGGCCGAGCTCGACGGCGTCGTACGTCCAGTCCAGTCCGAGCCGTTCGTACGCCGCTCGGTGCAGCGCCGGGCTCTTCGAGTGCGCGATCGGCGAGCCGAGCACCGCGAGGCGCGTCGCGTCGCGCGCGACGGGGTCACTCACAGTAGGCCGCGTTCTCCTCGCTGGCCGCGCACCACTCCTGCAGTTGCGCGACGGCCGCCTCGTGCTCGTCGACCGTGGTCGAGAACACCGTCTCGCCGGTGGCGAGGTTGACGGGCACGAAGAACAGCCACGGTCCGTCCGCGGGGCGGATCGCCGCGTTGATCGCCACGTCGCCGGGGTTGCCGATGGGGCCGACCGGCAGGCCCGGGTTCGCGTACGTGTTGTAGAGGTTCGACGCGTCGGCTCGCTCCGCGTCGGTCGTCCACACGGTGTGCGTGTTGCCCGTGCCGTACGCCACGGTGGCGTCCGACTCGAGGTTCATGCCCTGGTCGAGGCGGTTCTGGAACACCCGCGCGACCTTCGGGAAGTCCCCGAGGTTCGAGCCCGCCTCGCGCTGCACGATCGAGGCCAGCACGATCGTCCTCCAGCGCTGGTCCGCCGGCACGCCCGCCGTGTCGAGCGCCTCGAACTGCCGATCCACGAGCGTCTGGAGCACGCCGTGCGCGTCGATGCCCGGGTCGAGCGTGTACGTCGCCGGGAACAGGAAGCCCTCGAGCGTCGTCGCCTCGGCGGGGAGTCCGTAGGCGGACGGCGGCTCCGCGGCGGCGGCCTGCAGCTCCTCGATCGGGATGCCGGCGCCCTCCGAGATGGAGACGAGCACGTCGGGCAGCGCGGTGCCCTCGGGGATGACGAACGTGTTCTCGAGCTTGCTGGCCGGATCGACGAGGGCGTCGAGCGCCGCCTGCGCGCTCATCTCCTCGGCGAGCCGGTAGGCGCCCGGATGGAAGTCGGGCTCGGGGCTCTGCTCGAGCAGCAGGTCGTAGAACGCGTCGTACGAGGCCGTCACTCCCTCGTCGACGAGGTTCTCGGCGATGTCCGAGCCCGTGTCGCCGTCATGGATCATGAAGACGACCTCGCCGGTGCCGCTGCCGGTGAAGTCAGCCGCGGGCGTGAACCGCTCGACGATCGAGTTGATCGGCCCCTGCAGGAAGAAGAACGCGCCGGCGACGAGGGCGGCCACCACGACGAGGCCGATGAGGCAGCCCCACGCCCCGCGGCGCCTCGGCTTCTCGTGCGGGTGGTCGTCGTCGTGGAGCTGGAACTCGGATGCCGCGGCGCGGCGCTCCGCTCGCGACGTCCTCGTGGCCTCGAGCTCCTCGCGCTCCGCGAGTGCGAGTCGTCGCTGCTCGGCCTCGCGCGCCTCGCGCCGGGTCATCGGCTGCCCTGTTCCGGCACTGCCGGAGGCGGACGGAGCGGGCGTCGCATCGGCAGGGCGTCCGGCCTCGGGAGCGACGTCGTCGCCGGCGAGCAGCGCGTGCCAGTCGACGGCGTCGCGCTCGGGCGCGGATCCGCGTGGCTCCGGCGGGAGGTGGGTCACAGGGGGGACGACCCTTCGTCTGTCGTGAGCAGGCGCCCGGGCTCGGTGCCCGATGCCCGCTCCGTGTCGATGGCGTGTTGCAGAATGATAACGGCTGCAACTTGGTCGACGATGGGACGCTGGCTGCGACTCGAACGTCCCGAGGCCCGCAGGGCCTGTTGGGCGCTCACGGTCGAGAGCCGCTCGTCCACCAGCCGCACGGTGGATCCGGCCGCGGCGAGGCGAGCGGCGAAGGCGATCGCATCGTCGGTCGACGGCGTCGGAGCCCCCGACAACGAGAGCGGATGACCCACCACGAGCTCGATGGCCCCGTACTCGTCGGCGAGCTCGAGGATCCGGCGGATGTCCGCATCACCCTCCTGCGCACGCGGCACGGTCTCCACGGGAACCGCGAGGAGTCCGCCGGCGTCGCACCGGGCGACGCCGATGCGCGCCCGCCCCACGTCGATGCCGAGTCTCGCTCCCTGGCGCATCCGGCCTACCGGTGGAGCTCGCGGCGCACCGCGTCGAGGGCCGCGGGGATCGCCGACGTGTCGCTGCCACCGCCCTGCGCGAGGTCGGGCTTGCCGCCTCCGCCCCCTCCGAGCACGGACGCCATCGTCTTCGCGAGTGCGCCGGCATTCGCGCCCGCGTCGCGGGCCGCGGGCGACGTCGCGACGATCGCGATCGGCTTGCCGCCGACCTCGGCTGCGAGCGCCACCACGGATGCCGCGTCGCCGAGCTTCCCGCGCACGGCGGTCGCGAGCGATCGCAGCTCATCGCCCGAACCCAGCGAGCCGACGGCCTCGGCGACGAGGAGCACGTCGCCGACGCGCGTCGCGTTCGCCGCGAGCGCCGGAACGCGATCGGCGAGGGCCCGCGCCTCGAACTGGGCGATCCGCTTCTCCGCCGACTTCAGGCTGGTCACGAGCTCGCCGACGCGGTCGACGAGCTGCTCGGGACGGGTCTTCAGGCTCGTGCTCAGCTCGGAGACGAGCGCCCGCTCGGCCGCGAACCGGCGGAAGGCGTCCATGCCGACGAGCGACTCGACGCGCCGGTTGGAGGCGCCGACCGACGACTCGCCGACGATGTTGATCATGCCGACCTCGGCGCTCGTCGAGACGTGGGTGCCGGCGCAGAGTTCGCGCGACCACGGGCCGCCGATGTCGACGACGCGCACGACGTCGCCGTACTTCTCGCCGAAGAGCGCCATCGCGCCGAGGGCCTTCGCCTCGTCGAGCGGCATCTCGCGGGTGACGACCTGCAGGTTGTCGCGGATGGCGTTGTTCGAGATCTCCTCGATCTCGCTGCGGGTCTCGGGCGACAGCGCGGAGTTCCACCCGTAGTCGAGGCGCAGGTACCCGGCCTTGTTGAACGACCCGGACTGGTGCGCGTTCGGCCCGAGCACCTGGCGGAGCGCCGCGTGCACGAGGTGCGTGCCGGAGTGCGCCTGCGTCGCGCCGCGCCGGTAGTCCTCGTCCACGAGCGTCGTCGCGGGCACGCCCACGCCGACCTCGCCGGACACCACCTTGGCGGTGTGGCTGATCAGGCCCTTCACGGGCTTCTGGACGTCGATGACCTCCAGCTCGAACCCGTTGCCCACGATGCGGCCCTGGTCGGGCGCCTGGCCGCCGGATTCCGCGTACAGGGAGGTCTCCGCGAGGATGACCTCAGCGGTCTGCCCCGCGGTGGCGACCGGCACCGGCCGGCCGTCGACGATGAGCCCGAGCACGGTCGACTCGGTCGTGAGGTCGGTGTACCCGGTGAAGATCGTCTCGCCCTTGGCGCGGAAGTCGCCGTACACGGACAGGTCGGCGAGCACCTTCTTCTTCGACTTCGCGTCCGCCTTCGCGCGCGTACGCTGGGCGGTCATCAGCTCGTCGAACGCGCCGCGATCGACCGCGAGGCCCGCCTCGTCGGCCATCTCGAGGGTCAGCTCGATCGGGAAGCCGTAGGTGTCGTGCAGGAGGAACGCCGTGTCGCCGGCGAGCTCCGCCTGTCCGGCGGCCTTGGTCGTCGCGACGGCGCCGTCGAGGATCGAGGTGCCCGCCGCGAGCGTGCGCAGGAACGTCTCCTCCTCGCCGAGGGCGAGCTGCTCGATGTGGGCGTAGTCGCGCGCGACCTCGGGATACGCCGCCTTCATGGCATCGCGCGAGGCGGCGAACAGCTCGCGGAAGGTCGGCCCCTCGACGCCGAGCAGCCGCATCGCGCGGATGGTGCGACGCAGGAGCCGACGGAGGATGTACCCGCGACCCTCGTTCGACGGGGTCACGCCGTCGCTCATCAGCATGAGCGAGGAGCGGACGTGGTCGGCGATCACGCGCATGCGCACGTCGTCGTCGTGCACCGCGCCGTACCGCCGGCCCGAGATCTCCGCGGCGCGGTCGAGCACCGGGCGCACCTGGTCGATCTCGTACATGTTCTCGACGCCCTGCTTGATGAACGCGACGCGCTCGAGGCCCATGCCGGTGTCGATGTTCTTCTTCGGCAGTTCCCGCACGATGCGGAAGTCGGTCTTGGACTTCACGTCGTCGATGAGGTACTGCATGAAGACGAGGTTCCAGATCTCGACGTAGCGGTCGTCGTCCGTCGCCGGTCCCCCGTCGATGCCGTAGGCGGGGCCGCGGTCGAAGAAGATCTCGGAGCACGGACCCGCGGGTCCGGGCTGGCCGGTGTGCCAGTAGTTCGTGTCCTTGTCGAGTCGCTGGATGCGCTCCTCGGGCAGCCCTGCGATCCGCTTCCACAGCTCGATGGCCTCGTCGTCGTCCTTGTAGACGGTCACCCAGAGGTCCTTCGGCTCGAAGCCGTACCCGCCGTCGGCCTCGGGCGTGGTGAGCAGCTCCCACGCCATGCTGATGGCGCCCTCCTTGAAGTAGTCGCCGAAGGAGAAGTTGCCGTTCATCTGGAAGAACGTGCCGTGGCGCGGCGTCTTGCCGACCTCTTCGATGTCGTTCGTCCGGATACACTTCTGCACGCTCGTGGCGCGCGGGTACGGCGGCGGCACGAGGCCCGTGAGGTACGGGACGAACGGCACCATGCCGGCCACGGTGAAGAGCAGCGTCGGGTCGTCGGAGACGAGGGAGGCCGAGGGCACGACGGTGTGGCCGCGCGCGGCGAAGAAGTCCAGCCAGCGCTGGCGGATGTCTGCAGTCTGCATGATTCCGTTCTGGTTCAGCGGCCCGGTGCGACCGGGCGGAGTCGGGGTGCCGGCGTCAGCGCGCGGCGTCGGGCGCGAGGCCCTCGGCGCGGAGCTCGGCGTCGCGCTCGTGGTAGCCCTCGGCGATGGCCTTGCCGAAGGCCCGCGCCTTCGCATCGACCGACGAGAAGAACTCCCGGCCCTGCTGGGTCTGGTTGAGCTGGTGCGCGGCGACGAAGCCTGCAGCGACGCCCACGGCGAACCACACGATGCTCTTCACGAAGTGCTCCCTCTGACCGATTCGCGGCACGAGTCCCGCTCGGCACGCCTGCAGCTAGTCTAGGCGCCGGTCATGGCCGAGCGCCCGCGAGCAGCGCCCTGCGGAGGCCGCCGCGCCGCGCTCGACAGTCTAGCGGCGACGGATGCCGCGGAGGCAGATGCCGCAGGCACGGAACAGGGGCCGCGGGAAAGCCCCGCGGCCCCTGGCCAGTGCGTGGTCGCGTCAGCGAGCCGCGTAGTACTCGACGACGAGCTGCACGTCACAGGTCACGGGGACCTCGGCGCGCTTCGGGCGACGGACGAGCGTCGCGTGGAGCTTGTCGAGCTCCACGTCGAGGTAGGCGGGGAGCTTCGGGAGCACGTCGACGTGGCCGCCGGCCGCGGCGACCTGGAACGGCTCGGTGCCCTCGGAGCGCTGCTTGACGCCGATGAGCTGGCCGGGCTTCACGCGGAACGAGGGTCGGTCGACGATCTGGCCGTCGACGAGGATGTGGCGGTGCACCACGAACTGGCGGGCCTGCGAGATCGTGCGGGCGAAGCCGGCGCGGAGCACCAGGGCGTCAAGGCGCATCTCGAGCAGCTCGACCAGGTTCTCACCGGTCAGGCCGTCGGTGCGGCGAGCCTCGTTGAACGCGATGCGGAGCTGCTTCTCGCGGATGCCGTACTGGGCGCGCAGGCGCTGCTTCTCGCGAAGACGCACGGCGTAGTCGGAGTCCTGCTTGCGCTTGGTGCGACCGTGCTCGCCGGGGGCGTACGGGCGCTTCTCCATGTACTTGGCGGCCTTCGGGGTGAGGGCGACGCCGAGCGCACGGGAGAGGCGGGTCTTGCTGCGTGACTGGTTCGACACGAATGTCCTTTCGGAAGAATCTCAAGTGAATTCGCGGCGCGATCGTGCGCCGGGAATCTGTGTCAGAGGGATTCGCCAAGGGTGGATCGGCTACAGATCGCACCCGTTCGCCAGTGATCCTCTCGCAGCCGCGCTCGAGGGTCAGGCTTCAGGCCAGAGAAGATGATATCACGGAGCCGCGCCGCCGTTCATCGGACGGCGAGCCGGCCGCGCAGGCGTCAGGGTCCGCCCCGCACGATGCGTCGCAGCTTCGCGAGCCTCGCCGACACCTCGCGTTCATTGCCGTGCTCGGTGGGCTGGTAGTACGTCGCGCCGCGAAGCTCGGTGGGAAGGTACTCCTGCTGCACCACGCCGATCTCGTCGTCGTGGGGGTACTTGTAGCCCTTGCCGTGGCCGAGCCGCTTCGCGCCGGGGTAGTGGGCATCGCGCAGGTGCTTCGGCACCCGACCGGCCCGGCCCTCGCGGACGTCGGCGATCGCACGGTCGATGCCCAGGTACGCGGCGTTCGACTTCGGGGCGGTCGCGAGGTGCACGACCGCCTGGGCCAGTGGGATGCGCCCCTCTGGCATGCCGATGTACTGCACGGCGTCGGCCGCGGCCACGGCAACGCCGAGCGCCGTCGGGTCGGCCATGCCGATGTCCTCGGACGCGAGCACGATGATGCGCCGGGCGATGAAGCGCGGATCCTCACCCGCCTCGATCATGCGCGCCAGGTAGTGCAGCGCGGCGTCGACGTCGCTCCCGCGCACCGACTTGATGAAGGCGCTGATGACGTCGTAGTGCTCGTCGCCGTTGCGGTCGTACCGCAGCAGCGCACGATCGACGGCGCGGGCCACCACCTCGGCGGTCACGACGGGTCGGGGCGGGACGGCGGCATCCGCTGCACGACCGTCGTCGGCGCCGTCGTCGGCATCTCCGGCGTCGGATGCCGCGGGCTCGCCGTCGCCGGCGGCGGCGGCCGCGGCGACCTGCGACGCGGCGACCGACGCCGCCTCGAGCGCCGTGAGGGCCCGCCGCGCGTCGCCCGAGGCGAGTCGGATGATCGCGGCGCGCGCCTCGGGTTCGAGGTCGACCGCTCCGGCGAGCCCGCGCGGGTCGGCGACCGCACGGTCGACGAGGACGCCGAGGTCGTCGTCGGTGAGGAGCTCGAGCGTGAGCAGGAGCGACCGTGAGAGCAGCGGCGAGATGACGGAGAACGAGGGGTTCTCGGTGGTGGCGGCGACGAGGATGACCCACCCGTTCTCGACGCCGGGGAGCAGCGCGTCCTGCTGGGCCTTCGTGAAGCGGTGGATCTCGTCGAGGAAGAGGACCGTGGAGAGTCCGTAGAGGTCGCGGCTGGCGCGCGCCTCCTCCATCACCTGGCGCACGTCGCGCACGCCGGCCGTGACGGCGGAGAGCTCGACGAACTTGCGGCCCGAGGAGCGGGCGATCGCCTGCGCGAGCGTGGTCTTGCCCGTGCCGGGCGGACCCCAGAGGATGACCGAGACCGAGCCCGATTCGCCCGTGCGATCGCCCGCCAGTGCGACGAGCGGCGATCCCGGGGTGAGCAGGTGCCGCTGGCCGGCGACCTCGTCGAGACTCGTCGGGCGCATGCGCACGGCGAGCGGCGTCGCGCCGGAACGCAGCCCCGGGCTGGAGTCCACCATGACGTCCAGCGTAGCCGCGGCATCCGACACCCCGGCCGACCCCGACGACCCGCGGGCGCACGCGGGCGCACGCGGGCGCACGCGATTGGTGCCGACCACCGGCCTTGCGTAGAGTCGGCACGCAGGAGTCCCGAGAAGGAGCATGCGTGGCATCGAACGACCGTCAGGCGCGTGAGGAACGCGCCCGCCTCCGCACGTACCAGGCTCGCCAGGAGGTGCACGTCCGCAAGCAGCGCCGCCGCTCGCGCGACAACGTCATCGCCGTCATCGCCCTCGTGGTCGTGCTCGCGCTCGCGACCGCCGCCCAGCTGTTCTACTTCGGGGGCGGACCCGGCACGCCCGAGGCGGAGCCCACGGCCACGCCGACGCCGACCGCGACTCCTCCCGCCGGCGAGAACGAGGGCGACGTGCCCTCCGCGGACATCGCCGAGGATCGCACCTGGACCGGCACGCTCACGCTCAACGACATCCCGCTCGGCATCGAGCTCGACGGCGCGGCCGCCCCCCAGGCGGTCTCCAGCGAGATCAGCCTCATCCAGTACGGCTTCTACGACGGCACGAGCTGCCACCGCCTCACGCGGGAGAACATCTGGGTCCTGCAGTGCGGCGATCCCGCCGGCGACGGCACGGGAGGCCCCGGGTACAGCTACGGACCCGTCGAGAACGCGCCGGCCGACAACGCCTACCCGGCCGGCACGATCGCGATGGCGCGCCAGCAGCTGGACGGCTACAGCCATGGCAGCCAGTTCTTCATCGTCTACGAGGACACGACGCTCTCCCCCGACCAGGCCGGCGGCTACACCGTCGTCGGCCGTGTCACGAGCGGCCTCGACGACCTCAAGTCGGCCGTCACCGACGCCGGAACGGCCGACGGCGGCACCGATGGCGCGCCCGCCGTGCCCGTGGCGATCACGGGGTTCACGATCGAGTGACGACGGTCCCGCCCTCGGGCGGTGCAATAGGCTTGATGCCGTCAACGCCGCCCGTGGGGCGGCATCCGACCACGACAGGGTGAGGCCGTGACCGATTCAGAGCAGCAACCGTGGGGCCGCGTCGACGAGACGGGCACCGTCTTCGTACGCACCGCCGACGGCGAGCGAGAGGTCGGCCAGTACCCCGACGCCACGCCTGAGGAGGCCCTCGCCTACTTCGAGCGGAAGTACGCCGACCTCGCGGGCCAGGTCGGCCTCCTCGAGCAGCGCGCGCGTCGGGGCGCACCGGCAGCGGATGTCGCCAAGGCCGTGACCAACCTCCGCGAGTCCGTCGCCGGGGCGCACGCGGTCGGCGACCTCGACGCCCTCGCCCGCCGTCTCGAGGCGCTCTCCGGCACGGCCAAGGAGCTCACCGAGCAGCAGCAGGCCGAGTCGAAGGCCGCGCTCGACGAGGCGATCGCCGAGCGCACCCGGATCGTCGAGCAGGCCGAGGCGCTCGCGGCGCAGGACCCCGCCAAGACCCAGTGGAAGCAGGCGACCGCCGAGCTCGACGCCCTCTTCGCGAGCTGGCAGCAGCACCAGCAGGACGGCCCGCGCCTGCCGAAGAACGAGGCGAACGAGCTCTGGAAGCGCTTCCGCACCGCGCGCTCCACCATCGAGCAGCACCGCAAGGCGTTCTTCGCCGAGCTCGACGCCGCACATCGCGACGTGCGGGCCCGCAAGCAGGCGCTCATCGAGCGCGCCGAGGCGCTCGCCCCGCGTGGTGGCGACGCGGTCGCCGACTACCGTGCCCTGCTCGACGAATGGAAGCAGGCCGGCCGCGCCGGCAAGAAGCTCGACGACGCCCTGTGGGCGAAGTTCAAGGCGGCGGGAGACGTGCTCTTCCAGGCCAAGGCCGAGGTCGACGCGCAGGAGGACGAGGCGTACCGCGCCAACCTCACCGAGAAGCTCGCACTGCTCGACGAGGCCGAGAAGCTCCTCACGGTCACCGATCCCAAGCAGGCGCGCAACGCACTGAACCGCGTCCAGCGCAGCTGGGACGAGATCGGCCGGGTGCCGCGCGACCAGGTGCGGCCGGTCGAGGACCGCCTGCGCAAGGTCGAGACGCACGTGCGCTCGCTCGAGGACGAGCGCTGGCAGCGGGAGGACCCCGAGAAGAAGGCGCGCTCCGAGGGCATGCTCGGCCAGCTGCAGGACGCGATCGCGAAGCTCGAGGCCGAGCTCGCCGCGGCCGAGGCGGCGGGCGACCAGAAGGCGATCGCGTCGGCGCGCGAGGCCCTCGAGGCGCGTCGTGCGTGGCTGAAGGCCGTCGGCGGCTGACCGGCCGACACCACCGAGGCGACGCGGCCCACTCGACCGCGCCCTCCGACGACGACCGACGTTCTCCACAGTTCGATCGTCACGCGGTGCGCAGACGGCCGGATGCCGCAGCATGACCTCATGGCCCGGCTTCCCGCGGTGCTCGGCACCGATCACCTTCCGCTCGCCGAGCTCTGCGCCGCGCGACTCGACGGCGAGCTCTTCGTGATCGACCATGCCTGGGCACCGGTCGACGAACCCGACCACCCGGCATTCCGAGCCATGGTCCTGTCCATGCGATCGCCCCGCTCGCTCATCATCGAGCGGATGTCGGCGGCGTGGGTGCACGGGGCGATCGACGATGCCCCGACGGTCGCGCAGTTCTGCGTGCCGCTCGATGCCAGGATCGCCGTCGTCGACCGCCCTCGAACGCTCGTCCGCGAGGTCCGCATCGACGACGACGACATCGTGCGGTTCGGCGACCACCGGTGCACCTCGCCGACGCGCACCGCGTTCGACCTGCTTCGCGATCCGAGCCTCGACGACGACGTGGTCGTGGGCGTGGTCGGCGCCCTGCAGGTCGAGCGGCCCGCGCTCGCGACGGCACTGCACGAGCGACTCGATGCCGCCGTCCGGATGCCGCACCGGGCGGCGGCCCGCAGGCGGCTCGAGCTGGCGGAATCCGGGCGGCGTTCAGCGCGCGATGGCGATCAGCCGTCGCTCACGCGGTAGACGTCGTAGACGGCGTCGATCCGTCGCACGGCGTTGAGCACGCGATCGAGGTGCGTGGTATCGCCCATCTCGAAGACGAACCGGCTGAGGGCCAGGCGATCGGTCGAGGTCGACACGTTCGCAGACAGGATGTTCACGTGGTGCTCCGAGAGCACGCGCGTGACGTCGGAGAGCAGTCCGGCCCGGTCGAGCGCCTCGATCTGGATCTGCACGAGGAACACGCTCTTGGAGCTCGGTGCCCACTCGACGTCGATCATCCGCTCGGGCTCCCGCATCAGCGACTGCACGTTGTGGCAATTGGCCTGGTGCACCGACACCCCGGCACCGCGCGTGATGAAGCCGATGATCTCGTCGCCCGGCACCGGGGTGCAGCATCGGGCGAGCTTCACGAGGATGTCGGGAGCCCCGCGAACGAGCACGCCGGAGTCCGAGTTCCGGGGCAGAGGGCGAGAGCGCACCGGGATCGGCAGGTCGGGCTCGTCGCCCTCGTCGACGTCGCGGACGAGCGCCACGACCTTCTCGAGCACCGACTGGGTCGAGACATGGCCCTCGCCGACCGCGGCGTACAGCGACGACACGTCGTCGTAGCGCAGCTGCGCGGCGACCTCGGCGAACGACTCCTGGCTCATGAGCTTCTGGAGCGGCAGGTTCTGCTTGCGCATCGCCCGGGCGATGGCGTCGCGGCCCTGCTCGATCGCCTCGTCGCGACGCTCCTTGGTGAACCACTGCCGGATCTTGTTCCGCGCCCGGGGGCTCTTCACGAACGTGAGCCAGTCCTTGCTCGGTCCGGAGTCGGGGTTCTTCGACGTGAACACCTCGACCACGTCGCCACTGGACAGCTCGCTCTCGAGCGGCACCAGACGGCCGTTGACCTTCGCGCCCATGGTGCGGTGGCCCACCTCGGTATGCACCGCATACGCGAAGTCGACCGGGGTCGCACCAGAGGGCAGGCCGATCACGCGACCCTTCGGCGTGAAGACGTAGACCTCCTTCGCGCCGATCTCGAACCGCAGCGAGTCGAGGAACTCCCCCGGGTCGGCCGTCTCGGCCTGCCAGTCGGAGATGTGGGCGAGCCACGCCATGTCGGTGTCGTGGGCGCTCGCGGCGTCCGTCGCACGACCGGAGTTCATCCGCTCCTTGTACTTCCAGTGCGCGGCGACGCCGAATTCGGCGCGTTGGTGCATGTCGTGGGTGCGGATCTGGATCTCGACGGCGCGGCCCTTCGGGCCGATCACCGTCGTGTGGAGGGACTGGTAGAGGTTGAACTTCGGCGTGGCGATGTAGTCCTTGAACCGGCCGGGCAGCGGCGTCCACCGCGCGTGGATCGAGCCGAGGATCGCGTAGCAGTCGCGCACCGAGTTGACGAGCACGCGGATGCCGACGAGGTCGTAGATCTCGTCGAAGTCGCGCCCGCGCACGATCATCTTCTGGTAGATCGAGTAGTACTGCTTGGGGCGGCCCATGACCTTGCCACGGATCTTCGCGGTCTTGAGGTCCTCGCCGACCATGTCGATGACCGTCTGCACGAACTCCTCGCGCTGCGGGGTGCGCTGCTTCACGAGGCTCTCGATCTCGGCGTACAGCTTCGGGTAGAGCACGGCGAACGAGAGGTCCTCGAGCTCCAGCTTGATCGCCTGGATACCGAGTCGGTGCGCGAGCGGCGCGTAGATCTCGAGGGTCTCGGTGGCCTTGCGCGCCGCGGACTCGGCCGGCACGAAGCCCCAGGTGCGGGCGTTGTGCAGGCGGTCGGCGAGCTTGATGATGAGCACCCGGATGTCCTTCGACATCGCGACGATCATCTTGCGCACGGTCTCGGCCTGGGTAGAGTCGCCGTACTTGACCTTGTCGAGCTTCGTGACGCCGTCGACGAGCATCGCGATCTCGTCGCCGAAGTCGGCGCGCACCTGGTCGAGCGTGTACGCCGTGTCCTCGACGGTGTCGTGCAGGAGCGCCGCGGCGACCGTCTTGGGCCCGATCCCGAGGTCGGCGAGGATCTGCGCGACCGCGATCGGGTGCGTGATGTACGGCTCGCCGCTCTTGCGCTTCTGGCCCTCGTGGGCGCGTTCGGCGACGGTGTAGGCGCGCTCGATGAGCCCGAGGTCGGCCTTCGGATGATGCATCCGAACCGTTCGCATGAGGGTGTCCACGGCACCCGAGGGCTGGGCCTTCGAGAAGATCCGTGGCACCAGGCGGCGCAGCGAAGCGGTCGAGTTGACTCCCGCCTCGGTCATACGCCCACCTCCAGAACTCAATTATCGCCGTTCCGGGGCGTGCTCCGTGCCACTCTCGCCCGAGGCGAACATCACACGGTCGGCAGCGCCTCGGCGTTGCTCGTCGCGGATGCCGCGCGCTCGCGCTCCTTCAGCACCTTCTGGTCGTGGCGATGGATGGCCGGCTCGCCCTCGCGCAGCTGCGAGTACAGCGGCGCGGCGATGAAGACGGTCGACCACGTTCCCACGATGATGCCGATCAGCAGTGCGAGGGAGATGTCGCGCAGGGTGTCGGCCCCGAGCACCCCGGCGCCGATGAAGAGGATCGCCGCGACCGGCAGCGCCGCCACGACACTCGTGTTGATGGAGCGCACGAGGGTCTGGTTCACGGCGAGGTTCACCGACTCGGCGAACGTGCGGCGCGACTCCTGGCCGTCTTCCGCGGTGTTCTCGCGGATCTTGTCGAACACCACCACCGTGTCGTAGAGCGAGTAGCTGAGGATCGTCAGGATGCCGATCGTGGCCGCGGGGCTGATCTCGAAGCCGACCGCGGCGTAGATGCCGACCGTGACGATGAGGTCGCCGATGAGCGCGAGGATCGCCGCCAGCGACATCTTCCAGGTGCGGAAGTAGATCGCCATGATGACGCCCGCGAGCAGGAGGAACGCGACGAGACCGACGAGCGCCTGCCTCGTGACATCCGCACCCCAGCTCGGGCCGATGAACGACGACGTGACCTCCGACTCGGGGACGCCGTACGCCTCGGCGAGGGCGGTCGTGACCGCCCGCGAGTCGGCCTGCTCGAGTTGGTCGGTCTGCACCCGCACCCCGTCGCCGCCGACGATCGTGACGTGCGAGTCGGCCTCGGGCACGACCGACGCCACCGCGTCGATCGCGGGCTCGGGCGTGGCGTTCTCGATGCCCGCGATCTGGAACTGCGAACCGCCGCGGAACTCGATGCTGAAGTTGATCCCGCGCAGCACGGGGATCAGGACCGTGAGGATGATCAGCACGCCCGCGATCGCGTACCACTTCTTGCGGCCGCCGACGAAGTTGAACGAGCGCTTGCCCGTGTAGAGGTCGTTGCCGAATGTGGTGAGCCGGTTGGCCATCAGGACTCCTTGCCTTCGCTCGTCCCACTGCCGACGCTCGCGGTGGCCTTGCGTTCTGCGATGGTCTGGCGCTTCTGCGCCTCCTTCGAGCTCGAGGCGACCTTGCTCGCGGGCACTGCGACGGGCTTGCGGAACTCGGCGCGGCCACGGTAGACGGCACCCAGAGCATTGGGGTCGAGCCCCGACCATGGGTTGCCGCTCGAGAAGAACCTGGTCTGCGCGAGCAGCTGCAGCATCGGGTGGGTGAACAGGATCACCACGACCACGTCGATGATCGTCGTGAGACCGAGCGTGTACGCGAAGCCCTTCACGCTGCCGACCGCGAGGATGAAGAGCACCACCGCCGCGAGCAGGTTGACGCCCTTCGAGGCGAGGATCGTGCGGAAGGCGCGCTTCCATCCGGCCTCGACGGCGCCGACGAGCGGCCGGCCGTCGCGGAGCTCGTCGCGTACGCGTTCGAAGTACACGATGAACGAGTCCGCCGTGAAGCCGATCGCCACGATGAGGCCCGCGATGCCCGCCAGCGAGAGGCGGTAACCCTCCCGCCACGACAGGATCGTGATCATGAGGTAGGTGACCAGGCCCACGATCGCGAGCGACGCGATCGTGACGGACCCGAGCGCCCGGTACTGGAAGAGCGTGTAGATCACGACCAGGATGAGGCCGATGAGGCCGGCGATGAGGCCGGACTGGAGCTGCGAGGTGCCGAGCGTCGCCGAGATCGTGTCGGAGGACTGCACGGTGAAGCTGATCGGCAGGGCGCCGAACTTGAGCTGGTCGGCGAGCGACTTCGACGACTCCTGCGTGAAGTTGCCGGTGATCTGCGGGCGCCCGTCGGTGATCGCCCCGTTCATCTGGGGCGCCGTCAGCACGGCTCCGTCGAGCACGAATGCGAACTGGTCGCGCGGCGTCTGGCCGTTGAGGCCGAACAGGCGCGTGCTGACCTCGCCGAAGTCCTCGGTGCCCTGCTCGTCGAACTGGATGTTCACGGCCCACTGGCCGGTGCTGGCGCCGGTCTGGGTGGTGACCATGCCGTTGGTCGCGTTCACGATGTTCTCGCCGCTGGCCTCGACCGGGCCGAGCAGGTACTTCGCGGTGCGGCTGACGTCGCAGGTGACGAGCGGCTCGTCGGCGGGCGCGACGTTGGTGTCGGCCTCGTCGAGGGTCGCGCAGTCGAAGTTGTCGAACTCGTCCTGCAGGGCGGGGGTGATCCACGCCGGGTCGCTGCCGTCGGTCGGCTCGGTGGTAGGGGTCGACTCGAGCTCCTCTGCGGGCTCGGTCGGCGCGGGGCTCTCGGTGGGGTCGACCGACTGCGTCGTCGCGGCATCCGCGAGCAGCACCGCCCGCAGCTCGAGCTTGGCCGACGACTCGATGCGGTCGCGGGTCTGGTCGTCGAGCTCACCGGGGATGCGGACGACGACGTTCGATCCCTCGGTGTTGATCTCGGCCTCGGCGACGCCCGACGCGTCGACGCGCTGCCGGATGATCGAGACCGCCTGGTCGAGCTGCTCCTGCGAGACCGACTGGCCGGTCTCGACCTTCGGCTCGAGGATGATCTGCGTGCCGCCCTCGAGGTCGAGGGCGAGCTTGGGCGTCCACGAGCCGCCGCCCCAGATCACTCCGGCCGCGTTGATCGCGAACAGGCCGACGATGATGACGCCGAGCCAGGTGAGCGATCGCCAGGCCTTGCGAACGGGGGTCGGCCGGGATGACCGCTTGGATGGTGCAGCCACTGGTTCTGCTTTCTCTGCTGGAGCCCGCGCGACATCGCGCGGGCCGAGCCACGGGGGTTGGGGAGCCTTAGTCGTCCGACTTCTTGGTCTCGGGCGCCTCGTCGTTGGGGGTGTCGTCGACGCGCTCGCCGAACTCGGGCTCGCCGTTTGCCGGGCCGACCTCGGTCACGGCCTCGACCTCGGCCGGCTCCACGACCCGGGCGATGGTCTGCCGGTGCACCGTGAGCACCGTGCCGGGCGAGGTCTCGAGGAGGACCTGGTTCTCCTCCTCGTCCATGGAGAGGATGGTGCCGAAGACGCCGAAGTTGGTCATCACCTTCGCGCCCGGCTGGACCTTCGACTGCAGCTCACGCGCGTCGGCCTGACGCTTGCGCGAGTTGCGGAACATGAAGAAGATCAGCACCGCCAGGACGGCGAGCATGATGATAGTGAACGGATCGAACGTCATGAGGGGGAGGTACCTTCCGGTGTGCGGCGTGCCGCACGAAGTCGACGGCGTTGAGGACGAAGCCTCAATGGATTATAGGTCATCGATGGGAAGGGTCGCTGCGCCCTCGGGGGCCCGCTCCGCGAGCCCGAAGTGGCGCCACGCCGCAGGGGTCGCGACCCTGCCGCGAGGCGTGCGCGTGATGAGCCCGATGCGCACCAGGAAGGGCTCCACGACGGCCTCGATGGTCTCCGACTCCTCGCCCACGGAGACGGCGAGGGTGTTGAGTCCGACCGGCCCTCCACCGAACCTCGTGAGGATCGTCTGCATCACGGCCCGGTCGAGTCGGTCGAGGCCGAGCGCATCGACGTCGTAGAGGTCGAGAGCCGCTCGCACGGCCTCCACGTCGGCGTCGCGTCCGTGCACGAGCGCGTAGTCGCGCACGCGGCGCAGCAGCCGGTTGGCGATGCGGGGCGTTCCACGGCAGCGCCCGGCGATCTCGGCGAGCGCCTCCCCGTCGACGGCGAGCCCGAGCATCCTGGCCGCCCTCGACAGCACCTGCTCGAGCTCGGCCTCGTCGTAGAACTCGAGGTGCGCGGTGAACCCGAAGCGGTCGCGCAGTGGGTTCGGCAGCAGGCCCGAACGAGTCGTGGCGCCGACGAGGGTGAACGGCGCGAGGTCGAGCGGAACCGACGTGGCCCCCGCGCCCTTGCCCACCATGATGTCGATGCGGAAGTCCTCCATCGCGAGGTAGAGCATCTCCTCGGCCGACCTCGCCATGCGGTGGATCTCGTCGATGAACAGGACCTCGCCGGGCACGAGCGAGCTGAGGATGGCGGCCAGGTCGCCCGCGTGCTGGATGGCGGGGCCACTCGACATGCGCAGCGGCCGGCCTCCTTCGTGGGCCACGATCATGGCCAGCGTCGTCTTGCCGAGCCCGGGCGGGCCGGCGAGCAGGATGTGGTCGGGCGTGCGCTGCTGCAGTGTGGCGGCCGTGAGCAGCAGCTGCAGCTGCCCGCGCACGCGGGTCTGCCCGACGAACTCCGCGAGGCTGCGCGGCCGCAGGGCGCCCTCGAACGCGAGCTCGGCCTCGGAGGCGAGCACCGGATCGGTGAGATCGACGTCGAGGTCGTCGTCGTCGAGGCCGCGGCTCATCTCGCCCTCCCGGTCTGCTGGGCGGGACCCAGGCGCGAAAGGGTCAGGCGGAGCACCGCGGGAACGGATGCCGCCTCGACCTCGGATGCCGCGGCCATCGTCTCGTCGACCGCGTCGGCGGCGACGCGCTCCGACCAGCCGAGCCCGGTGAGCGCGGCGAGGACGCTCTCGGCGACGCCGCCCGTGACGACGGCGGCGGGAGCCGGCCTCGTCGTGGTCGCGACGAGCTTGCCCGCCAGCGACACCGTGATCAGCTTGGCGGTCTTCGGCCCGATGCCGCTCACCTTGCGGAACACGGCGTCGTCGTCGCCCTGCACGGCCGCGGCCACCTGCTCGGGCGAGAGCGCGGAGAGCACGCCGAGCGCCGACTTCGGGCCGACGCCGGTGACGCCGATGAGCAGTTCGAAGACGTCGAGCTCGTCGCGCGAGGCGAACCCGAACAGGGTCAGCGCGTCCTCGCGCACGATGAGGCTCGTGTGCACCGTGATCTCTTCACCCGGGCGGCTGGCGAGGGCGAGCGCGGGTGTGGCGTTCACATGGAACCCCACGCCGCCGACCTCGATCACGACCGAGTTGCCGGCCGCCGTGAGCACGCGGCCGCGGAGAGAGGAGATCACTCCTTCACCCTACGGGCCGCCCCCGACACGGCCGCGGAACGCTCCGCGGCGATCCATGCGCGCTGGGCCGGCGTGAGCGCCGCGCCCTCGACGGGCGGCGCGGCCGCGTCGAGCACCGCCGCGCCGGCGACTCCCCCGGTGCGCCAGGCGTGGCAGATCGCCAGCGCGAGCGCGTCCGCGGCATCCGCCGGCTTCGGCACGGCCTCGAGTCCCAGGATGCGCGCGACCATCGCACCAACCTGGGCCTTGTCGGCACGGCCGTAGCCGGTGATCGCGGCCTTGACCTCGCTCGGCGTGTGCAGCGCGACCGGCAGCTCCCGGCGGGCGGCGATGAGCATGGCGACGCCCGAGATCTGGGCGGTGCCCATGATGGTCGACACGTCGCTCCTGGCGAAGACGCGCTCGAGCGCGACGGCCTGCGGCCGGTGCTCCTCGATGATCGCCTCGATCCCGTCGGCGATCCTCGCGAGCCGGCGCGGGGTGTCGAGGTCCGCCGGCGATCGCAGCACGACCACGTCGACGAGCCGGGCGGTGCGGTTCGGATCGACGTCGACGACGCCCACGCCGCAGCGCGTGAGCCCCGGGTCGATGCCGAGCACGCGCACGGCGATCGGCCTACTCCGCCTCGAGCTCGGCCTGCA
The DNA here is from genome assembly GCF_004216665.1 of Agromyces ramosus. Lineage (GTDB taxonomy): Bacteria > Actinomycetota > Actinomycetes > Actinomycetales > Microbacteriaceae > Agromyces > Agromyces ramosus. Next base: position 582,089 of record NZ_SGWY01000002.1, on the reverse strand, counting down.
CCTCTGCCGAGAGGTCGAAGTTGCTGTAGATGTTCTGCACGTCGTCGCTGTCCTCCAGTGCGTCGATGAGGCGGAACACCTTGCGCGCGGTCTCTGCGTCGATCTCGACCTTGAGATTCGGCACGAACGCGGCGTCGGCGGAGTCGTAGTCGATGCCGGCCTCCTGCAGCGCGGTGCGTGCGGCGACCATGTCGGATGCCTCGGTGATCACCTCGAACGTTTCGCCCTCGTCGGTGACCTCCTCGGCGCCGGCGTCGAGCACGGCGGCGAGCACGTCGTCCTCCGTCGTGCCCTCGGCGGGGACCACGATGACGCCCTTGCGTGCGAAGTTGTACGCCACGCTGCCGGGGTCGGCCATGGTGCCGCCGTTGCGGCTCATGAGCGTGCGCACCTCCGCGGCCGCGCGGTTCTTGTTGTCGGTGAGGCACTCGATGAGGAGGGCCACGCCGTTCGGGCCATAGCCCTCGTACATGATGGTCGTGTACTCGATCGACTCGCCGGTGAGACCGGCGCCGCGCTTGATGGCGCGGTCGATGTTGTCGTTCGGGACCGAGGTCTTCTTCGCCTTCTGCACGGCGTCGACCAGTGTGGGGTTGCCCGAGAGGTCGGCTCCGCCCATCTTGGCGGCGACCTCGATGTTCTTGATGAGCTTGGCGAACGACTTCGCACGGCGCGCGTCGATGACGGCCTTCTTGTGCTTGGTCGTCGCCCACTTGGAATGCCCGGACATGATGCTCCTGAATCGCTCCTCGGCGGGTGCATCCGCCGACAGACCATTGTATGGCAGCGTGCGCACCGCGCCCGGCCGCCGTGCTGGCGCGATCGCAGCCGGAGCGAGCGCCCGGATGCCGCGGCGCCCCCGCACCCGGCTCCGTGCACAGCCGGCCCGGGGCCGCAGCCGGCCTCAGCCGAGGATCTTCCGGAGGGTCCTGAGGTTGCGGTTCGTCGTGAGCGGCTTGTACTTGGGCTTCGCGAGCAGCTTGGCGAACGGGGTGCCGACCGTGGTGCCCTTCACCGGGTTCCAGTACACGACGCCCTCGCCGGCGGCGAGGGGGTCGACGTCGGCATCCGCCTCGTCTGCGAAGCGCATGAGCTCGTCGACGACCCCGGCCTCCGAGGTGAAGATCACCCAGGGTTGCCGCTTCGCGTCGTCGGCCTCGAAGGGGAACGCGTCGACGGCGCGCTCGAGCTCCGCGCGCGTGACGAGCACGATCCACGCGTCGTAGCCGAACCGATCGCGGAGCGCCCGCTCGATGCGGCCCTTCAGCGCCGCGTGCGATTCCCGCTTCGCCGACGCGAACGTGACATTGCCGCTGGCGAGCACCGTGCGAACGTCGGTGAATCCGAGCTCGTCGAACAGGGTGCGGAGGTCGGCCGACGTGACGGTGATCCCGCCGACGTTCACGCCGCGGAGCAGGGCGACGAACTGGGTCATGACGCGACCCTACCGAGGGCGACCGACACGGCGCACCGCCGCGCGCGACCGCCGGGCACCACCCTCACGGAATCGCGGGGACGACGCCGTCGGGGTACAGCTCGCGCATGGCGCGCTCGTACCTCCGCTTCAGCAGCAGTGCGTAGAGGACCCGGATCGGCGCCGGGAGGTTCTCCTTGATCCACTCCGGGCGCTCGTCCGGTGGCACGGTCGCGACCATCAGGCCGAGCTGGATCGCCATGACGTCCCGCGGCATGTTCCGCTTCGACTGCTGGATGCCCGTGCGGGCGTGCTCGCCCATCTCGTCCCACTCCGATTGGGTCAGGACCGCGCCGGCGACCGGCACGATCTCCTCCTCCTCGCGCCCGAGGTGCACGATCAGCGTGTCCCGGATGCGTTCGACGCCCGTGGCCAGCCGGTCGCGGCTCGCGGCATCCGCGTTGGCACGCCACGGATCGACGAGGGGCTCGACCTCCGCGAGCTCCGCGGCCACCTCGGCGTGCTGGGCCTTCATCAACTCGACGTGCGGAGCGCATCCCGGCGATCGATCGACGAGTCGGTCCCACAGCACCAGGTCCTCGGTCTCGTGGTGCAGGTGGAGGGCGGAGAAGTCCATCGACGCGTAGTCGGCGATGATCGCGGCCCGGCCGACGTCGCCGTCGTCGACGCTCCGGATGCGACCCGGGAGCTCACGGTACAGCCAGCGGAATATCCGGTGGACCTGGATGAGGTCGGTGGTGTCGCACCCGACGGCCTCTCCGTCCGGTCGGGGTTCCGACGAACTCGGCAGCCTCGTGACCACGTTGCACCTCGCTCCCGCGCCGCCCAGGACACCCTGCTGCGGCCGGTGCGGCGCGCGCCGGGGCAGCCGTTGAGCGGAAGCCTAGACCTCGGGGACACCTTCCGCACCGGTGTCGGCACCCCGTGAACGGGAGGCATTCGGTTGCGGAGCACCACGCCGACGCGGGACGCCCGGTGCTATTCGACGGCGCTGGCGGTCCGCGCGCGGACCTTGCCGAGGAAGTACTCGTGGAAGCGGTACTCCCCCGTGATCTCGGGGTGGAAGCTCGTGCCGAGCAGGTTGCCCTGCTCCACCGCGACGACGCGTCCATCGGCCAGCGCCGCGAGCGGCGTCGCCGCCGCTCCGACCGATTCGACCACCGGGCCGCGGATGAACACCGCGTGCATCGGCTCCTCGCCGAGCGCGGGGATGTCGAGGTCGGTCTCGAACGACTGGTTCTGCGACCCGAAGGCGTTGCGGCGAACGACCACGTCGAGTCCGCCGAGGCTCTGCTGGCCGGCGATCGCGTCGAGCACGGTGTCGGCGAGCATGATGAGCCCGGCGCACGTGCCGTACACCGGCAGCCCGTCGGCGATCGCGGCCTGCAGCGGCTCGGCGAGGCCGAACGTGCGCGACAGCTTGTCCATGACGCTCGACTCGCCGCCGGGGATGACCAGGCCGTCGACCGCGTCGAGCTCCTCGGGCCGGCGGACGAGGGACACGTGCGCGCCGAGGCGCGTCAGCACGTGCGCGTGCTCCCGGAAGTCGCCCTGCAGGGCCAGGACGCCGACGTGTGGTCCGGCCGCGGCCGAGTCCCCCACGCCGAGCGATTCGCTGCGGAGGTTCGCGGTCACCAGCCGCGCTCGGCGAGGCGGTGCGGCGCGGCCAGGTCGCCGACGTTGATGCCGACCATCGCCTCGCCGAGGCCACGGGAGACATCCGCGATGACGGAGGGGTCGTCGTAGAACGTGGTCGCCTTCACGACCGCGGCCGCCCGGGCCTCGGGGTTGCCGGACTTGAAGATGCCGGAGCCCACGAACACGCCGTCGGCGCCGAGCTGCATCATCATCGCGGCATCCGCCGGGGTGGCGACGCCGCCGGCCGTGAAGAGCACCACCGGCAGCTTGCCGGTCTCCGCGATCTCGAGCACCAGGTCGTACGGCGCCTGCAGGTCCTTCGCGGCGACGTAGAGCTCGTCGCGCGTCATGGACTTCAGCTGGTTGATCTCGGACGTGATCTTGCGGATGTGCTTCGTCGCCTCCGACACGTCGCCGGTGCCGGCCTCGCCCTTCGAGCGGATCATCGCCGCGCCCTCGTTGATGCGGCGGAGCGCCTCGCCGAGGTTCGTCGCACCGCAGACGAACGGCGTGTTGAACGCCCACTTGTCGATGTGGTTCACGTAGTCGGCCGGGGAGAGCACCTCGGACTCGTCGATGTAGTCGACGTCGAGCGCCTGCAGCACCTGCGCCTCGACGAAGTGGCCGATGCGGGCCTTCGCCATGACCGGAATCGACACCTCGGCGATGATGGCCTCGATGAGGTCGGGGTCGCTCATGCGGGCCACGCCGCCCTGCGCACGGATGTCGGCGGGCACGCGCTCGAGCGCCATGACCGCCACGGCGCCGGCGTCCTCGGCGATGCGCGCCTGCTCGGGCGTCACGACGTCCATGATGACGCCGCCCTTCAGCATCTCGGCGAGGCCGCGCTTGACGCGGCTCGAACCGGTCAGCGAGGTCGCGGCGGGCGCGGGCATGGAGCTCTCGGTCATGGGTCAATCCTAGTCGTCGGAACGGATGCGGCTTGCGCCACGATGGAGGTCGCGCACGCGTTCAGTGGACGCCATGTCCAGCCCGCGCCGTGCGCTCGGGTCTACGCCGGCCAGGCGTCGGCGATCTCCTGCCGCACCTCGCCGAGCAGGCGTGGGAGCGCCTTCGTGCCCGCGATGATCGGGAAGAAGTTGGCGTCGAGCGCCCACCTCGGCACGATGTGCTGGTGGAGGTGCTCGGCGATCCCGGCACCGGCGATGCGGCCCTGGTTCATGCCGATGTTGAATCCGTCGCACCGCGAGACCTGCTTCACCACCCGCATCGCCACCTGCGTGAGCTCGCCGATCTCGGCGACCTCCTCTGGGCTCGCCTCGTCGTACGTGGCGATGTGGCGGTACGGGCACACGAGGAGGTGACCGCTGTTGTAGGGGTACAGGTTGAGCAGGGCGTAGGCGTGGGTGCCGCGGGCGACGATGAGCGACTGCTCGTCGCTCATCTCGGGCGCGCGGCAGAACGGGCAGGTGTGCTCGTCGGGCTGCTGGCCGTGCTGGATGTAGACGAGGCGGTGCGGCGTCCACAGCCGCTGGAAGGCGTCGGGCACTCCGGCGAGGTCGGCCGCGGCATCCGTCGGCACGCCATCGAACTCGTCGGTCTCGTAGGCGCCCACGTCAGAGGTCGTCCTTCGTCATCACCTGGCGGCGGTCGTCGATGGCCGCACGGATGCGCGCCACGGCGTCGGCGATGGGCACGCTGTTCTCCTGGCTGCCGTCGCGGAACCGGAAGCTGACCGTCTCGCCTGCGCGGTCGTTCTCGCCCGCGATGAGCTGGAAGGGCACCTTCTGGGTGGTGTGCGTGCGGATCTTCTTCTGCATGCGGTCGTCGCTCGTGTCGAGCTCGGCGCGCACGCCGGCCCGTCGGAGCTGGTCGATCACGCCGCCGAGGTACTCGGAGTACTCGTCGGCGACCGGGATGCCCACGACCTGCACGGGCGAGAGCCACACGGGGAAGGCGCCCGCGTAATGCTCGATGAGCACCCCGAAGAACCGCTCGATCGAGCCGAACTTCGCCGAGTGGATCATCACGGGCTGCTGGTGGGAGCCGTCGGCCGCCGTGTACTCGAGCCCGAAGCCGGCCGGCTGGTTGAAGTCGTACTGGATGGTCGACATCTGCCACGTGCGGCCGATCGCGTCGCGCGCCTGCACCGAGATCTTGGGCCCGTAGAAGGCGGCGCCGCCCGGGTCGGGAACGAGCTCCAGGCCGGAGCCCTCGGCCACTTCGCGCAGCACGTCGGTCGCGACCGCCCACTGCTCGTCGGTGCCCTTGAACTTGTCGGATGCCGCGTCGCGGGTGGACAGCTCGAGGTAGAAGTCGTCCAGCCCGAAGTCGCGCAGCAGGCCGAGGATGAAGTCGAGCAGGTGCTTGATCTCGCCCGGCGCCTGCTCGGGGGTGACGTAGCTGTGCGAGTCGTCCTGGGTGAGACCGCGCACGCGCGTGAGCCCCTGCACGACGCCCGACTTCTCGTAGCGGTACACCGTGCCGAACTCGAAGAACCGCAGCGGCAGCTCGCGGTACGACCGGCCCCGCGACCGGAAGATCAGGTTCTGCATGGGGCAGTTCATGGCCTTCAGGTAGTACTCGCTGTTCTCGAGCTCCATCGGCGGGAACATGGTGTCGGCGTAGTACGGGAGGTGGCCCGACAGCTCGAAGACGTGCGACTTCGTGATGTGCGGGGTCGAGACGTACTGGAAGCCCTCCTCGATGTGGCGGCGGCGGACGTAGTCCTCCATCTCGCGCTTGATGATGCCGCCCTTGGGGTGGAACACGGGCAGGCCGCTGCCGATCTCCTCGGGGAACGAGAAGAGGTCGAGCTCGGCGCCCAGCTTGCGGTGGTCGCGCCGGGCGGCCTCCTCGAGGCGATGCTGGTAGGCGCGCAACTCGTCCTTGCTCGGCCATGCGGTGCCGTACACGCGCTGCAGCTGCGGGTTCTTCTCCGAACCACGCCAGTACGCGGCCGCGACCCGGGAGAGCGCCCAGCCGTTGCCGATCAGGCGGGTGCTGGGCAGGTGCGGCCCGCGGCAGAGGTCCTTCCAGACCGTCTCTCCTGTCTTCGGGTCGACGTTGTCGTAGATCGTCAGCTCGGCGCCGCCGACCTCGACGCTCTCGTTCTCGTCGCCTTGGCCCGCGCCGCCCTTGAGCCCGATGAGCTCGAGCTTGTAGGGCTCGTCGGCGAGCTCGATGCGGGCCTCGTCGTCGGTCACGACGCGCCGCACGAAACGCTGCCCCTGGCGGACGATGCGGGCCATCTCCTTGTCGAGCGCCTTGAGGTCGTCGGGGGTGAACGGCTCGGCCACGTCGAAGTCGTAGTAGAAGCCGTCGGTCACGGGCGGCCCGATGCCGAGCTTCGCCTCGGGGTTCACGGCCTGCACGGCCTGTGCGAGCACGTGCGCGGTCGAGTGCCGGAGGATGTCGAGGCCGTCGGGCGAATCGATGGTGACCGGTTGGACGTCGTCGGACTCGGTGACCGTCGTGGCGAGGTCCTTGAGCTCGCCGTTGACGCGCATCGCGACGACGGACCGATCGGTGAAGAGCTCGAAGCCGTCGGCCACTGTGTACCACTCCCTCTGAGTCGAAACGAACCCTTCAACTGTAGTGCGACGGGGCGGCGGGCCCGCCCGGGGCGGTCGGTGCGCACACTGATGACGGCGCCGCATCCGAGTTCTAGAGTTCTGCTCATGTTCAGTTCAGACCAGGACGACGAGGACCGCGGCACCGCGGTCGAGACGACCGAGGCCGCCGAGTTCGAGAGCGACCTCACCGCGGAGGACTGGGTCGCGAAGCGCCGAGCCGGCGAGCTCGGGTCCGGCCCGATCTTCTGGGCACCGATCCAGGTGCTCTCCCCCACGACCACGGTCGGACGCGGCCGCACGAACCTCACGCTCATCCGGCCGACCATCGTGCAGACCGACACTCCCGAGCCGTTCGCGGGCTTCGACCTCCGGACCACGCCGAACCGGAATCCGGCCGTCTCGGTGCACTTCAACCCCGGTGCGTACGGCGCCACCGGCCTCGGCACGTACGTGTTCACGTTCGCGGTGGATGCGCCGACCCGCGCGGCGTTCACGCCCAGCGGGTTCGCCGGCAGCGGCACGGTCGACGCGCCGGGCTCCATCCGCTTCAGCGGACGCCGCGTGATCACGGTCGTCCTCCGCGACGTGCCGCCGGCCCAGGACACCTTCGCGGCGATCGAGCAGACGTCGGGTGAGACCTGGTCGTGGTTCACCACCCGGATCAGCCACCCGCCGCTCGTCTTCGACCCGCTGCCGATCGGCTGAACCGGCGACCCTTGCACCCGGCGCGCGCAAGCAGCGCGCCCGGGCCGTCACGACTTGCGCCCGTTTGCGCTCGTTCTCGCAAGATCTCGACTTTACGTCGACATTCCCTCGCATCCCCTTGTGATGCCGCGCACCCGGGGCATACAGTCGCCTCACTCGCGGGCGTCGACGTGCCCGCCGTGTCCGATGGCGTACACCGAGAGGAAACGAGTCGACGATGACGCGTCCCACCAGCCCCTTCCCGCCGCCCTCTCGCCGCGCACGGGCGCGAGCGGCGCATCCCGCGCTCGTCGCGGCCGCCGCCGTCGCGATCCTCGCCGGCGGCGCCCTCGCCGGCCCCGCCGCAGCGTCCGCGGCTCCCGCGGCACCGGCTCCGGTCGTCACCCGCGCGGCACTCGACCCCGCCCTCGTCGCCGGCCGCGGCGCGGACGTCGGGTTCCTCGAGCAGGAGGCCGAGAACGCCGCGACGAACGGGGAGGTGATCGGGCCCGACCGCACGGCGTACACGCTGCCCGCCGAGGCATCCGGTCGCACCGCCGTGCGACTCGACCCGGGCGAGCACGTCGAGTTCACGCTGCCCGCGACCGCCAACGCGATCACCGTGCGGTACAGCATCCCCGACTCCCCGGGGGGCGGCGGCATCACCGCGCCGCTCGAGGTGAGCGTCGACGGCGGTCCCGCCGCCACGATGACCCTCACGTCGGAGTACGCGTGGCTGTACAACCAGTACCCGTTCACGAACGACCCGAACGCCGGACTCCTGCACCCCGACTGGTGGATCACCGAGTGCGGATGCGTGCCCGGCGCGGGGTTCGAGGTGCAGAAGCCGTTCCGCCCGATGCACTTCTACGACGAGCAGCGGATGCTCCTGGGCTCGACGTACGCGGCCGGATCCGTCGTCCGCCTCACCGCCCCGCAGGGCACGGATGCCGCGTGGACGGTGATCGACCTGCTCGACTCCGAGCTCGTGGCACCGCCGACGGCGCAGCCCGACGGCTCCGTGAGCGTGACGACGTTCGGAGCCGATCCGACGGGCGGACGAGACGCCGCCCCGGCGTTCCGCACGGCGATCCGGTACGCCCAGCGCCACGACCTCACGGTGTTCATCCCCGCGGGCACCTTCCAGGTGAACGAGCATCTCATCGTCGACGACATCACGATCCGGGGTGCGGGCAACTGGCACTCGATCGTGCGCGGCGAGGAGGTCGCACTGAAGAAGCCGACGGCCGACGGCTCGGTGCACACGGGCGTCGGCTTCTACGGCAAGGACGCCACGGCCGGTGGCAGCTCGAACGTGCACCTGTCGGACTTCGCGATCGAGGGCGACGTGCGCGAGCGCATCGACACCGACCAGGTCAACGGCGTCGGCGGAGCGATGAGCGATTCCACCATCGACGGACTGCACATCCGCCACACGAAGGTCGGGCTCTGGTTCGACGGCCCGATGCACGACCTGACGGTGACGGACACCATCATCGTCGACCAGGTCGCCGACGCCGTGAACTTCCACACCGGCGTGACGGCGTCGTCCGTGTCGAACACGTTCGTCCGCAACACCGGGGACGACGGGCTGGCGATGTGGTCCGAGCGGCTCGCGAACGCCGGCAACACGTTCGATCGCAACACCGTGCAGACGCCCACGCTGGCCAACGGCATCGCGATCTACGGGGGCACCGACACGACCGTGTCCGGCAACCTCGTCGCCGACCCGATCCGCGAGGGCAGCGGCATCCACGTGGGGTCGCGCTTCGGCGCCGAGCCCTTCACGGGCACGCTCTCGATCGCCGACAACACCACCGTGCGCGCGGGCACGTACGAGCTCAACTGGAACATCGGGCTCGGCGCGATCTGGTTCTACGCGCTCGACCGATCGATCGACCAGGCCGACATCCGGGTGACCGGCGACCACCTCCTCGACAACACCTACAACGCGATCATGCTGGTGTCGGACTGGCCCGTGAAGGACCTGTACTCGATCTCGGGCGTGCACTTCGAGGACCTGCGGATCGACGGCACGGGGACCTCGGTGGTCAGCGCCCGCGTCGCGGGCTCGGCCTCGTTCGAGAACGTCGACGCGCGCAACGTCGGCGCCGTGGGCGTCAACAACTGCGGCACCTTCCACTTCACGCCGGCGGGCTCGGAGTTCTCGCTCGTCGACCTCGGCGGCAACGACTCGAGCGGCGTGAACACGACCGGCCCGTGGCTCGCACCGTGGGAGCTGCCGAACACGATCACGTGCGACGACCGCCCGCCGGTCGTGGCGCCCCCGGCGCCGTCTCCATGGTGATGCGGCCGTGAACGCGAAAGGCCCCGGCGGATGCCGGGGCCTTCGTGGTGGGCGATACTGGGATCGAACCAGTGACCTCTTCCGTGTCAGGGAAGCGCGCTACCGCTGCGCCAATCGCCCAAGTCGAGAAGCAGCTTCTCAGGCTTGGAGGTGGATACGGGATTCGAACCCGTGTATACGGCTTTGCAGGCCGCTGCCTCGCCTCTCGGCCAATCCACCGTGTATGGGTTCACCACCAAAAGAACAGGAACGAACGTATGCTCATTCCTGATCAGAGCGGATGACGAGATTCGAACTCGCGACCCTCACCTTGGCAAGGTGATGCGCTACCACTGCGCCACATCCGCGTTGCCCGCATTTCTGCGTGCAGAGAGACTCTAACGGATTCCCCGATCGATTCACAAACCGAGCGGACCGCGTGGCACGTTCCTCCCGGTCATTCCCGGAATCCGCGACGGGATCCCGGGCGTGTCAGCCCCGAGAGTCGCCATCCTCCTCTCCCGCCGGGCGGCTCGATGTGCATTCGCCAGCCTCCGTCGGCTAGTATCGAGTCCGCGGTCACCACGGTGCACCGCGATCGAAGATGGGCGATTGGCGCAGCTGGTAGCGCGCTTCCTTCACACGGAAGAGGTCGTCGGTTCGAGCCCGGCATCGCCCACGAACGCCCCCACTCCACTGGGGGCGTTCTTCGTTGCTCGGCAACCCGTTGCGGCATCCGTTCCCCGCGCCTACCGTGGCGCGCACACGCACCGACGCGAGGGGGAACCATGACCGGACAGGTGTCGTTCATCGAGTTCGGCGGCCGTGACGCCATGACCGCACGCAGCTTCTACGGGAAGCTGTTCGGGTGGTCGTTCGAATCCGGTCCGGGCGGCGACGGCTACGCGATCGAGGGGGTCGGCGTGCCGGCCGGGGTCCACGGCGGCGACGAGGGAGCCTCGCCGTACGTGTTCTTCCAGGTCGACGACCTCGAGGCCGCGGCCGCGGACGTCGAGCGCCTCGGCGGCACCGTGGAGGTCATGCCGGGTGGCGACGACGAGGAGTCCGTCGCCCGCTTCGGCGAGTTCCGCCTGTGCCGCGACGACCAGGGGTCGCCGTTCGGCCTGCACCGCCCACCGCAGCACTGAGCACGGCGGACGAGCGCAGCCTCAGCGCCAGCCGTACCGCTCGCCGAGCGCCGCCGTGATGCGCGCGTACCGCCGCGCGTCGAGGGACGCCGCCTCGCGGCGCATGCCGTCGGCGCGCACCCGGAAGACCCGGTCGATCCGCGCCCAGCTGGGGCGCCCGGACGCATCCCATGCGCCGTCGCCGAGGGCGACGAAGTCGTGGTCGCCGTCGTGGGCCCTGCTCGTGAGCTGCACCGCCAGGTAGTCCCCGGATCCGGACGCGGCGACGATGGCCACCGGGCGGTCCTTGCCCCGCCCGTCGCGCTCCTCGTAGGGCACCCAGGTCCACACGATCTCGCCGGGGTCGGGTTCCCCGTCGCGAGACGGCGTATAGGCGAGGCGCACGTCGCGGAGCCGCCGCGGGTCGATCTCGACCGTGGCCGAGGGGCCCGCCCGGCCGGGTGACACCGGGCCCGCGTTCGCCGAGGCGCGTGCCGCCGCGGCATCTGCTTCACCGGTCGTCGCGCCGGTCGAGCGGCCCCCGGCGAGCGACCGGATGACACGCCCGAGGGCGGTGAGGAAGCGGCTGGTGTCTGGCACACCCGCACACTACCCCACCGCCCTCGCGGTGGATCGGTCGTCAGACGGTCTCGAGCTTGTACGCGTCCTCGCCGTGCACGACGGTGTCGATTCCGGCGATCTCGTCCTCGTTCTTCACCCGGAAGCCCATGGTCTTCTGGATGATGAAGCCGATGACGTAGGCGAGCACGAAGGAGTAGACCAGGACCGAGAAGGCCGCGATCGCCTGCACCAGCAGCTGCGTGAGGTTGCCGCTGTAGATGAGGCCGGTGCCGTTGGCGAAGAAGCCGAGGTACAGCGTGCCGATGAGGCCGCCGACGAGGTGGATGCCCACCACGTCGAGCGAGTCGTCGAAGCCCCAGCGGAACTTCAGGTCGACCGCGAGCGCGCAGATGGCGCCAGCGAGCAGGCCGAGGACGATCGCCCAGCCGGGCGTGAGGAACGCACACGCCGGGGTGATCGCGACGAGGCCGGCGACGGCGCCCGACGCGGCTCCGACCGAGGTCGGCTTGCCGTCCTTGATCTTCTCGACGACGAGCCAGGCGAGCAGCGCCGCGGCCGGAGCGGCCAGCGTGTTGATCCAGGCCAGCGCCGCGGTGCCGTCGGCGGCGAGCTCGGAACCGGCGTTGAAGCCGAACCATCCGAACCACAGGAGGCCGGCGCCGAGGAGCACGAACGGCGGGTTGTGGGGCACGTGCGCGCCCTTCGAGAAGCCGACGCGCTTGCCGAGCACGAGCGCCAGGGCGAGCGCCGCCGCACCGGCGTTGATGTGCACCGCCGTGCCGCCGGCGAAGTCGAGCGCGCCGACGCCGAAGAACTCCTGCATGCCGTAGGTGATCCAGCCGCCGTACGCGAAGCTGCCGTCGTCGGCGAGGCCGAAGTTGAACACCCAGCTGGCGACGGGGAAGTAGACGACCGTCGCCCACACCGCCGCGAAGACCATCCAGGCGCCGAACTTCGCGCGGTCCGCGATGGCGCCCGAGACGAGCGCGACCGTGATGATCGCGAAGGTCGCCTGGAAGCCCACGAACGCGAGCGGCGGGTAGGCCGCGCCCTCGGGCGTCTCGAGGAGGCTGGTCAGGCCGATCGCCGACCAGTCGATGGACCACGGTGCGGCAAGGCCGTCGGCGGAGGGGAACGCGATGGCGTAGCCGTACACGACCCAGAGCACGCCGATGAGGCCCATCGCGCCGAAGCTCAGCATCATCATGCTGATGACGCTCTTCGCCTTCACGAGACCGCCGTAGAAGAATGCGAGTCCAGGCGTCATCAGCAGCACGAGTGCCGCCGATATCAGTAGGAACGCGGTATTGCCTTGATCCATCTCGAACCTCTCTCAGTGCAGGGGTGGGGAACCTGGTGCGGTCCAGTCTCATGACGGGACGTTTCGAGAGGGATCGTGTTGTGTTTCGCGTTGGTTACGGGATCACCCTTCCACGTAAACAGCAGGTTTCGCGGCCCCGGGCGGTCGATGTGAATCCGGGCGGTCGCGGAATGCGGGCGGCATCCGGCCACCCGAGCGGATGCGGCATCCGGCCACCCGAGCGGATGCCGCCGATGCGGCCTACTCGTGCGGGGGCAGTTCGCCCGTGGTGAGCGCGATCATGCGGCTCATCGCTCGCAGGTACTTCTTGCGGTAGCCGCCCGCCATCATCTCGTCGTCGAACACCCGGTCGAGCGGGAGCCCGCTCGCGATGATCGGCACCTCGGCGTCGTAGACGCGGTCGATGAAGGCGACCAGGCGGAGGGCGGCGTTCTGGTTGGAGAGCTCGTGCACGCCCTCCAGGGCGATGAACTCCACGCTCTGGATCAGCTTGATGTACTTCGAGGGGTGCACCGTGGCGAGGTGGGCGATGAGCTCGTCGAAGCCGTCGAGCGAGACCTGGTGGCCGCGGGCGGCGAGCGCCTCCGCGGTGTGCGCCGCCGCGGCAGCGTCGCCGACCGACTCGGCGTGGCCCTCCGTATCGCGACGGCGGTAGTCGAGCCCGTCGATCCGCAGTGTCTCGAAGTTCGCGGAGAGGGCGTGGATCTCGCGCAGGAAGTCGGACGCGGCGAACCGGCCCTCGCCGAGCGCGTTCGGCGGCGTGTTCGACGTGGCCGCGACGCGCGTGCCGCCCCCCATGAGCTCGCCGAGGAAGCGGGTCATGAGCATGGTGTCGCCCGGGTCATCGAGCTCGAACTCGTCGATGCAGACGAGGCGGGCCCCCCGGAGGAGCTCCACCGCCTGCGCATAACCGAGTGCACCGACGAGCGCCGTGTACTCGATGAACGTGCCGAAGTACTTCGGGCCGTGCGCGACGTGCCAGAGGGCGGCGAGGAGGTGGGTCTTGCCGACGCCGAACCCGCCGTCGAGGTAGACGCCCGGCAGCTCGATGCGTGCGGGCCGCTTCCGGGAGAAGAACCCGCCCGGGCGCTGGGCCGCCCGCCAGGCGCCGGCGAACTCGTTGAGGCGGTCGAGCGCCGCCTGCTGCGACGGGAAGTCGGGGTCGGGCCGATACGATTCGAAGGAGGCGTGCTCGAACTGCGGCGGCGGAACGAGCTCCGACGCGATCTCGGCGGCGGAGATCGACGGGTTCCGCTCGACGAGTCGGATGAGGGCATGGCTCGCGGCCGTGGTCATGCTGGAGGGTCTCCCGTATTGCACCGGATGACGGGCATGCTGACTTCCACCCGCACGCCGCGTAGATTCGAGGTGGACAGGTCAACAGCCTAGTCCGCTCCCCTGCACACCCCGTCCGACCGGACGATCCCTGGAGGTTCCGCATGTCCGCCGAGTTCGACTCCGCCGCCAAGTTCGCCGAGTACGCGCATCCCGAGCGTCTCGTCACCACCGACTGGCTTGCCGAGCACCTCGGTCAACCGGGCCTGGTCGTCGTCGAGTCCGACGAGGACGTGCTGCTGTACGAGACGGGACACATCCCCGGGGCCGTCAAGATCGACTGGCACACCGACCTCAACGACCCCGTCGTGCGCGACTACCTCGACGGCGAGCAGTTCGCCGCTCTCCTCGGTTCGAAGGGCATCGCCCGCGACACGACCGTCGTGATCTACGGCGACAAGAACAACTGGTGGGCCGCCTACGCCCTGTGGGTGTTCACGCTCTTCGGCCACGAGGACGTGCGCCTGCTCGACGGCGGCCGCGACCTGTGGATCGCCGAGGGCCGCCCGCTCACCACCGACGCGCCCGAGGTGACGCTCGTCGAGTACCCCGTGGTGGAGCGCGACGACTCCGTGGTCCGCGCCTTCAAGGAGGACGTGCTCGCCCACTTCGGCAACCCGCTCATCGACGTCCGCTCCCCCGAGGAGTACAACGGCGAGCGCACCAGCGCCCCCGCCTATCCCGAGGAGGGCGCGCTGCGCGCCGGCCACATCCCGACCGCGGCATCCGTGCCCTGGGCGCGTGCCGCCGCCGGCGACGGCACCTTCAAGTCGCGCGCCGAGCTCGACGCGATCTACCGCGACGAGGCCGGCCTGCAGGACGGCGACGACGTGATCGCGTACTGCCGCATCGGCGAGCGCTCGAGCCACACGTGGTTCGTGCTCACCCACCTGCTCGGATTCGAGCAGGTGCGCAACTACGACGGCTCGTGGACCGAGTGGGGCTCCGCCGTGCGCGTGCCGATCACCACCGGCACCGAGCGCGGCGAGGCGCCCACCCGCTAGACGCGCCGGGCGGGCCGAGTCGATCGCCCGTGGTGGGAGAATGGAACCGATGGACGCCACGACCCTGCCCGCCCGACTCGCCGAGACCCGCGAGGACTTCCTCGCGCTCGGCGTTCGCGACCGACTTCAGCTCCTGCTCGAGTTCTCCAACGAGCTGCCCGAGCTGCCCGAGCGCTACGCCGACCACCCCGACCTCTTCGAGAAGGTCGAGGAGTGCCAGTCGCCGGTCTTCATCTTCGTGGAGGTCGAGCACGGCCGGGTCCACCTGCATGCGACCGCACCGGCCGAGTCGCCGACGACGCGAGGGTTCGCGTCCATCCTCGTCCAGGGCCTCGACGGACTGTCGATCGACGAGGTGCTCGACGTGCCCGCCGACTACCCGCAGTCGCTCGGCCTCTCCGAGGCGGTGTCGCCCCTGCGGGTGCGCGGCATGACCGGCATGCTCGGCCGGGTCAAGCGCCAGGTGCGGGAGCGCGTCGCCGCCTGACCGGCGGCACGGCATCGCCGGCGACGTTCGCGGCGTCGCGCAGGGCGGACGCGGTCGACGCTCAGCCCGCGATCTCGGCTTCGTCGCCCAGCCGGTCCACGTCGACTGCGCTGCGCTCGAGCCAGCCGCCGACGAGGGCGGTCCAGCGCTCGGGGTCGTGGTTCCAGAGCTTGGTGTGGCGCGCGCCCTCGAACACCTCGAACTCGATGAGGTCGGGGCGGGCCGCGGCGAGCCGGCGGGAGCCGTCGATGGGCACGAACCCGTCGTCGACGCTGTGCATGAGGAGGATCGGCGCGTCGAGCTCGTCGGCACGGGCGACCGGGTCGAGGTCCTCCACGTCGATCGGGGCGGCGACACCCGTCAGGCCGCCGCTGAACGGACCGCCGAGGAGGCGGACCACCACGTCGCCGAGCTCCTTGGGCATCCCGAGCGCCTGGCCCTGGAAGCGGAGGATGTCCACCCAGTCGATGGCGGGCGAGTCGAGGATCACGCCCACGAGGCGCTCGCGCACCGCGGCCGAGCGCAGGATCGCCTGCAGCACGATGGCGCCGCCCATCGACCAGCCCATCAGCACGATGCGCTCCGCCCCGTGCTCCTCCGCGTAGCGCACGGCGGCCACGACGTCGGCCCATTCGGTTCCGCCGAGCCCGTAGCGGCGATCCTCGCTCTCGGGGGCCTCGCCGTCGTTGCGGTACGAGATGAGCAGCGTGTTCCAGCCGGCCGCGCGCGCCGGGTCCACGGCGCGCAGCCCCTCCTGGCGCTTCGCGCCCCGCCCGTGCACCTGGATGACCCAGCGGGTCGACGGTTCCGCCGTCGGGACCACCCACGCCGGTGCGGGGCCGAGCGGCGTCTCGACCACGACGTTGTCGTACTCGTGACCGAGCTCCCACGGGCCGAGGTGGTACCAGCCGTTGATCCGCCCGCGATCGGCGCGCTCGAGGCGACCGAAGTCGACCGCGTCGAGGTGCCGTCGCACGAACCGGTCGTCCTCGTCGATCACGTCGCCGAGCCGTGCGTGGCCCGACTCGTGGTCGAACCAGAGACCGTACCGGCCGCGCATCCGCGTCTCATCGGATGCCGCGAGCACGACCTCCCTGCTGGCGAGGTCGACCGCGACGATGCGCTCCTCCTCGGGCCTGGTCGCCTGCGGCGTGACGACCCGCCGCGCCATCGTGACGGTGATCACCGCCGCGACGGTTCCGGCGACCGCCGCGAGCAGCCCGATCGCCGTGGCGGCGATCCCGATCGTGCCTGCAGCGCCTGTCCGTCGGCCCATCCGTGCCCTCCCTCGCGAAGCCGTCGTCCGTGTGGGCGGCGGTGCGGCGTGCCGCCGACATCCGCTCCACCCGAGACTCTAGTCTGCACTCGTGCCCGACTCCGCGACGCATCAGCCACCAGAGTTCGAGGCCGCACTCGAAGCCCTGCGTGCGGCCTCGCCGCGTGCGGAACTGCGTATCTCGGAGATCCCCGCGCCCGGCTCGCTGGCCCCGTTCGCGGTCGCACTGTCGGCGGATGTCGCGCCCACGCGTCACGGCGACGACTCCGACCTGGGCACCGGTCGGTTCGTACTCCTCTACGACCCCGACGAGCCCGAGGCCTGGGGCGGCCGCTTCCGCGTGGTCTGCTTCGCCCAGGCACCCCTCGAGACGGACATCGGCCTCGACCCGTTCCTCGCGGATGTCGCGTGGTCCTGGCTCGTCGACGCGCTCGACGCCCGGGGTGCACGGTACATCGCGGCATCCGGCACCGCGACCAAGATCCTCTCGACGGGATTCGGCGAGCTGGCCCGGCAGGGCGACGGCGCGCAGATCGAGGTCCGGGCGTCGTGGACCCCCCTCGACGCAGCCGTCGGCCCGCATGTGGAAGGCTGGGGAGAGTTGTTGTGCATGCTCGCGGGGCTGCCGCCTCGTTCAGAGGGGGTGACCGCCCTGCCCCGACGGAGGACCGACCGTGGATGAATTCCGGGTGATCGAGTCGCCCGCCGACTTCGGCGACGCGGTTCGGAAGCTGGCAGACGGTGAGGGCCCGATCGCGGTGGACGCGGAGCGAGCGAGCGGATTCCGGTACTCGCAGCGCGCCTACCTCATCCAGATGTACCGGCGGGGCGCGGGCACGTTCCTCTTCGACCCGCCCGAGATCCCCGACTTCTCCCCGCTCGAGGAGGCGATCCACGCCGAGGAGTGGGTGCTCCACGCCGCGAGCCAGGACCTCGCCTGCCTCCGCGAGGTCGGACTCGACCCCGACCGGATCTTCGACACCGAGCTCGCCGCCCGGCTGCTCGGGATGCCCCGCGTCGGGCTCGCCTCGGTCGTGGAGGAGCTGCTCGACATCAAGCTCGCGAAGGAGCACTCGGCGGCCGACTGGTCGACCCGTCCGCTGCCTCAGGCCTGGTTGAAGTACGCCGCCCTCGACGTGGAACTCCTCGTCGACGTGCGCGACCGCCTCGCCGAGCGCCTCGCCGAGACGGGCAAGGCCGACCTCGCGGCCGAGGAGTTCGAGGCGGTGCTGCACAAGGAGGCGAAGCCGCCGGCCGCCGAGCCGTGGCGACGGCTCTCGGGCATCCACGCCGTGCGCAATCCCCGCAACCTCGCGGTCGCGCGCGAGCTGTGGCTCGCTCGAGACGCACGCGCCTCGGAACTCGACATCGCACCGGGGCGCATGGTGCCCGACTCGTCGATCCTCGCCGTCGCGAAGGCGCTCCCCCGGACCCGGCGGGCCCTCGCCGACCTGCGCGAGTTCACCGGTCGGGCGAGCCGATCCGAACTCGATCGATGGTGGTCGGCGATCGAGCGCGGACTCGCCACCGACGAGCTCCCGGCCGTGCGCGTGCCGAGCGACTCGCCGCCGCCGCCCCGCGCCTGGTCGATGCGCAATCCCGAGGCGGACGCCCGGCTGCGACTGGCGAGGGCGGGGATCGTCGAGGTCGCCGAGCAGGTCGACATGCCCGTCGAGAACCTGCTCACGCCCGACCACCTGCGTCGCGTGGCGTGGAACCCGCCGGCCGAGCCCACCGAGGAGTCCATCGCATCGGCGCTGGCGTCCCTCGGCGCTCGCCCGTGGCAGGTTGCGGCAACCGCACAGATAATCGCGGATGCCTTTGTCGAGGCAGCACAATCTGTTCAGGATGCCGCGACGGGCGGTTCGTAGGTTCCGTCAAGCGATTCAGCGCCCTCGGATCGCGTTCGTAGGATCGAAGCATCCTGATCGAAAGTGAGCTGCAGCGTGGCTGAACGAGCTGAAGTCGTGTTCGTCGACGGGGTCCGAACCCCGTTCGGGCGAGCCGGTGAAAAGGGCATGTACTGGAACACGAGAGCCGACGACCTCGTCGTCAAGGCGATCGTCGCACTGCTCGAACGCAATCCGAACGTGCCGAAGGACCGCATCGACGACGTGGCGATCGCGGCCACCACCCAGACCGGGGACCAGGGCCTCACGCTCGGGCGCACGGCCGCCATCCTGGCGGGGCTCCCGAAGACCGTGCCGGGGTTCTCGATCGACCGCATGTGCGCCGGCGCCATGACCGCCGCGGCGATGATGTCGGGCTCGATCGGATTCGGCATGTACGACGTGGCCATCGCCGGCGGCGTCGAGCACATGGGCCACCACCCGATGGGCTCCGGCGTCGACCCCAACCCCCGCTTCCTCAGCGAGCGCCTCGTCGGCGAGGACGCCCTCGTCATGGGCGCGACCGCCGAGCGCATCCACGACCGCTTCCCGCAGCTGACCAAGGAGCGCAGCGACCGCTTCGCCCTCGCCAGCCAGCAGAAGACCGCCGCGGCCTACGACGCCGGGAAGATCCAGCAGGACCTCGTGCCCGTCGCCGTTCGGACCGAGGAGGGATGGGGACTCGCCACGCGCGACGAGGTGATGCGTCCCGAGACCACGCTCGAGGGCCTCGCGACGCTGAAGACGCCGTTCCGCCCGCACGGCCGGATCACCGCGGGCAACGCGTCCGGCTTGAACGACGGCGCGACGGCGGCCATCCTGGCGTCGGGCGCCGCGGCCAAGGAGCTCGGCCTCACCCCGAAGATGAAGCTCGTCAGCTTCGCGTTCGCGGGCGTGGACCCCGAGATCATGGGGATCGGACCGATCCCGGCGACCGAGAAGGCCCTCCGCAAGGCCGGCCTCACGATCGACGACATCGACCTGTTCGAGATGAACGAGGCGTTCGCCGTGCAGGTGCTCTCGTTCATGGACCACTACGGCATCGCCGACGACGACCCGCGGATCAACCCGTGGGGCGGCGCGATCGCGGTCGGCCACCCGCTCGCGTCCTCGGGCGTGCGCCTCATGAACCAGCTCGCGAGCCAGTTCACCGAGCGCCCCGACGTGCGCTACGGCATCACCAGCATGTGCGTCGGCCTCGGACAGGGCGGCACGATGATCTGGGAGAACCCGAACTTCAACAAGAAGGCGAAGAAGGCCTGAGGATGACCGACTACTCGACCATCGACTTCGACTCCCTGGTGGCCCTCGCGGGCGACGACGAGGTCGTCACGCACTCCTACGTGCGCGACATCCCCCTGGCGTCGGGCAAGACGCTCGCGCTGATCACCCTCGACAACGGACGCGACCACACGCGCCCGAACACCCTCGGCGCCGCCACGCTGCTGGAGTACGCGAAGACGCTCGACGAGCTCACCGCGCGCGCCGCCGCGGGTGAGATCGACGCGGTCGCGGTGACGGGCAAGGCGTTCATCCTCGCCGCGGGCGCGGATCTCTCGAAGGTCGCCGAGATCCCCGACACGGAGACCGCGAAGAAGTTCGTGCAGCTCGGCCACTACGCGCTCGGCAAGCTCACCCATGTGGGCGTGCCCACGTTCGTGTTCTACAACGGCCTCGCGCTCGGCGGCGGCCTCGAGATCGGCCTGCACGCGGACTACCGCACGGTGGATGCCTCCGCCCCGGCGCTCGCTCTGCCCGAGGTGTTCCTCGGCCTGATCCCCGGTTGGGGCGGCGCGACGATCCTGCCCAACCTCATCGGAATCGAGAACGCCCTGAAGGTCGTCATCGAGAACCCGCTGAAGCAGAACCGCACGCTCACGGGCCAGGACGCGTTCGACCTCGGCATCGCCGACGCGATCTTCCCCTCGGTGAGTTATCTCGAGGACTCGCTCCGGTGGGCCGACGACGTGATCTCGGGTCGCGTCAAGGTCAAGCGCCCGAACGAGCCCGGCAAGGTGGAGCGCCTGGTCAAGTGGGACGCCGCGATCGGCATCGCGACGAAGATGCTGAAGAGCCGCATCGGCTCGATCCCGCAGTCCCCGTACGCGGCGCTCGACCTCATGAAGGCGGCCAGGAGCGGCACGCGTGCCGAGGGGTTCCAGCGTGAGGACGAGGTGCTCGCCGACCTCATCGCGGGCGATCAGCTCCAGGCATCCGTCTACGCGTTCAACCTGGTGCAGAAGCGCACCAAGCGCCCGGCCGGCGCACCCGACAAGGACCTCGCGAAGAAGGTCACGAAGGTGGGCGTGGTCGGTGCGGGCTACATGGCCGGCCAGCTCGCGCTGCTCTTCGTCCGCCGCCTTCGGGTGCCGGTGGTCATCACCGACATCGACCAGGAGCGCGTCGACAAGGGCGTGGCGTACATCACGGGTGAGATCGACGCACTGCTCGGCAAGGGCCGCATCTCCCCCGACGAGTCGAACCGGCTGAAGGCGCTCGTCACCGGCACCACCGACAAGGCGGACTTCGCCGACTGCGACTGGGTCATCGAAGCCGTCTTCGAGGAGCTCCAGATCAAGCAGGACGTCTTCGCCGAGATCGAGCAGTTCGTCTCCTCCGAGGCCGTGCTCGCCACGAACACCTCGTCGCTCTCGGTCGAGCAGATCGGATCGAAGCTGGCGCACCCCGAGCGCCTCGTCGGCTTCCACTTCTTCACCCCCGTCGCGGTGATGCCGCTCATCGAGGTCGTGAAGACGCCGCACACCGACGACGCCACGCTCTCGACCGCGATGGTCACCGCGAAGAACCTGAAGAAGAACGCGGTGATCACGGCCGACACCCCCGGTTTCGTGGTCAACCGCCTGCTCGCCGTGCTGCTCGGCGCGGCGATGCGCGCGGTCGACGAGGGCACCTCCTTCGAGACCGTCGACACGGCGATCGCGCCGCTCGGACTGCCGATGGCGCCCTCGACGCTGCTCGACCTGGTGGGCCTGAAGGTGGGCGCCCACGTGCTCGACACCCATCACGCCGCGTTCCCCGATCGGTTCTACCGCAGCGAGAACCTGCACCGCCTCGCCGAATACGGCAAGCTCCTCGACAAGGACGACAAGGGCAAGGTCAAGGGGTTCGACAAGGGCGCCATGAAGATCGTGTCGGGCGGGAAGCACCCGCGCAGCGCCGACGACATCCTCCTCGCGCTGCAGGACGGCCTCGCGCGTGAGGTCAGGCTCATGCTCGACGACCAGGTGGTCGCCGCGCCCGAGGACATCGACCTCTGCATGATCCTCGGCGCCGGCTTCCCGTTCCAGATGGGCGGAGTGACGCCGTACCTCGACCGGGTCGGAGCCTCGGAGCGCGTCTTCGGGGACACGTTCCACCACCCGCCGGTTCGCGGCACCGGCGCGTAGCCGCCGGAACGCGACGGCCCTCCGGTGCATGCCGGAGGGCCGTCGCCGTCCGTACGGCGTTCGCCGCGGCATCCGCTCGATGCGTCGACGACGGATGCCGCCACGGCGACCGCGCGGTCAGAACCGCGGCTGCGGGCGGGTATCGCTCGAGACGCTCTCGAGCCCGGCGCCGCGCGCATGCGGCAGCTTCGAGCCGAGCACCATGGCGGTCACGTCGCGCGCGATGTGCTGGGGCGTGAGACCGACGCGCTCGAGGATGTCCCCGCGCGACCCGTGCTCGAGGAACTCGTCGGGCAGTCCGATCTCGGTGACGGCGGTGTCGACGTCGGCCTCGCGGAGGTCCTGGCGGATGCGCGTGCCGATGCCGCCGACACGGATGCCGTCCTCGATGCTCACGACGATGCGGTGTTCGCGAGCCAGGCCGATGACGCTCGCGGGGACGGGCACGACCCAGCGCGGGTCGACGACGGTCGCCCCGATGCCCTGTGCCTCGAGGCGCTCGGCGACCTCGAGCCCGAGTCCGGCCATCGGGCCGACCGTGACGAGCAGCACGTCCTTGCGGGCAGATTCGGCCAGCACGTCGACGCCGTCCTCCGTGCGTCGCACGGCGTCGTAGTCGACGCCCACCGTCCCCTTCGGGAAGCGCAGCACCGTGGGGGCGTCGTCGACGGCCACCGCCTCGCCGAGCTCCTCGGCCAGCCGGACCGAGTCGCGCGGGGCCGCGATCCGGATCCCCGGCACGACCTGCAGGATCGAGAGGTCCCAGACCCCGTGATGGCTCGGCCCGTCGGGGCCGGTGACGCCGGCGCGGTCGAGCACGAACGTGACGCCGGCCTTGTGCAGCGCGACATCCATGAGGACCTGGTCGAAGGCGCGGTTGATGAACGTGGCGTAGACCGCGACCACCGGATGCAGCCCGCCGAACGCCAGGCCGGCGGCCGAGGTCGCGGCATGCTGCTCGGCGATGCCGACGTCGAAGACCCGGTTCGGGAACCGCTCCGCCATGCGGTGGAGGCCCGTCGGCCGCAGCATCGCCGCGGTGATGCCGACCAGGCGCTCGTTCCGCTCCGCCTGGCGCACGAGCTCGTCGGCGAACACGCTGGTCCACGAGGGGGCGGACGCGGCCTCGAGCGACTCGCCCGTCTCGGGATCGATCTGCCCGACGGCGTGGAACTGGTCGGCGACGTCGAGTCGGGCGGGCTCGTAGCCCCGGCCCTTGTCGGTGATCGTGTGCACGATGACCGGCGCGCCGTAGGCCTTCGCCTGGCGGAGCGCCGCCTCCATGGCTCGCTCGTCGTGGCCGTCGACCGGGCCGACGTACTTGATGTCGAGGTTCGAGTAGAGCGCCTCGTTGCCCGTGAAGCGGCTGAGGAATCCGTGCAGCCCGCCGCGAACCCCCCGGTAGAAGGCACGCGCCGGCCCGCCGAGCCGGTCGAACGCCCGGCTGCTCGAGAGGTGCAGGTTCCGGTACGACTGGTTCGTGCGCACCGAGTTGAGGAACCGCGCCATGCCGCCGATCGTCGGGGCGTAGGAGCGGCCGTTGTCGTTCACGACGACGATGAGCTTGCGGGTGTTGTCGTCGGAGATGTTGTTCAACGCCTCCCACGTCATGCCGCCCGTGAGCGCGCCGTCGCCGACGACGGCGACGACATGGCGGTCGTGCTGGCCGGTCATCTCGAACGCCTTCGAGATGCCGTCGGCCCACGAGAGCGAGCTGGACGCGTGCGAGCTCTCGACGATGTCGTGCTCGGACTCCGAGCGCTGCGGGTACCCGGCGAGGCCGCCCGTCTTCCGCAGCGTCGACAGGTCCTTGCGGCCCGTGAGGAGCTTGTGGACGTACGACTGGTGCCCGGTGTCGAACACGATCGCGTCGCGCGGCGAGTCGAACACCCGGTGGATCGCGATGGTCATCTCGACGACGCCGAGGTTCGGCCCGAGGTGACCGCCCGTCTTCGACACCGATGCGACGAGGTACTCGCGGATCTCGATCGCGAGCTGCTCGAGCTGCTCGGAACTCAGCGCATCGAGGTCGCGCGGTCCCGAGATCGTCTCGAGCAGGGTCATGTGCGTGCCTCCGGGTCCAGTGCGGCATCGGCCGCGCATCAATCGAGTCTACGCCGGGCACTCTGGGAGGCCGGGAAGAGTTCGGGGCGGCCGGCTCATGCCGACCGCCCCGAGCGCGTGCGTCGCCTCAGACGAGCGAGCGGAGCACGTACTGCAGGATTCCGCCGTTGCGGTAGTAGTCGGCCTCTCCGGGCGTGTCGATGCGCACGACCGCGTCGAACTCCACGGTCTGCTTGCCCGCGGGCGAGTGCTCGCCCGGCTCGGCCACGACGTGCACGGTCTTCGGCGTGACGCCCTCGTTCAGCTGCTCGAGACCCGAGATCGACACGACCTCGGTGCCGTCGAGGCCCAGCGAGTCAGCCGACTCGCCGGCGGGGAACTGCAGCGGCACGACGCCCATGCCGATGAGGTTCGAACGGTGGATGCGCTCGAAGCTCTCGGTGACGACCGCCTTCACGCCCAGGAGGCTGGTGCCCTTCGCCGCCCAGTCGCGGGACGAACCCGAGCCGTACTCCTTGCCGCCGAAGATGACGAGCGGGGTTCCGGCGGCCTGGTAGTTCCGGCTCGCGTCGTAGATGAACGACTGGGGCGCGTCGGCCTGGGTGAAGTCGCGCGTGAAGCCGCCCTCGACGCCGTCGAGGAGCTGGTTCTTCAGGCGGATGTTCGCGAAGGTGCCGCGGATCATCACCTCGTGGTTGCCTCGGCGCGACCCGTAGGAGTTGAAGTCCTTGCGCTCGACGCCGTGCTCGCTCAGGTACCGGCCCGCCGGGCTGTCGGCCTTGATGTTGCCGGCCGGGCTGATGTGGTCGGTCGTGACCGAGTCGCCCAGCTTCGCGAGCACGCGCGCGCCGACGATGTCGGTGACCGGGGTCGTCTCCATCGTCATGCCGTCGAAGTACGGGGGCTTGCGCACGTAGGTCGACTCGGCGTCCCATTCGAAGATCGCACCGGTGGGCGTGGGCAGCGTGCGCCACCGCTCGTCACCCTCGAACACGCTCGCGTACTGGTTCGTGAACATGTCCTTGTTGATGGACGAGTCGATGGTGGACTGCACCTCGGCGGAGTCGGGCCAGATGTCCTTGAGGAAGACGTCGTTGCCGTCGCGGTCCTGGCCCAGCGGGTCGGTCTCGAAGTCGAAGTTCATCGATCCGGCGAGCGAGTACGCGATCACGAGCGGCGGGCTCGCGAGGTAGTTCATCTTCACGTCGGGGTTGATGCGGCCTTCGAAGTTGCGGTTGCCCGAGAGCACCGCGGTGACGGCGAGGTCGTTCTGCTGCACGGCGGCCGAGACCTCCTCGATGAGGGGCCCGGAGTTTCCGATGCACGTCGTGCAGCCGTAGCCGACCGTGTAGAAGCCGAGGTCCTCGAGGTCCTTCGTGAGGCCGGCCTTCTCGTAGTAGTCGGTCACGACCTTCGAGCCCGGTGCGAGCGTGGTCTTGACCCACGGCTTCGCCTTGAGGCCCTTCTTCACGGCGTTGCGCGCGAGCAGGCCGGCGGCGAGCATGACCGACGGGTTCGACGTGTTCGTGCACGAGGTGATCGCGGCGATCGTGACGGCGCCGTGGTCGAGCGTGTACGAGGTGCCGTCGGAGAGGTCGACCTTCGTCGGCTTGGAGGCCGTCTTCGGAGCGTGGCTGTGGTGGTGGTGGAGGTGCTGGCTGTGCTCGTCCTCGGGCGAGTTGCCGGGCGGGTCGGAGGCCGGGAAGGACTCGGCGCCCTCGAGGTCGACCAGATCGTGGTCGACCTCGGCGTAGTCCGTGAGGTCGGTCTCGAACTGCGCCTTCGCGTTCGCGAGGACGATGCGGTCCTGCGGGCGCTTCGGGCCGGCGATCGAGGGCACCACGGTGGAGAGATCGAGCTCGAGGTACTCCGAGTAGACGGCCTCGTCGGCCGGGTCGTGCCAGAGCTTCTGGAGCTTGGCGTACTGCTCGACCAGCGCGAGCTGGTCCTCGCTGCGTCCCGTGAGGCGCAGGTAGTCGATCGTGACGGCGTCGATCGGGAACATCGCGGCGGTCGAGCCGAACTCGGGGCTCATGTTGCCGATCGTGGCGCGGTTCGCGAGCGGCACGGAGGCGACGCCCGAGCCGTAGAACTCGACGAACTTGCCGACCACGCCGTGCTTGCGCAGCATGTCCGTGATCGTGAGCACGACGTCGGTGGCGGTCACGCCGGTCGGGATCGAGCCCGAGAGCTTGAACCCGACGACCTTCGGGATGAGCATCGACACGGGCTGGCCCAGCATGGCGGCCTCGGCCTCGATGCCGCCGACGCCCCAGCCGAGCACGCCGAGTCCGTTGACCATCGTGGTGTGGGAGTCGGTGCCGACGCAGGTGTCGGGATAGGCGCGCGTGACGCCGTCGACCGTGCGGTCGTAGATGACCTTGGCGAGGTGCTCGATGTTCACCTGGTGCACGATGCCGGTGCCGGGCGGCACGACCTTGAAGTCGTCGAACGCGGTCTGGCCCCAGCGCAGGAACTGGTAGCGCTCGCCGTTGCGCTCGTACTCGATCTCGACGTTGCGCTCGAGTGCGTTCTCGGTGCCGAAGAGGTCGGCGATGACCGAGTGGTCGATGACCATCTCGGCAGGCGAGAGCGGGTTGATGCGGTTGGGATCGCCGCCGAGGGCCACGACGGCCTCGCGCATCGTGGCGAGGTCGACGATGCAGGGCACGCCGGTGAAGTCCTGCATCACGACGCGCGCCGGCGTGAACTGGATCTCGGTGTCGGGCTCGGCCGTCGGCACCCACGAGCCGAGCGCCTCGATCTGCTCCTTGGTGACGTTGGCGCCGTCCTCCGTGCGGAGGAGGTTTTCGAGGAGCACCTTGAGGCTGAACGGCAGCTTCTCGTGGCCGGGCACGGTGTCGAGCCGGAAGATCTCGTAGGACTTGTCACCGACGTGGAGCGTGTCCTTCGCCCCGAAACTGTTCACTGCAGACACGATGTCCTCTCCTTCGCGGATGCCGCGCGGACATGCGCGCGACGCTCCATCTTCTCTGTCAGACAGGGGGCTGATCCAGCAAGGTTCACCTAAGCGTCCCCCGGCCCGGCACCGTCGTGGCGCCGGATTTATCTTGACGTCGAGATAACTCTATCATCCGTCCGAGCGCCGGGACGACGGATACACCGCCCGCACGACGAGCCAGGAGAACACGAGCACGAGCGCGTACAGCGGCACGCCCATGAGGAGGCGTGTGGCCCCGAGCGCTTCGACGTTGTCGACCAGGTAGAGGGGAACCTGCACCACGAGCCGGGCCACGAACAGCCCGATCCACACGAGGGTGAGGAACTGGGCCGCACGGTACTTGCGCTTGTCCTCGCGCCACGCGAGTCCGTCGCCCATGAGGAAGCCCACGATCAGGCCGAGCGCCGGCCAGCGCACCAGGAGCGAGATGAACAGGGCGAGCGCGTACGCCGCGTTCGTGAAGAAGCCGAGCACGTAGTTGTCCCGGGCGTTGCCGGTCCACAGCGCGAGCGCCGCGGACGCGAGCACGCCGACCAGGCCGGCGATGGCCTGGGTCGGCTGGCCCTTCGTCGCGATGCGGACGATCGTGAACACCACCGCGAGACCGACGGATGCCGCGAGCGACGGCACGAGCGCGGCCTGCGCGTCCCATCCGGCGAAGCTCGTGAGCACGCTGTAGGTGACGAGGAACACGAGTCCGGGCAGGAGCGCCTCGAGGATTCCCCGGACTCCCCCGACGGCGCCGAGCAGGTCGCGCCCGGTCAGGCGCTCGTCACGCGCGAGGGCGCCGAGGCCGCTGCGCTCCGCTGCGGCGGCGAACTGCCGCGCGAACTCGGCCGAATCGGGCGACGCGCCGGCCGCGGCATCCGCTGCGCCCATATCGCCGGAGGCGCCGCGGGCCCCGACCTCGTCGGACGGTGCCGGAACAGCGTCGGCGGCATCCGCCCGGTCGTCGCGAACGGGTCGGCGCTCGGCGTCGGGTTCGGTCATCGCTAGACGGTGGGCGCGGCGGATGACGCGGCGGGCATGCGGAGAGGGATGAGGTCGCGGGGAGGCATCGGCGTCGAGCCGCGCACCACGACGATGGAACGGAAGAGGTCCTCGACCTGCGCGGCGGCGGCGGGATCGACCGCGGCCTCGCCGGCGATCACGCCGCGGAGGAACCATCGGGGGCCGTCGACGCCGATGAAGCGGGCGAGGCGCATGTGTCCGGTCTGGCCCTCAGCGGCCGCGACCGGGATCTGTGCGAGCAGCTCGGGTCCGAACGCGCCCTCGCGCACGGTGGTCGTGCCGCCCTGGCGGGCGATCTGGTCGGCGATCTGCGCGCGGATCTCGTGCCACAGTCCGCTCGTGCGCGGCGCCGCGAACGGCTGCACCTGGAGGGTGGAGTTCGCGTAGTCGAGGCCGATGGCGACGACGCGCTTCGTGCCCTCCTCGACCTCGAGCCGCAGGTGGAGTCCCTCGCGCGGCAGCACCTTCACGCCGCCGAGGTCGACGTACGGACGGACCGGGTTCGCCTCGGACTCGTCGAACGGACCGGCGGTGGGCCGATCGTCGGGTGCGGACTTGGGCTGGTCGACGGGGATGTCGCCGACGTTCTCGATGTCGCTCACGCGTTCACTCCTGACTTGTGCTCCCGGAATCCCGTGGAGCCGAATCCCCCCTCGCCGCGCAGGCTCCCGGGGAGCCGCTCGACCTCGACGAACCGCGCTCGGCTCACCGGCATGACGACGAGCTGGGCGATCCGGTCGCCCGCCTCGATCGCGTACGGCTCGCGGGCATCGGTGTTGAGCAGTGCGACCTTGATCTCGCCGCGATAGCCGGCATCGACCGTGCCGGGCGCGTTCACGATCGTGATGCCGTGCTTGAAGGCGAGGCCCGACCGCGGCACGACGAACGCGACGTACCCGTCGGGCAGCGCGATCGCCACGCCGGTGCCCACCGTGGCACGCTCCCCCGGGGCGAGCACGACGGATTCGGCGGCATGGAGGTCGGCGCCCGCATCACCCGGATGGGCGTATGACGGGAGGCGGTCTGCCGTGATCAGCACATCGACGGAATCGGTCACTGTTCGAGGGTAGTGCAGAAGTCTGATCGAATAGATCCATGCCCGACTACCGCGAGAAACTGTGGCCGACGCCCTGGATCTACATCGCGACGCTGCTCCTGGTCCCGGCGAGCATCCTCGTGCTCGCGCCCGTCTCGCTGCCCGCGGGCATCGCCACGGGCATCATCCTCTACCTGGCGGCGGTGGGCTCGCTCACGCTCTCGGCGCCGGTCATCGAGGTGCGCGACGGGATGCTCCGTGCGGGTCGTGCGGCGATCCCGCTCGACCAGACCGGCGAGGCGGTCGCCGCCTTCGACGCCGACGCGCGGGTGGAACGCGGCACCGGACTCGATGCCCGGGCGTTCCTCGTCATCCGGGGATGGGTGCAGCCCGTGGTTCGCGTGCCGATCACCGATCCGTCCGATCCGGCGCCGTACTGGCTGCTGTCGAGCCGCCGGCCGAAAGAACTGGCCGCCGCGATCAACGGATCACGACGGCCTGAGCCTGCGGAAGGCGACCTCTAGGAGGCGCACTCCAGGCAGATCGGCCCGAGCTTGGTCTCGTGGTCGATCTGCGAGCGGTGCTTCACGAGGAAGCAGTTCACGCACGTGAATTCGTCGGCCTGCGGGGGCAGCACCACGACGTCGAGTTCGACGTCGGAGAGGTCGGCACCGGGCAGGTCGAAGCCTCCGGGGTTGTCGGCGTCGTCGACATCCACCACTCCCGACATCTTGTCGGGGACGCGCTCCTTGAGGGCCTCGATCGACTCGGAGTCGTCCTCGGTCTTCCGCGGTGCGTCGTAATCCGTTGCCATTCCCATCCATTTCCTCATCGCCGAAGATTCGGCGGCCATAGTCTGCATCAAATCGGTGACGTAAGCAAACCACTTGCACGGCCGTTGCGAACCGCTACCTGCTCAACTTCCGCCGCGCCCGCGCTATTCCCGACTGCACCCCGGTCGTCGTGGCATCCTTGGGCGGAGACGAAGGCACGGAAGGGCTTGTCGCGATGCAGGAACTGAAGGTAATAGGTGTCGAGAACGGCGCCTTGCTCGCCGCCTCCGACGATGGCGCGCGCTTCCGGATCGAGATCGACGAAGTGCTGCAGTCCCGCATCCGCCAGGCGCAACCCGAGGTCCACACGGGCCCCAAGCCGTCCCCCCGCGAGGTGCAGTCGCTGATCCGCTCGGGACTCTCCGCGGAGGACGTGGCGCAGGTCACCGGCGCATCGGTCGACTTCGTGCGTCGCTTCGAGGGACCGGTCCTGGCCGAACGCGAGCACGTCGTCACCTCGGCCCTCGCCGTGCCCGTGCACCCGGCCGTCGAGGTCGACCCAGCCGACGACCCCGCGACGTTCGGGAGCGTCATCCGCGACCGGCTCGCGAAGCTCGGGGCGCACGGCGAGCGGTGGGCGAGCTGGAAGGACGAGGAGCACGGCTGGATCGTCAAGCTCGAGTTCACCGCCGACACCATCGACCACGACGCCCGCTGGGGGTTCGAGCCGCGCAAGCAGTCGCTGCATCCGATGAACTCCGAGGCGACCACCCTGTCGCAGCAGGGCGAGTTGAAGGGCGGGCTCATCCCGCGCCTTCGCGCGGTCTCCCCCGAGTCCGACGAGTCGCGGTTCGACAGCGGCGCGTTCACCTTCGACGAGACCGATCACGGCGACTTCGACACCGCGCCGCACCTCGAGCCGCTCCCCTACGCGCGCACCGCACCGGCCACGTCGAGCCCGGCCGCCGCGCGCGCCGCGATCAAGCGCGCGGAGGAGCCGACGCCGACGCTCGGCGAGACGGCCGACCTGCTCGAGGCCCTCCGCCGCCGGCGTGGCGAACGCGAGGCCGCGATCGTCGAGCCCGAGCAGCCGCAGCTGCCCCTCCCGCTGGTTCCGACCCCCGTCGCGCAGACGCCGCCGCCCACGACGCCCGAGCCGAGTCCGAAGGCGAACGAGGAGAAGCCGGGCACGGCGGCTCGCGCCCTCTGGGGCGGCAAGTCGGCCACCGGGCCGGCCGGTTCGCCGCGTGCCACGAAGAAGGGCCGCGCCGCGATGCCCAGCTGGGACGAGATCGTGTTCGGCGCACGCACGGACGACGACCTGGCCTGATCCCAGCAGGCTGATCGTTCCACTCCGCCTGGATCGATCCGGCCGGATGCCCCAGCCGCGCCGTCGGCGGCGGGATGGCCCCGAGCACCGTTCCGCGCGCCCGGATGCGGTGCTACCATCGAACACACGTTCGAATGTCGGTGGAGGTGCGCATGCCCCGGGTGCAGGAGTTCGTCGAGGTCTGGACGAGCGAGGCGGGCGAGCCCGAGCGACTCGTGTGGCGAGCCCGTCGCTTCCGCGTCACCGACATGCCCACCGCCCTGGTCGGGCCCTGCGACTGGTGGAGTCCGTTCACGGACCACGACGTCTCCCCCGGCCGCATCCCACTGTCGATCTCGGGGTGGCGGTTCCAGGCGAGTGCCGACGACGGTGAGACGCACGTGTTCGACGTCGAGCACGACGGCGTGCACTGGAACCTGCTGCGCGTCTTCGACTGAGCCGGCGCGCGCTGTGGGGCGCCGGCGAACCGCCGGTCGCGGAGTTCGACGCTAGGCCGACTTCTCGGCGCGGCGCGGCTTGTGCGGGACGATCGTCGGAGCGGCGTTGTCCAGCACGGCGGCCCTGGTGACGACGACCCGCGCGACACCGGTGGACGATGGCACCTCGAACATGATCGGCCCGAGCACCTCCTCCATGATCGCCCGGAGTCCGCGGGCGCCCGTCTGCCGCAGCACCGCGAGGTCGGCGATCGCCTGGAGCGCCGCCTCCTCGAAGTCGAGCTCGACGTCGTCGAGCTCGAACATGCGCTGGTACTGCCGCACCAGCGCGTTGCGCGGCACGGTCAGGATCTCCATGAGCGCGTCGCGGTCGAGCGGGGTGACGGTGGCCACGACGGGGAGTCGGCCGATGAACTCGGGGATCAGCCCGAACTTGTGGAGGTCCTCGGGCAGCACCTCGCTGAAGATGTCGGCCTCGTCTTCCTTGTTGTGCAGCGGGGCGCCGAAGCCGATCCCGCGCTTGCCCGCCCGCGAGGAGATGATGTCCTCGAGGCCGGCGAAGGCCCCGGCCACGATGAACAGCACGTTCGTCGTGTCGATCTGGATGAACTCCTGGTGCGGATGCTTCCGCCCGCCCTGGGGCGGCACGGATGCCACCGTGCCCTCGAGGATCTTCAGGAGCGCCTGCTGCACGCCTTCGCCGGAGACATCCCTCGTGATCGACGGGTTCTCGGCCTTTCGGGCGATCTTGTCGACCTCGTCGATGTAGATGATGCCGGTCTCGGCGCGCTTGACGTCGTAGTCGGCGGCCTGGATCAGCTTGAGGAGGATGTTCTCGACGTCCTCGCCGACGTAGCCCGCCTCGGTCAGGGCCGTGGCATCCGCGACCGCGAACGGCACGTTCAGCTGCTTGGCCAGGGTCTGCGCCAGATACGTCTTGCCGCAGCCGGTGGGGCCGATGAGGAGGATGTTGGACTTGGCGATCTCGACGTCGTCGCGGGCGTGGTCGGCAGAGGTGAGCGTCGTGCGGGCGCGGACTCGCTTGTAGTGGTTGTACACCGCGACCGCGAGCGCCTTCTTCGCCGCGTCCTGCCCGATCACGTACTCCTCGAGGAAGGCGAAGATCTCCTTGGGCTTGGGCAGCTCGAACTCGCCGGCCTCGGTCTCGCCGGCCTCGGCCAGGCGCTCCTCGATGATCTCGTTGCAGAGTTCGACGCACTCGTCGCAGATGTAGACGCCCGGCCCCGCGATGAGCTGCTGGACCTGCTTCTGGCTCTTCCCGCAGAAGGAGCACTTGAGCAGGTCGGCGCTCTCCCCGATGCGTGCCATCGAACCCTCCCTGTCGACGAGTCTGCTCCGAGCCTAGCCCGAGATCGGGACGGAGCGGCATGGCGCGCCCGGATTGGATCGGGTCGCGGTTCGCGCTCCGCGAACTGTGCGACGAACACACCCCACGGCACGCTGAACGCGGCGGATGCGCACGGCCGTGTGGCCGGTCATCCGCCGCGTCGGGACGGGTCGCGCTATCGGGTGAGCGCGGGCAGGCTCTTGCGCGAGGTGAGCACCTGGTCGATGAGGCCGTACTCGAGGGCCTCCTCGGCCGACAGGATCTTGTCGCGGTCGATGTCGGTGTTGACCTGCTCCTGCGTGCGGTTCGAGTGACGCGAGAGCGTCTCCTCGAGCCACGAGCGCATGCGCATGATCTCGGCGGCCTGGATCTCGATGTCCGACGCCTGGCCGTGGCCGGCCTCGCCCATCGCGGGCTGGTGGATGAGCACGCGCGCGTTCGGCAGGGCGAGCCGCTTGCCGGGCGTGCCGGCCGACGCGATCACGGCGGCGGCCGAGGCGGCCTGGCCGAGCACGACGGTCTGGATCTGCGGACGGATGTACTGCATCGTGTCGTAGATCGCGGTCATGGCCGTGAACGAGCCGCCGGGCGAGTTGATGTAGAGGATGATGTCGCGGTCGGGATCCATCGACTCGAGCACCAGGAGCTGCGCCATGATGTCGTCGGCCGACGCGTCGTCGACCTGCACGCCGAGGAAGATGATGCGGTCCTCGAAGAGCTTCGCGTAGGGGTCCTGGCGCTTGTAGCCGTAGGCCGTGCGCTCCTCGAAGCTCGGCAGGATGTACCGCGAGCCGGGGGCCTGGATG
Organism: Agromyces ramosus; assembly: GCF_004216665.1. GTDB lineage: Bacteria > Actinomycetota > Actinomycetes > Actinomycetales > Microbacteriaceae > Agromyces > Agromyces ramosus. Next base: position 548,314 of record NZ_SGWY01000002.1, on the reverse strand, counting down.
CCGTTGAAGGCGGTTCCGCCGAACTGGGGGATGTTCATTCGCTCGTTCTCTCTCTTCCTCACGCCTGGGTTCCGCCGCCGCCGGCCACGTCGAGCGCCGACTCGCGGATGTGGTCGACGAAGCCGTACTCGAGGGCCTCCTGTGCGTTGAACCAGCGGTCGCGGTCGCCGTCGGCATTGATCTGCTCGACGGACTTGCCGGTCTGCGCCGCGGTGATCTCGGCGAGGCGCTTCTTCATGTCGAGGATGAGCTGCGCCTGCGTCTGGATGTCGCTCGCGGTGCCGCCGAACCCGCCGTGCGGCTGGTGCAGCAGCACGCGAGCGTTGGGCGTGATGTACCGCTTGCCCTTCGTGCCGGCCGTGAGGAGCAGCTGCCCCATCGAGGCCGCCATGCCGATGCCGACCGTGACGATGTCGTTCGGAACGAACTGCATCGTGTCGTAGATCGCCATGCCGGCCGTGATGGAGCCGCCGGGCGAGTTGACGTAGAGGTAGATGTCCTTCTTGGCATCCTCTGCGGCGAGGAGCAGCAGCTTCGCCGCGATCTCGTTGGCGTTGTCGTCGCGCACCTCGGAGCCCAGCCAGATGATGCGGTCCTTCAGCAGTCGATCGAAAACACCGGGGCTGGGTGTCGGTTCGGCCATGTGTCGCTCCGTTTCCGTTGTCGCGTTCACTCGAATCTATCCGGTGCAACGCACGCGAACGGGGCTGTTCGCCCTAGGCGGATGCCCGCAGTTCCCGCGCGTATTCCGTGACGGACACCCGGTACCTCGGCAAGTGGCGGGCGAGGGCTTCGAGGGCCTCGGATGCCGCGCGGCGGGCGTCGCCCGCATCGACGAGGGCGAGCGCCCGGAACGCCACGACCGCGTCGCGGAGCTCACCCGCGTCGGGCTCGATCGCGTCGAGGAGGCGCACGGCCTCCAGCGGTCGCCCGAGGTTGCGGATCGTGGACGCCAGCTGGATGTGCGCCTGCACGCGCTCCGACCCCTCGAGGCCGCGCGAGAGCGCCTCCCGGTACAGGGTCTCCGCCTCGGCCTCGAGCCCCGCGGCGTCGCGCGCGCCGGCCCGTTCGAAGAGCGCGATCGGGTCGCCGGTCGGACGCTCGCCGGCGAGTGCGTCGATGCGACGGATCACCTCGTCGTCGCCGAGGCGCTCGGCGGCCGACCAGACGGCGTCGATGCGATCCTGCCAGTCGCTCATGGCTCCTCCGGAGACGAGAGCGGGGCCGGACGAATCCGCCCAGCCCCGCTCGTGATCGATCGACCGACTACTCGGCGTCGGCCTTCTTGGCCGCACGCTTGCGCGCCGGCTTCTTGGGCTCCTCGGCGTCGGCGTCGCCGTCGGCGGGCGCGGCGTCGGCGTCGTCCGTCTTGGCGGCACGCTTGCGAGCGGGCTTCGCCTCCTCGGCGGGCGTCTCGGCGGCCTCGTCGGACTCGGCCTCGTCGGCGTCGCCCACGGCGGTGAACTCGGAGAGGTCGACGGCGTTGCCCGCGGCATCCGTGACCTTCGCCTTGCCGAGCGCGATCGCGAGCGCCTTGTTGCGCGCGACCTCGCCGACCATGGCGGGGATCTGGCCGTTCTGGCTCAGGACCTGCACGAACTCGTTGGGGTCCATGCCGTACTGCGCGGCGCCCTGCACGAGGTACTGGGTGAGCTCGTCCTGGCTGACCTGGACCTTCTCGGCCTCGGCGATGGCGTCGAGCACGATCTGCGTCTTGAACGCCTTCGTGCTGGACTCGGTGACCTCGGCGCGGTGCTCGTCGTCCTCGAGGCGACCCTCGGACTCGAGGTGGCGGTGCACCTCGTCCTCGATGACGCTGTCGGCGACGGGCACGTCGGCGAGCTCCACGAGCCTGTCGACGAGGAGGTCGCGGGCCTGGGTGCCCTGACCGAACGACTTGTTGCGGGCGACCTGCTCCTTGAGGCTCGCGGTGAGCTCGTCGAGCGTGTCGAACTCGCTGGCGATCTGCGCGAAGTCGTCGTCGGCCTCGGGGAGCTCGCGCTCCTTGACGGCGGTGACGGTCACGGTGATCTCGGCGGTCTCGCCCTCGTGGTCGCCGCCCAGGAGCTTCGACTCGAACGTGGTGGTCTCGCCGGCGGTGAGCGAGTCGAGCGCCTCGTCGATGCCCTCGAGGAGTTCGCCCGAGCCGAGCTCGTAGGAGATGCCGCTCGCGGTGTCGACCTCGGTGTCGTCGATGACGGCGACGAGGTCGAGGGTGACGAAGTCGCCGGTCGTGGCCGGGCGGTCGACCGTGATGAGCGTGCCGAAGCGGCTGCGCAGGCGGTCGAGCTCCTCGGTGACCTCGTCGTCGCCGATCTCGACCGAGTCGACCGTGAGCTCGAGGCCGTCGTAGTCGGGCAGCTCGATCTCGGGGCGCACGTCGACCTCGATCGCGAGCAGCAGGTCGCCGGAGAAGTCCTTCTCGTTCGGCCACTCGACGATGTCCGCCTCGGGACGGCCGAGCGGGCGCAGCTCGTGCTCGGAGACCGCGGCGCGGTAGAAGCCGTCGAGGCCCTCGTTGACCGCGTGCTCGAGCACCGCGGCCTTGCCGACCCGCTGGTCGATGATGGGCGGCGGCACCTTGCCCTTTCGGAAGCCCGGCACGTTGATCTGCTCGGCGATGTGCTCGTAGGCGTGGGCGATGCTGGGCTTCAGCTCCTCGGGCGTCACCGAGATGGTGAGCTTGGCGCGCGTCGGGCTCAGCTTCTCAACCGAAGTGGTCGGCATGTGGAAGATCTCCTGATTGTGTGGAAGTTCGTGTCGAGCCTCGGGCGACTCGTCGGGGCGACAGGATTCGAACCTGCGACCTCCCGCTCCCAAAGCGGGCGCTCTAGCCAAGCTGAGCTACGCCCCGAGTCGCTGACTCAACTCGTCGATTCACCCGCACGGGCACGCCGAAGCATGCGGCAGCGTGGATGGACCCCCGAAAGTCTACTGCACGGGCCGGGTGCCCGCTGCTGACGCCCGGCGCGTGATCTCGGGGCGACTCCGGCGCGGCGTCCCGACCGCGGGAATGACCCCCGAACGGGCGCTGTGGATGATCTGCCGACACGCCGATCCCGCGTGGCAGAGTGTGCGCATGACCGACCGCCCGAGCCCAGCCGGGGGGCCGGCGCTGCGCCGCTGGCCCGCCGATCCCGCCGAATTCGTCGACACCACGCGCTGCCCGGCCTGCTTCAGCACGCTGTCGGCGACGCGATGCGGTGTGTGCGGGCTCGATCTCGACGTCCCCGAGGCGGCCGAGCTGCTCCAGCGCTCCACGGCGGTCTACCAGGGCGAGCTCGCGCGTCAGGAGCTCATCGGGCGCATGCGCGCGGCGCAGGCGGCTCGCGAGGCGTGGGTCGAGATCCCCGCCACGAGCGTGCCCATCGAGGTGGCGGTCGTGCCGCCGGCCACGGCGACCCATGCCGATGCCGGCGCGCAGGCGGCATCCGTCACCGGGCCGACGCGAGACGAATGGTCCACGGTCGCCGTCCCGACCCGGCAGCACGAGTCGACGGATGCCGCGGCCGCGGCCGCCGTCGCGGCTCCCCCGGCTCCCCCGGTCGCGCCCGCCGGCTCCGTCGCCGCCGGCGAGCGCCGGAGCGGCCGATCGGGCGTGCAGGTCCTCCTGCTCACGCTCGGCGTGGTGCTCATCTCGGTCACGGCGATCGTGTTCCTCTTCGTCGCCTACCTGGTGGCGAGCCTCGAGGTGCGCTCGGTGATCATCGCAGGCGCGAGCGTGCTCGTGCTCGGACTCGCCTGGCTGCTGCGCGCACGTCGACTGCCCGGGACCGCCGAGGGCGTGGCCGTCGTCGCCGTCGTGCTGCTGCTGCTCGACGTGTGGATCGTGCGGGCCAACGAGCTGTTCGGCAGCGAGCGGCTCGGCGCCTCGGCCTACGCGGGGGTGGCGCTCGCGCTCGTCGCGGCCCTGCTCGCCGGCACGCGAGCCGTGAGCGGCATCCGCGTGCCCGGCTTCGCGGCCGCCGGGCTCGCCCCGGTCTCGGCCTTCCTGCTGGCGTACTCCGTCGACCCCGAGACCGCCGCCGGCATCTGGCTGGGCGGCCTCGCGGCCGCGGTGGTCGGCACCCTCGTCGCCGGCGCCCTGCGTGCCTCACCCGAGCGCGGCATCCTCCTCGCCGGCGGTTTCGTCGGCGGCGCCGCCGCGACGATCGATGCGCCGTGGGCGCTCCCCGACGTCGCCTGGGGCGCGTCGTGGGCGTTGCTCGCAGCCGCCGGCGCATGGTTGCTGGCGGTCGTCGTACTCGCCCTCCGCGAGCCCGGCGCGACCACCACCTGGAGCTGGATCGCGGCACCGGCGCTCGGCGCGAGCGTCGCGCTGGCCCCGGCGGTGGGCGCGCTGCAGGAGCTCGACCGCCCCGACGCGCTGTGGATCGCACCGGCGGGAGCGGTCGTCGCCGCGTGCCTCCTCGCCGGAGCTGCGCGGGCCCTCCGTGCCCGTCGCGAGCTGCTCGCCGGGTTCGCCGCCGCCGCAGCGGTGGCGGCCGCCACGGCGGTCGCCGGCGGCTTGGCCGGGCTCCAGGCGATCGGCATCCGGGCGGTGTCGAGCCTCGAACCATGGGCGCACGGCCCGACCGAGCAGGTGTCCTCGCCGGTCGACGACGTCGAGCTCGGTGCGGTGCTCGTCCCGCTGATCCTGGCCGCGGGCAGCGCCGCCGTGGCCGCGATCTTCGGACGCCTCCGGCGCCTCTCGACGATCCCGGTCGCGTTCGCCGCCGCAGGCGCCGTGGTCGCGGCGTGCATCGCACCCACGGTGTGGCTCGCCGCAGCAGCGCTCGTGCTCCTCTCGGCGATCGGCCTCGCGGCGGCCGCCATGACCGGTCGCGCGGCCGTCCCGGGCCTGCTGCCGGTCTTCGCGGTCGGGGGGATCTCGGCCGGCGGGATCGGCTGGAGCACCGCGTACTCGAGCGCTCCCGTCTGGCCGTGGACGGTCGCGGCGCTCCTCGCCCTGATCGTCGCCGGGCGCCTGCTGGCCCGGCGGGTGTGGCCGGCCGGCGCTGCGCGCGGGATCGGCGCGGCCCACCTCGCCACGGTCGCGGCGCTCGGCGGCGCCGTCGCGTTCTCGATCCCGTCGTGGCTCGAAGCGGCGGGCATTCCGCCGGTCGACCCCTGGCAGTCGCCATGGATGTGGCTGGGCACGGTCGCCGCGGTGCTGCTCGCGGCCGCGCTCCTCGTTCCGCGCGTCCCCCCGCTCGACCGAACGAGCCTGGCGATGCCGCTGCTCGGCGGCGTGGCCGCGGGTGCGCTGGCGACCGCGTTCGGCGACGCACCGCTCGGATGGCTTCCGGCCGCCCTCGGCGCCGTCGTCGTGGTCGCGGCCATCCGCCCCTCCGCGTCGCCGCTGGTGCGCAGCGCCCTCGCCGCCGCCGGTCCCGTCCTCGTCGCGCTCGCACTCGGCGCCGCCTTCGACGCGATCCCGGATGCCCCCGCCTTCGTCGTCGGCACCGCAGCCGGAGTCCTCCTCGCGGCGGCGGCCGGCCACGTCGCCGTGCCGCGTGACGCCAGCATCCCACGGCTCGCGTGGAGTCTGTCGGTCGGCCTCGCCGGCACGATCGCGCTCGCCTCGGCGCCGTTCGCCGGCGACGAGGCGTGGCTCCTCCTGCTCCTGCTCACGCCGGTGCCCGTGCTCATCGCCTCGCTCCACGGCGACCCCGTCGCCGGCGACTCGCCCAGCCGCCACCTCTCGTGGCTCAGCCTCCCGATCGCGGTCGGAGCCGCGTGGGCGTGGCTCTCGGGCGAGGGCGTCGACGATGTCGAGGCCTACACGGTGCCGTTGGCGCTCGCGCTCCTGACGGCCGGAGGCATGATCACCTGGCGTCGAACGGCGCCGTCGACCCGTTCCCCCGGCCGCACCGGCCTGTTCGCCTCCGCGGCCGCGGTGCTCGTGCTGCCGAGCATCGCATCGAGTGCCGAGTCGGAGCTCCGCACGCTCGTGCTCGTCGCCGCGGGCGCCGTGGTGGCGATCGCCGCCGCGTTCCTCCCCGAGACGGCCCGAGGCGTGCCGATCCGCACCCTCGGCGTCGTGACGGGCTGGACTGCGCTCACCGGCGCCGCGCTGGTGCGGGGCTCGGCCGTGGCGGTCCGCGAGGCGAGCGTGCTGCCCGTCGAGTTCTGGCCACTGCTGGCGCTCGCGGCCGGCGTGGTCATCGCGGTGACCTGGACGCGTTCGGGGTCGCAGCCGGCGTGGATCGCCGAGGCGCTGCTCGCGTCATCCGTCGTCGCGGCGTCGGTGCCGACGATGCTCGCGATCCTCGCCGGCATCGACTCGCTCGCTCGCGCCGCCGCGCTGTTCCCACTGCTCGCCGCCGCGCACATCGCCTCGACGGTGACCCGACGACGTCCCTTCACGGGACCGGTGATCCGATGGACGACGCTCGGTGTGCTCGTCATCGGCGGTGTCACGGCCCTCGCGGCCTTGCGGGTCGACCCGTTCGACATCGTGACGGCATCGATCGCGGCGGCCCTCATCGGCGCGGGCGCCGTACGGATGCGCCGCGAGGCCGAGCTCGGCAGCTGGCGCGAACTCGGTCCGGGGCTCGCGGTGCTGCTGCTGCCCGCGTTCGTGGCGGACTTCCTCGATCCCGAGCTCTGGCGCAACGTGGCGCTCGGCGTGGTGGCCGTGGCGGTCGTGGTGATCGGGGCAGTCCGGCGCCTGCAGGCCCCGTTGCTGCTCGGCGGCGGCGTCCTACTGGCGCATGCCATCGTGCAGCTGTGGCCGTGGATCACGCAGCTCTACGAGGCGGTGTGGTGGTGGTTGTGGCTGGGGATCGCGGGTGTGCTGCTGGTCGTCCTGGCAGCGACCTACGAACGACAGCTCCGCCTGGCCCGGGGAGTCGCGCGCACGATCGCCGCGCTGCGGTGACGGTCGGCGGCGGTGGGCTCGGCGGACGTCGTCACATGCGCTCCACCCACTCCTCGCGCCACTCCGGCGCCTCGAACGGCAGCGACCAGTACGCAGTCTCCTTCGCGATCCTCCCGTCGCGGAGCTCGAAGATGAACACGGCCTGGTACTCGACCTCGTCGCCGTAATCGAGGGTCGCCTCGACGACCCACAGCTCGCCCTCGCCGAGGATCCGGCGCGGCGTGATGCTGGGCAGCTTCGGGAAGGACCGATAGACAGCTCGTCGGTTGTCGCCGCCGACGACGCGCTCACCCGATTGCGGCCACTCCATGACCGCGTCCTCGTGGAAGACGGCGTCCATGCCGTCGACGTCGCCGGCGTTCAGCGTCGCGATCAGCGCCTCGACCGTCTCTCGCCCGCCCATCTCGTGCTCCCTCGAACGAATGGCGCGCGCGGGCGTGCGTGGACCGGCTCCTGCCGTGTACTACGATGATCCAGTGCTCGCGAGCGGGCACGCGCGGATGTAGCTCAATGGTAGAGCCTCAGTCTTCCAAACTGATTACGCGGGTTCGATTCCCGTCATCCGCTCCACGAGTGGTCCTGCCCCGGCCGTCTTCGCCCACGTGAAGAGCGCCGCCATCCGGTACCCGTGCGGGTCTTCATGGTCGACGCGTCGGCGGTGCCCACGACCACCAGGGCCGACGAGCACCGCGGCATCCGGACGACCCCGTCGGGCTCGGTCAGCCGAGCCTTCCCTTCCTTGAAATACGCGGGCGGCCGCGTAGCGTTGAACGGGACAGACGCCGAAACGGGAAGGGTGACACGTATGACCGACACGAAGACCGCACCGAAGACCACGAAGACCGGAGACCACGCCGACGTCGCCGCCGGCGTGGCGCAGTACCTGACCCCCGTCGTGCACGAGCTCGTCGCGCTGGTCGTCAACGGCAAGCAGGCGCACTGGCATGTGCGCGGCGTCAACTTCATCGCCGTGCACGAGCTGATCGACGACGTCGTGGCGCACGCGCAGGAGTGGGCCGACCTCGCCGCGGAGCGGGTCGTCGCCCTGGGCCTGCCGATCGACGGCCGTCTCGCCACCGTCGCCTCGAAGAGCGGCGCCGCGAACCCGAAGCTCGGATTCCAGCCGTACGAGGAGGCGATCGCGGACGTCGTCGCCCAGATCGACCTCGCGATCGAGAAGGTCGATGCGGCGATCGAGGGGCTCGACGAGCTCGACCCGGCCAGCCAGGACGTGGTGATCGAGATCCGCCGTGGCCTCGACAAGGACCGCTGGTTCCTCTTCTCCCACATCGCCGTGAAGTAGCCGACGATGGCGGGCTGACGGGCCCGGGTGCAGAATGCCGCTATGACGGCCGATGCATCCGGGCCCGTGTCATCCCCGGGGGATGACGCGGCGCGGCTCACGGACGCGCAGAAGTCGTTGCGTGCGCAGATGCTCGCGACCGAGCACTGGAGCCTTCTCGCGAGCCGCAGCACCACGCAGAGCGAGGTGCTCACGCGCATCGCGATCTTCCTCACGCTCGTCTCGGCCGGGCTCGTGACGCTCGGCGTGCTCGGGAACGCGACCCAGTTCAGCGGCTGGTTCGGCGTGGCGGCGCTCGGGGTGCTGTTCCTGCTCGTGGTGCTCGGCACGATCACGCAGCTGCGGGTGTTCAACACCGCCACCGAGGATCTCGTCTACGTCCTCGCGATGAATCGCCTGCGCGCCGCCTACCTCGACCTCGATCCGGGGATCGAGCCGTACTTCATGATGGGCACGACCGACGACCTGCGGGGAACGCAGCAGACGTACTACGCGTTCGCAGCCCGGAACCGCGCACAGGTGTTCGCGAGCTCGATGATGCTCATCCTCGTGGTGCACGCCGCGCTCGTCGGCCTCTTCGGCGGAGCGCTGACCTACGCGCTCGCCGCCTCGGTCGCCTGGTCGATCACCGTGGGCGTCATCCTCGCGCTGGCCGCGTTCGTCGGTTGGATGGCCTGGGGCTACCGCGGCTACTTCTCGGTGTGGCAGCTCCACCAGCCGCTGCGCTCGATGCCCGACGCGTGACCCGCGTCAGCGCTGCAGCCAGGTGAGCACGGCGAGCACGCGCCGGTGGTCGGTGCCCGAGTCCTCGAGTCCGAGCTTCTGGAAGATCGACGTCACGTTCTTCTCGACGGCACCGACGCCGATGAAGAGCTGCTTGGCGATGCCGGCGTTCGTGCGCCCCTCCGCCATGAGCGCCATGACCTCGCGCTCCCGCGGCGTGAGGGACTCGAGCGGGTCGCTGCGCCGGGAGAGCAGCTCGCGCACGACTTGGGGGTCGAGCACCGTGCCGCCCTCGCTCACGCGCTCCACCGCGTCCTCGAGCTCGTCGAGCGAGGCGACGCGGTCCTTCAGCAGGTAGCCCATGCCGCCCTCGCCCGACGAGAGGAGTTCGTGCGCGTAGGTGCCCTCGACGTACTGGCTGAGCAGCAGCACCCCGAGCTTCGGACGGCGTCGGCGCAGCTCGATCGCGGCCCGCACGCCCTCGTCGCGGAACGTGGGCGGCATCCGCACGTCGAGCACGGCGAGGTCGGGCGCGGTCTGCTCGATCTCGGCGAGGAGGCCCTCGGCGTCGCCGTAGGACCCGACGGTCTCGAACCCGGCCTCGTCGAACAGCCGGACGAGGCCCTCCCGCAGCAGCACGGAGTCCTCGGCGAGCACGATGCGCAGGGGGCGGCGGGCGGCATCCGTCATGACCTTCACCCTATCGGCGCCCGCCGCGCCGACGGCGCGCGCGAACGACGGCCCCGATGCCGGTGCGCATCGGGGCCGTCGTCGGTCGGGCGGGGCTCAGACCACGCCCGGCACCGTGCCGGCCGCGGTTCCGGATGCGCCGAGCGGCACGTACGGGACGTGCGCGCCGATCGTGGTCGGCCCGCCCGGGGGGCTGTCGATCACGAGCATCCCCCGAAGTCCCCGAACGCGCTCGTCGAGCCCGGCCAGCCCGTGCCCGGGCGTCGGCGCAGCGCCGCCGTGACCGTTGTCGGTGACCCACACGTCGACCCAGTGGCCGGCCGGGCCCTCGTCGCGCGTTCCGACGCGGAGCCGGATGGCGGTCGCCTCGGCGTGCTTCGCCGCGTTCGTGAGGAGCTCTGCGGCGATGAAGTACGCGTTGCGCTCGATCGGCGCGGGCAGCAGGCCGTCCGCGAGATCGACCTCGACGATCACCGGCACGGGACTGCGAGACGCGAGCGACTCGAGGCCGGCCGCGAGCCCGCGATCCTGCAGGATCGGCGGTGCGAATCCACGCGACAGCGCACGCAGCTCGTCGAGCGCCTCGCGGGCCTGCTCACGAGCCTCGCCGACGAGTGCCTTCGCCGAGCCGGGGTCCTGCTCCAGCCGGCGCTCGATCGTCGCGAGGTCCATCTGCAGGCGGACCAGGCGCTGCTGCGGGCCGTCGTGGATGTCGCGCTCGAGGCGCCGGAGCGAGGCGTCCTCCGCCTGTACGGCGGCACCGCGCGACGCGGCGAGCTGGGCGACCTCGACCTCGAGCGCCTCCGAGCGCCAGGCGCCGAGCACGCCCCGGGCGACCACGTCGTGCAGGAGGGTGAGCCCGCGGAACACGAACGGCAGGGTGGCGAGGAACACCAGCCCGAGGATGACCTCGAGGATCCGCTCGCCGACCACCGGGTCGTACGTGAGCTCGTTGCCGGGCAGGAAGCGGTCGACGAGCCATTCGTTCAGCCAGAACGTGCGGTCGCCGGTGGGGATGAACGGCTGCCAGATCCAGCCGGTCGTGCCGGCCAGCGCGACCGAGGTCCACGCGACGGTGATGCTCCACGTGACGATGCTGACGATGGGGTTGATGACGAGCGTGTGCAGCAGGTACAGCCAGTAGTGGCCGTCGATGAACGGCGCGAACGCCGACCGCCAGAAGCCCTGCTCGCGGCCGTCGCGGGCCCAGGCGGGTCGGCGGATCTCGGGGCGCCCGGCCCACCGCAGGCGGATGAGCTCGAGCGTGCCGAATCCGCGCGCGATGTAGAACGACGCGACCATGAGGAAGATGCCCACGAAGATCGTGACCAGGCCGAGGCCGGTGAAGAACACGGTCGAGAGCACGACCAGGCCGATGATGGCGATCGGCATGGTGAGGATGAGGAAGCCGAACTCGCGCGGGACCTTCGCCCAGAGGGCGCCGTACCCGCGGCGCAGCGGCGCGGCATCCGTCGTCGTGGTGGTCATGTTCGCGGAGCTCGCATTCCCTGGCAGCTCTGGCCGGAGGATCGCGGTGGCGTCATCCGGTCGATCGGTGGGCACGGTGTCAGTGCTCATGGTCGGTTCCTCCTGTCATCGTTGCAGACTGGCCCGGTTCGACGACGGCGAACTGGCCCATCATGCCCTGGTCCTCGTGCCACAGCAGGTGGCAGTGGTACATGTACGGGGTGTCGGGATCCGCGTAGTCCTCGAAGCGCATGAGGAGCTCGTACTCCCGCTGCGGTTCGGCGTGGATGGTGTCCTTCCAGCCCACGAGTTCGGGCGGCGGCGGGGCGCCGTCGATCGAGGCGACGCGGAACTGCACGTCGTGCACGTGGAAGCTGTGGGGCACCTCCGTGTCGTTCTCGACGAGCCAGCGTTCGAGCGTGTCGACCGTCACGGTCTCGTCGATGCGGCCCATGTCCATGGCCTCGCCGTTGATCTCGAAGCTGTCGTCGAGGCGGAACGTGCGGGTGGTCGCCACCTCGCCCGCGTCGTACGGCGTGATGGTCGCGAGCCGCTCCGGCACGGGCGCGGCGGCCTCGAGCTCGTCGGTGGCGCGCACCTCGAGCACGTCGAACGCGTCGGTGTTCCCGTTCATCGCCGCGACCGGGCCGACCATGCCCGCGGCCTCGGCGCTCATCTCCGATCGCAGCACGACCCGCTCGCCCGGCGTCAGGCGCACGAGCACCTCGGCTCGCTCGCCCGGCGACAGCACGACGCGATCCAGCTCGACGGATGCCTCGAGGAGGCCCCCGTCGGTCGCGATGAGCTCGATCGGGCGATCGTCCGACCACGTGAAGCCGTAGGTGCGCGCGGTCGACGCGTTCAGGAGTCGCAGCCGGAGCAGCTCGTCGTGCGCCTCGAGGTACGGTCCCCGGGTGCCGTTCACGAGGAGCTCGTCGCCGAGCCCGCCCGCATAGCCCCGCGCCGGCGCCTCGCGACGCCCATCGGCGGAGAAGCCCGTGTCCTGCACGATCACCGGCACGTCGTCGACGCCGTACTGCGACGGCAGGCCGAGGGCACGCTCCTCCGGGTCGTGCACAAGGAACATGCCCGCGAGGCCGCGGGTGACGTGCGCCTCGGTCTCGCCGTGCGGATGCGGGTGGTACCAGAGGGTGGCGGCCTGCTGGTCGATGTCCCACTCGGGCGACCACGTGGCATCCGGCTCCACCATCTGGTGGGGCCCGCCGTCCATCTCGGCCGGGAGGTGCATGCCGTGCCAGTGCACGGTCGTCGGCTCGTCGAGCGAGTTCGTGACGTCGACCCGCACGCGCTCGCCGCGATCGGCGACCAGCGTCGGGCCGAGGTACGAGCCGTTGAAGCCCCACGTGTCGCTGGTCACGCCCGGTGCGAACTCCGTGATGCCCGCCCGCGCGTCGAGCGCGAAGACCCGGGTGCCGGCGGCGTCGACGGTCGAGTCGGCGAGCGGTGGGATCGCCAGCGGCGTGTCGAAGTCGACCTCGCCGACCGTGGAGACGGGCGCCGGCCCGCCGAGGCCGCACCCGGCGAACGCGACGGCGACGAGGGCGCCGGCCGCCACCGCCGAGAGGGCGGTCTGCGCGGCGCGCGGGCGGCGGATCGGGGTGCGGAGCTGGCGTGTCGTTGGCATGGTTCCAGCCTCGCGAGCGGGATCCTCCCGCCCCAGCCGGCGTGCGCCCGGATCGGCGCGGGGGTTATCCCCCGACTCCCTCCCGCCCGACGGGGTGCCGCGGCAGTCGGGTCAACGGAGCGCGTCGTGCGTCATTCGTCCGGCGATGAGCGTGGCCGCCACGGGCATCGTGCGCAGCTCCTCGACGGATGCCGCGTACGGGTCGCGCTCGACGACGGCGAGGTCCGCTCGCCGTCCGACCCGGACCTCGGGACCGGCTCCGCCCGTCGAGGCGGCGAGCGCCGCGCGCACGTCGATCGCCTGCTCGGGATGCCAGGGCTCGCGTCCGTCGCGCGTCCGGCCGACGGCCGCGGCGATCGCCACCCACGGGTCGAGCGGGGCGACGGGCGCATCGGAGCCGAGCGCGAGCTCGACCCCGGCGGTGTGCAACTCCGCGAGCATGAAGGCACGGTCGGTGCGTCCGGCCCAGTAGCGATCCGCGATGTCGCGATCATCCATCGCGTGTTCGGGCTGCACGCTCGCCACGATGCCGAGACGGGCGAAGCGGGCCACGTCCTCGTGGCGCAGGAGCTGGGCGTGCTCGACGGAGCCGGAGCATCCGACCGCCTCGAACGCGTCGAGCACACTCGCGTTGGCGTGATCGCCGATGGCGTGCACCGCCGGTGCCAGACCGCCGGAGTGCGCGCGTTGCATGAGCGGCACGAGCTCCTCGTAGGTCACGGTGGCCAGCCCGTAGGGATGCTCGCCGCCCTCGAGGCCCGGGTAGGGGTCGAAGCACCACGCGGTGCGGGTGTTCAGCGACCCGTCGGTGATGACCTTGGCACCGCCGACCGTGACGAGGCCTCCGGTATCCGGCACGACGTCACCGGTGCGCAGCCCCTCTGCGATGGCGCGGTCGACGTGCTGCGGATAGACGCCGAACCCGACCCGCATCGGGAGGTCGCGGCCGGCCGCGCGGCGTGCCCAGTCGTCCCGGTTCCAGCGCATCTCGTAGTCGACCACGCCGACCATGCCCCGAGCGGCGGCACGGGACACGGCATCTGCGACCCACCCGTCGAGCACGTCGTCGGCGACCGCGTCGAGCTCGCGCAGGAGCCTGAAGCTCGCCTCCTCGCGGAGGACGCCGTCGTCGGGCACCGTCACGCCGTGCCGTCGGGCGGCGGCCGAATTGACCCAGCATGCGTGCAGGTCGGCGGCGACGAGCACCACCGGGATGTCACCCGACACCGCGTCGAGTTTCAGCCGGCTCGTTGCTTCCGGCCACAGCCCGTCGCGGTAGCCGAAGCCGACCACCTCGGACTCGCCGGCGTCGACGCCGCGTCGGACGAGCTCCGCGGCCTCTGCCGCGGATGCCGCGCCGGACAGGTCGAGCCGACGCGACACCATTGCCCATTGCGAGAGGTGCGCATGCCGGTCGTGCAGGCCCGGCACGATCCAGCGTCCGGCGAGCTCGATGCGATCGACGGCGGGGTCTGCCGCGGTCGTCGCGCCGTGAGGCACCACCTCCGCGACCACGCCGTCGGCGACGAGCACGTCGACGGCCTCGGGCGCGCCGGGCAGCCGTGCACCCTCGAGGAGCAGCCCGCTCATCCGCGGACCGCCCGCAGCGCCTCGTGGGTGCGGCGCATCTCCGCGGCGAGCGAGGCGCTCGCATAGGGACCGTCGCCCTCGAGCTCGGCGATGATGCGGTCGACGGTCTCGGCCGGGCGGTTCTGGCTCATCTTGTTCTTGGCGACGAACCGCGTGATCGGGATGCGCAGCCCCACGGTGCCCGACGCGATGCGGTCGGCGTACGCCGCGTCCTCGGGCGTGCCGCGCATACGCCGCGGCTCGGGCATGGCGCTCTCGAAGTGGTCGACGAGCGCCTCGAGCACGCGGAGGTTCTCGTCGGCGTCGAGCAGCTCGGGAGTGCCGTAGAGATGCGCGGTGACGAAGTTCCAGGTTGGCACGGCCGGATTCGCGTCGTACCAGCCGGGCGAGATGTAGCCGTGCGGACCCTGCACGATCACCATCAGCTCGTGGCGCCCGAGTTCGTGGACCACCTCGTCGGGCCGGCCGACATGCGTCAGCAGCACGATGCCGTCGGCGGTCTCGTCGAGCAGCACCGGGTAGTGCGAGGCGACGAGGCCCGCGGCATCCGTCATGCTCACGATCGTCATCCACGGGTGCTCCCGGATGAGGCGCTTCACGCCGTCCTCGCTCGCGAGGGTGAAGCTGGGGTTCTGTCGCATCGTCCTCCTCAGGCCTGGCAGTAGGGGCACCAGTAGAGCTTGCGGCCGCCGAGCTCCTCGAGTGCGATGTTCGTGCCGCAGACCCGGCACGGGAGTCCCTCGCGCTTGTACACCCAGTGGCGGTCGGCGCGATTGGCCATCGCCGCGCGATACGCCTCGGGGTCGAGGTCGTCCATCGTCATCATCTGCCCGGTCTCCACGCCGATGGCGAGCAGGTTCGACCAGTCGCGCCAGAGGTGACGCACGTGCGCCTCGGGCACCTGCCTGCCCGGGGTGTGCGGGTTCTGCCTGGCGCGGAAGAGCAGCTCGGCGCGGTACACGTTGCCGATGCCGGCGACCACGCCCTGGTCCATGAGCAGCAGGGCGATCGGCGTCGCCTTGCGGCGGACGGCGCTCGTGAACCGCTCCTCGGCCTCGGGGCCCCCGTCGATCAGCGGATCGGGACCGAGCCTGGACACGACGTCCTCGACCTGGGCGGGATCGAGCACCTCGCAGGCGGTGGGGCCGCGCAGGTCGGCGCAGATCGTGTCGGTGAGCAGGCGCACCCGCACCTGCCCGATCGGCTCGGGCGGGAAGGCCTCGAGGCCGTCGCCCTCCTTCTCGGACTCCGACATCCGCAGCCGGGTGCGCCGCGGAGCGCCGATCGAGGTGAGGGAGTTCTCGCCCGCGGCGTCGAAGACCACGGCGTCGGGGTTCGGCCCCTCGAGGAAGGTGCCACGCTGGTTGGTCTGGCCCATGCGCCCGTTCGCCGAGGCGATCGTCGCGTCCATCAGGATCTCGCCCGCGAAGTCCCATGCGCCGTACATGCCGAGGTGCACTCGCAGCCACACGTCACCCTCGAAGCCGAGGAACATCTGCTTGCCCACGGCGCGGGCATCGGTCATCCGTCGCCCGTCGAGCTCGGCGGCGCCCACCGCGAACCGTCCCTGCGGGCTCGACGCGTGCACGAGGTGCCCGACGAAGTTGCGCTCGAACTGGCGGGTGATGCGGTGGACGGAGTGTCCCTCGGGCACCGCGGGGCTCCTATGCCTCGCCGGGCGAACCGGCCGCCGCGTCGACGCCCTTGCCGGCGATGTCGCCCGTCGTCTCGTACTCCGCGAGCTGCGCGATGCGTCGCACGTGCCGCTCGTCGCCGGAGAACGGCTCGGCGAGGAACGCGTCGATGTAGCGGATCGCCTCCTCGACGGTGTGCTGGCGGGCGCCGATCGAGATCACGTTGGCGTCGTTGTGCTCACGGGCGAGGATCGCGGTGTCCATGCTCCACACGAGGGCGGCGCGGATGCCCTTCACCTTGTTCGCCGCGATCTGCTCGCCGTTGCCCGACCCGCCGAACACGACGCCGAGCGTGCGCACGCCGGCGGCCTGGTCGCGCGCGACCGCCAGGGCGGCGTTGATGCAGAACGCCGGGTAGTCGTCGAGGGGGTCGTATTCCGTCGGGCCGTGGTCGACGACCTCGTGACCGCCGTTGGTCAGGTGGTCGACGAGGGTGCGGCTGAACTCGAGGCCGGCGTGGTCGGTCGCGATGTGGATGCGCATGGGGCCAAGTCTAGGGATTCGGCACCCACCGGATGGCGCGTCCGTGCGGCTGCGCCCAGGCGAGCTGGACTCCGTCGAGCGCGAGTGCGAGGTCGGTCGAATCGTTGGGCACGTCCTCGCGCAACGCGATCCCGGGCGTGACCGAGCGCGCCTCGACCGAGAGCCAGTGCCCAGGGAGCCGTCGCACCTGCTCCGCGAAGCGCTCCCGGCCCCGCTCGTCGAGGTACATCAGCACGGCCGTGTGGAACACGACGAGGGTCGCACCATCGGGGGCCCGGGCGGCCACGTCGTGCAGTCGCGCGTTCAGGTCGCCGGCGACGATGTACGGCGGGTCGGCAGCGGCGACCGCGGCGGCGGCGCGCAGGCGCGCACGGCGATCCTCGTGCTCGGGCCAGATCAGCGCCTCGAGCCACGCGACGTCGTCGGGGCGACGCACGTCGAGCGGGTTGAGGTCGATGCCGCCACGCCACACGACCTCGGGCAGCCGCGCGGGCACCGGCACTCGGTCGTCGACCGTGCAGTCGAGCACCACCTCGCTCGGGCCGTCGGCAGGATCGAGCTGCGGGCGCCCCGTGTACCGGTAGCCGTACCGGTCGGGGTAGAGGCAGAGCCCCGCGGATGCCCCGACCTCGAGCAGCGCGATCGGCCCCTCGATCGCGCCGAGCACGGGCACGTGCAGGGCGCATCGCCCGGCCTCGTTCGTCTGGGTGGCATGGGTCAGGGCGGTGGCCCGCACCTCCAGCCAGTGTTGGTGGAGCCAGTCCCGGAAGAGGTGGTACGGGCCGATCGGCACCCCCTGGAACCGCGAGGCCGTGAACACGAGGTTCGGCTGCCGCTTCGGCGAGGGGAGCTCGTCGATGAGGGCGATCGTTTCGGGATCGTCTGCCACGCCGTGCGCCCACCCCTCGTAGCAGGCCGACATCCCACGGGCCTCCACGTCGGCGAAGGCGCGGTACCGCTCGGCGGTCGACGCCGTGGCATCCGTGCTGGTCGGCATAGGGCCACGGTATGGCGGAGACGGGTTGCGGTCAACGCGGCCCGGCACCGGCCGGAGCGACGGGCCCGCCGCGTTCTGGGGGCGGCGGGCGCGACACCCCGGCACTAGGCTCGGCGCGCCGGGCCGTCGGCGGAACGGAGGTCGGATGCTCCTCGTGATCGCGTGCGGCGCGCTGCTCGCCGTCGCCGTGGCCCTGTGCATCGTCTGGGGGCGCGAGCCGCTGGTCGAGCCCGAGATCGCCCGCTCGCCGGCCTCGGCAGCCGCACCCACGGCCTTTCGTCTCAGCCGCCACCTCGACGGACTCCGCCTCTACAGCTGGTGGGCCTCGATGCTGCTGGTCATCGGCACCGTCTCGGGTCTCCTCGTCACCGGGGCCGGCGGGCGACTCGCCATGCGACTGCTCGCCCTCACCTCGCCCGCCGCGACCGGCCGCCTCACGGAGGCCCAGGCCACGGTCGGGCGGATCACGTTCGAGGGCACGCTCGGCTACCTGGTGTTCGGCGCCCTGCCGTTCGCGTTCGCGTCGACGGCGCTGTACCTGCTCGCGGCACCGTGGCTTCCCCGTGGACGACTCGCGGGACCGACGTTCGGCCTCGCCGCGTTCGTCATGGTGGCACCGTTCATCGACCCCCTGCGAGCCGACAACATCGACTTCGACATCGTCGGCCCCGGGTGGCTCTCGGTGCTCGTGTTCGCGGCGCTGGCTGTGGTGCAGGGCGCGTTCCTCGCCGCGTTCGCCGGACGGTTGAGCCGGAGCCTCCCGCTCATGACGCGGGCGAACTGGCCCGACACCGCCCTGCCGCTCCTGTTGGCGGTCGTGCTGTTCCCGCTCGGAGCGATCCTCGCCGTCGGAGCCCTCGTCACGTTCGCCGTTCCGCGCCTCCTGCCGTGGTTCCTCGCCGTCCGCGCCTCGCGCGCCGGGGTGATCACCGGCCGCGTGCTCCTGGCGCTCGCCGTGATCGCGGCGCTGCCCGCGTTCACGGGCGCCGTTGTGTCGATCTGGGGACGCTGAGCCCGGCGCATCCGTCGCCCCACGACCTTCGTTCCCGGCTGCGGCACTCGGCGCGAGCGGGGCTAGGCTGGGACACGTTGCCTGCGGCCACGAGCCGCGTCGATGACTGCGAAGGAGCGCACGTGCCCGGAGAGAACCTCACCCGCATCGAAGCCGAGGAGCGCGCGGCGCTGGTCACGGTGCACGACTACGACGTCGTGCTCGACGTGACCACCGGCCCCGAGGTGTTCCGCAGCCAGACCACGGTCCGGTTCGCCGCGACCGAGGGCGCCTCGACGTTCATCGACGCGATCACCGCCGAGGTGCACTCCATCACCCTCAACGGCGTCGCGCTCGACCCGGCGGAGGTGAGCGACGGCGTCCGCATCGAGCTGTCCGGCCTGGCGGCCGAGAACGAGCTCGTCGTCGTCGCCGACGGCCGCTACATGCACACCGGCGAGGGCCTGCACCGCTTCGTCGACCCGGTCGACGACGAGGCGTACCTCTACACCCAGTTCGAGGTTCCCGACTCGCGTCGCATGTTCGCGGTGTTCGAGCAGCCCGACCTGAAGGCCGCGTTCCGCTTCACCGTGACGGCGCCGGCGCACTGGGAGGTCGTGTCCAACTCCCCCACGCCCGAACCGGTCGATGCGCACGAGGGCGCGAAGACGTGGGCGTTCGAGCCGACTCCGCGCATCTCGAGCTACATCACGGCGCTCATCGCCGGGCCCTATGCCGTCGTACGCGACGAGCTCACGTCGGCGGACGGCCGCGTCATCCCCCTGGGCGTCTTCAGCCGCAAGAGCCTCTCGCAGTTCCTCGACGCCGACTACATCTTCGAGAAGACCAAGCAGGGCTTCGAGTACTTCGAGGCGAAGTTCGGCGTGCCCTACCCGTTCGCGAAGTACGACCAGCTCTTCGTGCCCGAGTACAACGCCGGTGCCATGGAGAACGCGGGCGCGGTCACGTTCACCGAGTTCTACGTGTTCCGTTCGAAGGTGACGGATGCCGTGCGCGAGCGCCGCGTCGTCACGATCCTGCACGAGCTCGCCCACATGTGGTTCGGCGACCTCGTGACCATGAAGTGGTGGAACGACCTGTGGCTCAACGAGTCGTTCGCCGAGTGGGCGTCGACGATCGCCACCGCCGAGGCCACCGAGTGGACCGAGGCGTGGACGACGTTCAACTCGATGGAGAAGAGCTGGGCCTACCGCCAGGACCAGCTGCCCTCGACGCATCCGGTGGTCGCGACCATCAACGACCTCGAGGACGTGCAGGTCAATTTCGACGGCATCACCTACGCCAAGGGCGGATCCGTCCTGAAGCAGCTCGTCGCGTGGGTCGGCGTCGACGCGTTCTTCGAGGGCGTCTCGGCGTACTTCACGAAGCACGGCTGGGGCAACACGACGCTCGCCGACCTGCTCGCCGAGCTCGAGGCCTCGAGCGGACGCGACCTGTCCGACTGGTCGGGCCTGTGGCTCGAGACCGCGGGCGTGAACACCCTGCGCCCCGAGATCGAGACCGACGACGACGGCGTGATCACCTCGTTCGCCGTGCTGCAGTCGGCGACCGACGAGCACCCCACGATCCGCCCGCACCGCCTCGCGATCGGCTTCTACAACCTCACGGGCGGCAAGCTCGTGCGCGACCACCGCGTGGAGCTCGACGTCGACGGCGAGCGCACCGAGGTCGCCGAGCTCGTGGGCCTCACCCGCCCCGACCTCGTGCTCCTCAACGACGACGACCTCGCGTACGCGAAGATCCGGCTCGACGAGGCGTCGCATGGCGTCGCGCTCGCGAACCTGTCGGAGATCGAGGACCCGCTGGCCCGTGCCCTCGTGTGGAGCTCGGTGTGGGATGCCACGCGCGACGCCGAGACCCGCGCGAGCGACTACCTCGCCCTCGTGCTCGGCAACATCGCGAGCGAGACCGAGTCGACGACGCTGCGCATCGTGCTGGCCAACGCCGTGCTCGCGGCGAGCGCGTACACGGCACCCGAGCGACAGGCCGAGTCGCGTCGCGCCATCGCCGACGGCTTCTGGCGACTCGCCCAGGAGGC
Source organism: Agromyces ramosus (assembly GCF_004216665.1). Classification (GTDB taxonomy): domain Bacteria; phylum Actinomycetota; class Actinomycetes; order Actinomycetales; family Microbacteriaceae; genus Agromyces; species Agromyces ramosus. The sequence continues at coordinate 527,810 of NZ_SGWY01000002.1, read as the reverse complement.
CGCACCGGGCAGCGACGCGCAGTTCCAGTTCGTGATGAACTTCGCCGCCATCGCCGAGGCCGGCTCGCACGTCGACGAGCTGGCCGACCTGTACGACGGCACGCTCGAACTCGAGGGCCTCGAGATCGACACCGACCTGGGCTGGGAGCTGCTCATCGCGCTCGTGGCCTCCGGCCGCGCGGGCGACACCGAGATCGACGAGCGACTCGCCGCCGACAACACCGCGACCGGCCAGCAGTCCGCCGCGCACGCCCGGGCCGCGATCCAGACGCTCGAGGGCAAGGAGCGCGCCTGGGCGTCGCTCATCGACGTCGACACGGCCACGAACACCGTGGTGCGCGAGACGGCCGAGGGTTTCCTGCGCGCGAGCGACCCGTCGTTGCTCGAGGCGTTCGTCGACCGCTACTTCGCGATGCTCGAGGACATCTGGGAGGAGCGCTCCTACGCGATCGCCGAGAAGCTGGTCGACGGCCTCTACCCGTCGCCGCTCGCGAATCGGGCCCTCGCCGACGCCAGCCGCGCGTGGCTCGACGCCCACCCCGACGTGCCGGCGCTTCGCCGGCTCGTGATCGAGCGACTCGCCGGCATCGACCGCGCGCTCGCCGCGCAGGCGCGCGACGCGCAGGACGGCTAGTCGCGACATCCGCTCGCCGTTCGACCGAATCGACCACGCACGACATCACGGAGGTACGGATGCCCCGGCCCGATCTCACCCGGAGCGAAGCCGAGGCCCGTGCCTCCGTCATCGCGACGCCCGCCTACGAGGTCGAGCTCGACCTCACCGGCGACGGCGACACGTTCCGCTCCACGACCCTGGTGCGCTTCCGGGCGACTCCCGGCGCGACGACCTTCATCGAATCGACGACGGTCGAGGTGCACGAACTCGTGCTCAACGGGCGCACGCTCGACGCCGACGAGGTCGGCGACGGCTGGCGCATCCGCCTCGACGGCCTCGAGGCGGAGAACGAACTGCGGGTCGTGTCGACGCGCGCGTACACCAACACCGGCGAGGGCCTGCACCGCTTCGTCGACCCGGTCGACGACAGCGTCTACCTGTACACGGAGTTCGCCGTCGCCGAGGCGAACCGGGTGTACGCCGTGTTCGACCAGCCCGACCTGAAGGCGTCGGTGCGGTTCACGATCACCGCGCCGGCGGACTGGCGGGTGCTGAGCAACGCGCCCACCCCCGAGGCGGAAGCCGCCGCGGTCGAGGGCACGGCGACGTGGGCCTTCGAGACCGGACCGGTGATCTCGAGCTACATCGTCGCGATCATCGCGGGCCCCTACGCGGCATGGCACGGCACGGCACGCAGCGTCGACGGCCGTGACGTGCCCCTCGGGCTGTTCACTCGGGCCTCGCTCGCGCAGTACGCCGAGCCCGAGGTGATGTTCGGCACGGTGCAGGCGGGACTGGCGTTCTACGAGCAGGCGTTCGGCGTGCCGTACCCGTACGGCAAGTACGACCAGGTCTTCGTGCCCGAGTACAACTGGGGCGCGATGGAGAACGTCGGCGCCGTCACGTTCAACGAGAGCTACCTCTTCCGCGCCCGCGTCTCCGACGCGCGGCGCGAGCAGCGCGCGATCGTGGTGCTGCACGAGCTCAGCCACATGTGGTTCGGCAACTCCGTGACCATGCAGTGGTGGAACGACCTGTGGCTGAACGAGTCGTTCGCGACCTGGGCCTCCACGCTCGCGACATCCGAGGTCACCGAGTTCACGGGCGTGTGGGCGACGTTCGCGAGCGACGAGAAGACGCATGCCGCCGAACAGGACCAGCTCCCCTCGACGCATCCGATCGTCGCCGAGATCCGCGACCTCGGCGACGTCGAGGTGAACTTCGACGCGATCACGTACGACAAGGGCGCCTCGGTGCTCAAGCAGCTCGTCGCCTGGGTCGGCCTCGAGGCCTTCCAGCGCGGGGTGGGCGCGTACCTCACCGCGCACTCCGGCGCGAACGCGACCCTGCGCGACCTGCTCGACGAGCTCGAGCGCGAGAGCGGACGCGAGCTCACCCGATGGTCGGAGCTGTGGCTCGAGACGGCCGGGGTGAACACCCTGCGGGCGGTCATCGAGACGGATGCCGCGGGCACGATCACCGTCGCCCGCGTCGAGCAGTCCGCGGCCGCCTCGCAGCCGACCCTGCGGCCCCACCGCGTCGCCATCGGCTGCTACTCGAGCGACGCCGACGGCGCCCTCGTGCGCACCCACCGCGTGGAGCTCGACGTCGACGGGGCATCGACCGACGTGCCCGAGCTGGTGGGCCTCCACCGCCCCGAACTGCTCCTCATCAACGACGACGACCTCACCTACGCCAAGGTGCGGCTCGATGCGCGGTCGTTCGACACCGCCGTCAGCCGGCTCGCCGAGCTCCACGATCCCGTGGCCCGCGCGGTCGTGCTCGGGTCGGCGTGGGACGCCGTGCGCGATGCCGAGCTGCCGGCGCGAGACTACGTGCGACTCGTGCTCGGCAGCGTCGGCCACGAGACCCAGTCCGCCGCACGCGGTCTCGCCCTCAGCCGGCTCGAGCTCGCCGTCGGCCGGTACCTCGCCGACGACCACCGCGAACGGCTGGCCGCCGAGACCGGCGACGCCGTCTGGGCGCTCGCCGAGCTCGCCGAGACGGGCTCCGACACGCAGTTGCAGTTCGTGAAGGCGTTCACGCGGCTGGCCGCGACGCAGGCGCACGCCGACGTGCTGAGCAGCCTCCTCGACGGGTCGATCAAGCTCCCTGGCCTCGACGTCGACCTCGACCTGCGCTGGGAGCTCGTCATCGCCCGCGCGGCGCTCGGCGCGGCATCCGATGGGGAGATCGACGGCGCGCTCGCGCTCGACGACACCGCCAAGGGACGCCAGCTCGCCGAGACGGCGCGCGCCGCACGCCCCGACCAGGCGGTGAAGGACGCCGCCTGGCGACGTGTGGCCACCGACACGACCCTGTCGAACGACCTCGCCCGCGCCATCGCCGAGGGATGGCGGCGCACGATCTCGCCCGAGCTGCTCGCACCCACCGTGACCGACTACTTCGCGCTGCTGCAGTCGACGTGGGCGGACCGGAGCTTCACGATGGCCTCGCTCGTGGTCTCGCGGCTCTTCCCCGCGCCGCTGGTCGATGAGGAGCTCGCCGCGATGGCCCGGGCCTGGCTCGAGGCGAATCCGACGCCCGCGCCGTTGCACCGGCTGGTCTCGGAGCAGCTCGACGAGCTGGAGCGCGCGCTGGCCGCTCGGGCGCTCGATGCCAGCGTGCTCTCGGGTGCGGCTCAGTAGACTTTCACACCATGTTCCGCGCTGAAGAACCCACCGTGCCGCCGCTCGAGGAGACGCCGCTCAGCGGGGACTTCTGGTCGGGCCTGGCGCAGTTCTGGGCGGACAACTGGGACGTCATCGTCGGCAAGCTCATCGCGATCGCCGTCATCCTCGCCATCGCGTTGCTCATCCGGTGGATCCTGCACTTCGTCATCGATCGCGTCGTCGATCGCATCGTGTCCGGCGTGAAGAAGAAGCAGGACGTCACCGACACGCAGGCCCTGCAGGCGTCGCCGCTCGCCGCCGTGCGCGTCGTACAGCGCACCCGCACGCTCGGCTCCGTGCTGCGCAACATCGTGAACGTGACGCTGTTCATCATCGTGACGCTCATGATCGTGAACGTCATCGACCAATCGATCCTCGGATCGTTCGCGCTGCTCGGCGCTGCGATCGGCGCCGGCCTCGGCTTCGGCGCCCAGAACATCGTGAAGGACGTGCTGAACGGCCTGTTCATGGTGGTCGAGGACCAGCTCGGCGTCGGCGACGTCGTCGATCTCGGCCCCGCCACCGGCATCGTCGAGGAGGTGCAGATCCGCGTCACCAAGGTGCGCGACGTGAACGGCACGCTCTGGTTCGTGCGCAACGGCGAGATCCTTCGCGTCGGCAACATGTCCCAGGGCTGGGCGCGGGTCATCCTCGACCTCGCGGTGCCGTACGACGCCGACGTCGACGCAGTCGAGGCCGAGATGCTCCGCACGGCCGTCGAGATGTCCCAGTCGGGCAAGTGGCGGTCGCGCGTCCTGGAGAAGCCCGAGATCTGGGGCCTCGAGTCGATCTCCGACGACGCGATGATCATCCGCATCGTCATGAAGGTGCGCACGTCGTCGAAGGACGACGTCGCCCGCGAGCTCCGCACACGACTCAAGCGATCGCTCGACGCGATCGGCGTGAAGCTGCCGGGCCTGTCGAGCGTCGTGCTCACCGGCTTCGACGGCGCGACCCGGGTCAAGGGTGCGAAGCCGCCGAAGACGGGGCCGAGCACGGTCGTGACGGATGCCGCCGGCACCTCCGCGACCAAGGTCAAGTCGATGCGTGCGCCCAAGTCCCCGACTACGCCGACCACGGGAGGCACCGAGTGAGCGACGAGACGTCCCCCGTGGCATCCGACCCCTCGGCGCTCGGCGCCGCCACGCCCGCGCCGCGAGCGCCCGGCACGTCCGGACCGGTGCAGTCGGCGGGCGTGCCCCTGCGCGGCAGCGAGCACGGCGCCGCACTCGGCCCGTCGTTCTACGAGACGGTCGGCGGACGCGAGACCTTCGAGCGACTGGTCGCGGAATTCTACCGCGGGGTGGCCGACGACCCCGTGCTGCGCCCGATGTACCCGGAGGAGGACCTCGGACCGGCTGCCGAGCGGCTCACGATGTTCCTCGAGCAGTACTGGGGCGGGCCCGGAACCTACAGCGAGCAGCGCGGCCACCCGCGCCTGCGCATGCGGCACCTGCCCTTCAAGGTGAACCCCGAGGCGCGCGACCGCTGGCTCGCGCACATGCGCGCCGCGGTCGATACGCTCGACCTGCCGCCGCTCGCCGAGGAGACGCTCTGGGACTACCTGCAGCGCGCCGCCTTCGCGATGGTGAACACCTTCGAGGACTGACGCGGCACCCGCAGCACCCTGCTCTCCCGCACGACGACCCCCGCACCACCACACCCCGCACCGCCACCCGCACCACCACCCTCAACACCACACGACGAAGGAGTCCACGTGGCCGCCTCCCCCGCATCCCGTCCCGAGCCCGACGCGATCATCGTCGGCGCGGGACTGTCCGGCCTCGTGGCCGCCGCCGAGCTGGTCGACGCCGGCAAGCATGTCGTCATCGTCGAGCAGGAGCCCGAGGCGAGCCTCGGCGGCCAGGCGCACTGGTCGTTCGGCGGCCTCTTCCTCATCGACTCGCCCGAGCAACGACGCATGGGCGTCAAGGACTCGCTCGAGCTCGCCAGGCAGGACTGGGACGGAACCGCCGGGTTCGACCGCGACGAGGACGAGTGGGGGCGCCGCTGGGCCGACGCCTACCTCGAGTTCGCCGCAGGCGAGAAGCGCCGGTGGCTGCACGAGAAGGGCGTGCGATTCTTCCCCATCGTCGGCTGGGCGGAGCGCGGCGGCTACAACGCCATCGGTCACGGCAACTCGGTGCCCAGATTCCACATCACCTGGGGCACCGGTCCGGGAGTGCTCGCCCCGTTCATCGCCCGGGTGCAGGCCGGCGCCGCCGCCGGCCTGGTCGAGATCCGCCACCGCCACCGCGTCGACGAGCTGGTGGTCGAGTCGGGCGCCGTGGTGGGCGTGCGCGGTGCGGTGCTCGAAGCGGATGCCGCGGGGCGGGGCGAGCCGAGCAACCGCGACGTCGTCGGCGACTTCGAGCTGCGCGCGCCCGCCGTGGTCGTGGCCTCCGGCGGCATCGGCGGCAACCACGACCTCGTGCGGGAGTTCTGGCCCGAGCGCATGGGCGTCGCGCCCGAGGAGCTGCTCTCGGGCGTGCCCGCGCACGTCGACGGCCGCATGCTGCCGATCGCCGAGCGCGCCGGTGCCCGCCTCGTCAACGGCGACCGGATGTGGCACTACACCGAGGGCATCACGAACTGGGACCCCGTGTGGCCGATGCACGGCATCCGGATCCTGCCCGGCCCGTCGTCGCTGTGGTTCGACGCCGAGGGGCGTCGCCTCCCCGTGCCGCTCTTCCCCGGCTTCGACACGCTCGGAACGCTCGAGCACATCGTCGCCACCGGGCACGCGCACTCCTGGTTCGTGCTCACGCAGAAGATCATCGAGAAGGAGTTCGCGCTGTCGGGCAGTGAGCAGAATCCCGATCTCACCGGCAAGGACCTGAAGCTGCTCGCCGACCGGCTCGGCTCGGGTGCGCCCGGCCCGGTCGAGGCGTTCAAGCAGCACGGCGTCGACTTCGTCGTGGCCGACACCCTGCCCGAGCTGTTCGAGGGCATGCGAGCCCTCTCCCCCGACGTTCCGATCGACACCGAGAACATCGAGCGCGAGATCGTGGCCCGCGATCGCGAGCTCGACAACGAGTTCTCCAAGGACCTGCAGCTCACCGCAGTGCGCGGCGCCCGCAAGTACCGGGGCGACAAGCTGATCCGGGTGGCGACCCCGCACCGCATCCTGGACCCGAAGGCGGGCCCGCTCATCGCCGTGAAGCTGCACGTCCTCACGCGCAAGAGCCTCGGCGGCATCCAGACCGACCTCGAGTCGCGCGCCCTCGCCGGCGACGGCTCGGTGGTCCCCGGCCTGTACGCCGTCGGCGAGGCGGCCGGGTTCGGCGGCGGTGGGGTGCACGGCTACCGCGCGCTCGAGGGAACCTTCCTCGGCGGATGCCTCTTCACCGGTCGTGCGGCAGGGCGGTCGATCGCCCGCGGCTGACGATCGCTCCTATGCCTTGAGCGTCCACGACCTGCGGCGCACGAGCACGTGGCCGCGGCGCGTCGAGAGGCGCGTCCACGGACCCGTCTCGAAGAGGCGCACCGGATCGTCGCCGAGGAAGCCGAGGCTGTAGACCGCGAACGCCGCTCCCGTCGGCACGTACTCGAGCTCGGGGACCCCACGCCCCCACACCTCGGAACGCACGCGCTGCACGAGCTGCTCCCCCGTGCCCGCGGGGATCGCCTCGGCGACCTCGGCGATGCCGGCGCGAGCGGCGGACTCGAGCGACGCGGCATCCGTCTCGCCCAGCGGTCGCCAGCCGCCACGCGGCGGGGAGATGCCCGCCCAGGTGACCGTGTTGACCTCGGGCGGTCGCGACATGCTGACGGGCCGGGACTCGTCGTCGTCGCCGAACTCGGCCCGGGCGCGCACGATGCGCTCGACGAGCGAGCGCATGGGCACGACCGCGTCGAAGTCCTCGGTGTCGAGCAGTTCGAAGGTCCGCAGGCCGAGCACGGTGGGGCTCTCGTCGAGGATGCCGCGGGGATAGAGGATCGCCGTGTAGACCGCCAGGATGCCGGAGCCCGCGATGAGCCGCACCGAACCGTCTTCGACGCGCCCGGCGCGCTGGAGGTAGGTGTGCAGGTCGCCGAGCGAAAGGCTGTCGGCCAGCGTGAGTCGTTGAACCATCTCCTGTCTAAACTACCAAGGGAGCGCCGCCGCACCGGCGGGCCGCTGCCGCCGACATCCAGCGGCGGGGCCCACCGACACGGAGGAACGATGAACGGTCCCATCGACGGCCTGCTGAGCACCCTGCACCTCACCGACACCGGCGCTCGCACCACGGAGGACATCTTCACGGGGCCGTCGCAATGGATGCCGCTCGGCCGCGTCTTCGGCGGGCAGGTGCTCGCACAGTCGATCGTCGCCGCCATGCACACCGTGCCGGCCGACCGCACCATCCACTCGATGCACGGGTACTTCCTCCGGCCCGGCGACGTGCAGCACCCGATCACGTTCTCCGTCGACCGCATCCACGACGGGCGGTCGTTCTCGACCCGGCGCACGCAGGCGTACCAGCACGGCGAGCCGATCCTGTCGCTCATCGCCTCGTTCCAGACGCACGACGAGGGAATCGAGCACCAGGTCGACATGCCGACCGACCTGCCCGACCCCGAGTCGCTCCCGTCGACGGCCGACGTGCTCGGCCACATCGAGCACGACGTGGCGCGCTACTGGTCGAGTGAGCGCGCGTTCGACGTGCGGCACATCCCCTCGCCCGTGTACCTCAGCGTCGAGGGCGAACGCGTGCCGCGCCAGGCCGTCTGGATGAAGGCGTTCGGCCGGCTGCCCGACGACCCGAAGCAGCACCGTGCCGCGCTCGCCTACGCGAGCGACTACTCGATCCTCGAACCGGTGCTGCGCGCCCACGGCATCGCGTGGGCGACGCCCGGCCTCAAGGTGGCGAGCCTCGACCACGCCATGTGGTGGCACCGCGATGCGCGGGTCGACGAGTGGCTGCTCTACGTGCAGGAGTCGCCGTCCGCGAGCGGCGGCCGCGGGCTCTCCCTCGGACGCATCTACACCCGCGAGGGCGTGCTCGTGGCGAGCGTGGCACAGGAGGGGATGGTCCGCGTCCCCCACGACGAGGCATCCGACTGAACCGAACGCGTCCGGATCTCGTGTTCTCCAGTACCGGCGATCCTCGGCAGGTCCATTCGACCGGATGAACCTGTGGGATGCCGCATCCACGCGCCCGATGCATCCAGAATGGGGAAACTGGCGCACACGGCGCGAGCGACGAACGAAGGAGCTCAGCGATGACGGACCCGACAGACCTCACCCGACGCACCGTCCTGACGCTCGGCTCGGCGGGCGCCGTGGGCAGCGCGCTCGCACTCGCCGGATGCGCCGCGGATGCGCCGACCGGATCGGCCTCCCCGACGACGACGCCCTCGCCGACCGTCAGCGACGAGCCGACGACCGGGCAGCTGACCGCGGCCCCCGACGCGCCGCCCGTCGGCGAGGACATCGCCGCGCTCGCGGACGTGCCCGTCGGCGGCAGCATCGACGCCACGATCAACGGTGCCCCCGCGCTCGTCGCGCAGCCGACGGCTGGTCAGGTCGTCGCGTTCAGCGCGATCTGCACCCACCAGCAGTGCGTCGTCGTCGCCGCGGGAAACGAGTTCGACTGCCCGTGCCACGGTTCGAGGTACGACGCGGCGACGGGCGACGTGCTGAACGGCCCTGCGCTCGAGCCCCTGTCGGCCATTTCGGTCGCCGTGTCCGGCGACCGCATCGTCGCGACGTCCTGAGCCATGGGCTACTCGTTCAGTGGGCTGCCACTGCACGTGCTGCTCGTGCACGCGGTGATCGTGCTGACACCCCTCGTCGGCCTCGCGCTGATCGCCGTCGCGGCGTGGCCCGCAGCCCGACGCGTGCTCTGGGTGCCCGTGCTCATCGCCGCGGCCGTGCTGCTGCCGCTCGGCCTGATCACGATCGAGGCCGGCAAGTGGCTGGAGATGCGGGTGCCGCCGGCACCGCTCATCCAGGAGCACACGGCCAAGGGCGAGGACATCATCCCGTGGCTGATCGCGCTGCTCGTGGTCGCCGTACTCGTGTCCGCATGGGCGGTGCTCGAACTCGTCGCGCGGCGACGCACCGGGGAGGGCGCCGAGCCGCGTCGCCCCGCCCGTGGGCTCCGGATAGCCGTCGGCATCGTGCTCACCCTCGCTGCGGTCGCCGTGACCGCCGGTGCGACCTGGACGATCGTGCAGATCGGCGAGTCCGGAAGCCGCGCCGTGTGGGAGGGGTCGTTCAGCGACGAACCGCTCGAGCCCTGAGGCCTCCCGGCCGCACCGCGCTCAGCGGCGACGGAAGGTGAGCGACTCGCCGAGGTACGGCTCCCACGCAGCCCGTTCCCGCTCGTCGATGCGGCGCGGCCGCTCGGTTGCGGTGTCGGCGAGCACGATCGTGGTGACCGCACGCGTGTAGAGGGCGCGCGGCTCCACGCCGACCGGCGAGTACACCTCGTAGCAGACGTCGAGGCTCGCGCCGCCCATGTAGCCGATCCAGAGCTCGATGTCGAGCGGCTGGCGCTGGTACGGGATCGGGGCGAGGTACTCGACCTCCTGCCGTGCGATGAGCGTGATCGTGCTGGCGCCCGGCGTCGCGTCGATGACCGCGGTGGACGCGCCGACGGCGTGCTCGGACGTGTCGGTGCTGACCCAGAACGCCTGGATGCGAGCCTCCTCGAGGAGGCTCAGCATCCTGGCGTTGTTCACGTGACCGTAGGCGTCGAGGTCGGACCACCGCAGCGGCGTGGGCACGTGCAGGCGCATCAGTGCCTCGTGAGCTTGCGGTAGGCGGAGCGATGCGGCTTCGCGGCCTCGGGACCGAGCCGTTCGATCTTGTTCGCCTCGTACGCCTCGAAGTTGCCCTCGAACCAGTGCCAGTACGACGGATTGTCGTCGGTGCCTTCGTAGGCGAGGATGTGGGTCGCGATGCGGTCGAGGAACCACCGGTCGTGGGTGATGACCACCGCACAGCCGGGGAACTCGAGGAGCGCGTTCTCGAGGCTGGAGAGCGTCTCGACATCGAGGTCGTTGGTGGGCTCGTCGAGGAGGAGGAGGTTGCCGCCCTGCTTGAGCGTGAGCGCGAGGTTCAGGCGGTTGCGCTCACCGCCGGACAGGATGCCCGCCCGCTTCTGCTGATCGGGACCCTTGAAGCCGAACGTCGAGACGTACGCGCGGCTGGGCACCTCGGTCTTGCCGACCTGGATGTAGTCGAGCCCGTCGGACACGACCTCCCAGAGGGTCTTGTTCGGGTCGATGCCGCCACGCGACTGGTCGACGTACGAGATCTTGACGGTCTCGCCGACCTTCAGCTCGCCGTCGTCGAGCGGCTCGAGGCCGACGATCGTCTTGAACAGCGTGGTCTTGCCGACGCCGTTGGGACCGATGATGCCGACGATGCCGTTCCGGGGAAGCGTGAAGCTGAGGCCCTCGATGAGCACCCGGTCGCCGAAGCCCTTCTTGAGCTTCTTCGCCTCGAGCACGATGTCGCCGAGGCGCGGGCCCGGCGGGATCTGGATCTCCTCGAAGTCGAGCTTGCGCGTGCGATCGGCCTCGGCCGCCATCTCCTCGTAGCGCGCAAGGCGCGCCTTCGACTTCGCCTGGCGGCCCTTGGCGTTGGAGCGCACCCAGTCGAGTTCGTCGGCGAGACGCTTGGCGAGCTTCGCGTCCTTCTTGCCCTGGACGGTGAGCCGCTCCTGCTTCTTCTCGAGGTAGGTGGAGTAGTTGCCCTCGTACGGGTAGAGGCGACCGCGGTCGACCTCGCAGATCCACTCGGCCACGTGGTCGAGGAAGTACCGGTCGTGGGTCACGGCGAGCACGGCGCCGGGGTACTTCGCGAGATGCTGCTCGAGCCAGAGCACGCTCTCGGCGTCGAGGTGGTTGGTCGGCTCGTCGAGCAGGAGCAGGTCGGGCTTCTGCAGCAGGAGCTTGCAGAGCGCGACGCGGCGCTTCTCACCGCCCGACAGCACCGACACCTGCTCGTCGCCCGGAGGGCAGCGCAGCGCGTCCATCGCCTGGTCGAGCTGCGAGTCGAGGTCCCACGCGTCGGCCGTGTCGATGGCCTCCTGCAGGGTGCCCATCTCGGCGAGCAGCGCGTCGAAGTCGGCGTCGGGCTCGGCCATCGCGAGTGAGATCTCGTTGAACCGGTCGAGCTTCGCCTTGATCGGACCGACGCCCTCCTGCACGTTCTCGAGCACGGTCTTCGTCTCGTCGAGCACCGGCTCCTGCATCAGGATGCCGACCGAGTAACCGGGAGTGAGCCGCGCCTCGCCGTTGGAGGGCTGATCCAGGCCGGCCATGATCTTGAGGATCGTGGACTTGCCCGCACCGTTGGGTCCGACGACGCCGATCTTCGCTCCGGGGAGGAACGCCATCGTCACGTCATCGAGGATGACCTTGTCGCCGACCGCCTTGCGGGCGCGCACCATCGAGTAAATGTAATCCGCCATGTCGCCTACCAGTCTATGGGTCGCGTCTCGCCGACGAGACAGCCGCCGGTGCCGAGCGCCGGCCGCACCGCGCTGTGGTAGCCGCCGGACGCCGGTCCGTACTGGCCGACGAGGCACTCGCCGCCGAACAGCACCGCGAACTGCACCGAGTCCGCCTGCAGGTCGACCGTGGTGCGATCGGCCGTGACCTCCATCTTCGACTTGTCGAAGCCCGCAGCCACGAGCGCATCGATGAAGTCGCGCCCGCCCGCAGAGCCGTTCGCCGCCACGACGCCGAGGTTCACGGCGTCGAAGAACTGGAGGTTCTCGGATGTCGGGAGGTCGGGACGCAGGGTGGGCGCAGCATCCTCGGCGGCCGGCGCCGTGCCGGTCGGCGCGGTCGGCGCCGTGGTGGCGGCGGGCGGGGTGGAGGGCCCGGTCGATGTCACCGGTGGCGGCGCGGCGGTGCATCCGGCGAGGCCGACGATGAGCGCGGCCCCGGCGAACGCCAGGACCGCGGTGATGTCGAGACGCCGTGCCATCGCTCCCCTTGTTCCGGTGGCGGCGACCGCCGGCGTCGTTCCGGCGGCGGCGACCGCCCGAGCCGAGTCTATGCGGTGGGCACCGCGCTCGTCCGGGCGGCCGGGCCGGCTCGCTCAACCGGCTGCCGCGAGCTGCGCATCGTCGATGCCGGACAGGTCGGACTCACCTGCCGCGGCCTCGTCGAGCCCTGGCGCGTCGTCTCCGTCGATCGTTTCGACGGCCTCCGAGCTCGACGCGACCCCCGGCCATCCGCCCGCGTCGGAGCCGGTGGCGGGCCGGTCGGGCTCGGTCGCGCTCTCGCGTCGCACCTTGATGAGGGTCGTCGTGCCCCAGGCCAAGTCGTGCCCGATCGAGTCGGCCTCGATCTCGATCGCCGTGCCGGACTTCTCCCCGCTCTCCCATGCCCGGAGGCGGAGTCGGCCCTGGACGACGACGCGATCGCCTCGGTGGACGGAGACCGCGGTGTTCTGCGCGAGCTGGCGGAAGCCGGAGACGGTGTACCAGTTGGTCTCGCCGTCCTCCCACGAGCCCTTCGTGCGATCGAAGTACCGCCGGGTCGAGGCCAGGCGGAACGAGGTGATCGCGAGACCCTGCGTGGTGACGTGCATGCGCGGGTCGCTGCCCACGACCCCGGTGACGGTGATGCTGTCGGTCATTGTCTGTGCTCCTCGGTCTGCGCCACCGCGGATCGGCGGCTCGCGGCATCCGGGGCTGCTCGTGCCTGACCATGCCCCGGATGCCGCGTCGCACCAGCATCACCGGCGGGCGGGCGGCACGAAGCGCACGAGGACGCCCCCGTGCGCGGCGTCCGGCACGGGGGCGTTGTCGAGGACGAGTCGATCAGGTGAGGACGTAGTCGGCGTACGACCGCCGGATCTTGTTCACCTTCGGCAGCGCGACCGCGAGGCAGTACCCCTGCCCCGGGTTCTTCGCGAAGAAGTCCTGGTGGTACTCCTCGGCGCGGAAGAAGTCGCCGAGCGGTTCGATGGTGGTCACGACGTCGCCGGGCCACCAGTCGGCGGCCCGTTCACGCGCCGCCTCGAAGGCCGCACGCTGGTCGTCGTCGGCGAAGAACATCGCCGACCGGTACTGCGTGCCGACATCCGCCCCCTGTCGATTCAGCTGGGTGGGATCGTGCAACGTGAAGAAGACGTCGAGGATCACCTCGCGCGGGATGACGTCGGGGTCGAAGTCGACACGCACGGCCTCGGCGTGGCCGGTGCTTCCGGTGCACACGGCCTCGTAGCTCGGGTCGGGCGCGGTGCCGCCGGTGTATCCCGACACGACGTCGTCGACGCCCCGGAGAGTGCGGTAGACGGCGTCGAGGCACCAGAAGCAGCCGCCGGCGAGAACGTAGCTTTCCATCGCCATAGAGTAACGGGATGACTTTCGTCGCGATTCCCGAACGGTACGACCGCATGCGCTACAACCGCGTCGGGAGAAGCGGCCTCAAGCTCCCCGCGCTCTCGCTGGGCCTCTGGCACAACTTCGGCCACGACCGTCCGCTCGACACGCAGCGTGCGATCGTCCGGCGCGCGTTCGACCTGGGCATCACGCACTTCGACCTCGCCAACAACTACGGGCCGCCGGCGGGCAGCGCCGAGGAGAACTTCGGGCGACTGCTGGCGACCGACCTCGCGCCCTACCGCGACGAGCTCATCATCTCGTCCAAGGCGGGCTACGACATGTGGCCGGGTCCGTACGGCGACTTCGGCTCGCGCAAGTACCTGCTGTCGTCGCTCGACCAGAGCCTCGGCCGCCTGGGACTCGAATACGTCGACATCTTCTACTCGCACCGGCCCGACCCTGAGACGCCCGTCGAGGAGACGATGGGGGCGCTCGCGAGTGCCGTGCGCCAGGGCAAAGCGCTGTACGTGGGCATCTCGAACTACGACCCCGAGCAGACGCGCGCCGCGGCATCCGCGCTCGAAGCCGAGGGCGTGCCGCTGCTCATCCACCAGCCGCGGTACTCGATGTTCGACCGCCACGTCGAGGACGGGCTGTTCCCGGTCCTCGAGGAGGTCGGCGCGGCGAGCATCGTCTTCTCGCCGCTCGCGCAGGGCCTGTTGACCGACCGGTACCTGTCGGGCGACGTGCCGGCGGACTCGCGCGCAGCGACGAGCCGATTCCTCTCGCCCGAGGAGATCAGCGCCGAGTACCTCGAGCGGATGCGCGGACTCGACGCCATCGCGAAGGAGCGCGGCCAGAGCATCGCGCAGCTCGCCCTGTCGTGGGTCCTCCGTGAGCCGCTGGTGGCGAGCGCCCTCATCGGCGCATCGAGCGTGGCACAGCTCGAGCAGAACGTCGCCGCGCTCGACGCGGCGCCGCTCGACGACGACGAGATCGCGCGCATCGAGCCGTTCGCGGCGCACGGCACCGCCCTGGGCTGAGGGGCGCACGCTCCGGATGTCGGCGGCTCCGCCTAGCCTCGTCGCAGACGCAGGGCCGGCTGCACGATGAGAGGAGCGTCATGTCTGCACCCGTGCTCGCCGCCCCGCGCGAGACCTTCCCGGCCGCACCGCCCGGCCTCACCATCACCGCGGTCGGCGCCGGACTCTGGCGGGTCGCCCTCCCGGGCGGACCGGTGCTCGGCCACATCGAGCGCCGTACCCACGGCGACGTCGAGCGCTACGCGGCACGACGGCTGGTCGGGGGCGGCGTCCGCGCGATGGCCCTCGGCGAGTTCTGGTCGGCGGCGGATGCCGCGGAGTGCTTCCGCTGACCATCGGCCGCCGTCATCCCGGGCACGCCGTCGCGCCTCGGCCGTGCGGGCACCCGCCACGGGTAGCCTGCCCACATGCAGTGGTGGAACGACCTCATCTCCTGGCTCACCTCGAGTGCCGCCCGACCGGCGGTCTTCGCGGGCGTGGTGCTCTTCGTCGCGGTGCTCGCGGCCGGGCTGCTCGCCGCGTGGATCGCGTCCGCCGCCATCCGGCGGGTCATCGCGCAGCGCGACCGGGAGGCGAAGACCGCAGCCATCGCGGCCTTGGTCGACGCGGCCACCGAAGCATCGGTCTGGAACTCGCTCACCCCGCAGGAGCAGGTGCTCGCGGATCGCGCCGTCGGCCAGGCCGACATGGTCGTGCGCCTGTTGCCGATCCGCGGTTCGGACGTCGCCGCCAACTGGGCGGCCCACCAGCTCCACGAGCTCAAGCGGGCGTCGGCCACGTTCGGCTACCAGCTCGACCCCGCCGTCGTCGAGTTCCGCGACCGCCTGCTGGAGTGGCAGCGGCATCCGTCGCGCACTCGCAAGCAGTTCCAGAACGACCTGGTGCGCTGGCGCTCGCAGCGGCAGGAACCTGAGCAGACCGCCCTCGAGGCCCAGGATGCGTGGGTGGCCGAACAGCACCACGAGCGCTATCAGTCGACGGCGACGATCGAGCCGCAGCCGGGCGAGCCGGCAACGGCAACGGCCCCGACGCCGACGCTCGACGACGCCCGGGCCTAGCGGGCTCCGGGCCGCAGCTCGCTCAGATCCACCAGTCGTCGAACATCGAGACCGGCACCGCCCGCTTGTGGCGGGTCTGGAGGAATCGGGCCTCGATGCGATCGGCGATCTCGGGATCGATCTCCTCACCCTCGAGGTAGGCGTCGATGTCGTGGTACTTCAGGCCGAGGTTCGCCTCATCCGACTGCCCGGGGTTCCCGTCGAGCAGATCGGCCGTCGGCACCTTCAGGTAGATGCGCTCGGGCGCCTCGAGGTGCTGGAGCAGCGCGCGACCCTGGCGCTTGGTGAGCCCGGTGAGGGGAAGCACATCGGCTCCGCCGTCGCCGTACTTGGTGAAGAAGCCCGTGACCGCCTCGGCCGCATGGTCGGTGCCGATCACGAGCAGGTGGTTCTCACCGGCCAAGGCGTACTGCGCGACCATGCGCATGCGCGCCTTCACATTGCCCTTGCCGAAGTCGCTCAGCGTCACGCCGGTGGCGTCGAAGTACTCCTCGCCGAGACCGTCGACCGCGCCCTGGATGTTGAACTCGATCGACTCCTGCGGCTGGATGAACTCGAGGGCGACCTGCGCGTCGGCCTCGTCGTGCTGCACGTCGTACGGCAGCCGCACCGCGACGAACCGGGCGGCGTCGCCCTCGTCGACGAGCTCCTCGACCGCCATCCGGCAGAGGCGTCCCGCCAGCGACGAGTCCTGGCCGCCGCTGATCCCGAGGATGAAGCCGGCGGCGCCCGTCGTTCGGAGGTAGGCCTTGAGGAAGTCGATCCGAGCACGTACCTGCTCGGCGGGGTCGATGACCGGGCTGACATTGAGTTCGGCGATGATGCTCGCCTGCAGGTCGCGCATCCCTCGACGATACCGCCGACGTGTTTCGCGGACGCAACACCGCCCGACGCCGTCGCGTGATCTCGGCCGTCGTGGCCGCGCTCCGCTAGCATCACGGCAGGCGCGGACCGCGGCGCCGGATCCGGGGGGTGCGACGTGGAGGTCTCGATCGGCACGCTGGTGCTCGTCCCGGCGGTCGCGGTCGCGGCGCCGCTGCTCGTGCGCGCCTTCGGCCGGGTGGTGGCGATCCCGCTCGTGGTGTTCGAGATCCTGCTCGGCCTGCTGCTCGGACCGGCCGTCCTCGGTTGGATCGTCCCCGACGACTTCCTGTCGTTCCTCTCGGAGTTCGGGCTCGCGATGCTCTTCTTCCTCGCCGGCAACGAGATCGACTTCGCGACGATCCGTGGGAGGCCCATCACGCGCGCGGCGATCGGCTGGATCATCTCCCTCGCGGCCGCGTTCGGCATCGCGGTGACCTTCGCCGCGCACGCATCCGCCGCCGTGTTCATCGCCATCGCGCTCACATCGACCGCACTCGGCACGATCATGCCCGTGCTGCGCGATTCCGGAGACCTCAGGACGCCGTTCGGCATCGCGGTCATCGCGCTCGGCGCCGTGGGCGAGTTCGGTCCGCTGCTCGCGATCTCCATCTTCCTCGGGGGTCGGTCACCGCTCGTGGCGATGCTCGTGCTGCTGGCCTTCGCGCTCGTCGCCGCCATCGCCATCTGGCTCGCGGCTCGAGGTGCCGGCCGGCGACTGCACCGGATCATCACCGCGACGCTGCACACGAGCGGCCAGTTCGGCGTCCGGCTCGTGGTGCTCGTGCTCGTCGTGCTCGTCGCCCTCAGCCTGGTGCTCGACCTCGACATGCTGCTCGGCGCGTTCACCGCCGGAATCCTCTACCGGATGCTCATCTCCGGCGCGCCCGAGCACGACGTCGAGATCATGGAGGGCAAGATCGAGGCGCTCGGCTACGGCTTCCTCGTGCCGATCTTCTTCATCTACACGGGCGTGACGTACGACCTGGAGGCCCTCTTCGCCGATCCGTGGACGATCGCCCTTCTCGCCATCAGCATCGTGCTGCTGCTCCTCGTCCGCGGCGTCCCGTCGTTGCTCGCTGCGCCGCCCGGCTCGAGCCGCGCCGATCTCGTCGCGACCGCGTTCTTCGGCGCGACCGGGCTGCCGATCATCGTCGCCGTCACGGCGATCGGAGTGGATCAGGGTGACCTCTCGACCGGCACGGCGGCAGCGCTCGTCGGTGCCGGCATGCTCTCGGTGCTGCTCTTCCCGCTCATCGCGTTGACCGTGCGCCGCAGGTCCCCGGATGCCGCGGCGCTGAAGCCCGACGACGACGTGCACGTGCCCACAGAGGGCTGACTCGGCGGCGCCCGGTATGCTGGCCGGGTCGGCCCCCGTAGCTCAGCGGATAGAGCAGCAGCCTTCTAATCTGTCGGTCGCAGGTTCGATTCCTGCCGGGGGCACCGCGCGGCAGTCGGATGCCGCGAACGCGAGCCTCCCGATCGACCGTCACGCGTCATCCGCCGGGTTCGGGGTCGCCATCTGGGACATACAGCACATCCGCCGCATCCCGCGGATGGAATCGTTCCGCGAAGTCGCGCTCGTTCGGCGTCCATACGTCCTCCCACAGTCGGTCGTGGTCCTTGCCGGAGCGATGGTCGCGCGCCTTCCCGCGGACCGTCGCGACGTCGAGCTCGACATCGACCCACACGCGCAGGTCCAGCGCCCCGTCGAGATCGGGATGGAACAGGCCCACCGCATTGATGACGAGGACCTCGGCCGCGGGCAGCGGCTCGGCGGAGGCGAGGGCGGCCGTCAGCCAGTCGTAGCGGCGGAACGTGCTCGGAGTACCGGCGCGGAAGGGATCGACCACTTCGCTCCGCAGGCGCATCCGCTCCACCGCGGACCAATCGGTCGAGCGTTCGCCGGCGAGGGTCGGATCGACGAAGTCGTCGCCGCGCATCCGGGCGCTGCCGCGCACCGTGTCGACGAGGCGGCGCGCGAGGGTCGACTTGCCGGCCCCGCCGAACCCCGAGACACCGACCACCGTGCGCGTCCGCTGCGCTCGCACCGCATCGATGGCGTGCAGGAGCTCGTCGAATGTCGCCACCCGCCCAGCCTAGGAGCGTGGACGCGCGCACGGGCCGAGTGCCTGTCCGACGCCCCCGGTAGAATCGCCGCATGGCAACCCCGAGCGACCGACTGGTCTGGATCGACTGCGAGATGACCGGCCTCGACCTCGAGGTCGACGAGCTGGTAGAGATCGCCGTCATCATCACCGACTACGACCTCAACCCCGTCGATGCCGGGCTCAGCATCGTCATCAGGCCCGACGCGAGCGCCCTCGAGAACATGGGCGAGTTCGTGCGGGCGATGCACACCGAGTCCGGGCTCATCGAGGAGATCCCCAACGGCGTCAGCGTCGCCGAGGCCGAGTACGAGGTGCTCGAATACGTGCTGAAGCACGTTCCCGAGGAGCAGAAGGCGCCGTTGGCGGGCAACACGATCGGCACCGATCGCTCGTTCCTCGCCAAGTACATGCCTCGGCTCGACGGTCACCTGCACTACCGCAACGTCGACGTCTCCTCCATCAAGGAGCTCGCCAAGCGCTGGTACCCGCGCGCGTACTTCAACTCCCCCGCCAAGAACGGCGGCCACCGGGCCCTCGCCGACATCCTCGAGTCCATCCGCGAGCTGCAGTACTACCGGCGCGCGATCTTCGTCGCCGACCCCGGCCCATCGAGCCAGGAGCTGCAGTCGCTCGCAGCCTCCGTGGTGGACGAGTTCGAGGCCAAGGTGTAGTAGTCTCTTTGAGTTGCCAGATCGCCTCGGCGGTCGGTACATGGTGGGTATAGCTCAGTCGGTAGAGCGCCTGGTTGTGGTCCAGGAGGTCGCGGGTTCAAGCCCCGTTACTCACCCCAAGTCATCCCACGCCTCCGAACGGAGCAGGTCGTGCAACTCGATGCCGAAGCGTTCGAGGCGATGGTGGTCGATGAGCTCGACCGATTGCCGGACGACATGGTCGACGGACTCGAGAACGTCGTGTTCGTCGTCGAGGACCGACCCGAGGACGGATCGCTCGACCTGCTCGGCCTCTACGACGGCTACGCGCTGACCGAACGCGACCGCTACGGCATGGGCGAGATGCCCGACCGCATCATCCTGTTCCGCGAGCCGCTGCTCGCGATCGCGGCCGACGAGCAGGAGCTCCGCGAGGAGATCCACGTCACCCTGGTGCACGAGATCGCGCACTTCTACGGGATCGACGACGACCGGCTGCACGACCTGGGCTGGGCGTGATCCGGGCCGGGTTACGCTGAATCCCATGACCTCCCCCGGCCGGATCATCGGCATCGTCATCGGCGCCGTCGCGATCCTCGGCATCGGCGTCTACGGCCCCGCGATGCTCCTCGGGCCGCTTCCCGAGGTGTCGGTCTCACTCGAACCAGCTGCCACGTCCGCCGCCGAGGTCCCGGCCCTCTCGTTGCCCCAGGCGGGGGCGAGCGCGATCGCGGTGGTCGGAGACGACGGCGCCGGTGAGACCGTCGCGACGGCCGGCGACCCCGCGGCCGTGCCGATCGGCGGCGCCGCGAAGATGGTGACGTTGCTCGTGACCCTCGATTCGCTGCCGCTTCCGGCAGACGGCGCCGGACCGGCCATTCCCATCGGCCCCGAGGACTACACCGACTACCTGCGGTACTCGGGCGAGGGATCCAGGTCCCTGCCGGTCTCCCCTGGCGAGACCTGGACGGAACGCGATGTCGTGCGGGCCGTGCTGCTCGCCTCGAGCAACAACCACGCCGACACCCTCGTCCGCTGGGCGTTCGGCGGCGTCGAGCCGTACGTCGAGGCGGCCAACACCTGGCTCGCCGAGCAGGGCTTCACCGCCACCCGGGTCGACGATGCGACCGGGCTCTCCGGCGACAATGTCGGCACCGCCGATGAGCTCGCGCGCCTGGCGGCCCTGCTCCTCGCCGACGGCCAGCTCGCCGCGATGCTCGACGAGCCCGGCGCCGCGCCGCTCGGCGCCCGCAACGTGCCCGATCTCGTCGGCCGCGAGAGCGACGGCGATGTGCGCGCGATCACGCGCAGCTTCACCGACCAGGCCGGCCTCAGCTACGTGTACACCGCCGAGCTTCCCGTCGTCGAGGGCGTGGACGGCGGCCCGCGACGCATCACGGGCGCGATGCTGCTGATGCCCGACTACGAGACGCTCGACCCCGCCGTCGTGACCGCGGTCGAGTCGGCCGCTGCGGCGTCCGCGCCGGTGACGGTCATCGCCGCGGGAACACCCTACGCCCGGGTCGAGGCGCCGTGGGGCGACCAGGCCGACCTCGTCGCATCGGTCGATCGGTCGGATGCCGCGTGGGGCAGCGCCTTCGGCGAGGCATCCGTCTCGGTCGACGACTTCTCTGTCGCACCAGAGGGACGCGAGGTCGGACGGGTGAGCGTGCCGACCGCGGCCGGGGAGATCGCGTCACCGCTCCGGCTCGCGGGCGACATCCGCGATCCCGGGCCGGTCTGGCGCCTCACGAACCCGGCGACCCTGATCGGAGCCTTCTTCGCCGGCCAGGAGGACTGACCGCACGGTCGGCCGTCAGTCGTTGTCGTCCTCGTCGAACTCCACGGGGTCGGAGTCGTCGGCGTCGAAGCGGAAGCGCACCCGCAGCTGCCCGTTGACCTGGCGCTCGTCGACCGCGTCGTACCAGAACAGCGACTCCAGCCCATCGACCGCGGCCATCATGCCCACGCGCGACTCGGCCTTGCCCCCCACGAGGACGCGGTGTTCGAACTCACCCTCCAGCGGGCCGTCGATGAATTCGGCGACGTACTGTGCTGCTCCCGTGTCTGCGCTCATGGGACTACGTTAGCCCTCGGGATCGGGGCGTGCACAGGAGCCGCACCCGCGACCGGCTCGGGCTCGACCCGTCCGTCGGGCGCGGCACGGAGACGCACCGCCGCACGCCGCTCGGGCGAGGTGCGGTGCACGTATCGACGCCACTGGCGTTCCCAGAGGTCCCAGAACGGATCGTACGCACCGTCGTCACGGTCGAGGGCTCGTCGTCGGCGCACCGCATCGGGCGCATCGATCCAGATGCGCACGGCGTCGGGCGCCGACGCCCCCGCGGCGAATGCGCCGCATCCCTCGATGATGAGCGCGCGGCCGGGGCGCACGCGCTCGAGCGCACCCGGGCGATCGCCGGCCCAGTCCCACCGCCGCCAGCCTCCGATGGCGCCCCGACGACGCCGATGCACGAGCGTCCGGGCGAGCGCGTCGCCGGCGCGCTCGAGACCGTGCCAGCCGGGGTAGGCGTCGTCGAGGCGCACGAGCACGGGGGTCGCACCCGGCCAGTTCGCCCGAAGGGCATCGGCCAGCGTCGACTTCCCTGCGCCGCTCGGTCCGTCGAGGAGCACGAGCGGGGCCCGGATGCCGCGGGCCGCCGCAAGGGCGACGCGGACCGCGGCGGCCGTCGGCTCCCCGTCGGGGTCCCGTGCGGGGGTCGTCCCGATCACGCTCGCGGCATCCCTCGCGCGTCACGACCAGATGACATTCCAGCTCCCGGTGGCGATCGCGGCGGTCGCCGACGCGGCGGCGACGAGGCATCCGACCGCGACGACGACCCACTCGGCGCGCCCGAAGTGCGCCGTGCGAGCCCAGGTGCGCTCGCCCGGCGCCCCGAATCCGCGAGCTTCCATCGCCGTCGCGAGGGTGCTCCCCCGCCGGATGGCGAGCACGAGCATGGCGAAGGCCTGTCCGAGCCCACGACGCACCGCGCCGTGATCGGCGATTCCGCGAGCACGGCGGGCGAGGCTCAGGGTGCGCCAATCGTCGATCGACGAGCCCACGAGCCGGAGCGCCGCGAGCGCACCGAGCACGAATCGCGCCGGCAGGCGGAGCGTCTGGGCGAGCCCGTCCGCGAGGTCGGTCGGGTCGATCGTGAGGAAGAGCACGACCGCGGGCAGCGCGATCGCGATGACCCGCGCCGTGGTCGCGATCCCGATCTGCACCGAGCCCTCGGTGACATGGACGATGCCGAACTCCCAGAGGACCGCGCCGGACGGCGCGCCGTAGAGCACCATGCTGATGCCGGTGAGCGGCGCCGCGATCCAGACCGGAAGCGTGCGCGGCGACCACAGCAGCGGTCCGAGGCCGATGGCCGTGAACAGGACGATCTCGCAGAGGATCGCGACGGTCGCCGAGACCGCATCGAGGGTGAGCACGAGCACGATGCTGAGCGGCACCGTGGCGGCGACCTTCGCGACGGGATTGACGTTCGCGAGCGGCAGGTCGGGACGGACGGCGGCGATGCTCATCGGCGATCCCCGTGCTCGGCAGGGGCCACCCGGCGCGCGCCGATCTCGAGCCGGCGGTCGGCGACCGCGTCGACGAACACGTCGTCGTGGGTCACCGCGACGACCCCGATTCCCTCGTCCCGAAGCCCGACGATCAGGCGCGCCAGCTCCCGCCAGGTGGAGGCGTCCTGCCCGAACGTCGGCTCGTCGAGCACCAGCATGCGCGGTCGGGTGGCGATCGCGCCGGCCACCGAGAGCCGCCGCTTCTCGCCGCCCGACAGCGTGAACGGGTTCGCCTCGGCGAGCCGCTCGAGTCGCAGGGCGGCGAGCAGCTCGTCGACTCGTGCGGTGCGCTCCACTGCACCGAGCCGGAGGGCGCGCGGCCCGACCTCGAGCTCGGCCCGTACCGAGCCGGTGAGGAATTGGTGCTCGGGGCTCTGGAACACCGTGCCGATCCGCGTGAGCAGATCGCGTGAGCGCCAGCGCCAGGGCGCACCGCGGAGTCCGTCGGCGAGTGCGGCGCTCGGCTCGAGCCGGCCGCCCTCGGCTCGGAGCAAGCCCGCGATCGTGAGGGCGAGCGTCGACTTGCCGACGCCGTTCGGCCCCGTGATCGCGAGGATGCTCCCCGCGTCGACGCGCAGGTCGGCGCCGCGCAGCAGGGGCGAGCCCGGGATCCGCGCGACGTCGAGACCCGCGGCGGTCAACAGCGGATGCCCCGCTGCCGCTTCGGGCCGCGGCGCGCGCCACGGCACTTCGCCGGGAAGCCACACGCCGGCGGCGCGCAGCTCACCCGAACGGGAGGCGACCACGTCGCGTGGCCGCCCGTCTGCGAGCAGCCCGCCCGCTGCGCCGAGCACGACGACGCGGTCGACGACGGGCAGCCAGGTGGATACGCGATGCTCGATCACGACGAGCGTCGCCCCCGTCTCGTCCACGACACGGGCGACGGCATCGCGCACCTCGCGGACGCCGTCGGGATCGAGGTTCGCGGTCGGCTCGTCGAGCAGGATGATGCCAGGGCGCATCGCGAGCACACCGGCCAACGCGAGCCGCTGCCGTTGCCCGCCCGACAGCTGGGCGGTCGCGTGATCGAGGGGCAGGTCGAGTCCCACCGCGTCGAGCGCCCGCGTCACTCGCGGCCAGATCTGCTCGCGCGCGACCCCGAGGTTCTCGAGGCCGAACGCCACGTCGTCGCCGAGCCGCGCCATCACGACCTGCGCGTCGGGATCCTGCAGGACGAGGCCGGAGCGGCCGCGCGACAGCGAGGCCGGCCGGCCGTCCACGAGCAGCTCGCCGATCGCCTCGCCGTCGTCGTCGCCGCCGAGCACGCCGGCGAGGCCGTGCAGCAGCGTCGACTTGCCCGACCCCGACGCACCGAGCAGCAGCACCCGTTCTCCGGGGCGGATCTGGAGGTCGAGGTCGCGCACGGCGGGCTCGCGACGCCCGCCGTGCCGCCAGCCCCAGCCCCGCGCCGTCACCGACGCGGGGCGGGGCGACGACGCGTCTCGCGTCGGCACGTCAGACCGTCCGGAGCTCGCGTCCCGCGGCGAACCGATCCAGCGCCCCGGCCCGGGCGAGGCCGCGCACTGCGAGCCACGATAGGCCGCCGGCGATCACGGCGCCGCCCACGACGGCGGAGACGGTGTAGATGATCGCGAACGCGGGCGCGGCACCGGCGTACCAGAGCACCAGGTCGTTGATCGCCATCGCGAGGCCGGCGCCGGCGCCGGCGAGCAGCGCCACCGGAAGCCGCCAGTTGCGATACAGGAAGATCGCGAAGACGAGCTCGGCGCCGAGGCCCTGAACGAGCCCGGCCTCGATCGTGAGGAGCCCGCCCCACTGGCTTCCGATGAGCGCGGAGACGGTGGCGGCGACGATCTCGGTGTAGATCGCGGCGCCCGGCTTGCGGATCACCAGCGCACCGAGCACGCCGGCGATGAGCCAGACGGCGGCGGGCGCCGCCTGCAGGCCGGGGAGCACGGCCTCGATCGGCGCCGAGATCGGGCCCCAGACGACGCCCCAAGCCCAGAAGACGACGCCGACGGCGACGCCGATGACGCTCGCGACGACGATGTCGACGACTCGCCAGCGCAGTCGTCGCGCATCGGGGCGCACGGTGGAATCGGATGAAGTGGTCGTTGCGTGCACTGTCGTGCCCTTCCGTTTCGATGAAAGAGGCACGGGAAATGAGATGCGCTGCCCTCCCTGCGCTGGCATGACCCAGATCAGGTTCGACGGTCGAAGGTTGAGAACCTTCCTCTCAGCCCGGCTCACCGGACTCCCGTGTTCGACATCGAGTATACGCTGGCGGACGCGCATCGGTCGGGCATCGCGTTACGCGTGACGTCACCTCGCGAGCGACGGCGGCCGGTGGTCGGGATCAGTGCTTCAGCGCGCGAATGATCGCCTTCAGTGCCTTGCCGGTGACCCAGATGAAGGGAGTCGCCACGAGGATGAGCCCGATGAGGTTCGGCTCGAAGCGCACCTCGCCGCGCTTGCCGACGTATGCGCCGAGCGGAATGGAGATTCCGCCGCCGCCTCCGCCGCTGCCCTGCCCGTGGAGTTCCCTCGAGCCGGTGCCGCTCGACGCCGTGCCGGCGTCTGCGTCGGTGGTGCCGCCCCCACCGCCGAACCCGTAGGAGCCGAGCGCCACGGGGATCACCGTGGTGCCGTCGATGTCGATGGGTTCCCCGTAGGACGTCTTCACTCCGACGCCGGCGACGGTCTGTGCGAGTTCCAGTACGAGTTCAGCCATGCGGCCACGCTACTCGCGGTTGCCTCGGCCTACCACCCCCAGCCCGCGGCGGCGGTGGCCGCGGGGTCGTCATCGTCGGGGTCGGTGCGCGACCCCGCGGCACGGCGCTCGCCACCGGGCCGGACGAGCGTCGCCGGGCGGACCGCACCTGTGCCGAACTTCGCGGTGACCCGGTCGATCGTGCGCTCGGCGTCGCGCCACTCCTCGTCGGGATCCCACAGCATCGATCCGCTGCCGGACGGCCTCAGGTGCTCGGCGCGCACGCCGATGAGCCGCACCCGCTCGCCGTCGCCGACCAGCTCGGCCAGGGCGTCGGATGCCTCGTCATAGATGCGACGCGCGACATCCGTGGCCTCGCCCAGCGTGCGCGACCGCGTGACGGTGCGGAAGTCGCCGTAGCGCAGCTTGAGGGTCACCGTGCGCCCGACGAGGCCGGCCTTGCGCAGGCGAACGGCGACGTTGTTCGACAGCCGCAACAGCTCGCGACGGATCTCGATCGGGTCGACGAGGTCGTGGCCGAACGTGTTCTCGTGGCCGATGCTCTTCTCCGTGCGCGTGGTGTGCACGTCGCGGGGGTCGATGCCGTTGGCGAGTCGGCTCAGCCGCGCGGCGAGCGCGGGACCCACCGAGCGCTCGAGCGCGTCGTAGGGCATCTCGGCGACATCGCCCACCGTTCTCAGGCCGACCCTGGTGAGGGACTCCTCGGTCACGCGCCCGACGCCCCAGAGCGCGGACACGGGCAACGGGTGCAGGAACTCGATCGTCTGCGCCGCGGGCACGACGAGCATGCCGTCGGGCTTCGCGCGACTCGACGCCACCTTCGCGACGTACTTGGTCGCTGCGACGCCGATGGAGCAGCTCAGGCCGGTCTCGGCGCGGACGCGCTCGCGGATCGTCCAGGCGATCTGGGCGGGACTGCCGTGCAGGCGGCGTGCGCCCGACACGTCGAGGAACGCCTCGTCGATCGAGAGCGGCTCCACGAGCGGCGTGATCTGCTCGAAGATGCCCATGACCTGCTTCGAGTAGCTCGAGTAGCTCGCGTAGTCGCCGCGAAGCACCACCGCGTTCGGACAACGCTGAAGCGCGACCGACATCGGCATCGCCGAGTTCACGCCGTAGCGGCGTGCCTCATAGCTCGCCGCAGCGACCACGCCGCGCCCCGCGGTGCCGCCGACGAGCACCGGCTTGCCGCGCAGATCGGGTCGCTTGAGCAGTTCGACGGAGACGAAGAACGCATCCATGTCGACGTGCAGGATCGGGGTCGCCGAATCGTCGACGGGACCCGTCGTGACCTGCCGCGACGAGCCGTCCTGCTTGCTCATGCTGCGACCCTAGTCCCTGCCGCCGTCATCGGTGGTCCGGGCGCGACCGGAAGCGGGGCGCCGCGCGAACGGGCCGGACTCAGAAGCCGAAGTCGCCGCCGCCGCCGAAGTCGCCGCCGCCGAAGTCGCCGAACCCGCCTCCGCCGACGTCGCCGCCACCGTCGTACCCGCCGGCATCCGCCGAGGCGTCAGCACCGGCGTCGGCACCGGAGTCGGAGCCCGTGTCACCGGAACCGTCGCCACCCGCCTCGAACGCCGAAGGGTCGGGCAGGAACGCCTGGGCGATGGCCGAACCGATGACGACACCGGCGATGGTGCCGAGCATCGAGCTGCCGATCATGGCGCCCATCGACGGACCCGCCTGCATCGGTCGGCCGTTCGCGGAGGCACCCGCGAACGCGCGCTCCATGCTTCCGGGCTGGCGCATCTCCGAACGCGTCGCGGCGCGCGCGAGCGCGGCCGGATCCTCGGACGTGATGCGCTCGCCGGCCGGGGCCTGCTCGGACAGTGAGACGTACACCTGGTGGCGCTGCTCGGGCGTCAGCTTGGCGAACGCCTCCGCGTGCACCGCCTCGATGGACTCGGGCGGCGCGGTGCGCAGCAGGTAGCGGTAGCGCTCGATCGCCAGTTCGTCCTCGCTCAGCTGTCGGGCCTGCGGCACGGGCGGCGCCGGTGGGGCGGTGCGCTCGTCGGGAGCGCCGAACAGTCGGTCCAGGAAGCCCATGGTGTCCTCGTCAATCGTTCAGGGGACGACCAATCTATGGCCGCCAGCATCAAGTCGCCTGTGAGTCCCCGAATGCCCGCTGCCGCCGGTGTGCGCGGCATCCGCAGATCTCGGCCGAGTCGCCCGGTCCTGCCCGCGCCGGATCGTGCGACACTTGCGGTAAGCCAGCCAAGCCGAGTCGGAGGGGCCGTGAGCGAGTCCAGCGCAACCCGTTCCGCCTCCCCCATGCCCGGCCGAACGGCGCGCGATCCCGTGATGGATCTCGTGCGCGTGCTCTGCGTGGTGGTGGTGGTCATCGGCCACATGCTCATGATCGGCGCGGCGGTCGTTCCCGGCCGCGGGCTGGTGGTCGAGCGCACGCTCCTCGAGACGAGCTGGATCGGCCCGGTCACCTGGATCGCGCAGATCATGCCCCTCTTCTTCGTCGTCGGCGGCTTCGTCGGGATCGGCGCCTGGCGCCGCATCGAGGCATCCGGCGGAACCGCGGCCGACTTCATCCGCTCCAGGATCCTCCGGCTGGCACGTCCGTCGATCGCCCTCTTCGCGGCGCTGGCGGTCGCTGTGCTCGTGATGCACCTCACGGGCGTCGACCCCGAGTCCATCCGGCTCATCGGGATCGGCATCACCTCGCCGCTGTGGTTCCTCGCGGCCTACTCCTTCGCGCAGGCATACCTGCCCGGACTCGCGACCTTCCACGCCCGGGCGCCCTGGTGGACACTCGCCACACTGGTCGCGGGCGCCGTGGCTTGCGACGTGCTGCGATTCGCCACCGGATTCGAGGCCCTCGGCCTGCTGGACATGACCTTCGTCTGGCTGTTCGCACAGCAACTGGGCTTCTGGATCGCCGACGGCTGGTTCCGGGCCAGGTCTCCGGCCACCGTGGCGGCGATCGGCGCCGGAGCCTACCTGGTGCTGTTCGGGCTCGTCGGGATCGGCTATTCCGGCAACATGCTGGACAACCTCTACCCGCCGACCTTCGCGATCGTCGCGCTGGCGCTCGGGCAGACGTGCCTGATGCTGCTCGCGCATCCCGCCCTGACCCGTCTCATGGCGCTGCGATCGGTGCAGGTGGTCGTCGCCACCGTCGGATCCCGCATGATGACGATCTACCTGTGGCACGTTCCGGTGCTCGCGCTGGTCATCGGGCTGCTGCTGCTCACGCCGCTGCCCACGCCCGCCGCCGGTTCGGCCGCGTGGTGGTGGACGAGGCCCGTGGTCTTCGTGGCGGTGGTCGTGGTGCTCGCGGCGATCTCGGCACTGTTCGGTCGGCTGGAGCGTCCGTCGCCGATCCACCACCCGTCCGATTGGGCGACCGGGCTCGCAGCCGCGTGCATGGTCATCCCGTCGTTCGCGCTGCTGGCCTGGGGGCTCGACTTCCTCGTGGCGGCGTCGAGCGCGCTCATCCTCGCCGCCGCCGTGCTGCTGATGAGCCCGCTCCCGGCGCGGGTGCGGGAGCGCGGCCCCACGGGTCCGACGGCCGTGACGCCCTAGCATCCGCCTCGGCGCTTCGGCCGCCCGAGCGATGAGGCGACCGAAGCGTCGCGGCGATCAGCCCTGGGCGCGCTCCAGCACGAGCTCGCGCACCCGCGCGGCATCCGCCTTGCCGTGCATGGCCTTCATGACGGCGCCGATGACCGCACCGGCCGCCTGCACCTTGCCGTCGCGGATCTTCGCGAGCACGTCGGGCTGCGACGCGAGCGCCTCGTCGATCGCCGCCACCAGCGCACCGTCGTCGGACACGACGGCGAGCCCGCGGGCCTCGACGATCTCGCGCGGCGATCCCTCGCCCGCGACGACGCCCTCGAGCACCTGACGCGCGAGGCGGTCGGTCAGCACGCCCTCGCCGACCAGCGCCGCGAGCTCGGCGACCTGCTCGGGCGTCGCGAGCGACGCGGCATCCGTCTGGCCGGCGTTCGCGAGACGGGTCAGCTCGCCGGTCCACCACTTGCGGGCGGCAGCGGGCGTCGCCCCGGCTGCGACGGTCAATGTGACCTCGACGAGCAGCCCGCCGTTCACCACGTCCTGGAACTCGAGGTCGGTGAAGCCCCATTCGCCCTTCAGCCGGCGACGACGCGCAGCCGGCGGCTCGGGAAGCACCGCCCGCAGCTCCTCGATGAGCTCCCGCGACGGCTCGACCGGCAGGAGGTCGGGCTCGGGGAAGTACCGGTAGTCGTCGGCATCGGACTTCGGCCGCCCCGGGCTGGTCGTGCCGGTGTCCTCGTGCCAGTGACGGGTCTCCTGCGTGATCGTGCCGCCCTTCGCCAGGATGGCGGCCTGTCGCTGGATCTCGTAGCGCACGGCTCGCTCGATCGAGCGGAACGAGTTCACGTTCTTCGTCTCGGTGCGCGTGCCGAGGGGTTCGGTGCCGCGCGGGCGCAACGAGACGTTCGCGTCGCAGCGCAGGTTGCCGCGCTCCATGCGCGCCTCGGAGATGCCGAGCGAGAGCGCGATGTCGCGGATCGTCGAGACGTACGCCTTGGCGAGCTCGGGTGCGTCGGCCTCGGCGCCGAAGATCGGCTTCGTGACGATCTCGACGAGCGGCACGCCGGCGCGGTTGTAGTCGACGAGCGAGTACTCCGCGCCCTGGATGCGGCCGGTGGAGCCGCCCACGTGCGTGAGCTTGCCGGCGTCCTCCTCCATGTGGGCGCGCTCGATCGGCACCTGGAAGACCCGACCGTTCGCGAGCTCGACCTCGACCGATCCCTCGTAGGCGATCGGCTCGTCGTACTGGGAGATCTGGTAGTTCTTCGCGAGGTCGGGGTAGAAGTAGTTCTTCCGGGCGAAGCGGCTCGACTCGGCGATCGTGCACCCGAGCGCGAGCCCGAGCGAGATCGACGAGCGCACCGCAGCACCGTTGACGACGGGAAGCGAACCCGGCAGGCCCAGGCACACGGGGGTCACGAGCGTGTTCGGCTCCGCGCCGTGGAACGCGGAGTTCGCGGGGTTCGGCGCGGGCGAGAACATCTTCGTGGTGGTGTTCAGCTCGACGTGCACCTCGAGGCCGATGACCGGCTCGAAGAGTTCGAGGGCCTTGTCGTAGTCCATCAGTTCAGCGCGGGCCATCAGACGGCGCCCTCCTCGGTCGCGAGCAGTTCATGGGTGCTGAGATCGGGGGCCCGGTCGAGGATCGGGCCGCCCCACTCGGCGAGCAGCAGCTGTTCGAGCGCGCCGCCGACGTTGTAGAGTCGCGCGTCCTCACGGGCCGGCGCCAGGAACTGGATGCCCACGGGAAGTCCGTCCTCGGGTGCGAGCCCGGCGGGGATCGAGATGCCCGGCACGCCCGCGAGGTTCGCCGGGATCGTCGCGACGTCGTTGAGGTACATGGCGAGCGGGTCGTCGAGCTTCTCCCCGAGCTTGAACGCGGTCGTCGGCGCGGTGGGAGTCGCGAGCACGTCGACGCTCGCGAACGCGGCGTCGAAGTCGCGCTGCACGAGCGTGCGCACCTTCTGCGCGCTGCCGTAGTAGGCGTCGTAGTACCCGGCGGAGAGGGCGTAGGTGCCGAGGATGATGCGGCGCTTGACCTCGGGGCCGAACCCGGCCTCGCGCGTGGCCGCCATGACCTGCTCGACCGTGCCGCCGCCGTCGGGCGTGACCCGCAGTCCGAAGCGCACGGAGTCGAACTTCGCGAGGTTCGACGACGCCTCGGCCGGGAGGATGAGGTAGTACGCGGCGATCGCGTACTCGAAGTGCGGGGCCGAGACCTCGACGATCTCGGCGCCCTGCCGCTCGAGCAGCTCGAGCGCCTCGTGGAACCGCTGGCGCACGCCCGCCTGGAACCCGTCGGAGTCGAGCTGCTTCACGACGCCGATGCGCAGCCCCGCGACATCCGCCCGGCGCACCGCGTCGGCCATCGACGGCCACGGCTCGGGGATCGACGTGGAGTCGTGCGGGTCGTGCCCGGCGATCACGTCGTGCAGCAGCGCCGCGTCGAGCACGGTGCGCGTGACCGGGCCGATCTGGTCGAGCGACGAGGCCAGCGCGATCGAGCCGTACCGGCTCACCGCGCCGTAGGTCGGCTTCACGCCGACGGTGCCGGTGACGTGCGCGGGCTGGCGGATCGAGCCGCCCGTGTCGCTGCCGAGGGCCAGCGGCGCCTCGAAGCTCGCCACGGATGCCGCCGAACCGCCGCCGGAGCCACCGGGGATGCGCTCGAGGTCCCACGGGTTGTGGGTCGGGCCGTACGCGGAGTGCTCCGTGGAGGAGCCCATCGCGAACTCGTCCATGTTGGTCTTGCCGAGCGGGACCATGCCCGCCTCGCGCACGAGGCGCACCGGGGTGGCGTCGTACGGCGGGAGCCAGCCCTGGAGGATGCGGGAGCCGGCCGTCGAGGGCATGCCCTCGGTGACCAGCACGTCCTTGATGGCGATCGGCACGCCCGCGAGGGCGCCGAGCCGGTCGCCCGCCGCACGTCGGCGGTCGATGTCGGCGGCGGTCTCGAGGGCGCGCTCGCCATCGACGTGCAGGAACGCGTGCACGGCGCCGTCGACGGCGGCGATGCGGTCGAGGTGAGCCTGCGTCGCCTCGACCGAGGAGACGTCGCCCGAGGCGAGACGCTCGCCGAGCTCGGCGGCGGACAGGCGGATGAGGTCGCTCACTGCTCCTCCCCCAGGATCGCCGAGACCACGAACCGCGAGCCGTCGGACTCGGGCGCGCCCGAGAGCGCCTGCTCGGGCGACAGCACGTTGTCGCCCACGACGTCGTCGCGGAACACGTTGTGCATGGGGATCGGGTGGCTCGTCGGCGGCACGTCGGGCGTGGCCACCTCGCTCACCTTCTCGACCGCCTGCATGATCTGGCCGAGCTCCGCCGTGAGGTGCTCGATCTCTTCCTCGGTGAGCGCGATGCGGGCGAGGTTCGCGAGGTGGGCGACCTGCTCCGCACTGATTTCGGACATGCTGCTCCGTCGTGTCGGGGTGGGGATGCACCGATTCTATCCGTGGCGCCGCGACCTGCTCTCGACGGCGCCTACCGCGGCTTGCCGAACAGCCCGACCCCGTAGCGGTGGAGCAGCTCGTAGGCGTCGGCGTACGTCTCGGGTTCCTCGTCGTCGGGCGTGCCGTACTTCGCGAGGAGCAGCCCGAGCAGGCCGTGCGCGGGCGGGCTGAGCGGCTTGTCCTTGTGGGCGTGCGCCGGATGCGGCGCCTCGGTCTGCGGGTTCGGCGGGATGTACTGGGGCGAGGTGGACGGCCAGCTGATGGGCTGGCGGGGCTGGTCGAGGTTCACGGCGTTGAACAGGTTGTTCGCGCCGAGGTCGCGACGGGTGAGCGGCTGCAGTCCGTGCAACCGCGAGAGGGTGGCGATGACGGCCGCGTGGTGCATCTCGTCGTGGACGATCGTGCCCGCCCGCGTGTAGGCCGAGACCGCGATCGCGGGCACGCGGCATCCCAGCCGGTCGAATCGGAACCCCATCTCGCCGTCGGAGTCGGCGTGCGGCGGCGTCGCCGGCGGCGGCGGCACGTGATCGTAGGTTCCGCCGTGCTCGTCGAAGGTGATGAGGAACATCGTGTTCATGGCGTTCGAGCCGTCGGGGCGCGCGCTGCGCTTGATGGCCTCGTAGATCTCGTGCACCAGGGCCTCGCCGGCGCGGACGTCGGAGACGGCGGAGTCGATGACGGGCCGGCCCTCGACGACGTCCTCCTTGAGCTTGCCGAACGGAGGATGGAAGTCGTTGTGGTTGTACGTCATGCGCGGCTCGATGAACGAGTAGGCGGGCAGCGTGCCGAGCTTCACGTCCTCGTAGAAGTCGCTCATCGTCGCGAAGTGGTCGGTGCGCCAGTACTGCTCGAGCACGGGTGCGTGCAGGACGCCCGTGAACGAGACCAGCTGGAGCTCGTCGTAGTAGATGCGCCACGAGATGCCGGCCTCCTCGAGCCGGTTGAAGATCGTCGGCGACGCGGCGGCGTCGAGCCATTTCTCGTAGCCGCCGCCGGCCTTGTTCGTGACGAACCCGTGCGACGTCGACGCGTGGAAGAACGAGCGGTTGCAGAACGTCTGGGAGGGCACCGCGCAGTACCAGTTGTC
The DNA here is from genome assembly GCF_004216665.1 of Agromyces ramosus. Taxonomy (GTDB): domain Bacteria; phylum Actinomycetota; class Actinomycetes; order Actinomycetales; family Microbacteriaceae; genus Agromyces; species Agromyces ramosus. Next base: position 494,187 of record NZ_SGWY01000002.1, on the reverse strand, counting down.
GTAGACGGCGAAGTTCCTCGCGAGCGTCGAGAGCACGGGGAGCATCTGGGGTGAGAACGAGCCCATGATCTGGGCCGCCTCCTCGGCGGACGGCGGGGTGCCCTTGCGGAGCCGCATGAAGTTGATCCAGTAGTCGCGCACGAATCCCGACATCGTCGCATCCACGTCGCGCGACGGCGCGTTGTACGGGGCGCTCATGGCCTCGACGAAGAGCTCCGCGTTGGTGGCGGGGTCGACCGTGCCGAAGATCTGCGTGTTGACGTGCGGGAACTCCTCGCCCGGGTCGGGGTTGGGGCGGCCCATGATGTCGTCGGTCGGGCCCTCGTACACATGCGCGGCCACGACGGTGCCGTCGGGCGACGTGTTGCGGTAGTCGCCGAAGGCGAGTCCCTCGTACCTCTCGCCGTCGGGCAGGTCGTCACCTGAGTAGAGGTAGCCGAGGAGGTTGTCGAACGAGCGGTTCTCGCCCATCAGCACGACGAGGTGGTCGAAGCCGGCCTCCTGGCGCGCCGTGAGCGGCACGAAGAAGTCCGCGCCCTCGGCGAATCCCGCGGAGTGGCCGATCGCGGCGCCGGCCGCCGCGCCGATGCCTCCGCCGACGACGGCACCCGCCGCGGCAGCGCCCCCGATCTTCAGGAAGTCGCGCCGCGAGGTGCCCGCGCCGTCGCCGGGCGAGTCCGCGTGCTCGTGCCCGGCGCCCTCCGCCGCGCCCTCCGCCTCGTCGTGCGCCACGTCGCCCCCACTCCCCGTGTCAGGCGTCGAGTGCGCCCGGCCCCTCGGTCACGAGCCGCGCGAACTGCGCGGCGTCGATGACCCGGACGCCGAGGCTCTCCGCCTTCGCCAGCTTCGATCCGGCCCCCGGCCCCGCCGCGACGAAGTCGGTGTTCTTCGACACGCTCGAGGCCGCTTTCCCGCCTGCCGCGATGATAGCTTCCTGTGCCCCTTCTCGCGTGAATCCCTCGAGGCTGCCGGTCGCGACCACCGTGAGCCCGGCGAGCACGCCACCGGCTGCCGCGGCCGCGCCGGGACCGGCATGCCCGGGCGTCGCGAACTGCACGCCGGATGCCGCCCAGCGATCGACGATGTCGCGATGCCAGTCGACGGCGAACCACTCCCGCAGCGAGTCCGCGATGGTGGGCCCCACCCCGTCGACCTCGGCGAGGTCGGCGTCGGTCGACGCGCGGATCCCGTCGAGCGAGCCGAAGTGCTCGGCCAGCGCGCGGGCCGCCACCGGCCCGACGTGCCGGATGTTGAGCGCGACGAGGAGGCGCCAGAGCGGCTTCGACTTGGCAAGCTCCAGGTTGGCGATGAGCTCGTACGCGGCCTTCGACGGGACGTGGGTCGCGTCGCCCGCGAACTCGGCGGCATCGGGGTCGTACGCGGGATCGGCATCGCGACCGGTGCGCCGTCGGATGCGCCGGAACGGCGCCCGATAGACGGGCGTGCCGTCGTCCTCCAGGCGTGGCAGCCCGGTCTCGACATCGCGGACGACGACCTCGATCGGGAAGAGCTCGCGCACCGTGAGGTCGAACAGGCCCGCCTCGGTGGGCAGGGGCGGCACCTCGGGCACCGCGGGGTGCGTCAGCGCCGCCGCCGACACCTCGCCGAGCGCCTCGACGTCGAGCGCGCCGCGCGACCCGATGTGCTCGACCCGCCCGCGCACCTGCGCCGGACAGCTCTCGGCGTTGGGGCAGCGGAGGTCGATGTCGCCCTCCTTCATCGGCCGGAGGGGCGTGCCGCACTCGGGGCACTCCGACGGCATCACGAACGCGTGCTCGGTGCCGTCGCGCAGTTCGACGACCGGCCCGAGCACTTCTGGGATCACGTCGCCCGCCTTGCGCAGCACCACGGTGTCGCCGATGAGCACGCCCTTGGCCTTCACCACCTCCTGGTTGTGCAGCGTCGCCTGCCGCACCACCGACCCCGCCACTCGCACGGGCTCCATGACGGCGAACGGCGTCGCCCGGCCGGTTCGGCCGACGCTCACGACGATGTCGAGGAGCTTGGTGTTGACCTGCTCGGGCGGGTACTTGTAGGCGATCGCCCAGCGCGGGGCGCGTGACGTGGCGCCGAGCTCGTCGTGCAGGGCGAGCTCGTCGACCTTCACGACGATGCCGTCGATCTCGTGCTCGACGTCGTGGCGGTGCTCGCCGTGGTACGCCACGAACTCCTGCACGCCCTGGACGGAGTCGAGCACGCGGAAGTGGGCGCTCGTGGGGAGCCCCCAGCTCGCGAGGAGCTCGTAGACCTCGGACTGCGAGCTCACGGGCGGGTCGGGCCATGCGCCGATGCCGTGCACGAGCATGCGCAGGCGATCGAGCCGGTCGCGCATGAGGGCGAGCTGGGCGGCGTTCTTGCCCTCGGCCTTCTGTCGCAGTGATCCGCTCGCGGCATTGCGCGGATTCGCGAACTCCCGCTCGCCCGCCGCGGCCTGCTTCGCGTTCAGCTCGTCGAACGCGGCGACGGGGAAGAACACCTCGCCGCGCACCTCGACGAGCGGCGGATGCCCGGTGCCCGCGAGCCTGGTGGGGATCGAGGGGATGTAGCGGATGTTCTCGGTGACGTCTTCGCCGACGCGGCCGTCGCCGCGCGTGGCCGCCGTGACGAGCCGCCCGTTCTGGTAGCGGAGGTTGATCGCGAGGCCGTCGATCTTGAGCTCGCAGAGCCAGTGCACCGGGCGACCGGCCGCCGCCTCGGCCCGCGTCGCCCATTCCGCAAGCTCGTCGGAGGAGAACACGTTGTCGAGGCTCAGCATGCGTTCGGCGTGCTCGACGGGCGCGAAGAGCGTCGTCTCGCCCCGCCCGCCCACGGTCAGCGTGGGGCTGTCCTGGCTCTGGAGCTCGGGGTATGCGCGCTCGAGCGCCTCGAGCTCGTGCATGAGCCCGTCGTACTCCGCATCGGAGATGATCGTCGTGTCGCGCTCGTAGTACGCGTCGCGGGCCTCGTTGATGCGGATCGTGAGGCGCTCCACCTCGTCGGCCGCGTCGGAGAGGCTGATGCCCTGGTCGATGTCGTCGTCCACCACATCGACAGTCTAGGGACGCCCTCCGACGCGGCCGTCGACGTCAGCCCCCGAATCCGGCGCGGTCGACCTTGCGGTGGTAGTGCGTGCCGGCCTTGCCGCCGAGGATCGCGCCTCCGAGGCTCGCGAGCGCGACCACGATCGCCGTGAGGATGCCGGCCAACGTGAGATCGCCCTCGCTCAGCGGGATGCGCGGGAAGACGTTGAGGTCGGCGAACACGTCGTACTGGCTGCCGACCACCACGCCGAGCAGGGCCACGACGATCGCGATGACGAGTGCCCACACCCACACGGCGAGGCCCTGCACCATGCCGTTGAACCGCGCCATGCGGCCGGCGACGTAGCCGCCGCAGTAGTACGCGACGAACAGGATGACGAGCAGCGCGATCGCGCCGATCCAGCCCACGCTTCCGGCGTCGAGTCCGACCTGGTCGGCGGCCGCCTCGACGTCCTCCGCGCCGAGCCCGAGTGCCGCCCCGGTCGCGGCGAGCAGTGCCGTGAGGATCGTCGCGGTGCCGAATGCGGTGAGCCAGCCGAAGAAGGCCGCGCCCACCTTCACGCCGCCGAACGCCTCGCGTTCGCGGGCGACGACCTCGCGTCGGTCGGCGACGCGGGCGGCCGCCTCGCGCCGGTCGTCCACGCCGTCGCGGTCGCGGTCGACGACTGGTGCGGCCGCCTCGCGTCGGTCGTCCACGCCGTCGCCGTCGCGGTCGACGACGGGTGCGGCCGCCTCGCGCCGGTCGTCCACGCCGTCGCCGTCGCGGTCGACGGCGACATGTCGCGCATCGGCACGGTCGTCGGCGGGCAGGGCGGTGGTGTCTCCGGTGGCGGTCGGTCGCTCGGGGTATCGGTCGGGGTCTCGCGGGGTACTCACGGTGGCCTCCTCGTGATGGGGTTTGCACGCCGGGGGTGGCGGCGTCACCGCGAATCTACGGGAGGAGGGAACGACCCGACGAGGCCTTGACAGCGGCCCGTCCGACGTGCTCGCGCGTGCAGCGAACACTCGGCGCGTGTTCAGGGTTCGCGGGCCGAACTCGGGCTCGCCGTGCGATCGGGTGGGCTACCCGTCCAGCCCGACGCGATCGACCCTCCGGTGGTACCGGACCCCGGCCATGCCGCCGAGGATGGCGCCGCCGAGGGTCGCGACGACGACGACGACCGCGGCGACGACCCCCGCGAGCACGAGGATGTCCTCTGAGAACGCGACGCGCGGGACCTCGACCAGGCCGTCGGGGATGAGGTCGTACCGGCTGTCGAGCACCACGCCGAGGATCGCCCCGACGATCGCGATGACGATCGCCCAGACCCAGACGGCGATGCCCTGCACGACGCCGCTGAAGCGTGCCATGCGCCCCGCGACGTAGCCGCCGCAGTAGAAGGCGACGATCAGGATCGCGAGCGATGTGCCCGCGCCGATCCAGCCCGCCGCCTCGGCATCGAGGGGTCCGAACCCGGCGAACGCCCCCGGCCCGGTGAAGTCGAGCCCGAGCACCGCACCGATGGCAAGGAGGAGCCCCGCGAGGAGACCCGCGGTGCCGGTCGCCGTGAGCCACCCGAAGAACGCCGACCCGACCTTCACGCCGCCGAAGCGCTCCCGCTGGCGTTCGATGATCTCCTCGGTGGTGATCGGACCGGAGTCGAGGACCTCCCAGTCCACGGGTCGTGCCTCGATGGTGGCCACCGGGCGCGTCGAGGGTGCCGGATCCAGGTTCCGGAACGGCTCAGCGGGGTCTCGGTTCGGATCGGCGGGGTACAGAGGGTAGGACACGGCATCTCCTCGTCACGTGCTCGGCGCCGGGGGTGGCGCCAGCGCGAATCTACGCGAAACGGGTCGCGTCGGCGAGGCCCCGACGCCCGCCGGCGACGCTGCGCGCGGGATCCGCGGACGGCGTCGCCGCCGGCTCGCCGCAGCCCGGCAGGGGACACCGGGCGAGCTCAGGCGTCGACGGAGACCGCGCTCACCGTACGGTCGATGGTGCACTGGCCGAGCACCCGCGTGCCGACGTACACGACGGCGGTCTGCCCGGGGGCGACCCCGTCGAGCGGATGCTCCGGGGTGACGACGAGCTCGCCGTCGGCGACGACGGCCACCGCGGGAACGGGGTCAGCGTGCGCGCGGATCTGCACCTCGCAGGCGAACGGCGTCGCGGCATCCGCGGGGGGAAGCCCTGCCCAGGTGTAGCGCGACCCGGCGATCTCGGCCGTCGCCAGCGCCTCCTTGGGGCCGACCACCACGGTGTTCTCCTTCGGCCGCACCTCGAGCGCGAAGCGGGGGCGCCCATCGGGCGCGGGCGTTCCCAGGTGCAGGCCGCGGCGCTGGCCGACGGTGTACGCGTGCGCGCCCTCGTGCGAGCCGACGACCGCGCCCGACCGGTCGACGATGTCGCCCGGCGCCACGCCGACGCGCTCGGCGAGCCAGCCCTTCGTGTCGCCGTCGGGGATGAAGCAGATGTCGTGGGAGTCGGGCTTCTGCGCGACCGACAGCCCGCGCCGCGCCGCCTCCTCGCGGACGAGCTGCTTCGACGGGGTGTCGCCCAGCGGGAAGTACGCATGCGCGAGCTGCTCGGCGGTGAGTACGCCGAGCACGTACGACTGGTCCTTCGCCCAGGCGCTCGCCCGGTGCAGCTCGCGGTTGCCCGCGGCATCCGTGACGACGGCGGCGTAGTGGCCGGTGCACACGGCGTCGAAGCCCAGTGCCAGCGCCTTCTCGAGCAGGGCGGCGAACTTGATGCGCTCGTTGCAGCGCATGCACGGGTTGGGCGTGCGCCCGGCGGAGTACTCGGCGATGAAGTCGTCGACGACGTCGGCCTTGAACCGCTCGGAGAAGTCCCACACGTAGTACGGGATGCCGAGCACGTTCGCGGCGCGCTGGGCGTCCATCGAGTCCTCGATGGTGCAGCAGCCGCGACTCCCGGTGCGCAGCGTGCCGGGCATGCGGCTGAGCGCGAGGTGCACGCCGACGACGTCGTGTCCGGCATCGACCGCGCGCGCCGCAGCGACGGCGCTGTCGACGCCGCCGCTCATCGCTGCGAGAACCTTCACCCGTCCAGTGTAGGCAGCGGGCTCCTGAGCGGATGCCCCGTGGGGCGGCCGGACGCGATCCAGGTCCGGCGCGGCGGCGCGCGTCAGCGGTCGAACGACGTCGCGCGCGCGGCCAGGCCGGCCTTGGCCGCCTGGGCGTAGGCGCCCGGAAGCGCCGCAAGGAACGCGTCGACCTCGGCGTCGGTGGAGACGTGGCCGAGCGTGATGCGCAGCGCACCTCGCGCGTCCGACTCGGAACGCCCCATCGCCATCAGCACGTGGGACGGCTCGGGCACTCCCGCCTGGCACGCCGAGCCGGTCGACACCGCGACGCCCGAGGCGTCGAGCAGGAAGAGCAGCGAGTCGCCCTCGCATCCGGGGAACGAGAAGTGCACGTTGGCGGGCAGTCGCCCGGACGGGTCGGGGTCGCCCGAGAGCCGCGCCGCGGGCACCGCGGCGAGCGCGCCCGCGATGAGTCGGTCGCGCAGCGCCGACATCCGCCGCGCGTCCTCGTCGAGCCGCTCGTGCACCGCGGTGGCGGCCGCCGCGAACGAGGCCGCCGCCGCGACGTCCTGGGTGCCGGAGCGCACCCGGCGCTGCTGTCCACCGCCGTGGATCAGCGGCTCCACGGCCGCCGAGCGGTCGAGCACGAGCGCACCGATGCCCGCCGGGCCGCCGATCTTGTGGGCGGAGACGCTGAGGGCGACGAGACCGGCGCCCGGGCCGGCATCCGTGGCCCGCCGGAGCCCCCGGACGTCGATCGGCAGCTGCCCGTACGCGGCGATCGCATCGACGTGCAGGGGCACGCCGGCGCGGGCGGTGAGCCGCGCGACCTCCTCGACCGGCTGGACCGTGCCGACCTCGTTGCTGGCCCAGAGCATCGTGACGAGGGCGACGGATGCCGCGTCGCGGGCGAGCTCCGCCTCGAGGACGTCGAGGCGCAGCCGGCCGACCTCGTCGAGCGGCAGCACCACGACCTCGGCGCCCTCGTGCGCGGCGAGCCACTCGACCGTGTCGATCGTGGCGTGGTGCTCGCCGGCCGGGACGAGCAGGCGCGGGCGAGCACCGGGCCCGCCGTCGACGGCGGAAGGCGCGGTCGACTGCCTCCGCCACCAGAGTCCCTTGATCGCGAGGTTCACCGCCTCGGTGCCGCTGCCGGTGAAGACGACCTCGATGCCGTCGACCCCGAGCGTCGCGGCGACGCGCTCCCGGGACTCCTCGAGGAGTCGCTTGGCCTGCTGGCCCGCGCTGTGGATCGACGACGGGTTGCCCACCACGGCGAGCGCAGCGGTGAGCGCCTCGATCGCCTCGGGGCGCATCGGGGTGGTCGCGGCGTGGTCGAGGTAGACCATGGCGCGCCCTCCTCCCCGGCCGATGTCCCGCCCCGCACGCCGGGGTGGCGTGCGCGGTGGGAGCGCTTGCATACGAACTACTGTAGATCGCATGTCCGCGCTCGACCCCCTCCACGACCTCGGTGTCCGCACCGGCGCGGACGGCGGCGACATCCGGGTCTGGTCCGAGCACGCGACGTCGATCGAGCTCGAGGTGTTCGCCGACGCCGACCTCGACTGGGCGGTCGAGCGCACGCCGCTCGTGCGCGACGGGCACGGCGTCTGGGCGGGATCCTCGGCGGCCCTCGTGCCGGGCGCGCGCTACGGGCTGCGCGTCGACGGCCCGGCCGGCTTCGATCACGCCTTCAATCCCGCGCACACCCTGCTCGATCCGTACGCGCGCGGACTCGCGCCGGCGGCCGACGGGTCGTGGCGCGGCGTCGCGCTCGAGCCCCTCACCGACGCCGGGTTCGACTGGGCGGGCACGTCGAAGCCCCGCGTCGCGCTCGACCACACGGTCGTGTACGAGACGCACGTGCGCGGGTTCTCGAAGCTCAACCGCGCCATCCCCGAGCCGTTGCGCGGCACCTACGCCGGGCTCGCCCACGACGCATCGCTCGAGTACCTCACGGGCCTCGGCGTCACGACGGTCGAACTGCTCCCCGTGCACGCGTTCGTCACCGAGCAGCGCCTGGTCCGGCAGGGGCGCCTCAACTACTGGGGCTACAACTCCCTCGCCTTCTTCGCGGCGCACGCGCCGTACGCGTCGGCGGCCGCGCAGTCCGAGGGGGCGCACGCCGTGCGGCGCGAGTTCGCCGGCATGGTCCGGCGGCTGCACGAGGCCGGCCTCGAGGTCGTGCTCGACGTCGTCTACAACCACACCGCCGAGGAGGGCCGCACAGGACCCACCTACTCGTTCCGCGGCATCGACAACGCGTCCTACTACCGTCACGACGCGCACGGCCGGTACGTCGACACCACCGGATGCGGCAACACCCTCGACTTCGGGCGCGGAGCACCGCAACGGCTCGTGCTCGACTCGATGCGGTACTTCGCCGAGGAGCTGCAGGTCGACGGGTTCCGCCTCGACCTCGCGGCCACCCTCGGCCGCGACGACCACGGCGGCTTCACCCCGGAGCATCCGCTGCTCAGGGCGATGCTCGAGGATCCGGTGCTGAGCACCGCCAAGCTCATCGCCGAGCCGTGGGACGTGGGGCCCGGCGGATGGCGCACGGGCGACTTCCCGGCCGGCTTCACCGAGTGGAACGACCGCTACCGCGACCGCATGCGCGACTTCTGGCTCGGCGACCTGCGGCGCGAACGGCAGACGGGCACCGCGGGCAGCGGTATCGGCCGGTTCGCCACGCGGCTCGCCGGTTCGGCGAACACCTTCGCGCTCGAGCGCGGCCCGCTCGCCAGCCTCAACTTCGTGACGGCGCACGACGGCTTCACCCTCGCCGACCTCACGGCCTACGACGTGAAGCACAACCTCGGCAACGGCGAGCACGACCGCGACGGCACCGACCACAACAACTCCTACAACCACGGCGTCGAGGGCGAGACCGACGACCCGGTGATCCGCGCGGCCCGGCGGCGCACCATCCGGAACCTGCTCGGCACCCTGCTGCTGTCGGCCGGCGTGCCGATGCTCACGGCCGGCGACGAGTACGGCCGCAGCCAGCGGGGCAACAACAACGCCTACTGCCACGACTCCGACCTGACCTGGCTGTCGTGGCGCGACGACGGGCGAGACGACGGCATCCTCGCGACGACGAGGCGACTGCTGCAGTTGCGCGCCGAGAACCCCGCCCTGCGCCCGGTGCGATTCGGCCGCTCCGGCGAGACGATCCCGAGCGCCTCGCAGATGGACTGGTTCAACGCCGATGGCACGACCATGACCATCGACGACTGGCACTCCCCCGAGGAGCGCACCCTGCAGTACCTCGCCGCGTCGACGCCCGAGTTCGAGGCGTTCAACCGCATCCTCCTCGTCGTGCACGCGCACGAGGCGGAGACCGAGGTGGTGCTGCCCGACCATGCGGGCGTCACGGGCTACACCCGCCTCTGGGACTCCGTCGAGGAGGAGCCGGTGCACGACCCGATCGACCACTCCCCCGGCGAATCGATCATCGTGCCGCCGCTCTCGATGCACCTGTTCCGCGCACATGGCGAACGATGGACGGGCGAACGGGCGGACGGTCGAACGGTGATGGACGAGCGATGACGGGCGACCGGTGATGGCCAGGCGCACGGATGCCGCAGCCGGCACGCCCGCGACGGTCGCGCTCACCCGGGCGGGCATCGCGTTCCGGGCGCTCTCCTACGAGCACGACCCGCGAGCCGCGGCGTACGGCCTCGAGGCCGCCGAGAAGCTCGGGCTCGACCCCGACCGCGTGTTCAAGACGCTGCTCGCGAGCGTCGACGGCGCGCTGGCCGTGGGCATCGTGCCCGTGGCCATGCAGCTCGACCTCAAGGCGCTCGCCCAGGCCCTCGGCGGCAAGCGCGCCGAGATGGCCGACCCCGCGCTGGCCGAGCGCAAGACGGGCTACGTCGTGGGCGGCATCAGCCCGATCGGCCAGAAGGCCCTGCTGCCGACCGTGCTCGACGAGTCGGCGATCCTCGCCGAGACGATCTACATCTCGGGTGGGCGACGCGGCCTCGACCTCGAACTCGCCCCCGACGACCTCATCGCGGTGACCGGCGGCCGGTACGCGCCGATCGCCCGGAAGCGCTGACCGCCGACCGGCCCGCCTCAGTCGGCGACGGCGACGAGCCCCAGCTCCGCAGGCGAGACGAGCAGCGGATGCCGCGGCACCACCCGCACCGTGTAGCCGAACGCCCCGGCTCGGTCGAGCACGACCGTGCCGGTGTACAGGCGCGGGCCCGACGCGGCGGACGCGGCATCCGTCGACCGCTCGGCCTCGAGCGGCGTGCGGCGCACGCCCTCGATCGACTCGTCGCTCCGGCTGCGGCCGTACACGACCTCGACGGCCACGTCGTCGGGCGCCAGCCCGTCGAGCTCGACGTAGGCGCGCAGTCGCAGCTCGTCGCCGACGTGCGGCGACTCCACTCCCCCGGACTCGACGTGCACGACCTGCACCTTCGGCCAGGACGCCCGTACGCGCGCCCCGAACGCCGCCAGATCACGCGCGCCGCGGTCGCCGTCGGCCGCCACGCGCGCCGCCTGCTCGGCCGCCGGGCGGTAGAGCTCCTCGACGTACTGCTTCACCATGCGGTCGGCCCCGAGCTCGGGCGCGAGCGTCGCGAGCGTGCGGCGGACGCGACGCACCCACTCCAGTGGCACCCCGTCGGCGTCGCGCTCGTAGTACCGCGTCGCCACCCGATGCTCGAGCAGCTCGTACAGCGCGGCGGCCTCGAGGGCGTCGCGCTCGCCGGAATCGCCCGCGGCATCCGCCGACGGGATCACCCAGCCGTAGTCCTCGCCGGCGAACTCGGCCCACCAGCCGTCGAGGATCGACAGGTTGAGGGCGCCGTTCATCGCGGCCTTCATGCCCGACGTGCCGCACGCCTCGAGCGGGCGCAGCGGGTTGTTCAGCCATACGTCGCAACCCGGGTACAGCAGCTCGGCCATGCCCATGTCGTAGTCGGGCAGGAACACGATGCGTTCGCGCAGCTCGGGTTGCTGGGCGAACTGCACGAGCCGCTGGATGAGGCGCTTGCCCTCGTCGTCGGCGGGATGCGACTTGCCCGCGATCACGAACTGCACGGGACGTTCGGCGTTGGTGAGGATCGCCTTCAGCCGCTCGGGGTCGCTGAGCATGAGGGTGAGGCGCTTGTAGGTCGGCACGCGGCGGGCGAACCCGACCGTCAGCGTGTCGGGGTCGAGCACGCGCGACACCCACAGCGGCGCCTGGGCGCCGGCGTGCTGGTCGCTCCACGCCGCGGCGAGGCGGCGCCGCGCGTCCTCGACGAGCTGCAGCCGCATGCGCCGCTTGACGCCCCAGAACTCGGCGGCGGAGAGGGCTCCGCTCGCCCAGTCGGCGTGCTCCGTGTCGGCGGTTCCGAGGGTCGCCTCGGCGAGCCCCAGGAGCGCCGGGTCGGTCCACGTCGGCGCGTGCACGCCGTTCGTGATCGACGTGATCGGCACGTCCTCCGAGTCGAAGCCCGGCCACAGGTCGCCGAACATGCGTCGGCTGACCTGCCCGTGCAGCTTGGAGACGCCGTTCGCGCGCTGCGCGAGCCGCAGGCCCATGACCGCCATGTTGAACGGGCTCGTCGCAGGGTCGGACCCGGGCTCGACGCCGAGCGCGAGCGCGTCGGCCGGGTCGACGCCGGGGAGCAGCGAGCCGGTGAGATACCGCTCGACGAGCCCGCGCTCGAAGCGGTCGATTCCGGCGGGAACCGGCGTGTGCGTCGTGAACACCGTGCCGGCGCGCACGAGCTGCAGCGCCTCGGCGAACGAGTGGCCCTCGGCGATGTGCGTGGCGATGCGCTCGAGGCCGAGGAATCCGGCGTGGCCCTCGTTCATGTGGAAGACGTCGGGCGCCGGTCGGCCGCTGAGCTCGGTGAACGCGCGCACCGCGCGGGCGCCGCCGATGCCGAGGAGCAGCTCCTGCAGCAGGCGGTGCTCGCCGCCGCCGCCGTACAGGCGATCGGTGACGGATCGCAGGTCGTCGGTGTTCGCTGGGATGTCGGTGTCGAGCAGCAGCAGGGTGATGCGGCCGACCGCGGCCTTCCAGACACGGGCGTGCAGCGACTCGTCGTCGGGCAGCGCGAGCGTGACCTGCACGGACGAGCCGTCGGGCCGGCGCAGCACCGAGAGCGGCAGCCCGTCGGGGTCGAGCACCGGGTAGCGCTCCTGCTGCCAGCCGTCGGGCGAGATCGACTGGGCGAAGTAGCCGGCCTTGTAGAACAGGCCCACGCCGATGAGCGGCACGCCGAGGTCGGAGGCCGCCTTCAGGTGATCGCCCGCGAGGATGCCGAGGCCGCCCGAGTACTGCGGCAGGGCCGCGGTGATGCCGAACTCGGGCGAGAAGTAGGCCACCGTGCTCGGCGCGTCGGTGCCGAGCGACTGGAACCAGCGAGGCTCCGAGAGGTACTCGCGGAGCCCGTGCCGCTCGCGTTCGGCCCACTCCACGTACCGGCCGTCGGCTGCGAGCTCGTCGAGCCTCGCGGGGTCGACCTCGCCGAGGAACGCCACGGGATCCCGTCGCGAGCTGCGCCACAGCTCGGGATCGATGTGCTCGAACAGGCGCTTCGTCGGCTCGTGCCACGACCACCGGAGGTTGCCGGCGAGCTCCTCGAGCGCGGACAGCGAGCCGGGGACGACGGCGCGGACGGTGAACTTGCGAATCGGCTTCACGCGCTCCACCCTAGGTCGACCGCGTGTCGAATGTGTGAACGGCCCGTCTCGACGATCGTCGCACCATCGGTGCGGCCCGCCGCGTGGCGGCGCGAGCATAGCGGACGCCGCGCGCGACGCGAAAGGCTCCGCGGTTCGGCAACCCGATCGCGACGCGCGTGGCATTCCGCGCTACGGTCGGAACGTGACCACCCACGCAGTGCTGGCCGGCCGGATCCCGGTGACCCGGGTCACCCCCGCCCTCCCCGACGACCGATGGAGGCCCAAGGCCTATGCGGGCGAAGTCGTGCCCTTCCGCGCGACCGTCTTCCGTGAGGGCCACGACCAGGTCGGCGCGATGCTGGTGCTCACGAGCCCGTCCGGGCAGGTGCGCCACGAGCGGATGTCGCCGCTGGCGGCCGGCACCGACCGGTGGGAGGCCCAGGCCCTCCTCGACGAGCAGGGCGTCTGGCACTGGCACGTCACCGGGTTCGACGACGAGATCGCCACCTGGCGGCACGACGCGGCCCTGAAGGTCGACGCGGGCGTGGACACTGAGCTGATGTTCGAGATCGGCGCGCGCCTGATGGATCGCGCCGTCGCCGAGAAGTCGCGCCCGCTCGCCACCCGGCGTCGGCTCACCGCGCTCGCCGCCGGGCTGCGCGACACCGGGACGTCCGTCGCCGAACGCCGCGCGCTCGTCGACGCGCCCCTCCTCGACGTGTTCACCGCCTGGCCCCTGGCCCGGCTCACGAGCGACTCGCCCGAGCACGAGATCCTCGTGGAGCGGCGACGCGCCGGGGTCGGCTCCTGGTACGAGTTCTTCCCGCGCTCGGAGGGTGCCCGCCGCCTCAAGGACGGCACCTGGAAGAGTGGCACCTTCCGCACGGCGGCGAAGCGCCTCGACGGGGTCGCCGCCATGGGGTTCGACGTCGTGTACCTTCCGCCGATCCACCCGATCGGCGTCACCAACCGCAAGGGACGCAACAACACCCTCGACCCGGGCCCGAACGACCCGGGTTCGCCGTGGGCGATCGGCGCCGCGTCCGGCGGCCACGACGCCGTGCACCCCGACCTCGGCACGCTCGCCGACTTCCGCGCGTTCGTGCGCCGGGCCGCCGCGCTCGGCATCGAGATCGCGCTCGACCTCGCACTGCAGGCCTCCCCCGACCACCCGTGGGTCGCCGAGCACCCCGACTGGTTCACCCAGCTCCCCGACGGCACCATCCGGTACGCCGAGAACCCGCCGAAGAAGTACCAGGACATCTACCCGGTCAACTTCGACGACGACCCCGAGGGCATCTTCGAGGAGGTGCTGCGCGTGGTGCGGCACTGGGTCAAGCAGGGCGTGCGGATCTTCCGAGTCGACAACCCGCACACCAAGCCCCTGACGTTCTGGGAGCGCCTCATCGCGGCGGTGAACGCCGACGACCCCGACGTCGTCTTCCTCGCCGAGGCGTTCACACGTCCCGCGATGATGCAGGCGCTCGCGATGGTCGGCTTCCAGCAGTCGTACTCCTACTTCACGTGGCGCAACACCAAGCAGGAGCTCGAGGAGTTCCTCACCTCCGTCTCCCAGGACACCGCCGACTTCATGCGGCCCAACCTCTTCGTGAATACACCCGACATCCTCACCGAGTACCTCCAGTTCGGCGGGCCCGCCGCATTCACGGTGCGCGCGACGATCGCCGCGACGGCGGCGCCGACGTGGGGCGTCTACTCGGGATTCGAGCTCTTCGAATCGGTCGCCCGTCCCGGCGCCGAGGAGGCGATCGACAACGAGAAGTACGAGTTCAAGCCGCGCGACTTCGCCGCCGCCGAGAAGGAGGGACGCTCGCTGGCGCTCTACCTCGGCATCCTGAACGGCATCCGCAACGCGCACCCGGCGCTCGGCCAGCTGCGGAACATCCGCTTCCACGCGAGCGAGGACGACTCCGTGCTCGTGTACTCGAAGCACCTCGACGGGCGATTCACGCCCGACGGCCGCGACGACACGGTCATCGTCGTCGCGAACGTCGATCCCCACTCCGTGAGGGAGACCACCGTGCACCTCGACCTCGCCGCCATCGGCCTCACCCCGGGCACCCCCTTCGAGGTCGAGGACCTCGTGACCGGGCATCGCTGGGACTGGGGCGATGCCAACTACGTGCGACTCGACGCGTTCACGAGACCCGCGCACATCCTCCACGTGGTGCGAGGCCGCGATGACTGACCGGATGCCGCTCCCCACCCCCGCGGTCGACGACGCCGTGCTCGCCGCCGTCGCCGAGGGGCGCCACTCCGACCCCCACTCCGTGCTCGGGCAGCACGGATTCGAGCTCCCCGGCACGCCGGGCGCGCACACGGTCATCCGCACGCGGCGGCCGCTGGCCGACCGGGTCGAGGCCCTGCTCGACGGGGGCGACGTGCTCCCGCTCGAGCACGTGGGCCACGGGATCTGGGCGGGATCGGGCGCGTTCGGGCCCGTCGACTACCTGATCCGCGCCTTCTACGGCGACGACGAGTGGACGAGCGACGACCCGTACCGGTTCGCGCCCACGATCGGTGAGCTCGACCTGCACCTCATCGGCGAGGGCCGTCACGAGCAGCTCTGGTACGTGCTCGGCGCGCACCACCGCGAGCACTGGGGCGCGACCGGCGCCGTGCGCGGCACCGCGTTCACCGTCTGGGCGCCGCGCGCCCGCGCCGCGCGCGTGGTCGGCGAGTTCAACCGCTGGGACGGCGCCGGCCATGCGATGCGGAGCATGGGGGCAGCCGGGATCTGGGAGCTCTTCGTCCCCGACCTCGAGCCCGGCACGATCTACAAGTTCGAGCTGCTCACGGGCTCCGGCGCATGGGTCATGAAGGCCGACCCGATGGCCAGGCAGGCCGAGGTGGCGCCCGCCACCGCGTCGGTCGTGAGCGTGAGCTCCCACGAATGGGGCGACGGCGACTGGATGTCGCGGCGCGCGTCCACGAACCCGCACGACGGCCCGATGAGCATCTACGAGCTCCACCTGGGCTCCTGGCGCCCCGGCCGCGGATACCGCGACGTCGCCGACGAGCTCATCGAGTATCTCGACTGGCTGGGCTACACTCACGTGGAGTTCATGCCCCTCGCGGAGCATCCGTTCGGGGGCTCATGGGGCTACCAGGTCACCGGCTACTTCGCGATCACCTCGCGCTTCGGCAGCCCCGACGACCTGAAGTACCTCATCGACCGCCTGCACCAGGCGGGCTTCGGCGTGCTCATGGATTGGGTCCCCGGGCACTTCCCGAAGGACGACTGGGCGCTCGCGAAGTTCGACGGCGAGGCGCTCTACGAGCACCCCGACCCGCGCCGCGGCGAGCAGAAGGACTGGGGCACCTACGTCTTCGACTACGGCAACCCGCGCGTGCGCAACTTCCTCGTGGCCAACGCGCTCTTCTGGCTCGAGGAGATGCACATCGACGGGCTCCGCGTCGACGCGGTCGCCTCGATGCTGTACCTCGACTACTCGCGTGAGGACGGCGAGTGGCTGCCGAACATCCACGGCGGCCGCGAGCACCTCGAGGCGATCGGATTCCTGCAGGAGGCGACCGCGACCGCGTACAAGCGCAACCCCGGCATCGTGATGATCGCCGAGGAGTCCACGTCGTGGCCGGGCGTCACCGCGCCCACGTCGTCGGGCGGGCTGGGGTTCGGCTTCAAGTGGAACATGGGCTGGATGCACGACACGCTGCAGTACATCCAGAAGGACCCGATGTACCGCGCGCACCACCATCACGACCTCACGTTCTCGTTCCTCTACGCGTTCAGCGAGCACTTCGTGCTGCCGATCAGCCACGACGAGGTCGTGCACGGCAAGGGGTCCCTCATCCGCAAGATGCCGGGGGATCACTGGCAGCAGCTCGCGAACGTGCGGGCCTACCTCTCCTACATGTGGGCGCACCCGGGCAAGCAGCTGCTCTTCATGGGCCAGGAGTTCGGCCAGCTCTCGGAGTGGAGCGAGGAGCGCGGACTCGACTGGTGGATCCTCGACCAGCCGACGCACAAGCAGCTCGCCGAGTTCGTCGGGGCGCTGAACCGCACCTATCGCGAGACCGCCGCCCTCTGGCAGCTCGACGACGACTCGTCGGGCTTCGAGTGGGTCGAGGGCGGGGCGGCCGCCGAGAACGTGATCGCGTTCCTGCGATACGACCGCGAGCGGCGGCCGTTGCTGTGCGTCGTCAACTTCGCGGGTCGCCCGCACGAGGGCTTCCGGCTGGGCCTGCCCCGGTCGGGCCGCTGGCGCGAGGTGCTGAACTCCGATGCCGAGCAGTTCGGCGGCTCCGGCGTCGGCAACCTCGGCGGCGTCGACGCGACCGACGATCCGTGGTCGGGACGCCCCGCGTCCGGGGTCTTCACGCTGCCGCCGCTGGCCGCGGTGTGGTTCGCGCTCGAGGCGTGAGCCGCGGCGGATCAGCCGGGCGAGTCGATCAGTAGAGCAGGTTGGTGAGGCGGCGTCGTGCCGCCACGACCCGGGGGTCGTCGGTGCCGGCGACCTCGAACAGCTCGACGAGTCGCTCGCGCACGGTGCGCTTGCCGTCGGCGTCGAGCTTCGGGAACAGCGTGAGCAGGCGGTCGAACGCGTCGTCGACGTGGCCGCCCGAGAGGTCGAGGTCGGCGACGTCGAGCTGCGCCGCGAGATCGTCGGGCGCGGAGGCCGCGGCGTTGCGGATCTCGTCGAGCGTCCTGCCCTGCAGGCGCCCGAGCAGGTTCGCCTGGGCGAGGCCGGCGACGGCGAGCGAGTCGCGCGGGTCCTGCGCGATCGCGGTGCGGTAGGCGGATGCGGCGGCCGCGAAGTCGCCGCGCTCGATCGCGTCGTACGCCTCCTGGTGCAGCGGCGGCAGCGGTTCCTCGACGGGCTCGGCGGGAGCCTCGCCGGAGTCGTCGCCGACGGCGACCCGGCCGGCGACGCCGTGCTGGGCCCCGAGCTCGAGGAGCTGGTCGAACACCTGCTCGATCACGTCGTCGGGCTGCACGCCCGCGAAGAGCGGGACCGGCTGGCCTGCGACGACGGCGACGACCGTGGGGATCGCCTGCGCCTGGAATGCCTGCACCAGCTGCGGGCTGCGGTCGGCATCGGCGGCGGCGAGCACGAGCCGCCCGTCGCGAGCGCGCACGAGCCGCTCGAGCGTCTCGACGAGTGCGGTGGACTGCTCGCTCCACGACGCCCACAGCACGACCACGACGGGGACGGTGCGCGAGAGCTCGAGCGTGGAGCCGAACGCCGCGTCATCCGTCTCGAAGACGATGCGATCCCCGCCTGCGGGCGCGCCGGCCTCCGGCTGCCGATCCTGCGGGCGCTGCACGAGTGCGGAGAGGTCGACGGCCCCCCTGAGGCCGTGGGCGGGGGTGGGGTCGGTCACGGTACCTCCGATGCTCCGATCAGGCTCTCGGACCAGCCGAGGAGCCGGATCTGCTCGTCCGAGCCAACGCTCGGCACGTAGAACAGCAACTGCACGCCGATGACGCGCTGCACGCCCTTCGCGCTCTTCTCGGTGAAGCCCGAGAGTGCCGCGCCGGGTGCGCCGGACTCGAATCCGATGGTGCCGCCGTCGTTCGGGGTCACCTTCTCGGTCTGCTCGATCGAGGCGGTGACGAGTGCGCCGGAGTCGTTCGTGGCCAGCGCGACCGTGGGGCTGCTGCCGACGACGTTCGAGAACGCGATGTCGGCCGTCGGCGGCAGGGCGTCGTTGATGGCCTGCTGGCCGGTGACGCCGAGCTGCTCCCGCAGCACGTCGCCCTCAGGGTCGAACATCGGTGCGAACTCCGACTGGTCGCCCTTGAGGAGCACGTCGGCGTAGGCCGAGGCGACCTGGCCGGGGGGCATCACGAGGCCCTTGAACTCGGGCGAGATGAGCGGCGCGCCGATCGACGCGGGCGCCACCTCGGGCACGTCGGCATCGGGCGCGAGCGACATCGCGTAGGCGATCTTGTAGTTGTCGCGCGGCGTGGCCTGCTGCATGACGAGGGCCGTCGGCGCCACGGTCGGGTCGTCGCTGTTCTTGGCGATGGTCAGGACCGTGCGTCCGCTCACCGGCCAGCCCTCGACCTGCTGCGGGAGGGTCAGGGTGAGCGGAGACGCCGGGATCGCGGTCGGAGCGGGGTGTTCGGGCAGGGTGCCCCGGATCTTGTAGTTGGCCTGGCGAGCGGCCAGTGCCGGACCGGTGAAGCGCTCGGCGAGGGCGGCCGCGTCGAGCGCGGCGTCGGCCTCGGTCGTGGAGACCGCGACGCGGCGCATGATCCGCTCCATCTGCGGCACGGTGACGGCGGGCTCCATGACCGCTTCGTCGGTGGCGGGCGCCTCCGTCGGAGTCGGCGTGCCGGTCTCGGTGGCCGGCGCGGTCGACGGCGCGGCCTGGTCGAAGCTCGGCCAGTAGTCCGCCGAGCAGGCGCTCAGCGCGATCGCCGGGACGACGATGAGCGGCAGGAGGGCGATCCGCTTGGCTCGGCCGACGGCGCGGCGCCCGCCGCCGCTGCCGACCTGGCTCTGGCGGAGCGAGGGCGGCTTCGGTGCGCTGGGTAGCTTGCCGCGGGGACCCCTGGGCAGGTTGCGACGCGGGCCGCGCGAGCGGCGGTGGTGCACGAAGCCCGAGACGAGCAGTGCGATGCCGCCGAGGAAGACGAGCGCCCCGCCCGCCAGCAGCGGTCCGGCCCACGGTGTCGAGTTGTCGAGCGGCCAGGCGATCGCGAGGTCCGTCGGAGCGGGTGCGGTGCCGTCGCTGGCGAGCAGCACCGAGATGTCGTCGGGCACGTCGATGGTGGTCGTCACGCTGCGCTCGTCCGTGAACTCGTCGAGCCACAGGTCGGAACCGACCGGGGATGCGGCGGGATCTGCGGCCGCCTCCGTCTCGCCCTCGGCACCGGTGGCAGGCGGCGCCGGCTCCGCGCCGTCGGCCGTCGAACTGTCGTCGTCGACGGCCTCCGTCACGACGACCTCGCTCGTGAGCTCCTCGGCCTCGGCGTCGTAGTGCACCGCCACGTACGGAGAGTCGCCGATCCACGCGGCGACGTCGGAGCTTCGCCCGTAGGAGACGAAGACCGTCTCGGCGCCCGACACCGTGAGCGTCTGCTTGCCGGAGTAGGCTCCCAGCGCATCGGGCTCGATGACCGTGTAGGCCGCCTGGCCCTCGACCTCGGCCGAGAGCGACACGCGGTCGGGGTCGAGGAGGACGGTGCGTTGGGCGATGCCGAACCCGATCATCACGGCCGCGGCGATGAATGCCACGATGGCGAGGGCGAAGCGCACGAACGAAACCTCCGGTGCCGCATGTCGCGGCGTCGAACAAAGACATTCCACACTACCGGCGCTGTCTGGGAGTCTCCTAACCACCCGCTGAGGATGGACCGGCACCCGGCGACATCGCGCCCTGAGGCCCCGTGGGCGCGGCCGTCCGGTCCCTGTGGGCAGACGTGCACGACGGTTGTCGTCGACCCGTACAATCGACACATCCCGCATGAGCCCCCACGAACGCGGGACCGAGCCCGGAGGAAGAATGGCCGTCGAAGATACCGAGTTCACGCAGGTGTTCCGCGGATACGACAAGGACGAGGTCGACAAGAGCATCAATGGGCTCCGTCGCGACATCATCAATGCGAACAACCAGCTCGCCGAGCAGTCGAAGGAGAGCAAGCGCCTCCACGCCCGCATCGACGAGTTGACGGCCGAGCTCGAGGAGGTCGGCAGCCCGACGTTCTCCGGTCTGGGCACGAAGCTCGAGAACACGCTGCGCGTCGCCGAGGAGCAGTCCACCCGGCTGATCGCGCAGGCCGACATCGACGCCGAGAAGCTGCGTCGCGCCGCCGAGGACGAGGCGCACCTCATGCGCTCCGACGCGCACGAGCTGGCCGAGCGCACCCTCAGCGAGGCGCGTGCACAGGCCAACCGCGTGCTCGAGAACGCACGTGCCGAGGTCGACGACATGGTCTCCCGCGCGCACGAGACCGCCGAGCAGCTCCGCCAGGAGGCCGCCCGCGACGCCGCCACGATCCGCGGCGCAGTCGCCACCGAGGCCGCCGAGCTCCGCACGAGCGCCAAGCGCGAATCCGCCGCCGCCCTCGCCGCCGCCGAGAAGAAGGCCTCGGCCATCCTCGTCGCCGCGAACGCCGAGGCGAACGAGGCGCGCGCCACCGCGGCCGGCCTCGCCCAGGAGACCGAGCAGACGCGGGCCGAGGTCGCGATCGAGCTCGACCGCGCCCGCGCCGATCTCGCCAAGGAGACCGAGCAGGCCCGCATCGACCTCGCCGCCGAGACCGAGCAGGCACGCCTCGACCTCGAGCGCGAGACCGCCGAGGCACGCGCCGCCATCGACGCCGAGATCGAAGAACGTCGCGCCGCCCTCGTGCACGAGCTCGAGCAGGCCCGCACCGACCTCGACCGCGAGCTCGCCGGGAGCCGAGCCGACCTGGCCCTTCAGAAGGAGCAGGCGAAGGTCGACCTCCAGCGCGAGGCCGAGGCCGCCCGCCTCAAGCTGCAGCACGAGCTCGACCGCATCCGCGCCAAGCACGCTGCCGACCTCGACCAGATGCGCGCCGACCTCGCGCTCGAACAGGAGCAGGCACGGGCCGACTTCGACGCCGAGTCCGAGCAGTCGCGCATCGACCTCGACAACCAGCTCACCGCCATGCGCAAGAAGACCACGCACGAGGTGAACCGGATGCGCCGCGAGATCGAGAAGGCGCACCTCGACCTGGAGTCGGAGCTCACGACGAAGCGCGACGAGGCCGAGCAGGAGCTGCTGGCCGCCCACCAGGAGGCGGTGGCCCAGACCCAGAAGTTCCTCGCCGACGCCAACGCGGAGCTCGCCGAGGCCGTCGCGCGCACCGCCGCGAGCCGCGAGGAGGCCGAGCGCCTCGAGTCGAAGGTCCGCACCGAGATCGCCAAGGTCCGGGACAAGGCCGACGACGAGGCGCGCGAGCGCATCGCCGCGGCGCACGACCAGGCTCGCAAGCTCATCGCCGACGCCGAGGAGCGCACCCGTGCGCTGGTCGCCGACGCGGAGGATCGCCTGTCGCAGATCAAGATCGAACGCGACGCGGTGGCAGGCTACTTCGAGAGCCTCCGCGGAGTGCTCACCGAGGCCGAGCGGGTGGCAGCGGACACCAAGCGCTGACGCACGGACGCGCCGGCCCCCATGAAGATCCAGAACGCGTTCCGCGTCGGACTCGTCGGGACCCTCGGGGTCGGCGTCGGCCTGCTCATCCTGTTCTCGATCTCGAGCCTCTCGACGATCATCGCCTACATCGGCGCGGCACTCTTCCTGGCCCTCGGCCTCGATCCGGCGATCAGCTGGCTCGAGCGCCGGGGGCTTCCGCGTTGGGCGTCGATCCTCATCGTCATGACCGGCGTCGGGCTGCTGGTCGCGGCCCTCGTGCTCGCCGTCGTGCCGATCGTGGTCGACCAGGTGAGCCAGCTCGTCGAGGAGATACCCCGAATCGTCGCCCGCGTGAACTCGCAGGACTGGCTCGAGGGGCTCCAGGAGCAGTTCCCGCAGGTGCCCGTCGACGAGATCAGCCTGCAGGTCACGACCGCCGTCACAGAGTTCTTCACCAATCCCGAGAAGCTGAGCGAGCTCGCGGGCGGGGTGCTGCAGGTCGCGATCGCGATCGGCACGGGACTGTTCGCGGTCGTGATCGTCTTCATCCTCACGCTCTACTTCACGGCATCCCTCAACAGCATGAAGCGCGCGACCTACCAGCTGGTGCCGGCGTCGAAGCGTGAGCGGTTCGCCGACCTCACCGAGCAGATCACCCAGTCAGTGGGTCGCTACGTGCTGGGACAGGCCTCCCTCGCCGCGTGCAACGGCGTCGCCAGCTTCATCTTCCTGTCGATCATCCAGGCGCCGTTCCCGGCGGTGCTGGCGTTCCTCGCGTTCCTCTTCTCGCTCGTGCCACTGGTCGGCACACTCACGGGCTCGATCGTGATCGTGCTCGTCTGCCTGATCCCGGGTCTCGGCTCACCCCTCACCGCGCTCGTCGCCGCGATCTACTACCTCGTCTACATGCAGGTCGAGGCATACTTCCTGAGTCCGCGCATCATGAACCGTGCGGTGAAGGTGCCCGGCGCGCTGGTGGTCATCGCGGCGCTCGCCGGCGGGGCGCTCCTCGGCATCCTGGGCGCCCTGATCGCGATCCCGGTGGCCGCGGCGTTCCTGCTCATCATCAAGCAGGTCGTGATCCCGCGCCAGAACGAGCGCTGACGCCGCCCGGCGGCGCCCATGCGCCCGCCGCCGAGGGTGCTCCGGTCAGGCGGCGGTCGGCGGCCACGTGGTCGGCAGCGGCAGGGCCGCCGGGTTCACCGCGGCGACGATCTCCTCGAGCACGCGCCGCGTCTGCGACTCCCCCACCCACAGGTGTCGGCCGCCCTCCACGTCGACCCGCCGCAGGCGGGGAAGCACCGCGAAGCGTTCCGCCGCCTCGGCCGGCTTCAGGTAGTCGTCGTGCTCGGGGATGACCGCGACGATCGGCGCCGACGAGGCGTTCCACCGGCTCAGCTCCTCCTCGCTCGTGCGATGCAGGGGCGGTGAGAGCAGCACGGCGCCCGCGATGCCGTGCTCGAGGCCGTACTTCAGGGCCAGCTCGGTGCCGAACGACCAGCCCACCAGCCACGGGTTCGGCAGCCCGCGCTCGGCGACGAACGCCATCGCCGCCGCGACATCCGCACGCTCGGCGACCCCCTCGCCGAACGAGCCCTCGCTGCGGCCGCGCGGCGACGTCGTGCCGCGGGTGTTGAATCGCAGCACCGCGAGGCCGGCCAAGGCGGGCAGGCGTGCTGCCGCCTTGCGCAGGATGTGCGAGTCCATGAAGCCGCCGGCGGTGGGCAGCGGATGCAACGTCACGAGCGTCGCGACGGGCGGCCGATCGATCGGCGTCGCGAGTTCGCCGACGAGTCGGAGCCCGTCGTTGGTGTGCAGTTCGATCTCCTCGCGGTTCGCCGGGAGCTCGACGCCCGCTCGGATCTCGACCGGGGACGCGTCGTCGGGATTCACCTGGTGCCGATCCTCCAACAGTGGGTGTGCCAGTGCCGCCTCGCTGCGAGGTCGGCTGCGTCGCCGAGCACGCCGTCGGCGCGCCAGGTGACGAGGTGGGCGACGCCGGGCGCGACCTCGAGGCCGCAGCCCGGGCAGAGATAGGCCTTCACGGCCTGCGCCTCGGTCACCGGCTGGACGTTCCATTCGCGCCCGCCGCGGGTCTCGGTGCGGCGCCATCCGGCGGTGAGCCGTTCGACGTCGAGCTCGGGGTGCTCCTCGCGAGCACGGGCCGCACGACCGCGAGATCGGTTCGAGCGTGCCATGGATACAAGTCTAGGCGGCGGCGCGGCATCCGCTGGGCGAGCCCCCGGGAGGCGCGGAGCGGATCCGTCGGCGCTCGCCTCGGCGGCTCGCGCCGGAGCGATCGTCTCAGTACCAGCCGACGTCCTGAGAGTGCGCCCAGGCTCCGCAGGGCGTGCCGTAGCGGCCCTGCACGTAGCCGAGGCCCCATTCGATCTGGGTCGCGGCGTTCGTCTCCCAGTCGGCGCCGGCGGTGGCCATCTTCGAGCCGGGCAGTGCCTGCGGGATGCCATAGGCGCCGCTCGAGGCGTTGTACGCGTTCACGCGCCAGCCGGACTCCTTGCTCCACAGGGCCACGAGGCAGTCGAACTCGCTCGACGCCCAGCCGCGAGCGGCGACCGCACCGGCGGCGTAGGCCTGGGCGGAGCCCGGATCGGGGGTGACGGCGGGCGGTGCCCATCCGCTGCCGGCCGAGGTCGAAGCGGCCGCCACCTTCGGCTCGGGCTTCTGCTCGACGACGTAGCCCTCCTTGGAGACGTCGATCGTGTACTCGCCATCGACGTCGAAGGCCTGCACGTCGGCACCGCCGAAGCGCTCGCCCTGCGCCGCGAAGTCGGGCGACGCCGTGGCGCCCGAGAACGGATCGACCACGTTGACGAGCAGGAAGCTCACGGAGGCGACGAACGCGAAGACCACGGTCGCGCCCTGCTTGACCGTGCCCGGCCTGCGCGTCGCCTGGGCGGTTGACGCCCCTGCGACGGGCGGCCGGGGAATGGCCTGTGCGGGTGCCGGTGCGCCCGGACGCGCGATGTTCGTCTCGGGACGCACCGGTGCCGTCGACCCGTCGATTCCGGAATGCCTGCCCACGATTCGTCGAGTGTATCCGAGGCGCTGCGATCGAGTCGAACCGGGACTCACCGGACCGCGAGCATGACGTCGACGACCGCGTCCAGCACGAGGTCGACCTGCGATTCCCGGTATCCGCCGCGCTGCGTGGTGAACACCACCGTTCGCACGTCGTCGATGGAGATCGGCCAGCCGTCGCGGAAGTAGCGCGTGAGCTTGTCGGCGAAGCGGTCGACCTCCCGCACCCGGTATCCGAGTGCCAGCGGACTGACCCGGTCGAAGCGCTGCCCCTCGGGTCGGGCGAGCCGGTTGGAGACGACCTGAGCCGTCGTGCGGGCCTCGCTGAGCCAGGCCTCGCCGCCGTGGAGTCGCGCCGCCACCTGGCGCTCCTCGGCCGCGAACGCGTCCTCCAGCCGTTCGAGCGCGGCGTCCACGTGCGCCGTGGAGTAGCCGCCCTTCTGCATCGCGAACGCGGTCAGTCGGATCCGCTCGGACGACAGCGGCGGATCGTCGCGTCGGGCCGTCCCGTCGTAGGCGCGACGGGCCAGTTGCAGGAACTCCTCGACCTGGGCGGTGTTGTATCCCAGTTGAGGCTTGCGGGCGCGAGGGAAGGTGGAATCCACCGCACCATTATCGCGGACGTCAGCCGAAGATCCGGAAGGCCACGTAGGCAACCGCCGCAGAGGGGAGGATCGAGTCGAGCCGATCGAGGAATCCGCCGTGGCCGGGCAGCCACGAACTCATGTCCTTGATGCCGATGTCGCGCTTCACGAGCGACTCGACGAGGTCGCCCAGGGTCGCCGTCAGGAAGATCGCCGCACCGAACACCAGCCCGAACCACCACGTGTTGCCGAGCATGAGGGTCGACAGCAGTACGCCCGCCACGAGGCTCGCGGCGGCGCCGCCGGCGAAGCCCTCCCACGTCTTCTTCGGGCTGATGACCGGCGCCATCTTGTGCTTGCCGAAGGCGAGGCCGAACCCGTACGCGCCGACATCCGCGGCGACCGCGATGATGATGAACGCGAGCGTCCACCACTGACCACCGTCGGCGGCGGTGAGCACCACGGTGAAGGTCGCGAGGAACGTGACGTAGCCCTGCACGAAGGTGCCGGCGGCGAGGTCGCGGACGAGGCTCGCGGCGGAGCGGCGGTGCGAGGGCAGTGCCTGCTCGACGAGTCGCCACACGGCGACGAGCAGCATCGCGCCGAGCACGGCGAGCAGTTGCCCGCCGGCGCCGGCGTAGTAGGCGATCGGCATCGCGAGGACGGCGGAAGCCACCGTCGGGATGCGCGGCACGTGGAACTCCGCCTTGCGCAGCGCCTGGGTGAGCTCGTAGCTCGCGAACCCGGCGAGCACGACGGCGAACACCATGAAGAGCTCTTTGAACACGAGCAGGCTGAGCAGCAGCGCACCGCCGAACGCCAACCCGATGAGGATCGCGAGGATCAGGTTGCGGCCGGTGCGCGCCTGGATCTTCTCCTGCGCCTGGTCGAACTGCGCCTTCGACGCCTCGAACTGGCGCTCCAGGTCGGCCTTGCGGGCCTGCACCTGCGCCTTGAACTCCTCGCGTGACGACCGGTCATGCCCCCCGGCGTCCGACTCATCCTCCCCTGGAACGCCCGCCATGGTGTTCCCTCAGACCTCGAGGAGTTCCGCTTCCTTGCGCTTGAGCGCCTCGTCGATCGCGTCGACGTTGGACTTCGTGATCTGCTCGAGTTCCTTCTCGCCGCGCGAGACCTCGTCGTCGCCGACCTCGCCCTTCAGGGCGTCGAGGTCGTCCTTCGCCTTGCGACGGATGTTGCGCACCGACACGCGGGCGTCCTCGGCCTTCGAGCGCACGATCTTCACGAACTCCTTGCGGCGCTCCTCCGTGAGCTCGGGAAGCGTGACCCGGATGACGTTGCCGTCGTTCGTGGGGTTCGCACCGAGGTTCGGGGTGTCGCGGATGGCGGTCTCGATGTCCTTCATCGCGCTCTTGTCGTACGGCGTCACGACGAGCGTGCGCGCCTCGGGGTTCTGGAGCGACGCGAGCTGGGCGAGCGGCGTCGGGGTGCCGTAGTAGCTCACCATGATCTTCTGGAAGAGCTGGGGGTTCGCCCGCCCCGTGCGCACGGACGCGAAGTCCTCCTTCGCGACCTCGACGGCCTTGTGCATGCGTGCGGTGGCATCGGACAGTACATCCGCGATCACGGGGGCTCCTTCGGTTCGCTACTCGGGACAGTCTATCGAGTGGACGCGGGCACGCCGTTGCTCACGATCGTGCCGAGTTCCGCGCCGAGGATGGCAGCGGTGACGTTGCCGCTCGGCTCCATGCCGAACACCTGCATCGGCATGCCGTTGTCCATGCAGAGGCTGAACGCGGTGGAGTCCACGACCTTGAGGCCGCGCTGCAGCGCCTCCTGGTAGCTGATGCGGTCGATCTTGTGCGCGTCGGGGTTCGTTCGGGGGTCGTCGGAGTACACGCCGTCGACGCCGTTCTTCGCGACGAGCACGACGTCGGCGTCGATCTCCAGCGCCCGCTGCGCGGCGACGGTGTCGGTGGAGAAGTACGGCAGGCCCGCGCCGGCGCCGAAGATGACGACACGGCCCTTCTCGAGGTGGCGCTCGGCGCGGCGCGGGATGTACGGCTCCGCGACCTGCGTCATCGAGATCGCAGACTGCACCCGGGTCTCCGCGCCCGCCTGCTCGAGGAAGTCCTGCAGGGCGAGCGAGTTCATCACCGTGCCGAGCATGCCCATGTAGTCGGCGCGTCCTCGGTCCATGCCGCGCTGCGAGAGCTCGGCGCCCCGGAAGAAGTTGCCGCCGCCGACGACGATCGCGACCTCGACGTCGCGGGCGGCATCCGCGATCTCCCTCGCGAGCGCGCTCACCACGTCGGGGTTGACCCCGAGGGCCCCGCCGCCGAACGCCTCGCCCGACAGCTTCAGCATCACCCTGCGCCTGTGTTCCGCCATGCCAGCCCCGTTCCTTCGTGCCCGTGTCAAAACTAGTGGTTCAATGCCCCCGGCGCAGTGCCCGGTGCCGGATGTCGCACCGCGATGCCGCACCGCGCGACGCGCGCTCGCGGCATCCGCGCATGGAAAAGGGAGTCCGGATCGCGAACGATCCGGACTCCCCTGTGACACCTAGGCGCCGACCTTGAAGCGAGCGAAGTCGCTCACCGTGAGGCCCGCGTCCGAGAGGACCTTGCTGACGGACAGCTTGTTGTCCTTGGCGTAGTCCTGCTCGAGGAGTGCGACCTGCTTGAAGTACGCACCGAGGCGACCCTCGATGATCTTCGGGAGCGCAGCCTCGGGCTTGCCCTCCTCGCGGGAGATCTGCTCGACGATCGCGCG
The DNA here is from genome assembly GCF_004216665.1 of Agromyces ramosus. Lineage (GTDB taxonomy): Bacteria > Actinomycetota > Actinomycetes > Actinomycetales > Microbacteriaceae > Agromyces > Agromyces ramosus. The sequence goes on along the minus strand of NZ_SGWY01000002.1, from coordinate 466,056 downwards.
CTCCTTCTCGACCGACTCCGCCGGCACGTCCTCACGCGTGAGGTACTCCGGGTTGGCGAACGAGATGTGCTGCGCCACCGAGCGAGCGGTCTCCGCGTCGTCGCCGGCGTAGCCGAGCACGACGCCGACCTGCGGGGGCAGGTCCTTCGACGTCTTGTGCAGGTAGATCGAGAAGTGCTCGCCCTTGACGAGGCGGATGCGGCGGAGCTCGACCTTCTCGCCGAGGATCGCCGCCTCCTCGCTGATCACGTCGGCGACGGTCTTGCCCTCGGCCGGCGCGGCCAGGGCGGCCTCGACGGTCTCGGCGCGAGCCGCGGCGACGGCCGCGAGCACGCGGTCGGCGAGGCCGACGAACTTGTCGCCCTTGGCGACGAAGTCGGTCTCGCAGGCGAGCTCGATCATGGTCGCGGTGCCGTCGCCGTTGTCGACAGCGGCCACGAGGCCCTCGGCGGTGGAGCGGTCGGCGCGCTTGGCGTTGCCCTTCGCGCCCTTCAGGCGGAGGATCTCGACCGCCTTGTCCATGTCGCCGTCGGCCTCGACGAGTGCGTTCTTCGTGTCGACCATGCCGGTGCCGAGGCGCTCGCGCAGGTTCTTGACGTCTTCGAGAGTGAAGTTGGCCATGTTTGGAAAGTCTCCTGGACTGGTGGAATTACTTGGACTCGGCGGCGGCGGCGCCCTCGGCGTCGGCCTCCGACTCGGTCGCGGCGACCTCGGTCGCGGCCTCGTCGACGACCTCGGCCGCCTCGGCCTCTGCCTCGGCGACGGTCTCGGCCACCACTTCGGTCTCGGCCGAAGCCTGCTCGGGGGTGGTCGCGCTGCCGGCCTGGAGGAGCTCCTGCTCCCACTCGGCCAGCGGCTCGACGGCCGAGACGTTGCCCTCGGCCTCGGGCTTCTGGTGACGCTCGATGAGGCCCTCGGCGGCGGCGTCGGCGATGATGCGGGTGAGCAGGCTCACCGAGCGGATCGCGTCGTCGTTGCCCGGGATCGGGTACTGCACCTCGTCGGGGTCGCAGTTCGTGTCGAGGATGCCGATGACGGGGATGCCGAGCTTCTTGGCCTCGTCGATCGCGAGGTGCTCCTTCTTGGTGTCGACCACCCAGAGTGCCGACGGCGTCTTCGACAGGTTGCGGATGCCGCCGAGCGACTTGTGCAGCTTGTCGAGCTCGCGCTTCTTGATGAGGAGCTCCTTCTTGGTGAAGCCGCTCGTGGTGCCCTCGAAGTCGAGCTCCTCGAGCTCCTTCATGCGCGCGAGGCGCTTGGAGACCGTGGTGAAGTTGGTGAGGAGGCCGCCGAGCCAACGCTGGTTCACGTAGGGCTGGCCGACGCGCGTGGCCTGCTCGGCGATCGACTCCTGGGCCTGCTTCTTCGTGCCGACGAAGAGGATGGTGCCGCCGTGGGCGACCGTCTCCTTGACGAAGTCGTACGCCTTGTCGATGTAGGCGAGGGACTGCTGCAGGTCGATGATGTAGATGCCGGAACGCTCGGTGAAGATGAACCGCTTCATCTTCGGGTTCCAACGGCGGGTCTGGTGCCCGAAGTGCACGCCGCTGTCGAGCAGCTGGCGGATGGTGACGACGGCCATGAGCCGTACTCCTTTGTTCTCAGTTGTCGCCCCGGCCGGCGGCCTGGAGCCCTGGTGCCCGGCACGGCTCCGCCTGTTCCGATTCGTTGGACGAACGCGGAGCGGGACTGAGTGGAGTCGGTGGCCGAATGGCACGCGTAGTCACCCCGGCAGGCCGAGGTGCTCCCGATACTCTACCATCATCGGCGGATCCGCCCGCCCGCCGCGGCACTCGCCCTCCCCACCCGAGGTCGGGTGCGATGCGCTCACCGGTCGGCTCGGGCAGGCCACGGATGCCTCGGGGCCGGCCAGCATCGGCGCATGCCCGTTCACACGACCGCCCCGGTCGCACCACCCCGCGCGATTCGCCGGGTGCGTGCCCTCCCAACGACCCTGCTGGCGCTCGCAGCGCTCGCGGGGGTGGCCATCACGCCGATGGCGGCGAACGCCGTCGACGGCGGGGCCGCCCCGCCTGCGCGGTCGGCCGCGGCGTTCTCCGCAGTGGCGTCGCCGTCGGTGGCGTCGGCTTGGGTGGCGTCGCGGTCGGTGGCATCGCTTCCGGTGGCGTCGCGGTCGGTGGCATCGCTTCCGGTGGCGTCGGGGGTGCCCGCCGGGTCGGCACGCCGGGCCGCCGCGGGGTGGTCGTGGCCGGTACCGCCGCCGATCGTCGTCGTCGCGCCGTTCCGGGCGCCGCCGACCCCGTACGCCGCCGGGCACCGCGGCATCGACCTCGCGGCCGACCCGGGCGCCGCCATCCGGGCGCCCGCGGCGGGCACCGTGAGCTTCGCGGGGCCGGTCGCCGGCCGCGGCGTCGTGGCGATCGACCACGGCGGCGGCGTGGTGAGCGCGATCGAGCCCGTCGCGGCGACGGTGGCCGACGGCGCGGCCGTCTCGGCGGGCGACGTGATCGGCACGGTGTCCTCCGGCGGACACTGCGCGGCAGCGTGCGTGCACTTCGGCGTGCGGGTCGACGGCGAGTACGTCTCGCCGTTCCTCTTCCTCGGCGGGCTGCCGCGCGCCGTCCTGCTGCCGATGACCTGAGTGCGGCCACGCGCGCGAACGCCGGCATCGATCGGCTGCGCGAATCACCGCCGTCCGACCCGCGATTCAGGCGCGCGGATGCGCCGTCTGGTAGCTCTGCTTGAGCCGCTCCGCCGAGACATGCGTGTAGATCTGCGTCGTGCCGAGGCTCGCATGGCCCAGGAACTCCTGCACGGCGCGCAGGTCGGCGCCCCCGTCGAGCAGGTGCGTCGCCGCACTGTGCCGGAGGGCGTGCGGACCGCTCGGACCGGTGCCGGGGATCGAGGAGAGCAGGGCGGCGACCTGCCGGTGCACGCTGCGCACGCCGAGCCGACCGCCGCGCACGCCGAGGAACACGGCCGGGCTCGCCGGCCCGACGCCGCCGCCTGCCCCCTCCCGCGCCGCGGACGTCGCTGCGCTGAGCATCGCCGGGCGGGCGACCTCGAGGTACCGGTCGAGCGCGCGCGCGGCCGGGGCGCCGTACGGCACCACGCGTTCCTTCGCACCCTTGCCCGTGACGCGTACGGTGCGGCGTCGACGATCGACGTCGACCAGGTCGAGGCCGACGAGCTCCGATACCCGCAGCGCGGAGGCGTAGAGCAGCTCGGCGATCGCGGCATCGCGCACGGCGACCGGATCATCGCCCGATGCGCGTTCCGCGAGCCCGGCGAGCGCCTCGGCGAGCGCGCGCTCGGTGACGACCCGCGGCAGGGTCCGCTGTGCGCGGGGGGCCCTGAGCCGCAGGCCGGGGTCGGCGGCGATGAGCCCACGCCGGTGCATCCACGCGGTGAAGCCTCGAGCGGATGCCGCGCGGCGCGCGATGCTGGCGCGCGCGAGCCCGCGCTCCGTGGCGGTCCACAACCAGTCGCGAAGCACGCCGAGGTCGACGGCGCCGGGATCGTCGACCCCGCGGTCGACCGCGAACCGGACGAGGTCGACGAGGTCGGCGCGATAGGCGGACACGGTGTGCTGCGAGTAGCCGCGCTCCGCACGCACGTGCGCGAGGTACTCGTCGAGCAGCCGGTCGAGGTCCACGTCCCCAGCCTGCCCCGGCGAGGCCCGTGCGGGGTCGCGGGCGGTGCGCGTGCCGCGGATCAGGTGCTCACGGAGCCACCGGAGGCTTACGCGAGAAGCGCTCCAGCCGACCCTCGGGTGAGAGCGCCTCGACCTCGGCGAGGAACTCCGCGCCGAAGCTCGTGACGACGGGGAACGGCCCGACCGGCACCACCGAGGTGACGAACGTGTCGTCGTAGAGGTGCACGAGCGTGAACGACCGACCCCCGTCGATCCCGACGAGCTCGCGCGGCGGTGCGGAGAGGTCCATCGTGTAGGCCGTCGCGCCGGCGACGGAGACGGCGATGCCGGCGAACGAGCCGTTGGTGGCGTAGTGCAGGTGTCCGCCGAGGATGAGCCGCACGTCGCGGCCGCGGATCACCTCGGCGAGCTCATCCTGCCCGCGGAGCTCGAGGAGGTCCATGAGCGCGAGCGGCGTCGGCAGCGGGGCGTGGTGCATCGCGACGATCGTGCCCTCGGGTGCCGGCTCGGCGAGCGCCGCGTCGAGCCAGGCGAGCGACGTCGCGTCGAGTTCGCCGTGGTGGAAGCCCGGCACGCTCGTGTCGAGGGCGATGACACGCAGGCCACCGAGGTGGACGACCCGGTGCACGGGTTCCTCGTTCGGCGTCTCGTCGAGCAGGCCTTCGCGGAACGGCGCCCGCTCGTCGTGGTTGCCCATCACCCAGATGAGTTCGGCGCCGGTCGACTCGATGAGCGGTTCGACCGCGGCACGTACCCGCCGGTAGGCGTCGGCCTCGCCGAGATCGGTCACGTCGCCCGTCACGACGATCGCATCGAGGGTGTTGCCCAGGCGGCCGAGCTGGGCGACGACCTGGTCCAACGCCCCGACGGTGTCGGCGACGCCGCCGAGGGGTGCTCCCCCGCGAAGCAGATGGGTATCGCTGACGTGGGCGATCACCCGCTTCGCCGCCGGATACCGGCCGAGTTGTTCGATCTGCATGACGACCTCCGGTCGTCAGCCTAGGGCCAGCCTCGGATGCCGCTGCGTGCTCACCCGGCACGTCGGCGCAGCCATCCCCCGGGTCGGCGTTCGACGACGCCCTCCGCCTCGAGGCGGCCGAGTGCTGCCATCGCCTCGATCACCGTGAGGCCCGCCCGACGAGCCACTTCGGGAAGCTCCCGCGGTCGCCGGCTGCTCATCGCATCGAGGATGCGGATGGCGTCGGGATCGTCGACGGCGGATCGCGCGCCGGGAGTATCGGCGGCGAGCGCACGTGGTCGCGACCCGACCGCACCGGCCGCCGCGGGATCCCGCGTGGTCGCGCCCGGTCGCGTCGCACGACCCGCGAGCTCCGCCATCTGGTCGGCATCGACGACGCACACCGCGTCGAATTCGCGAAGGAGGCGATGGCATCCCGCGGAGGCCGGGCTCGTCACGGGACCGGGGACCGCGCCCAGCGGCCGGCCCAGCGCGGCGGCATGTCCTGCGGTGTTGAGCGAACCGGACCGGATGCCGGCCTCGAGCACAACGGTCGCCCCGCTCGCCGCCGCGATCAGTCGATTGCGCTGGAGGAATCGCCACTTCGTGGGCGCCGCACCGCAGGGCAGCTCGGAGACGACGGCACCGGTCTGCGCGATGAGGCTGAGCAGCGACTCGTGGCCGAGCGGGTAGAAGCGGTCGACGCCGCCGGCGAGGAAGGCGATCGTCATCCCATCGCTCGCGAGAGCGGCGCGATGCGCCATCCCGTCGATCCCGTAGGCGCCTCCCGACACGATGGCGAATCCGCGGTCGACGAGTCCGGCCGAGGACTCCATGGCCACGTGCTCGCCGTAGCCCGTCGCGGCGCGGGCGCCCACCAGTGCGATCGTCGGCACGCGGCCGTCGAGGGCGTCGGAGCGGCCACGGACCCACAGCCCGATGGGCGCGTGCACTCCCAGCTCGTCCACCCCGCTCGGCCAGCACGCATCCCCGGGCACGATCAGGCGCGCCCCGACGCGCCCGGCCTGTGCGAGCGAGCGAACGAAGTCGCCGTGATCGAGACGCGGGCGCCAACGGGCGAGGCCGGACTCGGCCTCACGCTCGTCGAGGTCGCCGCCCGCGGCGCCCACCGCGTCGGCGAGCCGCTCCGCAGGAGCGCCCGCGAGGAGCGCCTCGGCCGCCGCCGCCGCCCCGACCGCGGCGATGACGCGGCCGAGCACGCCGTCGCCGGGCTCCGCGATGGTGCCGAGCACCGCGCGGGCGAAGGCGTCGAGCGATGCCGGGGCCTCACCCCGGACGGCGGCGAACTCGCCGGCCGACTGCTGCGCCGATCGTTCGACGAGGTTCATATCGTGATCCCCTTCCGGAGGAACAGGGCCCGACCGACGTGCTCGGCTCCGGGTGCGACGGCACCCTCGAGGTCGGCGATGGTCCATGCGGTCTTCAGCACGCGGTCATATCCGCGCATGGTGATGCCGCCGCGCTCGAGCGCCCGGTCGGCCGCGGCCGACGCCCGTCCGCCCGGGTGCAGCCGCCCGACGCCGCGCATCCACGGCCCCGGCATCTCGGAGTTGGTGCGCCACGGCGTGCCTCGGAGTCGCTCCGCCGCGACACCGCGTGCGGCCACGACCCTGGCACGCGCCTCGGAGCTCGACATGCCCTGCGACTGCCGGTGCATCCGGAGCCCCGCGGTCGTGATGCGGGGAACCCACACCTGCAGGTCGATGCGGTCGAGCAGGGGTCCGGAGATGCGCGCGAGGTACCGGCGCCGGGTCGCGGGTGGACAGGTGCAGCCCGCGGCCTCCACGCCGTAGCCGCCGCACGGGCACGGGTTCGCGGCGATCACGAGCTGGAATCTCGCCGGGAACGACGCGACCGCGTTGGCCCGGTGGATGCTGATGGTGCCCGACTCCAGCGGCTGACGGAGCACGTCGAGGACGGCGGTCGGGAACTCCGGTGCCTCGTCGAGGAACAGCACGCCGTGCGAGGCGCGCGCGGCGGCACCCGGCCGGATGACCCGACTGCCGCCGCCGACGATCGCGGCGGCGGTGGCGGTGTGGTGCGGCGCCTCGAACGGCGGGCGGGTCGTGAGCTCGGCGCCGAGCGGTCGCCCCGAGAGCGAGCGGATGGACGAGACCTCGAGGGCGGCATCGGCGTCGAGGTCGGGCAGGATCCCGGGCAGGCGGGACGCGAGCATCGTCTTGCCCGCGCCGGGAGGTCCGAGCAGGAACAGGTGGTGGCCGCCCGCAGCCGCCGTGAGGAGCGCGTCGACGGCGTCGTCGTTCCCCGCGACATCGGCGAGGTCGCCGATCGCGGGCACCTCGGCGCCCTCGGTGCGGAAGAGCCCGGGCACCGGTTCGACGGGCGAGTGGTCGAACGCGCCGCCGTGCCGGATCGCCGCTTCCAGCAGCGAGGCCACGCCGATCACCTCGACCCCCGGCACCAAGCGGGCCTCCGCCGCGTTGGCAGTGGGAACCATCACCGTGTCATGACCGGCCCGGGCGGCGGCGAGCACGGCGGGCAGGATCCCGTCGATCGGCCGGAGCCGCCCGTCGAGGCCCAGCTCGCCCAGGTGGACCACGCGATCGACGGACTCCACGGACACCCCGCCGGCTGCCGCGAGGCACGCGATCGCGATGGCGAGGTCGAACCCGGAACCGTGCTTCGGGAGGGCGGCGGGTGAGAGGTTGACCGTGAGCTTGCGCTGCGGCAGCGGGCATCCGGCATTGACCGCCGCCGAGCGCACACGCTCGCGCGCCTCGGCGAGCGCGGCGTCGGGCAGTCCGATGATGACGAACCCGGGAAGCTGGGAGGAGAGGTCGGCCTCCACCTCGACGACGGAGCCTGCGAGGCCGAGCAGCGCCACGGAACGGGTGCGGGCGACGGGCATCAGCTGATCCCCTCGAGGTGCTCGATCAGCGCGGGCGCCTCGGCCGGCGCGAGCACCGCGACCGCGTCGATGCGGATGCGCGACGCCGCGGCATCCGTCGCCTCGCACCAGGCGATCGCGAGGCGGCGCAGCCGAGCCAGCTTCAACGGCGTGATCGCCTCGAACGGGTGCCCGTAGTCGTGCGACGTGCGGGTCTTCACCTCGATGAAGACCGTGTCGCGGCCGTCGCGCGCGATGATGTCGATCTCACCGAGCCGACAACGCCAGTTGCGGGCGACGACATGCATGCCCCGCGCCTCGAGGTGGTCGACCGCGAGCTGTTCGCCGCGCCGACCGAGTTCCGCATTGTGGGCCATGAGCACCACCTCCGCGACCAGCGTGGCGGGGCGGCGCCGACGGAGGCGGCGGAATCGAGCGGATGGACGCCCGTGCGCATGGCGCGTCGGTTGTCGAGGACGAGTCGACGGCACCACGGCGCGCGAACGGGCGACTCAGCAGACGCGACGGCGGGATTCGAACCCGCGACGGAACCGGAAGAACCGATCCCCGGGCCACCCGGATCGTCGCGATGCGCCGATGTTACCGTTTCGTTATCTTCCGGGGCGAGTCCGCCTTTCGGAGGACACCGCTACTCGCGGAGGACGCGGCTACTCGTCGAGCGCGAGCTCCTTGGGCAGCTCGAATTCGCGCGTGGCGAGCTCCTCGACGTTCACGTCCTTGAAGGTGAGCACGCGCACCGACTTCACGAACCGGTCGGCACGGTAGACGTCCCAGACCCAGACGTCCTTCATGTTCAGCTCGAAGTAGAAGTCGTGCTCGGTGTCGCGGCGCACCAGTTCCACCTCGTTCGCGAGGTAGAAGCGCCGCTCCGTCTCGACCACGTACTGGAACTGCGACACGATGTCGCGGTACTCCCGGTACAGGGCCAGCTCGACCTCGCGGTCGTAGTCTTCGAACTCGTCCTCATCCATCGGGACTCATCCTACGCCGAGGTCGAAGAGCGTCTGCGCCTCCTCGGGGCGCTCGTGCAGCCAAGTGTGCCGGTGCAGCGCGCTCGGACCGTGCTCGGCGAGGGCGGCGAAGTGGCCGCGGCTCGAGTAGCCCTTGTTCTCGTCCCAGCCGTAGACGGGGAAGTCCTCGTGCGAGCGCCGCATGCCGCCATCGCGGTGCACCTTGGCGATCACGGACGCCGCGGCCACCGACGCGCAGTCGCGGTCGGCCTTGATGCGCGTGGTCACCCGCGCGCGGCGCTCGATCCACGGGCTGAGCCAGTCGTAGTTGCCGTCGAGCAGGAGCGGGGCGTCGAGCGCGACCTCCTGGGCGGCGGTCAGGGCGGCGTAGGCGCGAGCGCCGGCGAGCCCGAGGCACGCCATGATGCCGAGCTCGTCGATCTCCGCGGATGAGGCCTCGCCCACGGCCCAGCCGCGCACCCATGCCGCCGCACGCGGTGCCATCGCCTCGCGGCGGGGCTCGGTCAGCAGCTTCGAGTCACGGAGGCCCGCGGGCATGCGCCGCACCGACGCATCGATGAGCACGAGCCCGACCGTGACGGGGCCGGCCAGCGCTCCGCGACCCACCTCGTCGCACGCGAGGACCATCGGGGCGCCGCCGTCGAACAGCTCGCGCTCCGCCTTGAGGTTGGGGATCGCGGACGGGGTCATCTCAGCCCGACCCCTCGTCGACGCCCTCGTACACCTCGGGGTAGTTGCCGAGCCATGCCCAGTGGCTGATCGGCCAGCTCACCACGAATGCGCGCCCGACGACGTTGTCGACGGGCACGAAGCCCTTGAGCGGCGTCTCGCCGTTGTAGCGGGAGTCCTTGGAGTTGTAGCGGTTGTCGCCCATCACCCAGAGCGAGTCGTCGGGCACGACCTGGTCGAAGTCGTCGCGCGAGACCTTCGTCTCACCCGGCGGCAGCGCGACGTAGGGCTCGTCGAGGGGAACGCCGTTGACGCTCATCTGTCCGAGGGCGTTGCAGCAGACCACGTGGTCGCCGGGCAGGCCGATGACCCGCTTGACGAGGTGGTCGTTGGAGTCGGGCGCCGAGAGGCCGACGAACGCGAAGAACCAGTCGATCGCGGCGATCAGCGGGGGCTGCACCGTCTCGGCGCGCGCGGGGAGCCATCCGCCCGGATCCTTGAAGACGACGACGTCGCCGCGCTCGATCGGGCTCACCTCGGGCACCAGCTGGTTCACGATGATCCGGTCGTCCATCACCAGGGTCTGCTCCATCGACTGCGACGGGATGAAGAACGACCGGATGAGGAACGTCTTGATGAGGAACGAGACGAGCACGGCCACCACGAAGATGACGAGCAGGTCGCGAAGGAACAGCAGCGTGCTGCGTTTTCTGCGTGCCGACGCCGAGCCCGCGCGCTCTGTCCGCGTGGTACTGATTTCTTCTGTCATTTAACCGCCCGAGCTCCCCACCCAGTCTAGGGGTGGGGAGCTCGGTTCGATGACGTGCCGCTCGCGACGCGCGGGCGTCACGCCACGTGGGATCAGCTGTCGCGCTTCTCCTTGATCTTGGCCTTCTTGCCGCGGAGCTTGCGCAGGTAGTACAGCTTCGCGCGACGGACGTCACCGCGGGTGACGACCTCGATGTGGTCGATGACCGGCGAGTGCACCGGGAACTTGCGCTCGACGCCGACCTGGAAGCTGACCTTGCGGACCGTGAAGGTCTCGCGCACGCCCTCACCCTGGCGGCCGATGACGACGCCCTGGAAGACCTGGATGCGCGAGCGCGTGCCTTCGATGATGTTGACGTGCACCTTGACGGTGTCGCCGGGGCGGAAGTCGGGGATGTCCGACCTCAGGCTCGCGGCGTCGACATGGTCGAGGATGTGCATGATGGTTCGCTCTCTGCGCCCGCCACCGGTCGAACGCGGATCAATGATGGAAGTGTCCGGTGCCGCCTGCGCGATCATTCGCGCGGTGCGTACTCCCCGGAGGCAGAGTCCTGCGGCGGCACAATCCTCTATTGTGCCATGCCGCGGCGCTGCGCGCCAAAGCGAGGCGACGGATGCCTCGGGGCACCCGTCCGCAGCGTCAGTCGCGCACCTCGCGCACGATGATGACCTCGCCGTCGCCGTCGTCGAAGGGAGGGCGTCGTGCGGGCATCTCGCCCTGGGCGTCGGGCCGAACCGGCGAACCCGCCTGCTGGGCGGCGATCCGCTCGAACTCGGACATCGTGGCCTGCACCCGTCGCGCGCCGTCGGAGACGAGCTGCCAGATCGCCACCCAGAACGCGGCGATCGCGAGCAGGATCGCGGCCACGCCGAAGAAGGTCGACCCCTGGCCGTAGAAGCCGATGCCGATGATCGAGGCATGCCACGCGCCGACCACGCCGACGTCGGTCCACGAGACGGCACGCTCGGCACGCACCGTCGGGCGGGCCCACACGAGCAGGGCGACGATGCCGAGGGCGATGAACGCGATCGGCACGGTGATGATGAGGCCCAAGGTGCCCCAGCCTCCGCCTCCGAAGATCGCCCAGCCCACCGCGAGCCAGATCGGCAGTACGACGACCGCCGCGACCAGCCACCTGAGGAACGCACGCCGGATCAGCATGCCCACAGCGTAACGCTGCGCCGCTGCACGCGGACCGGGTGTTCACTCAGGGCGGACCCGACAGAATGGACTCGGAAGGGATGAGCGTGATCGAACTGAGGACCCCGGCGGAGATCGAGCAGATGCGGCCTGCGGGCCGCTTCGTCGCGAGCGTGCTGGAGGCGACCGCGAAGGCGGCCGCGGTGGGCGTGAACCTGCTCGAGCTCGACGCCCTGGCGCACCGGATGATCCGCTCCGCCGGAGCCGAGAGCTGCTACCTGGACTACCACCCGTCGTTCGGCGGGAGCCCCTTCGGGAAGGTCCTCTGCACCTCGGTCAACGACGCGGTGCTGCACGGACTCCCCCACGACTACCGGCTGCGCGACGGCGACCTGCTGAGCCTCGACTTCGCGGCGGCCGTCGACGGCTGGGTCGCGGACTCCGCGATCTCGGTGGTCGTCGGCACGCCCCGCGACGAGGACCTGCGCCTCATCGACACGACCCGCCGTGCGCTCGACGCTGGCATCGCCGCCGCACGGCCCGGCCATCGCATCGGCGACATCTCGCGTGCCATCGCCGACGTGGCGAAGGCCGAGGGCTACTCGATCAACACCGATTTCGGCGGGCACGGCGTCGGGCGCACGATGCACGGTGACCCGCACGTGCCCAACAACGGGCGTCCCGGTCGGGGCCTGCCGCTGCGGCCCGGTCTCGTCATCGCGATCGAGCCGTGGTTCCTCGAGACGACCGACCGGATCTTCACCGATCCCGACGGGTGGACGCTGCGCAGCGCCGACGGCTCGCGAGGGGCGCACTCCGAGCACACGATCGCCGTCACCGAGGGCGATCCGATCGTCCTCACGCAGCGCGGCTGACCGCCAGCGCCTCCGCGTAGCGGTCGAGCACGAGTGCGACGAGCGACGCGGGCGGCGCGGCATCCGCTCGGAGGACCGGCGCGGTCGTCGCGTCACCGCCCGCCGCGATCGCGAGGTCGTGGAAGTACCCGGGCGCGAGCAGGTAGCTCGAGACGACGACCCGCGACACCGGATGCGTCGCGCGAGTGCGCGCGATCGCGTCTCGCAGGCCGGGCCGTGCCGCCGACAGGAACCCGACCGCCACGGGGCGGCCGAGGCGACCCGCGAGCCGGCGGCCGACGATGCGGCAGTCGTCGACGGCCCGCATGTCGCTCGAGCCGGCCGCGGCCAGCACCACCCGGTCGTCGCCGCGCAGGCCGGCCTCCGCCAGCCGCTCGGCGAGCACCTCGACGAGGCGGTCGTCGGGTCCGAGGGCCGCCCCGAGGAGGGGCGCACCGCCCGCCTGCGCCACCTCGCGAACCAGGTCGACGTGCACGTGGTAGCCCGGGGAGAGCAGCAGCGGCAGGACCACCGCCGCGTGCCGGTCGCCGAGGCGGTCGAGCACGGATGCCACGTCGGGCTGCTGCACGTCGACGAACGCGTCCTCGACCATCACCCGCGGCACCGCTCGTCGCACCGCGTCGACCAGGGCGGCGACGGCCGCGCGGCCGTCGGCCGAGGACGTTCCGTGCGACGCCGCGACGACCGCGGGCGCGCGGGTCATCCGTCGAGCTCCACCTCGATCATGCCGCCCACGATGCGCGTGCGATAGGTGCGGAGCGCGAGCGACCCGTCGGTGAAGCACTCGCCGGTGCCGAGGTCGTAGACCTCCTTGTGCAGCGGCGAGGCGATCGTGGGGCGGTCGCCGCGCGAGCCGATGATCCCCCGCGCCATCACGGGCGCGCCGGTGTGCGGGTCGTGGTGGTCCACCGCGTACACCTCGTCGTCGGCGAACCGCACGAGGGCGACCTGGCGTGCGCCCAGCAGGGCCACCTCGCCCCATCCGGGCTCGAGGTCGTCGACCTCGCAGGTGCGCTCCCAGGTCGTGGTCATCTCGATGGTCGGCGGCATCACGGCTCCTTTCGTCGTGTGCTCGACACTACGTCCCGGGTGTTTCCCCTGCGGCATCCGGGTGTTTCCCCGAGGTGAAACCCGCCTCACATCCCGTCGGAGCCGACGTGCGTTCGCGTGCCACCGCGGTTACGTCGACGTAACAGGGCCGAAACCGCCCGGTCGTACGCTCGCCTGCAACCGAGCCCCGGAGGCAGCATGACCGAGACCACCCACGCCGCGACCGGTGTGCGCGACGTCGTCATCGTCGGCGGCGGGCCCGCAGCGCACCGACTCGCCGACAGCCTGCACGCCCGCGACACCGACCGCGCCCTCCGCGTCACCGTCGTCGGCGAGGAGGTCCACCGACCCTACGACCGCGTCGCGTTGAGCACCCGGCTCGCGGATGCCGCGACCGACCTGACCCTCGAGCCGACCTCGATGTGGGACGACGGCCACATCCGGCTCATCACGGGCGAGCGCGTCGTGGCGGTCGACGAGGCGGCGCGCACGGCGACCACTTCGGGCGGACTCGTGCTCGCGTGGGACGAGCTCGTGCTCGCCACGGGCTCGAGCGCGCCGGTCCCCGAGCTCCCGGGCAGCGAGCACGCCCGGGTGTACCGCACGATCGACGACGTCGACGCCTTGGTCGCCGAGACCCGCGAGCTCGCCGAACGGCACGGGCGCCCCGCGCAGGTCGTCGTCGCCGGCGGCGGCCTCCTCGGCCTCGAGGCGGCCGGCGGCCTCGCCAAGCTCGGCTCGCACACCGCGGTGGTGCACTCCGGGGGGTGGCTCATGTCGGCGCAGCTCGACGAGGGCGCGGGCCGCGCGCTCGGCCGGATCATCGCCGGCCAGGGCATCGGGCTCCACCTGGGCACGCGTCCGGCCGCGATCCTCGCCGAGGACGGCGCCGTCGTGGGCGTGGAGCTCACGAACGGCCGCGTCATCGCGGCCGACCTCCTCGTCTTCGCCATCGGCATCAGCCCCCGCGACGAGCTCGCCCGCGACCTCGGCCTCGAGCTCGGCCCGCGCGGCGGCGTCGCGATCAGCACCTCGTGCGCGGCATCCGCCCCGAACGTCTGGGCCATCGGCGAGGTCGCGAGCTTCGAGGGCCGGTGCACCGGCCTCGTGGCCCCGGCGAACGCGATGGCCGAGGTCGTCGCCGACCGTCTCCTCGGCGGGGCGGCCGAGTTCACGAGCGTCGACGACGCCACCAAGCTGAAGCTCTCGGGCGTGGACGTGGCGAGCTTCGGCGACGCGCTCGCCCGCACCGAGCAGGCCCTCGAGATCGTCTACGCCGACCCCGCCCGCGGCCTCTACCAGAAGCTCGTCATGACCGACGACGCGAAGACGCTGCTCGGCGGCATCTTCGTGGGCGACGCCTCGCCGTACGCCTCGCTGCGGCCCCTCCTCGGCACGCAACTGTCGAGCGAGCCGGCCGCCTACCTCTCGGCGTCGGGGATGGAGGCGCCGGCCGGCGACGAGCTGCCGGCGGCGGCCCTCGTCTGCGCCTGCAACAACGTGACCGCGGGCACGATCCGCGACGCCGTGAACGGGGACGAGCACGCCGAGGGCTGCACGGAGCTCGGGGCGCTGAAGACGTGCACGCGCGCCGGCACCCAGTGCGGATCGTGCGTGCCCCTCGTGAAGAAGCTGCTCGAGGCCGAGCTGACGAAGTCGGGCGTCACGCCCTCGCGTGCGCTCTGCGAGCACTTCGAGCTCTCGCGCCAGGAGCTGTTCGAGTCCGTGCGGGTGCTCGAGCTCACCTCCTTCGACGAGATCATCGCCCGCCTGGGCACCGGCCGCGGCTGCGACGTGTGCAAGCCGGTCATCGGTTCCATCCTCGCCACCCAGCACGGCTCGTACATCCTCGACGGGGGCCGCGGCGGGCTGCAGGACACGAACGACCGCGCCATGGCCAACATGCAGAAGGACGGCACCTACTCGGTCGTGCCGCGCATCCCCGCCGGGGAGATCACGCCGCAGAAGCTGGCGGTCATCGCGCAGGTGGCCACCGACTTCGGGCTCTACACGAAGATCACCGGCGGCCAGCGCATCGACCTCTTCGGTGCGCGACTCGACCAGCTGCCCGAGATCTGGAAGCGCCTCGTCGACGCCGGGTTCGAATCCGGCCAGGCGTACGGCAAGGCGCTGCGCAACGTGAAGAGCTGCGTCGGCTCCACGTGGTGCCGCTACGGCGTGCAGGACTCCGTGGCCATGGCCGTGCAGCTCGAGCTGCGCTACCGCGGCCTCCGCTCACCGCACAAGCTGAAGTTCGGCGTCTCGGGATGCGCCCGCGAGTGCGCGGAGGCGCGCGGCAAGGACGTCGGCGTGATCGCCACCGACCAGGGCTGGAACCTCTACGTGGGCGGCAACGGGGGCTTCCAGCCCGCGCATGCGCAGCTCCTCGCGAGCGACCTCGACGACGAGACCCTGCTCCGGTACATCGACCGCTACATCATGTACTACGTTCGCACCGCTGATCGGCTGCAGCGCACCGCGCGCTGGATCGAGGACCTCGAGGGCGGACTCGACCACGTGCGGGACGTCGTCGTGAACGACTCGCTCGGCCTCGCCGTCGAGCTGGAGCGGGCGATGGACCGGCACGTCGACACCTACGAGGACGAGTGGGCGGCGACGCTCGCCGATCCCGACCGCCTCCGCCGGTTCCGCTCCTTCGTGAACGCGCCGGACACGCCCGACCCCTCGATCGCGCGAGTGCCGGAGCGCGACCAGTTCCGCCCGGCCACCGCCGAGGAGCGCGAGCGCGGCGAGGCCGTGCTCGTCGCCGGAACCACCATCCCGGTGCGAGGGGCGGGCGCATGACGGGCCGGGTGACCCTCGTCGGCGGCGGACCCGGCCGAGCCGACCTCCTCACGGTCGCGGCGGTGCGCGCCCTGGAGGCGGCCGACGTCGTGCTCTACGACCGACTGGCCCCGTACGAGGCCCTCGCGGAGTACGCCTCGACGGCCGAACTCGTCGACGTCGGCAAGCGCCCCGGCCACCACGCCATCCCGCAGCACGAGATCGAGGCGCTGCTGGTCGGGCACGCGCTCGCCGGACGCCACGCCGTCCGGCTCAAGGGCGGCGATCCCTACGTGCTCGGCCGCGGCAGCGAGGAGGTGCTCGCGTGCCACCGTGCGGGCGTGCGCGTCGCGGTCATCCCCGGTGTCACCAGCGCCATCTCGGTGCCCGGCGCCGCCGGCATCCCCCTCACGCACCGCGGCGTCAGCCACCTGTTCACGGTCGTCTCGGGCCACGCACCGCTCACGGACGCCGAGCTCGAGCACCTGGCCGGCCTCGGCGGCACGATCGTGGTGCTGATGGGCGTGAACTCGCTGCCGTCGCTCACGGCCGGCCTCGCACGGTTCGGGATGCCGGCCGCGATGCCGGTGGCGATCGTCGAGCGCGGCTTCCACGCCGACCAGCGCACGACGGTCGGCGACCTCACCGACATCGTGTTCGCCGCCGGACGGGCCGGAGTGACCTCACCCGCCGTCGTCGTCGTCGGCGAGGTCGTCCGCCTCGCGCACGATGGCGACGCGAGCGCCGCCGAGCTCATGGAGCGGGCGGCCGGCTTCGCGGCGGTGGTCGCGTGACCGACGTCGTCGAGTGCGCACCCGGGTTCCGGCCCGATCAGCTCGAGGGCTTCCGCATCGGCGTCACGAGCGACCGGCGCTCGGCCGACCTCATCGACGCGCTCGCCCGTCGCGGCGCCCAGGTGCTGCACGCGCCCACGCTGCGCATGGCCAACGCGATCTCCGACGACCCCGTGATCGCCGACACCCGCACGATCATCGAGGCGCGCCCCGACGTGCTGCTCGCGACGACCGCGTACGGCGTCCGCCGGTGGTTCGAGGTCGCGGATGCCGCGGGCCTCGGCGAGGACCTCGTCGACGCGCTCGCCGACACGGCGATCCTCGTGCGCGGGCCGAAGGCCCGCGGAGGCATCCGTGCCGCCGGTCTCAACGACGTCGGCATGAGCGCGGAGGAGACGACCGAATCGCTCATCGACGAGGTGCTCGCCACCCGTCCCGCCGGGCTCACGGTGGCCGTGCAGCTGCACGGGTTCCTGAACCCCTCGCAGCTCGACCGACTGCGCGACGCGCACGATCGCGTGCTCACCGTGGAGCCGTACCGGTGGATCGAGACCGACGAGGCCGACGACCGGGTCGACCGGCTGATCGAGGCTGCCTGCTCCGGAGGCCTCGACTGCATCACGTTCACGAGCGCGCCGGCCGTGCACGCCCTGTTCGGCGCGGCGGAGGCGCGCGGGCGGTACGACGACCTCGTCGACGCCATGTGCGGCCCCGTCGTCGCCGCCGCCGTTGGACCCGTGACGGCGGCGCCGCTCGTGGCGGCCGGGATCACGCCGATCCAACCCGAGCGCTACCGCATGGGCGCGCTCATCCGCCTCGTGTGCGAGCACCTCGAGTCGACGCGCGTCCTGCGCCTCGACACCCGACACGGACCGCTCGCGCTGCGCGGCTCGGTCGTGGACGTCGACGACCGACGCGTCGCACTCGCCCCGGTCGCCCTCATGATCCTCCGTGCGCTCGTCCAGGCGCGCGGCTCCGTCGTCGGACGGGACCGGCTCGCGTCCGGCCTGCCGGGCACGAGCGACGAGCACGCGCTCGAGGTGGCCCTGAGCCGCCTGCGCCAGACCCTCGGCGTGCCCGGGCTCATCGCCACCGTCGTCAAGCGGGGATACCGGATCGATGTCTGACCACGACCTCACACGACCGACCGTCCCGGGTGAGCAGGTGGAGACCCAGGGTTTACGACCGGACCGATCCGCGGAAACACGCCGCCAATAGCGTCGGCTGCACGAGTTCGACCCGTGACCGACCCCCTGGAGGCACCGATGACCGAGACCGTGAGCACCGCTCCCCCGCACGTCGCACCACCGCACGCCCCCGAGACCGACGCACCCGCGCTCGCCACGAGGCCCGGACGGTGGATCGACAACTGGAACCCCGAGAACGAGGTGCAGTGGGAGACCGAAGGGCGCACCATCGCGCGGCGCAACCTGCGTTGGTCGATCTTCGCCGAGTTCCTCGGGTTCGTCGTCTGGCAGCTCTGGAGCATCGTCGCCGTGACGCTCCCCGCGGCCGGGTTCGACCTCGGCACCGGCGAGATCTTCTGGCTCATCTCGATCCCGAGCCTCGTGGGCGCGACCCTCCGCTTCCCGTACTCGTTCCTGGTGCCGAAGTTCGGCGGCCGCAACTGGACCATCGTCTCGGCCGCCCTGCTCCTCCTGCCGACGATCGCGCTGGCCGTCTGCGTGTCGAACCCCGAGACGCCGTTCGGCGTGCTCCTCGCCGCCGCGGCGCTCGCCGGCTTCGGCGGCGGCAACTTCGCCAGCTCGATGTCGAACATCACGTACTTCTACCCGCAGAAGGAGAAGGGCTGGGCGCTCGGCCTCAATGCCGCAGGCGGCAACCTCGGTGCATCCGTCGCGCAGTTCGTGGTGCCGCTCGTGATCACGATCGGTGCGGCGGCCACGCTGAACCTGCCCCTCGCCGGCTGGATCTGGATCCCCTTCATCCTGCTCGCGATGTTCGGCGCCGCGCGATACATGGACAACCTCTCCAACGCGAAGGCCGACTTCGCGGGCTCGGCCGCGGCCCTCAAGGAGCCACACCTCTGGATCATGTCCGTGCTCTACATCGGCACCTTCGGGTCGTTCATCGGCTTCGCGAGCGTGTTCCCGAAGCTCATCGCCGACCAGTTCCCCGAGTTCTCGACGATCGGCGTGGGCGGCGCGTCCATCCCCCTCGCGTTCCTCGGCGCCCTCGTCGGGTCCCTGGCCCGTCCCTACGGCGGCCGGCTCTCCGACCGGTTCGGCGGGGCCCGCATCACGATGGTCGCCTTCGCGGCGATGGGCACGATCACGCTCGCCGTGCTGCTGACGCTGCCGTTCGCGAGCTTCTGGCTGTTCCTCGGCCTGTTCCTGCTGCTCTTCGCGTCGGCCGGCATCGGCAACGGCTCGACGTACCGCATGGTGCCCGTGGTGTTCGCGGTACGCGGCGGCGGCACGGGCGACGTGTCGACGCAGCGGAAGGCCGCGGCGGCACTCGGCCTGATCTCGGCCATCGGCGCCTACGGCGGCTTCCTCATCCCGCAGGCCCTCAACCTCTCGTTCCAGGCCACCGGCGGCTATGCCGGCGCATTCCTCGGCTTCGTCGTCGGATACGCCGTGCTCCTCGTGCTCACCTACGTGGTGTACGTGCGCTCGGACCGCCTGCGCGCTCACAACATCTGAATCGAGACCACGTGACCCATCCCGCTCCCTCGCACTGCCCGTACTGCGCCCTGCAGTGCGCGATGACCCTCACCCCGATGGATGCCGCGGGTCGCACGGCCCCGCCCGTGACGGTCGCCGGCCGCGACTTCCCCACGAATCGCGGCGGCCTGTGCAAGAAGGGCTGGACGTCCGCGGAGCTGCTCCGCGCACCCTCCCGCCTCGGCGCCCCGCTCGTGCGGGGCGCCGACGGCGCGTTCCACGAGGCGAGCTGGGGCGACGCCCTCGACCTCGTCGCAGGCTCGCTCCGCGGCATCCGCTCGGCACACGGCGCCGACGCGGTCGGGGTCTTCGGCGGCGGCGGGCTCACGAACGAGAAGGCCTACGTGCTCGGCAAGTTCGCGCGGCTCGCGCTCGGTACGAGCCGCATCGACTACAACGGGCGCTACTGCATGTCCTCGGCCGCGGCCGCCGGCAACCGCGCGTTCGGAATCGACCGCGGCCTCCCGTTCCCGCTCGAGGACCTCGACGGGGCCTCCACGATCCTGCTCCTCGGCACCAACGTCGCCGAGACGATGCCGCCCTTCATCGGCCACCTGGCGGGGGCGCAGGCGGCGGGCGGGCTCGTCGTCGTCGACCCGCGACGCACCGCGACGGCGCGCCTCACCGACGACGGACGGGGCCTGCACGTCCAGCCGGCTCCCGGCACGGACCTCGCCCTCCTCCTGGGCCTCACCCACGTGGTGATCGCGGAGCGCCTCGCCGACGCGGACTACGTCGACGCACGCACGACCGGATTCGACGCGGTGCGCCGCAGCGTCGCCTCCTGGTGGCCCGAGCGGGTGCAGTCGGTCACGGGCGTCCCCGCACTCACCCTCCGCCGGCTCGCGCGCCGGTTGGCATCGGGCGAGGGCACGTACATCCTCACGGGCCGCGGGGTCGAGCAGCACGTCGACGGCACCGACACCGCGACCGCGGCGATCAACCTGGCGCTCATCCTCGGCCTGCCCGGGCGCCCGGGCAGCGGCTACGGAACGCTCACCGGACAGGGCAACGGGCAGGGCGGGCGCGAGCACGGGCAGAAATGCGACCAGCTCCCCGGCTACCGCAAGATCGTCGACCCCGACGCACGCGCCCACGTGGCGGGTGTCTGGGGCGTCGAGCCCGACGCGATCCCAGGCCCCGGCGTGCCCGCCGTCGAACTCCTCCAGTCGCTCGGCCGGCCGGGCGGAGTTCGCGCACTGCTCGTCCACGGATCCAACCTCGTGGTGTCGTCGCCGAACGTCGAGGCCGTGCGCGAGGGCATCGCCCGGCTCGACCTGCTCGTGGTCTGCGACTTCTTCCTCTCCGAGACCGCCGCCCTCGCCGACGTCGTGCTGCCGGTCACCCAGTGGGCAGAGGAGGAGGGCACGATGACCAACCTCGAGGGCCGGATCCTCCGCCGGCGACGTGCCATCACACCGCCGGGGGGCGTGCGCGACGAGCTGTGGATCCTCTCCGAGCTCGCCCGCCGCCTGGGCTCCACGGCGACGTTCGACACCGACCCCGAACTCGTCTTCGAGGAGCTGCGGCTCGCGTCTGAGGGCGGCATCGCCGACTACTCGGGCATCGACTACGCCATGCTCGACCGTGGCGAGGCGGCGTACTGGCCGTTCCCCAGGGGCAGCGCCGGCACGCCCCGGCTCTTCGCCGAGCGCTTCGCGCACGCCGACGGGCTCGCCCGGCTCGTCGCCGTGTCCGTGCGCGAGGCGGCGCGCCCGCGTCCGGCCGAGGGCGAGCTCACGCTCGTGACCGGACGGCTGCTCGAGCACTACCAGAGCGGCGCGCAGACCCGGCGCGTCCCCGAGCTCGACGAGGCGCAGCCCGAGGCGCTCGCCTCGATGCATCCGGCCACCGCCGACCGCCTCGGCATCGCCGACGGCGACGACCTCGAGCTGGCCAACGGGCGGGGCACGGTGCGCTGCCGGGCGCGGCTCACGCCCGACATCCGACCCGACGCCGTCTTCCTGCCGTTCCACTACGGCGACGAGCAGGCGGCGAACCTGCTGACGTCCGACGCGGTCGACCCGATCTCGTCGATGCCGGAGTTCAAGACGAACGTCGTGCGCGTCACGCGCCTCGTGGGAGCCGGAGCCCTCGCATGACCGCACTCAGGATCGTCCTCGTCGGCTACGGACCCGTGGGCGCCCGCTTCGTCGACGAGCTGCTGCCCGCGGTGCGCGCCGGTGTCGTCGAGCTCACCGTGGTCGCCGGCGAGGACGTCGAGGCGTACAACCGCGTGCTGGTGGCGGAGTACGCGGTCGGCAACACCGAGCTCGACTCCATGATCGTCGGCGACCGCGTCGTGGCCGAGGAGGCCGGTGCCCGCGTGCTCCTCGGCGTCGCCGCGACCTCCATCGACCGCGCGGCGCGCCTCGTGCGGCTGGGCACCGGCGAGGAGCTGGGCTACGACCGTCTCGTGCTCGCGACGGGTTCCCGCGCCAACGTGCCGACGCTCGACGGCGTCGAACGGCACCGGCGCGACCTCGCCTCGCTCGAGAAGTACGCGCGCCACCTCGTGGCGCACGACGACGAGCTGCCCGAGGGCATCACCGCGTTGCGCGACCTCGCCGACGCCGACCGCGTGCTCGCGGCGGTGCGCGAGCGGCGCCGCATCATCGTGCTCGGCGCGGGCGTGCTCGGACTCGAGCTCGCGCTCGCCGCCGCGCACGCCGGCGCCCAGGTCTGCGTCGTGCACCACGGTCCGCACCCGATGCCGCGCAACCTCGACCGCGGCGGCGGGCAGGTGCTGCGGGCGGCCCTCCGCCGCACGGGCATCACCGTCATCGCCCACAGCCGGGCCGAGGCGGTGGCGTTCCGCACGGGCACGGACGGGCGCCGCCGGTTCGACATGCTCGTCACGGCCGACGGCAAGCAGCTGCGCGGCGACCTGCTCGTGCTCTCGTGCGGCGTGAGCCCGCGCAACGAGCTCGCGACGCTCGCGGGCCTGCGCACCGCGGTCGGCATCGTGGTGCACCCAGACCTGCGGTCGTGGAGCGACCCCGACGTGTACGCGATCGGCGACTGCGCGCAGGTGGTGGAGCGCACCGAGGAGCTCGCCGGCCAGCGAACGCTCCCGGGCGCGCCGTCCGGCCTCATCGGGCCGGGCTGGCGGCAGGCCGCCTGGCTCGCGGCCGCCTTCTCCGCCGAGGCCGAGGGCACCGCCACGGATGCGGCGGCTCCCGAGGAGCGCGACCCGATCGTGATGCTCAAGGCCGAGCACATCGACGTCGTCGCCGTCGGCGAGATCGCCGCCGACCCGTGGGACGACGACGCGCTGCACCCGCGACGGCGCGTGTCTCAGTGGGCCGACCCCGAGCACCTCCGGTACGTGAAGATGGTCACCGAGGACGGCGCGCTCACGGGCTTCGTCAGCGTCGGGATGCCGCGCACCGCCGCCGAGCTCACGCTGCTCTTCGAGCGCCGGGGCGAACTGCCCGCCGATCGCTCGCTCCTGCTCCGGTTCGACGGACCGGACTACGACCCGAGCGCCGACGCCGACGCGTTCGCCCCCGCGACGACGGTCTGCTGGTGCAACGGGGTGACCGTCGGTCGCATCGAGGAGTCGGCCGCGTGCGGCAACACCACCGTCGAGTGCGTCGGACGGGACACGCGCGCCGGCACGGGCTGCGGCGGCTGCAAGGGACGGATCGCCGACGTGCTCGCGCGCGCGGCGGAGGCCGACGGGACGCCGAGCCTCACGCCCTGACGACGGCGCACCGGCCGGCGGCCGGCGACTCGACTCAGGCGGGTTCCCAGTCGTTCGCGTCGACCGCGGCGAAGCGCTCGAGCACGAGGTCGACGAGCTCGTGCGGAGCGGCCTCCCCGGGGAGCAGGAGCGGGTCGGCGATGAGGTCTCCGCCGGCGCCGGCGGCCGAGTCGTAGAAGGTTCCGGGCGCGAGGAGGTAGGCGCCGACGACGACGCGGGCGCCGGGATGCACCTCGCGGATCATCTCGATCGCGTCGGGGAGTCGTGGGATGGCCGCGGCGATGAACCCGACCGTCACCGGCCGGCCGAGCCGGTGCGCCAGCCGCCGGGCCGTCTCGAAGCACTCCCGCACGGCGCGCGGGTCGTTCGAGCCGGCAGCGGCGAGGACGACGGCGTCCTCGTCGTCGAGTCCGAGCGCGTCGAGCCGCCGGGCGAGCACGGCGACGATGCGATCGTCGGGGCCGAGCTCGTCGGCGAGCTGCGCTCCGCCGCCGATGCGATCCAGCCCGAGCGAGAGCCCGGTGCGCACATGGAACCCCGCGGAGAGCACGAGCGGCACGATGACCGCGTCGGGCTCGGCGGCGGCGGCCAGCGCGGCGGCGACGTCGCGGTTCGCGGCGTCGACGAAGCTGATCGAGACGTCGAGCTCCGGCCGCTCGGATGCGACGCCGTCGACGAGGCGGATCACCGCCTCGCGGTTCTCGGCCGACGGGGCGCCGTGGGTGACCGCGACCAGGCGGAGGGGATGTGCGCCGGGGACATCCGCCGGCAGACCGGCACCGCTCGACCCGACCATCTTCCGCACCGCGCTTCCCGGCGGAATCCGGTCTCGCCGCCGATTTCGACGCTATGCACGACGTGTTTCGCAGACGGCTCCCGCGTGTTTCCGGGAGGTGAAGAGTGCCTCACGTGCGCAGCACGCCTGGGCGGCGGGCGCCCGGCTCCGCGCCGACGGCCTCAGCCCTCGAGCAGCTCGGGGCGCACGCGCCGGGTGCGCTCCACCTGCTGCTCGTGCCGCCACGCGGCGATCGCACCGTGATTGCCCGAGAGCAGCACGGACGGCACGTCGAGTCCGCGCCACGATGCGGGCTTCGTGTAGCTCGGGTACTCGAGGAGGCCGTCCTCGTGGGATTCCTCGACGAGGCTCTCGGGGTTGCCCACCACGCCGGGCACCAGGCGTCCTGCGGCCTCGATCATCGCCATGACGGCCACCTCGCCGCCGTTGAGCACGTAGTCGCCCAGGCTGACGAGGCGCACCCGCATCCGCTCGCCGTAGTGGTCGACGACGCGCTGGTCGATGCCCTCGTACCGGCCGCAGGCGAACACGAGGTGCTTCTCTGCCGCGAGCTCGCGGGCGATCGCCTGCGTGAACGGCTCGCCCGCGGGCGACGGCACCACGAGCAGGGCCTCGGATGCTCCGTCGCCGACGATCTCGTCGAGCGCCTCGCCCCACGGCTCGGGCTTCATGACCATGCCGGCGCCGCCGCCGTACGGCGTGTCGTCGACCGTGCGATGGCGGTCGTGCGTGTGGTCGCGGAGATCGTGCGTGGCGACCTCGATGAGCCCGGACTGGCGCGCCCTGCCGAGGAGCGAGAGGTCGAGCACCGAGAAGAACTCGGGGAAGATCGTGACGATGTCGATCCGCATGCGCGACGCCTATCCGGCGGGTTCGTCGCCGCGGTCGGATGCGGCGGGCGCGTCGCCTGCGGGCTCGACCCGCGCCGTGGCATCCGTCGCCGTGGCATCCGCCCCGGACGGCGCCGTCACCTGCGCCTCGTCGGCCTCGTCGTCGACGAGCTCCTCGAACAGGCCGGCGGGAGGGGTCACCGTCACGGTGCCCGCCGCGATGTCGACCTGGGGCACGATCGCGGACACGAACGGGACCATGACCTCGCGGCCCTTCGACTTCACGATGAGGAGGTCCTGCGCGGGGAGGTGGTCGACATGGGTGACCTCGCCGATCCTCACCCCGTCGCGGACGACGGCGAGGCCGACGAGCTGGTGGTCGTACCACGCGTCGGGCTCGGGTGCCTCCTGGTCGACGTGCTCGACCCAGAGGATGGCCTTGACGAGGCCCTCGGCGGCGCTGCGGTCGTCGACGCCCTCGAAGAACCCGACCGGATGGCCGTTGTACCAGCGAAGCTCGCGGAGGACGAGGTGCTTGCCGTGCCACGGCGACGATTCGGGCACCTGCAACGAGAACTCGGCGCCCGGCACGAAGCGGCGCTCGGGATCGTCGGTGTAGAGCTCGAGCTTGATGGCGCCCTTCAGGCCGTGCGCCTTGGTGAGGCGGCCGACCCTGAGCTGCGTCCTGGGTGCGTCGGCCACGTCAGTCGTCGGTGTCGACGACGTCCACGCGCACGCGGCGGCCGTCGGCGAGCGCCGTGACGAGCGTGCGGAGCGCCTTCGCGGTGCGGCCGGCGCGCCCGATCACGCGACCGAGGTCCTCGGGGTTCACGTGAACCTCGAGGACCTCGCCGCGTGCGCTCGACGCGGAGACGACCTTCACGTCGTCAGGGTGATCGACGATCCCCTTGACGAGGTGTTCGAGCGCGGACTGGAGCAAGGCCTTACGCCTCGTCCGTCGCGGTCTCGTCGGCTGCGGCCTCGGCAGGGGCCTCCTCGGCCTTCGCGGGCTTGTCGGCCTTCGGCTTCAGCACCGGCTTCTTCTTCTCGTCGGCGACGAAGGCGGCCTTGGGCTCAGCGACCTGCACGGTCGAGACGGCGTCCTTGTCGCCCTTGAACCTGCCCCAGTCGCCCGTGAGCTTGAGGATCGCCGCGACCTGCTCGGTCGGCTGCGCGCCGACGGAGAGCCAGTACTGGGCGCGGTCGGAGTCGACCTCGATGAACGAGGGGTTCTGGGTGGGGTGGTACTTGCCGATCTCCTCGATGACGCGACCGTCGCGCTTGGTGCGCGAGTCGGCGACGACGATGCGGTAGTACGGCGCACGGATCTTGCCGAGGCGCTTGAGACGGATCTTGACAGCCACAATTCTCCTGAAAATGTTGTGAGGTGGGCGAACTGACAGCCGTGAGCGTGGGGTGCACACTCGGCGGAAGCTCTCTGGGGTCCTGTGCGCCGGATAGAGGGTCGGGCGGTACAGAACTCGACTGACCATTCTTGCAGATTTCGCGTCGTAAGGATAATCGCCGGGGTCGCATGCCATGATGGGCCGACATCGGCGCATTCGTCGGCCGGGAGGGGTTCCGCGCATGCACATCGAGTTCGCCCGCTCGGCCAGGTCGACCATCGGCCTGGAGTGGGAGGTCGCGATCGTCGACCGCGCCACCGGCGAGCTGGCCTCGATCGCGGACCGCGTGCTGCAGGTGCTCGACGAGCGCAGCGAGGGCGGGACGCATCCGTCGATCACGTCGGAGCTGCTCACCAACACGGTCGAGCTCGTGAGCGGCGTGCACGAGCGCGTCGCCGACGCGGTCGCCGACCTCGAGGGCCAGCTCGCCGAGGTGCGCGCGGTGATCGACGAGCTCGGCGAGTACGAGCTCGTGTGCAGCGGATCGCATCCGTTCAGCCAGTGGTACGACCAGCACCTCACCGACAAGCCCCGCTACCACAAGCTCATCGACCGCACGCGTTGGTGGGGCCGCAACATGATGATCTGGGGCATCCACGTGCACGTCGGCATCGACGACCGCGACAAGGCCCTGCCCATCCTCGACGGCCTCCTCGCCTACCTGCCGCACCTGCAGGCGCTCTCGGCGTCGAGCCCGTTCTGGGCCGGCGTCGAGACGGGGTACGCCTCGAACCGCGCGCTCATGTTCCAGCAGCTCCCCACCGCGGGCCTGCCCTACCCCCTGCCCGACTGGCCGGCCTACGAACGGTACGTCGACGACCTCGTGCGCACCGGCGTCATCGAGGACCACAGCGAGGTGCGCTGGGACATCCGGCCGTCCCCGAAGTGGGGCACGGTCGAGGTGCGCGTCTGCGACGGCGTGTCGACCGCGAACGAGATCGCGGCCATCGGCGCCCTCGTGCAGTGCCTCGTCGACTGGATGAGCGATCGCCTCGACGACGGCGAGACGCTCACCGTGCTGCAGCCGTGGTACGTGCGCGAGAACAAGTGGCGCGCCGCACGGTACGGCATGGACGCCGAGATCATCACGGATGTCGCGGGCACCGAGCGGCTCGTCGGCGACGACCTGCGCGACCTCATCACGACCCTGGTGCCGGTGGCCGAACGCCTCGGCTGCCAGGCCGAGCTGCAGCTCGTGCGGGCAACGCTGGAGCGCGGGGCGAGCTACCAGCGGCAGCTGCGCGTCGCCGAGGCCGCGGGCGGCGACCTCACCGCGGTCGTCGCGCACCTCGCGCGGGAACTGCGCGAGGGCGTGTCCCCGGTGGAACCGCCCGCGTCGGGCCGTTCGGCCGAGCCCGACGACTCAGCCGAGCCCGTTCCTGCCACCTAGGCCGGGATCGACCTCGTGCGGATGAGCTCGGCGTACCACTTCGCGCTGTCCTTCGGCAGCCGCTCGAGCGTGTCGTAGTCGACGCGCACGATGCCGAAGCGCTTGGAGAAGCCGTAGCCCCACTCGAAGTTGTCCATGAGCGACCACACCTGGTACCCGCGCAGGTCGACGCCGCGTGCCATGGCGCGGTGCGCGGCCGTGAAGTGGCGGCGCAGGTAGTCGATCCGGTCGACGTCGTGCACGGCGGGGCCGTCGGCCTCCTCGGTCACGACGTCGTCGAACGCCGCGCCGTTCTCGGTCACCATCAGCGGCAGCGTCGGGTACGCCTCGTGCAGCGCGACGAGCAGGTCCTCCAGGCCCGACGGGTCGATGTTCCAGCCCATCGCGGTGTACGGACCGGGCTGCACGAGGAACTCGACGTCCTCGGAACCGGGCCACGGTGTGCCGCCCATGTCCTTGTGGCCGTCGGCGTGGGCCCGCGGCGACTCGCCGTCCCACATCTGCACCGTGACGGTCGAGTAGTAGTTGACGCCGAGCAGCGAGATGGGCTGGCGGATGAGCTCGGTGTCGCCGGGCTTCACGAACGACCAGTCGGTGACCTCGGCCGTGTCGGCGATCACGTCGGCCGGGTACTCGCCGTCGAGCAGCGGGCCGAGGAACACCCGGTTCGCGAGGCCGTCGATGCGGCGGGCCGCCTCGGCGCCGGTCGGGCCCGACGGGCGGATCACGTGCAGGTTGAGCGTGATCGAGTAGCCGGGGTCGTTCGTCACGACGTCGCGCAGCGCCGCGACCGCGAGCCCGTGTGCGAGGTTGAGATGGTGCACCGCGGCGAGCGCCTTCGCGCCGTCGAGCAGGCCGGGCGCGTGCGCTCCGGAGCCGTAGCCGAGGTAGGCGCTGCACCACGGCTCGTTGAGCGTGGTCCACACCGCGATGCGGTCGCCGAGCCGCTCCCCCACGATGCGGGCGTAGTCGGCGAAGGCCTCGGCGGTGGCGCGGTTCGCCCACCCGCCCTCGTCCTCGAGGGCCTGCGGGAGGTCCCAGTGGTAGAGCGTCGCGATCGGCCGGATGCCGCGGGCGATGAGCCCGTCGACGAGCCGCTCGTAGAACGCCAGCCCGGCCTCGTTGGCCGGTCCGCGGCCGGTCGGCTGGATGCGGGGCCACGCGATCGAGAATCGGTACGCTTCGAGGCCGAGGTCGGCCATGAGGTCGAGGTCGGCGTCGAGCCGGTGGTAGTGGTCGTCGGCGACGTCGCCGGTGTCGTCGTTCCACACCTTGCCCGGCGTGTGGCTGAACGTGTCCCAGATGGACGGCCCGCGGCCGTCCTCCTGCACGGCGCCCTCGATCTGGTACGACGCGGTGGCCGATCCGAACAGGAAGTCGTCGGGGAAGGTGAGTCCCGCGTCGCGGTAGTCGGCCGAGCCGGTCGTCATCGTGGTGCTCCAAGTCGTCGAGTCGCGGCATCCGCTGTGCCGCCCGGTTCACTGTAGCGCGTTCGGCATCCGGGTTACTTACAGCGTTGTAAGTAGATTCGCACGGCGCTGCGGCGGTTCGCCGCGGCCCGGTCAGTACCAGTAGTCGCCGGTGCGCTCGAGGTACGCCGCGAGGAACGCGCCCTCACCGCGTCGCCACGTCTCCCCTCGCTCCTCGTGGGAGAGCTGGAAGGCGGGCATGTACTCCAGCACGTCGCGCGCGAAGGCGCTCTTGAAGACGAGCACGCCCTGCCCCGGGGCATCCGGCTCACCCGGCGGCGGCACGTGGCCCAGGTCGTACCGCTCGATGCCGTCGGCGGCCAGATCGCGGATGATGCACCACTGCAGCAGGCGCGAGGCCATGAGCTGCGGCTGGTCGCGCGTCGAGCCGCCGTCCTTGTACCAGGCGTTCGGCCCGTAGCGGGCGATGAAGGCGCCGGCGACGACCTGGCCGTCGTAGCGGGCGAAGTAGAGCTGGCCGCGGTCGTCTGCGACGAAGGCCGACCACACCGTCTCGAGGTAGCCGTCACCGCGGAAGAAGGCGCCAGAACGCTCCTCGGTCTCGCGGACGAGGTCGATCATGCGTGCCCGGTTGGCGTCATCGAGCTCGGCCCGCCCGACGACGACGCCGTGGCGCTCGGCGACCCGGATCTCGGCGCGGGCGCGCTTCTTCATGTTGGCGAGGATCTCCTCCTCGCTGACGGAGGTGTCGACGATGACCGCGTGGCGGTACTGCGACGCCTTGGCGGGCTGCCAGCCCTGCTCGAGGAAGGCCGCCTCGAGTGCCCCATCGCGGGGTTGGTGCACCTCGATCTTGGTGGCGAACGCCGTGCCGCGCTCGGCCCGGATCCGCTCGGTCAGGGGTGCGACGTCGGCGGGGGCGAGGCCGCTCACCCGCGGCAGGTGCTGGAAGAGGCCGAAGCCCTCGGCCAGGCGCTCGAAGACGAGCACCGGGAAGTCACGATCGGTGCCGAGCCCACGCCGCGAGACGTGCCACGGACCGGACGATCGCACCGCCTCCCACGTGCTCGACTGCATGAAATGGGGCGTGCTGTGCGCGCCGAGAACGCGGTCGTCCCACGCGACCGCCATCTGCTGCGACTGGGCCGCCTGCACTCTGCCTCCATCCACCGCGGTGGCCGGCGCGGATGCCGCCCCGCCTTCGGTCACCACGGCTCTTGCCGCACATCTTAGGCACTCCCGGTGGCCCGGCAGCGAACTCCACCCCGATGATCCCGATGTCGACGCGGCATCTGGCCCGCCGTGCGCCCCCGACCTAGTGTGGGAGGCATGGGCGATCCCCGACTCGAACTCGACGGCGAGCAGGTGAGTGCGCGCCTGCTTCCCGAGCGCGGCACGAACGGCGGCTACTCCCTCGTCATCGAGGGCACCACGCAGTCGCACGTCAACCCGCTCGATCCGCTCGACCTCCAGCTCGAGTACACCCGGCTCATCGCGGCGGTGATCGACGGATGCCGCGAGGCCGGCCGGCCGGTCCGCGTGCTGCACCTCGGGGGTGGTGCCCTCACCGTGCCGCGCTACATCGGCGCCACCCGTCCGGGCTCGGTGCAGCACGTCGTGGAGCTGCACCGCGAACTCCTCGAGTTCGTGCTCGAGGTGCTCCCGCTCGCCGACGACGTCGAGCTCACCGTCGAGTTCGACGACGGGCGCGCGGCGGTCGAGCGGGCCGCCCGCACCGGCGGCGGCTACGACCTCGCCATCGTCGACGTGTTCTCCGGCAGCGTCTCACCCCGGCACATGTCGACCCTCGAGTTCTTCCGGGAGCTCGACCAGCTCATGGCGCCCGACGCGATCGTCCTCGTCAACACGCTCGCGACGGCGGGGCTCGACATGAGCCGCGAGGTCGCCGCCACCCTCGCCTCGGTCCACGACGACGTGCTCGCCCTCGCCTCCCCCGCCGTCATCGCGGGCACCAGCCTCGGCAACGTCGTGCTCGCGGCATCCGCTTCGCCGTTGCCCGGCGAGGAGATCCTTCGCCGCGCGGATACCGGCCCCCGGCCCATCGAGCTGCTGCGCGACGAGGGCCTGGTGGCGTTCCTCGGCGACGCACCGGTGCGCCGCGACGGCGACCAGCTGGTCTGAGCATGCGGGCCGGTCGCGCTGCGTCGCGTGCGAGATCGGCCACGGCCTGCCTGGTCGCGCTCGGCGTCGCCGCGGTGCTGCTCGCGCCGCCCGCCCTTGCCGCATCCGCCGAGCGCGAGCCGTCGATCGGCCCGGGGCTGGAGTGGGTGGCGCACCGCGACAACCCGTTCCGGCAGGGCGACGACGCCGACTTCATCAACTCCGACCTGGCCTTCACGGGCGACTACCTCGTGCAGGGCAACTACGCCGGGTTCTCGATCTGGGACATCGCCGATCCCGCGGCCCCGGAGCTCGTCAGCGCCGTCTCGTGCCCGGGCGGCCAGGGCGACATCAGCACCGTCGGCGACCTGGTGCTCATCTCGATCGACGAGACGATGTCCGACGACTCCTGCGAGGCGGCACGGGTGCCCGAGACCACGGAGAACTGGGAGGGACTGCGCGTCTTCGACATCAGCGATCCCCGCGCGCCCCGCTACGCCGCCGCCGTGCGCACGCGCTGCGGCGGGCACACCCACA
The DNA here is from genome assembly GCF_004216665.1 of Agromyces ramosus. Classification (GTDB taxonomy): domain Bacteria; phylum Actinomycetota; class Actinomycetes; order Actinomycetales; family Microbacteriaceae; genus Agromyces; species Agromyces ramosus. The sequence goes on along the minus strand of NZ_SGWY01000002.1, from coordinate 434,637 downwards.
CCGTGGTCCCCGATCCGGCGAGCGCCGACCGCGTCTTCGTCTACATGAACGCCTACAGCCGTGGTGCCTCGCTCAACTGCACGGGTCGCAACCCGCTGCAGATCATGGAGGTGCCGCTCGCGGCCCCCGAGGACGCCGCGATCGTGGGCGAGCTCGACCTGTTCGACGACGAGACCGCCTTCGGGCCCGAGGACCGGGTGCCGGGGGGCGCCGAGACGCGTTCGACCACCGGATGCCACGACATCACCGCCTACCCGGCGAAGGGGCTCGCGGTCGCGGCCTGCCGCGGCGACGGACTGCTGCTCTCGATCGCGGACCCGCTGGCTCCCGTGGTGCTGCAGCGCGTCCGCGACCCCGCGGTCACGTTCTGGCACTCGGGCATCTTCGACAACGACGCCACGCGCATCGTCTTCCAGGACGAGCTCGGCGACGGCTTCATCAACACCTGCTCGCCGGCGTTCGGAGCCGACCGGGGCGCCGACGCCGTGTGGCTCATCCAGCCCGACGGGCTCGTGAAGGCGGGCACCTACAAGCTGCCCCGCGCCCAATCCGACCTCGAGAAGTGCGTTGCGCACTCCGGCGGACTGGTGCCGGTGCCCGGGCGGTTCATCATCGCGCAGGCCTGGCTCGAGGGCGGCGTCTCGGTCGTCGACCTCACCGACCCGGCCGCGCCCGTGGAGCTGACGTGGTTCGATCGGCCCGACTACGGGTACTCGATGGACTACACGGCGGGCATCTGGTCGGTCTACCACTACGACGGCTACCTCTACGCGAGCGACATGTACGAGGGCCTCGAGGTGCTGCGGCTCACCGACCCGGTGTTCGCGGATGCCGCCAGGTACGACGACACGGGCCTGAACCCGCAGACGCAGCCGGCGTACTCGTGGGTGTGGCGTGCGGCGCCGGTGGTCCCCACCGCGGCCGCGGAGCGAGCACCGCTCGAGACGCTGTCGGTCGAGCCGGCCGCGATCGAGCCGACGGATGCCGCTGAGGTCACGGTGTCGCTGCCGCCCGGCTCGCTCACGCCGGGCGAGACGGCCGACGTGTGGTGGATGCCGACGCAGGCGGTGCTCGCGACGGCCGCCGCCGGGGCCGACGGCTCGCTCGCCGCCACCACCGTCGCCCTCCCCGGTCCGCTCGAGCCCGGGCGCTACGACATCGTCGTGCGGGGCGACGCGTCCGCGCCGCGGATCGCCCTCGCGAGCGTGGTCGTCGCGTCGTCCTCGCCGCAGCACGCGCCCGATGCCGCCGAGACGCGTGCCACGGGCGGCAGCGCCTGGTGGCTGCTCGTCCTGCTGCCGTTCGGCGTCGCACTCGCGTACCACGCGGCGATCGCGTGGCGCCGACGTCGTCGGGTGGCCCGGTGACGCCCACGATCCGTGCCGCGGCGGTGCGGGCGTTCGGCATCGCGGTCGCGACGCTCATGGCGGTCGGCGCATCGGGATGCACCGGACCGGCACCCGACCCCTCGGGCACCGACTTCGTCACGCCGGCGCCGCCCGACGGCGCGGAGTCCGACGACTCGGCGCGCCCGGACGCGGACGGGACGACGACCGGCGACGGCGAGACGACCAGCGCCGACGTCGCGTTCATCGCGACGATGGTGGAGCATCACGAACAGGCGGTGGAGCTCGCCGAGCTCGCGCCCGGCCGGGTCGCCGACCCCGAGCTCGCCGACCTGGCCGGCCTCATCGCGGTCACCCAGGCGGCGGAGGCCGAGTCGATGCGCGGGTGGCTGGAGCGCCGCCGCTCCGCCGACGACGCCGCGGCCGGGCACGAGCACGCCGAGTCGATGGCCGGCGAGATCAGCCGGTCGACGATCGACCGCGCGGCGGAACTGGAGGGCGGTGCGTTCGATCGACTCTTCGTGTCGGCGATGATCCCCCACCACCGGGGAGCGCTGCTGATGTCGGAGGCGCGGCTCGCCGAATCGGGCGACCCCGCGGTCGCTCGGTGGGCGCGCGCCATCGCCACGTCCCAGGCGCTGGAGATCGACCGATTGCTCGAGATCGAGGCGCGACTTCCGGCGGGGTGACCCGGGCTGCTAGCGGCCCAGGAACTTCTGCATGGCCGCGAGCTCCTCCTCGCTCGGAGCCGGCTTCGCGGCGCCGCCGCCCCCGAGGCCGAAGCCCGACCCCTTCGGAGCCGACCCCTGACCGGCCGGGGCCGCGCCCGATGCGATCGCGGCGTTCTCGGCGGCGCGCTTGGCCGGGTTGCCCGAACGCGAGCCCGACCCCTTCTTCTTGCCCTTGGCCGCCTGGCGCTTGCCGCCGCCGTAGCCGCCGCCACCCGGGATCGGACCCATGCCGGGGACCTGCGGCATGCCGCCGCGCGCGACGGTCTTCATCATCTTGGCGGCCTGCTCGAAGCGCTGCACCAGCTGGTTGACGTCGGTGACCGTCATGCCGGAGCCCCTCGCGATGCGCAGGCGCCGCGAGCCGTTCAGGAGCTTGGGGTTGCGACGCTCGGCGACCGTCATCGACTGGATGATCGCCTCGGTGCGCACGATCTCGCGCTCGTCGAAGTTCTCGAGCTGCTGCTTCATGCCGCCCGCACCGGGAAGCATGCCGAGCATCTTCTTGATCGACCCGGCGCCGCGGAGCTGCTGCATCTGCGCGAGGAAGTCCTCGAGCGTGAACTGCTCGGTCGCGAGCTTCTCGGCGACCTTCATGGCCTCCTCCTCGTCGAAGGCCTGCTGGGCCTGCTCGATGAGGGTGAGGATGTCGCCGAGGTCGAGGATGCGGCTCGCCATGCGGTCGGGGTGGAAGGGCTCGAAGTCGTCGAGGCCCTCGCCGGTGGAGGCGAAGATGATGGGGCGTCCGGTGACGGAGGCCACGCTGAGCGCCGCGCCGCCTCGCGCGTCGCCGTCGAGCTTCGACAGCACGACGCCGGTGAAGTCCACGCCCTCCTGGAACGCCTTCGCCGTCGTCACGGCGTCCTGCCCGATCATGGCGTCGATGACGAACAGCACCTCGTCGGGGTCCGTCGCCTTGCGGATGTTCGCGGCCTGCTTCATCATCTCGGCGTCGACGCCGAGGCGGCCGGCGGTGTCGATGATGACCACGTCGTGCTGCGACCGCTCGGCCTGCTTCACGGAGTCCTTGGCCACGCGCACCGGATCGCCGACGCCGTTGCCGGGCTCGGGAGCGAACACCGGCACGCCGGCCTGCGCACCCACGACCTGCAGCTGGTTCACGGCGTTCGGACGCTGGAGGTCGGCCGCCACGAGCATCGGCGTGTGGCCGTCCTTGACGAGCCACTTCGCGAGCTTGCCCGCGAGCGTCGTCTTGCCGGCGCCCTGCAGGCCGGCGAGCATGATCACGGTCGGCGGATTCTTCGCGAACACCAGGCGGCGCTGCTCGCCGCCGAGGATCGCGACCAGCTCCTCGTTCACGATCTGCACGACCTGCTGCGCCGGGTTCAGGGCCTTGTTGACCTCGTCGCCGAGGGCGCGCTCGCGCACGTGCGCCGTGAACTGCTTGACCACGTCGAGCGAGACGTCGGCGTCGAGGAGCGCGCGGCGGATCTCGCGGACGGTGCCGTCGACGTCGGCCGCCGACAGCTTGCCCTTGGTGCGGAGGTTCTTGAAGGTCTCGGCGAGGCGGTCAGACAGGTTTCCGAAGGTAGCCATGGTGCCTTCGATTGTAGGCGAGAGCGGATGCCTCCCAGCCGCACGTGCCGCCGGTCACCCCTCGAAGCGCACGTCGACGACCTCGCGACCGGTGTCGATCGCGGCGATCAGCCGCTCATCGGTGTCATCGGGAGCGAGCGCGTACTCGAACTCGGCGAACGGCTCGCCCGGGCCGTCGGCCTCGGGTCGCAGGTCGACGCGCAGGAGCGACAGCGATCGCAGCGCGTCCACCTGCCGGTCGCCCGAATCGCGGCCGATCGCCGCGTCGATCTCCTCCGCCTGCTCGAGCTCGGGGTCGAGCAGCACGTCGAGGAACCGCATCACGGGCGTGCCGCCGGAGTCGAGCTGGCTCACGAACGCCGATCGCAGCTCGTCGTCGACGAGCTCGAGTTCGCCGACGAGCACCGCCGCGGCATCGAGCGACGCGCCCGACACCATCTCGTCCTCGGCCTCGAGCACGACCTCGACGCGTTGGTCGCCGTACTCGATCATCTCCGACCAGTAGTCGCCGACGATCCCGAAGTAATCGTGCTCGGTCGCCATGGTCTCCTCCTCGTGGTCAGCCGACGAGCTTCTGCGCGAACACGTGCGGGGTGAACCCCGTGAGGTCGCCGATGCCCTCGCCCTGGCCGATCAGCTTGATCGGCAACCCGGTCTTCTCCTGCACGGCCAGCACGAACCCGCCCTTCGCGCTGCCGTCGAGCTTCGTGAGCACGAGCCCGGTGACGCCGCCGTGCTCGATGAACGCCTCCGCCTGCGCGAGCCCGTTCTGTCCCGTCGTCGCGTCGAGCACGAGCAGCACCTCGCTGATCGGCGCCTGCTTCTCGACCACGCGCTTGATCTTGCCGAGCTCGTCCATGAGCCCGCCCTTCGTGTGCAGGCGTCCAGCGGTGTCGATGATCACGATCTCGGTCCCGTCCTGCTTGGCCTTCTCGACGGTCTGGAAGGCGACGGATGCCGGGTCCTGGCCCTCGCGCTCGGGGCGCACGATGCCCACGCCGGCGCGCTCGGCCCACGTCGCGAGCTGGTCGACCGCGGCCGCTCGGAAGGTGTCGGCGGCGCCGACCACCACGCTGCGGTCGTAGGTGCGGAGGAAACGGGCGAACTTGCCGATCGTGGTGGTCTTGCCGACGCCGTTGACGCCGACGACGAGCACGACGGCCGGCCGCTCGGTGAGCTTCAGGGTGGGGTCGTACTTCGCGAGCCGTTCCTCGACGACCTCGCGGAGCATCCGCTGCACGTCGCGCGGATCGGTCGTGCGATAGCGCTCGACCTGCGCCCTGATGCCGTCGACGATCTCCTCGGTCACCGCGGGACCGAAGTCGGCGCGGATGAGCGCGGACTCGAGGTCGTCCCACGTGTCCTCGTCGATCGTCTTCGCCCCGAAGACCCCGCGGAGGGCCGAGCCGAGCGACCAGGATGCGCGTTCTGCCATGGGTCCAGCCTAGATGGGCTCGCGCGGTACACCGACGGCCCCGGGCCTGCAAGGGGTTGCCGGCCGGGCCCGGTCGGAGCAGCGTCGAGGATGACGGAAGGAGTGCGAATGACGATCGTGGGATTCCACGCCTCGCACGAACAAGTCCCCCCGGCCCGACTCCTCCACGCCGTGCAGCGCGCCGAGGAGGTGGGCTTCGACGCCGCGATGTGCTCCGACCACCTCGCCCCGTGGAGCCTGCGGCAGGGCGAATCCGGATTCGCGTGGAGCTGGCTCGGCTCCGCGCTGCAGGCCACGCGACTGCCGTTCGGCGTCGTCACGGCGCCCGGGCAGCGGTACCACCCGGCGATCGCCGCGCAGGCGATCGCCACCCTCGAGTCGATGTACCCCGGCCGGTTCTGGGCGGCCCTCGGCAGTGGCGAGGCGATCAACGAGCACGTCACCGGCGACGCCTACCCGCCGAAGGAGGAGCGCGACGCGCGCCTCCGCGAGACCGTGACCGTCATCCGTCGCCTGCTCGCGGGCGAGGAGGTCAGCGTCGACGGGCTCATCACCGTCGACCGGGCCCGCGTCTGGAGCCTCCCCCCGGTGCCGCCGGCACTCATCGGCGCCGCCGTGTCGACCGAGACCGCCCGCGAGTGCGCCGAGTGGGCCGACGGGCTCATCACGGTCGACCAGCCGCGCGACGCGCTGCGGAAGGTCATCGACGCCTACCGCGACGCGGGCGGCCACGGGCCGACGGCGGTGCAGGTGCACCTCAGCTGGGCTCCCACGGACGAGGAGGCCATCGCGATCGCCCACGACCAGTGGCGCACGGGCGTGCTGCCCGGACCCCTGGTCTGGGAGCTCGACACGCCGCAGGCGTTCGACGACGCGACCGCGGATGCCACGGCCGACGAGGTCGCGGCCACCGTGCAGGTCTCGTCCGACCCGGCTCGCCACCTCGCGAAGCTCGCGGAGCTCGCCGAGCTCGGGTTCGATCGCATCTACCTCCACCACGTCGGCGTCGAACAGGACGCGTTCCTCGACACGTTCGGCGAGCACGTGGTGCCGGCCTTGAAGGCGGGCGGCCGATGAGGATCACCGACCGCAGCGACCTGTGGTGGAAGACCGCGGTCGTCTACTGCCTCGACGTCGAGACCTACATGGACTGGAACGACGACGGCTCCGGCGACTTCGAGGGGCTCGCGCACCGGCTCGACCACCTCGCCGAGCTGGGTGTGACGTGCATCTGGCTCATGCCCTTCCAGCCCACCCCCGACCGCGACGACGGCTACGACATCACCGACTTCCTGGGCGTGGACCCGCGACTCGGGTCGCTCGGCGACGTCGCCGAGTTCACCCGCACCGCGCGGGACCGCGGCATGCGGGTGATCATCGACTTCGTGATGAACCACACGTCGGAGAAGCATCCGTGGTTCAAGGCGGCACGGCGCAGCCGCACCTCGCCGTACCGCGACTGGTACGTGTGGCGCGACGCGCCCCCGAGGAAGCAGGCGGCGACGGTGTTCCCGGGCGAGGAGGACAGCGTCTGGGAGCTCGACGAGCGCACTGGCCAGTACTACCTGCACAGCTTCTACCGGCACCAGCCCGACCTGAACATCGCGAACCCCGCGGTGCGCGACGAGATCGCGAAGACGATCGGCTTCTGGCTGGAGCTCGGCATCTCGGGGTTCCGGGTCGACGCCGTGCCGTTCCTGATCGAGCCCCCCGAGGGCGTCGACATCGGCGACCCGCACGAGTTCCTCCGCGACATCCGCCGGTTCCTCCAGCGCCGTTCGAGCGAGGCCGTGCTGCTCGGCGAGGTGAACCTCCCGTACGACCAGCAGCTCGAGTTCTTCGGGCGCACGGGCGACCCGCCGGAGCTCACCATGCAGTTCGACTTCCTCGGCATGCAGGCGCTCTACCTGTCGCTCGCACGCGAGGACGCACGACCGCTCGCGGAGTCGCTCGCCAAGCGTCCAGTGCTCGAGCCCGAGGCGCAGTGGGCGAACTTCGTGCGCAACCACGACGAGCTCACGCTCGACAAGCTCTCCGATGCGGAGCGCGAGGAGGTCTTCGCGGCGTTCGCGCCCGAGGAGTGGATGCGCGTCTACGGACGCGGGATCGTGCGGCGGCTGCCGCCCATGCTCGACGGGGATCCGCGGCGAATCCGACTGGTCTACAGCCTGCTCTTCTCGCTGCCCGGCACGCCCGTGCTGTTCTACGGCGAGGAGATCGGCATGGGCGAGAACCCGGCGCAGGAGGGCCGGCAGGCGGTTCGCACGCCCATGCAGTGGACCGATGAGCGCAACGGCGGCTTCTCCCGGGCCACGCCGGCGAAGCTGGTCGCGACACCGCCCGCCGACGGGTACGCGCCCGAGCACGTGAACGTCGAGGCGCAGATGCACGATCCCGACTCGCTGCTCGCGACCATCCGGCACTTCGCCGTGCGCTACCGCAGCTCCCCCGAGATCGGATGGGGCGAGCTCGACCTGCTGCCGACCGGCCAGGACGCCGTGCTCGCGCATCGGATCACCGCCGACGTCGGACGGTTCATCGCCGTGCACAACTTCGCGCCCACGCCGAGCCTGGTGACGCTGGAGCTCGGCCGGGTCGCCCCCGACACGCTGCTCTCCGACCTGTTCGCGGTCGACGCCGAGCCGATCGACGAGCGCGGTCGCATCGACGTGCACGTCGACGCCTACGGCTACCGCTGGTTCCGCATCGTCGAGCCCGACGATCGCCGGCTGACCTGAGGCCGGCGCCGCGGCGGCGGGAGCGGTTCGCACGGCGGGCGGATGCCGCGGGGCGTGCCCCTGCGGCATCCGTCGCGCCGGGGCCTCAGCTCGCGCGCGCCTCGCGCTCCTCTCGCACGCGCTGCCCGACCACGGCCGACACGCCGTCCTGGCGCATGGACACGCCGTAGAGGGCATCCGCGATCTCCATCGTGCGCTTCTGGTGCGTGATCACGATCAGCTGGCTCGACTCGCGCAGGTCCTCGAGCGTCGTGAGCAGTCGCCCGAGGTTCGCGTCGTCGAGTGCCGCCTCGACCTCGTCCATGATGTAGAACGGGCTCGGACGGGCCTTGAAGATCGCGATGAGCAGCGCGACCGCCGCGAGCGACCGCTCGCCGCCCGAGAGCAGCGACAGCCGCTCGATCTTCTTTCCGGCGGGCTTCACCGAGACCTCGATGCCCGTCGTGAGGAGGTTGTCGGGGTCGGTGAGCGAGATGCTGCCGGTGCCCCCGGGGAAGAGCACGGGGAAGACCTCGGCGAAGGCGTCGCGCGTGTCCTCGAACGCGCCGCGGAAGATCGACTCCATCTTCCCGTCGATCTCCTCGATGATCGTCAGCAGGTCCTTGCGGGTGTTCGCGAGGTCGGTCAGCTGCTCGGTGAGGAACTGGTGGCGCTGCTCGAGCGCGGCGAACTCCTCGAGCGCAAGCGGGTTGACCCGGCCGAGCTGCGCGAGCTTGCGTTCGGCGCCCGCCAGGCGGCGCTGCTGCTCCTCGCGCAGGAAGGGGCGCGCCGGTCCCTCCGCGTCCTCGGCTGGAACGGCGACGTCGGGCCCGTACTCGGCGACGAGCACGTCCTCGGTGAGGCCGAGCTCCGACTCGGCCCGCTCGACGAGCCCGGCCACGTGCAGCTTCTTCTCGTAGATGCGCAGCTCGAGGCCGTGCACGTCCTCGGTCACGGCGTGCAGGCGCTCGCGCACGGCCGCCTCTTCGCGCCGCACCCGCTGCAGCTCCTCGTTCCGGCTCGTGCGCTGCGCCTCCGCACGACCGAGGGCGACCCGGGCCTCCGCCACGGCGGTGTCCACCGAAGCGAGCGCGGCGGGCAGCGAATCGGCGACCCGCGTGGCGGCGGCCAGCTGGGCCCGACGCACGACGGCGCGGCGCGCGGCATCCGCCGCGGCCTGCTGCTCGGCCTCGAACTGCCGTTCCATGGCTTGCACGCGAGCCTCCTCGGCGCGCACGCGCTCCCGTGCGGTCTCGAGTCGCAGCCGCGCCTCGACCTCGAGCTCGCGTGCCTGCTCGAGCGCCGAGACCGCGCCGTCGCGAACGGTCGCGTCGATCACCGGCCGCTCGACCGACCGGGCGTGCTCGAGCGCGGTCTTCGCCTCGTCGGCCGCACGCTCGGCGTCGCCGACGCGTTCCTCGGCGTTCGCGGCGGCCTGCTCGAGGCGGGTCGTCTCGGCCCCGACGGCCTCCGCCTGCACACGCGCCCGGTTCAGCTGCTCCGTACGCTGCGCGAGCTTGGCGTCGAAGTCGCGCAGGGCGGCGAGCGCTCGCTTCGCCTGCTCCTTCGAGTCCTCGAGGATGGTGCGCTGCTCGGCGAGGTCGAAGCGGGAGCGCTCGAGCTCGGCGCGCAGGTCCTCGAGCCGGGCGCCGGCGCGGTCGCGCTCGGCGACGAGCTCGATCCGGCTCTGCTCGCGACCCGTCCCGCCGCGGATGACGTAGCGTCCGACGACGGTGCCGTCCTTCGTGATGACCGTCGCGGGCGCGTCGAGTCGCGCGAGCGACCGTTCCGCAGACCTGGCCGCCGCGAGGTCGTCGGCGATGAGCACCTCGGCCAGCAGCGCGACCACGCCGGCTGGGGCGTTCACCACGTCGGATGCCGCGGTGAGCCCGTCGATCGCCGATGTCGCTCGCGGCACAGCACCGGGCTCGGCGAGCGTGAGCGCCACGCGACCGAGTTCGCCGCGCTCCGCGTGTGCGAGGGCGCGGTATGCCGCGTCGCGGTCGTCGACGAGCACGGCGTCGGCCAGCGAGCCGAGCGCCGCGGCGATGGCCGGCTCGTACCCGGGCTCGACGTGCAGCGACTCGGCGAGCAGTCCGCGCACCCCGGCGATGCCCGAGGAGACGAGTGCGGCGGACCCGTCCTTCTGGTCCAGCGCGAGCGACAGGGCGGCGGTGCGTGCGGCGAGGGCGCCCTGCTCGCGCTCACGTCCATGGAGCTCCTCGCGGATCCGCTCGATCTCGGCCTCCGCCTCGAAGACCGCCGCCTGGGCCAGCTCGTAGGCCTCGTCGAGGTCGGTCTCCGCACCCTCGCCCGCCTCGGCCTCCGCCTCAACGCGCGCGAGCTGCGTGGCGGCGGCCTCGCGCCGGGCGGCGGCGGCCTCGAGCGCGTTCGCATGGCGCAGCACCTCCCCGCGCACGGCCGCGAGCTTCGAGGCGGCCGTGTCGGCCTGGCCGGCGAGCGCCGACAGTTCGAGGTCGTACGCCGTCACGCGGGCGCTCTGCCGGGCGATGCCCTCGTCGACGACGTCGAGGTCCGCGCGTGCGGCGCGGGTCGCGCCGACGGCTTCGTCGAGTGCGGCGGCGGCGGCGACGACGGCGCCCGTGAAGTCGTCGAGCCCGGCGGTCGCCTCCTCGATCATGGCGCGCGTGACGCTGGGCGCGGCATCCGTCGGCTCGACCTGGGCGCCGAGCAGGGCGATGCGCTGCCGGGCGAGCGCATCGAGGGCGCGCAGCCGGTCCTGCGCCGATTCGAGCGCGTGCGACGTGGAGCGCGCAGCGTCGACGTCGTCGCCGAGGTAGGCGGACTCCAGCCGCTCGACCCGGACCTGGTGCTGCTCGAGCTCCTGCTGCAGCACCTGGCGCTCGCTGTGGCGCTCGTGCTCGCTGCGCCCGTGCTCGTCGAGGGCGCGGCGCAGGCCGACGACCTCGTCGGCGAGCAGGCGGGCCCGGGCGTCGCGCACGACGGCCGCGATCGTCGCCGCCTCGCGCGCCACCTCGGCCTGGCGGCCCAACGGCTTCAACTGGCGCCGGATCTCGCCCGCCAGGTCGGACAGGCGGGTCAGGTTCGCCTGCATGGCGTCGAGCTTGCGGAGGGTCTTCTCCTTGCGTCGGCGGTGCTTCAGGATGCCGGCGGCCTCCTCGATGAAGCCGCGCCGGTCCTCGGCACTCGCGTGCAGCACGGCGTCGAGCTGACCCTGCCCCACGATGACGTGCATCTCCCGGCCGAGGCCCGAGTCGCTCAACAGCTCCTGCACGTCGAGCAGCCGGCACGTCTCGCCGTTGATGGCGTACTCGCTCGTGCCGTTCCGGAACAGCGTGCGCGAGATCGTCACCTCGCTGTACTCGATCGGCAGCGCGCCGTCGGCGTTGTCGATCGTGAGGCTGACCTCGGCGCGGCCCAGCGGACCGCGCGTGGCGGTGCCCGCGAAGATGACGTCCTCCATCTTGCCGCCGCGCAGCGTCTTCGCACCCTGCTCGCCCATGACCCAGGCGAGCGCGTCCACCACGTTCGACTTCCCGGAGCCGTTCGGGCCGACGATGCACGTGACGCCCGGTTCGAAGGCGAACGTCGTCGGCTGCGCGAAGGACTTGAATCCCTTCAGCGTCAGGCTCTTGAGGTACACGTCCCACCCTTCCGACTCGCGAGCGCGCTGCCGACGAGCGTAGTCGAGGAACGACGCGCCGCCGTTCGGCCCCGCCGCCATCCGGGGGATCCACCCTTGCCGCTCGGCTCGACGCCGAGTTAGTCTGGGCGGCTGCCCGCGCAGCGTGAGGAGCGATGATGTCCATCGAGATCCGCCCGGTGCCCGTCCCCCGCGAGCTCGGCACGCCGGAGGCCCGCGACTTCGAGGCGTACGCGGCGCTCGGCTTCGAGCTCGAGCGGGCCAACTGGGGCCACGACCACTTCGCCGAGACCGCCGCGGAACTGCTCGGGTTCCATCGCAACGACGCCCACCGCGGCCGACTCCTCATCGGGGCCTTCGACGGCGACGCGATCATCGGCCGGAGCGGCCTCGGCTGGGAGCGCGACGAGGCTTCCGCCACGGTCGAGATCACCCTCGGCGTGCACCCCTCGCACCGTCGACGGGGGGTGGGCTCACGGCTCCTGGTCGCCGCGGAGCACGCCGCCCGGGAGCTCGGTCGCGCCACCGTCGTCGCGTACTCCGATCACCCCGACCCAGCGGGAGGTGCGCACGACGGTCCGGTGCTCCGGGCACCCGACGGCGACGCGGAGTTGTCGGCGTCCGCTCCGGCCGCCGCCTTCGCCGCGGCGCATGGCTACTCGCTCGCGCAGCTCGAACGCGTGAGCAGCCTCGCCGTGAGCGGACGGGTCGACGAGTTCCGTCGCGAGCTCGAGGCGCGAGCGGTGCGTGCGGCCGACCGTGGCTACCGGCTCGAGCTCTGGAACGACCGCACCCCGGAAGCGCTCGTCGACGCGTACGCGGCCGCCCGTGAGCGCATGGTGCTCGAGGTCCCGGCCGGCGGCGTCACGATCGACCCCGAGCGGTGGGATGCCGCGCGCGTCCGCGAGCACGAGGCCGAGCAGCTCGACGGCGGCACGAGCGTGCTCGTGGCGGCCGCGATCACCGACGAGGGCGTGCTCGCGGGCTACACCGAGCTCGAGCTCCCCCGCGGCCGCGCGTTCGCCTACCAGTACGACACCCTCGTCGTCCGTGCGCATCGCGGCCATGGCCTCGGCATGCTCGTGAAGCTCGCCAACCTCGTGCGCCTGGCCGAGCTCGCGCCGGAGCGCGCGGTCGTCTACACGTGGAACGCCGACGAGAACGAGCACATGCTCGCCATCAACATCGCGCTCGGCTTCCGACGCTGCGGGCTCGAGGCGATCTGGCAGCGCGAGCGCGACGAGGCGCCGGCTCAGGCCGACGCCGGCTGACGCGGCATCCGGAGCCGCTGGCAGCGCGGGCATCGGTGCGACGAGCGGTTCATGAACGATTCCCGCACCATGGGCGTGCCGCAACGCGGGCATGGCAGACCCGCGCGCCCGTAGGCGTTCAGTGATTGCGCGAAGTACCCGGATGCACCGTTCACGTTGACGTACTGCGCATCGAAGCTCGTGCCGCCCTCGGCGAGGGCCTTGCCGAGCACGTCGCGGACCGCCGCGAGCAGTTCGCGGCCGCGTCGGCGCGTCAGCGACGAGGCCGGCTGCTCCCCGTGCAGGCGCACCGCCCACAACGCCTCGTCGGCGTAGATGTTGCCGACGCCGCTCACGAGGCCCTGGTCGAGCAGCACGCGCTTCACCCCCGACGCCCGGCGCGCCAGGGCGTCGAGGAATGCGCGGTCGTCGAAGGCCGGGTCGAGGGGGTCGCGCGCGATGTGCGACACCTGCGCGGGGATGGTGCCCGCCCACGGCCCCGTGACCCCGGCGGAGAAGCCGGCCACCTCGCCGTCGGCGGTCGGCACGAGGCGGTCGACGGCCAGCGAGCCGAACGTCCGCTGGTCGACGAAGTCGATGCGGAGCTCGCCGTGCTCGGGGTGGTCGAGGTGCAGGCGGATGCGTGCGTGACGATCGTCGCCGGGGTGGTCGGGCGTGCGGAGCAGCAGCTGGCCGCTCATGCCGAGGTGGCCGACGATGGCGCGATCGACGCCGATCGGCATCCACAGGAACTTGCCGCGACGCACCGCCGCCTCGATGCGCGCACCGGTGACGAGCGATTCGAAGTCGCCGGATGCCGCGTCGTGACGGGTCAGCGCACGGGCGTCGAGCACGTCGACGGCGGCGACCCGCGCCCCGGTCACCGCGGGCGCGAGCCCGGCTCGGACGACCTCGACCTCGGGAAGCTCGGGCACGTCAGCGGGCGCTGAGCTCGGTCCAGGCCTCGAGCGCGGCGGCCATCTCGGCCTGCTTCTTGCTCGAGCCCTCGCCGGTGGCCTGCACGAGGTCGCCCACCGAGACGGTGGCGACGAAGTGCTTGTTGTGGTCGGGACCGCTCTCGGTCACCGTGTAGAGCGGCGGCGGAGCGCCGCGCCGCGCGGCGATCTCCTGGAGGCTCGTCTTCGGGTCCATGGCGGCGCCGAACCGCTCGGGGTCGGCGAGCAGCGGGGCGACCAGGCGCAGCACGAACTCCGTCGCGGCATCGCCGCCGGCGTCGAGGTACACCGCGCCGATGATCGCCTCGACGGTGTCCGCGAGGATCGACGGTTTGTCGGACCCGCCCGTCATCGTCTCGCCCCGGCCGAGCCGGATGTAGGGACCGACCCCGATGGAGCGGCCCACCTCGGCCAGTGCCGCACTCGACACGAGGCTCGCCCGGCGCTTGGCCAGCTCGCCCTCGTCGAGGTCGGGGTGGTCGCGGAAGAGCTTGACCGTGACGGCCTGGCCCAAGATGGAGTCGCCGAGGAACTCGAGGCGCTCGTTGGTGGGGATGCCGCCGTTCTCGTACGCGAACGACCGGTGCGTGAGCGCGAGAAGGAGCAGGGCGGGATCGATGTCGACCTGCAGCGTCTGCTGCAGGTCGACGAGCGAGCGTTCCCCGTGCTCCGTCTGCTCCGTTCGCGTCACGACCGGTCGAAAGCCAGGTTGGTGCCGACTAGACGTCGGCGACCTTGCGGCCCTTGTACTCGAGGAAGAGCGGGGTGCCCGCGGAGTCCTCGACGACCTTCGCGCGGTGCGGAAGGCTGTAGGTGACCTTGCCGTTCTCCACGGTCTTGACGAGCGTGGGGACCTCGGCCTTCCACTGCGAACGGCGCGCGTGGGTGTTGGCCCGTGACTTCTTCCGCTTCGGAACAGCCATGACTCTCTCTCAATCTCTCTGCTGGTCGGCGCTGGATGCGACATCCGCGCCTTGGTCTTCGGAAGCCTCGAACCCGGCGAGCGCGGCCCACCGCGGGTCGCGTTGCTCAGGGGTGACGAGTTCCGGATGATCAGCCAGTCGGACCCCGGTCTCGGGGTCGAGACCTGGGCAGTCCGGCCGGCACACCGGCTGGAACGGCAGTGACAGCACCACCGCATCTCGGATGAGCGATTCAAGATCCACGTGGTCGTCTTGAACCTCATACTCGAAAGCTTCTCCAGAATGATACGCGAAAAGCTCCTGGAACTCGACTTCGACGGGCAGGGCGATGTCGATGAGGCAGCGTCCGCACTCGCCCTCGGCGACCGCGTCGACCTCCGCCGTCACGAGGACGCCCTCGTGCACGGACTCGAGCCGCACGTCGAGGTCGAGCTCCGAACCCTCCCTGAGTGCGACGAGTCCCTCGCCCATCGGCTCGGCGACGGGGATCGCGAACTGCTGCTCGCGCATCTCGCCGGGACGGTTCACGAGGTCGCGCACGTTCACGCGGAACGGGGAATGCTTGATGGCCACGATCGACGATTCTACGCCCCGGCCGCGGGCCGGTCGCCGAGCGCCTTGCGCGCCCGGTCGAAGAGCGATCGCGGCATCAGCACCGCCCTCGCACGCTCCGCTGCGCGGGCGTCGGCCAGCAGCGCGGTCCGCGCAGCGACGAGGTCCTCGGCGAGCCCCGGACCGGGCGACACGCCCGCTCGCCCGTATCGTTCGCGCTCCACCGCGTCGCGGAGGCGCAAGAGCGCCGATCGGGCCGCCGCGTCGTCCGCGAACGCCTCGCGCTCGGAGATCCGGGCCGCGAACGCCCGCGCGGTCTCGGCGTCGCCGCCGCCCGCCCCGAGGTCGCGGGCGGTCGCCACGAGCTCGTCCCACGCGGCATCCGCTGCACGCTCGCCGCGGCGGACGCGGCCGAGTCGCGTGAGCCGCTGGCTGGTGCGGAACGCGGCCGGGAGGAGCAGGAGCAGCAGCACCACGAGCACCGTCGCGCCGCCGCGGATCCACAGCTGCTGGGCGTTCGCGAGGGCATCGCCGCTCGGCCCGGCGAGCCCTCGGTCGGGGTCGAGTTCGGGTCGACCGCTCGCGCCGGGGGTGGAGGTCGCCGGGTCGGGCACGTTCGGTCCCTGCTCCTCGCCGGCGCCGGGACGCGAGTAGTCGGGCACGAGTCCGCGTCCGGGCGTCGGTTCGAACGGCACCCAGCCGACGCCCTCGAAGTACAGCTCGGGCCAGGAGTGCAGGTCGTGCGAGTCGACCTCGACGCGCTGCACGCCCTCGACGCGCTCCTCGGTCGGCGAGCCCTGGGTGTAGCCGATCGAGATGCGGGCGGGGATGCCGACCTCGCGGGCCAGCACCGCCATCGTCGAGGCGAAGTGCACGCAGTACCCGGCCTTCGTCTCGAGGAACTGGGCGATCACGTCGAACCCGCCGCCGTCGTACCCCTCTTCGACGGGCGCCTGCGTGGAGTAGTCGAAGTCGGGGCCGCGCAGGTACGCCTGGATCGCGACCGCCGCGTCGTAGGGCGAGGGGGCCCCCGAGGTGACGGATGCCGCGGTGTCGGTGATGACCTGGGGCAGCTCCTCGGGCAGCGCGAGGTACGCCGCGAGCTCCTCGGAGAGGTCGCGGTCGGCGCTGCGGAGCTGCGCGGGCGTCGGCTCGACGTCGAGGCGGGTGACGCGATACTCCTGCCCGTCGGTGTTCGTGTCGACGCTGCGCACGGTGAGCGCGCCGTCGTCCCAGAACCACGAGCCGCGGAGTCCGTCGATGCGCTTCGTGGGGTACGGCACCGGCAGCCAGGTGGTGCTGACCTCGTCGACGAACACGTCGATCGGATGCTCCGACGTGTCGACGCGGCCCGAGAGGCCATCGGGGCGCGGCATCGCATCGACCGTGTTGTCGCCGTCGACGGCGCGCTCGGTCGCGCTCCAGACCTCGCCCTCGAACCGGTCGAGCGTGAGGAGCGTGAAGTACGGCCGATCGCCGTCGCGGGCGAGGTAGTGGAAGGCGGGTCGCGCGTCGGGGCGGCGCAGGTCGCGACCGAGGTCGATGAACGGGCTCACGCCACGCGCGAACAGCGTGCCCCGCGAGGGCGAGCCCAGCAGGAGGCTCGTCGAGATGCTCGGGGTCGAGGCCGCCAGCACCGAGGCCGCGAGCAGTCCGACGGCCGCGAGGCCCAGCGATGCGCCGAGCGTGGAGGCGATGGGCACCCGCTTCGGGGCGATGACGGTGGCGGCCTGGTCGCCCTCCTCACGGGACGCGAGCGTGGCACGCCGACGCACGCGCACGTCGATGCGCAGGAGGAGGAGGTAGGCGGCGGCCGTGAGCACCAGGGTCGGCAGCTCCGCGCCCGCCTCGATGATGAAGCCGGGGATGAGGATCGGCACGAGGGCGGGCGCCGCGGCCAGCGCCGGCATGCGCAGCGTCTGCACGAGGATGTCGATGAGCACGGCGAGCAGGCCGACGCCGAGCGCGAGGCCGAAGGACAGTGCGGGCACCGGGATCGCCGGCACGGCCTGCTGCTCGATCGTGCGCTGGGCGCCGACGATGAGCTCGCCGAAGGTCTCGAACGTGCCCTGGGTCGGCACGATGAGCGCGAAGCTCGTGGCACCGCCGAAGAGCAGCGTGAGCATGAGCAGCAGCACCACGAGCTCGAGCACGGGCACGAGCGAGGGCGGCGTGCGGATGGCTCGGAACCCGAGTCCCGAGAACAGGGTGCCCGCGGCGATGAACGCGCAGAGCCACCACCAGCCGCTGCCCGAGATCAGCGGGCCGAGCGCCATCGTCGCGATGACCAGGAACAGGAACGACGCCGACGTGAGCGCGAGTCGCTGGACTCGCGAGAGCGGCACGGGATCAGGACGCATCCGTCGGCGTCCCGTCCCGGTCGTCGGCGTCACCCGTGCGCGATGGGGCACCGGCGCCCGTCGCCGCGCGCGCCGTGAGCGCGATCCCGGCCCACGCCTCGCCGATCTCGGCCGGGCGGCGCACCCGCATGATGCGCCAGTCCGACTCCTCGAGCAGGTCGAGCACGCGTCGCGACGCTCCCTCCATTGCGAACACGACGGCGGGCTCGAACATCGGGCGGAGCGCGATCAGATTGCTCGCGTCCTGCTCGTCGGGGTCGACGAGCACCGCGAAGCCGGGCGCCCGGGCCTCGCGCGCCCTCGCCCTGGCCTCGGAAGCCGTGGGCTCGGGCTCGGCGTGCACCGACAGGCGGGCGGGCTCGTCGAGCCGCGCGAGGTCCTCGAGGAGGGTGTGGTCGCCGCCCGGCATGCGATAGCCGCCGTCGTACGCGGCTCCGGGGACGACCGCCCGCTCGGGGTCGGCGACCTGGGTGCACCGCACCCGGAACCCGCTCTCGAGCAGGTGCACGCCGATCGAGGCGGCCATCTCGATACCGAGCTCGAAGGCGAGGTTCGGCCCGTCGTCGTGCTCGCGCCGGAGCGAGGACACCCGGGGCCGGCCGGCGAGCGTGGTGTCGAGCAGCACGCGCGCCTCGGGGTCCCCGCGCTGCTCCTCCTCGCGGACCATCAGTTCGCCCCGCCGGGCCGTGGCCGCCCAGTTCACCCGCCGGAGCGGGTCGCCGTAGCGGTACTCGCGGGCGATCAGCTCGTCGGAGTTCGGATGGGAGCGGCGCTGCAGGCCGTGCACGACGCCGTCGATGGACGCCGCGCTGCCGAGCGCCGCGTCGAGCGGCGTGACCCGTGGCGTGACGACGATCTCGTGCCCGGTGCCCACGTCCCGGTCGATCCGGGCGAGGCCGAACGGGTCGGTGATCCCGACGCGGAGCGGCCCGATCGAGGCGACGCCGCGCCGCGGCATCCGGAGCCGGTACTCGAGGCGCACCGTGTCGTCGCCGGACGGGAGCACGCCCTCGTACGGCCCGATCGCCGGCAGGATCGCCTCGGGCGGGCCCGTCAGGCCGTCGGGCACGGTGTCGCGCCAGTGCGCGCCGTCGAAGGTGCGACGCCCGCGGTTCTTCACGACGAGCGAGACCCGGGTCCAGGCACCCGCGGGCACGACCGGCGGCGCGAACGCCCGGGTCACGGCGAGGCGCGGGGTGCGCACCACCACGAAGACGCCGGCAGCGGCGGGCATCGCGATGCCCACGAAGGCCAGCAGCAGGATGTCGCGCAGGTCGAACCACAGCGACACCGCGAGGAGCAGCACGCCGACCGCGACGAGCGTGCCGCCGCGCCTCGTCAGTCGCGGCCAGGCCGAGACGCGAGCGGAGCGCGGGCGGGACATTCTCAGCTCCTTCGTGCGCTGCCGACCGGAATCGGCGTCTCCCCCACGATGCGGCGCACGATGGCGTCGATGAGCGGTCCGCTGTCGCGGTCGTGCGCACCGATCGCACGACTGGTGGGCACGAGCCGGTGCGCGAGCACGGGCACCGCGAGTGCGTCGACATCGTCGGGCAGCACGAAGTCGCGCCCGTGCATGGCCGCGTGGGCCTTCGCCGAGCGGATGAGCTGCAGCGTGGCGCGCGGACTCGCCCCGAGTCGCAGCTGGCGGTCGTCGCGCGTGGCCCGCGCGAGCTCGACCGCGTACTCCTTGACGGGCTGCGACGTGAACACGTGCTGCACGGCCGCGATCATCTCGCGGAGCTCGGCCAGCGACACCACCGCCCCGAGGCGGTCGAGCGGGCTCGACGTCTCGCGCGTCGAGAGCATCGCGATCTCGTCGGCGGGCGACGGGTAGCCCATCGAGACGCGCGCCATGAACCGGTCGCGCTGCGCCTCGGGCAGCGGGTACGTGCCCTCCATCTCGACCGGGTTCTGGGTCGCGACGACGGTGAACGGCTGGTCGAGCACGTAGGTGGTGCCGTCGGCCGTGACCTGGCGCTCCTCCATGCACTCGAGCAGCGCCGACTGGGTCTTGGGGCTCGCCCGGTTGATCTCGTCGCCGATCACGATGTTGGCGAACACCGGGCCGCGCTTGAACTCGAAGTGCCGGCTCGACTGGTCGAACACCGACACGCCCGTCACGTCGCTCGGGAGAAGGTCGGGCGTGAACTGGATGCGGCTCACGGTGCAGTCGACGGAGCGGGCCAGCGCCTTCGCCAGCATCGTCTTGCCGACGCCGGGGACGTCCTCGATGAGGAGGTGCCCCTCGGCGAGCAGCACCGTGAGGGCCGCCGTGATCGCCTCCCGCTTGCCGGCGATGACGGTCTCGACGTTCTGCACGATGGTCGCGGCCCGCGAGCCGACCTCGTCGATGCCCATCACGAGCCCGGGACCGGCGTCGGCTGCGCCGCCCAGCGTGACCGCCGCCTCGCTCATGGGGTCATCGCCGCCTGGAGGTAGTCGGCGACCACGAACGGCACGTACGGCGCGACGTCGCCGCCGAGCGCCGCGACCTGCCGCACGAGCGAGCTCGACACGTGCGCGTTCGCCGGGTCGGGCAGCAGGAACACCGTCTCGACGCCCGCCAGATGTCGGTTCACGATCGCCATCGGCGTCTCGTAGGCGACGTCGAGCTGCGAGCGGATGCCCTTGACGAGCACGGAGGCACCGACATCCGTGCAGTAGTCGACGAGCAGTCCCATGCTCCACGACGCCACGACGATGCGGCCCTCGATGCCCGCGTCGGCGATCGAGCGCTCGATGAGCGACACGCGCTGCGCAATGGGCAGGAGCGCGGACTTGTCGGGGTTGTGCACCACCACGACATGCAACTCGTCGTAGAGCCCCGCGGCCCGTGCGATGACGTCGAGATGGCCGAGCGTGACGGGGTCGAACGATCCTGGGACGACGGCGATCCGCTGCATACGCCCAGCGTAGTGCGCGGATGACGCGGTGAAAGGGCTTGCGGAGAGTCTCAGCCCTTGCTCAGGTACCCGCTCGCCTCGGCGTCGAGCCGTCGGCGCACCTCCGCCGCGAGCGCGGCATGGCGCCCGAGGCCGGGGTCGGCGGCGAGCACCTCCGCGGCGACCTCGCGGGCGTCGGCGATCACGTCGCCGTCGCGCGCGACGCGCAGGAGCTTCAGCGACGAGCGCCCGCCCGACTGGACGGCGCCGAGCACGTCGCCCTCCTGGCGCAGCTCCAGGTCGACCCGGGCGAGCTCGAAGCCGTCGAGCGTGGCCGCGACGGCCTCGACGCGCTGGCGCGCGAGCGAACCCGCCTCGGCGGAGGTCACGAGCAGGCACAGGCCGGGCACGCTCCCGCGGCCGACCCGCCCGCGGAGCTGGTGCAGCTGCGAGACGCCGAACCGGTCGGCGTCGACGACCACCATCGCGCTCGCGTTCGGCACGTCGACGCCGACCTCGATCACCGTGGTCGCGACCAGCACGTCGATCTCGCCGGCCGCGAAGGCGCGCATCGTCGCCTCCTTCTCGTCGGCGCTCATCCGCCCGTGCAGGGGAGCGACGCGCTTGTCGGTGAACCGGGGATGCTCCTCGAGCTCGGCGAGCACCGAGGCGACGGATGCCGCGGGCACCGCGGCGTCCGCCTCGGCCTCGCCGTCGGGCGCCTCCCCGTCGTCCTCGGCGACGCGCGCCTCGATCGCGGGGCAGACCACGAAGCCCTGGCGCCCCAGCTCGACCTCCTCGGCGAGGCGCTCCCAGACGCGCGGACGCCAACCGGGACGGTCGGCGAGCGGCACCACGTGGGACTCGATGCCGGCGCGGCCCGCGGGGAGCTCGCGGATCGTGGACACGTCGAGGTCGCCGAAGACGGTCATCGCCACGGTGCGCGGGATGGGCGTGGCGGTGAGCACGAGCACGTGCGGCGGATGCTGCCCCTTCAGCCGCAGCGCCTCCCGCTGCTCGACGCCGAAGCGGTGCTGCTCGTCGACGACCACGAGCCCGAGGTCGGCGAACGACACGGCGTCGCCGATGAGCGCGTGCGTGCCGACGACAATGCGCGACTGGCCCGCCGCGGCCCGCAGCAGCGCCTTCCGGCGATCGGCGGCCGGGAGCTGGCCGGTGAGCAGCGTCGGCACGACCGATGCCGACAGCTCGGGGCCGAGCAGGCGGGCGATGGAACGGAGGTGCTGCGCGGCGAGCACCTCGGTCGGCGCGAGGAGGGCTGACTGCCCGCCGGAGTCGGCCACGGCGAGCATCGCCCGCAGTGCGACGACCGTCTTGCCCGAGCCGACCTCGCCCTGCACGAGGCGGTTCATCGGCACCGGGTGCTCGAGGTCGTCGGCGATCTCGGCACCGACCTCCTGCTGGTCGGCGGTGAGCGAGAAGTGCAGCGAGGCGTCGAAGCGCTCGAGGAGCCCGCCTACCGACGGATGCCGCGCGGTCGTCGTGTGCGCCCGCAGTTCCGCGCGACGCAGCAGCAGGGCCGCCTGCAGCACGAACGCCTCGGTGAAGCGCAGCGTGCGCCGGGCCGACTTCCAGTCGGCCTCGGCCTCGGGCCGGTGGATCGCCTCGAGCGCACGCCGCTGGTCGAGCAGCGACCGCGCCTGCCGGACCGCGTCGGGCACGGGGTCGTCGAGGTCGCCCAGCCCGTCGAGGAGCAGCGCGATCGCCTTGGCCAGCTGCCAGCTCGCGAGCGTGCCCGTGGCCGGGTAGATCGGGATGGGCGCCTCCGCCCAGCGCTTGGCCGCCGCGGCATCCGCGGCGATGGGCGCCGAGTCGTCGAAGAGCTCGTAGTCGGGATGCGCGAGCTGGCGCGCCCCGCGGTAGTCGCCCACCTTGCCGGCGAAGATCCCGCGGCGGCCGGGCCGGAGGTCGTTCTCGCGCCACTTCTGGTTGAAGAACGTGAGGGTCAGGATGCCGGTGCCGTCGGAGATCTTCGCCTCGAGGATCGATCCCCGGCGCTGGCGCATCTCGCGTACGCGCACCTCGAGCACCTCCGCCACGATCGTGACGTTCTCGTCGAGCGGAAGGCTCGCCAACGCCGTCAGCTCGCCGCGGAGCGCGTACCTGCGCGGGTAGTGGCCGAGGAGGTCGCCCACCGTGCGATAGCCGAACGCCCGCTCGACGGCCTGCGCCGTGCGCCCGCCGAGCGCACCCGAGAGGCGGGTGTCGAGGGTGAACCGACCGGTGCCCGCGGCATCCGCTCCTTCGGACGTCATGCCTCGATCGTAGGCTCCTCCGCCGTCAGCGCGGCGAGCTCCGACTGCACGTACGGGTCGTCGGGGCGCGCGCGGGCGAGCTCGCGCTGCAGGTCGAGCGCCTCGTCGGTGCGGCCGAGCGTGCGCAGGCATCGGGCGATCGACCAGCGGGCCACGTGCTGCTGCTCGGCCGTGCCGTACAGGTCGGCGGCCTCGACGGCCTGCTGGAACTCGGCGAGCGCCGCCTCCGCGCGGCCGCTGTCGTGCATGGTCCATCCGAGGTTGTTGTGCAGGGCGACCCCCCATCGCAGCACGCGGGGGTCGCGGGAGCCGGCGAGCACGTCGAAGCCCTCGGCCGCCCACTCCTCCTCGTGCCCCTCGTCGTTCAGGGCGAGCATGTGCAGCGCGTCGAGCACGAGGAACGGCGAACCCGCCAGTGCGGCCTCGCGGACGGCCCGGGTCAGCACGGGCACGGAATCCGGCCGCCGGTCGGACGCGGCCAGGATGCGGCCGCGCTCGATGTCGACGCGCGCGCGGACCTCGGCGACGTCGCGCTCGGAATCGTCGGACGGGATGCCCGCGGCGACGACGCCGTCGAGCACGTCGATCGCCTCGGCGAACCGGCCCTGGATGCCAAGGGCGCGTGCGAGCTGTGTGGTCATCACCGCGCGCACGTGCGCTGGATGCTCATCGTCGTCGGCGGCCTCGCGGAACCGCTCCTCGCTCGCTGCGGGATCGCTGAAATCCCACAGCCGGTCGATCATCTGCTGTTCGTCCCCCCGGTGGTGGGACGGTTCGGCGGGCACCTGGTCGGTCGAGTCATCCACCCCTCCATCATGGCAGCGCCGTCGCCGCCGCCGCGCGGGCATGACACCGCACGTCCGCGTCGATATGCTGCCGGGAGCATGACCCGCATCATCGCCGGATTCGCCGGCTCGCTCACCCTCGCCGTGCCGCGCTCCGGCACGCGTCCCACCAGCGACCGGGTGCGTGAGGCGATCTTCTCGGCGCTCGAGGCGCGCGACGCCATCGATGGCGCCTCGGCACTCGACCTCTACGCCGGCTCGGGTGCGCTCGGCCTCGAGGCGGCGTCGCGCGGCGCCGCGGAGGTCGTGCTCGTCGAGAGGGCGAAGACGGCGGCCGAGATCTGCCGCCGCAATGCCGACGCGATCACCCGGGCTGCGAGAGGCGGCCCGAGGCCGCGCGTCCGCGTCGCGATGCGCACGGTCGCGTCGTACCTCGAATCCGCCGTCGGCACCTTCGACCTCGTGTTCATCGACCCGCCCTACGACCTCGGCGAACCCGCGCTCGCCCACGACCTGGCGCTCCTCGCCCCGCTGCTCTCGGACGACGCCGTGGTGGTCGTCGAGCGCAGCTCGCGCTCCCCCGAACCGGGGTGGCCCGACGGCATCGTGCCCGAGCGCCGTCGCGACTACGGCGAGACCACGCTCTGGTGGGCGTCCGCTCAGCCGGCCCGGCCGTCCCAGCCGGAGTAGGGATCCCACCCGTCGGAGCCCACGGGACGGCCGTCGACGAGGACGCCGCCCGTGCCCGCCACGACGCTGCCGACGACCTCGAAGGGCTCGGGCACCGACGCGCCGGCCGGGAAGGTCGCGAGCAGGCCGTGGTCCTCGGCGCCCGCCAGCGCGACCCGAAGGTCGGGTCCGAGCGCGGCGCCGACGAAGTCGAGGTCGACCCCGCTCGCCTCCGCGATGCGCCGGGCGTCGCGCGCGAGGCCGTCTGAGACGTCGAGCATGGCGGTCGCCCCGGCGCGGGCCGCCGCGACGCCCGCCGAGACGGGCGGCTGGGGCGCGAGCTGGGCGCCGACGAGCCGAGGGTACTGCGCCCGCACGTCGGCCGCCCGCACGGGATCGGGCTCGCCCGCGGCATCCGTGCCCGCGTCGAAGAGCAGCGCGAGCCCCCGGGCCGCATCACCGCGGGCGCCGGCGTGCGCCACGACGTCGCCCGGGACCGCGCCGGAGCGGAGTACGGGCGCGCGCCCCTCGAGGTCGCCGAACGCGGTGACCGCGATCGTCAGCACGGTCGAGGCCGAGAGGTCGCCGCCCACCACGCCGGCCCCCGGCGCGAGTGCCGCGAGCCCCTCGCGCAGTCCGTCGGCGATGCCCTCGAGCACCGTCACGGGCATCGTCGGGGGCACCGCGATCGCGACCACGAGCGCGGTGGGACGTGCGCCCATCGCCGCGACGTCCGTGAGGTTCGTGGCGGCCGCCTTCCAGCCGAGGTCGAACGGAGTCGACCACGCGAGCCGGAAGTCGGGGCCGTGCACGAGCAGGTCGGTGGTCACCACGAAGCGGCCATCGGCAGCGGCGACGACCGCGGCGTCGTCACCGGCGCCGAGGAGCGCCGCGTCGCCCGGCGCGAGCCGGGGAAGGATCCGGCCCAGCACCGCCGACTCGCCGAGCTCCGCGATCGTCGGGTCGCCGGGGTGCGCAGCTCGTTCCATGCCACTCACGGTAGCCTGAACGGGATGCCCCACCCAGACGCCCCCCAGCCACGACGCGGGCTGCGGCGCGTCGCCTCCGCCGCCGGCCTCGCCGTGCTCGGCAGCCTCGCGCTCGCCGGCTGCGCCCAGGCGGTCGCGTTCGACGCCGCGCCGTCGGCGAGCGACCCCGACTGCGCCGCCGTGGTCGTGCGCCTGCCCGACACCGTCGCCGGCCTCCCCGAGCGCGAGACCAATGCGCAGGGCACCGGCGCGTGGGGACAACCCGCCTCGGTGCTGCTGCGGTGCGGCGTCGAGCCGCTCGGCCCGACGACCGACCGGTGCGTGAGCGTCGACGGCGTCGACTGGGTCATCGACGAGTCGGATGCCCCGGACTACCTGTTCACGACGTACGGTCGCACGCCCGCCGTGGAGGTCCTGATCGACAACGACGTCGTGTCGGGCACGACGGCGATCGCCGACCTCTCGGCGGCCGTCTCGGCGATCCCCGCCGAGGACGGCTGCGTCGCGGTCGACGACGCCGGCTAGCGACTGCCTCGCGCGACCCCGACCGCGATGAGCTCGTCGATGAGCTCGGGGTAGCTGAGGCCGGAGTTCAGCCAGCACGTCGGGAACATCGAGATGGGCGTGAAGCCCGGCATCGTGTTGACCTCGTTGACGACGAAGCCCTCGCCGGTGAGGAACACGTCGACCCTCGCGAGCCCCTCCCCGCCGATCGCCTCGAACGCGCGTCGCGCGATCCGCTGCAGCTCGAACAGCTCGCCCTCGCCCAGGTCGGCCGGGCAGATCAGCTCCACGCCCGGGGCGTCGAGGTACTTCGCGTCGAAGTCGTAGAAGTCGCGGCCGGTGACCACCACCTCGCCCGCGATGCTCACGCGCACGTCGCCGGCGGAGCGGCCCTCGAGCACGCCGCACTCGATCTCGCGGCCAACGACCGCGGACTCGACGAGCACGGTGCGGTCCTCGGCGAACGCGACCTCCAGCGCGGCGTCGAGGTCGGACCACTCCGACACCTTCGTGACGCCGACCGACGAGCCGGCACGCGCGGGCTTGACGAAGACGGGGAGGCCCAGCGACCGGGTGCGCCGATCCCAGAGCTCGGGGTCGGCGGCGAGCCCCGCGCGCGTGAGCGTGACCCAGGGCGCGACCTCGATGCCCGCGCCCTCGAGCACGGTCTTCGTGACGTGCTTGTCCATGCCGATCGCCGAGGCGAGCACGCCGTTGCCGACGTACGGCAGGCCCACGAGCTCGAGCAGCCCCTGCACGGTGCCGTCCTCGCCGAACCGCCCGTGCAGGATCGGGAAGACGACGTCGACGTCGCCCA
This sequence comes from Agromyces ramosus, assembly GCF_004216665.1. Lineage (GTDB taxonomy): Bacteria > Actinomycetota > Actinomycetes > Actinomycetales > Microbacteriaceae > Agromyces > Agromyces ramosus. The sequence continues at coordinate 408,263 of NZ_SGWY01000002.1, read as the reverse complement.
GGGAGCGATCGCCGGCGGCATCCGTCACGCGCAGTTCGCGCGACGAAGCGCTCTCGGGCCAGCGCACGCGGGTCCCGTTGTCGACGACCTCGGGGAGGTGCGCGGGGTCGAGGGCGAACCGCTCGGGGTCGTCGGCCTCGAGCACGAACGCGCCGTCGCGGGTGATCCCGACGGGGATCACCTCGTACCGGTCACGGTCGATCGCCCGGAGCACTCCTCCCGCTGTTGCGCAACTGATCGAATGCTCGCTTGAGCGCCCGCCGAACAGCAGAACCACCCTGAGCTTGTCCATCCATCGTCCTTTCGCCCTGCGGCTCGTCGTCGGTCGTGAGGTGCGGTGCGATGTCCTTCGGGTCCAGCGTGCCGGCGAGCACCTGCCGCACCTGCTCGACGATGGGCATCTCCACGCCCTTGGCCCGCGCGAGTTCGAGGATCGGCGCGACGGAGGCGAGTCCCTCGGTCGTCTGCTGCATCTGGTTCACCACGTCGCTGAGGTGGTAGCCCTGTCCGAGCAGCCGCCCCGCCGTGTTGTTGCGGGAGAGCGGCGACTGCGACGTGGCGATGAGGTCGCCGAGGCCCGCCAGGCCCGAGAGCGTCTCGGGGTGGGCGCCGTACGCCACCGCGAAGTCCGTCATCTCCACGAGGCCGCGCGTGATGATCGAGGCCTTGGTGTTCTCGCCGTAGCCGGCCCCGTCGACGATGCCGATCGCCACGGCGATGAGGTTCTTCAGCACGCCGCCGAACTCGGTGCCGATGACATCGGTGTTCACGAACGAGTGGAAGTAGCGGTTGCGGGCGACGGATGCCACGGACTGGGCGGCCTCGAGGCTCGTCGACGAGACGACCGCCGCGGTCGGCTGCTCCTTGGCGATCTCGAGCGCGAGGTTCGGGCCCGAGATGACCGCGATCTGGGACTCGTCGAGGCGCAGCGTCTCCGAGATGACCTCGCTCATGCGCATGCCGGTCGCCTTCTCGACGCCCTTCATGAGCGACACCACGATCGCCTCGGCGTGGATGTGCGGTCCGGCGACCTTCAGGTTCTCGCGCAGCGCCTGGCTCGGCACCGAGACGTAGACCTGCTCGGCGCCGGCCAGCGCGAGGTCGAGGCGGCTCGTGGCGCGCAGCCCGAGGGGCAGGTTCACGCCGGCGAGGTAGTCGCTGTTGCGCTTCGCCTCCTGGATCTCGCGCGCCAGCTCGGGCCGACGCGCCCAGATGACGACGTCGGCGCCGCCGTCGGCCAAGATCTTCGCGAACGTGGTGCCCCAGCTGCCCGCTCCGAGCACGGCGACGCGCTTGCCGGGGGCCTTCCGTGCGGATGTCCTAGCCATCAAGTCGACCGGTCTCCTTCTGGCCGTGGGCCGTCGGATCCCAGCGCTCGGGCGGCGCGGGCTCGCCGCGGAGCTCGGAGAGCAGCTCGGCGATCGCGTCCATGAGCTCGCCGGTGGCCTTCAGCAGGGTCGCCTGGTCGAGCGGCTTGCCGCGGTAGGCGCTGAGGTCGAGCGGCTCGCCGATCGCGACCTCGATGGTCTTGCGCGGGAACAGGCTGAGCTTCTTGCCGTAGCGGGCGAGCAGGGCCTGCGTTCCCCAGTGCGCCGCCGGGATGATCGGGATGTCGCGCTCGAGCGCGATCCGGACCGCGCCGGTCTTGCCTCGCATCGGCCACAGGTCGGGCTCGCGCGTCAGCGAGCCCTCGGGGTAGACGATGACCATCCGGCCCTTCTCCACGAGGTCCTCCGCGGCCCGCAGCGCCGCGTGGCTCTTGCTTCCGGCGCGCTCCACCGGGATCTGGCCGGAGCTGCGCAGCAGCCAGCCGAGCACGGGGTTCTTGAAGAGCGATGCCTTGGCCAGGAATCGCGGGGCGCGCCCCAGCTTCCAGGCCACCACGCCCATCACGACCGGGTCGATCTCGCTGTAGTGGTTCGGGGCGAGCACGAAGGCGCCGGCCTGCGGCATCCGCTCGGGGTGGTGGAACCGGAAGCGGACCGCGAGGTTGAAGAGCGGCAGGACGAGGACGGCGAGGAACCAGAAGAAGGAGGGTCGGCGCTTCTCCGAGCGGGCCTTCACGCCGGTGTGCGAGGGCGGGTCGTCATGTGACACTCCCCCATTATCCTTCGAGTTCGAAGTCCGCCCCGAGGAGCTCCAGCTTCGCGATGAAGTTCTCGTACCCGCGCGCGATGATCCCGACGTTCGAGACGGTCGAACGCCCGTCGGCGGTGAGGGCGGCGATGAGGTGGCTGAAGCCGCCGCGGAGGTCGGGGACCTCGATGTCGGCCCCGCGCAGCGCGGTCGGACCGGAGATCACCGCGGAGTGTTGGAAGTTGCGCTGTCCGAAGCGGCAGGCACCCGCGCCGAGGCACTCCTTGTGCACGTCGATCGACGCGCCCATCTCGACGAGCGCGTCGACGAAGCCGAAGCGCTGCTCGTACACGGTCTCGTGCACGATCGAGACTCCCTTGGCCTTGGTGAGCGCCACCACGAGCGGCTGCTGCCAGTCGGTCATGAACCCGGGGTGCACGTCGGTCTCGATGATGACCGGCTTCAGCTCGCCCCCGGGGTGGAAGAAGCGGATGCCGTCCTCCTGGATCTCGAAGTCGCCGCCGACCTTGCGGAAGACGTTGAGGAAGGTGAGCATCTCGGCCTGGCGGGCGCCGCCGACGAAGATGTCACCGTCGGTGGCGAGGGCCGCTGCCGCCCAGCTGGCGGCCTCGTTGCGGTCGAAGAGCGCGCGGTGCGTGTAGCCGACGAGCCGCTCGACGCCCTCGATGCGGATGACGCGGTCGGTGTCGACCGTGATGATCGCGCCCATCTTCTGCAGGATGTTGATGAGATCCATGATCTCGGGCTCGATGGCGGCGCCGGACAGCTCGGTGATGCCGTCGGCGAGGACCGCCGTGAGGAGCACCTGCTCGGTCGCGCCCACGCTCGGGTAGGGCAGCGACACCTTCGCGCCGTGCAGCCCGTTGGGCGCCGACATCCGGATGCCGCTCGGGAGCTTCTCGACGATGGCGCCGAAGTTGCGCAGCACCTCGAGGTGGTAGTCGATGGGCCGGTCCCCGATGCGGCAGCCGCCCAGGTCGGGGATGAACGCCTCGCCCAGGCGATGCAGCAGCGGGCCGCAGAACAGAATCGGGATCCGGCTCGACCCGGCGTGCGCGTCGATGTCGGCCATGTGCGCGGACTCCACGGCCGACGGGTCGAGGATGAGCTCGCCCTCGTCGACGCCGTGCGTGACGCTCACGCCGTGCACCTCGAGGAGGCCCCGGACGATGCGGACGTCGCTGATGTTCGGCACGTCCTTCAGCACGCTGGGGGTGTCGCCGAGGATGGCCGCGACCATCGCCTTCGTGACGAGGTTCTTGGCGCCCTTGAGCTCGATCCGACCGCGCAGCGGCTTGCCGCCGTTGATCGTGATGCGGTCGACGTTCAACCCGACTGCCGTTCCGTGGTTCTTGGCGTCCTGCCCGAGTGTGTTCACAGACTCCCTGATTCTGCCGGCTCCCGGATGGGGAGGGTCTTCGGCCGCCAAGCCTCTCGATGTGATTCGAACTCGGCGATCGACTCCTCGTCCCGCAGGGTGAGCCCGATGTCGTCGAGCCCTTCGAGAAGCCTCCACCGAGTGTAGTCGTCGATGTCGAACGGCACGGTGAGCGTGCCGACGCTCACCGTACGCTCAACCAGATCGACGGTCACGGGTATTCCCGGCTCGGCCTCGACGACCTCCCAGATGCGCTCGACGTCCTCGTAGGCGACCTGGGCGGCGAGCAGGCCCTGCTTGCCCGAGTTGCCGCGGAAGATGTCGCCGAAGCGAGAGCTGATGACGACGTCGAAGCCGTAGTCGCGCAGCGCCCACACGGCGTGCTCGCGACTCGAGCCGGTGCCGAAGTCGGGACCCGCGATGAGCACGCGGGCGCCCTGGTAGGCGGGGTCGTTGAGGATGAACTCGGGGTCCTGGCGCCACGCGTGGAAGAGCGCGTCGTCGAACCCGGTCTTCGTGACCCGCTTCAGGAACACGGCCGGGATGATCTGGTCGGTGTCGACGTTCGAGCGGCGCAGCGGCACGGCCACGCCGGTCACGGTGCTGATCTTCTCCACGGTCAGCGCACCTCCCCGTCGTTCTCGAGGTCCCACGGGCTCGACAGCGTGCCGCGGATGGCGGTCGCCGCCGCGACGAGCGGCGAGACGAGGTGGGTGCGGCCGCCCTTGCCCTGCCGGCCCTCGAAGTTGCGGTTCGACGTGGACGCGCACCGCTCGCCGGGGGCGAGCTGGTCGGGGTTCATGCCGAGGCACATCGAACAGCCCGCGAAGCGCCATTCGGCCCCGAACGCCTCGATGACCTTGTCGAGCCCCTCCGCCTCGGCTTCGAGGCGGACCCGCGCGGAGCCGGGGACGACCATGACGCGCACGCCGTCGGCCTTGCGCTTGCCCTTGATCACGGAAGCGAACGCGCGGAGGTCCTCGATGCGGCTGTTCGTGCACGATCCCATGAAGACCGCGTCGACGTGGATGTCCTTCAGCGGGGTGCCCGGCGCGAGGTCCATGTACTCGAGGGCTCGCTCGGCCGCCGCCCGCTCGTGCTGGTCGGCGATCGACGCGGGGTCGGGCACGGCGTCGGAGAGCGAGACGCCCTGGCCCGGGTTGGTGCCCCACGTGACGAATGGCTCGAGTGCGTCGGCGTCGATGAACACCTCGGCGTCGAACTCGGCGCCCTCGTCGGTGGCGAGCGTCTCCCAGTAGGCGATCGCGTCGTCCCAGTCGGCGCCGGCCGGAGCGTGGGCACGGCCCTTCAGGTAGGCGTAGGTCGTGGCATCCGGTGCCACCATGCCGGCGCGCGCGCCGGCCTCGATCGACATGTTGCAGATCGTCATGCGCCCGTCCATCGAGAGGGCGCGGATGGCGCTGCCGCGGTACTCGAGCACGTAGCCCTGGCCGCCGCCGGTGCCGATCTTCGCGATGACGGCGAGGATGATGTCCTTCGCGGTGACGCCCGGGCGGAGGGTGCCCTCGACGTTGATCGCCATGGTCTTGAACGGCTTCAGGGGCAGCGTCTGCGTGGCGAGCACGTGCTCGACCTCGCTCGTGCCGATGCCGAACGCCATCGCGCCGAAGGCGCCGTGGGTCGAGGTGTGCGAATCGCCGCACACGACCGTGATGCCGGGCTGCGTGAGGCCGAGCTGGGGTCCGACGACGTGCACGATGCCCTGCTCGACGTCGCCGAGCGAGTGCAGGCGGATGCCGAACTCCTTCGCGTTGCGGCGGAGCGTCTCGATCTGCGTGCGGCTCGTCGGGTCGGCGATCGGCCGGTCGATGGCGAGCGTCGGGGTGTTGTGGTCCTCGGTGGCGATCGTGAGATCAGGCCGGCGCACGGGCCGGCCGGCGACACGCAGCCCGTCGAAGGCCTGCGGGCTGGTGACCTCGTGCACGAGGTGGAGGTCGATGTAGATGAGGTCGGGCGTGCCGTCCTCGCCCTTCTTGACCAGGTGGGCGGCCCAGACCTTCTCGGCCAGGGTGCGCGGTCGTGCTTCCGACGTGTTCACGCCGTTCGGGGGTGCTGCGTTCATGCGTTCGCTTCCTCAGGATCTGCGGCCAGCCGACGACAAACTCCGCGACGGGATCGGCCTAGAACGAGGCCCCGCCGCGGCACCGAAGGAGAAGTCGCGGAGCACGCACCTCTTCAGGCTACACCGAGTTCAACGGCGCTCGATCCAGTCGCACGGCGAACTCGCCGAGCAGCAGGGTCGACCCGTTCGGAGCTTCGGCGCCCCGTCCGGGCTCGAGTTCGCGGGCCTCCCCCTCCGGGGTCAGCACCCGCGTGCCGTTCGTCGAGTGGAGGTCGGTGACCATGACCCGACCATCGACGACCTCGACGAGCGCGTGCGTCTTCGACACCGAGCGGGCGGGGTCGGCGAGCCGGATCGGGGCGGCCTGCGGGCGCCCCGGGTCGGCGGCCGGATCGCGCCCGAGCAGCACGGGGCGCAGCAGCAGCACCTCGAGCCCACCCTGGGCGCGGAGCCGCCAGGCACCGGGCTGCGGCGACGGGGTCGGCGCCTCGATGCGGGTCTCCCCTGTCGGCGGTGCGGCCGACCCCTGCGCGGCCGCACCCTGGGCCTCGGGCGGCCCGCCCGGCAGGGGCGGCGGCACGACCCCGGGCGGGGGGAACACCGGCAGGACGCGAGGCGGGGCGTCCCGCACCGTGCGATCGGGCGCGTCCGAGCGCGCCCCGGGAATCAGCCCCGGCGGCGGGACGATGAAGTCCGGCTCGGCCACCCGACCACTCTAGCGACGGGTCCGAACGCGGTAGCGGCTGACGAAGCGGCGCAGCCGACCGGCGGCCGCCGCCACGGCGGCCGTCGCGGCATCCGCCGACCGCCAGCGATCCTCCACCATGTCGTCGGACGCATCGAGGCCGCCGAACACGTCGCGGTCGATGGTCGCCGCGAGCGTGGCGAGCCGAACCGGCGTCGGCGACTGCGCCACGACGAGGCCCTGCTCGGCCTGCTGCTGCTCGAGCGCTCGTGCCGCCTGCAGCCGGGTGCCCTGCGCGGGCGGCTCGAATCCGAGCTCGGCATAGCGGTCGACGAGTTCCTCCCAGGCTCCGGCGGCCCGCCGGTCGCCGGCGCCGGTGCGACGCCGGCGACGCCTCCGCCGCTTCACGAGCGCGACGAAGAGCATCGGCAGGAACACGACGGCCGCGGGGATGCCGACCGCTGCGACGGCGACCCAGACCCACGCCGGAAGCTGGAAGGGGCGATCGCGGTCGTCGTCGTCGGTGTCGTCGATCTCGACGGTCGTGAGCAGCTCGTCCTCGACGTGCTCGGCGCGCGGCGGCTGGCGGACCTGCGGCTGCGGCTCCGACTTGGGCTTCGGCGTCTGCTCCTGCGGCACGTCGACCTGGTCGGGCGTCGGTCGGAAGGCGATCCATCCGACGCCCTCGAACGGCACCTCGACCCAGGCGGTGACGTCGGCGCCCATCACCTCGACATCGTCGGCCTCCTCGGCGACCTCCGGCGCGAATCCCATCACGACGCGCGCCGGGTATCCCAGGTGTCTGGCCATCAGCGCCATCGCCGCGGCGTACTGCTCTTCGTCGCCCACCATCTGCGACCGCGTGAAGAGCTCGATGAGGCGGTCGGCGCCATGGCCGGCCCGCGACGGCACCGAATCGCTGGCGAGGCCGTGGCTGAGGAAGCCCGCGGTCTTCAGTCCGCGCTCGATCGCCCGCAGCTGCTCGATCGGCGTCGCCGCGTCGCCGGCGTATTCCTCGGCCTTGGCGGCCACGACGTCTGGCACGTTCTCGACCGCGGGCATCGGCACGCGGGCCACGGGCACGTCGACGAGGTCCTCGAGGTCGGGCTCCCGCTGGATGCGCGACTCGAGGCGGTACCGGGCGTCGGTTCCGACCCCGCTCGTGAGCACCGCCGTGCCGGCGGCGGCGTTGTACCGCAGGTCGCCCGCCCGCGCACCGGTGCCCTCGTCGAGCAGCTCGAGCGTGGAGCCGTAGCCCACCATCGGCAGCCAGACATCGTCGTACGACGCGCCCATCACCTCGACCGTACGGCCGCTTCCGAGGCTCGCGAGCGGCGGGCCGGGCAGCGTCGGGCCCACGATCGCATATCCGCCGTCCTCGGCGTCCTCGGGCCCTGCGACGGTCCAGAGGCGCCCGGTGTACGCGTCCATGGTCGCGAGCCGGATGACATCCCCGGGCTCGAGTCCCGACACCCGGAACAGCGGCTCCTCGGCGAGGTCCTTCGTGTACGTGCGGAATCCGGCGAGCGGGCTCGCGAACTCGACGGGGTCGAACGGCGGCACGATCTGCTCGCGCAACACGAAGCGGTCGGGTGACGCCGGGGCGACGGCGAGCCCGGCGACGACGCCGAGCACCACGGCGCCGGCGACGATGGCGGCCGATCCGGTGAGCTTGCGCCGGCGGAGGCGCGTTGCGCCCTCGACGGATGCCTCGACGGTGGCGCCGCGGCGCCAGGCGAGCCACACCAGGGCGATTGCGGCGAAGGCGACGCCACGCACGGCGGCGAGGAACGCCTCGTCGGTGCCGAGGAGGATCCCCGACAGGTAGAGCAGCACCGGGCCGACGAGCACGAGGGACGAACGCAGCGGGGTGCGCTCGACGCTGAGCCAGCGCAGCACGAGCATCGCCCCCGCGAGGGAGACGAGCCACGCCGCGAAGAACGGGACCGCGGCCACGTAGTACGGCGCATCGACCGGCGCGCCGATCGTGAGGATGTCGGCCCAGCCGAAGACCGCGCCGATGGCGAGGCCGGCGAGCGATCGGAGGCTCGGGAGTACGCCGAACAGCCCGGCGTCGGCCATGGTGAACGGCGTGCCGAGGAGGAAGTAGGCGGCGAGGCCGAGGAGCACCGTGGTGAGCACCCCCAGCCGCCACGCGGTGCCCGCGACCGCGGCGAGCGTGCCGACGGCGATGCCGGCCACCGCGGCGAGCATGAAGTCGAGATCGCCGAAGCTCGTCTCGTAGCCGGCGACGCCGAGGAGCGCGAGCACCGAGAGCACGGCGAGGTCGCCCCATGCCGAGCGTGGGATGCGGGTCACGGGCGAACCCTCCGCACGAGCCGGGACAGTTCGTCGAGCGAGCCGACCGTCACGACAATCGAGTCGGCGACGCGTGCGATCCGCGCGGCGGCGCCGCGTTCCGCCAAGAACGCGATCACCCGGGTGTCGGGCCCGAAGACGGTCTCGACGGCGCGGAACTCCGCGAGCGGCGCGAGAGAGCCGCCCACCACGATGACGACGCTCGGCGTCTGGATGCGCTTGGACGCCTCGCGCACGAGGTCGCGGATCGAGGGCGCACCCGTCGCGAGCGGCTCGATGCGGCTGGTGTCGTCGAGGAGCGAGGTGGGCGTCGCGGTGCGCAGGCGGAGGCGATCGGTGACGGTCGCCAGCCTGGTCGCATCGCGGATGACCTGCAGGCCGATCGAGGCGAGCACCGACACGGCGAGCTCGAACTCCTCGTCGGAGGCGTAGTGGCCCGCCGATGTCGCCTGCACGAGCAGGAGCTGCGAGCGCCGGGTCTCCTCGTACTGCCGCACCATGAGCTGACCGGTGCGGGCCGAGGTGCGCCAGTGCACGTTGCGCAGGGCGTCGCCCGGCGCGTAGGCGCGCAGGGCGTGGAACGAGATGTCGTGGTCGGTGATCGTCTTCGTGACCTCGCCCTCGAGGTCGCGTACGAGTCCAGCCGCCGACGGGCGCAGCCGGGCGGTCACCGGATGCACGAACAGCTCGACGGGCTCGGTCCACCGCACCTCGCGTCGCAGCAGCCCGAGCTGGTCGCCGCGCACCGAGACGGCCGGACCCGCCACGATGACGGCGCGCCGATTCGTCGGCACCGCGAACAGCTCCTCGTGCCCGGTCCCGGGCTCGAGGGCGGGGATCACGAACTCCGCGACGCCGGCGCCCACCGGGAGCTCGAGGCGCGAGGGGACCGACGCCGCCGCGCCGGCGTTCTCGACGGCGAGCCGGCCGAGCGCGCGCTCGCCCGCGACGACGCGCGACGGCTGCAGCTCGATGCCCACCCGGTAGTGCATGCGGCCGAACACGAACGGGACGGACACGAGCATCGCGCCCACGAGCGTCGCGCCGAGGAAGGCGAACTCGATCCACCCGAAGCCCCCCGCGAGCCCGAGCGAGACCGCCGCGACCAACAGCACGAGCCATCCGACCCGGGACACCACGCCCGTCACCGGGGCGGTCGCCCGCCCCACGCGGGCACCGCCGGCACGCAGCCGGCTGACCGCCCCGCGAGCGGATGCCGCGACCGAGTGCGCGACGGAACGGATCGCGATGCGCGTCTGCGACGGTGTGCGGGCGGATGTCGTCGCAGGCGCGCCGATCTCGGCCGTCATGCCGCCCGGTACGCGGGCGGTGCCACGTCGATGAGGGCGCGCGAGACGATGTCCTCGGCCGTGACGCCTGAGAACTCGGACTCGGGATCGACGATGATGCGGTGCGCGAGCACCGGCACCGCGAGGTCGCGCACGTCGTCGGGCGTGGCGTACGAGCGGCCGTGGGCGATCGCCCACGTCTTCACCGTGCGCGCGAGCGCGAGCGCGCCGCGCATGCTGACGCCGAGGGCGGAGTCGCCGTGCTCGCGGGTCGCCGACACGATCTGGTTGAGGTACGAGAGGATCGCGGCATCCACGTGCACCTCGGCGGCCAGCTGCGCCATCGTGGTGACCGAGCTCGATGCGATGATCGGCGCGACCTTCGAGGCGCGGGCGCGATTCGCCGAGTCGAGCAGCAGCGTCACCGCCGTGTCGTGGTCGGGGTAGCCGAGCGACGTCTTGATGAGGAACCGGTCGAGCTGTGCCTCGGGCAGCGAGTAGGTGCCCGCCTGCTCCACCGGGTTCTGGGTCGCGATGACCATGAACGGCGAGCCCACCTCGTAGCTCTGGCCGTCGACCGTGACCCGGCCCTCCTCCATCACCTCGAGGAGCGCCGACTGCGTCTTCGGGCTCGCGCGGTTGATCTCGTCGGCCAGCACGATGGACGCGAAGATCGGCCCGCGGTGGAACTCGAAGCGCCCCTTGCCCTGGTCGTAGATCGTGACGCCCGTGACGTCGGACGGCAGCAGGTCGGGCGTGAACTGGATTCGCGAGTTCGTGCCGTCGAGGGTGTTCGCCAGCGCCTTCGCGAGCACGGTCTTGCCGGTGCCCGGGAAGTCCTCGAGCAGCACGTGGCCGTCGGAGAGCAGCGCCGTGAGCACGAGCTCGATGACCTCGCGCTTCCCGAGGATCGCCCGGTCGATGTTGTCGACGAGCTTCGAGAAGGCGTCCTGGAACCAGAGCGCCTGCTCCTGTGTCACTGACATGTCCACTCCTTCATGTGTCCGCCCGGGCCGGGCGTCTCACGTGTCACCACGTGTTGTAGCCGAGGTTGTTCCACTGGGTGCCGCTGATGGCGCCCAGGGTGCGCGACGTGCCGCCGCTGAGGTTCTCGAAGCGCACGGCGATCGTCTCGCTCGCCTGGCGCACGCCGAGGTGGTTCTGCAGCTGGAGCTGCCCGTTCGCGCCGACGTCGACGGTCTGCTGGTAGCCGCAGCACGCTCCGCCGTTGATCGTGGCGTAGACGCGGTAGGTGCCCGGATCCATGTTGCTCCACGTGATGCGGACCTCGGCGCATCCGCCGCCGCCGCTGTCGCACGATCGGCTCGGTCCCTTGCCGATCGAGCCGGAGGGCTGGGGGTTCTGCACGGTGAAGTTCGTCGTCGCCTCTGGGCCCGGCCTGCCACTGCCCACGTTCACCGCGCGGACCTGCACGCTGTGCCCGCCCGCCCCGACGCCCGTGAACCGGTGCGAGCGGTCGGTGCCGGAGCCGACCCAGCCACCGGAGTCGAGCCTGACCTCGTAGCGGACGCTTCCGCCGCCGGTGTCCGATGGCGCCGCCCAGCTGATGTCGACGCTGGTGGGCGCCGTGCCGTTCACCTGTGCGGAGACGCTTCGGGGCGCCGTGGGCGTCCCGTACGGCGTGACCGACGGCGACGGCGCCGACCACGCGCCCCACCCGATGGCGTTGTGCGCACGCACCCGGAACGTGTACGCGGTGCCGTTCGTCAGGTTCCCGACGCCGTAGTTCGTGCCCCCGGCCGATGCCGGCACGTCGCGAACGGAGCCGTTGACGTCGAGCTGGTAGCCGTCTATCGGGGAGTTGTTGTTCGCCGGGATGTTCCAGCGGACCGTCGCGGCACCGTCGCCGGCCGACGCGGTCGGCGCGTTGGGCGCATCGGGTTCGTCCCGCACCGTGACGATGATGCGGCCCTGCACCTCACGGGCGGGATCGCGCGTGCCGTCCTGGATGCGGTAGATCACGCTCAGGGTTCCGGTGAAGCCCGCACCCGTGCGCACCGTCACATCGGTCGCGGTGAAGCTCGCCGAGGCGGCCGACCCGACGTCCGCCTGGTCGATCCTCGCGTCGACGACGCGAAGCGGGGAGTCGGGAGCGAACGGGTTGAAGTCGTTCGCGAGCACGTCGACGGGCCTCGAGTCGCTGCGCTGGAGCGCGATGGCGTCGTCGTTCGCCTTCGGCAGGGCACGGGTCGACGACACGACGCTCACGTCCACGTATCCGGGCACCGTGAACTCGTTGAACTGCACGTCGAACGTGATCCTCGCCGTGGTGCCCGGTTGTACGCCGAGCGGCGAGGAGATCCGCAGGATCGACCCCTCGACGATCTGGCCATGGATGTCGGCCGACGTGCCGCCCAGGTTCGAGTACGTGATCCGCTCGATGTTGTCCGGATTCGGCTGGTCGCTCGACTCGCGCAGGTCGAGGTCGAGCGGCGCCTCGCCGGCCTCGATCGTCTCGCTCCGGGGCGTGAAGGTCGGCGGCGTGTCATTGAAGTTCGGGTCGCCGACGGTGATCGGGACGGTGAGGATCGCGGTGCGGCCGATCGGATCGGTGGCGCTCGTGCCGTCGGTCACCTCGAAGGTGAGGGATGCCGCGCCCCGGTAGTCCTGCGCGGGCACGAACTGCAGCGCGGTGCCGCTCACCATCGCCGCCTCCCGGGCGTTGGTCGCGGACGCGGAGAGGATGAGCGCGGGATCGCCCGACGGCACGACGACGAGGTCGTCGACGTTCCAGCTGATCCGCCCGTTCATGGGCACGACGATCTCGCCGATGTCGGCGAGGTACGGCGCGGGGAACTTGGCCTTCTCCTCGGCCGCGAGCTCCTCTGGCGTCTTCGGTCGCTGGGTCTCCTCGACCGTGTCGTCGCCCGAGGGCACGGCAGGCACGATCACGAACGCCATCGCCGACAGGTCGTCGAGCTCGTTCGTCAGGCGGTACGCGACGGCGTAGCGCTGGCGACCCGGGGTGACCTCGATGCTGCCGTCGGGTGCCACCTCCGCACGCCCGGCGTTGGGACCCTCGACGGTCACCGCCAGGTCTTCGACGAGGCCGCCCGGGTTCGTGGCGTCCGCGAGCGGCGTGACGGTCACGGGCTCGCCGTCGACGAGCTGCTCGGGCTCGATGACCTGGTCCTCGGCGGTGGGCGGCTCGATGACGGCGTCCTCGGTCACGGCGACCTGGAGGAATGCCGTGTCGGCGCCGCCGTGGCCGTTCGAGATCTCGTAGCGGATCGTGTACGCCGCCTCCTGCTCGGGCGCCGTGACGACCACGCGTCGCCGGTCCCGGATCTCCGCCTCGATGCCGTCGTCGACCTCTGGGAGGTCGGCGACGCTGAGGCTGAACCCGCTCGGGTCGGAGTCGTTGAGCAGCACCTCCACGGATGCGGTGCGCCCCGGCTTCATCTCGATGGCGTCGTCGACGGCGGTCGGCGGCAGCTGCACGACGGGCCTCGGCACCACGCCGATGCGGATCGTGCCCTCGGCGGTCGCGCCGAGGGTGTCGCGCAGCTCGTACGTGAACGAGTCGGTGCCGGCCGAGCCCGAGAACGCCTCGTACGTCAGCGACGTGCTCGTGCGCTCGATGACGCGACCGAGGCTCGGTGGCGCCGTGATGCCCGTCAGCGTCACCGAGTCGCCGTCGGGATCGAGCTGGTCGAGCGGGATGTCGATCTTCACGGCCGATCCCGCGAAGGTGCGGGAGGTGAGCGGCGTCGGCAGCGGCGCACGGTTCGTGCCGGCATCCCTCGCGACGACCGTGAAGTTCACGGTGGCGCGCGCCGACTGCTCGTATTCGTCGCCCACCGTGTAGACGACCGAGTAGACGCCGGGGTTCTCTGGGGCCTGGAATCGCACCGATTCGCCGTCGACGAAGGCGAGGCCCTCGGGCGTCTCGACATCGGCGAGGTCTGGCAGCACGTGCAGTTGCGCGGCATCGGGGTGGTAGTCGTTGTCGAGCACGGGAACGGTCACGATGTCGCCGGCCCGCACGATGGCCCCGTCGTCGACGGCGACGGGCGGCTGGTGCTTCACGAGCGGCGGCACCGGGACGACGGTGACCGTCGCCGTCGAGGCGTTCACGCCGTCGGAGACCGTGTAGCTGAACTGCAGCTGCCGGTCGAGGGCCTGCGAGGCCGTGACCCGCGTGACGGTGTTGGTGAGGATCTCGACCGACACGAGGCCCTCGGTCGACGAATCGTCGATCGACTGCACGGCGAGCACGCGGCCCGACGGCGAGACGTCGTTCGCGAGCACCGGCACCGACAGCGGCTCCCCGGGCCGGAGGTAGGCCGTGTCCTTCACCGCGATCGGCGGGGGCGCCTCCGCGGGCGGCTCCACGACCTGCACGCGGAGGAGCCCCTTGCTCACCGCGGCGCCGGCACCCAGATCGTAGAGGAAGACGTACTCGCCGGGCACGTTGCTCGAGAAGGCGATCGTGCCGCGCTCGACGTTGGGCGTGATCGTCGCGTTCTCGGGCACCCCCTCGACGCCGAGCAGCTCGAGCCCCGCGCCGGACGGCGACAGGTCGTTCGCCAGTGGCTCCACGAGCTCCGTCTCGCCGGCGAACACGCGCGCGAAGTCGGGCGTGCCGATCGGGTTCAGCGTCCCAGTCGGCTTCACGTCGACGACGAGCGTGCCCGACGCGGTGGCCTGTCCGTCGGAGACGGTGAACTGCACCTCCTTCTGCCCGAGCTCGGCGGAGCGGTGCTCGAACGTGAGGTACCCGTCGGGGCTCGACCGCACGGCGTCGCCCCCGGTCGGCGACGCGTTCACGAGGTACAGGTCGTCGCCGTCGGGGTCGTTCCAGTCGCCGAGCACGTTGTACGAGAGCTGCTGGCCCTGTTCGACGCTGATGGCGCCGGATCGCATCGAGGTCGGTGCCGCGTTCTCGCTCTCGGGCACGATGCGCACGTCGACGGATGCCTCGGCGACCCCTCCGCGGCCGTCGTCGACCGAGTACCGGAACGACACCGTGCCCGCCGCGCCCTCGGCGGGCGCGAACTGCAGGGCGCGACCACCGTCGATGAGCTCGAGGCGGCCCGCGGCATCCGAGATCTCGGTCGTGCCGGCCACGGTGAGCACGTCGCCGTCGGGGTCGGTGTCGTTCTCGAGCACCTCGAGGACCGTGGTGCGGCCCGGGCGCACGCCGTAGTCGTCGTCGCGGGCGACCGGCGGCCGGTTCACGTCGGTGCGCTCCGCGAGGGTGTCCTCGAAGGTCTGCTGGGCACTCTTCTCGTCGCCCTCGAGCTCGTCGCTCTCCTCGGGCGGCGTGACCTCCTCCCAGTTGTCGACGAGGCGCAGATCGGAGTCGACGAGCCAGGAGTTGCCGTTCGTCAGGTTGTTGAGCACGATCACGTCGCGGTTGACCCGGAACTCGAGTCGCGAACCCGCCGTCGGCTGGTCGATCGACACCGCCTTCGGCTCCTGGCCGTCACACGCCGCCAGGTACCTGCCGGTGGACGCCCAGGCGCCGTGGATGCACTCGCCGAGTCGCACGGGGGCGGCGACCTCGTCGCGCGACGCGGGCGCGGCATCCGCCTCGTTCTCGATGACGCGGGCCTTGGCGCCGTCGAAGGGCACGTCGAGCAGGGCGGAGCCGGTCGCGAGCACGACCCGGTCGCGCTCGGGCCCCGACTGCTGCAGCCGCAGGGCGGGTTCGGGAAGCTCGACGGTTCGACCGTCGACGACGATCGCGTCGGCCTCGACGTCGAACGCGACCGCGCGTTCGCCCACGGCCGCGAGCTGGTGCCGACCCATCGGCGGGAGCCGGGACGTCTGCGGCTCGTCGGCGACGCGTCGCAGGGTCAGCAGCTCGCGGCCGTCGGGCGACGTGGCGAAGACGGTGCCCTCGGCGCTGACGGCGACCTGCGCCTCGTCGCCGAGCTCGGCGACGGGCTCGGAGCCCCGGTAGTCGAACGACAGCTCGCCGCCCGCGGACACCCGCCAGAGCTCGCCCTTCGGGGAGAGGACGGCGATGACGTCGCCGCCGTAGGCGACCTTCGACGCCGGCGGCACGTCGATGCGCTGCACGAGCGTGGTGAACGAGGGGTCGATGCGCTCGAGCGACCCGACGCTCGGATCGAAGAGGAACGCGTCATCGCCGTCCTGGAAGACGTCGATCTCGTTCGTCGCGGTCGCGACGGCGGCGTCGAGCTCCTCGATCTGGCGGTTGAGGCGTCCGGCCAGCAGCTCCTCCGCGTTCGTGACCCAGACCTCGCGGGCGCGCAGGTCGGGATCGGTGACCGGGAATCCCTGATGCAGCACGGCGAACCCGAGCGGCACGCCGACGAGCACTGCGAGCGCGGTCGCCGACGCGACCTGCTTGCGACCCCGCGCCCAGGACGTGAAGGTACCCACGCTCGACTCCCCCGGAATGATTTCGCCTGATCGCACGCAACGGAAATCCGACCGCTCGGCGGCCGGACGCTGATCACGCTAACACGCGACCGGGCGCCCTCGAAATGGGGACATGTCCCCATCGGATCGCGGCCCGGGCGAGGGCTGGCGCACCGCCCGTCTCGGGGCGAACCACCCGCCCCCGAGCCCCTCGTCAGCCCTCGTCGGCCGCGTCGGCGTCGAGCAGCGCGAGGTCGTCGGCGCTCACCAGTCGCGTGGCCACCGCGTACTCCACGAGCCGTGCGCGACGGTTCGTCGCGAGCTTCCCGCGCCCGCCCCTGAGTCCGTCGACGCCGATCTTGTCGAGCTTCTCGCAGACGTTGTCGAGCTTGCGGTTGAACGTGGTCATGCTCCAGCCCAGGCGCGCGGCCGCCTCCGCCGACGTCGGCACGGTCGCCCTGCCCGCGACGGGCTGCGCGAGCACGTGCTCGGCGAGAGCGACGACCAGTTGTCGCTGGCCCGTGGTGAGCGTGACCGGGAGGATGGTGGTGCCGCCGTCGGCGGGCTTCGCGGTGAGCGACGTGTTGTAGAAGTCCTCCTCGGCGTGCACGGTGAAGTCGTACGTCGTCGATCCGGCGCTGAACATCACGTGGACCGTCTGGAACACCAGCGGCAGCTTCGCACCGGGGGCCACCCAGGCCTGCACGCTGCCCGTGGCATCCGACACCGTCGCCGAGAGCAGCTGGCCGACGTTCGAGAGCCACCACAGCCCGAACTCCGACGACAGGGTGAGGAAGGTGCGGTGCAGGTAGGGATTGTCGTCGATCGTGAGGTCGGACTCGCGCCCGATCGTGAACGGGGCGCCCTCCTCGACGGTGTACCACTCGCCGCAGAACTCCACGCGCAGGGGCCTCACGGCGTGCACCCCGTGACCGCCTCCGACGTCTTGCTGCCGCGCTGCACCTGCACCTCGATGCAGACCCGCTCGGACGTGGCGACGCCGGCGACGACGATCGACGACCCCTCGGTGACCTCGGTCGACCCCGAGCCGTCGGCGCGCTGCCAGCGGTACCGGTCGCCGTCCTCCGCGCCGGCGTGCGAGACCGGGAAGGTGACGGCCGTGCCGTCGGCGGAGCGCGTGCCCGGCTCCACGACGGGCGCGGGAACGGTGGCGGCCACGATGGCGTCCTGCCCGGACGGTGCCCGCGTGGGATCGGGTACGGCCCGGTCGAGCGTGCCGGAGAGCGCCACGGCGACGCCGATCGCCACGACCACCACGGCCCCGGCGGCGACGGCCGCGATCGTGCCGGCACGCGACCGCGACCGCCTCGGCGACATCGGCTCGACGGCGCCGGCCACGGCGTCGGAGCCGGTGCGTGACGCCGGCCGTGGCCTCGCCTGCGTGACGTCGACGGGCGATCCGGCGGATGCCGCCGGCCTCGACGGCCGCACGACGGTCGCGTCGGCGACGGCCGGGTCGGGCTGCGCTCGCCCGGCGGGCGCGGGCCGGAGCACGGTGCCCTCCGCCGCCGGCACGCCGGGCGTCGCGGCGGGCTGCGCCTCGATCTGCTGGGGCGAGCGTGCTCGGGTCGCATCGTCGCGGTCGGGCCCCGCCGGCCGCGGCTGGGCCTCGACGACGTGCACGGCCCGTGCGCGCGTGACGTCGGCGTCGTTGTCGGACGCGGCGCGCTCCGACGCGACGAGGTTGGGCACCTCGATGCCGGTGGTCGCGTAGCCCAGCTCGAGCTCGATCCGCTGCAGCGCGCGCGCGAACTCGATCGCGGTCGGATAGCGATCGTCGCGGCGCACCGACATGCCCTTCGCGAGCACCGATGCGAGGCTGCGCGGCACGTCGGCCCGGTCGATCGGCGTGATCGTGCCGCGCTCGATTCGTCCGATCAGGTCGAGCGAGCCGTTCGGCCGGCCGGGGATCTCGAACGGCGTGCGGCCGGCGAGCAGCGTGTGCACGGTCGCCGCAAGCGAGAACAGGTCGCTTCGCTGGTCGGGCCGGGGATCGTCCTCGAACATCTCGGCGGGCGACCACGGCACGCTCATGCCGACCGCCGACTGCCCCGACGTCGTTGCGGACCCGTCGGAAGGTGCGGTCACGGTGTGCACGGGCAGTTCGCCCTCGAGGTTCGAGGAGATGCCGAAATCGGTGAGCGCCGGCCATCCGTAGTCGTTCGTCAGCACGTTCGCGGGCTTGATGTCGCGGTGCAGGATGCCGGCGGCATGCGCGGTCGCCACGGCGCCGGCCAGGCGGATGCCGGTGCGGAGCGCATCCTCGACGGCGAACGGCTCGCGCTTGTACCGTTCCGCGAGGCTCGGCCCCGAGCAGTACTCCATGACGAAGTACGGTCGGCCGTCGACGGAGACGTCGGCGTGGAAGATCGTGACGATGAACGGATGCGCCGAGAGGCGGGCCATGAGGTTCGCCTCGGCGACGAACTGGGCCCGCGTATCGCGACCGAGCTCCTCGGTGAGGAGCACCTTGACCGCGACCTTGCGGCGCGGCAGCCGCTGCTCGTAGAGGAACACGTCGGCGAATCCGCCGGAGCCGAGGAGCTGGATCGGGGTGTATCCGGGCAGCTCGGGCGGGCTGGACGGGGCGCGTCGCATCACGCCCCGACCACCTGCAGCGTCCAGCCTCCGCCGAGGTCGACGACCGTTCCGGCCAGCACCGGCGTCGGCTCGCCGGCTCGGAGCTTCACGGGCGCCCTGCCCGGAGCCACGACGTGCGTGCCGTTGCGCGAGTGCAGGTCGGTCACCACGACGGTGTCGCCCTCGACCGCGAGCCTGACGTGGTTGCGCGAGATGTCGGGATCGCCCGCTCCGATCGTGATGAGGCGCGGGAGGCGGCCGCCGGACACCTGGCTGACGCTCGGGGCGCGCCCGAGGACCACCTCGTGGCCGATCTTCTCGATCGTGCCGTCGGGCATGCGCAGGCTCGACGTGGGCGCTGAGGCGAGGGCCGGGATGCCGGATGGGGGCGTGGAACCGCCGCCTCGCGCCGCCCGCTCGGCGCGGAGCCGCCGCAGGTCGACGCTCGCCACGGTGAGGCCGTCGTGGTCGCCGTCGAGCCCGCCCGAGTCGGGCGCCGGCTCCGTTGTGGACGCCGGGATGGCGTTCGTCGGCCGCGGCGGGGTGATCGGCGCCGCGACGGTGTCCTCGGCCGGCACCATCGTCTGCTCCGACGGCGTGACGACGGGCCCCGCCGCGGAGACGATCACGGCACGCGCGGGCGTGCCGCCCGGCGCCTGGGACGCGGCCGGCTCGACTGGGGCGACCGCCTCGCGGACTCCGGAGCTCACGCCGTGGGCGGGCACGATGCCCTCCACGATCGGGAGCTCGGCTCCGGCATCCGAGCCCTCGATGCCGCCGTGCACGGTGATGTCGGATGCCCCGGCGTCGATCACGCGCTCGGTCCAGGTCGAGACGCCAGCGCCCGAGATCGACGTGTCGCCGACCCGCACGGTGACCCCGCCGCGTGCCACGACGCGGACGGAGTCGCCGTCGGCGTGCCGCACGACGAGCGCGAAGGGCGGTGTCGTGGCGAGGCCGGTCGCGGTGAGGCGGTCGAGCACCTGCGGCGTCGGGTCGTCGGCGCCGAGCTGCGGCCAAAGCGCCACGAGGTCGGATGCTGACGTCGACGGAGCGAGCAGCATCACCGATCCGCGGACGGCGGCGAGCCATCCGTTCGCCGGATCAGGCCGATACGTCGCCATGCTCGCCCTCTCCGGTGCGCGGCGTGGTGTCCTCGGCGGCGCGGGACAGCGACTCGCGGCGGTCGCGCGTGGCCTCGTCGTCGTCGGAGCCGAGCTCGGACTCCACGACGATCACGGTGACGTTGTCGCGGCCGCCCCGCTCGAGCGCGGCGTCGACGAGCTCGCCGGCGAGGCCGGCGGCGTGGCCGGTGTCGCCCGCCAGGATGCGGGCGAGCTGCTCGTCGTCGACCTCCTTCGACAGTCCGTCGGAGCAGATGAGGAACACCTGGCGGCCGGTTGCCGGGATGAGCCACACGTCGGGGTCGACGACCTCGTCGGCACCGATCGCCCGGGTGATCACGTTGCGGTCGGGGTGTCGCTCGGCGTCGTCGGCGCTGATGAGCCCCGCGTCCACGAGCTCCTGCACGGCGGAGTGGTCGACGCTCAGCTGCTCGAGGGTGCGGCCGTCCCACGAGTAGACGCGCGAGTCGCCGATGTTGAACACCATCCAGTGGAAACCGGCACCGTCGCCCGCGTCGACGAGCGCGACACCGGTGAGGGTCGTGCCCGCGACGGCGGTGCCCTCCTCGCCCTCGGCGCTCAGGGCGCGCACGGCCTCGTTCGACGTGTGGATGGCGTCGAGCACCTGCTCGGGCGACGTGGGCCGCCCGGGCTCGAGGTGCCGGCGGAAGGTCTCGATCACCGTGCGGCTCGCGGCGTCGCCGCGGGCGTGCCCGCCCATGCCGTCGGCGACGAGGTAGACGGGCGCCTCGGCGAGGAACGCGTCCTCGTTCACGCTGCGCACGCGACCGACGTCGCTCTGCGCGCTGTGGGCGATCACGGCGGAACCGTGCGGGAGCGGGACGACGTCCTCGCCATCAGCGGACACGGTTCTCCTCGTCGCAGCTCACCACCGGGCCCCCCGGCCCGCGCGCCCCACCCAGGCGTCGCCTCCCCACGGTAGCAAGTCCGGGCGGGTGTCGCGGACCGCTGTGCACAGCCGCGACCCCGCCGGACCTCGTCAGTGCTCGCGGCGCGGTGCGTCCTCGGTGAAGTGGGGCACCTCGTCGAGGAGCTTCGCACCCCGGCGCCTCGAGTCGACGCGGGCCTTCACGAGGCTCGCGATCGTGGCGACCGCCATCGCGGCGACGATGACGCCGAGCGAGGCCCACGTCGAGATCTCGGGTGCCCACTCGACGGGCTCGCCGCCGTTGATGAACGGCAGCTCGTTGACGTGCAGGGCGTGGAACACGAGCTTCACGCCGATGAACGCGAGGATGAATGCGATGCCGTATTTGAGGTACTCGAGGCGCTCGAGGAGGCCGCCGAGGAGGAAGTAGAGCTGTCGGAGGCCCATGAGGGCGAAGACGTTCGCCGTGAACACGATGAACGCGCTCTGGGTGATGCCGAAGATCGCGGGGATCGAGTCGAGCGCGAAGAGCAGATCGGTGGTGCCGATCGCGATGAACACGATGAGGATCGGCGTGAACATGCGCGTGCCGTCGACCGTGGTGCGCAGTTTGATGCCGTCGTAGTCATCGGAGATGCGGACGCGCTTGCGCAGCAGGCGCACCAGCCCGCTCTCGTTCTCCTCGGCGTTCTCCTCGCGATGCAGGAACGCCTGCTGGATCGCCGTCCACACGAGCCAGGCGCCGAAGATGTAGAAGATCCAGCTGAAGTTCTCGATGAGCTGCGCGCCGAGCAGGATGAACACGCCGCGGAAGATCAGCGCGAGGATGATGCCCACCATGAGCACCTCCTGCTGCATCTTCTTCGGCACGGCGAACCGGGCCATGATCACGACGAAGACGAAGAGGTTGTCGATCGACAGGCTGTACTCGGTGAGCCAGCCCACGACGAACTGGCCCGCATGCTCGGCGTCGCCGAGCAGCAGCATGAGCAGCGCGAAGACGAGCGCCAGCGCCACGTAGAACACCACCCACAGCGTCGACTCCCGGAAGGACGGAACGTGCGGACGCTTGATGACGAGGAGCAGGTCGGCGATGAGGATGAGGGTCAGGACCACGAGGGATCCGATTTCGAACCAGGCGGGGAGCTCGAGCACTGGGGGCCTTCCGGGTGAGTTGTGGGTACAGGTGAACCCGAAAGTCTCTCCCGACCGCGCCTTCGGCGCGCCGCCACGACCGGAGCGGCGTCTCTGGCGCTCGTACTGACGATCGTGGCCCGAGGCGTGCGCCCCGCGGGATACTCCCCTTCGCTCTGGCGAGTCTAGCCGATGGCCGATCGGATGCCGCGTTCGCGTCCCCAGCGCACAGCGGTGCCGCAGCTCCACGGCGAGCGGATGCCGCGGGCCGAACGAGCCCGGAAATGCCGAATGCCCTCGCCGGAGCGAGGGCATTCGATGCGTTGTGACCCCAGCGGGATTTGAACCCGCGCTGCCGCCGTGAGAGGGCGGTGTCCTAGGCCGCTAAACGATGGGGCCGAATCGACAACTTGAAGAGTATGACACAGCCGCCGGGCTGCCGCAAAATCGGGGCCGCCGCGGCATCCGCCGTCTCATCAGGCGAAGACGGAGAGCGCGCCGGGCACCACTGCGACGTCGATCGGGAGCGTGCCGATACGCTCTCCGTCGGCGTACGCGACGATGTCGTCGGCGTCGATCGTCACCCGCTCAGCCCGGACGAACTCGACCGCCGGGTGGTCGACGTGCTCCCCCGCGAACACCTTGGGGAACACCCTGAGCAGGCCGATGCGCGAGAGCGGGTGGACGATGAACACGTCGAGGAGGCCGTCGGCGAGGTCCGCGTGGGGCACGATGCGCATGCCGCCGCCGAGCGAGGCGTTGTTCGCGACCGATACGAGCATGGCGCGCTGCTCGCGGCGCACCCCGTCGATGGTGATCGCGTACGTGCGGGGCCGGAAGGTGGCCAGTTCGCGCACCAGGGCCAGCGTGTACCGGCTGGGACCGCGGGGCCGGGTCATCCGGTTCGCGCGCTCGTTCACGACGGCGTCGAATCCCGTGGAGACCACGCACGCGAACCACGTGCTCAGCTCGCCGTGGCGGATCATGCCCGCGTCGATCACGCGAGGCTCCCGCGCGAGTGCGGCGACGAGGGCGTCCGTGGCCGCCGCCGGGTCGTCGTACGGCAGGCCGAGGCCCCGCGCGAGGTCGTTGCCCGTGCCGGCCGCGACGATGCCGAGCGGCACGCCCGTCTGCGCGACGAGGTTCGCTCCGAGCGAGACCATGCCGTCGCCGCCCACCACGACGAGGCCGTCGATGCCGCCCTGCGCGAACGCCGACTCCGTCTCGCGGCGGAGCAGCTCGAAGTTGGCCTCGCGGAGCATCGACACGTCGTGCCCCTCGTCGATGAGTCGCTCGGCGACCGCCGGTCCGACCGCGCGGTTCCGGCCGAACGAGGCGGCCGGATTGACGGCGAGCAGAAGGCGCCGGGGGGCTCGATGCATGGAGCGATTCTGGCAGGCGCTCGGGCTTGCGCGCCGCCCGACGGGCGGTGTTGGCTCGACGCATGCGACTCACGAAGCTCGAACACGCCGCACTCGTCGTCGAGGACTCGGGTGACAGGCTGTACGTCGACCCCGGCAAGTTCACGACCCCCATCACCGAGTCGGCCGGCACCGTCGCCGTCGTCGTCACCCACCAGCACGACGATCACTGGACGCCCGAGCAGCTCGGGCGCATCGTCGCCGCGAACCCCGACGTGCGGATCCTCGGTCCGGCGGGCGTCGCGGCCGCGGCATCCGACTTCGCCGTCGAGACGGTGGCCGCGGGCGACGAGGTGGACGTCGGCCCCTTCCGGTTGCGGTTCTTCGGCGGGCGCCACGCCCAGATCCACCCGTCGATCCCGATCATCGACAACCTCGGCGTGCTCGTGAACGATGCCCTCTCCTACGCCGGCGACTCGTTCGCGGTGCCCGAGGGCGTGGCGGTCGACGTGCTCGCGGCGCCGGCGAACGCGCCGTGGATGAAGATCAGCGAGGTGATGGACTACATCATCGCGGTCGCGCCGCGGCGCGCGTTCCCCACGCACGAGATGCTGCTGTCGCGAGCCGGCAAGGACCTCGCGAACGCGCGGCTCCGATGGGCGACCGAGCAGGGCGGGGGCGAGTACCTGCCGCTCGAGCCGGGCGACGCGATCGACTTCTGACACGCCGATGCGTCGACGCCCCGCCGGGACGGACCCGGCGGGGCGTCATGCGCGGTCGGCGGTCGGTCAGCCCGGCCCGGGTCCGCCGCCGTTGTTGCCGTTGCCGTTGCCGTTCCCGTTGCCATTGCCGTTGCCGCCGTCACCGCCGTCGCCGTCGGTGGGTTCGCCGCTCTCGGCGGGCGCGGGGGCCGGGACGGTGCCGCTGCGCGGCGCGACCGGGCCGAGCCCCGCCTCCGTGAACGGGTCGCCGCCGTACTTCGCCGCCGCGACCGACATCACGGCGGGCCACATGCGGTGACGAGCCGTCGCGGCCTGCCCGCTCGCGAATGAGATCCCGCGCTGGTTCGCCGAGCCGTTCACGCTCACGACGGCGGCGACCGTCGCCACCTTCGAGCTCGCCCCGCACATCCAGGTGTCCTTCGCCCCGTCGGTGGTGCCCGTCTTGCCGATGAGCGGCACGCGCGGCGAGGTGGCGCCATACGATGCCGTCGCCGTGCCGCCGGTCATCACGCGACCCATCGCGTAGTGCATGGCGGCGGCCACCTCGGGCGACACCGACTGCGTGCAGGTGCTGACGGGCGGCGGGATCTCCGCGCCGTCCCGTCCCACGATGCGGTCGATCGCGATCGGCGAGCAGGTGAGCCCGTTGTTGGCGATGCCGGCGAACGCGACCGCCATGCTGAGCGGGGCGACCTCGTTCGTGCCGATCACCGATGACGGGCCCTGCACGAGCGGATCGCCATCGGCCCGGTGCACGCCGAACGCCTCGGCGGTCTGCCGGATGCCGCACAGGTCGAGCTGCTTCGCCATGCCGATGAAGCCCGTGTTGATCGATCCGATGGTCGACTCCAGCGCGCTGTAGTTGCCACCCGACTCGTTGGCGTCGTTCCGCGGGTTCCAGTTGCCCGCGTAGTGGGGCCCGAGGCAGCTGTCCTGGAACACGCCCCAGTTGCTCTTCGGCCGGGAGTCGACCCGATCGGCCAGTCCGTGTCCCGTCCTCAGCCACTCGGCCAGCGTGAACACCTTGTACGAGGAGCCGGGTTGGAACCCGCTCGAGCCGCCGTAATCGTAGTCGGTGTTGTAGTTGATGCTCGTAAACTGCGGGCCGGTCGAGAGCACCGCCGGGTCCTGGCTGTACGTGCGGTTCTGGGCCATCGCGAGCACCCGCCCGGTGCCGACCTGGACGCTCGAGATCACGCCGCCCACGTCCCACCCCGGATAGGTCTGCGGCACGTGCTGCCCGATGGCGTTCTCGGCTGCCATCTGCAGGTCGAGGTCGAGCGTCGTGTAGACCTCGTATCCGCCGCGGCGGAAGTTCAGCATCCGGGTCTCCGCGTCCTCGCCGAAGATCGGGTCGTTCTGCAGGATGTTCTTCACGTAGTCGCAGAAGTACGCGCTGCCGCCGGCCGTCTGGCATCCGGTGCTCGGTTCGGTGATCGCGGGCTGCACGGGCGTCGCGACGGCCGCATCGAACTCCGCCTGCGTGATCTTCCGCTGC
Organism: Agromyces ramosus; assembly: GCF_004216665.1. Lineage (GTDB taxonomy): Bacteria > Actinomycetota > Actinomycetes > Actinomycetales > Microbacteriaceae > Agromyces > Agromyces ramosus. Next base: position 382,729 of record NZ_SGWY01000002.1, on the reverse strand, counting down.
TCGAGCATGCTCGTGAGGATGTAGTTGCGCCGTGCGGTGTTCTCGGCGTACCCGTTGGCGGCGCCGTTCGTCTCGCTGTCGGGCTTGTCGAGCTGGAACTTGGCCGGGTTGTTGACGATGGCCATCAGCGATGCCGCCTGCGCGAGCGAGAGGTTCGCTGCCGTGGTGCTGTAGTAGTAGTTGGCGGCGGCCTCGATGCCGTACACCGTGCCGCCGAATCCGGCGATGTTCAGGTAGCCGAGCAGGATCTCGTTCTTCGTGTAGCGCTTCTCGACGCCGATCGCGAGGCGCATCTCCTTGAGCTTGCGGTCGATCGTGGTCTCGGTGACCGTGTCGTAGCAGCCGAGCCGCTCCTCCTCGACGAGCGCATGCCGCTGGTCGCCGGTGAGCGCGACCCGCTCCTCCTCGCTGAGGTCCTCGAGTGCGGTGACGTCGGCCATCCGCTCGCACTCCTGGACTCGCACGTTCTTCACGTACTGCTGCGCGATGGACGAGCCGCCCTGCGTCTCGCGGCCGGTGGCGGTCGTGACCGCCGCTCGCACGGTGCCCTGGATGTCGATACCGCCGTGATCGTAGAAACGGGGGTCCTCGCCGGCGATCGCGGCGTCCTTCACGTACTGGCTGATCGCATCCCAGCCGACCTCGACCCGGTTCTGGTCGTAGAACGACGCGAGCAGCACCGGCACCCCGTCGGAGCGGGTGGCGTAGATGTTGCTCTTCTCGGACAGCTCGCCGATCTCGAGGTAGCCGGGCAGGTTCTCGAACATCCCGATGGTGCCGGATGCCGCGATGCCGACGGTGGCGATCGCGGGCGTCACCCCGACGACGACGAGGGTGGCAGCCGCCGCACTCGCCGCGACGAGTCCGATGAATCCGCCGACGACGCCGAGGGGCGTGCGGGTCTCCGCGAAGTCGCGATTCCGCATGTTCCGGACGACCATGCATTCACCCCCGAAGCCCGCGATCGTGCGGGTGACGCGGTGCCCGGAAGGGCGAGCACCATGTTGCTCCGATCACCATGGAACCTCAGCATGCCGCTCGTGTCCAGACTTGGCCGGGACATCCGGCCCCGTGTCCCGGAACGGCGTGGCTACGCGGCCTCGGCGAGGAACGGCTGGTGCCGATATCCGCTCTCGTCCAGGATGGCCACGGTGGACTCGGGAACCTCGACGAAGGCGCCCGGCAGGTCGTTGAGCGGCTCCGAGACGACCACCCGAGCACGGCGGCCGAAGATCTTCAGGCGCTCGATGTCGGGGTACATCTCGCGCAGCGTGTCGATGTCAACGGAATGGAACAGCGACCGCGACATCCCCTGGGTGGAATAGCGGAACGCCCAGATGGTCGCGCCGTCGGCGAGCGCGATCGTGCCCTGCATCGGGAACCGGATGCCGTGCTCGCGGCCGACGGACTCCACCATCTGGACCGCCCTCGTGATGCCGCCGATCGGGTCGTCCTGCAGACCGAGCGTGAGGGCGAGGTGGAAGATCACCTCGGAGTCGGTGGTGCCGTGGATGTGCGGGTACAGCGACGGATCGACCGCGAACGTGAGGTCGCGCTTCATCTTGGCGAAGTCCCCGAGGAAGCCGTTGTGCATGAACATCCAGTTCTCGTAGCGGAACGGATGGCAGTTCGTCTGCTGGATCGGCGGTCCGCCCGCCGCGCGCACGTGGCTGAAGAACAGCGGGCTCTCGATCGCCTGCGTGAGCTCGCGCAGGTTCTCGTCGTTCCACGCGGGCTCCGTGCTGTGGAACAGCGCCGGACGGCTGCCGGCCACCGATTCGCGCGGATACCAGCCGAACCCGAAGCCGTCGCCGTTCACGGTCTCGGCGCCGAGCGGCGAATTGAGCGACTGCTTCACGAGCGAGTGCTGTGCGTCGAGGATCACCGTCGACGGTTGGAGCGGTTCACCGGAGTACGCGAGCCATCGGCACATGTTTCATCTCCCTGCACGTCGGCGCCGGCGGGGCGGAACGCGAGCGGCGCTGCAGCCACATGGTAGCCGCGTCCCCGCGCGAGGGCATCGAATCGTGCCGATCGTCAGCGCCCATTTCTGGGGGCATCGGATGCCCCGACTCCCCGCCTACCATGTGTTCACCGCGACCGTCGGGCCATTCGCATCCATCGTCCGGCCGCGGTCCTCGAGCCCAACACCCAAGGGAACGAGGGGCCCCGACCTCATTCTCCGGGTGGGGGTCCCTCGCTTGGGGTGCGGGCGCTGGGGGCCATCCTCTGCGCTGCTGGAGCGGCCGTGCTCGCGCCGACGACGGTGGCGTCATTGCGGCCGCGCGCGGCTCGGAGTACCTTCCGTCGCATGGACCCGGTGTCGTGGGTCATCCTCGGCGCGGTGATCGTGCTCTCCGCGGTCGGCGTCGTGCTGTGGAACCGCTTCGGGCAGCGACTCGCCCGCAGGAAGACGGTGGACGAGACCGCGGCAGAGGTGCGCGAGGCCCGCCTCAGCGCCGAACGGCGCTTGCGCGACTCGAAGGATGCGGGGAGGGACGGCGGGCGGTACGACAACGGACGGATCTGAGCCGTTCAGTCGTGAGGAGACGTCGCCGAGGAAATCGCCGAGGAAACGGAGAAGACCCGCGATATCTCGCGGGTCTTGCGCTGGGGTACCTGGACTCGAACCAAGAACAACTGAACCAGAATCAGCCGTGTTGCCAATTACACCATACCCCAATGGCCTGGAACCGAAGCCCCGGGCCGACATGCAACTCTAGCCTACGCATCGCACCCCGACCAAACTGAGCGGACCTCGGAGGGAAGGGCCCGTGTCGCGCTAGCCGAGGCGCCCGGCGAGCCGGTCGATGCGCTCGAGCGAGTCGATCTTGCCGAGGATCTGCATCGACTCGAAGAGCGGCGGCGACACGCGGCGTCCGGAGATCGCGGTGCGCACCGGCCCGAACGCGACCCGCGGCTTGAGCCCGAGTCCGTCGATGAGGGCGCCGCGCAGCGCCTCCTCGATCTGGTCGTGCGTCCACGCGTCGGCGGGCAGCCGGTCGAGCGCCTCACGGGCGGAGTCGAGCACCGTGGCGGTGTCGGCGGGCAGGGCGGCGAGGGCGTCGTCGTCGTACGCGAGGCCCGCGGCATCCGTGAACAGGAAGCCCAGCATGCCCGGCGCCTCGCCGAGCAGCCCGATGCGCTCCTGCACGAGCGGGGCGGCCTCGACGAGCACGGCCTCCTGCGCGGCGCTGATCGGCGTCTCGACGGCACCGGCGGCCTGGAGGTAGGGCACGGTGCGCGCCGCGAACTCGCCGACCTCGAGCTGGCGCACGTGGTCGCCGTTGATCGCCTCGGCCTTCTTCAGGTCGAAGCGCGCGGGGTTCGGGTTGACGTCCTCGACGTCGAATGCCGCCACGAGCTCGTCGCGGCTGAACACGTCGCGGTCGGCGGAGAACCCCCAGCCGAGCAGCGCGAGGTAGTTGACGAGGCCCTCGGGGATGAACCCCCGATCGCGGTGGTGGAAGAGGTTGGACTCGGGGTCGCGCTTGGAGAGCTTCTTGTTGCCCTCCCCCATGACGTAGGGCAGGTGCCCGAAGCGGGGCACGAAGGTGGTCGCGCCGATGTCGATGAGCGCGTGGTAGAGCGCGATCTGCCGCGGCGTCGACGAGAGCAGGTCCTCGCCGCGAAGCACGTGCGTGATGCCCATCAGCGCATCGTCGACGGGATTGACGAGCGTGTAGAGGGGCGCGCCGTTGGGACGCACGACCACGAAGTCGGTCGTGCCGCCGAGCGGGAAGTCGATGCGGCCGCGCACGAGGTCGTCGAAGCCGAGGTCGACCTCGGGCACCCTGAGGCGCAGCGCCGGCCGGCGACCCTCGGCGCGGAACGCCGCGCGCTGCTCGTCGGTGAGGTCGCGGTCGAAGTTGTCGTAGCCGAACTGCTTCGGTCGCCCGGCGGCCTCGTTGCGGGCGTCGATCTCGTCGGCCGTCGAGTAGCTCTCGTAGACGTGGCCGGCGGCCTTCAGCCGCTCGACCACGTCGACGTAGATCCCGCCGCGCTGCGACTGGCGGTAGGGCTCGTGCGGACCGCCGATGCCGATGCCCTCGTCCCAGTCGAGGCCCAGCCAGGTGAGCGCGTCGAGGAGCTGCTCGTAGCTCTCCTCGCTGTCGCGCGCGGCATCCGTGTCCTCGATGCGGAAGACGAAGGTGCCCCCCGTGTGCCGGGCGTAGGCCCAGTTGAAGAGCGCGGTGCGCACGAGGCCGACGTGCGGCGTGCCGGTGGGCGAGGGGCAGAAGCGGACGCGCACATCGGTGCCGGTCGCGGACGTGGTGGGGTGGGCTGTCTCGGACATACGCGTCCATGCTATCGACCGGGGCGCGTCCGACGCGCCGCGTCGGGTGGGGCGACGTCAGCCGGCGGCGAGCGACTCGAGGGCCGCGATGGTCGCGCCCACCGCGGGCACGCGCTCCGCGCCCCGTGCCGTCACGAGGTGCAGCGAGCGCACGTCGCTCCGTGCGGTCGGGCGGGTCACGACGCCCGGATGCCGCGGCGAGGCGGCCAGCGCGAGTGCGGGCAGCAGCGCCACGCCGAGCCCCTGCGCCACCATCCCCTCGACGGCCACGAAATTGTCGGTCTCGAAGGCGATGCGCGGCGTGAACCCGGCGGTCGCCGCGAGCTCGAGCAGGTGGCCGCGACAGCGGGGGCATCCGGCGATCCACGGGTCGTCGCCGAGCGCGGCGAGGTCGACCACGTCGGACTCCGCCGCGGGATGCCCGGCGGGAAGCACGAGCCGGATGGGCTCATCGCCGAAGGCGCGGACGTCGAGGCCGCGGGCGCTGGCCCGGTGTGGATCATCGCGATCGCCCGGGTAGCTGAAGGTGATGGCGAGGTCGGCCCGGTCGGCGCGCACGGCGGCGACGGCCTCGGGCGGCTCAGCCTCGACGTACGTGACGGCGACGCCCGGGTGAGCGGCGCCGAGCGCGGCGATGAGCCTCGGCACGAGCGTCGCCGACGCCGAGGGGAATGCGATGAGCCGCACCCGGCCGGCACGCAGGCCGCGGATCTCGGCGAGCTCCCCCGCGGCGGCCTCGATCGCGGTCGCCACGGCGTTCGCATGGCGGGCCAGCACCCGGCCCGACTGGGTGAGCCGGATGCCCCGGCCGACCCGCTCGACGAGCGCGATGCCGGTGCGCTCCTCGAATCGGCGCAGCTGCTGGCTCACCGCGGGCTGGCTGTAGCCGAGGGCCTCGGCCGCGGCGGTGAGCGAACCGTGCTCGGCGACCTGGCGCACGACCCGCACGGTCTGCAGGTCGAGTGCGGCCGCGAGACCCTCGATGGACGCGTCGGACATGCGTGAATCATAACGCCACGGCATGGATATGATCACTCACCTGCCGTTGTCGAATGGATCGCACGCGCGGAGACTGGTGGCATGTCCTCCCTCCGTGACCGATTCGCCGCCGGGCGCGGCTACCTCGCCGCCTGCACGCTCGGCCTCCCCGCCGACGTCACGCGTGAGGCGCTGCGCCTCGACCTCGAGCGCTGGGCGACGGGCACCGCGGCGGCGTCCGAGTACTCGGCGGCCCTCGAGCGTGCCCGCGGTCACGCCGCGACATTGCTCGGCGTCGATCCCGCGCGGGTCGCCACGGGATCGCAGGTCTCCGTGTTCGCGGGACTCGCCGCGGCATCCGCCCCGGCCGGCGCGGAGGTGGTCTGCGTCGACGGCGACTTCTCCTCGGTCGTCGGCCCGTTCCTCGCGCGGGGCGACCTCCGCGTGCGCCACGTGCCGCTGGCCGACCTCGCCGATGCGATCGGCCCCGACACCTGGATGGCGTCGTACTCGCTCGTGCAGTCCGCCACGGGCGACGTGGCCGACGCGGCATCCGTGGCCGAGGCCGCGCGCGCCGTCGACGCGCGGGTGCTGGTCGACACCACGCAGGCCACCGGATGGCTGCCGACCACCGACCTCGAGGCCGACCTCATCGTCTGCCACGCCTACAAGTGGCTGTGCGCCCCGCGCGGGGCGGCGTTCGCGGCGCTCTCGCCGCGCGCGCTCGCCGAGATCACGCCGCTCACCGCGGGATGGTACTCGGGCACCGATCCGTGGGCGTCGTGCTACGGCCCCGACCTGCACCTCGCCGACGATGCGAGCCGATTCGACGTCTCCCCCGCCTGGCACGCGTGGGTCGGTGCGGAGGCCGCCCTCGGATTCGCCGCCGCACTCGATGCCGAAGACGTGCGCGCCCACTCGGTCGGCCTTGCGAACGCCTTCCGGGAGCGCATCGGCATGGCACCGTCGGACAGCGCGATCGTCACCTGGCCCGACGCCGACGGCGCGGAGCTGGCGGCACTCGGCGCCGCCGGCATCACCGCGTCGGGCCGCGCCGGGCGCGCCCGGCTGGCGTTCCACCTCTGGAACGACGACGAGGACGTCGACCTCGCCGCGACGACGCTCGGTCGCTGAGCGGGCGGATGCGGCGGCGGCACGCCGCTCGCCCCGCCCGAGGCGTGACGCCGCCGTCGCTCAGCGCGGGCCGCGCACCGGGTTCGAGAGCGTGCCGAGGCCCGAGACCGTGACCTCGACGGTGTCGCCGTCGACGATCGGGCCGACGCCCGCCGGGGTGCCCGTGAGGATCACGTCGCCCGGGAGCAGCGTGAACACGCTCGACGCATAGGCCACGATCGCCGGGATCGAGTGCACCATGTCGGCGAGGCGGCCCTCCTGGCGGCGTTCGCCGTTCACGCTCGCCTCGATCGTGCCGCCCTCGAGGTCGAGGTCCGTGTCGATCACCGGGCCGAGCGGGCAGAACGTGTCGAAGCCCTTGGCCCGGGTCCACTGACCGTCGCGCTGCTGCAGGTCGCGCGCGGTCACGTCGTTCGCGATCGTGTAACCGAAGATCACGTTCGCGGCATCCGCCTCGGCGACGTGCTTCGCGATCCGCCCGATGACGACGGCGACCTCGCCCTCGTGCTCGACGCGGTCGCTCTGCACCGGGAGCACGATCGGCTCGCCGGGCCCGATCACCGAGGTGTTCGGCTTGAGGAAGAGCAACGGTTCCGCCGGCGCCTCGCCGCCCATCTCGGCGGCGTGCTCGCGGTAGTTCTTCCCGACCGCCACGATCTTCGAACGCGGGATGACCGGCGCGAGCAGCTTGACCTCGCCGAGCGGAACCCGCTCCCCCGTCGGCTCGTACCCCGCGAACATCGGGTCGGCCTTGAGGACCACGAGCTCGTCCTCCTCCTCGTCGACGATGCCGAATGCGATGGTGTCGCCGTGGGAGAAGCGCGCGATCTTCATGCGACCAGCCTACGGGGCGGCGCCGGAGGGCCCGGGCTCGCCGTCGGCGATCAGCCGCTTGCCGAGGCTCACCGCACGGTCGGGTTCGAAGCCGAGCGAGCGGTACCAGTCGATCACGCCCTGGTTCGTCGACCGCACCTGCAGGTTGAGCTTCGGGCAGCCCCGCTCGACGAGGAGCCGCTCGGCCTCCGCCATGATCGCCGCGCCCAGGCCCTCGCCGCGCCGCGACTCGTCGACCGCGAGGTAGTTCACCCACCCGCGATGCCCGTCGTAGCCGATCATGGCCGCGCCGACCACGGTCGGCGCACCGTCGACCGAGGCGTGCTCCGCGACGAGGAAGAGCTCGGGCTGCACCGTGAGCTTGCGCTCGATGTCGCGGTACGGGTCGTTCCACGGCACCACGAGCCCGGCGGCGCGCCAGAGCGCGACCACCGGCTCGGTGTCGTCACGGCGGAACGGCCGGATGACCGTGCCCGCCATCAGCCGTCGAGCCGGGTCATCCAGCCGTGGCGGTCCTCGACGCGTCCGTACTGGATGCCGGTGAGCTCCTCGCGCAACGAGAGCGCGAGCTCCGACGCGCCAGAGCCCGAGTGCACGATCTCGAAGTCCTCGGCGAGCAGCCGGCCGATGGGCGTGATCACGGCGGCCGTGCCGCACGCGAACGCGCCCACGATGTCGCCGGATGCCGCACCCTCGCGCCACTCGTCGATGGTCACCTTGCGGCTCTCGACCGTGTGGCCGCGGTCCTTCGCGAGCTGCAGCACCGAGTCGCGCGTGATGCCCTCGAGGATCGAGTCCGACTCGGGGGTCACGAGCGTGCCGTCGCGGTAGACGAGCACGACGTTCATGCCGCCGAGCTCCTCGAGGTACGTGCCCTCGTCGAGGAACAGCACCTGCTGGCATCCGTGCTCGGCAGCCTCGGACTGCGGCAGCAGGCTCGACGCGTAGTTGCCGCCGGTCTTCGCCGCACCCGTGCCGCCCTTGCCGGCGCGCGCGTACTTCGTGGAGAGCCAGATCGAGACGGGCTGCACGCCGCCGTGGAAGTAGGCGCCGGCGGGGCTCGCGATGAGGTAGTAGGCGACCTTCTTCGCGGGGCGCACGCCGAGGAACGCCTCCTTCGCGAACATGAACGGGCGAAGGTAGAGGCTCGTCTCGGGGGCCGTCGGCACCCAGGCGCCGTCGACGGCGATCAACTGGCGCAACGAGTCGATGAAGAACTCGCTCGGCAGCTCGGGCAGCGCGAGTCGCGCGGCCGAGCGCTGCATCCGTGCGGCGTTCTCGTAGGGGCGGAACGTCCAGATCGACCCGTCGGCGTGGCGGTAGGCCTTCAGCCCCTCGAAGATCTCCTGGGCGTAGTGCAGCACCGCGGCCGATGGCTCGAGCTGGATCGGGCCGTACGGCGAGACGCGGGGCCGGTGCCATCCGCCCTTCTCCGACCAGCACAGGTCGACCATGTGGTCGGTGAAGTGGTTGCCGAAGCCCGGGTCGGCGAGCACCGCGTCGCGCTCGGCGTCGCTCTTCGCCGCGTCGTTGCGGGTGACGTTCCAGGTGAGCCCGGCCGCGGATGGTGCCTGGAGCGGGAGGTTGATGGTCATGGTTTCCGTCCTTCGGATGCGCTGGTCAATCGTGTGCGCCGATGCGGGCGACGATCGCGTCGCCGACCTCGGAGGTCGAGCGTCTCATGTCACCGCGCTCGGCGATGTCGGCGGCGACCGCCCGCTGCACCTTCGCCGCCTGCTCGGGGTGACCCAGGTGGTCGAGCAGCAGGGCGACGGAGAGGATCGCGGCGGTGGGGTCGGCGATGCCCTTCCCGGCGATGTCGGGTGCCGAGCCGTGGACCGGCTCGAACATGCTCGGGAACCGGCCGTCGGGGTTGATGTTGCCCGAGGCCGCCAGGCCGATGCCGCCGCTGATCGCGCCGGCGAGGTCGGTGAGGATGTCGCCGAAGAGGTTGTCCGTGACGATGACATCGAATCTAGCAGGATCGGTGACGAGGAAGATGGTCGCGGCGTCGACGTGCAGGTAGTCGACCGCGACATCGGGATACTCGGCCGCGACGGCGTCGACCGTGCGCTTCCAGAGCGACCCGGCGAAGACGAGCACGTTGGTCTTGTGCACGAGCGTGAGCCGCTTGCGCGGGCGATCGGATGCCGCGGCGAACGCGTAGCGCACGACGCGCTCGACCCCGTAGGCGGTGTTCACCGAGACCTCGTTCGCGACCTCGGCCGGCGTGCCGACCCGGATCGCGCCGCCGTTGCCCACGTAGGGACCCTCGGTGCCCTCGCGCACGACGACGAAGTCGACCTCGCCCGGGTGGGCGAGCGGGCTGGATACGCCAGGATGCAGCACGGTCGGACGCAGGTTCACGTAGTGGTCGAGCTCGAACCGCAGCTTCAGCAGGAGTCCGCGCTCGATGTTCGCGCCGGCGAGCCTGGGGTCGCCGGGGACACCGCCCACCGCGCCGAGCAGGATCGCGTCGTGCTCCTTGATCGCGGCGAGGTCGTCGTCGGTCAGCACGTCGCCCGTCTCGAGGTAGCGCGCCGCGCCCAGGGAGAACGGCGTCTGCTCGAAGGCGACGTCGCTTCCGGCGACGGCCGCGTCGAGCGCCCTGAGCGCCTCGCCGACCACCTCGGGACCGATGCCGTCGCCCGGGATGACCGCGAGCCTGACCGTGCCTACCATGGATTCTCCTTCGTGCGCCAGCCCTCCCAGCGTACTGTCCGCTCGGGAGGCCGATCGATACACTCGGGCTCAGGACGAGGTATCCGCCTCATCGAACAGCGGCGCCCGAAGCCGCCGGAGAGAAAGCAGGACCCCCACCATGAGTCTCGGTCTCGGTATCGTGCTCTTCGTCATCGGCGCGATCCTCGCGTTCGCGCTGAATCTCGCCGTCGACTGGATCAACCTCCAGCTGGTCGGCTACATCCTCATGATCGCCGGCGCGATCATCATCATCCTGGGCATCGTCCTGCTGGCGCGTCGCCGCCGCTCGGTGACGACCTCGCACACGAGTGTGGACCCCGCCACGGGCGACCGGGTCGTGCGGAACGAGCACTCGGCTCCCGACGAGCCCAACGTGCTCTGAGCCGCATGCATCGAACGGCCGCCGCCCTCAGGAGGAGGGCGGCGGCCGCTCGTCCGTCGTACCCGCCTGCGTCGCTCCGACCTGCGTCGCGTCGACCTGCGTCGCGTCGACCTGCGTCGCCGTGCCCGTGATGCGGTGACGGAAGACCACGTACGTGTAACTCTGGTAGAGGAGCACCAGCGGGAAGCACACGGCGGCGACGACGGTCATCACCGTGAGCGCGTACTCACTCGACGCGGTGCCCGCGACGGTGAGGCTGTTCGCACCGCTGGTGCTCGAGACGAGCACGTCGGGGTGCAGAGCGGCGAAGAGGAATCCGACGGTCGCCCTCAGTGTGCTCTGCGAAACGAGATTCGGCAACCGTCGGCCGCGGTCGTCAGTCCGCTCGGGACGGCGCCGGATTGCGCAGCGCGATCGCCGCGACGACCGCGGCCGCGATCATCAGCGCGACGCCGATGAGGGAGGTCACCACGACTCCGCCGTCGAAGGCGCGGGCAGCGGATGCCGCGAGCTCGGCGCCGATCGACGGGGGCAGTTCCTCGGCGACGGTCATGGCGCCCGCGAGCGTCTCGCGCGCGGCATCCGCCTGTGGATGGGTGAGGACCGACGGCAGCGCGATGCCGGCCCGGAACTGCGCGGCGAGGATGCTGCCCAGCACCGCCGTGCCGAGCACGGCCCCGAGCTCGTAGGCGGTCTCGGACACCGCGGACGCCGCTCCGGCCTTCGCCGGCGGCGCGCTCGAGAGGATCAGCTCGTTCGAGACCGTCTCGGCGGCGCCGATGCCGACCCCGAGCAGCACGAAGGCGAGGATGATCGGGGCGATCGACCCCGAGTTCGCGCCGAGGGCGATCACGAGGTACCCGGCGGCCGAGAGGCCCAGCGCCACCGGCACGAGCAGTCGCGGGCGGATCCGACGGGCGATCGGCACGACCACGAGGCCGGCCGCGATCATGGCGACGAGGCCGGGCAGCAGTGCGAGTCCGGCCTCCACCGGGCTGAGCCCGGCGATGAGCTGCAGGTGCTGCGAGACGAAGTAGAGGAAGCCCACGAGCGCGACCACGCTCAGGAGGTTCACGAGCACGCCGCCGCCGAACGAGCCCAGGCGGAACAGTCGCACGTCGAGCATGGGCGAATCGCTGCGGAGCTGCCGCCGCACGAACCAGATCGCGCAGAACGTGCCGAGCACGATGGCCTGCACGCCGAACCCGTCGACGCCATCGGTCGCCAGCGACTTGACGCCGTAGACGATCGGCCCCATCGCCGCGAGCGACAGCACGATGCTCACGACGTCGATGCGGCCCGGCGCGGGGTCGCGGCTCTCGGGGATGAGCAGGGGCACGAGCACGAGCATCGGCACGAGCACCGGCACCGCGAGCAGGAACACCGAGCCCCAGGCGAAGTGCTCGAGCAGCAGGCCGCCGACGAGGGGACCGAGCGCACTGCCCGCCGCGAAGCCCGACGCCCAGATCGCGATGGCGAGGCGACGCTGCTCACGGTCGGTGAAGACCGCACGGAGCAGCGACAGCGTCGACGGCATCAGCATGGCCCCGAAGAAGCCGAGCGCCGCACGCGCGGCGATGAGCGACTCGGCGGTGGGCGCGAAGGCGGCCAGGACGGAGACCACGGCGAAACCGGTCGAGCCGATCAGCAGCAGCCTGCGGCGCCCGAACCGATCGCCCGCGCTGCCCATGCCGACGAGCAGCCCCGCCAGCACGAGCGGGTAGGCGTCGATGATCCAGAGCTGCTGCGCTGCCGTCGGCGCGAGGTCGCGTGAGATGGCGGGCAGGGCGAAGCTCAGCACGGTGTTGTCCACCGAGACGAGCAGCACCGGAAGCATCAGCACGACGAGGGCGAACCAGGCGCGTCGCGGCGCGCGCGACGGCCGACCCGGGTCGACGTGCGCGACGTGGTTCGTCGCGTGCTCGATCGGCTGGGTCGCGGGCTGCGTGGTGTTCGTCATCTCGGCTTCCATTACTGTACCGTCCAGCCGGTATAGTATCAGGTGGTGACCGGATGCCGCTCGCTACGATCGAGCACATGAGCCGCCCCCCAGCCGCACGCGACGCCGTGCTCGACGCGTTCGAGCAGATCCTCGTGCACGACGGCGAGCGCGCCGCCACCCTCGACGCCACGGCGCGCGCGGCCGGGGTGTCGAAGGGCGGGCTCCTCTACCACTTCGCCTCGAAGGACGCGCTGATCGACGGACTGATCGGGCGCCTCGACGCCCTCGTCGAGCACGACGTGCACGCCATCGAGACGGCCCCCGAGGGTCCCATCGCCTACTTCGTGCGTTCCTCGGTCGCGATGGCGCATCCGCTCGACCGCGCCGTGGTCGCCACCGCCCGGCTCGCGCAGGGGGGCAGCGCGGCCGCCGCACGAGCCATCCGCTCGGCGCGCGAGCGCTGGTTCGAGGCGATCGGCCGACACGTGGCCGACCCGACCGTCGCACTCGCGATCACCCTCATCGGCGACGGGCTCTACTACGACTCCGCGCTGCACGGCGACGACGACGAGCTCGGCGTCGACGCCCCGCGGGCGAACGAGATGGACGCCCTCGTGGCGCTGCTCGAACGACTCGCGACGGCGCCGCCGCCCACTACTCCTCGGTGATGTCGATCTCGACGAGCACGTCGGCCTCGATCGCCTCGCGCACCCGGTCGAGCACGTCGGACGGCACCGGGGAATCCACGGTGAGCACGCTGAGCGCCTGGCCGCCGGCCTCGCGGCGTGCGATCTGCATGCCCGCGATGTTGATGCCGGCGTCGCCGAACTCGCGGCCGTAGACCGCCACGATGCCCGGCCGGTCGGTGTACTGCATCACGATGTGGGTCGTCGCGATCGGCACCTCGATCTCGTAGCCGTTCACGCCGACGAGCTTCTCGATCTGCTTCGTGCCCGTGAGGGTGCCCGACACCGAGATCTGCCGACCGTCGGCGAGCGCGCCGGCGAGGGTGATCACGTTGCGGTACTCCGGCGAGTCGGAGTCGACGATCAGGCGCACGTCGATCCCGCGCTGCTCGGCGAGGAGCGGGGCGTTCACGTACGACACGGTCTCGCTCACGACGTTCGTGAACACGCCCTTCAGCGCGGCCAGCTTCAGCACGCTCACGTCGTAGTCGACGAGTTCGCCGTGCACCTCGACGTCGAGGCTGGTGATCGCGGCATCCGCAAGGCCCGCGAAGAGCTGGCCGAGCTTCTCGACCAGCGGGATGCCCGGACGCACGTAGGGGTCGATGACGCCACCGGCGACGTTGACCGCGTCGGGAACGAGCTCGCCGGCCAGCGCGAGGCGCACGGACCTCGCCACCGACACGCCCGCCTTCTCCTGTGCCTCGTCGGTCGACGCACCCAGGTGCGGCGTGACGATGACGTTCGGCAGTGCGAGCAGCGGGGACTCGCGCGGCGGCTCCGACACGAACACGTCGAGCCCGGCGCCGGCGATCGTGCGCGACGCGAGGGCCTCGTAGAGCGCGTCCTCGTCGATGAGGCCGCCGCGGGCGACGTTGACGACGTAGGCCGTCGGCTTCATCTTCGCGAGCTGCTCGGTCGAGATCATGCCGGTGGTCTCGGGCGTCTTCGGCATGTGGATCGTGATGAAGTCGCTGCGCTCGAGGAGCTCGTCGAGGCTCACCGTCTGCACGCCGAGCTGCTGCGCCCGGGCGGCGGTGATGTAGGGGTCGTACGCGATGACCTCCGTGCCGAACGCCTGGAGGCGAGCGGCGATGAGTGCGCCGATGCGGCCGAGTCCGATGATGCCGATGGTCTTCTCGTAGAGCTCGACGCCGGTGTAGTGCGACCGCTTCCACTCCCCCTGCGCCAGCGCGGAGTGCGCGGCCGGGATGTGCCGGGCGAGGCTCAGGATGTGGCCGACCGTGAGCTCGGCGGCCGAGATGATGTTCGAGGTCGGCGCGTTCACGACCATGACGCCCGCCGACGTGGCCGACTTGATGTCGACGTTGTCGAGCCCGACGCCCGCGCGCGCGATCACCTGGAGCTTCGGCGCGGCGGCGATCGCCTCGGCGTCGACCTTCGTCGCGGAACGCACGAGGATCGCGTTCGCGTCGGCGATCGCCTCGAGGAGCGCGGGACGGTCGGTGCCGTCGACGTTGCGGATCTCGAAGTCGGGCCCGAGGGCGTCGACGGTGGCGGGCGAGAGTTCTTCGGCGATCAGCACGACCGGCTTTGACACGAACGGTTCCTTCGGGGGCGAAGCGCGCGGAGGGCGCTCTGATGTGCGGTGGGATGCGCCACACGCCGTGGGGGCGCTACCCGGCCACTCTACTGGAGGGCGTATGCCCCCTCCGTTCTGTGACGACGCTGCCGTCACACGCCGGCGGGTCAGGAGAAGTCGATGCCGCCGAGCTCGAAGAGGGCCGCCAGGTCGAGGGTGATCGCCTGCACCACCGCGTAGCCGGTGAGGAAGAGCACGACCTGCACCACGGGGCCGCGGTGCCGGCCGAGCCAGAACGCGAGCGCGAACACGAGCAGCGGCACGACGAGGGCGGCGATGAGCAGGCCGAGCCCGATGCCCGCGAACGAGACGCCCAGGTCGCCCACCATGAGCGACATCCCGACGAGGTCGCGCACGGCCTCCCACACGTCGTAGGCGTAGAGCACGCCGAACAGCACGGCGATCGTCACGGCGAGCCAGAGCGGCGTCGCGGGCCTCGTCGCGGCGGTCGCCGGGGTCGCGTCGGTCACTCGGCCGTCGCCGTCGATGGGCGCGGATGCCTCGGTCATCTCAACCTCGCAGCAGGAACGGAACGGGCACGAGGAGCACGGCTCCCGCGAGCAGCCAGAGGAGCCTCGCTCGGCGGTGCTCGGCGGCGAGCCAGAGCACGGTGCCGAACCACAGCGCCGGAGCGGCCACCGCCAGCCAGCGGCCGAGCCCGTACATGAACTGGGCGACCGGGTCGGCCAGCTCGGGCGGGGGCGTGATCGCCCAGATCAGCCAGCCGATCGAGTAGAGCAGGTAGACGCCGCCGAGCACCCCGAGCATCACGAGCTCGGCCGAGCCGGCCTGCCGCGAGGCATCCGCGTCGTGTTCGACGGCGGTCGCGTCGCCGACGCCGGGCGCGGGCGTGGCGGCACCGCCGCCGCCGTCGGACCGTGCCGGGGCAGCGGATGCCGCGGCATCCGCCGGCGCACCGACGAGCGGTGCGGGGTTGCCGACGGTCTTCCACCCGGGCGCCAGGGTCGGATCGTCGTCGCCCTCCCACCGCAGCGCGTCGTCGTCGGGGTCGGGGCTCATGCGACCAGACTAGCGATCGAGCCGAGGCCCTGATCGTCGATTCGACGAGGGTTTCAATGGCCGGTCACCCGGAGGCGACGCTCAGCCAGGTCACGGTAGTCCTCGCCGGCTTCCGGCCCGCCCAGACCGGCGCGGCGCTCGGCCATGTCGCGGTAGGCGTCGCCCTCGACCGGTCCGCCGACGTTCGCGCGGCGCTCCGCCTGATCGAGGTACGGCGTGACCGCGGCTGCCTGGCCGCGGGCGATCTCCGCCCGGCGCTGGGCCAGGTCGAGGTACGCCGCGCGCTGCTCGGCGACCTGAGCGGCGGACATCCGATCGGAATCGGGTTCGGCGACCTGCCGTTGCCCGGCGCACGAGGAGAGGGCGAGCCCTGCCGAGGCCGCGAGCAGCCCGGCGGCGATGACGCGTTGGATGTTCTGCGTGGTGTTCATGACCGCAGGTTCGCCCGTGCGGGTATGGTCCGCCGGACGGATCGGTATGGAATGGGTATGGGTGCGTCCACCCTTCGTTGACAGCCGCCATGGCCGCGCCCACACTGCAGGTGTGGAGATCCGAGTGCTCGGTGACCTCACGATCGACGGTGGAAGGCTCAGCCCCAAGGAGCGGTCCCTCCTCGCCGCCCTCGTCCTCCGGGCCGGCAACGTCGTCACACCGTCCGAGTTGGCCGGCGCGGTGTGGGGGGACGAGCCGCCGAGCACCTGGCCGAAGCAGGTGCAGGCGTTCGTCGTGCAGATCCGCCGCGCGCTGGGCTCGACGTCCATCGCGACGACGCGCGGCGGCTACCGGCTCCGCATCGATCCCGACTCGATCGATGCCGTGCGCTACGAGCGACTCCTCGAGAGCGCCGCACTCCACCGCACGAACGGCGACCCCGCGCGTGCCATCGACGTGCTCGAACGGGCGGACTCGCTCTGGACCGGGGTGCCGTACTCGGACCTCGGCGAGTGGCCGGCTTCGGTCGCCGAGGCGGAGCGCCTCGAGGAGATCCGGAAGTCCGCCGAGGAGGACCTGCAGGAGGCACGGCTGGAGTGCGGTGAGCACCGGGCCGTGGTGCCCGACGCGGAGCGCCTGGTCCGCGCCGACCCCCTCCGCGAACGACGGTGGGCGATCCTCGCCACGGCGCTCTACCGGAGCGGACGCCAGGCCGACGCCCTCGCCACGCTGCGCAGCGCGCGTGAGCGGCTGGCCGACGAACTGGGCATCGAACCCGGCGCCGAGCTCGTCGCGCTCGAGTCCGCGATCCTGCACCAGGATGCCTCCCTCGATGCGCCGCCCGAGCCCCAGCTGACGAGCGCGGACTGTCCCTATCGCGGCCTGCAGCCGTTCGGCACCGACGATGCGGAGGAGTTCTTCGGGCGGGACGCCGACATCCAGTCGACACTGGCCCGCCTCGCCGGGTCGCCGTTCCTCGCCGTCTCCGGGGCGTCGGGCTGTGGGAAGTCGTCGCTGGTGCTGGCCGGCCTCGTCCCGGCACTCCGGGCTCGCGGCGACTCCGTGGTCGTCATCGGCTCGGGGGCGACGCCGATCGCCCGACTCCGCGACGCACTGTCCGGTCGGGCCCACGCCGAGGTCGTCGTCATCGACCAGTTCGAGGAACTGTTCCATTCCGGTCTCCCGGGTGAACAGGTCTCGGAGTTCGCGGCGCTGATCGCGACGGCCGTCGCAGGGGCGCAGCGAGTGGTCGTCGCCGTGCGCGCCGACTTCCTCAGCTCATGCGCCGCCGAGCCGAGCATCGGACCCCTGTTCGCGTCGGGCGTGCACCTCGTCGGGCCGCTGGGTCCGGACGGGCTCCGGAGCGCCATCGAGGAGCCGGCTCGCCTCGCGGGACTCCGTCTCGAGCCGGGGCTCGTCGAGCTGATCCTGCGGGATGCCGCGGGGGCGCCGGGCGTGCTCCCCCATGTCTCGCACGCCCTCGTGGAGACCTGGCTGCGCCGTGAGGGCGCGACGCTCACCGTCGCCGGGTACGAGGATTCCGGCGGCATCTCGGGCGCGATCGCGAAGTCGGCCGACCAGCTCTACCTGTCGCTCGATCCCGACGCGCGGGCGACCTGCCGCGCCACGTTCCTGCGCCTCGTCGAGATCAGCGCGGACGGGGCGCCCATGCGCCGCCGGATCCCGATCACCCCGATGCGGCAGGACGCCGCGCACGACCGTGTGCTCACCGGCCTGGCGCGCGCCCGCCTGGTCAGCGCCGAGGAGGACTCCCTCGTCGTCGCGCACGAGTCGCTCGCGACCGCGTGGCCGCGCCTCCGGGGCTGGCTCGAGGACGACGCCGAGGGCGTCCGCGTCATGAGCGCGCTGGCGACGGCCGCGAACACCTGGGAGGCGGATGGACGGCCCGATGAGGACCTGTACCGCGGAGCTCGCCTCAACGCCGTCGTGGCATGGCGCGAGGCCGCTGAGCCGGAGCTCACCGATTCGGAGGGCGCCTTCCTGGAGGCATCCGCGGCACGGGAGCGGGCCGCCGTCGACGAGATCGAAGCCCGTGCCCGGCACGACCGTCGGCAGAACCGACGACTGCGCGTCCTGCTCGTCGCGGCCGTCACGCTGTTCGCCGTCGCCGTGACCGCCGGCGGCTTCGTCGCGGCCGGCTCGAACGAGACCGCGCACCAACGGGAGACGGCCCAGGTCGAGGCGCTCACGAGCACGGCGCGATCGCTGCGGGAAACCGACCGCGACGTCGCGGCCCTGCTCGCGGTGGAAGCCCATCGACGGTGGCCCGACGACCCTCGCGCGCGCTCCGCGCTGATGGGCGCGATGACGAGCTCCCACGGCCTCCTCGCGACGACGCATCTCGAGGGCGTCGAGGGCATGTCGGGCGCGCTCATCCCGGGAACGCGGCGCGCGGTCGCCGTGACCGCGACCGGGGTCGCGGTGTACGACATCGATTCCGGCGCACTCCTGTACCCCGTCGACCTGCCGCGGGACGGCCTCGCCTTCGACCTCGACAGTCGGATCGGCCCGGCGGTCAGCGGCAGCGGATCGCGGGTCGCGAATGCGGAGCGGATCTTCGACGACACCGATACGCGGGTGGGCACTCGGCTGTCCGTCGCGGACCTGGCTTCGGGTGCCATGGTCCGGCCGACCATCGAGCTCGACTTCCCGCTCACGTCCATCACGATGAACCACGAGGGCGACCTGGTCGCCGCGATCGACGAGACCGGCGCGCTGCGCCTCATCGAGGCGGACACGGGCCTCGTACGGCAGGTCACCGGTACCTCGACCCACCCGGCGCAGGAGGCGACGGATCGCGCCGGAGCAGCGCGCTTCACGACCGACGGGCGCCTCCTGTACGGCACGGTCGAGGGACCGCTGCAGGTGGTGGACCCGGACACGGCTGCCGTGCTCGCCACGGTGCCCATGCCCGCGGATTCGACGAACGTGTCCATGGCGGTCGTCTCCGACACGCGCGTCATCGCGGCGGGCGACCAGTGGATCTCGTCCATCGACATCGCCGCGGGCCGGGTCGACTGGTCGCAGCAGCTGGTCACCACGACCGACGATCCCTGCCCATGGGTGGCGGCATCCGTCGAGCTCCGGACCGTCTACTGCGGTGACCTGTTCGGCCACATCGACGAGCGGAGCCTGGACACGGGCGCGCCGACGGAGCGCTCGTTCGACCCCCAGCTCGGGTTCGTCGGCACCATGTCGGTCATCGAGGACCGGAAGGAGCTCGTGGTCGTCGGCCGCGGCACGGCGATCACGCGCTGGAAGCTCGACGGGTCCGGTGCCGTCACACGGGTCCTCGCGCCCGGTTGGGTGATCAGAGACCGGTACTCGCCGGAAGGGTCCAGCCTCGTCGTCGCCCGCCGAGCGGACGGCGTGGAGTGGTGGGGGGACTACCGCGAGTTCGCGGTGCTCGACACGCGCACGGAGGAGCTGGTCCACGTTCCCACCCCCTCGTTCGGGGTCATGTGGGCCGGCGAGTCGACCCTGGTGGGCGACATCGGCGGCGTCGGGCCGCACCGGACCGGCTACCTCGACCTCCGCACCGGAGAGCGCTATTCGGGCGATCCGTTCCCCGAGCAGGTCGAGAGCGTCTGGATGAACGCCCCGGGCGACCGGCTGCACGTGGGCCGGCCCGGCGGCGAGATCTGGACCATCGACCCGGCGACCGGGCGCCGCATCGAACCGACGATGAAGACCGACGGCGGCTATCCGGTCCTCATCTCGACGAGCCCCGATGGCGGCCGCGTGCTCGTGACGAGTTGGAACAACGAGTTCACGCCCGATTCGATCCTCTTCGACGGGGCGACCGGCGAACGGATCCGGAAAGGGCTCGTGGGCATCGGCAGGACGGCGCTGACAGCGCGGGACGAGGTCGCCACCATCTTCCGGCTCCAATCCGTCGTGCGCTACGACGCCGACACGTTCGAGCAGATCGGCGCTCTTCCGGGCGCCTCCGGGGGCCTCGACACCATGAACGTGAGCACCGACGGCCGCACCCTGAGCACGTACTCCCTGGACAACACGGTGACCCTCTACGACCTCGTGGGCGGCGTGCAGCTCGGCGACCCCATCCCGGTCTGGGGCGAGTGGAACTACGAGCTCGGTGGCGTCTACTCGGGAGTGCTTCGGGCGGATGGCGAAGAGCTCGCCGTCAACGTCCCGGCCGGCATCGCGGTGTGGGACCTGCGGCCGTCCGCGCATGCGGATGCCGCGTGCGAGATGGCGGGCCGTGACCTCACCCACGACGAATGGCTCACCTACCTCGGCGACCTCGGCGAGTACCGGTCGACGTGCGGGTTCGGAGCGGCCGGACAGGCCGAGCCCGCCGGCTAGGGCGCCGGCCGCCGAGGAGCGCGACCGTTCCGGCCGTGATGCACGTTCCCACGAGCAGGGCTCCCGCGCGGAGATGGCGATCCGCCGACACGTCGGACGCCGTCTCCGGCGACCTCGGGGCCGGCGTCGTCGTCATGCCGCGGCACGCGCGGCGTCGACCGCGGCGCGAACGATCGCGGCATCCGTGGTGTCGAACGCGGCCTCGCCCCCGCCCGGGCCGCTCGCTCCCCCGCGCGCCGAGCGCCCACGCGCCGAGAGGTGCACGGCGTCGATGCCGGCGGCCGCGAGCGTCGGGATGTCGTCGACCCGCACGCCGCCACCGGCCATGACCTCGAGCTCGCCATGCGCCTCGGCTGCCATCCGCGCGAGCACGTCGAGTCCGGCACGGCAGTCGGGCGCGCCGCCGGAGGTGAGCACCCGGCGCACGCCCGTGCCCGCCAGCGACGCCACGGCGGCCCGCGGATCCGCCGCGGCGTCGACGGCCCGGTGCACGGTGACATCGTTGCCGTCGGCGGCCTCGAGGAACGCGGCGGTGGCCGCGAGGTCGAGCGCCCCGGCATCCGTCAGCGCACCGACCACGACGCCGTGTGCGCCGAGCGAGACCGCGAGGCGGATGTCGCGCACGATCAGGTGCAGCTCATCGTCGTCGTAGGCGAATCCACCCCCTCGCGGGCGCACCAGCACGTGCACGAACGAGGGTGCGGATGCCGCGGCCGCCAGCTCCACCGCCGACGAGATCAGCCCCGCCGACGGCGTCAGGCCGCCGACTCCGAGCGCCTGGCACAGCTCCACGCGCGCGGCACCAGCCGCGAGGGCGACACGTACCCCGGCGGCATCCTGGACGGCGATCTCGACGGAGACGGGTGTGGCCATTCCGACACGCTACTTGGTCCTGCGCCGATGCTTCGACGACGTCGGCGCCCGCGAGCTGCGCCGGACGGGCAGGCGCCCGGCGCAGCGTCGGGACTCCGAACGCCGGACGACCACGAACGCTGCGCCGGACGGGCAGGCGCCCGGCGCAGCGTCGGGACTCCGAACGCCGGGCGACCACGAACGGCGGGGCCGGCCGAAGCCGACCCCGCCGTGCGCGTGGAGCGAACGCCGCGACTAGCGGGCGACCTCGCCGTCCACGTAGTCGTCGTCGTTCGACGCGTTCCAGGCGAAGAGCTTGCGCAGCTCGCGGCCGGTCGCCTCGATCGGGTGCGCCTCGCCCTTGGCGCGGAGCTCGAGGAACTCGGGGGCGCCGGCGTCCTGGTCGGCGATGAAGCGCTCGGCGAACGCGCCCGACTGGATGTCGGCGAGCACGGCCTGCATGTTCTCCTTGACGCGCGGGTCGATGACGCGCGGGCCCGAGACGTAGTCGCCGTACTCGGCCGTGTCGGAGACCGACCAGCGCTGCTTGGCGATGCCGCCCTCCCACATGAGGTCGACGATGAGCTTCAGCTCGTGGAGCACCTCGAAGTACGCGACCTGGGGCTGGTAGCCCGCTTCGGTGAGGGTCTCGAAGCCGTACTGCACGAGCTGCGAGACGCCGCCGCAGAGCACGGCCTGCTCGCCGAACAGGTCGGTCTCGGTCTCCTCGGTGAAGGTGGTCTTGATGCCGCCGGCGCGGAGGCCCCCGATCGCCTTCGCGTACGACAGCACGAGGGGCCAGGCGTTGCCCGAGGCGTCCTTCTCGACCGCCACGATCACGGGCACGCCGCGGCCCGCCTCGTACTCGCGGCGCACGGTGTGGCCCGGGCCCTTGGGGGCGACCATGACGACGTCGACGCCCTCGGGCGCCTCGATGTAGCCGAAGCGGATGTTGAAGCCGTGGCCGAACACGAGGGTCTTGCCTTCGGCGAGGTTGTCCTTGATCGACTCGGCGTAGATGTGGCGCTGGTACTGGTCGGGCGCGAGGATGACGATCACGTCGGCCTCGGCCGCGGCATCCGCGACGCTCTTGACCTCGAACCCGGCCTCCTCGGCCTTGGGCTTCGACTTCGAGCCGTCCTTGAGTCCGATGACGACCTCGACGCCGGAGTCGCGGAGGTTCTGCGCGTGCGCGTGGCCCTGCGAGCCGTAGCCGATGACGGCGACCTTCTTGCCCTGGATGAGCGAGAGGTCGGCGTCCTTGTCGTAGTAGATCTCAGCCATGTGCTGTTCTTTCTCCTTGGTTTCGGTTCAGGTGACGGATGCCGCGACGGCGTGCTGCGGCATCCGCGTTCAGTTCTTGAAGACGCGCTCGGTGATCGACTTGCCGCCGCGGCCGATCGCGAGGAGGCCCGACTGGGCGATCTCCTTGATGCCGTAGGGCTCGAGCACCTTGAGCAACGCGGTGGTCTTGCCGGAGTCGCCCGTGACCTCGATCACGAGCGCGTCGGTCGAGACGTCGACGACTCGCGCGCGGAAGAGGTTCACCGCCTCGAGCACCTGCGAGCGCGTGGCGTTGTCGACGCGCACCTTGATGAGCAGGTGCTCGCGCTGCACCGACTGGGCGGGGTCGAGCTCGACGATCTTGATGACGTTGATGAGCTTGTTCAGCTGCTTCGTCACCTGCTCGAGCGGCAGGTCCTCCACGTCGACGACGACCGTGATGCGGGAGAGCCCGTCGATCTCGGAGTGGCCGACCGCGAGCGACTCGATGTTGAAGCCGCGGCGGGCGAACAGTCCCGCGACGCGGGTCAGCAGGCCGGGCTTGTCCTCGACGAGGAGGGAGAGCACGTGGGTCGACATGGTCAGTCCTCCTCGCTGAAGGCCGGCGAGTGATCGCGGGCGTACTGGATGTAGCTGTTCGACACGCCCTGCGGCACCATCGGCCACACCATCGCGTCCGCCGAGACGACGAAGTCGATGACGACGGGGCGGTCGTTCGTCTCGAGGGCGAGCTTGATCGCGGCGTCGACCTCCTCCTCCTTCGTCACGCGGATGCCGAGTGCCCCGTAGGCCTCGGCGAGTGCGACGAAGTCGGGGATGCGCACCGTGTCGTGCCCGGTGTTGAGGTCGGTGTTCGAGTAGCGGCCGTCGTAGAACAGCGTCTGCCATTGCCGCACCATGCCGAGCGACGAGTTGTTGATGACCGCGACCTTGATCGGGATGTCGTTCAGGGTGCAGGTGGCGAGCTCCTGGTTGGTCATCTGGAAGCATCCGTCGCCGTCGATCGCCCACACGACCCGGTCGGGCTCGGCGACCTTGGCGCCCATGGCCGCGGGCACCGCGTAGCCCATGGTGCCGGCGCCGCCCGAGTTCAGCCAGGAGTTGGGACGCTCGTACTTGATGAACTGCGCCGCCCACATCTGGTGCTGGCCGACGCCGGCGGCGTAGACGCCCTCGGGGCCGGTGAGCTCGCCGATGCGCTGGATCACGTGCTGCGGCGCGAGCAGGCCGTCGGAGGGACGCGTGAACCCGAGCGGGAACTCCGAGCGGAGCCCGTCGAGCGTCGCCCACCACTCCTCGAGGTCGGGCGTCGTCGTGGTGATCGCCTCGCGGTACCCGGCCAGCAGGTCGACCAGCACGTCCTTCAGGTCGCCCACGATCGGCACGTCGGCCGTGCGGATCTTCGAGATCTCGGCGGGGTCGATGTCGACGTGCACGACCTTCGCGTTGGGCGCGAAGAGCGCCGACTTGCCGGTGACCCGGTCGTCGAAGCGCGCTCCGAGGGCGACGAGCAGGTCGGCCTCCTGCAGCGCGATCACGGCGGGAACCGTGCCGTGCATGCCGGGCATGCCGAGGTGCTGCTGGTGGGAGTCGGGGAACGCGCCGCGCGCCATCAGCGTGGTGACGACGGGCGCGTTCGTCGCCTCGGCGAGCTCGACGAGCTCCTCCGACGCGCGCGAGCGGATGATCCCGCCGCCCACGTAGAGCACCGGGCGCTTCGCCTCGGCGAGCATCTGCGCCGCCGCGGCGACCTGCTTGCCGTGGGCCTTCGTGATCGGGCGGTACCCGGGCAGGTCGACCTTCGGCGGCCAGCGGAACATGAACTTCGCCTGCTGCGCGTCCTTCGTGATGTCGACGAGCACGGGGCCGGGGCGTCCGGTGGTGGCGATGTGGTACGCCGCGGCGATCGTGCCGGGGATGTCCTCCGGGCGCTTCACGAGGAAGGAGTGCTTCGTGATGGGCATCGTGATGCCGACGATGTCGGCCTCCTGGAAGGCATCCGTGCCCATCAGGTTCGAGAACACCTGGCCGGTGATCGCGAGGATCGGCACCGAGTCCATGTGCGCGTCGGCGATCGCCGTGACGAGGTTGGTGGCACCGGGGCCGGACGTCGCGATCGCGACGCCGAGCTTGCCGCTCGATGACGCGTAGCCCTCGGCCGCGTGGCCGGCGCCCTGCTCGTGGCGCACGAGGATGTGGCGGAGCTTGCGGCTGTCGAGCAGCGGGTCGTAGACGGGGAGGATCGCGCCGCCGGGCAGCCCGAAGACGTCGGTGATGCCGAGCATCTCGAGCGAGCGCACGACCGCCTCGGCACCCGTCATCTCCACGGGCGCGCCGGGCGGCACGGGGGCGGGCGAAGGCACGGGTGTTGCTTCCGTGGTCATTCGATTCCTGTTCTTGGTGGACGGTGTGCGGGAGCGCAGCACTCAGCCCGTGGTGGCGCCTTCTGCGGCGGAACGCACGAGCTTGGAGTACTTCGCGAGGACGCCACGGGTATAGCGCGGGGGAAGCGGAGCCCAGCCGTCGCGGCGGGCAGCCAGCTCGGCATCGTCGACCAGTAGGTCGATGGAACGAGCTGCGATATCGACCCGTATCAGATCACCATCGCGCACGAAGGCGATAGGACCTGCGTCCACCGCTTCGGGTGCCAGATGGCCGATGCACAGGCCGGTTGTGCCGCCGGAGAATCGACCGTCCGTCAAGAGTAGTACATCTTTTCCGAGCCCCGCGCCCTTGATGGCCGCGGTGATGGCCAGCATCTCGCGCATGCCGGGCCCGCCCTTCGGCCCCTCGTAGCGGATGACGACGACGTCGCCGTGCTTGATCTCGCCGGCCGTGAGCGCGTCCATCGCCGCGCGCTCGCGCTCGAAGACCCGCGCGGGGCCCTCGAACGTCGCCGCGTCGAAGCCGGCGGTCTTGACGACCGCGCCCTCGGGTGCGAGCGAGCCGTGCAGGATGGTGAGCCCGCCGGTCTCGTGGATCGGGTTGTCGAGGGTGCGCAGCACCTCGCCATCGAGCGGCGCGATGTCCATCTCGGCGAGGTTCTCGGCGAGCGTCTTTCCGGTGACGGTGAGCGCGTCGCCGTGCATCAGGCCCGCGTCGAGCAGCGCCTTCATGAGCACCGGCAGTCCGCCGCGGCGGTCGACGTCGTTCATCACGTACTTGCCGAACGGCTTCAGGTCGCCGATGTGGGGCACCTTCGAGCCGATGCGGTTGAAGTCGTCGAGGGTGAGCTCGACGTCGGCCTCGCGGGCGATCGCGAGCAGGTGCAGCACGATGTTCGTGGAGCCGCCGAGGGCCATGCCCACCGCGATGGCGTTCTCGAACGCCTCCTTGGTGAGGATCCGGCGAGCGGTGATGCCGTGCTTCAGCAGGTTGACGACGGCCTCGCCCGAGCGGTGCGCGTAGTAGTCGCGACGACGGTCGGCGGATGCCGGCGACGCCGACCCCGGCAGCGAGAGCCCGAGTGCCTCCGCGACCGATGCCATGGTGTTGGCGGTGTACATGCCGCCGCAGGCACCCTCGCCCGGGGCGAACGCGCACTCGATGCGCTTCGCGTCGGCCTCGCTCATCGTGCCGGCGCGCACCGCGCCGACCGCCTCGAACGAGTCGATGATCGTGATGTCCTTCTCGGTGCCGTCGGACAGGCGCACCCAGCCGGGCGCGATCGAGCCCGCGTAGAGGAAGACCGAGGCGAGGTCGAGCCGCGCGGCCGCCATGAGCATGCCGGGGATCGACTTGTCGCAGCCGGCGAGCAGGACCGAGCCGTCGAGCCGCTCGGCCTGCATGACGACCTCGACCGAGTCGGCGATGACCTCGCGCGAGACGAGCGAGAAGTGCATGCCCTCGTGGCCCATCGAGATGCCGTCGGAGACGGACACGGTGCCGAACTGCAGCGGGTATCCGCCCCCGCCGTGCACGCCCTCCTTCGCGGCCTGCGCGAGGCGGGCGAGCGAGAGGTTGCACGGGGTGATCTCGTTCCACGAGCTCGCGATGCCGATCTGCGGCTTGTCCCAGTCCGCATCGCCCATGCCGACGGCGCGGAGCATCCCGCGGCTCGTCATGGCCTCGATGCCGTCGGTGACGGTGCGACTGCGCGGTTTGGGATCGAACTCCGACATGCAGTCGAGTCTATGTCCAGGGAGAAGCGCCCTCGCGCGCCGCGTCACGCGCATCGGCCAGGCGCTCGAGCAGCTCGGCGACGTCTTCCGGGCTGCGCACGCGGTACGTCGCGATCGACTTGCCCTGGCCGACCTTCACGCCCACGTCGTCGTCGTCGAGGGCGGCGAACGCGTCCTCGTCGGTCACGTCGTCGCCGATGTAGATCGTGGCCGTCGCCCCCACGTGCTGGCGCAGGCGGGCGAGCGACTCCCCCTTGTCGCTCGAGCGCACGGCGAACTCGAGCACCGCCTTGCCCGTGCGCACCGTGATGCCGAGGAGCTCGGCCTCGACCTTGTCGCGGGCCGAGTGCTGCAGCGCCGTGCCGGCGGTCGTGCTCAGCCGGCGCGTGTGGAGGGCGAGGCCCGCGGGCTTGCGCTCGATCCACGCGCCGTCGGCACCGGCCGCGACCTCCTCCACGATGGACGAGAGCCGCTCGAGCTTGGCCATCTCCGAGTCGCGCAGGTCGATCGTGACGCCGGCCGGGTCGAGCTGGAGCTCGACGCCGTGCGATCCGCTCAGCAGGGTGCCGTCGGGAGGGCTCGCGACCTCGTCGAGGCTCGCGAGCGCGCGACCCGAGACGATCGCCACGCGGGTGTCGTCGGCGACCGCGAGGCGCTCGATCGCGGCGCGCGAGCGATCGGTGGCGCGGGCATCCTCCGGCCGGTCGACGAGCGGGGCGAGCGTGCCGTCGAAGTCGAGTGCGACGAGCAGGCGCTCGGTGCTCGCCAGGGTCGAGATGGCCGCCTGCAGCGGGTCGGAGACGCCGGGTGCGATGATCCCGGCGCCCGTGAGCGTCTCGAGGAACGTCGCCGACCACTTGGCCACGTCGTTCTCGCGCACGCGCCGGCGCAGGGCGCGCATGCGCCGCGAGCGCTCCCGCTTCGGCATCTGGACCGACTCGACGATCGCGTCCTTCAGCCCCTCGATGTCGTGCGGGTTCACGAGCACGGCCTGCCGCAACTCGTCGGACGCCCCGGTGAACTCGCTGAGCAGCAGCACGCCGTCGGCGTCGAACCGGCACGCCACGTACTCCTTGGCGACCAGGTTCATGCCGTCGCGGAGCGCCGTCACGAGCATCACGTCGGCGGCCAGGTAGAGGGCCACCATCTCCTCGCGCGGGTACCCGTGGTGCAGGTACGCCACGGCCTGGTGCCCGAGCGTGGAGAAGTCGCCGTTCAGCCGGCCCACGGCGAGCTCGATCTCGTCGCGCAGCTGCCGGTAGGTCTCGACGCGCTCGCGGGACGGGCTCGCGACCTGCACGAGGGTGACGTCCTCGACCTTGAGGCGCCCGTCGCGGAGGAGCTCGTTGAACGCCTTCAGGCGGTGGCGGATGCCCTTCGTGTAGTCGAGGCGGTCGACGCCGAGCATGATCGTCTCGGGGTTGCCGAGGCTCTCGCGGATCTCGCGGGCGCGGGCCTGGACGTCGGGCCGGCGGGCGATGGCCTCGAATCCGGCCGCATCGATCGAGATCGGGAAGTGGCGGGCCACGACCCGCCGCGTCTCGCCGTTGCCTGCGGGCGTGTCGATGATGGTGCCGTGCGTCTTGTAGCCGAACAGGCGGCGCACCGCACGCGAGAAGTTGCCGGCATCCGCTGCCCGCTGGAAGCCGATCACGTCGGCGCCGAGGAGTCCGTCGACGACCTGGCGACGCCACGGCAGCTGCGAGTAGATGCCGTAGGCGGGGAAGGGGATGTGGTTGAAGAACCCGATCACGAGGTCGGGGCGGGTCTCGCGCAGCATCCGCGGCACCAGCTGCAGCTGGTAGTCCTGCACCCAGACGACGGCGCCGTCGGATGCCGCGCGCGCGGCCGCCTCGGCGAACCGGCGGTTGACGCGCACGTACGCCTCCCACCACTCGCGGTGGAACGACGGCGGTGCGATCACGTCGTGGTAGAGCGGCCAGAGCGTGTCGTTCGAGAACCCCTCGTAGTACTCCTCGAGCTCGTCGGCCGAGAGGGGCACGGGGATGATGGAGATGCCGTCGTGCTCGAACGGGTCGAAGTCGCGGTCGGCGACGCCGGTCCAGCCGATCCAGGCGCCGTCGGCGGCTCGCATGACGGGTTCGAGCGCCGTGACCAGTCCGCCGGGCGAGCTCTTCCAGTGCGTCTCCCCGCCCGGACCCTCCTGGTAGTCGACCGGGAGCCGGTTCGAGACGACGATCATGTCGTACACGTGGTCGACGTAGAGTTCGTCGCGTTCCGATCCAGGGGCCTGCATGGTGTCGGATGTCCCTCCCTCGCGCTCCGCTCAGGCTAACAGTCCACCTGCCGGCCGTCGGCCCCACGGCTGGACTGCGCGCGGCATCCCGATCGGCACCGCCGACGCCGTCTGGCCCGGGCTGGGCTCCCGACGAGCCGCCCGGCGCCTGAACGCCGGGCGACCCCGATCGGCTCAGCCGAGGGCCGCCGCCGCGAACCCGATCGAGCGGATGCCCCGCCGTCGCGCCACGACGAGCAGCGTGCCGATGACGCCGCCGAGTCCGAACAGTGCGACCACTCCGGCCGCCGCCGCCACCGCTCCCCCGGACGCCCCCGCCACGATGAGCTGCATGCCCTGCACCGCCCAGGTGAGCGGCAGGAACGGGCTGATCGCCTGGAACGGCCCGCTGAGCACCTCGACGGGGTAGAGCCCGCCGGATGCCGCGAGCTGCAGCGCCACGAGCACGAGCGACACGAGCATCCCGGCGCGGCCGAGCGCCACCGTGAGGAACGCGTGGACCGCCGTGAATGCGAGGGCGAGGAGCGCCGCGAACGCGAGCGTCTGGGGCAGCACGCTCCACGCGACGCCGAGCGCGCCGTGCAGGAGCAGCACCACGGTCACGGCCTGCGCGAGCGCGAGGAGGCCGGTGCGCGCGAGGGCCCGGGTGACGAGGCCGCCCGTCGACGCGGTGCTGCGCAGCGCTTCGCGGGTGAACGGCCGGAACACGAGGAACACCGCCATCGCGCCGAGCCAGAGCCCGATGGGCACGAACAGCATGCCGATGACCTCGCCGATCGACCCGATCTCGTTGTTCCGCGCGGTCGTCGACGTGACGGGCTCCGACACGACGTCGGCCGTGCCGGACGCATCGATGTCGGTGAGCGCCTTCGCCTGCTCGGCACCGGTGGTGAGGCCCGCGGCGAGCTCGCCGGCACCGCCCGCGAGCTGCGTCGCGCCGCTCGCGGCGTCCGCCGCGCCCGTCGACAGCGCGCCGAGGCCGGCCGCGAGCTCGTCGATCCCGGAGGCGAGCCCGTACCCGCCATCGCGGATCGCTGCCGAGCCGCCGGAGAGCTGGGCTGCACCCGCGGCCGACTGGGCGATGCCGGATCGCAGTCCGCCGATCGCGGTCGAGGTCGAGCCGGCGAGCTCCTGCCCCTGGGCGGAGAGCGTCGAGAGTCCGCCGCCGATGCCCTCGACGCCGGCCCGCAGCTGGCAGAGGTCGGTCAGCTGGGGCGGCAGCGGGGTGGTGGCGCACGTGGCCATGCCGCCGGTCGCCGTCGAGACGGTCTGGTCGATCAGTCCCACGAGGCCCGGCTGGAGGGCGCTGTAGCTGGTGCCGAGCTGCGAGACGCCGCCGGTGTAGCCGGCGACGCCGTCCGACAGGGCGGTGAGTCCTCCCGCTCCGTCACTCAACTGGCCGAGGCCGCCCGCGAGGGCATCGACGCCGTCGGCGTACTGCGCGACGCCGTCGGCATAGGCGGAGGCGCCGCTCGCGGCATCCGTCGCCCCGGAGGCCGCCGACGCGACGCCGCTCGAGAGCTGGCCGAGCCCGCCGGCGAGCGAGTCGACGCCCGACGAGACCTGCGTGGCCCCGTCGGCCGCGTCGCCGAGGGAGCCGCCGACCGCGGCGAGGTTCGAGTAGAACCCCTCGAGGTACTGCGCGGTGAGCTCCCGGCCGAACGCGGTGGTCATCGCGTCGCCGACGGACTGCGCGACCGAGCCGGCCAGGTAGCCGTGCGCGTCGTCGGTGCGGATGTCGAGGTTGGCCTTCGTGGGAGCCTCCCCCGAGAGCGACGTGACCGACGCCGAGAAGTCGCTCGGGATGGTGAGCACCGCGTAGGCATCGCCGGACTCGAGCAGTTTCGCGGCCTCGTCGTCGTTCGAGATCGTCCACGAGAAGCCGGCGGTCTCGGGTGCGGTCAGCTCGGTGACGAGCTGTCGTCCGGCGAGCACGGGCTGGTCGGTGCCGTCGGGCAGGGTCATCGTGACCATCTCGTCGTTGTTCACGACGACCGCGGGGATGGTCTCGACGTTCTCGGTCGCACCCGCGAAGGCGCCGGACACGAGGCCCGCGACCGCGAGCGGCACGGCGATCACGGCCACGACGAGCGCGCCGTAGCGCACGCGACGCTCGGCGGGGGTTGAGCCGAAGAGCCGGGAGAGTCGGGTGCTCATCGGGCGACCTCCTTCTTGGTGGAGACGGGTTCGAGGGTGCGGATGCCGCGTGCGGCGAGTTCGGGCGAGGCGTCGGGAGTGGCCGCCGAGGCGCCCAGGCCCACGATGAGCGTCACCGAGGCGGGCACGAGGCGCGCGAGCGCCTGCCAGAGCTCGGCGCTCGAGGCGCCCGGGTCGTCGTCGAGGTCGACCACGACGGCATTCGGCCGTTCGGCGAGCGCCGCGGCGACGGCCACGAGGGTGCGGGCCTCGACGCCGAGCGCGGAGAGCGGGGTGTCGTCGGTGAAGCGCGGTCCGTCCGGGCCGTGCCCGGCGGCGTCGGCGGCGCGTCCGACCCAGGTGCGCACGAGCGCGTTCGACGGCGCGAGGCGGTACCACGGGCGGGTCGCGTCGGCGCGGCGCGCGACGAGCTCGCCGACCGTGGCGCCGGTCGCGGCATCCGGGGCCACCTCGGCGATCGCCACGCAACGCATCACCGTTCCCGCTCCAGATGGCAGCGGCACGCCGAGCACGGCGAGGCGACCGGACACGGGCGCGAGCCGGCCAGCGAGCGTGGCCGCGACGACGCGGCGGTCGACGGCATCGCCGCGCACGACGAGCACGCCTCCGCTCGGCACCTCGACGGCGATCGGGCCGATGGGGCGCTCGGGCAGGCCGAACACCGCGTCGTCGGCGTTGACGGCGGCGGGGCGCGCGGCGGCCCAGTCGGCCTGCGCGAGGTGGGCGCGCAGCCCCTCGCCCTCGATGTCGACGTCGGGCAGGCGCTTCGCGAGCCACTTCGGCAGCCACCACGCACCCCGGCCGGCCAGCGCCATGGCGGCGGGCACGAGGGTCATGCGCACGAGGAACGCGTCGAAGGCCACGCCGATGGCGAGCGCGAAGGCGATGCCCTTGATGGCCCCCGACCCTTCCGGCACGAAGGCGAAGAAGACGAAGAACATGATGAGCGCCGCCGCGGTGACGACGCGCGCGGCGTGCTGGAACCCGTGCACGATCGACGAGCGCGGCTCCTTCGTCTTCACGAACTCCTCGCGCATGCCAGACACGAGGAAGACCTCGTAGTCCATCGCGAGCCCGAACAGCACGGCCATCAGGAGGATCGGCAGGAAGCTGAGGATCGGGCCGGGTTCCACGTGCAGGAGATCGGCGAACCAGCCCCACTGGAAGATCGCGACCGTGACGCCCAGCGCCCCGAACGCGGAGAGCAGGAAGCCGAGCGCGGCCTTGATCGGCACGAACACCGAGCGGAAGACGATGAGCAGCAGCACGATCGACAGGCCGACCACGATGAGTGCGAACGGCACGAGCGCGTCGGTCAGCCGGTTGGAGATGTCGATCGCGACGGCCGTGTACCCGGTGACCGCGATCGGGGTGCCGTAGTCGGCCTCGAGCTCGGGCGCGAGCCCGCGGATCTCCTCGACGAGGGCCTTCGTCTCGGGGGTGTTGGGGGCGCTCTCGGGCACGACCTGGATGATCGCCGTGTCGACCGTCTCGTTCGGCAGCCCCTGGCCGACGTACGCGACGTCGTCGAGCTCGCCGAGGCGGGCGCCGATGGCGTCGAGGTCGTCGAAGATGTCGGTGGTCTGCGTGATGTCCACCGTGACGATGAGGGGGCCGTTGTAGCCGGGGCCGAACCCGTCGGCGATGAGGTCGTTCGCGTTCGCATCACTCGACGCTGAGGTGTCGGCGCCGCCGCTCGGAAGGTTCAGGTCGAGGCTGAGCGCGGGCACGGCCGCGGCGCCGAGCAGCCCCACGACGAGCACGACGAAGACGACCGGCGCCTTCAGCACGAGGTCGACCCACCGGCGACCCATGGTGCGCTTCGCGCCGTCGTCGGCGGCGTTGGCGCGACGGTGGGCGCGGCTCGTCGCCTTGGGCGTGAGCCGGCGCCCGAGCACGCCGAGCAGCGCGGGCAGCAGGGTGACGGCGCCGACGACGGCGATGAACACGGCGAATGCGGCCGCCACGCCCATGACGCTGAGGAACGGGATGCCGACGACGAGCAGGCCGAGCAGCGCGATGATCACGGTGAGGCCCGCGAACACCACCGCACCGCCGGCGGTGGCCACGGCCTCGGCGGCGCTCTCCTCCGGGTCCTGCCCGCGCGCGAGCTGCGTGCGATGTCGCGAGAGGATGAAGAGCGCGTAGTCGATGCCGACCGCGAGGCCGATCATGACGGCGAGCATGGGGGCGGTGTTCGACACCGGCGCGAACGCCGCGACGATCGAGATGCCGCCGAATGCGGCGCCGACGCCGATGAGCGCGGTCAGCAGCGGCAGGCCCGCCGAGAGCAGCGAGCCGAAGGTGATGAGCAGCACCACGCCCGCGAAGAGCACGCCGAAGACCTCGGTGATGGTGAGCCCGAAGTCCGTGTCCTGGAAGACCTCACCCCCGAATGCGACCACGAGCCCCGCGTCGCGTCCGGTCTCGCCGGTGGCGGTCACGGCCTCGATGGAGGCATCCGTGACGTCGGTGGTCGGGCTGTCGAACTGCACCTGGATGTACGCCGTGCGCGCGTCATCCGACACCTGCTTGCCGGCGTACTCGTCGAACGGGCCGAGCACGCTCGCGACGCCCTCGACGCCCTCGAGGTCGGCCTCCATCGCGGTGATGGCGGTGCGGTACGGCTCGTCATCGACGGATGCCCCGTCGGGTGCCTCGACGACGGCCTTCACCGCGGCGCCCGCGGTCTGCGGGAAGACGGCGGCGAGCTTGTCGATCGCCTCCTGCGACTCGGTGCCGGGGATGGCGTAGGACTCCTGGAGCTGGCCGCCGAGGCCGATGCCGGCGCCGAGGAGGGCCGCGAGGGCGACCGCCCACGCGACGATGACGAGCCATGCCCGTCGGAACGCGAATCGTCCGATTCGGTGGAGGAAGAGGGCCACGGTGTCTCTCAGTCGGTGGTGGGGGTGGAACGGCGGTCGGCCGGGGCGAGCAGGTCGGCGAGCACGGCGTGCAGCGACGCCGCCAGCTCGTCGTCGGCGGGGAGGTGGTCGTCGTCGACGAATGCACGGCCGGCCGTGAGCAGGAATGCGGCGCCGCCGAGCGCGACGCCGAATCGCACCTGGTCGGTCACGCTCTCGCGCTCCTGGTTGATCGCCTCGGCGAGCCGGCGCACGGCGGCGTTGGCGCGCGCGATGATCGGCAGCTGGGAGAGGCTCGGACCCTGGATGATGAACACGTGCACGGCCTGGCGGTTCTCGAGCAGCAGGTCGACGATGCGGTCGACGAGGCGACGACGGCGATCGCTGCGTCCGCCCAGGAGGAAGTCGTCGAGCACCGCCTCGAACTCGGAGATCGCCGGCTCGATCGCCGCCTCGAGCAGGGCCTCCTTGGAGGCGTAGTGGTACAGCACGCTCGACTTGGAGTAGCCGGCATGGTCGGCGATGTGCTGGAGCGACGTGGCGGCGAATCCGACGGTGGCGAACTGCTCGAGCGCGGCCTGCTTCAGTTCGTCGGCCGCGCGCACGCGCGACGTCGGGTGGGCATCGGTGGGCATGGTTCGACGGTAGTTGACCGATCGGTCAGCTTCTGCACGATCGGTCAGATTCACGGATGACTCCCAGTCATGCCGGGCGAGCCGGTAGCGTTGCGACATGCGCAAGTACCTCTTCAGCGGGGCCGTGATCAGCTCGATCTTCGGCGGGATCGGCGTCGTCAAGGCCACCGCGTCCGGCCCGAGGGACTGGCGCCTCCTCCTCATGTGGATCTCGTGGTTGGCGAGCCTCGCGATCGCGATCGGCACGGTCGCCGACGAGACGAAGCGGGCCGAGCTGACCGAGTAGCATCGGACCTCGGAGCCGAATCCCCCGCGGCCCCTCCCCCGGCGCAAGCCGGTGAGTGCGGCGTGTCTGGCGCGATCCGCGACGCGAGGGCCGAGACTGAAGTAGACCGAAAGGCCGCGCGACCCGTACCGCGCGGCCCGAACTCCACCGAGAGGGGCCACCGATGTTCCGCCGCTGGCGCAGAGCGAGGCTTGCAGCCCAGGCCGCCGCGCACGCCGCCGCCCCGAGCCCGCGCCCTACCGCGGCCGACCTGCGTGGCGAGCACCTCTTCGAGCTGCTGAACGCGAAGCTCTCGGAGTTCATCGGCCCCGGCGGAGCCTGGGCCCTCGTGCGTCGCACCGACGCCGACACCGACCGCATCTTCCACGCGATGCTGACGCACCAGATCGCGGCCGAGCTCACCCGCACGCTGCTCGACGAACGCGACACCGTGGCCGTCGTCGTACCCGCCGAGGACGAACCGCTCGCCCTGAGCTGGGAGCCGGCGCCGCTCGTCGTCTGGGCCGACCCCGTGGTCGTGCCCGAATCCGAGGCGGATGCCGCAGCGCTGCCCTCGATCGGATCGTCGGCCGACCTCGAGGCCCGCGCCGCCTGATCGCCGGCCCTCGGCACCGCCGCTCCAAAATCGCCCCGCGATTCTTGTACGGCCGGATCGAGAAGACGCTCCTGCGCCTTTCGTAGCGTAAGACCCGGGCATCGTGCCCGCATCCGCCACGAGAGGGAGACCGATGAGCGCCGCCCGCAGCACCTCGAACCACGCACCCGAGCCGACCGCCCCCGAACCGGCCGTGCCCGCGACCACCGCCGCCACCGCGACCGACGGCTCCGAGATCGTCGCGCCGCAGCCGGGCGCGCCTCGCCCGCGCCGTCGCGGCACCGCGACCGACCTCGCCCAGGTCGCCGTCTTCGCCGCGCTGATCGCCGCACTCGGCCTGCCGGGAGCCCTCTACCTCGGCGGCACGGCCGTGCCGATCACGTTCCAGACGCTCGGCGTGATGCTCGCCGGAGCGATCCTCGGCGCCCGCAAGGGCTTCCTCTCGGTGCTGCTCTTCCTGGCGCTCGTCGCTGCGGGCCTCCCACTCCTCTCCGGAGGGCGCGGGGGCCTCTCCGTCTTCGTCGGCCCCTCGGTGGGCTACCTCGCCGGATGGCTCGTCGGCGTCGTCGTGATCGGCTGGCTCACGGCCCGGCTGCTCCCCCGCTACCGCGTGCCCGCCGCGCTCGGCGCGACGGCGCTCGGCGGCATCGTCGCCGTCTACCTGATCGGCGTGCCGGTGTTCGCCGCCATCACCGGAACGCCGCTGGACGTGGCCTTCGTCGGCTCGCTCGTCTTCCTGCCCGGCGACCTCGCCAAGGTCGTCGTCACCGTGCTCGTGGCGAAGGGCGTGCACCGCGCGTGGCCCGGCCTCATCGCCCCGCGGTCATGGCCGTGGCGTCGCGACGCGGCGGTGTCGTCCGGCGCATGAGCGACTGGCTGCGCGGCTCGTCGCACGACGTCGCCCTCGCATTCGGGGCCGACGTCGTGCGGTACGACGAGCTCGCTCGCGCCGCCGACGTCGTGCCGCTCCCGAGGGGCGACGGGCCGGTCGGATGCCCCGCAGGCACGGAGCCCGTCGCACTCGTCGCCACCGTGCTCGCCGCGCTCGACCGCGGGCGCCCGGTGCTCGTCGGCGGTGACCAGGCCGCTGCCGACGGGCTCGCCGGCCTCCTGCCCGCCGGCACCGAGCTCGCACTCCTGACCTCGGGATCGTCCGGCCGTGCCGCCATCCCGCGAGTCGTCGCCCGCACGAACGCATCCTGGCTCGCATCGGCCGGCCCGCTCGCGCGCCTCGCGGGGCTCGGCGCCGGCGATCGGATTGCGGCGACGGGGCCGCTGCACGTGTCGATGCACCTCTACGCGGTGCTCCACGCGCTCTGGCTCGGCGCGACGGCGACCGACTCCGTCGCCGGCGCGACCGCCGTCCACGCCACGCCGACGCGACTCGCACGCCTGCTCGACGATCCGACGGTGCCGCCGACCGCGATCGTCGCCGGCGCCGCGTCGGGTGGCGCGCTGCGCCGACGTGCGGCCGCGCGCGGCATCCGCGTCACCGAGTACTACGGCGCTGCCGAGCTCTCCTTCGTCGCCGCCGGACGCGACGGCCGTCTCGATCCGTTCCCGGGCGTGGAGGTCGAGCTGCGACGCGGCTCCACCGGACACGAGGTGTGGGCGCGGTCGCCCTACCTGGCGCTCGACGCCGTCGGCGACGGCATGCTCCGCCGCGGCCCCGACGGGTTCGCGACGGTGGGCGACCTCGCCGAGCGCACCGCCGACGGCGGCATCCGCATCCTCGGCCGTGGGGATGCCGCGATCACGACCGCGGGGGCCACCGTGCTCGCCGAGCACGTCGAGGCGCGACTCGCGGCACTGCCGGGGGTCGACGGGTCCGCCGTGCTCGGCGAAGCCCACGAGGTCCTGGGCCAGCGCATCCTCGCGGTGGTCGAGCTCGCCGACGGCGTCGAGCTGGAGCAGGTCGTCACGGCGGCTCGCGCCACCCTCCCGCCGGTCGAACTCCCCCGCCGCTGGTTCGTGCATGTCGTCCCCCGCACGGACTCGGGCAAGGTCGCCCGTGGGGCGCTGCGCGCGGCCCTCGCCGACGGCTCCCTGGGCGACGGGTATCCGGCGGCCGCGGCGTCCGGGCGGAGCGTCTCGTGAGCACCGGGGCCGTGATCGTGGCGGGCCGGCGGAGTGCCATCGCCACCGCCGGGCGCGCCTTCGCCGGCGCCACCGTCGACGCCCTCGCCGCCCCGGTGCTCGCCGAGGTCGCGCGGGCCGTCGCGCCCGCCGGGATCCCCGTCGACGACGTCGTGCTCGGCAACTGCATGGGGCCCGGCGGCGACGTCGCGCGCGTGTCCGCGCTCCGCGCCGGGCTCGGCACCCACGTGCCCGGCGTCACCGTCGACCGGCAGTGCGGCTCGGGCCTCGACGCGGTGATGCAGGCGGCCTCGCGGGTTCGGGCGGGCGACGCTCGGCTCGTCCTCGCGGGCGGCGCGGAGTCGGCCTCGACGGCACCCCATCGGTCGTGGCCCGGGTCGGGCGTTCGATACACGCGGGCGCCGTTCGCGCCCGGCGGCTTCCCCGATCCCGACATGGGCCCGGCCGCCGACCGGCTCGCCGCGGCGCTCGGCATCTCGCGTGCCCGGCAGGACGCGTGGGCGGCACGATCGCACGCCCGTGCGGCTGCGGCACAGCACGCGGGCGCGTTCGACGCCGAGATCGTGGCGATCGACGGGGTCCTTCGAGACGACCGGCCGCGCGCCGCGATGGACCTCGCCCGTCTCGCACGCTTCGCGCCGGCGTTCGCGAGCGACCATGCGACGGATGCCCCGCCCGGGTCGCCCGTCGATGCGGCATCCGGTCGCGGCACCGTGACCCCGGGCAACTCGTGCGGCTTCTCCGACGGCGCGGCCGCGATGGCGGTGACCAGCGAGGCCGTGGCCCGCGAGCTCGGCCTGCCGGCACTGCGGGTGCGCGCCGCCGCCGTCGCGGCGGGCGACCCCGCCCTGCCCGGCCTCGGCGCGGCGCCCGCCGCGCGGCTCGCCCTCGCCCGCGCCGGACTCGCCGCGACCGACCTCGGATTCGTCGAGATCACCGAGGCGTTCGCCGCGCAGGTGCTCGCCGTCAGCGACGAGCTCGGCCTCGACGAGGACCGCATCTCGGGCGACGGCGGGGCGATCGCGCTCGGACACCCGTGGGGGGCATCCGGTGCCGTGCTGCTCGTGCGGCTGGCCGCCCGCATGTCGGGTGCCGACGACCCGCGACCGGGCCTGGCGGCCTGCTCGATCGGCGGCGGACAGGGCGTGGCGATGATCGTGGAGCGGGTGGCATGAGCGAGATCGTGTTCGAGCGCGTGAGCCACGACTTCGAGGCCGAGCTCGTCGTCGACGACGTGTCGCTCGTGCTGCGCGAACGACGAGTCGGCATCGTCGGGGCGAACGGCTCCGGCAAGTCGACGCTCGCGCGCATGATCAATGGACTCGTGACACCCGCGTCGGGCCGGGTCGTCGTCGACGGCCTCGACGTGGCCAGGCAGGGACGGGAAGTGCGCCGGCGGGTCGGCTTCGTCTTCACGAACGCCGACAACCAGATCGTGATGCCCACCGTGCGCGAGGACGTGGCCTTCACACTGCGCCGCCACCGGCTCGAGAAGGCGGATGCCGCGGCCCGCGTCGACGCGGCCCTCGACCGCGTCGGGCTCACCGACCTCGCCGAGCGCCCTGCCCACCGCCTCTCGGGCGGGCAGAAGCAGCTGCTCGCGATCGCGTCGGTGCTCGTGGCCGCGCCGGCGATCGTGGTCGCCGACGAGCCCACCACGCTGCTCGACGCCCGGAACGCGCGCCGCGTCGCGGAGCACTTCGAGTCGCTCGACCAGCAGCTCGTCGTGGTCAGCCACCAGCTCGAACTCCTCGAGTCCTTCGACCGGGTCGTCGTCATGGAGGCGGGACGCGTCGTCGCCGACGACGTGCCCGGCGCCGCGCTCGACGCCTACCGGGCGCTCATCGGGTGAGCGCTGCATGATCGGCGTCTTCCATCCCGGCACCTCGCTCGTGCATCGCGCACCGGCGCTCCTGAAGCTCGGCGTGCTCGCCGTGATCGTCACCACGGTCGCGCTGCTCGGTTCGCTCGCGTGGCTCGGCGCGGCATCCGTGCTCGTGGTGGTGCTGTTCGCGATCGCCCGCGTGCCCTTCGCGCTCGCCTGGCGACAGGTGGTGCCGATCCTCTGGGTGCTCGCGTTCGCCGTGCCCGTGCAGGTGATCTTCGGCGGCTGGGAGGCGGCCGCGCTGATGGCCCTGCGGCTCGTGCTCGCGGTGGCGCTGGCGGCCCTCTACACGCTGACCACGCCGGTGAGCGCCACGCTCGACGCCATGCAGGCGCTGCTGCGACCGTTCCGCCGCTGGGTCGATGCCGATCGGATCGGGCTCGCGCTCGCGCTCGCCGTCCGGTGCGTGCCGCTGCTCGCCGACCTGGTGCGCGAGGTGCTCGAGGCCCGCAAGGCGCGCGGCGCCGAGGGGTCGATCCTGGCCCTGGCCGTGCCGGTGATCGTTCGGGCGCTGCGCACCGCCGAACACCTCGGCGAGGCGCTCACCGCGCGCGGCTTCGACGACTGACGGGTCGACCGTGCGGCATGGCGCGGCGACCACCCGGCGATGCCGCCCGGACCGGCACCTGGTCACGGGCCCAGGGCGGCAGAATGATCCGGTGACCTCCTCATCACCCGCCGCACTCGAGATCGGCATCGAACCCGCCGCGTCCGCCGACGATGGCGCGCTCGTGGCCGCGATCACCGAGCTCGTCAACGGCGTGTACGTCATCGCGGAGGCGGGTCTCTGGGTGGATGGCGCCCGGCGCACGGATGCCAGGGAGATCGCCGAGCTGGTCCGTTGGGAGGAACTCGCGGTGGCCCGCATCGACGGCCGGCTCGTCGGCGTCGTCCGCG
This sequence comes from Agromyces ramosus, assembly GCF_004216665.1. Classification (GTDB taxonomy): domain Bacteria; phylum Actinomycetota; class Actinomycetes; order Actinomycetales; family Microbacteriaceae; genus Agromyces; species Agromyces ramosus. The sequence goes on along the minus strand of NZ_SGWY01000002.1, from coordinate 342,438 downwards.
TGCGCGCGCTCGACGGCGGCACCGCCGAGTTCGGGATGCTGGCGGCCGACCCCGCGCGGCGCGGCGTCGGCATCGGTCGCGCGCTCGTCGCCTTCGCCGAGGCGTGGGCGATCGGACGGGGGTTCGGTGCCATGCAGCTCGAGCTGCTCGTGCCGACCTCGTGGGAGCATCCGTCGAAGCAGCTCCTTCACGACTGGTACTCGCGCATCGGGTATCGCGTGGTGCGGACGAGCGCCCTCGGGGAGCTCTACCCCGAGCTGGAGCCGCTGCTCGCGACCTCCTGCGACCTCGTCGTCTACCGCAAGGCGCTCGAGCCCGGCGGCGCCGCGATGCCGCCGGGCAGCGACCCCGACTAACGGGCATCGCCGACGCAGTCGGTCCGTGACAGGATCGCGGTGTGGCCGACCGATTGATGCTCCTCGACACCGCCTCCCTCTACTTCCGCGCGTTCTACGGCGTGCCCGACTCGCTGAGACGCGCCGACGGCACGCCCGTCAACGCCGTGCGGGGCCTGCTCGACATCATCGCCCGGCTGGTGAACGACTACGAGCCCACGCACCTCGTGGCCTGCTGGGACGACGACTGGCGACCGCACTGGCGCGTCGAGCTGATCCCGAGCTACAAGGCGCACCGCGTCGCCGAGATCGTGCCCGCCGGCCCCGACGTCGAGGAGACGCCCGACCCGCTCGAGGCGCAGATCCCAATGATCCGCGAGATCCTCGCCGCCCTCGACCTCACCGTCATCGGGGCCGCACGACACGAGGCCGACGACGTCATCGGCAGCCTCGCCACGCAGGCCGACACCGCCGTCGACGTCGTCACGGGCGACCGCGACCTGTTCCAGCTCGTCGACGACGCTCGTGACGTCCGCGTGATCTACACGGCACGCGGCATGAGCAAGCTCGAGGTGCTGACGGATGTCTCGGTCGTCGGCAGGTACGGCGTCCTCCCAGGCCAGTACGCCGACTTCGCGGTGCTGCGCGGCGACGCGTCCGACGGCCTGCCGGGGGTCGCGGGCATCGGCGAGAAGACCGCCGCGAGCCTGCTGCAGCAGTTCGGCGACCTCGACGCGCTCGTCGCGGCAGCCGCCGACCCGGCTGCACCCCTCTCGGCGACGATGCGGGCGCGCATCTCGGACGCTGCGGCGTACCTCGACGTGGCGCCCACGGTGGTCGAGGTCGTGCGCGACCTCGAGTTCCCGCCGTTCGACGCGCGCCTGCGCCCGCTCGACGCGGCCGAGGTGGCCGAGGTGCGGCGACTCGGCGAGGAATGGAACCTGGGCGGCTCGGTGCAGCGGGTGCTCCAGGCGCTCGGCAACGAGGTCGGCGCGGCGTAGCGCGTCCCCGCGGCTCGTCAGGCGGAGGCGCCGATCCCCGCACGGTCGCCGAGCACCGCCGCGAGCGCGCGACGCACGGATGCCGCATCGCCGCCGGCCTGCAGGCGAGCGGATGCCTCGGCGAGCGCCTGCCGCCAGGCCGCGAGGAGCAGCGACCCGATGGGCGCCTCGTCGGCATCGGCCGTGTCGGCGAGGAAGACGGCGATCGGATCGGACGACGACCCGCTCGGATCCGCTCCGCCGATCTCGTCGGGGCGAGGCTCGGCGAGCAGTCGCGCGAAGCCCGAACCGACGAGGTAGTCGTACCCGACGAGCAGCACGGCGGCGAGCCCGCCGGGTTCACGCGTGTCGCGAACGGCCGCCGCACCCTCCATGCGATCGAGCACGCGCCGCTCGACGTCGGTGCGCACCACGTCGTAGAGCCCGGCCTTGCTGCCGAAGTGGTGGTACAGGGAGCCGATCGTCACGCCGGCGGAGGTCGCCAGCTCGGTCACGCCGACCGCTTCGTACCCGCGCGCGCCGAAGGCGGCGAGGGCCTCCTGCACGAGGAGCGCCTTGGTCGATCCGGGAACGGGTACCCAACTGCGCACGACGCGAGTATAGTCGCGTTCTGTCAGCCCATAACGTGATTACGGTCAGGAGTGTCCGATGCAACTGCAATTCCTCTACGTGCCCGTCGCCGACCTCACGTCGGCGGTCGCCTTCTACCGGGACGAGCTGGGTTGGGAGGAGGCTTGGCGCGAGAGCGACGACACCGTGGCGTTCGCCGTCCCCGGCTCGTCCGTGCAGGTCATGGTCTCGACCGCCCCGGGCTCGGCCGGTCCGATGTACGAGGTCGACGACCTCGAGGCCTTCCTCGCGTCGCACCCGTCGGTGCCTCGGCGGGGCGACACCTCGGAGATCCCCGACGGCCGCGTGGTCGAGCTCGAGGGGCCCGGCGGAAACGCGTTCCATGTGTTCGACCAGGTCGACGCGGCATCCGGAGCATGACGAAAGCCCCGAACCTGGCGAGAGGTTCGGGGCTCCGTGGTGCACCCCCAGGGACTTGAACCCTGAACCCACTGATTAAGAGTCAGTTGCTCTGCCGATTGAGCTAGAGGTGCGTGCCGTTCACGTGCTCGGCCCGGATGTCTGCGACAACCCGAACCGAGGGACCACGTTATCAGGAGAACGACCCGATGCGCCAATCGAACGGCGGCCGCGCACGTCGGCGGCCGCGCCTAGGCTGGCGCACGTGCGCGTGACACGGTCTGACTCCTCCGGCGGATGGCGCGGTGGCCTGCGCGTGGGCGTCGGACTCGCGGTCGGCGCCTTCGCGCTCGCGGTGAGCTTCGGGGCGTTCGCGGTGACGAACGGGTGGCCGGCCTGGCTTGCGATCGTGATGTCGGCGGTCACGTTCTCGGGCTCGGCTCAGTTCGCGCTCGTGACCGCGGCGAGCGGTGGAAGCATCGCGGCCGGAGTCGGCGCCGCTGCCCTCATCAACGCGCGATTCATCCCGATGGGGGCGGCATCCGCTCGCTCGCTGCACGGCGGCCCGGTGCAGCGGGCGCTCGAGGGGCAGGCCGTCGTCGACGGATCGTGGGTGGCCGCGCAGAACGGCGACGGCACCCTCGACCGCGCCAAGCTCTTCGCGGCGACGCTCGTGCAGTGGCCGGCGTGGATCGCCGGCACCGCGATCGGTGCGCTCTTCGCTCCCTCCACCGACTTCATGCGGCAGTTCGGGCTCGACGTCATCTTCCCGGCGTTCTTCCTGGTGCTCCTCCTCGACGCGTTGCGCGGGCGACCACGGCTCGTGCTGATCGCCGTCGTCGCCGCCGTGATCGCCGCCGCGAGCGTGCTCGTGCTCCCGGGCGGCGTCGCACTGCTCATCTGCGGGCTCGCTGCGCTGCTCGCGGCGGCCCGCACCGCGAAACGGCTCGACCGATGACGGGGCTCGTGGTCGCGGTCGTCGCACTGGCCGTCATCAACATCGTCTACAAGGGCATCGGCCCGGCCGTGCTCGGTGATCGCGTCTTCCCGCCGCGAATACAGGAGATCATCGACGCGCTCCCGGCGGCCCTGCTCGCGGGGCTCGTGGTCGTCAACCTGCTCGGCGAGCGGTGGGGCGCGGCCGACGCGACCATGCTGCCCGGACTCGCGGCGGCATCCGTGGCGTGGTGGTTCCGCGTGGCGCAGCTCGGCTGCGTCGTGATCGCGGTCGTCGTCACGATCCTCGTGCGCCTGCTGTGAGGCGTGAGCGCCGATAGCCTGATCTGGTGACCGCCGACTACGCCGAAGACCTCGATCTCGCCCTCGAACTCGCCGACCTCGCCGATGCCGTCTCGCTCGCCCGGTTCCGCGCCGTCGACCTCGACGTGCAGACGAAACCCGACCGCACGCCGGTCACCGAGGCCGATCTCGCGGTCGAACGCGCCCTCCGCAAGCGCCTGGCGGAGGCCCGGCCGGGCGACGGCATCCTGGGCGAGGAGTTCGGCACCGAGGGCGACTCGGCCCGGCAGTGGATTCTCGACCCGATCGACGGGACCGCGAACTTCCTGCGGGGCGTGCCGGTGTGGGGCACGCTCATCGCGCTCGCGGTCGACGCCGTGCCGGTGGTCGGCGTCGCCTCCTCCCCCGCGATGGGTCGGCGCTGGTGGGCGGCACGCGGCCGCGGTGCCTGGACGACCGCGGCGGCCGGTGAGCTCGGGGCGCAGGCTCCCGACGCCTCGGATGCGGCATCCGCTCGCGTGCCGGGCGCCAGGCGACTGCGCGTGTCGGGCGTCGAACGGCTCGAGGATGCCTCGCTCAGCTTCCAGAGCCTCGCGCAGTGGCGCCAGGCGGGCCGGCTCGACCGACTCCTGGCGCTGTCGGAGCAGGTGTGGCGCGACCGGGCCTACGGCGATCTGTGGTCGTACGCGCTGCTCGCCGAGGGCGTCATCGACATCACGGGCGAGTTCGACGTGAAGCCCTACGACCTCGCCGCACTCGTGCCCATCGTCGAGGAGGCCGGCGGACGGTTCACCTCGATCGCCGGGCAACCCGGGCCATGGCATGGGAGCGCGCTGGCCACCAACGGTCGGCTGCACGACGCGGTGCTCGCCGCCCTCGCCGGCGACGGCGTGGAGGCCTGAGGCGTGGAGCTCTGCATCTTCACCGAACCGCAGCAGGGTGCGAGCTACGACGACCAGCTCGCACAGGCGGCGGCCACCGAACGCCTCGGCTTCGACGGCTGGTTCCGCTCCGACCACTTCCTCGCGATGGGAGACACCGACCCGCTCCCGGGTCCGACGGATGCCTGGACCACCCTTGCGGGCCTCGCACGGGACACCCGGCGCATCCGGCTCGGCACCCTCGTCTCGTCGGCGACGTTCCGGCATCCGTCGATCCTTGCGATCCAGGTCGCTCAGGTCGACGCGATGTCGGGCGGGCGCGTGGAGCTCGGACTCGGCACCGGGTGGTTCGCCGAGGAGCACGAGGCCTACGGCATCCCGTTCCCGCCGAAGCGCTTCGACCTGCTCGAGGAGCAGCTCGAGGTGGTGACCGGGCTGTGGTCCACGCCGGCCGGCGACCACTTCGACTTCGCGGGCGAGCACTACACGCTGGTGGATGCCCCGGCGCTTCCCAAGCCGGCGCAGAACCGCGTGCCCGTGATCATCGGCGGCGCGGGCCCGAAGCGCACCCCGGCGCTCGCCGCGCGATTCGCGACCGAGTTCAACATCGGCTTCCGCTCGGAGGACGTCGTCGCCGAGACGTTCGACGGCGTGCGACGTGCGTGCGAGCAGCTCGGTCGCGACCCCGGCACGCTGCGCACCTCGGTGGCGCTGCCGACGGTGGTGGCCACGGATGACGCGGACTACCTCCGCCGTCTCGCCGCGATCGGCGCCGACGTCGACACGTTCGCCGAGGTCAACATCGCCGGCACGCCGGAGGCCGCGGTGGAGAAGCTGCTGCGCCTGCGCGACCTCGGCGCCGATCGGGTCTACCTCCAGCTCGTCGACCTGCGCGACCTCAACCACCTCGAGCTCATCGCCGCGGAGGTGCTGCCGCACCTGCGCTGAGCCGCGACGACAGTCAGCGAGCCGGCCAGGTGGCGTTCAGGGGCGCAGGTCGGGCAGCCCGGCACCGCGCCGCGCTTCGGCCCACAGGTCGATTCCGGCATCGACGGCGTACCGGTCGATCTCTGCGAGTTCGTCGTCGCCGAATTCGAGCCGGTCGAGCGCGGCGACGTTCTCCTCGAGCTGCGATACGCGGCTCGCGCCGATCACGAGGCTCGTGACCCGCTCGTCGCGGAGCGCCCACGCCAGTGCGAGCTGCGCCAGCGTCTGCCCGCGACGTTCGGCGATCGCCGCGAGCGCCCGGATGCGCTCGAGCGTCTCCTCGGCGAGCATGTCCCGGTCGAGCGACCCGTCGGAGGCGGCGCGCGAGTCGGCCGGGATCCCGTCGAGGTACCTGCCGGTCAGCATGCCCTGCGCGAGCGGGGTGAACCCGATCACGCCGAACCCGAGCTCGCCGGCGGCGTCGAGGAGCCCCTCGGTCTCGATCCAGCGGTTCAGCATCGAGTACGACGGCTGGTGGATCAGCAGCGGCGTGCCGAGCCGGGCGAGCATGCCGGCGACCTCGCGGCTCGCGTCCGGGCTGTACGACGAGATGCCGACGTAGCGCGCCCGGCCCGAGCGCACGGCGTCGTGGAGGGCGCCGACGGTCTCGTCCAGCGGAGTGTCGGGGTCGGGGCGGTGGGAGTAGAAGATGTCGACGTGATCGAGCCCGAGTCGCTCGAGCGAGCGGTCGAGCGACGCCAGCACGTACTTGCGACTGCCTCCGACGCCGTACGGCCCGGGCCACATGTCCCAGCCCGCCTTCGTGGAGATCACGAGTTCGTCGCGATACGGCGCGAGATCGGTCGCCAGGAGCCGCCCGAAGTTCGACTCCGCTGCCCCGTACGGCGGCCCGTAGTTGTTCGCGAGGTCGAAGTGCGTGATGCCCAGGTCGAAGGCGCGACGCACCATGTCGCGCTGACCCTCGAACGGCCGGTCGTCGCCGAAGTTCTGCCAGAGGCCGAGCGAGAGCAGTGGGAGCCGCAAACCCGATCGCCCGGTGCGGCGGTAGGTCATGTCGTCGTAGCGGTCGGATGCCGCGAGGTAGGTCACTCCGACATCCTGCGCCCGGCTCGTGCGCACGTGCAAGGCGGCGCCGACGACGGCGAAGGCCGCCCCGTGGGGCGGCCTTCGTTCCATGTCGTGCGACAACGGCCGATGGTGGAGATGGGGGGAATTGAACCCCCGTCCATCGCTGTGATTCCACGCCTTCTCCGGGCGCAGCCTGTACGAGCGTTCTACTCGGCCCCGACCTTTGCCACAGGCACCCAAGTCGACAGGCCCAGCCTGAAAGAGTCCCGCACGTCGCTCAGGCGACGACGTGCAGCAAGTTCCCTAGATGACGCCAGTGACCGGGGCGGGAACCGACCCGCGGACTGACGGACTAGCGCACTCGCTTAGGCAGCGAGGGCGAAGTCAGACTGCTTCTTATTGGCAGTTATTGTTTCGCAGAGATCGTTTACGAGATAACCCTGCATCCTCGGCCCGCTTCTCGTGGGTTCGCAGGCGATGTCGAAACCGATCATCCCCATGTCGCACCGCACCGGTCGAAGCCGGTTCGGCGAGCCGTTGTCGCACCCTGTGGAGTTTCCAATCCCGCGCGAACCCGAGGGCTACGCGGCCTTACAGGTTACAACATACGCCTGGCCGCTGTCATTCCTCGGCAATCGTTCATGCGCGCGTAACCTACGCCGGAGTCGTTGCCCGTAGCGTCCCGGCATGGGAACTCCCGAGGCCGACCCCCGCAGCGCGCCCCGGCGCGCACCCGAATGCCCCCGTGGCCGCGTCCGCACGGGAGCCGCATGATCGGGCGTGTCGACCCGTTCATCGGCACCGAGGTCACCGACCTGCCGGCACCCAGCGGCATCGCCGCCACCTGGTGGTGGCCGAAGCCGCAGGTGGGCAACACGCATCCCGGCGCGACGTTTCCGCTCGGGATGGTGTCGGCGTGCGCGTACTCGGGCGCCTATCCCACCGGCTACGGGCGGTACGACCTCGCCACGGAGGGCGTTCCGACCACGATCCACGACGGCGCCGTGGCATCCGGATTCACGCACTTCCAGCAGTCGGGCACGGGCGCGATCCGCAAGTACTACAACTACTTCCGCGTGACGCCGATGCTCGAGCCGCTCGACGAACTGGGCCGCAACTGGGGCCTCGTCGACGAGACGGCGGAACCGGGATACTACGCCGCGACACTCGACTCCGGCATCCGCGCCGAACTCACCGTGGGGCCGAAGAGCGCGGTGCACCGGTACACGTTCCCGCGTCACCGCAACGCGCGCATCGTGATCGACTTCTCACTCGGCGGCCTGTCGATCCCGCACGGCGAGACGATTCCGCTGCGCGCTCATCTCGAGTCGATCGGGCCGGGCATCGCCCAGGGCGAGATCGTCGTCGAGGGCACGCCGCTCGCGGTGTACATCGAGTGCGAGGCCACGTCGTGGCGCCAGATGCTCTGGTACGACCGCCGGCTCATGCCCGGCGGCACCCGGCTCGCGTTCGAGCACATCCGCCCGACGACCCTGCGACCATTCGGCCTCATGTGGGCCGGACCGAGCGAGCCGGGGCAGAGCATCGAGGTGCGCATCGGCTTCTCGCTGCGCGGGGTCGAGCAGGCCCGCGAGAACCTCCGGCGCGACTGCGGAGTCGGCCCGGCGCGGTTCCCCCAGCGCCGGGACCGCACCAAGAAGGCGTGGCGCAGGCAGCTGAAGGCGATCACGGTCGACGCGGCATCCGCCGAGCGCGAGACCGTGTTCTCGACGGCGCTGTACCACTCCTTCATCAAGCCGTGCCTCGCACCGCAGGAGAGCCCGTTCTGGCCGTCGGACGGACCGTTCGTGTTCGACCTCAGCACGATGTGGGACATCTACCGCACCCAGCTCCCCCTGATCACGGCCCTGATGCCCGAGCGGGCGGTGGAGCTCGGCACGGCGCTCCTCACGATCTGCGAGGAGGAGGGCAACTTCCCGATCGGGTACCGGATGGCGCGCGGCAGCGACCGCTTCTCGCGGCAGGGCAGCGCCCTCGCGCAGACGTTCCTCGCCGACCTCTGCCAGCTCGCCCTGCCGGGCATCGATTGGGAGTGGGCGCTCGTGCACATGCACACCGACCTGCGACGCACGTACGGCGAGGACTTCCTCCTCCGCGGCATCGCGCATCCGATCAGCCACACGCTCGACCTCGCGTACGGGTACTGGTGCACCGCGAAGGTCGCCCAGCGCGTCGGCGACCGCGCCCTCGTCGAGGAGTTCACGACGCTCGCCGCCCGCTGGGTGAACGCGTTCGACGACACCACCGGCCTGCTGCTGGACTCGACCTTCTACGAGGGGAGCCGGTACAACTACTCCTTCCGGCTGCTGCACGACATGCGCAACCGGATCGGGCTCGCCGGGGGCGATGGCGCCTTCGTCGGGATGCTCGACGCGTTCTTCGGCTTCGGCGCGGAGCCGGTGCGCCAGCCCGGCATGCGTCCCGGGATCGAGGAGCTCGCCAACGGGTATGCACTCGGACGCTTCGAGGGGCTCAACAACGAGCCCGACATGGAGGCGCCGTGGGCGTACCAGTACGCGGGGCGGCCCGACCGCACCGCCGAGGTGGTGCACGCCGCCGTGCACCAGCAGTTCGGCACGGGTCGCGGCGGCCTGCCGGGCAACGACGACTCCGGCGGGCTCAGCTCGTGGTACGTCTGGGCGTCGCTCGGGCTGTTCCCCGTCGCCGGGCAGAACGTGTTCCTCGTGAACGCCCCCTCGTTCGCGGAGTCCGAGATCCGCCTCGGCGAGGGCGACCTGCGCATCGAGACCACCGGATTCGCCGAGCCGCGCCCCGGCGGTCCGGCCCAGTACGTGCAGTCGGTCGCGTTCAACGGAGACCGGCTCGATCGCACCTGGCTCCGCGGTGACGAGGTGCATCGCGGCGGCCGATTACTCGTGGAGCTCGGCCCGGAGCCGAGCGACTGGGGACGCAACGCCCGCCCGCCGTCGGCCTCGGCCGACTGACCCACGACCCCGACCGGACCGCACCGGGTCCGCACCAGAGCGCACCACCAGACGGCACCACCAGACCGCACGACCAGACCGCTCCACCAGAGCGCACCACCAGACCGCACGACCAGACCGCTCCACCAGACCGCACGCCCGTATCGATCGAAGGACGCGCCCATGAACAGCAAGCCCCGCAACCGACTCGTCATCGTCAACCGTGCCGATCCCGTGATCTGCGGGCACTCGGTCGAGGGTCGCAACCTCGCCGAGGCGGCCCTCGAACGCGGCTTCGACGAGGTGCGCATCGTCACGTGGCCGATCGAGCGCCTCGAGGCGACGGGGCTCCCGCTGAAGCCGCTCGACCGCATGCTCCCCTACAGCGACGGCATCATCGTCGAGCGTCCCGAGCCGGTCGGCGACTACAAGGTGCCCGATGGCCGCTACCTCGCCGGCATCATCGGCCGACTCGTCGAGCTCTTCACCGACGGCGTGCCGACGGTGTGCCTGTCGCTCTACCTCAGCCCGCACACGGTCGCGGTCACCGACGCCGTGCGCGCCGCGTGGAGCACCGGCCTGCCCGTGAACGTCACCACGATCGCCGAGGCGGTGGGGTCGGATGTCACGAACGTCGTGCGCTCGTGCGTCGAGCAGGGCCGCTTCGGCGCCGCCGCGCACATGCTCTCGAGCTACCTCGCGCAGGACCACTGCGTCGCGGTCTCGGAGTACACGCGCGAGCTCATCGTCGCCTCGGCCGCCGAGATCGACGCGTTCCACGGCACCCGGTTCGCCGAGCAGTGCCGCGAGCGCATCCGCATCTCGTACCCGGCGATCGACACGTCGCAGTACCTCGACCTCGACCCGGTTCTCGTCGACGGCGTGCTCGCCGCCAGGGGCCTCGAGCGCGACGGGTACGTGCTGTTCCTCTCGCGGCTCACGAAGGCCAAGGGCGTCGACGACCTCATCGCCGGATTCGAGCGCACGCCGGCGAACCAGCGGCTGCAGCTCGTGATCGCGGGCCGCGGACCCGACGCCGAGTCGCTGCGCGAGCTCGCGGCCGCGTCGCCGTGCGCAGACCGCATCGCGTTCCTCGACGATGTCGACGACGCCGAGAAGCCCTACCTGATGGCCGGATGCGCCGCCTACGTGCTGCCGAGCAAGCCGCGCCCCGAGTTCGTCGAGACGTTCGGCATCGCCCTCGCCGAGCAGATGCTCGCCGGCGGCGGCGCCGTGATCACCACCGAGACCGGCGGCATCGGCGAAGCGGTGGGCGAGCACGCGATGATCGTGCCGGTCGACGACCCCGATTCCATCGCCGCCGCCATCGACGCCGCGCTCGCCCTCCCGCCCGAGGAGCGCGCGGCCCGGGCCGAGCGGGCGCGCGTCCACGCGCTGCAGTTCGACCGGGGCGTCGTGTTCGACCGGCTCTTCGACGGGGCGGGAGTGCTGCCCGAGCGCACCCCGGCATGAGCGCCCTGCGGCGCGGTCCACCTCGGCACGTATGCTGAGGTCGGCCGTGCCCGCGCGGCCGCGGACGCGTCACGTCGCCCGCCGCTCGGAGCCGAGAGGGGACCACATGCCGACCACCATCGCCGTCACCGGCCACGCCGAGGAGCGCATCGCGCCCGAGCTCGGGGCCGTCACCCTCTCGGTCGGCGGCTCAGGCGCCGCTCGCAACGACGTCTACGGCCGCACCAGCGCCGCGCACGAGCGCCTGCTCGCCGCCGTGCGCGAGCTCGAGGCATCCGGCGCCCTGGAGAAGTGGTCGGCCGACCAGCTGCGCGTCTGGTCGTACCGTCCGTGGAACAACGAGGGACGGCAGCTGCCGGTCGTGCACCAGGCGAGTGCCGACGTCGAGGTCGTCTTCCGCGACCTCGGGCGACTCGGCGAGTGGGTCGGCGACACCGCCGGTTCCGATGAGCTCACGATCGGCGGCATCGACTGGCGGCTGACGGATGCCACGCGCAAGCGCGTGCAGGAGACCGCCCAGCGCGCCGCGGTGGCCGACGCCGTGGCCAAGGCGCAGGTCTACGCATCGGCGCTCGGACTCGGCACGCCCGCGCCGGTCGAGCTCGCCGACCACGGCATGCTGAGCTCCCAGCCGACGCCCATGCCGAAGGCCATGATGATGCGCGCCGTCGCCGACGTGGGCGGCGCGGCGCCGACGGAGTTCGCGCCGCAGGACCTCGTGATCGAGGCCTCCGTCGACGCGCGCTTCACTGCAGAACCCGCCTGACCGCCGCGGTCGCGTACGTGGTCCCCGTCTCGGGGTAAGAGTTGACAGTTCCTCACGTCTGAGTAGTGTGCAGACCAATCAGGTCGTTCTGCGTCACCGAAGATGCAACGGAGGAACCATGTTCAAGAAGTCACTCGCGGCGGCCGGACTGGCCCTCGCATTCGTCCTCGTCCCCACAGCCGCCCAAGCGCTCGACTGTATCAACGTGAGCAAGCCGCCGGCGGAGTGCGGCTCCGTGTGCACCGACGGACCCATCATCAACGGCAACTGGGCCTGGCTGCCCAGCGTCTTCCCCGGTGCTCCCGAGGTGTGGGCGTTCGTGCCGCCCGGAACCGTCCAGGGATTCGGTCTCCCGGGCGAGAAGGGCAACTTCCAGAGCGGCGAGGGCTTCGCCCTGCTGGTGAACGCCATCTGCGACTCCCATGGTTCGGTACTGGTGAACCGCCAGACCGAGCACGGTATCCAGCTGCAGGAGGCCTGCTGATCCGGCACTGCGACAGTGTCGCTCAGGCCCCGAGGAGAGTCACCCGGAGGAGAGTCACCAGAGGGACCGCCGCCCATTCGACCGGCGACGCCACCGGTTCAGGCCGGGTCGATGAGCAGCCGCTCGAGCGCGGCGAGGTCGTGCAGGCGCAGGCCCGACGCGAGCAGGTACTCGCGCGTGGACCCGTGCGCCCGCTCGACGGTGTCGAGCACGCCCTCGATCGCCTCGCGCGGACTGCCGCCCATCAGGATGCGGAGCTCGGGTGTGTCGGGCACGCCGTAGCGGCCGATGAGCGCCACCATCTCCTCGAGCCACTCGCCGGCGAGGTTCGCCTCGGTGCGGGCGTAGTCCTCGACCACCGCTTCGCGATCGACGCCCACGGCGAGCAGCGCGAGCGCCACGACGATGCCGGTGCGGTCCTTGCCTGCGGTGCAGTGCACCACGACCGACCGGTCGCCCGCACTCGCGATCTCGCGCAGTGCGCTCACCACGACGGAGGCGTGCTGGGTGACGATGCGCTCGTAGAGGGCATCGAGCGAGATGCCGCCGGCGCCCTGCGAGGCGCCCGAGCCCTCGAACACGGGCAGGCTCAGCACCTCGACATCGAGCCCCTCGAGGTCGTCGGGCATGAACCGCGCCTCGTTCTCATCGCGCAGGTCGATGACGATGCCCACCCCGAGCTGGCGCAGTTCGGCACGGCCCGCCTCACCGAGCCGGTGCAGCCCGTCGGAGCGGAAGAGCACCCCGTCGCGCACAGTGCCCCCGGCGGCCGGGAGCCCGCCGACGTCGCGGAAGTTGTAGGTGCCGGGAACCGGGATGCGGGTCGAGGTCTCCATCGCGATGAGCCTACCCCGCGGTCACGACACCACGGCTGGGAGGCCGCCTCGAACGCGGCCGCCGGGGCGACACCGGCTCGCGGCATCCGCTCGGGCCATGCGACCCGCGTGCGGCGCCGCGCGGCATCGGGTCAGTCGCCGAGGTTGCGCCGGCTCGCCATGGCGCGGTCGGCCTCGCGCTTGTCCTGCCGCTCGCGCAGGGCCTGGCGCTTGTCGTACTCGCGCTTGCCCTTGGCGACCGCGAGCTCGACCTTCGCCCGGCCGTCGCTGAAGTAGATCTGCAGGGGGACGAGCGTGTAGCCGCCCTCCTTCGTCTTGTGGCTGATCTTCACGATCTCCTGCTTGTGCAGCAGGAGCTTGCGCTTGCGTCGGGGCGCGTGGTTGTTCCACGTGCCCTCCGTGTACTCGGGGATGTGCACCGCGTCGAGCCACATCTCACCGCCGTCGATGAACGCGTAGCCGTCGACGAGCGACGCGCGCCCCTCGCGCAGCGACTTCACCTCGGTGCCCGTCAGCACGATGCCCGCCTCGTAGGTGTCCTCGATCGTGTAGTCGTGGCGCGCCTTGCGGTTGGTCGCGACGACCTTCTGACCGCGTTCCTTGGGCACGACCTGCTCCTTCGTTCGAGTGCGTTGCTGTCGGATGCCGCCCCATCGGTGACCGGGGCAGCCTTCGATTCTAGCGGATGCCGCGGCATCCGCCTTCCGCGCGGCCGAGCTAGACCCGCAGGTACCGCGTGATCGCGATGCCCGCCGAGACCGCCGCGAGCAGCACGCCCACCAGGATGAGCAGCGGCACGACGATGAAGGCGTCGGTGAGGTCGACGAACGTGAACGACAGGCTCTGCGCGAGGTAGCCCTGCACGAAGAAGTGCACGATCGCGATCACCGCCCCGCCCGCGAGCAGCGATCCGATCAGCCCTGCGAAGACGCCTTCGAGCACGAACGGCGTCTGGATGAAGCGATTGGATGCCCCGACGAGGCGCATGATGCCGAGCTCGCGCCGACGTGAGAACGCCGACAGGCGGATCGTCGTGGCGATGAGCAGCGCCGCGGCGACGAGCATGATCGCGGCGACGGCGATCGCCGTGTAGCTCGCCGCGTTCAGCACGTCGAAGATCTGGTCGAGGTAGCGACGTTGGTCGACCACCTGCTCGACGCCCGCGAGCCCGGCGAGGCTCTCGACGATCACCGCGGCCTGCGACGGGTCGACGAGGTTCACCCAGAACGTCTCGTTGAGCACCTCGGGTGTCACGTAGTCCGCTGCGGGCGTGCCCTCGAACTGCTCCTGGAAGTTCTCGTACGCCTGCTGGTGGTCCTCGAAGTAGAACTCGTCGATGAAGGGTGCGAGCGTGTCGGAACCGAGCTGCGCATCGACGGCGGCCTTCTGCTCCTCGGTGGCCTCGCCATCGGTGCAGCCCGCCGCGGTCGACACGGACGTGCAGAGGTACACGGCCACCTGGGCACGGTCGTACCAGTAGTTCTTCATCTGGGCGATCTGCAGCTGCAGCAGCGCCGCGGTGCCCACGAACGTGAGCGAGATGAACGTGACCAGCACGACCGAGACCACCATCGTGGCATTGCGGCGAAGGCCGTTCGCCGCCTCGGAGAGGACGAGACCGAACCTCATCGCGTCGGACCCACTTCCTGCTCGTCGTCGCCCTTGCGCGGTCCGCCCGGAGCGCGCAGTCCCAGCCGCTCGGCGAGGGTCAGGTGCTCGGATGCGCCGTCGCCGCCCTTCGCGGCACCTGCGGCGTCGCCCGCCACGGCGGCCGGCTCCGAGGCGTCGCCCGCCGGCGCGACCGGGACCGACGCCGTCGCGGCCGCGGTGATCGCCGCCGCGGCATCCGTCACCTCGTCGCGTTCCTCGGGCTCGACGTAGAGGGGCTGCTTCTCGTCCATGACCTTCTTGCCGACCTTGGGCGCGGCGGCGCGCACCGGCTTCGCCGGGGCGGCCTTGGGGTCGGCCGACGCCTTCGCGGTCGTGGTCGCCTTCGCCGACGTGGCCTTCGCCGAGGTCGCCGCCTTCGCTGCCGCGGGAGCCTTCGGGGCCGCAGGTGCCTTCGCAGCCTTGCCCTTGGCACCCCGGCCGCTCGTCGCGGCGACGGCGGCGATCACCGCCGAGGCGTCCTCCTCCGCGGGGATCTCGGTCGGCGCGGGTCCGGACTCGGGAGCGGGCCCGGGCTCCTGGCCGACGGCCGGCACGCCGGAGAGCGCCTCGTCGACGTCGCCGAGGGTGGCGCCGTACCCCGCACCCCGCTCGTCGCGCACGATGTCGCCCGCCGAGAGCTCGATGACCCGACGCTGCATCTGGTCGACGATGCCGGCCTCGTGCGTCGCCATGACCACGGTGGTGCCGCTCGCGTTGATGCGCTCGAGGAGCGTCATGATGCCGGCGCTCGTGACCGGATCGAGGTTGCCGGTGGGCTCGTCGGCGAGCAGGATCTGCGGCTTGTTCACGATCGCGCGAGCGATGGCGACACGCTGCTGCTCGCCGCCCGAGAGCTCGTGCGGCATCCGCTTGCCCTTGCCGTCGAGGCCGACGAGCTTGAGCGTCTCGGGAACGGCCGACTGGATGAATCCGCGCGACTTGCCGATGACGCGCAGGGTGAACGCGACGTTCTCGTAGACGTTCTTGTTGGGCAGCAGGCGGAAGTCCTGGAAGACGACGCCGAGGTCGCGGCGGAAGTAGGGGACCTTTCGGCTCGAGATCGATCCGAGGTCCTGCCCGAGCACGTGGATCCTGCCCTTCGAGGGCTTCTCCTCCTTCAGGATGAGACGCAGGAAGCTCGACTTGCCGGAGCCGGAGGCGCCGACGAGGAACACGAACTCACCGCGGAGGATCTCTACCCCGATGTCGTGCAGGGCGGGCCTTGCCTGACCCGGGTAGGTCTTGGTGACGGAGTCGAATCGGATCATCGCGTCGAGCCTAAGCAGCCCGCGCGCGAACGTCACCTGCGACTCGCCCAACTCTCAGGATGCGCGCGCTCGCGCGCCACTCGGTCACCGCAACCCCGTGCGGATCCGGCGCGGCATCCGTAAGTTGGAGAGCCAACCGAACGCGACGCAGGAGGTGTGATGACGGTCCCCCTCATCGGCATCGTCGCCGATCGCAAGTCCGCGAGCTATGGCGCGTGGGTCGACATTCCCACCGACGCGATCTCGCACACCTACGTCTCCGCGATCCAGGAGGCGGGCGGCGCGCCGCTGCTGTTCCCCAGCATCGACGCGCACGTGGACGACCCCGGTCGCCTGCTCGACCTGGTCGACGGGCTGTTCCTGCCCGGCGGGCGCGACCTCGACGCCGCGCTCTACGCCAGCGAGGCCCACCCGTCGAACGACACCCCGCTGCGGGTGCGCGACGAGCTCGAGATCGCCCTCACCCAGCTCGCCCGCGAGCGCGGGATGCCCGTGCTCGGCGCCTGTCGCGGGCTGCAGGTGATCAACGTGGCGCTCGGCGGCACGCTCGAACAGCACCTCGGCGATCGCGTCGACCTCACGCCGCACCGGGTGGAGGTCGGCACGCACACGTCGCACCCCGTCGCCATCGAGCCGGGCACGCTGCTCAGCGACATCACGCACGAGCTCGAGTTCGACATCTCGTCGCACCACCACCAGGGCGTCGACCGGCTCGGCGAGGGGCTCCGAGTCTCGGCGAGCGCACCCGACGGCGTCATCGAGGCCATCGAGGCGATCGACGGCGGCTTCTGCCTCGGCGTGCAGTGGCACCCCGAGGAACGGCTCGACCCCGAGGGCATCGCGCTCATCCGCGCGTTCATCGCCGCGGCGCGCACGAGGGCGCGCGCGAAGTTCGCAGTGCGGTCGTAGCGCTCAGTCGTCGGTGGGGCGCTTGCGCCACTTGATGCCGGCGGCGATGAAGCCGTCGAGGTCGCCGTCGAAGACCTGGCTCGGATTGCCGACCTCGTATTCGGTGCGCAGGTCCTTCACCATCTGGTACGGCGCGAGCACGTAGGAGCGCATCTGGTCGCCCCAGCTCGCGGTGATGTTGCCCGCGAGCTCCTTCTTCTGCGCCGCCTCCTGCTCCTTCTGCAGCAGGAGGAGTCGTGACGCGAGCACCCGCATCGCGGCCGCGCGGTTCTGGATCTGCGACTTCTCGTTCTGCATCGAGACGACCGTGCCGGTGGGCAGGTGCGTGATGCGCACGGCGGAGTCGGTGGTGTTGACCGACTGGCCGCCCGGGCCCGACGAGCGGAAGACGTCGACGCGGATGTCGTTCTCGGGGATCTCGATCTCCTGCGCCTCCTCCATGAGGGGGATGACCTCGACGGCGGCGAAGCTCGTCTGGCGCTTGCCGGCCGCACCGAAGGGGCTCATGCGCACGAGGCGGTGCGTGCCGGCCTCGACGCTCAGGGTGCCGAACGCGTAGGGCCCGTCGATCTCGAACGTCGCCGACTTGATGCCCGCCTCCTCGGCGTAGCTCGTGTCCATGACGGTGGCCGAGTAGTCGTGCTTCTCGGCCCAGCGCAGGTACATGCGCATGAGCATCTCGGCGAAGTCCGCCGCGTCGACGCCGCCCGCGCCGGCGCGGATCGTGATGACCGCCGGGCGGTCGTCCCACTCGCCGTCGAGCAGCGTCTGCACCTCGAGGTCGCCGATGGTCTTCTGCAGCGACGCGAGCTCGACGCGCGCCTCGCCGGCGGTCTCCTCGTCGCCGGCCTCCTGGGCCAGCTCGACGAGCACCTCGAGGTCGTCGAGGCGCGAGTCGATGCTCTTCACGCGCGCGAGCTCGGACTGGCGGTGGCTGAGCGCACTCGTCACCTTCTGGGCACGCTCGGTGTCATCCCAGAGGTCGGGTGCGCCGGCCTGCTCCGAGAGGCGAGCGATCTCGGCCTCGAGGGCGTCGACGTCGACGACGGCACGGATGTCGCGGAAGGTGGACCGCAGCGCGGCGATCTCCTGCGTGAGGTCAAGATCCAACATGGCCTCCCCAGCCTAGTCGGGCACGGCGTGCACTGCGGATCCCGGTGGCACGTGCACATGGATGTCACGGCGTGGCTGCTCGACTCGGATCCCGCGATCCGATGGCAGGCGATGCGCGATGTCACCGACGAGCCCGCCGACGCGGTCGCCGCCGAACGAGGAGCTGTCGGGCCCGAGCGGCGGCGGCGTACACTGCGAGGCGAGCGAGGTCGGGGGGCCTCGCCGCCGAAGGGGGCGACCATGTCGGGTCACGCGTACCTCACGTTCTTCGCGGATGCGCCGGGCGAGTCGCCCGCCGTCGGCCACGAGGACTGGATCGAGCTGCTGTCGTGGAACTGGGGAGTTGCGGCGGCCGCCACTCCGGGCGCACCGGGCGGCGGTGCCGGCGGCGGCGCCGGCCGACCCGACCCGTCGGAGCTCGTGTGGGAGCACTTCTTCGACGCGGCATCCACGCGAGTGCTCGGGTTCGTGGCATCCGGCCGGCACATCCCGAAGGCGGAGCTGCACGTCACCCGCGGCGGCGGCCACGGCGGACGTGACGCCTGGCTCGTCGTGAAGATGCAGGACGTCACGATCACCTCCGTGGTGACGACGGGTTCGGCCGAGGGCGACGTGGAGCAGAGCGTGGGCATGGAGTTCCGCGCCGTGCGGTTCGAGTACCGCCGGCAGCGCCCGGACGGCTCGCTCGGGACGCCGGCGACCTTCGACTGGGACATCCGGCAGGGCACCGTCACCACCGGGCCGTGACGCCGCGCCGCAGTGCCCGATCGTGAGCGCCCGCCGACCGACCCGCCGCCGGGCACGGGTGTAGCGTCGAGGGCGATGACCGACGCAACCCATCCGTTCTCGTGGCGCTCGATCATCCTCCCGGCCTATCTTCCGACGCTGCTGTTCTCGATCGGCGAGGGCGCGATCCTCCCGGTCATCCCGGTCGTGGCCACCGAGCGCGGCGCCTCGCTCGCGATCGCGGGCCTCGTCGCGGCGATGATCATGGTCGGCGAGCTCTGCGGGGACCTGCCCGCCGGCTGGCTGGTGGCGCGCATCGGCGAGCGCAACGCCATGATCGGCGCGTCGATGCTCGCCGTGATCGGCGTGCTCATCGCCCTCGCCTCCCCCACTGAGCTGGCCCTCGGCGTCGGCATGTTCCTGGTGGGACTGGCGACGGCGGTGTTCGGGCTCGCGCGGCACGCGTTCCTCACGAGCTACGTGCCCGAGGCGGTGCGGGCGCGAGCCCTGTCGACGCTGGCGGGCGTGTTCCGCGGCGGGTGGGCGGTCGGCCCGTTCGTCGCGGCGGCGCTCATCGCCTGGACGGGCTCGACGGAGGTCGTGCTGTGGGTGCTCGTCGTGGCGTGCTTCGCCGTGGTCGCGGTGCTGCTGGTGCTGCCCGACCCCGAGCGGGTGTTCGGTGCCGCGCGGCTCGTGCGCGAGGCATCCGTCGCCGACGCCGGGCTCACGGCCGGCGAGGCCGAAGCGGATGCCGCGTCGCACGGCGTGTTCCGGGCCATCGTGACGTACCGCGCCGTGCTGCTGCGCATCGGCAGCGGCGTCGGGCTGCTCGCGGCCGTGCGGGCGAGCCGCACCGTGATCCTGCCCCTCTGGGCGGTGTCGATCGGGATGCCGCCCGAGACCGCCGCGCTCGTGATCGGCGTGTCGGCGACCATCGACTTCGCGCTCTTCTACGTGAGCGGGCAGGTGATGGACCGGTTCGGCCGCCTCTGGAGCGCGATCCCCGGGCTCGTCGGCCTCGGCGTCGGGTTCCTCGTGCTCGCGCTGACGCACGACCTGCCGGGTGCCGAGGCGTGGTTCACGGGCGTGGCACTCCTGTTCGGCATCGCGAACGGGCTGTCGAGCGGCGTCATCCTCACGCTCGGAGCCGACCTCGCACCGAAGGCCAACCCGGCGCCGTTCCTCGCCGCGTTCCGCACGATCGGCGACGCGGGCGGCGCGGCGGCGCCGCTGATCCTCGCCGCGGTAACGTCGGCGGTGTCGATCATGGCGGCGAGCGCGACGATGGGCGTGCTCGGCTTCGCCGGTGCGGTGATCCTGTGGCGGTACGTGCCGCGGTACGTGCCGCGCCGCCCACACCGCCCACGCAGCACCTGACCTCGCCGCCGGCGACGACCGGTCAGTCGAGCTGCTCGAGCGCTCCCTCGGCGGCCTCGACGTCGTCGCGTGCGCGGTCGACGGCGGTGGCGGCCTTCGCGCGCACGCGCTCGGCCTCGCGCTCGTCGCGCTCCGCGTCGGCGATCTCGGAGCGCAGCTCCTTCAGGCGGGCCTCGAGGTCGTGGCGTTCGTCGCGCAGCTCGTCGGCGTTCCATTCCGCGGCCGCCAGCAGGTCCTGCGCCTCGTCGAGCGCGCGCTGCGCCTGCTCGGC
The DNA here is from genome assembly GCF_004216665.1 of Agromyces ramosus. Classification (GTDB taxonomy): domain Bacteria; phylum Actinomycetota; class Actinomycetes; order Actinomycetales; family Microbacteriaceae; genus Agromyces; species Agromyces ramosus. The sequence continues at coordinate 322,179 of NZ_SGWY01000002.1, read as the reverse complement.
GCGATCCTTCGCCTCGCGCACGTCGGCCTCGGCGCGACGGCGCTCCTCAGCCTTGGCTGCCGCGGCCTCGCGCTCGGCGGCGGCATCCGCGTCGTCGCTCTCGCCCTTCCCCGCCTTCGCACCGGCCTTCCCGCCTTTGCCGGGCTTACCGCCCTTGCCGCCTTTCGCTCCCATATCGGCCGTGCCGACGGCCCGCGCTCGGCTCGAGGGTGACGCCCCCTTCTTCGCAGGCCGGCTCGCGGATGCCTCGCCCGCCACGGCCCCGTCGAGGTCGACGTCCTCGAAGCCCACGGCCTGCAGGCTGCGCACGAGGCGTCCGGTGCGCAGCGCCTCACCCGCCGCCTCGTCGACGGTCCCGGCGATGAGCGTCTGCTCGACCTCGTCGAGCACGGCCCGCGAGGGCGAGCGGTCGGCGGCATCCGCGATGCCCGTCGCCTGCTTCAGCAGGCCCGACACGAGCTTGCGGCGCTCGGACCCGATGGCGGTGAGCGCCTTGCCGTCGCTCGCGGCCTGGGCGTCGCGCAGGTCGGCGCCGAGGTCGAGCAGCTCGTCGACCGCATCGGGGTGCTCGCGCACGAGCACGTTCACGATCCACGCCGAAGGCGACGGCTTGCGGAACTCGCCGATGCGCCGGCCGAGCTCGCGATTGTCGGCCTTGGCCTCCTTGGCGCGGGTGTTGCGCGCGGCCGTGAACTCGTCGGGCACCAGGGCGTAGAGCTCGTCGGCCGCGGTGGTGAGCGCGTCGGTCGCCATGCGTCCATCATGGCCCGCCCGGGTGGTGCGTGTCTCGTGCTCCGGTCAGGGCAGCGGGTCGCCGCTCGCGGCGTCGAACACGACGGTGGCGTCGTCGTACGCGGAGTCGAGGAGCACCATCATGCGCACCGGCCGTGCGCCGGAGGCATCCGCGACAGTGGCGCGCTCGACGATGACGATCACCGAGTCGGGGTCGGTGATGCCGGTCTGCTCCTCGGCTGCCGCGATGAGGTCGGGCACCGTCGAGAAGTCCACCTCGTCGGCGTCGAACAGGGCCGCGGCCGGGTCCTGCGGCTGGATCAGCTCGGGCCCCTGTCGCTCGGTGCGGTCGTAGCGGAACTGGTACCCGTCGATCGTGAGCGCGCCCGGCGCCGACGGGGCTGCGGCGAGCGCGTACTCGTCGTAGAACGCGATGCGCACGAACCGCGTGCCGCCGGTCTCCTCCGCGAGGGCGTGCACGATCTCCTCGTGCCGGTCGCCCAGCACGACGCCCGCCGCAGCAGGGTCCCCCGACGCCCATGCGCGCGCCGTGCGACCGATGGAGTCGTAGGCGGGAACGAGCACGATGGCCGCGGCGGCGACGGTCACGGCCGCGAGGAGCGGCCGCCGCCACGGACGCCCCGGTGCCTTGGGCGTGCCGGCGAGCGTCTGCGGCTCCGATGCCCAGGCGGTGGTCTGCGAGGCGAGCGGCACCGTGCGCTCCCCACCGGTGCGCAGGCGCTCGGCGTCGCGCTCGCGCGCCCAGTCCTCGGGCGGCGCGAACTCGAGCAGCACGTTCGCCTTCGAGGCATCCGGCCGCCGCACGACGATGATCGAGCCCGGTTGCAGCTGGGCGAGCGCGACGATGTCGACGATCTGGCGATGCACGGTCGTGTAGGCGGCACGATGACGCGGCGCGACCGTGAGCACGAGCTCGCACTGGGGCTGGTCGTTCACCGAGAAGCCGGTGCGGCGGATGGTCTCGACGCGGGCCAGTGCGAGCTCACCGGTGTGCAGGGGCCCGCCGGATGCCGCGCCGCGCACGCCGCGGGTGTACGCGCCGATCCCGGCGAAGGTGCCCGCGAGCGACCCCACCGCGAACGCGATGCTCCAGAGCACGGTGTAGCGCGGATCGCCGGTGACGATCGCGCCGACGACGCCGCCGGCGGCGACGCCGAACGCGATGGCTGAGAGGACGGCGAGCATGGGAACCCTTCCACGGAGTGCTGATCCTCCGAGGATGCCCGGCCGACCGTGACCGCACATGGGTAGGCATTGCTCATTCGGCGCAGCACGGTGCTCAGGCCCGGGCGAGCGCCAGTCTCAACCAGAGAAATAGAACGTCGCCAGCAGCACGGCCTGGCTGAGGAACACGAACCCGCCCACGATGATCGCCGCGAGAGACACCCATCCCGGCCCGGTCAGCGGGTCGCGCTTGAACTGCCTGCGGCCGAGCACCCCGAGGATGATCCCGCCGGCGGCCGTGACCAGCGCCGGCACCGCCGGCAGCAGGAACGACCCCACCGAGAGGGCGAGCCCGATGAGCGCGTACAGCGAGATGCGCCGCTGTCCCGCTCGCTCGTCGGCGCGACCCGCGCTCATCGTCCGGCCATCTTCTCGACCTGCATCACCAGGATGACCCGATCGGCCTTGTCGGCGGGCGCCTGCGGGTCGGCCTCGCCGTAGCGCTTGGCGAGGTGCACGTAGAAGGCGCCCTCGGGGTCGGGCACCGTCTCGACGAGCCGTCCGCGCACCTCCACGTACCGGAGCGGATTCTCGGGATCGAGCGCCTCGAGGGTCATGTGCGGGTTGCGCTGCAGGTTGCGGTATTTCGCGCGCTTCGTCGTGTGGGTGAAGCGGATGACGCCGGCATCGCCGTCGTACTCGAACCACATCGGGTTCACCTGCACGCTGCCGTGGTGGCGCACGGTGGCGAGGTGGCCGAAGACGGGTGCGGCGAGGATGCGGGCGAAGTGGTCGCTGAGGTCGGCGGTCATGCCTCCAGTCAAGCGCACGCGTGCACCCCGCGGCATCCGTCGTGCCCATTCCGGGGGTGATGTGACGGATGCGCGTGCGTGTCGCGTTCGTGCCGGCGGCCCATGCCCGCGCCCGTCCACTACATTCGGCCGTGGGGGCACGGTTGTTCCAGCACCACAGAACGGAGTCGACGGATGACACGGACGGAGCCTGCGCGTGCTGACGAAGCATCCGCGCCCAGCCATTCCCAGACCGGCATACTCCAACCGGTACTGCACCCCGGCGAGGTCGACGGACTCGTCGACCGGATCATCGCCGACGAGCTCGCGGCCATGCGCACGGCGTTCGGCGAGGGCGCGGAGTACGCCGTGACCCACATGGAGTCACCGCGCGAGCGCACGCTGCACCGGCTGGAGTGCCCGGCCCTCGAGCCGTTCCTCGATCGACACTCCCAGTGGACCGAGCACCACCGCCGTCGCCTCACGATGAACCCCGGGCACCGACTCAGCGTGCCGGCGCTCGTGACCCGGCAGTCCGCGCGCGGGCTGTCGGGTGTGCGGAGCTGCAAGGTGTGCTGGCCGAACGTGCACGGCAGCGACCCGCGACCGCTTCGACGCCTGAAGGCGCGGGGGCTTCGCGCACATCACGTCGGCCACATGCTCGCGACCGAGGACGGCGGCTCGCTCGGAACGATCGTGCGCTCGGCCCTGCAGACGGGGGCCGACCTGTTCGGGGTCAAGCAGGACTCGGTCGAGGTCGTCACCTCGGCGAGGACGCTGTGGTACTCCGCCTCCGAGCACGTGTTCATCTGGGACCTGCCCACCGACGAGGAGACCATCCGGCGCAAGACCGAGCTCCTGCATCGCCTCGGCTCGAACGTGACCCCGGCGGCCTGGATCCACTGAGGCGCCGGTGCGAGCTCCGGCGCGTGTTCAATGGAACACCGACCGGGCGGTGACCGTCACCTCGATCGGCACCTCGAGCGGCACGAGGTCGGTGTGCAGCGGCGCCTCCCAGGTGGATCGCAGGGTGACCGTGGCGGTGCGTCCATCCACGGATGTCGCCGCCACGAGCTCGACGTCGTCGAGATCGGTCGCCACCACGGCGAGGTACTCGGCAGCGGAGTCGCGCACCTCGGCGGAGTCGAGTTCGATCGCCAGGCCATCGCCGTCGAGGCGCACCCTCTCGAGGCTCCACGCCTCGGCGGCCGCCACTGCGGCGCCGTCCGCGAGGGTGAACAGCCGCTTGCGCTCGAGGTACAGGGTCGTCGCGGACACGACCACGAGCACGATCGAGAGTCCGAGGAAGCAGTAGAAGATCGTGAGGAGCAGCGTCGACCCGGTCTCGCCGCGATCGGGATGCGAGCCGGTCACGCCGTTCACGGCGAACCCGAGGCGAAGCGAGACACCGTCTGGGTGGCCGTCGCCGTGATCGGCACGCTGCCCATCGTCTCGAGGGCGAGGAGGTCGGGCACGAGCGGCAGCTCGACTCGGGCGAGCACCGAGACGCTCACGCGCCCGCCGGGCTCGAGGCAGTCGCGTCGATCGCAGGAGATCGAGACGGATGCCGCCGCCGGGTCGATCCCGTAGTCGCCCAAGGTCACGCGGACCGCGCGATCCACCGCGACATCCGATGCCTCGCGATCGGCGGCGAGCACGGCGACGCGGGCGGCCTGGCGGGCGGCTCCCTCGACGCCGAGCGCGGCGGCCTGGATCACGGAGACGGCGACGACGAGGTAGACCAGCGGCACGAGCAGGATGACGCCGACGGTGAGGAACTCGAGCGACGCCGATCCTCGATCCGCGGTGAGCCCGGTCGCCACCGGAGAGTCGCGCGGTCGGCCATCGCTGCGCTCACTCGACGATCTCGAGGGCCGCATGCCCGGAGACCTCCAATCCGCGCTCCAGTCCGAGCAGGCCGACCACGGGCAGCGTCGCGCGAACGGTGACCTCGACGGCGGGAACACCCGCGATGGAGGTCGTGCCCGCCGAGACATCGCGCGCGTAGTCGGCCGACACCGCCGCGGAGATCAGCTCCTTCGCGCGGTTCACGCCGGCAGGCCCCGACGAGCCGGCGAGCGCCGCGTACCTGGCTCCCTCGGCCGCCGCATCGAGGAGGGTGTTGCGCACGTGCAGGGCCAGCGCGAGCTGGACGACCGCGAGGGCGAGGACAGTGAGCAGCACGCCGACCATCGTGAACTCCGCGACCGCCGAGCCGCGCTCGTCGGCGACGACCTCGCGCAGCCGGCCGCCGCCGCGATTGCGAACGGCGGCGGTCAGAACCCGAGCACGCGACCGATCGCCTGGTCGAAGACGCCGCTCAGCGCCGGCCCCGCGAGTCCCCAGATGACGATCACCAACCCCGCTGTCATCAGGGTGATGAGCACCCAGCCGGGCACGTCGCCCCGTTCGTCCCGCAACTGCTCCGTCATCCGCTCCGTCAACCGCTCTCGCATGTTCGTTCCCTTCGTTCGTGCACCCGTCGGTTCCTCGACCTCTCCCCATCGCCCGGCCGGCCATCAGAAGCCCGCCTGCAGCACCAGGTAGCCCGGGAAGAGGGCGAATGCGATGGTGACGGGAAGGATGAGGAAGATGAGCGGCACGAGCATGGCGATCTCCTTGCGGCCGGCGAGCTCGATGATCGTGCGCTTCGCCTGCTCGCGCGCGTCGCCCGCTTGCGACCGGAGCACCGCCGCGAGCGGCGCACCGCGTTCGAGGGCACCCAGCACCTGGTCGAGCGCGCGCGAGAGCGCCGGATGGTCGAGGCCGTCGCGCAGGTCGACGAGGGCCGCGGTGAGCGGAACCCCGGTGCCGACGGCGGTCACGACGCGAGACAACTCGGTCGGAAGCTCGCCGGAACCGGTGCGGGCGACCCGCCGGATCGCGTCGAGCATGCCTTCGCCCGCTGTGAGGCTGAGGGTCAGGAACTCCAGCACCGTGGGCAGCTCGTCGGAGATCCGTGCGAGTCGTCGTCGAGCGGCCCGTTGCAGCAACCAGTCGCGCACCACGGCGCCGAACGCCGCCGCGACGATCGGGAGGGCCAGGCGCAGCACTGACGGCATCGCGGTGAAGGCGGGAGCGGCGAGTGAGAGCGCCGCACCCAGCACGAACCCGGCAGCCGACCACGCGAGCTGCTCGCCACGGAAGCGTTCGACCGTGGCCGTGGACCCGGCCTGACGCAGTCGCCTCGCGATGACGTCGTTGCCGCCGAACCAGCGGGCCGCACCCGAGCGGAACCGAGACACGATCGGGTTCATGACGAGGCCGAGCACCGGAGCCGGATCCGATGGACGGCGCACGAGCATCGCGCGAGCCTCGGCGGAGAGGTCGGCGACGTACGGCGCGACGCGCTCGACGAGCCTCGGCCGTCCCACGCGCGGAACGGCCGACGCGATCAGCCACAGGCCGAGGCCAAGGACCACGCCGAGCACGATCCCGATCGGCGCAATCGCATTCAGCGAAGCCATCGACGCTCCTCGGGGAGTCGACCGAGCGCGATCATGGCGCGATACGCGACGGTCGTCACCACGACGCCGACGAGGACGAGCACCGAACCCGCTGTCGAGTCATAGGCGACGAGCGTCTCAGGTCGAGACGAGAGCACGAGCAGCAGCAGCCACGGCGCTGCGACACCGAGCCGAGCAGCGTTGCGGATCCACGATTGACGGGAGACGACCTCGGCTCGCAGCGCCGCGTCCTCCCTGAGGTAGCCCGCGAGTCCGCGCAGCACGGCGGTGACGTCGCTCCCGCCGACTTCTCGCGCCATCCGCAGGGTCTCCAGGATGCGATCGGCCACCGGGTCGGCGAGTGCGCCCTTGAGTCGATCGAGGCAGGCCGAGAAGTTACCGTCGCGACCGTAGTCGGCCGCGAACGATCCGAAGGCGCTGCGCGTCGGCGCGGGCCCGAGCTCCGCCAGCGCCGCGACGCTGTCGGGGAGTGACATCCCCGCCCGAACGGACGCCACGAGGTGGTCGACGACGTCGGGCCAGACCGCACGGTTCGCCTGGCGGCGGCGGGTCGCGCGGGCGTGCACGACGAGCGGCACGACCGCTCCCCCGAGCACGGCGCCGACGACGGTGATCACCGGGATCTGGAGGACCGCCTGGGCCGTCGCTCCGGCGACGATCGCGAGCACGGCGCAGACCACCGCGACCATCGGCAGCGGCACCCCGCCGAGGCCCGCCATGGCGAGCGCGTCGCGGACGCCTCGGAACGGTGGCGGCGCAGCGCTCAGCCCGTCGGCGCGGGCCGGCCACGTGAGCGGCGATACCGTCAGGAGCAGGCCGAGTCCGAGGAGACCTCCGAGGATCAGGCTCACGCCGCCTCCCCGGCGAGCACGACCTCGGGATCGAGTCCGGCAGCGAGGAACTTGGCGGTGCGCGGCGGACGAGCGCCGGTCGCGACCAGGTCGCCGCCCAGGCGCGCGAAGAGCGTCTCGGCCTCGACGGCGGCATCCGTGGTCGAACCGGTCGGCGCGACGATCTCGACCACGCGGCGCGCGCCGTCGCGATCGATGCCGAGGTGCACGACGAGGTCGATACAGCTCGCGACGGTCGGCACGACGAAGGCCGAGTCGATGTTGCGCCCTGCGAGGAGGGGAAGCGTGCAGAGCTTCACGAGTGCGTCGCGAGCGGAGTTCGCGTGGATCGTGCACATGCCCGGAAGCCCCGAGTTCAGCGCGATCAGCAGGTCGAGGCTCTCGGCCTCGCGGACCTCGCCGACGACGAGCCGGTCGGGCCGCATGCGCAGCGCCTCCTTGATGAGGCGGCGCAGGGTGATCTCGCCCGTGCCCTCGAGGCTCGGCTGGCGGCACTGCATCGAGACGAGGTCGCGCACGTCGAGGTCGAGCTCGAACGTCTCCTCGACGGTCACGACGCGGTCGTCGACGCGCGCACCCGACATGAGGGCGTTGAGCATCGTCGTCTTGCCCGTGTGCGTCGCTCCGGACACGAGGATGTTGGCACCCGCGAGCACGCTCATGCGCAGGAACTCGGCCGCCTGGCGCGTGATCGAATCGAGCTCGACGAGCTGGCCGAGCGACCGGATGCCTCGGTGGAACTTGCGGATGTTGACGGCCCAGTGCGCCCGGGTCACATCGGGGATGGCCACGTGCAGTCGCGAGCCGTCGGGAAGGGATGCGTCGACGAAGGGCGACGAGAGGTCGACGCGACGACCCGAGTGCTGCAGCATCCGCTCGACGAGCTCGCGCACCTCGCGGTCGGAGAGCACGACGGTCGTGAGCTCGGCGACGCCGTCGCGCGCCACGAACACTCGCAACGGCCCGTTGATCCAGATCTCCTCGACCGTGGGGTCGTCGAAGTAGGGCTGCAGCGGCCCGTAACCGGTGATCGAGGCGAGCACCTCGCGGGCGGCCGAGGCCTCGTCGCCGAGCTGGGCGTGGGCGCCGGCCAGGGCCCGTTCGCTGTAGCGCCGGATCTCCTCGTGCGCGTAGCGCGCCGCCGCCGTGCCGTCGGCCGCGAGGTCGACCCCGTCGCGCAGGACACGGGTGCGCACGCGGTCGGCGATCGTGCGCACGGGGTCCGTCATGGGCTCCATATTGGAGGGGCACGGATGCCGCGGCGCGAACTTATCCACAGCGGCATCACGCGACCCGTGACGCCACCCCGTGCTGTCTCATCTGTCCCTCCAGTGATTGATGCACGTGCGCTGCGGGCGTACCGTTCGCCCCATGGACCCTGTGACGTGGATCGTGATCGGTGCGGCGATCGTGTTGTCGGCGATCGGAGTGGCCGTCTGGAATCGGACCCACCGCGGGAGTTCGAAGGTCGACTCGTTGGACGCCGGTTCCGCCGATGAGGTCCGGGCGGCTCAACAACAGGTCGACGGGTCGCAGGGCCGGTTCGGCAGGAAGCCGTTCTAGGCGGGTTCACGCTCGCCCCAACACCTCGGCGGTGAGCGTCCGTTCGTCCGGTGGTCTTGGTCTGCCGACGTGTTGTTCACATTTAGTAGTTGATCTGATACAGTACTGGGCATGATCCAGGACACCGCAGACGAAGCGTTCACCGCCGACCTGCTCCGCGGCCACACCGACACGATCGTGCTCGGCGTGCTCCGACGCCACGACAGCTACGGCTTCGAGATCTACAAGTCGATCCGAGAGGCCACCGGCGGCGCCTACGAGATCAAGGAGGCGACGCTCTACGCGAGCTACCGCCGGCTCGTGCGCGACGGACTCGCCGAGGCGTACTGGGGCGACGAGTCGCAGGGCGGCCGCCGCAAGTACTACCGCATCACCGACGCGGGCCGCGCCGCGTTCCGTTCCAACGTCGCGACCTGGGTCGCGACCCGCGGCATCATCGACGACCTGCTGGGCACCGCCGTGCCGGCACACACGAAAGGCACCCGGGCATGAACGCCACCGATCCCATCCGACGCAGCACCGACATCCACCGGCTCCTCGACGAGGCATTCGCGGGGGTCGAGCTCACTCCTGAAACGCAGGACCTCAAAGAGGAGATCCGCGACAACCTCCTCTTCCGCGTCGCCGAGCTCGAGGCATCCGGTGTCGAACCGTCGGATGCCGCGCGCCGGGCGATCGCCGAGCTCGGCGACATCCGCGCCCTCGTCGACGGTGAGGCCGCCGCAGCCTCGCCCGCCCGGCCCGAGTCCGCCTCCGCAGCGGCGCTGCGCAACCAGGTGCGACCGAAGCCCGGCTTCGTCGTGCGCACGGTGCTCATCTCGATCGTCGCCGCGGTGGCGCTCGTGCTGCTCGTGCTCGGCCTCGTCGGCGTGCTTTCGTTCGGCACCGGCGTGCTGATCGGGCTCAGCGCCGTGTTCGGCGCCGGGCTCGGCGTCGTCACGGCCGATGCGCTGCGCCAGGAGACCACCACGAATCATCCGCTGCCCACCGGCCGCGCCGTCGCATTCGGCGCCTCGACCGGGGTGCTGCTCGCCGGGCTGGCGTTCACGGGGGTCGTCATCGTGCGGCTCGACCTCGCGTGGATCATCCTCGGCGCCCTGCTCGTGATCGCCGCGATCGGCGTGCTCAGCTACCTCGGCGCGACGCAGACGAACCGGCACAAGCCGTGGATGGTCGAGCAGCAGCGTGCCATGCGCACCGGCAACCGCTTCGAGGAGGACCCGGCCTCGGCCGCGCGCTTCGGCATCTACACCGCGGCGACCTGGACCGTCGCGTTCGTGGTCGCCATCGTGCTCGGCTTCACGGTCGGCTGGCTGTGGGCGCCCGTCGCGCTCGTCGGCGGATTCGTCGTGATGCTCATCGTGCTCGCGCGCATGCTCTTCGGCGCCGACGCGCGCAGCAAGGGCTGAGCCGCATCCGAGAGCTCGCGGATGCCACGGGCGCGCCGTCTCCCTCGGACGGCGCGCCCGTCTGGCGTTCGGGCCAGCGCCTAGACTGATCGGGCACTCGCGGGAGTGGTGGAATCGGCAGACACGCAGGATTTAGGTTCCTGTGCCTTCGGGCGTGAGGGTTCAAGTCCCTCCTTCCGCACGTACGCCGATGCGATTCCTTCCGCGACGTTCCAGGCGAATGGGCAATGCCGCTGAGGGCAGGCGGATTACCGCAACCGAGACCGGTCAGGGCCGCGCGGGGATCTAGGATTTCCTGGTGGAGCGGTTTGCGTTCGTGATGTGCGCGGGGTTCGGCTTGAGCGCCGCCTGCTGCTTCTTGATGTACGTTCGCATACGCGCAGGTCGGTTCTACCCGAACCGGTGGCTCGGAGTCGCGACGAGTGTGACGCGCCGCAACGGGCACGTCTGGGAACCCGCGCACAAGGCCGCCGCGCCATGGATTCTCCGCGCGGGCGTCGTTGCTCTGCTGGCGTCCGTGCTTGCAGGCGCAAGTCTCATAGCGGGAGCTGAAGACGGGCTCGGCTGGTGGTTGACGATCGCGGGCGCAGCGACGGGCGCCGCGGCGGTCCTGATCTTCAAGATCGGCGCAGAGGGATCGGCCCTCGCGGCGGCCGGCAGTGGGCGCGATTAGAGCGCGTCAAACAGCCGCGCGCGTCCGCAGAAGGACCCGTGACCGGGCACGGCCACGCGAAGGCGAAGAGTGCCATGGTGCGCGACGACTCAGCGGATGTGCGGCGGGGTCGGCTGCACCACCTATCAGGCACAATGAACCCGTGACCGAGCCGCTTCGCCCGCCGAGAGAGTCCGCAGTTCCTGGCTTGATCGGCTGGTTCGCCGCAAGGAACGCGGCATGGGGCTCGCTCCTCGGTGCCTGCATCTCCATCGCCTGGATGGTGATGATTCAGGACTTCTTCTTCGCCGTCTTCATCGCACTCGGCAGCGCCGCGCTCTGTGCTGTCTATGCTGCGATCAGCTCCGTGCCGGCCTTCTTCGCGGGCCAGAGCGCCGCGCGCTTTCGGGCGCTCGTCGTCGGGGTCGTCTTCGCCAGCACCGCGATGGCGCTCCAGATCGTCCTCCTCACCCTCACCAACGCCCACTCGAGCTTCACGTGGCACGCCGGGGCGTTCTCCGTCCTCGGCGCCACTAATGCCGCGTTCATATTCCGAGGCACACGTCATAGGGTCGCGGCGGACGCTTCCAATGGAAGCGGCTCGATAGCGCAGCGTTGACGGATCCCGTTAGGACTGGTGCTTGCGGCTTCTGATCCACATGGCCAGAGTCACGACGCCTGCCGCTGCGACTGCAGCACCTCCGAAGAGCAGGGTGTTCCACACTATGAAAGAGTCCACGCCCGACGGTCTCATGCGCGAAGCGCGCGCGCAACGATCGCAGAGGCTTACTGAGGGATCGTCGACGAGCATTTAGGCCCGCCGGATGGGGCCGCGTAGGGGCCACGGTTCGTACTTCACGTCGGCGAAGTTCGCGACTTCGTCGCTCAGACGCCGAGCGATCTCTTCCCCGGCGGCGCCCCATTGGTCGCGGGCCTCGACGCTGTCCCATCCATCTGCGTCGTCGAAATGCGCTTCCCAGAACTCGTTCCACGCCGCGATCGATGTCGTCAGATCCTCGGACAGCCCGTACATCGCGGGCGTCGTCGTGTAGCCCACATCCCAGGTAGGCGTCGAGTTCTCCCACAGCGGCCAGTCCCGCGAGTAATCCGGGAACAGACGGATAACACGTCGCTCGGACGGCATCTCGCTCATGGGGTGAGGCTACCTCTACGAGCAGGGCGTCACGATCTGCAAGTGGGTCGCGTTGAGGGATCGTCCGCAGAAGGACCCGTAATCGAAACGCGGGTGATCGACGTCGCGGGGTTGCTGCAACGTCTACCCCAGCGTCACGGTCATACACACGAGCGGGTTCACGAACGTGAATGGACACCGTCGTGCAGATGCCCGAAGGTCGGGAACAACACGGTCGCACCCTGGAAGGGCCGAGCAATGGAGTACGAACAAGTCCGCGAACTGCTTCTGCAACAGTGGACGTATACCGGGGGACCCAACGAGTCCAAGGCGTCGGAGCTCTACCATGACGACGTCGTCCTCGAATTCCCTCAATCCGACGAGTGGTTCCAGGGCAAGATCAATCAGCAGGGCTGGCGAGAACGCTACCCGGCGAAGCTCGATTTTCAGCCGCAGGAGATCAGAGGCTCGGGCGACCTCTGGGTTGCGGAGGGGCTGCTCAGCTATGACGGGGGCGAACCGCTGCACTACGTCAAGATCCTGGAGTTTCGAGGCGACAAAGTAGCGCGTGAAACGCTCTACTTCGCCGACTCCTTTCCGGCGCCACAATGGCGCCAGCCGTGGGCAGCGAAAGGACCGCGACCCAAGCGCCAGCATGACCTACCCGAGCACGTCATGGGCGGAAACTGAGCTGGTCTGCCGCCAGTGAGCCCCCGCGCAGACACCGGACCGACTGCGAGCAGGTTCTCTGCGCATACCGCGACTGAGCTGGCCACTGTCGGTCCGGTGTCCGCGGCGGCGGGCTCCACGCGGTAGGACTTACACGGATGCCTCCTGTCGAACGTCGGTCGTCGCGGGACCGGCTGGGACGGCGGGGGTTCGAGGCCAGGTCCAGGCGGAGCGCAGGATGAAGGCCAGGAGCAGCACCTCGATTCCGATGGAGATGCCGTAGAAGAAGGCCCACTCCCAGGTCGCCCCTGCCGCGTTGAACATCGAGTAGGGGATGAGGAGCGATCCAACGACGAGGTTCGTGGCGCGATTCACCCGGGCGGGCAGCGTCATGGAGAGCACCACCATCAGGGCGGGGATCGACACGGAGACGAGGAAGATGGTCAACAACGTCGAGCTGATGTCGAAGGTCCAGATGAGGCCATTCAGGATGCCGTCGACGACGCCGGGCTTGTAGAAGTTGAAGACGTCGACGTAGATGTAGAGGAACATGAAGCTGGTCCACGCGGCGGCGATCTTGACCTGCACGGGGACCGGCGGGTTGTCGAGCAGGTTCGGGGTGTTCGTTCGGTTGGTCATCGGTTCTTCTTTCGAGAGGAGCGGTCCCTCCGCCGGAGTGGCGACAGGTCTGGGCGTGCATACGCACGGGTTGAGTCGTTCTCGTCGGTCCGGTCGTCAGACGGTGATCACGACCTTCCCTCGGGTGTGGCCGGCCGCGACGTAGCGGAGGGCGCCGGATGCTTCGTCGAGGGGGTAGGTGCGGTCGATGACGGGCGTGACCTGCCCGGTCGTGAGCAGGTCTGCCAGCGTGAGCAGGTCCTGACGCTTCCCGAGCGACGTGAAGGGCTTCAGGTGCTGACGTGTGAACCCGGACAGCACTCGCGCTGTGACGATCCGACCGATGGGGCCGATCCAGCGGCCGCCGCGTCCGCTGTTGGGGATCAGGGTGCCGGTGGGTGTCAGCACTCGGCGGACAGCCGCAAGGGGCTGGGCTTCCACGTTGTCGAGGATGACGTCGTAGCGCTTCTCGGTGCGGGTGAAGTCGGTCCTTGTGTAGTCGACGACGTGGTCGGCACCGAGGGAGCGGACCAAGTCGACGTTGCGGGTGCTGCACACACCCGTCACCTCGGCGCCGAACGCCTTGGCGATCTGTACGGCGAAGGAGCCCACGCCGCCCGACGCGCCCGTGACCAGCACCCTCTGGCCCGGTCGAACGTTCGCGATCTCGCGCAATGCCTGCAACGCCGTCATGGCCGAGGTGGGCACCGCCGCCGCGTCCATGACCGACAGGTCGGCGGGCACGGACACGAGGTTGTCCGCGGGGACGCAGGCGTACTCCGCGAGGGTTCCTGCGGTACTCCACCCGAACACCTCGTCGCCGGGGCGGAGAGCGGTGACATCCGTCCCGACCGCTGCCACCACGCCGGCGAGATCCCTGCCAGGGATGCCGTGGCGCGGCCGGCGGAGCCCGAACACCAGGCGCACCACGTACGGCTTCCCGGTCATGACGAAGTAGTCGCCCGGATGTACCGAGGCCGCGCCCACCTGGACGAGCACATCGCCCCGACCGGGCAACGGGATCGCGACCTCGGACGACTCGAGCGCCGAGGGCGGGCCGTAGCGGTGCTGGACGGCGGCCCGCATGGTCGCCGCCCCGGCCCGACTCGCGCCCGGCACCAAGCGCTTTTCCGCATTCGATCGCTGTTCGATTCCCACGGAAGACTCCTCACGTCCGAGCTGCGACTCTCGCCGGTTCGTACACTGTACGCGTACACCGTACTATTGCCCGTACGCTGTACGATTGTCAAGCGGTCGAATGAGCGAGGGGTCCCGTGTCTGCAAAGGAACAACACCAGGTCGCGTCTGACGCGGGGCTGAGCAAGCAGCGGGTGGTGCTGGAGGCGATCCGGCTCGCCGACCGCGAGGGGGTCGACGGTCTGAGCATGCGCCGGCTCGCTGGCGCGCTCGGCGCGGGCGCGATGTCGCTCTATCACTACGTGGCGAGCAAGGACGAGCTGCTGGACGCCATGGTCGACCTCGTGTTCGAGGAGATCGAGCTTCCGCCCGAAGAGACCGACTGGCAGTCGGCGATGCGGCGGCGGGCAGTATCCGCTCGACAGGTTCTCGCACGCCACCCGTGGGCGATCGGCCTGTTGGAGTCGCGGACATCGCCGGGGCCCGCGAACCTCCGCCACCACGAAGCGGTCACCGCCTGCCTGCGGAGGGCTGGCTTCACGGTCGTGATGGCGACGCACGCCAACTGGTTGCTCGACAGCTACGTCTACGGTTTCGCCCTGCAGGAAGCCAGCCTGCCGTTCGACACGGCCGATGAGTTCGCGGACATGGGCGAGGACGTGTACCTGCCCCAGCTTTCTCCTGACGAGTTCCCCTACCTCAACGAGTCCGCCGCGGCGCTCGTCGCAGCCGGCTACGACCCAGCCGAGGAGTTCACCTTCGGCCTCGACCTCGTCCTCGCCGCCCTCGAGCCCCTCAGAGCCTCCGCGGAGCGACGCTCACCGACCCCCTGAGGGGTGCACCGCATCAGGGCGCCGAGTTGACCCGTGAGAACGAAGGGAGGTAATCCCATCAACCCCGAATCGCCGGCTTCTCACTTCTCGGCACGGCGCTCAGACGTCGATGAGACACGGCGGACGGCCCGCATGCGGATCGGTAAGCGACCCCTCAGCGCATCACGCGCTTGGGTGGCGTTAGCGCGTGGCGGGAAGCGAACGGAGCGTGCCTTGGCCGTTACGTCGATTCGGTGAGGAAGTGGACGGCGAAGCCGCAGTACGCGATCCACGAGGTCGTGGTGAGGATCGTGTTGGCGAGGATCAGCTTCCACGCGCCCACGCGTTGTCGGATGGCGTGCCGCTCCGACCCGACCACCAGCCGTGAATAGATCGAGGGCACGTTCACCACGATGGCCAGAACTCCTGAGACGGAGGCGAACGCGCCGAACGTGAGCAGACCCCCGTTTCCCAGCAGTCCGGGAGCTGTGCTTGGTTGATCGCCCCAGCCGCCGACCAGGGTCGCGACAAACACTGCAAGAGTGACGAGCATGGCTATCGCGGTCGTCAGCGAAGCCCGCTGCCGGAACATGCCGAAGCGGATCGCATCGTCGCTGAGCTCGGGTTCACCGTCTCGGCGCGGCTCACCATCGTGCCGACTCCGCCACGCGACCACCTCTCGTGCGAGGACCGCCACGATGGTGTACGGGATTGCGACGTACGCGGCCGCCATCCCCATGTACAACGTCGCGAACAGAGCGGGGGTGAACCCGAAGACCGCGAATCCCACCGCGAGGATCAACAGCGTGACGGCGACCGTAGCGAGCGCCCCTGGACGTTGACGTACCGGATTCCGCTCAGTCAGTGCCTCGGTCACGCAATCTCCTGTCCGTTCGGGTCTGAGCAGTCAAGCCGCGTCCCTGCCTGACGTGGGCGACCGGTTCGGCTTCCGCCACCACTGTCACCTGGCTGCAACGTTGAGTTCCACGGCCTCGGCCACGAGTGCCTTGACCGCCGCTTCGTCCACCCGGTCTCCATCGAAGTAGTCGATGGCTCGGACGACTTTGCTGTCCAGCCGGGTATTGAAGAGATCGCTGCGTTCCATGCGGGCACCCTTCGCAAACGTCAGCCGTACGGCGCTCTTGAGCACGTCGACGAAGCAGACGTCTCCGTCATGCGTCCAAAACGGAACTCCCTCCGGTTTGGAGGGCTTCTTGTACTTGACCACCTCGACGGCGGCCGGGTCGGCGGCCATGATCGCAGCTCGAAGCGCGACGAGCACGTCCTGTTTCCAGCCGCTCTGCTGCGCGATGATGTCGTCGATCTGTTCGGAATCGGACTTGTCAGTCATGCGCGAATACTGGCGAAGAGAGCTGACGAAATCAACACCCGAAGTCGGTCGAACACGCGCGCGGCGGGATCGGCGATCGTGCGCTGGCCGCGATTCCACGCTTATGGTCGCGCGTTGTCGCGGCGCCGTTTCGGGTTCACGTCGCTCCTTTCGCACCCGGCTCGCCGGTCAACTCCCCGGTGCGAGCAGCCAATCCGGCAGGAGCCTCGCGAATGCCAGCAGCGACAGTCCAGCCGACACGACGGCGCAACCGAGTGCCGCGACGGCCTGTGGGAGTCGTCGACCCGTTCGTCGGCCGTTCGCCACGGACAACCCACTCATGACCGCGGTCCAGAGGCCGAGGCCAAGGATGGTCGCCGTGACGAGC
Source organism: Agromyces ramosus (assembly GCF_004216665.1). GTDB lineage: Bacteria > Actinomycetota > Actinomycetes > Actinomycetales > Microbacteriaceae > Agromyces > Agromyces ramosus. The sequence goes on along the minus strand of NZ_SGWY01000002.1, from coordinate 305,443 downwards.
AGGAGAAGTGTCGCCGTTGCGAGCGACGGTGCCGCGGAAGCCGCCACTTTCGACGACGTGACGACCAGCGCTGCGGCCGCGACCAGCTCGATGATCGCGCAGACCAGCGACGAGATCGCGATGAAGTTGGTCGGGGACCTGGGACTGAGCTCTGCGTAGCCCTTCATGTACTGGACGATGTGGTGATCCTCGGGCTTCGCGCGGAACTCCGTGTCGGACCAATGCTCCCCCTGCCACCATCGCTCCAGGTCGGGAGCCTCAGGGTCTTCGTACCATCCGGGTTCGGCGGGTTCGACGGTCACGCTGTCCATCATCGTGCACACTCGTCGACGAGGGCCCGGACGAGCGAAGTGCGTGGCAGCTGACTACCAGGTCGCGACGTACTCCGAAACGGGCAGCACGGTGCTCCGCACGACGGGGAGGCCCCGGCCGATCGCCTGGTCGATACGCTCCCGCAGGGCCGCCGAGTCGATGCGGTAGTCCACGAAGTCCGTGTCGCTCGCGTAGACGCCGATCGGCAGCGTGATCGCCTGGAAGAACGAGAACAACGGGCGGAACTGGTGCTCGATGATGAGCGCGTGCCGGTCGCTGCCGCCCGTCGCCGCGAGCAGCACCGGCTTGTCGATGAGCGCGTACTGCCCGACGAAGTCGAACACGTGCTTGAACAGGCCCGTGAACGACGCCCGGTAGACCGGGCTCGCCACGATGAGCAGCGTCGCCGACTCGATGCGTCGCAGCGCGTCCTCGGCGATCGGGTTCAGGTCGTCACGGCTGAGCGCACCCGAGAACTCGCGCCCGATCTCGGAGAGCTCGATCAGGTGCGCCTCGACCTCGAGGTCGTCGCCCGCGCCCGACCGCAACGCGGTCGCGAAGCCCTCGAGGATCTCTCGCACGAGCACGGTGGTCCTCGACGGCGAGTGCAGGCTTCCGGAGACGGCGACGACGGAGATGATCGGCATGGTGGGACGCTAACCGGCTCGCGGCAGCGCCGGAACCGCAGCGGACGCGTGGGGTAAGAGTGCGCAACAGGCGTTCACATCGACGGGGCATGTCCTCGTCGGCGTTGTGGACGGCGTGTCCTCGTGGCGCGGCATCCGTCATTCCGGCGTGGCGCGCGTTCGGCGCCCGCGCACCATTCGGATCTCTCGCACGCCGTCATCCACCTGCACGGTGCCGTCGGCGACGAAGCCGTGCTTGCGGTAGAACGCCTGCGCCCGAGGATTCGGATCGGCGACCCAGAGCGCCGCCGCTTCGTGCGGGTCGACGACCGCGTCGAGCAGGGCGGCACCAGCGCCCGATCCGTGCTCGGCTGCCACGACGTACAGCACGTAGAGGTGCGTCGCCCATCCCGGCTCCGGGGGGTCCGGCGGGCCCGCGAGCGCGACGCCGATGATCTCGCCGTCCCGCTCCGCCACCGCGGCGCGGCTCTCGCGGTAGCGCTCGTCGCTGATGGCGGCGGTCCAGAACCGCTCCCGCGCGTCGGGAAACGCCGGGTCATCGAGGACCTCGTCCCGCATCAGCCCGCGATACGTCTCCTGCCACGAGCGCACGAGCACGCGCGCCATCTCGGCGGCGTCCTCGACCCGCGCGGCACGGACCCTGATCGGGGAGCTCATGCCCGAACCCTACCGATCGCGGTCGCCGATCCGAAGCAGGCGACGACGGATGCCGCGCGGCCCATCGGCCACGCGGCATCCGTCGCTCTCCGACTGCTCCGGAGTTCGGCAGCACGGCGGGTCGACTTCGGGTCTTGTCAGGTCATGCCGTGTGCGCCAGGGTTCGCTCGCCGACCCCGACCCAGCCGGAGTCGCGTTCGGAGCTCTGCTCGACCGCCGCGAGCACGCGCTGCACCTGGAGCCCCTCGGCGAACGACGGATGCGGATCGATGCCGGCGTCGATGGCCTCGACGAGGTCCTTCACCTGGTGGCTGAAGCCGTGCTCGTAGCCGAGCGTGTGGCCGGCGGGCCACCAGGCCGCGACGTACGGATGCTCCGGCTCGGTCACGAGGATCTTCGTGAAGCCCTGCAGCTGGTTCGGCGCCGTGCGGTCGTAGAACCGCAGGGAGTTGAGGTCCTCGAGGTCGAACGCGAGCGCGCCCTTGTCGCCCGAGACCTCGATCGAGAGCGCGTTCTTGCGTCCGGTGGCGAACCGCGTCGCCTCGAACGACCCCAGCACGCCGCCGGCGAAGCGACCGGTGAAGATCGCGATGTCGTCGACGCTGACCTCGCCGAACCCCTCGGCGGCCGTGCCCGAGAGCCCCGAGCCGGCACCCTGCAGCGGCCGCTGCTTCACGATGGTGTCGACGACGCCCGACACCCGCTCGAGCTGCATCCCCGTGACGAACTGCGCCAGGTCGATGGCATGCGCGCCGATGTCGCCGAGCGCGCCCGAGCCGGCGTGCTCCTTCTGCAGGCGCCATCCGAGCGGCATGTCGGGGTCGACCAGCCAGTCCTGTCGATAGCTCGCGCGCACCTGCGCGATGCGGCCGACCGCCCCCTGGGCGATCAGGTCGCGCAGGAAGGTCACGGCCGGAACGCGCCGGTAGGTGAAGCCGACCATGGCACGGATGCCGCGTGCCGCAGCGCGAGCGGCGGCATCCGCCATGGCCTCGGCCTCGGCGACCGTGTTCGCCAGCGGCTTCTCGCACAGCACGTGCTTGCCCGCCTCGAGCGCGGCGATCGCGATCTCGGCGTGCGAATCCCCCGGCGTGACGATGTCGACGAGGTCGATGTCGTCGCGCGCGATCACCTCGCGCCAGTCGGTGGCCGACTCCGCCCAGCCCCACTTGGCCGCGGCATCCGCGACCCCCTCGGCGTTGCGGCCGACGATCACCGCCATCTCGGTCTCGACCGGGAGGTCGAACACGCGCTGCGCCGTGCGCCAGCCCTGCGAGTGGGCGGCGCCCATGAAGCCGTGGCCGATCATCGCGACCCGCAGCGTGCCGCTCACGACAGCACCACCTCCCGCTCGACCTGGACGCGGTTGCCGACGTAGCGCTGCGGCGCGATCTGCATGTAGAGCAGGCGCAGCGTGAGCGTCACGTCGACGTCGATGCGGTCGCCGGCCTCGGGCACGTCGTCGAGCGGGATCACCACGTCGGGGCGATCCTGCAGGAACCAGAGCGTGTCCCACTGGTCGCGCAGTTCGTCGATGCGATAGCTGCGACCCTGCAGCTCGAAGCGGAGCCGGTCCTTGGGGATCTCGGCGCCGTTCACCGCGACGGCGACGTCGTCGACCGCCGACAGCCAGAGGCTGCGATACCACGGGAGCTGGATGGAGACGGCGATCCCCTCGGGGTGCCGACGTACGTCCGTCTCCCGGTAGAGGGAGTTGTGAGTGGCCATGGGGGTTCCTTACTCGAACGTGTCGTCGAACGTGTCGTACGGCACGGGCGGGGCGGGCTCGAGCACCTGCCGGGTCGATGGGCTGTACGGGTGGTACGCACTGGGCACCGGCTCGTCGGCCGGCGGCATGAAGACGGGCTTGCCGTCGTCGCCGAAGTACATGAGGTCGAGGTCGAACGCGTGCTGGTTCTTCTCGCCGAAGCTGACCCAGTTCTCCTCGAACGGCGCGCGGGCGAGCTCGTAGCAGCGGAACTTCCAGATCTTCCACTCGCCGTCCTGGCGCAGGAAGTCGATCGCGTACTTGCACCACACCCAGTGCGCCCAGACCTTCTTGCCCTGGACCTCGCCGGGCGAGTACATGTAGTCGGGGCTCTCCTCGGCGACCTCGGGGTCGGTGAGTCCCGACTCCGTGCCCGCCATGATCCACACGCCCTTGGCGGTCTCGCCGTCGCCGGCGACCTCGATGACGGGCGTGGTCGTGGAGTGCAGGATGAGCTTGCCGACGGGTGTCGGGCGTCCGCGGTGATAGCGGATGACGCTCTCGTACTCCGTGTACTGCCCGGCGTTCGTGTAGCGCGCCCGGATGCCGGGCGTGCCCTCCTTCACCCAGAGCGGCACGATCTGCTCGTCCTGGAACGCGTTGTGCAGGTACATGTAGCGGTTGAAGAGGTTCTCGACCTCGCCGCGGTCGTTCGCGCGGCGCGCGAGGCGGGACGCCTCGGCGAGCTCGGCGCGCAGGCGGTCGAGCTCGTCGCGGAGCGCGGCGACCTCGGTCGTGGCATCCGTCGTGGCGGTCTCGGCGAGCTGATCAGACACGGGCAGCCACCGCCTCCTCGATCGCCCGGCGCATGAGCCGGTGCTGCTGCTGCACGAGGACGATCGGGTCGGACTCGCCGAGGTCGGCGAACGCGTGCCCCTCCCACTCGCTCGAGAGGTAGCCGCGGTACCCGCCTTCGACGAACTGCCGCACGATGCGCGGGATGTCCATCGCCGGCTCGTTGCCCTCGTCGTCGATGTCGTAGAACTTCGCGTGCACGTGGAAGATCTGCGGCATGATGTCGAGCCACTCCTCGGGCGGCACGAGCCCGTGCATGTTGAACGCGAGGCGCGTGAACGGCCCGAGGCGTGCCGGGTCGAAGTCGTGCGCCCGCAGGTAGTCCTCGAACTCCTGGTTGCGCTCCTGCATGGGCAGCGGCTTGCGCCAGATGTCCTGCATCACCGTGAAGTGCTCCTCGGGCAGGCCCATCTGGGTCAGCGTGCGGAAGAGCGTCGGCGAGAGGCTGTGCATCGTCGAGCTGAAGTCGGCGGTGAAGCCGAGGCGGTCGGAGCCGAGCTCGTCGTACATCTCGCGGATCCCGACGACCTTGGGGTCGTTCGGGCCCGACGGCGCGTGGATCTCGTAGCCGAGGCGCTGGTCGTACTGCTCCGCGAGCGGCAGCAGGCGACGGAGGAGCTCCTTGCCGGCCGAGCGGATCACCACCGTGCGGAAGCCCAGCCGGTTCGCGGTGCGCAGCTGCACCGCGAGGAACTCGAACTCCTCGTCGGGCGTCATGTCGCGGTCGGGACGGCGGCCCATGTCGAGGTTGGTGCCGATCGCGCTCGGCTCCAGTCCGAGGCGGTCGAGGTTCGTCTTCCACATGCGCACGAAGTCGTCGTCGACGTCGGGATAGGTGCGCAGCATCTGCGCGCCGTTGAACTCGACGCCCGGGCCGAGGCCCTTGTCGGCGACCTCCTGCAGCAGCGACTCGAACGTGTAGTGCCCCGCCGCCCACTCGCTCGTGAGCGAGTAGAGCGTGAGGCCGAGCCGGATGCCGGTGCCGGCGATGCCGTTCGTCTCGTCGGTCATGGTGGTCCTCTCGTCGTTCATGCCCGCACCGCCTTGCGCAGGTGGGCGTCGAGGATGGCGCGGGCCTCCGCGGCATCCGTGATCATGCGGGAGCCCGCCGCCTCGGCGGCCGAGCGCTGCACGGCCTGCTCGCCGGCGATGATGTCGAAGGGGCTCTGCCAGTGGTTCCAGTGCCAGCCCTCGTACTCGCTGGAGATCGCGCCGTTGTAGCCGTTGTCCACGAGCAGCGCGATGAGATCGCGCACGGGCACCGAGGGCTCCTCGCCCTGCTCGTCGATGCCGAAGAACTTGCCGTGCACGTGGCGGATCCACGGCATGATCTCGAGCCAGTCGTCGACCCGTGCCGGGCCGAACAGGCCGGTGCCGTTGATCCCGAAGTCGATGCCGAGATCGGGCCGGCCGTTCTGCGCCGCGAGGCCGATGAACGCGCCGAAGCGCTGGCCGTGCTCGGCCTGGTCGGCGGGCGGGCCCTGCTCGTAGAAGCCGTTCCAGAGGTCGACGACCTTGGCGAGCAGCTCCTCGGATGCCCCGCGACGGCGGTACGCCTCGAGCAGCGAGGGCGCGAAGCCCGACACCGTCGCGCCCCAGTCCATCGTGAACCCGAGGAACGGGGAGCCGACCTGCTCGTAGCGGTCGCGCAGCGCGAGGATGCGCGGGTGCGAGGCGTACTGGTCGGCGTGCACCTCGAGCGCGAGCGTCACCCCGTGCTCCTCGGCGATGGGTGCGAGCTGCTCCATCGAGTCGGGCGTGAGCGAGATCTGCACCCGGGCGATCGGGAAGCCGAGCTTCGCGGCCGCCACGATCTGTCGTCGCATGTAGTCGATGAGCTCGTCCTGCGTGAGGAGGCGGTCGCGGTGGATGCCGATGTCGGCGTTCACGGCGAGCGACGTCGTGACGAGGCCGACCTCGTCGACGAGGTCGCGGAACCAGCCGGCGAACCGGTCGTCGATCTCGGGGAAGCCGCGGAAGCTCGAGAACCCGATGACCTCCAGGCCGGGGCCGTAGCCCTCGGCCGCGACCTTGCGGATGAGGCCCTCGAGGTCGTACTCGCGGGCATGGAACGCGCGAGTGAAGCTGTAGAGCGTGACGCCCTGGATGGGCGTGCCGAGTGCGTGGTTCATCGCTGTCCCGCCTTCATGGTCTTGCGGTCGTGCTCCTCGATGTGGAGCACTTCGTTCTCGCCGATGACGATGTAGGGGATGTAGAGCTTCACGTCGACGTCGACCTGGTGCTCGGCGTCGTCGGCCTCGACGGGAACCTCGCCGGACAGGACGGCCGAGTCGGTGGGGAACCACCACTCGCCGGTCTCGTCGACCAGCTCGTCGAAGCGGAAGGTGCGGCCGTTCATGGTCCAGCGCAGCGAGTCCTCCGCGGCCGGCACGCCGTCGATGCGGAGGACCGCGCCGGCGATGCACGAGCCGGGCAGGGCCCGATACCACGGGATGCGGACCTCGACCTCGGCGCGGCGGCCATCGGTCGTGAGCGTGTTCGGCTCGATGATGCGATCGGGGATCACCGCGACCTCCTCGTCAGGGGCGGAGCGATGCCGCCGGACTTCTTTGTCATGATTTCCTCATTCTAATGTCTGTTTCTGACATAAGCAAGCACGGCGGTCACTCCGCCGAGAGTTCTCGTGCGATCCGCCGCGCGCCCCGCACCGCGAGCGCGACGCTCGTGAGCGTCGGATTGCACGCCGTGGCGGTGGGGATGACGCCGTTGCCGGCGACGTACACGCCGTCGACCACCCAGAGCTCGCTGTCGGGGCCGCAGACGCTCTCGCCGTCGTCGGACTCGCCCATTCGAGTGGTGCCCTGGTAGTGGAGCGAGGCCCCGAGCGGCATGGTGAACGGCCGCGGGTCGAGCGGGTCGCCCACGGCCGCGCCGAGGCGGACGATCTCCTGCCGGGCGCGGTCGAGCACGTCGTGGTCGCGATCGGTGAGGCGGTAGTGGATCCGCATCGCGGGCATGCCGTAGGCATCGGTCGCGTCCTCGGCGAACTCGATGCGGTCGTCGGCCTGCAGGTCCTTCGCGCAGAAGAGGCCGATCCCCACGATGGACCCCGGCACGACGGGATCGTCGTCCGCGAGCGGCACCGGCGAGGCATCCAGCTGCATGACCTGGCCGTGGAACGGCAGCTCATCGGTGTACGGCACCCAGCTCACCCCGCTCTGCTCGCTCAGCGCGCCGGGCGCGGCCACCTGGTCCTCGGCACCGACGGGTGCGAGCCGCTCGGCGTCGCGGATGCGGACCGCGAAGACCACCTGCGCCTGGTCGTTGAGGTAGCGGCCGAGTGCAGTGGGCCGGATGCCGGACGCCCACAGCAGCTGGGGGGTTCGCAGCGCGTCGGCGGCGACCACGACGACCCGGGCGCGCACGGTGTGCGTCTCGCCCGAACGCCGGTCGCGCACCTCCACGCCCGCCGCGCGACCGCCGTCCACGAGCACGCGGGTGACGAGCGACTCGTCGAGGAGCTCGAAGTTCGCGTTCGCGCGCGTCGCCTCGCCGAGCACGATGTCGGAGCCCGACCAGACCAGGCGGCCATCCGGGCGGCGATGGACGGCCAGCGGCATCCGCTGCACTCGTGTCGCCGGATCGCGGTCGTCGTCCACGACGGCGGCGAGGCGTTCGCGCACCACTGCGCCGAACGGCGAGCCGTCGAACGCGTCGGTCGTGACACCGAGCAGGCGGTCGGCCTCGTCGAGCAGCTCGTCGAGGTCGGAGAGGAACGGGATGCGCTCGCTGCCGCCCGGCCGCGGGCAGGCCGCCGTCCAGTGCGCGGACATTCCGCCGACGTTCGTCGACATCGCCGCCACCGGAAGGCCGTCCTCGCCCGCGAAGGCGTACCCGTCGTCGAGGAGGAACGTGCCCGGGCGGGCCCGTCGCTCCCCGCTCTTCACCGCGCCGGGAGAGCTGACCGTGTCGGCGCCCGCCCCCGGGCCCTCCGACGCGCGCTGGGCCGCCGCGCGTCGCGCGGGATCCTCGATGTTCTTGACGTGCGCCCCCGGCGGGTTCGACACCGTCGGGCCCGCCTCGAACATCGCGATCGCCAGCCCTGGCGCCTGCTCGCTCAGGATGCGCGCGTAGGCCGCGCCGGTCGGGCCGCTGCCGACGATGACGACGTCGACGTCGACGGGATACCGCGACGTGCCGTCCGCCGATACGGCGTTCATGCTGCCGCCGCGAGCTGCCGGATCAGCTTCACCGAGTCGGCTGAGGCCGTCTGCGGGTAGTACTCGAGTCCGATCGGACCGTCGTAGCCGGCAGCGCGCAGGATGCCGAGGCGATCGGCCCAGTCGAGTGACCCCGTGCCCGGCTCGCCGCGACCAGGCGCGTCGGCGAGCTGCACGTACTTCACGAGATCGCCGGCGTTCGCGAGCTCGGCTGCCATGTCCTCGCCCTCGACGGCCGAGTGGTAGATGTCGTAGAGCACGCCGAAGAACGTCGAGTCGACCCCGCGCGCGACGTAGACCGCCTCGGAGGTGCGGTCGAGCAGGGCGCCGGGGTGATCCACGCGGATGTTCACCGGCTCGAGCACGAGCGTGATCCCCGAGCCGTCGATCTGGGAAATGGCCTTGCGATAGATCTCCACGAGCTCGTCGAGCTGCGTCTGGCGCTTGGAGCCGCCGAATCCGGTGCCGCTGCCGACGACGATGCGCGGGCAGCCGAGGTCGTGCGCGATCTCGACCCCCTCGTCGAGCTTGCGGTAGAACTCCGAGTGGTCCTTGGGCGGGATCATGAACTGGGTGCGCGGCTCGGAGAGCTGCGCCTCGAGGCGAGTGCCGGTCTCCTCGAGCGCGGCCTTCAGCGCGATGAGGTCCTTCGGCTTCGCGGGTGCGTCGACGCCCGTCGGGCCCCACATCTCGACGGAGGTGAAGCCCGCCGCCGCGGCGGCGCGCACGCGCTCGTGGTAGTCGCCGGCTTCGGTGAAGAGCAGTTCGATGTTGGGTGCGAGTGTGTACATGGTGGCTCCTGGTCGTCAGAACATCGGATGGTCGTGGACGGCATGCGCGGGGACCTGCTGCAGCACGTCCCAATGCTCGACGATCCGGCCGTCCTCGAATCGGTAGATGTCCGCGACCGCGGCGTCCGGAGCGCCGGGGCGGCAGGCTTTCACGTGCACCATGGCGAGGTCGCCGTCGACGAGGATCCGCTGCACCTCGAAGTGCGCGTCGGGCGAGCCGTCGAACTTCGGGGTGAGCATCTCGATCGCGGCGTCGGGGCCGTCACCGATGGTGGGATTGTGCTGGCGGTACTCGTGCGAGACGTGGCCGGCGAAGGCATCCGCCACGCGCTTCTGCGTGTAGAAGAGGTCGACGAAGCGCTCGAACGCGACCCGGTTGTCGGCGGCCACGATCGCGCCTCAGCCCTTCAGGCCGCCGGCGAAGCCCTGGATGAACCGCTTCTGCGCGAACATGTAGAAGAGCAGGATCGGCACCATCGAGATGATCACCACGGCGAAGATCTTGTTCCACGCCGAGACCAGGCCGCCGACGTAGGTGTACATCGCCACCGGCAGCGTCTGCGTCTCCGATCCGCCGAGGAAGATCAGCGAGTTGAAGAAGTCGTTCCAGACGATCAGCCCCGCGAGGATCGCGACGGTTCCGGTGGCCGGCGACATCAGCGGGAGCACTACTCGGAAGAACGCCTGCGTCGGGGACGCCCCGTCGATGACCGCGGCCTCCTCGTACTCCGTCGTGAGCCCACGGAAGAAGCTCGCGTAGAGGAAGACCGACAGCGGCAGCAGGATCCCGATCCAGAGCAGGATCATGCCGAGGGCGTTCCCGGTGAGCCCGACCGAGCGCGCGCCGATGTACAGCGGCACGGTGCCCAGCTGGGCGGGCAGGATGATCGCGATCAGCACCAGGTAGTAGGTGAGGTTGGTCCAGGCTCGCGTGCGCCGGGCGATCACGTAGGCCGCGACCGAGCCGAGCAGCACGAGGCCGAAGATCGCCCCCGCGGTGATGATGACGCTGTTGAGGATGCTCATCGGGATGCTGTTGCGTCCCGTGGTCGTGAGCACCTCGACGAACGCCCCGAAGTCGATCGTCGACGGCGGCGCCACGGCGCTGGTGGTCAGCACCTCCTCGTCGGGCTTGAGCGCCGTCACCACGAGGAGGTAGAACGGCAGCAGGCCGATGATGGTGACGATCCAGACGAGCACCTCGCGGACCGCGGTGGCCTTCGTGTAGCGGAACATGGGTCAGGCCTTTCCTGCGTCGCGATCGCGGGTGAGGTACTGCTGGAGGATGGCGAACGCGAGGATGATCACGGTGAGCACGAGCGCGAGCGCCGAGCCGAATCCGAACTGCCCCAGCGAGAACGCCTGCTTGTAGACCTGCGTCGCCAGCGTCTCGGTCGCGCCGGCCGGGCCGCCGCCCGTGAGGGCGAGGATCTGGTCGAAGATGCGCAGGCTCTGGATGATGCCGAGGGTGGTCGCGATCGCGATCGACGGCCGGATGGCCGGCACGATGACGTATCGGAACCGCTGCCAGACGCCGGCGCCGTCGAGCGCCGCGGCCTCCTCGACCTCGATCGGCACGCTGGCCAGTCCGGCGAGGTAGATGACCATGGTGAAGCCGGTCTGCTGCCAGACGACGGTGATCAGGATGGCCCAGATCGACCACGTCGGATCGGCGAGCCAGACCTTCTGCATCCCCTCGAGCCCGATCAGGCCCAGGAAGCCGTTGAGCGGCCCGTCGAACTGGAAGATGAACTTCCACACGTAGGCCACGGCGAGCGGACTGAGGACGACGGGCATGAACAGCAGCGTCCGCAGGATGTACCGCGACTTGAGCATGCGGTTGATCGCGAGCGCGAAGAGCAGGCCGACGACGTTCGTCAGGATGACCGAGGCGAAGGCGAGGAACAGCGTGTTCCCGACGGCCCCGAGCATCAGGGGATCCTGGAAGATGCGCTCGAAGTTGTCGAGGCCGATGAACGACCAGTCGCCGAGGCCGGTCCAGTCGGTGAAGGCGAAGAACCCGCCCGTAAGCGTCGCGACGTAGTGGACCGCGATGACCAGGACCACGGCCGGAAGGGCCCACCACCAGTGGCCGAAGCTGATGAGCGGCTTCTTGCCCCGCTTCCTCGGCGGCGGAGTGTTCCACGCCTCGGGCGGCACGGTGAGTGTGCGAGTGCTGCTCTCGTCGATCGTCACTGTCATCTGCTCTCTGACCTCGTCGTCACGCGCCCCGTGTGCAGTGGGCGCCCACTGGCAACTCTGGCACACTTGCGTCGGAAAGACACATTAGTGATCCCAATATCGCGTATAAGTGGTGGCACCATCCGTTCGCGACCGGCGACTGGAAGGATGACACCCTGTGAAGGAGCACCAGTCGTCACCACCCGAGCCCGGGCCCGAGGCCGAGGTCGATCCGCTCTGGCGCACCTTCGTCGATCCGCCGGATGCGGCTCGCCCCCGGGCGTGGTGGCACTGGATGGACGGCAACGTCGATCCCGAGGGCATCGTGCGCGACCTCCGGTGGCTGCACGACGTCGGCGTGCGCGGCGTGCAGGTCTTCGACGGCGGGATGGGCGGAACCCTCGTCGTGCCCGCGCCGGTGCGGCCGGGGTCCGAGGCGTGGGACGACGCCGTGGACACGGCGGTCCGCACCACCTCGGAGCTCGGCATGGAACTCGCCGTCGCGACCTCGTCGGGATGGAGCGCCGCCGGCGGGCCGTGGGTCGCGCCGGCGGACGCGATGAAGAAGGTGGTGTGGTCGGAGCTCGTCGTCAGGGGCGGGCGTACGGTGGCGGCCGCGTTGCCGCCGCTGCCCGCGGTGCCGGGCCTGTACCAGGACTCCCCGCGATGGGGTGCCCTGCCGGGCGGCGTGCGCCACGCCACGGACTGGCGCGTGCTGGCGTTCCCCGTCGACCGGTCGCACGAGGTGCTGACGTCCGCCCACGTGAACGCGTCAGCACCGATCGACGAGTGGACCTGCCTGACCGACGGATCGTTCGGCCGCATGGTCGCGCTGCCACGCGACCCCGACGGCTGGTCGACGGCCTGGATCGAGCAGGAGTTCGCCGATCCCGTGACGGTGAGCTCGGTCGTCGTCGGGCTGCCGGGCCCGGGCGGATTCGGCGCCGCGCCGCCGGCATCCGCGGTCCTGCAGGCGAGCGACGACGGCCTCGAGTACCGGGATGTCGCGGAACTCCCGCCGGATTCCATCCCGGCCCGCACCGCGACCTTCCCCGCCGTCACGGCGCGACGATTCCGGCTGGTGCTGTCGGGATCGAGCGCGGCCGACGCACTGCCGCCGCTCGCCGACGGCGTGCGGCGGCCGCCGGTGCTCCGAACGACCGACCGCTTCGACGTCTCGGAGTTCGCCCTGCGCGCAGGCGGGCGCGTCCATCACGCAGAGGCCAAGGCCGGCTTCGGCGTCGTCAGCGACTACTTCGCCGTGCCGACCGACGCGAGCGTCGACCTCGGGTCGATCGATCCCGCGACGGTCGTCGACCTCACCGACCGCGTGCGCGATGGCGTCCTGCACTGGGCGGCACCCCCGGGCGACTGGACCGTGCTCCGCCTCGGCGCATCCCTCACGGGGCAGACGAACGGCCCCGCTCCGGCCGACGTGACGGGCCTCGAGGTCGACAAGCTCGACGGTGAGCGCGTGCGGGCGTACCTCGACACGCATCTCCGCCGGTTCGGCGTCGGCGACGGCGAGCCGCGGGCGGGCACGCCCGGCTTCGCCGCGCTGCTCAGCGACAGCATCGAGGCCGGCCCCCAGAACTGGACGGAGGCCATCCTCGAGCATTTCGCACGTCGGCGCGGCTACGACGCACGGCCCTGGCTCCCCGCGATCAGCGGGTACCTGGTGGGCGGGCCCGAGGAGGCGGACCGGTTCCTGTACGACTACCGGCGCACGATCGCGGAGCTCCTCGCCGATGAGTACTACGGCACGCTCGCCGCTGAGGCGCACCGGCGCGGCATGACCTACTACGCCGAGGCGCTCGAGGACGGACGGCCGCAGCTCGGCGACGACCTCGCCATGCGTTCGCACGCCGACGTGCCGATGGGCGCGATGTGGACGTTCGATGCCCAGAGCGGCCCGCTTCCGACGTACGTCGCCGACCTGAAGGGCGCGTCGTCGGTCGCGCACGTGCACGGCAAGCCGTGGGTGGGCGCCGAGGCGTTCACCTCCTTCGACCGGCCCTGGGCGTCCACGCCGCGCGCGCTCAAGCACATCGCCGACCTGCAGCTGGCGCTCGGCGTGACCCGCTTCTGCATCCACACGTCGCCCCACCAGCCGATCGCAGCTCCCCCGCCCGGCATCGCCCTCGCGCCGTTCCTCGGGCAGGCGTTCACGGTCAACGAGACGTGGTCGGGGCTCGCGCGCCCATGGATCGACTACCTCGCACGCTGCTCGGCACTGCTCAGCATGGGCACGCCCGCGGTCGACGTCGCGGTGTTCGTGGGCGAGGAGGCCCCGGTGACGGGGCTCTTCGGGCACGCGTTCGACAACGCGGTTCCGGCGGGCTTCGACTTCGACTACGTGGGCCCGGATGCCGTGACCGACGTCCTGCGCGTCGAGGGCGGTGCCGTGGTCGCCGACGGCGCGACGTATCGGTTGCTGTACCTCGGCGGGTCGAGCGAGCGGATGACGCTCACGACCCTCCTGGCCATCGAACGGCTCCTCGATGATGGGGCGACGGTCGTCGGCACCCGCCCGGTGTACTCACCGTCCCTCGGCGACGACGGCCGTTCCTTCGACGACGCGTGCCACCGCGTCTGGGCCGAGCCGCGCCCGCGCGGACGCGTGATCCCGACGACCGACCTCGGCGCCGCCCTCGCCGACCTCGGGATGCGACCCGCACTCGAGGTCGACGGCGCGCCGGTGCGCCAGATCGCGCGCCTGATCGGCGGCCGGCGCGTGACGTTCCTCGCGAACCCGACCGGCGACCCGATCGAGCTCCGACTCCGCATCGCGGACGTCTCACGAGCGCTCGAGACACCGGCGCCGCTCGTGGCCTGGGATCCGGTCGAGGTCCGCAGCATCCCGCTCCGATTCGCCGCGGACTCCTCCGAGGGCGACCGGTACGCCCTCTCCCTCCCACCGTTCGGGTCCGTGTTCGTGCTGGCGTCCGCTCCGCCGATCGCACGACGCAGCGGGGAGCCGGTTCCACTCGAGGGGACCTGGGAGCTCACGGTGCCGGGAAGGCCGACGGTCGCCATGGCCCCGCACCCGGGCCTGTGGAGCGAGTTCGACGAATCGAGGGGCTTCTCGGGCATCGGGACCTACCGGCTCGAGCTCGACCTGACCGTGGACCAGCTCGGGGCCGACCAGCTCCTGCTGGACCTCGGCACCGTGTGCGACCTCGCCCGCGTCGCCGTCAACGGCACGGACTGCGGAATCGCCTGGACCTCCCCGTTCCGCGTCGACGTCACCGCGGCCGTGCATGCCGGCGTCAACGTCGTGGAGGTCGAGGTCGCCACTCCCTGGCGCAATCGGCTCATCGCCGAGGCGGCGGCGCCGAGCGGCGACATCCTCGCACCGATGACCGCCGTGTTCGAGCCGACCGCCGACCCGCTGCCCGCTGGGCTCTCGGGCCCCGTCGTGCTGCTCGCGGAGTCGACGCCGTAGCGCACGATCGCGGCCGGATCAGCGCGACTATTGCCGCACATAACCGATACTAATGTCAGAATCGTGCGAATGTGTGTCAGGCTGGATCTGCGGCCAGCGGCCGAGCCAGCGTCAGGGCTGGCGACAACGACGTCACGAAAGGTCCGAAATGTCACAGCACCCCGCATCCAAGCCGCTTCGGTGGTCGCTCCTCGCGGCTCCCGTCGCCGGAGTCATGGTCCTCGCCGGCTGTTCCGGTGGCGGCGGCGACGCCGACGGCACCGACGGCGCCACCGCCGACGGCTTCAGCCTCATGGTCGCCCAGGCGAACGACGCCGACGACTTCTACGCCCAGATGGCCGCCGCCTACACCGAGGAGACGGGCACCGAGATCGAGGTGATCCCGTACCCCTCCGACGCCTACAACACGCAGGTCACGACTCAGTTCCAGGCCGGCAACGCGGCTGACGTCGCGATCCTCTCCCCGGGAACGGGCCAGCCGATCTCGGTGATCACGCTCGCGGACGCGGGCTTCCTCGAGCCGCTCGACGACACGTCCGCCGGCCTCATCCCCGAGGGCACCGAGTCGCTGTACGAGGTCGACGGTGAGGTCTACGGGCAGCCGACCTCACTGTCGCCCGTCGGGTTCGTCTACAACCCCGCAGCCGCCGAAGAGGTCGGCGTCGACGAGTTCCCCGCGACGTTCGACGACCTGCTGAAGGCCTGCACCACGGCCAAGGACGGCGGTAAGAGCTTCACCGCGCTCGCCGGCTCCGTCTCGTTCAACACGGGGCTCCTCGCGCAGATCATCTCGGCGACCCGCGTGTACGAGGAGACGCCCGACTGGAACGAGCAGCGCGCGGCGGGTGACGTCACCTTCGCCGACAGCGGCTGGAGGCAGGCGCTCGAGGACATCGTGGCCATGAACGAGGGTGGCTGCTTCCAGGACGGCGCGGCCGGCGGCACGTTCGACTCGATCACCAACGGCATCGGCGGCGGCACGTCGCTGAGCGCGGCGGTCCCCGGGTCGGCGGCCACGTCGATCAACGCCGGCGCCGGACTGGAGACCAACATCCAGGCGTTCCCGCCCGCCGAAGGCCAGGGCGACTACATGCTGGCCTCGGCCAACTACGCCTGGGCCATCAACGCCGCGGCCGAGGACGGCGCGAAGGCCTCCGCCCAGGAGTTCCTCGACTGGGTGGCGGAGCCCGAGCAGGCGCAGCAGTACGCCGACCTCTCCGGAGCCGTTCCGATCACCGGCGTGAGCGCCGACACGCTGCTCCCGGTCTACCAGCCCGTGGCTGAGCTGCTCGAATCGGGGGCCTACACCGGCCTGCCCAACTCCACCTGGCCGAACCCCGCCGTGTACGACGCGCTCGGCGTCGGGGTGCAGGGCCTGCTCACCGGTCAGACCACGGTGGACTCGGTCCTCGAGGAGATGGACGCGGCCTGGGACCAGTGAGTCCCACCCGTTGATCGGTCGCCGCCCGGTGCCTCGCGCGCCGGGCGGCGGCCTGCGTCCGGGCGCACTGATCGTGCCCACTCTCCCGCCGATTCCCCGACCGCTCCACACGAAGGGCGCCACCCCGATGTCGCAGAGCCGACGCATCCGGATGCTCCTCGACGAGCTGTCGTGGGCCGAGAAGCTCGGCCAGCTGCAGATCGTGTTCCGGCCCGACCTCCACGATGCCGAGCAGCTCGTGCGCGACGGGATCGGCTCGGTCTTCTGGCCCCGATCGGCCGCGGCGACGAACGCACTGCAGCGCGTCGCGGTGGAGGAGACCCGGCTCGGCATCCCGGTGCTGGTCGGACTCGACGTCATCCACGGGCACCGCACGATCGCGCCCGTCCCGCTCGCGCAGGCGGCGAGCTTCGATCCGTCTGTCGTGCGGGATCTCGCCCGCCTCGCCGCCGCCGAGGCCCGATCGGCCGGGGTGACCTGGACGTTCTCGCCCATGGTCGACGTGTCCCGCGATCCGCGATGGGGTCGGGTGGTCGAGGGCTACGGCGAGGACGTGCACCTCACGGCGGAGATGGGGCGCGCGATGGTGCGCGGCTACCAGGGCGAGACGCTCGCGGCATCCGACGCCATCGCCGCCACCGCGAAGCACTTCGTCGCGTACGGGCAACCCGAGGGGGGACGCGACTACAACACGGTGGACGCGTCGGAGCACCGCCTGCGGAACGTGCACCTCGAGCCGTTCCGCGCGGTCGTCGACGAGGGCGCTGCCTCCGTCATGGCCGCCTTCAACACGGTCGGCGGGCGGCCGATGCACGCGAACCGACGGCTCCTGACCGACGTGCTGAAGTCGGAGTGGGGCTTCGGCGGGGTCATCGTGGGCGATGCCGACGGCGTCCGGAACCTGATCCCCCACGGCGTCGCCGGCGACCTCGCGGAGGCGGTCCGCGTCGCCTGCGTCGCGGGCCTCGACGTCGAGATGGGCGGGGCGCCGTCGGACGCCCAGGCCGCAGAGCTCGGACCCGATCGGCTCGACCCGGCCCGCGTCGACGACGCCGTGGCCCGGGTGCTCGCGCTCAAGGAGGCGCTCGGGCTCTTCGACGATCCCTTCGTACCCGAGGGCGACGAGCGGACCGAGCCGACCGAGGATGCGCGACGGCTGGTGCGCACCGCGGCCGCACGCTCGTCGGTGCTGCTCACGAACGACGGCACGCTGCCGCTCTCGAATCCCCCTCGCGTGCTCGTCACCGGCCCGTACGCGGAGTCCACCGACCACCTCGGCGCGTGGACGCAGTCGTTCGCCGCGGGCGCGCGCAGCATCGCCGACGAGCTCCGATCGCGGATGCCGCGCACCGACCTGCGCGTCATCCCCGCCGTCGGCTTCCTCGACGGCCACGACGGGATCCCGGACGCCGTGGCTGCGGCTCGCGACCGCGATGTCGTGCTCGTCTTCGCCGGCGAGCCGAGCACCCTGTCGGGCGAAGCCGCGTCGCGCAGCGACCTGCGGCTGCCCGGACGGCAGGAGGAGCTGATCCGGCAGGTCGCCGCCACCGGGGTCCCGGTCGTCGTGGTGCTCGAGAACGGGCGGCCCCTCGTCGTCGCGGACTGGATCGACGACGCGGCCGCCGTCGTCGAGGCGTGGCACGGGGGCACGGAAGCGGCCGCGGCGATCGTGGACGTGCTGCTCGGCGATGCCGAGCCGGCCGGGCGGCTGCCGATGTCGTTCCCGCGATCGGTGGGCCAGGTTCCGATCCACTACGCGCACGAGAGCACCGGTCGACCGGCGACCACCGGCGGCATGCTCACCGAGGCATCCGTCGACATCGGGCTGCACGGCCCCGACAACGTGCACGAGCAGTACACGTCGAAGTACCTCGACCTCGAGCTCGGGCCGCAGTTCGCGTTCGGCCACGGGTCGGGCTACGCCGCCTTCACGCACGGCACCCCGCGGGTCTCGCACGGCGAGATCCCGCTCGAGGCGCTTGAGCGCGGTGAAACCGTCGGGATCGACGTGGTGGTGACGAACACCTCCGACCGCTCGGGCGACGAGGTGGTCCAGGCCTACCTCGAGGACGTGGTGTCGAGCGTCGCCCCACCGGTGCGCCGGCTCGTCGCGTTCGAACGCCGCACCATCGAGCCGGAGGCGCCGTGACCGTCTCGTTCGAGCTCGGCGCCGACCAGCTCGGCTTCTGGGCGACGGATGCCGCAGATGCACGATTCATCGTCGAGCCCGGGCTCTTCCGACTGCACGTCGGCGGCACGCTCGAGCGCACGCAGGCCGTCGAGTTCCGCGTCCGCTGACGGGGACGCCCGACCGCATGACCGCATGACCGCGCCAGGAGTATCCTCGTGGTCGACGGCGGGTTCTCCGCGCCGGACCTCCTGATCGGCCGTCCACGCCGGCCGACGATGCGGGGGCAAAGGGGATGCGTGTCCCCGGGGAACGAGCGAGCAGTGCACCGTTCCCGTATCCGGCGGGCCTCGGTCGCGTGGAGTCCGGGTCCGACGCCGGTTGGAGGACACGATCATGACCGCTCGCAAGCACCTCAAGCAGCTCGTCCGCGAACGCATGCGCAAGACCGGAGAGCCCTATACCGTCGCGCGGCGCCACATCGCCGACGCGGACACGTCCTGGGAGTTCCGCGGCGGCCTCGACGGCGACTCCGCCGCATTCGCGAACGTCCTGGCGAACCTCGGCGTGGTTGCGCCGCATACCGGCGAGCCGCTCACCGAGGCCATGGTGCTCGGCGTCGGCGGCGGGCTCGGCGCCGGCTACATCCTGTGGGAGTTCGACACGCTCCCGTTCCGGTCGCGCGTGCTGACGCTCGGATTCCGGCGGCTGTGGCAGTACCCCGACCGGTGGGCGGTCGAGACCGCCGAGCGGCTCGGCCTGCACGCCGAGGTGCACGAGACCGGCGGGGCGAGGGCGGCCGCAGCGGCCCTCGACGCCCAGCTCGACCAGGGGTTGCCGGCGATCGTCTGGACGGACACGTACACGCTCGGGCACCGGGGCGAGCCGGAGTGGCGCGACGGCTACGGCGGCCCACCGCTGATCGTCTACGAGCGCGGCGGCGATTCCTACGCCATCGACGACCGCTCGTCGCAGCGGATCACGGTGCCGGCCGAGCGCCTCGCCGCCGCGCGGGCGCGAGTCGGCTCGTACAAGCACCGGCTGATCACGATCGACCCGGAGCGCGTCGACCTGGACCTGCGTCCGGCCGCCGAGGAGGGGCTGCGGCTGCAGGTCCAGCACCTGAGCGGGACGTCGGACTCGTTCTCGCTGCCGGCGTGGCGCAAGTGGGCCCGGATGACGACGGACGCGCGCAACCGGAAGGGCTGGCCGACGGTGTTCGCGGACGGCCTCGGCGTCGGCAGCCTGCGGGCGTCGATCTACGCCGAGGCGGCCCACGGCGCGCACCTGCGCGGGCTCTACGCCGACTTCCTCGACGAGGCGGCAGGGCTGCTCGAGCGCGACGCGCTGCGCGACGCCGCTGCCGCCTGGCGGGAGGCGGCGACGCGCTGGGAGCCGATCGTCGACACGGCGCTTCCGCCCGGGCACGAGCTGCGCGAGCTGATCGACGCCGGCGAGGCGGCACGCTGGGAACTCCAACGCCGCCGCGACGAGGCCGTCGAGGATCCACCCGCCGTCGGCGACCTGGTGATGGCGATGTACGACGCCGAGGCCGAGGCGCTCGCGCGGCTCCGGTCGGCCGTCGGGTGACCGACTCGGAGGTGATCGCCCCGCTCGTCTCGCGCCGTCAGCCGAGCGGCGTGTACCGGAAGTCCCGGAACCGCACGTCGCCGTCACCCGTCGCGTAGATCGCCGGGCGCAGGCTCAGGAGGTCGCCGGTCGTGTTCGCGTGGTAGCCCGATGTCTCGTACCGCACGCCGTGCCGGACCCACTCGGTGCCGGGCGCGCGATACCAGCCGGTCACGATGTGCTCATCGTTGCGGATCCGGAGCATCATCCGCCGGCTGGCCGGCGCGGGTTCGCGCCAGTGGGTCCTGAGCCCGCCCGAGTAGCTCAGCATCCGCTCGCCGTCGATGCCCATGCCGCAGAACAGGCGATGGTTGAAGAAGAGGAGGAGTCCGGCCTCGCTCGAACCGGGCCCGAGCTCGATGTCGACCTCGACCTCGTAGGTGTGGTCACCGGTCAGGACGCAGAGGGGCGAGGTGTCGACCGGGCCGGTCCCCCTGGCGCTCAGCACGAGGCCGTCGTCCGAGCGGAGTCGACCCACCTCGCCCGGCGATGGCGCGTGGAACGTCCATCGCTCCCCCAGGCGCGGAATCGAGAAGTCGTCGTGGAAGCCCTCCGGCGCGCGCTGCGGAGACGCATCCGCTGGCGCGGCGAGTGCGCCGCCGAGGTCGTCGGCCGCGGCGATCGGCCAACCGTCGTCGGTCCACTCGACGGGTTCGAGCAGGATCTGCCGCCCGAGCGTGCGGAAGCCGTGCTCGTAGCCGTGGGAGAGCATCCACCAGTCGTCCGACGGGCCACGGAGGATCGTCGCGTGGCCGCGCGACCACCACCGCTCCGCGGCATCCCGCGTTCGTACGACGGGATTCCGCGGGCTGTTCTCCCACGGGCCGAGCACGGATCTCGACCGGGCGACGATCACCATGTGCCCGGTGGGCGGCCCGGCGGTGCCGCCGACCGCGCTGACCAGGTAGAACCAATCGCCTCGCCGGAACAGCTTGGGGCCTTCGAGCGCGTAGGCCTCGGTCACCCAGTCGTCGGGGTACTGCCAGCCGTCGTAGACCTGCTCGAGGTCGCCGACCGTGGCCAGGCCCTCCTGGGTCAGCGCGATCCGCCGGACACCGCTCACGAAGAGGTAGCGGTTGCCGTCCTCGCCGACGACGTGACCCGGATCGATCGCCCCGCGGATGCCGAGGTCGATCGGCGCCGACCACGGCCCGTGCATGGACGGGGCGTGGATCACGAAGATCGAGGCATCCGTGAGCCGCGACCACGGCGTCGGGATGAACGGGATGTAGATGAAGAAGCGGCCGTCGTGCTCGGCGATGTCGACCGCGAACGTGTTGCCGACCGGCTCCGGCAGGGCCGAGCCCTCGAACGTCCAGTTCACCAGGTCGGTCGAACGGTACAGCGGCAGCCCGGGCGCCGACTCGAACGACGAGTAGGTGAGCCAGTACTCGTCGCCGACCCTGATGACGGCGGGGTCGGGGCGGTCGCCCGCCAGCACCGGGTTCATGAAGCGAACTGCGCCGTCAGTCATCGTGAACGGACGTCGCGCCCAGCCAGTCGGCGAGCGCCGCGATGGTCGGCGGCGCGGTGGGGTCGGAGGGCTCGTCGATGTGGCCGTGCCGCGCGCCCGGCTCCTGGTGCAGCACGACCTCCACACCGGCGGCGGCGAGCGTCGCGGCGAAGGCCTCGCCCGAGGGCCGCAGTTCGTCGAACTCGCAGGTGACGATGAGCGTAGGCGGGAAGCCGTGCCCGTCGCCGACGCCGGCGAAGACCTGCGGGTCGGCGAGCGCCGCGGTCGAGCCGGCGTAGTTCAGCGCCAGCTGCCCGTGCGGCGAGAGTGGATCGGGCTCGTTCGACGCGGCTGGACCGTTCGGGTGGAGCAGCGGGTACACGAGCACCAGGCCCGCGGGCAGCGGCTCGCCCGCGTCGCGCAGGCGGGTCACGACGCCGGACGTGAGGGTCGCGCCCGCGCTGGCGCCACCCAGCGCGAGCGACTCCGACGGCACCCCGACGAGCGTCGCCGCGGCATCCCGCACCTGGCGCCATGCGGCGAGCACGTCGTCGGACGGCACGGGGTGGTGCACCTCGCCGAGGCACTTCGCGTAGTCGACGGCGACCACCGGGATGCCCCGTGCCGCGAGCTCGCGCGAGACCCAGTTCGACTCGGGCATGTCGAGGTTGCCGCCGATGAACGCGCCGCCGTGCACCCACACGAGCGCAGGACCGGTCGCCGCCGCCGCGGCATCCCGGTACACCCGGATGGAAACGGGCCCGTGCGGTCCGGCGACAACCTCGTCGACGGTTGCGACGCCCGCGAGGTGCGGAAACCGCCGCACGAGCGACGCGGTGTCGACATCGGGTCGCGGGTCGGCCGGCTCGCCGTGCTCGGCCAGCCATCGGATGGCGTCGTGAACCGGCATCCGCCGGAAATCGGGTAGGCCCGCGACATCCGCTTCGAGGGCTTCGGACTCGCTCATCACGTTCCTCTCGTGTCGTTCCCGTGGCCTACTGCTGCGGGCTGCGGCCCTTGGCGCGTGCGGTCCGCTCGGCCTCGGCGAGGATCTCGCTGTTGAAGTACTCCTGCTGCAGGATCACCTTGCCGTCGCGCACGCGGATCACGTGGATGAACGACTGCGGGTAGGGCTCGCCGAGGAACGTGGCCTCGGGCACCATCCGGCTCGTCACGAAGAAGAGCTCGGGGTCCTCGGCCGCGTGGATCACGAGGTCGCGATGCACGCAGTCGGCGAACATGCCGGTGTTGGCGAGCGTGTTCGCGACGATCTCGTCCCTGCCCTCCCACCGCGTCTTCGGCAGCCCGGCCGGCGCGAACGGCAGCTCCTTCACCCCGTCGGGATGCCACAGGGCGAGGCGCTCCTCGGGCTTCGCGAGGTTCGATGCGAAGAACGCCTCGACCACTTCCCTGTTGGCGGCGCGCAGCTCGTCGGCGGATGCCTCAGCAGTCATGTCGATCCTCCTCGTCTCGTGGTGCCGGGCTCACGCCGGCTGCAGCGCGCGCATGCTGCGGCGGATCAGGTCGTGCTGGCGGCGCACGAGCACCAGCGGGTCGACCTCGCCGAGCTCGGCGAACGCGTGGCCCTCCCACTCGCTCGACCAGTAGCCTCGATAGCCGCCCTCGACGAAGACGCGCACGAGTTCGGGGTAGTCGATCGCCGGCTCCTGGCCGTGCTCGTCGATGTCGTAGAACTTCGCGTGCACGTGCAGGATCTGCGGCATGATGTCGGCCCACTCCCGCGGGTCGACGTGACCGTGCATGTTGAACGCGAGGTGGGCGAACGACCCGAGGCGGCCGGGGTCGAAGTCGCGACCGCGCAGGTAGGCGATGAACTCCTCCTGGCGCTGGCGCATCGGGGCGTCGGTGGCCCAGATGTCCTGCAGCGTCTGCACGGCGTCATCGTCGAGGCCCGCCCGGCGCACCGCGCGCAGCAGGGTCGGCGACATGCTGTGCATGGTGGCCGAGAAGTCGGCCACGAAGCCGAGCAGGGGCGAATCGAGCTCGGCGTACGCGTCGCGCACCTTCACGATCTCGGGCGCGTTCGGCCCCATCGGCGCGTGGATCTCGTAGGCGAGCTTCAGGTCCAGCTCCTCGGCGACCGGCAGGAGCCGGCGCAGCAGCTCGGGCTTCGCGCTCTGGATCCGCACGAGCGGGAAGCCGAGCTTCGCCGCCCCGCGGAACAGCGTCTCGCTGAACTCGAACTCCTCGTCGGGCGTCATGTCGCGATCGCGGCGGCGGCCCATGTCGAGGTTCGCGCCGAACGAGCTCGCGTCGAATCCGTGCCGGTCGAACGCCTCGCGCCAGGTGCGCACGAACTCGTCGGACACGACGGGATACGTCGGCAGCACCTGCGAGGCGACGATCTCGATGCCCGGCCCGATGCCGAGCTCGGCGACCCGGTCGAGGAGGCCGGAGAAGTCGTACCATCCCGCCCGGAACTCGGCGCTCGCCGAGTAGAGGGTCAGGCCGAGCTTGAACGGGTCGGCGTCGGTCGCGGGCGGCGGCGCCGCGACCTCCGTCACCAATGCCGGCGTCGCGGCATCCCGATCGGTCACCGTCAGCGTCAGCGACTGCGTCACGACGTTCGGCACATAGACGCCCGGCCCGCCGTCGGCACCCGGCGCGATCTGCATGTACGGCAGCCGCAGTTCGCCGAACAGCTCGACCTCGTGGGTCTCGCCGAGGGCGGCCGGCTGCGGCCGGGCGACGATGAGCAGCGGGTGCGCCTGCAGGTACCAGAGCACGTCGTGCTGCTGGGGCAGCTCGTCGAGCGTGAAGCGCACGCCGTCGAGCTCGAAGGCGAGGTCCTCGGCATCCACCGGCTGGCCGTCCACGGTGAGGCGCAGCGTCGTCACCGACGACAGCCAGAGGCTGCGGTACCAGGGCAGGGTGAGCGCGAGCGCCAGCCCCTCGGGGTGGGCCCGAAGGCTGGAGTCGTCGATGAGTCCGTTCGGCATGGTTCGTGTCCTGTCTGCGATGGGTCGAGGTCGGATGCCGCGGCTCAGTCGAGCCCGTCGGCGATCCGTCGGATCAGGGAGTGCTGCCGTCGCACCTGCTCGATCGAGCGCCAGGGGATCCGCTCCCCCTCGTACTCGCTGGAGAGGTAGCCCGTGTAGCCGGCGTGCTTCAGCGCCCGGAGAACGGGCTCCCAGGGGATCTGCTGGTCCTCGAGCCGATCGTCGATGTCGTGGAACTTCGCCTGGATGAAGACCACGTACTTCGCGATGTCGGCGATGTCGGCGGGGTCGACGGCGATGCCGTCGAGGAACGCGGGGCGCTGGCCGGGCAGCTCGCCCGGGCGCAACGGGATCGGGCGGTCCTGGAAGATCCCGGTGTCGAGCAGGAGCCCGAAGTGCTTCGTTCCGGTGCGCTCGATGAGGTGGATGTAGTCATCGACCACCTCGTGCTTGATCGGGGTGGGCGAGTGGATCTCGGGGCAGATCACGACGTCGAGCTCGGCCGCGAGGTCGAGCGACCGCTCGACGGACTCCGTCCAGATCGGGTCGGGTACCAGGTCGCTCGACACCACGCCGATCTTCGGGCGCACGAACCGGAATCCGAGCCGCTTCGCGAGCCTCAGGTCGCGCTGCAGCATCCCTGCACCCTCGACGGCGGTGAGCGCTCGGGCATTCGGTCCGCTGGAGTGCAGGCGGGTGTCGATCCACGAGCCGTAGTTCGTCGGTTCGAGCCCGTACCGCTCCAGCAGTGCGAACCAGCGGTCGATCCACTCCGTGGTGGGCTCGGGGTAGCCGGCGATATGCCCCTCGCCCAGGATCTCGACGCCCGTGGCGCCGACGTCGGCGACCGCGGCGAGCGCGGTCTCGAGGTCGAGCACGGTGCCGTAGTCGGTCATGAAGCTGTAGAGCGAGACGCCGTATTGGAACGGCCCGCCGTCGCCCTCGGGCGAGAGCGTGATGTGCCGGGTCTCCCGGTAGGTGCTCGGCTGGTGCTCCTCGGGGATGTACGACATCCGCAGGCGCAGCTCCATGGAGACCTCGTGCACGCCGTCGGGCAGTCCGCCGTCGAGCGGCACCGTCACGATCGCGGCCTCCTCGAGGGGCCAGCGGACCCCGTCGACGTCCCAGAGCTCGGCCAGGGTGTAGGTGCGGCCGCCGAAGGTCCACCGCGGCACGTCGGCGCCGACATCGACGAGGTCGTCGACGCGGACGGCGATCCCGTCGATGAGGGAGGCCGCCATCCCCCGGTACGACGGCATCCGCACCCGGAACTGGAACCCGGTCACGCGGTCGCCCTCGCGGACGTTGCGGAATCCGACGGACTGGATCAGGTCTCGCTCGAGAAGCATCGGTGCTTCCTCTCTACTCGTCTACTCGGAACGGTGTCGGCTCGGAACCGTGGTCGTCGGTTCGCGATCACGCGACCGCGGATGCCTCGGCGCCGGCGCCCAGGCGCTCGACGGCCTTGCGCGCCCCGCGCACGGCGATCGCGACGCTCATCAGGGTGGGGTTCATCGCGGTGGCGGTGGGGATGAGGGCGTTGCCGCCGACCACGAGGTTCTCGTAGCCCCAGACGCGCGACCACGGATCGGCGACCGAGGTGCCGTCGTCGGCGTCCCCCATGCGGAGCGTGCCCTGGTAGTGCAGGCTCGAGCCGTTCGGCATGAGCCGCGGCTCGGCGACGAACACGCCGAGCGCGTTCCCGGCTCGGCGCAGCCGCTCGGTGGCGGCCTGGATCTCCGCGAGCTCCGCCTCGGTGAGCTCGTAGGTGATCGTCATGTTCGGGAAGCCGCGGTAGTCGGGCTCGGCGTCGTCGAACGTCACCGCGTCCTCGAAGCGCGGGAACTTGCGCATGCCGTAGCCCATGTTCACGTAGCCCCACCGGTTGTCGGAGTACGGGGCGCCGGGCTCCATCGGGAAGGGCGTCGTCTCGGAGTACATCACCTGCAGCGAGAACGGGTGGTCGGGCTCCGAGAACGGGATGCGGTTCACGGCGGCCACCGGGTCCGCCGCGGTGGTCGCACGGCGGGCGAGCTCCTCGTCGAGCTGCTCCTCGGTCGCGAAACGGCTGATCTTCTCAGCGTCGAGCGCCACCGTGGAGATCACCACCGGGTGTTCGGTGAGGTAGTGGCCGAGCGCGCGCGGTCGGATGCCCGACGCCCACAGCAGCTGCGGCGAGCGGAACGCGTCGGCGGCCACCACCACGAGGTCGGCGGGCACGAACGACGTCTCGTGCGTGCGCAGGTCCTCGACCGTGACGCCGGTGACGACGTCGCCGTCGTGCTCGACACGGCGCACGAGGGTGAGGTCGCGCAGTTCGAAGCGCTCGGCGAGGGGGTTGCCGGGCTCGATGAGCGGTCCCAGCACGACATCGGCCCCAGCCCAGCGCATCGTGCCGTCGGGCTGCGGATCACCCGCGACCGGGAGGGTGCTCGGGCCGTAGCCGTCGGGCAGCTCACCGGCGAACTCCTCCTCGAGCAGCGAGCGGATGCCGCCGCCGACGGCGGAGTCCGCGAACGCCGCGCTCTGCGCGTGCAGCAGTCCCTCGGCGGTCTCGATGAGCTCCTCCCACTCGTCGTCGGCGATGAACGCCACCTTCTCGCTGAACGCGGGACGTGGGATCGCGCACGTCCAGTGCGCACCCTGTCCGCCGACGTTCGTCGCGCCGGCCGCGGCGGGGAACGTCGGCGCGTGCGCCGAGCCCTCGCCGCCGAAGTCGAGGAGGTGCGTGCCCTGTCGAGCGGTGAACATCCCCTCGACGACGGTGGCCGACGGGATGCCGAGCGACGCCCGGAACTCCCCCGCCTGCGGACCCTGCGACAGCTCCCTGGCCCGCGCCTTCTCGACGGGGTCGGCGATGTTGCGCACGCTCTCGCCGGGCCGCCCGGTCAGCTGCGGCCCTGCCTCGAACATGACGACACGGGCATCCGGGATGCCCTCGAGCAGGAGCCGGGCGTATGCGGAGCCGATGGGTCCGCTGCCGACGACGGCGATCGTGGGGTGGTGCGACATGGGGTTCTCCTGTTCGAGGCTCACGCGGTGAGGGGTTCGGATGCGGGTTCGGGTTCGGGTGAGGGTTCGTGCTCGTCGGACAGCCGGCCCGCGGGCAGCAGGACCGCGGCGACGATGCCGACCGCGTACGTGAGGGCCAGCGCGAGGAACACCGGCGCCATCACGTCGCCGTAGATCTGCGCCACCTGCGACTGCACCTCGTCGGACGATCCGCGCACGAGCTGCGGCGTGAGCGACGAGGCCTCGAGGAGGGCGGGAAGCTGCGACGCGACGCCGACGCCGATCACGCCGCCGATGACGGCCGTCGCGACGGTGGAACCCATCTGGCGCACGAGGTTGATGGTCGCGGTGATCGTGCCCGTCTCGTTCCGCGGCACCGCGCCCTGCACGACCGCGACGACGAGGCTCATGAACGACCCGGTGCAGACGCCGACGCCGAACATGACGGCCATCGGCACCCACAGCGGCGTCCCCACCGGCAGCAGCGCCATGGTGAAGAGCCCCACCGCCCCCAGGGTCGTGCCGATGATCGGGAAGACCCGGTAGTGCCCGGTGCGGCTGGCGAGCCACCCCGTGCCGACGTTGGAGACGAGCATCCCGAACACGGTCGCGATGGGCACGAATCCCGACACGGTGGCGCTCGTGCGGTACGCCATCTGGAAGTACGTCGGCAGGTACGCCGTGACCGAGAAGAGGCCGATGCCGATGATCGCCGAGAGGGCGATGCCCGCGGCGATCGTGCGGTCGGCGAAGAGGCGAAGGGGCACGATGGGCTCTGCCACCCGGTACTCGATCACGAAGAACGCGGCGAATCCGATGGCCGCGATCGTGAACGCGACCACGGCGGCGAGCGCGGCGGCCGGATCGCCCACCCAGGTGACGGCGAGCACGAGGGCGACCATGGCGAGCGTGAAGGTGATCGCGCCGGCGAGGTCGAAGCGGCGACGGATGCCGACCTCCACGTGCGGCACCGCGAAGACGGCGAGGCCGAGCGCGGCGAGGCCGAACGGGATGTTGATCCAGAACACCCACGGCCAGCCCCAGTAGTCGGTGATGAGCCCGCCGAGCACCGGGCCGATGAGGATCGCGGCCGGGAACGCGGCGCCGATGATGCCCAGGTACTTCGGGCGCTCACGAGGGGTGGTCACGTGGGCGATGATCGTCTGCGACATGAGCTGGATGCCGGCGGCGCTCATGCCCTGGGCGACCCTGGCGATGACGAGCTGGGTCATGTCCTGGGCGAACCCGCAGGCGACGGATGCCGCGAGGAACACGACGAGCGACGTCAGGAACACGAGGCGCGGCCCGATGAGGTCGCCGAGCTTCCCGAGCACGGGCAGGAGCACGGTGCTCGCGAGGGTGTAGCCGACGACGACCCAGGCCATGTGCTGGAGCGCGCCGAGGTCGCCGGCGACCGTGGCGAGCGAGGTGGCGACGATGGTGTGGTCGAGCGCGCCGAGGAACGAGACGGTGAGCAGCGAGGTGACGAGGAGGCGGAGCCTGAGCGGAGAGAGCGACATTCGTGAATACCCGAACGATCGGGCCGTCGACGCGACAGGTTGTGCCCTCGCCGCATCGTCACCGCGAGGATCGGATCCCGTGGGATCCCAACGTCAGGGTCGATTCTATGCGCTCTTTAGTCGGAAATCAACTAAAGCGGCTGGGTCTACGTGGCACGAAGCAGCCGGGACGCGGCTTCACCGTCGTGCAGGAGGTCCATGAGGTCGGGCGACGATCCTGTGGCCCCGACCGCCCTGAGGGCGCGCCGGAGGGCCATGCGGTCGGCGGCCTCGAAGCAGGAGGGCGCCACCCGGCGCCCGTGCTCGGTGCTGGTCGAGAGCTCCGACCGGCCGACCGGTTCGTCGATCTCCACCTCGGTGGTGGTCTCCCCCAGGGCCTGGACGCGGAGGAGCGCACCCTCGGGCCGGGTCACGGTCGCCAGCACCGAGCCGACGACCCCGCCGTCGTGGGACCGGACGAGCGCGGCGGCGCCGCCCGCCGCTGCGGAGGCCGAGGCGACGACGAGCCTGGCGTCGGCCAGCACGCGCATCCAGCCGACCGCGTCGCGCACCATGGCCTCGAGCCCGTCGGCGCTCGCCCGGCACTCGGCGACGACGATCCGAGGGGACACCCCCGAGCGCTGCTCGAGGGCCCGCTCGACGAGGTCCGCACGGAGCCGGGAGCGATGGACGACGATCGGCACCCCGGCGGTCGCGGCGAGGTCGCCGACCGCGTCGAGCGGCACCTCGACCGGCTCTGCCACGAGCACCGCCGAAGCCCCGTCGCGCACGGCCGACGCCGCGGCATCCCACCACGACGTCGCACCGTCGACGACGACGATGGCTCCGGTCGCCTCGCGCGCCGGGTGCGCCTGCATGGGGAGGCCGGCGACCGCGACCCGGTATCCGGCGAGCGCCGACAGCACGGGGACGCGGGAGCTCACGACGGTGCTCCGGTGCGGATCGCCTCGGCCGCCGCATCGGCGAGGTCGATCGCGAAGACGGCGTCGTCGAGCACCTCGTGGTACTCGGTCACCGCCGTGCCGTCGAGCATCGCAGCCAGGGCCCGCCACTCGCGCACGTACCCGTCGTCGGTGTCACGGCGATAGGTCGTCGATCGCAGGTCGCCGTGGCGCACGCGGACGGTGGCGCTTCCGGCGTGCACGAACGCCGGCGGGAACTCGACGTCAATCCGGTCGGTCGAGGTCCCGACGGTCAGGCGCCACGTCGGGTCGGGTCCGTCGGGCAGCATGACGGCCGTCAGCAGGACGCGGACGCCGCTGGATCGGAAGCCGATCGTGTAGCCGAGCGGCGGCACGGCGGCGGCGAAGTCGACGCCCTCGAAGTCGGGCGCGAGGTCGCGGACCGCGGGGAGGTCGTGCACGGCGAGCCCGAGCACGAGCTGTCGCACCACGGCGGCGGCCGTCTCGGGGTCGGTGAGGTCGGGCGCGGTCCGAGGCGGAGTGCCCGACGTGGGGAGCTCGGTGACGGCGGCGTGAAAGCGACCGTTCGGCGGGAGCGCCACCGTGGCGGAGATCGAGCGCACGTCGGACTCGAGGGCCAGGAGGTGGTGCTTGGTGCGATCCCATGCCTCGTCGAAGAAATGGTTGGTGGCGACGAGGATGGGGATGCCCGCCTGCCGGCACGCGTCGACCACCTCCGTCGCCTCGTGCGCCGTGGTCGCCAACGGCTTCTCGCAGAGGATGGCACGCGCGCCCGCGGCGACGCATTCCCGGATGTGGCGAGCGTGCTCGGCGGGCGGACTGCAGACCGCGACCACGTCAACGGCGGGATCCGAGAGGAGCTCGGCGGTGTCGTGCGACGCCGTGGCGCCGAGGCGGGTGGCGAGCTCCACGGCGCGACCACTGCCGTGGTCGCTCACGTGGACGACGCGGAACAGGTCGCTGATCATCGACAGCGTCGGCAGGTGCAATGCCGCGACGCCGGGGCCCGCCCCGATCACTCCCACGCCCCACGGCATCCGACCACCTCCGTTGGCTCGCGTCGGCAAACTTTTGCCTCGACTATACAAAAGCTCATGCCGAATTGCCCATAGTAGCCGCGAAATCGACGCTGAACACACCCGGTTGTGTCAGAATCAGAGCATGGCACGGGAATCAACATTGCGATTCGGGGCTCAGACCGACGAGGTGACGAGCCTCCTGCGCATCGTCAACCTCGTGCGCACGGGTGAGGCGACGACCAGGCCCGAGATCGGGCGCGTCACCGGACTCGGGCGAGGCGTCGTGACCCAACGGGTGGACCAGGCCATCGAGATGGGCTTCCTGGCCGACGGCGAGTACGGCCCGTCGTCGGGCGGCCGCGCGCCTCGCACGCTCCGGTTCCGATCCGAGCAGGGTCGCATCGTCGTGTGCGCGCTCGGCGCGCTGCACATCCGCGTCGGGATCGCCTCGCTCGACGGCGACATCATCGACCACAGCCACCAGGAGTGGGACATCGCCCGCGGACCGGCGGAGACGATCGAGAAGGCGCTCGAGATGCTCGACGAGATCGTCGAGCGGCACCCCGACGTGCCGGTCTGGGGAGTCGCGGTGGGCGTCCCCGGCCCCGTCGACTTCGAGAGCGGCCGCCCGGTCGCCCCGCCGATCATGCCCGGATGGAACGGCTTCGACGTGCGCCGCCGCTTCGAGCAGCGGTTCGATGCGCCGACCTGGGTCGACAACGACGTGAACCTGCTCGTGTTCAGCGAGCGCGCGCGCCGCCAGGAGGACTCCCTCGACCTGATCTTCTGCAAGGTCGGCTCCGGGATCGGCGCCGGCCTGCTCTCCCGCGGGCGGATCCATCGAGGCGCGAACGGCGCGGCAGGCGACATCGGCCACGTTCGAGTGCGGGACTCGGACGCGCAGTGCCGCTGCGGCAAGGTCGGATGCCTCGAAGCCGAGGCCGGCGGCTGGGCGCTCATCCGCGATGCCGAGCGCGCGGTCGACGAGGGCGCGGGTGGTGCGCTCGCCCGCCACGTCGACGGCGGCTCGGAGGTCACGCCCGAGGCCATCGCGGTGGCGGCGATGGACGGGGACGCACTGGCGATCTCGCTCATCCAGCGATCGGCGCGGCTCGTGGGCGAGTCGATCGCCGCCCTCGTCAACATGTTCAATCCCGCCGTCATCGTGGTCGGCGGTGCCGTTTCCTCCGCTGGTGAGGTCTTCCTGGCCGAGATCCGCCAGCGTGTGTACGAGCTCTCGCTCCCGCTCGCCACCCGCGACCTCAGCATCGTGCGATCGCTCGGCGACGAGAAGGAGCCGCTTCGCGGCGGCGCCGAGATGGTGCGCGAGCAGCTGTTCGATGCGACGTTCCCCCGTTGGTTCGCCGACGGCCGCCCCACGCTCAGCGAGGTCATGGCGGCATCCTGACCTACTTCTTCCTTTTTCAGACATAAGGGTGTACCTTTTGGTCTCAAGCGAGACCACGAAGGAGTGCCATGCCCGAGCCGAAGATCCGGACCCTCGTCATCACCGGGATGACCGACGTCCATCACGACTGGCGAGCGACGACGCCGGCCCTGAAGGCGCTCCTCGAGGGGACGGGCCGGTTCGACGTGCGGGTCACCGAGGAGTTCCGCGGCGCGACGGCGCAGACGCTGGAGAACTACGACCTCGTCATCGTGAACTACTACGGTCGGCACGACCCATGGCGCGACGTGCCCGAGGTGCGCTTCGGCGCCGACGCCGAGCAGGCGCTCGTCGACTTCGTGGCCGGGGGCAAGGGCTTCATCGCCTACCACCCGACGCTCGCCGGCGGCGTCGGCTGGGACCCCGAGTACGAGCGGCTCCTGGGCGGCGTCATGCGCGAGACCACGTCGCGTCGCGCCCCGAACAACGACTTCCTCCTCCACACCGCCGAGGAGCACCCCATCACCGCGGGCTGGCCTGCCGAGTTCCCGCATTACGGCGACGACCTCTACGTCGGCCTGCATTGGCCCGAAGGCGTGAAGAAGTCCATCCTGCTCACCGGGTGGGACAACCCGCTGCGCTACACGCAGGTGCCGTCGCAATGGCGCGCGCTGCCCGGCATGGGCGAGGAGCATCCCGTCGCCTGGACCGTGGAGTACGGCGCCGGCCGCGCGGTCTCGATCGGCATCGGCCACGACGTGAAGGCGATCGGCCACCCGGCGTTCCGCGCCCTGTTCCCCCGCAGTGCCGAATGGGCGGCGACCGGACGCGTCACGGTTCCGACGCCCGACGACCTCGGCGAGCCCGTCGAGGGCGGCGACTGGTGGCCCACCACGCTCGAGCCCATGGTCCGCGCGATGTTCGACGAGTGGGTCGCCGCCGGCGAGCCCGCCTCGCAGAAGTGACCCGCGCATGACCCTGGCAGCGCTGCGCGACGACGCGCTCTCGTCGACGGCGGACGGGTTCGCGCTCCGCCTCAGCCTCCCATGGATCCGTTCCCTCCCCCTCGCCAGTCTCGAGGCCGTCGAGGTGGTGGTCGACGGCGAGCGGGTCGATCGGCTCCGGATCGCCCTCGGCGACCGCCTCCTGGATCCCGCCGCGCTCCGGCAGGAGCCGACGTGGTGGTTCCTGCAGGACCGGGTCGTGCTGCGGGGGGCACGGATGCTGAGCCCGGGAGTCCACGACGTCGCCGTGTCGTTCCGCCTGGCGATCCCGTACCTGCAGGCCGGCCCCGACGGCCCGCTCACCTTGCCCTTCCGCATCGAGCGCTCACTCGGGCTCGATGCCGCGGCCACGCACCCGTCCGTCTCCCGCGATGTCGCCTGACCGGCAAGGAACCGCCGTGACCACCGAACTCCCCCCCGCCTGGACCCTCGCGGCCAGCGCCTTCAACTGGACCCCCGACGTGATCCGCGCCGAGCGCACGGCGCCCGACCTCGCCGTCGGGATCGTGGCCGACGGAATCGCGCCCATCATCGAGCTCGAACCCGGTCAGCTGTGGCGGTCGTTCCCCGTCTCCACCGATGCCGAGGTCGACGCGCTGCGGCGCGATCTCGACGCGGCCGGCGGCAGCGTGAGCATCGTCGGCGCCAGCCTCGACGACTGGCTCGGCCCGGGCCGGCGGCGCAGCGAGGCCGAGCGCCTCGGCTTCCTGCTCCCCCAGCTCCATGCCGCGCGGCGCCTGGGCGCCGGCGGCGTGCGGCTCCCGATCGGCCAGGCGGGCGAGGCACTCCTGCGACGGCTCCTGCCCACCCTGCACGAGCTCGACCTCGTGCTGTACGAGGAGATCCAGGGGCAGCAGACGCCCGACTCGCCGGCCACGGCGGCGGCGATCGACATGATCGCCGGCATCGGCGACCCGCGGGTGCGCCTGCTCGTCGACATCAGCATGCTCATGCCCGAACTCCCGCCGACCTACCTCGAACAGCTCGCGGCGGCGGACCTCCCGGAGGACCTCCTGACCCGCCTCACCGAGGAATGGCGAGACCCCGCGACAGCGGGCGCCGTCGTCGAACTGCTCCGGTCGGGCGCGGTGCCTCCCGCGATCCACACCCTGTACATGAACCTGCTCGTGCGCTTCGGGCGGTCGGACGCGGCGGACCTGCGCGGCATCCTGCCCCTCATCGGCGCGTTCCACCTCAAGTTCTGGGACCTCGATGACACCGGTGGCCGGGTGACGGCGCCCATCCGCGACCTCGGCGCTCTGCTCGCCCCGTCCGGGTTCGCGGGGACGCTGTGCAGCGAGTGGGGCGGGCACGAATGGCTCCTCGAGGCGGATGCCGCGTACATGACCCGCCGTCACCTCGCCCTCGCTCGGCGAGCACTCGTCGATGGCGCCACCTCGGCCTGAGCGGCCCCTCGCGTCATCCGTCGACTGAAGCGGGTCGGGGTTCCGAATCGACGGGTCCGACCTGGAGGTCGTCGGCGTCCGTATCGACGCACACTTCGACGTCGGCGGGCGCGACGACGGGTTCGGAGGCACCGGGCAGCACCAGGGTGACGCCGATCGCCGCCACGGGGAGCTCGCAGGGGTCGTCGCCGGCCCGGTCCGCGGTCTGGGCGATCCTGGCCCAGATGAAGGCACGCTCCCCCGGGTCGACCGTCACGACGTCGCCTGCCCGCCCGTACGCGTCGGCGGTCGGTGCGCCCTCGAGGTCGTAGCCGACGGTTTCGACGGGTCCGGACGCGCTCAGGAACGCCGAGTCACTCGGGAATCCGGACAGCGAGCAGGCCGCGTCACCCGTATTGGTCAGGGCGATGTACGCGGTGTTCGGAGCAGCGGGATCGGTTCCCCAGTCGATCTCCGCGATGAACCGGTCCTGGCACGGAACGGCCTCCGACGGCATCGGCGCCGCCGTGGCGGTCGGTGCCGGCGACGGCTGCGACGCCTGCGTTCCTGACGCGGTGCACGCGACGAGGGTCGCGGCCGCGGAAACCGCCAGGAAGCCGGACAGGAGTTCGGATGCTCCGCTTCTCATGTCCAGAATCGTACGGGCCCCATTGCCTTTCAGGCACATATCTTCCTATAATTTCGGCATGCCACGACGACGCCCCGGGGTCCTCCTGCCACTCGAGCTGGCGATCCTCGACACGGGCTCGACCCTCCAGGCGGCCGAGGGATCGTTCTACGGATTCGGTCTGGCCCGGGCACTGGCGGATCAGGAGGGATCGGCGCTCCTTGCGCATGGCACCTTGTACAAGGCGCTCAACCGGATGTCCGAGGGGGGACTCCTCGAAGCCGAGTGGGAATCAGCCGAGCCGGCCGAAGCCGCGGGGCGTCCGCGCCGGCGACTGTATCGCGTGACCGGGGCGGGCGAAGCCGCGCTCCGGGCGTCCGTGCGCGCCGGCGCCGCACCGAGCTCGGTGACCAGGCCGGTGATCGCATGAGCGTCGAGTCCAGCGCCCACTTCCACCGAGCCGCTCGCGGCGTCCTGCGATGGACGATGACGTACACCCGTGGGCTCGACGCCCGAATCGCAGCGGGGCGGCAGGACGAGATCGCATCCGACCTGCATGAGCACGCGGTCTGGGCAGGCGAGGTCGGCGTCACCCCGCGGCGCCTCGCCTGGTCGATCCGACTGCGCGCCCTTCGCGGAGCGCCCGCGGACCTGATCTGGCGTTCAGCCGTGCTGCGCCGGGCCGATCCCGGCGTCCGCCTGGCGCTCCGGGCGCACGCGGCCCTGCTCGCGGTCGTTCTGGCGGTCGGCGTCCTGGATGTCGCGGTGGGCGGGTTCGTGCTGTTCCGGCTCGTGCGGGCGTTGATGATCGGCGATGTACGAAGCATCCCCGGCCCCGCGCTCGGCGCGATCGTCCTGGGCCTCATCGCCCTGCTGGCGCTGATGGCCATGGTCGGTGAACGGCTGCGAGGGTGGGCAACGCTGGCACTCGCCGTCCCGACCGGCCTCATCCTCGCCGAGACGGGCCGGGCCCTCTACTTCCTCAGCGCAAGCGCCGTCGTGCTCGTGAACCGGCTCCCGTGGTGGGAAGCGGCCACCTACGCCATCGGAGCCGCGCTCGCCCTCGTCTGCGTCACCGCCGCACTCCATTGGCTCCGCCGGCCCACCGACGCCCGGACGGGGCGCCAGGCCACCGTCCTGCGCGAAGGAGCGCCGCATGCCTGAGATCGACGACCTGCTCGACGCCGAACGCAATCGACGACGACCCGCCCGCCGTGCCCGAGTGGCGCTGATCGTCGCGGGCGCCGCCACGGTGGTCGCACTCGGGGCGGGGGCGGCACTGGCCGCGACGGGAGCCGCGTCACTCATCCAGCACGACGCGGAATCGTCGGCCGTCGACGACGTCGTGGCGCCCTCGATCGAGCCGATGACGCCGACGGCCGTGCCGAGCACGAGCGCCAACGAGCCGACGGCGACCGAGCCGACAGCGGCTCCTCAGCCGGCACTCGAGGAGTTCGGCTTCCCGGTGTACGACGCCTCCACCGACATCGCGACCATCCCGCGACCCGTTGCCGACCACGACCCGGCGAACACCGAGATCTGGCTCACGCAGCAGGGCATCATCGCCGACTGCATGCAGGAGAAGGGCCTGGAGTATCGCTTCACGGGCTACTGGCTCATTCCACCGGGCATCACCTGGGAGCAACAGCAGATCGCGCTCGAACTCGCCCAAGCGGGAACGCCGGAGTTCGAGGCGCTGCACGGCGTCAGCGAGTTCGGCCCCGACGATCCGGACGTGGTACCGGAGTATCGGTGGGAGGATGCCGGCTGCGTCGGATACGCCGTGCACGTCACCGGCATGGACGACGCCCACTGACGGTCTCGCCGTCCAGCCCGGGGGCCCTCACTGGTCGACGACGATCTTCGCGATCTCGTCGAGCGAGTCGAGCTGTGTCATCGGGTCGACGCCCGCGTCGCACGCGAGCTGGAGTGAATACGCGTTGGCCATCTCCGAGGTCGTGTAATCCAGGTTCGTGAACACCCGCGCGGCGACGAGCCACGTTTCCTCATCGGTTTCCGCAAGGATATTCCGGCTGGCCACTTCCCCATCCGCGGCCTCGGGCGTCGAAAAGTGGGTGAGCGCGAAATACCCATCCTCTGCGTACGTTGCGATCTCATCAGCCGTCGCCCCGGACACTTCTGCGAGATATTCGTCGGATGCGGACCGGTCGTCGACCGTCGCCGTCGAGAAGTTCTCCTGCCAGTAGTACGCCGTGCATGTGTCGTCGGCGTTGACGAAACTCGGTTCGCCTGGAGGGGTATCCGGGTTCGAGGTCCAGGCCGCGTCGTCCGCCGCAAGGAACGCGAACTGCCAGCCGACCTTCGCCAACGGGTCGAGCTGGGCACCGTCCGCGAAGCCGAGCGATTCCGGCGCGCCGGACGGTGCGGAACTCGATGGCGTGGCGGCCGTCGGGCGGGTCTGCCGGGGAACCCGGTTCTCCTGCGCCCCGCCACCGGGGAAGGCCGCGCAGCCGGTGGACATCAACACCATGGACGCCACGATGATCGTGCCCCCGAGTGCGGAGACACGAGCGCGCGAGTCCATGAGCAGACCGGCGAGGACTCGGTCGCGAGCGCCTGGCTTGGACCCGACTCGTGGCATGGCGAGCTCCCCTGCGATCGAACGACCGGCCGTCCTGACCGAGGAGCGACCCCGGTACGGCGTGTCCTTGCAGGCGATTCCGGTGACACGGCGCTCCGA
The DNA here is from genome assembly GCF_004216665.1 of Agromyces ramosus. Taxonomy (GTDB): domain Bacteria; phylum Actinomycetota; class Actinomycetes; order Actinomycetales; family Microbacteriaceae; genus Agromyces; species Agromyces ramosus. The sequence continues at coordinate 267,476 of NZ_SGWY01000002.1, read as the reverse complement.
CCAGATGATAGCCAGCCGGGGTTCCAGCCGCAGTCCCCCGATCGGGTGGACGCCGCGTTCCCCGAGCGCTGATGGTCCCGCGCTCCTCGCCGTTGAGTGCGCGCGAGTGCTCGGGGCGGTCGACGCAACCCCCCCGTCCACATTGGACCGGCAGTCGAATTCGCAGCCGCAGTAACGCACACTGGATACATGTGGAGATTCCTCAAGGCGATCAAGGACAGGGAGCACCGTGTCGCAGCGACGACGTGGGCCGCCGCGATCGCGGCTGTCGTCTACACGTTCGCACCGATCGACCTGATCCCCGAACTCGTGCTCGGCCCGTTGGGATTCGCCGACGACATCGGCCTGTGGAGCATCCTCGCCCTGCTCTTCGTGCGCGAACAGCGGCGGTGGCAGGCCGGCCTCGCGCCGGAATAGGCGTCGGATCGGGATCCCTGAGCGTGACGCGCCTGCGCGGGCGCGGGCGCGACGCACTCACTGGGGTGCGGCGTCGTATCGTGGAAGACGGATATCCGACGCCGTGAGGGAGGTCGAGGATGAGCGAGGATCCCCAGCGCGCCGCGTCGCAGTATCGGCTCGATCGCCTCGCCCGTGAGGAGGCGATCGCCCGTGGCGAAGACCCCGATGTCGCCGAAATCGCGCCCGAACCGCCTCGACCGTCCACGCAGGCCGAGCGGTCGGCGTACGTCGAGAACGCGATTCAGCAGGCGATCCGCCGCGGCGAGTTCGACAACCTCCCGGGCGCGGGAAAGCCCCTGGAGGGACTGACCGGGCAGCACGACCCCGACTGGTGGATTCGTCGCAAGATCGAGCGCGAGCAACTGACCGGGCTGGGTCCGCCCGCGCTCACCCTGCGGGTCGAGAACGCCCAGTTCGAGGGCCGCCTGGATCGGATGCACCGCGAATCCGAGGTGCGCGAGGCGGTCGAGGACTTCAACCGGCGCGTGATCGAGGCGCGCCGCCAGCTGCTCGGCGGGCCGCCCGTCGTGACCCCGACTCGGGATGCCGACGACGAGATTCGCGCATGGCGCGAGCGCCGCGAAGCCCGAGAGCGCCAGGCGGCCGAAGAGCGCGCACAGCTCGAGCACGACCAGGAGCAGAGAACCTCACGAACTCGGTGGTGGCGGCGTCGCGGCTGAGATCGCGGTGCGCACGGTTGACCGGGTTCGGGTCGGCGGGACTTCGCAGTGCGGCGGACTCGCGCGGCAGGAACTCGGTAGCCCAGGCCGTTAGATGAAGCCGTTGTAGGAGCGACTCACGACGCCCGAATGGATCCAGTCGATGAGCGTGACGAAGTCCCACACCGGGAGGCCGGTCGCATCGTGGATCTGCTTGGCGTACGGGGGCATGTCACTGCATTCGAGCAGCAGGGCGCCGATCTCGGGGTGGTCGGTCACCAGCCGCACGGCAGTGCTGATGACCTCGTCCTGCACCAGGTCGAGGTCCATCCAGCCCTGGTCTTCGAGGATCGCGCCGCGGAACCCGGGGCTGTTCTCCATGCCGGCCACGACGATCGGCGCGTCCTCGCGTATGCCCACCGCCGTCAACATCCGCTGGTCGAGACTGCTCTGCTTCGCGCAGAGGATGCCCAGCTGCTGCTGGGGCTGCAGCGCACCAAGCACCATCGGAACCTGACACAGGCTGGACAGGAATACTGGGACCGGCAGTGCCTCGGCGAGCTCGCGTTGGAAGCGGGCGAAGTATCCGCATGCACCGACGATCGCGCGGCAGCCATCGCCGACGAGTTCTCGTGCGGCGGCGAGTACGGGTTCGAGCAGAGTCGGGTCGCCACCGAGAAGACGGGGACTGTCGGCGCCCTCAACGACCTTGAACCGGACCGGATACTCGTACGTCGACGCGTTCGCGACGTTGCCCGGGATGATGGGGTATCCGGTGTTGAGCAGCAGGATCCCGATGGCGTGCCCGGCCATCATCTGGGCAGCCGGCTGGTAGATGACCGTGCCCATGCGCTCCCTACCTCACGTCGACCGCTGGCGAACGAAGCCTTGACCCACGGTACAACGTGTGGTCCCCTGGGCGGTCGCGTCAGCGCTGGCAGCGGCACCTTCTCCGGTACGACTCCCCCAGGACCCGCCCGCGACGTGAGACCGCTGGGGGCGGTTGGATCCTGATCGCACATCACGACCCACGATGCCCTAGCGCTTCGGATCGACGCGGTTGATAGACTGGGAGGACTCGCCCCCACCCGAAGGAACACAACGACGTGTCCGACCAAGCCCCGCTCTCCCGGCTCGATCTCAACCTGCTCGTATCGCTCGACGCGCTGCTCACCGAGCGCAGCGTCACCCGCGCCGCCGAACGCCTGCACCTCAGCCAGCCGGCGCTCAGCGCGTCGCTCGCCCGCCTGCGCACGCACTTCAACGACCCGATCCTCGCGAGGACGGGCAACTCCTACGAGCTCACGCCGCTCGCGTCGCGTCTCTCCGAGCACACGGCGGCCGCGCTCGATGCCGCACGGCGGGTGTTCGAGAGCCAGGCGGAGTGGGACCCGAGCCAGTCGACGCGCGAGTTCGCGATCTACGGCTCCGACTACAGCCTCGCCACCACCGGGCGGCGACTGGCGTCGCTCGCGGCGGGTCGCGCGCCCGGGGTGCGGTTCCGGTTCATGGTGCACAACCAGCAGATCGTCGAGGACGCGGTGAACCGGCTGCGCGGCGCCGACGGCCTGCTCATGCCGCACGGGTTCCTCACCGACCTGCCCTACACCGACCTGTTCACCGACACGTGGGTCATCATCGCCGCCGACGACAACCCCGCCATCGGCGACGCCGTGACCCTCGACGACATCGCCCGTCAGCCGTGGGTGTTCACCTACCAGTCGCGCTCGGCGTTCACGTCGGCGACCCGCCAGATCCAGCAGCTCGGCATCGAGCCCCGCGTCGAGGCGGTGGTCGAGAGCTTCCTCGCCCTGCCGATGTTCATCGCCGGCACCGACCGGCTGGCCCTCGTGCAGGCGGGCCTCGCCGCCTACGCACGCGGCACGGGCGGCATCCGCGTGCACGAGCCGCCGTTCGACGCGACGCCGATCCACAACGCGATGTGGTGGCATCCGGTGCACCGCCGCGACCCCGAGCACGAGTGGCTGCGCACGCTCGCCGTCGAGGCGGTGAGCGGGCTGCACCACGAAGCGGCCTGAACGGCCCGGCGGTCGGACTCAGTCGCGCTCGCGCACCCGCGGCCGCGGTCGCGCCGGCAGGATGTCGGGCACGTGGCGCGCCGGGCCGACGACGTTGCGGATCTCGCCGATGCCCTCGACGCGCATGACGACCTCGTCGCCCTCGGTCAGCGGCGGCGGTGTGAGCTCGCCCGCCCGTCCCCAGAGCTCGGCGAGGCATCCGCCGTTGCCCGCGGTCCCCGATCCGAGCACGTCGCCCGGCACGACCCGCGCGTCGCGGGAGGCGTAGGCGACCAGGTCGCCGAACGGCCAGCCCATGTTCGAGAGCAGGTCGTGGCCGATGCGCTCGCCGTTGACGAGCACCTCCATCACGATCGGGAGGAATCCCTCGTCGTCGACCAGCCCGGCGAACTCGTCGGCGGTGACGATCCAGGGTCCGAGGGTCGTGGCGAAGTCCTTGCCCTTCGCCGGGCCGAGCCGTACCTTCATCTCGCGGCCCTGGATGTCGCGGGCCGACCAGTCGTTGAAGATCGTGTAGCCGAAGATGTGTCCGGCAGCATCCGCGGGAGACAGGTCGCGGCCGTCGGAGCCAGCCACCCCTCCGATGACGGCGCCCACCTCGAGCTCGAAGTCGAGGCGCTCGGTCTTCGGCGGGCGCACCTCGGCGCCGGTCGCGATGACCGAGTGCGGGTTCGTGAAGTAGAAGGTCGGGAACTCGTACCACTCGTCGACCACGTGGCTGGCGCCGTCGATCGACGCGGTGACGCCCTCGACGTGCTCCTCGAAGGCCACGAAGTCGCGCACGCTCGCCGGCACGAGCGGGGCGAGCAGCTCGACGTCGGCGAGGGGCACGGATGCCGCGGAGTCGACCTCGGCCGCCAGCACGGGCACCTCGGCCAGTCCCGCGGCGAGCACGTCGGCGACCGACAGGTCCCTCGGGAATCGCACCACGGCGTCGCCGACGACGAATCCCTCGCCGAGGCGGCCGTCGTGGCGCCACCGCGCGATCCTCACGGGGCGTGCTCCGCCACGTGCCGGAGCGCCGGGAGCAGCGCGGCCGCGTTGCCCGAGAGGATCGCGCGCGCGTCGGCGTCCGGGAGTCCGGCCTCGAGCACGCGCTCGACCGGGTCGTCCACGCCCATGTCGAACGGGTAGTCCGTGCCGAGCAGCACCCGGTCGGCGCCCGCGGCATCGACGAGCGCGCGGAGCGCACCGGGGGTGTGCACGAGCGAGTCGAACCGCAGGCGTCGCAGGTACGACGACGGCAGGTCGCGGCATCCGTGCGCCTCGGGCCGGACCCGCCACGCGTGATCGGAGCGACCGAGGAATGTCGGCAGGTACCCCCCGCCATGCGCGGCGACGAGTCGCAGGTCGGGATGCCGGTCGAGCACGCCCGAGAAGATGAGGTGCGACAGCGCGACGGCGTTCTCGACGGGCTGGCCGACCGTGTTCGAGAGGTAGTAGCGGTCGAGCCGCTCGTCGAGGCTGCAGCCGAACGGGTGCAGGAACACGATGGACTCGAGCTCCTCGGCGCGGGCCCAGAACGGCTCGAGACGTTCGTCGGAGAGCTCGACGTCGCCGGCGAACGACGAGAGCTCGACGCCCGCGAGTCCGCGCTCGAGCACGGCGTCCTCGAGCGCCTCGACCACGAGCTGCGGATGCTGCAGCGGCACGAGTCCGAGGCCGAGCAGGCGGTCGGGCGCGCCCGCGACGTGCTCGGCGATGGTGCGGTTCGCCTCGCGCGCGGCCCAGGCGGCGAGCTCCTCGCCCGCCCACGGGTAGTAGTGCGACGGCGACGGCGAGACGACCTGCACGTCCACGCCCTGCCGGTCCATCTCGGCGAGCCGCGCGTCGAGCGACGTGAGCAGCGGCATCCGCTCGCCGATCATGCGACCCGATGCGGCGAGGCTCTCGGGGCCGTTGCGGCGCGCCTCGAGTGCCTGCGCTGCGGCGAACCCCTCGGGGTCGCGTGCGCCGACCGCCTGCTGCAGGGCGGGCAGCAGGAGGTGGGCATGCACGTCGACCACGGGCGCGGTCGTCGTGGACTCGACGGCGCTCATGCCGGCTCGCTCACGAGCATGGCGATGCGGCGCATCAGCCCGGGCACGTCGGCATCCTGCACGTGGTCGATCTGCCACTGCCCGAGCTGCACGGATGCCTCGACGACCTCGGTCGCCCGCGGCAGCCGACGCGCGTGGAACTCGTCCCAGAGCGACTGGTCCACCGTGTCACGCGCGAGCAGCAGCTCGGAGAGCACCAGCGCGTCCTCGGCGGCCTGCGCGGCGCCCTGCGCGATCGTGGGCGGGCAGCTGTGCGCAGCCTCGCCGATGATCACGACCCGGCCGCGGTTCCACGCGTCGGGAACCACGTGCTTCGTGAACCACGTGTAGTTCACGCGCGAGGCCTCTCCGAGGGACTCGCGGATCTCGTTCCACGGCCCGCCGTACGCCCGGGACAGCTCCTTCATCACCTCGACGCCCTGCTCGGGCGAGAGCTGCCGGTCCTGGGCCGGCTCGACGAGGAAGGCGTACATCATCTCGTCGCTCGTCGGGGTGTACCCGGCGATGTACACGGGCCCGCCGTAGTAGAGGTCGGTCTGCGTGACGTCCTTCGGACGCGGCACGAAGGCGCGCCAGATGCCCATGCCCGTGCGCTCGGGCTCGACCTCGATGCCGAGCTGCTTCCGGATGGCGGAGTGCAGGCCGTCGGCGCCGATGAGCAGGTCGTACCGGCCGGTGGATCCGTCGGAGATCGTCACGTCGACGCCGGCGTCGTCCTGCGTGAAGCTCGTGACGGTCGTGCCGTAGTGGATGCGTGCACCGAGCTCGGTGGCACGGTCGGCGAGGATCCGGGCCAGGTCGGGGCGGTACATCCCGGCGACCGCCGGGTAGTCGGGACCGCCCGTTCGCGCGTCCGGGATCTGCGCGATGACCGGCGCGTCGGGGCCCGGGGCGCGCAGGCCGGTCTGGTCGAAGGAGTAGCCGGCCTCCTTCACCTGCTCCCAGACGCCGAGGCGGTCGAACACGCGCAGGGCGTTGCCCTGCAGCGTGATGCCGGAACCGAGGGCGGAGAGGTCGGGCTTCCGCTCGAAGACGTCGACCTCGACGCCCCCTTCGGCGAGCAGGATGGCGGCGGTGGTGCCGGCGACGCCGGAGCCGACGATCGCGACGCGGGAGACAGCGGACATCAGGGGATCCCTTCGTTGGGTTCGGGCTTACTTCAGGGCGATGGGGTTGACGGGCGAACCCACCGCCCCGGTGATCGGCAGCGGCGAGGCCACGAGCAGGAACTCGTGGCATCCGTCGGCGGCGCAGTCGGCGGCGAGCGCCTCCAGGTCCCACATCTCGCCGATCGTCAGCCCGATGTTCGGGATGACGACCTGGTGCAGCGGCTGGAACGCGTCGTCGAACTCGTTCGGACGCACCTCGAAGCCCCACGTGTCGGTGGCGATCGCGGCGATCTCGGTGCGGTGCAGCCATCCGGCGGTCGTGAACGACAGGCCGGCGCTCGGCCCGCCCGCGTAGCCGTTCCAGCCTTCGCGCACGGCGCGGGCGTAGCGGCCGGTGCGCACGAGCACGAGGTCGCCGCGGCCGACCGCGCTCGTCGCGCCCTGGGCGGCGATGCAGGCCTCCAGCTCGGCGGTCGTGATGGCGTAGCCGTCGGGCAGTTCGCCGGCGGGGCCGTCGTCGGATGCCTCGGGCCGCAGGAACCGGCCGAGGTCGAGCAGCACGCCACGGCCGACGATGGCGGATGCCGCGTGCTCGATGCCCGTGACCAGGTCGCCGTCGCTCGTGACCACCTGCCCGGCGGGGCGTCCGTTCCACGCCATGCCGCGGTCGAAGATGTGGCCGAGGCCGTCCCACTGGGTGGAGCACTGCAGCGGCATAGCGATGACGTCGTCGGCGCCGCCGAGGCCGTGCGGGAAGCCCTGCGTGCCGGCCGCGGCATCCGTGCCCGTGTCGAGCATGGTGTGCACCGGGTTGGTGCGGCGGCGCCAGCCCTGCTGGGGGCCGTTCATGTCGAACGGCTGCGAGAGCGTGAAGCTCGCACCGCGGCGCACGAGCGCGGCCGCGCGGGCCCGGGCCGCGTCGTCGATGAAGTTCAGCGTGCCGAGCCGGTCGTCGTCGCCCCAGCGGCCCCAGTTGCGGTACGCCTCGGCGGCCTCCGCCACGTGGCGATCGGGGTCGGCGCGGTCGAGCTCGACCGGGTCCTCCGTCGGCGTGCGACGGGTTCCGGATGCCGCGGCGGGCGTGCTCATCGCGTCGACTCCTCGGCGACGGCCCGCACGGTCTGCGCGCCGAGCCCCTCGATCGCCCCGACCATCACGTCGCCGTCGCGCAGCATCCGGCCGTGCACGATGCCGTTGCCGGCGGGGCTGCCCGTGAGCAGCAGGTCTCCGGGCAGCAGCGGCATGTTCTGCGAGGCGCCCGCGATGAGCGCCGGCAGGTCGAACAGCAGGTCGGAGGTCGTGGCGTCCTGCATCGTCTCGCCGTTGAGGGTGAGCTCGAGGCGCAGGTCGCCCGGGGTCGCGACGAAGGGGGCGGGCACGAGGAACGGGCCGGTCGGCAGGAAGCCGGGGGCGTTCTTGCCGCGGTACCAGTCGGTACCGATCTCCTTCATGTCCTCGCGGAACACGAGGTCGCGCGTGGTGACGTCGTTCACGATCGTGTAGCCGGCGACGTGCTCCATGGCGTGCTCGCGGTCGACCCGGAACGCCTCGCTGCCGACCACCACCGCGAGCTCGAGCTCCCAGTCGTGCTGGTCGCTGTACGACGGCAGCACGAGGTCGACGTCGTCGCCGACGACCGCGGCCGGCAGGCCGATGAAGAAGTAGGGGGTGCCCTCCCGAGCGCGGCGATCCATCATGTCGGCCGCCCACTCGCGCAGTTCCTCGATCGGGCGCGGGTCGTTCTTCGCGCGGCCCGCCGCGACGAGGTCGATCACGTGCGTGCGATAGTTCGCGCCGGTCTGCAGCACCTGGCGTGGCGTGACGGGAGCGGTGAGCGCGACGTCGGCGAGCGGGAGCCAGGCGTCGTCGTCGCGCTCGGCGACGGCGGCGAGGCGGTTCCACGACCCGGGCGCCTGCGCGAGGAACGCGTTGAGGTCGGGCGCTCCCAGCTCCTCGGGGCCGATCGGCCGCACGCGCTCCCCCGCGACGAGTCCGAGCACCGGCTCGGCGTCGCCCGCGCGGAAGCGGACGAGGGCGAAGGGGGCGGTCAGGCCGTCGGACGACGATGTCACGGTGGATCTCCATTCGGGCGCGCGTCGTTGGGTGCGCACCACCAGTCAAGGGGGTGCCGGGCTATCAGTGAAGGCTCGATCGATGATGGACTCCATCAGTCCTGTGGATGCGCGGAGCCCATCGACCGCGCGATCGGCAGGCCGCCGCCGTGGCCCGTGAGGCCACCGTCGACGGCGAGCTCGGTGCCGGTCACGAACGAGGCGTCCGGCGAGAGCAGGTGCGCGATGACGGCGGCCACCTCGTCCGCCCGACCGGCGCGGCCGAGCGGCGTCGCGTCGAGGTTCACGGCACGGAACGCGTCGGGCGCGCTCGCGGTCATGGGCGTCTCGATGAAGCCCGGGCTCACGAGGTTGACCCGGATGCCGCGAGGCCCGAGCTCCATGGCCGCGGTCTTCGTGATGCCCCGCAGGGCCCACTTGCTGGCGCCGTACGCGATGCCGTAGTGCGCCATCGTGCCGGCGGCCGACCCGACGTTCACGATGGAACCGCCGGCCGGCATGAGCGGTGCGAGTGCCTGCATGCCGAGGGCCGGACCGATCGCGTTGACGGCGAACGCCCGTTCGAAGTCGTCGGCGTTCACGTCATCGAGGCGCGCGCGGCGGGTGATCCCGGCGGCGTTGACGAGGCCGTCGAGGCGCGCGGCGTCGTCGGCGGGCGATGGACCGGCGCCTGGCCCGAGCTCCGCGGCCAACTCGGCCCACCGCCCGCGATCCGCGACGTCGAGTGCGACCCGCTCCACGCGGACGCCGCCGGCGGCGAGGTCGTCCCAGGCGAGATCAGCCGCGACCACCCGCGCCCCGGCCCCGGCGAGCGCGGCGACGGTCGCCGCCCCGATGCCCGATGCCGCACCGGTCACGACGTACCTCCGCCCTGCGTGCGATTCCATGGCGACCCCTTCCCCTGCGAACGGTCCGTTTCCATGGTGTCGTGCGGGAGACGTCGTGATGGCCCGCATCACGAATGGCGATGATCGGCGATCCGGCACCTCCGTACGCTGGCCTGAGGCACTCGACGAAGAGCAGGTGGCACGGATGACCGACGATGGCGACGCGCGCTCGGCACTCGCGCCCGCCCACCTGTTCTCGTGCGCGGGACAGGTGGCCGTCGTCACGGGTGGCTCGTCGGGCATCGGACGCGCCACCGCCGAGGCGCTCGCCGCCGCGGGCGCGCGCGTGCTGCTCGTGGGGCTGCCCTCCTCCGAGCCCGACCGCGTCGCCGCGACGATGCGCGCCTCGGGGCTCGAGGTGCACGGCCTCCCCGCGGATGTCACGGGCGACCGCGCCGCCGAGGGGATGGTGGCGGCGGCCGTCGACCGCTGGGGGCGCCTCGACACCGTCGTCGCGAACGCGGGCGCGGCGCTCGACGAGCCGGGAGCGATCGACCTCGACGCCCTCGACCGGATGTATGCGCTGCACGTGCGGTCGGTCGCCGCCCTCGCGAACACCGCGGTGCCCGTCATCGCGGAGCACGGCGGTGGCACGTTCCTGGTGATGTCGAGCATCGCCGGACTGCGCGGCAACCGCGTCCTGTCGGGCTACGGCATGACGAAGGCGGCGAACGCGCAGCTCGTGAGGAACCTCGCCGTGCAGTGGGGCCCCCGCGGCGTGCGGGCGAACGCGATCTCGCCCGGTGTCATCGACACGGAGTTCGCGCGACCGATCACCGAGGATCCATCGCTCGCGGGCGTGCGGCGCGACCGCACGCCGTTGCGTCGCTTCGGACGCGTCGAGGAGGTCGCCGGCGCGATCGTCTGGCTCGCGTCATCCGCCGGCGCCTTCGTGACCGGCCAGAACATCGTCATCGACGGCGGCACGCTCATCTCCGACTGACCGCCTCGGCTCTGCGTGCGGGCGAACGTGCGGCAGAACCTCGCGAGCGACGAGTTCGAAGTGGTCCAGGTCGGTGAAGCCGGCGAACTGCAGGGAGATGCGTCGGACCCCCCGAGAAGGTGAGGACTTCAGCATGACACAGACCGAAGTTCGCGGCTTCGCTTCGGAAACCACACTCCGCGATCCATGCCACATCATCCGGATCAATGCACGGCATCATCAGGTTCAGCTTCCCTGATGCACGGTCCTCGCCGAGAGTGGATGCAGTGCCGAATCGGCACGCACCATCATGCGGCTCGGCGCCGCCCCCGGAACGAAGGATCGACGATGATCACCCTCCTGTCACATCTCTCGCACGTCGAGATCGCGACGCCCGACGTCGAGGCCTCGGTCGTCTTCTACGAGGAACGCCTCGGCCTCCGCGAGGTCGGTCGCGACGGCCGCAAGGCCTACCTGCGCTCGTGGGGCGACTACACGCACCACAGCGTCGTGATCTCCGAGGGCCCCGAGCCGGCCCTCGTCGAGATCGGCTGGCGCACGACCAGCCCCGAGGCGCTCGAGGAGGCCGCCCGTCGGGTCGAGGAGGCCGGAGTCGCGGGCGAATGGTCGGACTCGGGCCCCGGACGCGGCCGCTCCTACGTCTTCACCGGCCCGTGGGGCCACACCATCCGCCTCGCGTGGGACATCGAGCAGTACCGGGCCGATGACGAGCACGCGTCGGTCTTCCCCGACCGGCCCGAGAAGCGCTCGAGCGTCGCCGGTGCACCTCGGTTCCTCGACCACGTGACGATCGCGGCATCCGACGTCAAGGCGTTCGCCAAGTGGCACCACGACGTGCTCGGCTTCCGGATCATGGCGTACACCGAGCTCGACGAGGCGCCCATCACCGTGTTCGCCGTCATCACGACGAACGAGAAGTCGCACGACCTCGGCGTCGTGCTCGACAGCTCGTCACGTCCGGGCCGCATCAACCACTACGCGTTCTGGGTCGACACGCGCGAGGAGCTCCTCATCGCCGCCGACGTGCTCATGGAGAACGGGACGCACATCGAGTACGGTCCGTCGATCCACGGCATCGGGGAGCAGTCGTTCCTCTACTTCCGCGACCCGAGCGGCCTGCGCATCGAGGTGAACACCGGCGGCTACCGCAACTACGTGCCCGACTGGGAGGCCAACACCTGGAAGCCGTCGACCGGGTCGAACAACCTGTACCGCAACGGCGCCATGCCGATGTCGATGACCGAGTCCTTCCCGCCCGACGAGGGTCACCCCACGGCCACCGAGGAGGGCATCGTGCCCGGCACCGAGGAGGCGCTGCTCAACCCGTACGGCAAGCACGGGCAGGGCTAGACCGGATTCGCAGACCGGGCCGGGGCGGCGGGCGAGAGCTCGTCGCCCCGGCGTTCCGTCTACGGGGAGGCTCCGCGGTCGGTCACGAGGCCCGCGTCGACTGCTCGGCCCCGATGCGAACGCAGCACTCGCCCGGGGTCGGTTCGAGCCACACGTCGCGCTGCTCGGCCGATTCATCGACGAGGCCCCGGACGAACGCGGTGTTCGCCGAGCAGACGAGCGCCGTGTGCCGGGTTGCGAGCTGGTGGAACGGGCAGTTCGTGAGCCGGTAGCCGCCGTCGGCGCAGTCGGCCGGTTCGTAGCCCACCGAGGTCAGCGTGGCGACGAGCGGGAGCTCCCGGCTTCCGAGGTCGTGCCCTCGGGCCTCTGCGGTCTCGATGAGCGTCGAGCCCATCGGGGCGCCGGTCTGGTCGGATCGCTCCGCCGCCGTCGCGAGCAGGTCGCCGGCGAGTTCGTAGCGACGGGTGGGAAGCGATGCCGTGAGCTCCTCCGCCGCCAGCCTGTAGAGCTTGGCGGGCCGCCCGGCGCCCGGTCCGGTGCGGCCTGAGCGTCGGCGGAACTCCACGGCGAGCGCACCGACCTCGACGAGGCGCTCCAGGTGGAATGCGGCCGTCGCCCGGGGCAGTCCGGTCTGCTCGGCGAGCTCGTCGCGGCCGATCGGCTGCCCGCTCCGGCGAACCGCCTCGAAGAGACCACGGCGGGACGGGTCGGCGAGCGCTGCCAGGATCACCGACGGATCAGGACCACCGGAATGGTTCATGCGTCCAGCCTATCTCTAAAACGACATATCTTGACAAAAGAAGGCGCGCGAACGTACGCTCGGCGACGTAGCCGATGCTGCGAGCACGCAGCCGATGCTCCGAGGAGGCGACGATGTCGTTGGTGCACGATCACGACGAGTTCGACCTCGACCACGCCGTCGGCGTGGTCGCGACGGCGTCATTGCCCGACCGTCGCGCCGAGGCGGCGGTGAGCGACCTCCTCCTCGCGCTCGGCTTCGATGTCGCCGATCCCGACCTCGTCGAGACCCCGCGTCGTGTCGTCGCCTCGTTCCGCGAGCTGTTGCATCGCGAACCGCTCACGATGACGACCTTTCCCAACGAGGAGGGCTACGACGAACTGGTACTGGTGCGCGAGATCCCGTTCACGTCGTTGTGCGCCCACCACCTCCTTCCCTTCCGCGGCGTCGCCCACGTCGGCTACCTGCCGGCGGAGCGACTCCTCGGGCTCTCGAAGCTGGCGCGGGTGGTCGAGCACTTCGCCGGCGACCTCCAGCTGCAGGAACGGCTCACCGTGCAGATCGCCGACTTCCTGGCGTCCGAGTTGGCACCGAACGGCGTCGGAGTCGTGCTCGAGGCCGAGCATCTGTGCATGTCCATCCGCGGAGCGAACGCGCCCACCGCGCGGACGCAGACGGCGCGATTCACCGGCGCGCTCGCCGAGCATGGGTGGGAGCGCTTCCGCGACGCGTCGCGTCATGGCTAGCGCCGACCGCCCCACCCCGAGGACTCGCGCTTCCGGCCGAACAGGAAGTACGAGACCGGACCGATGAAGTTCACCGCGATCAGGACCGCCCAGAGGGCCTTCGGACCGTTCACCTGCTCGGCGGGGCGGCGGGCCAGGTCGGTCCACGCCGTGGCGGCGAGCGCGAGGTGAATGGATGCCGCGACCAGCATCCCCGTCTTCCGGCGAGTGCTGAGGTCGCTCCATTGCTGCGTGGCCATGCTGGCCTCCTTCTTCGACGACGGCGTCGGATCCTGTCTCGGTGTCACCCTAGTCCGGCGACCTCAGATCCACGGCTGCCGCCAGCCGCCGTGATCGGCGACGAGCGCATCTGCCTCGGCGGGACCCCACGTTCCGGGCGCGTACGGGTGGATCGGCGACGGGTGGTCGACCAGGGGCTGCATGACGCGCCACGCCGCCTCGATGGTGTCCTGCCTGCCGAAGCGCGCGCGGCCGCCCCTGAGGGCTGCGAGCAGGAGGACCTCGTAGGGCGTCGGCCCCTCGCCGCCCTCGGCCGCGAACTCCATGTCGAGGTCGATGAGGCCGGGCCTCGCGGCATCCGCTCGATGCGCGTTGAGCCTGATCCGCATTCCCGTCGACGGATCCAGGCGCATCACGAGCTGGTCGGGCTCGCTGGTGTCGTCGAGCTGCCCGAAGCCGAGCTTCGGCGACCGCTTGAACACCAGCCGCACCTCGGTCTGGGTCTCGGGCAGGAGCTTGCCGGTGCGGATGAAGAACGGGACGCCCGACCAGCGCCAGTTCTCGACCTCGAGGCGCAGGGCGCAGAAGGTCTCGGTGGTGGAGTCGGCCGCGACGCCGTCGATCGCCCGATAGCCGTCGAACTGGCCGCGCACGTAGTGGCGGGGGTCGGCATCGACCGTCGAACGGAACAGCGACGTCTCCATGTCCTTGATCGTCTCGGTGTCGCCGTGCGACGGTGCCTCCATCGCGACGGCCGCGAAGACCTGCATGAGGTGGTTGACGACGACGTCGCGCAGCGCGCCGACGGGATCGTAGAAGTGACCGCGATCCGAGACGCCGAAGCTCTCGGCCATGGTGATCTGCACGCAGTCGACGTAGTTGCGATTCCACACGGGTTCGAGCATCGTGTTGGCGAACCGCAGGTAGAGGATCTCCTCGAGGCCCATCTTGCCGAGGTAGTGGTCGATCCTGAACAGCTGCGACTCGTCGACGTACTGGTGCAGCTCCGCGGCGAGCGCCCGCGCCGATGCCAGGTCGTGTCCGAACGGCTTCTCGACGACGAGCCGTGCGTGCTCGGTGAGGCCGGCACCGGCCAGCCCCTTCACGACCGTCGCGAAGAGGCCGGGTGGGATCTCGAGGTAGAACACCGGTGCCTTCGCGCCGCTGATCGCCGCGCCGACCCGGGCGTAGGCGGCGGGGTCCGCGAAGTCGGCCTGCACGTAGCCGAACCGCGCGACGAGGCGCGCGAAGACCGCCTCGTCGAGCGCTTCACCCGTGGCGACGATCGACGTCCGGGCCCGGTCGACGAGCTGGTCCATCGTCCAGTCGTCGAACGCGACTCCGACGATCGGGCAGTCGAGCAGCCCGCGCCGCTCCAGCCGGTACAGGGATCGGAAGGTCATCACCCGGGCCAGGTCGCCCGTGATGCCGAAGATCACGAGGACGTCCGCGTTCGAGCCTCCGGCGCCGCGTCCGTTCTCCACCACGGTCCTGCTCCTTCGTGTCTCGTGCTGTCGGGCGACCTGCGCCGAGCCGCGGCGCTGAGCCGTCTCGGTCGGTCGCTCGCCGGTCAGGTCGCGCGGCGCCCCTTGGTGAGCACCGGGTCGACGACGCCCGACCCGTGGTCGAGCTGGTAGTCGAGGTTCACGGCGGCGTTGATGAGCGAGAGGTGGCTGAACGCCTGCGGGAAGTTGCCGAGCTGCTCCCCCGTGAGCCCGATCTCCTCGGCGTAGAGCCCGAGGTGGTTGGCGTAGGTGAGCATCTTCTCGAACGTGAGCTGGGCGTCCTCGAGGTAGCCCGATCGGGCGAGCGCATCGACGTACCAGAAGGTGCACAGCGTGAACGTGCCCTCGGATCCGCGGAGCCCATCGGGTGAGGCGCTCGGGTTGTAGCGGTAGACGAGGCTGTCGGAGACGAGCTCGGCGTCCATCGCGGCGAGCGTCGAGAGCCACATCGGGTCGCGCGGGGCGACGAAGCCCATCAGCGGCATCACGAGCAGCGACGCGTCGAGCACGTCGGTGTCCTGGTGCTGCACGAACGCTCCGCGTTCGGCGTGCCACCCGTCCTTCATGACCTCCTCGTAGATCGCGTCGCGCTGCTCCCGCCAGCGCAGGATCGGCGCGGGCCTGCCACGGGATTGGGCGAGGCGGATGCCGCGGTCGAGCGCCACCCAGCACATGAAGCGGCCGTACGTGAAGTTCTGCGTGCCGCCGCGGGTCTCCCAGATGCCCTCGTCGGGCTGGTCCCAGTGGTCGCAGACCCAGTCGAGCATGTCGCTGATCTGGGTCCAGCCGACGTGCGGCAGCTGCAGGCCGTGCGTGTCGGCGAGGTGGATCGAGTCCATGGCCTCGCCGTAGATGTCGAGCTGGAGCTGGTCGGCGGCACCGTTGCCGATGCGAACCGGCCTCGATCCGCGGTAGCCGGCGAAGTCCTCCAGGGTCTCCTCCACGAGGTCGGAGGTGCCGTCGACGCGGTACATGATCTTCAACGGGCCGGAGTCCGTGCCGACGCTCTCGTGCACGCGGTCCATCAGCCACGCGACGAACGCCTCCGCCTCCTCGGTGTAGCCGAGACCGAGCAGCGCGTAGACCGAGAAGGATGCGTCGCGGATCCACGTGTAGCGGTAGTCCCAGTTGCGTTCGCCGCCCACCTGCTCGGGCAGGCCCGCTGTCGGTGCGGCGACGAGTGCGCCGGTCGGCGCGTAGGTCATCAGCTTGAGGGTCATCGCGGAGCGGGCGACCATCTCGCGCCACCGCCCGCGGTATGTGGAGCGGTTGTTCCAGTCCCGCCAGAAGCGCGTGGTCTCGAGCTGCATCGCGTTCATCTCGTCCAGCGGGATGCGCGTCGGGTCGGCGCCGCCGGTCTCGAGCATGACGCCCGCCATCTCGCCGGCATTGAGGCTGCCCGTGACGCGGATGCCGTCGCCGACGAGCTCGATGTGGCCGGCACGCTCGGCGCCGTGGAGCACCGGATCGCCGACGCGATGGAGGGTGAGCGAGAAGTCGTCGGAGACGAACTTCGCGCCCATGCCATCGCCGGGCACGATCCGGTGCGACGCGCGTCCGTAGTCGAACCTCGGCATGACCTCCGCCACGAACGACATCGTGCCGCGCACCACCCGCAGCATCCGCACGAGCCGGTGGCGGTCGGTCGCCTCGCCCTCCTCGACGGGCATGAAGTCGATCAGCTCGCCGACGCCCTCCTCGGTGAGGAATCGCGTGATGAGGATGGCGGTGTTCGGCAGGTAGAGCTGTCGCGACACGTAGTCGTCGGTGTCGGGTCGCACGCTGCAGTATCCGCCGCGCTCCGCGTCGAGGAGCGACCCGAACACGCTGGGCGAATCGAAGCGCGGCGCGCAGAACCAGTCGATGGTGCCGTTCGTGTCGATCAGCGCCGCGGTCTGCAGATCGCCGATCAGTCCGTGATCCGCGATGTTCGGGTAGTCATCAACCATGAGCGTCCCCAATCCCCCGACCATCGTGGCACGGGAGGCGGGCCCGCGTCATGACCAGTTCGGGGCGAGGGGGTCGCGGGCGGGCGGGGTTCGCCCGGTGGCCCAGGGAGGAGGCTCGGCCGCGCGCGATCAGCCGGCGTAGTCGGAGACCGGCGCGCCCGCGGCATCCGCCTCGAGGCCGAACGCCGCGGCGGCGTCGAGCAGCGCCTGGGCGCGGGCGATGCGCGGCAGGTCGCTGCCGTCGCGGATGCCGCACCGATCGAGGGTGTCGAGCACCTCGACCGCCCACGCCAGCTCCGAGGCCGAGGGGCTCAGGGCGTCGTTGACCTCGGCGACCTGCTCCTCGCGCAGGCAGAGCCGACCCGTCATGCCCACGGATGCCGCGTGCCGCGTCCCCTCCGCGAGCACGACCGCGTCGCGCGACACGGTGGGCCCGTCGATCGGCCCCGGAAGCCCCGCGGCCCGGCTCGCGGTGACGAGGCGCGAGCGTGCGAAGAGCAGCGCGAGCGGGTCGTCCGCCGCGCCCGTGTCGCGGCGGAAGTCGCCGCTGCCGAACGCGAGGCGCACGACGCCCGGCGTCTCGGCGAGGCCGAGCGCGGCTTCCACGCCGCGCGCGCTCTCGACGAGCGCGACGATCGGGAGCGAGCCATCGAGCGCGTCGGCGGTGCGTCGCACGTGCTCGGGCGACTCGACCTTCGCGAGCACGACGCCGGCGACGAGGTCGGCGCCGCGCAGCAGCGCGACATCCGTGCGCCACTCGTCCGACGCCGCGTCGCCGATGCGCACCCACGGTCGCTCCCCGGCCCCGGCGAGCGCGACGAGCGCTCGACGTGCGGCGCCCTTGTGCTCCGGCGCGACTCCGTCCTCGAGGTCGACGATCACGGCGTCGGCGACGGATGCCGCGACCCGAGCCGCGAGGTCGCCCGCCGATCCCGGCACGAGCAGCCACGACCGGGCGAGCCCGGCGGGCACCGCGGCTGCGGCACCCACCGGGATCGACGGGCCGATCGACGAGGCGATCGACGTGGCGGCGGACTCAGCGGCCACGGCCCTGGCTCACCTTCTCCTCGTCGAGCTCGCCGACGATCGCGGCGATGGCGGCGGTCGACGGGCGCTCCTCGCGCTCGACCTCGGCCTGCTCGTCGGGCGAGAGGTGGTCGTCGACGCTCATCGTGGCCTCGTCGAACGGCCGGTCGCCGGCCAGCACGCTCCGCAGCTGCTCGCGATCGAGCTGCTTCGTCCACGTGCCCACGAGCAGCGTGGCCACGGCATTGCCCGTGAAGTTCGTGAGCGCGCGGGCCTCGGACATGAACCGGTCGATGCCGACGATCACGCCGACGCCGTCGACGAGGTCGGGGCGATGCGCCTGCAGGCCGCCCGCGAGGGTCGCGAGGCCCGCGCCGGTGACGCCGGCCGCGCCCTTCGAGGCCACCATCATGAACAGCAGCAGCGAGATCTGCTCGCCGAGCGAGAGCGGGGTGCCCATCGCGCCCGCGATGAACAGCGACGCCATGGTGAGGTAGATCGCGGTGCCGTCGAGGTTGAACGAGTACCCGGTCGGGATGGTGATGCCCGCGACCGGCTTCGAGACGCCGGCGTGCTCCATCTTCGCGATGAGCCGGGGCAGCACCACCTCGCTCGACGAGGTCGAGACGATGAGCAGGTACTCGCGGCCCAGGTACTTCATCATGCGGAAGATGTTCACGCGGCTCACCGCCCAGAGCAGCGATCCCAGCACGACCACGATGAACAGCGCGCAGGTGATGTAGAAGGCGATCATGAGCGTGCCGAGGCCGATGATGGCCGCGACGCCCGTGTTGCCGACGACGGCCGCGATCGCGCCGAACGCGCCGATCGGCGCCACCCACATGATCATCGCGAGGATGCGGAACACGAGCGCCTGGATCTGCCGGATCGCGCCGAGGATCGGCGTGCCCTTCGCGCCCATCCTCTGCAGCGCGAAGCCGACGAGCAGAGCGACGAAGAGCACCTGCAGGATGTTGCCGTCGACGAGCGACGACAGCAGCGACGTCGGGATGATGCCGAGGATGAACTCGCTCGTGGTCTTGGCCTCGGTCGTGCCCGCGTCGTACGAGGTGCCCGCGATGTCGAGGCCCTGGCCCGGGTGGATGAGGTTGCCGACCACGAGGCCGATGCCGAGCGCGAACGTCGACATGATCATGAAGTACAGCAGCGCCAGGCCGCCGACCTTGCCGACGGTCGCCGCCTTCGCGATCGACCCGACGCCGAGCACGATCGTGCAGAAGATGATCGGGGCGATCATCATCTTGATGAGCAGCACGAAGGCGTCGCCGATGGGCTTCAGGCCCACGGCGAAGTCGGGGGCCACGAGGCCGACCGTGATGCCCGCGAGCACCGCGACGATCACCGCGATGTAGAGGTAGTGCGAGGAGTCGATCCTCCGCCGGGTCGTTCCCCCGGTGCGAGACTGGAGCGCCATTGCCGTCCCTGCCTTCCTTGGTCGGTCATCGCCCGGTTGGCGACGAATCGTTGGGTTCGGGCAAGCATGCGACGGCGGATGCCGCGGCATCCGGTTGTGTTCATACTGTTCGCGGCACGCGGCGAGACGCCCGCCTAGGCTGAAGCCGAGCAGCGTTGCGAGGTGGGCATGAAGGCGTGGATCGGCGGCTGGAGCATCGCCACGAAGCTCTTCGTGCTGCAGCTCGTGATGATCGTCGCGCTCGCCGCCCTGGCCGTCGCCTGGATCTGGGCCGACGCCCGCGCCGACGTCGAGCGGGACGCGGCCGCCAAGAGCCTCGCCGTCGCCGAGACGCTCGCCGCCGACCCCTACGTCGCCACCGCGCTCGGCACCCCCGACCCCACGACGCGCCTGCAGCCCTACGCCGTGGCGGTGATGGACGAGGCCGGCATCGACTTCATCACGATCATGGCGCCCGACCGGGTGCGCTACACCCACCCCGACCCGACGCAGATCGGCCGCGAGTTCCTCGGCAACATCGACCGTGCCCTCGCGGGCGAGTCGTTCACCGAGACCTACACGGGCACGCTCGGACCCTCGGTCCGCGCCGTCGTGCCGGTGCTCGGCGACGATGGCGAGGTGGTCGCGCTCGTCGCCGCCGGCGTGACCGTCTCGAACACGCAGGTCGCGCTCGGCGGGCGCATCGCGACGGTCATCCTCGCGGCGCTCGCGATGATCGCGATCGGCGCGGTCATCGCCTGGCTGCTCAGCCGCTACCTGCGCCGGGTCACCTGGGGCCGCGGCGCCGAGGAGATGAGCCGCATGTTCTCGTACTACGAGGGCGTGCTGCACTCCATCGGCGAGGGGCTCGTGCTGCAGGACCGCTCGAACGCCGTGGTGCTCTACAACGATCGCGCCGCCGAGCTGCTCGGCCTGCCGAGGCGACCCGCCACCGCCACCGCGGCCGTGCCGCTCGCGCAGCTCGACCTTCCGCGCGCGGTCGTCGACGTGCTCGCCCGCACCGACGCGGCCGTCGACGAGATCGCGATCACGCCGACGCACGTGCTCGTCATCGACCGCGACGTGATCGTGTCGCGCGAGCGCAGCCGCGGCGGCGGGCGCATCGGCACCGTGACGACCCTGCGCGACCACACCGAGCTGCAGGAGCTCACCGGCGAGCTCGAGACCATGACGACCCTCTCCGACGCGCTCCGGTCGCAGGCGCACGAGTTCGCGAACCGGCTGCACACGATCATCGCGCTCATCGAGCTCGATCGGCCGGCGGATGCCGCGGCGCTCGCGAGCTCGGAGCTCGCGCTCAGCCAGGCCCTCGCCGACCGGCTCCTCTCGGCCGTCGAGGAGCCCGTGCTGCTCGCGCTGCTGCTCGGCAAGGCGGCGCAGGCGAGCGAGCGCGGCATCGCCTTCGAGATCGACCTGCCCGACCGGCTCGAACCGACGTCGGTGCCAGCCCGCGACCTCATCACGATCGTGGGCAACCTCATCGACAACGCGCTCGATGCGGCCGCCCGCACGTCGGCGCCGACGGTGCACGTCGCGGTCGAGGCCACGGAGGCCGCCCTGCGCATCGCCGTGGGCGACAGCGGCGCGGGGCCGAGCGAGGGCGACCGCGTCTTCGACCTCGGCGTCACGACGAAGGAGGCGACCGGACACGGCATCGGGCTCGCGCTCGTGCGGCAGACGGTGACCCGCCTCGGCGGCAGCGTCCGCGTGCTGGGCTCGACGTTCGAGGTGAGGCTGCCGCTCACCGCGACGATCCTTCCCGCGGCGGTGCCGGCTGCTCCTGCTCCGGCACCGGCGACCGCCACCGCCACCGCCGACGCCGACGCGGGTGAGGGCGCCGCGGATGCCTGAGGCGCTCCGCGTGCTCGTGGTCGAGGACGAGCCGGTCACCGCCGAGGCGCACGCCGCCTACGTCGGCCGGGTCGACGGCTTCGACGTCGCGGGCATCGCCCACGCGGGGCACGAGGCGATCCGGATGCTGCGCGACGCCCGCGAGGGCCGCATCGCGCCGATCGACCTGATCCTGCTCGACGTGAACCTGCCAGACACCACCGGGATCGAGCTCTGCCGGTCGCTGCGAGCTGCGGGCATCGAGATCGACGTGATCGCCGTGACGGCGGTGCGCGACGCGGCGGTGGTGCGCTCGGCGGTGTCGCTCGGCATCGTGCAGTACCTCATCAAGCCGTTCGGCTTCGCGGCCTTCGCCGAGAAGCTCAACGCCTACCGCGACTACCACGCCCGCGTCGGCACGGCGGCGGTGACCGACCAGCAGGAGGTGGACGCCTCGTTCGCCGCGCTCCGGACCTCGTCGGGCGGCGACCTGCCGAAGGGCCTCACCCGCGAGACCCTCGACCGGGTACGGATCGCCGTTCGTGAGGCGCCCTCGGGCGCCGTGTCGGCGACCGAGCTCGCCGCTGCGCTCGACCTCTCGCGCGTCACCGCGCGCCGCTACCTCGAGCACCTCGCCGACCGGGGCGTGGTCGAGCGAGCGAGCCGGTACGGCACGCCGGGGCGGCCCGAGGTCGAGTACCGCCGGCGCTGACCCGGCGCCGGCACCGGCGCACCTCGACCGCCGGGGGCTACGGGCGGGGTGGACCCGCCGCGACCCGCGCCCGCGCGTACTCCGCCACCCGCTCGGCGGGCACCTGCCAGTCGGACTCGAGCCACCAGGTGACGCCGGCCTCGGCCCACGCACGGACGACCGCGGCATCCGCCACCCGATCGACCCCGCCCGTCGTGCCCTCCTGCACGACGTCGAAGGGCCGGTCGGCGAGGCCGAGCCGCTCCCGCTCCGAGGTGATCCACGCGATGGCCTCGGCGGCGATCTCGGGCGTGTACGTGCGCTGCTGCTCGAGCGGGTCCATCCCGGCAGCGCCCGGCGGCGCGTAGTTCGGGATCCACCCGTCGTAGCGCGCCACGCGGCGCATCGACTTCATGCGCGGCCAGACGCCCACGACCCACGTGGGGATGCGCGGCTGCTGCACGATGGCGGGCGGCAGCATGGTCTGCGTGGGCTCGGCGTGGTAATGCTCGCCCTCGAAGGAGAACGGCTGCCCCTGCCAGAGGTGCTGCAGCATCTCGAGGCCCTCGTCGAGCAGCTCGGCGCGCACCTTGCGGCCGGGGTCGTCCTCGAAGATCCAGAATCGCTGCTCGAACTCGGCGGCGACCCCGAGTCCGGCCGAGAGGATCACGCGCCCGTTCGAGAGCCGGTCGACGGTCATGGTCTGCCCGGCCAGCTCCCACGGGCGCCGCCGGGGCACCGGAGTGAGCATCGTGCCGAGCCGGATGCGGTCGGTGACCACGGCGGCCGCGGCGAGCGTCGCCCACGGGTCGGTGGCCCAGATGCCCTCCCAGACGAAGAACGCGTCCCACCCGGATGCCTCGGCGAGCGGCGCGAGCTCGACGGCGAGGCTCGGATCGGTGCCGGTGAAGATGAACCCGTGCTTCATGCGGCCGACGTTATCGCCTGCCGCCGACACCTGCCTCCCACGGGATCTCGTGGTTGTAGAGCCAGTCGTTGCGCGTGTCGTCGGCCGCGGTGCGGAGGAACATCGGCAGCATCGCGTCGCGGATCACGATGCCGAGTCGGGACCTCGTGACCCGCTTGCGCCGGTTGATCGCCCGCGCATAGCCGACGACCGCCTCCGCGCGCGCCTGGCGCAGCCGCTGGTACTCGGCGAACGCGGCCGCGTGGTCGGGGCCGTCGCGCAGGCACCGGGCGAGCGTGATGGCGTCCTCGAGGGCGAGGGATGCCCCTTGGCCGGCGCTCGGCGACGTCGCATGCACCGCGTCGCCGACCGCCACGACCCGGCCGCGGCTCCAGTTCGGCACGTGGGCGAGGTCGTCGATCGGATAGCCGCCGACCTCCCCCGTGGCGTGCGCCAGGATCTGCGGCACCGGGTACGGATCGTCGGCGTGCAGGTCGCGGAGCGTCGCGAGCCACCGCTCGGCGGGCACGGCGCGCAGGGCCGAGCGCTCGGACGCCGCGTGGGTGAGGTTCGCGAACCAGTACACCTCCCCGTCGGCGCGCACGAGGTAGCCGAAGAACGAACGGCGTCCGAAGACCATGTGCTGCGCCTCGGGTGTGGGCGCGAGGCCCGGCACCCGGGCGAACCCGCCGAGGCCGACGAGACCCGAGTACGCGGGCGCGGGTGCCTCCGGGTCGATGTGGCGCCGGGTCGCAGAGCCCACCCCGTCGGCGCCGACGAGCAGCTCTCCCGTGACGGCGCGACCGTCGGCGAACGTCGCGCGCACCGCGGCATCCGACTGCTCGATGCCTTCGAGCCGAGCGCCGAAGCGGATCGGAATCCCGGCGTGCTGCGCGGCCTCGCGCAGCACCCGGTGCAGGATGCCGCGGCGCACCACGACGCTGCCGCGTTCGGGCTCGCGTGCCGGGCCATTGGGCACCGTGCCGAGCTCCCGGCCGGTGCTCGACCACATGACCATGTGCGGCGAACGGTGCCCCTCGGCGACGACCTGATCGCGGAGTCCGAGCTGCTCGAGCACCGAGAGGCCGTTGGTGGCGACGTTCAGGAAGAGCCCGGCATAGGCGTCGGGCTCGTCGGCCGCCTCGAAGACCTCGACGTCCCATCCGGCGCGCTGCAGGAACAGGGCCACGGCGGGACCGGCGACGCCGCATCCGATGATGAGTGCGCGTGACATGCGATGCTCCTTGCGTAGACTGTGGCGGGGAGACTCTCGATTACAGAGTCTCTCGATAGTAGAGAGAATACGCGAGGATGGCCGAGACGTCAACACGTGCCCGCGAGCTGGAGCGCGCGGGCGAGGTGATGCGCGAGTTCATGGCGCGTGCGGTGCTCTTCCAGGACGCGGTGGCCAAGTGGGGTGGCGTGAACGGCACCGACCTGCAGGTCGCGAGCCTGCTCATGGGCGAGGGTCCGGCCACGCCAGGCGAGCTCGCCGAACGCACGGGGCTCACGGCCGGAGGCGCGATCACGACCGCGATCGACCGGCTCGAGCGCGCGGGCTTCGTCTCGCGCGACCGGGATCCGGGCGACCGACGTCGTGTGATCGTGACCGCGAACGCCGAGGCGATCCTCGATCGCTTCGGCGAGGTGTACGGGCGGGTCGGCGAGCGGTGGAACGCCTACCTGGACACGCTCACCGACGACCAGCTCGCCTTCGCGAACGACCTGTTCGCGCGGGCCGCCGAGGTCAACCGCGAGGAGATCGAGCGCCTGCGCGCGCGCTGAGCCTTCCCACGACGGGGCCGGGGCTCTAGGGTGAGGTAACCCTTACCTAAGTTCGCTCCCCAGGTACCGAAGGCTCGACATGACGATCGCTCCCCCGCCCGCCACCTCCACCGAGCCCCTGGACGTCGCCGCGCTCGTGCGCGCAGCCTCCGCCGACGACCACCGTGCCGCCGAGACCCGCGGGTTCATCACGGCGCTCATGGGCGGCGAGCTCTCCCTCGAGGAGTACACGCGCTACCTCGCCCAGCTCGCGTGGGTGTACGAGGCGCTCGAGGAGCGCGGCGGCAGGCCCGGCGACCCGCCCGTGTTCGACCCCGCACTCGCGCGCATGGCCGCGATCGACGCCGACCTGTCGGCGCTCGGGGCATCCGACTGGCGCCATGCCCATCCGCCGCTGCCCGCGACGGCCGACTACTCGGCGCACCTGCGGGCCATCTCCGGAGACGACGTGCGATACCTCGCCCACCATTACACGCGCTACCTCGGCGATCTCTCCGGTGGCCAGGCCATCGCCGCACTCGTCGCGCGCCACTACGGCGCGACGCCCGAGCAGCTCGGCTTCTACCGGTTCGAGGTGGCCGACGACGGCCTGGTGCGCTACAAGCGGAGCTACCGCGAGGCCATGAACGCACTCGCGCTCTCGCCCCACGAGGTCGACGTGCTCGTCGCCGAGGTGCGCACGTCATTCCGCATGAACAGCGCCGTCTTCGAGGCCCTCGCCGCCTGAGCGAGCGGATGCCGCGGGGCGCCCGCCGCGTCGGCGACGGTACCGCCGTCGGGGGTCGGCGTCATACCCGGGAATGATTCCCTGCGGGATCCCAGTCGGCCGCGGCATCCGCTGGGTAGACTGCAACGACACCACGCCGCCCTGCGACCCGGTGATCCGCCGTGTCCGACGACTGGAGCCCTGCATGATCCACACCGCGCTCATCCCCTTCCTCGACCCGGAGTCGATCATCGCCGCCGCGGGGCCGTGGGCACTGCTCGTGGTGTGCTTCATCGTGTTCGCCGAGACCGGACTGCTCGTGGGCTTCCTCCTCCCGGGCGACACGCTGCTCGTGATCTCAGGCCTGCTGTCGAATCCCGAGCTCGTGCCGCCGAACGGCGTCTTCGGGGTGTCGGTCTGGATCGTGGCGCTCCTCATCGCCCTCTCCGCGTTCCTCGGCGGCGAGGTCGGCTACGAGATCGGTCATCGCGGCGGTCCGAAGGTGTTCGAACGCAAGGAGAGCGGTCTCTTCAGCGTCAAGAACGTCGAGCGGACGAACGCGTTCTTCGAGCGCTTCGGCGGACTCACGATCATCCTCGCCCGGTTCGTGCCGATCGTGCGCACGTTCGCCCCGGTGGCCGCGGGCGTCGGCCACATGCACCGCGCCAGGTACACGCTCTACAACTTCATCGGCGCGGTCCTCTGGGGCTTCGGGCTCACCATCTTCGGGTACCTCGTGAGCTTCATCCCGCCGGTCGCCACCCTGGTGCGCGACTACATCGACATCATCCTGCTCATCGCGGTGGGCGGCACCGCCCTCATCACCGCCTGGCACTACTTCAGCGAGCGGCACAAGGCGAAGAAGGCCGCGGCGGCCGGCGAAGATGTGGTCACCGACCACGAGGAGGCCGAGCACCTGGTGCTCGACCCCGAGGTGTTCGAGCGCGGTCCCGAAGAGCGCTGACGATCGCACGCCGCCCCTGCGGGCGCCGTGCGACGGGGCTACACTCGGCGGCATGAGCTTCCTCTACGAGGAGAAAGCCTCAGCCTCCCGCTTCGTCGACGTGATCTGGCACACCGTCGACACGAGCGACGGCACCTACCTGGCGGCGGCCGACGCGTGCTGGGACATGATCTTCACGCGCACGCGCGCCGGATCGCGCGTGCTCCTGAGCGGCCCGTCGTCGGAGCCCACGGCGGTGCCCTACCGCACGGGCAACCGCAACGTGGGGGTGCGCTTCACGCAGGGCACGTACTTCACGCACGTGGAGCCGCGTTCGATGTGCGACCGCACCGTTCCGCTGCCGATGCCCGATGCCGAGCACTTCGAGCTCGCCGCCCGCACCTGGCCGATGCCCGACTACGCGACGGTCGACGACCTCCTCGCCGAGTTCGCCGCACACGACCTCCTCGCCCACGACGAGGTCATCGAGGCGGCGCTGCACGGCGAGAACCCGCCGGTGTCGTCGCGCACCGTCGAGCGCCACTTCACGCGCATCACGGGGCGGAGCCAGCGCCAGGTCCGGCAGATCGCACGGGCCCGCGAGGCCGTCGTGCGACTGCGCACCGGCGAGGCGATCGCGGATGTCGCCTACGAGCTGGGATACGCCGACCAGTCGCACCTCTCCCGCGACGTGAAGCGGCTCACCGGCTACACGCCGGCCGAGTCGCAGCGGCGCGACGAACCGGTCTGACGTCCGGATCGCACCCTGCCTGAGCACCGGCGCGCCGTGGTGCCGCGCGGCCACGCCGTGTCGTTCCGGTTCAAGACGGCGCCGACGGCATCCGCTTCACTCGTGCCCGTCGCACACGAGAGAAGGAACCGCCATGGACATCCGGCCCTACGCGATCGCGATCTCCGATGCCGAGCTCGCCGACCTGCAGTCCCGCCTCGAACGCACCCGCTGGCCCGCCGCGCTCGGCGACGACTGGGAGCGCGGCACGCCCGTGCCCTACGCCCAGCGCCTGGCGGAGTATTGGCGCACCCGGTACGACTGGCGAGCGGAGGAGGCGAGGCTCAACCGCCTGCCGCAGGTCCTCGCCGAGGTCGACGGGCAGCCGATCCACGGCCTGCACGTGCGTTCCGAGGAGGAGGCGGCGGTGCCGCTGCTGCTCATCCACGGCTACCCGTCGTCGTTCGTGGAGTTCGCGGGCATCGCGCCGAAGCTCGCCGAGCGCCCCGGCGTGACATCCGGCGTGGGTCCGGCCCCGGCGTTCCACGTCGTGGCACCGTCGATCCCCGGGTTCGGGTTCTCGACGCCGCTGACGAGCCACGGCTGGGACATCGCGCGCACGGCGCGCGCCTTCGACGAGCTCATGCAGGCGCTCGGGTACGACCGCTACGCCGTCTTCGGCGAGGACGTCGGCGCCGGTATCAGCGAGCAGCTGTGCCTCGACGCGGGCGACCGCGTGCTCGGCTCGATCGCCGCGACCGACCCCGGCTCGATCGCGACCCAGTACACGCCGCCGACCGACCACCTCACCGACGACGAGCGCGAGCACCACGAGCGGCTGAAGGACGCCCGGGCAGAGGACTTCGGCTACCTCGCGCTGCAGACCACCCGCCCGCTCAGCGTCGCCTACGGCCTCACCGACTCCCCCATCGCCCAGGCGACCTGGATCGCGGAGAAGTTCCAGGAGTGGACCGACCCCGACCGCGCCCTGCCGGAGGAGGCCGTCGACCTCGACGCGCTGCTCACCCTGATCACCGTGTCGTGGTTCGGCCGGGCCGGAGACGGCGCGGCGAACATGCTCTACGAGGCGGCGCACGCGCAGGTCGCCTGGGGCCGCAGCCACGACCGGCCGCAGGGCATCGCGGCCTTCGGCCACGAGCCGCTCATGCGCCGGATCCTCGACCCCGACGGGCACCTCGCGTTCTGGAGCGAGCACCGGCACGGCGGCCACTTCCCGGCGATGGAGGCGCCCGACGAGCTCGTCGGCGATCTCCGCGCCTACTTCGCGCGGCTGCTGGCCGTGTGAGGCCGAGCGCGGCGAACGGACGGAGGCGGCCGAGCGGAGCACCGCAGAGGACGGGGGCGCGGTCGCGCCGAGACGGTCGGCGCGCGGCATCCGGGTCACGGATGCTGCGGCTGCTCGTGCTCGGCGCGACCTGCGGGCTCCAGCTGGAACGTCGAGTGAGCTACGTCGAAGTGCTCGGAGAGGCATCCGCCGAGCTCGTCGAGCAGCTCTCCCGTGCGACCCGATGCGAACACCTCGGGGTCGACCTCGACGTGGGCGCTGAACACCGGGGAGCCCGACGTGATCTGCCACACGTGCACGTCGTGCACGGCCACGACGCCCGGGGTGCCGAGCAGGTGCTCGCGGATCTCGGCGACGTCGGTGTCGGCGGGCGCCGACTCGAAGAGCACGTGCATCACGTCGCGCAGCAGCGACACCGCCCGCGGCGCGATGAGCACCGCGATCGCGATCGACGCGATCGGGTCGGCGGCGTCGAACCCGGTCGCGACGATCACGACGGCCGCGATGATCACGAGCGCCGAGCCGATCAGGTCGCCGAGCACCTCGAGGTAGGCGCCGCGCAGGTTGATCGAGTCCTTCGCGCCGGCTCGCAGCACGAGCATGGCCGCGAGGTTGGCGAGGAGTCCGAGCACGGCGACGACGAGCATCGGCACGCCCTGCACCTCGTGGGCCTCGCCCTCGGCGCCCGAGACGAGCCGGCCGATCGCCGACACGGCGACCGACGCCGCGACGACGATGAGGATCACGCCGTTCACGAGGGCGGCGAGCACCTCCGCCCGCCGGTAGCCGTAGGTCTGGCGGTCGGTCGCCGGGCGGGCCGCGACCATCGCCGCGACGAGCGCGACGACGAGGCCGATGAGGTCGCTCGCCATGTGCCCGGCATCGGCGAGCAGCGCGAGCGAACCGCTGAGGATGCCGCCGACCACCTGCACCACGAGGAATGCGCCGATGATCGCGATCGCCACCCAGAGCCGGGTGCGGTTCGCGGTCGACGCGTGGTCGTGATCGTGTGCCATGTCCCTTCCAGCGTAGGCGCGGATGCCGCGACCCGGCCGTGATGGGAATGAGACCCGTTCTCAGCCGAGCCCGGTGCGGAAGCCCTCCCGCCAGGTCGGATACCGCAGCTCCCATCCGAGCTCGCGCTTGGCCTTCGCGTTCGACGACCCGCGCACCTTGGTCATCAGCGACACGCCGTGCTCGCCGATGAGCGGCCGGGCGACCAGCGCGGGAACGTGCCTGGGCGGCTTCGCTCCGATGATCCGGGCGAGCTCCGGGAGCCACTCGGACACCGGCGCCGGGTCGTCGTCGACGATGTTGTAGACGCCCGGGCCGCCGCGCGTGAGGGCGGCCGCGGTGGCGGATGCCGCGTCGTCGATGTGGCAGAACGACCACACTCCCGTGCCGCCGCCGACGAGCGGCAGCTTGCCGTCGTGCACCATGGCCAGCAGCTCGCCGCCCCGGCCGATCACGTTGCCGGGCCCGTAGAGGCCGCCGTACCGCAGCGCGAGTCCCCCGGCCTCGGTCGTCGCACGTTCGACGTGGCGGATGGCCTCCAGCGTCTGCCGGGAGGCCGACGTCGGCGACGGATCGAGCGGGTCCTCCTCAGTCTTCACCGGTCCGCCCGTGCGCTCGTTCGGCCAGCCCGTGAAGCTCTGCGCCACGAACCGCCCGACGCCCGCCTCGCCGGCGGCGGCGAGCAGGTGGTCGGTGCCGCGCGTGCGCAGGGCGTTCGTTCCGGCGAACTGCTCGTCGAAGTGCTTCAGGTCGGGCGCGACGCCGCCGAGCGCGCTGAGCTCGTGCACGATCGCGTCGGGTCGGGCCTCGAGCACGGCGCTGCGCACGGATGCCGCATCGAGGCCGTCCATGACCACGCCCCTCGCGCCCGCGGCCTCGATGTCGCCGAGTCGCTCGGCGCTGCGCGAGGTGCCGACCACGTCGTGGCCCGCGGCCACGAGCAACGGCACCAACCTGGATCCCACGGCGCCCGTGGCGCCGGCGATGAAGACTCGCATGAGTTCTCCCTTCCTCTCACCCCCTCCGACGGATCGACCTCGGGTGCTGTGACACCCGGTGCGAATCGGCCTGTGCCATGCTCGGACCATGCCCACCTCCACCGCGGAGCTCGGCGAGCTCCGACCGCTGATGTTCTCCATCGCCTACCGCATGCTCGGCAGCGTGACGGAGGCGGAGGACGTCGTGCAGGAGGCGTACCTGCGCCTGCACGAGCGGTCACTGGCGGGCGAGCACATCGAACGGCCCGAGGCGTTCGCGTCGACCGTCGCGACGCGCCTCGCGATCGACGCGCTGCGCTCGGCGCGTCGCACGCGCGAGGTCTACACGGGCACCTGGCTCCCCGAGCCGCTGCCCGACGACGACGCGGATCCGGCCCATCGGGTCGAACGCGACGAGACGCTCTCGTTCGCGTTCCTCGCCGTGCTCGAGCGGCTCGGCCCCGTCGAGCGCGCGGTCTTCATCCTGCGCGAAGTGTTCGTGATGGACTACGCCGAGATCGCGGCCATCGTCGAACGCGAGGAGGCCGCCTGCCGGCAGGTCATGCACCGAGCTCGTGCTCGCATCGCCGACGGCCGTCCACGATTCGATGCGGATGCCGCGCGCGATGCCGCCCTGCTCGACACGTTCTTCGCCGCCCTCGACGCCGGCGATGTCGACGCGCTCGCGAGCGTCCTCGCCGACGACGTGGTGTTCTACGCCGACGGTGGAGGCAAGGCCCCTGCGGTGCAGCATCCGCTGCACGGCGCCGTGGCGGTCGCGAGGTTCCTCGCGGGGCTCGCGCGGCGCGGCGCGGGCATGCACGTGCACCTGGACCGCACGTCGGCGAACGGCGAGGCGGCGCTGCGGGTGAGCTCAGCCGACGGTGCGACGCTGAGCCTGCTCATGGTGCACGTCGGCGACGGCTGCATCTCGGTGGTCGGCAACCAGCTGAACCCCGACAAGCTCCGCCACCTGGGTCCGGTCGGCGACCTGAACGCGCTGGTCTCCGGCGACGCCGGCAGCCCTCGATAGAGTGCATCCCATGGCAACGGACGTCACGCTCTACATCGGCCTCGCGCCGTACCACGCGAAGTACCGGTTCACGGATGCCGCCGTGTGGGACGGTGTTCGGTCGCAGATCCTCGATGCGATGAACCTGGGCAGGGGAACGATCGAGATCGACCGCAAGCGGGACACGGTCGTCCACGTGTACAGCCCGTTCCTTCCGGTGAGCTGGGTCGAGACCGGCAGCTAGCGAGAGCATGACCCCGCGCCGAACTGCCGGCATGTGCGGCCTCGACCGAAGAGCCCTGCTCAGGGTTCGAGGTAGGCGGCGAGGTTCGCCAACGAGGAGGTGAGACCCTCGGCGTGGTCTCGGGCGCGAATCCCCTCCGGAACGTTTCGCGCCTCGAATTGGACCGTCGTCCCCATCCTCCCGCTGCGCAGGCTCCATTCCATCTGCATCGTCCCCCCGAAGGCGGGATCGTCCGTCTCGAACTCGACCTCCTGCACGACACGTTCCCCCTGGACGATCCGCGCGATCCGCACGTCGGACACATCCGAGTCGGCCGACGTCTTGCCGGGCGCGCCGGATGCATCGTCATAGGTGAGCACGAGGCGGTAGGAGCCGCCATCGCGCATCTCGAACCGCTCGAATCGGCCCCGCATTCCCCGTGGCGGAAGCCATCGCAGGAGCGCTTCAGCGCTGGTGAGGGCAGCGAACACCCGCTCCCGGTCGGCGTGGATCAGGAGCGTCGCTCGATCCGTTCTGGCCATGTTCCGACACTAGCCGCGCAGCCGACGACCCCGGTCCCATCGCACCTTCGAAGTCGTTGACGCGGTCCCTGGTTCGGGCCAGCCTGATGGAAGGGCGGAACCAGTCCGTCATCACCCAGCCTCAGGGAGCGATTGCCGTGTCCGCATCACCACACGAGACATTGATCCGCGAGTACATCGAGGCCGTGTTCGACCGGCACGAGCTCGACGACCTGGGATCGTACTGGGTCGAAGACCTCTCCTCGCATTGGATGGGCCAGGAGACCCTGCACGGACTCGGCGAGTGGCGGGCGGCGATGGCGGACTTCTTCACCGCCTTCCCGGATCTCACGTTCACGCTCGACGACCTGTTCTTCGCCGGCGACCGGGGCGTGTGGCGGGGGCACTGGCGCGGCACCCAGCACGGCGACTGGGCAGGGATCGCCGCGTCCGGGAGGACGGCGGAATGGACCGCTATCATCATCGGCCGCTTCGCCGACAGCAGGCTCGCGGAGGACTGGGTGGAGTACGACCGGCTCGGGCTCTACCGGCAACTCGGCGACATCCCGCTCCGCGGATGACCGAGCCTGCGCCTCCTGCCCTCCGTGTCGGTGGTGCGGCCTAGGCTCGTACCGTGGCCACCCTCGACGACGTGCGACGCACCACCGTCGGGCTGCCCGGAAGCGAGGAGCGCGCGACGACGGGCGGCGCCGCGTGGTTCGTTCGCGGCAAGCTGTACGCGTGGGAGTGCCACCCCTGGCCGAGCATCCCCGCAGACATCCGCGAGACCGTCGCCCGCGAGCTCGTCGTCGGGGTGAAGGTCGGCGATCGCCTGGACGCGCTCGCCCTCGTCGAGATGGCGCCGAACGTGTTCCTGCGCACGACGACCCCGTGGGGCGAGCCGAAGGTCGCGTTCCGCATGGCCGGCATCGACGTCGACCATCTCGCCGAGCTCGTCACGGAGGCGTGGCGCGTGCAGGCTCCGAAGTACCTGCGGCGTGAGCTCGACGACGCGGGCTCGGAGACGACCTGATCGCAGGTCTCAGCCCACTCGTCGGGCGTTCACGGGTCCGCGAGGAAGTCCCCTGCGGACTCGGATCATCGACGACCGTCTCGCCGATCGCGGCCCGAGCTCGCGGTCAGCCGACGGCCTTGCGCACGAGCTCGGTGAGCCGCTGCTCCACCGCCGGCGTCCAGCTGCGGACCGCGTAGCCGATCGGCCACAGGTCGCCGTCATCGAGGGCAGCGCGGTCCTCGAAGCCGATGGTGGCGTAGCGCGTCTTGAACTTGCCGGCCGCCTGGATGAACACGACGATCTTGCCGTCGGCGTTCGCATAGGCGGGCATGCCGTAGTACGTCTTCGGGACGAGGTCGGGCGCGACCTCGGTGACGACCTCGTGGAGCCCCTCGGCGAGCACCCGGTCGTCTGGCTCCATCTGGGCGATCGCCTCCAGGACCGCCTTCTCACCGGCCGCGCGGTTCTTGCCGGCCTTCTCCTGATCGCGGAGCTCCTTGGCGCGCTGCTTCACCGCGTCGCGCTCTTCGGCGCTCAGCCCTCCGGACGTGTCGGTCTTGGCCATCGTGGCTTCTCCTTCTGGGATTCTCGTCGGCGACGCCGTACTGATCCGGCGTCGATCTCAGGCTATTCGGATGCGTCGTCGCGTGCTTCTCCGATCCTGCTCGATGCGCCGCAGCGGCGTGCGGGCGCGCGACCTACGCACCCGGTGCGCCGGGCGTGACGACGCCCGTCTCGTAGCCGAGCACGACGGCGTGGATGCGGTCGCGCAGCCCCAGCTTCATGAGGATGCGGCCGACGTGGGTCTTGACCGTCGATTCCGAGAGGTAGAACGCGGCGGAGATCTCGGCGTTGCTCATCCCCTGTGCGATCGCGGTGAACACCTCGGCCTCGCGCTCGGTGAGCGACGCGAGGCGGGGATCGCGGCGGGGATCGGTGCGTCCGGTCGTCGAGCTCGCGGCATCGGCGGCGGCATCCGCCGTGGCATCCGTCACCGCAGTCGCCGCCGAGCCGCCGGCGTCGGGCAGCCGGTCGCCGAAGAGATCGAGCAGGCGGCGCGTGATGCGCGGCTCGACGATCGCGTCGCCGGCGGCCACCGTGCGGATCGCGCGCACGAGCTCCGCCGGGGGCGCGTTCTTCAGGAGGAAGCCGCTCGCGCCCGCCCGCAGCCCCGCGAAGGCGTATTCGTCGAGGTCGAACGTGGTCACGATGAGCACTCGCACGCCCGGCGCCCGCTCGACGATGCGCGAGGTCGCGCCGATGCCGTCGGTGCCGGGCATGCGCACGTCCATGATCACGACGTCGGGTGCGAGCTCGGTCGCGAGTGCGACGGCCGCGTCGCCGTCCTCGGCCTCGCCGACGACCTCGAGGTCGGGCTCGCCCTCGAGCACCATGCGGAATCCGAGCCGGATGAGCGGCTGGTCGTCGACGAGGAGCACCCGGATGCCGCGGCCGACTGCCGCCGATTCCTGGCGGCCGTCGGGCCCGGTGCCCGTCGCGGGGTCAGGCATCGTCGGACCCCTCCGGACTCCCGTCCTCCGGTGCACGCGGCAAGACGGCGCGCACGCGCCACCCACCCGTCGGCAGCGGTCCCGCCTCGACGGTGCCCCCGAACACCGCAGCGCGCTCCCCCATGCCGATGATGCCGCGGCCGGCGCCCACCGAGGCGCCCGGGGCATCGGTGCGGCCGTCGTCGACGACCGTGACGGTCGTGTCGGCGCGTTCGTAGTCGACGGCCACGGTCACGTGCTGCGGATCGCGCGCGTAGCGGAGGGTGTTGGTCAGCGCCTCCTGCACGACGCGATACACCGCCAACTGGAGCGCGGCATCGGCGAGGGGAACCCCGTGCACCGAGAACCGAACGGGAAGTCCGGCCGCGCGGAACCGCTCGACGAGGTCGGCGAGGTCGGAGTGGCCGGGGGCGGGTTCTCGTGCCGGCGCGGCATCCGGGGTGTCACCGAGCACCGAGAGCAGCTGTCGCATGTCGCGGAGGGCGATGCGGCCGGTCTCCGAGAGCCGGTCGAGCGCGAGACGCGCCCGCTCGGGATCCCGCTGCAGCGATGCGCCGGCCCCATCGGCGAGCGTGATCATCACCGAAAGGCTGTGCGCGACGATGTCGTGCATCTCCCGCGCGATGCGGCTGCGCTCCGCGAGCGTCGCGATCCTGGCCTCGTTGTCCCGCTCCCTCGCGAGCTGCTCGGCCCGTTCGGTGAGTGCGCGCACGCGCTCCGCGCGCTGCCAGGTGTTCGTGCCGAGGAGCACCCCCACGGCGTCCGCCATCGCGAGGGTGAGCAGCACGATCGGAATGTCGAACGCCGACGGGGCGCCCAGTCGATCCTCCAGCACGGGAAGCCAGGCGAAGAGGCTCACGACCGTCACGAGGTACGCGGCGGCCGCGGCCACCCAGCCGATCACCGGCGAGCGGAAGGCGGCGACGGCGTAGAGGGCGATCGGCACCGCCAGCAGCAGGTTCGACTCAGCCGAGAACGTCACCACGGAGGTGAGGAGCGTGACGACGACCAGCACCGTGAGGGGCGCCCGACGGCGGAACAGCAGCGCGATCGCGGTGCCGGCGATGGTCACCACCTGCCACGGCGTCACCTGCGCCTCACCCGTGGCGACCTCCGACGCGAGCGTGGCCACCACGATCAGCGTGAACACCACCGACACCGCGACGTCGACGAGCCACGGGCGCGACCGGAGGAACCGGCGTACTCGCGGTGTCGGCGCTGCCGTGGCCTGCGTCGGCGTCGGGGCGGCTGCCGGAGACCCCGGCGCTGCCGGGGACCCCCCGGCAGCCGGGCTCGCGGCCCGGGCGCTGGAGGGTCCTCGCTCGTCCATCACACGTCTCGTCTCTTGAAGAGCGCTCCGGCCACGACGACTGCCCCGATGGTCCACCCGAGGAGGACGAGTCCCCCGGTGACGATCGGCTGCCAGCCGACCTGGGTCGCGGGTTGGAACAGCATCATACCGGCGGAGCTGGGCAGGAATCCGGCGATCTCGCCGCCGATCCCGGGGATGATCGGGATCAGGGTCGGGGCGAGCACGAGCAGGCCGAGCACCGCGCCCAGCGCCGCGGCGGTCCCGCGGAACAACGATGCGATCGCCGTCGACATCACCGCGATGAGCCCGACGAAGAGGGTCCCGCCCGCGAGCACCTGGAGCGCGTCCGGGTCGAGGAGCGACGAGCCGAGTCCGAGCGCAGCGAGCTGCGGTTGCACGAGCAGGAACGAGGCGACGGCACCGATCAGTCCGATCGCCATGCCCACGACCGCCGACACGACGAGCTTGGCGGCGAGCACGGGCGTGCGTCGCGGCACGGCCGCGAGCGTCGTGGCGAGCAGTCCCGTCGAGCGCTCGGTGCTCACGACGAGGACCCCGAACACCGCGACGAGCGCGTACGCGAACAGGAAGGCGAATCCGGCGACGCCGATGCCCGGCGCCTCGCCGTAGCTGTCGACGATGACGGCAGCGGGATCCGGCACGTCGGCGGCGGGCGCGACCGAGACGAGGAGCAGGACCCCCGCGGCGAACAGCACGGTGAAGGCGAGCGTGGCTGCGGCGGTCCAGTACGAGGACCGCACGCTCCGGGTCTTGATCCATTCGGCGCGGGTGATCCGTGCGAAGGTGAGGCGCGGCACGGAGCCGCGAGTGATCGAGTCGACGGCGTGTGCCGTCGTGGTCGATGCGGACATGATGGTGGTCTCCTGGTCGGCGGTGTGGGATCGGACTCAGCGGGCGGCCGCAGGCACGGCCGTGTACTCGACCGCGGAGTCGGTCAGCGAGAGGTACGCCTCCTCGAGCGAGGCGGTGTGCGTGGCGAGCTCGTGCAGGAGCACGCCGAGGTCGCGGGCCACGGCGGCGATCGCGGCGGCATCCAGCCCCGTGACCTCCAGCTCGTCGTGGGCGACGGCGGTGACGGTCACGTCGGGTGCCGCGAGCGCGGTGGCCAGCCGCTGCGCATCCGGCGTCTTCACGGCGACCCGGGACGCGCCGACGCCGGCGAGCACCTGCTCGATCGGCGCATCCGCGATCAGTCGGCCGCGTCCGATCACGATGAGGTGGTCGGCGGTCTGCGCCATCTCGCTCATCAGGTGCGACGAGAGGAAGACGGTGCGACCTTCGGCGGCGAGGCTGCGCAGGAATCGCCGCACCCAGACGATGCCGTCGGGGTCGAGTCCGTTGATGGGCTCGTCGAGCATGATCGTCCGGGGGTCCCCCAGCAGCGCGGCGGCGAGGCCGAGACGCTGGCCCATGCCCATCGAGTAGGAGCCCACGCGCCGGTCGGCGACGGTCTCCATCCCGGTGAGGCGCAGCACCTCGTCGACTCGCGCTCGGCCGAGGCCGTGCGTCGCGGCGAGCGCGAGGAGGTGGGAGCGCGCGGTACGGCCGGGATGCGCCGCGCCCGCGGCCAGGAGCGTGCCGACCTCGGCCAGTGGCGCGGCGTGCTCGGCGACCGGCCGACCGTTGACGCGGGTCGTGCCGGACGTGGGCCGGGCGAGACCGGCGATGACGCGCATCGCCGTCGACTTGCCGGCGCCGTTGGGCCCGAGGAATCCGGTGACGGTCCCCGGATGCACGGTGAACGACAGGTCGTCCACCGCGGTGGTCGCGCCGAAGCGCTTGGTCAGGTGTTCCACCTCGATCATGATGATCGACGGTCCCTTCGATTCGGATGCTCCGCCGGAGGTCCCGGCCGGAGTGCATGAATCGAAGGTAGGGAGCCGCACGACGGGCGTCGTCAGACCGCGGTACCGACCTTCCGGCACGACGTGGTACCGCGGGACGAGTCCCCTGGGTGGTGCCGGTCAGCCCGCCTGCCGGTCAGCCGGCCCGCCGGTCAGCCGCTCTGCCGGTCAGCGCCCGACACGCGCGGCGACGCGCTCGAGCTCGGGCAGCAGCTCGACGAACGCGCGGGCACGATGGCTCTGCGCGTCCTTCTCCTCGGGTCGCAGCTCCGCGGCCGTGACCTCGAGGCCGTCGGGCTCGAAGATCGGGTCGTAGCCGAATCCGTGCGATCCGCGCGGCTCGTAGGCGAGC
This sequence comes from Agromyces ramosus, assembly GCF_004216665.1. Taxonomy (GTDB): domain Bacteria; phylum Actinomycetota; class Actinomycetes; order Actinomycetales; family Microbacteriaceae; genus Agromyces; species Agromyces ramosus. The sequence goes on along the minus strand of NZ_SGWY01000002.1, from coordinate 229,600 downwards.
GTGCCGCGCCAGCGGCCCTCGGCCACGAACTCGTGCCCGCCCGCGAGCACGGCCTCGGGCACCACGAGCGCGATCGTGCAGTGGAACTCCGCACCGCGATGCGGGCGCCGGATGTCGCTGAGCTGGTCGAGCAGCAGGCGCACGTTCGCCTCGTCGCCCGCGGCCGACCCCGCCCACCTCGCGGAGAAGATTCCGGGCGCGCCGCCGAGCACGTCGACGGTGATGCCCGAGTCGTCGGCCAGCGCAATGCGTCCGGTGTGCTGCGCCGCCGCGCGCGCCTTGATAAGGGCGTTCTCGGCGAAGGTGACGCCCTCCTCGACGGGCTCGGGGCCGTCGTACGGCAGCACGACCGCCTGCGGCATCCGCTCGCCGATGATGCGCTGGAACTCGCGCACCTTGTGCGCATTGTGACTCGCGAGCACGAACTCGAGGCTCACGCGCCGGCCGCCTCGGCGCCGGCGGCGAGCGCGCCCACCTGCAATCGGGTGAGCTCGGTGGTGCCGGCGAGCGCGAGGTCGAGCAGGGCGTCGAGCTCCCGGCGGTCGAACGGTGCGCCCTCGGCGGTGCCCTGCACCTCGACGAAGAGCCCGCGACCGGTCGCGACGACGTTCATGTCGGTCTCGGCGCGCACGTCCTCGACGTAGGCGAGGTCGAGCATCGGCGTGCCGTCGATGATGCCCACCGACACGGCCGACACCGTGTCGATCAACGGCTTCGCCTTCTGCCCGATGAACTTCTGCTCGCGGGCCCACTCGACGGCGTCGGCGAGCGCGAGGTACGCACCCGTGATGGCGGCGGTGCGGGTGCCGCCGTCGGCCTGCAGCACGTCGCAGTCGATCTGGATCGTGTTCTCGCCGAGGCCCTTGGTGTCGACCACGGCGCGCAGGCTGCGGCCGATGAGCCGGCTGATCTCGTGGGTGCGACCGCCGATGCGGCCCTTCACCGACTCGCGGTCGTTGCGGGTGTTCGTGGAGCGCGGCAGCATGGCGTACTCGGCGGTGACCCAGCCGCGACCCTTGCCGTTCATCCAGCGGGGCACGCCGTTCGTGAACGACGCCGTGCACAGCACCCTGGTGCTGCCGAACGAGACGAGGGCGCTGCCCTCGGCGTGGGCGCTCCAGCCGCGTTCGAAGGTGACCGTGCGCAGCTCGTCGGGCGAGCGGCCGTCGGCCCGAACGAGGTTCGCCTGGGGGTCGGATGCCTCGGTCATGCGTTCTCCTGTCGAAGCCGTGCGTGGTGGGGGATGGTGAGCGCGCCCGTCTCGACGAGCTCGACGCTCGGGATCTCGGGGGCGATGAGCCGGTGCGCGAGGTCGAGGAACGCGCTCGTGGAGCCGCCGGTCGCCTCGTAGCGGTAGGTGGGCGGCAGCGGCGATCGTCGCTCCATGCCGTTCGACACGAGCACGCGATAGACGTCGTTCGCGGTCTCGACGTCGCTCGAGACGAGCGCGACCTGCTCGCCCATCACGTACGAGATCGCGCCCTTGAGGAACGGGTAGTGCGTGCAGCCGAGCACGAGCGTGTCGACATCGGCATCGCGGAGCGGCGCGAGGTACTCCTCGGCCACCGAGAGCAACTCGTCGCCGCTCGTCACGCCGGCCTCGACGAACTCGACGAATCGCGGGCAGGCCGCCGAGACCAGTTCGAGGTGCGGGGCCGCGGCGAAGGCGTCGTCGTAGGCCCGCGATTGCACCGTGCCGACCGTGCCGATCACGCCGACGCGGCCGTTGCGCGTCGTGGCGACCGCCCGGCGCACCGCCGGCTGGATCACCTCGACGACCGGCACGTCGTAGCGCTCGCGCGCGTCGCGCAGCATCGCCGAGGACGCCGTGTTGCAGGCGATCACGAGCATCTTCACGCCCTGCGCCACGAGGTCGTCGAGCACGGCGAGCGCGTAGCCGCGCACGTCGGCGATCTTCTTCGGGCCGTAGGGCGAGTGCTCGAGGTCGCCGATGTAGAGGATCGACTCGTGCGGCAACTGGTCCTTCACCGCTCGGGCGACCGTGAGACCGCCGACGCCGGAGTCGAAGATCCCGATCGGTGCATCCGTCACGACATCCAAGCTTAGGCGAGCGCGTCGAGGTCGTAGGCGACGCGGATGGCGCGGGCGACGCGCGCTGCGAACGGATGCCGGTACCGACGGTGCCAGGCGAGGCGCACCTCGATCGGCGGCGCGTCGTCGATCGGCACGAAGACGACCCCGGGCCGGGGATAGTGGTGCGCGGTGCCCTCCGCCGTGACGCCGATGGCGTCGCCCGCGGCGATGAGGTCGAGCCATTCCTCCACGTCGCCGGTCTCGGTCATGGGCGGCACCGCGAGTCCCGCGGACGACCAGAGCTCGGCCGAGGTCGTGCCCGTGTGCCGGTCGTGGGCGACGGTGAACGGAACCAGGTCGGCGAGGCCGACGGCCACCCGGTCGGCCAGCGGATGGTCGATCGGGACCGCCACGACGCGCGGCTCGGTGCCGACGGGCTCGGATTCGAGCTCGGGGTCGACGTGATGCCGCAGCACGGCGAGGTCGACGAGCCCCTCGGCCAGTCCGCCGTCGCGGCGGTTCAGCCGGACCAGTCGCATGGGAGCGTCGGCGTGCGCCCGATTCCAGGCGCGCAGCACCGGGGTCGTGTGCGCACCGAGTGCGGCCCACTGGTATCCGACGCGGATGACCGATCGGTCGCCGCGCGCCTCCGCGACCGCACGATCGAGCTCGGCGAGCACGCGACGGGCGGTCGCGGCGAAGGAGCCGCCCGCTTCGGTGGGCTCGACCCGCCGCGTCGTCCGGTGCATGAGCCGGGTCCCGAGCTCGTGCTCGAGGGCGGCCAGCGCCCGGGACACCGCGGCCTGCGACATCCCCAACCGGTCCGCCGCGGCCGTGAACGATCGCTCCTCGTCGACCGCCACGAGCACTCGCAGCTGCCGCGTCTCCACATCCATGCAGCCAGCGTATCAATGTGCCTTGATTGCATTTCTCCATGCACGAATCTCGGCGTAGCGTGTCCGACATGTCACGGGAACCCATCGCAGCGGCCGCGGTCGTCGGCGGTGCGGCGTCGGTGCAGGTCGGCGCGGCGATCGGCGCCACGATCTTCCCGCTCGTGGGGACGGGCGGGGTGGTCGCGCTCCGCCAGGCCTTCGCTGCGGTGGCGTTGCTCGCCGTCGCCCGACCACGCCGCCGGGACCTGACGTGGCGGTCCGTCCGCCCGGCCCTGCTGCTCGGCCTCGTGCTGGTCAGCATGAACCTCGCCCTCTACGGCGCCGTCGAGCGGATCGGGCTCGGCCTCGCGGTCACCCTCGAGTTCCTCGGCCCCCTCGCGCTCGCGCTCGCCGGCTCGCGCCGTCGGCTCGACCTGCTCTGCGCCGCCATGGCCGGCCTCGGCGTCGTGCTGCTCACCGGCAGCGTGCCGGGGATCGATCCCGTCGGCGTGCTCCTCGCACTCGTCGCGGCCGCGTCGTGGGCGGCCTACATCGTGCTCAGTCGTCGTGCTGGGCGCACGCTCCCCGGCGTGCAGGGCACCGCACTGGCGAGCCTGCTCGCGGCCGTCGTCACCTCGCCGCTCCTCGTCGTGGCGATCGTGGGCCTCGCCCCCGACGAGCTCCTGCACGTCGCGGTCATCGGCCTCGCCACCGGCATCCTCTCCTCGGCGATCCCCTACTCGATCGACCTGCTCGTGCTGCGCCGGATGCCGCAGCAGCTCTTCAGCGTGCTGCAGAGCGTGCAGCCGGCCGCCGCCGCACTGGCGGGGCTCGTCGTCCTCGGCCAGGCGCTCGCCGCCTGGCAGCTCGTCGGCCTGGGGCTCATCTCCCTGGGCAACGTCATCGCGGTAAGCCGCCGCACGGGCGCCGCCGGAGCGCCCGCGCCCGCGCCTCCACGTCGGCCGATCGCCGACACCTGACCAGTAGGCTGACCGTGTGACCGGCTCAGCTGCGCTCTTCACCGACCGATACGAGCTCACGATGGTGGATGCCGCGCTGCGAGACGGCACCGCCCACCGCGAGAGCCTCTTCGAGGCGTTCGCCCGCCGGCTGCCCGACGGACGCCGGTACGGCATCGTCGCGGGCACCGGGCGCCTGCTCGAGCTCATCGACCGGTTCCGGTTCGAGGACGCCGAGCTCGAATGGCTCCGCACGAACGAGATCGTGCGGCCCGCCACGCTGGACTGGCTCGCCGACTACCGCTTCCGCGGCGACATCTGGGGCTACCGCGAGGGCGAGGCGTACTTCCCGGGCTCGCCGCTCATCACGATCCAGGCGACGTTCGCCGAGGCGGTCATGCTCGAGACCCTGGTGCTCTCGACGCTCAACTACGACTCGTCGGTCGCCGGCGCTGCGGCGCGCATGGTGTCGGTCGCGCTCGGCCGGCCCATCGCCGAGATGGGCTCGCGCCGCACGAGCGAACGCGCCGCGATCGCCGCCGCACGCGCGGCGTACATCGCCGGGTTCGACGCGACCTCGAACCTCGAGGCCGGGCGCACCTGGGGCATCCCCACGATGGGCACCGCGGCGCACGCGTTCACCCTCCTGCACGATTCCGAGGAGGCGGCGTTCCGGGCGCAGATCGAGGCGTTCGGGCCCACGACCACGCTGCTCATCGACACGTACGACATCGCGCAGGGCGTCGAGACGGCCGTGCGCGTGGCTGGCACCTCCCTCGGCGCGGTGCGCATCGATTCGGGCGACCTGCCCACCGTGGTCATGTCGGTCCGCGAGCAGCTCGACGGCCTCGGCGCCGTCGACACGAGGATCACGGTCACGAGCGACCTCGACGAGTTCACCATCGCCGCCCTCTCGGCGGCACCCGTCGACTCCTACGGCGTCGGCACGGCCGTGGTGACGGGTTCCGGATCCCCGGCGGCCGGGATGGTCTACAAGCTCGTCGCCCGGCGCGACGACGCGGGCGAGTGGGTGGCCGTCGCCAAGGCCTCCACGCAGAAGGCGAGCGTCGGCGGGCGCAAGAACGCGGCACGCCGCCTCGACTCCACGCACACCGCACGCGAGGAGCTCGTCTTCGTGGGCGACGGGCCCGACGGGGAGGCCGAGTTCGAGGCGGGCAGCCGGTTGCGCCCGCTCATGGTCCAGCTCATGGCCGACGGCGTCGCCGATCCCGCGTTCCTCGGCCCCGAGGGCACCCGGGCGGCACGCGCGCACCGCGCCGAGGCCATGCAGGAGCTGCCGATCGAGGCGTTCCGCCTCGGGCGCGGCGAACCCGTGATCCCGACGACCTACCGCTGAGGCGTTACTCCGCCTTCATCCGCTCGTAGATCTCCCGGCAGGTGGGGCACACCGGGAACTTCTCGGGGTCGCGACCCGGCGTCCACTTCTTGCCGCACAGGGCCTTCACCGGCTTGCCGGTGATCGCCGACTCGAGGATCTGCTCCTTCTTCACGTAGTGCGAGAAGCGCTCGTGATCGCCCGGCTCGATGGCCTCCTCTTCGAGGAGCTTCTCGAGTTCCCGGTCGAGCACCGAGGTGCCACCGCCGGGCGCGTCGGGGTCGGCGATGCTCGCGTGCGCACGTTCGATCATGGGCTCGATTCTACGCGCGGATGCCGCATGGGCGGCCGGTCGGCGGATGCCGCCGCGGAGCACATCCCCGATCAGGCGCGCAGTGCCGCGCCCACGATCTCTGGCCCGCGACGATCGAACACGCGACCGCCCAGCGCGATGCCGGCGGCGAGCACCAGGAGACCGAGGCCGACGCCCGCGGCGAAGGCGGCCGCGTGCCACGCCGGGTCGTCGAAGAGCCCCAGCGCCGCGAACCAGATGGCCGGGGCCGCCACGAGGAGTGAGCCGAACATCGTGATCGACTGCACGAGGGCCGTGACCGCGCCGGTCGACTGCGGCTGCTGGAACGGGCTGTCGCCGGGCTTCACCGCCGGGTACGGGAACCTGGCCGACGTGATCGAGCCCACCCCGAGCCCGCCGAGCAGCAGTGCGGTGCTCACGCCGACGATCGACGGCAGCAGCCGCCAGTCGTCGAGCACGAACACCGTGACCGCGCTGCCGAGTCCGATGACGAGCGCCCCCGCGATGAGCACCGGCACCAGTCGGCCCGCCCGGTCGGCCGCGCCGCGCACGCTCGAGACGACGTGCAGCCAGACGGCCGTGCTGTCGTACGCGGTGTCGTTGTGCAGTGACCAGCCGAGGAGCAGGCACATGAGGGGCACCGGGATCAGGGCGGTGTACGCGAGTGGGATGCCGGCGATGCCGAGTGGCACGATCACGAGCAGGGGGACGATCGGCACCATGATGATGGACACCCAGTAGCGTGCGTCGCGGAACCAGTAGGTGATGCTGCGCGCCGCGACCGCGCCCGTGGCGTTGTGCGGCATCCGATCGAACCAGCCGAGCCCGCGGTAGCTCTTCGCCGACGCCTCGCGGCCGGGCGTCACCAGCATCCGGGCGACGAGTGACCGCCAGCCGAACCAGATGGCGCCGAGCGTGAGCACGGCGACGCCGAACTTCAGGATCGCCGGTCCCCAGTCGCCCGCGGCGGCATCGCCCGGGGCCGCGAAGGCGGCGCCGAACGGCGTCCAGCCGAGCACGCCGGCGATGGTCTCGAGCACGCGAAGGCCCGAGTTCGCCCAGTCGAGGGTCGCGAGCACCACGATCACCGGCGAGAGCAGCACGATCAGCAGCACGCCGAGCACACTGCTGACCTCGCGGGCACGGCGCGTGGCGAGCAGCACCGAGGCCAGGCCCGTGGCGACGCGAGCGAGCAGCAGGCAGGTGCCGAAGGCGACCGCCGCTGCCAGGATCGCCAGGATCGCCTCGCCGGGGCCGCGCGACCACGTGACCACCGTGCCCGCGAGCACGATGGCGAGCGCGAGCGCCGGGATGCCGATCATCGCTGCCACGGCGAGCCCGAACGCCAGCGTGCGGTCGGGCAGCCCGAACAGCGCGAACCGCCGGGGATCCATCGTGTCGTCGACCCCGAACAGGAGCGGCAGGACGATGAACCCGACCACGGTCACCGACCCCGCGACGATGAAGACGTCACGGATGAGCTCGACATCGCCCACGAAGCGCAGGCTGACCAGCGTCATGAAGAGCAGCGCGGCGAGTCCGACCCCGTAGACGAGACCGAGCGAGATGCCGACGACCTGCCAGGGGCTCCGCCGGAAGATGTTCCCGAGCAGGCGCAGTTTCAATCGGAGAAACTGTGCAACCATTCCATGCCTTCCGCTGCCTTGCGTCCGCCGGCGAGCTCGACGAAGCGGTCTTCGAGGGTCTGGCCGGCGCGCACCTCGTCGAGGGTTCCGGCCGCGAGCACCCGGCCGCCGACGATGATCGCCGCGGAATCGCAGACGCGCTCGATGAGGTCCATGCCGTGGCTGGACAGCACCACCGTGCCGCCGCCCGCGACGTAGCGCTCGAGGATCTCGGTGAGGTTCGCCGCAGAGACCGGATCGACCGACTCGAACGGCTCGTCGAGCACGAGCAGCCGCGGGGCATGGATCATGGCGCAGGCCAGCGCGATCTTCTTCGTCATGCCGGCGGAGTAGTCGGCGACGAGGCGGTCGACCGCGTCCTCGAGCCCGAAGGCGGCGATGAGGTCGGCGCTGCGGTCGCGCACCGTGCGGGAGTCGAGGCCGCGGAGCGCGCCGGAGTAGTACAGCAGCTGGGCGCCCGTGAGCCGGTCGAAGAGGCGCAGGCGGTCGGGCAGCGCGCCGGTGGCCTGCTTCGCCGCGCGCGGATCGGCCCACGCGTCGATGTCGTGGATGCGCACGGTGCCGGCGTCGGGCCGCAGCAGGCCGGTGACCATCGAGAGCGTCGTGGTCTTCCCGGCGCCGTTCGGCCCGACGATGCCGAAGAACGACCCGGCGCGCACCTCGAGCGAGATGCCGTCGACGGCGGTGTTGTCGCCGAACCGCTTGACGAGGCCCTGGATGGCCAGTACCCGACGGGCATCGGGGCCAGGGGCCGGTCGCGCCACCCGCAGCGTGCGCTTCTTGCGCGGGGTGGGCTGGCGCGGCGCCGGGATGACGGCCACCGCCTGGTCGCCGGCGGGTGCGTCGGTCGTGGCGTCGAGCACCTGGGTGACGGATGCCTCGGTGTCGGCCGTCTCGGGCTCGACCACGGGCAGCACGAGGGTCGCCTCGGCCTCGGCGGCCGCGACGGGCGGCGCCGTGACGACCTCGCCCGCGGACTCCTCGACGGGCGGCGCCGCGACGTACTCCTCCGGCGCGTCGACGCCGGCCACCTCGACGCCGGCCGCGTCGGCCAGGGCCTCGTCGAGCGTGGTCGTCTCCACCGGCGGGTCGACGGGCGCGCCGACCTGGTGCTCGACGACTGCCGCGCCCGCCGCCGGAGCGACGTCGGGAGCGGACTCGGCGGCCGCCGAGCGGGATGCCGTCGACGGGGGCTCCGCGATCGCGTCGTCGGCGATGGCGGCCGCAGCGACCGCCGCCGCCGCGCGCACGGCGGTGGACGTCGTGTTGCGCTCCGGCCGCTCGCGGGTGATCTCATCGACCTCGGCTGCCGACGCTGCCGGGGCAGCGGCGGCCCGGGCTGCGAGGGCGGCGGGCGCCGCGGAGGCGACCGGCGCGTCGGCCACGGCCGTCGGCTCGGGCTGAAGCTGGGACTCGGGGGCCGGCTTGCGGGACGCCCGCTCGGCCGCGGTGGTCTCGGTGGTGGTCGACGCGGCGACACGCTGGGACTGCCGCTTCGTGGTCGCGGCGGCAGCGGCGCGACTCCGTGCCGCGGGGGTGCTCGACGCAGAGGTGCGGGCGGCGCGCGCCGTCCTGGCGGACTCGCCGCGGGCACTGGCCGCCTTCGACGACGCGGCGCGCGACGCGGCCGTGCGCTTCGATGCCGGCGTCTCGGACTCGTCGGCGGGCGTCGGCTTCGGCTTCGGCTCGGCGGCACCGGAAGCGGCCTTCGCGGCGGTGCTGCGCGCCGGACGGGGCTTGCGCGCCGGCTTCTGCGCCGACTCCGGCGTCACCTCGTCGTCCGCGGACGCGCTCGGGGAGCCTGCGGCACCGGTGCTCGCGGCGCCCGTCGCGGTGCTCCCCGTCGAGCGCGGCGCGACGGCGGACCCCCGAACGGCGGACACCCCCGTGCCGGTGCCTTCGGGAGCTTCGTCGTCCTGTGTTGAGCGCGAAACGGAAGTCACGCAGACAACCTACCAATCCCTACCCCTCGAACCCAGTTGCGACGTCCCCCGGCGACGCGGAACCTGTGCATTCCCTGAGCGTGGCATCACGATCCCGCTACGACCGCCTACCCTGCGAGGCGCGCGACGGTGGTACCCGATATCCTGAGATCCGGCATAACGGCGTGTCCATATGTGAACTTCCGGATGAACGTGGGGGGAACGCTCGGCAACGAGCGCCCGTGGCATCCGACCCACCGAAGGAGATGCAGTGACCACCCAGATCGTGATTCTCGCTGCCGGCATGGGGAGCCGGCTCGGGCGATCCCTTCCCAAACCCCTCACCGAACTGAGCGACGGCCGCACCATCATGCGCCAGCAGTTCGACAACATCGAGCACGCGTTCGGCGCCAACGCCAACGTGACGATCGTCGTCGGCTACAAGCTCGAGCACATCATCGAGGCGTTCCCGCAGGCGTCCTTCGTCTACAACGAGGAGTACGACCAGACGAACACCTCGAAGAGCCTCATGCGCGCCCTCGCGGCGTCGCAGGCGGGCGGCGTGCTGTGGATGAACGGCGACGTCGTGTTCGACCCGCGCATCCTCGACCGCGCGCTGCCGTTCATCGCGCGCGACCAGTCGTTCGTCACCGTCAACACCGCCAAGGTGTCCGACGAAGAGGTGAAGTACACGACCACCGCCGAGGGCTACATCAACGAGCTCTCCAAGACGGTCAAGGGCGGCCTCGGCGAGGCGGTCGGCATCAACTACGTGTCGAGCCGCGACAAGGCCGCACTGCTCGCGCACCTCGGGCGCGTCGGCGACCAGGACTACTTCGAGCGCGGCATCGAGCTCGCGATCGAGAAGAACGGCATGCTCGTCGAGCCGATGGACATCTCCGACCTCTATGCGGTCGAGGTCGACTTCGCCGAAGACCTGGAGCGTGCGAACCACTTCGTGTGATCACCGCACCACAGCAGTGAAGAGCGGATGCCTCGAGGCATCCGCTCTTCGCATCCCGGCCCGGCTCGCGCCCGCCGCTCAGCCCGGGCGCGCCTCGCGCGACGGCAGCTGGGCGACGCCGGCCCTCGCGAGCCGTGCGGCGATCACCCGGCCGATCCACGTGAAGAGCACGGGGCTGGCGACCCAGAGGGGCAGGGCGATGGCCCAGGCCCACCAGGCGTAGTGCTCGGCGCCGAGCCCGATGAACACCGCGATGGCCAGCACGAGCCCGGAGAACACCGCGGACACGTAGAACAGCCACGGATCCCATCGCCGGTATCTCGTGATGAGGAACGGCAGCTCGAGCAGCACGCCCACGAGCAGGCCGGTGCCGATGAAGCGTCCGATCCACCACGGGGCGAAGGCCGTGCCGACGAGCCCGGCGATCACGCCGGCGAGCACCGCGGTGCCCGGTCGCTTCAGCAGGGCGAGCGCGACGACGCTCGGGAGGAAGTGCAGGCCCACCGTGAGTCCGTACAGGATCGGCCCGAACGCCGCGAACGCGGCCGCGAGGTAGGCGGAGGGGCCGGCGACGAGACCGCCGCCCACGCCGATCGCGGCGCAACTCAGGAGCACGCGGGTACTGGTGCGGTGCACGACGTTCCTTCCGACCGGGCGCGGCACGCGCCGCCAGCCTGCATCAAACCTACCGCCGCGCGGCATCTACGATGAGATCGTGATGAGCTACGCCGACACGCATCCGCTGCAGCGGACGCCGTGGGCACGATACCGGCACTCGCTCTGGCTCCTCACCACCCGCGACCTGAAGGTGCGGTACTCGACCTCGGCGCTCGGCTACCTCTGGTCGGTGCTCGATCCGCTCGTGATGGCGGGCATCTACTGGTTCGTCTTCACGCAGGTGTTCCAGCGGCCGGTGGGCACCGAGCCCTACATCGTCTTCCTGCTCTCGGCGCTGCTGCCGTGGATGTGGTTCAACGGCGCCGTCTCCGACTCGACGCGCGCGTTCCTGAAGGACGCCAAGCTCGTGCGGTCGACCAAGATCCCCCGCACCATCTGGGTCAATCGCATCGTGCTGTCGAAGGGCATCGAGTTCCTGCTGTCGCTTCCGGTGCTCGCGCTGTTCGCCATCGTGTTCGGTGCGACGGTCGGCTGGGAACTGCTGCTGTTCCCGCTGGCGATCCTGCTGCAGGCGATCCTCACGGTGGGGGTCGCCCTCATCGTCGCTCCCCTGGTGGTGTTCTTCCGCGACCTCGAGCGCGCCGTCAAGCTCATCCTCCGGTTCCTGTTCTACGCCTCGCCCATCATCTACGGGGTGTCGAACCTGCCCTCCGAGCTGCACATCTGGGCGGCGTTCAACCCGCTGTCGGGCATCTTCGGCCTCTACCGCGCGGGATTCTTCCCCGACGAGCTCGACTGGTTCAACGTCGTGATCGCGGCGCTCATGTCGGTCGCCCTGCTCGCCGTCGGCCTCCTCGTGTTCCGCGGCAGCGTGCGCCAGGTGCTGAAGGAGATCTGATGACGGATGCCGCCGCGGCCGAACTCGCCGCGACCGAGACACACGCGATCCGCGCCCACGGGCTCGGCATCCGCTTCCGCCGCAATCGGCGCGGCCGACGCTCGTTCAAGGACCTGCTCGCCGGGCGCCGCCGCCGCACGCGCCCCGGAGAGTTCTGGGCGCTGCGTGACGTGTCGATCGAGGTGCGACCCGGCGAGGCGATCGGCGTGGTCGGCCGCAACGGGCAGGGCAAGTCGACGCTGCTCAAGCTGGTGGCGGGCGTGATGATCGCCGACGAGGGCACGGTCGAGGTCACCGGCGGCGTGGCGCCGCTCATCGAGATCACCGGAGGGTTCGTCGAGGACCTGACGGTGCGCGACAACGTGTACCTCACGGCGGGGCTGCACGGCATGACGAGGTCGCAGATCGATGCGAAGTTCGAGGAGATCATCGAGTTCGCCGACATCGGCGACTTCCTCGACACGCCCTACAAGCACCTGTCGAGCGGCATGAAGGTGCGCATCGCCTTCGCCGTGATCTCCCAGCTCGAGGAGCCGATCCTGCTCGTCGACGAGGTGCTCGCGGTCGGCGACAAGGCGTTCCGCGAGAAGTGCTACCGGCGGATCGACGAGCTCCTGGCGGGCGGGCGCACGCTCTTCTTCGTCTCGCACAACGAACGCGACCTGCGCCGGTTCTGCACGCGCGGGCTCTACCTCGACAAGGGCGCGCTCGTGCTCGACGCGCCCATCGACGAGGTGCTCGACCGCTACAACGCCGACCACGGCACGGTGAAGTAGGCCGCTCCGCCTGCGGTATACCGCATCCGGGAACGCGACGCGAGCCTCCCCCGGGTTCGGGCGACCTCACGGCCTCGGAGCTTAGGATCGTCCCACCATGAGCGAACGCGTGCACAAGATCACGTCGATGGGCGGAGACGCCCCTCGCGAGGGGCAGCCCTCGGCGTCGACCGCGGAGGGACAGGACGCGGGGGCGTCCCAGGGCGCCGGCGCAGCCGGTGCCCCGCATGACGACGGGCGAGCCCACGGCGTGGAGCGCGGGATCGACGCGGTGCTCTCCATCCAGCGGCCCGTCGTCGTGGCGCACCTGCGCGGCATCCGCCGGCGCTCCCCGAACGCGACACCCGAGCAGATCGTGCGGATCCTCGAGCGCCGCTACCTGGCCGCGGTCACGACCGGTGGCGCGGCCGTCGGCGCCACGGCCGTCATCCCGGGCATCAGCACCGGCATCACGCTCGTGCTCTCCGGCGTCGAGACGGCCGGATTCCTCGAGGCCACCGCACTCTTCGCGCAGTCGGTCGCCGAGGTGCACGGCATCGCGATCGACAACCCCGATCGTGCCCGCGCCCTGGTGATGACGCTCATGCTCGGCAACGAGGGCATCGACCTCGTGCGCCAGTTCGCCGGGCAGGCCTCCGGCAGCGGCATCGCCCGTAATGCCTACTGGGGCGAGCTCATCACCAACACGATGCCGAAGGCGGTCATGGGCACCGTGGTCGACCGGCTGCGGCACGTGTTCGTGCGGCAGTTCGCGGTGCGCGGCGGCGCCGGCATCATCGGCAAGGCCATCCCGTTCGGCATCGGCGCGGCGATCGGCGGCGCGGGCAATCACATCCTCGGCCGCAGGGTCCTCCGGCAGTCCCGACTCGCGTTTGGTGCGCCGCCGCAGGTGCTGCCGCACGAGCTCGAACCACGCGAGGGCGACTCGATCCTCCAGTCCGCCACGTCGCGGCTCACGCGCGCCGGCGCCGCCGTGGGCGACCTCGCCCTCTCCACCAGCCGAGGCCTCCGCACGGTCGCCTCGCGGGCGACCCGCGGAATCGGGCGTTCGAAGAAGCAGGCCGACGAGGATGCGGCGGCACCCGGAGCCGACGCGCCGTCGCAGTCCTCGTCGTAGGATGGCGGCGGCCGAGAGGAGGAGGGCGATGGCCGATCCGGTCGGCGACATCATCGGGGACTATCGGGCGTTCGCCGCGCAGCAGCGCGACCGCCTGCTCGCCCGGGGCATCGACATCGCGCCGTACGAGCTGGGTCACCTCGCCGTCCGCGTCCCTGAGTGGGACCAGTACGTCCACCTGCGGACCCTGCTCGAACGCCACGCCGTCGCCAACATGGAAGGCGTGTGGAACGGGCGGCCGATGTCCATGATCCTCCTCGCCGAGCCGCTCCGCGTCCTCGACGGCCAGGTGATCCCGCTCATCGAGCTCATCCCGCCGGTCCACCAGCGCGTCTACAAGATGGGCATGGAGCACTTCGGCGTGGTCGTCGGCGAGGAGGTCGACGCGTTCTCGCGCCGGCATCGGGCGGTGCTGACCGGCCAGCAGTTCCAGAACGCGTGGAACGAGCCCTACTACATCCTGTTCGAGGACTTCACCCACGTGAAGTTCCACCGCCACTCGCTGCGCGCGGTGATCGAGCTGCAGGGCGGGACGTTCGACGGCATCCACCATGTCGACGGCTGGGTCCCGCAGCGGCTGGTCACGGCGACCGGGCCGAACCCCCTGCCGCGCTGAGCGCCGCGGGCGGTCGGGGCACGTCCTGAGACACGGGTTCCATGCCCTGCGGGGCCAGGACCGCAGCCCGCGTTCGTCGGGCGAGCCCTAGGCGCCGAGCGTCTCGGCTTCGTCCTCGTCCTCCTCCTCGAACTCGTCGATGTCGCCGTCGCCCGCATGCAGCACGGCGAACCGCTCCCATTCGGCCATGAGGTGGTCGACCGCCGCGTGGAAGCGCGCAGTCGTGACGCCGGGGGTCGTGTCCCCGAAGTACCGCTCGACCCAGACGCCGAGTCTCGCGAGGGCAGCCGCGTCGTGGGCGACCTCGTCGACGCGCTCGACCATCGTCGCCGCATCCGAGGCGTCGAGCCACTCGCACGCCTGGAGGTAGCCGCCCGTGTCGATCTCGGCCTCGGGATTCGCGGGACGGGTGATGAGCAGCGGCTTGCCCGCGGCGAGTCGGTCGTAGACCATCGCCGAGATGTCGACGATCGCGACGTCGGCGGCCGCGAGCTGCCAGCCGAGCGACGGGCCGTCGTCGTAGACGTGCCGCGCCATCGGGTCCGCCGCGTTCGCGGCTGCGATGGCCGCAATGATCTCGCGATTGGCGGCGCCGTACAGGCGATCGACCACTCCGGACCGCGGGTGCGGTCGGTAGATCAGGCGATGGCGCCCGGTGGCGAGCAGTCCGCGCACGAGCGCGACGCCGTGCGACGCGATCGATCCGTAGGCGGCGGCACCTCGGTCGCCCTCCCAGGTGGGCGCGTACAGCACCACCTCGCGGTCGTCGGGCGTGTACGGCAGCGGCGACCCGTCGAGGTAGTGGTCGGCCTGCGGGCGCCCGATGGGGATGGCGCGCTTGTCGAAGTCGTAGTCCCAGAGCACCTTCTCGAGCCGGGCCCGCGCCGCGTCGCCCGCGATGAGCGCGTAGTCGTACGCCTTGAACTGGTTGGTCGTCATGTACATCTTGTCGGACTCGCCGTGGTTGATGAACACGTGCCAACGGCGCCCGTAGCGCATCATCTGGAAGTTCTTGGCGTTCTGGTTCACGTAGAACACGACGTGCAGGTCCTGCTCCTGGATCACCTGCTCGAGGTCCGCGACGCGCCGCACGTAGGCCACGGGCAGGGGCGACTCGTCGAGGAGCTCGAGCGCCGACCCCGACGCGCGGCTGAGGATGAGCACCGGATGCCGCGTGGCGAGCTCCGCGAGGGGCCGATACCACTGGCGCAGCTGGTAGAGGTTGACCCGCCCGTCGGCGAAGTAGACGCCGACGCGGAAGCGGTGCGGCTCGAACGGGGGACGATCGGCGAGCTTCCTCAGCAGCTCCCGCTGGGCGCGCCTCGACCACATGATGTCCCTGGCCAGCTTGACGGCGCGCTGCGCATCTCTCCGCACTCCCACCGTCCAAGGGTAGCGAAGGCGTGGCCGGGAGTCAGACGACCGGTGGCCGGCCCGCGAGCGTCATGCGCCACACCGTGCGCCAGCGCATCGGGCGCCGTTCCCCCGGGTGCTCGCGCCAGCCCGCGCGCCAGCCGCCGAACCACGCGCGGAGCGCCGACGGATTCCGTGCCCAGCGCAGCACCTGGATGGCCGTCCACGAGCCCACGTAGAGCGGGACGAGCACCATCGGCAGGTTGCGCCGCGCGAGCCACACGCGGTTCCGCGCGTTCAGGCGGTAGTAGTAGGCATGCCGAGCAGGGTCGATGACCGGATGCCCCGCCTCGAGGTCGCCGGCGTACCAGGCGACGCGACCGGTGTCCCAGACGCGCCAGGCGAGCTCGATGCCCTCGTGGGCGTAGAAGAACGGGTCGGCCCAGCCGCCCGTCGCCTCGAACGCCGCACGCGGCATGAGCACCGCGCCCTCCCAGCACGAGAACACGTTGCTCGAGTGCGCCGGGTCGCCCTTGCGGATGCGCGGGATCCACCGCCGCGGCGAGACCAGGCCCGTGGGGTCGACGACTCGGGGCTGGACGAGGCCGAGCTCGGGCCGCTCGGCCAGCATGCGGCATCCGTCGGCGAGGAATCGCTCATCGGGCAGGAAGGCGTCGTCGTCGAGGAAGAACAGCACGTCGCCGTGCACGACGGGCACGCCGCGATTGCGGCCGGCCGGGATGCCGAGGTTCTCGGGCAGGTGCAGGGCCTTCACGCTCACCGGCAGCGCCGGATCGGCGGTCGCCGGGTCCCAGCCGTTGCCGACGCACACCACGTCGACGTCCACGTCCTGCTGGTCGAGCACGCTCCGGATGCCCCGCGCGAGGTCGTCGGGGCGGGTGCCCATGGTGAGCACGACCACGCCGACCCGGGGGCGGCGCGGCGCGGCGGGCGAACCGGCGCCGCGGTCAGGAACGGACACGGCGTGAGGCCATGATCGCCACGAAGTGCCCGAACACCGACAGGATCGCGAGCGGCAGCAGCACGAGGACCACGACGCGGTCGACGAGCGGCTGGCCGAGGAAGAGCCCGACGACGGCCGCGGCGAGCGCGATGAGCGTGAGCTCGACCGAGTGGTAGAGCCGATGGAACGGCAGGAAGCGCGCCGCCTTGCGGAGCTTCGCGATCAGGCCACCGCGCGGCGCGGTCTCGCCGTGGGTGTCGGCCAGCTTCGGCAGCCCCGCGTTCGCGCGCGCGACGTGCACCATGTCGTTCAGCGCCTTGTTCAGGACGATGACGAGTGCGAGCAGCGCGCCGACCGTCGTCCACAGGAAGTCGGCCGGGAACTCGAGCGGGTAGGCGGCCGCGCGGATGCCCAGTGCGAGCGGGATGAGCGCCTCGGTCGTGTAGTGCCCGACCTTGTCGAGGAACACGCCGGCCGGCGACGAGGTGCGACGCCAGCGGGCGACCTCGCCGTCGCAGCAGTCGACAAGCATCTGCAGCTGGCCGAGCACCACCGCGAGCAGGGCGCCCCAGATGCCTGGGATGAGCAGCGCCGCGGCGGTGGACCAGCCCACGAGGATCATGAGCGCCGTGACGCCGTTCGCCGAGATCGACGTCTTCAGCAGCAGCCAGGTGAGGTACGGCGAGAAGCGGCGCAGGTACAGCGACGCCGTCCAGTGCTCCGCGTTGCGCCGCCCCCGCACCTCGGGGGGCTGGGCGACCGCGCGGAGCTCGGCGATGCTCGTGGGCCTGGCGTGAGCCCGACCGGCTTGTGACATCCGCGTCACCTTCCCGTGTGCTTGGCGATGTTGCTCGTCAGCGAGAGGTATCCGAGCACGAAGCCGACTCCCCACGAGACGTGTATGCACGGCAAGACTACGAGAAACCACCCGGCCACGGCGCCGCTGCGCCCACGACCGTAGGCGATGGTCGCCGCGACCACGAAGAGCAGGTAGACCACGGGCACGAGGAAGCCGAGCAGCAGCCACGGCGTCGCACCCATCGCCGCCTGCACGATGCCGGCGATGCCGAGCAGGAGGCCGAGGGCGACGCCGACGACCATCGCCGGCGGGATGAAGTAGCGGATGCCGTTCGCCGCCGGGAATCGGCGCGCGAGCTCGCCGCGCCACAGGCCGGTGGAGAACATCTGGCGGGCGAGGCGCTCGACCGACGAACGCGGCCGGTACGTCACCGCGAGCTCGGGCGTGAACCACACTGTGCCGCCGGTCTCGCGGAGCCGGCGGTTCAGCTCCCAGTCCTGGCCGCGCTTGATGGTCTCGTCGAAGAGCCCGACCCGCTCGAGCGCCGCCCGCCGGAAGACGCCGAGGTACACGGTCTCGGCTGGCCCCTCGGCGCCGCCGACGTGGAACGCCGATCCGCCGAGGCCCACCTTCGTCGTGTACGCGAGTGCGACGGCCTGCTCGAACGGCGTCTCGCCGCGTGCGTCCATGATGCCGCCCACGTTGTCGGCTCCGGTGCGCTCCAGCACGCCGAGCGCGACCCGGGCGTAGTCGACCGGCAGCATCGAGTGGGAGTCGACACGCACGACGACCGGGTACCGTGCCGCCCGGATGCCGATGTTCAGGCCGGCGGGCGTCGAACCCACCTCGTTCTCGAGCACGCGCACGCGCGCGTCCCGGGTGGCCAGGTCGGCGACGAGCTCAGCCGTGCCGTCGATCGACGGGCCCAGTGCGATGAGCACCTCGACGGGGCCCGCGTAGTCCTGCGCGAGGATCGACTCGACGGCCGCCCGAACGTGCGTCGCATCGTTCAGCACCGGCATGACGTAGGAGACGCCGACGAGCGGCGGCGCCGCCGGGTGGTGCTGATCGGGCATGTTCCTCACTCGCTCGGAAGTCGATCGAGCCTAGCAGCCGCGCCCTGAGCGGGATGTGAGCACACGGATGCGGCGGGGCCGGATCGCGTGCGATCCGGCCCCGCCGTCGTCGTGGTCCCCCTCGAGGGATCAGCCCTCGAAGGTGCCGAGGGTGACGCTCACGGTCTGCGACTCGCCGTCGCGCGTGAAGGTGATGTCGGCCTTCTCGCCGCCCGGGAGCGCGCGCACCTGGGCGGTCAGGTCGGTCTGGTCGGTGATCGGCACGCCGTTGAACTCGGTGACGACGTCGCCGGCCGCGAGGCCCGCCTGCTCGGCAGCGCCGCCGGCGCTGACCTCGGAGATGAGCGCCCCGACGATGTCGCTCTGGCCGTCAGCCTCGGCCGACGTGACGGTCGCGCCCAGCAGGCCGTGCGTGGCCGCGCCGTTCTCGATGATCTCGTTCGCGATGCGCTCGGCGAGGTTCGACGGGACCGCGAAGCCGACGCCGATGTTGCCGGCCTCGGTGCTCGAGCCGCCCGCGGAGAGGATGGCGACATTGACGCCGATGAGCTTGCCCTCGGAGTCGAGCAGCGCGCCGCCCGAGTTGCCCGGGTTGATCGCGGCATCCGTCTGGATGACCGGGAGCGACACCTGGCCGGACGCGGCCTGCGGCTGCTGCGACTCGCCGCTCTCGGGGTCGGGAAGGTCGAAGAAGAAGTCGAAGGGGCTCTCCGACCCGTCGCCCTGGTCGCCCTCGCCGTCGCCCTCGGTGGAGTCGTCAGGAGTCGACGGCGCCGCCGAGGAGGCGACGTCGATCGAGCGGTTCAGCGCGCTGATGATGCCGTTCGTCACGGTGCCGGAGAGTCCGAGCGGCGCACCGATCGCGATGGCCGTGTCGCCGACGTTGAGCTTGTCGGAGTCGGCGAACTCGAGCGGCGTGAGGCCGGAGGCATCCGTGAGCTTGATGACCGCGAGGTCGCTCAGGGGGTCGGTGCCGACGAGCTCGGCCTCGTAGAGGTGGCCGTCGTTCGTCTTGACCTGGATGACCGGGTCGCCGGTCGCGCCGTCGAGCGTGACCACGTGCGTGTTCGTGAGCACGTAGCCGTCCTCGGAGAGGATGATGCCCGAGCCGGTGCCGCCGGCCTGGCCCCCGGTGACCGAGATGGTCACGACGCTGGGGCTGGCCTTGGCCGCGACCGCCGTGATCTGGTTCACGGAGTCGCTGTCGTTGACGACGATGTTCTGCGCGCTGTCGGCGCTGTCGCTCGAGGCGGGCGCCTCGTTGGCGGCGATGAGCGCCGTGATGCCGGCGCCCGATGCGCCGCCGATGAGCGCGGCCGCGACGATGGCCGCGGCGACGCCGAGACCCACGCGACGCGGCTTCGGCGCCGCCTGCGCGGTCGTGGAGCCGTTCTGCTGCGCTCCGGCCACGGGTGCCGTCGGCTGGGTCTCTCCGGGGCGGGGACCGCCGAAGGCAGGCGGCACCTGGCCGCTGAGGGGCTGGGTCGGCGCGGTGGGCTGCGGGGCGTGGTACGGCTGCGGAGCCTGGCCCGGCTGGTAGACCGTGCCGGTCGCGGGCAGGTCGGCGGCGGTGCCGGCACCCTCGGTCGGAGCGGCGGGAGCGGCCGAGGCGGCCGGCACGGTCGATGCGGCCGGGGCGGCCGGGGCGGGCGTCGCTGCCGCGACCGGCGCCGCGGACTCGGCGGGGGCGGCGGGAGTCGCCGCGGCGGTCTCGGTGGACGGGTTCACAGGCGCCGCGTTCGTGGCAGCGGTCGCGGCGACATCGCCCTCCCGGGCCTCCCCCGTGGGGCCGTCAGTGGTGTCGGTCATGGTGTGCTCCTTCCAAAGCCATGCCAGCATCCCGCGCGAGTCTGTGTGCGGCATCGGCGAAGTCTGTGATCCGGCTATCACCGGGCGGTGAGTCATCCGAGTGCGGATGACGTCGCCCCGCGAGTCCGTGCGCCAGCGTAGCGGCCCCACCCTGACGTACGGTGAGAGCGTGAGCGACTTCTCCCCCGCACCCGGCCTGCAGCCGTGGCAGCGCACCGCGGCAGGCGCGGGCCTTCTCGCCGCCGACGGCACGATCGCCGCCACGATCTTCGCCGAGATGAGTGCGCTGGCCGCCCGGACCGGCGCCATCAACCTCGGCCAGGGCTTCCCCGACGAGGACGGCCCCGCCGAGGTGCTCGAGGCCGCCCGCCAGGCGATCGCTGACGGCGTGAACCAGTACCCGCCCGGGATCGGCATGCCCGTGCTGCGCGAGGCGATCGCCGCGCACCAGCGGCGGTTCTACGGCATCGACGTGGACGCGGCATCCGAGGTGCTCGTCACGGCCGGTGCGACGGAAGCGCTCGCGGCGACGATCCTCGCACTCGTCGACGTGGGCGACGAGGTCGTGACGTTCGAGCCCTACTACGACGCCTACGCCGCGCTCATCGCCCGTGCCGGAGGCGTGCACCGCACCGTGCCGCTGCGATTCCCCGACTGGCGGCCCGACCTCGACGAGCTCGAGGCCGCCGTGACCGACCGCACGCGGATCATCCTCGTGAACTCGCCGCACAACCCGACCGGGGCGGTGCTCGACGCCGACGTGCTCGCGTCGATCGTGCGACTCGCCGGGCGGCACGATGCGATCATCGTGACCGACGAGGTGTACGAGCACCTCACCTTCGGCGCACCGCACACGCCCATCGCGTCGCTTCCGGGCGCCCGCGAGCGCACGATCTCGATCTCGTCGGGCGGCAAGACCTTCAGCACCACGGGATGGAAGATCGGCTGGATCACCGCGCCGGCGGCACTCGTCACCAGCGTGCTCGCGGTGAAGCAGTACCTCACCTTCGTGAACGGCGCCCCGTTCCAGCCCGCGATCGCCACCGGCCTCGGCCTCCCCGATGCGGTGTTCGCGGATGCCGCGGCGACCCTCCGCGACAAGCGCGACCTGCTCGCCGCCGGGCTCGAGGCCGCGGGGTTCACGGTCTCGCTCCCCGACGCCGGCTACTTCGTCGTCGCGGATGCCGCACCGCTCGGGTACTCCGACGGCGCGGTGCTCTGCCGGGAGCTGCCCGAGCGCGCGGGCGTGGTCGGCGTGCCCGTGTCGGCGTTCGTCCATCCCGACCGGCAGGACGCCTACCGCAGCCTCGTGCGTTTCGCTTTCTGCAAGCGCCACGACGTGCTCGAGGAGGCGTCGGCGAGGCTGTCGCGGCTCACCGCGGGCTGATGCGCTCGGTCACGTCGAACCGGCGCAGCGCGAGCGCCGGGTTGACGCGGCGCACGGCGTCGATGCGGTCGCGGGAGACCCACGCGATCGCGACATCCGTCGCCTCGCCGATCGTGGCGACCTCCACGCCCATGGGATCGACGATCATGCTGTTGCCCGCGCCCACCGGCGGGGCGTGGTCGGCGGCGGCGACGTACATCGTGTTCTCGAGGGCGCGCGCCGTCGTGAGGACCCGCCAGTGCGCCTCCTTGAGCGGCCCCCGAACCCACTCGGCCGGCATGCACACGACATCGGCGCCCGCGTCGACGATGCGACGGGTCACCTCGGGGAAGCGGGCGTCGTAGCAGGTCTGCAGGCCGAAGCGGAGGCCGCCGGCCTCGAACACCTGCGGTGCGTCGATGTCTCCGGGCGCCACCCACTCGGACTCGCGCTGCCCGAACGCGTCGTAGAGGTGCAGCTTGCGGTAGGTGGCGACCACGCCTGCGCCCGGGGCGACGGCCACGACCGTGTTGCCCACTCGGCGCTCGTCACCGCCGAGTCGCTCGATCATGCCGGCGACGACGTGCACCTCCAGCCGGGTAGAGAGCGCCGCGAGGTGCTCGGTGAACGCGCCGCCAACCTCCTCGGCCGCCGCCTGCCAGTCCCACCCGGGCTCGGGCGTGAAGTAGCTCGAGTACTCGGGGAACACGACGAGCCCCGCGCCGCGCGCGGCGGCGAGCTCCGTGAGGCGGGTGATCTCGGAGCGGTTCGCCTCGGCGTCCGCGCCGGGTGCGAACTGGGCGACGGCGATCGGGAAGGCGCTCGAGGCGTGTCCGGACATGCGGCCAGCGTAATCGGCGCGCGCTCCCGGCCGCGACGGGATCACCCGGTGACGAGCTCGACTGTCACTCGATGATGCACGGGAGGGACTTCACGCCGAGGAGACGCCCTTCGTACGACATCACCTCGATGTCGTACGGATACCCCGGATCCACGACCACGTAGCCCGTCGAATCGTAGTACCACCAGTCCCATTCGCCGACGACGACCGGGCAACCGGGCCAGTAGTCGCCGTACGCATCGATCGTGAGCTCGGTCGGGTATCGGCGGAGGCCCGGTGGGGGGCCCGACGGCGTCGTGGAGGCGCCGGAGGCGGGACTCCCCCCGCTCTCGCCCGACTCCCCCGTCGCGGCTGCCGCGGCGGCGGCGGATGCGGCTGCGGCTGCGGCCGCCGCCTCCGCTGCCGCGACCGCTTCCCGATGCGATCCGACGACCCGGTCGGCGGCGCGGCGCAGGACGCCGATCTCGGCGACGCCGAGGTCTTCGGCCGCCCTCACGGCCGCGACGGCCCGGTCGAGCTCGTCCCTCGCCGCCTGGTCGGCGGACGAGTACTCGCCCTTCCGCGCTTCCGCGGCGTCGGCGACGGCCTGCCGGAACACCCCCAGGGCCTCTGCCACCTCATCGCGTCGCCCCGCGATGGCTCCGATGTCGCGCCCTTCGAGTGCCTCGTCGAGGGCCCGCAGGGCCGCATCGAGCGCGCTAGCGACGTCGGGTCGAGCGAGGTCGCCCGAACCTCCGATGACCGCCGCCGCCGCATCCGCGACCCGACGAGCCTGCACCCCAGCAGACGCGACCGCCGCGGCCCAGCGCTCGGACGCCTGTTCGCGCTCGTGCTCCTCGGCCGCGCGAGACGCTGCGGCCCGATCCGATGCGGAGGCCGCGGAGGCTTGGAGCCCGAAGCTGGCGGTGGCGATGAGCGCGACGAGCGCGACGACGGCGAGTTTCCCTGTGCTGGACATCGAAGAGGAGCATATGCGGTCGGTCGCGCACGGCGGCGCGCTCTCCACACCCCCAATCCGCGGGCCTGCTCCGGACGGGCCAGCGAGCCCACCTGGTCGAGCACTGGCACGATGGACGCATGATCCGGTACGCCGTCGATGCCGTCGTTGCCCTGCGTCTCGTTCGCGAGCACCGGGGCCCCCATGAACGCCACCGACTCGTCGGGCCATCGGTCCTGCGTTCGCATGCGCTCTCGATGCTCTACCGGGAGGTCCGCGACGGGAGCCTCGACGAGAAGGCGGGGCTCGAGCAGCTCGAGGCGATCGCCGGATTGAAGATCCGGCTGCTCGGCGACCGGGTCTCCAGGTCCACTGCGTGGAGGCTCGCGAAGCGACTCGGTTGGGACGACACGACCACGGCCGAGTACCTCGCGGTCGCGGTCCTCCAGGCGGATGCGCTGGTGACCGAGGACGAGCAGCTGGTCGCCGGCGCGAACGGCCTCATCCCGCTCGCCTCGTACGCCGATCTCCTCCGCTGATTCACGATTCGCGCCGCACGTCGGCCTCGACGTGGCGATAGCCCGCCGTCTCGTAGCCGACCGCGACGACGAACGGCGACAGCGTCACCACGAGGAGGCACCATCCCAGGGGAACCCCGACGGTGGCGAGCAGGACGCCGACGACCAGGAATGCGGCCATGCCGGCCGCGAGCATGACGTGGAAGGCGTCGACGGCGCGGAAGAGGATCGACCAGAGGACGAAGTAGGCCAGCGAGAAGACGAGCACGGGGATCGCGACCGACATCACGACGCCGACCGTGCCGATCTTCGTCTCGCCCTCCGCGGCGTAGGCCGCGACGTGGAGGCCGGCACCGACCGCGGCGAGCGCGCCGAACACGACGATGTGGCCGTAGCCCCATGCCCACTTGCGCTCGCGATGCCGGGCGAGGACCGGCGCGGACGGGAGGATGAAGTAGGTCCACCAGAGGCCGAAGGTGAGGCCCGTGCCGGAGACGACGATGAGGACCGCCTCGCTGCTCCAGCCGACGTGCGCGACGACCGCGGCGACCGCGGCGATCGTGCCGAGGATTCCCTCGCCCAGCGTGATGATGACGAGCAGCCCGTACCGCTCCGCGATGTGGCCGGCATGCCACGGCGTGCCCTGCCAGGCGCCGTCCGCGGCCTTCGCATTCCATGTCGCGAACGGATGGCCGGCGAACTCGGCGAGCCAGAGGACGACGAGCACTGCGACCAGGACCGGACCATCCTCGATCCTGAGGAGTGCGACGGTCAGCCACGCGGCCTGGATCAGCACGTTGAAGCCCGCATACCGCAGGGCGACGCGCCGGTTCGCGGGATCCTGCCCGGCGACGCGCAGCCACATGAGCACCAGCGACACCCGCATGATGACGTACCCCACCGCCACGAGCACGAAGTCGAACGACCCACCGCTGTCGATCGACTTGAAGACCGCGGGTATTCCGAGCGCGAGGACGATGACGCCGACCATCTGCACCATCGTCAGCACCCGTTGCAACCAGTCGTCGGTGTCGAACGCCGACGCGAACCACGTGAAGTTGATCCACGCCCAGCACACCGAGAGGAGCACGAAGGCGAATCCCCACACGGCCGTGGCGATGTGCGCCTCCGCGACGTAGTGCGCCAACTGGTCGCCCGCCTGAGAGAACGACACCACGAACGTCAGGTCGAACAGCAGCTCCAGCGGGGTGACCGGGCGATGCGCCTCCCGCGGATCCCTGCCGAGCATCCGTCGGAGGCCGTGCGGCCGCACGTACTCGACGACGGGGTCGGAACCTGACACGCGAACAGGATAGGGAACACGAGCGGGGGTCGTCCACCGAGCGCAGCCGGAGACGGCGTGGCACCCGATACCCGACGCCGACGGACGGGACCGGCGTGTGGATGTCGGTCGACGCACACCGAACCGGCCCGGAAACGCAGAGGATCCCGGCCTCTGACGAGACCGGGATCCTCTGTTTCGGTTGCGGGGGCAGGATTTGAACCTACGACCTCTGGGTTATGAGCCCAGCGAGCTACCGAACTGCTCCACCCCGCGGCACAAGAGATAACTTATCACGCGCTCCGAACGTCGGCCAAATCGTGGGCGCTCACACCACCATCGCCACGAGCACGAGCACCGGCAGCGCCACGAGCACGATCACGTTCTTCCAGTAGCGCAGCTCGGTGAACAGGATCACGAACGCCAGCACCACCATCGCGATGCTCGGGAAGGCGACCAGTGTGCGCCCCACGTCGGCGAGTCCGAGGTTCACGGCCAGGACGCCGGTGAGCACGCCGATCCCCCAGATCATGTTCGCGAAGCCCGTGTACACGGCCCACGGGCGCACGGCCTCCTCCGCCTGCGGCTCGATCAGGAAGAAGCCGTAGAGGCGCCGGCTCCGGAAGAAGAACGCCCCGAGGAGCCCGACGACGACGAGGGCGAGCCCCTCGACGACAGCGAGCACCTGGGCGACCACGCTCATGTGGCTCAGTGTGCTCGGCAGGTGCGGGGGCGACAAGTCCCCAATGCGGATGTCACGCCGCCCCGCTCGAACGGCCCTCCGAGGGTCAGACGCCCGGTGTACTGGCGACGAGTTCGTACGACAGGGGCAGCCACCGCTCGACCGGCCAGGAGAACATCCCCTGGCCGACCGGCACCGTGACCGGGAAGATCTGCCACGGCACCTGGTAGTGCTCGGTGAACGCGTCGATCGAGAGCCCGGCGTCGCGCAGCGCGCCCATGACCTCGTCGAGCGGATGCATCCACTCCCACGTCGTGGCATGCTCGATCCGCGCATCGCGGTCGGCGTAGTCGCTGGGGTCGTCGAACTCGATCGCATCGGGCTCGGCGTACGGGAATGCGAATCCCGGCAGGCCGCCGGGGCCGCCGTCGCCGTCGAACACGAATGCGGCAGGATGCCCGTCGGCGAAGTAGAGCCGGCCCCCCGGCTTCAGGTACCAGGCGACGATGCGAGCCCACTCCGCGACATCCGGAAGCCAGCCGATCGTGCCCCATGTCGTGAACACGAGGTCGAACGACCCGGGCTCGGGCAGGACGTGGCGCGCGTCGTAGACGTTGGCCTCGACGAAACCGGCCCGGTCGGCGACCCCGAGCTCGGCGGCCATCCGCCGCGCCTCCTCGACCGCCGGTCGGGAGAAGTCGAGGCCGATCACGCTCGCGCCCCGGTTCGCGAGCGAGAGCGTGTCCGATCCGAAGTGGCACTGCAGGTGCAGCACGCGCACGCCGTCGAGTCCGTCGGGATAGAGCCGCTCGATGCCGGCGCGCGCGATGGGATCGAGCACGCCCTCGCCGCGGCGCAGGGGCTCCTGGTCGTAGAAGTCCGAGGCGAGGTGGACCGGGACGCGCTCGTCCCAGTTCCTGCGGTTGTCGTCGAGCCAGTCGCCGCCGCGGAGGTCGACCGACTCGGTCACTGCCCCGCCTGCTCCGATGCGGGAGCCGTCAGCTGGATGAGCTGCGCGATGATCTCGGCGAGCTGCGCATCGGCCGCGCCGTATGCAGCCCAGTCGCCCTCCGCCAGCGCGGCCTGCTTGTTCTGGAGCGCGACCTTCGCCTCGTTCAGCAGCGCCTGCACCTCGTCGCTCGGCGCGATGGGCGTCGTCGGCTCGCCGCCCTCGGCCGGTGGCGGCGTGGGCTCGGCACCCGGATCCACCTCGTTGTCGCCGGCTTCGGCACCCGAGTCGCCGCCGAAGAGCACGTCGAGCGCGAGGTCGAGCGTGTCCTGGAACGCGATCTGGTCACCGAACGCGACGAGCACCTTCTGCAGCACCGGATAGCTCGTGTTGCCCGTGGACTTCACGTAGACCGGCTGCACGTAGAGCAGGCCGCCGCCGACCGGCACCGTGAGCAGGTTGCCGTTGATCACGTCGGACTGGCCCTGCTTCAGCAGGTTCAGCGACTGCGAGACGGTCGGATCGCTGTTGAACTTGGCCTGCACCTGGCCCGGCCCCGGCACGTTGTCGTCCTCGGGCAACGTCAGCAGCCTGAGCTTGCCGTAGCCCTCGGCCTTCTCGCCGTCGGTCGCGCCGGCATCGGCGTCGACGGCGAGGTAGCCGCGCAGCACGTTGCGGCTCTGGTCGCCACGCGCCTCGGGGATGAACGTCGAGTACAGCGAGTACGACGGTGCATCCTGCCCCGGCATCTGCATGGTCAGGTAGTACGGCGGCTGGAGGAGCGTGGTGTTCGCGCCCGCGGTCGGGTCCTTCGGCGTCGTCCAGGCGTCCTCACGCGAGTAGAACGAGCCCGGGTCGGTCACGTGGTAGCGACCGAGCACCGCCCGCTGCATCTTGAACAGGTCGGCGGGGTACCGCACGTGGCTG
The DNA here is from genome assembly GCF_004216665.1 of Agromyces ramosus. Classification (GTDB taxonomy): domain Bacteria; phylum Actinomycetota; class Actinomycetes; order Actinomycetales; family Microbacteriaceae; genus Agromyces; species Agromyces ramosus. The sequence continues at coordinate 202,023 of NZ_SGWY01000002.1, read as the reverse complement.
AGCAGGTCGCCCGACATCTCGGTCATGGGCTCGATCGTGGCCGGGAAGATCTTCTGCCACGTCTGCAGGATCGGATCCTCGTCATCCCACGCGTAGAGCTTCACCGAGCCGTCGTAGGCGTCGACGGTCGCCTTCACGGAGTTGCGGATGTAGTTCACCTCGTCGAACGGCAGCGACTGCGGCAGGGTCTCGCTGTCGGCGATCGCCTCGCTCATGCTCACCTTGTTCGAGTACGGGTACTGGTCGGTGAGGGTGTAGCCGTCGACGATCCAGACGATCCGGCCGTCGACCACCGACGGGTAGGTGTCGGAGTCGAGCGTGAGGTACGGCGCGACCTTCTTCACGCGCTCGATGGGGTCGCGGTCGTAGAGGATCTGCGAGTCGTCGTTCACCGCGTCGGAGAGGAAGATCTGCTCGGACTGGAACTTCAGGGCGTACACGAGCTTCGTGAACACGTTGTCGAGCTTGGGTCCGCCGTCGCCCTCGAACGTGGTCTGCGTCTGCTGCTCGCTCTCGCCGCCGGCGGGGTAGTCGAGCTCCACCGGATCGGCACCCTCGGGGGCGCCCACGATGGAGTACGCCGGCGAGTCCTCGCCGAAGTACACGCGCGGCTCGAACTCGCCGAGCGAACCCGTCGACGGGATGCCCGACTGGAGGAACACCGGCTGGCCGTCGACCGAGCGCTGGTTGCCCGCCGCGGCCACGAGACCGTAGCCGTGGGTGTACACGATGTGCGAGTTGAACCACGTCTCGGCGTCGCCGAGGCCGGCGAGCTGCAGGTCGCGGACGGCGACGACGGTGTCCTGCGTGGCCCCGTCGATCTCGTAGCGGTCTACGTCGAGGGCGTCGGGGAACTGGTAGTACTGGCGGAACTGCTCGAGCTGCTGGAACGCGGGGCTGATCACGAGCGGGTCCATGAGTCGGATGTTCGCGGTGGTCTCCGCGTCCTCGCGCAACGCCCCCGGCTCCGCATCCGTCTTCGCCTCGAAGGGGATGGTCTCGATGTCGTCGACGCCGTACGCCGCTCGCGTGGCGTCGATGCTGCGTTCGATGTACGGCGCCTCGAGCGACCGGGCGCTCGGGTCGACCTGGAACCGCTGGATGATCCACGGGTAGAGCGAGCCGATGATCAGGCTCGACACGATGAGCAGCGCGGTGCCGACGAGGGGCAGGCGCCAACGCCCGATCAGGGCCGTGATGAGGAACAGGATCGCGACGCCCACGGCGATCGCCGCGAGGATCTGGCGGCCGGGGATGACGGCGTTGACATCGGTGTACCCGGCACCCGTCATGAGCGTGCTGTTCTCGGTGACCGTGGCGTACTGGTCGAACCAGATGCTGATGCCCTGGAGCAGCAGGTAGAGCCCGGCGGTCACCGCGATCTGGATGCGCGCCGACTTCGAGATCACGACCTCGCGCCCGCTGACCCGGATCGACCCGTAGAGGTAGTTCGTCGCGATCACGAGGAGCAGCGACAGCAGCACGACCGCGGAGGCGAAGCCCACGATCGAGCGGTAGAAGGGCAGCTCGAACACGAAGAAGCCGACGTCGAAGTTGAACTGCTCGTCGTTCGTGCCGAAGGGCGTGCGGTTGAGCCAGGTGAGCGTGAGCTCCCAACGGCTCGACGCCGAGACGCCCGCGAAGATGCCGAGCACCACCGGGATGCCGTACATCGCGAGCCGTCGAAGCGGCTCGAAGACCTCCTGGTAGCGGTCGAGCTGCGAGTTGAGCTTCGCGTAGACCGGCCGCGTGCGGTAGGCGATCTGGATCGAGGCCCAGACGGGCACTGCCATCGCGAGGAAGCCGATCAGGAAGAGCACGAGGCGTGCGATCCACTCGGTGGTGAGCACGTTGAGGAATCCGAGCTGGTCGAACCAGAGCACGTCGGCGTAGAGTCCGACGAACACGAAGAACGCGATGATCAGCAGGGCGACCACCCCGATCGTGATGGCGATCGGCGCTCGGCGGCGCGGAATCCTCGGTTCTTGCGTCTGTGCTGACACTCTCGGCCTCATGTTCGGTCGCTGTGGGATCGAGACTCCATCCTAGGGTCGCGATCCTTGGAAACGGCTGTTCAGCCCGCGGGGCACGAGGCGAAGCCGGAGGTGTCGGTTCCCTCGCCGATCGCCTCGACGATCGCGCGCGCCTCGTCGAGCGTCGACACGGCGAACACGCTGAGTCCATCGGGCACGTGGCCGGTGACCTCGTCGCAGTTCGCGGCGGGCGCCAGGAACCAGTCGGCGCCCGCATCCTCGGCACCCCAGAGCTTCTGGCGGACGCCGCCGATGGGGCCCACCTCGCCGGCCGAGTCGATGGTGCCCGTGCCCGCCACGATCTCACCGCCGGTCATGGGCCCGGGAGTCAGCTTGTCGATGATGCCGAGCGCGAACATCATGCCCGCGCTCGGTCCGCCGACGTTGTCGAGCTGCAGTTCGACCTCGATCGGGAAGTCGTAGACCATGCGGACGCCGACGCCGAGCGCGACGGTGTCGTCGCGTTCGACAGGGGTCACGGCGATCGTCTGCTCGACTCCGTCGCGCACGACCCGGAGGTTCGCCGGCTCGTCCGGGCCGTTCTCGCGCACCGCGGCGCGCAACTCGTCGACCGAGTGGACCGCGGTGCCGTTCACCGCCGCGATGACGTCGCCCTCCTCGAGCACGCCCGCAGCCGGGGAGTCGTCGAGGACGCCCGCGACCGTGACGTCGCGCGGGAAATCGTAGCCGAGCTCGACGAGGGCCGCCGCGATGGCGTCCTGCTGCGAGTCGACCATGGCGGCCGAGTTCTGGGCGTCGCGATCGGCGTCGCTGACGCCCGGCGGGAAGATCGCCTCGACCGGGACGGCCGACCTGGTGGGGTCGAACCACGTGCCGAGCACGTCGAGCCAGCTCGGCGTCTGCCCGGGGCGCCCGAGCACGGTGACCGTGAGCAGGTTGAGCTCGCCGTCGGTCGGGAACGTCTCCTCGTCGGGGATCTCGATGAGGGGCACCTCCTCGCCCTCGTGCTCCGCGACGCCCAGGGTGTCGTAGACGGGGCCCGGCTGCTCGATCACGTACGGCGACGGCAGCAGCGCGAAGCCGACGCCGATCACGACCGCGATGCCGAGGGCGGCCCAGCCGATGCGCTCACGACGGGAGCGGCCCTGCGGGCGCGGCGACGGGTCGTCGTCGAAGAGGGCCATCCGTTGGTTCCTTCCGGGCGACCGAGTCGCCGAGTGCGAGCGCCGAGGCCGGCGTTGTTCGCGAAGGGCGGACACCGGGAAGCCCCAGCCTAGGCCATTTCCCAGACACGTGCCCGTGCGCCGGGGCTACGGTTGAAGTGACGCGACTGGAGGTGGCTCACGTGGCCGATCGGGACGACGAGCCTGGCGACAAGAACCCTGAGGACGAGTTCCGCGACATGCTCCGCGAGCTCCTCTCGGGGTCCGGCGGAATCGATCCGTCGCGACTCGCGGGCGCCGCCGGACTGCCCAACGATCCGGCGAGCCTCGCCGCGCTCTTCGGCCAGCTGCAGCAGGCGATGGACCGCGGCGGCGACGGCATCGACTGGAGCGTTGCGTTGCGCCAGGGCGAGGAGCGCGCCGCATCCGGCCAGCGGCAGCTGACGCCGGAGGAGCGCACCCGTCTCGACCAGGCCCTGCAGGTCGCCTCGCTCTGGCTCGACGAGGTCGTCGACTTCTCGGCCCTCCCCGAGACCCCCGAGCTGCTCACCCGCCGGGCATGGGTCGCCGCGACCATGCCCGTGTGGTCGCAGCTCGCCGAGCCGGTGGCGCTCAGCATCTCCGACTCCCTCACCCGGGTCATGAGCGAGCAGGCCCCCGAAGAGCTGAAGTCGATGATGCAGGGCGCGAGCCGCATGATGCGCGGCATCGGCGGCGCGCTGTTCGCGATGCAGCTCGGCCAGGTGGTCGGCCAGCTCGCGACCGAGGTGGTCTCGGGCGGCGACATCGGCATCCCGCTGCAGACCGACGGGCGGGCAGCCCTGCTGCCGCAGAACGTCGCCGAGTTCGGCGACGGCCTCGACATCCCGACCGACCAGGTCGAGCTCTACCTCGCGGTCCGAGAGCTCGCGCACGCGCGCCTCTTCCGGCACGCCAGGTGGCTGCGGCTGCACCTCATCACGGCGATCACCGCGTTCGCCAAGGGCATCGACATCGACACCGACCGGCTCGAGCAGCTCGCAGAGGGGTTCGATCCCTCGAACACCGACGAGCTCCGCGACGCCGTGGTGAACGGCGCGCTGATCAGGCCGAAGAGCGGCGCGCAGGAGGCCGCGCTCGACCGGCTCGAGACCATGCTCGCCCTCGTCGAGGGCTGGGTGGACGCGGTCACGGCCGACGCCACCGCGCGACTCCCCAAGTCCGACGCGATCGCGGAGTCGATCCGCCGACGCCGGGCCTCGGGCGGACCGGCCGAGTCGGCGTTCGCGACGCTCGTCGGGCTCGAGCTCCGACCGCGCCGCCTGCGCGAGGCCGCGGCGCTGTGGCGTGCCGTCACCGACGCCGTGGGCGTCGAGGCGCGCGACGCGCTCTGGGCGCACCCCGACCTGCTGCCCACGTCGTCCGACCTCGACGACCCGAGCCGGCTCATCGCACGACTCACCGGCGCCGACACGGCCGAGTCCGAGGCCGACGACGAGTTCGACCAGGCGCTCGAGCAGCTGCTGCGCGGTGAGACGCCCGCCGCGCCCGGCGAGGACGGCGAGGACCCGCGGGCCTGACCCCTGTGGACGGATCGCGCGCGTGCGCGCGGGGGTCGGGCATGCTCTGGGCATGGTCCCGCGCATCGACCCGGCACTCCCCCTCGTGTGGCGCTCCCCCACCGACCTGCAGCTCGGCGCGACGGCGGCGCGGGTCGTGCTCCACGATGCCGGAGCGCTCGAGACGGGACTGATCGCCGCGCTGCGCCATGGCGCGAGCATCGAGACACTCCGCACGATCGGCGCGGGCCTCGGCGGGCGCCCCGACGAGGTCGACCGGCTGCTCGCCGCGCTGCGACCGTCGTTCGAGCCCCAGCGACGGCCCGCGGCATCCGTCGACGGCCACGCCGCACCCCCCGTCGTGGTGGTCGATGCCGACGGCGCGGTCGGCGCGCGGCTCACGGCCGACCTCGCCGTGCTCGGCTACGACGTGGTCGAGGCCGATCGAGCAGACGGCGACCCGGACGCCAGCGACGCAACTCCGGGCGATCGTGCGGCGCTGGCCGTCATCGCCGCGACCTGGGCCGTGCGCCCGGCGCGCCACCTGCCCTGGCTTCGCCGCGACGTGCCGCACCTCGCCATCGTGTTCGACGACACGGGTGCGCGTGTCGGCCCGCTCGTCGAGCCCGGCCTCGGACCATGCCTCCGGTGCCTCGACCTCGCCCGCCGCGACGAGGACCCCGCGTGGCCCGTGATCGCGGCACAGCTCGCGGGTCGCGACGCCGCGACCCGCACCGACCGTGCCGCGATCCAGGTCACCGCGCTCGCGGTCGCCGTCATCGACGACCGTCTCGCGCACGACACGGCCGCGCTGACGGATGCCTCGCTGACACTCAGCCGCGAACGGCCGGGCGCCCCGCCGCGGCGACGCCGGCACGCGCCGCACCCCGAGTGCGGCTGCCGAGCTCCTGGAGGAACCGCGACGGCTCCCGTTCGCCTCGATGGGCGCCCCCCGAGCGCGGCCAGCTCAACGTCAGCCGACGCCGTGCCCGCGTGATGCCGACGTAGAGGAGTCGTCGCTCCTCGTCGATCGCGTCGAAGCCCTTCGCGTACGCGATCGGGAGCATGCCCTCGGTGAGGCCGACGATGTGCACCTCGTCCCACTCGAGGCCTTTGGCGGAGTGGAGGGTCGCGAGGGTGACCGCGGACACCGTCGGCTCGTGCTGGGCCTCCGCGCGGGCGCGGAGGTCGTCGGCGAACGCACGGAAGGTGGTGCCGTCGGGCGCGTCGTCGACGAGGCGCGCGATCGCGTTCAGCGACTCCCACCGAGCCCGCACCGCGCCCGGCCCCTCGGGCGCCTGCACGGTCCAGCCGAGCGAACGCAGCACGTCGCTCACCGACTTGAAGAGCGGTTCGCCGCTGATCGTGAGCGCCGCGGCGCGCAGCGCATGCACCGCCTCGCGCACCTCCGGCCGGTCGAAGAACCGGGCCGCCCCGCGCACCCGCGAGCCCACCCCGACCTCGTCGAGCGCGCGTTCGAGGATGGCCGACTGCGAGTTCACCCGCATCAGCACGGCGATGGTCTCGGGCGGCACGCCGGCGTCCACCCGGTCCCGGATGCGAGTGGCGACGCCCCTGGCCTCCGCGAGCTCGTCGGCGTAGTCGAGCACGACCGCCTCGCCGGGCTGCTCGCGCGCGGGCGCCGATGGCCCGGGCGACCCCGTGGTCGACGCCGACCGCGCGGACGACGTGGCCCCCGCGGTCGACGCCGGCCCCGCGGTCGACGCCGGCCCCGCGGCATCCGCCGCCGTCGCCGCGTGCCCCAGGGTGACCGCCTCGAGCTGCAGGGCACCGGCGCGGCCCCGCATGAGCCGGTTGGCGACCGCGATGATCTCCGGCGTCGAGCGGTAGTTGCGCTCGAGCCGCACGAGCGTCGCCTCCTCGTACCGCCGCTGGAAGCCGAGGAGGTAGTCGGGCGTCGCGCCCGCGAACGAGTAGATCGTCTGGCTCGCATCGCCGACGACGCACACGTCGCGGCGGCCTCCGAGCCAGAGGTCGAGCAGCTGCTGCTGGGCCGGCGAGACGTCCTGGTACTCGTCGACGACGAAGTGGCGGTAGCTCTCCCGCACGTGCATCGCGACCGAGGGCTCCGACTCGATCATGCCCGCCGTGGCGAGCAGGACGTCCTCGAAGTCGAGCATCCGGCGTTCGTCCTTGAGCTGCTCGTACCCGGCCACGAGCGCCAGGAGCTGGTCGGGCGTGAGGGTGCCCGGCGCGCCCCGCGAGGCGACGCGCTGCTCGTAGTCGTCCATCCCGAGCACGCTCACCTTGCGCCACTCGATCTCGGCCGCGACGTCGCGCAGGGTCGGCACGTCGACCCGCAGGCGCAGGCGCTCGGAGGCCTCGCCGAGCAGTCGGCCCTTGTACTCGAGCAGCCGCGGCGCCGACCCGCCGACGACGAGCGGCCAGAAGTGATTGAGCTGCGCGAGCGCCGCCGCGTGGAAGGTGCGCGCCTGCACGCCGTCGGCGCCGAGCACCCGCAACCGTGCGCGCAACTCGGCGGCGGAGCGCGCCGTGAACGTGAGCGCCATCACCCGCGCCGGGTCGTAGGCCCCCGACGCGACGCCGTAGGCGATGCGGTGTGTGATGGCGCGTGTCTTGCCGGTGCCCGCACCGGCGAGCACGCACACGGGGCCGATCAGCGCCTCGGCCACCACCCGCTGGTCGTCGTCGAGGGCGGCGAGCAGGGGGTCGGATGCCACGGTCACGTCGCCGTCCACGGACGGGACTCGGGGATCGGGCCGCCATACCAGCGCTCGAGCAACCAGCTGGCGATCGACGTGCCCCCGGGCAGGGAGATCTCCTCGGCCGCCGCGGCGAGCTCCGCGCGCGTGAACCAGCGCAGCTCGAGGATCTCGACGCCGTCGGGCGCCGCGGACGACGGCGCGGCGCCGTCGACGACGCGCGCGGTGAATCCGAGCATGAGGCTCGCGGGCAGCGGCCACGGCTGCGAGCCGCCGTACTCGACGCGATCGACGTGCACGCCGGCCTCCTCGCCGACCTCGCGCACGACCGCGGCTTCGAGCGATTCTCCCGGCTCGACGAACCCGGCGAGCAGCGAGAAGCGGTGCTGCTCCCAGAGCGCGTTGGAGCCGAGCAGCACCCGGTCGTCGTCATCGGTCACGAGCACGATCACCGCCGGGTCCGTGCGCGGGAAGAGCAGGTTGTCCTCCCGGTCGCAGCGGCGCGCCCAACCGGCCTGCACGACCGTGGTCGTCGATCCGCAGCGCGGGCAGAACGGAGCGGCCTCGTGCCAGTTGGCGAGCGCGAGCGCCTCGGTGAAGAGCCCGGCGTCACGGTCGCCGAGCACCGGCGCGGCGGCACGGAGGCCCGCCCAGCGCGCCGCCTCGGGCTCGATGAGTGCCGCGGCATCCGCATCGAAGACCCGCACCTCGACGGGGGTGCCGGCGGGCAGGTCGTCGGCGGCGCCTCCGGCGCCCGCGGCGCGGGCGTCGACGGCGAGCGTGCGCCCGAGGTACAGGCGCAGCCGCTCGCCAAGCACCGCCGACGGGTGCAGGAACTCGAGGGTCGGCGCGGAGCCCTCGACCCGCTCGGCGAGGAGCACCCGACCGCGGTGGAGCGCGATGACCCGTGCGGCCGGATCGGCGTCGAAGTGCGCCGGGAATCGGTCGTCGGCGCGGGCCGCTCCGTCACGGTCGAGTGCGGCTCGCGCGAGCGGCGGAGCTGTCGGTTCGCGCACTGGCCACCTCTCTGCGCTTCAGGGCGGAGTCGGCGGGAAGGCGTGGCGGTCGCCCGCGCGGCGGATTCGCCTGCTTAAGCTGTGTGCCATGGCCAGACCCCCTCTCACTCTAGCCGCGTTGGCCACGGCGGCGGTGCCCGGACTCGAGGTGCGTGCGGCCCGGTCGCACACGCGCCGCAGCCACGGGGGCTACGACGCCGTGGAGCTCCGCTCGGTCGACGGACGCCACCTCGTGATCCGCGCCCCGCGCTCGCAGAGCGCCGAGACGGAGCAGTCCGCCGACCTCGTCGCGATCCGCGCGATGACCCCGGGCATCAGGTCCCGCCTGCCCTTCGCGGTGCCCGGCTTCGTCGGCCAGGCCCCGATCGACGGCACGCGCGCCATCGTCACGGAGTTCCTGCCGGGTGCGGTGCGCACGGCCGACGAGCTCACCGAGCATGCGCCGCTGGCCACGGCGGTCGGCGTTGCCATCGCCGCCGTGCATGCGCTGCCGAGCGGGTTCGTCGGCGACGCGGGCCTCCCCCGCGAATCCGCCGACCAGGCACGCGACGGCGTCGTCGAGCTGATCGGCCGAACCGCGGACACCGGGCGTCTCCCGGCCGCGATCCTGCGCCGATGGGAGCAGGCGACCGATGACGAAGCGCTCTGGCGGTTCCGGCCCACCGTGGTCAACGGTGCCCTCACCGCCGACTCGATCCTCGTCGAGGGCGACGCCGTGACGGCGATCGTCGGGTGGGCGGCCCTGTCCGTCGGCGACCCCGCCCGCGACCTGCACTGGCTCCTCACCTCGCGCGGGGCATCCGCCGAGGCCGCGCTCGACGCCTACGTGGACGGACGCGGCGGCGGCGCCGACGCCCACCTCCCGCAGCGAGCCCTGCTGTACGGCGAGCTCGAACTGGCGCGGTGGCTCCTCCACGGCGTGGAGCAGCGCGACGCCGCGATCGTCGACGACGCCGTCTCGATGCTCGACGGGCTCGCGGCCAGCGTGCACGACCGTTCGAGCGAGCCGCTCTCGCCCGAGACGGGACCCATCCTCACCGTGGGCGACGTCGAGCGGATGCTCGACGACACCCCGCGCGACCGCCTCCCGAGGGAGGGCGGCGCGACGCTGCTGACCGACAGTTACGACTTCTCCGAGCTCGAGCGCCGCGAGGCCGGCGAGCGCGCTTCCCTGCCGATGGACGCCACCGCGCCGATCCCGCTCGACCTCAGCGACTGGGGCGATGCGACACCCCCGGCGACCGGCGCGTCTCAGCCGACCGCGGGGATCGACGCCGAAGCCGCGACCGAGGCCCACGAACGGCGCAATGCCGCCTCGTCGTAGAGCCGCTCGGGCCGGATGACCCGGTCGTCCTCCACGAAGTAGAACACGGCGTCGACGGTCTCGGGGGCGACACCGGCCCACATCGCGTACGCGAGGCGGTAGAGGGCCAGCTGGGTCTGCTTCAGTTCGAGGTCGCGCTCGTCGCGCGGAGCCTTGCCCGTCTTCCAGTCGACGACCTGGTGCCGGATGCCGCGTGCCGCCAGCTCCCCGTCGGGCGGCACGTCGTAGACGGCGTCGAGCTTGCACACGAACACGTGCTCGTCGATGGGCAGGTGCAGTTCCAGTTCGACCGCGACGGGCCTGCGCCCGCCCCACTCGGATGCCTCGAAGGTGGCCTGCAGGGCGCGCAGGCGCTCGACCGTGGCATCCTCGATCGACTCGCCGGGCAGTTCGACGTCGAGCGCAGCGGGATCCGACCACCCGTCATCGATGGCGGGCGCGTCGCCCTCGCCCGTGGCGCGATGCTCGACCCACGAGTGGAACAGCGTGCCGATGCGGGTCGCGCGGTAGGGGCGTTGGGGCATGGGCCGCCGAAGCTGCTCCGCGACCGCCGCGGGATCGTCGACGAAGTCCTTGAAGCGCGATGCGGGGACGCGGGTGGGGATCGCCGGGGCGTCGGGTCCCTCGAATCGTCGACGGCGGTCCTCAAGCAGCAGGCGGAGCTCGTCGGCCAGCCCGGGGCCGATTCCCGCGCCGCTCGGGCGCTCCGCGGCGGCGCGCACGGCGTCGGCGGCCGCGTGCACCCCGCCGTGCCGAGCGCCGAGGGGATCGAGCGGCCAGCGCCGACGTGCTCCCGCACCCTCGCGCGGATTCTCGGGCACCTCGGGTGCGGTGGGCAGTGCCGTGGGATCGAGGATGCCCGCCAGCGCGAGTTCGCGCAGGAACGTGCTCGGCTTGCGGGGCGACTTCTGCGATGCCCACCACGAGCCCGTGAGCAGGAGCTCGGAGCGCGTGCGGGTGAGGGCGACGTACGCGAGTCGCCGCTCCTCGTCGGCGTGCCGTGCGCGATTCTCGTCGGCGAACGCCCGCACCGCCTCGTCGAACAGGGACTGACTCTGCACCCCCCGCCACTGCAGCTCGGGCAGCTCGGCCCGATCACCCTTGAAGTCGTTCGGCAGCTCGCCGAACGCGAGCCAGCCCTTCGTGGTGCGGGGCTTGGACGGCAGCTCCTCGTCGACGAGCCGCGGGATCGCGACGACGTCCCACTCGAGGCCCTTCGATCCATGGATCGAGAGGACCTGCACCGCCCCGGGCTCGGGCTCGTCCTGACGCGGCGCGAGGCGGTCGCGCTGCTCCGCCTCGGTGAGCCATCCGAGGAAGGCGCCGAGCGTCGGGTGCTCGGCGACGTCGGCGAATCCGGCGAGCAGCTCGTCGAACGCCTCGAGGCTGGGAGCGCCGAGCGGCTGCGCCGCGTTCGCGGCCACCTCGATGTCGAGCAGCAGTTCCTGCTGGACCAGGTGCACGAAGTCGACCAGCCCGAGTCCGGCTCGGCGGCGCAGGGACTGCAGCTGGGCGCCCGCGCGGCGCATCCGACCGAGGCCCACCTCGGTGAACTCCCGGAGCGCGGTATGCCCGTCGGGCGCGGTGAGCAGGAAGTCGAGTGCGTCGACGATCGACGGCGACTCGTCGGGCGCGATGGAGGCGCGCAGCCCCTGGCGCACGTCGTCGTCGAGCCGCCGGCTGCCGAGATCGCGGTCGGCCAGCCATCGTGCCAGCCCGTTGAGCGCGGCGAGGTCGGCGGGGCCGATCCTCCAACGCGCCCCGCCGAGCACGCGCACGAGCTCGGAGCCGGCGGTGGGGTCGTGCAGCACCCGCAGCACGCAGACGAGGTCGGCGATCACCGGCTGGTCGAGCAGCCCGGCGAGGCCGAGCACGTGCACCGGCACGCCGTGCGCGCGCAGCGCCTCGGTGAAGGTGCCGACGTTCGCGAAGGTGCGGCAGAGCAGCGCCCCGCTGCGAGCCGAGCGATCGCCCGGCGCACGGACTCGCGCGGCGAACCAACGGGCGACGAGATCGGCCTCCTCCTCGATCGTCTCGGCCCAGGCGGCCTCGACGCGTCCGACGCTCGCCAACGGAGCGGGGGCCAGCGGCGCCTTCGGGATCCCCGCGTCGAGGGGCCCGATGATCGCGTTGGCGGCATCGAGGACGACCGCGGGATTGCGCCAGCTCGTCGAGAGGTCGTAGACGCCCGCCGCCGCGCCCGCCTCGGCGAAGTCGCTCGAGAACCGCGCGAGGTTGGCGGCGCTGGCGCCGCGCCATCCGTAGATCGACTGGTCGGGGTCGCCGACGGCCATCACCGAGTGCCCGCGGAACAGCGTCGCCAGCAGCCGGGTCTGCACGACGCTCGTGTCCTGGTACTCGTCGAGCAGCACCGTTCGGGCGCGCTCCCGGTGCGCGGCGACGACCTCGGGATGCCGCTCGCAGATCGCGAGCGCCAACGCGACCTGGTCCGAGAACTCGACGTAGCCGCGCTCGCGCTTGGCGGCCGCGTAGGCGTCGGCGAGGTCGAGCAGCGGCGGCAGCGCGCCCACGACGCCGAGCGCACTCGTGAACGACTCGAAGTCGGTGCGCTTGCGCGGCGCCTCGATCGGCAGCCCCTCCATCGCGAGGAAGTCCCGGGCGAACGCCTGCACGTCGTGGCTGTCGGCCACGTTCTCGGCGAGCGCCCGACTGAGCGCGAGCACCGCCCCGGTGACGCGGTCGAGCGAGGCGTCGAGCTCGACCAGGCGCGGGTCGGCCGACGTGCTCGACACCGACCGCGCCAGCATCCACGCGGATGCCTCGCCGAGCACGGCGGCGTCGGGTTCGCGGCCGATGAGCATCGCGTGCTCGCGGTAGATGCCGCTCGCGAACGCGTTGTACGTGCCGACCGCGGCGGACTCGAGCGGATCGAGGTCGACCTCGGCGATGCCCTCGGCGACGAGCTGGCCGACGCGCTCGCGCACGCGCTCGGCCAGCTCGCCGGCGGCCTTGCGCGTGAACGTGAGACCCAGCACCTCGGGCACGCCGACGTGTCCGTTGGCGAGCATCCAGACGACGCGGTTGGCCATGGTCTCGGTCTTGCCGCTCCCCGCGCCGGCCACGACGATGCTCGCGCCGTGCGGGTCGGCCTCGATCACGGCCTGCTGCTCCGCCGTGGGCGGGTGCAGGCCGAGGCGCGACGCGATCTGCAGTGCGCTGAGGCTCATGCCGACACCGCCGGCACGAGGTGCACGCGGTAATGCCACGCCCCGAAGCGGGAGCGGAAGCCGAGCTCGCCCGGACCCACGAACTCGCTGCCCGACATCGTGCGCGCCACCGATGCGAGGCGCTCCCGGAACGCCGTCTCGGCCTCCTCGTCGAACGGCTGCTGCGCACGCTCGGTGAACGCGAGCGCCCGCACGGGCTTGGCGAGGTACACGAGCTTGGCACCGCCGAGCGTTCCGGCATTCGGCACCGCGCCCGCTCGCGCCGCGAGCTGGTACGCGGCGAGCTGCGGATGCTGCGCGGTCTGGTCGGCGGTCGGCGCCGTGCGCCCGGTCTTGAGGTCGACGATCACGGTCGTGCCGTCGGGCGAGGCCTCGACGCGGTCGATCGTGCCGGCGAGCCGCACCCGGTCGACGACCAGCGTGAACCGGCCCTCGGCGCCCAGGAGCACCTTGCCGTCGTCGTCGAAGTGGGCGAGGTAGTCGGCCGCGCCCTCGGCCATGCGCCGTGCGCCTCGGCGCTCGCGTTCTGCGACCCATCCCGCCTCGAATCGCAGCTCGCGCCACCGCTCCTCGACCGCCGACCAGAGCGCCTCGATGCTCGTGTCGCCGTCGCTGCGCGTCCCGGCCTCCTCGACGACGGCGTGCACGAGCGTGCCGATCGAGGCGGCGATGCCGGACGGCGGGGATGCGACCCGGTCGATGAACCACCCGAGCGGGGATTCCTCCGCGCGATCGATCTGCGAGGGCGACACCGCCACGAGCGCCTCGGGATCGCCCTCGAGGTCGACGAGTGGCGCCGTCGTCGACGGTTCGGCGAGCCCGTACCAGTCGTCGGGATGCGCTCCGGGCACGCCCTCCTCGGCGAGCAGGGCGAGCGCCGCCGCGGCCTCGGGGTCGTCGGTCGCCACGAGTTCGCGTCGGAGCACGCCGACGAGGCCGCGGAGGTGCAGCGGCCGACGCCGGGGCCGCACCCGCTCGGTCGCGAAGGCCATGAGCATGGACGGCTGCTCCTCGTCGTTGGCGGTGCAGCTCAGCACGAGCTGGCGACGCGCCCTCGAGGCGGCGAGCGCGAAGAGGCGGAACTCGTCGCCGCGCACCGACGCGCGGGCCTCGGCCACGGTCTCGGCCGTAGGCAGCGGCGATCCCGCTCGGGCGGCGGCCACGACCCGCGGCAGCAGGCCGGCGTGCAGCAGCGTGCCCCGCGGCCGCAGGTTTGGCCACACGCCGTCCTGCAGCCCGGCGACCACGACGACGTCGAACTCCCGGCCGATGAGCGCCGGCGGCGTGGCGACGACGACGGTCTCGGCGCTGCGCCGCGGAGCGAGCGAGTCCTCGGGGAGCTCGCTCGCCAGCACCTCGTCGACGAATCGGGCGGCCGGTGCGTCGGGCTCCCGCTCGACGTACCTCGTGGCGGCCGCGAACAGGGCCACCACCGCGTCGAGCGCCCGGTTCGCCTCCTCGGCGAGGACGCCGGTGCCCCTGGCCTGCGCACCCCATTCGCCCGCGAGCCCGCTCCCCTCCCAGAGCGACCAGAGCACCTCCTCGATCGTGCCGCCGGCCTCGGCGACGCCCTTCGACGCCGCGAGCAGCCGGGCGAGCCGGGCTGCGCGGCGGCCAGGCGCCGCATCGACGGTCTCGAAGCCGCCCGGTGCGGCGAGCGCGTCGACGAGCAGCTCGTCGCCCGACCTTGCGCCGCCGGCCGCGAGCTCCTCGTGTCGCAGCGCGAGCCGCAGACGTCGGAGGCCGACTCCGTCGAGGCGGCCGAGCGGGCCCGTGAGCACCTCCACGGCGACCTCGGGGGTGAGGCGTTCGCGGCCGAGCACGAGCGAGGCGGCGGTGAGCAGCGACGCCGCCGCCGGCGCATCGCGGAGCGCGGTGCGCGCGGCGTCGCCCGCGGTGGGCACGTCGGCGAGCGCGAGTCCGCGCTCGAACGCGGGCACGTCGGCCCCCGATCGCAGGACGACCGCCATCGACGACCACGGCACGCCGTCGAGCAGGTGGCGTTCGCGCAGGAGCCCCGCGACCGACTGGCACTCGGCCGCGTGCGACGACGCCTCGATGCCGAGGAGCGGTGCGAGCGGGTCGCCGTCGGGGCCCGCCGAGCCGGCCTCACCCGCCGGCACGAGCGGCGCCTGCCGGTGGGAGCCGCCGAGCGCCGTGCCGATGTGCGCCGTGACCGACCGGACGACCTCGCGCACGGCGGGGCGGCCGCGATGCACGCCGTCGAGCACCACGCGACGCACCGGGGCGCCGTCGAGCACGACGCCCAGCGAGCCGAGCAGCTCGGGCCGGCCCCCGCGGAAGCCGTTGCTCGCGATGTCGGGGTCGCCGAACGCGACGACCGCGACGCCACGCGCGGCGAACGCCCCCAGCATCGCCGCCGTCGCCTCGGTGGCCTCCTGGGCGTCGTCGACGACGAGGAGCCGAAGTCCCGCGAGCGTGCCGAGCGCGCCGGATGCCCCGGGGTCGACCGTGCTGCGCCGCACGATCGCCGCGGCGAACGCGCCGAGCTCGGCCGAGTCGAACTGGGTGGCGCGCAGCTGCTCCTTCACCTCGGCGTACTCGGCGAGGAATCCGGCGGCGGCGACCCATTCGGGGCGCGACGCCCGCTCGCCGAGGCGGGCGAGCGTCGCGGCGTCGACGCCGTGCTCGACCGCCCGCATCATGAGGTCGCGCAGCTCCGAGCGGAATCCGCGCAGCGCACGCACCTCGGGCGTGAGCGGGTCGGGCCAGTCCGGGCCGAAGCCGTCGCGGATGCCGCCCTCGAGGAGCTCGCCCACGATCTGGTCGTGCTCGGCGCCCGTGAGCAGGGTGACGGGCTCGCCGGTGAAGGCACGCACGAGCTGGAACGCCACCGAGTTGGCCGTACGTGCGAGGGGTCCGCGCGTCGTGATCCCCAGCCGCACGGCGAGCTCGTCGCGCAGGGCGGTGGCCGACGCTCGCGTGGCCGACAGCACCAGCACCTCGTCGGTGGCGTAGCCCAGCCGCTCGACCCGGTCGGCCACGAGCTCGACGACGAGCCGCGTCTTGCCGCTGCCCGGGGCTCCGAAGACCGCCGCGTGCTCGCCGTCGAGGAGGGTCGCGACGGGGTGCAGGAGGGTCGCGGTGCCGGGCATGCCTGAACGGTAACGCGTTCCGCCGACAGTGAACGCGTACGGACCGGCGCGGCCCGTGTCGTAGTGTTTCAGCAACGGCAGAAAGGCGCACAGTGGACGTTCGCATCGGCATCCAGAACTCCCCCCGTGAACTCGGATTCGAGACCTCGCAGTCGGCGGCGGAGGTGGAGCAGGCGGTCGCGGCCGCCCTGGCCGGGCAGTCCCCGCTCCTGAAGCTCACCGACGAAAAGGGCACCGTCTACGTGGTGCCGTCCGCGGCCCTCGCGTACGTCGAGATCGGCTCGGAGGAGTCCCGCCGCGTCGGATTCGTCGCCTGACGATGGAGCTCCTCTTCGTCGTCCTGGGCGGCGCGATCCTCGGCCTCGCCGCCCGCTACTCGCTGCCCCGGCGGCACACGTACGGCAGCGCCCTCGTGCCGGCCGTCGGCGCGGGCGTCGCGGCGGTCGTCTGGGTCGCGCTGACATGGCTCGGCTGGGCGTGGGACGGCGGCTGGATCTGGGTCGTCTCGCTCGTCGCGGCGGGCCTCGCCTCCGTGGCCACCGCCTGGCTCATCGGCCCGCGGCGTGAGCGCGGCGACGCCGCGCTGTTCGAGCGGCTCGCGCGCCCGGGCGCCAACGAGCGCAGCGCCTAGCGGCGCCTCCGACGCACCGGATGCCGGCAGGCGGCCGGTCGCGCTCCCGACCCGTCGCGCGCACCCGCGCCCACGGGCGCCGCGCGGCGGGCGCAGTCAGGCCGTCAGGCCGAGGGCGTCCATGCGGCGGGTGTGGTCGGCGATGAGCTCGGTGAACACGGGCTCGACCTGCTGGCCCGCCCGATCGGGTGCCTCGGAGGCGCGCAGCGCCGATCGCGCGATGAGCAGCGTGTCGCCCACCCGGCTGCGCCCCCAGAGCGCGAGGCGGTCGGCGAGCGCCGGGTCGGCGCCGATCGCCGCGCGAAGCTCCGACTCGAGCACGAGCGCAGCGCCCTCCTCGTCGAGGATGGCACGCACGCGGGCGCCGAGGTCGACGGGGAGTCCCTCGGCGAGGCGGGAGAAGTAGCCGTCGAGCATTCCCGCGGTGACGTGGATGCCGAGCAGGAGCTCGTACCAGTCGGCGCCGGCGCTCGCCTGGCGGAAGCGGTCGGTGGCCGGCGCGAACGGCGCCATCACGTCGTCGGGCTCCACGCCGAGGCGGCGGAGCTCGGCGATCAGCGCGTGGTGCTTGCGCAGTGCGACGCCGGCCGCGGCACTCAGCCCCTCCTTGGAAGGCAGCGTGGGTGCGGTCGCCACGGCTTTCGCGAGGCTCTCGAAGAACTCGAGCTGGATGTACGCCGCCTGCCCGAGGAAGGGCACCGGCTCGGGCACCAGCTCGGTGAAGTCGACCTTCGCGAGCTCGGTGGGCATGACGCGGGGGCGCAGGCGCGGCGTCTCGGGGCGAGGACCTCGCCGATTCGTCCAGAACACCACGGACACAGCCTATCCGAGGCTCTCAGGCAGTCTCGGTTAGGCTGGGTGTGCACGTGGGCGTTGGACCCGCGGCCGTGCGCCTGAGGTAGAAGCAGGGCGCACCACGTTTCCCGCACTACCGACAGGCAGAATATTGACCACTTTCAGTGACCTCGGCGTCGCGTCCGACATCGTCGACGCCCTCGCCGGGAAGGGCATCATCGATGCCTTCCCCATCCAGGAGCAGACCATCCCCCTCGCCCTCGCGGGCCAGGACATCATCGGCCAGGCGAAGACCGGCACCGGCAAGACCTTCGGGTTCGGCCTCCCGATCATCCAGCGCCTCGGCGACGACCCCGAGGGCGGCGTCAAGGCGCTCGTCGTCGTGCCGACCCGCGAGCTCTGCGTGCAGGTGACCGAGGACCTCGTGCTCGCCGCCTCCAACCGGCCCACGAAGATCGTCTCGATCTACGGCGGCAAGGCGTACGAGGGCCAGATCGAACAGCTCAAGGCCGGCGCCCAGATCGTCGTCGGCACGCCGGGGCGCCTGCTCGACCTCGCGTCGCAGCGCCTCCTCTCGCTCAGGAACGTGAGCGAGATGGTGCTCGACGAGGCCGACAAGATGCTCGACCTCGGCTTCCTCCCCGACATCGAGAAGATCATGGCGCAGACGCCGGCCGTGCGGCACACCATGCTGTTCTCGGCCACCATGCCCGGACCGATCGTCGCCCTCGCGCGCCGCTTCATGACGCGTCCGATCCACATCCGGGCCACCGACCCCGACGAGGGCCTCACGCAGGCGAACATCAAGCACCTCGTCTACCGGGCCCACTCGCTCGACAAGGACGAGGTGATCGCCCGCATCCTGCAGTCCGAGGGTCGCGGCAAGACGATCATCTTCACGCGCACGAAGCGTGCGGCCGCCAAGCTCGTCGAGGAGCTCAACGACCGCGGCTTCAACGCGGCGGCCGTGCACGGCGACCTGAACCAGGACCAGCGCGAGCGGGCGATGGCCGCGTTCAAGGCCGGCAAGCGCGACGTGCTCATCGCCACGGATGTCGCGGCGCGTGGCATCGACGTCGACGACGTGACGCACGTGATCAACCACACCATCCCCGACGACGACAAGGCCTACCTGCACCGAGCGGGACGCACGGGACGCGCCGGCAAGACCGGCATCGCGGTGACGTTCGTCGACTGGGACGACCTCCACAAGTGGGCGCTCATCAACCGCGCCCTCGAATTCGGCCAGCCCGAGCCCGTCGAGACGTACTCCTCGTCGCCCCACCTGTTCTCCGACCTCGACATCCCCGCCGGCACGAAGGGTCGGTTGAAGCCGGCCCCCACTGCGGCGCCGACGCGCGCGAGCACGGCCGGCCGCAGCGAGGGTCGCGCCGAGGGTGACGCCGAACGGGCACCGCGGTCGCGGTCGCGTCGTCGCACCCGCGGCGGCCAGCCCGCCGGTGAGTCCGGCGCGATCGGCGAGACGGCCGACTCGGCCGTCGAGGCCGTCAAGGAGCCCGGCACCGGCACGCACGACGGCAAGGGCCACGAGCACCACGACGGCAACGCGGCGCCCGCGCGTCGCCGTCGTCGTCGCGGACCCCGCACCGCCGGAGGCGCCGCACCCGCGGCGTGAGCCCGCACGCGGCATCCGCGCTGCAGCGTCACCGCAACGGATGCCGCGCCGCACCGTGCTCCCGTCGGGCCCGTCCTACGGGGTGACGGGCGCCGAGCCGCGGCCCTCGGCGATGATGCGCTCGACGACCTCCGATGCCGTGCGGCACTCGCCGAGCCGGTTGGGCTTGCCCGTGCCGTGGTAGTCGCTGGAGCCGGTGACGGCGAGCCCGAATCGCCGCGCCAGCCCCCGCAGGCGCCGCTTCGCGTCGTCGCGGTTCTCCGGGTGGTCGACCTCGAGGCCGAACAACCCGGCGTCGGTGAGGCGCGCGAGGCGCTCGGGCGGGATCACGCGTTCCGCGCCCCTGGTGCCCGGGTGGGCCAGGACCGGCACCCCGCCGGCCGCGCGGATGAGCCGGACGCCGGTGAGCGGGTCGGGCGCGTAGTGCGGCTGCGCGTACCCCGAGCGGGGATGCAGGATGCCGGCGAACGCGGCGGACCGCGTCGTCACGAACCCGCGCGCGACGAGCGCGTCGGCGATGTGCGGGCGTCCGATCGTGGTGCCCTCCGTGGTCTGGGCGAGCACGTCGTCCCAGCTGAGGTCGTAGTCGCGCCCGATACGTCGCACGATCTCCTCGGCCCGCGTCACCCGCGATTCGCGGATGCGCGTGGTCTCGGCCAGCAGGGCCTCGTCGAGCGGATCGACCAGGTAGCCGAGCATGTGCACGCTCATGAACCCCTCGCGCGTGGAGAGCTCCATGCCCGGAATGAGCACGACGCCCGTCTCGGGCACGGCCGCCGCGGCCTCGGCCCAGCCGCTCGTGGAGTCGTGATCGGTGAGGGCGACGCCCCACAGTCCGGCCGCGGCGGCCTGGGCCATGAGCACCGCGGGCGCCTCCGTGCCGTCCGAGACCGTCGAGTGCGCATGCAGGTCGGCTTCGCCGACGACGGCGGGGGCTTCGGACATCCCCTCATGCTAGTCGCGGCATCCGTCGCGGCATCCGTCGTGGCATCCTCACCGGCGACTCCCAGCGGTTCGACGGCCGCGTCCCGGATCGCGACCGCGCCCCTCGCCTAGGGTGGGTGGAATGCTCCCCCGCATCGTCTGCTGGGCCCTCGTGCTCGGCACCGCCCTCCTCGCCGCCGTGCTGCTGTGGCCGCAGGGCGTCGGGCTGCAGAACCAATGGGTGGCCGCCCACGTCGTCGCGCTCCGTGGCGCGGCGGCGGTGGGCGCCTTCGTCGCCGCCCTCGCGTTCATGCTCTTCGCCATCCCCAGGCCCACGCGCACCTTCGGCATCGGGATGGCGGTCGTGCTCGCCCTGTTCGCGGCCGGCAACGTCGCGATCGTCGCCGCGCGCGGCACCGGCGGCTCGACGGCGGCCGGGGACGCGGCATCCGTCACCGTGCTGGGCTGGAATACGCTCGGCGAGGTGCCCGACGCGTCGACGGTCGCCGGCCTCGCGCTCGACGAGGGCGCCGACGTCGTGGTGCTGCCCGAGACCACCGCCCCGCTCGGCGAGGAGGTCGCGATCGCGATGCGCGAGGGCGGCAGCCCGATGTGGGTGCACACCGTCGCGTTCGACGAGGTCGCGAAGGCCCGCTCGACGACGATCCTCATCTCGCCCGAGCTCGGCGACTACGAGGTCGTCTCCGAACTCGTGCCCGGCCCGCCGGGCAACACGAACACGCTGCCGTCGATCGTCGCCGAGCCGGTCGACGGCGAGGGCCCCCGCATCGTGGCCGTCCACGCGGTGGCGCCGATCCGGTGGGAACTGCGCAACTGGCGCAGCGACCTCGACTGGCTGGCCGGGCAGTGCACCGGCGAGGACGTGATCATGGCGGGCGACTTCAACGCGACCGTCGACCACTTCGCCGGTCGCGGGGTCGACGGCGGCGACCTCGGCCGCTGCCGGGACGCCGCGGTCGCAGGCGGCGCGGGCGGACTGGGCACCTGGCCCACCGACCTGCCCGAACTCGTCGGCAGCCCGATCGACCACGTGCTCGCGACCCCGAACTGGCGAGTCGACGCCTTCCGGGTCGTGGGCGAGGTCGACGACGCCGGCAGCGACCACCGGCCGGTGGTCGCGACGCTCTCCCCCGCCGGCTGAGCGCGCGCACCGGTCACCGACGGCGATCACGGGCGCGCGGCATCCGCTCGGCCGGCAATGCGAGAATGGACGACATGGCCAACACGAGCGACACCAGCACCACGACCGCGCCCCTCGCCTCCGAGGAATCCGGCCGAAATGCGAATCGCTCGACCACGCCCGGCTCCGAGGGCTTCAAGGCGTTCATCGGCAGCGGCTGGGCCGAACGCGACGAGACGCTGCCGTCCGCCCGCGAGCAGGCCGCGTTCGCGGCGGCACGACGTGCCACGGTGTCGGCGGCGTTCCCCGGCGTGCGGCTCATCGTGCCAGCCGGCGACATGAAGCAGCGGGCGAACGACACCGACTACCCGTTCCGAGCCCACTCGGCGTTCGCGCACCTCACCGGCTGGGGATCCGACTCGGAGCCCGGCGCCGTGCTCGTGTTCGAGCCCACCGCCGAGGGGCACACCGCCACGGTCTACTTCCGCGAGCGCGCCGGCCGCGACTCGGAGGAGTTCTACGCGAACCCGGCCATCGGCGAGTTCTGGATCGGCGCCCGCCCGTCGCTCGCGCACGTCGCCGCAGACCTGGCGATCGAGACGCGCGGCCTGGCGGACTTCGAGCACGTGGTGCGTTCCGTCGACACGGCCACCCTCGTGGTGCGCGAGGCCGACGCCGCCATCACCGAGCAGGTCGACCACGCCCGCATCCGCTTCGCCGCCGAGGAGGCCCTGTCGACGAACGCCTCCGACGCCCCGTTCTCGCTCGAGGTGGGCGGCGAGCACGAGCCCGACGCCGAGCTCGCCCGCGTGCTCTCGGAGCTGCGCCTCGTGAAGGACGAGTACGAAATCGGCGAGATGCGCGCGGCGATCGACGCGACGCGGCGAGGCTTCACCGAGGTGCTCGGAGAACTCCCGCGCATCACCGCCGAGGTGCGCGGCGAGCGGGTCATCGAGGGCGTCTTCGCGACCCGGGCCAGGCTCGACGGCAACGACGTCGGCTACGACTCCATCGCCGCGGCGGGCCCGCACGCCACGATCCTGCACTGGACGCGCAACGACGGCCCCGTCGTGCCCGGCGACCTCGTGCTGCTCGACGCGGGCGTCGAGCGCGACAGCTACTACACCGCCGACATCACCCGCACCTTCCCCGTGAACGGCACCTTCTCCGACGTGCAGCGCCGCGTCTACGAAGCGGTGCTCGAGGCCGCGGATGCCGCGTACGCGGTCGTGCGGCCGGGCGCGATCTTCCGCGAGGTGCACGCCGCGGCGATGGAGGTCATCGCGCGCCGGACGGCCGAATGGGGCTTCCTCCCCGTGTCGGCCGAGGAGTCGCTGCAGCCCGAGAACCAGTTCCATCGCCGCTACATGGTGCACGGCACGAGCCACCACCTCGGCCTCGATGTGCACGACTGCGCGCAGGCCAGGAAGTCGATGTACATGGACGGCGTGCTCGAACCGGGCATGGTGTTCACGATCGAGCCGGGCCTGTACTTCCAGCCCGACGACCTCACCGTGCCCGCCGAGTTCCGCGGCATCGGCGTGCGCATCGAGGACGACATCCTGGTCACGGCCGATGGCGCCGAGAACCTCTCCGCGGGCATCCCGCGCACGGCCGACGAGGTCGAGGCGTGGGTGCGGGGCGCCGCGAGCGCCTAGGCGGCGCCGGTCGCCGCGGGGCGATCAGGCGTGGGGGTGCCCGAGCCTCAGCGCTCCGACGGCGGCGTCGCGGCGTCGCCGTCGGACGAGGGACGCCCGGATGTCGCGGTGTCGACCGGCTGCGCGGCCTTCGTCTCCTCCGCGGGCGCGTACTCGCCGTAGCGGGGCCGCTCGCGTGCCGCAGTGCCGGCCGCACCGGCGGCTTCGGCCGCAGCCGCCTTGCGCGCGGCATCCGTCGCCTCGCCGTAGCTCATCGGACGCGACGATGGATCGGCGGTCGGCGCGGTGGCGGGGGGCCGCCACGCCGTTGGAGACGGCGAATCGACGCCGAGCACCGAACGCGCCCGGTCGACGTGGGCCGACTCGGCGATGATCGCGTACCGCGTCGCGAGCACCTGGTTGACCGAGGTGAAGTCGCGCCGGCGCCGGTTGACCGAGTACGAGACGACGCTGAAGATCATGCCGAATCCGGCACCGATGAGCACGGCCGAGATCAGGATGCCGAACGAGGCGCCCGTGGGCGCGAAGATGAAGAACAGCAGCCCGAGGAACGTGCCGAACCAGGCGCCGGAGAGCGCGCCGGCCCCCGCCGCGCGGCCCCAGCTGAGCGTGCCCGTGATGCGCTCGACGCTCGTGAGGTCGGTGCCGACGATCGCCAGCTCCTTCACCGGGAAGGCCGCCTTCGCGAGCTTGTCGACCGCCGCCTGCGCCTCGGGATAGGTCTCGAAGCTCGCGACGGTCTCGCCCTTCGGGAGGCTCGGGAACGCGCGGGCCGTGCGGCCGCCGAACGGGGATGGGTTGCTCACGCGGCCATTCTCCCACGCGCGTCCGAGCGGTCGCCGAGAGGGCCGGGTTCCCGGCTCCGGGGGCTAAGTTGGTAGCGTGAGCGCCACGAGAGTCTTCGTCGCCCGACTCGCCGGGTGCGCCGTCTTCGACCCCGCCGGTGATCGGGTGGGCAAGGTGCGCGACGTCCTCGTCGTGTACCGCAAGAGCGACCCTCCGCGCGTGATCGGCCTCATCGTCGAGATCCCCGGCAAGCGCCGCGTGTTCGTCTCGATCGGGCGCGTCACGTCCATCGGCGGGGGCCAGATCATCACGACCGGCCTCATCAACCTCCGGCGCTTCGAGCAGCGCGGGGGCGAGGTGCGCGTGATCGCCGAGATGCTCGGCCGGAAGGTCGCCTTCAACGACGGGTCGGGCGAGGCCACGATCGAGGACGTCGCGATCGAGGAGAAGGAACCGGGCGAGTGGGAGGTCGACCAGCTCTTCGTGCGACGCCCGAAGGGCGCGTCGCCCTTCTCGAAGGGACAGTCCGCCTACGTCACGTGGCGTGAGGTGCGCGAGCTGAACGCCAGCGGCGAGGCGCAGTCCGCCGAGCAGCTCATCGCCACCTACTCCGAGCTGAAGCCGGCCGACCTCGCCAACACCCTGCTCGACCTCCCCGCCCAACGGCGGCACGAGGTCGCGGAGGAGCTCTCCGACGACCGCCTCGCCGACGTGCTCGAGGAGATGCCCGAGTCCGACCAGGTGGACATCTTGGCGCGGCTCGGCGACGACCGCGCCGCCGACGTGCTCGACCACATGCAGCCCGACGACGCCGCCGACCTCATCGCGCAGCTGCCCGAGGAACGCGGCGAGCACCTCCTCGAGCTCATGGAGCCCGAAGAGGCCGACGACGTGCGGTTCCTGCTCTCCTACGGCCCCGACACGGCCGGCGGCCTCATGACGACCGAGCCGATCATCGTCTCGGCCGACGCGACGGTCGCCGAGGGGCTCGCCCTCATCCGCCGCCACGACCTGCCGCCAGCCCTCGGTGCCGCGGTGTGCGTCACCCTGCCGCCGTACGAACCGCCCACCGGCCGTTTCCTCGGCATGGTGCACTTCCAGCGGATGCTCCGCTACCCGCCGCACGAGCGCCTGGGAACGCTCATCGACCAGGGGCTCGAGCCCGTGACCGCCGACACCTCCGCCGCCGAGGTGAGCCGCATCCTCGCGAGCTACGACCTCGTCTCGGTGCCGGTGGTCGACGAGAAGCATCGACTCGTCGGGGTGGTGACGATTGACGACGTGCTCGACTACCTCCTGCCCGATGACTGGCGAAGTCATCCCGATGAGACCGAAGTGGGCCGCCGCGCCGCGGCACGGGCCCAGCTCACCACCGGAAGCATCCCGATCCCGCACGGAAGGAGGGCAGGAGATGGCACGCGTTGACGTCGAGGACCGCCGGTTCGACACCCCGAAAGGCATGCGCCGATCTGCGCCCTTCCGCGGATCGGGCGACAACGACCGCTTCGGCCGGTTCACGGAGTGGGTCGCGCGGGGCATGGGCACCCCGGGCTTCCTGCTCGGGCTCACGGTGTTCGCGATCACCTGGATGGCGTGGAACACGTTCGCGCCCGAGAACCTGCGATTCGACTCCATCGCGATCGGGTTCACGGCGCTGACGCTCGTGCTCTCGCTGCAGGCCTCGTACGCCGCGCCCCTCATCCTGCTCGCCCAGAACCGGCAGGACGACCGCGACCGGGTGCAGATCGAGCAGGACCGGCAGCGCGCCGAGCGCAACCTCGCGGACACCGAGTACCTCGCCCGGGAGGTCGTGGCCCTGCGGCTCGCCGTGAAGGAGCTCGCCTCGAAGGACTTCATCCGCGCCGAGCTCCGCGCGATGATCGAGGAGCTCGACCGGCCCGCGGAGGAGGAGCCGGAGCATGCCGCCCGCTGACGCCGCGGCACTCGAGCAGGGGGTGCTCGTCGCGCTGGCGGGCGTGATCGACCCGGAGATCCGCAAGCCCATCACCGAGCTGGACATGGTCGAGTCGGTGTCGGCGGCCGCCGGCGGGCGCGTGCACGTCGTCATCCGGCTGACGATCGTCGGATGCCCCGCCTCCGACCGCATCGAGCGCGACGTCCGGCAGGCGGCCGAGACCGTCGCGGGGCCGGGCAATGCCGACGTCACCCTCTCGGTGATGACCCCCGAGCAGCGCGCCGCCCTGACGGAACGCCTGCGCGGCGGGCGTGCCGCACGCGGCAATCCGTTCGGTCCCGGCAGCCTCACCCGCGTCATCGCGATCACGAGCGGCAAGGGCGGCGTCGGCAAGTCCACGATCACCGCCAATCTCGCCGTGGCGCTCGCCGCACGCGGCCTCTCGGTCGGACTCGTCGACGCCGACGTGCACGGGTTCTCGATCCCCGGCCTGCTCGGCCTCGTCGACGAGCACGGGAACGCCCCCCGGCCGACGAGGGTCGACGAGATGATCCTGCCGCCCGTCGCGCACGGCGTGAAGGTGATCTCGATCGGGATGTTCGTCGAGCCGGCCGAGCCCGGCGGGCGCGCGTCATCCGTCGCCGTCGCGTGGCGCGGCCCGATGCTGCATCGCACGCTGAACCAGTTCCTCACCGACGTGTACTTCGGCGACCTCGACATGCTGCTCGTCGACCTGCCGCCCGGAACGGGCGACGTCGCGATCTCGCTCGGCCAGCTGCTGCCCAACGCCGAGGTGGTCGTCGTCACGACCCCGCAGCCCGCCGCTGCCGACGTGGCCGAGCGGTCGGGCGTCGTCGCGCGCCAGACGGGCCAGCGCATCGTCGGCGTGGTCGAGAACATGTCCGGGTTCGCGGGACCCGACGGCATGGTCGAGCTGTTCGGCGCCGGCGGCGGCGCAGTCGTCGCCGAGCGCCTCTCGGAGGGCCATCCGGCGCCCGTTCCGCTCCTCGCGAGCGTGCCGCTCAGCATCGCGCTGCGCCAGGGCGGTGACGCCGGCACGCCGGTCGTCGTCTCGGCGCCCGACGATCCGGCCGCGCGCGCGATCGAGGAGGTCGCCGCGCACCTGGCCGCCCTCCCCCGCTCGCTCGGCGGCCGCCGGCTCGACCTCTCGGTGCGGTGACCCGATGAGCCGGATGCCGCGCGCCCGCCGCGTCCGTCCGCTCGCGCTCGTCGCCGCCCTCGCGACCGTGCCCCTGCTGCTCGTCGCGTGCGCGGCGCCCGCGGAGCTCAAGCCGGCCGCGCTGCCCGACGGACTCGAGGTGCGCCTCCAGCAGGGCCGGCTCGACGTGGAGGCGCGCCGGCTCGTGGTGCGCGTGGAGAACACCGGCGGAGAGGCGGTCACGATCGACGGATTCGAGCTCGAGGCGCCGACGCTCGCGACCGCGCTCGTGCGCGAGGAGGCGTTCGAGCTGCCGCCCGGCGACGCCCTCGCGATCCGGCTCCCGCTGCCGCCGGCCGAGTGCGGCGCGGAGGCCGGCGCGGCCGTGCTCCACGTCGACGCGACGACCCCCGACGGCCCCGCCGCGGGCGAGCTCACCCCCGACGATCCGTTCGACACCCTGGCTCGCGTCGCCGACGCCGACTGCCTCGCGGAATCGGTGGACACCGTGGCGACGATCGCAGTGCCGGAGCACCTCCGGGCCATCGGGTCGGGGGTCGACCGGCGGGCCGTCATCGACGTCCTGGTGACGCCGGCGGCATCCGGCTCGGGCTCGTTCGTGATCGACCGGGTGTACGGCACGACGCTCCTGAACGCCGAGGGCGGGGTCGACTGGCCGGTCGGGGTCGAGATCTCCGCCGGCGACGCGCCGCAGACGATCTCGCTCGACGTGCGGCCCGCACGATGCGACGCCCATGCGATCGCCGACGACAAGCGCGGCACGATCCTCCCGTTCGAGATCCGCACGTCCGACGGACGCGCCGGTCGCCTGGATCGCTCGTCGGGCGCCACGCTGAAGGCGGAGCTGTACCAGTACTACGGCGAGCGCTGCGGGCTCGCGCTTCCCGCCGGGTAGGCCATCCATCCAGTATCATCCGAGGCATGGGGTCCGTTCCCGACGATCGCACGCCTCCCGACGACCGCACGCCGTCGCCCACCACGCCGCAGCAGGGAGGCTGGTTCAGCCGCGTGCCGCTGTGGGTGCGCATCGCGGTTCCCGCACTCGTGCTGGCCGGCATCGTCGCGGCCCTGGTGATCGCACTGTGGCCGCTGCCCGAACCCGCCGACGTCGCCCGCTCGATCTGCCTGTCGGGCGTACGGGCCGAGCTCGAGGCACGGGACCGCGAGGTGACCGACATGCCCCTGTTCTCCGAGGTTGAGCAGGTCGACGACACCGAGTACCGAACCCAGGGTTCCGTGGCCTACAGCGAGGGTGGGGAATCGGAGCGCCGCACCGTCCGCTGCATCGTCCGGGCCGACGAGGACGGCGAGCTGGCCGTGGCGAGCATCCGGTTCGGCCCGGCCTGAGCGACCGTCAGTCGGATGCCGCGGCGGGCGGCTCGACCACCCTCGCGAGGAGTTCCACCAGCAATCGCTCGGTGAGCGGCCCCGGCAGCGCCTCGACGAGCGCGAGCACGGGCGCCAGCCGGTCGGGCAGGGCGCGCTCGGCGCCCTGCCCGCCGAGCAGCCCGAACGCCGCGAGCAGTCCGGCCGCGGCCTCCGAGTCGAGCCCGGCGGATGCCGCGGCCACGAGGCCCTGGGCGCCCCCGGGCACCTGCGTCGCGAGCCCCGCCACCAGCGCGTCGCCGTCCACCGGCGGAGTCCCGCGCACCGCATCGGCCGCGGAGACGAGCGACACCGAGAGCTCGGCCGCCACCGTCTCGGTCACCGGGGTCACCGTGAGGTGGGTCGTATGCGGCAGGCGCGTGCCGTCGGCCTGGGTGAGGCCGGGCTGCAGCTGCAGCTGCCAGCCCGCTTCGCGCGCGGCATCCGCCCAGTGGTGCGGATCGACGCGATGCTCGGGCGCGAGGCCCTCGTCGGCGGCGACCGCGAGCAGCGGACCGGTCGGGTCGCCGACGACCCGGAGCCCCTCGATCCCGTCGAGCGTGCTGCGGAGCACGCCGGTCGCGCGAGCAGCCCGGCCGGTGAGCTCCGCGAAGCCCGGCTCGCCCAGCGCCTCGACGATCGCCCACGCGGCCGCGAGCGGCCCCGCCGGCTTGGAGCCCGTCATCGTCGGGTTGACGACGGGGTACCCGGGCCACGCGGTCGTGGCGAAGTACTGGTGGCGCTGGCGATCCCGACCGCGGGTCAGCAGCACGGAGACGCCCTTCGGCGCGTAGCCGTACTTGTGCAGGTCGGCCGAGAGGCTGGTCACGCCGGGGACGGCGAGGTCCCACGCGGGCAGCTCGTCCGGCCAGAAGGCGAGCGCGAATCCGCCGATGCATGCGTCGACGTGCAGGGCGATCCCACGCGGCGCGCAGACGGCCGCGACGTCGGCGACCGGGTCGAGCGTCGCGAACGGGTACGAGGGCGCGCTCACCACCACGAGCGCGACGTCGTCGCCCAGCCGCTGCTCGATCGCCGACGGCGTCGCGGCCCCGGTGGCCGGATCGACCGGCACGAGGTCGAGCACGAGTCCGAAGTACTCCGCCGCCTTGTGGAACGCGGCGTGCACGGTGACCGGCGCGACGAGGCGCGGCACGCGCGGCGTCCCGGCGCGGGCCGCTCGCCAGACGTCGCGCGCGGTCTTGACGGCGAGCAGGCAGCTCTCCGTGCCGCCCGACGTGATCGTGCCCACGACGACCCCGCCCTCGTCGCGCTCGCCGTGGAACACCCGGCGCGCGAAGCCGACGAGCCCCGATTCCATCGCGGCCACCGACGTGAACGTGGTCGGGTCGAGCCCGTTCACCGGCTGCACGAGCCGAGCCGCCGCCGCGGCGAGCTCGTCGAGCTCGGCCTCGCCGGAATCGTAGACGTACGAGAGCACCCGTCCGCCGTGCGTCGGTGCGTCGCCCGCTCGCAGCCGGCCCAGCTCGGCGAGGATGTCGGCCGGATCCCGGCGGAACGCGGTCACCGCGCGACCGCTTCGGCCGCGGCATCCGCCTCGATGTCACGGCGTCGCAGCGGGTACATCCCGAGCGGCACGAGGCTGAGCACGACGAGCGCCGCCGGCAGCAGGCTGAAGGCGACGATGATGCCCACGACGGCAGCGCCGGGCTGGGTGACGACGGCCGACCCGGTGGACTCTGCGTACCCGGTCAGGGCGAGCACCACGGTGAGCAGCGTCGCGCCGAGGGCCATGCCCGCGGTCTCCCCCGCCGTCCACACGCCGCCGAAGCTGCCGGCGCGGCCCTCGCCGTGCCGTCGTGCATCGTGCGAGATCACGTCGGGCAGCATCGCCATGGGCAGCGACTGCATGCCGGCGTAGGCGGCGCCGGCGACGGCCACCGGCCCGTAGACCCACGGCCCCGGTGCCCAGAGCATCCCCACGAGGCTCGCCGCGGCGACCGCGAACAGGGCGCTCGCGAGCACGTATCCGCGCTCCTTGCCGATGCGGGCGGCGAGCCGGCCCCAGAGCGGGGCGCACAGCACCGCCGGGGCGATGAGGGCGAGGAAGAGGAAGGTCAGGGCGTCCTCGGAATGGAGCACCCAGACGGCCACGTAGTTGGCGCCGGCGAGCATGACCCCCGTGGCGAGGCCCTGCAGCACGAAGGCGGACAGCAGGTCGCGGAACGGGCGGCTGCGACGCAGTGCGGCGATGCCCTCGGCGTAGCCGGCGCGGATGCTCCGCCGTGCACGCTCGCCCGCGGCGATCCCGCGCGGCGCGGTGGACGTCGCCACGAACATCCCGGCACCGATGACGAGTCCCGCCACGACCGCCATGACGAGGTAGCCGAGCGCCTCGTCGTCGCCGCCCGCCCGTCGCAGCAGCGGTCCGCCCGCACCGAACAGCAGGATCGACACGCTGAGCACCACCACGCGCCACGTCAGGAGCCGCGTGCGTGCATCGTAGTCGTCGGTGAGCTCGGCGGGCAGGGCGATGTACGGCACCTGGAAGAGGCTGAACGCCGTGGCCGTGGCCAGGAACGCGATGAACACCCAGGTGCCGGATGCCGCGGGCGCGAGGCCCGTGGGCACCGCGAACGTCACGATGAAGGCCACCGGCAGCGCGAGCGCGCCGACCCGCATCCACGTACGACGCGTGCCGGTCGCGGCGAGCATGCGGTCGCTGCGCTCGCCGATCCACGGGTCGATGAGCACGTCCCACACCTTGGCGGCGGTCACGACCAGGCCCGCCACCAGGGCGGTCACGCCGAGCGTGTCGGTGAGGTAGAACACGAGCACCAGGCCGGGCAGCGTCGCGAAGCCGCCGGTGCCGATCGAGCCGATCGCATACCGGGTCACGACGCCGCGGGACAGGGATCGCTCCGGTGCGGTCATGGAGGCAGTGTACTCACCCGGCGGCGAAGTGGGTCAATTGACCTAGACTGTGCGACATGCACGCCCCCACGGCCGGTCCCGAACTGTTCTCGCGCCTCACGGACGACGTCGTCGCGTCAGGGTCCGAGACGGTCGGAGTACCCACTCCCTCGACCGGCGAGACGCTCCACGAGCTCCCCCGCTCGAGCGCCGACGACGTGCGCGATGCGGTCGCGCGGGCCAGGCTCGCGCAGCTCGCGTGGGCGCGCGCCGGGTTCGCCGAGCGCCGTCGCGTGCTCCTGCGGGCGCACGACCTGCTGATGGACCGGGGCGAGCTGCTGCTCGACCTGGTGCAGCTCGAGAGCGGCAAGACCCGCGGCCAGGCGCTCGAGGAGCTCTACCAGGCCGCATCCGTGACGCGGTACAACGCCCTGTCGGCGAAGCGGGTGCTGCGCGGCCGCCGCCGACGGGCCGGCGTGCCGCTGGCGTCGACGACCCGCGTGCGCTACCGCGCGAAGGGCGTCGTCGGCGTGATCACGCCGTGGAACTACGCGCTGAGCCTCGCGGCGATGGACGTGGTGCCCGCCCTCGCGGCCGGCTGCGCGGTCGTGCAGAAGGCCGACGACCAGGGCGCGCTCACGATCCTCGCGCTGCGCCGCGCGTTCATCGACGCGGGCGTGCCCGAGGCGGTGTGGGCCGTCGTCGCCGGCCCGGCCTCGGAGGTCGGCGAGGCGCTCACCGACCAGGTCGACTACATCTGCTTCACCGGCTCGACCGCCACCGGGCGCAAGATCGGGGAGAAGGCCGGCCGGCGCCTCGTCGGCGCCTCGCTCGAGCTCGGCGGCAAGAACGCGATGATCGTGCTCGACGACGTCGACCCCGAGCAGGCCGCAGCGGATGCCGCGTACGCGTGCTTCTCGGCGATGGGCCAGCTGTGCGTCTCGGTCGAGCGCATCTACGTGCAGCGGAAGGTCGCGGGGCCGTTCACGAGCGCACTCGTCGAGCGGCTGGGGTCGGCCAGCCTCGGGTCGTCGCTCGACTACGGCAGCGACTTCGGGTCGCTCGCGAGCGCCGCCCAGCTCGAGCGCGTCGAGGGACACCTCGACGATGCCGTGGCGAAGGGGGCCGAGGTGCTCGTGGGCGGCCGCGCCCGACCCGAGATCGGGCCCTGGTTCTTCGAGCCCACGGTGCTCACCGGCGTCACGCCGCAGATGCGCGCCTACGCCGAGGAGACGTTCGGGGCGGTGGCGTCGCTCTACCTCGTCGACAGCGAGGAGGAGGCCATCCTCGCCGCGAACGCCAGCGAATACGGGCTGAACGCGTCGGTGCTCACACGTTCCCGACGCCGCGGGCGCCGCGTCGCCGACGCGCTCGAGGCCGGCAGCGTCAACGTCAACGAGGGCTACCGCGGCACTTTCGGGTCGGTCGACGCCCCGATGGGCGGAGTGAAGGCCTCCGGCCTCGGTCGACGCAACGGACCCGAGGGCCTGCTGCGGTTCGTGGATCCCGTCACCGTGTCGACGGCGACCGGGCTCATTCCCCTGCCGCGCTCCGGCAGGGACTTCGGCGTCATGGTGGGGCCGTTCCTGCTGCTCGCACGCGCGCTGCGGGTGATCCGGCGCCGCTGACCCGGGCGTCCTCGCTCGCGCGCCTCGTGTGCGTGCCACGGGGGCCTGCGGCGATGCGCGGAGTCAGCGCCCGACGCGACCGCCCGGTGCCTCAGGTCGCCTCGGAGTCGAACGGGGCCGGTTCGCCCGCGCCCAGTGCCTCCCGCTTGCGCTTGTGCTGTAGGTAGGCGGAGTTCTCGTTCACGGCCGCGCGTGCGACGACGGGCTTCTCGGGTTCGGCGAACGGGTCGACGTCGGTGAGTGCCTCGCGGATGATGCGGCGCGGGTCGTACTGGCGCGGGTCGAGCTTCTTCCAGTCGACGTCGAAGTCGGGGCCCATCTCCTCGCGCACCCGGTCCTTCGCGCCGGTCGCCATGTCGCGCATTGAGCGCACCAACCGACCCAGCTGGGCGGCGTAGTGCGGGAGACGCTCGGGCCCGAGCAGGAAGACGGCGATCACCCCGATGATGAGGAGCTTCTCGAACGTCAGACCGAACATTCCTACAGGATAGTCGGCGGCGAGGCGTGCGAACGCCGCATGCACGAGGCCCGTAGGCTTGGGGGTCGAGAGATGTCCCCGGGAGCGCACGTGTCCGATCGAGACCTGAACTGGAAGTACGTCGACGAGTCGGTCGTCGAGACCGATGCCGTCGTGAAGGCGCGCCAGCAGTCGCTCGAGCTGGGCATCGAACCGGTGTCCCCCGCCGTCGGAGCGCAGCTCGCCGTGATCGCGGCCGCCGCGCGCGCCGAATCGATCATCGAGGTCGGCACCGGCGTGGGCGTGTCGGGACTCTGGATGCTGCAGACGGTGCGCGGCGCGATGCTGACGTCGATCGACACCGAGAACGAGTACCAGCAGCACGCGCGCGAGCACTTCGCCGACGCGGGCATCGCCCCCGCGCGGGTGCGCCTGATCGCCGGTCGCGCGAGCGAGGTGCTCCCGCGCATGAACGAGAGCTCATACGACGTCGTCGTCATCGATGCGGATGCCCCGTCGGTGATCGAGTACGTCGAGCACGGCCTGCGCCTGGCCAAGCCCGGTGGTTCGGTGCTCGTCGCCCGCGCGCTCTGGAAGGGACGCGTGGCCGACCCCGCCCGCCGGGACGATGCCGCCACTGCATTCCGCGAGCTCATCACCGAGCTCGCGGGCTCCTCAGCGGTGGCAACGGCCGTCTCCCCTGCGGGAGACGGCCTGTTGCAGATCGTGAAGCTGGGCGCCTGACTCAGGCGGGGTTCACGACGCCGCCGAGGACGTCGTAGAGCTCCTTGGCCTCAGCGTCGTTCACCGAGACGACGAGGCGACCACCGCCTTCGAGCGGAACCCGCACGATGATGAGGCGACCCTCCTTCACAGCCTCCATAGGCCCGTCTCCAGTGCGTGGCTTCATGGCCGCCATTGAGCTACCCCTTTCGTGGCTGACACTCCCATTATCTGCCATGCCGAGCGGCGCTGGGAAATCGCGGTGAGTCTGTGGACAACGCTTCCATCGCGGGAAGCATGCGCGAAGGGCCACCCGCCGCGCTCGATTCCGTGGCTCATCAGGGTGGAGTCCAATCGCGGCCGTCGATGCCCCAGCAGATGAGAAGCCATCCGACCTGGAGCACGAGGAAGAGCACGACGAGGCCCCACCGGTACCACCGAGCCCTCGGCAGGGCGAACGCGCCGAGCAGTGGGAAGAGCGGCGCGAGAATGCGGAAGGTGCTGGACTGCGGGAAGAACACCGCCAGCAGGTACAGCCCGTAGCTGATCGACCAGATCCGGATGTCGGGTCCGAGCCGACCCACGGCGGGCGACGCGATGAAGAGCCCGAAGGCCGCGATGATCGCGACCACCGCGATCGTGCCGAGCGGCTGGCCGAGCCACCAGTCCCCCGATTGGAACCAGGCCGTGAACGGCACGAGCTCGTGGTAGCCGATGTAGGCGGAGCGCCATGCGAGCTCGGTGTCGGTGTACGCGTGCAGGTCGCCGGTGCCGACCCAGGCGATGCCGACCCACGAGAGCCCGGCGAGACCCGAGAACACGGCGACGGACGCGGCGAGCACCCGCTCGCGCACCGGGAACGGGTCGCGTCCGCGATGGAACCACCGCCACGCCCAGTGCAGGGCCAGGGCCAGCGCGAAGGCGAGCGCCCCCGGCCTCGTGAACGACCAGGCGAGGATCACCGGGAAGAGCCACGCGTACCGGCGTTCGACGAGCAGCAGGAGCGCGAGCGCCAGCCACAGGAATCCGAGCGACTCCGCGTAGCCGAACTGCAGGATCGGCGACACCGGGGCCACGCAGAAGAGCACGACCGCGAAGAGTGCCCGGTCGGGCTCGAGGAATCTCGACATGATCCGGTGGAAGACCAGCGCGGCGCCGAGTCCCGCGGCCACGGCGACCACCACCGACGCGACGTTCCACGGCACGGCCAGCCAGGTCAGCACGCCGACGAGGGCGGGATACGCCGGGAGGAACGCCCACGCGTTCTCGGCCACCTGGCCGCCGCGTGTCAGCGGCGGGTCGGCGGGGTAACCGGCGAGCCAGACGATCTGGTACCACCGCGCGTCCCACATGTTGGCGTACTCGAAGTACCCGGGCCGCGCCGCCGTCCACGGGTTCGCGCCCTGCACGCTCGCCAGGGCGAGCACGAAGCCGGTCGTCACGGCGCGCGCGGCGACGTACACGAGCGCGACCTTCCCCCACCACGGCAGGAGTCGCCAGCGCACCCTCGGCGAGGAGCGCGTCGCGCGGAACGGGTCGCGCTCGCGTTCGATCGGCGCGGAGGTCATCCCGGCCGCCCTCAGGCCGCGCCGGTGAGCCAGGCGCGCAGCGCGCGCTCGCAGGAGAGGACCTGGTCGGTCGCGACGCGCTCGTCGTCGGCGTGGGCCTTCAGCGGGTCGCCGGGGCCGAAGTTGACCGCGGGGATGCCGAGTGCGCTGAAGCGCGCGACATCCGTCCAGCCGTACTTGGGCCGCGCCTCGGCGCCGACGGCCCGCACGAACTGCTGCGCGAGCGGCGCGTCGAGGCCCGGGCGTGCGCCCTCGGCCGCGTCGACGACGGTGAGCTCGTACTCGGGGAACATCGCACGCGCGAACTCGATCGCCTCGGCGACGGTGCGGTTGGGCGCGAAGCGGTAGTTGACGTGCAGCATCGCCTCGTCGGGGATGACGTTGCCGGCGACCCCTCCGGTGACGCCGACCGCGTTGAGGCCCTCGCGGTAGGCGAGTCCGTCGACCTCGATCGTCTCCGCCTCGTAGGCCGCCAGTCGATCGATCGCGGGCGCCAGGCGGTGGATCGCGTTGTCGCCGACCCAGCTGCGGGCGGAGTGCGCGCGCAGCCCGTAGGCGCGGAGCTCGAA
Organism: Agromyces ramosus; assembly: GCF_004216665.1. Taxonomy (GTDB): domain Bacteria; phylum Actinomycetota; class Actinomycetes; order Actinomycetales; family Microbacteriaceae; genus Agromyces; species Agromyces ramosus. The sequence goes on along the minus strand of NZ_SGWY01000002.1, from coordinate 166,150 downwards.
TCGCAGGTTGCCGTTGCATCCGCCCTCGACCTGCCCGTTCGACGGCTCGCCGAGGATCGCGAAGTCGCCCGTGAAGAGGTCGGGGCGGTGCCGCGCGAGCCGCCCGAGGCCGTTCAGCTCGGCTGAGACCTCCTCGTGGTCGTACCACATCCACGTGAGGTCGACGATGGGCTCGGAGAGCTCCAGCGCGAGCTTCAGCTGCACCGCCACGCCGCCCTTCATGTCGACGGTCCCCCGTCCCCGCAGGTAGCGCTCGCCGTCGATGGTCTCGAACCGCGTCGGCAGGTTGTCGTTGATCGGCACGGTGTCCAGGTGCCCGGCGATCACCACGCGTCGTTCGCGGCCGAGGTTCGTGCGCGCGACCACGGTGTCGCCGTCGCGGATCACCTCGAGGTGCGCGGCATCCGCGAGTGCCTCGACGACGAGGTCGGCGAGCGTGGTCTCATCGCCCGAGACGCTCGGCACGTCGCAGATCGCCTGCGTGATCGCGACCGAATCGGCGGTGAGGTCGAGGAGGGGCCGGGGCGAGGCGGGATTCGGCATGCCACGAGTCTACGGACGGCGTCGGCGGCGCCCGTGCGAGCGGTGCCCGCGGGCGTCACGGATGCCTCGCGCCGGCCGCGCGCCGATACGCTGGAGGCATGCCCGCCACCACCGACACCGCCTCCTCCCCTGCCCGTCGCGTCGCGTGGGGCCACGGCCTGGCGACGATCGCCGGCGACGGCACCGTCCTCGACACGTGGTATCCCTCGCCGGCCCTCGGCGAGGTCGGCGGGGCGTCCGCACTCCCGGTCGACCTGAGGATGCTCGCCGGGCGCGATGAGCGCCGTGCGGTCACGGTCGAGCCCGTGACCGTCGAGATCGACCTGGACGCGGCACCCGCGGGCACCTCGGATGCATACCTCCGGCTGCATGTCCTCTCGCACCTGCTCGTGCGTCCGAACGAGGTGAACCTCGACGGCGTGTTCGCGCACCTGCCCGCCGTCGTGTGGACGAACGCGGGCCCGGTGCATCCGGCCGACTTCGACCGGCTCCGCCCCGCGCTGCAGCGCGCCGGCATCCACGCGATCGGGCTCGACAAGTTCCCCCGCCTGCTCGACTACGTCACGCCCGAGCGGGTGCGCATCGCGGATGCCTCGCGCGTGCGCCTCGGCGCCCACCTCGCCCCGGGCACCACGGTCATGCACGAGGGCTTCGTGAACTTCAACGCCGGCACGCTCGGCACCTCGATGGTCGAGGGGCGCGTGTCGCAGGGCGTGATCGTCGGCGACGGCAGCGACATCGGCGGAGGCGCGTCGATCATGGGCACGCTGTCGGGCGGCGGCACGCAGAAGGTCGCGATCGGCGAGCGCGCCCTCCTCGGCGCGAACTCGGGCATCGGCATCTCGATCGGCGACGACTCGGTCGTGGAGGCCGGCCTCTACGTCACGGCCGGCACCAAGGTCGTCGTCGTGGGCGGCGCCGGCGAGGCCGGGCGCACCGTGAAGGCCGTCGAGCTCTCGGGTGTGCCGAACCTGCTGTTCCGTCGGAACTCGCTCAACGGGCAGGTCGAGGTGCTCTCGCGCACGGGCGACGGGGTGGCGCTGAACGCGGCGCTGCACGCCTGACCCGGGCTCGGGCACCGTCGACTACAGTGGTGTGCTCAGGCCGCCCGTCGGCGGCCGTCGCCATGCGCATCACGAAGGAGTGACGTGGGTACCGACGCACCGCGCACCCGCAGGCACCGAGGCCTCGCCTTCCTGACCGCCCTGCTCATCACGGTGCTCGTGCTCGGCATCGCCGCGGCCGGATTCGGCTGGTGGACCGTGCAGCGCTCCTTCCCGACGACCAGCGGACGCATCGACGTGCCCGGGCTCACGGCGACCGTCACGGTGTACCGCGACGACGCCGGGATCCCGCAGCTGGTCGCCGAGACCGACCACGACCTCTTCTTCGCCCAGGGCTACGTGCACGCGCAGGACCGGTTCTGGGAGATGGACTTCCGCCGGCACGTCACGGCCGGCCGCGTCGCCGAGCTGTTCGGCGCGTCGCAGGTCGCCACCGACGCCTTCATCCGCACCCTGGACTGGCGCGGGATCGCCGAGCAGGAGTATGCGCTGCTCGACCCGACCTCCCGCGCGTTCTACGAGGCGTACGCCGAGGGCGTGAACGCCTACCTCGCGCAGCGCGACGGCGCGGATCTCTCGCTCGAGTACGCCCTGCTCGCCATGCAGAACCCGGGCTACACCCCCGAGCCGTGGACGCCAGTCGACTCCATCGCGTGGCTGAAGGCCATGGCATGGGACCTCCGGTCGAACCTGGGCGACGAGATCGACCGGGCGCTGCTCGCCGCGGAGCTGCCGCCCGAGGAGGTGGCGCGCCTGCATCCCGGATTCGCGTTCGGTTCCATGCCGACGATCGTCGAGGGGGCGCCGGCTGCCGCTCCCGCCGCGGTCGACGTCGCGCCCCCGGCGCCCGAGGCCGATCCCGACGCCGGCGCCGCGGCATCCGACCCCGCGATCGCCGCGGCCGTCGCGGCGCCCCTCGCCTCGCTCAGGGTGCTCCTCGACAGCGTGCCCGAGCTCCTCGGGCCGGAGGGCGGCGACCTCGGCTCGAACTCGTGGGTCGTGTCGGGCGCCCTCACCGAGTCGGGCACGCCCCTGCTCGCGAACGACCCGCACCTCGGGCCGGCGATGCCGTCGATCTGGGCGCAGATGGGGCTGCACTGCGCGGAGCTCCGCGACGACTGCACCTTCGACGTCGGCGGCTACTCGTTCTCGGGCCTGCCGGGCATCATCATCGGCCACAACCAGCGCATCGCGTGGGGATTCACGAACCTCGGACCCGACGTCGCCGATCTCTTCCTCGAGCGCGTCGACGGCGACACGTACGAGCTCGACGGCGCCATGGCGCCCCTCACCGTGCGCGAGGAGACCATCGAGGTCGCTGGCGGGGACCCCGTGACCGTCACGGTGCGCTCGACGGCCCGCGGACCGATCGTCACCGACATCGGCTCGGACTTCGCCGCAGTCGCGGAGGGCTACCCCGCGGCGACCGGCGAGCCCGACGGCGAGTACGAGCTCTCCCTGCAGTGGACCGCCCTGACGCCGGGGACCACGCCGCAGGCCGTCTTCGCCGTGAACCGCGCACAGGAGTGGAACGCCTTCCGGGCGGGCGCCTCGCTCTTCGACGTCCCCGCCCAGAACCTCGTCTACGCCGACGTCGACGGCAACATCGGCTACCAGGCCCCCGGAACGATCCCCGTGCGCGCGACCGGCGACGGCACGGTGCCGCTGCCGGGCTGGACGAGCGCCAACGGCTGGACGGGGACGGTCCCGTTCGAGCAGCTGCCGTCGGTGCTCAACCCCGCGCGCGGCTACATCGTGACCGCCAACAACGCGGTGAGCAACGGCGGACCCATGCTGACGCAGGACTGGGACCTCGGCTACCGCGCCCTGGGAATCGAGCGACTCCTCGACGAGCGCATCGCCTCGGGCGAGAAGCTCACCGCCGATGATCTCGCAGAGATGCAGCTCGACACGGCAGACGCCAACGCGAACGCCATGCTCCCCGTGATCGCCGGGCTCGAGCTCGACGGCGACGCCGCCCGCGGCGCCGACCTGCTCGACGGGTGGAACGGGCGCGCCGACGTCGACAGCGCCCAGGCGGCGTACTTCGCCGTGTTCTGGCGCAACCTCCTCGACGACATGTTCGACGCGCTTCCCGAGCACACGCGCCCCGAGGGCGGGGACCGGTGGTTCGGCGTCGTGTCGGGACTGCTGGGCGACCCCGGCGCCCGCTGGTGGACGAACGAGGACGCCGGCGTCGCCGGCCGCGACGCCATGCTCGCCCACGCGCTGGACGAGGCGTGGGGCGAGGCGTCCGACCGCATGGGCGGCGATCCCGACGGGTGGCGCTGGGGCCGCCTGCACACCCTCACGCTCACCAACCAGAGCTTCGGCGAGTCGGGCATCGGCCCCATGGAGTGGCTCTTCAACCGCGGTCCGTACGAGCTCGGCGGGGGCTCGTCGATCGTGAACGCCAACGGCTGGGACGCGAGCATCGGCTACGACGTCGACTGGGTGCCGTCGATGCGGATGATCGTCGACCTCGGCGACCTCGACGCGTCAACGTGGATCAACCTCACCGGTGCGTCGGGGCACGCGTTCCATCCGCACTACGCCGACCAGGCTCCGCTCTGGCAACGCGGCGAGACGCGGCCGTGGCCGTTCACGCCGGCCGCCGTTCGCGACTCGGCCGCCGACACGCTGCAACTGGACCCCGCCGGCTGACGCCGTCCGCCCGCTCCGAGCCGAGGGCACCCGCCTCAGGGCGAGGGCACCCGCCTCAGGCCGAGGCCACCAGCCTCAGGCGGACGGGTACGTGCGCGTGGGCTCGCCGATGTAGAGCTGCTGGGGGCGGCCGATCTTCGTCTGCGGGTCGAGGTTCATCTCGCGCCAGTGCGCCATCCAGCCGGGCAGGCGCCCGATCGCGAACAGCACGGTGAACATGCGCGTGGGGAAGCCCATCGCCTTGTAGATCACACCGGTGTAGAAGTCCACGTTCGGGTAGAGGCGACGCTCCTTGAAGTAGTCGTCCTCGAGGGCGATCTGCTCGAGCTCCTTCGCGAGGTCGAGCAACGGGTCGTTCACGCCAAGGCCCGCGAGCACCTCGTCGGCGGACTCCTTCACGAGCCTCGCGCGCGGGTCGTAGTTCTTGTAGACCCGGTGGCCGAAGCCCATGAGCTTGACGCCGTCCTCCTTGTTCTTCACCCGCTCGACGAACTTCGTGACGCCTTCGCCGGAGTCGCGGATGCGAGCGAGCATCTGCAGCACGGCTTCGTTGGCACCGCCGTGCAGGGGTCCGGAGAGCGCCTGGATGCCCGCCGAGATGGACGCGTAGAGGTTGGCCCCGGTCGAGCCCACGAGCCGCACCGTCGAGGTCGACGCGTTCTGCTCGTGGTCCTCGTGGAGGATGAGCAGCCGGTCGAGCGCCTTCGACAGCGTCGGGTCGATCTCGTAGGGCTCTGCCATGTTCCCGAAGTTCAGGCGCAGGAAGTTGTCGACGAAGCTCAGCGAGTTGTCGGGGTAGAGGAACGCCTGGCCGATGCTCTTCTTGTGCGCATAGGCCGCGATGACCGGCAGCTTCGCCAGGAGCCGCACCATGGTGAGCTCGACGTGGTCGAGGTCGTGCGGGTCGGAGGAGTCCTCGTAGTAGGTGGACAGTGCCGAGACGGCGCTCGAGAGCACCGACATGGGGTGCGCGGTGTGCGGCAGCGCGGAGAAGAACCGCTTGAGGTCCTCGTGGAGCAGGGTGTGCCGACGGATCTTCTCGTCGAACTCGGCGAGCTGGTCGGTGCTCGGCAGCGTGCCGTAGATGAGGAGCCAGGCCACCTCGAGGTAGGTGGACTGCTCGGCGAGCTGCTCGATCGGGTAACCGCGGTAACGCAGGATCCCCTGCTCGCCATCGATGTACGTGATCTTCGACTGCGTCGAGGCGGTGTTGACGAACCCGTAGTCGAGCGCGGTGAGGCCCGTCTGCCGGGTCAGGGTCGACAGGTCGATGCTCGAGGCTCCGTCGACGGCCCGGCGGATCGGGAACTCCGCGGTGCCGCCCGGGAACGACAGGGTGGCGCCATCGGGCTTCTGCCCGTCCGCCTGGTTCACGACGTCGCTCACGGCGCCTCCTGTGATCGTCACTTGCGCGGTCACCTGCTTTCCGGTCCGGGGCCGAAGCGGCCGAGGCCCGAATACAGCCTAGACGTGCTCCGGGCACACTGTTGCATCCACCAAGACATCGGACCATCCGTTGGCGGTCACCACAGGAGGTCGTGTCAGGACGCCACGGAGGCGCTCAGGCGCTCGGCGGCGGCGGCGATCCGCTCGTCGGTGGCGGTGAGCGAGAGGCGCACGTGGGCGGGGAAGTGCACCCCGTAGAAGTGGCCCGGACCGGCGAGGATGCCGAGGTCGGCGAGCCGCGCGATGGAGTCCCACGCGTCGCGACCCTCGGTGGCCCACAGGTAGAGTCCGCCCTCGCTGCGGTCGATGCGGAAGCCCGCCGCCTCGAGGGCCGGGCGGAGCAGGTCGCGGCGCGCGCGGTAGCGCGCCTTCTGCTCGTCGACGTGGCGCTCGTCGCCGAGGGCGACCACCATCGCCTCCTGCAGGGGTGCGGGCGGCATGAGGCCGGCGTGCTTGCGGACGTTGGTCAGCCGGGCGATCGACTCGGGACATCCGGCGATGAACGCGGCGCGATAGCCGGCCATGTTCGACTGCTTCGAGAGCGAGTAGATGGCGAGTGCGTGGTGGTGGTCGCCGTCGGTCACCCGGGGGTCGAGCAGGCTCGGCACCGGCTCGTCGGCCCATGCGCCGTCCCACCCGAGCTCGGCGTAGCACTCGTCGCTCACGATCACGGCGCCGAGCTCCAGTGCGCGGGTGCGCGCGGCCCGGAGCTCCTCGACGGAGAGCACCCGGCCGTCGGGGTTTCCCGGCGTGTTGAGCCAGACCAGCCTGGTCTCGGCCGGCCACTCCCGCGGGTCGTCGGAGGCGAGTGCACGTGCACCCGCGAACAGTGCGCCCATCTCGTAGGTGGGATACGCGGCGCGCGGGTGCACGACCACGTCGCCCTCGCCGAGGCCGAGCATGAACGGCAGCAGGGCGACGAGCTCCTTCGAGCCGATCGTCGGCAGCACGGATGCCGCGTCGAGCCCCGTGACGCCCCGGCGGCGTGCGAACCACTCGACGATCGCCGCGCGCAGGGCGGGCGTGCCCGTGGTCTGCGGATAGGCGTGGGCGTCGGTCGCCCGCGCGAGCGCCTCGCGCACGACGTCGGGGGTCGGGTCGACGGGCGAGCCGATCGAGAGGTCGACGAGGCCGTCGGCGTGAGCCGCCGCGCGCTCCCGGTAGGGCGCCATGAGGTCCCAGGGGTAGTCGGGCAGCGCTCCGAGCGCCATGGTCAGTGCGCCTGGGGCGGCAGTGCGGCGATGAGGGGGTGGTCGGTCGGGATCACGCCGACCTTCGCGGCGCCCCCGGGCGAGCCGACCTCGTCGAAGAACTCGACGTTGGCCTTGTAGTAGTCGGCCCACTCCTCGGGGAGGTCGTCCTCGTAGTAGATCGCCTCGACCGGGCAGACCGGTTCGCACGCGCCGCAGTCGACGCACTCGTCGGGGTGGATGTAGAGCGAGCGTTCACCCTCGTAGATGCAGTCGACCGGGCATTCGTCGATGCAGGCGCGGTCCTTGACGTCGACACACGGCAGGGCGATGACATAGGTCACGGTGGCTCGCTGTCCCTTCGGGAGGCTGGAATACCAGTCTATGCGCCGACGAGGGACGCGGTGCGCCGCTCGGGCAGCTTGGGCCACGCGATCACGAGCACCGCGATGAGGGCCGGCCCGACGGCCCAGATCGTGCCGATCACGTCGCCGGCGACGAGCACCGAGCCGCCGCGTCCGGGCAGCGTCAGCAGGGCCACCGTGCCGACGACGCCGACCGCCGCGGCCGCCGCGACCCATCGGCCGCCCGCGACCAGCCGGATGCCGACGAGCAACGACAGCACCCCGACGAGCGCCGCGACGATCCCCCAGGGGATGACGACCTCGCCGATGCGCACCTCATGGCGATGGCCCATCGTCGCGACAGCGCCGTAGATCACGCCGATCACGAGCGCGAGCGCGGAGGTGCCGATCCGCGCCACCAGCGACATCGGTGGCGACGCGGCCTCGGAGCTCACCGCGCCGGGGCGACGGTGTACGAGACGGCCGACCCCTGGCCGATGAGCAGCACGGTCCACTCGCCGTCGGTGTAGAACGCTGCGCCCCCGCCGTCGCCGGAGATGCTCCGGTCCTCGGTGAAGCCCGCGGCCTCGAGCTCGGCTGCCGCGTCGGCGACCGGGTCACCCGAGTCGGATGGGGTGACGACGACGACCCAGCCCTCGGCGCCGCCCGCTCCTGCGGCGACGGAGATGTCGCCTTCGATGAGGGGAACCGAGGTGGGGAAGTCCGCGGGCAGGTCTCCGTCGAGGCTCACCTCGCCGCCGGTGGCGCTCTCGATCGCATCCTCGACGCCCTGGTTCACCAGGTCGCCGGGGTTGCCGAAGCAGCCGGTGAGGAGCGATGCGGTGATTCCGGCGATCGCCACGGCGATGGCGGCTCGGGACGTGGTCGGCATGGTGGACATGCGATCTCCTCGGGAGGGTGCAGGCAGGTGCGGGGTGCGCGGAGCCCGCGGCATCCGCTTCGCGTCGGAGTCTACCGTCGGCGCATCGCGGCGACCATGCCGTAGCGTGGTCCGAGGTGCGGCGCCGGGCCGCCGGGGAGGATCGATGACGATGCCGGATGCTGCGACGACGGGCCCGGACGACGACCGATCGGTGCGCGTGGAGCGGGACGGTGGCGTGGCCATCGTGACGATCGATCGACCGGCGGCGCTGAACGCCCTCTCGGCGTCGGTGCTCGAGGAGCTCGAGCAGGTCTTCCTCGAGCTCGCGGACGCGACCCCCGCCCTGCGCGGGGTGCTCCTCGTCGGTGCGGGCGGGCGAGCGTTCGTGGCCGGTGCCGACATCCGGGCGATCTCGGCGCTCGCGCCCGCGGAGGCGACGCAGCTCGCGCGACGCGGACACCGAGCCGCCGCCGCGATCGAGGCGCTGCCCGTTCCGGTGATCGCCTGCGTCGACGGATTCGCACTCGGCGGCGGACTCGAGCTCGCGCTCGCCTGCGACCTGATCTTCGCGACCGACGCCTCGAGCTTCGGCCAGCCCGAGGTGAAGCTCGGGCTCATCCCCGGATTCGGCGGCACCGTGCGGCTCCCCCGCGCGGTCGGCCTCGCGCGCGCCAAGGAGCTCATCTACTCGGGACGTCGCATCGGCATCGACGAGGCGGTCACCGCGGGACTCGTCGCACGTCGGTTCGCCGACCGCGACGCGCTCCTCGCCGGGGCGCGCGAGACGATCGCCGGGATCGCGGTCAACTCGCCGACGGCCGTGGGACTCGCCAAGCGCGTGCTCGTGGCTGCAACCGGGCAACCGACCGACGTCGCGACGGAGCTCGAGATCGCCGGCTTCGAGGATGCGTTCCGCACCGACGACATGCGCGAGGGCGTCGCCGCGTTCCTCGAGAAGCGCGAGCCGCACTTCGGCGGCGCCTGACGCCGGCAGCCGGCCGTCGCCGGCCGTCGTCGGTCGTCGCCGGCCCGTCGCCGGCCGTGGACTCAGCCGATGTGCTCGGTGAGCCAGGCGAACCCGTCGAAGCGCGCGCCGTCGGCCCCGAACATCTCGAGGTGCAGGTGCGGCCCGGTCGACTGACCGGTCGTCCCGACGAGCCCGATCTGCTGGCCCGCGCTGACCCGCTGGCCCTCGGAGACCTGGAGCGAGCCGTACTGCATGTGCGCGTAGGAGCTCGTGATGAGCTCGCCGCCGATGTTGTGCTGCACCTCGACGTTGACGCCGAGTCCGCCGCCGTCCTCGGTGGCGAGCACGACCACGCCGTCGGCGATCGACATCACCGGAGTTCCGTTGCCGGGGTTGAAGTCGACGCCGTCGTGGAACGTGGAGCAGCCGGAGCACGGCGCCGAGCGGGGGCCGAAGCCCGACGCCCGCTTCTCCCAGCTCACGACGGGCCACACGATCGCGTCGGACTCGACGATCGACACGCTGCCGACGCTGGCGACCTCCGAGAAGATCGGCGGCGGCGCGGCCTCGACGGCGTAGCCCTCGCTGTCCATCGGCTCCAGCTCGGCCTCGCTCGCGACCTCGATGGTCTGCGGCGCGAGCGTGATCGAGTCCTCGACCGGTGCGTAGACCGAGGCCCGCGGCTCCGGGTCCGTCGCCGTGATCGCGAGCGCGGGCACGCTGGTCGCGATCATCATGCCGCCGACGAACGTCATCGCGATGACCGAGAACGCCGGACGCAGCGAGCGCGTGCGCGGCTTCGGGGCCGTGCGCACGGGTGCGGGGGTCGCGGAGGCGTCGCGTCGCGCCGAGTGCGGGGCGGATTCACGGGTCGAGCGGGTGCGGAGTCGGGCGGGGGGCTTGGGGGCGGCGCGGCGGCCGTGCTTGGCGGAGCTCATGCAGGTGCGTTACGTATCCAGATCGGGGGAGGTTTCGAGACAATCTCGCCTACCGTACGCACCGAATCTGGGAGAACCCTCCGTTACCCATCCGTTATCTCCGCGAATGGGCATCCGCTTTCCGATGCACCGGCCGCAACGAAACGAGCGGATGCCGTGGCTTCACGCACGCGACATCCGCTCGTTGCAGCGACAACCTGTGAATCAGCCTTGCTTCTTGAGGCGCGAGGTCGCGCGGGCGCGCGCGGTCTGGTCGAGTTCGACCTTGCGGATGCGCACCTTCTCGGGCGTGACCTCCACGCACTCGTCCTCGCGCGCGAACTCGAGGCACTCCTCGAGCGTGAGCTGGCGCGACGGCGTCATCGACTCGAAGGTGTCGGCGGTCGACGAACGCATGTTCGTGAGCTTCTTCTCCTTCGTGATGTTCACGTCCATGTCGTCGTTGCGCGAGTTCTCGCCGATGACCATGCCCTCGTAGACCTCCTCGGTGGGGTTCACGAAGAACGTCATGCGCTCCTGGAGCGCGATGATCGCGAACGGCGTCACCACGCCGGCCCGGTCGGCCACGATCGACCCGTTGTTCCGGGTGACGATGCTGCCGGCCCACTCGTCGTAGCCGTGCGAGATCGCGTTCGCGATGCCGGTGCCGCGGGTGATCGTCAGGAACTCGGTGCGGAAGCCGATGAGCCCGCGGCTCGGCACGATGAACTCCATGCGCACCCAGCCGGTACCGTGGTTCGCCATGTTGTCCATGCGGCCCTTGCGGGCGGCGAGGAGCTGCGTGATCGCACCGAGGTACTCCTCGGGGGCGTCGATCGTGAGGTGCTCGTAGGGCTCGTGCACCTTGCCGTCGACCGTCCGCGTGACGACCTGCGGCTTGCCGACGGTGAGCTCGAAGCCCTCGCGACGCATCTGCTCGACGAGGATCGCGAGCGCGAGCTCGCCGCGGCCCTGCACCTCCCACGCGTCGGGACGGCCGATGTCGAGCACCTTGAGCGAGACGTTGCCGACGAGCTCGCGGTCGAGGCGGTCCTTCACCATGCGCGCGGTGAGCTTGTGCCCCTTGACCTTGCCCACGATCGGCGAGGTGTTGGTGCCGATGGTCATCGAGATCGCGGGGTCGTCCACGTGGATCGCCGGCAGCGGGCGCACGTCCTCGGGGTCGGCGAGCGTCTCGCCGATGGTGATCTCCTCGATGCCGGCGACGGCGATGATGTCGCCGGGTCCGGCCTCCTCTGCGGGGAAGCGATCGAGCGCCTTGGTCTTCAGCAGCTCGGTGATGCGCACGTTCGAGTGCGAGCCGTCGTGCCGGACCCATGCGACGGTCTGGCCCTTCTTGAGGCGGCCGTTGAAGACGCGCAGCAGCGCGAGGCGGCCGAGGAACGGCGAGGCGTCGAGGTTGGTGACCCACGCCTGCAGCGGAGCCTCGTCGTCGTACGTCGGTGCCGGCACGTGCTGCAGGATCGCCTCGAAGAGCGGCTCGAGGTCCTCGGAGTCGGGCAGCTGGCCGTTCTCCGGCTTGTTGTGGGACGCGCGGCCGGCCTTGCCGGATGCGTACACCACCGGCACGTCGAGGATCGCGTCGAGGTCGAGGTCGCCATCCGTTCCGGCGGACGCCGCGTCGTCGGCCATGTCCGAGGCGAGGCCGAGGAGCAGGTCCTGGCTCTCGGCGACGACCTCGTCGATGCGCGCGTCGGGGCGGTCGGTCTTGTTCACGAGCAGGATCACGGGCAGGTGCGCCTCGAGCGCCTTGCGCAGCACGAACCGGGTCTGGGGCAGGGGCCCCTCGCTCGCGTCGACGAGCAGCACGACGCCGTCGACCATCGAGAGGCCGCGCTCGACCTCGCCGCCGAAGTCGGCGTGGCCCGGGGTGTCGATGACGTTGATGGTCACCGGGGCGGAGGTCGCGTGCACGCCGTCGTACTCGATGGCCGTGTTCTTCGCGAGGATCGTGATGCCCTTCTCGCGCTCGAGCTCGTTCGAGTCCATGGCGCGCTCGTCGACGTGGGCGTGCTCGGCGAACGAGTGGGTCTGCTTGAGCATGGCGTCGACGAGCGTGGTCTTGCCGTGGTCGACGTGGGCGACGATCGCGACGTTTCGCAGGTCGTTGCGGGTGGCGTTGGCCATGGTGGTTGGTCCTCAGTGATGCGTGTCGTCACGTGGCACCGACGCGGCCCGGGCGGGCGGCACGGCGGCAGCGCGGAAGCGCTGGGTGTGAAGGTCTGTGGGATCGCGCGAAGCTGAGAGGCGGCGCGCGCCCATCCAGCCTACCGTGCGCGGCACGGCTTCGGCTGGGAGCGCCGAACGCCCGGCATCCACGGGAGCGGATGCCGGGCGTTCGCGCGATGCCTCGGACTAGGCGCCGAGTTCGATGCCGGCCCCGGGGATGGCCGCGAGCAGGTCGCGGGTGTACTGCTCCTGGGGGTTGTCGAACACCTCGTCGGTCGTCGCCTTCTCGACGATCCGGCCGCGCTGCATGACGCAGACGTGGTCGGCGATGACGCGCACGACCGCGAGGTCGTGGGTGATGAAGAGATAGGTCAGTCCCAGCTCGGCCTGCAGGTCGGCGAGCAGGCGCAGGATCTGCGCCTGGACGAGCACGTCGAGGGCGGAGACCGCCTCGTCGAGCACGACGATCTCGGGCTTCAACGCGAGCGCACGCGCGATCGCGATGCGCTGGCGCTGGCCGCCCGAGAGCTCGTTCGGGTAGCGGCTGACGAGCGTGCGCGGCAGCGACACCTGGTCGAGCAGCTCGAGCACGCGCGCGCGGCGCGTGGCCTTCGTGCCCACCTTGTGCGTGTGCAGCGGCTCCGCGATGGTGTTGCCGATGTTGCGCAGCGGGTTCAGCGAGCCGTAGGGATCCTGGAACACGGGCTGCATCCGGCTGCGGAGGTTGAACAGCTCCTTGCCGGTCACGCTCGCGAGGTCCTTGCCGCCGACCACGATCTTTCCGCTCGTCACGTCCTCGAGCTTGAGGAGCATCTTCGCGACGGTCGACTTGCCCGAGCCCGACTCGCCGACGAGCGCCATGGTGGTGCCCTTGGGAATCTGGAACGACACGCCGTCGACCGCCGTGAAGTCGCCCGATCCGCGGATCTTGAAGACCTTGGTGAGGTCTTCGACGATGATCGCGGGCGGCGCGGACGCCGCGGCCTCGACGAGCTCGGCGCGCGCCTCGGCGGTGGCGATGAGATCGATCGTGTCGCCCGCGGCATCCGAGGCGTTGTCGGCCATCGACGACTCAGCGGCGGAGATGCTGCCGGTCGCCTGGATGCGGCGCGAGGCGAGGCTCGGCGCCGCGGCGACGAGGCGCTGCGTGTACGGGTGCTGCGGGTCCTTCAGGATCTGCACCGACGGGCCCGACTCGACGACGCGGCCCTTGTACATGACGACGAGCTGCTCGGCGCGCTCGGCGGCGAGGCCGAGGTCGTGCGTGATGAACAGCAGCGTGGTGCCGAGCTCGCGGGTCAGCGACTCGAGGTGATCGAGGATCACGCGCTGCACCGTCACGTCGAGCGCCGAGGTGGGCTCGTCGGCGATGAGCAGCTGCGGGTCTGCCGCCAGGCCCATGCCGATGAGCACGCGCTGGCGCATGCCGCCCGAGAACTGGTGCGGGAACTGCTTCAGGCGCCGGTCGGCGTCCTGGAGGCCGGCCTGCTTCAGTACCTCGATGGCGCGCTTCTTGACCTCCTTGCGGCCGGTGGCGATGCCGTTGGCCTTGATGGCCTCCTCGACCTGGAAGCCGATCGACCACACGGGGTTGAGGTTCGACATCGGGTCCTGCGGCACGAATCCGATCTTGCGACCGCGGATGGCCTCCATCTCCCTCGGCGATGCCTTGGTGAGGTCCTGGCCGTCGAGGAGGATCTGGCCGCCGGAGACGTGGCCGGTGCCGGGCAGCAGGTTGATGATCGCGTGCGCGGTCGTCGACTTGCCCGAGCCGGACTCGCCCACGATCGCGAGGCTCTGCCCGCGGTAGAGGGTGATGTTCACGCCGTCGACGGCCTTGACCAGGCCGTCCTGGGTGGAGAACCCGACCTGGAGGTCCTTGATCTCCAGGAGCGGACGCTCGCCGACGTCGACGGAGGTCTGCTGCTGCACGTTGGCTCCGTTCACGATTTCGGTCATCGCTGCGCCCTCGCCTTCGGGTCGAGGGCGTCGCGGATGACCTCGCCGAGCATGATGAAGCTCAGCACCGTGATCGACAGCGCGATCGACGGGAGGATCAGCACCTGCGGCGCCGTGCGGAGGTCGGTCTGCGCGGCGCTGATGTCATTGCCCCACGACATGGTGCTCGACGGCAGTCCGACGCCGAGGAACGACAGGGTCGCCTCCGCGACGATCGCCGATGCCAGCGAGATCGTGGTGATCACGATGACGGGCGCGATCGAGTTCGGCAGCACGTGACGCACCAGGATGCGGAACTGCGAGACGCCCAGCGCCGTGGACGCCATGACGAAGTCGGAGTTCTTCACCCTGAGGATCTCGGCTCTCAGCACACGTGCTGTCGCCGGCCACGCGAATATTCCGATGGCGAGTGAGATCACCCACACGTTCGCGTACTGCGAGAACACCGACATGATGACCACGGCCGCGAGGATGTAGGGGATCGAGAAGAAGATGTCGCCGAGGCGGGAGAGCACCGAGTCGAGCCATCCGCCGTAGAAGCCCGCGAAGGCGCCGAAGACGATGCCGAGCACGAAGACGAGCACGGTCACGATGATGCCGACCGAGAGCGACGTCGACGTGCCGTGGATGATGCGCGAGTAGATGTCGCAGCCCTGCTTCGTGAACCCGAGCGGGTGACCGTCGGTCGGGCCGCCGTTGCTGTTCGCGAGCTGGCAGTCGTTGTTCGGCGGCACCTGCGTGAACAGGCCGGGGAACAGCGCGATGACCACGACGAGCACGATCAGTGCCGACGAGATCCAGAACATCGGGCGCTTGCGCACGTCGTTCCAGGCGTCGGTCCACAGGTTCGAGGGCTTGCCCTCGGCCTTGACCGTGTCGATCGCGACGAGCGGGGTCTCCTCGACCGGAGCGACGTAGTGCTGCTGGTCGGGTCTGGTGATGTTACTTGGCATAGCGGATCCTCGGGTCGAGAACGGCGTACAGCAGATCCACCAGCAGGTTCACCACGAGGTAGATCAGCACCATGACGGTCACGAAGGAGACGACAGTGGGTCCCTCTCCGCGGATGATCGCCTGGTAGAGGGTGCGGCCGACGCCGGGCACGTTGAAGATGCCCTCCGTGACCGTCGCGCCGACCATCAGCACGCCGAAGTCGACGGCGAGATAGGTGACGACGGGGATGAGCGAGTTGCGCAGGATGTGCACCGGGACGATCCGGGTGCGCGGCAGGCCCTTGCTCGCGGCGGTGCGAACGAAGTCCTGCGTGTCGGTGTCGATGACTGACGCCCTCGTCAGTCGGGTGATCTGCGCGAAGCTGATCGTGGCCAGCACCAGTGCCGGCAATATCAGGTCCTGCGTCGGCGCCCCCGAGCCCACCGTGGTTCTGAACCACCCGAGCTGGATGCCGAAGATGTACTGCGCGACGAACGCGATGACGAAGATCGGCAGCGAGATCAGGATGAGGCTCACGACGAGTGCGCTCGCGTCGAAGATGCCGCCCTTGCGGAGGCCCGAGATGAGGCCCACCGAGATGCCGGCGACCATCTCGAAGAAGATCGCGAGCAGCGCGAGCCGCAGCGTCACCGGGAAGGTGGCGGCGAGGATCTCGGAGACGGGCTGCCCCGAGAACGAGGTGCCCAGATCGCCGCGGAAGATGTTGCCGAGGAAGATGAAGTACTGGACGATGAACGGCTGGTCCAGGTGGTAGCGCTCACGCAGCTGTTCGATGACCTGCGGGGGCGGGGTCTTGTCGCCGAAGAGCGCGACGATCGGGTCTCCCGGCATCGCGAAGACCATGAAGTAGATCAGGAAGGTTGTGCCGAGCAGGACAGGGATCGCCTGGAGCAGTCGGCGCACGATATAGCCGGCCATGGATCAGGCCCCGCTCGTCGTGTTTGTTGACATGTTGAAAAAACCTCACCGTTTGCGAGTTCGTCCACTCGATGCTACGCCGATCGGGTTGGCATCGGGGATACGTGGGAGTGGGGCGGCAGCCGGATGGCTGCCGCCCCACGGGCGCCTCAGAGTCTAACCCGGAGTCGCCCCTGAACGAGAATTACTCGCTCTTGGTGACCTGGTGGTACAGCGGGACCGAGTCCCAGCCGTACTCCACGTTCTCGACCGTCTCGCCCCACGCGCCGTTGACCGTCGCGTACCACAGCGGGATCGCGGGGAGGTCCTGGAACAGGATCTCCTGCACCTGCTGGAACTTGGCGTTCGCAGCGTCGAGGTCGGTCTCGGCGAGGCCCTCGTCGAGGAGCTGGTCGACCTCGGGGTTCGAGTAGTCGCCGTCGTTCGAGCCGGCGCCCGTGCCGTAGATCGGTCCGAGGAAGTTGAACAGGGCCGGGTAGTCGGCCTGCCAACCGGTGCGGAACGCGGTCTGGATGGTGCGGTCGGTGATCGCGGTGCGCGCCTCGGCGAAGGTCGGGTAGGGAGCGCCCGACGCGTCGATGCCGAGGTTGTTCTTCAGCTGGTTCGCCACAGCGTCGACCCAGGCCTGGTGGCCGCCGTCAGCGTTGTAGGCGATCTGGAAGGTGCCGTCCCACGGGGCGATGGCGTCGGCCTGGGCCCACAGCTCCTTCGCCTCGTCGGCGTCGAAGTCGAGGACCTCGGATCCGGGGATGTCCTCGGAGTAGCCGGCGATGACGGGCGACGTGAAGTCGTGCGCCGGGGTGCGGGTGCCGGCGAAGATCACGTCGGTGATCTCCTCGCGGTTGATCGCCTTCGAGATGGCGGCGCGGCGGAGCTTGCCCTCCTCGCCGTCGAAGTGCGGCAGACGCGCCGGGATCGTGAACGACTGGAAGATCGCCGCGGCCTGGTTGACCGAGCGGTCGGGGAACTCGTCTTCGTAGGTCGAGAGCGCGCCGTCGGGAATGGCGTCGAGCACGTCGAGGTTGCCGCCCTGGAGGTCGGCGTAAGCCGCTTCCTGCGTGGCGTAGAAGATGATGTCGAGGCCACCGTTCTGGGCCTTGCGTCCACCGTCGTAGTCGGGGTTCACGACCAGGTCGATCTTCTCGTTGTGCTTCCAGGCGCCTTCGCCGTCGAGCATGTACGGGCCGTTGCCGACCGGGTTCTCACCGAACGCGGCCATGTCCTCGAACGCCGACTCGGGGAGCGGCAGGTACGCCGTGTAGCCGAGGCGCAGCGGGAAGTCCGACTCGGGCTGCTTGAGCTTGACCGTGAAGGTCGTGTCGTCGACGACCTCGAGGCCCGTGAGCTCCGAGTCCTCGTCGTAGCTGAAGCCCTCGATCGACTCGAAGAAGTAGCTCGAGAGCTGCTCGTTCGAGAGGAGCGCGCCGTAGTTCCACGCGTCGACGAACGACTGGGCGTTGACCGGCTCGCCGTTCGTGAAGGTCTGGTCGGGCTTGATCTTGATCGTGTAGGTCTGCGCGTCGTCGGTCTCGATCGACTCGGCCAGGTCGTTGACCGGGTTGCCCTCGGCGTCGTAGTAGACCAGGCCGGCGAAGATCGAGTTGAGGATCTTGGCGCCACCGACCTCGTTGGTGTTGGTGGGGATCAGCGGGTTCTGCGGCTCGTTGCCGTTCGTGGTGATGACGGCAGACGAGTCGCCGGCGCCGGCCGACGGCGAGGCGTCACCGCTGGTGCAGCCGGAGAGCGTGAGAGCTCCCGCGGCCGCAAGAGCAATGGCGGCCACGCCAAATCTCTTGATCTTCAATGTTCCTCCTGTGAGATGTGCTCGGACAGCACGACTTCTGGCCGTGCTGGAGCGCTTGGTAGATCGAGACTATGAAGCACATTGCACGGAAGCAAACTCCAGAGGAAACCGTTACCGACGCGCAATGTAGCAAGGGACCCCGTGGCGGAAACCGCTCTCAGCACGCACGAATCTTGCACGCGGGAGGCGCGTGCGAGGATTACCGCATGTCGACTGCATGGCGCCTGCGAATCGAGGTCGGGATCGTCCTGGGGTTGACGCTCGGGGCATCCGCGGTGTACTCCATCGTCTCACTCGCGGCGAAGCTCACCGAGGAGCGCGCGCTCGGCGACCAGAGCGTCGCCCTCAACCCCTCGCGGTCGAGTCGCGAGTGGCTGGACTTCACCTACCAGTTCCTCGACGTCTTCTTCGGGCTCTTCGCCGTCGCCCTCGTGCTCTACCTGCTGTGGGTGCCCGGCCGCAGCCCGTTCCGGCGGATCGGGCTGGACCTCACCAGACCAGGTCGCGACGCGGCATCCGGCCTGCTGCTCGTCGCCGCGATCGGCGTGCCCGGACTCGCGCTCTACGCGATCGGCCGGGCGCTCGGCCTCACCGTCGCCGTGCAGACCTCACCGGCCGACTGGTTCTGGTGGACGGTCCCGATCCTCGTGTTCCGGGCGCTGGAGGCGGCGCTGACCGAGGAGGTCATCGTCGTCGGCTACCTCTTCACGCGGTTCGCCGAACTGGGCGTCGGGCGCTGGGCCACGATCCTCTCGAGCGCGGTGCTGCGCGGCAGCTACCACCTCTACCAGGGGTTCGGGCCGTTCGTCGGGAACGTCGCGATGGGGATCGTGTTCGGCTGGTGCTATGCGCGATGGGGCCGCACGATGCCCCTCGTCATCGCGCACTGGATCATCGACGTCGTCTCGTTCGTCGGCTACCCGCTGGCGGTCGGCTGGTGGCCCGAGCTCTTCGCGCCGCCGGCCTGAGCCCTGGCGGGCGTCGTGGTCGACGGATGCCGCGGGCGCGGCGCCTGCGGCACGTGCTCGCTACGGGCCAGCGCGACGACCGTGGCCGGCATCGGCGGCAGGGACTCCTCCGGCGGCTCCACGCGCAGGTCGGAGTCCGTGGAGCGGATCCGCGCCATGTCGAGCCCACTGCGCCGGCTCGGCGTGCAGACGGAGGAGAAGCCCTCGTCGCCGAACACGCCACCGGCGGGGAACTCGCTCATGAACTGCGCCCGGCGCAGCGCCGCGGCGGTCCCCGGATCGCGACGCTCCAGCAGCGACGCGCGCTTCTCGAGGCCGAATCCGCTGCCGGCGAGCAGGCTGCTCCCCACGAAGACTCCGGCGAACGCGACCGTTCCCAGCAGTGCGATGAGATCCACGGGCATCATGCGCAACCCCCTCTTCGAGAGAACCTCAGTGTACTCCCGGGGGGCGTCGGCGGGACTGCCCGGATGCCGCGACGCGCCACCCCGCCGACCATGGTCTCGACGCAGCAGCTCGGCGCTGCGCGGATGGGGGACGGGACCATGAGCCTGGCACGTGCGTTCGCCGCGGGAGGACTCGCGGCACGGCGCTCCGACCGACGATTCCGCACCACCGAGGCGGAGATCCGCGACGCGGAGCGTCGCGTCGTCGAGCGCCGCTCGGCGGCCGTCGTGACACCCGTACGCCGGGAGTACACCGAGCGCGGACGCCACGCGGCGCCGCGCCCGGCATAGCTCCCCCGGCTCGTCGACCCGGCCGGCCCGGCTGACCCGTCGGACCCGGCCGACCGGGCGGCCTTCAGCCGCCGACCTTCTCGCCGGCCGGCGTGAGCACCCACCACACGTCGTTCACGCCCTGGCCGTTCGTGTCGCCCGCGGACGAGTCACCCGCGAAGTAGTAGAGCGGCCAGCCGTTCAGCGTCACCTGGGTGGCGCCGTCGACGCCCGTGATGGTGCCGACCTCGCCGGTCACGCCCTCGACCTCCGGCGCGTCGGAGTCCGTCGTGACGGCGGGCCAGTTCGTGGCGCACTCGCCCTCGCACGTGCTGGTGCCCGACCCCTGGGTGTCGCTGTCGAACATGTAGACCGTGAGGCCCTCGCCGTCGACGACGATCTCGCCCAGCGACGAGTCCGCGGTCATCAGGACCGCGCCCGACGCCTCGCCGGCGTCCGCCTCCTCTGAGTCGGGCGCCACGGACTCCGTGGCGGTGCCGGCGTCGTCGGCCGGCTCCTCGGCGGCGGGTGCGGTGCAGCCCGCGAGCGCGACGACGAGTGCCGTGACGGCCAGCCCGGATGCGATGCGCAGCTTCATGCGAAGACCCTCCTCCTGATCGAGGCCGCGGCCACGGCCTCATCGGAACCACGAGGCCGACCGCCGGATGGTTCATCCCACCCGGTCGACGCGCCGATCGGCCGGCGCCGAAGGGCACGGGCCCGCGGTCACTCGGTGACGCCGCGCATGAGCACGTCACCGCTGCCCAGCGACCGGATCTCGAGCGACGCGATCTCATCGAGGTCCACCGCGGTCGCGGCCGACAGGCGCGCGGTGCTGCCGGGGCTCGCGCGCCAGCTCGACACCTCGCTGCGCACGCCGTCGCGGTCGACCACCACGAGCGCGTACGGCCAGCCCTCGGCGGGGGCATCGGATGCCGCATCCTGGGCGTACCGGCAGTCGAGCTCGATCGACGTGCCCCACCCGGCCGGCGTGAGCCTGGCCGTGGCGGACAGCGGCACGTCGACGACGGACTCGAACGCCACCGTCTCGTGCGCGTCGAACGGCCGCAGGATCGACAGCGGCACCGCGATCGCGACGAACGCGAGCACGACCGCCGCGGCCGCGGCGATCCACCACGTGCGGGCACGACGGGTGCGACGGCGCCGGTCCTCTCGGCGGACCGCCGCGAGGAGGTCCGACCGCGAACCCGACACGACGGCGGCTTCGGGGTCATTGCCGAGCGCGGCCGCCCGCTCGGGCGAGAGTCGTGCGAGCAACCCGGGCATCGGCGCGAGCTCCGCGACGGAGCGGCGGCAGGTCTCGCAGGCCTCGAGGTGCTCCTCGTACTCCCGGCGCTCGGCCGGCGAGAGCGCGCCGAGCACGTAGGCGGAGTCCCATTCGGCGAAGCGCGCGTGATCCGGGTTCATCGCGTCACTCCCTTCTCCTGCAGCGCGAGCCTCAGGGCTCGGAGCCCGTAGTGGAGGCGCGACTTCACCGTTCCCTCGGGGATGCCGAGCCTGCCCGCGACCTCCGCGACGCTGCATCCGCCGTAGTAGGCGTGCACGATCACCGCACGGTGCTCCGCGCTGAGGGTCGCCAGGGCCTCCTCGATGAGCAGGCTCTCGAAGAGGGCGTCGGTCGCGTCGTCCTGCGCCCGCTCGGGTGTCTCGGCCACCCCGATCTCGTGCCGCCGACGGGCGCTGCGCACCTCGTCGATCACGAGGTTCCTGGCCACCGTGAACATCCACGACCGCGTCGACGCCGGCTCCTGCGCGAGGATGCGCGGACTGCGCCACGCGCGGAGCAGGGTCTCCTGCACGATGTCGTCGGCTCCGGCCGGGTCGCCCGTGAGGTGCACGACGTAGCGCCACACCGACGGCCCGTGCGCGTCGTACAACGCGACGAGCCGGCTGTCGTCGTCGGGGGGCATCCGTCACCTCCTGCCTTCACAACGAGGCGGGGGTCCGTGCGGTTCAGCCAGAGGCTACCGCGTTCGCGCGGCTGCCGCGTCCGCCCCGCGAGCGCCGCTCCTTCGTCGCGACGTGAGGCCGCGGTGCCCGTTCGTCGGCGCCCGCTACGCGAACGCCTCCACCGGCGGGCAGGCGCACACGAGGTTGCGGTCGCCGTAGGCCTGGTCGATGCGGCGCACGGGCGCCCAGTACTTGTTGCGCACGAGCGAGTGCACCGGGTACACGGCCTGCTCGCGTGTGTACGGGTGCGTCCACTCCCCCGCGATGACCGACTCGGCCGTGTGCGGTGCGTTGCGCAGCGGGTTGTCGTCGGCGGGCCACTCGCCCCGGCCGACGGCGTCGGCCTCGGCCTTGATCGCGATCATCGCCTCGATGAACCGGTCGAGCTCGGCGAGGTCCTCCGACTCGGTCGGCTCGACCATGAGCGTGCCCGCGACCGGGAACGACATCGTCGGCGCGTGGAAGCCGTAGTCGATGAGCCGCTTCGCGACGTCGTCGACCGTGACCCCGGTGGCCACGGTGAGCGGGCGCAGGTCGAGGATGCACTCGTGCGCCACGAGGTGGTTGTCGCCCGTGTAGAGCACCGGGAAGTGGTCGCGCAGGCGGGCGGCGACGTAGTTCGCCGCGAGCACCGCGGTGGCCGTGGCCTGCTTCAGGCCCTCGGATCCCATCATGCGCACGTAGGCCCACGAGATCGGCAGGATCGACGGGCTGCCGTAGGGCGCCGCCGACACGGGACCGCCGTCGTGGGTGACGCCGCCGGAGTGGTCGGAGCGCTGCGCGAGCGGGTGCCCGGGCAGGTACGGCGCGAGGTGCGCCTTCGCCGCGACGGGGCCCACGCCGGGCCCGCCGCCACCGTGCGGGATGCAGAACGTCTTGTGCAGGTTGAGGTGCGAGACGTCGCCGCCGAAGTCGCCGAACCGGGCGAAGCCGAGCAGCGCGTTGAGGTTCGCGCCGTCGACGTAGACCTGGCCGCCCGCGTCGTGCACGGCCTGCGTGATCTGCTTCACCTCGTGCTCGTAGACGCCGTGCGTCGACGGGTAGGTGATCATGAGCGCCGCGATGCGGTCGGCGTGCTCGTCGATCTTCGTGCGCAGGTCGTCGAGGTCGACGTTGCCGAGCTCGTCGCACGCCACGACCACGACGCGCATGCCGGCGAGCACGGCGGATGCCGCGTTGGTGCCGTGTGCGCTCGAGGGGATGAGGCACAGGTCGCGGTCGAGGTCGCCGTTCGCGCGGTGGTAGCCGCGGATCGCGAGGAGCCCGGCGAGCTCGCCCTGGCTGCCGGCGTTCGGCTGCAACGACACGGTGTCGTAGCCCGTGACCTCGGCGAGCCAGTTCTCGAGCTGCTCGATGAGCCCGAGCGTGCCCTCGACGTCGGCCTCGGGCGCGAACGGGTGCAGGTTCGCGAACTCGGGCCACGTGACGGACTGCATCTCGGTGGCGGCGTTGAGCTTCATGGTGCAGGAGCCGAGCGGGATCATGCCGCGGTCGAGCGCGTAGTCGCGGTCGGCGAGCTGCTTGAGGTACCGCATCATCTGCGTCTCGGACTGGTGCGTGTTGAACACGGGGTGCTCGAGGTAGGCGCTCGTGCGGCGCAGCGACTCGGGCAGGCTCGCGGGGAGCTCGCGCAGCGACACCGGCACGTCGAGGCGCGGGTCGAAGCCGAAGGCCTCGACGACGCGCGAGAGCTCGTCGGCCGTGGTCGTCTCGTCGACGGCGACGTGCACGGTCGCCTCGTCGGCCTCCCACAGGTTGAGGCCGAGCTCGCGGCCGCGGGCGACCACGTTCCTCGCGAGTCCGGGCACGTGCACGCGGATGGTGTCGAAGTACGCGTCATGCGCGAGGGTCAGCCCGAACGAGCCGAGCGCGTCGGCGAGCGCCTTCGCCTTCGCGGCGGTCGTCACCGCGATGTGGCGGATACCGCGAGGGCCGTGGTACACCGCGTACATCGACGCCATGACGGCGAGGAGCACCTGCGCCGTGCAGATGTTCGATGTCGCCTTCTCACGGCGGATGTGCTGCTCGCGCGCTTGCAGGCTCAGCCGGTATGCCGGGTGCCCGGCTGCGTCCTGCGACACGCCCACGAGGCGGCCCGGGAGCTGCCGCTCGAGGCCCTTGCGCACCGCCATGTACCCGGCGTGCGGGCCACCGAAGCCCATGGGCACGCCGAATCGCTGCGACGTGCCGACCGCCACGTCGGCCCCGAGCTCGCCGGGACTCGTGAGGACGGCCATCGCGAGCAGGTCGGCGGCGGCCACGACGAGCGCCCCCTGTTCCTTCGACGCCGCGATCACGGATGCCGGGTTCCAGACCCTGCCCGAGGCGCCCGGGTACTGCACGAGGAGGCCGAAGTGCTCGCCGAGGGCGGCGACATCCGTCGACTCGTCGAGGTCGGCCACGACGAGCTCGATGCCGACGGCCTCGGCACGCGAGACGAGCAGCGCGTGCGTCTGCGGCAGGGTGTCCGCGTCGACGACGAAGCGGTTCGAGGCCGACTTCGATCCTCGCCGGGCGAGGAGCATGCCCTCGACGACCGCGGTGCCCTCGTCGAGCATCGACGCGTTGGCCGTGTCGAGGCCCGTCAGGTCGGAGACCATCGTCTGGAAGTTGATGAGCGCCTCGAGGCGGCCCTGCGAGATCTCGGGCTGGTACGGCGTGTACGCCGTGTACCAGCTGGGGTTCTCGAGCACGTTGCGCTGGATCACCGCGGGCGTGATCGTGCCGGAGTACCCGAGGCCGATCATCGAGGTGCGCACCGTGTTCTGCTCGGCGAGCGCCGCGAGCTCGGCGATGGCCTCCCGCTCGGTGGCGGCCGGCGGGATCACCGAGTCGACCACCTCCCCCATGCGGATCGCCGTGGGCACCGCCGCCGTCATGAGCGCGTCGAGGGAGTCGTAGCCGAGGGCGGCGAGCATCCACTCGTGGTCGTGCGGGGTGGTGCCGATGTGGCGGCGGCCGAACGCGTCGGCGTCGAAGGCGGAGGAGGCGGTGTTCATCGCGGGGTGGATCCTTACTCGCCGACGAGGGCGCGGTACTCGGCGTGGCTGAGGAGCTTGGGGAGGTCGCCGACGGTGACCTTGATGAGCCAGCCCTCGCCGAACGGGTCGCTGTTCACGAGCTCGGGCGCATCGACCACGGCCTGGTTCGACTCGACGACCTCGCCGTCGACGGGGGCGTACAGCTCGCCGACCGACTTGGTCGACTCGATCTCGCCGACGACGTTGCCGGCCGTGATCTTCGAGCCCGCCTTGGGCAGGTCGACGTAGACGACGTCGCCGAGCTTCTCGGCGGCGTAGTCGGTGATGCCGATCGTCAGGGTGTCGCCCTCGACGAGCACCCACTCGTGCTCTTCGGTGTACTGGAGTTCGGTCTGGTCGGTCATGGGGTTCTCCTCGCGGTGGACGGTGCTGGCGGTCGGTGCTGCGGTGCGTGCGGCGGCGGGCTCAGGCGGGCCGCTTGTAGAAGGGCAGGGCGACGACGGATGCCGGGACTCGCGTTCCGCGCACGTCGACGTAGAGCTCGCGGCCGAGCTCCGCCGCAGCGGGCGCGACGAACGCCATCGCCACGGGGTGGCCGAGCGTCGGCGACAGGGCGCCGCTCGTCACGATGCCGACGCGGGCGGCATCCGCACCCTCGCCGTCGTACACCTCGTAGTCGGCGCGGGCCGCTCGGCGGCCCTCCGCGGCGAGGCCGACGAGCACCGGGGCATCCACGGCGGGGCCCTGCTCGATCGCGGCGCGACCCACGAAGTCGCCCTCCTTGGTGAGGGCGACGACGCGCCCGAGACCCGCCTGCACGGGCAGGATGTCGCGGCTCAGCTCGTGGCCGTACAGCGGCATGCCCGCCTCGAGCCGGAGCGTGTCGCGGCTGGCCAGTCCCGCGGGGACCACGCGCGCGCCGCCGGTCTCGCGGAGGGCTTCCCACAGTCGCGGCGCGCGATCGGGCGCGATGTACAGCTCGAAGCCGTCCTCGCCGGTGTAGCCCGTGCGCGCGACGAGCACGGGCTCGCCCTCGAACGTGGCCGCGAACGCGCGGTAGTACCTGAGCGACTCGAGGTTCGCGAGGAAGTCGTCGACGTCGTTGCCCGGCCCGTCGTCGACGCCGAATCCGGGCGTCTCCTGCAGCACGGCGCGTGCGTCGGGACCCTGCAGCGCGATGAGCGCGATGTCGTCGCTCTCGTCGGAGACGAACGTGTCGAAGCCGTCGGCGCGCGACCGCAGCTCGTCGGCCACGACGGCGGCGTTGGAGGCGTTCGCGACCACCATGTAGCGGTCCTCGCCGGTGCGATAGACGACGAGGTCGTCGATGATGCCGCCGTCCTCGGCCAACAGCAGCGAGTACTTCGCCTGGCCGATCTCGATCGCCGAGAGCCTGCCGGCGAGCGCGAAGTCGAGCGCGGCGGCCGAGCCCGGTCCGAGCAGGATGATCTCGCCCATGTGCGAGAGGTCGAAGATGCCCGAGGACGTGCGCACGGCGTGGTGCTCGGCGAGATCGCTCGAGTAGCGCACGGGCATCTGCCAGCCCGCGAAGTCGGTGAACGACGCGCCGGCGGCGCGATGCACCGCGTCGAGGGGGCTTCGACGTTCGATGGTGCCGGATTCGGTGCTGCCGGGGTCGGTCACGAGTTCTCCAGAGTCGCGTGGGCGGTCGGCGGATGCCGCTGGGAACTCCCCCTCTGTCATGGGCCTGAGAGTTTCGCGTCGCGCCCGTGGGGAGCTGAGCTTTCACCGTCGGCGGGATGCAGCGTTCGCGGCATCCGCTTTTCAGAGCGGCCTCGTCATCGCGGTGTTGTGACCTGAGAGATTGGCGGGGAGGCTTGCTCCTTCGGTGCCGGATGAATCCGGCTCTCCCGCGACGCGTCGATGGCCCGATGTGCGGTTGTACCGCCGATCCTATCCGACGCGGCCGCCGGCCGGGCTCCCACGCCGCTCGCGAGGTGCGGTTGCTCCGCCCCGCGTGCGGTCGTGAGCCGTGCCACCCCCCGGATGGGGTCTCTACGCTGAGGATTCTTCGGCTGTACGCTCAGCCCAACCCGGCCGCGGGGGGCGGCCGGGTTCCGGGGGAGCGCGAATGTCCGGCCAGCCCGATTCGACGACTACCGAGATCGTGTACGCCTCGGCCACGACCAGACCGCGCGAGCCGGTCATCATCGGCGACGACGCTTGGCGGCGAATCGCCGCGAGGCTCACGTGGGTCGCGGTCGCAGCCCTCTTCGCAGTGATGCTCGGTGAACTCGATCGACTCATCGCCAGCGTTCCGGCGGGGGACGGCCGAAGTCACTCCCTCAACGTCGTGCTCTCGCCGCTCGGAGCCACGAAGGTCGACAGCTGGGTGGCGTGGGCGGGAGCGGCGCTGAATGAGGTGATCGGCCGGTGGATCGTGCTCTCCGCACTCCTCGACCTGATGCTGGTGCTGGCACTCGTCATGCTCCTCGTGGCGCTGATCCGCATCGCACCCCGCCCCAGGACCCAGGTCGTCCCGATCGTCGCCGTCGTCGCGTACGCGTCGGCCGAGGTGATCGAGGACGCACTCCAGATCGCCGGCGGCCTCGCGGTGATCGTCGGCGCGCCGTCGATCGCCGGCGAGCCGTCGATCGCCCACGTCCTCGGGGTCGTCATGGCCGTCTTCACCACGCTGAAGGCACTCTCGCTGCTCGTGTTCGCCGTGGCGATGCTGCGGATCGCAGCGTATCGCCGAGAACTCGGCCGACAGGTCGCCAGGATTGCGAGGGCCGTCTGGGTCCACCGCCTCGCGACCCTCGCGATCCTGGTCATCGTCGTGCTGGCCTGCATTCCCGCAGCGGATCTGCTCGACCAGCTCCCCGACGTGCAGCGGCAATGGGTCGATAACTGGGACGGGTACCGTGCGGCCGGTGCGGCGGCGGCGGCACTCGCGGCGACGGCATTGGTCACCTTCGTCCTCGGGCGTCGTCGCACCCGCCTGGCGGTGGAGACCCGCGCGTTCCGCCTGAGCCGCTGGCCGGCAAGGTGCCGATGGGACGCCGCCGCCCCGTGGCTCTTCGCGCCCGCCGCCCTCGTGGTCGCCGCCGTGATCGTCATCGGATTCAGCCTGTGGTACGGCGTTCGATGGGGCATCCACTGGCCCACCTTCGGCACGATCCTCATCCTGTCGGGCCTCGTGCCCGTGCTTGCCGCATGCGGGTGGAAGTGGGTGAAGCAGCATCCGGCGCGTCCTCTGGGCGTGGAGCGCGACCGAGCGCGGATGAGCTGGATCGTCGGCGACACCCTCGCCGTGCTTGTGCTCGTCGCCGGTGGTATCGGCATCGTGCGGTCCTTCATGGTCCCGGTCGCGCTCCTCCGCCCGACCGAGGGCGCATGGGCATGGAGCTCCACCTGGACGGTATTCGCATTCGTGGTCGGTGCGTGCGTCGCCATACTCTCGCCATTGCTGCTGCTCCCGTGGTTGGCCTCCTGGAAGCCGCACATCCTCGACCCCAACCTGCGGGCGACCGAACCGCCGCCCGGTCCGAACCTCGACCCCTTCGACCGGCTGATCACGCCCGCGGGCCGCCTTGAGGCGTGGTCGCTCTTCTTCGGCGCCGCCTTCCTCCTCGGGGCCATGCTCGTCCCGACGATGGCGGCATGGCTCCTCGGCGGGGTCGCGGTGACCCTCTTCGCCATCAGCGCGTGGATCACGGTCTTCGGCGCGTTCACGCTGCTCGTGCAGCCGCGCGAGCTCATCGCGCCCTTCCGCTGGTTGCGCCTGAAAGCGGCGCCGGTGCTCACCCTCGGCATCCTCCTGCCCTTCGCGATCAACATCGTCATCTCGGCGTTCGCAGCGGATCGAGAGCTTCATGCGGTGCAGGTTTCGAATCCGTCCGCCTCGGTCGCAACTGGGGATCCGCTCGAGGCGCGCCTCGAGGAACTCCAGAACGACGCGGCGTGCGGCATCGCCGTCCCAGCGCCGGACGGCGAACGAGACGCCGGGGACGCCGGCGAACCCGATTCGTCCGAATCCGCCCCGGTGCAGGTACGCCCGGTATACCTCATCGCCGCCGAGGGCGGCGGCATCCGGGCCGCCTATTGGACCGCCACCGCGCTCGCGGCGCTCAAGGACTGCGCCGCGCGCTCGGGCTTCGTGGCGAGCGGCATCAGCGGAGGCTCCGTCGGCTTGGCCGTCGCGAGCACCATCGAGCAGGGCGGCGAGCTCGACGGGTCCGGTGGTGCTGCCGATGACTCGACGTGGGCAGACGAGATCGTGGTGGCCGCGAAGAAGACCGCGGGGCCCGACGTGGTGTCGACCGCCGTACTCGGCCTGGCTGTGGGAGACATGTTCGCGGCGGGCTCCGGCGTGCGGATGCCCTCATTCCTTCCGTGGTTCCATGGTCCCGATGACGAGGGGCTGCGCTGGCGCGACCGGGCCGCCCTCGTCGAGGCGCTCTGGGAGCGTGACGCGCCCGGCCTGGAGGACGCGTTCTCCGCCGAGATCTCGCCGCTCACCGGCATGCTTATGCTCAGCTCCACCGACGTCGTCTCGAAGTGCCGGCTGCTCGTGGACCAGGCCCCGATCGCCCCGAGCGCCCCAACGCCCGCCGATGCGACGGCCGCACCGGAGGACGTCAGCGACGCAGCCGCATCCGGGGCCCAGGAGAACAGCCAGGAGGGCTCGTGCGACGTCGCCGGCGGCTTGCCGTCGATGCTCGGCTTCCGTGAACTCGCGGCGACGGGCGGAGCGGATGCGACCACGAAGTGCCTCGCATCGCTCGACTGGTCGACCGCCGCCATGCTCTCCGCACGATTCGCCATCGTCACGCCCACCGGGGGCCTCCCCGCGGAGGCGCCGTGCAACGACGCTCCGAAGGGAGCGCAGTTCGTCGACGGCGGCTATGTCGAGCCCACCTCCCTCGCAGCATTGGCTGACACTGCTCCGCGCCTGATGGCGAGGATCGCCGAGAAGAACGAGGAACGCGTCGAGGGCGAACCTTGGCTGTTGCCCATGCTCGTGTACTTGCGCAACACGCAGGGGTACGACCTGGCCGACGATGTGGCCCGCGCCGAGTCGGAGCCGCTCGTGCCGATCACCGGCGGCGCTGCGAAGGGGCACCTCACTGCGGAGGACGCGTGGATCCAGCGCATCACCTTGGCCATGCCGGGTGCCTGCCCAGACAGCGAGGCCGCCGAGGCGTGCCGGACCGCGCTCGTCGACCTCATCGGAAGCGATGGGCTCATGCCGGGCGGCACCCTGGTGATCGCCCCGGACTCGACGCCGGCCGTCGTGCCCCCGCTCGGGTGGGCGTTGTCCGGCATGAGCCAGGCTCGGTTCACGTCTGCGATCAAGTCCGCCGCGGGCTGCGACGCGGACGTCGCCGGGACGGCGGCGGCCGAGTCCGCCGCCGACGACGAGGGCGAGGGCGAGGGCGACGACGTCGTGACCGAGCGGGGCCAGTACATGGGCCTCGCCGAGTTCGCGGAGAACGTCGTCAGATTTGACCCGTGTCCGCAGGTCGACGCGCAGGAGCGCTCGCAGACCGCGCCCGCGCCGGCGCCGGCGCAATAGCCGCCCCGACGGGTCGCCGCATGCTGGCGAGCGCTGCCGGCCGCGTCGTCGCGGACGGCATGGCTCGCCGGTTCCGGCTGCACGGCGTCACGCGATTGGCGTTCGTGTCAATCTGACTGTAAGCTGATCCCAGCACTTCGAGTCATACCGACTCTAAGAAGGGAGGTAGCGGATGTCGCACCAGCACGGCCACGGCGCCACGGCGCGACTCGCCGTCTCCACCGTCATCTTCGCGCTCAGCCCCGACGAGGGAGCGGCCGCCCCGAGCCTGCGGATCCCGCTCGTGCGACGCCTCCGCGAGCCCGGCGCCGGACGCTGGGCACTGCCCGGCGGTTGGCTGCCTGTCGACGAGGGCCTCGATGCCGCGGCGGCGCGCACGCTCGCCGAGACGACGGGCCTCGCACCCCGCTACCTCGAGCAGCTCTACACGTTCGGAGCCCCCGATCGCTCCCCCGACGAGCGCGTCGTGTCCGTCGTGTACTGGGCGCTCGTGCACTCCGACGAGGTGCAGCGCGCCGTCGCCGACGAGAACGTGCACTGGTTCGACGAAGACGAGCTGCCGGAGCTCGCCTTCGACCACCGCGAGATCATCGACTACGCACTCTGGCGCCTGCGCACCAAGCTGCAGTACTCGCGCATCGCGCACGCCCTGCTGGGCGAGACCTTCACCATGGCCGAGCTGCGCGGCGTGCACGAGGCCGTGCTCCGCCGCCGACTCGACCCGGCCAACTTCCGCCGCACGATGGAGGCCTCCGGCACGCTCATCGACACCGGCCAGCGCCTCGCGGGCACTCCGCACCGCCCGCCCGCGCTCTACCGCTTCGACACCGGCGCCGGCCCGGCGGCATCCGATCGACCAGCCACCACCGCACTGCAGAGGACGAACCCATGACCATCGCACCTCCACCGACCCGCGACGCGGCCGCGACGCGCGCGGCGGCATCCGTCGATCGCACCATCCGCCTCATCGCCACGGGCGCGAAGTCCGGTGCGACCTGCACACCCGAGCTGGCCTCGGGCCCGTGGGAGTTCGACCG
The DNA here is from genome assembly GCF_004216665.1 of Agromyces ramosus. GTDB lineage: Bacteria > Actinomycetota > Actinomycetes > Actinomycetales > Microbacteriaceae > Agromyces > Agromyces ramosus. Next base: position 135,095 of record NZ_SGWY01000002.1, on the reverse strand, counting down.
CGGTCCTGCCGGCTACGGCCCCGGGTCGTCCATGGGCGACGTCATCCCCACCGGGTCGCCGCGCCAGGGCTCGCTGCCGGCCGAGTACCGCGAGGCATCCGACGCCGAGCTGCACGATCGCATCCGCGCGGCCAAGGCGACGCTCGGCGAGCGCGTCGTCGTGCTCGGCCACTTCTACCAGCGCGACGAGGTGATCGAGCACGCCGACTTCGTCGGCGACTCGTTCCAGCTCGCGAACGCCGCGCTCACCAGGCCAGATGCCGAGGCGATCGTGTTCTGCGGCGTGCACTTCATGGCCGAGACCGCCGACCTGCTTTCGACGCCCGAGCAGGCCGTGATCCTGCCGAACCTGGCTGCGGGGTGCTCGATGGCCGACATGGCCGACGAGTCGAGCGTCGAGGAGTGCTGGGAGCAGCTCGCGGAGGTCTTCGGCGATCTCGGCACGCCCGACGCCGACGGCCGGGTGCCGGTCATCCCCGTCACCTACATGAACTCCTCGGCCGCGCTCAAGGGCTTCGTCGGCCGCAACGGCGGCATCGTCTGCACCTCGTCGAACGCGCGGACGGTGCTCGAGTGGGCGTTCGAGCGCGGGCAGCGCGTGCTCTTCTTCCCCGACCAGCACCTCGGCCGGAACACCGCGAAGGCCATGGGCGTGCCGCTCGAGCAGATGCCGATGTGGAACCCGCGCAAGGCGCTCGGCGGCAGCAGTGCCGACGAACTGCGCGACGCGCGCGTCATCCTCTGGCACGGCTTCTGCTCGGTGCACCGGCGCTTCACGGTCGACCAGATCGCACAGGCCCGCGCCGAGCACCCCGGCGTGCAGGTGATCGTGCACCCCGAGTGCCCGATGCCGGTCGTCGATGCAGCGGATGCCGCGGGCTCGACCGACTTCATCGTCAAGGCCATCCAGGCGGCGCCCGCCGGCTCGACCTTCGCGATCGGCACCGAGGTCAACCTCGTGCAGCGCCTCGCCGCGGAGCACCCGCAGCACACGATCTTCTGCCTCGATCCGGTCGTCTGCCCGTGCTCGACGATGTACCGCATCCACCCGGGCTACCTCGCGTGGGTGCTCGAGGAGCTCGTGGCCGGCCGCGTGGTGAACCGCATCACGGTGCCCGAGACGGTGGCCGATCCGGCCCGGCTCGCACTCGAGCGGATGCTCGCGGCGAAGCCGCCGGCCGCGGCGGGAGCCTGACCATGTCGCGCGTGCTCGTGGTGGGCGGCGGCATCGCGGGACTCTGGACCGCGGTGAAGGCGGCCGACGCCGGACACGCGGTGGAGCTCGTCACGAAGGCCGCGCTCGCCGACGGCAACACGCGGCACGCCCAGGGCGGCATCGCGGCGGCCCTGTTCCCCGATGACTCGGTCGAACGCCACTTCGCCGACACCATCGCGGCGGGTGCTGGGCTCTCCGATCCCGACGCGGTGCGCGTGCTCTGCGACGAGGGTCCCGAGCGCGTGCGCGACCTCATCCGCTTCGGGGTCGCGTTCGACCGTGGCGACTCGGGACTCGAGCGCGGGCTCGAGGCGGCCCACTCGCGCGCCCGCATCCTGCACGCGGGCGGCGACGCGACCGGCGCCGCCATCGAGACGGCGCTCGTCGCCACGGTGCGGCGGCGGGCGGTCCGGATCCACGAGCGCACGATGCTCGTCGACCTGCTCGTCGAGCACGGTCGGGTGGCGGGCGCACGACTGCTCGCGGCATCCGGCGACCTCGTCGATGTCGGCGCCGACGCCGTCGTGCTCGCCACCGGCGGCACTGGATGCCTCTATCGGCATACGACGAATCCCTCGGTGGCGACCGGCGACGGCGTGGCCGCCGCCCACCGTGCCGGCGCAGCCGTCGCCGACCTCGAGTTCGTGCAGTTCCACCCCACGGCGCTGTCGACGCCCGGCACGCCGCTCATCTCGGAGGCGGTGCGCGGCGAGGGCGCCGTGCTCGTCGACGAGCACGGCGACCGCTTCATGCTCGAGGTCGACCCTCGGGGCGAGCTCGCTCCGCGCGACGTCGTCGCCCGCGCGGTGTGGCGGCGCATGGCCGACCAGGCGGGCAGGCCCGTGCTCCTCGACGCCACCGGCCTCGGCGCCGCGCGGCTCGCGCAGCGCTTCCCGGGTCTCGACGCCGCGTGCCGCCAGGCGGGGTACGACTGGTCGTCGGTGCCCGTCCCCATCACGCCCGCCGCGCACTACGCGATGGGCGGCGTGGTCACCGACCTCGACGGCCGCACGACCCTCCCGCGCCTCTTCGCGGTGGGCGAGACCGCACGCACCGGTGTGCACGGCGCCAACCGGCTCGCATCCAACTCACTGCTCGAGGCGGCCGTGTTCGCCGACCGGGTGGCGCGCGCGCTCGACGCCCCGTGGCCGAACCCCGCGACGGCGCCCGCGACGGCGACCGCTCCCTCGGCGGCCGCCTCGGCACCGCTCGAGGCCGATCCCGCCCGCGCATCCGCGGGAGACCGCGTCGACCGCGAGGCCCTGCAGGAGCTCATGTGGGAGCACGTCGGGCTCGAGCGGGATGCGACCGGCCTCGCCGCGGCATCCGCTCGGCTCGCGGGCTGGCATGCGCCCGAGGTGCGCGATCGTCGCAGCGCGGAGGACCGGAACCTCCTCGACCTGGCACGCCTGACGGTCGCGGCCGCGATCGCCCGCACCGGGAGCCTCGGCGCGCACTTCCGCTCCGACGATCCCGCGAGCGCACGCCCGACGACGGCGGGCGTCCCGGCGGCCGCCCACGTGCCCGAGTTCGAGGAGGCAGCCTGATGACCGACCGCCGCGAGATCGACCGCATCGTCGGCGCCGCGCTCGACGAGGACGCACCGTGGGGCGACCTCACCTCCGAGGCGCTCATCCCCGCGGATGCGACGGCCACCGCCGAGCTCGTCGCCCGGGAGTCGGGCGTGCTCAGCGGCATCGAGGTGTTCGCCGCCGCGTTCCGCCTCGTCGACGACGCGATCCGGGTGGAGCGGCTCGCCGGCGACGGCGACGGCTTCGCCGCGGGCGACGCCCTGGCGCGCGTGCACGGGCCGGCTCGCGGCATCCTCACCGCCGAGCGGGTCGCCCTCAACCTCGTCCAGCGGATGTCCGGCGTGGCCACGCTCACGGCACGGTACGTCGCCGCGTCGGCGGGCACGGGCGCCCGCATCGTCGACACCCGCAAGACGACGCCGGGCCTGCGCAGCCTCGAGCGCCAGGCGGTGCGCGACGGCGGCGGCCGCAACCACCGACGCTCCCTCTCCGATGCGGTGATGGCCAAGGACAACCACCTGGCGGTGCTGACGGCAGGCGGGCAGGACCTCGCGACCGCACTGCGCGCCGCGCGCGAGCGGATGCCCCACACCGCCCACCTCGAGGTGGAGGTCGACCGGCTCGACCAGGTCGACGCCGTCCTCGCCGGCGGCGCCGACACCATCATGCTCGACAACTTCTCCGTCGACGACCTGCGGGCGGGCGTCGAGCTCATCGCGGGGCGCGCCGTGGTCGAGGCATCCGGCGGGGTCTCGCTCGACACCGTCGGCGCGATCGCGGCGACCGGCGTCGACGTCATCTCGGTGGGCGCGCTCACGCATTCGGCGCGCGCACTCGACCTCGGGCTCGACGTCGCGATCTCGACGGCGCCGCCGACCCGGGAGCGACCGTGATCTTCCTCGACCACGCCGCGACCACGCCCGTCCGCCGCGAGGCGCTCGAGGCGATGTGGCCGTTCCTCACGGGCGCCTTCGGCAACCCCTCGAGCCGACACGGCCTCGGCGACGAGGCATCCCGCGCCCTCGCGGACGCACGGGCCGACGTGGCAACGGTCGTCGGATGCCGGCCGGGTGACGTCGTGTTCACGAGCGGCGGCACCGAGGCCGACAACCTCGCCGTCAAGGGCATCGCGCTCGCGAACCCGCGGGGCCGGCACCTCGTGGTCTCGCCCATCGAGCACGAGGCGGTGCTCGATGCGTCGGCGTACCTGGCCCGCGTGCACGGCTTCACCGTCGACCGGGTCGACGTCGATGCGGGCGGGCTCGTGCATCCCGAGGCGCTCGCGCGCGTCATCCGGCCCGACACGACCCTCGTGTCGGTGCAGCTGGCCAACAACGAGATCGGCACGGTGCAGCCGGTGGCCGAGCTCGCCGCGATCGCCCATGCATCGGGCGCGTTCATGCACTCGGATGCCGTGCAGGCGGCCGGCTGGCTCCCCATCTCGCTCGACGTGCTCGGCGTCGACGCCCTCTCGCTCGCGGGCCACAAGGTGGGCGCCCCGAAGGGGACGGGCGCGCTCATCGTGCGCGGCCGGATCCCGCTCGAGCCCGTGCTCCACGGCGGCGGCCAGGAGCGCGGGCGCCGCTCCGGCACCGAGAACGTGGCGGGCGCCGTGGCGTTCGCCACCGCCCTGCGGCTCGCCGAGGCCGAGCGAGCGGATGCCGCGGCACGCGTCGCCGAGCTCGGCGCCGAGCTCATCGCGCGGGTCACGTCGGAGGTGCCGGGAGCGGTGCTCACCGGCGACCCGGTGCGACGGCTGCCCGGCACCGTCTCGTTCGTGTTCCCGGGCACGAGCGGCGAAGCGGTGCTGCTCGAGCTCGAGCGCGACGGCGTGATCTGCTCGAGCGGCTCGGCCTGCGCCGCCGGCAGCGACGAGCCGTCGCACGTGCTCACGGCGATCGGCGTCCCGGCGGAGCTCGCCCAGACGGCGGTGCGGTTCACGTTGGGGGCATCGACGACCTCCGAGGAGGTGACGGATGCCGCGGCCGCCGTCACCCGGGCGGTGTCGGCGGTGCGCGATATCGTGAAGCCATGACCGATCCCAGCATTCCCGCCGACGACGACGACCTCGAGGTCGACCAGAAGCGGGTCGACGACGAGGTGGCTCCCGAAGAGGAGCTCCTCAAGGGGTGGCTTCCCGACGCCGAGCCGACCGAGGGGCCCGCGCCCGCCCCGTAGCCCGGCCCGCAACCACGCGTTTCCATGCATTCCGATCGATCCGTCGAATCGGGAATAGCGGCTCGTCGAGCGCGGGTTGACTCTCACATTCGACGCAACCCACCGGCGCCGCTCTGCGCCGACATCGATTGGATGACTTTCCTTTGACCGAACGCGCCGCTCCCGACCTGACCCGGGGCGAGCCCGCCATGCTCGGCGAGCACGCCCACACCTCGAACGCCCACCACACCGACGACGAGGCGCTGCATGGTGCTCGCAACTCGCGAGTCATCTGGCTGCTGCTCGCCGCGTCGTTCGTCGTCATCCTCAACGAGACGATCATGGGCGTGGCGATCCCCCACCTCGTCACCGACCTCGACATCACGATCGAGGCGGCCCAGTGGCTCACCACCGCGTTCATGCTGACGATGGCGGTCGTGATCCCGATCACCGGCTTCCTGCTGCAGCGGTTCGCGACGCGCCCGATCTTCATCGCGGCCATGTCGCTGTTCTCCACCGGAACCCTCATCGCCGCGCTCGCGCCGGGCTTCGAGGTCCTGCTGCTCGCGCGCGTCGTGCAGGCGAGCGGCACCGCCATCATGATGCCCCTGCTCATGACGACGCTCATGACGCTCGTCGCGCCCGCCGACCGCGGGCGCTTCATGGGCCGCGTCTCCACCGTGATCTCGGTCGCTCCGGCCATCGGGCCGACGATCTCGGGCCTCATCCTCACGTACCTGTCGTGGCGGTTCATGTTCTGGCTCGTGCTGCCTATCGCCCTCGCCATGCTCGTCATCGGCATCCGCCGCGTCGAGAACGTCAGCGAGCCGCGCGTCATCCCCATCGACGTGTTCTCGGTCGTGCTCTCGGCGTTCGGGTTCGGCGGGCTCGTCTACGGCCTCAGCCTCGTCGGCGGCGTGGTGGCGGGCACCGCGCACCCGGCGCCGATGTGGATCTCGTTCGCGGTCGGCGCCATCGGCATCACGACGTTCATCCTCCGCCAGCTGGCCCTGCAGCGGCACGACCGCGCACTGCTCGACCTCCGCACCTTCCGGTCGACCAACTTCGCCATCTCGGTCGGGCTCATGGTCATCGTGATGGCCGCGCTGTTCGGCACGATCATCCTCCTGCCGATCTACCTGCAGGACGTGCTGCACCTGGAGCCCGCCATCACGGGCCTCCTGCTGCTGCCGGGCGGCCTCCTCATGGGCCTGCTCGGTCCCACGGTCGGCCGGCTGTACGACCGGTTCGGGCCGACCGTGCTGCTCGTTCCCGGCAGCATCGTCGTGAGCGCCGTGATGTGGTCGCTCACGATGGTCACCGAGACCACCTCGCCCTGGATGCTCCTCATGGCGCACGTGGCACTCTCCGCGGGTCTCGCGTTCATGTTCACGCCGCTGTTCACGTCGGCGCTCGGCTCGGTCGAGCCGCGGTTCTACTCGCACGGCTCGGCCATCGTCGGCACGGTGCAGCAGGTCGCGGGCGCGGCGGGCACCGCCATGTTCGTCACGGTCATGGCCGCCGGCACGGCGGCGCTCACCGCCACCGGCGCCTCGATCGAGGTCGCCCAGTCGGCGGGCCTCCGCACCGCGTTCACGGTCGGCGCGATCCTCTCGGTCGTGGCCGTGGTGGGTGCCTTCTTCGTGCGGCGGCCGGCCGACATGACGGAGGGTCCGCGCGCCGAGGCGGCCCTGGAGGCCGCGGCCGACGGCTGAACCTCACCGACATGACGAAGGGCCCGGCATCGTCCGGGCCCTTCGTCATGTTGCGATCGGGTCCGAGCGCTAGCCGCAGTTCGGGCGGCAGGTGCGCTGCGAGAGCGCGTCGACGAGCACGGTGCCGAGGTCCTCGGGCTTCGACGCCGAGTAGGCGGCGCCCTTCGTCGCCTGGGCGATGCGCTGCATGGCGGCCAGGTCGGTGTCGGGGCCGAAGCCGATCATGATGACCGGCACGGGCTTCGACGGATCGTCGATCTTCGCGAGCTCGGCGAGCAGGGTGTCGAGGTCGATGCCGTTCTCGTCCTCGTTCCTGCCGTCGGTGATGAGCAGCACCGAGTTCACCTTCTCGGGATCGTACGACTCGCGCACCCGCTGCACGGCGGCGAGCGTGGTGTCGTAGAGGCCGGTCGCGCCGCCGAGCCGGCTCGGCAGGGACTGGATGATCCCGCCGATCTCCTGCTTGTGCGCGAGGTCGGCGAGCGGGGCGATCGGCGAGAGGTCCTCCCAGTCGACGTCGCCGTTGCGGGCCGTCGAGAACACCCAGACGCCCATCTCGACCTCGCCCGAGAACTTCTCCATCGCGCCGATCGCGGCCTGCTGGAAGATGTCGATCCGGCGCAGGCCGTTCTCGGCCGGTTCCTCCATCGAGCCCGACACGTCGATCACCGCCAGCATGCGCGAACGCAGCGTCAGCACGGCCCAGGCACGCAGGATCTCGAGCTGGGCCGCCGCGTCGAGGTCGGCAGCGGCCACTGCCGGGCCATCGGCCGCGAGTCCGGGAACGTCGATCGTGCCGGTGCCGTCGCCCGCGCGGAAGCCCGCGGCGGAGAGCCGGTCGGTGTCCGACCGCGCCGCCTTCTCGAAGGCGGCGAGCAGGGCGGCTCGGGTCTCCGCCGCATCGGCGACGCCGTCGGCCGTCGCACCGCCCGCGTCGCCACCGGACCGAGCCGGGAGGCGCACGAGCGGGTACTCGACGAGCACGGTGCCGTCGGCCGGGTAGGCGGCGACGAGCGTCTCGGCGGGATCGTCGAGGTTGAAGCCCGCGACCTGCGCCTCGGTCGTGACCACCACGCTCGGTTGCGGCGCGGTCGACAGGGCGCCGAAGGCGGCGCTCGTCGAGGCGGGGATGGACTTGCCGAGCTCGATCATCGCCCCGGCGAACTGCCGCGGGTCATCGGGCGACGAGTGCCCGCGTAGCGCGAGGAGACCGGCGAGGCTCGCGGACGACGCCTCGGGGTTGGGCAGGATGGTCGGGAGGGCGCCTCCCAGCACCCTCGTCCACGTGACCGGGGCGCTGGCGATCTCGGCCGCCTTGGTCGCCGCCGCCGCGAACACCACCGGAGTGGCGGCGATCGGCTCGCCGACCTCGACGTCGGGCGCGGTCTGCCCGAGCGAGGCGGCCGTCGCCGACATGCGGTCCACCCAGACGCTCGACTCCGGGACCCAGGCGTCGGCGTCGACGCCGCCGGAGGCGACCACGGCGGCGGTGTCGGCCGAGTCCTGCGGCTTGACGACCGTCTCGACGCACGTCTCGGACGCCTCGTCGAAGTCCTTCGCGATGTCGGCGAGCGCCGGCGCGATGGAGGTGTCGGCGATCACGACGAGCTGCTCGCGCTCGAGGCATCCCGACTCCGCCGCAGCGAACAGCGGGTTCAGGTGGCCGCCGACCCAGAGGAAAACGCCGGAGGCGACGATACCGACGACCGCGAATGCGGCGATGAGGGAAAGGATGAGCGCTCGCCCCGGCCTCTTCGCCGGGGCCTTGACGCTGTGACGCCCCACGGACACTCCAAGCCCGACGGCACCGTGTCGCCGTCGAATCCCTGTGCTGAACGGGTTCCCCCGTCCAGGGGGAGGGTCCACTCAGCATAGGCGACCCGACTCGATACGCGAACTTCGCTCGGGATCTGGAAAACGCGGGTCGGATGACCCCCAGTCATCCGACCCGCTCCCCCGCCCTGGGCGTCGACCCCTCAGTCGTCGCCCAGGCGTCTTGGTGTGTTCTCCGACCCGACGGGTTCGCGTCGGCGTCGTCCACGCCGAGTGCCGCTGCTCCGTCGGATCTCCAACGCTAGGTGGCCCGATCCCGCTGGGACAGGGGTTGACTGGCCGGAGGCCTCACGCTAGACCAAGCTGCAGAGGCCAGCATGCGAACCGGGGGTCCCATGACGATCATCCGAACCGTCCCCGAGGACGAGGCCGAGGGCGAGGTCGCGGCGCTGTACGCCGAGGAGCGCGAGTCGCTCGGGTACGTGCCGACTCACTCGAGGGTGATGGCGATGAACCCGGCGGCGAACCGGGCCTTCGAGGCCCTGGTCGGCTCCGTCGCGACGCCGATGGGCCTCCGCCGCTACGAGCTCGTGACCCTCGCCGCCGCACGCGGCACCGGCTCGCGGCACTGCCGCCTCGCTCACGGCGTGAAGGCGCTCGGCGTGTTCGACGAGGACCAGCTCGAACGCATCGCCCGCGACTACGCCGACGCCGGCCTCAGCGACGCCGAGGTCGCGATGATGCGCTTCGCGGAGCGCGTCGCGCGTGACGCGTCGAACATGAGCGAGGACGACGGCCTGGCGCTGCGCGAGGCCGGGTTCAGCGACCGCGAGATCGTCGACATCGCCATCGCCGCGTCGGCGCGCGTCTACCTCGGGCGCATGCTGCAGGCGCTCGCCGTGGAGGTGGACGTGCCCGAGCGGCTCAGCGACCCACTCCGGGCGGCGCTCGTCGACGGACTCTGACACGCGCGGGCCACCCCGGGCCCGCACCACGGGAGATGGACCACTTCACCGATCGACGCGACGCGGGCCGGCGGCTCGCGCGGGCGTTCGCGGGCCGCACGATCGAGCGCCCCGTCGTGCTGGGGCTGCCCAGGGGCGGCGTGCCCGTCGCGGCGGAGCTGGCGGCGGCACTCCACGCGCCGCTCGACGTGCTCGTCGTGCGCAAGCTCGGGCTCCCCAGGCAGCCCGAGGTGGCGATGGGCGCCATCGGCGAGCGCGGGGCGCGTGTGCTCAACGACGACGTGCTCCGCCACAGCGGCGTCTCGGCGTCGCAGCTCGCCGCCGTCGAGCAGCGCGAGCGCGCAGAGCTCGAGGCACGCGTGGGCCGGTTCCGCGGGGAGGCGCCGCCGGTCGACCTCACGGGGCGGACCGCCGTGATCGTCGACGACGGGGTCGCCACCGGTGCGACCGCACGGGTCGCCAGCCTCGTCGCGCGGGAGCTGGGCGCGGCATCCGTCGTGCTCGCGATGCCGGTCGGCGCACCCGACAGCCTCGCCGAGCTGGCGGCGATGCCCGAGGTCGACGAGGTGGTGTGCCTCTCGGCGCCGCCGGGTTTCATGGCCGTCGGCATGCACTACCTCGATTTCCGGCAGACGGCGGATGCCGAGGTGCAGGAGATCCTCGAAGCGGCCCGGTCGAGCGGCGGCGTGACGGACGGCGGGCCCTCGGGCGGGCGGCCCGACGACTGACGCCGGAGTTCCCCGTCGGGCTGGGCTCAGCGCCGTCCGACCACGATCGTCGCCGCGAGCTCGTCGTCGCGCACGACCCGCGCCTCGAGGCCGCCGGCGGTGACGAGGGCGGTGGTGGTCGGCGCCTGGCGACGGCTCGTCTCGATGAGCAGGTGCCCGCCTGGCGCGAGCCAGTCGGCAGCGGATGCCGCGACGCGACGGTGCACATCGAGCCCGTCGGTTCCGCCGTCGAGTGCCGCGCGGGCCTCGTGGTCGCGCGCCTCGGGCGGCATCATCGCGATCTCGGCCGTGGGCACGTACGGCGCGTTCACGGCGAGCACGTCGACCCGGCCGATCAGGTCGCGCGGCAGCGCGTCGAACAGGTCGCCCGCCACCACGTGCGCGCCGAGCGGCTCGAGGTTGCGGCGGGCGGCCAGCACGGCGGCCGGGTCGACGTCGGCGGCGGTGAGCTCCACCCCGTCGACGGCGTCGACGACGGCCGCGCCGATCGCCCCGGCTCCGCAGCACAGGTCGACGACCACGGGAGCACGTCCCTCGTCGGCGATCGCACCCGCGAGCCGGACGGCCTCGGCGGCGAGCGCCTCGGTGCGACGGCGGGGCACGAACACGCCGGGCTCGAGGAGGATCCGGAGTCCGCCGAACTCGGCCCATCCGAGGAGCTGCTCGAGCGGTTCCCCGTCGACGCGACGCGCGACGAGCCGCTCGAGCTCGTCCGCGGCATCCGCACGACCCTCGACCGCCTGCGCGAGCAGCAGCGCCTCGTCCTCGGCGAAGACGCAGCCGGCGGCGCGCAGGCGCGCGACGAGCGCGGGGTCGGGCAGCGTCTGCGGGGGCATCCTCGCATCGTATGCCTCGCGCGACACCGACGTGCGCCGGTCGCTCGCATGCCATAGAGTGCTCGTCATGACCGCGTCGACCTGCACCTGGTGGCCCGCCTCCTAGGCGGACTCCACGCGTTTCGACGTACGACGACCGCCCGAGGGCGGTCGTTTCGCGTTTCCGGCGTACGACCCGGCCGAGGGCTCGACCGGAGACCGACATGACCCGCCTGCTTTCCTCGCTCCTCGCCTCGACCGAGGCGCCGCCGTTCGCCGTGATCCACCGCGAGCACGACTCGACGCTCGACGTCCTCGTCGGGGCGGTCGTCGACGTCGACCGCCTCGCCGACATCCCGCTCGGCGACGCCGAGGTGCTCGCGCTCGTCCCGTTCCGCCAGGTGCGCGAGCGTGGATTCGCGGCGCACGACGACGGCGCGCCGATCCGCTGCCTCGTCGTGCAGGAACGCGAGTCGGTCGCCGTCGACGACGCCGTGCGACTCCTGCCGCGGCATCCGGTGGTCGTCGACGACTTCGGCGTCGACGTGCGCGACGACGAGTACGCCGCGACCGTGCGTCGCGTGATCGACGACGAGATCGGCCGGGGCGAGGGCGCGAACTTCGTGATCCGGCGCGAGTTCACCGGGTCGACGGATGCCGCGCCGGCGACGGCAGTGCTCGGCTGGCTGCGCGCGCTGCTCGAGCACGAGTCGGGCGCGTACTGGACGTTCGCGCTGTGCACGCCCGGACTCGCCGCAGCGGGGGCGACGCCCGAGCGGCACGTCTCGTCGATCGACGGGGTCGTCTCGATGAACCCGATCAGCGGCACCTTCCGGCACGGCGAGGCCGGCCGCGACGACGACGCGTTCCTCGCCTTCCTCGACGACGTGAAGGAACGGGAGGAGCTCGTCATGGTCGTCGACGAGGAGCTGAAGATGATGAGCGCGGTGTGCCCCGACGGCGGTCGCATCCGGGGCCCGTTCCTCAAGCGGATGTCGCGGCTCACGCACACCGAGTACCTCCTCGAGGGACGGTCGGACCTCGACCCGCGCGAGGTGCTGCGCCGCACGATGTTCGCGCCCACGGTGACCGGCTCGCCGATGGGCAACGCCTGTGCGGTCATCGCACGCCACGAGACGACGCCTCGCGGGTACTACGCCGGCGTGCTCGCTCGCTTCACGCCGCGCGCGGGCGGGGTCGACCTCGACGCGCCGATCCTCATCCGCACGGCGTACCTCGACGGCGCCGGCCGCGTGCGTGTGCCGGTGGGCGCCACGCTCGTACGGCACTCCGACCCCGCGGGCGAGGTCGCCGAGACCCGCGCGAAGGCCGCCGGCGTGCTCACCGCGCTCGGCGCCCTCCCCCGGTCGGCGGGTTCCCATCGCGACCTCGATGCGGTCCGCGTCGACACCCTGCTCGACGCGCGCAACGACCACCTCGCCGCCTTCTGGCGCGCGCCGCAGGCCGCCCGCGCGCCGAGGCGGGCCCGTGCGATGGTGATCGACGCCGGCGACGACTTCACGACGATGCTGGCCCACCAGCTCCGGCACCTCGGTGTCGACGCCGAGGTCGTGCCCTGGCACGCGGCGCCCGATGAGGCATCAGAGGAACTCGTGGTGTTCGGCCCCGGGCCGGGTGACCCGCGCGACCCCGCCGACCCCCGAGTGGCGCGCCTGCGCGAGCTCATCGCCACCCGGCTCGCTGCGGGCCGCCCGATGCTCGCGGTGTGCCTCAGCCACCAGGTGCTCGCCGATCTCGCAGGACTGCCCATCGCCCCGCTCCCGGTGCCGCGGCAGGGCGTGCAACTCGAGGTCGACATCTTCGGTGCCCGGTCCGCGATCGGCTTCTACAACACCTTCGCCGCCTTCGGGCGACCGGGTTCGGAGACCCCGCGGCTCGGGCTCGAGGTGGCCGCGGATGCCACGACCGGCGTCGTGCATGCGATGCGCGGCTCCGGCGTCGCATCCGTGCAGGGGCATCTCGAATCGGTGACGTCACCGGACGGACTCGCGACGCTCGAGCGCCTCCTGAACGACGTCCTCGCAGGTGAGTCGCGGTTTCCGGCGATGATCGGCACTGCCTGCGCCGACGGATGATCCCGCACTCCCGGTCGTTTGGCAAGGCGTTGCGGTCGTCCGTCCCGGGCGATTGGCTGGGGGACACCCCGACTGAGGAGGCGGTTCCCTGTGGAAGCCAGCACCATCATCTGGATCATCGTCGGCATCATCGTCGTCATCGCGATCGTCGTGATCGTCATGCTCGTCACGCGCCGGCGCCGTCATGAGGCGCATCTCGAAGCCGAGCGCAAGAAGGCGGCCGACTTGCGGCAGAACGCGTACGAGTCCGACGTCGCCCGCCGCGAGCGCGAGGCGGATGCCGCGGCCGCAGCGGCCGCAGCCAAGCAGGCCGAGGCCGACGCCATGGCCGCGAAGCTCGAGTCGGAGCGGCTCGCGCGCGAGAGCGCGGCGCACCAGGCCGACGCGCAGCAGCTGCGCACCGAGACCGACGAGCGGCTGCGCAAGGCCGACGCGGTCGACCCCGATGTCGCGACCGACGAGTCGGCAGCGGCGGGCAGCGACACCCGCGATGCGCGGGACGTCCGCGATGACGCCGTCACGCGCGACGAGCGGACGGCGGCCGACGATCGCACGGTCGCCCACGACGAGCGGGCGGATCGCGACGACGCGCACGCCGCCGCTCGCCACGAGGAGGCCGCCGTGCGCGAGCAGGCCGCCGCACGTGACGACGCCACGGTCGCCGATCGCGAGCCCACCGTGGACGCGGCCGGGCACCTTCGCGACACCGACACCGGTCGCCGCGTCTGACGGCGACCGAGCGGCGGGCGACGGAGCGATCCGTCACCCGCCGCTTTCGTCGTGCGGGACTCGGTGCCCTACCTTCCCCCGACCGAGCGCTCGATGAGCACCCGCACCTCGTCGACCAGCTCATCGACGGGTCCCTCGGTCGGCACGCCGGGGGCGATCACCGAGATCGGCAGCGCGGCCACCGGCGAGGGTGCCACGCCACGGGCCGCGCGCCATCCCGCGATCTGGGCGGACGAGGCCGCGAAGACGATGCGGCCCAGACCCACCCAGGCATGGGCCGCCGAGCACATCGGGCAGTGCTCCCCCGACGTGTAGACGGTGGCTCCGGCGCGCTCCTCGCGCGTGAGGTGCGCCGCCGCCCAGCGGGCGATCTCGAACTCGGGATGCCGCGTGTCGTCGCCCGTGCTCGCCTCGCGGTTGCGGTCGGCGAACCGCTCGACGCCGTCGGCGTCGACGAGCACCGATCCGAACGGGCCGTCGCCCGAATCAGCGGCTTCGCGCGCGTGCGCGACCGCACGGCGGAGGTGGATGAGGTCGGTCTCGGAGATGGACATGACTCGAGTCTGCCGAGCCACCGCCCTGATCGCGAGGGGCAGGACCGTTCGAGTGGGTGCGCGGAGCGCGGTGTCGGTGAGGCCGCGCCGTCACCCGAGGGCGATGAGCGCCGCGAGCGTCTCGTCGTCGAGCGGGCGATCCGCGAAGATCAGCCGCTCGAGGTGCGTCGTGTCATCGGGACCAGCCGGCGCATCGCTCGACGCCCCGCTCCAGACGAGCTCGAGCTCGAGCCGCTCGAGCACGCGAATCGACGCCGTGTTGCCCGCCAGCACGCGGGCGGTGACCGGCGTCTCGGGCCGCACCGCGCGCGCCGCGTCGAGCGACACCCGTGCCGCCTCGCGGGCCAGCCCGTGGCCCCACGCCTCGGGGGCGAGCCGGTAGCCGAGGTTCCACGCGTCGAACGCGAGCATCGCCGCACCCGCGGAACCGAGGAACGTGCCCGGGGCGAGGTCGCCGACGGGCTCGCGCAGCACGACGGCGCAGTGCCCGAACCCGGAGGTGCGTCGGCTCTGCATGGAGCGTTCGATCGCTCGCGCGGACTGGCCGCGGCTCGTGTGTCGCCCGCTGGGCAGGTGCTCCCAGGTGCGCGGGTCGCCGTAGACGCGGTGGTAGGCGTCGACGTGGTCGAGTGTGAGCGGCGTGAGCAGGAGGCGGTCGGTGCGGAGGTCGTCGATCATCGTGTCGAGCGTCGCAGCGACCTCCGACATCGGCGCCGGCTGCGCGACCGGCGCGTCACTTGAGCAGGCGCGAGAGCACCCGGTCGGCGAGCGGCTTGCCGCCCGTCTGGCAGGTGGGACAGTACTGGAACGTCGAGTCGGCGAAGATCACCTCGCGCACGGTGTCGCCGCACACCGGGCACGCCTCGCCCGTGCGCCCGTGCACCTGCATGCGCGTGCGCTTGGAGTCCTTCAACTCGTCGGGCCGCCGGCCGGCTGCCGCCGCCATCGCGTCGTCGAGGGTGTCGCGCATCGCGTGGTACAGCCGTTCGACGTCGTCGGGCGTGAGCTTGGCGGCGAGCGCGTAGGGCGACATGCGCGCGTTGTGCAGGATCTCGTCGGAGTACGCGTTGCCGACGCCCGCGAACACGGACTGGTCGCGCAGGAGCCCCTTCACCTGCGTGCGGCGCCCCGCGAGGATGCCGGCGAAGTCGTCGAGCGAGAAATCGGGATCGGTGGGATCGGGTCCGAGCCGCGCGATTCCGGGCACCTCGGAAGGGTCGCGCACGACGTAGACGGCGAGCGACTTCTTGGTGCCGGCCTCGGTGAGGTCGAATCCGGAGCCGTCGTCGAGGCGCACGCGGAGTGCGATCGGGGACTTCCCGGGCCTGATGACGCTCTTCGGCAGCTCGTCGTACCAGCGGAGCCACCCCGCCCGCGCGAGGTGGAACACGAGGTGCAGGCCGCCGGCCTCGAGATCGACGAACTTGCCATGGCGGGATGCCGCATCGATCGTGCGACCCGCGAGCTGCTGCAGCGGCGGGTCGAAGGTCTTCAGGGCCGAGATCGCCGCGACGGTCGCCGACGAGACGGCGCGACCGACCGCGCGCTCGCGGAGGAACCCCACTAGCGCGTCGACCTCGGGCAATTCGGGCACCCAGCCATCGTCTCACCGACCGCCGACACCTGCACCCGGCTCGGTAGCATCGTTCGGGTGATCCAGCCCGTGCTCATCGCCGACGACCTGCTCGTCGACGCGAGCGCCGGCACCATCGTCGGCCGGGCCACCCTCTCGGGCCTCGTGCGCGGCCCCTTCCAGAGCGCGAACCTCGGCTACTGGATCGACGGGGCGCTCAACGGACGCGGCCTGGCCACCGCCGTGGTCGGTGCGTCGCGCGGCGAGCTCGGACTGCATCGCCTGCAGGCGGCGACGCTACGCCACAACGCCGGATCGCAGCGGGTGCTCGAACGCAACGGGTTCGAGCGGATCGGGTCGGCGCCGCGCTACCTGAAGATCGCGGGGCGCTGGCAGGACCACGACCTGTTCCAGCGCATCCTCCACGATTGAGCGGGCGGAACGCGACGCGGCGACCTCATCCGCGCCCATCGGGGCCGGGGTCCGCGTCGGCGTCCGAGTCGGGGTCGGGGTCGTCGGGCTGGGCTCGCGCATCGGCGTCGTCGGGCGGGGCTCCCGCATCGGCAGGGGCGCCCTCGCCGTCGGCGCGTGCCGCCTCCGCGATGGCGTCCGCGAGCTCGGCATCCAGGTCTGGGTCGACGAAGGCGGCGGCGATCGTCTCCTCGGACTCGATCGTGAACTCCACCATCCTCGCGAGCAGCTCCCGCAGGCTCGTCGAGCGCAGCAGCGCGAGCTGGTCGAGGGGGCCGATGGGGGCGATCCCCGCCAGCTGCCATGACGATTCGACCGGATCGTCGGAGAGCTCGGCATCGCCGCCCCACGGCAGTTCCACGAACTCGCTCGCGCGCGAAACGGCGCGACGCACGACGAGCTCCGCCTGCTCGCGCATCCCGCGGAGCGATTCGTCCCACTCGAGCTCCGGCATGTCGCGGACCACGGCCATCGGGTGCGGGTCGTCGTCGAGCCACCGCACGACCTCGATGCGCCGTCCGCCGCGGGCGATCAGGGCGATGTCGTCGTCGAGCGCACCGAGTTCGACGATGCGGGCGACGGTCCCGATGGCGAACCGATGCTCACCGCCGCCGGCCTCGCGACCGCGCTCGATGAGCACCACGCCGAACTCGGCGTCCTCGCCGGTGAGCACGCGCGCGAGCATGACCCGGTAGCGCTCCTCGAAGACGCGGAGCGCCAGGGGCATGTGCGGGAACAGCACCGACCCGAGGGGGAACATCGCGAGGGCTCCCATGCCGGCAGTCAACCACGCGGGACTGGGAGTGGGCCACGGATGCCACGGCGCACGCTGCCGCCGCGGACCGTCGGCGGGCGGGGCGCTCCCCGCCGCTACCGGAGGAGGACGCGAGGGCCTACGATCTCGCTGTGGACCCCAACTCGGCGCGGCAGGTGCTGCGCATCTCCCCCGACACCCCGCTCACCCCCGCACTGATCGAAGGCGCCTATGCCGAGGAGGCGTGGACGCGGCATCCGTCGCGATACCCCGACCCCGAGGGCCGCGCGCAGGCGGAGGAGTGGGCGTCGACCCTGGCGACCGCCCGAGGCGTGCTGCTCGCCCAACTGCCGGCCGTCGCGGCATCCGAACCCGTCGTGGCGCCGGCCGCCGAACGGCGACGCCGAATGTCGCCCTGGGCGATCACGGGCATCGTGGCGGGCGCGGTCGCGGTCGTCGCGCTCCTCTCCTTCGCGGTGATCGGCGGCGTCGGGCTCGTGACGGATGCCGCGGAGACGGTGAACGAGGCGATCGAGGAGGAGGCCGACCGGGGCACCGGCGAGGATCCCGCCGCGCCGCCCGCGGTCGAGCGCTACTCGACGAGCGAGACCCGGTTCACCTTCCCGGCGGCCCTCGAGGTGTATGCCGACGGGCGGTACAACCTCGATTGCCCGTCGGACTTCGCCGACGGCTGCTGGCAGATGGCGCTCTTCACCGAGGCGGACTGCGATGCGCTGGAGGTGGAGCTCGGGTTCTCGAACGACCCCGACGCCCTGCTCCCCGACCACGTCCAGTCGCTCGACGTCGCGGACGTCGTCGGCGACGAAGCCACGCCCCTCGTGTTCGGGCACGACGACTACGAGATCGGCTGGGTCAACCAGGTCACCTGCCTCGACGCCGACGGCTGACGCGCGCGCTCCCGGGTCAGCGCTGACCCCGCGCGCCGATGACCCGCCTCGCAGGTCTGGATCGCGCCGCCCGGACGCCACTAGGGTCGATCCATGTTCATCGACGACGGCAGCGACATCCGTGTGTTCCGGCTCGAGGCCGATGGCGGGCCCATCTCGACGCCCGACGATGCGTCCGACCTGGTGGGAACCGCGTGGTCGCACCAGGCGAACCTCGTGGTCGTGCCCGTCAGGCGACTCGACCCCGAGTTCTTCCGGCTGAGCACGGGGATCGCGGGCGAGATCACGCAGAAGCTCGTGAACTACCGGCTCCGGCTCGCCGTGATGGGCGACATCTCCGAGCACGTTTCGGGAAGCAACGCCCTGCGCGACTTCGTCTGGGAGTCGAACCGGGGCGACCAGATCTGGTTCGTGGCCGACGAGCAGGAGCTCGCGGAGAAGCTGGCGCTCCGAGCCGCGCGCAGTGCATGACGCGCGCGCGGCCGGGCGCGCTCAGCGCCGGACGCGCTCAGCGCCTGAGCGGGCGAGCATCGACGCGCTGTTGGAGGGGTCCTAGTCCTCGAGTCGGAAGCCGACCTTCAGGGTCACCTGGAAGTGCGCGACGCCGCCGTCCTCGACCTCGCCACGCACCGACACCACCTCGAACCAGTCGACGTGGCGCAGGGTCGCGGTCGCTCGCGAGATGGCGTTGCGGATCGCGGTGTCGATGCTCTCGGGCGACGTCCCGACGATCTCGGTGACGCGGTAGACGTGATTGCTCATGATCGGCTCCCCACCCCCGCGCCGTCGCGGGATGCCTCGACCCTAGTGGCCGACGTGCGGCGCCGACCAGTGTCGGTGGTTGCTGAGACACTCTCAGCATGGAGGTCATCGAACTGCCCCAGACCGAACTGCGCGAGACCGAACTGCGCCAGACCGAACTGCGTCAGACTCGTCAGCTGCAGGTGGGCGACACCTTGGTGAACGCCTCCGGCCGCGCTTATGAGGTGACCGGTGTCGCACGCATCGGTCGCGGCATCCGCGTGCAGTACGTCTCCGACGACGGTCGGGCGGGTCGGTTCACCGCAGCGCCCGAGGCGGTGAGCCGCGTGCGGGTCGGCTCGACGTCGCGCGTGGCCTGACACCCGAGCCGAGCTGGGCCGGTCACTCATTTCAGGGGCAGCAGCTCGCCCTGCGTCTGGTCCGTGGGGCAGTACTGCGCCGTCGTGCTGGCGAACGAGAAGTCGCGGATGGTGTCGCCGCAGACGGGGCAGGCCTGCCCCGCGCGGCCGTGCACGCGCATGGAGGCGACCTTGGCCTCCTTGAGCCTGTCGATCGGCACGCCGTGCTGTGCCGCGGTCGCTTCGGAGATGACGCCGACCGTCGCTTCGAAGAGGCGGTCGCGCTCGGCTTCGGTCAGGGCAGCCGCGTGCCCGACGGGCGAGAGCTTCGCCGCGAACAGGATCTCGTCGGAGTAGGCGTTGCCGATGCCGGCGAGCGACTCCTGATCCTGCAGCACCGCCTTGACCTGCTTGCGACGACCCACGACGGCTCGATCGAAGTCCGCTCTGGAGAACTCCGGACGGGCCGGGTCGGGTCCGAGCTTCGCCACGGCGGGTACCTCGCCGGGGTCGTCGACCACCCAGCATCCGAGCGACACCCAGTCCCCCGCGTCGGTGAGCTCGAGGGTGGATCCGTCGTCGAACTCGAGCACCACGAGCGCGGGCGGCGCATCCTCGGCGCTGCCGCGGTCCTCGGCGGCAGGGGCGTCCCCGCCGCCGCCGGCCCAACGGGCCCAGCCGTGCCGGCCGAGCGAGACGACGAGGTGCTGAGCCGCCCCGAACGACAGGTCGACGAGCTTGCCGTACCGCGCCGTGCCGGTCACGGATGCACCGACGAGCGACTCGGGCGGGCGGTTGCGGGTCTTCGTCGTCCGGAACTCGACGACGTCGACACCGGCGAGTGAGCGGCCGGTCAGTCGCTCGCCGACCTCCTCGGCGAGCGCCTCGACCTCTGGCGATTCCGGCATGACGCCAGCCTCCCACGCGACGGCGTCGCGGCGCCAGTGACCCGATTCCGAGTGCCGAGGGGTCCGCGGCGAGCCGGCCCGGCTACCCGACCGCGAAGTCGAGCTTCGCGTCGGCGACCGCGATGACCGACCACGTGCCGCCGTTCGCATCGGTGAACTCGTACGCCGGAACGACGAGCACGCTGCCGTCGGGCTGCCATTGGCTCGCGAGACCGAGGCGGGCGCCGACGAGCTCGACGTCGTTCACCGGCCAGGCGAGCGACGTGCCCGCTGCCGGTGCCGCGGGCGGCTGGGTCGGTGGCACCCACTCGGCGGTCGCATCGACCGCCTGCTCGCGGAACGCGATCGGCAGGTCGGTCATCGCCGCCCCGAACCGCGGGTCGGAGAGCCGCTCGAATGCCTCCTGCTCGCTCACCACGGGGTAGTCGCCGAGTGCCACGAGGTCGGCGAGCGCCCCGTACGCGCCGACCAACCCGTCACGCGTGATCTCGACGGTCCACGCCTGGTCGACGCGCTGTCCGTCGACGATCGGCCGCGCCTGGGCCGATCGCGTGACCGCGCCCTCGTACGTCTCGGAGGTGAACTCGAACGCGGCGGGGTCCCGGCCCGCCGACGCGAGGAGGGAACGCAGCGCGTCGACCGCCTCCTCCTCGCCGGGGAGGTCGCCGGTCGGCGGCTCGCAGCCCTCGACGCCGTCGGCGCACTGCCACGGATCGATCGTCGGGTCGGAGTAGGAGAAGCTCAGCGTTCCGTCGAGCGACACCCACAGGGACGCCGCGGTGCCGTCCTGAGGACCGACGGTCCACGCACCGTCCTTCAGCTCGGGGCTCCCCTGGACGCCGAGCGCGGTGGCGAGCGCGGCCACGGCGTCGGCGGTCGACGCCGCGCGCGCGTCGAATGCGTAGGCGAGCGCGGTGCCCTCCGACCTGGACAGCCCCGACGCGTGGAACTGGTTCCGGCCGAACCCGTACGGGTGCATGAGGTCGGTCGTGCCGGTTCCCGGCATCTTCATCCGCTCGGTCGCAGCGGCGTCGCCCTGCATCATGCCCTGCTCGGTCGGCGCTGCGCCGGATCCGCCCTGCAGCGAGATCGGCGGGGCGGCGCCGTCGGCCTGGTTCGTCGCTTCACCGGTGGTCGCCCCGACCCCGTAGCCGAGTGCGCCGACCACCACGAGCGACGCGGCGACGGCCGCGATCGGGAGCCAGCGCGGGCGCCGACGGGATCGCTCGGCCGTGAGATCGGCCGGCGCCGGCGCGGCCGGCAGCGCCGGGTCGGCCACCGGCGGTTCCGGCTCGGCCACCGTCTCCGCGGCCGCCCGGGCGACGACCTCGTCGGCGAACCCCGCATTCGGTTCGACGTCGGCGGCAGGATCCGCGGCGCGCAGCCGCTGCAGCGGATCGAGCTCCTGCTCGTGCTCGTGCCCGCGGTCGTCGTCCATGCTGGTCACCCTCCGTGACATCCGGTCTCACCCATGCCTGTGTCGCGCGCGGCCCGCACCTTGCACCGCACCCGGACTAGAACGACATCCGCTCGCCCCACGCCTCGCGGAGCCGCTTGCGAGCCCGCGAGAGCGCGGCATCCGCCCCCGAACGCGAGATGCCGAGCACCTCGGCGAGCTCGGCGCCGTCGAGGCCCTCCCAGGCGTGCAGGAGGAGGATGCGGCGGTCGCGTTCCCCGACGCTGTGGAGCGCGCCGCGGAGCTCGGCGTCGAACAGGGCGCTCAGTTCCGGGTCCTCGCGGATCCGGGGACCACCCGATTCCGGGACCTCGTCGACCGGCAGGTCGACGTGCTTCCGACGGTGGTTGGCGAGCGTGAAGCCCGCCGTGCGGTAGAGCCAGGGCAGCACCGCCTCGCGCGGCACGGCGGCGCGGCGCCGCCATGCGGTCGCGAACACGTCGGCCGCGAGGTCCTCGGCGTCCTGTCGCGGTCCGCGACGGGCGAAGTACCGCACCAGTGCGGTCGAGTGCTCGCGCACGACCTCGGTGAACCACGCGAGGTCGTCGCTCGTCGCGGGCGAGCCGGTGCCGTCGGGCATCGCCACCCCCTCGGTCGTGTCGGCGTCTGCGGCGGTGCTGGCGGTCCTCACGTACTGCCTGTGTCGCGTCTGCCGCGAGTCTTGCACGCGACGAGTCGATTCGACCGGATGCGGGCCCGGCATCACGAGGGCGGCCCGTGCGATCACCCCGGGGCTTCCCGCTCGACGAGCGCCGTGAAGTTGTCGAGTTCCTTCTGCGCCTCAGCAGGACTGAGGATGGCCCGCTCCACGAGCTTGCCGACCAGCGTGAGGCCTCGTCTCCATTGCGTCATGACGCGAAGCATGACGTCCGTGCCACCCGCTCGCTCGCTGAGCGATGAAGTGACCGCGAATCACAGGCCGAAGTAGGCGTCCGTTCTCGTCACCAGTTCTCCGCCCCTTTTGCAGCTGCTCCATCCCTGCCGTCACGGAAGCAATCTCCGACTCACGTACCCTGAAGCACGGCCGCGATTCGCGCGGGCCGACGAAGGGCTCCCCGTGAACATCACCCTGCTTCGACGTTTCGTCGCAGTCGCCGAGGAGTTGCACTTCCCGCG
This sequence comes from Agromyces ramosus, assembly GCF_004216665.1. Taxonomy (GTDB): domain Bacteria; phylum Actinomycetota; class Actinomycetes; order Actinomycetales; family Microbacteriaceae; genus Agromyces; species Agromyces ramosus. The sequence continues at coordinate 112,529 of NZ_SGWY01000002.1, read as the reverse complement.
TGCCGCAGACGCCCTCGGCATCCCGCTCGCTTCGCTCTACTCGTCGATCGAGAAACTCGAGACCGAGCTCGGGCACCCACTCTTCACCCGCCACGGCGAAACCCAGCTGACCAAGGTCGGAATCCTCTTCCTCGACGAGGCCAGGAGGGAGATCGCCGCAGCGCCCGCTCCCGTCGAGAAACCCATGGCGAAGGCCGGCGGCAAGGCGAAAGCCTCGAAGGGCAAGGGCCGTGCTCCCATCGTGAAGGGGAAGCCGAAGCCGTACAAGAAACGCCAGGGGCGCTGACTCAGACGTTGAACCGGAACTCCACCACGTCGCCGTCCTGCATGACGTAGTCCTTGCCCTCCATGCGCGCCTTGCCCTTGGCGCGGGCCTCGGCGACCGAGCCGGTGGCGACGAGGTCGTCGAACGAGATGACCTCGGCCTTGATGAAGCCGCGCTCGAAGTCGGTGTGGATGACGCCCGCGGCCTGCGGGGCCTTCCAGCCCTGGTGGATCGTCCACGCGCGCGACTCCTTGGGGCCGGCGGTGAGGTAGGTCTGCAGGCCGAGCGTGTCGAAGCCGACGCGCGCGAGCTGGTCGAGCCCCGACTCATCCTGGCCCGTCGACGCGAGCAGCTCCGCGGCATCCTCCGGGTCGAGGTCGATGAGCTCGGACTCGATCTTGGCGTCGAGGAACACGGCCTCGGCGGGCGCGACGAGCGCGGCCAGCTCGGCCCGCTTCGCGGCATCCGTGAGCACCGCCTCGTCGACGTTGAAGACGTAGATGAAGGGCTTCGCGGTGAGCAGGCCGAGCTCCTTCACGGGCTCGAGGTCGACGGATGCCGCGCTGAGGGGCGTGCCCTTCTGCAGCACCTCCTGCGCCTCCTTCGCCGCGGCGAGCACCGACGGGTCGATCTTCCTTCCCTTGAGCTCCTTCTCGAAGCGCGGGATGGCGCGCTCGAGGGTCTCGAGATCGGCGAGGATCAGCTCGGTGTTGATGGTCTCCATGTCGGCCTTCGGGTCGACGGTGCCCTCGACGTGCACCACGTCGGAGTCCTCGAACCCGCGCACGACCTGCGCGATGGCGTCGGCCTCGCGGATGTTCGCGAGGAACTTGTTGCCGAGGCCCTCGCCCTCCGAGGCGCCGCGCACGATGCCGGCGATGTCGACGAAGGCGACCGTGGCGGGCAGGATGCGCTCGGACCCGAAGATGCCGGCGAGCGTGTCGAGTCGCGGGTCGGGCAGGTTCACCACGCCGATGTTCGGTTCGATCGTCGCGAAGGGGTAGTTCGCCGCGAGCACCTGGTTCTTGGTGAGGGCGTTGAACAGGGTGGACTTGCCGACGTTGGGCAGGCCGACGATGCCGATAGTGAGAGCCACGGGGGTCTATCGTACCGTCAGCCCGTTCGGGGCATCCGCCGAGCCGGCCTCCGACCGCCGCGTGCGCAGCGTGAGGTAGACCCCGGCGATCACGAGCGTCCCGCCGATGACGGCGGGCAGCTCGAGGGTCGCGCCGAACCCGAGCGCGATGATCACCGTGAACACGGGCAGCAGGTTGAGGAAGATGCCCGCCCGCGCCGGGCCGACCTTCGAGGCGCCGATGTTCCAGAGGGCGTAGCCGGCCATCGACGGGAAGATCACGATGTACGCCAGGCCGAGCGCGCCGCCCGACGACGACGGCAGCGAGACGCCAGTGACCGCGATGAGCGGCAGCATCGTGAGCACGGCGAGCACGGCCTGCACCGCAGTGGCGGTGATGGGCGGCGTCACGAGCCGCCGGGAGATGAGCGAGTACACCGTCCACGCCAGCACCGACCCGATCACGAGCAGGTCGCCGACGCCGAAGCCCTGCTCGACGAGCTGCCCGACGTCGCCGCCCGTGAGCACGACCGTGACGCCCACGAACGCGACGACCAGGCCGAGCACCTGCACGCGGTTCAGGCGCTCGTGCAGGAAGATCGCCGCGGCGAGCGCGATCGTGGCCGGGTTGATGGCGCTGATGACCGCCGCGTTGACGGCACCGGTGAGCCCGAGCGCGGCGTAGAGCAACAGGGTGTAGCCGGTGAGGCCGAGCAGCGACTGCAGCAGGTGCCACGTCCACTCGCGCACCGCCTCGCGCCAGTTCGGCCGCTCGATGAGCCACGCGATGCCGAGGAGGGGCAGGAACGCGAACGCCCACCGGAGGAACGTGAGCGAGATCGGCGTGATCTCGCGGGTGACCATCTCGCCGAAGACGTAGTTGCCGGCCCAGAACAGGTTGGCGAGCGCCAGGAAGAGGTACACCCGGCCGCGATCCACCGGTTCAGCGTACGTGCTGCGGCGGGGCGCCGACGAACCACGGGTGCCACGGATGGCCCGGGGGGCCCGCGGTGCCCCGGGGTGTCCCGCGGTGCCCCGGGGTCGATTCGGCGCGCCCGGTGCGGCGATTCCATCGCGACGCGCCCGGCGCGGCGATCCCCGTGCGACACGCCGCGCGGGCTCAGGGCGGTCCCTTCGCGGCATCCGGGACCGCACTGAACCCGGCGCGACTCGCTGGCGGGCGTCATCGCCGCGGTCGTATGCTGCGGCCAGAGGATGTTGAGCGTCGCTCGCGTTCGGGCGGGCGACGGTGGCACTCGAGGGGGAGGCGACCATGGTCGCCGGCTGCAACCGGGCGTATGGATGCCGCACGCGGAGGTCCGCGAGATGAAGCCGGGATCCGCGATCCTCGGTGCGCGCGGCGCGGTCCGCGTCATCGGTGCGATGGACGCCGTGGGCTGGGCGCCGCCGACGTCCGGACGGGAGCTCCTGCGCGCCGGACTCGTCGGCACGGGCGGCGGCACGCCGGTGCTGGCGCTCGTGGTGTCCGACGACGTCGACCCCCGGCGCGTCGTCGTGTTCGTGCTCCTCGGCGACCTCCTGTGCACGTTCCGTCCGAGCGGGGCCGAGCGGGACGCCCTCGGGGTCGAACTGCCCTTCCGCATCGGCGACCAGCGCGCGCTCGTCGTGATCGTCGAGTGCGAGACGGAGGCGGAGGCCGCGGAGCTCGAGCGGGCCTACGCGGCGGACCGGGAGAACCTGGAGGCGGCGGAGCCCGTGGCCGAGGCGCCCCGCGAGGCGGCGGAGCCGGTCGAGGCGGAGCCACCGCCCGGCGCAGCGCCCGCGCCACCCGTGACCCGCTCGGCGACCCCACCGCCTCGTCCACCGTCCCCGGCACTCCCACCGGAGGAGACGGCGGAGGAGGCAGCCGAGGAGGCGGCCGAGGCGCCGGCCGGGCAGCGCACCACGCTCGCCCACCTGCACGGCGAGATGCCCGAGCAGGTGCGGGTGGACATGCCCTTCCCGGTGCGCTTCGGACTGTCGCGACGACCGATCGCTCCCACCCCGGGTGCCGAGCACGACGCCACCGTGGCCCACATCGACGCCGCGCGCGACGTCACCGTGACGATCGTGCCGCGCGGCTTCCGCCTGGCGCCGGACACGCCGCGGACGGTCGGACTCAGGCTCCCGGCCGCCGACGACGAGGTGGCATGGCACGAGTTCGAGCTCACCGCCCCGCTCCCCGGGCGCGGCGAGGTGTCGCTCATCGTGCGGCAGGACGCCGACCTGCCGCTCGCGACGCTGCGACTGACGGCCGTCATCACCGACGACGCGACGCCCCGAGCCGGCGGGCCGCGTTCGGTCAGGGCACGGGTCACCCGGCCCGACCCCGAACTCGTGGCGCTGCCGAGCGTTCGCATCGATGAGGAGATCGTCGGTGACGACTCGACCCTGTTCATCCGGGCGAGCGTCGGCGGCGACGTCGCCGAGGACACGATGCCGCTTCCCCACAAGCAGCGCTTCGTGGCCAACCTGTACGACCGCGTCGCCGGGGTGCGCATCGAGCTCGCCGACCTCCGCGACGCCGACGAGCGCAGCGAGGCGGCGCTCCGGCGGCTCACCCAGATCGGTCGGTCCCTCGCCAGGTCGCTGCTGCCGTTGAACGTGCTCGACCTGCTGTGGCGGCACCGCGACGAGCTGGACGGGCTGCTGCTGCAGACCTCGGGCGAGATCGACCTGCCGTGGGAGATCGTGCACCTGGTTCCGCCGCCGGGCGAGGCCGACGACGACGAGGTGCGGTTCCTCAGCCGGAGCGGGATGACCCGGTGGGTGTACGACACGCCGCACCCCATCGAGATACCCGTCGCCATGGCGAACGTCCGGGTCGTCTGCCCGTCCTACGTCATCGACCGGCTCCGACTCACGCACACCGCCGAGGAGCGCGAGCTGCTCGAGACGGCGCTCGCGGCGCGGGTGATCCAGCCCGAGGACGCGGCGGGAGTCGGGGCGCTCATGCGCGAGGGGTTCGACCTGCTGCACTTCGCCGGCCACGGCACCTGGACCACGACCTCACCCCCGCTGCAGGAGCTGCTGCTCGCCGAGTACGACGACGACGAGACCACACCCGGCTGGCGGTACTCCGACGACGACCTGCGGGCGGACCGCCCCGACATCGGCTTCGCCGACGACGACGACGTCGGGCCGCTCGTGTTCCTCAACGCCTGCGACCTCGGGCGCCTGCCCTCGGGCGAGCGTTCGCTCGGCGGGTTCCCCGAGGCCTTCCTCCGCAGCGGCGCCGGCGCCTTCATCGGATGCTCCTGGGCCGTCGGCGACGACCCCGCCGCGAGCTTCGTGCGGGCCTTCTACCGTGCGGTGCTCGACGGCGCGTCGCTGGGCGAGGCCACGCGCACGGCGCGCGCGGCCGCCGCCGAGAGCGCCGACCTCTCCGACCTCGCCTTCGCGGTCTACGCGCACCCGCGTGCCCGCCTCCGCATCACCTGACCCTCACGTCCACCATGCACCTGCCACCAGCCGAGAGGACACGATCATGACCGGCATCCGCCCCCCGAGCCCTGCTCCCGAGGTCCGCACGGCCGCCCCGAGGGGAGGCGGACACGCGTTCACGAAGGACGAGCTCGCCGCGCTGCGCCCGCACGTCATCCTCCTCGACGACGGCGGGCTGTCCTCGACGGCCGTCGACGAGCCGCGGTCGGTCGAGGAGTTCACGACGACGGACGCCGACGTCGCGGCGATCTTCGAGACCCACCTGCCGGCGTTCGTCGCGGAACACGCTCCGGGACCCGTCCCGATCGTGATCTACGCCCACGGCGGCCTCGTCGACAAGCAGTCCGGCTTCGAGATCGCCCGGCAGCAGGTCGACTGGTGGAAGGAGAACGGCGTCTACCCCATCCACTTCGTCTGGCAGACGGCGTTCGGCACGGCGCTCTGGGATGCGCTCCGGCGCTGGACGACGGGTGGCCGGCGCGGATGGCTCGACGAGGCCAAGGACGGTTTCCTCGAAACGGCAGCCCGCCTGCTGGGCGGGGGCGGCATCTGGAACGACATGAAGGTCGATGCGGCCGCGGCATCCGTCGACGGGGGCGGCGGCGCGAGGTTCGCCGCCGCGCTCGGAGCGTGGATCGCCGCCCATCCCGATGAGGTCACCGTGCACGCGGTCGGCCACAGCGCGGGCTCGATCTTCCACTCGCACTTCATCCCGCGCGCGCTCGGGCAGGAGCGGCACCCGATCCCGAGCTTCGAGACGGTGAGCTTCCTCGCCCCCGCCGTGCGGGTCGACACGTTCAACGCGAAGCTGCTCGGGCCGGCGCGGTCGGGCGGCATCGGGCGCCTCGCGGTGTTCGACATGGACGACGACACCGAACGCGACGACAACTGCGCCCACATCTACAACAAGTCGCTGCTCTACCTGGTCTCGGCCTCGTTCGAACCGCAGAAGTCGACGCCGATCCTCGGGCTGGAGAAGCACCTCACGACGGATGCCGCGCTCGGGCCGTTCTTCACGAGTCCCCAGCGCCGAGCCGACCTCGTGCTCGCACCGCTCGACACCGGCGCGCGCTCGACGAGCACGGCGACCTCGCACGGCGGGTTCGACGATGACGCGCCGACGATGGAGAGCGTCGCGAAGCGCGTCTCGGGCAGGGCCACGGTGACGAGGTTCCCGGCCGGCGAGCGCGGACGCGAGGTGCACCCCTGGTCGGCGGTCGGCGACGCCGCCGCGCCGGCGCCCGCCCCCGCGAGCGGCTCACGGGAGGCCGGCTCGCCGGGCGGCGTCCGACGCGCCCTCTGCATCGGCATCGACCGGTACGTCGACGAGGGCGACCGCCTCCAGGGATGCGTCGCCGATGCGAAGGCGTGGGCGGCCGCGTTCCGCGAGCAGGGCTTCGACGTCACGGAGCTCATCGACGGCGACGCCACGCGCGACGGCATCCTGCGCGCGATCCTCGACCTCGTGAGCGAGTCCGCGCCGGGCGACGTGCTCGCCGTGCAGTACTCGGGCCACGGCACCTTCGTGCCCGACCTCGACGCCGACGAGGACGACGGCGACGTCGCGAGCGACGAAGCGCTCTGCCCGGTGGACTTCCGCGGGACGGGGCGCCTCGTGATCGACGACGACCTCGCCCGCATCTGGGACGTGATCCCCGACGGCGTGAGCCTGACCGCCTTCTTCGACAGCTGCCATTCAGGCTCCGCCAACCGCGCTCCGACCCCCCTGCCGCAGCGCACGGCGGGCAGCCGTCCCCGACTGGCCCCGCTCACCGACCGCGACCGCACGGCCTATCGCGCCGATCGCGGCGCCTCCGAGCCGGGCGGCGCGAGCGAGCTCCGGCAGGCGGCGATGAAGGCGGTGCTGGCTTCCGAGACGCCGCCGGTCGCGGTGCCGCGCAGCGCGGGCGTCCGCCGCGAGGTCCTGGTGAGCGCCTGCAAGGCGACCGAGGTGGCATGGGAGTCGAACGGGCAGGGCGACTTCACCCGCGCGGCACTGCCGCTCCTGACCTCCGGCGTCGGCACCGTTTCGAATCGCGCGTTCGTGCGATCGGTCGTCGAGATCCTCGGCCCGGGGCGCCGGCAGACGCCCGAGTACCACGGCGACGACTCGCTCGGTGCGCGGCCGCTGCTCACCCCGTCGACGGCCGCGCCGATCGGCGAGACCGGCCCCGCCGGAGACGGCAAGGCACCGGCGCCCCTCGACGACGACCGTCGCACCGCCGCGGTGGTCGCGATCCTGCGGGCGACGGCCGACCTCCTGGAGACGTGACCCCGGCGCGCGGTCACGCCAGGCGCGAGCGGAAGCAGCGCGTGACGTAGGGCACGGCGAGCTCCTCGGCGCCGGCCACGTCGGGATGCGTCCGGAGCAGGGTCTCGAGCGACGCGATCGTCGACGCCCGCTCCGAGGCCGACGCCGTGATGAAGTGACTCCGCGACCGCACGAGGTCGAGGAAGCGCTCGCGCGACATCCGCTCGCTCCACTCGACCGTGTGCTCCTCGATCTCGCCGAACGGCGGGCCGATCTTCACGTAGCCCTCGAACGTGGCGCTCGCGTCGTGGCGCTCGTGCATGATCTCGCCCGCCTCGCGCAGCCAGCCGACACCGGTGTCGCGGCTGTTCCACACGAGCCCGAGCACGCCGCCCGGCTTCAGCACGCGCGCGATCTCGGGCACGGCGCGATCGGGCTGGAACCAGTGCCACGCCTGGCCCGCGACCACCGCGTCGACCGAGTCGTCCTCGATGGGGATGTCCTCGGCCGTGCCGAGGATGCGCGGCACGCCCGGCACGGCCACCTCGAGCTCCTCGAGCATCTCCTCGACGGGGTCGACGGCGATGACGTCGCGGTCGAGCGCCACGAGCGCCTCGGTGAGCTTGCCCGTGCCGGCTCCCAGGTCGAGCACCCGCACGGCGTCGCCGACGAGCCACGCGATGGCCGAGACCGGGTAGCCGGGGCGGGCCTGGTGGTACACGGATGCCGCTGCACCGAACGAGCGGGCACTCCGCATCGTCGCGGGGTCGGAGGGGTCGACGACGAGGCCCTCGTCGGGCGCCCGGGTGCCGCCTGCCTCGTTCATGCCGTGATCGTCATGCGCTCGATGGACGCCCCGTCGGGCGCGAGCCGGAACGTGAACGTCGACGGGCCGTTGAACCCGCCGCCGCCGACGTCGGCGATCACGACGACCTCGCCGTCGCCCTGGCGCACGTCGGTCACCGAGAAGGTCTGCTGCACGCCGATCGACTCGCGACGGCTCCAGCCTGCGATCTCCTCGTGCCCTCGGAACTCGCGGCCCCAGTCGTCGATCACGCCGTCGGCAGCGAACGCCGCGACGAACCGCCCGAGATCGCCGCCGTTCGTGGCCGCGAACGCCTCCTCCACCGGTGCGGGCAGCTCGGTCATCCGGTCTCCTCACCTTCGCGGCGCGCTCGTCGGCAGGGGCGCTCCCGCAGCCATTCCACGCCCGCCCGAGCCATCCGTCAACCGTTCCCGGCCGATCGCCGACGCGCCCGGCGGCGCGCCCGGCCGTGTCGGAGCCGCGTGCGACGATGCTCGCGTGCCAGTGGACTTCACCGCGATCGACTTCGAAACCGCCAACCCGTCGAGCGCGTCGGCCTGCTCCGTGGGACTGGTGAAGGTGCGAGACGGCCGGGTCGTCGACCGCGTGCACTGGTACATCAGGCCGCCGTTCCCTCACAACGACTTCTCCGAGTGGAACATCCGCATCCACGGCATCACGCCCGAGATGGTGGCGGATGCGCCCGGCTGGGCCGAGCACCTTCCTGCCCTGCGCGAGTTCGCCGAGCGCGACGTGCTCGTCGCCCACAACGCGGGGTTCGACATGGCCGTGATCGCGAAGACCTCCGAGGCGGTGGGGCTCGAGGTTCCCGACTTCCGCTCCCTCTGCAGCCTGCAGGTCGCCCGCAAGACCTATCACCTCGACTCCTACCGCCTCCCGGTCGCGGCGATGGCGGCCGGCTTCGAGGACTTCTCGCACCACGACGCGCTCGCCGACGCCGAGGCGTGCGCCGCGATCATCGTGCATGCGGCGAAGCGGCACGAGGCCGAGGACGTCGATCGCCTCGCGCACATCACCCGCGTCCCGTTCGGCGCGATCGGTCCGGTCGCGACGCGGGAGCGCCGTGCCGAGCACGGGCCCATGGCGCTGCAGTAGCGACATCGCGCCGCCCACTGCGGCCCGGTCGGGCCGGGCGGGCCGCGGTGCCGTCGCCGTTGCGCCGGTTCGGCGCCCACTGCGCCGATCGAGGTGGCGCGTGGGCTGCGGAAGTGGCGCAACGCGCGGCGCCTCCCGAGCGATGTCGGATGCCGCTGCGACACTGACGTCATGGATCTCCTCGCACTCCTCGTGGGCCTCGTCATCGGCGCCGTCGTCGGCGGCCTGGTCGTCGCGGTCCTTTCGGCACGGCGTGCGGCCGTCGGTTCCGTCGGCGACGACCCGGCGCTCATCGAGGCGCGCCACCAGGCGCAGCTGGTCGAGGTCCGGGCGGCCGAGGCGGCCGCGATGGCCGAGCTGCGCGCGCAGGAGCAGGAGGCGCGCGCGCGCCTGCAGGCCGACCTCGCGTCGGCCGTGTCGACCGCAGAGGGCCTCGAGCACCAGATCGAGGAGCACCGGGCCCGCTACCGCGACCTGGTCGAGCAGCAGCGCAGCGACCAGGCGGAGCGTGAGGCGCGGGCGAAGCGCGAGAGCGCCGTGCTCGAAGCGCTGAGCCCGGTGCGCGAGACGCTGCAGACCATGCACGTGAAGGTCACCGAACTCGAGCGGCAGCGCAGTGAGCAGTACGGCTCGATCGCCCAGCAGCTGAAGCAGGCGCAGCTCTCCGATGCGGAGCTCCGTGCCACGACGGAGTCGCTCGCGTCGGCCCTGCGATCCAACAGCACTCGCGGGGTGTGGGGCGAGACCCAGCTGCGTCGCGTGGTCGAGGCGGCGGGGCTCACCCAGTACGTCGACTTCTACACGCAGCAGAGCATCGTGACCGACGCCGGCTCGGGCCGGCCCGACATGGTCGTGCGGCTCCCCGGCAGCAAGTCGATCCCGCTCGACGCGAAGGTGCCGCTCGAGCACTACCTCGAGGCGAGCCAGATCCCGTTCACGGCCACGGGCGAGGAGGGCGCGCGGCGCAAGGAGCTCATCGCACGGCACGTGCGGGCCGTGCGCAGTCACATCGACGCACTCGCCAAGAAGACCTACTGGGAGGGACTCGACGCGAGCCCCGAGTTCGTGATCGCCTTCATCCCGAGCGAGTCCCTGCTGTCATCGGCGCTCGAGGCCGATCCCTCACTGCTCGACTACGCGTTCGGCAAGCGGGTGGCGCTCGCCTCCCCGGTGAACCTCTGGGCCGTGCTCAAGACGGTCGCGTTCACCTGGCAGCAGCAGGCCGTGACCGACGAGGCGAAGAAGCTCTTCGATCTCGGCAACACCCTCTACCAGCGCATCGGCACACTCGCCGGCCATGCCGAGGGCCTCCGCAAGGCGATCGAGCGCACGGTCGACAGCTACAACAAGTTCGCGAACTCCCTCGAGTCACGCGTGCTCGTGACCGCCCGCCAGTTTCCCGGCATCGACGAGACCAAGGTCTCGCTGCTCGCGGCCCCCGCGGCGGTGCACGAGCAGCCCCGGCGACTCACGGCGCCCGAGGTCACTGAGGCGGTCGTCGCCGACGAGTTCGATGCGCGCCACGCCGACGGCGAATCCCTGCTCGAACTCGACCCGGAGATCCGCCGGCAGCTCGAGGTCGGCGAGGGCGCGACCGAATAGTCGTCCGGCGCGCCGCTCACCACCCGTGCGGCAGAGTCGTCGGGCGCCGCTCGACCACCCGTGCGCCGATCAGCCCTCGATGACGCTGATCACGTTCCCGGCGGGATCGCGGAACCACGCGATGTTCGGACCGGGGTTGGCGGACGAACTGCGCGCGATCCCGCGCTCGTCGGTGCCGAAGTCCTGATCGCCCGAGTAGATCTTGGTCTCGACGCCGGCGTCGTTGAGCTCGTCCACCGCACGGTCGATGTCGGGGACGACGAGATTCAGGATCGTGAACGTCGCCGGTTCGTGGTTGTCCTTCGGGTAGACGAAGACGTTCTGCCCCGATGGCAGGGTGACCTGCAGGTCGCCCATCGACCCGTCCTCGACACGAAGCCCGAGCTTCGTGCCGTAGAACGCGCGCGCGGCGGCGATGTCGTTCACGCTGAAACCGGGGAATGCATCCTTGATGGTGACCACGTCGGCCCCTTCCTGTCCGTAGTCGCCACGCTTCCACAGCCCCTCTGCGACGTCGAGGGGTTGCAGTGGGAAGGGCTCAGCCCGGCTCGGGGTCGACACGGGGCCGCAGGTCAGCCCGCGGGTGCTCCTCGTCGGCGGGTGGTTCGAATCCGGCGGCGACCTCGGCGCCGGTCACCGTCGTGGCATCCGCGAGTCCGTCGAGCGGATGCGCGAGCTCGTCCTCGCCGAGCCGGGCGATCGCGAGCGTCGCGAAGGCGAGGAACGGCGGCACGAGCCCCGCGATGAGGAACGCCGGCGCGAGCCCGATCGTCTCGCCGACGGGACCGGCCACGGCCATCGAGATCGGCATGAGCGCGAGCGAGACGAAGAAGTCGAGGCTCGAGACGCGTCCGAGCATCGACGGCGGCACTCGCCGCTGGAGCAGCGTGCCCCACACCACCTGGGCGCCGTCGAACAGCACGCCCACGATGAAGAGCGCGACCACCATGACCCACAGCCACGAGGTGAGCCCGATGATCGCGAGCGGGACGCACCCGACGCCCCACGCCAGGATCATGAGCGTGAGATAGCGCCGCGGGATCCGGAGCGACGCGACGGTGAGCGAGCCGACCGCCCCGCCCAGGCCGAACGCGCCGAGCGCGAGCGCGAACGCGCCGGCTCCCCCGCCGGTCTGGTCCTTCACGGCGAAGGGCAGCAGCACTTCGATCGGCCCCATGATGAGGAAGACGAGGATGATCGAGAACACGAGCGTCGCGAACAGCCACCGCGTTCGCAGCAGGTAGGCGAACCCGTCGCGCAGGTCGATGAACGACTGCCGGAGCGGATGCGCCACCACCTCGTCGGGATCGCGGCGCACGGGGGTCGTGCGCATCACCGCGAGCACCACGGCGGCGACCGCCTGCAGGCCCGCCACGACCGCGAACGCGAGCCACGGCGCCTGCACGGCGATGAGCGCGCTGGCGAGCGCGGGACCCGCCGCCTGCATCACCGCGGGCCGCAGGACACCCTCGATGCCGTTCGCCGCGAGCAGCTGCCCCGCCGGCAGGATGGCCGGCAGCCAGGCGGAGTACGCCGGGTAGAAGAAGCCGTCGGCGAGACCCAGCACGAACGAGAGCAGGGCGATGTGCCACACCTCGATCACCCCCGTGGCGGCGAGGACCGCCGCGACGGCGAACGCGAGCCCCCGCACGATCTCGACGGCGAAGAGGATGCGCCGCTGCGGGATGCGGTCGGCGGCCACCCCGCCGACCAGCACCGCCAGCACGAGCCCGAGGCTGGATCCGACGGCCACGTAGGAGAGGTCGATCGGCGAGCCGCCGAGTTCGACGACCTGCCACACCGCGGCGACGAGCCAGGCGCCCGCCGACAGCAGCGACGCCGCCAGGGCTGCGACGAGCAGCCGGTACTGGCCCGACGAGAACGGGCGCAGCGCGCGCGGCATCCGGGTCGCGTCGGTCATCGGTCCATTGTCGCGTGACCCGCGGACATCCGCCCGCGAGATCGGGTCAGCGGTCGGCTTCGTCGAGCCACTTCTCGACGAGGTGATCGGCGACGACGCGACGGATGGTGCCCGACCGGCCGCGGAGCACGATGCTCTCCGTCCGGATGATCGGGCCCTTCTTCCGCACGCCGTCGACGAGCTCGCCGTCGGTCACGCCGGTGGCCACGAAGAAGGTGTTGTCGCTGCGCACGAGGTCATCGAGCTCGTAGACGCGGTCGCAGTCGAGCCCGGCCGCCTCGCCGCGGGCGCGCTCCGCGTCGTCCTTGGGCGCGAGCTTGCCCTGCATGAAGCCGCCGAGCGCCTTGATGGCGCACGCCGTGGTGATGCCCTCGGGGCTGCCGCCGATGCCGACGCACATGTCGATGCGCGACTCGTACCGGGCCGCGTTGATGCCACCCGCCACGTCGCCGTCGCTGATCAGGCGGGTGCCGGCGCCGGCCTCGCGGATGTCGGCGATGAGCTGCTCGTGACGCGGCCGGTTGAGCACCGCCACGCGCAGCTCGCCCACCTCCTTGCCCTTCGCAGCGGCGAGCGCGCGCAGGTTCTCGCCGATCGGCTTGCGGATGTCGACGACGCCGATGCCAGAGGCATCCGTGACGATCTTGTCCATGTAGAAGACGGTCGACGCGTCGAGCATGGTGCCGCGATCGGCCACCGCGATCACCGACAGCGCGTTCTGGCGCCCGGCGGCGGTGAGCGACGTGCCGTCGATCGGGTCGACCGCGATGTCGCAGGCGGGGCCGCGGCCGTTGCCGACGCGCTCGCCGTTGAAGAGCATCGGCGCCTCGTCCTTCTCGCCCTCGCCGATGACCACGACGCCGTCGAAGTTCACGGTGCCGAGGAAGGCGCGCATCGCGTCGACCGCGGCCCCGTCGGCCGCCAGCTTGTCGCCGCGCCCGATCCACGGATACGAGCGGATGGCGGCCGCCTCGGTGGCCCGCACCAGCTCGAGCGCGATGTTGCGGTCGGGGTGCAGGTAGAGGGTTGACGTGTCGGTGCTCACCATCGAGGGTCCTCCCGGACGCTGTGTTCATCGGCCCCGGCGATCGGAGCAGGGTGCGGACGGGTGACGCCCGCATCCACCAGCCTAGGCATCGGGCGCGATCCGCGCCGTGGATTGCGGCTGAACGGCACCGAAAGAATCGAGGTTCTTAATCACGGCATCACACGGGGTCATCGGGCAGGCGGTCGGCCAGGGGCCCGGGCGACAGCGCGACGAGTGCCGTCGCGGCGGGAACGAGGGCGCACGGCGTGACCGGTGCGATCGCGACGAACGCCGGCGCGGCGCAGAGCTGCCCGAGATCGTGCACGCGGGTCGCGTCGAGGCCGGCCTCCGCCAGCCGGCGCGCCTCGGCCGGCGCCTGCGGCGCGAAGGCGGCCTGCATCACGCCGCCGTGCGCGCGCACGATGGCGGCCTCGATCACGCCCTCTGGCGCGCCGCCGATGCCGAGCAGCAGGTCGAGCGATCCCCCGGATGCCGCGGCGTGCACGACGCGCTCGATGTCGCCGTGCTCGAACACGTGCAGCGTCGCGCCGGCCCGCGCCACCGCCTCGGCGACACCCGCGTTGCGGGCGCGGGACTGCACCGCGACGCGGAGCTCCGAGACGCGCATCCCCCGCGCCGCGGCGAGCCGTTCGAGGTTCTGCGAGACGGGCGCGCGCAGCACCAGCCCGGCGTCGGGCCCGCCGTGCACGAGCTTGTCGAGGTAGTGCGCCGGCCCCACGTCGAGGAACGCCCCGCGCGGTGCGACCGCCAGGATCGACATGGCGCCGGGTCGCCCGGCCGCCGCGAGCCGCGTGCCGTCCACCGGGTCGACGACCAGGTCGACCGCCGGCCCTGTGCCCGAGCCGAACCGCTCACCGGGGTGCAGCATGGGCGCCTCGTCCTTCTCGCCCTCGCCGGCGACCACGCGCACGTCGGCGGGAGCCGCGGCCAGCGCGGTGCGCAACGCGTCCACGGCTGCCCCGTCGACGGCGTCGGAGTCGCCCGAGCCGACGAGCGGTCGAGCAGCGTCCGCCGCCGCGTGCACGGCGGCGACCAGCGCGGCCCGCAGCCCGGCGGGGAACTGCGCATCCGGGGTCGGCGGCGAGGCGAGGGATCGATCGGACACCCCGCCATCCTCCCGCATCGCGAGGTGGGCGCCCCGTCCGTCGACTCGTGAGCACTCCTCGCCACCTCGCTAGACTCGATGGCAAACCTGACGTCACCTCGAAGGAGCACCATGCCCATCGCAACCCCGGAGCAGTACGCCGAGATGCTCGACACCGCCAAGGCGAAGGGCTTCGCCTTCCCGGCGTTCAACGTCTCCTCCTCGCAGACGCTCAACGCGGTGCTGCAGGGGCTCACCGAGGCGGGCTCCGATGGCATCATCCAGGTCACCACGGGCGGCGCCGACTACTTCGCCGGCCACACGGTCAAGGCACGCGCCACCGGCGCGCTCGCGTTCGCCCGCTTCGCGCACGAGGTCGCGAAGTCGTACCCGATCACCGTCGCGCTGCACACCGACCACTGCCCCAAGAACGCGCTCGACGACTTCGTCTACCCGCTCATCGCCGCCTCCGAGGACGAGGTCAAGGCGGGTCGCAACCCGATCTTCCAGTCGCACATGTGGGACGGCTCAGCCGTGCCGCTCGACGAGAACCTCGAGATCGCCAAGCAGATCCTCCCGCGCATGAAGGCCATCAACGCCGTCCTCGAGGTCGAGATCGGCGTCGTCGGCGGCGAGGAGGACGGCGTCAGCCACGACATCAACGAGCACCTCTACACGACCCTCGACGACGCGATCGCCACGGTCGAGGCCCTCGGCCTCGGCGAGCAGGGCCGCTACATGGCCGCCCTCACCTTCGGCAACGTGCACGGCGTCTACGCGCCCGGCAACGTGAAGCTGAAGCCCGAGCTCCTCAAGGAGATCCAGGACGGCCTCGCGGCCAAGTACGGCCACGGCCCCAAGCCCCTCGACCTCGTCTTCCACGGCGGGTCGGGCTCGACCGACGAGGAGATCGCCACCGCGGTCGCCAACGGCGTCGTGAAGATGAACATCGACACCGACACGCAGTACGCGTTCACGCGCTCGGTCGCCGGCTACATGTTCTCGAACTTCGAGGGCGTCCTGAAGGTCGACGGCAGCGTCGGCAACAAGAAGCAGTACGACCCCCGCGCATGGGGCAAGGTCGCCGAGTCGGCGATGGCCGTGCGCGTCGGCGAGTCCACCCGGCAGCTCGGCTCCGCCGGACAGTCGATCAGCGCCTAGGTCCCGGATGCCGGATCAGCACGCCGCGGGGACCCCCGACGAGCCGGCCGAACGGCCGACGCCCGGGGTCTCCCCGGCCTCACCCCCACCGCGCGACGAGCGTCCGCGCCCGCAGTACGGCGAGTACGCGCCCGACGGCTGGACCTGGCAGCCGCCCCCCGGGGAGACCACGTCCGACCCCGCGCCGCAGATGGCCACGCCACGGGCAGCGCGGCCCGCACGACCGGTCGCCGCGGCATCCATCGACCGCAGCGCGCGCCCGGAGCGGCCCGCCGACCGCGTCGTCACGATCCTGCTGCTCGTCATCGGCGTGCTCGGCGTGTGGCTCGCGGTCGCCGTGCTGCAGGCGATGCCGCAGTCGATCCAGCTGCTGCACACGCAGGAGGGCATCGAGCCCTACACGCCCGGCCCCGAGATCCCCGCACTCATCCTCACCGGCTCGATCGTCCAGATCGTCATCTGGGTGGTCGCGGCGATCGGATCGGTCGCGCTCATGCGCGCGCGCCGCCCCTCCTTCTGGCTGCCGCTCGCGGCCGGCGTCATCGCGGCGATCGCCCTGTTCGTGTTCACCGCCATCGCGCTCAGCGGCGATCCCGCCTTGATCGAGCAGCTCACCGCGACGCGCACCTGACCGCGGCGACGCGGCCGGACGCCGCGCGCACCGATCGCCCGGCGGTGGAACCCGCCGGGCGATCGTCGTCGGGTCAGCGGGCCGTGCGACCGCCGAGCGCGCGGGCGTCGCGGTTGCCGGCGAGGTCGCGGCGCAGCTCCTTCGGGAGCGAGAACATCAGGTCCTCCTCCGCCGTCTTCACCTCGGCGACGTCACCGTATCCGGCATCGGACAGGGCGTCGAGCAGTTCCTTCACCAGCTCCTCGGGCACGGATGCCCCGCTCGTCACGCCCACCGTCTCGACGCCGTCGAGCCACTCCTGCCTGACCTCGCTCGCGTAGTCCACGCGGTAGGCGGCCTTCGCGCCGTACTCGAGTGCGACCTCGACCAGGCGCACGCTGTTGGAGCTGTTCGCCGAGCCGACCACGATCACGAGGTCGGCGTCCTGCGCGACCTTCTTGATGGCGACCTGGCGGTTCTGGGTGGCGTAGCAGATGTCGTCGCTGGGCGGGTCCTGCAGCTTCGGGAACCGCTCGCGCAGGCGCCGCACCGTCTCCATCGTCTCGTCGACCGAGAGCGTCGTCTGCGAGAGCCACACCACCTTGTCGGGGTCGCGCACCTCGATGTTCGGCACGTCGTCTGGGCTGTTCACGATCGTGACGTGGTCGGGTGCCTCACCGGCGGTGCCCTCGACCTCCTCGTGGCCCTCGTGGCCGATGAGCAGGATCTCGAAGTCGTCGCGCGCGAAGCGCACCGCCTCGCGGTGCACCTTGGTGACCAGCGGGCACGTGGCGTCGATCGCGTGCAGGCCCCGGTCGGCGGCCGAGTTCACGACCGCGGGCGACACGCCGTGCGCGCTGAAGACGACGTGCGAGCCCTCCGGCACCTCGTCGACCTCCTCGACGAAGATCGCGCCCTGCTGCTCGAGCTCGGTGACGACGTGGATGTTGTGCACGATCTGCTTGCGCACGTAGACCGGCGCGCCGTAGTGCTCGAGCGCCTTCTCGACCGCGATCACCGCGCGGTCGACGCCGGCGCAGTAGCCGCGCGGCGCGGCGAGCAGCACCCGCTTGTGTCCGGGGACGGGGATATCCTTGAGCCGGCCGCGAACACCCGGGACCCTGGGCATACCGAGGCCGATTCGCGGGGCATCCGTCGTACTCGTCACGATGTCCATCCTACGCGGGCGATGCTGAGCGATCGGCTGACGGGAATCGGGCCGGGGCTCACCGGGTGGGTCGACCGGGATGGACCGGCGGGAACGGAGAGGGACTCGATGACGGATGCACCGGCGACGCGAGAGCACCCATGGCCCGTCGCGCTGCTCTCCGCGAAGCTGAAGGACTACCTCGATCGCCTCGGCACCGTGTGGGTCGAGGGCGAGATCACGCAGTGGGGCGTCTCGGGCGGCAACGTCTACGGCAAGCTGAAAGACCTGGAGGCCGACGCCACCCTCTCGTTCACGATGTGGTCGTCGGTGCGGGCACGCCTCTCCGAGCAGTTCAAGCAGGGCGACCACGCGATCCTGCTCGTCAAGCCGAGCTGGTGGGTGAAGGGCGGCTCGCTGTCGATGCAGGTCTACGACATGAAGCACGTCGGCCTCGGCGACCTGCTCGAGCGGCTCGAGCGGCTGCGGGCCAAGCTCGCCGCCGAGGGACTCTTCGACCCGCGTCGCCGCAAGCCCCTGCCGTTCCTGCCTGCGGTCGTGGGCCTCGTCACCGGCCGCGACAGCGACGCCGAGCAGGACGTGCTGCGCAACGCGCGGCTGCGCTGGCCGGCCGTGGAGTTCCGCACGGCCTACGCGTCGGTGCAGGGCGACCGCACGGCGCCCGAGGTCGTCGCCGCGATCCGGCGCCTCGACGCCGACCCCGAGGTCGAGGTCATCATCGTCGCGCGCGGCGGCGGCGACTTCCAGAACCTCCTGGGCTTCAGCGACGAGCGCGTCGTCAGGGCGACGGCGGCGGCATCCACCCCCATCGTGTCGGCGATCGGGCACGAGGCCGACCGGCCGCTGCTCGACGAGGTCGCCGACCTGCGGGCCTCCACGCCGACGGATGCCGCGAAGCGCGTCGTGCCCGACGTCGCCGAGGAGCTCGTGCGCGTCGAGCAGGCGCGGGCGCGGCTCGGCATGCGCCTCTCCGCGATGCTCGCCCGCGAGATCGACCGCATCGGCCACCTGCGCGCCCGGCCGGCCCTGGCCGATGCCGGATGGATCGTCGACCGCCGCGCCGAGGAGCTCACGCGGTGGGTCGCGCGCGGTTCGGAGCTCGTCGAGCGCGGCATCGAGCGGCAGTCCGCGCGCGTCGGCGAGCTGCGCGGCCACCTGCGCGCCCTCTCGCCGCAGTCGACGCTCGACCGGGGCTACGCGATCGTGCAGGGTGCGGACGGCCGCGTGCTGCGCGGACCGCAGGGCGCGCCCGAGGGTTCGCCACTCACGCTCACCCTCGCGGAGGGCGTGCTCGGGGCCGTCTCCACGGGTGCCGTGGTGCGCGACGGCACGGTCGGCGGCGCCGAATAGAATGGGTGGCATGCCCCCCACCACGGATGTCGCCGACCTCAGCTATGAGCAGGCGCGCGACGAGCTCGTGCAGGTCGTCGCCGAGCTCGAGCAGGGATCCGCGACCCTCGAGCAGTCCCTCGCGCTGTGGGAGCGCGGCGAGGCGCTCGCCGCGCGCTGCGAGGAGTGGCTCATCGGCGCGAAGGCGCGCCTCGACGCGGCGCGGGCCGGAGCGGGGCGCGGCGGCACCGCGGCATCCGACGACGCCGGCGTGCGCTGATGGCGCAGCAGCAGATGCCACGCAAGCAGAAGCCCCCGCCCATCGTCGCCGAACTGGGGCGCCCCGAGACGCCCGAGGAGACGGCGGCCCGCAAGGCCGAGAACTCGCTGAAGCACCGCCAGCGCCAGACGGTGCAGAACCTCATCCTCGCGCTGGGCGCGAGCCTGCTCCTCGTGCTCGTGATCGTGCTGCTCGTTCCGCGCAGCGACACCCCGATGGAACGCGACATCGACGTCGCCGCGGTCGCCGAGCAGGCGCAGGTCGCGACCGACGACCCGCTCGCCGTGCCGGTGCTCCCCGACGGCTGGCGGGCCAACGCCGCCGAGCTGCGCACGTCCAACGTCGACGGCGTGACCGCCTGGTACGCGGGATACCTCACCCCCAGCAACGAGTACATCGGCATGTACCAGGGGCTCGAGGCGAACCCCACCTGGGTCGCCGGCCTCCTGGAGCGCACGATCGCGACGGGCACCGTCACGATCGACGGCGTCGAGTGGACGCTGTACGACAACCGAGGCAGCGGCGACGACGTGGGCAACGCGCGATACGGGCTCACGACCGAGGCGGGCGGCAGCACCTTCGTGCTCCTCGGCACGGCGACGCCCGAGGAGTTCGAGACGCTCGCCACCGCCCTCGTCCCCACCATCGATGCGCAGCGCTGAATCGAAGACCAGCCCGAGAGGACCCGCCGTGAGCGAGCAGCCGACCGAACGTCCCGCCACGCCCGCCGAGACGTGGCGGGAGCTCCGTCGCGGCAACGAGCGGTTCATCGCCGGCGAACCGCAGCACCCCCGCCAGGACGTCGACCATCGCACCTCGCTGGCGCACCGGCAGCGGCCGCTCGTCGCGATCTTCGGATGCAGCGACTCGCGCCTCTCGGCCGAGATCATCTTCGACGTGGGCCTCGGCGACGCGTTCGTGGTGCGCAACGCCGGCCAGGTGATCTCCGACTCGGTGCTCGGCTCGCTGGAGTACGCGGTCGGCGTGCTCGGCGTCCCGCTCATCCTGGTGCTCGGCCATGACGAGTGCGGCGCGGTGCGGGCCGCGATCGACTCGCAGGCGCCCGAGGCCACGCCGCTGCCGGCCCACATCGCGACGCTCGTCGACCGGATCGTGCCCGCCGTGCGACGCGTCGCCGGCGCCGAGCCCGGGGCGCCCGTCTCACCCGCCGACGTCGACGCCGGATTCGTCGGTCGCGAGCACCTGCGCGACACCGTCGCCGAGCTCCTCGAGAGCTCGGAGATGATCAGCGACGCGATCGCAGCGGGTACGCTGGCTATCGTCGGCGCGAACTACCGCCTCGTCGAAGGGCGTGCCGAGACCGACATCGTCGTCGGACGCATCTGACCGCCGCTCTCGCGGCACTCGCCGGGAGGGCCCGGCACGCAACCGAAGGGGAACACACCGTGGTGGACAACGCCGCCGACTACCGCATCGAACACGACACGATGGGCGAGGTGCGGGTTCCCGCATCCGCGCTGTACAGCGCGCAGACCCAGCGCGCCGTGGAGAACTTCCCCATCTCGGGCGACACGCTCGAGCCGGCGCAGATCGCCGCCCTCGCGCGCATCAAGAAGTCCGCCGCCCTCGCGAACGAGCGGCTCGGCGTGCTCGATGCCGAGATCGCGCGCGCGATCGCCGGAGCCGCCGACGAGGTCATCGCGGGAGAGCACGACGGCGAGTTCCCGCTCGACGTCTACCAGACGGGCTCCGGCACGTCCTCCAACATGAACATGAACGAGGTGCTCGCCACGCTCGCCTCGCGCAGCCTCGGCCGGCCGGTGCACCCGAACGACCACGTGAACGCGTCGCAGTCCTCGAACGACGTGTTCCCGACCTCGGTGCACATCGCCGTCACGGGCGCGCTCATCGACGACCTCATCCCCGCGCTCGACCACCTCGCCGTCGCCCTCGAGGCGAAGGCCGAGGCGTGGTCGGGCATCGTCAAGTCGGGCCGCACCCACCTCATGGACGCCACCCCCGTGACGCTGGGCCAGGAGTTCGGCGGTTACGCCCGCCAGGTGCGCCTCGGCATCGAGCGCGTGCGCTCGGCGCTCCCCCGCGTGGCCGAGGTGCCGCTCGGGGGCACGGCCGTCGGCACCGGCATCAACACCCCGGCCGGCTTCCCGCAGCTCGTGATCGAGCTCCTCCAGCTCGAGACCGAACTGCCGATCACCGAAGCCGCCGACCACTTCGAGGCGCAGGCCAACCGCGACGGCCTCGTCGAGGCATCCGGTGCGCTGCGCACCATCGCCGTGAGCCTGACGAAGATCTGCAACGACCTGCGCTGGATGGGCTCGGGGCCGAACACCGGGCTCGGCGAGCTGCGGATCCCCGACCTCCAGCCCGGCTCGTCGATCATGCCCGGCAAGGTCAACCCGGTCATCCCCGAGGCCGTGCTCATGGTGTGCGCCCGGGTCATCGGCAACGACGCGACCATCGCGTGGGGCGGCGCCTCGGGGTCGTTCGAGCTCAACGTGCAGATCCCGGTCATGGGCACCGCGCTGCTCGAGTCGATCCGCCTGCTCACCAGCGCCTCGCGCCTGCTCGCCGACAAGACCATCGACGGGCTCGAGCCGAACATCGAGCGCGCCAACGCCCTCGCCGGCATGTCGCCGTCGATCGTCACGCCGCTCAACAAGCTCATCGGCTACGAGGCCGCCGCGAAGATCGCCAAGCACGCCGTGGCCCGGGGCTGCACGGTGCGCGAGGCCGTGGTCGAGCTCGGCTACCTCGAACGCGGCGAGCTCACCGAGGAGCAGCTCGACGCCGCCCTCGACCTGCTCTCGATGACGCGCCCGCCGCAGGCGTAGCGGCACCCGACGTCACGAAGGCCCCCTCGGCGACGAGGGGGCCTTCGTGCATGCGAACGCCGTGGATCAGGTGAGCTCGGCGCCGTCGAGCATCTCCGACACGAGCGCCGCGATCGCCGAGCGCTCCGACCGGGTCAGGGTGATGTGCGCGAACAGCGGATGCCCCTTCAACGTCTCGATCACGCTCGCGACGCCGTCGTGGCGACCGACGCGCAGGTTGTCGCGCTGGGCGACGTCGTGGGTCAGCACCACGCGCGAGTTCTGGCCGATCCGGCTGAGCACGGTGAGGAGGACGTTGCGCTCGAGGGACTGCGCCTCGTCGACGATCACGAAGGCGTCGTGCAGTGAGCGACCACGGATGTGCGTCAGCGGGAGCACCTCGAGGATGCCCCGATCGACGACCTCGTCGAGCACGTTGTCGGAGACCACCGAACCGAGCGTGTCGAAGACCGCCTGGCCCCACGGGTTCATCTTCTCGCCCTGGTCGCCCGGCAGGTAGCCGAGCTCCTGCCCGCCCACCGCGTACAGGGGACGGAAGACCATGATCTTCTTGTGCTGCTGCCGCTCGAGCACCATCTCGAGCCCGGCGCACAGCGCGAGCGCCGACTTGCCCGTCCCCGCCCGGCCTCCGAGCGAGAGGATGCCGATCTCGGGGTCGAGCAGCAGGTCGATCGCGAGGCGCTGCTCGGCCGAGCGGCCGTGCACGCCGAACACGTCGCGGTCGCCGCGCACGAGCTTGACCTCGCGGTCGCCGACGACGCGGCCGAGGGCGGAGCCGCGCTCGGAGTGGATCACGAGTCCCGTATTGACGGGCAGCGCCTCCACGTCGGCCGTCTCCATGCGCTCGTGCTCGTAGAGCCGGGCCATGTCGTTCGAGCCGAGCGAGAGCTCCGACATACCGGTCCACCCGGAGTCGAGCGCGAGCTCGGCGCGGTACTCCTGCGCGTCGAGGCCGATCGAGGCCGCCTTCACCCGGAGCGGCAGATCCTTCGAGACGACCGTGACGGCGACGCCGTCGTTCGCGAGGTTGGCGGCGCAGGCGAGGATCCGCGAGTCGTTGTCGCCCAGCTGCAGTCCGCTCGGCAGCACCGACGGGCTCGAGTGGTTGAGCTCGACGCGCAGCGACCCGCCGTCGCCGACGGGGATCGGGAAGTCTAGCCGCTCGTGCTCGACGCGCAGCTCGTCGAGGATCCGCAGCGACTGGCGCGCGAAGTACCCGATCTCGGGGTCGTTGCGCTTCGCCTCGAGCTCCGTGATGACGACGACGGGGAGGACCACCGCGTGCTCGGCGAATCGGAACAGCGCACGGGGATCCGACAGGAGCACCGAGGTGTCGAGCACGTACGTCCGCTCGGACTGGGCGACGCCCGTGGGCGTCGTGGCATCCGGTCGCTGCTTGCGACCCGAGGACCGGCCGAAGGACTTGGAGGTTTCGAGTGAGGCCACAACCGCTCCTGCCCCGAGCGTTCCGCTCGGCTCTCGCGCCGGCCGGCGAATCCTCCCACGAGCGGTTCACGAGCCGACTCGATCAGGCACCTTGCCCGATGCCTCAGACGCTACGACCGCGGCGTCGAATCCGCGTCAGCGACACGCGAATCGTCATCTGCCGTTCACATTCGAGCGGATGCCGCAGCGTCGCCGCGCTTGCGTCAGTACGACGCCGCGGTGGCGTACGACACGAAGGCGGCGCGCAGCATCTCCAGGGTCTCCTCGCTGGTGGCCGCGTGCACGCTGAGCCGCACCTGCCCGTTGCGGGTGGTGGCCGTGACGCCGTGGTTGTGCATCGACGCGGTGAGGTAGGTGACCTGGCCCGCGGGCGGCTCGAGCACGACGATGCCCGCGCGCTCCTGCTCGTCGCGGGAGCTCACCACGGCGAGCGCGAACTCGTCGGCGAGCTCGATCACGCGACTCACCCGCTCGGCGACCGCCGCGTTGACGGCGGGGACGCCGACCGCGGAGAGGTCCTCGAGGGCGGCCGCGAGGCGTGCCTCGGCGATCGGATCGGGATTGGACACCCGGTAGGCGCGGGCATCGGGAGCGGGCGGCGGCACCTCGTCCCACGGCTCCGGCACCTCGGTGCCCGTGAATCCCGAGAAGACGGGCGTGAGGCGCTCGAGGGCACGCGCCGACAGCGCCATGATGCCGGTGCCCCAGCCGGCGCGGCACCACTTCTGCCCGCCCGAGAGCACGACGTCCGCCGCCTCCCAGGGGGCGTCCACGATGCCGAAGCCCTGGATCGCGTCGACGATGAGCAGGCGGTCGCCGATCACCTGCCGGATGCCCTCGATGTCGCAGAGGTAGCCGGTGCGCGAGTCCACGAGGCTCACCGCGACCGCGGCCACGTTGGTCTCGAGCTGCTCGCGGATCTGGCCGGGCGTTACCTTGCCGTGGTCGGTCTCCAGCCATACGGGCTGCACCGAGTGAAGCGCCTCCTGGGCGCGCACCGCCGCGATCGGCAGGCTCGGGAACTCCCCCGGCGAGAGCAGGACACTGCCCGTGAGCCCGAACATCGCGTGCATGATGCCCTGCGTGGTGTTCGGCTGGAACACGATGGCCTCGGCCGGGAACCCGGTGAGGGCGGATGCCGCGGCTCGCACCCGGGCGTCCTGCTCGAGGAACACGTCGATGCTGCCGTGCCGTGCACGCTGGAGCACCTGGGTGAGCGCGACGCCCTCCTCGGCGGCGGGGGTCGACAGCGGGCCGAACCGACCGTAGTCGAGGTAGCCGGGCTCCTCGGTGAACCCCGCGATGAATGCGTCGATCGTCACGTACGCCCCCTTCTCCGAGCCATATCATGGCAGACCCGGGGGCCGCGAGGGAGCGGTCTCACCCGCCGAATCTGCGGTGACGCTTCTCGTAGTCGCGCAGCGCGCGCAGGAAGTCGACCTTCCGGAGGTCGGGACCGAGCGCCTCGACGAAGTAGAACTCGCTGTGCGCGGCCTGCCACAGCATGAAGTCGCTGAGGCGCTGCTCGCCCGAGGTGCGGATCACCAGGTCGGGGTCGGGCTGCCCGCCCGTGTAGAGGTGCTCGCCGATCAGGTCGGGTGTGAGCCGCTCGGCGAGGTCCTCGAGGCTGCGTCCCTCGGCGTGGTGCGCGGCCACGATCGAGCGCATCGCATCCGTGATCTCCTTGCGGCCGCCGTAGCCGACCGCGAGGTTCACGTGCATGCCGTGCTTGTCGGCGGTACGGTGCTCGGCGGCGTCGAGCGCGGCCACGAGCGGCTCGGGCAGCCCGGCGTCCGACCCCACGTGCTGCACGCGCCAGTCGCGGTAGTGCGAGAGCTCCTCGGCGAGCTCGGCGATGATCTCGATGAGGTCGGCGAGTTCGGCGCTGGGACGGTTGCCGAGGTTGTCGCTCGACAGGAGGTAGAGGGTCACCACGCCGATGCCGAGGTCGTCGCACCACTCGAGGAACTCGCGCATCTTCGCCGCACCGGCTCGGTGCCCGTGCGCCGCCGTCTGGTAGCCGAGTTGCTTCGCCCACCGGCGGTTGCCGTCGATGATCATCGCGACGTGCCGCGGGAGGGTGGCCCGGTCGAGCTCGCGCCGCAGCCGGTTCTGGTAGAGGCGATAGAGGATGCCGCGACCGAGGGGCTGATCGCTGGTCTGCACGGCACTACGCTACCCCTCCGCCGCCCGCCGCACTCACAGCGGAACGTGACCGCCGAGGGCCTACGCTGAGTCAATGACCCCCAAGCGCCGCCACGAATCCGCCGACCTCGCGGAGGAGCTCAGCCGCCCGGTCGCGCCCGACGACACGGCGGATGTCGCGGTCGATCGCGAGGCCCACGGGCCCGACCTGCCGAACATCCCGCTGCTCGACGACTCGCTCTCGTACGCCGCCGAGGTCAAGCCGACCTGGCGGGGCTGGATCCACGCCGGCACGTTCCCCGTCACCATCGCGGCCGGCATCGTACTCATCGGGCTCGCCGAGGGCGCTCCCGCGAAGTGGGCGTCGGCGGTGTTCACCCTCACGTCGATGCTGCTGTTCGGCAACTCCGCGCTCTACCACCGGTTCGACTGGGAGCCGCGCACCAAGGTCATCCTGAAGCGCATCGACCACGCCAACATCTTCCTGCTGATCGCCGGCACGTACACGCCGCTCGCGATCCTCGCGCTTCCGCCCGACAAGGGGTGGCTGCTGCTCGCGATCGTCTGGGGCGGCGCCCTCCTCGGCATCGGCTTCCGGGTGTTCTGGATCCACGCGCCCCGTTGGCTCTACGTTCCGCTCTACCTGCTGCTGGGGTGGGCGGCGGTCATGTACCTCGGCGACCTGCTCGACGCGAGCGTCGCGATGATGGTGCTCGTGATCGTCGGCGGGCTGCTCTACACCGTCGGCGCCGTCGTCTACGGGCTGAAGCGGCCCAACCCGTGGCCCGGCAGGTTCGGGTTCCACGAGATCTTCCACACCTGCACGGTCCTCGCGTTCATGTGCCACTGGACGGCGACGCTCATCATCGCGATGAACCCGGTGTACCACCTCGGCTGACGCCGCGGCGCGCGGGTCAGCGCGCGGGCGGCAGGTCCTCGTCGTCGGATGCCGCGGCGGCGTCGCCGTCGTCGTCGCCGTCGCCCGAAGGTGATGCCGGCCCCGGCGTGACGTCGGGGGCATCCGGTGCCGCGTAGTCGCCTTCGAGGACCTGGACCTCCCGCTCGCGCTGCTCCGCCTCGAGCTGCTCGCGCACCTCGGCGCGGTAGTTGACCCGGCGGATGCGACGCACCATGTCGAGCACCAGCAGCACGACGACCACCATCACGACGAACGTCAGGACGAAGCCCCAGATGCCCGGCGTGACGGTGTCGGGGTCGAACTCCTCCTCCGCGGCACGCACGAGGAACGGCACCGACGCAGCGATCACGAGCGTGCTCCGGCGATGGAGCAGGCGGGCACGACGAGCATCGGGTTCCCTTCACGGGGGCGGGTTAGGCTGGATCCCAAGCCTAGACGATCGAGGCGGGAAGGAGCCGTGGCGGTGGCCGAGCCTGAGACCGACGCGCTCGCCGCGCGCTACGGCAGGACCCGCACGAACCGCACGCGCGACCGCGTGCTGCTCGTGGGCGGCGCGGTGGCCTTCGCGATCGTCCTGATCGCGTGGGTCGTCTGGGCCGGCCTCGACGGCCGGAAGCCGTCGGTCCAGGCCACTGACACCGGCCACCGGCTCATGAACGAGGAGCGGGCGGTGGAGGTCAGCTGGACCCTCTCGGTGCCCCCCGGGAACAAGACGGCGTGCATCGTGGAGGCCCTCGACGAGGACTTCACCGTGGTCGGCTGGCGGGTCGTCGAGATCCCCGCTTCCGAGCAGCACCTGCGCACGTTCACCGAGACGGTGCGGGTTGCGCGAGAGGCGAACACCGGTTTGATTTCGAGCTGCTGGCTCACCTAATATGGGGCATTCGCCCCGGCAGACGTCGGGGCGTCACGTCTATTTCAGGAGTGCACCATGGCGCAGGACGCCACCGTCACCTGGCTCACGCAGGAGGCCTTCGATCGACTCGCCGCCGAGCTCGAGGAGCTCTCGACGCACGGTCGCGAGGAGATCGCCAAGCGCATCGAGGCCGCGCGTGAAGAGGGTGACCTGAAGGAGAACGGCGGGTACCACGCCGCGAAGGACGAGCAGGGCAAGCAGGAGGCGCGCATCCGCCAGCTCACGGCGCTGCTCCGCACCGCGCAGGTCGGCGAGGCGCCCCAGTCGTCGGGCGTCGTCGAGCCCGGCACCGTCATCACGGCCGTCATCGCGGGCGACGAGGAGACGTTCCTCATCGGCAGCCGCGAGATCGCGGGCGACTCGGAGCTCGACGTGTTCAGCGAGCGGTCGCCGCTCGGGGCCGCCATCATCGGACTGAAGGTCGGCGAGAAGACCTCCTACACCGCACCCAACGGCCGGGAGATCCCGGTCGAGGTCACGCGCGTCGAGACCTGGGGCGGCCAGTAGTCGCCCACCGTCCACGTCCCGACGGCCCCTGCGCATCGCGCGGGGGCCGTCGTCGTCGGGGCGGACGCGGCTAGTCGACCTCGACCTTGGGGTCGTAGCCGGCATGGCGCAGGACCTCGACGACCGTCTCGCGGTGCTCGGGCCCCCGGGTCTCGACCGACAGCCGGAGCTCGACCTCCGAGATCTGCATCCCCGAGCCGTGGCGGGTGTGCAGCACCTCGATGACGTTCGCGTTCGCCTCGGCGAGGAGCCCCGCGACGCGTGCGAGCTGGCCCGGGCGGTCGGGCAGGCCCACGCTGATGGTGAGGTAGCGATCGGATGCCGCGAGCCCGTGCGCCACGACCCGCTGCATGAGCATGGGGTCGATGTTGCCGCCCGAGAGCACCGCGACGACGGGGCCGTCGGACTGCACGGCCCCCGTCATCATCGCGGCGACGGCGACCGCGCCGGCCGGCTCCACGACGAGCTTCGCGCGCTCGAGCAGCACCAGCAACGCGCGCGCGATGTCGTCCTCCGAGACCGTGACGACCTCGTCGATGGTGTCGCGGATGATCGCGAAGTTGAGCTCGCCGGGCCGGTACACCGCGATGCCGTCGGCGATCGTCGGCACGACGGGCACCTGCCGCGGCTCCCCCGCCGCCAGCGAGGCCACGTACGGCGCGGCGTTCTCGGCCTGCACCCCGATGATGCGCAGCGGACGGCCCTCGCGCGCGGCCTGCTGCTTCGCGGCGCTGGCGATCCCCGCCGCGAGGCCGCCGCCGCCGATCGGCACGACGATGGTCGTGGCGTCGGGAACCTGTTCGAGGATCTCGAGTCCGAGCGTGCCCTGGCCCGCGATCACGTCGGGGTGGTCGAACGGGGGGATGATCACCGCGCCGGTCTCGGCGGCGAAGGCGGCGGCGGCCTCGATGGTCTCGCCGATCGAGTCGCCCCGGAGCACCACGTCGGCGCCGTAGTGGCGCGTGGCATCGAGCTTCGGCAGCGCGACGCCGACGGGCATGAAGATCGTGGCCCGGATGCCGAGCTCCCGCGCCGCGTAGGCGACTCCCTGCGCGTGGTTGCCGGCGGACGCCGCCACGACCCCGCGAGCCCGCTCCTCCTCGCTCAGCGCCGAGATGCGGTGGTAGGCGCCGCGCAGCTTGTAGGAGCCGGTGCGCTGCAGGTTCTCGCACTTGAGGTGGACGGGCACGCCGAGCAGGTCGGCGAGGTGGCGCGACGACTCCATGGGCGTGCGCCGTGCGACGCGGGCGACGACGTCGCGCGCGTGCTCGAAGGCCGCCAGGTCGGGGCCCGGGATGGTGGTGATCACTGGTTCATTCTCCTCGCTGGTAGCCCGGTCGCTGGGGCACGGTGCGCCAGAGCGGCGACCGCACCTCCGTCGCGGGCGGTCCGGCATCGCCCTTCCACGAGCCTCCGGAGATGTAGACGATCATCACGTTGAGCACGGCGGCGACCGGCACGGCGAAGAGCGCGCCCGGGATGCCCGCGAGGAGCGAGCCCGTGGCGACGGCGACCACGACGCCGAGCGGATGCACCTTCACGGCCGTGCCCATGATGAGCGGCTGGAGCACGTGGCCCTCGACCTGCTGGACGAGCAGCACGATGCCGAGCATGATGAGCGCGATGACCCAGCCGTTGTAGACGAGCGCGATGAACACCGCCAGCGCACCGGTCACGACCGCGCCGACGATCGGGATGAACGAACCGAGGAACACGAGGATCGCGATCGGCACCGCGAGCGGGATCCCGAGGAAGAACGCGCCGAGGCCGATGCCGATCGCGTCGATCGTGGCGACCAGGATCTGCACCTTCACGAAGTTCTGCAGGGTCGCCCAGCCGGCCTGGCCCGCCCCGTCGACGGCCGCGCGGGCGCGGCGCGGGAAGACGCCGACGATCCAGCGCCAGATGCCGCGGCCGTCGATGAGGATGAACAGGGTGGCGAAGAGGGCGAGCAGCATGCCCGCGAGGAAGTGCCCGAGCGTCGAGCCGACCGAGAGCGCGCCGGTGACCAGGACGCTGCTGTCCTGCTGGGCGGAGGCGACGGCCTGCTCGACGAAGTCGTTCAGCTGCGACTCGGTGATGTGCATCGGGCCCGCGAGCAGCCAGGCACGGAACTCGTCCCAGGCCACGAGCGACTGGGCCGCCAGGTCGCCGGAGCCGCGCACGATGAACGTGATCCCGACCGCGAGCAGGCCGCCGACGACGATGAGGGCCGAGAGCATGGCGACCGTGACCGCGAGCCACTTCGGCCAGCGGTGCCGCTGCAGGAGCTGCGAGAACGGCACGAGCAGCGCGCCGATGAGCACCGCGACGAGCACCGGGATGACGATGAGCCGCAGCTGGATGATGAGGAAGATGATGACGGCGATCACGCCGCCGACGAGGAGGAGCCGCCACGACCAGGCGGCCGCGATGCGCATCCCGAACGGGACGGAGTCGGACGCATCGCGGTGCGGCGGCGGGGTCGGCGGCGAGGGCGGGGGCGTCTCGCGATCGCCGCCGCGGCGCCGGCCGATCGACCTGCCCCGAGCCTGCCCCGTCGACTCCGTCATCGCTCCAGTCTAGGCGCGCCGCATGCGCGCAACGGCATGGAGGCGGCGACTGTCGGAGGTGGCGAGTAGGGTCGGAGCACCATGGTGGACTCCGTCAGCCCAGCACTCGCCCGACGCATCGCGCTCGCCGCACAGGGCTTCGGTCGCCCGCTGCCCGGGTCGCCCGGAACGCGCCAGGTCGCGGGGGTCGTCGACCGCCTCGGGCTGCTCCAGATCGACTCGGTCAACGTGTTCGAGCGCAGCCACTACCTGCCCGCCTTCAGTCGAATCGGCGACTACGACCGGGCGCTGCTCGACCGGCTCACGACCGGGCGCCGGGGCCGCATGGTCGAGTCGTGGGCGCACCAGGCCGCCTTCATCCCGCGTGAGCTGTGGCCGCTGTTCGAGTTCCGCCGCCAGGAGTTCCGCAGCCAGGGCAGCGAATGGGGCGGCTGGCTCGTCGAGAATCGCGAGCTCGCCGACTGGCTCCGCGCCGAGCTCGCCGCGAACGGGCCGATGCGCGCCAGCGACATCGAGCACGACGCCAACGAACGCCGCGGGCCGTGGTGGGGCTGGTCAGACGTCAAGCGCACGCTCGAGTGGATGTTCCGGGTCGGCGAGGTCGTGTGCGTCGAGCGCCGCCGCTTCGAGCGGGTCTACGCCCTCCCCGAGCAGGTACTCGCCCCCGTGCTCCTCGGCGATCCGCCGGCCGAAGCCGACGCAGTGCGCGATCTCGTGGCGCGCGCGGGCGCCGCCCTCGGCATCGCGACCGAGGCCGACCTCGCCGACTACTGGCGCATGAAGCGCGCGCCCGTGCGCGAGGCGATCCGCGACCTCGAAGACGCCGGCGAGCTCGTTCCGGTCGAGGTGCCGGGATGGAGCGTCGGCGCCCGCCCGGCTCCTGCATGGCTGCATCGAGACGCCCGCCGACCGCGACGGATCGAGGCGGCGGCCGTGCTCTCGCCCTTCGACCCGGTGGTCTGGTTCCGTCCCCGCACCGAGCGTCTCTTCGACTTCCACTACCGCATCGAGATCTACACGCCCGAGCCCGACCGCAAGTTCGGCTACTACTCGCTGCCCGTGCTGATCGACGACGACGTGGTCGGCCGGGTCGACCTGAAGAGCGACCGCAAGGCGGGCGTGCTGCGCGTCCAGTCCGCCTGGTCCGAGCCGGGTGCACCCGCCGATACCGCCGCACGACTCGTGCCGGTGCTGTGGCGGGCGGCGGCGTGGCAGGGCCTCGACCGCATCGAGGTCGCCGACCGTGGCGACCTCGCCCCCGCGCTCCGGTCCGAGTTGCGCTCATCGGCGGCGTGACGCGATCGACGCGTCGGGCCGCCGCCTCCGGAGGCGCGCCCGCGGCATCCGCGCGGGGCTGCTAGAACGCGCCGCCCATCTGCTCGAGGCGCTTGACGCGGTCGGCGATCGGCGGGTGCGTCGCGAACAGGCGGTCGATGACGCCGGGCTTCAGCGGGTCGGCGATCCAGAGGTGGGCCATCGAGGAGTTCTGCCGCTGCATGGGCCGGCCGTAGGCCTCGAGCTTCTCGAGGGCTCGCGCCAGGGCGTCGGGATGCCGCGTGGTCATGGCGCCGGTGGCATCCGCCAGGTACTCCCGCTGGCGCGAGACCGCGAGTTGCACGAGGCTCGCGACGAGCGGCGCGATGAGCAGGGCGACGAGGCCGAAGATGAGCACGACCGGGTTCTGGTTGTTGCCGCGTCCGTAGAACGTCAGGCGCACGAGCATGTCGGAGATGAAGCCCACCGCGACGACGAGCCCGAACACGATCATCGAGAG
Source organism: Agromyces ramosus (assembly GCF_004216665.1). Lineage (GTDB taxonomy): Bacteria > Actinomycetota > Actinomycetes > Actinomycetales > Microbacteriaceae > Agromyces > Agromyces ramosus. The sequence continues at coordinate 80,298 of NZ_SGWY01000002.1, read as the reverse complement.
CCGGATGTCGTAGTTGCGCACGTGCCCGAGCTCGTGGGCCATGACGCCCTCGAGCTCGGCGTCGTCCATGATCTCGAGCAGGCCTGTGGTCGCGGCGACGACCGCGTGCTCGGGGTCGCGACCGGTGGCGAACGCGTTGGGCGCCGGATCGGAGATGACGAACACGCGCGGCATCGGCGTTCCCGTCGTGATCGACAGGTTCTCGATCGTGCGCCAGAGCCGCGGGTGATCGGCCTTGCTGTGCAGTTCGATCGCACCCGACATCGCGAGTGCCTGCCGGTCGGCCGTGAAGTACTGGAAGAGCGCGTAGGCGGCGGCGATCACGACGGTGACGATGACGATCGTGAGGTCGTTGTAGACCCATGCCGCGAGCCATCCCAGCCCGCCGATGACGGCGAGGAAGAACAGGATGATGAAGACGGTGTTGCGTTTGTTCTTTGCGATCGCTCGGTACAACGCCGGCCCTTAGAACTGCACGCGCGGGGGCTCTGCGATGGCCGCAGGCTCGGTGACCTCGAAGAAGTCGCGCTCGTGGAATCCGAGGCCACGCACGAACAGCGTGTTCGGGAACACCTTGATCTTGGTGTTGAGCTCGCGCACGCCGCCGTTGTAGAACCGGCGCGACGCCTGGATCTTGTCCTCGGTGTCGACGAGCTCGGCCTGCAGCTGCAGGAAGTTCTGGCTGGCCTGCAGCTGCGGGTACGCCTCGGCGACCGCGAAGATCGACTTCAGCGCCTGCTGCATGTGGTTCTCCGCGGCACCCGCCTCGACCGGCCCCTGCGCCTGCAGGGTCTCGGCGCGGGCCCTCGTGACGTTCTCGAAGACCGCCTTCTCGTGTGCGGCGTAGCCCTTCACCGCCTCGATGAGGTTCGGGATCAGGTCGGCACGACGCTTGAGCTGCACCGTGATGTCGCTCCAGGCCTCATCGACTCGCACGTTCAGCGTGACGAGCGAGTTGTAGGTCGCCCAGAGGTAGATGCCGATGATCACCACGAGCGCGACGACGATGATGACGGGGATCAGCCATTCCATGGCACGGACTCCTAGCGCTGCGGCGACGATCGGTGTGTTCGTCTCATCCTAACGACGGGCCGGCGGGACGGCCGTGATTGCCATGAGACTCGAAGGGAAGCGTCGGGCGGCTCCGGGCGTAGGCTCAGGCTGTGGAGGAGCGCACGCAACCCCGCCGCCGTGGTCGGCCCCGCGGAGCGACCCGCGACGACACGAAGGCCAGGATCCTCGCCGCCGCCGCCGCGGAGTTCGGCGAGCGCGGGTACGAGGCGGCGTCGATCCGCTCGATCGCGCGGCGGGCCGAGGTCGATCCCTCGCTCGTGCACCACTACTTCGACGACAAGTCCGCGCTCGTGGCCGAGGTCGTGGCGGTGCCGCTGCGCCCCGATCGCATCGTGCAGGGCGCGCTCGAGGGTCCCATCGAGGAGCTCGGCGCCCGACTGCTGCGCGGCGTCCTCACCGCCTGGGACAACCCGGCGGTGCGCCCGGCCGCCGCCGCGGCCATGCGCTCGGCGATCGGCCACGGCCCGGTCGCGCGGATGCTCCGCGAGTTCCTGCGCCGCGAGATCATGCACCGCGTGGCGACGAGGATCGGCGACGCCGCCGATGCCGAGCTGCGTGCGGAGCTCGCGGCATCGCAGGTCGTGGGGGTGATCATGGTGCGGTACGTGCTGGCGTTCGAGCCGGTCGCCTCGCTCTCCGACGACGAGATCGTGGCGCGCGTCGCCCCGGCCATCCAGTGGCACCTCACCGGCACCGGGCCCGTGCTTGACAGCACCGCGGTGCGCGCGCACAATTCAGCACATGATGAATAATGCGGATGCCGCGCCGAGCGGGCCCGCGATCGTCGTGCACGACCTGCACGTGAAGCGCGCGAAGACGCGCGTGCTGCAGGGCCTCTCGCTCGCCGTGCCGCGCGGACTCATCGTGGGCCTCCTCGGTCCGAGCGGCAGTGGCAAGACCACGCTCATGCGCTCGATCGTGGGCGTCCAGGTCGTGCAGTCCGGCACCATCGAGGTGCTCGGCCGGCCCGCGGGCTCCCCCGCGCTCCGCCGGCGGGTCGCCTACTACACCCAGCAGGCGAGCGTCTACGACGACCTCACGGTGCGACAGAACCTGACGTACTTCCGCCGGGTGCTCGGCGCACCGGCATCCGACATCGACCGGGTCATCGAGCGCACCGACCTCGGCTCGGTGGCCGACCGCCTCGCCGGCTCATTGTCCGGCGGGCAGCGCGGGCGCGTGTCGCTCGCCGCGGCCCTGCTCGGCAACCCCGAGGTGCTCGTGCTCGACGAGCCCACGGTGGGCCTCGACCCGGTGCTGCGCGTGGAACTCTGGCAGCTCTTCCACGAGCTCGCCGCCGACGGCGCCACGCTCCTCGTCTCGAGCCACGTCATGGACGAGGCGAAGCGCTGCGACCGCCTGCTGCTCATGCGCGACGGCGAGCTGCTCGCCGACGACACCGTCGCGGGCGTGCTCGCGTTCACGGGCACCGACGACGTCGAGGACGCGTTCCTGCGCCTCATCGACCGCGGCGAGCCCGACCTGCAGCCCCACGACGCGTCGCCCCACGACGAGTCGTCCCACGACGAGTCCGCGCACGTCGCGAAGCACGTGCGCACGACCGATCCCGACTCCGGCCCCGGAAGCGAGGCCCGGCGATGACGCTCGTCCGCACGTTCTCGACGGCCGGCCGCGTGCTCACGCAGATCCGGCACGATGAGCGCACCATCGGGCTGCTGCTCGTGGTGCCGAGCCTGCTCATCGGCCTGGTCGCCTGGATCTTCGTCGACACCGACGTGTTCCAGACGATCGGCCCGGCGATGATCGCGCTGTTCCCCTTCATCGTCATGTTCCTCGTCACGAGCATCGCGACGTTGCGCGAACGCCGCAGCGGCACGCTCGAGCGGCTGTTCTCGATGCCGCTCGGCAAGGGCGACTTCATCCTCGGCTACGCGCTCGCGTTCGGCTTCCTCGCGATCTTCCAGACCGCGATCGCGGTGTCGTTCGCGGTGTTCGTCTGCGGCCTGGAGATCGAGGGTTCGATCTGGCTGCTGTTCGCGGTCACGGTCGCCGACGCGCTGCTCGGCACGGCGCTCGGCCTGCTCGCGAGCGCCTTCGCGCGCACGGAGTTCCAGGTCGTCCAGTTCATGCCGCTGCTCGTGTTCCCGCAGGTCCTGCTGTGCGGGATCTTCATCCCGCGCGACCAGCTGCCCGAGGTGCTCGAGGCGATCAGCGACTGGCTGCCGCTGAGCTACGCGATCGACGCCCTCACGGCGGTGGCGAACGACTCGGAGGACGCCGCGTGGATCTGGGCGCGCATTCTCGCGATCGGCGCCTGGATCGTGGGCTCGATCGTGGTCGGCTCGATCACGCTGCGTCGACGGACGCCGTAGGCCCGGCGTCCGTCGCGGCATCCGCCCGCCCGCCCCCCAGCACCCGATCCAGGTACGGGTTCGCGAATCGGCGCTCGGGGTCGAGCTCGTCGCGCACGCGCAGGAAGTCGTCGAACCGGGGATACACGTCGCGCAGCGTCTCGGCCGTCTGCGTGTGCAGCTTGCCCCAGTGCGGCCGCCCGCCGTAGCCCCGCATGACCTGCTCCACGGCCGTGAAGTACTCGGTCGGGTCCTCGCGGAAGTAGCGGTGCACGGCGACGTAGCCGGTCTCGCGGCCGTACGCCGTCGAGAGCCAGTTGTCGTCGGATGCCGCGGCGCGCACCTCGATCGGGAAGGTGATGTGCCATCCCCTCCGCTCGATGAGCGCCCGCACCTCCCGCACGGCCTCGGGGATCGCCTCGAGCGGGATCGCGTACTCCATCTCGCGGAACCGCACCCGACGGACGCTCGTGAACACCGACGTCGAGAAGTCCGTGAAGTCCCGGTTCCCGGTGAGCTTGTCGGTGAGCCACGCGAGGTGCGGCGTGGCCCGCGGCACCACCGTGAGCGCGGCGCAGGCGATCTCGAACAGTCCGTTCGAGATGAACTCGTCGTCGATCCAGCGCGGCACGCCGCCGAGCGGCTTGCGGGGCGCGTCGCCGGGCAGGCGGGTGTTCGTCTTCGTCAGCGCGGTGTCGGTGTGCGGGAACCAGTAGAACTCGAAGTGGTCGCGCTCGCGCACCCGGTCGAGCCACTCGTCGAGCACGAGGCCGAACGGCTCGGGGCGCTCCACGGCCTCCAGCACGAACCGCGGCACGAGCTGCAGGGTCACCTCGACGAGCACGCCGAGGGCGCCGAGGCCGAGGCGCACCGCGGGCAGCAGTTCGGGGCGCTCGGTCTCGCTCACGGTGAGGAGCTCGCCCGCGCCCGTCACGAGCTTCGCGGCGACGATCTGCGTCGCGAGGCCGCCGAATCCGAGTCCCGTGCCGTGCGTGCCGGTGGACGTGGCGCCCGCGATCGTCTGCCGATCGATGTCGCCCATGTTCGGCATCGCGAGGCCGTAGGGGGCGAGCAGGTGCGGCAACCGGTGCAGGCGGGTGCCGGCGGCGAGCGTCACCCGGCCGGTCGCGACATCCGCGTCGATCAGGCCCGAGAGGTCGGTCAGGTCGAGCTGCACGTCGGGCGCGACCGCGATGCCGGTGAAGCTGTGGCCGGCGCCCACGGGCTTGACGCGCAGGCCGGATGCCGCGGCGGACTCGACCGCGCGCTGCACCGCGCCGGCCGTGGCCGGCCGCTCCACCCGCGCCGGTCGCACCGACTCGGTGCGACCCCAGTTGCGCCAGGTGTCCCCGCTCGCCGTCATAGGAAGGCCTTCCCCTCGCCGCGGTAGGTGGGCACGGAGTCGACCACCTCGTCGCCGTCGACCACGGCGAACTCGTTGAGGTGCTCCGACAGCTCGCCCGACTTCGTGTGCCGGAACCACACCCGGTCGCCGGCCCGCAGGCGCCCCGCGGCGGCCCCGGTCACGGGCGTCTGCACCTCGCCGGCCGATTCGCGCGCGAGCATCGTCAGGCGCTCGGGCCACACGATCCGCGGCACGCGGTCGGCTCCTGGCGGGCCCGACGCGATCCAGCCGCCGCCGAGGATCGTCGCGTGCGCGGGGCTCGGCGAGCGCACGACGTCGAGCGCGAACGCGGCGGCGGGGGCTGGCGTGAAGTGGTCGTAGCCGTCGAACAGGTGGCCGCCGAGCAGGCCGGAGCCGGCGGCGATCTCGGTCACCGAGGCATCCGCTGCCGTCGCCTCGAGCGACCCCGTGCCGCCCCCGTTCACGAACTCGAGGTCGGCGTGCTCGCGCACGGCCGCGACGGCGCGAGCGCGCCGCTCGAGCAGTTCGGGCAGCGAGCGCGACTGCATCCAGCGGTTCACCGCGCCGTCGACCGGGCGCCCGGCCGGACGGTTCACGACTCCCGCGATCTGCGCCTCGTACGACATCATGCCCACGAGCCGGAATCCCGGGCGCCGCACCACGTACGCGGCCAGCGCGCCCGCGTCGGCCGGCTCGTGCACGGGCGATCGGCGCACCCCGAGGTGCCCCAGCACGGGGGCGTGCCATGACGCATCCAGTTCGACGCAGACCCGGATCTCCTCGCGCCGCGACGGCGGCAGCACGTCGTCGACGAGGTCGAGCTGCTGCGGCGAGTCGACCATGAGCGTGATCCGGCCCGCGAGGTCGGGGTCGGTTCCGAGGCGACGGATGCCGCCGCGCTCCGCCGTGGGATAACCGACGACGAGGTCGTCGACGGTGTCGGCCAGCCAGAGCGCCTCGGCGAGCGTGTAGGCGAGCACGCCGTGGAAGCCCGGCTGCTCGAGGAGGGCCTCCACCACGCTGCGCACGCGCACCGACTTCGACGCGATGCGGATCGGCGTCCCCGCCGCGCGGCGCACCATGTCCTTCGCGTTGTGCCGCAGCGCTCCGCGGTGGATCACCCCGACCGGCGCGTCGAGGTGGCGCGTGGCGGCGGTCAGCGCCGGCCAGTACCCGGCGGGATCGAGCCAGCTCGCGGCATCCGTCACCGGGTCGTCGAACCGCAGGTCGAGGGTCATCAGCGGACGCTCCGGACCCGCGAGACGGCGACGGCGCCGGCGAAGGCGAATACCGCACTGAGCACGAACACCAGCACGAACGAACCGGTGGCGACCACCGCGGCCGCGCCGATCAACGGCGCGATCGCCTGCGGCACCGCGGACGCGATGTTCATGATGCCGAGGTCCTTGCCTCGCGATGCCGCGTCGGGCAGCACCTGGGTGGCGAGCGCCTGGTCGACCGAGAGGAAGCAGCCGTAGCCGAGGCCGAGGATGCCGGCGGCGATCATCGCGACGGTGAGGTCGGGGAAGATCGCGAGGAGCAGGGCCGCGATGCCCTGGAGGCCCGACGCGAGGAAGACGAACGCCTTGCGTCGGCCCAACCGGTCGGAGAGCTTCCCGAGCAGGAGCGACGCGAGGATCACGAAGACCATGTAGATGAGCGTCAGCACGATGAGGTCGGCCTCGGCGTCGTCGTCGTCGAGCTGGAACATCAGGAAGTAGAGCAGCAGGCTCGTGCCGAGCGCGTTGCCGACCGAGACGAGCACCCGGCTGAGCAGGGTCCAGCCGAAGTCGGGATGCCTGCGGGGGCTGATCCAGAAGCCGGCGAGGATGCCCTTCGCGGTCACGCGGGCACGTTCGGCCGCGGCGAGCGGCTCGTCGTGTCGGGTGAGGAACGGCACCGCGAGCACCACGACGATCACGGCGAGCAGGGCGTAGCCGAGCGCCCGGTCGGTGACGAGCTCGGTGACGAGGAGCAGCCCGACGATGATGCCGACCGCCTGCGGCGCCGACATCCAGCCCGACACGAATCCGCGCTGGCCGACGGGCACCTGGTCGGAGATCGTCGCGGTGAGCGCGGCCGTCATGATGCAGAAGCCGACGGATGCCGCGACCCATGCCGCGCCGATCGCCCAGATCTGGGTCTGCAGCCCGAGCACCACGAGCGAGAGCGCGAACACGAGCGCCCCCACCACGATCCACGGCCGTCGTCGACCGAACCTCGAGGCCGTGCGGTCGGAGAGCGCGCCGGTGAGCGGGTAGGCGATGATCGTGGCGATGGCCGCGATGCCCGAGATCATGCCGAACGCGACGACGCTGTCGACCCAGTCCTCGGGATGCAGCGCGGCGTCGACCTGCGCGGGCAGCAGGAGCTGCACCGGGGTGAGCTGCGCCATCCAGACGCCGAGCCACACGGTCGCGAATGCGCCGATCCACCCGGCCGAGACCCGGCGGACCGGCTCGCCGAGGGCGGCGAGCGGCTGGTCGTGCACGGGCCGCCCGGGCACGGGCGGGGCGGGGTCGAGGCTCGTCATCGGGGGTCGGCCATTCTCGAGAGGGCGTCGGCGGCCACGTGTGCGACCGCCCTGGCGGCGTCGTCGTCGCGATCGACGAGCCAGGTGATGGTGAGCCCGTCGGTGAACGCGACGAGCACGCGCGCCACCTCGGAGACCGGGATCCGCCACGTGACGTCGGCGACCTCGGCAGCCAGCTCGAGGGAGCGCTCGGCGAGCTCGGTGTAGCGGGCGTATTGGGCGAGCGCGAGCGAGCGCCGCTCGGGCGACCGCAGCGCGTACTGCGTGAGCTCGAGCATCGCCTGCTCGTGCTCGGGGTCGGCCTTGAGGTGCTCGAAGTAGCCGACGATCCCCGACTCGAGGAGTTCGGCGAGGCTCTGTCCCGGCGAGAGATCGGGGATGACCGCCTGCTGCTCGCGGGCGACCACGGTCGTGATGAGCTCGTCGATGAGCTCGTCGCGGGAGTCGAACACGTAGTGGAAGCTCGCGAGCGACATTCCCGCTTCGGCGACGATCGCGCGCGTCGTCGCCTGGGCGATGCCGACCCTTGCCGCGACGCGGAGGGCCGCCTCGATGAGCGCGGAACGGCGCTCAGGTGCGGGAATGCGGGTCACGCGGCTCCTCTCGACTCCGTCGCCGACCGAAGTGGGACGGTCGTCCCAGTCCGGACCAGTATGCACGAAAGGCGCGTCGCGTGCACGCGCCAGCGGCTACGCTCGCAGCATGCGCCTCGGTGTCCTCGATGTCGGCTCCAACACGGTGCACCTGCTGGTCGTCGACGCCCACCCCGGTGCCCGCCCGATCCCCACGGCCTCGCACAAGGCGGTGCTGCGGCTCATGCGCTACCTCGAGCCCGACGGCGCGATCAACGACGAGGGTGTCGCCGCCATCCTCGCGGCGGTCGGCGATGCGGCCGACGCGGCGAAGGACGCCGGCATCGACGAGCTGCTCCCATTCGCCACGTCCGCCATCCGCGAGGCGGCGAACGGCGAGGAGGTGCTCGCCCGCGTCGCCCGCGAGACGGGTGTCGAGCTCCAGGTGCTCTCGGGCGACGACGAGGCGCGCCTCACGTTCCTCGCGGTCCGCCGCTGGTATGGCTGGTCGGCCGAGCGCATCCTGCTCTTCGACATCGGCGGCGGCTCCCTCGAGATCGCGAACGGCGGCGACGAGGTCCCGGATGTCGCGCGCTCGCTCCCCCTCGGCGCCGGCCGGTCGACCGTGGCCTTCCTCCCCGACGACCCGCCCAGCCCCGACCAGGTCGCCGCGCTCCGCACGCACGCGGCGGAGGTGCTCGCCGCAGCCGTGGGGGACTTCGGCCACCTTCCGTCGCCCGACCACGTCGTGGGGTCGTCGAAGACCATCCGGTCGCTCGCCCGGCTCGCCGGCTGGACGGAGGAGGGCGTCGGCTCGGAGGAGCGCAGCATGCTGCGCCGCAAGGGCCTGGACGACTGGATCCCGCGGCTCGCCCGCATCCCCGCGGACGCTCGCCCCGCACTGCCCGGGATCACCGCCGACCGCACCTTCCAGATCGTCGCCGGGGCCGTCGTGCTCTCGGAGGCGATGCGGGCGTTCGACGTGAACGAACTCGACGTGTCGCCGTGGGCCCTCCGCGAGGGCCTCATCCTGCGCCGGCTCGACCGGATGTCCTGAGGAATCTCCCGCCCGCCCGCTCGTCCCGGGGCGCGGAGCGATGCGTCGTCGCCGTGCTGCCAGGGTATGCGCCGGCATCGTGGGGTCGACGAGAATGCCGTCGTCTTCGTCGACACCTCGGACCCTCACGATCCGGCTGCGAGCACAGCATAGGGCACGACGCTGCGAAACGAACCCTCGAATTTCTCCCGCAGGTGGAGTCCCGCGGATCGACGCCTCGGGTGACAATCGGGTCGGGCCGTCAGCAGCCGTCGCGGCCCTCGATCCCCGCGTCGAAACGCGATCCTCCGCAGGTTCCGCCCTGTCGAGCCCCCGAACGGGGCGTCCGCCCCCGACGCGAATCGGGTGACAATGGCTCCGGGCGTCCCCACCGTGTGACGGCCACCGGACCCCGGCTCGACGCCCGCAAGCCCGTCGCCGGGGTCCGGCTCTCCTAGCACCAGGCCGCCTCCGCGACGCCGCGCCCGGGAGACGCGTGCTCCAGCATCCGCCCGTGAGCGGGTTCTACTTCGCCGGCCCCGCGATCACAAGCCCATGGACCGGCCATGGACGATGTGCGAGATTCGTGCCATGAACGGCCTCACCCACGACGTGCAGGCCCGTCTCGGCATCGAGGTCGAAGACGAGTCAGCCCTCATCAGCCACCTGCCCGACGAGCCAGACACCCCGCAGGAGATCGAGCAGGCGATCGTGTGGGCGCTCACGACTGCGCTGGATTCCCGCGTCGTTCGAGACCTGCTCTCCTCCTATGGGCTCACGGTTCGTCGAGGGGAGGTTCGCAGCTTCTCCCCCTTCCTCGCGACGGTCGTGCCCGGATCCGGCTTGGATCATCCGCTGGCACAGGCGGCCGAGCCGACGATGACGTGAGGGTGGCAGCGGGCCGAGGTCCGAGGGCCACCCGCGGCGCTGGCCCTCGTTCTGGGGCTGAGCCGCGCCCGCGCCGACCCGTACTCTGAGGAGACTTGCGTTCCGGCGACCTGACATCGCCGGCGCGCAATCCCCACCCCAAGCACGACACTCCGCACCCCCAGCGAATGTCTGTGGCGTCGTGACGCCCACTCGACCGAGGAGCCTGCATACATGTCCACTCGAACGTCCCTCGGTGTCGCGCTGTTCGTCGGCGCCGCCCTGTTCTGCGCGACCCCCGCGTTCGCCGCCACCGCAGGTGAGGGCGATGGGGCGTCGACGACGCCCGCATCGGCCGTCGCCACCGACGTGCCCGAGGTCGAGAAGGTCTGCGACGGCCTCGACTCCACGAAGATCGACACCGACGGGGCGGGTCCGACGCTGGAGATCTCGGCACCGGAAGGCTTCGTCATCACCGAGTACTGCGTCAAGGCCGGGTCGGTGCAGCAGGGCAACGGCCCCGAGTACGTGACGGTGGATCCGCCCACGCGGACCGTCATCATCGCGCACTCGAGCGGCAAGGGCATCAGCCACTACTCGTACTCCTACGAGCCCGAGCCGACCACCCCGCCGACGACGCCTCCCGCGACCACTCCGCCGGCGTCGACGCCTCCTGCCACCACGCCGGCCACCGCCACCTCGTCGACCCCGCCGGCGGGTGCCGGACTTGCGGAGACCGGGTTCGACACCTCCTGGCTGCTGATCGCGGGGGTCGGCGCAGCCGCCCTCGGATCGCTCGTCGTCGGTGAACGGTTCTTCGCCCGGCGTCGCTCAACGGGCAAGTAGCGACACCGGGGCAGGCGGCCGGTCCGATTCGTCGGGCCGGCCGCTTCGCTGTGAACGGGAACGACTCCAGTGCTCCCGCTGGGATTCGAACCTCATGCGAGCGAGGAGTCGTGAAGACCTGTGGATTGAGTGCAAGCGGCCAGCAGCATCTGCCCGCCGGCAGCGGTCAATGTTCAGGAAGAATCACCTCACGTCGTTACTCGCGTGGCCGGTATCGCATGGCGACCGCCCCCGACCGGAACTCATGGCGATCCACGAGCTCGAGCTGGATGCGCTCGCGCAGACCGGCGAGCAACGTCGGCCCGTGTCCGGCAAGGACCGGCTGCACAACGAACACGTACTCGTCGATCAGTCCCAGATCTGCCAACGCGAGGGGGAGCGTCACACCACCGACGAACAGGCCCTCGCCTGGCTCCTGCTTGAGCCGCTGAACCGCTTGCCCCAAGTCGCCTCGCACCAGCTCGGCATTCCAATCGACCCCGCTCAGCGTGCTCGACACGACGTGCTTCTTCGCCCGGTCGATGGCATCGGCGAATGGCATCTGCCACTCATCCACCCAGCCAGGCCACGTCCCCGTGGCCGGCTTCCGCCACGCCGACTCCATCATCTGGTAGGTCACCCGGCCGAACAGCAGGGCATCGGCTCGTTCCATCTCCGCGGTCCAGTAGCGCATCGACTCCTCGTCGGGGGGGAGCCCTGCCTCGTGATGGCAGCAGCCGTCGAGCGTGACGTTGATCGAGTATCGAAGTGGTCTCATCTCATTGCGCTCCCTTGATGCGCGCAGCGCGGCTTCACCGGACCGTACTCAGACTACTGAGGTTGAACCCTCCAAGGCTCGCGGTGAGTTCGTCGACGCATCATCCTCTCGGGCGCGTGTGGATGCCCTCGGCGACGGCGGAATCGCAGCCCACGAGCAGCTTCTGAGGCCATCGGCGTTCGCGCCACGATCGGTATTCCGGGGATCTGCCCACGCTGAGCACGGTGCTCCCGCTGGGATTCGAACCCGAAACAGAGCCGCGGCGACGTGCGGCCGGCGCTCGAGAACCGCGGAAATCCGGGTCATAGTAGGGGCTTGAAGATCGGTCCGAACCGCCTGGTTCGCGAGCGGTTGTTGCCATTCTGTTGCCACCGAGAGCGATCGGGCCGGCGATGAAGGTCAGCCGGCTTGGTGCTGTTGGATCCAGCTGACCGCAAGCTCGGTGCTGACTCGGTCGGGCGTTCTACGCTGCCGCCACGGCCATGTGCGCGTGTTGTCGAGCACTGCGCCGTGGTCCAGGAATGTCCAACGTGTCGATCGGCCAAGGCCATGCCATTCCTCGCGGAGCACGGCTCGGCTCGCCTGCGCGGCGACCCAATCGGAGGCTCGCTCCGCGAAGGCCTCGGGCGTTGTCGTCTTGTCGGGGCTGGTCAACGGAATGTCCCCGTCGGTACCGCCCGTGTCGTCGAGGTAGGTGATGTCACCCCAGCTGCATTCGAAACCCAAGCCTTCTTCGACGTCGAGGAACTTGATCCAGAGCCACCGATACTCCGTGGTGAGATGTGCCAACTCGACACCAACGAAGGGAAGCGCGAGTGGGATCGCCGCGGATTGTTCTGCCGTGATCCCATAGGCACCCCAAGATGGCGCGAGCGTTCGCAACCTTTCCAGGAATCGTCGATCGGCTGGCGTGTTCTCTGTCGCGCCCAGAAACCACCGTGGTTCGGGAGTCATCACCGCCCCATCTTCCACGCACCGGCAAAGTTCGTCACTGTCCTGACAGGAGGTTCAGCCACTGATCCTGCGCTCGATGCGAAGGGCACCGATCCCACTGACAGCCGGACCCACATCGTTCGTCCGGTACACCTCGACAGCTGCGAAGTCGTATCCAAGCTCGAGCTCGACCTGGGAGAGCGCCGCACGAGCAGACACGGTGGGCGGGTCGTCCGGACAGCTGCAAAGCACGATCACCTCGCGGAGGCCGCCGCCGCCTTGCGCCAAGCCGTGCACCGAATACCAATGCCGCTCCTCGAATTGAGCCCGCGTCCAGTACTCGTCGAAGAACGTGCCAGGCGGCGGTTCGGCTCGCAACCTGTCGAGTATTTCGTCCAGACGGTCCGGGTCCAGCGGTGGTCGCCGGAACCACGACTGATCATGAAATGCTTCGCTCTTCGGCGAGCCGAGCCGAACGATGCCCGAAGCCCTATTGCGCTTGAACTGTTCGATGGAAGTCGTGTACGACAATTCAGCTGGACGGTCGTAGGGCACGGCCGGGCCGAGCTTGGGTTGATCCTCGAAGTGCTCGACGCGCACGAAGCCGTCGAACCCGGGATTCGCGTCGCGTCCCGGCGTCCAAACGAAGCTCATTCCTTCGAAATTGCGACGCAGCGTCCAACGGAATACCTGGAGCTCACCGCTCACACGCGGTGAATCAGGGACGATCACACTCGTCGGCACACTATTCTCCCTTGCTTCAGACCCGGACACCGCCCAATCCGCAATCAACATCGTCGATCCTCGCTCAAATCTGAGCCACTACGCCATCGTCGCGCCGCCTGAACCATTCTCTACGTTCGCCTACCTCCGCTCCCCGGCCGCCTGATCCACCCCCTTCCCTGTCCCGCCGCCTCTGCTTCACTTCCCAACCTCCCCCAGGAAGACGAAGGATGAGTGGGGGAGGTTGGGAAGCGGGCGAAGCCCGGCAGAGGCGGCGGGACAGGGAAAGACGTGGGCCATCTGTTCGTCCACCTATTCGCGGCCGGTGAACAGCCAAGTGCCTGTCGCCGACGGCGACCACTGCATTCGCGACGGCTCGATTTCGGGCCGCTCTCTCGCGATTCGATCGATGCGGGCGCTTCGCCGTCGCAACCTGTGGACAACTCGTCGCCGCTCTCCTCCCAGGGGGTCGTTCACCGTACCCCTTATAGAAACAGGAAGGAACAGAACAAACAGCAAGAGAATCAGTACGCGCGCGAGCGCGAGAAATGCGGGTGTGGCGAGCTCGACGGCGGTGGGCCGAACAGCGAGATGGATAGCCTGAAGTCTGTGCGCATGATCTCAGGGTTGCCGTCGGTGATGAGCGAGATCGGCCGCTGCCGTGGGTAGCATCCACGCCTACACCGCGGCCGGCGGCCGCCGCTATCGAGTCCTGTTCCGCAAGCCGGACAGAACGCAGGGACAGAAGCGGGGCTTCAAGACCAAGCGAGATGCGGAGCTCTACCTCGCAGAGGTCGAGGTCTCCAAGGCGCGCGGTGAGTTCATCGATGCGACGGCCGCACGAGTCACCGTCGGCGCGCTGGGCGCCGAGTGGCTGGCGTCGCAGCAGCACGTGCTCAAACCGTCGGCGTTCGCGCCGCTCGAGTCGTCCTGGCGGCTGCACGTCGCGCCCGTGTGGTCCGAACGGCCCGTCGGCAGCCTCCGCCACACGGAGATCCAGGCGTGGGTCTCAGACCTGAGCCGGTCGATGAGCCCGACGAGCGTGCTCCGGGCCCACGGCATCCTCGCCGGAACACTGGATGGTGCGGTGAAGGATCGGCGGATCCCGGCGAATCCGGCCCGTGGGCTCACGCTCCCCCGCAAGACGGGAAAGCCCAAGATATACCTCACCCACACGCAGGTGCAGCTCCTCGCCGACGCGTCCGCGCATCCCACCCTGGTGCAGTTCCTGGCCTACACGGGACTGCGTTGGGGTGAGGCCACCGGACTGCGAGTCAAGCACCTCGATGCCCTGCGACGGCGCGTAAAGGTCGAGGAGAACGCGGTCAAGGTGAACGGGGTCATCCACGTCGGCACGCCCAAGACGCACGCGACGCGCTCCGTGCCGTATCCGGCGTTCCTGTCCGAACCCCTCGCTCGGATGTGCGAGGGCAGGGGGCGCGACAGCATCCTGTTCGGCGACGGCGCGACCCACATGGTGCTGCCGCACTCGCAGCGCGGGTGGTTCACCGCGGCAGTAGGACGCGCACAGGCGGCCGATCCGGACTTCCCGCGGCTCACGCCTCATGACCTTCGCCATACGGCCGCGAGCTTGGCGATCAGCGCCGGCGCGAACGTCAAGGCGGTGCAGCGGATGCTCGGACACGCCTCAGCGGCGATGACGCTCGATGTGTATGCCGAGCTATTCGACCACGATCTCGAGGCCGTGTCGACCGCGCTGGATCAGGCTCGATCGGCCGCGGTTGTTGCCAAAGCGTTGCCACGGGCGCAGCCATCCACCGCTTCGATGCCCTGAATTCCGCGAGATCATGCGGATCTCGCGGAGCAAACAACGGTGCTCCCGCTGGGATTCGAACCCAGACTGCGGCGAGTTTAAGTCGCCTGCCTCTGCCGATTGGGCTACGGGAGCGCGGCGTCGCCCGCAGGCGGCGCCGCCTCCCACACTACTTCGCGGCGACCGGCTGGGCGTCGGCCTTCGCCTCTGCCGCCTTCGCCCCGGCTGGCGCGGCCTTGGCCTTGACGGCCTTCGGCGCGGGCTTTCCGGATGTCACGGCCGGCGCCGGCGCCGCGGCGGCCGGCGGCTTCGGGCGTGCGGCGAACTCCTCGAACGACGCGCGAGGCTGCTGCACCGCGGAGAGCGACACGATGTCGCGGCCGAGCCAGAAGTTGTTCCACCAGCCCCAGAACACGCGGAACTTGCGCTCCCAGCTCGGCATCGCGAGGCCGTGGTAGCCGCGGTGCGCGAACCAGGCGATGAGGCCCGTGAGCGCGAGCTTGCCCGACTGGAACACGCCCGAGCCGATGCCGAGGCCGGCGACGGCGCCGAGGTTCTTGTGGAAGTACTCCTTCGGCTCCTCACCGCGCAGCACCGCGACGATGTTCTTCGCCATCAGCTTGCCCTGGCGCACGGCGTGCTGCGCATTGGGCACGCAGTAGCCGCCGACGCCGCCGCCCGAGAGGTCGGGCACGGCGGCGATGTCGCCGGCCGCCCAGGCGTCGGGAACGAAGTCGTCCTCGTCGCCCACGCGGAGGTCGGCCCGCGTCAGCACGCGGCCTCGCTCCTCGACGGGGAGGTCGCTCGAACGGACGATGGCGGGGTTCGCCATGACTCCCGCCGTCCAGACGATGAGGTCGGTCTCGAAGGTCTCACCAGTCGAGAGCTCGATCTTGCCGTCGACCGCGCTCGAGAGCTGCGTGTCGAGGTGGATCTCCGCACCGCGCTGGGCGAGGTGCTTGATGACCCAGTGGCTCGTCTCGAGCGAAACCTCGGGCATGATGCGGCCCATCGCCTCGATGAGGTGGAAGTGGGTCTCGTCGAAGGTGAGCTGCGGGTAGTACTCGAGCAGCGCGCTCGCGAAGGAACGGAGCTCGGCGAACGCCTCGATGCCCGCGAAGCCGCCGCCGACCACGACGAAGGTGAGCAGGCGTTCGCGCTCGGGGCCGGGCGGGAGCGTGGAGGCCTTGTCGAAGTTCGTGAGGACCCGGTCGCGGATGTACACGGCCTCCTCGATCGACTTCAGGCCGACCGCGTTCTCGGCGATGCCGGGAATGGGGAAGGTGCGCGAGACGGCACCGCCGGTGACGACGATCACGTCGTACTCGAACTCCCACGGTTCGCCCACCTCGGGCGTGATCGTGGCGGTCTTGGACGCGTGGTCGATGCGCGTGACCTTGGCGGTCACGACGTTCGTCTTCTTGAGGTGGCGGCGCTGCGACACCACCGCGTGACGCGGCTCGATTGAGCCTGCGGCGACCTCGGGCAGGAAGGGCTGGTACGTCATGTAGGGAAGCGGGTCGACGACGGTGACCTCGGCCTCGCCGGGCCGCAGCCACTTCTCGAGTTTCCACGCCGTGTAGAACCCCGCATAGCCACCGCCGACGATGAGAATCTTGGGCACGGTGAATGGACTCCTCAGTTTGTTACGTGCGGCCTGGTGCGCGCGATCACTGCTCGCGAGTGCGGACAGTCCGCCTGGTATGCCGAGTGGCGCCGATGCCCAACAGCGCTGCTAGCGTACCAAATCCGGCGACGAGCGAGAGCGGGACGGTGATGTAGGCGAGCGTCCACGCGGTCGGCAGAAGCGTCTGCGCGCCGTCCGAACGGGGCAGTGGTGGGTCCGCGATCGGCACGATCTCCTGTGCCTCCTCTTCGGTCGCCGGAGCCGGGGCGTCCGCTCGGCGGTGGATCGTGATCCATTCCGCAAGGCTTCCGAGCGGGCTCGACTCGACCTCGGGGACCTCGGCCGTCAGCGCGGTGACCGGATCGATGATGCCCCACCCGTACAACGGGCTCGGCACCTCGTGGCCGTTGGGATCCGCCGTGCGAATGAGTCGCTCGATGACGTTCGCGGCGTCGAGCTCGGGGTACTCGCTGCGGATCAGCGCGACGAGGCCCGACACGATCGGCGCTGCGGCGCTCGTGCCGCTCCACTGCACGTAGCTTCCGTCGGGCAGCACGCCCACGAGGTCCTCACTGGGTGCCGCGACCGCGATCGTGATGCCCTGGGAGCTCGCGTCGAAGCTCGCGTTCTTCTCGCGGTCGACTCCGGCGACCGTGAGCACGCCCGGGATCGTCGCGGGCGCGCCGACCTCGCTCGTGCCGCTGCCCCGGTTGCCCGCGGCGGCCACGACCACCACGTCGTGCTCGAACGCGTACGTGAACGCGTCGTCCCAGCTCTCGGGCCAGTCCCGGGTGTTGCGGGTGAGCGACATGTTGATGACGTCGGCGCCGCTGTCGACCGCCCAGCGCACCGCCTCGGCGATCTGGTCGTCGTTCGACTTCTCGGCACCCGTGTCCTGGCCGAAGGCGACCGACGCGGTCAGCAGGTCCGCCTGGGGCGCGACGCCGATCACGCCGTTCTCGTTGCCGGTGCCACGGCCGGCGAGGAGCGAGGCGACCATCGTGCCGTGGTTCGGGTCGTCGCCGACCGGTGTCTGCCCGTTCGGCGTACCGAGGCCCGAGACATCCGTGCCGCCCGTGACCGCCCCCTTCAGCTCGGCGACCTCGCCGTTCACCCCGGTGTCGATCACGGCGACGGTGACGCCCTCGCCGCGGGACGTCTCCCACGCCGTCGTGAAGCCGTAGTCGTTGAGCCAGTACTCGAGGTCGCGCACGGTGTCGGCATGCGCCGGCGTCGCTCCCGCGAGCGCGATGAGCGTCGCCGCGGCGACCGCGGCCGCACCTCTCGCGAAGGCCGCGAGAGGCCGTCGGCGGTCGGGCCTGGTCACGCCCGGCCTCCGGTGTCGTCGTCGGCGGGGTCCGCCGGGTCGGGCACGTCGACCCCGTAGTCGGGGCACTGGCACACGTCGGGCGACCACGACGACCGCTCGAGCGCGATGTCGCCGATCGGATTCGCGCCGGGTCCGGCCGAGAGGGAGTGGGCCGCCAGCGCGTGCAGGCACTTCACGCGGGTCGGCATGCCGCCCGCCGAGATGCCGACGAGCTCGGGCACGACCGCGATGGACTCGCGGTCGGCCAGGTAGTCGCGGTGGGCTCGCTCGTAGGCGGCCCGCACCTCGGCATCGGCGGCGAGCAGCTCAGTGCACTCCACCATCACCTGGGCCGCCTCGAGGAACGACATCGCCGCGGTCGCCACCGGATGCGTGAGGTAGTACAGCGTGGGGAACGGCGTGCCGTCGGACAGGCGCGGCGCGGTGGCCACGACGGTGGGGGCGCCGCACGCGCATCGCGCGGGGATGCCGACGACGTCGCGTGCCGGACGCCCGAGCTGGGCCGACACGATGCGGATGTCCCGCTCGCTCACGGGTTCGAACGGCGGCCGGGTCATCGCTCGCCCATCCCGACGGGCGCTCCGGCGGGCACCTCGGCGGGAGCCGTGGGCGCGGGAGCGAGTCCCGCGGTCATCACGGAGTCGAGCAGGGTGCGCATCCAGTCGCCCTTCGATTCGGTCACTTCTGCCGAGACCGCTGCGGTGGCGTCGGCCTTGGCCGCCTCGGTCCGGTCGTCGATGACGAGGTAGCTCACCTCGCCGGGCATCACGTAGTACAGCCGCTCGCGCGCCTGGGTCATGATGAACGTCTCGTCGTTCCAGCGCTCGCGCTCGTCGCGCAGGCGCTGCACCTCCTCCTCCTGCTGCGAGACGGCGGCGCGAAGCTCCGCGATCTGCTGGCGCTGCTGCGCGAACGCCGCGATCGTCGGTGCGAGCACCACCACCGCGAGCACGAGCACACCCATCATGATGAGCGAGAAGCCTGAGAATCGGATGCCGCTGAGCCATCCCGAGCGGTCCGTGGGCGTCGTGCCGCCGGTCGCCGGCTTCGCGGCAGTGCCGGCCCGCCCTTGGCGGGACGCGGGCTTCGACCCGCCGCGCGGGTCGCCCGAGGATCGCGGCGGGCGCGGAGCATCCGGATGCATCGCCCCTCCTCACCGACCCGGAGAGGAGAACGGGGGCGGCCCCGCGGCCGCCCCCGTCACGAGATCCAAGCCGTTCAGGCCGTGAATCGGGGGAACGCCGTGCGGCCCGCGTACACCGCGGCCTCACCGAGTTCTTCTTCGATCCTCAGGAGCTGATTGTACTTGGCGACTCGCTCGCTCCGGGCGGGCGCGCCCGTCTTGATCTGGCCGCAGTCGGTCGCGACGGCGAGGTCCGCGATCGTCGTGTCCTCGGTCTCGCCCGAGCGGTGCGAGAGCACGGCGGTGTAGCCGGCGCGCTGGGCGAGCTTCACGGCGTCGAGCGTCTCGGTGAGGGTGCCGATCTGGTTGACCTTCACGAGGATCGAGTTGCCGACGTGCCGGCCGATGCCGTCGGCGAGGCGCTTCGGGTTGGTCACGAACAGGTCGTCGCCGACGAGCTGCAGCTTCGTGCCCAGCGAGGTGGTGAGCTCGGCCCAGCCGTCCCAGTCGTCCTCGGCCAGCGGGTCCTCGATCGAGATGAGCGGGTAGGCGTCGGCGAGCTCGGCGTAGTAGGCGTTCATCTCGGCCGCCGTGCGGTCCTTGCCCTCGAAGCGGTACACGCCGTTGTCGAAGAACTCGGTCGCGGCGACGTCGAGGCCGAGCGCGATGTCGGTGCCGAGCGTGAAGCCGGCCTTGCCGATCGCCTCGGCGATGAAGTCGAGGGCCGCGCGGTTGTGCTCGAAGTCGGGTGCGAAGCCGCCCTCGTCGCCGAGGCCGGTGGAGAGGCCCTTCGACTTCAGCAGGCTCTTCAGCGCGTGGTAGGTCTCGACGCCCCAGCGGAGGCCCTCGGAGTAGGTCGGCGCGCCGATCGGCAGGACCATGAACTCCTGGATGTCGACTCCGGTGTCGGCGTGTGCGCCGCCGTTGATGATGTTCATCATCGGCACGGGCAGCACGTGGGCGTTCGGCCCGCCGAGGTAGCGGAACAGCGGCAGGTCGGCCGAGTCGGCGGCGGCCTTCGCCACGGCGAGGCTCACGCCGAGGATGGCGTTGGCGCCGAGGCGGCCCTTGTTCTCGGTGCCGTCGGCCTCGATGAGGGCGGCGTCGACGAGGCGCTGGTCGGCGGCGTCCAGGTCTTCGATGGCCGGGCCGAGCTCGTCGAGCACGGCGTCGACGGCCTTCTGCACGCCCTTGCCGAGGTAGCGGTCGCTGTCGCCGTCGCGCAGCTCGTACGCCTCGAAGGCGCCGGTCGACGCGCCCGAGGGCACCGCCGCGCGGGCGAGCGACCCGTCGTCGAGGAGCACCTCGACCTCGACGGTCGGGTTGCCGCGAGAATCCAGAATCTCGCGGGCGCCTACAGCTTCGATGAATGCCACAGTGAACTCCTCTGTGATGGGGGGTGTGCGTCGGACGACTCCGTCGTGATCCGCCAGTCAGTCTAGTGACGCGCCGGCAGGCGTGACATTCCGCGAGGGTGCCCCGCTCAGGCGGTGAGTTCGCGGAACGCGAGCGACGAGGCATCCGTCGTCTCGCTCGTCACGGTGGCGAAGGCGTCGAAGCCGTCGGCGGTCACGCGGTCGAGCAGGGCGCGCAGGTTCTTGACGCGGCGCTCGAACCGCACGCGCGCTCCGGATGCCACGAGCTCGTGCTTCAGCGCGAGGAGGGACGCGGGAGCGACGTCGGCGTCGTACACGAGCACGACGGCCCGGGGGCGACCCGCGTCGCGCACGGCGAGGAGGTCGACGATGCGCTCGAAGCCGATCGAGAAGCCGCACGCCGGCACCTCCTGCCCCAGGAAGCGCCCGATCATGTGGTCGTAGCGGCCGCCGCCGCCGAGCGAGTAGCCCAGGTCGGGGTGCGCGATCTCGAAGATCGTGCCCGTGTAGTAGCCCATGCCGCGCACGAGCGTGGGATCGAACTCGATCGCGGCGTCGGGCAGTGCGGCGCGCAACGCGAGCAGCTCGTCGTACGCCTCCCGGTCGAGCCACGCGGGCGGCGCGACGACGCCGTCGGCGAGATGCCAGCCCGCGTTCATCAGCGACTCGAGCTCGGCCGCGACGTCCACGCCCGTCGTGACGACGCCGAGCTCGCGGAGCTCGGCCGCGACTCCCCCGGCACCGATCTTGTCGAGCTTGTCGATCGTGATGAGCGCGCGCTCCCGCAGCTCGGCCGGCACGCCCCACGATCCGAGGATCCCGGCGAGGATCCGCCGGTCGTTCAGGCGGATGGTGCATCCGCCGAGCCCCAGCGCGTCGAGCGTCGCGACCGTGGCGGTGAGCAGCTCGAGCTCGGCCAACGGGCCCGCCTCGCCGATGATGTCGATGTCGCACTGCACGAACTGGCGGTAGCGGCCCTTCTGCGGGCGCTCGGCCCGCCACACCGGCGCGATCTGGATCGCGCGGAAGACCGGGGGCAGCGCGGCACGGTGCGTCGCGTAGAACCGCGCCAGCGGCACGGTGAGGTCGTACCGCAGGCCGAGGTCGGCCAGCGAGAGGGCATCGCCGGATGCCGCGGCCGCGGCGAGGTCGTCGGGCGTGAGGCCGCGCTTCATCACGGCGAACGCGAGCTTCTCGTTGTCGCCGCCGAGGCCCGCGTGCAGTCGCGACGAGTCCTCCATCACGGGCGTCTCGATCTCGTCGAAGCCGTGCGCCGCGTACACGCCGCGGATCACGCCGAGGGCGTGCTCGCGCCGCGCCTTCTCGGCGGGCAGGAAGTCGCGCATGCCGCGCGGAGGTGTGACGGATGCGGCCATGCCGATCATTCTTCCAGCATGCGGGCGGGGGCCCGTGCGCGGCGAGGTGACGGGAGCGGTCGGGTCGGCGATCCCGCCGGGCGCCTCAGCCGAACAGGTCGAGGTCCACGCCGCGGGTGCGGGCGGCGCGTTGCAGCGCCTCCGCCTCGTCGATCCCGACCGCGAGGTAGACGCGCAGGCCATCGGCGTCGCCGCGCAGGAGGTACTCGTAGTCGGTGGTGACGATCACCTCGTCGTCGGCGTCGAGGTAGCTCCACCGCACGCGAACGGTCGTGATGCGGTCGGTGAGGGCGCTCACGGCGCGGATCTCGGGCACCGCGGACTCGAGCCCGAGCATGCGGTAGAGCGGATACGACGACGCGAGGCCGGCGGCCATGTCGGCACGGCTCTCGAGTGCGCCCGCGAAGTCGTCGGTGACGATCATCCCCGGGAGGCCCCAGAGCGCCGCCGTGGCGTCGGCGTCGAACTCGCGGAGCGCGGCGGCGTACGCGTCGAAGAACTCCGCGATCCGTTCCTCCTCGATGCCCATGTCCCCTCCTCGTCGATGCCTCCTGCCCCGACGGTACGCCGACCCGGCGGCACGCGCACCCCTCCACGCCGGGACCTGCCGTCGCGATCCGCGCCGCCGCTAGACTCGACCGACTGCGGCGGCGAGGAGGCATGGGTGGGCGGAATCACGGTCGAGGGGGTCGCCCGCGCATTCGGCGACGTGCACGCGGTGCGCGACGCCAGCTTCTCGGTCGAACCGGGACACGTGGCGGGCCTGATCGGACCGAACGGCGCAGGCAAGACCACGCTGCTGCTGATGCTGGCGACCCTGCTCGCCCCCGATGCCGGCACGATCCGCATCGCCGGCCACGACCCCGTCGCCGAGCCGCGCGCGGTGCGCGAGCGTATCGGCTGGATGCCCGACGCGCTCGGCTCGTGGCCGTCGCTCACGGTGCGCGACGCGCTCGCCACGAGCGCCCGCATGTACGGACTGACGCGGGACGCGGCATCCGCTCGCGCCGCAGAGCTCATCGACCTGGTCGACCTCGCGCCGCTGGCGGATCGACCGACCCGGGTGCTCTCGCGCGGACAGAAGCAGCGCCTGAGCCTCGCCCGCGCACTCGTGCACGACCCCGACGTGCTGCTGCTCGACGAGCCGGCGTCGGGGCTCGACCCGGCCGCCCGCGCTTCGCTGCGGGAGCTCGTGCGCCGGCTCGCCGGCGAGGGCAAGACGCTGCTGGTGTCGAGCCACGTGCTCGCCGAGCTCGAGGAGATGGCGGACACCGCGGTCTACCTCGCGGGCGGCGTGACGGCGGCCGCCGACGCGGTCGCGCGCGCCGGCCGCAGCGCCCGGCAGTGGCGGGTGCGTTCGCTCGACCCGCTGCGGCTCGACGAGGCGCTCACCGCGGCGGGCTTCGGCGCCGTCGCCCGCATCGACAACCTCGGCGCGGTGGTGCCGCTGTCGAGCGAGGCAGATGCCGCGCAGCTCCTCGCCCACCTCGTGGGCGTCGGCGTGCCCGTCTCGTCGTTCGCCCCCGCGGTCGGCGACCTCGAGCACGTGTTCCTCGACCTCAATCGCGCCGGACCGCCGCCTGCGGCACCCGGCTCCGACGCCGCCACGCCCTTCGGCGACTCCGGCCCGGCCGCGCCGGGCGAGGCCCGCGCATGAGCGGCTTCCTGGGCGGCATGTGGCTCATCGTCACGCTCGACCTCAAGCAGCGCGTGCGCGGCGTGGCCTGGTACGTGCTCCTCGGCGTGTTCGTGCTGCTCGTCACGATCGTGACCGCCCTGCTCGTGCTCGCGACGAACGCCTGGGACGACGGCGGCGGGGGCGTGTTCTCGACGATCGTGTTCTTCGTGCTGCTGCTCGGCACGCTCGTCTCCCCCGCTCTCAGCGGCAACGCGATCAACGGCGAGCGCGATGCCGGCACCCTCGCGACCACGCAGGTCACGCTGATCAGCACGGCGCAGCTGGTGGTCGGCAAGTGGGTCGCCGCCTGGCTGACGGCGTTGACCTTCCTCGCGGCATCGCTGCCGTTCCTGGTCTTCGCGGTCGCGCTCGGCCAGGTGTCGGCTGCGACCATCGCGATCTCGGTGCTGGTGCTCGCCCTCGAGCTCGGCATCATCGCGGCGATCGGCGTCGGCCTGTCGGGCCTGCTCACGCGGCCGCTCTTCTCCGTGACTGTGACCTATCTCGTCGTGGCCGCCCTCAGCGTCGGCACGCTCATCGGATTCGGACTCGGCGGCGCCGCCATCCAGACCACGGTGCGGCAGACCTACATCGGCGTCGACTGGCGGGAGCTCGAGGAGGAGGGCAACCCTCCCGTGGGCGAGCGGCCCCCCTGCCTCCCGCCCGAGGTGCGCGAGTACCCGACGCCCCGGCTCGACCTGGTGTGGGGCTTCCTCGCCGCGAACCCCTACGTCGTCGTGGCGGATGCCGCGCCGGGCTCGTTCGACGAGTTCGGCAGCCCCCGCGACCTCTTCGGCTGGATCGCCGTGGGCGTGCGGAGCGCCCAGCACGCGCCCGACACCGACGCCGTGATCGACGAGTGCGCGGACTGGCGCCCATCGGGCGAATGGGTCTCGCCCGACACCCAGACCCCACGCGAGATCTACGAGCGCTCGGTACCGTCGTGGTTCGTGGGACTCGCGGTGCACGCACTGCTCGGCGCCGGCGCCCTCGCCTGGGCGTGGAGCCGCACCCGGGTGCCGGCGAAGCGGCTGCCGGCCGGGAGCCGGGTGGCCTGAGGCTCAGGCGTTCCGCGGCGCGAACCCGCGGTCGTCGCCCGCGGCCTCGGCCTCGCCCGCGGCCTCGACGGCACGCACCTCGTCCTCGAGCCCGCGCATGGCGCCCCGCAGGGCGCGCTCGGCGTCGAGGCCCTGCGAGCGGGCGGATGCCACGAGCGCGAGCAGCGTGCGCCCGAGCTCGTCCTCCGTGGCGGGCGGCGCCGGCGGTGCGGCATCCGTCGCCTCATGCGGAGTCGGACCGACGGCGACGCCGACCTTCGCGGCCTTGCCGAGCACCTTCTGCGCCCGGGCGAGCGCCGGCATGCCGCGCGGGATCCCGTCGAGCACGCTCGTGCGGTGCGGCTTCTCGTCGGCCTTCAGCTCGTCCCAGAACGAGACGACGTCGTCGGCGGTCTCGGCCGTGCGGTCGCCGCCGAAGACGTGCGGATGCCGCGACACCATCTTGGCCGTCATGTGCGCAGCGACGTCCTGGATGTCGAAGTCCTCGCCCGGCGTATGGGCGGCGAGGTCGGCGTGGAACAGCACCTGGTAGAGCACGTCGCCGAGCTCCTCGATCATCTCGTCGCGGTCGCCCGACTCGATCGCCTCGATGAGCTCCCAGCTCTCCTCCACGAGGTACTGCAGGAGGCTCTCGTGGGTCTGGTCGGCGTCCCACGGGCAGCCGCCGGGCGCGCGCAGCAGCGCCACGGTCGCGACCAGCTCGTCGAGCGCCGAGGCATCCGCCGACCGTTCGATCGGCGAAGCCGAGATCGTGCGCTCGGCCTGGTTCCGGATGTCGCCCACGATCGCTCCCTCCGACGGCGGGCGCACCTGCGACCTGCCGTCCCCGCCAATGCTAGGCGCTGCCGATGGCAGCCCCGATAGGATTGGCGGCGGAGTGCCGGGAAGGCTGGTCGGCCGACGTCGAACGTCGTCGCCATCCGCTCGTGCCCGGCGCGGCATCGCACGCTGCACCGAGACTTCCCGACAGGAGTCCCATGAACGTCCTCCGCTCCGAGCGATTCGCCGCCGCACTGCTCCTCGTCGCGGCCGTGCTCGGCCTCGCCATCGCGAACCTGCCGTTCGGCTCCGCCGTCATCGACGTGATGGACGCCCACCTCGACCTGCCGTGGCTGGGGCTCGACCTCTCGGCCGGGCACTGGATCAGCGACGGGCTGCTCGCGATCTTCTTCTTCATCGTCGCCGTCGAGCTCAAGCGCGAGCTCGTCATCGGCGAGCTCAACTCGCCCTCGCGGGCGATGCTGCCCGCGATCGCCGCGCTGGGCGGCGTGATCGTGCCCGCCGCGATCTTCCTCGCCTTCACCGCCGGCACCCCGACCGTCGACGGCTGGCCGATCCCGACGGCGACCGACATCGCGTTCGCGCTCGGCGTGCTCGCGGTGTTCGGACGGTTCCTGCCGACTCGCGTGCGCATCTTCCTCCTCGCGCTCGCGGTGCTCGACGACCTCATCGCGATCCTCATCATCGCCTTCTTCTTCACGAACGACGCCGACCTCGCCGCGCTCGGCTTCGCCGCCATCGCGATCGCGCTCTTCGGCGCAGTGAGCCGGCTCATGAAGCCGCGGTCGAACTGGATCCTGTCGCGCCGGGCGCAGTGGCCGATCATGCTGCTGCTCATCGTGCTCGCCGTGCTCGCGTGGTACTTCGTCTACCGGTCGGGCGTGCACGCGACCATCGCCGGCGTCGCCCTCGGGCTCGTGATGGCCAGGCGCCCCGCCGGCCGGGCCGCCCACGCACTCGAACCGTGGTCGAACGGCGTCATCCTGCCGTTGTTCGCCTTCACCGCCGCGATGGTGCCCGTGCCGCAGGTGTCGCCGAGCGAGCTCG
Organism: Agromyces ramosus; assembly: GCF_004216665.1. Classification (GTDB taxonomy): domain Bacteria; phylum Actinomycetota; class Actinomycetes; order Actinomycetales; family Microbacteriaceae; genus Agromyces; species Agromyces ramosus. The sequence continues at coordinate 54,110 of NZ_SGWY01000002.1, read as the reverse complement.
ACCCCGCGTTCTGGGGCATCCTGGTGGGCCTGCCCGTGGGCAAGATCGTGGGCATCACCATCGCCGGCGCGATCGGCGGGCTGATCGCGCGGCCGAGGACCGGCACCCCGCTCACGCTCGGCGACCTCGTCGTGGTCGGCGCGCTCGGCGGCATCGGGTTCACGGTGTCGCTGCTCATGAACGAGCTCGCGTTCGCCGGCCTGGAAGGCGTCGCCGACGAGGGCACCCTCGCCGTGCTGCTCGGCTCGGGCGCGGCGATCGTGCTGTCGGCGATCTTCGTCGCGGTGCGCTCCCGCCAATACCGGCGACGCGGCGAGCGCGCCGGCACGGGCGGCGCCTTCGCGCACTGACCCCGGTTCAGGCGGTGGCGGATGCCTCGGGCGCCGGCGCCGCGGCATCCGGAATCGGGAAGATCGCCGTCACGAGCTTCGACACCCAGTCGATGAGCTCGGCGTCGTCGAGCGGTTCGCCGCCGGGCATCGGGAACGGCACGAGGATCACGTCGTTCTGGGCGAAGTGCTTCGCGCCCGGGTAGAGCCGCTCGAGCCGGACGCGGCGCGAGTCGGGGATGTCCGCCGGCGCGATCCGCAGCTTGGAGCCGGTGGCGATGACGTCGGAGAGCCCGGCGAGCTGGGCCTGGCGGCGGAGGCGCGACACCGCGATGAGGTGCCTGACCGCGTCGGGCGGAGTGCCGTAGCGGTCGACGAGCTCGTCGAGCACCGCGTCGATCTGGCCCTCCTTCGCGGCTGGACCGCTCGCCGCGGACAGCTTCTGGTAGGCCTCGAGGCGCAGGCGCTCGGAATCGACGTAGTCCTCGGGGATGTGCGCGTCGACGGGGAGCTCGAGCCGGAGCTCGGTCTGGCCCTCGGCCACGTCGCCGCGGAACGCCGAGACGGCCTCGCCGATCATGCGCAGGTAGAGGTCGAAGCCGACGCCCGCGATGTGGCCCGCCTGCTCGGCGCCGAGGAGGTTGCCCGCGCCGCGGATCTCGAGGTCTTTCAGGGCCACCTGCATGCCGCTGCCCAGCTCGTTGTTGGCCGCGATCGTGTCGAGTCGGTCGTGTGCCGTCTCGGAGAGCGGCTTGAGCGGATCCCACAGGAAGTACGCGTAGGCCCGCTCGCGGCCGCGGCCGACGCGCCCGCGCAGCTGGTGGAGCTGCGACAGGCCGTACTTGTCGGCGCGGTCGATGATGATCGTGTTGGCGTTGGAGATGTCGAGTCCGGTCTCGATGATCGTGGTCGAGACCAGCACGTCGAACTTGCGCTCCCAGAAGTCGACCACGATCTGCTCGAGCACGTGCTCGTTGAGCTGGCCGTGCGCCACCGCGATGCGGGCCTCGGGCACGAGCTCGGCGAGCTGCGCCGCGACGCGGTTGATCGACGACACGCGATTGTGCACGAAGAACACCTGCCCCTCGCGAAGCATCTCGCGTCGGATGGCCGCCGCCACCTGCTGCTCGGAGTAGGGGCCGACGAAGGTGAGGATCGGGTGCCGGTCCTCGGGCGGCGTGGCGAGCGTCGACATCTCGCGGATGCCCGTGACGGCCATCTCGAGCGTGCGCGGGATCGGGGTGGCGCTCATCGCGAGGATGTCGACGTTGGTCTTGAGCTTCTTCAGCGCGTCCTTGTGCTCGACGCCGAAGCGCTGCTCCTCGTCGATGATGAGGAGCCCGACGTCCTTGAACTTCACCTGCTCGGTGAGGATGCGGTGCGTGCCGATCACCAGGTCGACGGTGCCGTCGGCGAGGCCGGCGACGGTCTCGCGCACCTCCTTGTCGGTCTGGAACCGGCTGAGGGCGCGCACGTGCACGGGGAATCCGGCGAACCGCTCGTTGAACGTCTCGAAGTGCTGGCGCACGAGCAGGGTCGTGGGCACGAGCATCGCGACCTGCTTGCCGTCCTGGATCGCCTTGAACGCGGCGCGGACGGCGACCTCGGTCTTGCCGAAGCCGACGTCGCCCGCGAGCAGGCGATCCATGGGGATGGGCCGCTGCATGTCGGCCTTCACCTCGTCGATCGTCTGCAGCTGGTCGGGCGTCTCGGCGAACGGGAAGGCCTCCTCGAGCTCGTGCTGCCACGGGGTGTCGGGGCCGAAGGCGTGGCCCTTCGCGGCCATGCGGGCGGAGTAGAGCTTCACGAGCTCGACGGCGATCTCGCGCACGGCCTTGCGCGCGCGGCCCTTGGCCTGCGCCCAGTCGCTGCCGCCCATCTTCGAAAGCGACGGCGCCTCGCCGCCGACGTAGCGGCTGAGGAGGTCGAGCTGATCGGTCGGCACGAAGAGCTTGTCGCCCGGCTGGCCCCGCTTGGACGGCGCGTACTCGAGCACGAGGTACTCGCGCACGGCCGTGGGCTGCTGGGCGATTCCCGCCGTGCGGCTCGGCCCGGTGGGGCGGCTGCCGGTCGCGACCTCGCGCTGCACCATCTCGACGAAGCGGCCGATGCCGTGCGTCTGGTGCACCACGTAGTCGCCGGCCTTCAACTGCAGCGGATCCACGACGTTGCGGCGCCGGGTCGCGAGCTTCTTGTTCTGCCGGGGGTCGTAGCCGGCGGCGCGGCCGTAGAACTCGGCCTCGGCGATGAGTCCCAGCTTCGCCTCGGGCACCTCGAAGCCGCGCGCGGCGTCGGCCTGCACGAGGTAGGCGACACCCGGCTCGAGGTCGCCGGGAACCGCGTCGACGATGCGGGCCGCGAGCCCGGCCTCGGCGAGCACGTCGCGGGCGCGCTCGACGAGGCCGTGCCCCGCCGCTGCCACGACGAGCGTCCACCCGTCGCGGAGCCGCTCGGCGGCGTGGTCGACGGCGCCCGCCACGTTCCCCGCGAAGCTCGGCATCGCATTCGCGGCGACACGCACGTACTCGGACGCGACACCGGCCGCGGCCGCGGCGGCCGCGGCCGGTGACGATGCCGCGACGACCTCCGCAGCGTCTCCGATGTCGAAACTCGAGAATGTCCACCACACGCGGCGCGTGTCGAGCGTCCCGGGCGCGCTGAACAGCGCCGACTCGCGGAACTCGCGGATGGTGAGGAAATCCCCGGCGGCCAGGTCGATCGGCGCCTCCGCGCCCGCCGTCGCCGCACTCCAGGCCGCGCCGAGGAACTCCCGGTTCGTCTCGGCGAGGCTGACCGCTCGACCGGTGACCCGCTCGGGCTGCAGGACGGCGATGGCCGTGCCCTCGGGCAGGTAGTGGGTGAGCGGCACGAGCCGCTCGAGCAGCGCCGGCGCGAGCGACTCCATGCCCTCGACCGGGATGCCCTCGGCGACCTTCTCGAGCAGCCCCGAGAGGCTCGGGAACTCGTGCACCATCTCGCGGGCGCGCTGGCGCACGGCCGGGGTGAGGAGCAGCTCGCGGCTCGGGGAGAGCTGCACGCGTTCGATCGGCTCGGGCAGCGACCGCTGGTCGGCGACCGAGAACGAGCGGAGCTCCTCGACCTCGTCGCCGAAGAACTCGACGCGCACCGGGTGGTCGGCGGTGGGCGGGAAGACGTCGAGGATGCCGCCGCGCACCGCGAACTCGCCACGGCGGGCGACCATGTCGACGCGCGAGTAGGCGAGGTCGACCAGTCGGACGGCGAGCTCGGCGAGGTCGTACCCGCGGCCTCCCGCGACGAGCTCGATGGGCGCCAGCCCGGCGAGGTTGTCGGCGAGCGGCTGCAGCGCCGCGCGCACCGACGCGACGACGACGAGCGGATGCCGCGTGCCGGCCTCGGCCCACTCGTGCATCCGGCGCAGGGCGTGCAGGCGCCGCCCGACGGTCTCGGCCGAGGGGCTCAGCCGCTCGTGCGGCAGCGTCTCCCAGGCGGGGAACTCGAGGATCTCGGCACCGTCGAGGTACGGCGCGATGGACGCCCGCACCGACTCGCCCTCGCGGCTCGTCGCGGTGACGACGAGGAGCGCGGGCGGCAGGCCGGCCTCGGCGCGGCGCGCGAGGAGGCCCGCGAGGAGCGGCGCATCGATGCCGGCGGGCGCCGAGAAGTCGGCGTTCCGCAGGGCTTCGGCGAACGCGCGGTCGATCGTGGAGGCGCGCGCGAGCGCCGTGTTCAAGCCCTGCAGGATCACCCGACGAGTCTACGCGCGGCCTCCGACGCGCCCGCCGGCGTCCGCTCAGCGCGGACGCGCGGCGAGCACTGGCACGGCGGTGTCCCGGGCTCCCGATACGATGAGGCCGCACCGCGCTGGAAGGGACCCTGTGATCATCGCTGCCGCCGACGGATCGGCTCTCGGAAACCCCGGCCCCGCCGGATGGGCGTGGTACGTCGACGACGCATGCTGGGCTGCGGGAGGCTGGCCGCACGCCACGAACAACCAGGCGGAACTGACGGCCGTGCTCGAGTTGTTCCGTGCGACGGCGCACCGCGACGACGAGCTGCACGTGCTCTGCGACAGCCAGTACGTGATCAACGCCGTCACGAAGTGGATGGCCGGATGGAAGCGCAAGGGCTGGCGCAAGGCCGACGGCAAGCCCGTGATGAACGTGGAGCTGCTCATGCAGCTCGACGAGGTGCTGCGCGGTCGCCGGTACCGCTTCGAGTGGGTGAAGGGCCACGTCGGCCACGCGCTCAACGAGGCGGCGGACTCCCGGGCTCGCGCCGTGGCCGAGGCCTACCGCCGCGGCGCACCGGCGCCGTCGGGTCCCGGCTGGACGCACGACGGAGCGACAGCGCTCGCCGTCCCGATCGACGACCACGTCGAGCTCCGGCTCGACGTCAAGGTCGAGCCCGAGCCCGAGCCCGAGCTCGACGAAGGGCCCGAGGGCGCGTTCGACGCGGCATCCGACGACGAGGCGCTCTTCGTGCTCGGCGAGCCCGTCGAGCCGTGGCACGCGCTCACGCTCGAGCTCTCGACCGAGGAGCTCGACCGCCTCGTGCAGCGCGCCCGCGCCGAGGGCGTCTCGCCCGAGGAGTTCCTGCGCGGCCTGATCTGAGTCGCAGCCCGGTCGCCGTCGCTCAGGCGGGCGAGTGGAACCGCTGCTGGGCGGCCACGAGGCCGTGCTCGACGATCGCCTCGACGGCGTCTGCGGCATCCGACACGAGGTTCGGCACCGAGGCCTTCTCGGTCGCCGAGAAGTCCTTCAGCACGAAGTCGGCGGAGTCCTGCCGACCGGGCGGCCGGCCGATTCCCACCCGCACGCGCGTGAAGTCGCCGGCGTCGGTGGCCTTCGACACGTCGCGCACGCCGTTGTGGCCGCCGTGTCCGCCGCCCTGCTTGAGCCGCACGGTGTCGAAGGGGATGTCGAGCTCGTCGTGCACGATGATCAGCCGGTCGACCGGCAGCGAGTAGTACTTGAGCAGCGCCGAGACCGGGCCGCCCGACGTGTTCATGTAGCCGTTCGGCTTGGCGATCACGAGCTTCGGCCCACCCGGGTGCAGGAACCCCTCGGCGACACGCGATGGCGTCTTGTGCGTCTTGAACGTCGCCCCGAGGCGGGACGCGAGCTCGTCGGCGACCATCTGGCCGACGTTGTGCCGGTTGGCGGCGTACTGCGCGCCGGGGTTGCCGAGCCCGACCACGAGCCAGGTGTTCTCGGACACGGCGTCGTCCTTCCGGCGGGAGCGAAGTCGATCGAGGAGGCCCACTGGCGGCTCCTCTCGGCGCATGAGGTGGAACGGGAATGGAACGGGGCCTGCGGCCCGCAGTCCGAGGGTACCCGGATGCGGCGCCGCAGGCCCCGTGCGCGTGGCGCGGTGGCTACTCGGCCGACTCGGCCGCGGCCTCTTCGCCCTCGGCGGGCGCCTCGCCCTCGGCGGCCTCCTCGGCCTCTGCGGCCTCGGCGGCGGCCTCTTCGCCCAGGTCGACCTTCTGGGGCACGTGCACGTTGACGACGAGCACCTCGTCGTCGCTGATCAGGGTCGAGCCCGTGGGCAGCTCGACGTCCTTCGCGTGGATCTGCGTGCCCTCCTCGAGGCCCTCGACCGAGACGACGACGCGCTCGGGGATGTGGGTCGCCTCGACCTCGAGCAGCAGGGTCTTGGCGTCGAGGTCGGCGATGGTGCCGGCGAACGGCTCGCCCTCGAGGTGCACGGGCACCTCGACCTGGACCTTCTCGCCGCGCTTGATGACGATGAGGTCGATGTGCTCGATGACCTGGTGCACCGGGTCCTTCTGCACGTCCTTCACGAGCGCGATCTGGCTCTTGCCCGAGATCTGCAGGTCGAGCACGGCGTTCGCCTTGCGGATGAGCAGGCCGACCTGGTGGGCCGGGAGCGTCAGGTGCTGGGGGTCGGTGCCGTGGCCGTAGAGCACGGCGGGGATCTTGCCGGCGGCGCGGATCTTGCGGGCCGCGCCCTTGCCGAACGAGTCGCGGTTGTCTGCGACGACCTTGTTGTCTTCGTCCATGGTGGTTCTCCTTGCGGGCTCGCGGCCCAGATCGTGTGTCTGATGTTTTCGACTCGAACGCGCGCATCTGAGTGCGCTGGTGCGTGAGGAAAAAGCCGTGAAGCCTGGTTCCACCGCGTCGATCACGGATGCCCCGCCGCCGCTCTCGCGGACGTCTCGGGCCTCCCTCGCCGAAGTTCCGGTCGCCTGCGCCGATGGACGCGGGAGACCAAGGGGAGAGTCTACCAGCCCGCCTCGAGGGCCGCGATCACCCTCGACACGACCTCGTCGACGGGTCCCACGTTGTCGACGCGCACGCCCGATTCGTCGTCAGCCAGCGGCTGGAGCGCCTCGAGCTGCGAGGCGAGCAGCGCCGCCGGCATGAAGTGGCCGGCGCGGTCGCGCACGCGTTCGCCGAGGTCACGGGGGGACACCACCAGTTCCACGAACGCGGCATCCGGACACGCGGCGCGGATCGCGTCGCGGTAGGAGCGGCGCAGCGCCGAGCAGGCGACCACCAGGCCGCGGTCGCCCGCCGCGAGCGCCTCGCCCACGAGCTGCAGCCACGGCCATCGGTCGTCGTCGTCGAGCGGCACGCCGCCGCGCATCTTCTCCACGTTCGCCGCGGGATGCAGGTCGTCGGAGTCCAGGAACGCGATTCCCGGGAACCGTGCGGCGAGGCGTTCCGCGAGCGCCTCACCGACGACCGACTTGCCGGAACCGCTCGGTCCCATGACGACGAGGCGGGGTGGGACGTCGGCGGCGCTCATGCGTTGCAGGCTAGCCGACGCGCGTGCGCGGCATCCGATGGGCACGCTTCGCGACGAAGGAACGGTACGTCGTCCCGCGTGCGACCGTCCATCTCACCGCAACAGCGCGCAACGGTGAGCCGGGCTCACAGTACGCTGGACTGGACCCCCCGAACCCACGAGGAGAACTTTCGTGCCTGCAACCGGATCAGCAAACATCGGCGTCGTCGGACTCGCGGTGATGGGGTCGAACCTCGCCCGCAACCTCGCGAGCCGCGAGGGCAACACCGTGGCGGTGTTCAACCGCTCCCCCGAGCGCACGCACACGCTGACCTCCGAGCACCCCGAGGCCGGCTTCGTCCCCTCCGAGGGCTACGACGAGTTCGTCGCGTCGCTCGCCAAGCCCCGCACGGCGATCATCATGGTGCAGGCCGGCAAGGGCACCGACGCCGTCATCTCCGAGCTCGTGCAGCGCTTCGAGCCGGGCGACATCATCGTCGACGGCGGCAACGCGAACTTCCACGACACGATCCGCCGTGAGAAGGAGATCAGCTCCACGGGCATCCACTTCGTCGGCATGGGCGTCTCCGGCGGTGAGGAGGGCGCGCTCAACGGCCCGTCGCTGATGCCCGGCGGCACCGCGCAGTCGTACGAGACGCTCGGCCCGATCCTGCAGACCATCGCCGCGGTCGCCCCCGACGGCGAGCCGTGCGTCACGCACGTCGGCACCGACGGAGCCGGGCACTTCGTGAAGATGGTGCACAACGGCATCGAGTACGCCGACATGCAGCTCATCGCCGAGGCCTACGACCTGATCCGCCAGGGCACCGGCAAGACCCCTGCCGAGATCGCCGACGTCTTCGCCGAGTGGAACACCGGCGAGCTCGAGAGCTACCTCATCGAGATCACCGCCGAGGTGCTGCGCCAGACGGATGCCGCGACCGGCCTGCCGCTCGTCGACGTCATCCTCGACGAGGCCGGCGCCAAGGGCACCGGGGCGTGGACCGTGCAGAACGCCCTCGACCTCGGCGTGCCCACCTCGGGCATCGCCGAGGCGGTGTTCGCCCGCAGCCTGTCCTCCAAGCGCGCCCAGCGCGAGGCGGCGGCCGACCTGCCCGGCCCGGCCGAGGCGTGGAAGGTGGCCGACGGCGACGCCGACGCGTTCATCGAGGACGTGCGTCGCGCGCTCTACGCGTCGAAGATCATCGCCTACTCGCAGGGCTTCGACGAGATCGTCGCGGGCGCCGAGCAGTTCGGCTGGGACGTCCACAAGGGCGACATCGCGAAGATCTGGCGCGCCGGCTGCATCATCCGCGCCCGCTTCCTCAACCGCATCGCCGAGGCGTACGCCGACGACCCCTCGCTCGTCGCGCTGGTCGTGGCCCCCTACTTCCGCGACGCCGTGGCCGGCGCACAGGACAGCTGGCGCCGAGTGGTCGCGATCGCGGCGCAGGCCGGCATCCCGACGCCCGCCTTCTCGTCGTCGCTCGCCTACTACGACGGCCTCCGCGCGGAGCGCCTCCCGGCCGCGCTGATCCAGGGCCAGCGCGACTTCTTCGGCGCGCACACGTACAAGCGCGTCGACAGGCCGGGCGTGTTCCACACGCTGTGGTCGGGCGACCGCAGCGAGATCGAGACGACGCCCTCGTCGCACTAGCGTCGGGGGCGCGAACGAGGGAGCGAGCGGATGCCGGAGCCGGCGTGGCGGCACGAGGGCACGGAGCCCGACTATCGCTTCACGCTCGCGAACGAGCGCACGTTCCTCGCGTGGATCCGCACGGCCCTCGCGCTGCTCGCCGGCGGCGTGCTGCTGCACCAGTTCGCCACCGAGCTGGGCCCGCGCGTCGCGGTCACGGTGCTCTCCGTGGGCCTCGGAGCAGTCGCCGCGGTGCTCAGCGTCGTGTCGTACACGCGGTGGCGGGCCAACGAGATCGCCATCCGGCAGGGCCGGCCCCTGCCGTTCAGCTGGGTCCTCCCCACGCTCGCGGGCGTCTGCCTGCTGACCAGCGCGGTGCTCGTCGTGCTGCTCCTCGTGGGTTGAGGGGGTCGGAACCATGGTGACGTCCCACGTGGTGCACGCGACCGGCGATCCGGGCCTGCAGCCGGAGCGCACCTCGCTCGCGTGGACGCGCACCGCCCTCGCCATGGCGGTCAATGCGCTCCTCGCGATGCGGGCCGGGTTCGTCGCCGGCGAGCCGTGGCTCGTCGCCATCGGCGTGCTGCTCTTCGCGGCATCCGGCGCGGTCGTCGCGATCGGCACGGTGCGCAGGCGTCAGCTGTCGGGTGAGCGGCTCGTGATCACGCCGCCCGCGGGTGCGCTGCTCGGCGTCGCGGTCGCGACCCTCGTCGCGAGCGCCGGCGGCGTCGCCTCGGTGTTCGTCGGGGGTGCCGCGTGACCGGACCGCACCCCGAACTGGAGCCCGACCCCTTCGACGACGAGGAGCCCATGCCCGGTCAGCGCCGACGGCGGGTGCTGCGCATCGTCGTGCTCGTCGCGCTCGGCGCCCTCGTGCTGCCGCTGGTGCTCTCGGCCTACGGGGTGGCGAAGTCGGCCGCCGACCGCGCGTGCGCCGTGTTCGTGGCGGCGTACGACACGAACGCGGCCGGGTTCCGCACCACGTTCGACCTCTTCGCGCCGGGCGGTGCGGGGTGGGAGTGCTTCGCGATCTCGGAGAACGGCACCTCGCGACTGCTCGGCAACCTCGGCCTGCTCCCGGCGATGCCGCGCCCGCCCGAACTCGACGTGCCCGACGAGCGTGAGGCCCGCGCTCAGTCCTCGGGCGCCCTGAACAGGGCCGCGGTGTCGACCGGGCTGGCCGGCTCGACCGGCGGGCTCGCCGGCTCGACGGGCGCGGTCGCCGGCTCGACCGGCGCGGTCTGGTCGTCGGCGGCCGCCGTGAACACCCGCTTGTAGCGCCGGCCGTCGGGCAGCTCGATCGTGCGCGCCTCGAGCTGGCCGCGGTTCACCCGCTGGTAGATCGCCTGCGCCGTGACCCCGAGGCGCTTCGCGGCCTCGGCGACGCTCTCGCCCGGCAGGTCGGTGGGCACGCTCGACGGCCGGTCGCGCTTGCGTCGGCGGCTGGCCTCCTGGCGCTCGGCGATGGCGTCGTCGTCGCCCGCCCACCGGTACTTCGCGGCCGCCGGGCTGAGGCCCGCGGCATCCGCCACCTCGTCCCACGTCGCCCCAGCCTCGACCGCCGCACGCGCCGCGGCCAGGGAGGCCGGGTCGGCCTCGAGGGCCGTGACGAGCGAGCGGATGCCGCGGAGGCGCTCGAGCGGCGCGACCTCGGGCCCCTCGGCCTCGAGCTCGACCAGGCGCGAGAGCGCACGGGCCGCGTCGGCGGAGAGGAACGTCACGGAGGCCCTAGCCCTCGAGCAGCCCGTTGCGGACCTGACGGCGCAGCACCTTGCCGATCAGCGATCGCGGGAGGTCGTCGACCTGCACGACGCGCTTCGGCACCTTGTAGGCCGTGAGCTCGCCGCGGGCGAAGTCGCGGATCGCGGCCTCGTCGAAGGTCGCGCCGTCCCTCAGGACGACGACCGCCACGACCTGCTCGCCGGTGCGCTCGTCGGGCAGGCCGACCACCGCGCAGTCCTCGACGTCGGGGTGGGCGCGCAGGGCCTCCTCGACCTCGCTCGGCGCCACGTTGAAGCCGCCGGTGATGATCAGCTCCTTGATGCGGTCGACGACGCGCACGAAGCCCTCGTCGTCGATCGCGACGATGTCGCCGGTGCGGAACCAGTCGGCCCCGCCGTCGTCGGCGGGCACGAACACCGCCGCGGTCTCCTCGGGCTTCCTCCAGTACCCCGAGAACACCTGGGGCCCGCGCACGATGAGCTCGCCCTCGTCGCCGGGCTCGCGATCTCGCGTGGGATCGTCGGGGTCGACGACGCGCACCTCGGTCGAGGGCAGCGGCAGGCCGACCGTGCCGGCCTTGCGGCTCGGCGCGACCGGGTTGGCGATCAGCACCGGCGAGCACTCCGAGAGTCCGTAGCCCTCGACGAGGGTGCCGCCGGTGGCGGCCTCCCATGGCTCGACGACCTCCGCCGACAGCGGCATCGCGCCCGAGATGGCGATCTGGATGCCCCGGAGGGAGACGCCCTCGGCGGCGGCGGCCTTCGTGAGACGGTCGTAGATCGGCGGCACCGCGGGGAAGAAGGTCGGCGGGTGCTTCTTCACGACCTTCAGCACGAGCTCGGGATCGAACTTCGGGAAGAGCACGAGCCGGGAGCCCATGCTCATCGCGAACGTCAGGCACAGCGTGAGGCCGTAGGCGTGGAACATCGGCAGCACGGCGTACACCACCGAGGTGCCCCGCTCGATCTCGGGCACCCAGGCCCGCGCCTGCGCCGCGTTCGCGCCGAGGTTCTCGTGCGTGAGCGTGGCGCCCTTCGGGCTGCCGGTCGTGCCGCTCGTGTACTGGATGAGCGCCACGTCGGACGCCTCGGGGCCGATGATGTGGGCGTCGATCGGCTCGGATGCCACGAGCTCGCGCCACGGCATGGTGCCGCGCACCTTCGTGGTGAGCGCGGCGCGGGACTCGCGCGCCTTCGCCACCGGGAGGCGCAGCATGGCGCGCGTGAGGAACGGCATCGCCCGGGTGACGTCGACCGACACGATCGACTGCACCGCGACATCCGCCGGGAACGCCTGGATCGTCTCGACGACCTTGTCCCACGCGATCACCACGCGGGCGCCGTGGTCCTCGAACTGGTGGCGCAGCTCGCGCGGCGTGTAGAGCGGGTTGTGCTCGACCACGATCGCGCCGAGGCGCAGCACCGCGTAGAACGCGACGATGTGCTGCGGGCAGTTCGGCAGCACGAGCGCCACCGGATCGCCCTTCTGCACGCCGAGCCGGCGCAGTCCCTCGGCGGCCCGGTCGATCTGGTCGCCGAGCTCGGCGTAGGTCGTGGTGCGCTCGAAGAACTCGAGCGCGACGTGGTCGCCGTACTGCTCGACCGAGCCGCGCACGAGGTCGGAGAGGGAGTCCTGCTGCGGCTCGATGTCGTGCGGCACGCCGTCGGCGTAGCTCGCCAGCCAGGGTCGCGGGGTCGTGATCGCCATCGCCGGCCTACGCCGCGCCGTCGAACATGCTCGTCACCGAGCCGTCCTCGAACACCTCGTGGATCGCACGCGCGAGCAGCGGCGCGATGGGCAGCACGGTGAGGCGGTCCCAGCGCTTGGACTCGGGGATCGGCAGCGTGTCGGTGACCACGACGCTGTCGATGGACTCGTTCTGCAGGATGTCGACGGCGGGGCTCGAGAAGACCGCGTGGGTGGCGGCCACCACCACGCCGATCGCGCCGTTGGCCTTCAGCGCCTCGGCGGCCTTGACGATCGTGCGGCCGGTGTCGATCAGGTCGTCGACGAGCAGGCAGACGCGGCCGTGAACGTCGCCGACGATCTCGTGCACCGAGACCTGGTTCGGCACGAGGGGGTCGCGACGCTTGTGGATGATCGCGAGCGGTGCGCCGAGCTTGTCGCTCCAGATGTCGGCGACGCGCACGCGGCCCATGTCGGGCGACACCACGGTGAGGGTCTCGGGGTCGAGCTTCTCGCGGAAGTGCTCGAGCAGCACGGGCATGGCGAAGAGGTGGTCGACCGGGCCGTCGAAGAAGCCTTGGATCTGGGCGGCGTGGAGGTCGACCGACATGATCCGGTCGGCGCCGGCCGCCTTGTAGAGGTCGGCGACCAGGCGGGCCGAGATGGGCTCCCGCCCGCGGCCCTTCTTGTCCTGACGCGCGTAGGGGTAGAACGGGGAGACCACGGTGATGCGCTTCGCGGAGGCGCGCTTCAGCGCGTCGATCATGATCAGCTGCTCCATGAGCCACTCGTTGATCGGCGACGTGTGCGACTGGATCACGAACGCGTCGGAGCCGCGCACGCTCTCGTCGTAGCGCGCGTAGATCTCGCCGTTCGCGAACGTGCGGGCGTCGGTCGGCACGAGCTCGGAACCGAGCTCCTCGGCGATCTGCTCCGCGAGCTCCGGGTGGGCTCGTCCGGAGACGAGCACGAGGCGCTTCGATCCGGTGGTCTCGATTCCCGACATGTGGTTGTCCTCTCCACCCGCGTGAGCCGGTGCGTCAGTCGGCGGCTGCGTCGATCGATGCCGAGCCGGATGCCTCGTCGGCCGCCTCGGCCGCCTGGGCCGCCGCGGTGCCGGGTCGGTGCGTCTGGACCCATCCCTCGATGTTGCGTTGCGGGGCCACGTTCACGGCGAGGGCGCCCGCGGGGACGTCCTTTCGGACGACGGTGCCGGCAGCCGTGTAGACCCCGTCGCCAATCCTAATGGGCGCGACGAAGACGCCGTGCGAGCCGGTGCGCACATGGGAGCCGACCTCGGTGTGGTGCTTCCGCACGCCGTCGTAGTTCGCGAAGATCGACCCGGCGCCGATGTTGGAGTGGACGCCGATCGTGGCGTCGCCGACGTACGAGAGGTGCGGCACCTTGCTGCCCTCGCCGATGGTCGAGTTCTTCGTCTCGACGAAGGTGCCGATCTTGCCGTCGGCGCCCAGCACGGTGCCCGGCCGCAGGTAGGAGAACGGACCGACGGATGCCCCGTCGCCGATCACCGACAGCGTGGCATCCGTGCGCTTCACCTCGGCGCCGCGGCCGACCTCGCAGTCGACGAGCGTCGTGTCGGGGCCGACGACCGCGCCCGTGGCGATCACCGTAGCGCCCTTGAGCTGCGTGCCGGGGCGGATCGTGACGTCGGGATCGATCTTCACGTCGAGGTCGATCCACGTGGTCGCCGGGTCCTCGATGGTGACGCCGTTGAGCTGCCAGCCGCGCACGATGAGCGCGTTCAGGCGGGCCGCGGTCTCGGAGAGCTGCGCACGATCGTTGATGCCCGCGACGAGCCACGGCTCCGACACGGGTACGGCCTCGACCTCGGAGCCGGCTTCGCGGAGCAACTGGATCACGTCGGTGAGGTACTTCTCGCCCTGCGCGTTGTCGGTCGTGAGGTTGGCGAGCTGGTCGCGCAGGGCTCCGGCGCCGAACGCGTAGATGCCCGCGTTGATCTCGGCGATCGCCCGCTCGTCGTCGGTCGCGTCCTTCTGCTCGACGATGCGGTCGAACCCGCCGCGGTCGTCGCGGACGACGCGGCCGTACCCGGTCGGGTCGTCGTACACGGCCGAGAGCACGGATGCCTGCGCGGCGTGGCCGCGGTGCTGCCCGAGGAACGCGGCGAGCGTGTCGGCGTCGAGGAGCGGCACGTCGCCGTTCAGCACGAGCACCTCGCCGTCGAACCCGTCGGGGAGTGCCGCCAGCGCCTGCTCGACCGCGCGCCCGGTGCCCGGGATCTCGTCCTGGTCGACGACGATGATCCCGGGCATCGCCGCCTCGACCTCCGCGGCGACCCGGTCGCGCTCGTGGCGCACGACCGCCACGACGTGTGCGGCGCCGAGCGCGTTCGCCGTGCGCAGCACGTGTGCCACGATCGGCGACCCCGCGAGGGGGTGCAGGAGCTTCGGCGTGGCGGACTTCATGCGGGTGCCCTGGCCGGCGGCGAGCACGATGATGGCGAGTTGCTGGTCCATGCTCCGCCACCAGGATTCGAACCTGGTCCTCACAGCTCCAAAGGCTGTCGTGCTGCCGTTACACCATGGCGGACCGCGCGGGTCGGGCCCCGACGCGCCAACCAGTCTGCCATGGTGCGCGGAATGCCCCGTGGCATCCGTGCCCCGTGGCCGGCGGGATAATGGCGGCATGACGGATGCTGACGAGGTCGACCGGATCGTGGGCGACTGGGAGCGCGAGCGGCCCGACCTCGACTTCGCACCGCTGCAGGTGCTCTCCCGGGTCGCCCGCCTCTCGAAGCACCTCGACCGCGCCCGTCGGCAGGCGTTCGCGCGATCGGAGCTCGAGGCCTCGGAGTTCGACGTGCTCTCGGCGCTGCGCCGTGCCGGCCCGCCCTACCGCCTCTCCCCCAAGCAGCTGCTGCAGCAGACGCTCGTCTCGAGCGGCACCATGACGAACCGCATCGACCGGCTCGTAGAGCGCGGTCTGGTCACGCGGCAGACCGATCCCAACGACGGCCGCGGCATCCTCGTCGAGATGAGCCCCGCGGGCCTCACCCGGGTCGACGCCGCGATCACCCGTCTGGTCGACGCGGAGTCCGAGCTGCTCGAAGGCCTGCCCGCGGCCGAGCAGAAGCGGCTCGCGTCGCTGCTGCGGAAGTTGAGCCTCGGGTTCGACTGAGGCACGCTCGGGCCACCCTCCCGCGGCCGCCCACCTGTCGCCTGCCCAGCTGTCGCCTGCCCACCTGTCGCCTGCCCACCTGTCGCCTGCCCACCTGTCGCCTGCCCACCTGTCGCCTGCCCACCTGTCGCCTGCCCACCTGTCGCCTGCCCACCTGTCGCC